>CAWKEF010000001.1:0-516891 GCA_963848665.1 uncultured Actinomycetes bacterium
GCCCGGTGTGGCGGAACGCGAGGCCCCGCCACACCGGAGTCCGCCCCTCCATCTACTAGACGCCGCAGCGAGGGGAAACCTGCGCCGGCATTCAGACCTGGAGCCGGTCGAGCGCGGGCCGCGGATCGACGATGTGGCGCTTGAACATGAGCTCCGAGGCCTCGAGCCCCGCGGCGACGCCGACGAGCTGGGAGAGATGGAGGATCGGCATGTTGAACTTCCGGCCGGTCGCCGCCTCGAGCTTCTGCTGCCAGGCATCGAGTGAGAGATGGCAGAGCGGGCACGGCGTCACCATCACGTCGGCGCCCGCGTCCATCGCCTGCTCGACGGGCTGGATCAGCTCGCCGAGGGCCGTCTCCTCGCGCGCCTGGATGATCGGGAACCCGCAGCACTTGATCTTCGCCGGATAGTCGATCGCCTCGCCGCCGCACGCCTCGATGATCCGCTCGAGCGACCACGGGCGGTCGGGATCCTCGAACTGCATGATCTTCGACGGGCGCAGGATCTGGCACCCGTAGAACGGCGCCACCTTCAGCCCCTTCAGGCCCTTGTGGGCTGCGACCTTCAGCTTCTCGTAGCCCTCGCCCTCGGCGATCTCCCACAGGAGATGCCGGACGTCGATCTTGCCGCTGTACTGCGGCACGCCGACCGTCTTCAGGTTCTCGTTGATGCGGTCGAGCAGGTTCGCGTCGCCCTGCAGCATGAAGTTCGCCTGGCGCAGGTTGAGCGTGCAGACGTTGCAGACCGTCATCAGGGTGTCGCAGCCGGCCGCTTCCGCGTAGGCGAGGATGCGCGCGTTCAGGTGGAGGTAGTAGTCCGGCTCCGCCTCGTGGATGTCGCCGGCGCCGCAGCAGGTGACCGACTCCAGCTCGACGAGCTCGAGGCCGACCTGCGGGGCGAGCGCCTGCGTCGAGACGTCGAGCTCCTTCGCCGACAGCGACGCGAGGCAGCCCTTGTAGTACGCAACGCGCTTCACGCCTGTGCCTCTCCTTCCTGTTCGCCCGGCAGGTACGGCCGCGGGAACGAGCCCGGGCCGTAAGGATCGCGGCCTTCGGCGTAGCCGTGCGAGAGCTTCGCGAGCGCGTGCTCGCCCTGCACGTGGCCCTCGTAGCCGCGCTTGTCCTGCGCGTTGACGAGCTTGTGCAGCGCGCGCGC
Organism: uncultured Actinomycetes bacterium; assembly: GCA_963848665.1. Lineage (GTDB taxonomy): Bacteria > Actinomycetota > Thermoleophilia > Gaiellales > Gaiellaceae > Palsa-739. Next base: position 1,156 of record CAWKEF010000001.1, read on the forward strand.
CTCGCCGACGTCGGCAGCGACGTGCGGCGGAAACGCGAGCCCGGCCTTGTTGTGCTTGATCAGGTTGATCGCGAACTTCATCTGCTTGACGCTCGAGACGACGCCCTGCGTCTTCGGGACGAGCTCGGTCTCGCGCAGCCAGCCGGTGGTCTCACTCGAGCGGACGAACCACTTCGCGTGCTTCGCGCCCATGTCGCGGTCGACGCCTTCCTTCAGCGACTCGGCGCCGAGCTTCGCGATCGCATCGCGCGGGTCGACGCCTTTCGGGCAGCGCTCGTTGCAGAAGAAGCAGCGCGTGCACTCCCAGATCCCGTGCTCGCCGCCGTACTCCTCGAGCCGCTCGACCTTCGCCGCGTCGCGCGGATCGCCGACGAACCGCATGCCTTTCGCGAGCGCCTGCGGCCCGAGGAACTCGGGGTCGGACTCCATCGCGTTGCACTCCGAGACGCAGCAGCCGCAGTTGATGCAGAGCGACTCCTTGTGCACGGCGTTCATGCGCTCCTGCGAGATCTGGTATTCGCGGCCGTCCTCCGGCAGGGTGTATCCGGGCTGCAGGTACGGCTTCATCGCCTTGAACTTGTCCCAGAACGGCTCCATGTCGACGACGAGGTCCTTGACGATCGGCAGGTTGCCCATCGACGAGATCACGGGCACGCTGCCGGCCTGGACGATGTCGTACATGCGCACCTTGCACGCCAGCACCGCCGCGCCGTCCATGCGCATGCCGCACGAGCCGCAGATCATCATCCGGCAGCTCTTCCGGTAGGCGAGCGAGCCGTCGTGGCGATCCTTGACGATGTCGAGGCAGTCGAGGAGCGTCGCCTCTTCGGGTGCGTCGACCTCGTACTCGCGCAGGGCGCGTTCGCCCGTGGACGAGTCGTACCGCCAGATCTTGAGCGCTACCTGCACCTAGCCCCCCAGTCCCTTGATGCTTGCGTTGGTGGCGTCGTACGAGTCGGCTGCCGGCGGCACCGTGACCGAGACATCCTTGCCGAAGTCGGAGAAGTTCATCGTCATCGACACGACCTCGCGCTTCCCGGCCGAGGGCGTCAGCGAGTACGAGAGCGCCACGCGATGGACATAGCCGTCGTCCTTCCCGATCCAGACGTTGTACGGCCCGTACTTCGCTCCCGTGAGCGCCTCGATCTTCGCTCCCTGCGGCAGCTTCGACGGATCGATGTGTCCCGCGTAGTGGGTCGTGTCGACGCCGTCGATCGTCTCGTCCCCGATCTTCCTCACCTGACCGGTGCGCTGGAGCTGCGAGAGCGCCTGCGCCGGGTTCTGCGAGAGCAGCGACGACACGTCGATCCCCTTCGAGGCCAGCGCTTTCTGCAGGTCGAGCTTCAGCCAGGTCTTGCCCTGCGGGAGCGAGGCCGAGAAGAGCGGCGACTTCATGTAGATCGTCGTCCCGTCGAGGACCTCGTCGATCGACCCGCTGAGGCCGGCCACGGAGAAGTCGGCATGCATCGAGCCCTGGTGGCTCGTGTTGTCGAAGTCGCCTGCGCCGGTGAGCGCGACCGCCTGCCCTGCGACGTCGACCGACCCCGTGAGGGACGTGTGCTCGCTCGGCGCTTGCACGGTCTTCGCCGCCGCGCTCTTGACGTACGCGAGCGGAGTGATGTTCACGGCCGGCGCGCTCGACTTGCCCCCGCCGCCGCAGGCGGCGAGCGGAAGGACGAGGACGAGGAGCGCGAGCCTTCGCATCAGTACTTCCTCTCCTGGGGCTTCCACTTCGTCATCGTCACGGGCTTCCAGTCGAGCTCCGGGCCTCCGCCGGCCCACCGGACGAGCGTGTGCCTGAGGAAGTTCTCGTCGTCGCGCTCCGGGTAGTCGTGCGGGCGCGCATGCGCACCCCGGCTCTCCTTGCGCGCGAGGCCCGCAACCACCATGCACTCCGCGAGCTCGAGCAGAAAGCCGAGCTCGAGCGTCTGGGTGAGGTCGCTGTTGAAGACCGAGCCCTTGTCCTCGACGTAGACGTTGCGGAAGCGCTCGCGGAGGCCCGCGATGATCTCGCCCTGCCGCTCCATCTGGGCCTCGCGCCGGAAGACGCCGAAGTTCTCGTGCATCGTCGTCGCCAGCTCGTCGCGGATCTTCCACGGCCGCTCGCCCGACTCGCGGTCGAGCAGCTCGGCGAGCTGGCGCTCCGCGTCGCGCTCGACCGACTCGGGGACGTCGATCGTCGTGTGCGACAGCGCCCACTCGGCGGCGTGCTTGCCCGCCCGCTTGCCGAACGTGATCGTCTCCATCAACGCATTCCCCCCGAGGCGGTTCGCGCCGTGCACGGAGACGCACGCGACCTCGCCGGCCGCGTAGAGGCCAGTGAGCTCGGTCTGGCCCCACACATCCGTATCGACGCCGCCCATGTGGTAGTGCGCTCCGGGCCGGACCGGAATCGGCTCGAAGATCGGATCGATCCCCATGAACGTCATCGAGAGCTCGCGGGTCCCGGGCAGCCGCTCGATGATCCGCTCCGCACCGAGATGGCGGAGATCGAGCAGGACGTTGCCGTTCAGGCCGCGCCCCTCGTCGATCTCGGTCTGCTCAGAGCGCGAGATGACGTCGCGCGAGGCGAGCTCCATCGCGTTCGGGGCGTAGCGCTTGAGGAAGCGCTCACCGTCCTTGTTGACGAGGAACGCGCCCTCGCCTCGGCAGCCCTCGGTGATCAGGACGCCGGTCGGCGAGAGGGTGGTCGGATGGAACTGCATCATCTCCATGTCCTCGAGCGGGACGCCGCTTCGGAGCGCCATCGCCATCCCGTCTCCGGTGCAGGAGTACGCGTTCGTCGTGCCGACGTAGAGCCGGCCGGCGCCGCCGGTCGCGAGGATTACGGTCTTGGCGCCGAGCGTCTTCAGCCCGCCGTTCAGCAGGTCCCAGCAGATGACGCCCTGGCAGCGATCGTCGTTGACGACGAGCTGCCACGCGAAGTACTCCTCGTAGACCTTGATGTCGCGGCGGCACACCTGCTCGTAGAGCACCTGGACGAGGACATGGCCGGTGATGTCTGCCGCGTAGGCGGTGCGCGGGGCGCCCGCGGCGCCGAACGGCCGTTGCGCGATCCGGCCGTCGTCCGTCCGGGAGAAGACCGCGCCCCAGTTCTCGAGCTGGTAGACGTCGCCCGGAGCCTCCTCGCAGAGGATCTCGATCGCATCCTGATCGCCGAGGTAGTCGGAGCCCTTGACCGTGTCGAAGGCATGGATCTCGGGCGAATCCTCCGAGGCGTTGCCGAGTGCCGCGTTGATGCCGCCCTCGGCCGCGCCGGAGTGGCTGCGCGTCGGGTGGAGCTTCGAGATCATCGCGACGTCGGCCCCCGCGTCGAAGGCGGCAATGGCCGCGCGCATGCCCGCGCAGCCGGCGCCCACCACGAGGACGTCGTGCTCTCCGATCACCTCGTCTGACGCTACCTCAAGCCGCGAAGGGCCCGCGTCAGCTGCGCGGCCCTGCAGCCGCGAGGGCGGGCTCGTCGAAACGCGCGAAGTTGTCCCGGAACATCTGGGCGAGCTCTCGCGCCTTGACGTCGTAGACCGCGGGATCGCTCCACGTCGAACGCGGATCGAGGAGCGACGAGTCGACGCCCGGCACGCTCACCGGCACGGCGAAGCCGAAGACCTCGTCGGTACGGAATTCCGCCCCGGCGAGCTCGCCGGAGAGGGCGGCGTGCAGCATTGCTCGCGTCGCCGCGATCGGCATGCGCTCGCCGTCGCCGAACGGACCGCCCGTCCAGCCGGTGTTGACGAGCCAGACGACGGCGGCGTGCTCGTCGAGCTTCGTGCCGAGCATCTGGGCGTACACGGACGGGCGCTGCGGCAGGAACGGCGCGCCGAAGCACGTCGAGAAGGTCGGCTGCGGCTCGGTGACGCCGATCTCGGTGCCCGCAAGCTTCGCCGTGAAGCCCGAGAGGAAGTAGTACAGCGCCTGCTCGCGGTTCAACCGTGCGATCGGCGGCAGGATCCCGAACGCATCCGCCGTGAGCATCACGACCGCGCTCGGATGACCGGCGCGCTTGTCGGGATGTGCGTTCGCGATCTGCTCCAGCTTGTACGCCGCGCGCGTGTTCTCCGTCTTCGAGTCGTCGTCGAGATCGAGCTGCCCCTGCTCGTCGATCACGACGTTCTCGAGGATCGTCCCGAACGTGTGCGTGGTCTTGTAGATCTCGGGCTCCGCCTCGGCCGAGAGACGGATCACCTTCGCGTAGCAGCCGCCCTCGAAGTTGAAGACGCCGTTCGAGCCCCAGCCGTGCTCGTCGTCGCCGATGAGTGCGCGCTCCGGATCGGCGGAGAGTGTGGTCTTGCCGGTGCCGGACAGCCCGAAGAAGATCGCCGCGCGGTCGTCTGCGCCGACGTTCGCCGAGCAGTGCATCGGGAGAACGCCTTCGAGCGGGAGCCGGTCGTTCATCACCGTGAAGATCGACTTCTTGATCTCGCCCGCATAGAACGTGCCGCCGACCAGCACCTCCGTGCGCGACGGATGCAGCACGACGAACGTGCCCGTGCGCGTTCCGTCGGTGTCGGGGGATGCCTCGAGTGCCGGCGCGTGCAGCACGAGCGCCTGCGGAACGAACGCTCCCAGCTCTTCCGGCTTCGGGTCGATGAACATCGTCCGTGCGAAGAGCGCGTGATACGGATGCGTCGTGACGACGCGCACGCCGATGCGGTGCGCGGGATCCGCGCCCGCGAAGGCGTCGATCACGTAGAGCGTCTCCTCGTTGCCGAGGAAGTCGGTCACCTTCTCGCGCAGGCGCTCGAAGGAGCTCCTCGGCGAACTCCTTGTTGCCGTCCCACCAGATCCGATCCTCGGAGGCGGGCTCGCGGACGACGAACTTGTCCTGCGGCGAGCGGCCCGTGTGCTTGCCGGTGTCGACCGCGAGTGGGCCGCCCTCGGCGATCCGCGCCTCACCTCGCGCCACGGCATGCTCGTAGAGGACGGACGTCGACGGGTTCCAGACGACCCGGCCCGCGGCGATGATGCCGTGGGACGACAGATCCACACGTCCGCGTACGTCCATGGCCGTCATCGCAGCAACTCCCTACCCATGTCTCCGTATCGTACGCCCGATGACCGAATTTCCGCTCACCGACGGCGTCGTCGCGCTCCGCCCGTGGCAGAAGGCGGACGCAGCCGACCTCGTGGACTGCATCGACGGCGATCCCGAGATCACACGCTGGCTCGACCAGGTCCCCCAGCCCTATCGCACGAAGGACGCCCTTGCCTATATCCGCGGGATCGGCGAGAGCACCTTTGCGATCACGGACGCCGAGACCGGCAGGATCCTCGGCTCGGTGGGCGTGCGCTTCAGCGAGGGCGGCGACGTGGGCGAGATCGGCTACTGGGTGCGTTCCGACGCGCGCGGACGCGGGATCATGACGCGTGCCGTGCGGGTCGTCGCTGCGTGGGCGTTCGGCCGCGGGGACGTCGAGCGGCTGCAGCTACGGGCCGACGTCGAGAACGTCTCGTCCCGTCGCGCCGCCGAGAAGGCCGGCTTCCGGCTCGAAGGCGTGTTGCGGAGCGTGTACTGGAACGCACGGCTCGGCCGCCGGCAGGACTGGGCGATGTACTCGCTCCTGCCCGGCGAGCTCGCGAGCTAAGGAGCGGCGACGGTCTGGAGGAGCCGCCACGGCGCGGCGGTGCGCTGCCGCGCGACGCTCAGGTAGAGCACGTGGGTGCCGCGGCGTAGATGCAGGCTCGGCCAGTCGCCGAGCAGGTTGAACTGAACGCGCAGCAGCCGGTTGAGCGCGGGGTTCCGGTGCGTGTAGAAGCCCGTCCGCCAGGTCGTCACGCTCTTCAGCACGACGCCGGGCTGGGCGATCCAGGCCCACCACTGCGCGACCTGCTCCGGCGTGTCGAAGCCGGGCTCTTGCGCGAACCCGGGCGGTACGATCGCGAGAGCCGCATCGGTCGGCATCACGGCCGGACCGACGCGAAGCCGGACGGGATAGATGCCGTAGAGGCCGGGTGTCTTCAGGGTGGTCGACCAGGTGTCCGCGTCCGCGTGCCTGAGCGGCACCCACTGGAACCACTTCCCGCGCGTCGCGATGCCGCCGTCGAGGACGACGAGCGCAGAGCTCGCGTGCAGTCCCTTGACCTCGATGCGTGTTTGACCGTTCGGGTGCGCCACCGCCGGCGAGAGGCTGACGGCGAGCGTCGCGACCGCGGCTGCGAGCGCCGGCATGGGCGTCGGCTTCGCTGCGGCCGGCCGAACTCCTCCGCTAGGGCGCCACGACGGGCTCGCCCTCCGGGCACGCCGCGTTCACGTAGCCCGACCGGAACGGGCGTGCGGCTCCCGTCTCCTCGTCGTAGACGTGCCTGAGCACGCAGCCGGTGTCGTTCGCGAGCAGGTGGATCGAGACAGACGTCTCCGGCGACGTCGTGCGCACGCAGTGAATGTCGTCGGCCGGCGGCAGCAGCGCATACCAGTCGCCGGGATCGAGCGGACGGCGCCGCAGGAGCTCGAGCCGTCCGTTGCCGGGGCGATAGAACTCCTCGTCCTGATTGCCGCGGTAGAGGCCGATGAGCCCCCAGGCCAGGTGGTCGTGGACCGGCGTGCGCGATCCGGGCGGCACGACGAGGCTGAAGAGGCAGAGCGAGCGGTCGGCCGAGCGGTAGAGGAGCCACTGGCCGATGCCGCCGCCCATCCCGCTCTCGGGCGCGTCGTGCTGATACTGCTCCGGCAGCCAATCCGGACGGGCGAGCAGCTCGACAAAGGGCTGCTCGAGCGCGGCGACGGCGTCCGCCGGCGCCGCCGCGGCGCTCGCCTCACGCCGCACCGTCTCGACGAACTCTCGGATGACGGGCGTATCGAGGATGTACTCGTCGTCTTCGAGGGGCTCGAGACCGCTCTCGTGGAAGTCGCACATCGCCCCGCCGACCCTAACCGCTCTCGGCGACCAGGACCGGGGCCGTCGGCTTCCCCGTCTCGCGACGCACGACGATCGCGACACACGCGAGCACGAGCGCGGCGCCGGTAGCGATCGTCCACGTGATCTTCTCGTGCAGGACGATCGCGCCGAGCGCGATCGCGACGACGGGGTTCACGTAGGCGTAGGTCGCAACTCTCCCGAGCGGCGCGTTGTCGAGCAGCCAGATGTAGGCCGTGAAGCCGATGACCGAGCCGAACGTGACGAGATAGAAGAAGCCGAAGATCGACCGGCCCGAGAAGTGCGAGAAGTGCGGGTGCGTCGTCGCGAGCCCGATCGGCAGCAGGATGAAGCCGCCCGCAAGCATCTCGTACGAGGTCGCCGCGAAGGAATCCGCCGGCAGCGGCAGCCGCCGCGACAGGAACGACCCGGTCGCCCACATGAACGCCGAGCCGACGACGAGGAGGAGCGCCCAGAACGGTGTCCCGCCGGTCGGCCGCACGAGCAGCACGAGCCCGCCGAAGCCGACGGCCAAAGCGACGAGGGCCGCACCCGGCGGCCGGTCGCCCGTGACCGTGCGCAGCAGGACGAGCCAGAGCGGAACCGTCCCGAAGATGAGCGCGGACACGCCGGTCGCGACGTGGCGCTCCGCGACGAAGAGCACGGCGTTCGCCCCGGGAAGGAGCGCGCCCACGAGCGCACACCCCGCGAGCTCGGGCCGGCTGATCCGGAGGACGTGCGGCCCGCGGCGCCACGCGGTGAATCCGAGCATCAGGAGTCCGGAGGTGATGAACCGGATGCTCACGGCGAAGAGCGGCGGAATCGTCTCGCCCGTGAGCTCGATTCCGAGGTAGGTGGAGCCCCAGAGGACGTAGACGGTCCCGAGCGCGATCCAGACACGGGTGGCGTGACTCATTCTTCAACACTGCACGGACCGGGAGAGGCAGCGCCGCCGAAGCGTCGAATGGCTCCTGGTGGACGCTCACGCCGCCGCCGCACGCTTCCTTGCCTCGCCGGCCCTCTCCGAGGGAACCCGCCGCGCCTACACGGTCGACGTGACGCAGTTCTGCCGCTGGCTCGACGAGCAGGGGACGTCGCTCGACGACGTCGACGTCCGCACGCTCGTCGAGTACGTCGGCGTGCTCGGCTCCGGACGCCGGCCGGGCGGCAAGCTCGCACCGGCGACGATCAGCCGCAAGCTCGCAGCCGTGCGTGCGTTCCTGCGCCACTCGCTCGGCGCCGCCCGCGTGCCCGACGCGCGGCTCGCGCCTCGCAGGGGCCGGCGGCTGCCGGACGCGCCGCGGCGCCCCGCGATCGAGAAGGAGCTCGCGGCGCTCGAGGGCGAGGGCCCGCTGCGGCTTCGCAACCGCGCGCTCGTCGAGCTCGTGTACTCCGCCGGGCTGCGAAGCGCCGAGGCGGTGGGCCTCGATCTCGTCGACGTGGACTTCGAGCAGGAGCTCGTGCATGTCCGCCACGGGAAGGGCGGGAAGGACCGCGTCGTGCCGCTCGGCGAGGAGGCGGCGCACTGGGTCTCGCGGTACCTCCACGAAGCGCGCCACGAGCTCGCTCGCGGTGCCGACGATGCACTCTTTCTCTCGGCGACCGGAAGACGGCTCGACACGAGCACGCTGCGCCGCCTCGTCCCGCACCCCCACCGGCTGCGGCATGCATTCGCGACGCATCTGCTCGAGGGCGGCGCCGACCTCCGGACGATCCAGGAGCTGCTCGGCCACAGCTCGCTCTCGACGACGCAGGTCTACAGCCACGTCGACGCTCGCCGGCTGCGCAAGGTGTACGACAGCTCGCACCCACGGAGCTGAGGAGCTGGATGTCCTCCGCCGTCGACTCCTTCCTCACGCTCTCGGCCGCGCGGCTCGCGCCGCGAACGGTCGATGCGTACAGCCGCGATCTCCGCCACTTCGAGGCGTGGCTCGGCGGGCCCCCCGACGACGCGGTGGCCGAGCGGCTCGCGGCCTACGTCGCGCAGCTGCGCGCCGACGGGCTCGCCGCGACGACGATTGCCCGGCGGATCGCCGCGCTTCGCTCCTTCTACCGGCACCAGGTTCTGCTCGGGATCAGGCCCGACAACCCGGCCGCCGAGCTCGAGCTGCCTCGGCGCCGACGGGCCCTGCCGAAGACCCTCTCTCCCGGCGAGGTCGAGCGGATCATCGACGCGGCCACGGGAACGACGCCGCGCGCGCTCCGCGATCGCGCCCTCGTCGAGCTGCTCTACGGCGCCGGCCTGCGCGTGAGCGAGGCAGTCGGCCTCGAGCGTGCCGCGATCGATCTCGAGCGCCGCCTCGTCCGCGCCGTCGGCAAGGGCTCGAAGGAGCGCATCGTGCCGATCGGGCGCGAGGCGGTCGAGGCGCTCCGCCGCTACGACTCACGTGGCCGCCCGTACCTCGACAAGCGGCACCGGGCCGAGCTCTTCCTGAACGCGCAGGGCGGCGCGCTCACGAGGGCGGGAGCGTTCTTCATCCTCCGCCGGCTCGCGGCCGCGGCCGGGCTCGAGCCCGGCCGGGTGCACCCCCATCTGCTCCGGCACTCGTTCGCCACGCACCTCCTCGAAGGCGGCGCAGATCTCCGGTCGGTGCAGGAGATGCTCGGCCACGCCGACCTCGCCACGACCGAGCTCTATACCCACGTATCCGATCGGCGGCGACGTGAGTTGTATTTCCAAGCTCATCCCCACGCTCGGAAGAAGGCGCGATGACATTTGCCCCACACCTCGCAACCTTGATCCTCGCGACGCTCGCGATCGGGTGGCTCATGACCACGGCCGGCCTGCAGAAGAACGCGCTCGAGCTGAAGAAGCGCCGCCGCGTCTGCCCGTCCTGCGGACGCCGGATCGACGCGCGCACCTGCAGCGCCTGTGTCTAGTTCTTGGCCTGCTTGGGTGCCCTGCGCTTGAGCTGCTGAGCGACGCTTGCGGCGGTCCGGCGCAGCTCGGCGTCCGCCTCGTCGTCCTGCGCCAGCCCCTCGAGCAGCACGATCGTCTCGCGCTGCGGCGAGCCGTTCTTCAGGCTGAGGATCGCAAGCCTCCGCACCGCGGCGTTGCCGTCCGCGGTCGCGAGGGTGTGCAGGAGCGCGCGAACACCGTTGATCGTGCTCGGATGGTCGCGTGACAGGAGCTCGAGCGACAGGAGCGCCGACCCGCGCGCCGCAGGGCTCGCGTCGTCGAGGCCGCGGCGGAGCAGGTCTTCCTTCGCGCGCCAGCGGAACTGGCCGATCGCGCGATAGGCGACCGCGCGCTCGCGGAAGTCGTCGCTTCGCGCCGACTCTTCCAGGTCCTCGCCCCACTTCGCGCGCAGCTCGGCGAGCTCACGCTCTGACCCATCGAGCGCGAGGGCGTCCGCCTGCGCCGCCGCATCTGCGAGCTCGCTCACGGCCCGACTCTAACGTGCAGTAGAGGCTCTGACTGAATGAGCACGGGCCGCCGGGGCGCGCTGGGCACGCACGCGGCCGCGTCCTCGGTCGCCCCGATAGCACCACTATCGGGACTCCCTGCGTCCTTGCCTCGCACGCACCCATCGCGCCCCGTCAGCGCGTGAACATTCAGTCAGAGCCTCTCAGGTAGATTCCGCCCCCGTGGCGCACCGCGTAGTCCTGATTCCGGGCGACGGAACCGGCCCCGAGCTGACCGAGGCGACCCGGCGGGCCCTCGAGGCGACGGGCGTGCCGTTCGACTGGGACGTGCAGGAGGCCGGCACCGACGTGATGGACCGGTACGACGGGAATCCGCTGCCGCCGCACGTCCTCGACGCCATCCGGGAAGCGGGCGTCGCGCTGAAGGGACCGATCACGACGCCGGTCGGCGGCGGCTTCCGCTCGGTGAACGTCGCACTCCGCAAGGAGCTCGACATGTACGCGCAGGTGCGTCCGTGCAAGAGCTATCCCGGCGTACGCTCGCGCTTCGACGACGTCGACCTGATCATCGTCCGCGAGAACACCGAAGATCTCTACGCAGGCATCGAGTACGAGCAGGGCACGCCCGACGCCGAAGAGCTGATCAGCTGGATCGAGTCGAAGGGCGGCCGGCTCCGCCACCGCGACGCAGGCATCTCCATCAAGCCGATCTCGATCACGGGCACGAGACGCATCTTCGAGTTCGCGTTCGACTACGCGCGCAAGAACGGCCGCCAGAAGATCACGGCGGTGCACAAGGCGAACATCATGAAGTTCAGCGACGGCCTCTGGCTGCGCGTCGCGCGCGAGGTCGCCGCGGAGAACGACGACATCGACTTCGACGATCGCATCGTCGACAACATGTGCATGCAGCTCGTGCAGCGGCCGGAGGAGTACGACATGCTCGTCCTCCCCAACCTCTACGGCGACGTCCTCTCGGATCTCTGCGCCGGCATGATCGGCGGCCTCGGCGTCGCGCCCGGCGCGAACTACGGCGAGAGCGTCGCGGTCTTCGAGCCGACCCACGGCTCCGCGCCGAAGTACGCCGGCCAGAACAAGGTCAACCCGATCGCACAGCTGCTCTCCGGGATGCTGATGCTCCGCCATCTCGGCGAGCAGTCGGCCTCCGACCGGCTCGAGCGCGCGATCTCGGAGGTGATCGCCGAGGGAGCGAGCGTGACGTACGACATGAAGCCGTCCCGCGACGATCCGACCGCCGTCGGCACGAGCGAGGTCGCCGACGCGATCATCGAGAAGCTCGAAGCGAGCGTGGCCGTATGAGCGCGCGGCGGAAGGTGACGGTCGTCGGGGCGGGCAACGTCGGCGCGACGTGCGCGCAGGTGCTCGCGACGCGCGACTACGCAGACGTCGTGCTCGTCGACATCAAGGAGGGCCTCCCACAGGGGAAGGCGCTCGACATCAACCAGATGGGCGCCGTCCTCGGCTACGAGCCGAACGTGACCGGCTCGAACGGCTACGAGGAGTCGGCGGGCTCCGAGGTCGTCGTCGTCACGGCCGGCCTGCCCCGCTCGCCGGGGATGTCGCGCGACGACCTCGTCGCGACGAACGAGAAGATCGTCAAAGACGTGACGGAGAAGGTGATCGCGCAGAGCCCAGACGCGATCCTCATCGTCGTCTCGAACCCGCTCGACGCGATGTGCCACGTCGCGAAGAACGTCTCCGGTTGGCCGAAAGAGCGCGTGTTCGGCATGGCGGGCATCCTCGACACCGCCCGCTTCTCGACGTTCATCGCCTGGGAGACCGGTTCGTCGGTGAAGGACGTGCAGGCGATGGTGCTCGGCGGGCACGGCGACCAGATGGTGTCGGTCGTCTCCGCGACGACGGTCGGCGGCGTGCCGCTGCGGAAGCTCGTCGGCGAAGAGCAGATCAAGGCGATGGTCGAGCGCACCGCGAAGGGCGGCGGCGAGCTCGTGAACCTCATGGGCACGTCGGCCTGGTACGCGCCGGGCGCCGCCGCGGCGCAGATGGTCGACTCGATCATGCTGGACGAGAAGCGCGTGCTCCCGTGCACCGCCTTCCTCGAGGGCGAGTACGGGATCGACGGTCTCTACATGGGCGTCCCGTGCAAGCTCGGGCCGCCGGCATCGAGCAGATCGTCGAGCTCGACCTCTCCGACGACGAGCAGGCGGCGTTGCAGGCGAGCTCGGAGGCCGTGCGCGAAGTCGTCGGCGTCCTCACGACCTGAGCAGCGCACTCGTCACCGGCGTCAGCCGCCGCGCGGGCATCGGCTTCGCGATCTGCACGCGGCTCGAGGCCGCGGGGACACGAGTCTTCACGCAAGGCTGGACGCCCCACGACGAGGCGCAGCCGTGGGGCGCGGACGAGTCGATCACGCCGTCGATCGAGGCCGACTTCGCCGAGCCCGACGCTCCCTCCCGCGTCGTGGCGGCGGCACGAGACGCGCTCGGACCGCTCGACGTGCTCGTCGTCAATCACGCGCGCAGCGGCGACGGCCGCCTGCACGAGCTCGACGCGGCGCACATCGACGCCTTCCTGCACGAGAACGTGCGGGCATCGCTGCTGCTCGTGAAGGAGTTCGCCGCACAGCTCGAGGGCGAGAGCGGACGCGTCGTCCTGCTCACCTCGGGCGCGCATCTCGCGCCGATGACGGGCGAGGTCGCCTACGCCGTGTCGAAGGGCGCACTCGCGGTCGCAACCGCGACGCTTGCCGATGAGCTCGCCGGCCGCGGCATCACCGTCAACTGCGTCAACCCCGGCCCGACGGACACCGGCTGGGGCCTCGGCGAGGCCGATCCGAAGCCGCGGATGCCGTTCGGGCGCTGGGGCGAGCCGGACGACGCAGCGCGGCTCGTCGCCTGGCTCTGCAGCAACGATGCGCGGTGGATCACCGGCCAGGTGATCGACTCCGAGGGCGGCTTCCGCCGCTTCGCATAGGTACTCTCGCCCCGGCGTGGATCTCGGACTGAAAGGCCGCACGGCCCTCGTTTGCGGCGCGTCGTCCGGGCTCGGCCTCGCAAGCGCGGAGGCGCTCTCCGGAGAAGGCGCGAACGTGACGATGTTCGCGCGCACGCGCGACGTCCTCGAGCGCGAGGCCAACCGTCTGGGCGCACTCGCCGTACGTGGTGACGTGAGCCTCCCGCAAGACCTCGAGCGCGCTGTCGCGAAGACGATCGAGGCTTTCGACGGCCTCGACATCGTCGTGTGGAACTCCGGCGGCCCGCCGGCCGGCACCGGCCTCGACGTGACGCCGGACGTGCTCGAGCAGACGCTCGAGCTGATGCTCGCACCGGCCGTTCGGCTCGTTCACCTGGCACTGCCGCATCTCGAGCAGAGCCCGGCCGGACGCATCGTGGCGATCACGTCGCTCGCGGCGAAGGAGCCGACCCGCCACCTTGCGCTCTCGAACACGTTCCGCCCGGCGCTCACGGGTTGGTTGAAGACCCTCGCCGACGAGCTCGGGCCTCGCGGGATCACGGTCAACTGCGTCGCACCCGGCCGGATCGCGACGCCGCGCCTCGAGTACCTCTATCCCGGCGGCCCGACCGACGAGGCGCTGCAGGACATCCCGCTCCGCCGCTGGGGCGAACCGCGCGAGTTCGGCGACGTCGTCTGCTTCATCGCTTCCGACCGTGCGCGCTACGTGACCGGACAGACGATCGTCGTGGACGGCGGGCTCCAGAGGGCGCTCTTCTGATGTCGAGGGCAGCGGCGCCCGCCAAGGTGGTGGGCATCCTCGCCGGCCTCGCGCTCGTGGCCGGGATCATCCTCTACCTCGTTCCGTCCAACGACTACCTCCTGCTCCCGGACACGGCGCATCCCGTCGCGCCGCTCGTGCGCGTACAGGGCGGTCATGCTCCCAAGGGGCCGGGCGGCATCTACTTCGTCGACGTCTTCGAGCGCCGAGCGAGCGAGCTCGAGTCGCTCTTTCCCTGGATCCACACCGGCTCGACGCTCGTGCCCGCGAAGCTCATCGTCCCACCAGGGGTGAGCGACTCCGCCGCACGGCAGGCCGACCTCCGGGAGATGACGATCTCGCAGAAGATCGCTGCCGCCGTCGCGCTCCGCCGCGCCGGCTACAACGTCGTCGCGAAGCCGAGCGGAGTGATCGTCGCCGCGATCGACGGCACGAGCCATGCGGTCGGCAAGCTTCAGCCCTCCGATCTGATCGTCGCCGTCAACGGCAAGCCGACGCCCACGATCGCGAAGCTGCGCGCGCAGCTCGCGAAGGTCGAAGCCGGCCGCAGCCGTGACGCTCTCGATCGACCGCGGCGTCGAGCACGTGACGATCAGCGTCAAGACCGTTGGCCGATCCCAGAAACCGCAAGCACGCGATCGTCGGCTTCGCCCCCGAGCAGGCGGCGCAGATCAAGCTGCCGGTCAGGGTCCGGATCGACGCCGGCAACGTCGGCGGCCCATCCGCGGGGCTCGCGTTCGCGCTCCAGGTGCTCGAGGACCTCGGCCACAAGGTCGACCGCGGCTACCGGATCGCGGCGACGGGCGAGATCCAGCTGAACGGCGCCGTCGGGCCGATCGGGGGCATCAAGCAGAAGACGTACGGCGTGCGCCAGGCGAAGGCCGACGTCTTCCTCGTGCCTGTGGGGAGAACGCGGCCGACGCACGCCGCTACGCGCACGGCCTGCGGATCATCGCTGTGAAGAGTTTTCCCCAGGCGTTGCACGCCCTGGCAACTCTGCCGCGCAAGGGCTAGAAAACGGCAGCTTCCGGCAGGTTGGAAACTGCCGGAAATTCGTCAGTTTTCGTCCGCGGCAACGCTTCGCACCGCGTCGGGATCCGCCCTAGTATCGCCGCGTCAGTCCGCACCGGCCCCTAGACCGTAAGGACAAATGAGCAAACGACCCAAAGCGACCTGCAGTGACTGCTACTTCCGCCGCGAAGGTCTCTGCGCCCTCCCCGGCGAGACTGTCTGCCCCACCTTCCGCGCCTGCACCGCCGGCGCGCATGGCTCCTCCCGAGCAGCCGCGGCTCGTGCCGCGCGTCGTCGCTCACGCCGCCGCCTAGAGCCCGCGTAGGATCGCAGCGTGCGTTTGAGGCGCCGCCCCTCCATCGACACCGAGGCGATCCAGGAGAACTGGCAGCCGCGGCTCTACGTGCGCCTGATCGCAATCGTGCTGCTCGCCGCCTACGCGGTCGCGTTCGTGCTCGAGAACCGCAAGTCCGTGTCGCTCCACTTCGTGTTCGCGACCGCGAAGGTGTCACTCGTCTGGTTGATCCTGCTCGGTCTCGCAGTCGGCTTCGTCGCCGGGATCCTGCTTTCGCAGCTAGAGCGCAGACGCCGCGGCGACGGCGCTCCGCGCAGTAGCCCGGCGAGCTTCTCGACGCCGTCGGCGATCTCGTCCGGCGAGACGAAGCTGAAGGCGAGCCGAAGCGATGCTCGTCGCCGCTACCGTCGGCGAAGAAGTCGGTGCCCTTCACGAACGTGACGCCCGCGGCTTCGGCACGCGCGAGCAGCTCGCCGCGTCGTGCCTCCGGCAGGTCGAGCCAGATGAAGTAGCCGCCCTCGGGCCGGCGTCCACGTCGCGCCGTCCGGCATGTGCCGCTCGAGCGCCTCGAGCATCGCGTCGCGGCGCGCTTTCAGCAGCCCGTGACCCGCTCGAGGTTCGGCTCGAAGTTGCCGCGGCGGAGGAACTCGTAGACGGTCGCCTGCGTCATGAACGGCGGCGAGATGTAGGTCGACACGGCGAGCGCCTCGATCTGCGCGGCGAGCGCGGGCGGCAGGACGAAGTAGCCGACGCGCACGCCCGGGGCGATCGTCTTCGAGAACGACGACGCGTAGACGACGTTCGTCGCCGCCCTCGAGGTCGAAGAGCGTCGGCAGCGTGCTCGCCCTCGTAGCGGACGAGCCCGTACGGGTCGTCCTCGAGCACGAGCAGGTCGTGCTCGCGCGCGAGCTCGGCGACGCGCGCGGCGGCGCTCTGCCGAGAGCGTGCGGCCGCTCGGGTTCTGGAACGTCGGCGATCGTGTAGAGGAACGCGGGCTTCGCGCCGTCGCGAGCGCGCGCTCGAGCGCGGCCGGATCGAGGCCGTCGTCGTCCATCGGCACGCCGACGATCGTCGGCGCCGAGGCTCGAGCAGGATCTTGAGCGGCCGGTCGTAGGTCGGCGCCTCGACGAGCACGCGCGGGCCGCGGCACGAGCTGCTCGGCGAGGAGGACGAAGCCCTGGAGCGAGCCGCTCGTGATGACGACGCGCGCCGGGTCGACGCCGTGCCGCGCGGCGATCCACTCGCGCAGCGGCGGGTAGCCCGCCGCCGGGGCCGTAGGAGAGGACCGTCTTGCCGTCGCGCTCGAGCGCCGCGCGCGCGCAGTCGGCGAGCTCGGCGACCGGAAGGCATTCGGGCGCGGGAACGCCGCGCGCGAAGGAGACGACATCCATCGTCTTGAGTCCTCGGCGGAACCGGGCCGCCTCGTCGAGGGCGGCCGGAGAGCCGACTTCATGCGGTTGCGCGCGACGAGCTGCGCGACCTCGGTCGGCGTCGTCCCGACCTCGATGCCCTCCGCCTCGAGCGCGTCCTTCTTGGCCTGCGCGGTGCCCGAGGAGCCGGAGATGATCGCGCCGGCGTGGCCCATCGTCTTGCCGGGCGGCGCCGAGAAGCCGGCGATGTACGCGAGGACCGGCTTGGTCACGTGCTCGCTGATGTACGCGGCAGCCTTCTCCTCCTCGTCGCCGCCGATCTCGCCGACGAGCACGATCAGCTCGGTCTCCGGGTCGGCCTCGAAGCGGTCGAGCACGTCGATGAAGGACGAGCCGACCACCGGGTCGCCGCCGATGCCGACGATGGTCGAGTTGCCGAGCCCGAGCTGCGTGAGCTCGTGGCCGATCTGGTAGGTGAGCGTGCCCGAGCGCGAGACGAGGCCGACCGATCCTGCGCTGAAGATCTCGGCCGGGATGATCCCCACGTTCGCCTTGCCCGGCGAGAGCACCCCCGGGCAGTTCGGCCCGATCATGCGTGATGCCCTGCGGGCGGAAGTACGTGTACGCGCGCAGCATCTCGTGCACGGGGACGTGCTCGGTGATGCAGATGACCGTGGCGATCCCGGCGTCGACCGCCTCGTAGATCGCGTCGGCCGCGAAGCGCGCCGGCACGAAGATGAGGGACGCGTTCGCGCCCGCCTTGTCGACCGCGTCTGCGACGGTGTCGAAGACCGGAATGCCTTCGACGTCCTGGCCGCCCTTGCCCGGCGTGACGCCCGCGACGACGTTCGTGCCGTACTCCCGGTTGCGCAGGCCGTGGAAGCGGCCTTCGCTGCCGGTGAGGCCCTGGACGACGAGGCGCGTGTCGTTGTCGACGAGGATCGCCATCAGCTCTTCACGCCCTTGAGCACGAGCGTCGGCAGCGGCATCGCGCCTTCGACGATGCGGTCGCCGAGCAGCTCCCGAACGCGGGCTGCGTCCTCGCCGGTGCAGCCGACGCGGGCGAGCCACGGCTCGATCTCGAGCGGGCGCTGGAGCAAGCGCTCGTCGGCGATCTCGAGCCCCGCAAGCTCGAAGAAGCTCGCCCACTCGGCCTGCGCGTAGTTTCGAACGTGGCTCGGGTCGCGGAGCCGGTCGGCCTCCTCCGACGACTCGCTGACGAAGGTGTTGTCGCAGATCACGACGCGATGCCTCGCGACGCGCGCCATCTCCTTGACGCGCCGCGATCACGTCGGCGAAGTGGTGCGCGGCGAGGCGGCAGGCGACAGCGTCGAAGCTCCCGTCGGCGAAGGGAAGATCCTCGGCCGACGCGGTCGTGTCGGCCTGCATGCCGGGCGCCGGGTCGACCGTCACGACCGTCGCGCCCGCTTCGCGCAGGCGCCGTGCCACGTGGCCGCCGCCCGTGGCGACGTCGAGCGCCGTCACGCCCGGCCCGGCTCGCACCAGTCGACGATCAGGTCGAGGTCCTCGCCGGCGGCATGGATCGGGCTCTGCCGGTAGAGATCCGCGCGGTCGCTCCAGAGGTCGGTCATCGGGCGGCGAGCTCCACTGCGCGCTTGGCGCCGTCGAGCATCGTCGCCTCCGGGAAGATGTTCGGCTTGCCGGCGTCGGCGAGGATCTTGCGCCCCTCCTCTGCATTCGTGCCGTCGAGCCGGACGACGATCGGATAACCGGACATGTCGAGCCGTTCGAGCGCCTCGAGGATCCCGCGCGCGACCTCGTCTCCGCGCGTGATGCCGCCGAAGACGTTGAAGAAGATCGACTTCACCTGCGGGTCGCGGGTGATCACCTCGAGCGCGTCGACGACGCCCTGCGCGTTGCCGCCGCCGCCGAGATCGCAGAAGTTGGCAGGCCTGCCGCCGACGTGCGCGACGACGTCGACGGTCGACATCGAGAGCCCGGCGCCGTTGCCGCAGATGCCCACGTCGCCGTCGAGCTTCACGTAGGTGACGCCCTTCTCGCGGGCGAACGACTCGAGCGGGTCTGCGGCGGCCGTGTCGCGCATCTCCGCGATGTCCGGATGCCGGAAGAGCGCGTTGTCGTCGACCGTGAACTTCGAGTCGAGCGCCTTCACCTCGCCGTCGGGCGTCACGATCAGCGGGTTGATCTCGCAGAGCATCGCGTCGAACTCGACGAACGCCCGGTAGAGCTCGCTCGACGATCGCAGCGATCTGCTTCTGCTCGCCCGCGTCCTCGACGCCGCCGCCGTAGACGAGCCTGCGCGCGACCCACGGCTGGAAGCCTTCGGATGGATCGACGTGCAGGCGGACGAGCGCATCCGGGCTCTCCTCGGCGACCTGCTCGATCTCGACGCCGCCCTGCGTCGTGAACATGAAGAGCGGCTTCTTCGCGCCGCGGTCGAACGTGACCGAGAGGTAGTACTCCTTCGCGATGTCGGAGGCCTTCTCGATCCACAGCTTGCGGACGATGTGGCCGTTGATGTCGAGACCGAGGATCCCGCGCGCCTTCGCCTCCGCGTCGGCGGGATCGTCTGCGAGCTTGACGCCGCCCGCCTTGCCGCGGCCGCCGGTGAGCACCTGCGCCTTGACGACGACCGGACCGCCGAGCGACGACGCCGCGGCTCGCGCCTCTTCGGGCGAGACCGCGATGCGGCCGTCGGAGACGGGGATGCCGACGCGCCGGAAAAGCTCCTTGCCCTGGTACTCGTAGAGATCCACGGCGGCGACTCTACCGAGGCGCCGGTTCCGTACGGCCCGCTAACGCGCGCGTAACACCTCGGCCCTACCGTCTTCAGATGAACGTCGTTGCGCTCGCCGCAGCAGCGATCGTCTTCTCGAGCGACGTGGGCGTGATCCCGAACCAGCCGCACCGCTACGTGATCGCGGCCACGGGGAGCGGGCGGACGGCGCTCGCGGTGCCGGACGGGACGCTTTCGCCCGACCACCGGCTCGTCGCCCGCCGGGGCGGCACGGACGCCGCCCCGACACTCGAGGTCGAGCCCGTCGCCGGTGGAGCGGCGACGACCCTGGCGCGACTGCCGGCGCAGGCGCGCGTGCTCTCGATCGTGTGGTCACGAGACGAGTCGCGGCTCGCCGTCGACTTCGCGGTTGCGAATGTGCCCTCCATCTGGACGCTGCGACGCGACGGCACGGAGCTCACGCACCTGGGGATCGGCCGCCGGCCGTCCCTGTCGCGAGACGGCGAGCGCCTCGCGTTCGCCGCCGGGAACAGCATCTGGGTCGTCGACGCGAACGGGCGCAGGCGACGCCGGCTTGCAACGGGAGACAGCCCGTCCTGGTCTCCACGGGGAAACCGCCTGGTCTATGCCGGCCCGCGCGGCGTGACTGTCAGCGCGCCCGACGGCTCGGCGAGCAACGTGCTCGTCCATACGACGAAGAACATCAGCTGGTACCTGCTCTCGCCGAGCTGGTCGCCGAGCGGTACGAGGCTCGCCGTCGTCCAGGGCGCGGCGAGCCAGACGAAGCGGAGAAAGCTCGAGGTCGTCGACCTGCGCACGCGTCGGATTCGCGTCGTCGCAGCGTCGGTCCCGGGCGGTGAGCTCGACCAGCCGGTGTTCTCCCCGGACGAGCGCCGCATCGCCTACGTCGCGTCGACTGCCACCTTCTCCGATCTGGGCGGCGTGAGGGAGGGCGTCGACAACCAGGTCTTCGCCGTCGGTACGGACGGACGCGCGCACAGGCAGGTGACCCACGAGCTGCCGTGGGCGTTCTACAGCGGGCTCGCCTGGTCGCTCGGGGGGATCGTCTACTCCCTGGCGGAGTACGGGAACGATCGCGAGCTCTTCACCGTCGCCGCGGACGGCAGCGGCCTCACGCAGCTGACGCACGACCTCGTGGACGAGCTCGAGCCGGCCTGGTCTCCGGACGGCACGCGGGTCGCATTTCTCCGCAGCAACGCCGAGGCCGTCTGGCCCGTGGTCGCGAAGCCCGGCGTGTACGTCCTCGACCCGGCCGCCCGCACCGAGCGAAGGATCGTCGCCACGTCGCGCTACGACCGGGACGCTGCGCCTGCCTGGTCCCCCGACGGCGCCGAGCTGGCGCTCGTGTACCGGCAGCGGATCGCGACGGTCCACGTGGACGGCTCGAATCTCTTCACGTGGCAGTCGCTCGGGAACCCGCACCATCCGACGTGGTCTCCGGACGGAAAGCGCCTCGCGTTCTCGGACGACAATCCGGGCGGCGGCACGGCGATCTACACGATGACGAGCGACGGCCGGAACCTGACCGCGGTCTCGAGCCTCGCGTCCGCGTACGACCCGGCCTGGTCGCCCGACGGAGCGTGGATCGCGTACGGAGGCGAGGGCGGCCTCTACGTCGCGCACCCGGACGGGAGCGGGCAACGGCTCGTGCGGGCGGGCACGATCTTCGGGGCGCCGGCGTGGTCGCCGGACAGCCGCGAGCTCGTGTACAGCCTCGGGGGCAGCGAGCTGCGCGTCATCGGGCTCGACGGCGCCGGCGACCGACAGCTCTTCGCCGCTCTCGTGAACGCGGTCGACGGCCCGAGCTGGCACTAACGATCCGCGCGCCTGCTGCCGATCAATGTTCCATGGGACGTTCCGTGATCGGCCTCTGCGGCGGCTTCGGCATGCTCGTCGGCGGCTACGTGCCCGAGCTGTGGGGCGCCGGCTCGCTCTCGATGTCGTCGTTCCTCTTCGGGATCATCGGCGCGGGCGTCGGCATCTGGGGCGGCGTGCGCATCGCCGACGTCTAGCGGCGCGGTTTCGGCCAGGTCGCCCTCGGCGGCTGCATGGGTACAGTCGGCCCCATGGACGCGATCGTCGCCGAAGAGCTGCGCAAGCGCTACAAGGACGTGCAGGCGCTCGACGGCGTCTCGTTCTCCGTGCGCGAAGGCGAGGTGTTCGGCCTCCTCGGCCCGAACGGCGCCGGCAAGTCGACGACCGTGCGCGTGCTGACGACGCTGACGCTGCCCGACTCCGGCCGGGCCGTCGTCGCGGGCGAGGATGTTGCACGCCACCCCAACCGCGTTCGGCGCTCGATCGGCTACGTCGCGCAGGACTCGGGCGTCGACTGGGAGGCGACCGGCCGCGAGAACCTCTTGCTGCAGGGACGGATTCACGCGATGAGCGGAGCGCCTCTGCGCACGCGCGTGGACGAGGTGCTCGAGCTCGTCGGCCTGCGCGATGCCGCCGACCGAGTCGCGAAGGGCTATTCGGGCGGCATGAAACGCAGGCTCGACATCGCGATCGGGCTCGTGCACAGGCCGCGCGTGCTCTTCCTCGACGAGCCGACGACCGGGCTCGATCCCGAAGCGCGCGCCGCCATGTGGATCGAGGTCGAGCGGCTCGCAGAGCAGGAGAACCTGACCATCCTGCTGACGACGCACTACCTCGAGGAGGCCGACCGGCTGGCGGAGCGTGTCGCGATCGTGAGCCGCGGCAAGGTGGTCGTCGAGGGCCCGCCGTCGGAGCTGAAGGCGAACCTCCGCGGGGAGCTCGTGACCGTCGAGCTCGCCGATGTGAACGGGCGCATGGACGAGGCGGCGAGCGTCGTGACAGCGCTCGAGGGCGCGCACGACATCGGCGTCGACGGACGGCTGCTGCGCACGCGCGTGCCGAACGGCGCCGAGGCGATCCCCGCGATCCTCTCCGCTCTCGACGGCCGGGGCCTTCAGGTCGCCTCGGTGACGACCGCGCGCCCGTCGCTCGACGACGTCTATCTCCATTACACCGGCCGCGACTTCACGGCCGAGGACGCGGAGGGCAAGCGCTGATGCAGCTCCTCCGGCAGACGGGCTGGATGATCGTGCGCCAGCTCCGCAACCTGATGCGCGAGCCGATCTGGATCGCGCTCATGATCATCCAGCCGCTCATCTGGCTGCTGCTCTACGGCCAGCTCTTCTCGCGCGTGAGCGCACTGCGTGGCAGCGCGTCGAGCTACATCGAGTTCCTGACGCCCGGGATCATCTGCATGAACGCGTTCTTCGGCGGCAGCTGGGCGGGCATGGCGATGATCAACGACCTCGACCGCCACGTGATCGACCGCTTCCTCGCCGCACCCGCCTCCCGCTTCGCGATCATCCTCTCCCAGGTCGTTCGCGCCGGGATCACCGCCGTGATCCAGGCGCTGATCCTGCTCGTGGTCGGGCTCGCCCTCGGGGTGCGCATCCACGGCGGCGCGCTCGGCTGGCTCGTCGTCTTCGCAGCGGCTGCGCTCCTCGCCATGGCATTCGCCGGGTTCTCGCACGGCATCGCGCTGCTCGTGCGTCAGCAGGCGTCGATGATCGCGGCGGCGAACTTCGTCGGCCTGCCGCTCATGTTCATCTCGGCGATTCTCATCCCGAGACGGCAGATGCCGCACTGGATCGCCGAGCTCTCGCGGTTCAACCCGGTCAACTGGGGCGTTCAGGCATCGCGGAACGCGATCGTCGCCGGCGGGCACTGGGGCTCGACCGGCCTCTACCTCCTGTTCCTGCTCGCGGCCGCCGCCGTCACGTCATTGTTCGCGACGTGGTGCTTCCGCGCGTATCAGCGCAGTATCTGATTTTTAGCGCAAGCGGTGGAATCCGCTCGCGCGGATTCCACCGCGCGAAAACCCCTGCTAGTTGCGCAAGCGGTGGAATCCGCTCGCGCGGATTCCACCGCGCGAAGACCCCTAAAGGCGGCCGCTGCGCGGCCGCTGGGATGCTCCTTGTCCTTTCTAGTTGCGCAAGCGGTGGAATCCGCTCGCGCGGATTCCACCGCGCGAAGACCCCTAAAGGCGGCCGCTGCGCGGCCGCTGGGATGCTCGTCTGGCCTTGCTTTGCCGAGTGCTGCTGATGCGACACGTTCTCGTAGGCGCACAACCCCTGAAGGCGGCGGCTGCCGCGGCCGGTTTGATGCTCTTCCTCGTTGCTGCGCCCACTGCTGCGCATGCGAGCTACGGCTGGCCGCTGAAGCCGTTCGACCGGCAGCACCCGGTGCGGAGCTTCTTCGACGACCCGCGCAGCGAGGGGAGCGAGGCGTCGTCGTTTCATTTCGGGATCGACATCTCGGCACCGGACGGGACGCCCGTGTACGCCGTCGCCGAAGGGGTCGCGCGGCTGCAGCCCGATGCCGTTGCGGTCGTCGCGGACGCGGGCGACCGCACGTTCTCCTACTGGCACGTCGACCCGACCGTGGCAGATCTCGCGCACGTGGCGGCGGGTGACCAGATCGCGACGATCAAGAGCGGCTTCGGGCACGTCCATTTCACGGAGATCCACGCCGGGCGCTACGTCAATCCGCTGCGGCCGGGCGGAATCGCGCCGTACGTCGACTCGACCTCGCCGACCGTCGTCTCGCTCTTCGCCGCCGTCGCGACGCGCAAGCTCTCGCTCGACTCGCTGCACGGCGCCTTCGACCTCCTCGTCGACACCTACGACACGCCGCCGCCGCCGCTCCCGGCGCCGCCCTGGAACCTCACCCGGGTCGCGCCGGCGCTGATTCGCTGGCGGCTCGTGCCCGAGGGCGCGACCTCGGCCCGCTGGCGGACCGCCGTCGACTTTCGCTCGTACCTGAGCCCGAAGGAGTCGTTCGCCTCGGTCTACGCACCCTGGACGACGCTGAACGAGCCGGGCCGCCCCGCCCGGCTCGCGTACTACCTCGCCCATCGCTGGGACTCGGCGCGCGTCCCGAACGGCCGCTACCGGCTCCAGGTCGCGGTCTTCGACTCCCAGGGCAACAGCGCCCGCGCGGGCCTCTGGCTCACGATCGCGAACTGAGACTCTCAGCTCTTTCTTAGCTGAGTCTCAAGTCGGTCTTAGACCGGGCCGCGAGGCTCGGGACATGACAATCATTCACTTCGCCAACTTGCTCGCAGCGATCTTCGTCGTCGCCACGCTCACAGGCGCCTGCCGGATCGCGTTCGTCCTCGCCGGCAAGCGCTCGGCTCCGAGCCAGCGGTAGAGATAGACGAAGACCGCGATCGCGTACGGGATCGAGCCGATCGCCACCATCACTCCGGCCGCCACCTGCTGGTCGGCGAGTGCGCCCAGGCCCCCGAGCCGGTGGGCCTGCGACGCATACGCCGGATAGAGGGGCCGCTGGGCGAACGTCAGGACAAGCGCGAGGATCCAGCCCGGGAGCGAGCCGGCGATCACGTAGACGAGGCTCCGTACGTCGTCGAGCCGGCCGCAGAGAACCGGAATCCAGAAGAGCGTCCCGAAGGCGACGAACGACACGTGCTCGGCCGCGTGCAGTGCCACGTGACGGAGAGCGAGGTCGTAGAGCCAGGGGATGTGCCAGACGCCCATCACGATCGCGATTCCGAGCCAGGCCGACCAGGGCTCGACGTCGAGACGCCGCGCCTGCGGCAGCCCGAGCAGGAGCAACGGCGGCACGAACGACATCAGGACGACGTGCTGCAGCATGTGCGCGCCGAACGACTGCCGCGCGAAATGCTCGAACGGCGGGATCTGCACGAGTACCGTGAGCGCGAGCGCGGCGAGGAGCATGAGCCGCCGGGCGCGCATGCCCGTCAGCGCAGGCTGCCGCGGCCGCGGCGGACGACATAGCCGAGCCAGGCGAGCACGACGATGAGCAGCGAGAGCGGAATCGCGAGGGTGAGCACGGCTCCTGCGCCGACGTCGGTCATTGCACGATGTACAGGAGGATGAACGCCGCCACTTCGACGATGCCGAGCATCGTCCACACGATCGAGAAGCTCGCGACGTCGGCCTCGAGGCGTCCGGGCCGGATGTCCCCGCTCGGTCGCGACGACGCGAGCAGGATCTCGAGCCAGAGGAGCACGATGAAGGCGACGATCGTGAAGAACCCTGTCCAGCCGAGATATACGGACGCGTAGCCGCCGTCGCCCGGGCCGAAGCCGAGGTCCGTGTACTGCCAGCACTGGACTCCCACCGCGACGAGCCCGAACGCGAGCGCCAGCAGGCCGGCATGACGCCCACGAGGCTTCGACGTCCGCAACCTGGCGAGAGACATGCGGACGAGGGCGACGCTTGCGAGCACGCACACGAGCACGATGATCCCGACCGTGAGCGCGGGATGGACGTGATGTCCCGGCTTGCCGCCTCCCCACAGCCCGTTCGTGTTCAGCGCGCGCAGGTAGAAGAAGGCGAACAGGAACGCGAGGAAGAAGAACGCGGTCGCGGCGGCTCCGAGGTACGCCCCTATCGAGATGATGCGCGCCTCGACATCGGGCGGCTCGATCGGGATCTGGACGGTCGACTCGCCGGCGACGCTCATACCGCGGGCCTCGGCTCGAGAATCGCAACCGGCGGCGCGTTCGGATCGCCGTAGTCGTACGGGCCGCCGATGACCTCGGGGATGCGCTCGAAGTTCTCGAGCGGTACCGGCGTCGGCACCAGCCATTCGAGCGTCCTAGCGCGCCAGGGATTCGGCGGCGCGGCGATCCGCCTGAAGACGAGCGACTGCACGAGGTTGTAGACGAAGAGGAGCATCGAAGCGCCGAGGAAGAACGCCGAGACGGAGACGAAGTCATTCAGCGTCTGCAAGCTCGGCGCGTAGGTCGACACGCGCCTCGGCATGTCGAGGAATCCCGCAGCGAAGAGCGGGAAGAACGTGAGGTTGAAGAAGACGAACATCGTCCAGAAGTGAATCTTCGCCAGGCGCTCGTTGAAGACGACTCCGGTCATCTTCGGCAGCCAGTAGTAGGTCGCGGCGAAGAACGCGAAGACGAGGCCGCCCATGATCGTGTAGTGGAAGTGGGCCATGACGAAATACGATCCGTGCGTCGTCACGTCACTCGGCACGTCGGAGAGGAAGATCCCCGAGAGGCCGCCGATCAGGAAATTGAAGAAGAACGCGAGCGCGAAGAGCATCGGGACCGTGTAACGGATGCGCCCGCGCCAGATCGTGCCCATTGCGTTCAGGAAGATGAGCCCCGTTGGGATCGAGATCAGCTCCGTCGTGAACATGTAGAAGGGCCGCAGCCCGGCGTTCATGCCGCTGACGAAGAGGTGGTGCTGCCAGACGAAGAAGCTCAGGAGCGCGACACCGAACATGCCCGACACGGCGAGCCTGTACCCCCAGAGCGGCTTGCGGGCGAACACGGGCAGGATCTCGAGCACGATTCCGAAGCCCGGCAGCGCGAGGATGTACACCTCCGGATGCCCGAAGAACCAGAAGAGGTTGTAGTAGAGGTACGGGCTCCCGCCCCCGCTCGCGATGTAGAACGAGGTGTTCGCGGCCCGGTCGAGCACGCCCATCAGGAGCGCGGCGATCAGCACCGGCGAAGCCAGCACCATCAGGATCGACGTCGAGAGGACGCCCCAGACGAAGATCGGCAAGCGACCCCATGTCATTCCGGGCGCGCGCTGCGTGATCACGGTCGTCAAGAGGTTCAGCCCGTTCAGGCACATCGATAGTCCGATGAGCAGGAATGCCCAGAGGTACGCATCCATCCCGGCACGCGCCTCGTCGGAGAGCGGGGCGTAGCCCGTCCACCCCGTCGGGAAGCCGTTCCACGCGACCGCCGACATGAGCACGAGACCGGCGAGCGGCGTGAGCCAGAACGTCAGCGCCTCGATGCGCGGGAACGCCATCCGGCGCGCGCCGATCATCAGCGGGATCAGATAGTTCGCGAACGGCCCCAGGATGAAGGCCGACGTCATCATGATCATCATCGTTCCGTGCAAGCCGACGAGCGAGATGTACTGCCCCGCGGGCCACGCCTTCTCGTTCGGCGTCAGCAGCTCGGCCCGGATCAGCATCGCGTTCAGCCCGCCGATCAGGAAGAACGCGCCGACGCCGAAGAAGTACTGGATGCCGATCACCTTGTGATCGGTCGAGAGCCGGAAGAAGCGGTTGACGCCGGCGACGTCCTCGTGCGGCAGGGTCGCCGGGCGGCCGAGGATGCGAGCGACCGGATAGTTCAGGAAACCGAGGCCGACGAGCCAGCCGATCGTCGCAAAGAGGAAGCCGAGGACGACTCCGATGTCGTTCTGGTTCGTCCCGATCAGGTAGTCCTTGCCAGCTGCGATCTGGCCGCCGATGTACGCGCCGAGAAAGAACCCGCCGATGCCGAGCGCGATCGCGGTGAACAGGTTGAAGCCGAACCACCCGCGGGAGGGGTGGCCGGCAACGATCGGATGCGATGCCGCCGCGTCCGTCAACCGGCTCTCCGCAACGGCTCGGGGAAGTAGTCGCGGGACTGGGGCGGCAGGTACTTGAGATTCGAGGCCTCCGCGCGGCGTTGCGCTGCAATCCAGCGCCCGAACTCCTGTGAGCTCACGACCTGGCCCGTCTGAAACATGTGGCCGTGCCAGAGACCGCACAGCTCCGCGCAGCGGATGGAGAACGTGCCGAGCTTGCGCGGGTGGACGAACGCGATGTTGTCGACGCCCGGAATCGCGTCGGCCTTGACGCCAAGCTGGTACGCCCAGAACGAGTGCGCGACGTCGAGCGAGGTGACGTGGAACTCGATGTCCCGCCCGACCGGCAGCTCGAGGTGCGCGGTCTCCGTGCTTCCGTAGCCGGGGAAGCGGTACGTCCAGTTCCACTGCTGGCCGATCACCTGCACCTGCATCGCGTCCTTCGCGTTCTTCGGCAACGCATCGGGGTTCGGCCCCTGGCCTCCCCCGGCTCCGTCCGAGCCGGCGATCAGCGCGTAGCTCCCCCAGACGGCGAGTCCGACCACGATCGCGCTCGTCACGACGAGCCAGAGCAGCTGCGTCGGCGCGTGGCCGTGGATCGGCGGGCCGTCCTCGATCTCGTCCCCGCGTACGCGGAAGACCGAGAGCGAATACGCGAAATACACCGCGAGCAAGATGACGATCGGCGCTATGAGGGCGGTGAGGATGACGTTCGCGTCGGTCTGAGCGGCGGCTTCGCTGCTCATCTTCCCCGGCGGCAGGTGCGGGCCGAGCACGAGCACGATCAACGGCACCGCGATCGCCGTGAGAACGGCCCACACGACGAGCATCCTGCGGGTGTGGTCGGGCATGGTCACGCCACGTGCAGGTAGCCGTCCATGTAGCCGACGCTCTGCATCGGGCCGCCAAAGCCGAGGATGAAGCCGGCGGCGCAGGGGACGAAGCATTGCCAGCGGTACGTGCCCGCCTTGCCGGTGCGGAACGTGAAGACGACCGTCGTGTGTGCCTCGGCAAGCGTGCACGGGGCGACGCTGCACTGGTTCTTCGCATCGTCGGCGACGCCCTTCAGCGGGACGCTGACGCCGAGGTCCGGGATTGCGAACGTGTGCGACGCGAGATCGGGATCGAGCGTGGGCGTCGGCTTGCCGTCGACCGACATGACGCCGACGATGCCGCGCGGGCCGCCGAAATACGGGTTGCGCAGGCCCGTCGCCGTGTCGTACTGCAGCACGGTCACGCGCACGAGCGTGTGCGCAGGCACGTTCAGGACGGTGCTGTGCCGCCAGTGCCCGCCCGAGTCCTTGACGAGATACGACACCCAGTCGGGATGTGGGCCGACTCCGAGTGACGCCACCGTCTGGAGCGTGATCGACGCCCGCTTCGGACCGCTCGACGCCGACACGCCGGGCGGCCGCACCATCAGATAGCCGACCACGTAATACGCGACCAGGGCTGCCGCGCAGGCGATGCCCACGGCAACCGCTCCGAGCTTCGTCGAGCCGCTCCTCAACTCCGCCTCCCCCACCTGCCCTGCTTGGACGCCGCGATTATGGACGAACGGCGCTCGCGGTGCGACGCTTACCGTCCATGCAGCGCTCGCTCGTCCTCGCGGTGGCTCTCGCACTCGGCGCTGCGATCGGAATCGTGGTCGCGGTCGCCTCTTCCCGAGGCTCGGCGCCGGCGCCCGCCACCGCCTCGATGGCGCCCGATGCGACCTGGCCCGCCGGCGGACGTCCCGCGCCGGCGTTCAGCCTCCGCGACGAGTCGGGTGCCCCGCTCTCGCTCCGTTCCTTCCGCGGCCGGCCGGTCCTCGTGACGTTCATCGATCCGGTGTGCCGGAACCTCTGTCCGCTCGAGGCCTCACGACTCGGCCAGGTCGTGCGCGATCTCGGGACGCGCGCACCCGCGGTCGTCTCGGTGAGCGTCAATCCATGGGCGGACACGCGCGCGAACTTCCGCGCCGACGCGCGTGCGTGGCGGCTTCCGCCGAGCTGGCGCTGGGCGACCGGATCGCACGCGGCACTCGCACAGGTCTGGCGACGGTACGGCATCGGGGTGCAGGTTCAGACCAAGCACGTTGCCGGCGTGACGGTCAGGAACGTCCTGCACACCGAGGCGTCGTATCTGATCGACGCGCGAGGCTTCGAGCGCGCGCTCTTCGTCTACCCGTTCCGGGCAGCCGACATCGAGCGCGCGCTACGGCGACTCGGCTGAGCTACTTCACGTGGACCGTGAACGTCGCCGACGCGTACGCCTTGCGCGTCTCGCCGCGCGTCAGGCCGTAGCGGACGCTCACCGTGCCGCGACCGACCGCGCGGTAGATGACGACGACCGACTTGCCGACGTTGGCCTCCCCCACCTCGACGAGAACGTGCGGGTCGACCGGGCGAGCGAGCCGCCACGACCTGCCTGCGTGCGACCGGAGCGCGACCGAGACGAGCGAGCCCCGAGGCGACGTGATCGAGGTGACCGGGCCCGGCGGCAGCGGCCCGACGGGCGGCGCCGACGCGAGCGCCGGTACGGCGAGTATGAGCGCGACGACCGCGGCGCCTGCCGTGCTGCGAAGCATTTCCCAACCCCCTGAGTAGATGGGTCCAGGCTACCCCTCGGGCTCGAGCACGCAGATCACCTGCCCGGCCGACACGGGCTCGCCCGCCGCAACCGACAGCTCTGCGACGACACCGCCGTGCGGCGCGCGCACCTCGTTCTCCATCTTCATCGCCTCGACGATGCAGAGCACCTGGCCGGTCTCGACCAGATCACCGTCGGCGACGGCGACGGAGAGCACGGTGCCCTGCATCGGCGAGGCGATCGCGTCGGTGCCGCCCGCGCCTCCCGACCGCGCACGCTCGCTGCGCTTACGCGCAAGCTCGCGCCACGGCTGCTCGGGCTCGAGCACGCGCACGTCGAAGCGGCGGCCGTCGATCTCGATGCTGCGTCTCCGCTCGACGGTGCGGCCGTTCTGGGAGGCGACGACGGTCGACGGCTCGAGCTCCGCGGCGCGTGCGGAAAGCTCCTTCGATTCGACGATGCCCGCACACGTCTCGCCGCGAACGAAGCATTCGTGCTCGAGAAGCGCCTTGTGGAAGCCGAGGAGCGTCTTCGGTCCGGCGATCACGAACTCGTCGAGCGCGCGCAGCATCCGCCTGCGCGCATGCTCGCGGTCGACGCCGTGCACGATCAGCTTCGCGACCATCGGGTCGTACACGCCGGAGATCTCGCTGCCGGCGGCGACACCCGAGTCGACGCGCACGCCGGGACCCGACGGCTCGCTGTACGCCGTGACGACGCCTGGCGACGGCAGGAACCCGTTCGCGGCGTCCTCCGCATTGATGCGGCACTCGATCGCATGACCGCGGAGCTCCACCTGCTCCTGCGTCACGGACAGCGGCTCGCCGAGCGCGATCCGGACCTGCTCGCGGACGAGGTCGATTCCGGTGACCTCCTCCGTGACCGTGTGCTCGACCTGGATCCGCGTGTTCATCTCCATGAAGAAGTACTCGCCGTCCTGCGTCAGCAGCCCTTCGATCGTTCCCGCCGAGCGGTAGCCGGCCGCGCGCGCCGCGTCGACGCCGATCCGGCCGATGTGCGCGCGCAACGCGTCGTCGACCGCCGGCGACGGCGTTTCCTCGACGAGCTTCTGATGGCGACGCTGAATCGTGCAGTCCCGCTCGCCGAGATGGATCACGTTGCCGTGACCGTCTGCGAGCACCTGCACCTCGACGTGGCGAGGATCGACGATCAGCTTCTCGACGTACACCTCGGGGTTCGCGAAATACGACTGGCCCTGCCGCTGCGCGGTCGCGAAGGCGCGCTCGACGTCGTCGGGCCCGTGCACCTCCTCCATTCCTTTCCCCCCGCCGCCCGCCGCGGCCTTGATCAGCAGCGGGTAGCCGAGCTCGTCGGCGAGCGCGAGCAGCGCTTCCGGAGAGCCGACCGGGTCGGTCGTGCCGGGGATGATCGGAACGCCCGCGGCCTGCATCGCCTGACGTGCACGCGTCTTCGAGCCCATCAGCTCGATCGCGTCCGCCGGCGGTCCGATCCACACGAGACCGGCAGCCTCGACGGCGCGCGCAAACGCGGCGTTCTCGGCGAGGAAGCCGTACCCCGGGTGCACCGCACCCGCTCCGGCCCTGACCGCGGTCTCGACGAGCCGCTCGATCTTCAGATAGCTCTCGGCCGCCGGCGGCGGCCCGATCAGGTACGCCTCGTCCGCATACGAGACGTGGAGGGCCGCGCGATCGGCCTCGGAATAGACGGCCACCGAGTCGAGCCCGAGCTCGCGGAGGGTGCGGAAGACGCGGATCGCGATCTCGCCGCGGTTGGCGACCAGAACCTTGTCGAACATGAGTGGGCCGTATTCTCCCCACTCGATGTCCCCGGCCGACCAGTTGACCGTCGCGCGAGCCCTGTCGGTCCCGATCGTCGTCGTCCTCTACGCCTGGGACTTCAACGGCCACGCGTACTGGGCGACCGCGGTCTTCTGCCTCGCGATGACAACCGACTTCTTCGACGGCAAGCTCGCGCGCAGGCACGGACGCACGTCGCCGCTCGGCTCGCTCCTCGACCCGATCGCCGACAAGGTGCTCGTGCTCGGAACGATGGTGATGCTCGTCGGCCTCGACGTCGTCCCGGGCTGGATGATCGCAGCGATCGTCGTCCGCGAGGTCCTGATCACCGGCCTGCGTCAGGCGGCGATCGAGCGGGGCGTCGTGATTGCGGCGCGCGACCTCGGCAAGCTCAAGACGTGGGCGCAGGCGGTCGCGGCCGGCCTCGGCGGCTTCGCCGCCGCAGATGCCTGGAGCAACCGCGTCGCGTGGTGGGCGATGCTCGTCGCGGTCGTCCTGACGCTCGTGTCCGGCGCCGACTACGCGCGGAGCGCGCCGTCACTCTTCCGCAGGCGTGGCGTGCCGGTCGTCTAGACCTGCGCGAGACCGTGCGCGTCGCACCAGTCGGTGAAGCGCGCCCAGGAGCGCAGGTACTCGCGCAGCTGGTAGAAGCCCTCCTCGATCTCCGCCCGCACGGCCCAGTGGCAGTGGCCGCAATAGCCGAGCTCGTCGACGGCCGGGGCCTCGGAGCAGCGGATGCAATCGTCGAACATGCGGGGAAAACGTTCAGGCCGCCGTCGGGGTTACGGGTCGGCCGGATCGTCCCGCCGAGGCAGGACCGCCTCCGCCCAGCTAGAAGCGGAGGCTTCGGCCTCTTGGGCGAGGGCCGCCTCGATGGCGGCGCGCTCGTCCTCGGAGGGCTTTGGCGTGATCTGGAGCTCCACGACCACAAAGGCTAAAGTCGTCCGCGACCGGGGTCGATGTGAACCGACGATGGACCGCCGCCTCCCAGCCCTTTTGCTCGTTCCCGTGCTCGCCTTCGCGAGTGCGGCGTCGGCCTCCCCCGCGAAGCCGGGCTCCTGGGCGGCCCCGCAGATCCAGGTGGTGACCGCGGCCGGACTGATGGGCGCGAAGAGCGCCGCCTCCTTCCGCGCGAACGATCCGCTGACCGCGCAGGAGCTCGAGGACCTCGTCTTCGACCTGAAGCTCCGCCTCGCGGCCCCGCCCGTGGCGGCGCCCGTTCCGCCGGTCGTCCCCACGACGACGACGCCGACCGTGACGACGCCGACGGTCCCGACGACGACGGTCCCCACCACGACGCCGACGACCACCACGACTCCGACGACGGTCACGACGCCCTCGGCCCCCGCCGCCCCGAAGCAGGTGGCGAACCCGACCCGGGCCGTGACGATGGCGCAGCTCGACCTTCGCCTCGTCCAGGCGCTCGGACTCGGCAAGGCCGCGAACGAGTTCGCGGCCGGCGCCCGCGCCGCGGGGCTCAAGGTCACGGGCCGCTTCGGCCCCGAGGTCGTCGCCCGCCTGCTCGGCCTGCGCCTGAACCATCCGGCGAGCGAGGACTCGCTCGAGCTCTTGCCCACCGATCCCGCGTCCCGGGCCGAGGCGGCGTACTCGGCCGCGCAGATCCTCGGCTTCCAGGGCTTCGAGACCGAAGGCGTCCAGAGCCTCGCGGACTCCTTCGTCCTGCCGGACCTCACCGACTGGCAGAAGCTGATCCTGACCACGGCCTTTGCCCGCATCGGGATGCCGTACATCTGGGGCGGGACGAGCGACGGCCCGGAGACCGAGTTCGGCGTCAGCTCACGCGGCGGCTACGACTGCTCGGGCTTCGTCTGGCGCGTCTACAAGCTCCAGCTGTATCCCGGCGAAGGCTCCCTCGCGTCGACGCTGCGCGGCCGCACGACCTATCAGATGAGCGCCGAGGTTCCCCGCTCGCAGCGGATCGGCCTCCCGAAGCTCGAGCCGGCCGACGTGATCTTCTTCGGCGACAAGGGCCCGCGCTCCCAGCCCGCGCAGGTCGGCCACATGGGCATCTACATCGGCAACGGCTGGTTCATCCATTCCTCGAGCTACGGAGTCGCCCTCGCGCAGCTCGGCGGCTGGTATGCGAAGGAGTTCGCCTGGGCTCGCCGGCCGCTCGCCGAGGCCGGGCTCGAGACTCCCGCGTCGTAATCCTTTCGAGGGATAAAGCTCGTTTCGGCACGATCACCCCTTCGGGTGATTCACCGGAACGGCCATCCAGCACAAAATCCTTCTTGTCTGGCGTCCTAGTCTCTGTGGAGGGAATCGAATGTTGGAGTGGAAGCCCCGTCTGATCGCCTTGGTGTTCGGCCTTGCTGTAACGGCCGTCTCCACGGGCTGCCTCTTCCTGCCGGTCAATTTCGGCTGGGGAAGCTTCTAAGTCACTCTGCTTCAAGGGGGTGAAGAGGTGATCATGGTGACACGAGCGGTAGCTCACGACACCTCTTCAAGCGCAACGGCCCCTGAGTCTCGGCCTGCGGCGGCCGTGGCGGGGTCGTGAAAACGCCCAGCTCCGTACCTCCCAGAGTCCTCGCGATCGTGACTCCCGTCGTCCTGGCGGGGGTCGCGACCGTCGTAGCGGCGTGCGTGTCCTACTCGCGGACGCCGCATTCGACCGGTGACGGCCTGGCGGTGGCAGGGCTCTTCCTCGGCATGGTTCTCGCCGAGCGTTTCCCTGTGCCCGTCGAGGGCGTCGACGCCGGCGGCGTCACGCTCGGCTTCGTCTTCGCGGTCGCCGCGATCGTCCTTTTCGGCTGGCAGGCCGGTGTGATCGTCGCGGCCGGGGGGCCGACCGTCACGCACCTGATCGGGCACCGACCCCCGCTTCGCGTCGCGTACAACGGCTCGATGTTCGCGCTCTCCGCCCTCGCGGGAGGGCTCGCGATCATGCCGATTCACGAGACGTCAGTGGGGGCGCTCATCGCTCGCGTCGCGATCTGCGCGTTCCTCTACAACTGGGTCGTCAACCTCGTCCTGATCAGCGCCGTCCTGGCGGCGAGCGCAGGCAAGGACTTCTTCCACCTGATCTGGGACAACGCGAAGCAGACGACCGCGCCGTTCGCGCTCATGGCGTCGGCCGCGCTCATGCTCGTCGTGCTGTGGGAGCGCTCCCCCGCGCTCTCGATGGCGCTCATCGGCCCGCTGCTCGCGATCGCGCTCTACCAGCGCTCGACCTTCGCCGCGTTGAAGGCGATGCGGCTCGCGCTCACCGATCCGCTGACCGGCCTCGGCAACCACCGCCACTTTCACGAGCGCCTGCAGCGCGAGCTCGCACAGGCGGAGCAGGACGGGGACACCCTCACCCTCTGCCTCGTCGACATCGACGACTTCAAGCACATCAACGACAGCTACGGCCATCCGGTCGGCGATCGCGTGCTCGGCCAGGTCGCGGCGCGCCTGCGCCAGGGCGGCGAGAGCTTCAGGCTCGGCGGCGACGAGTTCGCCGTCCTGCTGCCGGGGCTCGACGCGCACGCCGGCGTCGCGGTGGCGCGCTCGATCGTGGAGCGCGTCAGCGCCGCTCAGCTCGAGCAGGTCGGCGAGATGACGGTCAGCGCAGGCGTCGCGACGTACCCGGTGCAGGGCGTCGGCCGGGACGAGCTCATCCGGCTCGCGGACAGCGCGCTCTACTGGGCGAAGGAGGACGGCAAGAACCGCGCCCGCGCGTACGAGCCGGCGTACATCGAGCTCAAGCAGCTGCAGCAGCTCGCGGAAGGAACCGATCGCGCGGCGCGCTATCGCGCAGCCGCGAGCCTCGCGAAGGCGGTCGACGCGCGCGACGCATATACGGGGAGCCACTCGGAGCGGGTCGGCGAGCTCGCAGCGCGCATCGCCCGCCGGCTCGGTCTCGAGGACCCGGAGATCGAGCTGACCCGGCTGGCTGCGAGCCTGCACGATCTCGGCAAGCTCGCGATCCCCGAGGAGATTCTGCGCAAGCCGAGCGCGCTGAACGAGTCGGAGCGTCTCGTGCTGCAGCGTCACCCGCAGATCGGCTTTCGAATGCTCGAGAGCCTCGGCGTCGAGCCGATCGCCGATTGGGTGCTGCACCACCACGAGCGCTGGGACGGCGACGGCTATCCCGACCGGCTGCGCGGCGAGGAGATCCCGCTCGGCGCCCGCATCATCTTCGTCGCGGACGCCTACGACGCGATGACGTCCGAGCGTGTGTACCGCAAGCCGTTCTCGCCGCGCGAAGCGCTCGAGGAGCTCGACCGCTGCAGCGGCTCGCAGTTCGATCCCGCGATCGTCGACGCCTTCAGCGAGGAGCTGGGCGTCCGGTCGCGTGCGATCGAGCTCGCTTCCTAGCTACCGCTGCCCGAGCGCCTGGGGCGCGTACCCGCCCTCGAGCATCGCCGGAGCCCGCAGCTTGAGCGCCTCCCAGTCCGGCACGTCCCAGCCGAGGGAGTCGGCGAGGCGGACGATCATGCTGAAGAGCGCGCACACCGTCACGGCGTCGCGCAATGCTGCGTCGGAGACGCCCGCCGCGCGCACCGCGTCCGCATCGGCCGGTTCGATCTCCTCTGGGCGAAGCGTCAGCTTCTCGAGGAAGACGAGCGTCGCCCCGAGCTTCGGACCGAGCGGCGCCGTCCTCCAGTCGGCGACGACCGCCTGCCAGACTTCCTCTCCGAGCGCGTACGACGCAACTGCGCCGTGGGAGTTCGTTCAGAACGGACATTGATTGAGGAGCGATGTGAACCCGGCGAAGAGCTCGCGCTCACCCGCGCTCCAGCCCGACGGGCCGCGCATCGCCTTGTCGAGCGCCTGCGAGAACGGCAGGCCGAAGAGCTCGGGCCTGTACAGGAGCGTCTTCACGACCCCGAGCGGCTCGCGGCCCGTCCGTTCACGGATCTGATCGAGCACGGCGGCCTCGTTCGGCGCGTGGCCGGAATCGACGACTGCGAGCCTCATGCGAGCGCGCCGAGCCCCGCGTCGAGACGGCGGAAGCCCTCGGCGACCGCCACCGCCACGGTGTGCCGGAAGATGTCGTCCTCGGAGATGCCGGCGGCGGCGAGCTCCGCCACGTCGGCGTCGGTCACGGCGTGGGCGCGGCTCCGCACCTTCTCGAGGTAGTGGGCGAGCGCAGGCGGAGCCGGCGGGGCGGCGGCGGCCGCACGAAGCTCGTCGATCGGTTCGGTCATGGAGTCAGTTCTTGAGCTGCAGGATCCCGAGGGCGTTCCCGTGCGGGTCGACGACCCACGCGGCGAGGGCGAACCCAAGGTCTACCACGCCGTTCTCCGTCTTGAGCTCCGGAGTGTCGTACTCCTGGATCTCGACGCCTCGCGCGCGAAGCGCGTCGAGCTCCGCGGCGAGGTCAGGCACATACCAGGCTGCCTGCGTCTGCTCGTCCTTCGTTCCGATCGTGCTCTTCGTGACGGTGATCTGCGTCTGCCCGCCACAGGGGAACGTGATCGCGGCGTCGCTCTCCGACGCGATCGGAAGGCCGAGCCCCTCGTGGTAGAAGCGGCGGGTCTCGTCGAGGTCGCGGGAGAGCAGCACGACCTCGACGGGATGGTCCCTCAGCATGGACTCCTCCTTATCTAGAGGCTCGACAGGCCTTTCTCGGCTGCCCTCTGGACGAGCTTGCCAGGGTCGAGCCCGAACCGCTGCAGAAGTGCGGCGTGCTGCTCGTGGTCGATCTTGTCGGGCAGCTCCTGCAGGGCCTTCTGGACATGCTCGTTCTGGCCTTCCTTTTTCAGCTCTTCGAGCACGAACTGCTTGTCGAGTTGCATGGCGGGCCTTTCGATCGTAGGAATCTTCGTTCGCCGCATCCCGCACGAACGGGAGGTCTAAACGCGGAGCCTCCGCGTTACTTGACGGTGACCCTGAGGCGGAGGACGTTGTCCTCGCCGATCGTCTTGATGCCCTTCATGTAGTCCTCGCCGGCCTTCGTGCCGAACACGTAGACGCCCGCCTTGTGGAAGGTGACGGTCATGCTCGCACCCGGGTGACCGAGCAGCGGGTTGCCGTGCATGGTCACGACGGCGCCGTGCTCGAGGATGAGCTTGTGCGACATCACGTCGTCGTTGATGAACTTGATCGTCGCGCCCTTCGCGATCGAGCCGGATGCGGCGGCGACGAACTTGCCGTCGTCGAACGACCAGGTGTGGCAATGCTGGGTCTGGTGTCGGATCACGACGGTCGCGCTCTTGGGCGTGCTCGCACTCGCGACCGCGGTGGCGCACAAGGCGGCCGTCAAGCCGAGGATCAGGCTGAAGCGTTTCATGGCGACTCCCTCACATTGGAACGAATCTTCTGTTCCAAGGGTCGCCGCCACCCGAGCCGGCGGCATCGGGAAGCGGCGCAGAGCGGTCGCGGATAACTACGGAACTACTGGTTCCAGGTATCCGCGGTGTTCTCCACCGGCGGTACGTCGGGTTGCTCGACGACCTGGTCGCTCGCCTCGGGCCTCGGCTTCGGCGAGGTGCCCGGCGCCTTCTCCGGATGGCGGCGCTGCTCGCGGTTCGGCCTCGGCTCTCTCGTCTCCGGGATGTGCGGCTTTTTGCTCATACCGATCACGTCTCCCCCGGAGGAGTGCGCCAAACAGCGCTACAGGGGAATGTTGCCGTGCTTGCGGCGCGGGCGCGGCTCCGCCTTCGTGAGCGCGGTCTCGAGCGCGTCGATCAGCACGGGGCGTGTGCGCCGCGGCTCGATCACGTCGTCGACGTAACCGCGCTCGGCGGCGGCGTACGGATTGGCGAACCGCTCCTTGTAGTCGGCGATCAGCTCCGCCCTGCGCGCTTCTGCGTCCTCCGCGTCGTCGAGCTCGCGGCGAAAGACGATGTTGACCGCACCCTCCGGACCCATGACGGCGACCTCGGCCGTCGGCCAGGCGAAGTTGAAGTCCGCGCGGATGTGCTTCGAGCTCATGACGTCGTATGCGCCGCCGTACGCCTTGCGGGTGATCACGGTGAGCTTCGGCACCGTCGCCTCTGCGAATGCGTAGAGCAGCTTCGCACCGTGGCGGATGATGCCGCCCCACTCCTGCTCGGTCCCCGGTAGGAAGCCCGGCACGTCGACGAATGTCACGAGCGGGATGTTGAACGCGTCGCACGTGCGCACAAATCGCGCCGCCTTGTTCGACGCATCGATGTCGAGTACGCCGGCGAGGGCGCTCGGCTGATTCCCAACGACGCCGACGGCGTGGCCGTCCAGCCGGGCGAACCCGCAGACGATGTTCCTCGCCCAGCGCTCGTGCACCTCGAGGAACTCGCCGTCGTCGATCACGCGGCGGATCACGTCGTGCATGTCGTACGGCTTGTTCGGGTTGTCCGGAACGAGCGTGTCGAGTTCGGCATCCTCGCGCAGCGGAGAGTCGGCTGAGACGGTGCGCGGCACCTTGTCGACGTTGTTCTGCGGGAGGAACGACAGCAGGTAGCGCGCATCCTCGAGACACGCCTCCTCGTCGCTCGCGGTGAACTGCGCAACGCCCGACTTGGCTGCGTGGGTCGCGGCACCGCCGAGCTCCTCGAAGGTCACCTCCTCGCCGGTGACCGTCTTCACGACATCGGGCCCCGTGATGAACATGTACGACGAGCCTTCGACCATGAAGACGAAGTCCGTGATCGCGGGCGAGTACACGGCCCCGCCCGCGCACGGCCCCAGCACGAGCGAGATCTGCGGCACGACGCCCGAGGCTTGCACGTTGCGCCAGAAGATCTCCGCGTAGCCGGCGAGCGAGACGACGCCTTCCTGGATCCGCGCGCCGCCCGAGTCGTTGATGCCGATCACGGGGCAGCCGTACTTCACTGCGAGGTCCATGACCTTGCAGATCTTCTCGGCGAACACCTCGCTCAGCGAGCCGCCGAAGACGGTGAAGTCCTGCGAGAAGACGAACACCTTGCGGCCGAACACCGTCCCGTAGCCGGTGACGACCGCGTCGCCGTACGGCCGCCGGTCCATCATCCCGAAGTTCGACTCGCGATGGCGCACGTACCGGTCGAGCTCGACGAACGAATCAGGGTCGCAGAGCTTCTCCGCGCGCTCACGTGCCAGCAGGCGTCCCTCGTCGCGGCGCTTCTGCACGGCGCTCTCGCTCCCCGCATGCAACGCCTCCTTGCGAAGCTCCCGTAGCCACTCGAGCTTCGCCTGCGTCGTCTCGTGCGCATCGCTCATGCGC
The DNA here is from genome assembly GCA_963848665.1 of uncultured Actinomycetes bacterium. Classification (GTDB taxonomy): domain Bacteria; phylum Actinomycetota; class Thermoleophilia; order Gaiellales; family Gaiellaceae; genus Palsa-739. The sequence goes on from CAWKEF010000001.1 coordinate 41,335, forward strand.
CGGAGCCTAACCTCCCCACGGATGCGGTCACGCCTCCCTCCCTCGCTCCGGATCCGCGACTTCATGCTGCTCTGGTCGGCGCTGCTCTCGAACGGCCTCGCGTCGCAGATGCTCGCGGTTGCGATCGGCTGGCAGGTCTACGCGATCCACCGCAACCCCCTCGATCTCGGCCTCGTCGGGCTGATGGAGTTTCTGCCGCTGCCGGTGCTGGCGCTCCCGGCAGGTCAGATCGCAGACCGGCTGCCTCGGCGCGCCGTGACCGCGGCGGCGTTCGCACTCAACATCGCAATCGCCGTGCTGCTCGTGTTCGTGACGCTTGCAGGCGCGAGGACGCTCTGGCCCTTCCTCGTGATCGCCGCGATCACGGGCATCGCGAACGTCGTCGGCAACCCGGCGCTGCGAGCCCTCACGCCGGAGCTCGTCCCCTACGATCTTCTTCCAGGAGCGCTCGCGCTGCGCGGCGTAGCGGGGCAGATCGGCGTGATCGCCGGCCCGGCGCTCGGCGGCATCATCTTCGCCGTCGAGCCGGTGGCCGTGTACGCCACCGCCGCCGGCCTCTTGACGCTGTCGTTCGTCGCCGTCGTGGCCATGCGTCCCGTGGTGCGATCGCTCGTCACGACCGAGCCGCCGGGGTGGGACAGCCTCGTCGCCGGCGTCCGCTTCATCGCGCGGACCCGCATGCTTCTCGGCGCGATCAGCCTCGACCTGTTCGGCGTCCTGCTCGGCGACTCGATCGCCCTCGCGCCGGTGTTCGCGCGGTCGATCCTGCACGTCGGGCCGGTCGGCCTCGGAGTGCTGCGAACGGCCCCGTCGGTGGGAGCGCTCGCCGCGGCGGTGATGCTCGCCCGGAAGCCGCTCCGCACGCAGGCCGGCCCGACGCTGCTCCTCGTCGTTGCGAGCTTCGGGGCCGCGATGATCGTGTTCGGAGTGTCGAAGTGGCTGCCGCTCTCGCTCGCGGCACTTTGCGTGAGCGGATTCGTCGACATGATCAGCGTCAACATCCGGCAGACGACCGTGACGATGGTGACGCCGCCGCAGCTTCAGGGACGGGTCAGCGCCGTCGAGTGGGTGTTCATCAGCGCCTCGAACGAGCTCGGGGCCTTCGAGGCCGGCTCGGTCGCGTCGCTCATCGGCACCGTTCCCGCGGTCGTCGCGGGCGGCGTCGCGATGATCGCGATCGCGGCGTCGTGGACGAAGCTCTTCCCCTCGCTCTCGCGCCTCGGTCGACTCGCCGATCTCCGGCCCGAGCCGGTCGGATGATCTAGATCAGCAACCAGGTTGCAGTGCAACCTGGTTGAAGCCCTTGGGCATACAGTCATCGCCATGGAGTCCCTCGACCGCTCGACGATCTGGCCGTACGACGAGCGCGGCGAGCCGCGCGACTTCTACTACTCGCGGAACGGAAGCCCGACGGTCGCCGACGCGGAGGCGCAGCTCGGTGCGCTCGACGGCGGCGAGGCCGTGCTCTTCCCGTCGGGCAGCGGCGCGACGACCGCGCTCGTGCTCTCGCTGCTCGAGCCGGGCGACACGATCGCACTCGCGGCCGGCGCGTACTTCGGCACCGCCGTCACCTTTCAGGCGCTCGCCAAATGGGGGCTCCGGCACGTCGAGTTCGACCAGACCGGCCCGCCGCCCGACGGCGTGCAGCTCGTCTGGCTCGAGGCGCCGTCGAACCCGTTCCTGACGATGCCCGACCTGAGAGCCGCCGCCGTCCATCCGGCACCTGTCGTCGTCGACTCCACCGTCGCGACGCCGGTCTACCTGCGCCCGCTCGAGCAGGGCGCCGACTTCGTGCTCCACAGCGCGACGAAGTACCTCGCGGGCCACGACGACGCGCTGCTCGGCGCCGTCGTCGGCCGAGGGCTCGACGAGCTCCGCACCTTCCGCACGAAGACCGGGATCTCCCCCGCGGCGGATCCGGCGTGGCTCCTGCTGCGCGGGCTGAAGACGCTCGAGGTCCGAGTCCGCCGCCAGACCGAGACCGCGACCCTGCTCGTCGAGCGGCTCCGCGAGCATCCAAAGGTGATCGAGGTGCGCTACCCGGGCTTCAGCGGCCTCCTCTCCTTCGACGTCGCCGACGGGCAAGCCGCGCGCCGCGTCGAGACCTCGACGAAGCTGATCGCGAACGCCACCTCGCTCGGCGGTGTCTCGAGCGTCATGGAGAGCCGCCACCGCTGGGAAGGCGACCGGGTGCCGGCCGGGCTCCTGCGCCTGAGCGCCGGGCTCGAGGACGCCGAGGCGCTCTGGGCCGATCTCGCCCAGGCGCTCGACCTCTCCTAGGACCGAGCGCTTGCGGCTATAGGCCGGTTGGCCTATCCTTCGTCCGCCGTTTGCGGCTTATCGGGCATTTGCGGGTCGTTTTCAAGTCGGAATTCCGCGTTGAAAATCGGCTGCAGTAGCTCCGGGTAATCCACACGGAATAGTTCACGCGCACTCAGCGAGATTGGGGGCACCACCAGTGGCGGTCGGACACGAAGCGGAGCGCAGGAAGGCAAAGCCACGCTCGCGTAAGCGCGCGCCGGCCCAGAACGGCGCCTCCGCGGCGGGAAACGGCGCCGGCCCCGACGTCTCGCAGGCCGAGCTCGAGCCGCTGATGCGGGGGCTCCAGGCCGCCCGCGACGGCGACTTCCGCGTGCGCCTGCCGCTCGGCGGCAAGGGCATCATGGGCGACCTCCACCGCGCGTTCAACGAGCTCGCCGACCGGCGGGAGGCCTTCAGCAAGGAGGTGGTCCGCGTCGGGCGCGCCATCGGCCGCGAGGGCCGCCTCACCGACCGCGCGCACGCCCCGGCCCAGAGCGGCCACTGGGCCGACACGACGGCCGCGCTCAACACGCTGATCGACGATCTCGTCCGCCCCACGACCGAAGTCGCACGCGTCATCGACGCGGTCGCCGACGGCGACCTCTCGCAGAAGATGCAGCTGACGATCGAAGGGCAGCCCGTGAAGGGCGAGTTCCGCCGCATCGGCACGACGGTGAACGCGATGGTCGACCAGCTCTCGTCCTTCGCCGACGAGGTCACGCGCGTCGCGCGCGAGGTCGGCACCGACGGCAAGCTCGGCGGCCAGGCCCGCGTGAAAGGCGTCTCCGGCGTGTGGAAGGACCTCACGGACAACGTGAACACGCTGGCCGCGAACCTGACGACGCAGGTGCGCAACATCGCCGACGTCACGACGGCTGTCGCGAACGGCGACCTCTCGAAGAAGATCACGGTCGACGTCCGCGGCGAGGTCGCAGAGCTCAAGAACACGATCAACACGATGGTCGACCAGCTCTCGTCCTTCGCCGACGAGGTGACGCGCGTCGCGCGCGAGGTCGGCGAGGAGGGCAAGCTCGGCGGCCAGGCGCAGGTCAAGGGCGTCAGCGGAACGTGGAAGGACCTGACCGAGTCGGTGAACGGGCTCGCGTCGAACCTCACGACGCAGGTGCGGAACATCGCCGCGGTGACGACCGCTGTCGCGAACGGCGACCTCTCGAAGAAGATCACGGTCGAGGTCAAGGGCGAGGTGCTCGAGCTGAAGGAGACCGTCAACACGATGGTCGACCAGCTGCGCGCGTTCTCGGCCGAGGTGACGCGCGTCGCCAAGGAAGTGGGAACCGAAGGCAAGCTCGGCGGCCAGGCGAACGTCGAGGGCGTCTCGGGCGTCTGGAAGGACCTGACCGACAACGTCAACACCCTCGCCGGCAACCTCACCGACCAGGTCCGCAACATCGCCGAGGTCACGACGGCAGTCGCGACCGGCGATCTCTCGAAGAAGATCACCGTCGACGTCCGCGGCGAGGTCCTCCAGCTCAAGGACACGATCAACACCATGGTCGACCAGCTGCGCGCGTTCTCCGCGGAGGTGACGCGCGTCGCGCGCGAGGTCGGAACCGAGGGACGCCTCGGCGGCCAGGCGAACGTCGAGGGCGTCTCCGGCGTCTGGAAGGACCTGACCGACAACGTCAACACGCTCGCGGGCAACCTCACGACGCAGGTGCGCAACATCGCCGCGGTCACGACCGCCGTCGCGAACGGCGACCTGACGAAGAAGATCACGGTCGAGGTCCAGGGCGAGATCGCCGAGCTCAAGGACACGATCAACACGATGGTCGACCAGCTCTCCGCGTTCGCCGCGGAGGTGACGCGCGTCGCGCGCGAGGTGGGCACCGAAGGGAAGCTCGGCGGCCAGGCTCAAGTCGAGGGCGTCAGCGGCACCTGGCGCGGGCTCACCGAGTCCGTGAACGGAATGGCGCTCTCGCTCACGGAGCAGGTGCGCAACATCGCGGACGTCACGACCGCGGTCGCGAACGGCGACCTCTCGAAGAAAGTCACGGTCGACGTCAAGGGCGAGGTGCTCGAGCTCAAGAACACGATGAACACGATGGTCGACCAGCTCTCCTCGTTCGCCGACGAGGTCACGCGCGTCGCGCGCGAGGTCGGAACCGAGGGACGCCTCGGCGGCCAGGCCGAGGTGGAGGACGTCAGCGGCACGTGGCGCGATCTGACCGAATCGGTGAACGGCATGGCATCGAACCTCACCGACCAGGTGCGGAACATCGCCGAGGTCGCGACCGCGGTCGCGAAGGGCGACCTGACCCAGAAGATCACGGTCGACGCCCGCGGCGAGATCCTCGAGCTGAAGAACACGCTCAACACGATGGTCGACCAGCTCTCGACGTTCGCAGACGAGGTCACCCGCGTCGCCCGCGAGGTCGGCACCGAGGGCCGCCTCGGCGGCCAGGCGGAGGTCGAAGGGGTCAGCGGCACGTGGCGCCGGCTCACCGAGAACGTGAACCACATGGCGAACAACCTGACGAGCCAGGTGCGCAACATCGCGCAGGTTGCGACGGCGGTCGCGACGGGCGACCTCTCGCAGAAGATCACGGTCGACGCACGCGGCGAGATCCTCGAGCTGAAGACGACGCTGAACACGATGGTCGATCAGCTGTCCTCGTTCGCGGACGAGGTCACGCGCGTCGCGCGCGAGGTCGGCTCGGAAGGGCGCCTCGGCGGCCAGGCGCAGGTCGAGGGCGTCAGCGGCACGTGGCGCGGCCTGACCGAGTCCGTGAACTTCATGGCGACCTCGCTCACCGAGCAGGTGCGCAACATCGCCGACGTCACGACCGCGGTCGCGAACGGCGACCTCTCGAAGAAGGTCACGGTCGACGTGCGCGGCGAGATCGCCGAGCTGAAGAACACGATCAACACGATGGTCGACCAGCTCTCCTCGTTCGCCGACGAGGTGACGCGCGTCGCGCGCGAGGTCGGCACCGAAGGCAAGCTCGGCGGCCAGGCGGAGGTGAAGGGCGTCAGCGGCGTCTGGAAGGACCTGACGGAGAACGTGAACACGCTCGCCGGCAACCTCACCGACCAGGTGCGGAACATCGCCGCCGTCACGACCGCCGTCGCGCGCGGCGATCTCACGCAGAAGATCACGGTCGATGCGCGGGGCGAGGTGCTGCAGCTCAAGGACACGATCAACACGATGGTCGACCAGCTCTCCTCGTTCGCCGACGAGGTAACGCGCGTCGCGCGCGAGGTCGGCACCGAAGGCGTGCTCGGCGGCCAGGCCGAGGTCGAGGGCGTCAGCGGCACGTGGCGCGACCTCACCGAGAACGTCAACCAGATGGCGGACAACCTGACGAATCAGGTCCGCAACATCGCGAACGTGACGACGGCGGTCGCGCAGGGCGACTTGTCGAAGAAGATCACGGTCGACGTCAAGGGCGAGGTGCTCGAGCTGAAGGAGACCATCAACACGATGGTCGACCAGCTGCGGGCGTTCTCCGCCGAGGTCACACGCGTCGCACGCGAGGTCGGCACCGAGGGCCGCCTCGGCGGCCAGGCATCGGTCGAAGGCGTGAGCGGCGTCTGGCGCGACCTCACCGACAACGTGAACTTCATGGCGCTCTCGCTCACCGAGCAGGTGCGCAACATCGCGCAGGTCACGACCGCTGTCGCGAACGGCGACCTCTCGAAAAAGATCACGGTCGACGTGCGCGGCGAGATCGCAGAGCTCAAGAACACGATCAACACGATGGTCGACCAGCTCTCCTCGTTCGCCGACGAGGTGACGCGAGTCGCGCGCGAGGTCGGCACCGAGGGCAAGCTCGGCGGCCAGGCGAACGTCAAGGGCGTCAGCGGAACGTGGAAGGACCTGACCGACTCCGTGAACGGCCTCGCATCGAACCTCACCGATCAGGTCCGCAACATCGCCGAGGTCACGACCGCCGTCGCGAAGGGCGATCTGTCGCAGAAGATCACCGTCGATGCCCGCGGCGAGATCCTGCAGCTCAAGAACACCGTCAACATCATGGTCGACCAGCTCTCCTCCTTCGCGGGCGAGCTGACGCGCGTCGCGCGCGAGGTCGGCACCGAGGGCATCCTCGGCGGCCAGGCGAACGTCGAGGGAGTGAGCGGCGTCTGGAAGGAGCTGACGGACAACTTCAACCAGCTCGCGACCTCGCTGACGACGCAGGTGCGCGCGATCGCCGACGTGTCGACCGCCGTCACCGAGGGCGACCTCACCCGCCAGGTGACGGTCGAGGCGAAGGGCGAGGTCGACGCGCTGAAGCAGAACGTCAACCAGATGATCGCGAACCTGCGCGAGACGACCGAGCGCAACGCAGAGCAGGACTGGCTGAACTCGAACCTCGCACGCTTCAGCGGACTCATGCAGGGTCAACGCGACCTGCAGGCGGTCTCGCGCCTGATCATGTCCGAGCTGACGCCGCTCGTCGCCGCCGGCTACGGCGCCTTCTTCCTCACCGAGGAGGAGCAGGACGAAGAGCCCGAGCTGCAGCTGATCGCGAGCTACGGCTACAAGACGCGGAAGAAGGTCGCGAACCGGTTCAAGCTCGGCGAGTCGCTCGTCGGGCAGGCCGCGCTCGAGAAGCAGTCGATCCTCATCACCGAGCCGCCGGACGACTACGTCAAGGTCGCGTCGGCGCTCGGCGAGGCGACGCCGACGAACATCATCGTCATGCCGGTCCTCTTCGAGGACCAGGTGATGGCCGTGATCGAGCTCGCCTCGTTCCAGCCCTTCAGCGAGGTGCAGCGCGGGTTCCTCGACCAGCTCGGCGAGACGATCGGCATCGTGATCAACACGATCCAGGCGACCATGCGGACGGAGGAGCTGCTGCGCCAGTCGCAGGGGCTGACGCTCGAGCTGCAGGAGCGCTCCGAGGAGCTTCAGTCGCAGCAGGAAGAGCTGAAGCGCGCGAACACCGAGCTCGAGCAGCAAGCGCAGACCCTGAAGGCGTCCGAGGAGCTCCTGCAGACGCAGCAGGAGGAGCTGCAGCAGACGAACGAGGAGCTGGAGGAGAAGGCGCAGCTGCTCGAGGAGCAGAACCGCCGGATCGAGATCAAGAACCGCGAGATCGAGCTCGCGCGGGCGGCGCTGCAGGAGCGCGCGGAGCAGCTCGCGCTCTCGTCGAAGTACAAGAGCGAGTTCCTCGCGAACATGAGCCACGAGCTCCGGACACCGCTCAACTCGCTGCTCATCCTCGCGAAGCTGCTCGCAGAGAACTCGGAGCAGAACCTGACGCAGAAGCAGGTCGAGTTCGCCACCACGATCCACCGCGCGGGCGCCGACCTCCTCGAGCTGATCAACGAGATCCTCGACCTCTCGAAGGTCGAGGCCGGGAAGATGGAGGTCAACATCTCCGACGTCCCGCTCGGCGAGGTGCGGGACTACGTCGAGCGTACCTTCCGGCCGCTGACGCAGGAGAAGGGCCTCGAGCTGACCGTCGAGATCACGGGCGCGAACGTGCCGCCGGCGATTCTCACCGACGAGCACCGCCTGCAACAGGTGCTGAAGAATCTCGTCTCGAACGCGGTGAAGTTCACCGAAGAAGGCGGCGTCACGATGCGCATCGAGCGGGCCTCCGACGACGTCCAGTTCGCACTCCCGAGCCTCGTCGCGTCCGAGACCGTGCTGGCGTTCTCCGTGATCGACACGGGCATCGGCATCCCCGAGGACAAGCTTCGCATCATCTTCGAGGCCTTCCAGCAGGCGGACGGGACGACGTCGCGGAAGTACGGCGGCACGGGTCTCGGCCTCTCGATCAGCCGCGAGATCGCCCGGCTCCTCGGCGGCGAGATCCGCGTCAGCTCGGACCCGGGCAAGGGAAGCACGTTCACGCTGTATCTGCCGCTCGCGTACGTCAGCACGGGCGTCGGGACGACCGAGGTCGCCGAGCTCGAGTCGCGCCTCGAGGACCTCCTGCGCGAGGGTCGGGACCTGCTCGACGAAGGCGGCGTGCTGCTCGACCTGCCGACGGCCGTACCCTCGCCCGAGCTCGACCCGGCACTCCTGCTGCCGAGCGAGGTTCCCGACGACCGCGACGAGGTCATGCAGGGCGACCGCGTCGTGCTCGTGATCGAAGACGACGCCGAGTTCGCGCGCACCGTGCTCGATACCGCACGCGACCGTGGCTTCAAGGGCCTCGTCGCGCTCCGCGGCGACTCCGGTCTCGCGCTCGCGCACGAGTTCCGGCCCGACGCGATCGTGCTCGACATGGAACTGCCGGTGATGGACGGCTGGACCGTGCTCGACCATCTGAAGCACCATCCGGCGACACGGCACATCCCCGTGCACATCGTGTCCGCCGCCGACGGCGGCAAGACGAATGCGCTTCGCGCCGGCGCCGTCGCGTATCTCGAGAAGCCGCTCGAGAAGGACAGGCTCGATGGGATGCTCGCGGAGATCTCCACGTTCATCGACCGGGACGTTCGCCAGCTTCTCATCGTCGAGGACGACGACGTGGAGCGCAATACCCTCGTCGAGCTCGTTGGTTCGGGCGACGACGTCGACGTCACCGCGGTCGGGTCGGCCGAGGAGGCAATGGCGGCGCTACGGACGCGCGACTTCGACTGCATGGTGCTCGACCTGAAGCTGCCGGAGACGACCGGCTTCAAGCTGCTCGAGCAGCTGAAGAAAGACGAGCGCTTTGCGACGCTGCCGGTGATCGTCTACACGGGCAAGGAGCTGACGCGGCGCGAGGAGACGCGGCTGAAGAAATACGCCGAGACGATCATCGTCAAGGACGCACGCTCGCCGGAGCGCCTGCTCGACGAGACGTCGCTCTTCCTGCACCGCGTCGAGGCGCGGCTGCCGCAGGCGAAGCGCCGCATGCTCGAGCAGCTCCATTCGACCGAGGGCATCTTCGCCGGCAAAAAGGTCCTGATCGTCGACGACGACGTGCGCAACGTGTTCGCGCTCACGTCGGTTCTCGAAGCGAACGGGATGGAGGTCGTCTTCGCCGAGAACGGCAAGGACGGCATCGAGACGCTCCGCAGCAACCCGGACGTCGACCTCGTCCTGATGGACATCATGATGCCGGAGATGGACGGCTACGAGACGATGCAGACCGTTCGCCAGATGCCCGAGTTCCGGCAGCTGCCGATCATCTCGCTCACCGCGAAGGCGATGAAGGGCGATCGCGAGAAGTCGATCGCGTCCGGTGCGTCGGATTACATCACGAAGCCGGTCGACACGGATCAGCTCCTGTCCTTGATGCGAGTGTGGCTGTACCACTGACCCCGAGGCCCGATCCGGAGCTCTTCGCGGCCCCGGAACGCGACCTGGAGCAGCTCGAGATCGAGCTGCTCCTCGAAGCCGTGTACCGGCGATACGGGCTCGACTTCCGGCAGTACGCCCAGGCATCGCTCAAGCGCCGCCTCTACCGGCGCCTGCACGCCGAAGGGCTCGAGACGCTGTCGCAGCTCCAGGACCGGCTGTTGCACGACCCTCCGTGCATGGAGCGGCTGCTCCTCGATCTGTCGATCAACGTCACCTCGATGTTCCGGGATCCGACGTTCTACGTCGCTCTGCGCGAAAAGGTCGTCCCTGCGCTCCGGACCTATCCGTTTACCCGCATCTGGTGCGCGGGCTGCTCGACCGGCGAGGAGGTCTACTCGCTTGCCATCCTGCTCCACGAGGAAGGGCTGTACGACAAGACGCGGATCTACGCCACCGACATCAACGAGCACGTTCTGCAAAGCGCGCGCGAAGGGGTCTTCTCGCTCGAGCACATGAAGCTGTACACGGAGAACTACAACCGTGCCGGCGGGAAAGCCACGTTCTCGGAGTACTACGTCGCCGCCTACGACAGCGCACGATTTGCCCGGTCACTGACGGAGAACGTCGTCTTCGCACAGCACAACCTCGCGATGGATCGCAGCTTCAACGAGTTCAACCTCATCGTGTGCCGAAACGTGATGATCTATTTCGACAAAGCGCTGCAGAACCACGTTCACGGCCTCTTCTACGACAGTCTCGAAACGTTCGGAACACTGGCGCTCGGGCACAAGGAGTCGATCGGCTTCACGCGGTTCGCAGACCGTTACGAAGAGATCGACTCGGACGAGCGGATCTACCGCAAAGTCGCGTGAGGTGTACGAGCTCATCGTGATCGGAACGTCTTGGGGAGGCCTGGACGCGGTCAGCAGCCTGCTCGACGGCCTGCACGACGACGTCCAGCAGCCGATCGTCGTCGCACAGCACCGCTCGGTCGAGTCCGTCGAGGGCGGGCTGGCGCGCCTGCTCGCGTTCCATACGCGTCGCGTCGTCTCCGATCCCGACGACAAGACCCCGTTGGAACGCAATCACGTCTACATCTCGCCGCCCGACTACCACGTGCTCGTCGAGAACGGACATCTCGCGCTCTCGACCGAGGCACCGGTGCAGTTTGCGCGTCCCTCGATCGACGTCCTGTTCGAGTCCGCCGCGGACGCGTATGCCGACCGCGCGGTCGGCATCGTGCTCACCGGCGCGAACGCGGACGGCGCGGCAGGCCTTGCGCTGATCAAGGAACGCGGCGGCGTCGCGATCGTGCAAGAGCCGGCAACCTCGCTGCGGCGGACGATGCCCGATGCGGCGATCGCGGCCACGACGGCGGATGCGATCCTGCCGCTCGACGAGATCCCCGCTTTTCTCTACGGGCTGTGCGCATGAGCACGTCGGCGCGCGCAGCGATCCTGCTCGTCGACGATCGATCCGAGAATCTGCTCGCGCTCGAGGCGATCCTCGAGCCGCTCGGACACAGGCTCGTCTCGGTCACGTCCGGCACGATGGCGCTGCGCGAACTGCTCCTCGACGACTTCGCCTGCATCCTCCTCGACGTGCAGATGCCCGAGCTCGACGGATTCGAGCTCACAACGCTGATCAAGCAGCGCAAGCGCTCGCAGCACATCCCGATCATCTTCGTGACCGCGCTCTCGAAGGATGAGCAGCACGTCTACCGCGGCTACTCCGCGGGCGCCGTCGACTACATCTTCAAGCCGATCGACTCGGACGTGCTCAGATCGAAGGTGTCGGTCTTCGTCGAGCTCTGGGACAAGAACCGCCAGCTCCAGCAGCAGGCCGCGCAGCTGCACGAGCAGGAGCTGCACGCACTCGAACGCACGAGCGAGGAGCGTTATCGCCAGCTCGCCGACGCGATGCCGCAGATCGTCTGGACGTCCGATCCGGAGGGCGCCGCGAACTACTTCAACGAGCGGTGGTTCGAGTACACCGGGATGACGCGGGCAGAGGTCGGTGCGAATGCGTGGCTGCGGGTCGTCCACCCGGACGATCTGCCGGAAGCCGTTGCCCGGCGCGAGCAGACGCTCCGGACGGGCGACCCGTTCGAGATCGAGTACCGCTTCCGTGGCGCCGACGGCGAATACCGCTGGCACCTGGGCCGTGCCGTGCCGCGCCGCGACGCCGACGGCCGCATCGACCTCTGGATCGGGACGGCCACCGATATCCACGACCGAAAGCGAATCGAAGAGCAGCGGCGATTCATCGTCAACGCCGGCGACACGCTGTCGCGCTCGCTCGACTATCGCGAGACCTTGAGCCAGGTCGCGGAGCTCGCCGCCGGCGACATCGCCGACTGGTGCTCGGTCCACGTCGTCGAATCCGACGGCACGATTGCAGAGCTTGCGATTGCGCACAGGGATCCCGCGAAGATCGCGTTCGCGCGGGAAGTCCAGACCCGCTATCCGGCAGATCCTGCCGCGGCGACGGGAGCGCCCGCCGTGATCCGCTCGGGCGAGCCGGAACTCGTTCCCGAGATCACGGAGGAGATGCTGCGCGACGCTGCGAAGGACGAGCTGCACTTCGAGCTCTTGATGCAGCTCGGCCTCTCCTCGTACATGTGTGTGCCGCTGAAGAGCCGGGACGCCGTGCTCGGGGCGATCACGCTCATCACGTCGGAGTCCGGACGACGATTCGGGGCGGACGACCTGAGCCTCGCCGAGGAGCTGGCCCGTCGCGCAGCGACTGCGATCGAGAACGCGCACCTCTATCGCGAGGCGGAGGCGCGCGCGCAGGCCGCGCGCGTGCTCGCCACGATCGGCGACGGCGTCTTCCTCGTCGACCGCGGCGGCCGCGTACGCCTCTGGAACAGCGCGGCCCAGTGGATCACCGGCCTGCTCGAGGACGATGTCCTCGGCCGGCCGGCCGCGACGGCGATCGCGGGCTGGGAGGCGATCGAGCCCCGCATTCCGGTCGCGAGCACCGGCGAGCCGTCACGCGCGGAGAGCATCCCGCTCCAGATCGGCGAGCGCGAGCTCTGGCTGTCGGTCTCCGCTGTGGGGTACGAGGACGGGACGGTCTACGCCTTCCGTGACCTGACGGAGGAGCGCGCGCTCGAGTCGATGAGGCAGGACCTGGTGGCGACGGTGTCCCACGAGCTGCGCACGCCCCTCGCCGCGATCTACGGCGCGGCGCTGACCCTTCGCCGCGACGACGTCGAGCTCGAGGCCGAGCTGCACGACAAGCTGCTGGAGGTGATCGCAGAGGAGTCCGATCGCCTCGCGAACATCGTCAACGACCTCCTGCTCGCGAGCCAGCTCGACTCGGGCAAGTTCACGGCGATCATCGAGCGCTGCGACCCACGGGAGATCGTGCAGCTCGAGCTGGACGCGGTGCGGGTCCACCTGCCGGAGCACCTGACGCTCGAGCTCGACGCGCCGGCCGACCTGCCTCCGGTCGCGGCCGACCCGGGCCAGCTGCGGCAGGTGATCTCGAACCTGATCGAGAACGCGGTCAAGTACTCCCCGGAGGGCGGCACGATCACCGTCGCGCTCGAGCCGAACGATCGGCACGTCCGCTTCGCGATCGGCGACTCGGGCCTCGGCATCCCGCCGGCCGAGCAGCGGCGGATCTTCGAGAAGTTCTATCGCCTCGATCCGCACATGAGCCGCGGGATCGGCGGCACCGGGCTCGGCCTGTACATCTGCCGGGAGCTCGTGCGCCGCGTCGACGGCCGAATCTGGGTCGAATCCGACGGCAGCTCCGGCTCGACGTTCATCGTCGAGATCCCGCAGGAGGCGCACGCCCCGGCCGTCTCGGTGCCCCGCCGCGTCACGAGCCCGGCGTAGCCGGCCGTTAGCCGGTTTAGGGGTCGTTTCCGGGCCTTCCCGGATACCCGGCCGGAACCTCCGCTGGCAGACTCGGGACGAGGGCAATTCGAACCGGGAAGGGACCGTCATGGAAACACCGCAGAATCTCGCGGCACGCGCGGGCCGCTGGTCAGCCGCGCATTGGAAGACGGCCACGCTCGCCTGGGTGGCGTTCGTCGTCGTCGCGATCGGGATCGGGCACGCGGTCGGAATCGTCAAGCTCACCGACTCCGAGCAGGGAACGGGCGAGACCGCGCACGCACAGGCGATTCTCGCGCAGGCGGGGTTCAAGACGCCCGCAAGCGAGAGCGTGCTCGTCAAGTCGACGACACTCACCGCAGACGCGCCGGCATTCCGCGCGACGGTTCGAGCTGTCGCTGCGAAGCTCCGCACGATGCCGCAGGTCACGAACCTGCGCACCGGTGTGGCGGGCCAGATCTCGACGGACCGGCATGCCGAGCTCGTTCAGTTCGACATGAAGGGGTCGGCCGACACCGCGCTCGACCGGGTTCAGCCGCTGATCACGAGCGTCGCTCGCCTACAGACGGCGCATCCGAGCTTCACCGTCTCCGAGTTCGGCTTCGCGAGCGCGAACAAGGAGCTGAACGACACGATCGGGAAGGACTTCCAGAAGGCGGAGACGCTGTCACTGCCGATCACCTTCTTGATCCTGCTCTTCGCGTTCGGTGCGTTCGTCGCCGCAGGCGTGCCCGTGCTGCTCGCGTTCACCGCGGTGCTCGGGTCGATCGGCCTGTCGCAGCTCGTGAGCCATGTCGCCCATGCCTCGGACGCGACGCAGTCCGTGATGCTCCTGATGGGCATGGCGGTCGGCGTCGACTACTCGCTCTTCTACTTGAAACGGGAGCGCGAGGAGCGAGCCGCCGGGCACGTGGGCCATGACGGCCTCTTCCGCGCGGCGGCCACGTCGGGCCAGGCGGTTCTCATCTCGGGGGTGACCGTACTGATCGCGATGGCCGGCATGCTCTTCGCCGGCTCCAAGATCTTCACGTCGATCGGCATCGGCGCGATGCTCGTCGTCTTCACCTCGCTCGTCGGCTCGCTGACGGTGCTGCCGGCGCTGCTCGGCAAGCTCGGCGACCGCATCGAGCGCGGGCTCCGGCAGGTGCTCGCCGCCGGGATCCTCCGCCTCCTCCCTTCCAAGCCGCGCTGGCTCGTCTGGCTGCGCGACAAGCCGACGCTCTTGCGGTGGCTGAAGGGCGACCGGCAGGAATCCCGCATCTGGGCGTTCATCGTCGGCCACTCGATGCGACGCCCGCTCGTCTCGGTGGCGTTGTCGGTGGCCGCACTCCTGCTCATCGCGTCGCCGGTGCTCTCGATGCACACGAAGCTCCTGAGCTTCAGCGACCTCCCGCACAACCTGCCGATCGTGAAGACCTACGACACGATCCAGCGTTCGTTCCCGGGCTCACCCGCCCCCGCGCACCTCGTCGTGCGGGCGGACAACGTGACGACGCCGCAGTTCAAGCGGGCCTACGCGGACTTCCGCAGGCGCGCGCTCGCCACCGGCGAGGTGCATCAGCCGATTCAGGTCGCGGTGAACCCTGCACGCACCGTCGCGCGCATCGACATGCCGCTCGCCGGAAACGGAGAGGACGCGGCGGCGTACAAGGCGCTGAACGTCCTGCGCCACGACGTGATCCCACCCGTGCTCGCGACGCTTCCGGCCGGGACCCAGGCGCTCGTGACCGGAGACACTGCGGGCTCGTTCGACTTCAACCAGACGATGAAGCACCGCATCTGGTACGTGTTCGGGTTCGTTCTCGGGCTCGCGTTCCTGCTGCTCCTGCTGACGTTCCGGTCGATCGTGATCCCGATCAAGGCGATCGTGCTGAACCTGCTGTCGGTCGGGGCCGCCTACGGCGTGCTCGTCTGGATCTTCCAGTGGGGCCACCTGCAGGGCGCGCTGAACTTCAGCTCGAACGGCGGCATCGTCACCTGGCTGCCGCTCTTCCTGTTCACGGTGCTGTTCGGGCTCTCGATGGACTACCACGTGTTCATCCTCAGCCGCGTCAAGGAGCTCGTCGACCGCGGCATGCCGACCGATCAGGCGGTCGAGCAGGGGATTCGCACGACGGCGTCGACCGTGACGAGTGCCGCGGCGGTGATGGTCGCCGTGTTCGCGATCTTCGCCTCGCTCCGGACGCTCGACATCAAGCAGATGGGTGTCGGTCTCGCCGTTGCGGTGCTGCTCGACGCGACGCTGATCCGCGGCGTGCTGCTGCCGGCTGCGATGAAGCTGCTCGGCGAGTGGAACTGGTACCTGCCGCGGTGGCTCGAGTGGCTCCCGAGGCTGAACGTCAGCCCGGAGCTGCACGGGGCCGAGGAGCCGACCGCGCCGGCGGGGGCGGTGCCCGCACTGGACTGACGCGTTTTGACGGGCGCGAGCGATCCGGGCGGAGCTCGGATACCCTGGCTCTCAAGCTTGGGGTCCGAGATTCCGTACCGGATCCTCGTCGCCGAAGACGACGAGGACTTTCTCGCCGCGCTCGAAACCGTGTTGGAAACAGATGGGCGGTTCGCGGTGACGGGTCGCGCGCGCGACGGTCGCGAGGCGGTCGATCTGGCCGGGAAGCTCGAGCTCGACGCCGTCGTGATGGACATCGAGATGCCGAAGCTCGACGGCGTCGAGGCGACGCGGAAGCTCCAGGAGCTGTCGCCGGGGCTACCCGTCGTCGCGATCAGCGGCACGGAGTACGAGGAGCGCGTTCTCGAGATCCGGGAGGCAGGCGCGGTCGACTACGTGCGCAAGGCGCGAGTCGACGAAGAGCTGGCGGACGTTCTCGCCGCCCTGCTCGTCCGCGCGAAGTTGTAACTCCGCGTCTCCGGGTATCTCCGGAGGCATGAATCCTCTACGCGGTTTCCCAGGGCATCCCAGCCACCCGCCGCTCACGGACGTGACGATCGGCGCATACACGTTCGCCACGATCGCGGCTGTGCTCAGCAAGGCCGGCGTCGCCGAGCACGGCTTCGCGCAGGCCTGGTGGCTCGCGCTCCTCGTCGGCGCGATCTCGTCGGCACTCACGGTCTCGACCGGCGTGCTGGACTGGCTGCAGATCTCGAGCGGCACTCCGCTGAAGCGGACGACGAACCTGCACGCGATCACGATGGCGTCGGCGAGCGTCTTCTTCGTGCTCGCGCTCGCCTTCGGGCACGACGACTACGCGGCGCGGGCGGTAGGAACGCCCACGCTGATCCTGACGATCCTCGGCTTCGTGCTCCTGACGGGCGGCGGGACGATGGGCGGCTCGATCGTCTACGTCCACGGGATGCGGGTGCTGAATCTCGTGGACGAGCCGACGCGGAAGGCGGTCGTTCCGAGCATGGATCCCGAGAAGAAGGCGGCGGAAGGCGGGTAATCGAGAGCCGGAGGTCGGACTCGAACCGACGGCCTCCTCCTTACAAGGGAGATGCTCTACCAGCTGAGCTACTCCGGCGGACGCCCCATACTACCGTCCGGCGCGTATGCAATTCTGGCAACGTGGAGCACCCCAAGGATATCGGCGACGCCTCGACACTCGCGATCATGACCGCGCTCCGGGAGACCGGCCATGCGCTCTATCTCCCCTTCGGCGAGAACACTCGCTCCGACTTGATTGTCGAGCGCGACGGCCGGCTTGTCCGAGTGCAGTGCAAGACGGGGCGGCTGCGAATGGGGGCGATTCGGTTCGCCGTCTGCAGCAGCTACGGACACCACCGGAATCCCGAGAGAGCGCGGCGCTCCTACGCAGGCCAGGTCGACTACTTCGCCGTGTACTGCCCTGAAACGAAGGGCGTGTACCTCGTGCCGATCGAGCACGTGCCGCTGAAGACGGGCGCGTATCTACGCGTCCACGCGCCGCGCAACAACCAACGACGCGGTATCCGCCTTGCCGCGCAGTACGAGATCGCCCGCGTCGTTACTGAAGGACTTCGCGCGTCTTCTGGTGCGTGAGGATCTTGCGCTTCACGCGCTGGAGCGCGTTGTCGATCGTCTTCGTGTCGCACCCGAGCCGCTCCGCCATGTCCTCGTAGGACGCGCCTTCGAGATAGAGCCGTAACGCGTCCGCCTCGAGCCCGGAGAGGCCGGTGCCCAGGCAGCCGACGAGACTCTGGAGCTCCTCGGTCGAGATCACCATCACCGACGGCTCGTGCACCGCAGGCCCGGGCAGTGCGTCGCCGAGCGTGCACTCGCCGTCCGAGTCCTGGCCGGCGGGGGTATGACTGAACGAGACGTACGTGTTGAGCGGGGAGTGCTTGAAGCGCGTCGCGGTCTTGATCGCCGTGATGATCTGCCGCGTCACGCACAGCTCCGCGAAGCTCCGGAACGAGGTCTCCTTGTCGGCGCGGAAATCGCGCACCGCCTTGTAGAGGCCGACGAGCCCCTCCTGGATCAGATCGTCCGAGTCGCCGCCGGCGAGGAAGTACGAGCTCGCCTTCAGGCGGACGAAGCCGGTGTAGCGGCGGATGAGCACGTCCATCGCCCCGTCGTCGCCGTTCGATGCGCGCAGGACGAGCTGCAGATCCTCAAGCTCTCGTTGAGCTTTCTGCGGTGAATAGGCATGTGCGGTGCGAGCGGACACTGCGTCCCCCATTGACGTGGTCGATTGCGTCCGGGCGAACTCTCACCCTAAGGTTGAGGGCGAACATAGCAGCGGGTCCAAGGAATTACAAGTCGACTTGCAATGGACCCAACATAATGAGAACGTATGTTCGCCGGGGTCAGAGCAGCGCTGCGATGTGCTCGGACAGGCGCTCGGCGATCATGATCGTCGGGATGTGCGTGAACCCCGACGGCACGTCCGGCATGACCGAGGCGTCGACGACGCTCAGTCCGTCGGTGCCGTGCACGGACCCGAGCGCGTCGACCACCGCCCCGGCGTCTGGTCGGGTTCCCATCGAACACGTCCCGACTGCGTGCGGAAGGGAGTACGCCTCGCCTCGAATGCGCTCGAGCAGCGGAGCGCCATCGGCGGGCGCCTTCGCCGGCACGTCACGACAGAGGCGCCGGAGCCCTGGGGCGTTGGCAACCTCGAGCGCGCGGCGATAGCCCTCGGCAAGACGTTCGACGTCTGAGCGCTCGCCCAGGCTCGGGAGCTCGATCGACGGCTGCTCGGATGCGGCCGACGTACGCAGCAGAACCCTTCCTCTCGAGCGCGGCTTGAGGAGGACGACGGTCACCTCGAAGCTCGCGGAATCTCCGTCGGGATCCGTGAGCCAGAGCATCAAGTCGGGCGGCTCGTCCTCCATGCTCACCGCACTACGGAACGTCGCAATCGCGTGGAGGGAGGGCGCGCTGCGGCCGGGTCCGCAATAGCCGCAGTCGACGTCCACCGCCGGGTGATCGACGAGATTCTCGCCGACACCCGGCAGATCGACGGCGACCGGGACGCCGACCGAGCGCAGATGCGCGGCGGGCCCGACGCCCGAGCGGAGGAGAAGGGCGGGGCTTCCATACGTCCCGGCGCTGAGCACGACCCTCCCCGACTCGATCACGGTCCCGTCGACGAGGCGGATACCAACGGCCCGAGCTCCTCGAAGACCACCGCCGCCACCTCGGTATCGGCACGGATCGTCAGGTTCGGCGGAGTCTCTCCCACCGGCAGATAGGCGGCGGCCGTCGTAACTCGAACGCCGTTGCGCGAGCTCATCGGCATCCGCCCGGCGCCGACGGCGCCTGGACGATTGTGGTCCTGGACGATCGGAAAGCCGGCCGCCTCGAGAGCGTTGACGCCGGCTGCAGCCGGCTCGGTATAGGCGATGTCCAGATAGCGCGTCGACGGAATCGGACCATCCTCGCCGTGCCATGGCTCGCTGCCGAAGTCCGTGTCTGCCTCGAGCCGGACGAAGTACGGGAGCACGTCGTCGAAGCCCCAACCGACGTTCCCGGCAGCCGCCCAGGCGTCGTAGTCGGCGGGAGAGCCCCGCGGGGTGAACCGGGTGGTCCACGAGGTTCCACCCAAGAGCTTGTTCCTCCGAACGTTCTGTGCCGCACTGCGGGCGCCGGGCTCCGACGTGGAGCCCCAGTCGAACTCTCGTGTGATCTGCCAGCCGTCGAGAAGCTCGCCGGTCGGGTCGGCCCGGCGATCTGGCCCGGCCTCGAGTAGAAGCACCGATCGGGCAGTCGCAGCGGCAAGGCGCGCAGCGACGACGCAACCCGCAGTTCCGCCGCCGACGATGACGACATCGAACGCGGTGGGTGCCATGTCCGGAAGCTAGCTCGCGCGGGCCGCGCCGCCAATCCTGGATCGTGCGAACTACTCGCCGCGCCGCAATCGCTCGAGCCGCGCGAGCGTGTCGGCGTCGAGCTTGTCGCGCAGGTCGCCGCGCGTGCGGTCGACATGCTCGGGCCGCGCAAGCTCGCTCAGGAAGACGCGCGACGAGAGCTTGCGCACCTCGGCGCCGGAGGTCCCGCGGACGGCTTCGTCGGAGGAGACGACCGCGACCTGCTCGCCCCGGCGGTGATCGGCGGCGAGGCGCTCGATCAGCGAGTCCGCGTCGGCCGCCCAGCGCACGGCGAGCGGCCCGTGCTCCTCGTCTACGCCGTGCCCGTCGAACACGAGCACGCCGCGCACGCCTTTCCCCGCGACCCAGCTCGCGAGCAGGTCTCGCAGCTCATCCGGTGACCCGAAGCCGCCGGCGTGCAGCAGATTGAAGCCGTCGAAGAGGTAGAGCGTCGGCTCAGCCACCGCGCTGCCTCCGCGCCTCGTAGAGCAGCACCGCCGCGGCGACGCTGACGTTGAGCGACTCGACCTGTCCCAGCTGCGGGATCGAGACCTCGAGGTCGCATGCGCGGCGGACGAGCGGGCGCAAGCCTTTCCCCTCCGCGCCGAAGACGAAAGCGAGGCTCCCGGCGAGGTCGGCCCGCCACATCGGCGTTCCCGACTCGCCGGCCGCTGCTGCGACCCAGAGGCCGTCGTTCCGCTTGATCTCCTCCAGGTAGCGCGCGAGATTCGTGACGACCGCGACCGGAAGATGCTCGACCGCACCGGCCGACGCACGGCAGACCGCCGCCGTGACGCGGGCGGATCCGTGGGACGGCAGCACGACACCGGTCGCGGCCGCGCCCTCCGCGCTTCTGCAGACGGCGCCGAGGTTCCGCGGATCGCTCACCTGATCGAGACATGCAAGGAGCGGTCGCTCGCGTGCGGCGAGCTCGTACGCGTCCGCGTACTTGTACGGCTCGCACCAGGCGAGCACGCCCTGGTGGTCGCGCGTGCCGGCGGCCTCGGAGATGTCACGCTCGAGCTTCACCTGCACCCGTGGGTGGGTGGTCTCGCGCAGCCACACCTCTCCTTTGACGGCGCGCTCAGTGGCCCAGAGCTCGAGCACCTCCCGCGGACCGCGCAGCGCCTCGCGCACCGGCCGCCGGCCGTAGACCTGCTCCCGCGTCATCGGGGCACGAGCGTCGGCCCTTCCGGGCCGTCCTGAACCGTCCAGCCGAGCCCCGCAATTCGGTCGCGCAGCTCGTCGGAACGCTGCCAGTCCTTCGACCGGCGCGCCGCCTCCCGTTCCTCGACGAGCGCCCGCACCTCGTCCGACGCCTCGTCCGGCACGACGCCCAGCCCGAAAACCGCGAGCCCACGCTGGAGGAGATCGAGCTCGCTCGCGCGCCGCCACTCGTGCAGCACGGCGAGCGCCTCGGGCGTGTTGAAGTCGTCGTCGAGCGCGGCCTCGAATGCGTCCCACCCGACCGTCGCGCGTGCGGGCTTCGCCTCGTAGACCGCCTGCCCGAAGCTCTGCCACTGCGCCCGGGCCTGCTCGAGCGTCGCGTCCGTGAAGTCGATCGGCTTGCGCCAATGCGCCGTGAGGAAGAAGAGCAGTGCGACCTCTCTCCCCCACGTGTCGAGCACGTTCCGGATCGAGACGTCGTTGCCGAGTGACTTGGACATCTTCTCGCCGCCGAACTCGAGCATTCCGTTGTGCGTCCAGATGCGGGCGAAGCGATGGCCGAGCGCGCTGGACTGGGCCAGCTCGTTCTCGTGGTGCGGAAAGACGAGATCGAGTCCCCCTCCGTGCACTTCGAACTCCGGTCCGAGCTCGGCCTCCGCCATGACCGAGCACTCGATGTGCCAGCCGGGTCTCCCCCGACCCCACGGCGCGTCCCACGCCGTGTCCTCGCCCGGCTTGTTCGCCTTCCACAGCGCAAAGTCCCGAGGATCGTCCTTCAGCGGGTTCGGCTCCTGATCCTCCATCTGCTCCGGTCGCTGACCGGACAGCCGCCCGTACACGGGATCGCTCGCCACCCGGAAATAGACGTCGCCCTCGACGGCATACGCATGGCCGCTCGCGATCAGGGTCTCGATGAACGCCACGATCCCCGGTATGTGGTCGGTCGCCTTGGGCAGCGCGTCCGGGAGGCCCAGCCCGAAGTCGCCGATGTCCTCGAGGTACCACTGCGTCGCGCGCGCCGCGAGCTCCGCGCTCGCCCCCGGCGCGGCGTCGTAGATCTTGTCGTTCACGTCCGTGATGTTGTGGACGAGCTTTGCGTCGTAGCCGCGGTGACGAAGCCAGTCGCGCAGCCACATCCCGAGCAAGAACGGACGGGCATTGCCGATGTGCGCCCGCTGGTAGACCGTCGGTCCGCAGAAATACATCCGCACCGGTCCTGCCTCGGGCTCCGGCAGCTCCTCGAGCTGCCGTGACAGCGTGTTGTAGAGACGCATCGCGCTTAGCCTAGATCAGCGCGTGCGAGCAGCTCCTCGCGCGGCAGTGCGGCGATCACTGCCCAGAGCTCGGGGCCGCGCTCGCGACCTGTGAGCGCGAGGCGCACCGCTTTCAGATCGCCGCCGACCGCTTTCAGCTCGCGCAGGATCCCGCGCGGGTCGACGCCGCCCTCGACGAGCTCGCGGAAGCGTTCGAGCGTCTCGGGCGCGTCGACCGGCACTCGCTCGGGCTCGAGCACCTGCTGCGCATACTCGCGCGCCTCACGGAGGTCGCGCGCGCCGCGCAGCACGGGCGCAACAGAGACGGGGACGCCGACGCGCTCGGCAAGCTCCTCGTCCGAGAGCCCGGCGAGGGTGTCGATCGACAACCGGTGCAGGCGCTTCTGGTCGAGGTGCACGTCGTGCTTCGGCAGCCCGAGCTCGTCCAGGTAGGTACGCACTGCCTCGGGCGGAGTGCCCGCGTCGCGAAGATCCGCGAGCGAGAACGCGCCGTGGCGCTTCGAGAGCTTCGAGCCGTCCTCGCCGAGCAAGAGGCCGTGATGGATGTACTCGGGCGGCTCGGCACCCAGTGCGCGGACGAGCGTGGACTGCAGCTCGGCATTCGCGCGATGGTCGGACCCGCGAATGACGTGCGAGATCCCGAAGTCGACGTCGTCGACCGCACTGGCGAGCTGATAGGTCGGCGTGCCGTCGGGACGAAGGAGCGTCGTTCGCCCGAAGCGCAAGGACCCGTCGGCGTCAGGCTCGCCGATCTGGTGCGCAGCTTCGCGATGCCGCACGTGACGCTCGCTCTGCAGGAGCGGGCCCTCGTCCCAGGGTATGCCCAGCCACTCGAGGTCGGACACGATCGCCTCCGCGCCGCCTGCGACGTTGCGCGCCGGGTCGGTGTCGTCGATCCGCAGCAGGAATGACCCGCCGTGCTCGTCGGCGTAGCGGCGGTTCGCGACCGCGCTCAGCGCATTGCCGAGCTGGAGCGAGCCCGTCGGACTGGGTGCGAAGCGCACGCGAACCACGTCCTCGGCACGCTACGCGACGCGAAGGCCGTCGAGCACGATCTCCGGATACCGGGCGGCCGTCGGGATGAGGGCCATCACATCAGCGGCCGTCACGTCCCGGCGCAAGGCGCCGGCGTTCTGCGCCCGCTCGACGAGCCGCTCGACTGCGCTACCGAGCTCGCCCTTCTCCGGCGAGCCCTCGCAACGCTCGAGGCAGTCGAGCAGCGCGAGGTTCTGCGCGTAGAGCCCCGCGGTCTGCCGGAAGAAGCCTGCGAACCCCTCCCAGGCGTCCGGCTCGACGAGCGCGGTCTCCGCGGCGCCCGCGAGCTCGGAGAGGCGCTGGTTCAGCACTGCGACGACGAGAGCGTCCTTGCTCGGGAAGTTGCGAAAGACGGTGCCGTGCCCGACACCCGCGCGCCGCGCAATCTCATCGATGCTGACATCGAGGCCACGTTCGGCGAAGCACTCGCCGGCCACGTCGAGCAGTCGGTCGAGATTGCGCTGCGCGTCGGCTCGGAGCGTCAAGCGACAGGCACGACTTCCGCCTGCTGCATCGCAACCGCCTGAATCCGCTCGACGTCACGCCGGCGCAGGATGACGAGCAAGACCACGAGTCCCGCGAGCACGAACCCGACGCCTCCGGCGAACGCCCAGTGGAACCCATGGACGAGCTCCGCCTTCGTCGACCCCGGCGAGCGGCTCGCCGCAAGCGTGCTCAGGACGGCGAGCCCGAAGGCGCCGCCGATCTGCTGCGACGTGTTGAACAGTCCCGATGCGAGACCCTGATCGGCATCGTCGAGCCCGGTGGTGGCCACGAGGGTCAGCGGCACGAACACCGCGCCCATGCCGAGCGAGGTGAGCAGGATCGGAGGCATGACGTCGGCGACGTACGAACCGTGCACCGGGATGCGCGTCAGAAGCAGGAGCCCGACCGCGGTGACGATCATCCCGACGACGGCCACCGGGCGCACGCCGACCTTGGGCGCGAACTGGGAGGCGAGCCCCGCGGAGACCATGATCCCCGCCGTGAACGGAAGAAAGGCGAGGCCGGCCTTCAGCGGGCCGTACTCGAGCACCTTCTGGAGGTACAACGAGTTGAAGAAGAACATCGCGAAGAGGCCCGACGCGACGAGAAACATGACGACGTTCGCGGCGGTGAGCGAGCGCACGCGGAAGATGTTGAGCCGGACGAGCGGCGCCGTCGCGCGCAGCTCGATCAGGATGAACGACCCGAGCAACACTGCGGCGGCCACGAACGTACCGAGCGTGCGCGCGGAGGTCCAGCCGTCGGACTGGGCCTTGACGATCGCATAGACGAGGGCCATCAACCCCGCGGTGGCGGTGACCGCGCCGGCGACGTCGAAGCTGCGCTCAGCGTGCTCGTCGATCGACTCCGGGATCAGGCGCAGCGAAAGCAGGAACGCAGCCACGCCGATCGGCACGTTGATGAAGAAGATCCACGGCCACGAGAACGCCTGCGTGAGCGCGCCGCCGAGCACGAGCCCGACCGCGGAGCCGCCGGACGCGATCGCGGCCCAGACGCCGAGTGCCTTGCCGCGCTCCTTGCCCTCCGCGAACGTCGTGCTGATGATGGCGAGCGCAGCCGGCGAGATGAATGCGGCGCCGAGACCCTGCAACGCACGCGTGCTGATCAACCAGCCCGAGCTCGTCGCGAGGCCGTTCAGCAGCGATGCGACGGTGAAGACGACGACGCCGGCGAGAAAGAGGCGCTTGCGGCCGAGCAGGTCGCCGGCGCGCCCGCCGAGCAGCAGGAAGCCCCCGAAGACGAGCGCGTACGCATTGACGATCCACTGGAGATTGGCCTCGCTGAGCCCGAGATCCTTCTGGATCGAAGGCAGGGCGACGTTCACCACCGTCGCATCGAGAATGACCATGAACTGGGCGATGCAGACGAGGACGAGGATGACCCAGGGGTTCGTCGAGTGGCGCATGGAGCTCCGATCGGTAAGCGGACTAGGCAGTCCGCTTACGGTACCTGCCGTCTCAGGCCCTACGTCGAGGTCTCAGCGGTTGTGGTTCACGACCTCGACGTTCAAGCCGTCGGGATCGAGAACGAAGGCTCCGTAATAGCCCTCGTGATAGACCGGCCGCTCGCCGGGGCCGCCGTTGTCGCGGTAGCCGGCGCCGGTCGCTGCGCGATGGAAGGCGTCGACCGTCGCGTTGTCGGCGGCGGGAAACGCCCAGTGGAGGTTTGCCGTGGGCTCGCCGGGAACGAGCGTGAAGGAGCCGCGCTCGCCTGCGAAACGCACGCGGTCCTCTCCGTCATGGGCGACGTGGAAGCCCGCGTACCGCGCGATCGTCTCGTAGAACGACCTCGCAGCACCGAGGTCGGCGACGCGGACCCACACGTGGTCGATCTCCCCACTCGGCCTCGCGCGCCCGTGCGTCACCGCCTCGACGCTGCTGCCGTCCGGGTCGAGCAGGAACGCGCCGTAATAGTCGTCGCTGTACTGCGGCCGTCGACCAGGCGCGCCGTCGTCGCGGTAGCCGGCGGCCGTGCCCGTTCGCCAGAACTCCTGCACGATCTCCTGCGTCGGCGCAAAGAACGCGACGTGCAGGCGGGCGGTCGGCGGCTGGTCGCCGGTCGCGGCAAGGAGCGAGAAGTCTCCCCACTCTGCGAAATGCTCGTCGGAGTGGTCTTTCTCGAGCCCGACCACCGGCAGCACCAGGTCGTAGAATCGCTCCGATGCGGCGCGATCCGAAGCTCGGATCGTCAGGTGGTCAAACACGGATGAGCGGGAAGGCTCTCGCCCCATGACAGCGTGAGTACGACGGCGAGCGCACCGGCGGCGCCGGCGAGCCCGAACGTGGCGCTCGGGCCGAGCGTATCGGCAAGGGCGCCGGACGCGGACGCCCCTGCCGCCGCGCCTACTGCAACCGCCGTCGCGAGCCACGCGAATGCCTCGGTCACCGTTCCGGCCGGGGCCACCTCCTCGACCATGCTGTAGACGCTCGCGTACGTGGGCGCGATCGCGGCGCCGGCGAGAAACAGCAAGCCGGCGAGCGCGAACGAATTGCCGAGGGCCGTCGCAAGCAGAACGTGGCCGACTGCGAGAGCGAGGAGGACGCATGCGAGGCCACGGCTGCTGCGTGCGCCGCCCCCGAGGCGGGACGCGAGGGCGCCGCCCGCGAGCGATCCGAGCCCCCACGTGGCGAGGAGCGGGCCGGCGACGGCGGTTCCACCGAGCGTGTTCGCCGCAGCGGTGACACCGACCTCGACCGCGCCGAAGACGACGCCGACGGCGGCCAGCACGAGGACGAGCGTGCGCATCCCCGGCGAGCTCAGACAACCGATGCGACGCGCGCTCGTGGCGGCCCGCGGCCGCCAGCTCCTGGACGACGGCTGCAGCGCGAACGCCGCCGTCGCAAGGAGGAGCAGCACTCCGCCCGCTGCGAGCGCCGCGCCGGTCGACCAGAGCGCGCCCAGCCCGAGTGCGAGCGGCGGGCCGAAGATGAACGTCAGCTCGAGCGCGGACGACTCGAAGGCGTAGGCGGCTCGAAGAGCAGCGGGGTCTCCGACGATCTCCGGCAGGAGAGCGCGGGCGCAGGCGCCGACCGGCGGTGTCGAGAGCCCGATCACGAGAGCGAGCGCGACGAGCAAAGCCGTCGGGCTCGACGCGGGCTGCACGGCGAAAACGCAGAGGAGAGCCGCCGCGACGAGGGCGCTCACGAGGAGGACCGCCGTCTGGCCGCGCCTGTCGACGACCCGCGCGAGCCACGGCGCGCCCAGTCCCTCAGCGGCCGCGTAGGCGCCCGTGACGATGCCGGCCGCTGCGAACGAGCCCGTCAGATGGCGGGTGTGGACGAGGAGGGCGATGCTGAACATCGCCAGGGGCAGCCGCGCGACGATCGAGCTGCCGAGCATCCTCATCATGCTCCTCAGACCGAGCGAGGCGCCGAAACTCATCGCGGTCTCGCCGCCGTGCGCGATGACGCGCGGGATACTCCGTTGCGATGCTCTTCATGGTGATCGAGACATTCCGCCGGGGAGCAGAGCCGGTCTATGCCCGCGCGGCCGAACAGGGAAGGATGCTTCCCGACGGCCTGCGCTACATCGACAGCTGGATCGCGGAGAGCGATCTGTCGCGCTGCTTCCAGCTGATGGAAGCGGACGACGCGGACCTGCTCCGGCGGTGGACGCAGCACTGGCAGGACATCGTCGAGTTCGAGGTGGTCCCCGTGATCACCTCGGACGAAGCAGCACGGCGTGTCCGCAGCTAAAAGGCGCTACGCGAGCAGCTCGCCCGCCACGCGGGCGTAGACGAGAGCGCAGCGGCCGAGCGCCGCTTCTTCGACCGACTCCTCGGGGCCGTGCGAGATGTCCAGGCGACCAGGGCCGTAAGCGAAGGCGGGGACTCCGAGCTGCGCATACCAGCGCGTGTCCAGGACTCCGGGACACAGCTCGAATCGAGGTTCCGCGCCCTCGACGGCGGCGACGGCAGCGGCGAGTGCCCGCGCGACCGGCAGGTCGGTAGAGGTCGACGCCGACGGCTGACGTTGCAGCAGCTCGATCGCCGCACTCGCCCCCACCTCCGCGGCGGCGCTCTCGACGGTGTCCACGAGCCGCGTCAGCTCGACGTCGAGATCCTCCTCCGGGTTGAAGCGACGATCGACGCTGAACCACGCCGAGGCGGGAACCGCGTTGAAGTTCGCACCGCTCCCCGACGCGCCGCCGACGACGAGCATCGAACCGTCGGCGCCGTCCTCGGTGGCGAACGCCGTCTTCTGCTCGCGGAGGCGCCCGGCAAGCTCTCCGAGCGCGACTCCGATCCTCGATGAGTGCTCGAAGGCGTTGATCCCCTGGTTGGCGAGCCCGACATGCGCACCGCGACCGGTCACCGTCACTCGCAGCGTGATCGCGCCGCGGCTGGCATGCCAGACGACGCGGCTCGTCGGCTCCGGTGTCAGCATCACGAGTGCCTGCGAGTCGATCATGCCGTTGCGGACGAGGTGCTTCGACCCGCTTGTCGAACCGGTCTCCTCGTCGCAGACGAGATGCAGGACGAGGCGTCCGTTCGGGATGAGCCCAAGATCGGCCAGCCCGGCGGCGGCGTAGATCATGCTGACGAGCCCGCCTTTCATGTCGGCGCTTCCTCGCCCGACGACCGACCCGTCGTGCCGGCGCGCGTGGAACTGCTCGGGGCTCTGCGCGGGGACGACGTCGAAGTGTCCATGGAAGTACACGAGCCGCTCGCCTTCGCCGACGACAGCCCGAACGACGTGCGGATCGTCCTGCTCGCCCTCGGCGGCAACCGGGATGAGCTCGGCGTCGAGCCCGAGGCTGCGCATCCGTTCGGCGAGCAGCCTCGCGCACGCCCCGAGCGCGTGTCCCGGCGGGTTCTCGGTCGGAACGCCGATGAGGTCGATGAGCAGCGCCGTCATCTCCTCCCCGCGCTCGGCAAGCCAGCCTTCCAGGCGCTGAATCCGATCGTCGCTCCCCGCCGCGGCCACGGCAGGACGATATGACAACCCGCCGCCGCTTTAGGCTCATCCCGTGCAAGAGCTGCTGCTCGAGTGGTACGGCGCCGAGGGACGCCCTCTTCCCTGGCGCAACACCCGGGATCCCTACGCGATTCTCGTGTCGGAGGTGATGGCGCAGCAGACGCAGGTCGACCGCGTCGTGCCGCGGTGGGAGCGCTGGCTCGAGCGCTGGCCGACGATCGACGCGCTCGCGGCGGCCTCGCCGGCCGACGTGATCCGCGAGTGGCAGGGCCTCGGCTACAACCGCCGCGCGCTGAGCCTGCACCGCGCCGCGCAGCGGGTCGCGGCAGACGGGTGGCCCGACGACCTGACCGAGCTGCCCGGCGTCGGGCGCTACACCGCCGACGCGGTTGCATGCTTCGCACTCGGGCGAGACGTCCTCCCGGTCGACGTCAACGTGCGGCGGGTGGAGGAACGCACGGGTCACGCCTTCACGGCGGCCGCAGCGCAGGCACTGATGGATCTAGGGGCGACCGTCTGCCTTGCGCGGATCCCGCGCTGCGAGGTCTGCCCTCTCGCCGAAGCCTGCCCGTCGCGCGGACGCCGCTACGAGCCGCTCCGCAAGCAGGGGCCGTTCGAGGGCTCGTTCCGGAAGCGGCGGGCGGACACGCTACGCCTCGTCGCCGACGCGGAGCGGCCCGTCGCCGACCTCGATCCGGACGCCGTGGCGTCGCTCGCGCGCGACGGCCTCGTCCTCGTCTCGAACGGCACCGTCTCCCTACCCGCCTAGAGGCTTGATGTGCAATAGCCGCGCGCGCGGCTGGTGTGCCAGACGCGGCGCGTTTCGGCCGCCTCCGGCTTGGACGTAGGAGCCGCTATGCCCTGCGCCGGATGCGGCCGAACCGCTTGGCCTGGCCCATCCCCGCGCGCACCTCTATTCCGCATCAAGCCTCTAGTACCATGGCCGCGATGTTGGTCGCGGACATCGTCACGATCCTGATCCCGCTCTGGATCCTGCTCGGCCTCGTCGCGCTCCTCGGAGTCTTCGCGCTCCTCGGCCGGATCCAGAACGGCCGCTATCTGAAGCCGGTCATCGCCGGGATGTCCAAGATCCCGATCCTCAAGCGGTGGATGGAGAAAGCGTCGAACGCCGCGCTCGAGCGCTCGAACCCGGAGCTCGCGAGCGCGATGAAGAAGATGCAACGCACCGGTGCCCTTCGCGACCCAATGAAGGCGCAGGCGGCCATGTCGCAGCTCACACGGCAGGAGCGGCGGGCCGTGCTCGACATGCAGGAGCAGCAAGGGCTCGGCGTCGAGCCCGAGGCGACGAACCGCCAGATGCGCCGGCGCCTCGAGAAGGCGCAGAAGAACGCGCGCAGGCGGTAGTCGGCCTTACGCGGCGGCGCTGAACCTCTCCGCGTAGAGCGTCAGCCAGAGCTGGATCAAGCGCTCGCGCTCGAGCGGCCCGAGCTCCTGCCCCACCTTGCGCTCGTGGATCGCGAGCTCATCCTCGACCATCTCCTGTGTGAACGTCTCGTCCCAGGCGAGGCCGCGCACCCAGTTCTCGCATGCGCGAACGACGTCGACGCCCTTCTTCCCGCCCGGTGCCGGAACTGCGGCTGCGCGGCGGGCGAGCTCCTCGATCAGACGCGCCGCCTCGGCTCGCAGCTCGGCCGGCGTCCACTCTTCGAGCGGCTTGGCCATGGCCGTAACGGTACGGGCTAGGCCGGATGCCGCATCCAGACGTTCGGCTCGACATACGTGCCGCGGCCTGCTTCGAAGCGCACGGGGACGAGGGCGCCCGGGACGACGTAATCGCCGTCCTCGGGGAACTGCAGCGTCGTCCACTGCTCCCATTCGGCGCGCGACCCCGTCACCGTCATCGACTTCGGCGCGGGCGAGAGGATCTCGGCACCGACCCGCTCGTGCGTGCGGATCCACGGGTCGTAGTGGTACCCGTCCTGGCGCCGCCAGAGGACGTAGCTCTCGATCGAGGTCAGCGGGTACCGCTCCTTCCACGTCGGGCGCACGGGTGCAATCAGGCAGTCGAGGCCGTGCGCGGTTGCGAGGCCGTTCATGCGCTGCAACACCTCCGATGCGACGCCGGTGCCGCGATACGGCGGCAGGACGGAAGCGACGACGGCGCAGAGCGTCGTCGGCTCGCCGACGACGCCGTTGCTCAGCGCCCAATCCAGGCCGCGCTGCTCAGGGATGCCGTCCCAACGGACGGGAACGGTGCAGGCGTACCCGATCGTCTCCCGGTCGTCGACGACCCAGAGCTGGAAGTCCGAATAGACGTCATAGAGCCGCGGCCAGAACGTCGAGATCACCTGATCGTGCCCCATGAACTCCGGCCAGAGGTTCGGCAGCTTGCCGCTCAGGTCGCGTTCGGCATGCGTGTAGATGCGGAGCTTCATCGGCGCAGGAGCGCAACGGCCTGCGCGGCCAATCCTTCGCCGCGGCCGGTGAAACCGAGCTTGTCGGTCGTCGTCGCGCGCACGGCGACGAGCTCGCGTTCGACGCCGAGCGCGCCCGCGAGCCTTGTCCGCATCTCGTCGCGGTGCGGCGCCAGACGCGGCTCCTCTCCGATCAAGACCACGTCGGCGTTTGCGAGCTCGAAGCCGGCCTCCCGCACGCGCCGCCACGCCTCGCGCAGGAGCTCGAGCGATGCGGCGCCCTCGAGCGCAGGATCGTTCGACGGAAAGAGCGAGCCGATGTCCTCGAGGCCTGCGGCGCCGAGCACGGCGTCCGTGAGCGCATGCGCGAGGACGTCGCCGTCGGAGTGGCCTGCGAGCCCGCGAGGGTGGTCGATACGGACGCCGCCGAGCACGAGTTGCACCCCGTCCTCGAACGCGTGCGCGTCGAAGCCTGTGCCGACGCGGTAGTCGCTCACGTGAGCGCATCCGGCAGCTCGTCGAGCGACTCGATACGGATCGCCTCGGGCGGAGGTTCGTCGAGATAGCCCCATGGTCCTCGCTTGATGTGCACCGCGCGCATTCCTGCAGCGAGAGCGGGAACGATGTCGTTTTGGACGAGGTCGCCGACATACGCGACCTCCGCTGCCGGATTCCCCACGGCCTCCACAATCCGCGCAAAGAAATCGGACGACGGCTTCTCGACCCCCCAGCGCTCCGACGAGGAGACGAAGTCCACGTGCGGGCGGATGAGGTCCTCGTGGCCGACGCCCATGTTGCCGACCGCTCCGACAAACAGTCCCTCGGCGCGACATCGACCGAGACACGCCACGGCGTCCGGATAGAACTCGTCGTGCAGGAACGCCCCTCGGGAGGGCGTTACGTCGAGCCACTCGAGGGCCTTGTGGGGCCGCTCGCCTCGCGCTGCCGCTGCTCCGATGAGCGCCATCAGCGTGAAACGGGGCACGCCGCACTCATCCGCGACACGCTCCCAGTTTCGGGTCTCGTCGACGAGCGTCTCGCCGACGTCGAACACAACCGCAGTCACAGCCACGAGGCGATCTTCGCGAGATCGTCGGCCGTCGTCACCTTCAGGAGCCGCGGGTCGCCCTCGACCACCTTCACCCGCCCGCCCGCCGCCTCGACGAGCCCGGCGCAGTCGGTCGCATCGGCGTCGCCTCTGACCGCCCGGCGCAGCACGTCCGCAAGGAAGGCCTGCGGCGTCTGGACGGCGAAGAGCGAGTCGCGGGCCACCGTCTCCTCGACGGCGCCGTCGCGGCCGACGCGCTTCAGCGTGTCCGAGACCGGCAGTCCGGGCACCGCCCCGTCCCATCCCTCCGAGAGCGGCGCGAGCACCCGCCCGATCACCTCGTCGGTCACGAACGGCCGGGCAGCGTCGTGGACGAGGACGACGAGCGCCTCCGGCGCGACCTCGGCGAGACCGGCACGAACGGAGTCGGTCCGCGTGGCGCCGCCTGCGACGCACGCGTTCGCCTTGCCGCAGCCGAGCTCCTCGGCGAGGAGGATCGCAGGCTCCTCCCAGCCCGGCGGCGCGACGACGACGATCGCGTCGATCCAGTCCGACTCCTCGAGCCGGCGCAAGGGCTCGGCGAGGAGCGGTTCCTCGCCGAGCTTCGCGAATGCCTTGGGCTGATCCAGGCCGAGCCTCTCGCCGCGCCCGGCGGCGACGAGGATCGCCCAAACCGCCATGAGCCGCCGCTTACGCGGTCGCGGCGACGGCCTTCTTCTTGGAAGCCGTCGTCTTCTTCTTCCCGTTGCCGCCGTCGGAGAGCACTTCCTCCAACCACTCGGCGCACTCGTCCTCGTCCATCGTCTTGGCGTACATCAGCTCGGAGGCGAGGATCTTCTTCGCCTTCACGAACATCTGCTTCTCGCCGGTCGAGAGGCCCTTCTCATGGTCGCGCAGCGAGAGGTTGCGCACGACCTCGGCGAGCTCGAGCACGTCGCCCGTCTTCATCTTGTCGCGGTTGTGCTTGAACCGACGGTTCCAGTTCTTCGGCATCTCGGTCGACCCGCCGGTCAGCGCCTTCAGCACGACGGCCACTTCCTTCTCGCCGATCACGCGCCGCAGGCCGACTGCGTCTGCGTTCTCGGACGGCACCTGCACGGTCATGTCGTTGTGCAGGATCTTGATCGTCAGGTACTCGCGCTTCGTCCCCAGAACCTCGCGAGACTCCTTCTTGACGATCGTCCCAGCACCGTGATGCGGGTAAACGACCTTGTCGCCGATCTTGTACAAGCCTTGCTCCCCTCTCGTCGCCGCGTTTTCCGCCAAAAGAGCCGGCGCGAAGAACGCCGGCCCGAGGACGACCAGTTTAGCAAAAAACCCTGGGAAAAGCGACGTTTTCGGGCTTTTCGACGTTACAACTGCAGGTAGCGGTCGACGAGATTGTGCTCCTGCAGCCGTCTCAGGCCTTCCCGGATCTCGCGGGCCCGTACCGCTCCGACCCCGTCCACGGCCTCGAGATCGCGCTGGGAGGCTCGGACGACGGTGTCGAGCGTCTGGAGGTCGCTCACGACCCGGCCGACCACCGCGTCGGGCACGCGCGGGATATGGGAGAGGATCCGGTAGCCGCGCGGCTGCACCGAAGTGTCGAGCGAGTTCGTGCCCCGCGGGTAGCCGAGGAGCTCCGTCAGGCGCTCGAAGTCGAGCAGGCCCTGATAGTGGAGCGCGTGCAGCCCTTCGAGTGCGAGCGTCGCCTCGGGGCCGTGGCCGGCGGCGTGATAGTCGCGCACGATCGCGTCGCGCTCGGCCGGCACGTTGCCCACGAGCTCCTCGAGCTGGAGGCGGATCAGGCGGCCCTCGCTCCCGAGCTCGACGCAGTCACGTCCGATCCGCTCGGCCATCCGCGAGGTCATCTCCGCCCGCTGCAGGGTCACGAGCACGTCGTCGAGCACCACCGCGTTCTGGAACTCGAGCGCGGTCAGGCGGGTGAGCACCTGCTCGAGACGGAGGCGGTAGGTCTCGAGCGTCCCGACTGCCTGGTTCGTCTTGGACAACACGTCGGGGACGGGATCGAGCTGGTAGCGCGCCGGCCCGACGAAGATGGTCACCGTCTCGCGCTGCTGCGACACGGAGATGACGAGCGCGCCGGTCTGCTTTGCGACGCGCTCGGCCGTTCGGTGGCGGGTGCCCGTCTCGTCGGATGGGATCGTCGGGTCGGGCATCAGCTGGACGTTTGCCCAGGCGAGCCGCTTGATCGCGGCGTCGACGATGATCGCGCCGTCCATCTTCGCGAGCTCGTACAGGAGCTGCGGGCGAAACGGGGCGTCCAGGCGGATGCCGCCGGAGTAGAGGAAGGAGAGCTCCTGCGGGTCGCCGACGACGATCAGCGCGCCCTCCCTGGAACGGATCACGTCGTCCACCGCCTGGCGGATCGGGGTGCCCGGCGCGATGGTCGCCATCGCCGCGAGGAGGTTGGGATCCCGCCGCGGGTCGTCGTCGGAGGGCGTGCGCGTGAAGCCGAGGTCGCTCAGGCGCTCAGGCTTCGTCGTCTCCTTCGGCTCGTGCGGCATCGAGTCCAGCCTTGATCGCGTCGCGCAGCGTCTCCGCCTGCGTCACCCGGATCTTGCCATGCGACGGTGTCCCCGCAGGGGCGACGACCGCCTCGAGACCGAGCTTCGAGCACTCCTCGAGCCTCCGGTCGGCCTGCGTCGCCTCGCGGAGGCGGCCGGTGAGGCCGATCTCGCCGAAGGTCGCCGTCGACCTCCGGACGGGGACGCGGCGGGCCGCGGAGGCGATCGCCAGCGCGACCGCGAGATCTGCCCCAGGCTCGTCGATGCGGACGCCGCCCGCGACGTTCACGAACACGTCCGCCTGCCCGAGGGCGATGCCGGCGTGCCGCGCGAGCACGGCGACGATCATCGCGAGCCGCTTCGGATCGACGCCGGTTGCGACGCGCCGGGGCATCGCGAGGTCGGA
This sequence comes from uncultured Actinomycetes bacterium, assembly GCA_963848665.1. Taxonomy (GTDB): domain Bacteria; phylum Actinomycetota; class Thermoleophilia; order Gaiellales; family Gaiellaceae; genus Palsa-739. The sequence goes on from CAWKEF010000001.1 coordinate 76,166, forward strand.
CGGAGCAACGAGCGCCTGCACCTCGAGCAGGATCGGGCGTGTTCCCTCGAGCGCGCACGCGACCGCCGCGCCCGCCTCGCCGTCGACGGTTCTGCCGAAGACCTCGGACGGATCGGGAACGCCGACGAGCCCTGCGCCCGTCATCTCGAAGACGCCGATCTCGTTCGTGGAGCCGAAGCGGTTCTTCACCGCGCGGAGCACGCGGTGCGCGCGGTAGCGGTCGCCCTCGAACTGCAGGACGCAGTCGACGAGGTGCTCGAGCACGCGCGGGCCGGCGACCGAGCCGTCCTTCGTCACGTGGCCGACGAGGATCGTCGCGACGCCGTTCTCCTTCGACACGCGCAGGAGCCGGCCCGCCGCCTCGCGCACCTGGGCGACCGAGCCGGGCGCGGACCCGAGCTCGGCCGAGTAGAGCGTCTGCACCGAGTCGATCACGCAGACGTCGGGCCGCTCGGTCGCGAGCGTCTCGCAGACGACGTCGAGCTCGGTCTCGGCCAGGATCTCGACGTTCGCGGCACCGCCGAGCCGCTCGGCGCGCAACTTCACCTGCGCGACGGACTCCTCGCCGGTGATCAGAAGCGTGCGACGGTCGCGGCTCATCAGCTGCAGCGCCGTGAGCAGGAGCGTCGACTTGCCGACGCCGGGCTCACCGCCGACGAGGACGAGCGATGCCGGCACAATGCCGCCGCCGAGGACGCGGTCGAGCTCGGGAACGCCGGTGGAGATGCGCTTCGCCTCCTCCACCTCGACGTCGACGAGTCGCAGCAGCGGCTTCGGCGGCGCCTTGGCGGCGGTCACCTTGCCGACGATCTCCTCGACGAGCGTCCCGAACGCGTTACAGCCCGGACACTTGCCGAACCACCGCCCGGCGGAGTAGCCGCAGTCGGTGCAGGCAAATTGAACAGCCGTTTTCGCCACGAACTCCAGCCTACGGCCGCCTCCGGACGCCTCCGTCAAGCCTTCCAAAAACGTTCTTGGAGGAATGCGAACCGACGGCGGAGGCCAGACCGCGCTCTCGCCGGAGCCACCCAACGGTGCGATCGTGCGAGCCCAATCCCCGGAGAAAGTGCGAAGCACTTTCTCCGGACAAAAAAAGAGCGGCCCCGCCGCAGGGCCGCTCTTTCTTCGTTCGAGGGGGGAGTTTCTAGCACCTGGCCCCCGCCGCATCGGGGCCAGAAGGGATGTGCCGTCTGGTCAGGACTTTGCCCGAGCGTTCACACTTGACGCGTCCCCTTTCGGGTGGTTCAGCGCGCCGCTTCACCGTCCGGGTAAGCGCTCGGCCTCTTTTCCGGACGTTCACAAAGCTGCACCGAATCGGAACCTGCAGCACACGGATCCGACACCTGTCGAGCGCACTCTCCGTCTCTCGTCCTAACAGCACGACAGGGAGGGAGTCATGCGCAGACGCGTTCTGCTTCTCCTCGGCGGCCTCGCGCTCGTCGTCACGGCGACGGCGGCGGCCGGCCGCACCGCAGTTCCGGGCTCGAACGGGCTGCTCGTCTTCGAACGGGGGTGGGCCGGGCAGCCGTTCGCGAGGAACAGTGAGCTCTACACCGCCGACGGCGCGGGCAGGCACGTGAAACGACTCACGCACAACGGCGCCTACGACGGGAACGCTGCTTGGTCGCCCGACGGCAAGCACATCGCGTTCGAGAGCACTCGCTCCGGCGACATGGACATCTGGATCATGGATGCAAACGGGACGCACGCCCACGCGCTGACGTTCTCGCAAGGAGCAGACGAGAATCCCGCCTGGTCCCCCGACGGCATGCGCATCGCCTTCCAGACGAACCGGCTCGGCACGTGGGATCTGTACGTCATGGATGCCACCGGTGAGAACCAGCAGCCGCTCGTCACCGGTCCGGGCGATCAGGCAGCTCCGGCCTGGTCGCCCGACGGCGCACGCATCGCGTACACGGACGGAAACCTCACCGGGAGCCCGGCGGCCTCGTCGATCTGGTCGATGGCGGCGAACGGCTCGGACAAGCGCAGGCTGACGGCGGCGCCCGGCGTCTCGAACGACCCGATCTGGTCGCCCGATGGAACGCGCATCGCCTTCGAGTCCAATCGTGGCGAGGACTTCGACCTCTGGGTGATGAGCTCGGACGGAAGCAACGCGCGCAAGCTCACCTCGCATCCGGCGCTCGATGCGTCGCCGGCCTGGTCGCCGAGCGGCAGCAAGGTCGCGTTCGTGAGCGAACGGTCTGCGAAGCGCCACCGTGAGCTCTACGTGCTCGACCTCGGCACGAATCGAACCGTGCGGATCACGAAGTCGAGCCGCGGGCTCTGGGCGACGCAGCCGGACTGGCAGCCGCGGTGAGGCGAAGGCGCCTGGCACCGCCTGCAGGCGGTGCCAGGCGCCAAACGTCGCTAGTCGGTCGGCGCGCCGGGAGCCGCCAGGTCTTCCGGCGGGACCGTCACCTTCTCCGGCGTGACGTCGCCCGGGATGAAGGTGATGTCGACCTCTTCGCTCGGCTCGCCGTCCTCTGTCACCTTGCGGCTGACGAGAATCGTCGAGCCGGGCTCGATCGACCGGCCGAGGACGTAGTCCGCGAGGGGGTCCTCGATGAAGCGCTGGATGGCGCGGCGCAGCGGCCGGGCACCCATCGCCGGGTCGTAGCCCTTGTCGACCAGGAGCTCCTTCGCCTCGTCCGTGAGCTCGATCGTGACCTGGTGCGTCGCCATCTGCTCGCGGAGCCGGCGCAGGATGAGATCGATGATGACGGTGATCTCTTCCTTCGAGAGCTTGTGGAAGACGATGATCTCGTCGATGCGGTTGAGGAGCTCGGGGCGGAACACCTTCTTCAGCTCGCCCATCACGCGCGACTTCATCTCCTCGTACGAGAGGCCCTGCTCGTCGCCGATCGCGAAGCCGAAGCCCTGGTTCTTGGAGATCTGGCTCGCCCCGATGTTCGAGGTCATGATCACGATCGTGTTCCGGAAGTCGACCCGGCGCCCCTGCGCGTCGGTCAGCTTCCCCTCCTCCAGGATCTGGAGCAGGATGTTGAACACGTCCGGATGCGCCTTCTCGATCTCGTCGAGCAGGAGCACGGAGTACGGCTTGCGGCGCACGGCCTCGGTGAGCTGACCGCCCTCGTCGTAGCCGATGTAGCCCGGAGGCGACCCGACGAGCCGTGACACGGAGTGCTTCTCCATGTACTCCGACATGTCGACCTGGATCATCGCGTCCTCGTCGCCGAACAGGAACTCCGCGAGCGTGCGCGCGAGCTCCGTCTTGCCGACGCCGGACGGGCCGAGGAAGATGAACGAGCCGGTCGGCCGCTTCGGGTCCTTGATGCCGGCGCGGGCGCGGCGGATCGACTTCGAGACGGCGACGATCGCCTCTTCCTGGCCGACGACGCGCTTGTGCAGCTCCTCTTCCATGCGCACGAGCCGTGCCGACTCGGCCTCGGTGAGCTTGAACACCGGGATGCCGGTCCACATCGAGACGATGTCGGCGATCTCCTCCTCGCCGACCTCCGGCTGCTCCTCCGAGTCCTCGGAGTTCCGCCAGTCCTCCTCGAGCTCGCGCTTCTTCTGCGTGAGCTTCCGCTCCTTGTCGCGGAGGGACGCCGCCTTCTCGAACTCCTGCGCCTCGATCGACTCTTCCTTCTCCTTGCGGACGCGCTCGATCTCCTCTTCCAGCTCGCGGTAGCGCGGCGGTGCGCTCATCGAGCGGATGCGGATGCGCGACGCTGCCTCGTCGATCAGGTCGATCGCCTTGTCGGGCAGATGCCGGTCCTGGATGTAGCGGTCGGCGAGCTCGGCGGATGCCTTCAGCGCCTCGTCCGTGATCTTCACGCGATGGTGCGCCTCGTAGCGGTCGCGGAGGCCGCGCAGGATCTGCACCGTGTCGTCGACGGTCGGCTCTTCGACGCGCACCTGCTGGAAACGACGTTCGAGTGCCGCGTCGCGCTCGAGGTACTTGCGATACTCGTCGAGCGTCGTCGCGCCGATCGTCTGCAGCTCGCCGCGCGCAAGGGCGGGCTTCAAGATCGAGGCCGCGTCGATTGCGCCCTCTGCAGCGCCTGCGCCGACGAGGTTGTGCAGCTCGTCGATGAACAGGATGATGTCGCCCCGCTGCATGATCTCCTTCATGACCTTCTTCAGGCGCTCCTCGAACTCACCGCGGTACTTCGAGCCCGCGACGAGCGCAGCCAGGTCGAGCGTGTAGATCTGCTTGTTCTTCAGGAGCTCCGGCACCTGGTTCGTCGCGATGCGCGCGGCGAGGCCCTCGACGACCGCGGTCTTGCCGACGCCCGGCTCACCGATCAGCACCGGGTTGTTCTTCGTGCGGCGCGACAGGATCTGCATCAGCCGCTCGATCTCCGTCTGGCGGCCGACGACCGGGTCGAGCTTGCCTTCCTGCGACTGCTTCGTCAGGTTGCGGCCGAACTGGTCGAGGAGCTTCGAGCTCTTGGACTTCTCGCCCGCGGGGCCGGCGCCGCTCCCGCCCTGGCGGCGGCCGGGGCCGGACAGCATCCGAATGATCTCGTTGCGAATCTTCTCTGCGTCGGCGTCGAAGTCGAGCAGGATGCGCGCCGCGACGCCTTCGTTCTCGCGCACGAGGCCGAGCAGGATGTGCTCGGTGCCGATGTAGTTGTGGCCGAGCGACAGCGCCTCCCGCAGCGCGAGCTCGAGCACCTTCTTCGCGCGCGGCGTGAAGGGGATCTGTCCGGTCGTGACTTCGTCACCCTGGCCGACGATCCGCGCCACCTGCGCGCGCACCTCTTCGACCGTGATGTCGAGGGACTCGAGCACCCGCGCCGCGAGACCCTCTTCCTCGCGGAGCAGCCCGAGCAGGATGTGCTCGGTGCCGATGTAGTTGTGCTTGAGCGCCCGTGCCTCGTCCTGCGCAAGGACGACGACCTGGCGAGCCCGTTCTGTGAAGCGTTCGAACAAAGTCCCTCGACTCCCCTTTCAATTGACTGGAGGTAGGGGCATCCTAGCCGCTTCCCCCGTCGCCACCGAGCCGCTCAGGGGGGACATCCCGCCGTTTATCGGCAAGAAACCCGCCTTAGACGAGGTCCCCGAACGTCTCTGCGATGAGCGCGTCGAAGCTCGAGGGGATCGAGCCGTCCGCGTCGGCGTAGTCGCGAAGGAAGTACAGGTAGGACGTCCACTCCTCGAGCCGGCCCGGAAAGTCGCCGCTCCGCGCCTCGACGAGATGCTCGAGCGTCGTCAGGTTGTAGAAGCCGTTCCGTCCCGAGGCAGCGGTGAGCGGGGGACGCGGCGGCGGCTCGGGCTCGGGCTCGGGCTCCGGTTCCGGTTCGGGTTCGGGCTCCGGCTCGGGCTCCGGAGCCGGCCGGGCCTCGAACTCGCGCTCGCGCAGGGCGAGCGCGGCCGCGCGCCGGGCGAGCTGGACCTCGCGCGCGGTGACGGCGGCGATCCGGGCCGAGAGCGCCTGCTCGCGGCGGTCGAGATCCTCGGCGGCCTGCGCCGCGACCGGCGCCGCGGCCTGCGCCTCCCGCAGCTCGTCGAGCGCTGCCTGGAGGTCGCGCTCGCGCGCCGCGAGCGCCTGCTCGCGGGCGGTGAGCTTTGCCTCGAGGCGGTCGACGAGCTGCTCGAGCGCGGTCTCCGACATCGTGCGATCGTACTGTCCGCCTCCGACGCGTCCACGCCGCCGAAGCAGGAGTCCCACGAGCGCGGCGAGGAGACCGACGACAGCGCCGATCCCGGCTCCGAGGCCGATCAGGCGCCAGAGCTTGGGCCACGCGGCCGAGGCCGGCACGGCCGCCTGGGACGCGATGCGGACGGTCGGGTCAGGCTGGCCCTGCAGGCCGCGCAACGTCGTGAGCCGCCGGGAGATCGCACCGGCCTCGCCCGTGGCGCGGCGCGCCTGCGACAACGGGCTCAAGAACATCTCGTCACGACGGATCGCGGCCGCGAGCTCGCTCTGGAACGCGGCGCTTCGCTGCGTGATCAGCGCATTCGCAAACGTGTTGGCGAGCTGAGCGGCACCGCTCGCCGACGAGTCCTCCGCGGTGACGTCCACGACGTCGCTCGCGTCGACGACATGCGCGTGCACCGCGTGCTGGAGCGACTTTCGCGAGCGCTTGAGCGCGAGCTGCGCAGCAGCGGCGTCGGCGACCTGAGGAGTGCCGAGCAGCGCGGCGACGTCGGCCGCAGCCGTGCGCTTGCCGCCGGTGTCCCGGAGGACGCCGATGCCGGCGAACGTCGGGTCGCCCGGCGAGACCGGGGAGACCAGCATCGCGGCGGTGGCCCGGTAGCGCTTCGGTGCGGTCAGCCCGTACCCCGCCGCCGCCGCCGCGCCGGCCGCGATGAAGGTGAGGACGATCAGCCAGGGCGCCAGGCGAGACTGCATGGTTGAAAGGTATTCGCCACGGAGACGGGACTTTCCCCCGCGGAGGGCGCACACGTTCGTAACAGACTGCAACTAGGATCGAGCGCCATGAGCGCCTCGAAGAGCGCACTGATCACCGGGGGCGCGGGCTTCATCGGCTCGCATCTGGCCGAACGGCTCCTCGCCGACGGCTGGGAGGTCTTCGCGCTCGACGATCTCTCGACCGGCTCGGAGCGGAACGTCTCGCACCTGCGCCAGCGACGCGACTTCCATCTGATCGTCGACTCCGTCCTGAAGTCGTCGATCGTGAACGAGCTCGTCCACCGCTGCGACGTCGTCTTCCATCTCGCGGCGGCGGTCGGCGTTCGCCTGATCGTCGAGGAGCCGGTCCGAACCCTCGTCACGAACATCCAGGGCACCGAGACCGTGCTCGACTACTGCAACGAGTTCGGCAAGCGCGTGCTCGTCGCGTCTACCTCCGAGGTGTACGGCGACCGGCGCGAGCCCGAGCCGCTCGCCGAGGACGGCAAGAGGCTGTACGGCCCCACGACCTCACGGCGCTGGGCCTATGCCGAGTCGAAGGCCCTCGACGAGTTCCTCGCGCTCGCCTACCACCAGGAGCGCGGCCTCGACTGCGTGATCGTGCGCCTGTTCAACACGGTCGGGCCGAGGCAGAGCGGCCAGTACGGAATGGTCGTACCGCGCTTCGTATCGGCGGCGCTCGCCGGCCGCCCGATCGAGATTCACGGCGACGGCACCCAGACGCGCTGCTTCTGCCACGTGCAGGACACGATCCGGGCGCTGACCGGCCTGATGGACGCAGGCGCAGCGGTCTCCGGCGAGATCTTCAACGTCGGCTCGACCGAGCGCGTGACGATCAACGAGCTGGCGCAGCGCGTGCTCGAACGGACGCATTCGCAATCGAAGATCGTCGGCGTGCCGTATGACGAGGTGTACGGGCAGGGGATCGAAGACATGCTCCACCGCGAGCCCTCGATCGAGAAGATCTCGGGCACCATCGGGTGGGAGCCGACGGTGGGGCTCGACGGGATCCTCGAAGACGTCATCCGGCACGTGCGTGCCGAGCCCGTGCTCGTCGAGCGCTGACGCTTTAGCTCTGCGCGCGCTGCGCGGGAAAGAGCACGACGTCGCGCACCGACTCGCTGCCGGTGAGGAGCATCGCCAGCCGGTCGATCCCGAGCCCGATGCCTCCGGTCGGCGGCATCCCGTACGAGAGAGCCTCGACGTAGTCGGGATCGCCTGCTTCGGCCTCGACGTCTCCCGCCTCCCGCTCGGCCTGCTGAAGCGAGAAGCGGTCGGACTGCTCCTCGGAGTCGTTGATCTCCGTGAACGCGTTGCCGAGCTCGATGCCGCCGGCGAAGTACTCGAACCGCTCGACGATCGTCGGATCGTCGTCGGTCGCGCGGGCGAACGGCGAGAGCTCGATCGGGTAGTCGTAGAGGATCGTCGGCTGGACGAGCGACGGCTCGACGAAGCGCGAGTGCGCGTGGTCGATCAGCTTCGACCACGTCGGATCTTTCGACACGTCGACTTCGCGTTCTTCGAGCCGCCGGCGCAGCTCGGCCTCGTCACGCGTCCAGAGGCCGTGCTGATCGAGGGCGTCGACGAACTTGACGCGGCGCCACGGTGCGGCGAAGTCGATCTCCTCGCCCTTGAACGACGTCTTCGTCGTCCCCAGCACGTCCTGGGCAGCGCGAGAGACGAGCTGCTCGATTCGCTCCATGGTGTCGCGGTAGTCGGCGTACGCCTCGTACCACTCGAGCATCGTGAACTCGGGATGGTGCTTGAACGACACGCCCTCGTTGCGGAAGTCCTTGCCGATCTCGTACACCTTCTCGAGGCCTCCGACGATCAGACGCTTCAGATAGAGCTCTGTCGCGATGCGCAGATAGCGATCTTCGTCGAGTGCGTCGTAGTGGGTGACGAACGGCTTCGCGAACGCGCCGCCGTACCTCGGTTGCAGCACGGGCGTCTCCACCTCGACGAAGCCCCACTCGTCGAGGATGCGGCGGATCGCCGCCACCATTCGCGAGCGGGTGAGCGCGTGCTCGCGCGAGTCCTCGTTCATCAGAAGGTCGAGGTAGCGCTTGCGATAGCGCTGCTCGACGTCGGTGAGCCCGTGGAAGGTGTCGGGCAGCGGGGTGTGAATGCGTGCCAGCACCTCGAGCGAGTCGACCTGAAGCGACGGCTCGCCGCGGCGTGACTTCGCCGGCGAGCCGCCGGCGCCGACGATGTCGCCGAGGTGGACATCGACCTCGCCGGTGCGCTCGACCGGGCACAGCAGCTGGATCCGCCCGCTGCGATCGACGAGATCGAGGAAGACGAGCTTGCCCATGTCGCGGCGGGCCATCACGCGGCCGGCGAGGCGCCGCTTGGCCTCGCTCGTGGCGCCGGCTTCCAGCGCTTCCGTCTCGGCGCGCACGCGCGCGATCTCGTCGCGATCGGGGAAGCGCTTCGGCCCGGCCATGGAGCGCGAGTCTAGTGGCGGCGGCTCCGCGCCCGGCTTACGCCGCCTTGATGTCCATGATCTTGAACGTGAGCTTGCCGCGCGGCGCGGCGACCTCGACGGTCTCGCCCTTCTTGCGGCCCATGATCGCCTTGCCCACGGGCGATTCGTTGGAGAGCTTGTTCTCGGACGGATCGGCCTCTGCAGAGCCGACGATGTGGTACTCGACGGTCTTCCCTGCCTTCACGTCGCGCAGACGGACCTTCGTTCCGACGGACACCTCGCCCGACTTGATCTCCTTCTTCGTGACGACGCGAGCGCTCTTCAGCCGCTCCTCGAGCAGCGCGATCCGCGCCTCGAGATGGGCCTGCTCGTTCTTCGCCGAGTCGTACTCCGCGTTCTCGGCGATGTCGCCGAACTCGCGCGCATCGCGGATGCGATCGGCGATCTCGCGGCGCTTCTCGTTCGACAGGAACTCGATCTCTTCCTGGAGCTTCTTGAACCCGTCGGGGGTGAGAATGACTTCCTTCAAGGCTTCGGTCCTCCTCGGAACCTGCACGAAAACGGCCGGCGGCTCCAATTCCGGCCGTCCGGCGGGGGCGGATGGTACCTCCAGCCCCGGAGGAACGTCAACCGCGCCGGGGTACGATTCTCCGCTTATGCGTGCGCAGCTTCACGAGTCGTGGTGGATCGGCGACCTCGAGATCAGGGGCCGCGTCGTCCTCGCTCCGATGGCCGGCGTCAGCGTCCAGGCATTTCGCCGCCAGGGCCGCCGCCACGGGGCCGGGCTCGTGTGCTCGGAGATGGTCTCGTGCGCGGGCATCGAGCACCGGAACGAACGGACCCTCGGCTACCTCCGGGTCTCCTCCGACGAGCATCCGCTCGCGATCCAGATCTTCGGCTCGGAGCCGGCTGCGATGGCCGAGGCCGCGCGGATGGTCGAGGCCGCAGGAGCCGACATCGTCGACATGAACTTCGGCTGCCCCGTGCGCAAGGTGACGAAGACCGGCGCCGGCGCGCACCTCCTCGAGGAGCCCGACCTGGCCTGCAGAATCGCCGAAGCCGTCGCGACTGCCGTGTCGATCCCGTTGTCGGTGAAGATGCGGCGCGGCGTCGAGAACGGCTCGCGTGCCTGCCTCGAGCTCGGCCCGCGGCTGGTCGACGCCGGCGCCGCGACGCTGACGCTGCATCCGCGCTCTGCGAAGCAGATGTACACGGGCTATGCCGACCACACGCTGACGGCCGAGCTCGTCGAGCTCGTCGACGTGCCGGTGATCGCGTCGGGCGACGTGACGTCTCGTGCGAAAGCGGAGAGCGTGCTCGCCGCAACCGGGGCGAGCGCGGTCATGGTCGGCCGCGGCGCGCAGGGCAACCCGTGGGCGTTACGCGAGATCGCCTTCGGCGAGAAGGAGCAGCCGTCGCGCGAGGAGGTTGCGGCCGAGCTCATCCACTTCATCCGCGAGACGGTGCGGGAGCTCGGCGAGCGCCGCGCGTCGAGCTTCCTGAAGAAGTTCTACGGCTGGTATCTCGGCCACGGCCGCTTCCCCAGACCGTTCAAGAACGAGCTCGTGCAGCTCCACTCCACCGAGGAGGTCGTGACGCGGCTGCTCGCGGCGGCGCCCGGCGCAGCCGAGTTGCTTGCGCAGCTGGAAGCCGACGTGCCAGACGGCGAGTTCGTCTTGGAAGGCATGCCGATCTCGCTCTACGGCGGCGGCTAACCCGTCGCCGCGCTAAGAACAATTCCTATCCCAGACGATGCGGAGGCCGTCGAGCGTCAGGAACGGGTCGACCTTCGAGATCGTGCGCGAATGCGGTGCGATCAGATCGACGAGGCCACCCGTGCCGATCGCCTGCGCATCGGTGCCGAGCTCACCGCGGATCGCGTCGACGATCCCGTCGACCTGGCCCGCGAAGCCGTACACGAGGCCGGACTGGAGCGCGGTCGCGGTCGACTTGCCGATCGGCGCGGGCGGCTCGACGAAGTCGACCTTCACGAGGCGCGCCGCACGGGCGAAGAGCGCGTCCATCGAGACTTCGACGCCGGGCGCGAGCACGCCGCCCACGTAGTCGCCTTCCGGTGAGACGACGTCGAAGTTCGTGGAGGTGCCGAAGTCGACCACGATCGCGGGCGCACCGTGCTTCTCCTTCGCCGCAACCGCGTTCACGATCCTGTCGGGCCCGATCTCGTGCGGTGCGTCGTGCTGGATACGAATGCCGGTCTTGACGCCTGGCCCGATCACGAGCAGCGGTGCCTTCGCCCAGCGCTCGGCGAGGTGCTCGTACTCCCGGATCAGCCGCGGCACGGTCGACGAGAGCGAGATGCCGTCCAGCACCGCGTAGTCGATGAAGTCCGCGAGCAGCGCACCGAGCTCGTCGCCGGTGCGCTCGGCCTCGGTCGCGATGCGCCAGCGCTCGCCGAGCTCGGACCCGTCGTAGAGCCCGAACACCGTCTGCGTGTTCCCGACGTCGACCGCGAGCAGCATTCGGCCAAAGCCTAGGAGCTAGCGCCTTGCGCGGCGCTGCGAGGCGGTGCATGGCGTCCCGAACACTTGTAACCACGCAGCACGGAGCGCCGCCGAGACCGCGCTCTCGGCGGCGCGGAGTTCGGTCTCCACGCGGCACAAAGACGTAGTCTTTGTGCCGGAACTAGAAGTCTTCTTCGCGCGGCGTCGTGTCGCCGCCGAGCCGCTCTGCGAGCGCCTCGGGCGTCAGCGCCGGCTCGTCGCCCTCGCCGCGGAGCTCCTCGATCGTGACGTCGCCCGTCGTGACCAGGATCTCCGCGCGCGGGATGATGCGCGTCGGGCGGTTCTTGTCCCAGACCCAGACATCCTCGAGCTTCAGGCGGATGAAGGGGTAGGCCGGCTGGGGCGCATACGTGCGCTCGAGCTTGTTGCACAGGTACGTCGCGTCGGGCGTGAGCACGCAGTAGCGGAAGAGCCCGAACACCGCCTGGTACTCGCGCTTCAGCCGGAGCTCCAGCTCGGCCTCGTACTCGTCCAGGTCGTCGAGGTGGGACATCGGGAGTCAGTGTAGCCCCGCGAGGAGGGTCTGAATCGAGCCCTTTCCGGGCACTTCGAGGCCCGGTTCGAGCTCGGCCAGGGGCTCGAGCACGAAGGCGCGCTCGTGGAGGCGCGGGTGCGGAATCCGGAGCCCCGGCTCCTGGATCTCCTCGTCGCCGTAGAGGAGGAGGTCGAGATCGAGGATCCTCGGCCCCTTGGGCGGCACTGCGGTGCGGTCTCGCCCGAAGGCCGCCTCGATCGCGAGGAGCAGCCCGAGCAGCTCGCCGGGCGACCGGCTCGTCTCGAGGGCCGCCACCCCGTTCAGGAAGCGCGGCTGGTCGAGGTAGCCGACCGGCTCGGTGTCGACGAGCGTCGAAACGGCGACCAGATCGACACCGGGAGCAGCGTCGAGCCCTCGAAGCGCCGCGCGGATCGTCGCCTCGCGGTCGCCGAGGTTGGAGCCGAGCCCGACGTACGCTCGGGTCACGAGGCCGAGCCTAGTCCACTCGCTACCCTGGCGCGAGTCGTGGGTCGCCGCCTCTTCGTCGTCTGCCTGCTCGCTCTGTGCGCGTGCGGCGCAGCCACAGCCGCCTTCGCGCGCAGCTCGGCCGACCCGCTCGAGCCGCAGGAGTGGTGGCTCTCACACGTCGGCGCCGTGCCCGCGGAAGCGCCCGGGCCGGGCGTCCCGATCACGGTCGTCGACAGCGGTGTCGACCCCACCCATCCGGACTTCGCCGGCCGCCCGAACACGACGTATCTCAACGACCAGACGACAACCGGCGTCGAGGAGTACCACGGGACGATCGTCGCCTCGCTCGCCGCGGCGCCGGAGAACGGCGTCGACCTCGCGGGCATCTATCCGAACGCAGCGCTGCAGGTCTTCGACGCGTCGCCCTTCACCCAGATCAGCAAGCTCTCCGCGATCACCGGCATCGAGGCTGCCGCACAGCACTGCCCAGGCGTGATCAACCTCAGCTTCGGCGGCGTGACGCCCGACGAGCTGACCCACGAAGCCGTCCTCGACGCGGTCCACAACGGTTGCCTCGTCGTCGCGGCGGCGGGGAACGACGGCCGGCTCGGCAGCCCGCCGACCTACCCTGCCGCGTGGCCCCATGTGTTCACGGTCGCGGCGACCGACGAGAACGACGCAGTGACGTCCTTCTCGACGGTCTCGCCCGCCAACGACGTCGCCGCACCGGGCATCCACATGCTGGGAGACGTGCCGTTGAGCCGCAATCCGCGCGGCTACGAGGTCGACGACGGCACGAGCTTCTCGGCGCCGATCGTCAGCGCGGCCGCGGCGTGGGTCTGGACTCTGCGACCGACGCTGACGGCGGGACAGATCGCCGACGTGCTGCGCGAGGGCGCGCGCGACATCGGGCCGCCCGGGTTCGACAACGGAAGCGGCTGGGGCATCGTGAACATTCCGGCGGCGATCGCCGCGACGCCGCCTCCGATCGATCCGGGCGAGCCGAACGACGACATCTCCGAGGTGAAGCCCGGCGCGCTCTTTCAGCTCGGCGAGTCGCCGCTGACTACGACGACGAAGCCTTCCAACCGCGCCGCCGCATCGCTCCGCGCCGCGGAGGACCCGACCGACCTCTACCGGATCTGGGTCCCGGCCCACCGAACGGTGCGCGTGCAGGTGTCGGCGGGCGGCGAAGCGGCCGCCCGCATCTGGGGCCCGCAGACCGTCTCCATCAACGAGGGGCTCGCCGCCCGGCGCCGCGACCTCAAGGGGCCGAGCATCACGGCGGGGAAGAAGGGTGTCGCCGCCTACGTCGAGGTCCTGCTCACGGGCCGGAGCGCCGATGCGAGCTACGTCCTGCGCGTCACGGCTTCGAAACGCTGACGCCTGCCGTTCCGTCGAGGCCGCCGGGCTTGACCGCCGGCTTCACGACCCGCACGACGACCCGCTCGGCCGCGAAACGCCGCAGCAACTCGTCCGCGACCGCGGCTGCGAGCGTCTCGATCAGGTCATAGCTCCGGGCGTCCGAGACCTCCTCCACGGTGCGCGCAACCTCTCGATAGTCGACGGCGTCTTCGAGCCGGTCGGTCACGCCGCGTTCGCCGACCTGCAGGTCGACGTCGAAGAGGAAGTCCTGCCCGTCCTCCTTCTCCTGCGCGTGCACGCCGTGACGACCGAACAGGCGCAGGCCGCGCAGCTCGACCGTAACGCTCACGCGAGCGCCCGTGCCACGGCCAACGCATCGACGTGCTCGCGAACGTCATGGACGCGAAAGATCGCCGCGCCCCGCTCGTAGGCGGCCACCGCAGCGGCCACGCTCGCACCGAGCGGGCCCGTCTTCGCCTCCGGGTTCCCGGCGAGCTTGCCGAGCGAGCTCTTGCGCGAGAAGCCGACGAGCACCGGGCGTCCGAGCGCGAGCAGCACGTCGAGCCTCCGCAGGAGGTCCACGTTGTGCTCGACGGTCTTCCCGAAGCCGATGCCTGGATCGAGCACGATCCGCTCCTCGCGCACACCCTCTCCGACGGCGAATGCCATTCGCTCCTCGAGGAACGCTGCGACCTCGGCGGCGACGTCGTCGTACCGCGGATCGAGCTGCATCGTGCGCGGCTCGCCCTGCATGTGCATGAGACAGACGTACGCGTCGTGGTCCGCGCACACGCCGGCGAGCGCCGGCTCTGCGCGAAACGCGGTCACGTCGTTCACCATCTCCGCACCGAGCTCGAACGCCCGCCGCGCGACCTCGGCCTTCGCCGTGTCGATCGAGAGCGGGACGTCACCCTGGATCTGCTCCAGCACCGGAAGCACGCGGCGCAGCTCCTCGTCGAGCGAAACACCGTCCGAGCCGGGCCTCGTCGACTCGCCGCCGACGTCGACGACGGCGGCGCCCTCGGCGAGCATCCGGCGCGCCGCCGCGGCCGCGACGTCGCGATCGAAATGCAGTCCGCCGTCGGAGAACGAGTCCGGAGTGACGTTGACCACGCCCATCACGGAGGGTCTCGGGAAGCGTTGCTCGGCGGACTGCATGCCTCTGACTGAATCAGCAACCGGGTTGCACAGCAACCTGGTTGCGCCCGAGCCTTAGCTCTTGGCCGGGTCGGGCGGCGGCTGCATCGTCGCGCCCGGCAGCGGGAACGGGCGCGTGCGCGGCTGGCGCTCGCGGCGCGGCTCCTCCTGCGGCTTCGGCTCCTCGGCCGGGACGACGGGCTCCGGGAACACCGTCGACTCGTCCTCGCCGGCGAGCAGGCGCTCGAACTGGTCGCGATCGATCGTCTCGCGCTCGATGAGGATGACCGAGATCTTGTGCAGCTCTTCCATGTGCTCGCGCAGGACGGCGAGCGCAAGCTCGTGCGCCTCCTCGATGACGCGGCGGATCTCGTCGTCGATCTCGCGCGCGATCTCCTCGGAGTAGTCGGCCTCGGCGCCGTAGTCGCGGCCGAGGAACGGCTGGTCGTGGCCGCGGCCGAGCACGCGCGGGCCGAGCTTCTCGCTCATGCCGAAACGCATGATCATCGACTTCGACGTCGACGTGACCTTCTCGAGATCGTTCGCCGCGCCGGTCGTCACCTCGTGGAAGACGATCTCCTCCGCTGCACGGCCGCCGAGCGTCATGGCCATCTGATGCATGAGCGACGTCTTCGTCGTCAGGTAACGATCCTCGGTCGGCAGCGAGATCGTGAGACCGAGCGCCTGGCCGCGCGACACGATCGTGATCTTGTGCACGGGATCGGTGTGCTCGAGGAAGTGCCCGACAAGCGCGTGCCCCATCTCGTGATAGGCCGTGATCTTGCGCTCGTGCTCCGAGAGGAGGCGCGCCTTCTTCTCCGGTCCGGCGATCACGCGCATGATTCCCTCTTCGAGCTCGTCCTGCTCGATGATCTTCTTGCCGCGGCGCGCTGCGAGGAGCGCGGCCTCGTTGACGAGGTTCGCCAGGTCGGCGCCGGTGAAGCCCGGCGTACCCGATGCAAGCGTCTCGAGGTCGATCTCCGGCGCGAGCGGCTTGCCCTTCGTGTGCACCTCGAGGATCTTGCGGCGGCCGACGCGGTCGGGCCGGTCGACGACGATCTGCCGGTCGAAGCGGCCGGGGCGCAGGAGCGCCGGGTCGAGGATGTCGGGCCGGTTCGTCGCGGCGATCAGGATGATGTTGTCCTTCATCTCGAAGCCGTCCATCTCGACGAGCAGCTGGTTCAGCGTCTGCTCGCGCTCGTCGTGGCCGCCGCCGAGGCCGGCGCCGCGATGCCGGCCGACGGCATCGATCTCGTCCATGAAGATGATGCACGGGCTCGACTGCTTGGCCTGCTCGAAGAGGTCGCGCACGCGCGACGCTCCGACGCCGACGAACATCTCGACGAAGTCGGAGCCGGAGATCGAGAAGAATGGCACGCCGGCCTCGCCCGCTACCGCGCGCGCGAGCAGCGTCTTGCCGGTGCCGGGCGGTCCGTACAGCAGCACGCCCTTCGGGATGCGCGCGCCGAGTGCCTGGAACTTCTTCGGGTTCTCGAGGAACTCCTTGATCTCGCCGAGCTCCTCCACCGCCTCGTCGACGCCCGCGACGTCCTTGAAGCCGATCTTCGGCGAGTCGGGCGTCATGCGCTTCGCGCGCGACTTGCCGAAGCTCATCACCTTCGAGCCGCCGCCCTGGACCTGGTTCATCAGGAAGATCCAGAAACCGAACAACAGGACGAAGGGCAGGAGCGACGTGAGGATCGACCACCACGGCGAGCCCCCGACGCCCTTCGAGTTGAAGTCGACGTTGTGCTTCAGCATCGCCTGCTCGAGGCTCGCCTCGGACTGCGGCGTCGCGTAGTGGACGCTGTACTTCGCGCTGTTGTAGAGCAGGGTGATCGACTGCTTGTTCGGGTCGATCGTGACCGGCGTCTTCGGGTCGAAGCCCTGCGGATCGTGGAGCACGCGCTGGTAGACCCACGACGTCGTCTGCGCCGTCGTCTTCTGCCCGTGCGTCCCGAGGGTCTGCAAGGCCAGCCAGACGAGCGCTGCGATGATGATCAGCGGGAAGAGCGCGCTGCGGAAGAAGCGATTCACGAGACCTCGGATCTGAGGGTACCTGACTCCTGCTCAGTTAACCCTGATTCGCGGGGCCCCGTTACGCCCCTTCCGGGGGAATCAGATTGGGATCGAGCACCCCGACATAGGGCAGATTCCGGTAGCGCTCGCCGAAGTCGAGCCCGTAGCCGATCACGAACCGGTTCGGGATCTCGAAGCCGACATAGCGGACGGGAACCTCGATCTCGCGGCGGTCGGGCTTCGTGAGGAGGGCGCAGATCTCGAGACTCGCCGGCTCCCGGGCTTCGAGGTTCCGCATCAGATAGGAGAGGGTGAGCCCGGAGTCGATGATGTCCTCCACGACGAGCACGTCACGGCCTTCGATGTTGATGTCGAGATCCTTGAGGATGCGCACGACGCCTGACGAGTCCGTCGAGTCGCCGTAGCTCGAGATCGCCATGAAGTCGATCTCGCACGGGATCGAGAGCCCGCGCATCAGATCGGCCATGAAGAAGACTGCGCCCTTGAGGACGCCGACGAGCAGCAGGTCGCGCCCGGCGTAGTCGGCGGAGATCTCTTCTCCGAGCTCGGCGATGCGGCGCTGCAACCGGTCCTCGTCGATGAGGACGTCCGTGACCGCCTGCTCGAGCTCGGTCGCGCTCATGCGTCTCGCTCGACCGTGACGTCGGGGTGCGTGACGATTCCCGGCACCGCGATCACGTCGCCGCCGCGCACGACGAGGGGCCAGGCCTCACGCTCTGACCTCGGCACTTTGGCGTCGACGAACACGTCTTGAATTTTCTTGTTCCGCCCTGCGAGCCGGTCGCCGGGCCTCCAGCCTCGTACCTTAAGCCCTTCGAGACCGGAGCGGATGCGCCACTCGCCCCAGCGGATCTCGCCCTCGAGATCGACCGGCCCGCGCTCGAGCCAGAGGCGGTCGTACTCGCGCACCGCGACGATGCCGTCGCCGAGATCGACGCGCTTCGAGCCGACCGGTGATGCGAGCAGCTCGCCGAGCGCGGGCGGCAGCGTCGCACGAAGATCGAGCGCCCGCAGGACGTTCTCGTCGGCGGCCGGGTGGAGCTCGCGGAGGAGCGGCAGGACCTGGTCGCGGATCAGACCGCGCTTCGTATCCGGATTGCTCGTATCCGTCCTGAAGGCGAGCCGTGCCGCCTCGCAGTACGCGACCGTCTCCTCCCGCCACGCCGGGAGGAGCGGATGCACGACGCCGTCGTCGCGGCGCGGCGCGATTCCGGTGGCGCTGCCGCGTGACACGAGTCGGAAGAGAATCGTCTCGACCTGGTCGGAGGCGGTGTGGCCGGTGGCGCGCAACCGGTCGCGCTCGACGGAGTAGCGCTGCTCGCGGAGCTCGGCCTCGCCCAGCCCGCGGCCGTCGAGCTCGACCACGTCGGCGCCGAGCACCTCGCGGCAGAAGCGCGCATCCTCCTCCGACTCGTCGCCGCGCCGCTTGTGGTTCACGTGAATTGCGGAGACCCGGTAGCCGAGCTCGCGCAGCGCATGCCAGAGGCAGGTCGAGTCGGCCCCGCCGGAGACGAGACAGCAGACCTCGCCGCCGGGCTCGATCAGCTCATGCCGGCGAATGTGCGCTTCGATCCGTCTCCACAGCTCGGCGGCTTCCACCGCCTGATTCTGCCCCGACCGGTTCGAAGCGGAGCGGTAAAGAAAAGGCGATCCTCCCGTGTCGAGTCATTTGATGCCCGCACCACAGTCCCAGCTCGCGGAGGTCGAAGCGCTCTATCGCGTGCGCTTCACCGACTTTCGCCGGGTCGCGGCCGCTGTGTCGGGCGACCGGGAGGCGGCGGCCGACCTCGTCCAGGAGGCGTTCGTCCGCGCCGTCCGCGAGCTCGACTCGTTCAGCGGGCGCGGCTCGCTCGAGGCGTGGCTCTGGAAGATCGTCGTGAACGCCGCTCGGAACCACCGCCGGGACGCGCGCCCCGCTCAAGCGCTCGTCGACGACGTGGCGTCTCCGAACGGTCGCGTCCCCACCGAGGCGGCGCAGGTCGCGGCGGCGGTCGCCGCGCTCCCCGAGCGCCAGCGGCTCGTTCTCTTCCTCCGGTACTACGCAGACCTCGACTACCGCGCGATCGCCGAGGCCCTGGAGATCAGCTCGGGCACCGTCGGAGCCACCTTGAACGCGGCGCATTCGTCGCTCCAGCAGCTTCTCTCGAGAGCGGAGGCAACGGGATGAACGGTCGGATCACGTCGGTGAGCGAGGCGCTCGAGCTGCTCGTGCCTCCCTTCGAGCAGCGGGAGGGGGACGGCTGGGAGTCGATCGTCGCGCGGGCCGTGCGTCCGGCCGCCGTGAGTCGCCCCAGGCGCGCAAGCCGCCGCCGGATCGCCTTGATTGCGATTGCGGCGGCCCTCGTCGCAACACTCGTGGCGACGCCGGCCTTCGGAATCCGCGGGCTCCTGGCAGACCTCATCGGCCGCCACGACGTTCCGTTCACGGGCAAGACCGCGCCGGTCGAGGTCAAGCGGAACTTCTTCGACCTCAGCCTCGGCGCTCCGTCGTCGATGGACCCGAACGCGATCGCCTCGCAGGCGCGCAGGGTCGCGTCATTCGTCGTGCACGGGAGAGCCCATGTCCTCTTTGTCGCGCCGACCGCCGCCGGCGGGTACTGCTGGGAGCTGAGCGGCGCGTTCGGCGGCTGCCGGCCCCATCGAGATCTGCGATCGAGCTTCGGCGCCAACTATCAGGTGACGCGCCGTCAAGGGAGTCCAATCCGTCACGGTGCTCGGCGGTGACATCGCGCAGTCGAAGGCGTACTCGCTGGCGGTGCAGTTCGCCGACGGCACGCAGCTGCCGGTGCGGTTCTACTTCGTCTCCAAGCCGATCGCTGCCGGCTTCTTCTTCGCGTCGATCCCGAAGGGGCACGAGACAGTACGGACGCGTGCGGTCGCAGCGGTGTTGCGCGACCGCGGAGGTCGCGTCCTCGCGCGACAGCAGTTCACCTACCAGACGCCCGCGCAGCTCGCCCGGCAGCGGGCGCGCACGAAGGCGCTGCTCAAGCGGCTCGAGCACTCGAGGCACCACCGCCCGTCGTTCATCCCGTCGCCGCCGCTTCCCGCACCGACGCCGCCGTTCCAGCGCGCGGAAGCGGAGGGCATCTCCGTCGTCGCCGGCCGGAACGGAGTCGTCATGTTCGACACGTCCAGGGCGACGCCCGCCGTGCGGCTGCTCATCTCCGGTCGCCCCGTGGCGTACGGATGCTTCAAGCGACTGCCGTACGACGCGGGACCGATCGACCTGACCTTCCCGCGGTCGACCGCCGCTCGAGTCGCGATCCGGCTCCAGGGAGTCATGGCACCGCCGCTCATGGGCTGTGACGTGCAGGGCACGTACGGACACCTCTGGCCGGATCGCGATCACGGCCACAGCGCCGCGGAGATTGCGTTCACGCCTGCGGCCCGAGACTTCTTCCAGGATCGCGCTGCCGCACGCGACCTCGCGCTCTTCCTGCGCTCGAAGTCGATGCATGCCACGCGCCGGCTCGCTGGTGACGCTCTTGCTCGACGGATTCAGCGCCAGTACGGAACGAAGATCGTCCGACTCGACTCTCCGGGCGCTTCACCGCCGCACGACCGCATCGGCTACGCAACGACCGGGGAGACGACCACGTTCGTGGAGCAGAGCACGACGGGAAGGCGGTTCTTCGTCCAC
This sequence comes from uncultured Actinomycetes bacterium, assembly GCA_963848665.1. Lineage (GTDB taxonomy): Bacteria > Actinomycetota > Thermoleophilia > Gaiellales > Gaiellaceae > Palsa-739. The sequence goes on from CAWKEF010000001.1 coordinate 96,587, forward strand.
GTCGCCCACGGCCGGATCCGCGGACAGAACCTGAGGCCCTTCGCCCTCGTCTTCTAGGACTGAGAGGTGAGGAGCGGCGAGACGTCGCAGCCCTGCGCTGCGAGGCCCGCCTGGGCGCCGATCAGCAGCTTGTGCGAGGAGGTTGCGAGCCTCCAGGAGTTCGCCATGTGCTTGGACGCGTCCCGGCCCTTCGCGGAGAGCGAGACGGCCTTCGAATACTCGAGGAACATCGAGCTCAGGAGATCGCGCGTCGCGTGCAGCGTGCGGTCCTCCGGATCGGTCGCCGAGACCTGCTCGGATTCGGAGCGGGCCTGGCCCGCGACCGTGGCGGCATCCGCGCCCTTGCTCACGAGCTCGTCCGACCAGTACCCGAGCTGCACCATGTTCGTGCTGACCGTCTGGATGAACTGCTTGTCGACAGCCGAGCAGATGTAGGAGACCCGAGCCCCGGAGGAAGCCCGACTGTTGCCCGCGAGCACCGAGCCCCCGAAGACGAGGGCCGAGCACGCGAGCGTCGCCGCAGAAAGACGCTTGATTGGCACCGCACAGCGATCATCGGCGATCGTTCGAAGGTTCGTCCATCACTCGATCGGGGCTTCACGAGCGCGGTTCACGAGCAGTTCACCCGCTTTGGGTGACTCCCCGCCTCAGGTGCCGCAGGTGATCGAACGGGCCGCCGCGGCCTGCGCCGCCAGGAGATAGGCGGCGAACGCGGGCTTCGGGCTCCAGTCCGGCCGCACGAGGCCCGACTGCCAGCCGCCGAGCGAGGAGTCGTCGCGCAGCTCGAAGTTGAAGAAGCCGCCGACGGCCGGCTGGCAGTAGGCGAGCTGCACGGCTTCGGTGAGCTCGGCCGCCTGCACGTCCTCGGACACCGGGTGCTTGTCTGTCTCGGTGCCGCTGTAGCCGGCGCGGGCGGGGATCGTCTGAAAGCCGTCCTCGAGGTACCAGACGCTGACCGTGCCGGTCCCGGGCAGAGGCTGAGCGGTGTGGCCGAAGCCCCGGCGAAGCGCCCCGAGGAGACGGTCGAGGTCGCCCTCGTCGATCGAGTGGGCGTGCTTCCCGTGGCGGCTGCCGGGCGACTCGGCGGACGTCTCGGGATAGGCGTTGTGTCCGACGGTGTCGAAGAGCGGCAGCGCCCTGCCGCTCGCCTTGTACGCCTTGCCGAGTGCCTCGTACCAGCGCCCGGGATTTGCGTGCGGCGCGCTCGTCGCGATCACGTTCGCGGCCGGCTGGGCGGCGTGCAGCAGATCCCAGCACGTCGCGAGCAGCGCTTCGTAGCCCGCGGCCGCACCCGCGCGGGGTTGCCAGAACTCCGGGTTGTTCGGCTCCGTCCAGACGGCGACGTCGTGGATCCACGGATAGCGGCGCAGCACGTTGGCGATGAAGCCGCAGTACCCCGCGCGCGCCGCATCGTCGAGCGGCGGCTGTGCGGCCGGGCCGGTGACGGCGAGGACGACGCGAATGCTTCGCCCGGCGTTCGCCGCGCGCTGCAGCTCCGTGCGAGCAGTCCCGGATGGGTACGACTCGCCCGGGGTCCAGCCGAGCGTCACGCGGACGGCTCCGAGATCGAGGCTGCGGTAGATCGAGAGGAGCGACGACGTATGCCCGTACCACTTGAGCGAGTCGTCGTCGACGCCGAGCACGAGACCCGGCGCAGCACCCGCCGCGTGTGGGAGGAAGACTGAGGCGAGGAGCGCCGCTGCCGCGAGTGCGAGGCGTGACTTCACGGGCTGACCGTGTGCCGGTTGCGTAATGCCGGTACGGCGGCTGTGTAAGCCGAACGTAAAAGTGGTGTTTCAGAAGATGAGCGAGCGATACGAGATCGTCCGCTGCATCCCGATCCCCTCGTACACGCGGATCGCAGCGTCGTTCTCGGGCCGGACGAAGAGGCAGACCGCAGGCACGCGCTCGAGGAGTCGGCGGCAGAGGTCGCGCATCGCGCGCTTCGCATAGCCGCGGCCGCGCAGGCGCGGATCGACCCACACCTGCTGGAGCTGCACCGCCGACGGCGTCGAGGCCGACGCCTCGGCCTTGAACGCAATCACTCCTTGCTCCAGCCAGATCCACGAGCGGCCTTCCTCGATCTGCGTCCGGGTCCGCCAGCGAAAGCCCTCGGGGTCGCGGCGCATCGGGTCGATTCCGATCTCCTCGCGGTGGGCGGCGGCACAAGCAGGCACGAGCAGCTCGAGGTCGCCGAGCGTGGCGGCGCGGAGCCCCGTCTCCCCCGGCTCGGGTGCATGCTCGAGCACGTAGACCGGCTGCCCGGGCCGGTCGTCGCGCGGGTCGGGCATGCGCCCCCTCGCCTCGGCCCACAGCTCGTCCACTGCATGCTGCTCGCCGATGATCATGCGTGCCTGCCCGCGCGCGGTCGCGTCGGCGAACGCGCTGCAGCTCTCGCCCGACGGGACGACGTTCGCCCCGATGTGACAGAGCGCGACCAGCTGCCCGTCGCGTTCGAGTCCCGAGAACCGACCGAGCCCGCGCCGCCCGATGTCCTCGAGGAACACGCGCTCGATCGGTTCCTCCGCGCAGAAAGCGAGGATCTGCTCGAGCGTCGGGCTGACGAACCGTCCGGAGGCGATGAGGCGAGGCTATAGGGTGCGCGCCATGCCGATCCACGTCCGCGCCGAGCCCGGCGATTACGCCGAAGCGGTTCTTCTCCCCGGCGATCCGCTGCGGGCGAAGTACATCGCCGACACCTACCTCGACGACGTCAAGCAGACGAATTCGGAGCGTGGGATGCTCGGCTTCCGCGGCACCTGGGAGGGAAGGGATGTGTCCGTCCAGGCGACCGGCATGGGCTGCCCTTCGGCCGCGATCGTGATCGAAGAGCTCGTCATGCTCGGTTGCAAGAGGCTCCTGCGCGTCGGCACCTGCGGCGGGCTCCAGCCGCACCACAAGCTCGGCGACATGATCATCGCCCTCACGGCGGTGCCGCAGGACCGCACCGTCGACACCTACGTCAAGGAGCCGCACTGCCCCACCGCCGACTGGGGGCTCGTCCACGGAGCCGTACACGCCGCGAAGGAGATCGGCCAGCCGGTGCACGTCGGCCCCATCGTCTCGAGCGACGTCTTCTACAACCCGGACGGCGAGCAGTACCAACGCTGGTCCGACCGCGGCATCCTCGGCGTCGAGATGGAAGCGGCCATCCTCTTCACGCTCGGAGCGCTTCGCAAGGTGCACGCGGGCTGCCTGCTCACGGTCAGCGACATCGTGGTGGAGGGCGAGTTCACCCGGATCAGCGACGACGAGCTGCGCGCCGCCGTCGACCGGATGACCCGTGTCGCGCTCGCAACTGTCACGTCCGATTAACGCTGTCTTCCTCGTCAACCCGGCGTCGGGCAACGGCGCGACGGGCAAGCGCTGGCCGGAGCTCGCGCACCGCGCCGCGCAGCTCGGCCTCGAGGGCAAGACGCTCTTCTCGCAGCGCCCCGGCGAGCTGATCGAGCTCGCCGAGCGTGCAGCCCACGACGGTGCCGACCTCGTGGTCGCGGTCGGCGGCGACGGAACCCTGAACGAGGTGGCCAACGGGCTCGTCCGCGCGGGAACGTCGGCCGAGCTCGCGACGATCCCGCTCGGCACGGGGATGGATTTCGTGCGCACCTACGCGATCCCGACGCAGTTCGACGCCGCCGTACGCAATGCACTCGACGGCGCGACGCGCGCAATCGACGTCGGCCGCGTGTCTTACCGCCGGTGGGACGGCTCGAACGGGGAGCGGTACGTCGCGAACGTCGGCAGCGTCGGCATGAGCGCTGCAGTGGCGCAGCGTGCGAACGGGATGTCGAAGTCGCTCGGCGGGAAGGCGACGTTCTTCTACGCGCTCGCCCGCGTCTTCTTCGAGTGGCAGAACACGGTCGTCTCCGTGGAGCTCGACGACGAGCGCCGCGAAGCTCGCATGCATGACGTGATCGTCGCCAACGGGCAGTGGCACGGGGGCGCGATGTGGCTCGCACCGGAAGCGCAGCCCGACGACGGCTTCTTCGACGTCGTGCTGATCGGTGATGTGACGAAGCGCGACTTCCTCACGACCGCGCCGAAGATCTACAAGGGCACCTATCTCGCTCACCCGAAGGTCGAGCTCCTGCGCTCTCGAACGGTCACGGTCGATGCACGGGAACAGCTGCCGATCGAGCTCGACGGGGAGCAGGTCGGGACGACGCCGGTCCGGTTCGAGATCGTCCCGGCCGCGTTGCGCGTGCGTGTACCGGCGTAGCCTCGTCGCCGCCGCGGCGCGCGTTCGCGGCCCTCTCCGGCCTCGTCGCTGCAGGCGTCTTCACGCACCTCGACCAGTGGGCGATCGACAATGCGATGCCCGGTGCCGACCTCCACCACAAGCCGGGCAGCAAGCTCGCCTCGCTCGTACCGCTCTTGCATACGCACTGGGCCTCCGGCTATTCGGCGGCGGTCAATGTCGTCACGCTTCCTGCATCGTTTCTCATCGCGGTCGCGATCGTCCTCGCATGCTCTCGAGCTCTCGCGATCGCGCTCGTCGCCGCCGTGGCCGTCGAGACGCTGTGCAAAGAGGTCCTCGTACGACCTGCGCTCTACGACGGCTCGTTCCACGTCATCGCGTTCGACACCTCGTTTCCGAGCGGCCACACGCTGCGGACGATCATCGTCGCGCGAGCCATCGCCTGGCGATGGCCTCGTGCGGGACCTATTGCGGCGGCGTGGGCGGTCGCATCGATCGCGTTGCTCCTCGTCGCGGGCTGGCACACCCCGAGCGACCTCCTCGGCGGCGTGCTCCTCGGCGCGCTAGCTCTTCTTGGCGCGCGTGGCGCCGGAGCTCTTGGTCGACGTCGGCTTCCGCGTCGAACCTGAGCTGCTGCCCGCCGAGCTCGAGCTCTTCGCGGCGAGCTTGTCGACCTTGCGCTCGAGCGCGGTCAGCCGCTTCTCGAGGCTCTCGAGCCCGCGGACGCGCTTCTGGAGGTCGTCGACGCGCTCACGCGTTGCGTTCAGCGCGCCCACGAGCCGGTCGGCCCCCGGTGCGTCGCCGAGGCGCTGAATCGCCTCCTCGCTCAAGTCGGCCAGCTTGCCGAGCAAATCGGTTCTCCGTCCTCCCGCCATGGCTGCAACATACCGCGCGGAGCTAGGCTCGACACATGGAGCTGTGGGAACAGCCGGTCAGCCGGCGTCGTTTCCTCGGCGCCGCAGCCGCGACCGCGATCGGCGCGAAGCCGCTCGCGGGCGCCCTCCTCCAGGCCACTGCCCGGCTTCCCGTGCCGGCCCGCTCCGGACTCGATCACGTGATCGTCGTGATGATGGAGAACCGCTCCTTCGACCACATCCTCGGCTGGTTGCCGGGCGCCGACGGAAAGCAGGCCGGGCTCGACCTACACCGATGGGGCCGGCGTGCCGCACCAGACGCACCCGCTCGCACCCGACTTCCAGGGCTGCGCCTTCCACGATCCGGATCACTCGTACGACGGCTCGCGGGTCGCGTGGAACAACGGAGCTTGCGACGGCTGGCTGCGTGCGGGCCAGAACGACGTGTATGCGATCGGGTACTACAGGCAGCAAGATCTGCCGTTCCTCGGGAAGGTCGCGCCGGCGTTCACGTCATGCGACCGCTTCTTCGCGTCGATCCTCGCACCGACGTTCCCGAACCGGTTCTACTCACTCTCCGCCGTCACGGACCGCACGAGCAATGTCGAGGCGCGCGTCGACCTGCCCACGATCTTCGACCGCTTCGCGGCAAAGCGGATTCCGCGCCGCGTACTACTACGGAAACTTCGATTTCCTGCTCCTCTATCAGCGCTACAACGCGATCTCGCACCGGCTGCCGCAGCTCTTCAAGCAGCTCAAGACCGGCAAGCTCCCCGCGTTCTCGTACGTCGACCCGAGCTACACGTTCGACGACGCCGGGCCGTCGTCGGGAAGCCAGGGAACGACGACCACCCTCATGCGGACATCCGCGCCGGCGAGTACTTCATGTCGACGATCTACAACGCCGTGGTCCGGAGCCCGGCATGGCCGCGCACGCTCCTCATCTTCACCTTCGACGAGTGGGGCGGCTTCTTCGACCACGTGCCTCCCCCAGCCGCACCCGATGTCAAGCCCGAGCTCGCGCAGCGAGGCTTTCGCATTCCCGCGATCCTCGTCTCCCCGTTCGCGCGACGGGGACACGTCGCGCACGGGGTCTACGACCACACGTCGATTCTCAAGCTCGCCGAATGGCGCTGGGGGCTCGCACCGCTCTCCGTGCGAGACGCCGCGGCGGCCAACCTCGCGGGCGCTCTCGACTTCTCGCACCGGAACGTGAAGGCGCCGATCATCACCGTCCCCCGCGTCGTGCTCGGCGCTCCGTGTCCCTGACGGCGGCCGTCAGCGCGTGGCCGGACAGCGGTGCAGCAGAATCGGCGCGGCAGGGCCGTTCTTCGAGGCAGTCTCGCCCTTGACCGTCGCCTGCACGCAGTAGCTCCCGCGCGTCGAACGGACGACGGAGACTGCACGGACGGGGAAGGCCCGGTCGTACCGACGCCGGAGGATCGCGACGGTCATGCCGGCGTAGCCGCCCGTCGATGCGTTGCCGTCGACATCGTTCGGCGAGGCCGTGTTGTCCGCGTTGTACGACTCGACATCGGGCAGCACCGAGCGAACGAGGTTCGACGCGGCGACCTGGCTCTCATGGAGCATGAAGCCTTGAACGACGCTGCGCTGCCGCTCGCCTTGACCTGACCGTTCACCTTCAGCACGATCGTCGCCGACCTCAGCCGGCTGCCGGTGAGATGCGAGACGACATTCTCGATCTGCGTCTCGGTGAGCACCGTGGCCTTCTTGCCGATCACGAGGAGGATCGTCGTCGTGCTCGGCGGTGGCGGTGAGCTCGAGAATGCGAGAGTCGGCAGGAAGCCGGCTGCGGCGATCCCGATGACGATCGCGAGGAGCTGCCGGCGACGATAGGACATCTGTCGATCCGATCGGTCACGCCCGGGACGCGGCGGATCACTCGAACGAGGGACGTCTTCCCGGGCGGACCGGCGGCGTGTCCATCCGACCGACGCCGTATTACCTTTGCGAAGCGGTGAACGCTCGGTTCCGACTGCTCCGGCTCCCCACCGGCATCGTCGCGTCACCACCCACGTCGTGGTGCAGCGGGCGGGGATTCCGTACGAGCTCGAGCGCACCGTCTGCAGCGAGTGCGGCCGCGTGCTCAGCGAGCGCCCGCTGCGGCGCGCGGCTGCCTGACCTCCACGCGCTCGTAGGAGGAGCCGAGGGGCGGCCGCGGGTCCGCCTCGTCCCGATTCGGCCAGAACGCGACCGCTCGCTCTGCCTGCGCGGCGATCGTCAGCGATGGGTTCGCCCCGAGGTTCGCGCTCACGGCGGCGCCGTCGACGATATGGAGGCCCGGCTCGGTCCACACCCGGTGCCAGCCGTCGAGGACGCTGTCGTCGGGCGAGGATCCGATCGGCGCCCCGCCGAGGATGTGCGCCGTGAACGGACGGTTCAGCAGCACTTCGTTCAGCCCGGAGCCCGGCAGACCGCCCATCGCGTCGGCGGCGTGCCGCGCAGCCTCGTTCGCCTCCGGGATCCAGGTCGGCGTCGCCTCGCCGCCGCCTCCGTCGGTGCGCAGGCGCCTTCCGGTCCAGCGAACCCGCAGGGCGTTGTCGCGGGCCTGCATCACGAGCAGGATCACGGTCCGCTCGGCCCAGCGCCAGGGCAGGTGCGCCTGCAGCGCGTAGAGCGGATGGCGGAGCATCGTCCCCGCCCAGCGAAGGGGGCGCGGCACGCGGCCGCCTCCGTCGACGAGCACCGTCGAGAAGAGACCCATGAGCCCCGAGCCCTTCGGATAGCGGACGGGCTCGATCCGCGTATCGGCTCCGACGCTGAACGACGAGCCGATCGCGATCCCCTTCGAGTAGTCGATCGCCGTCGAGCGTGCGCCCGCGCCGACGATCGCCTCGGAGTTCGAACGAACGAGCGCGCCGACGTTCGGGCCGCCGACGCCGGAGCGAAGCAGGAGTCGAAGCGTGCCGAGCACTCCCGCGGCCAGGACGACCTGCTCGGCGTGAAACCGGGTCGCCCGACGCCGGAACCACGCGCCTGGGCGACGCGTCTCGATCTCCCACCCTCCGTCGCCGCGACGCAATGAGGTCGCCTCGCGCTCCGCGTACACGATCGCGCCGTTTTCCTCCGCGAGCCGCAGGTAGTTGCGGTCGAGCGTGTTCTTCGCGCCGTAGCGGCAGCCGACCATGCAGCCGCCGCAGCGAACGCAGAGATCGAAGTCCACGGACACGGTGGTTCGCTCGAACGTGTCCTCGGCGCCCATGCGCCGCGCCACCTCGCGTACGACCTCGTCTGCGGCGACTCGAGAACGGCGTCACCGTCGCGCCGAGCATCGTCGCGAACGCGGTCGTAGTACGGCGCCAGCTCTGCGCGCCAGTCGGCGACGTCTGCCCACTGTGGATCGACGAAGAACGCATCGAGCGGCTCGTAGAGCGTGTTCGCGTAGACGAGCGAGCCCCCACCCACTCCGGCGCCCGAGAGCACGACGAGATCGTCGAGCACCGTCAACCGTTGAATGCCGCGCAGGCCGAGACGCGGCATGAAGAGGTAGCGCCGCAGGTTCCAGTTCGTGCGCGCGAAGTCGGACGGCGAGAACCGGCTGCCGGCCTCGAGGACGGCGACGCGGTAGCCCTTCTCCGTCAACCGCAGCGCTGCAACGCTCCCGCCGAACCCGCTGCCGACGACGAGCACGTCCACGTCGACGCAGCCCGCGTTCATTACCCGAGGGTACTACTGGACGACCGCGCATGCGCCGACTCGCTCTGCTGCTTCTGTTTCTCCTGTTCGCCTCTACGGCGACGGCGGCGACCATCCGCGGCACGAAGGCCGCGAACCTGATCGTCGGTTCGCCCACTCCCGACCGGATCAGTGCAGGCGGCGGCAACGATCGCGTGCAGGCCGCCTTCGGCGGGACCGACAATGTCGACTGCGGAGCGGGGCTCGACATCGTCAGCGCGGATACCGGAGACAGCGTCGCTGCGAACTGCGAAGTCGTCTCGCGTCGGCTCTCCGTCGACCCGTACGCGAACACGGACAGTCAGCACGAGACTGCCGTCGAGCCGGACAGCGCGTCGTTCGGCGATACGGTCGTCGCCGTGTTCCAGGTGGGCCGCCGCGATCAAGGTGGCGCATCGAACATCGGCACTGCGGTCTCGAGGAACGACGGGCGCACCTGGACGCGAGCCGAGCTCCCGGGGATCACCGTGAACGCTTCACCGCCCGGGCCCGAGGAGGCAGCGTCGGATCCGGCGGTTGCCTACGACGCCGTCCACGGCGTGTGGCTTGCGAGCACCTTGACGATCGAGCGCGACGGCTCCCACGTCTACACAGCCCGCTCGACCGACGGGGAGCACTGGGCCGCACCCGTCGTCGCCGCCGGCGGACCCGCGCTCGACAAGGACTGGATCGCCTGCGACAACGGCGCTTCGAGCCCGTTTCGGGGCCGCTGCTACATCGAGTACACGGATGACGCCACGCCCGGAACGATCAGTGAGTTCACAAACGACGGCGGTCAGACCTGGTCGGGGCCCATTCGGGCCGCGACAGTTCCTCGTCGGCACGCAGCCGGTCGTGCAGCCGAATGGAACGCTCGTCGTCGTGGCCGGCGACTACACGACCGACGCCGCGCTCAGCGGATCGATGGTCGCGCTCCGCTCGACGGACGGCGGCGTCTACGTTTTCACCCTTCACGGTCGGGTCGTTCCAGGCAGCGGACAATTCGCCCATGCGCGCGATCTCGCTGCCGTCGGTGATCGGCGACTCGACCGGCAAGCTCTACGCGATGTGGGCCGATTGCCGGTTCCGCTCCGGCTGCGCCCAGAACGACCTCGTCCTCTCGACCTCGACCGACGGAATGACCTGGTCGCCGGCCGTGCGGGCCACCTCCGGAGCCAACGCGTTCATCCCGGGGCTGGCCGCCGATCCGACGCGTCCGGGGCTGCTCGCGGCGGTGTACGCGCATTACTACGGTGTCTGCAAGAAGGCGCCGTGCTCGCTCGGGATGAGCGTCACGCAGTCGAGCAACGGCGGCAAGACATGGAGTGCGCCGCAACGGCTCGACACGCAGCCGATGTCGACGAACTGGCTGCCTCGCTCGGAAGGCGGACGCATGACGGGCGACTACTTCTCGACCTCGTTCGCCGGCTCGCGGATCGTGCCGGTCTTCGGGCTCGCGACGGCTCCGATGAACGGCCGCTTTCGGCAGGGAATGTTCGCCGCGTCGCTACGGTCGCTCGGGTAGCGCCGTCGCGAGTGCGCGCAACGTCTCGCCGGCGCTGCCGTCGATCGTGACCGACGCCCGGGCGTCGAACTGCGTCGACCCGCGGTTCACGATCGCAAGCGAGCCGCCGGTGGCGAGGGTCTCGAGCGGCAGGCCGGCGACCGGATACACCTCGAGCGAGGAGCCGACGACGACGAGCAGCCCCGCCGTCGCGGCAAGCTGGGTCGCGCGCGCGATCGCCGCTTCCGGCAGGAGCTCGCCGAACATCACGACGTCCGGCTTCAGGATGCGACCGCAGCTCGGACAGGCCGGTACGGGCAGGAGCGCGACCACTTCCGCGAAGGGCACGACGGTGCCGCAGGCGAGACAGCTCGAAGTACGGATCGACCCGTGCACCTCGACGAGTGCGCACGAGCCGGCACGCTCGTGGAGCCGGTCGATGTTCTGCGTGACCACCGCGCGCACCCAGCCGCGCTGCTCGAGCTCGGCGAGTGCGCGATGGCCGTCGTTCGGCTGCGCCGCGTCGAGCAGTGCGAGCCGCTTGCCGTAGAAGTCCCAGACCTTCACCGGATCCTCGAGGAAGGCGTCGATCGTCGCGTACTCCATCGGGTCGTACCGGGCCCAGATGCCGGTCGGCGAGCGGAAGTCCGGGATGCCTGACTCCGTGCTGATGCCGGCGCCCGTCAGCACGACGCACGGTCCCCGTTGTCGCACCAGCTCCGCCAGCCGTTCGACGCTCATGCTTCGCATCGTAGAGTTGACTCGTGGACGGCTACACCTTCATGACGACGGTTCGCGTTCGCTTCGCTGACACGGACGCGCAAGGGATCGCGCACAACGCGTCCTATCTCGTGTGGTACGAGGTGGCCCGCGTCGAGTACCTGCGCGCGTACGCCGGCGGGTACCAGTCGCTGCGGGATCACGGGATCGAGGCGCTCGTGCTGGAGTCACATTGCCGCTACCTCGTCCCGGCGGTCTTCGACGACCTGTTGCACGTTCACACGCGTTGCGTCGGACTGCGCGGCGCGCGCTTCCGCTACGAGTACGCGATCGTCCGCGACGACGGCACGCTGATGGCCGACGGCTACACAGCGCACGCATGCGTCGACGCCGCGACGCTCAAGCCGACGCGCGTGCCGGGCTGGCTCAGGGACGCTATTGCGCCGGGTTGAGTCGGCGTCGTCGACGTCGTCGTCGTCGCTGTCGTCGTCGTCGTAGTCGTCGTCGTCGTCGCTTCGGCTTTCTTCTTCAGCGGCGGCCCGACGCGCACGAGCTTCGGCGTCGAGCGATATGACGAGTACCAGGTGTCGTGGTACAGGAGCTTGCCGCCGGGCGTATAGACGTCGCGGGTGACGCTCGTCGAGAGCGCCGGCGCGCCCGGATCGTCGACCACGACCTCGCCCGGCTCGAGTGTGGGATCGATCGTCTTCTTCACGGGCGGCGAGCCGTGCGAGACGAGTGGCGTGGTCGTGCTCGTCACCTTCCGGTGGACGGGCGTTCCGTAGAGGCTGACCGTGAGCGACGACGAGCTGACGAACGTCCGTAGCAGGAGCCAGTGTCCCGTGTCGTTGACGAACTTCAGGTCGACGTCGGGATAGTTGACCGTCGCGTCGCGGCCTTGCGGGTAGTGGCTGATGTAGAGCGCGTGGTTGATACGCTCGGTGATCTTGAGCCCCGCGTCGAAGGCCGCGTTGAAGACCGTCGTCGAGACCTGGCACACGCCGCCGCCGAGACCACTCGTCAGCTCGCCGTTGACGATCACCGGCGCGACGAGGAAGCCCTTCGCCGCGTTCCGCTCGCCGGTCGTCTGGTTGAACGAGAATGTCGCGCCGGGTGCGATCAGCTTGTGGTCGACGAGATGGGCGACGAGCTCGACGTTGTGGATGCGATTCGGAATGCCGCCGAAGTCGGTCGTAAAGCTCGAGACGACTTGGTGATGTCCATGGCGCGCGCCGCCGCGGTCGAGAGCTTCGCCTGCGATTCGCGCACCGGGAGCCGAACGATCCGCAGGGCCGGCCGGCGCTCGAGCGCGGCCCGCAGCAGCGCTCGCGTCGGTGCCGAGTGCGTCGAGCTCGATGCCGGGCTTTGCCGGGACGACATGCACGTATGTCCCGTCGACCGCGAAGCTCGCGTCCTTCGCGGGCTTCTCGATGCGCTTCCCGAGCCGCGCAAGCCAGTCGTCCGCCGCGGGGCCGCCGACGGCGAGGGCCGTCCGTCCGCCGGCCGGCAGCTCGAGCAGGCGGGCGAGCTGTGCGCGGGTGAGGAGCCAGCGGGTCTTCCCGAGCTCGAGCCGCACCGGCGCAGAGAGCGCGACGCCGGGCCTGGCGCGCCGCGGCGGCGAGGGCTGCGGCTCGCACGCGGGGCTGACGAGGCGGAGCGGCAGCTCGACCCTGGCGGAGCTGCGGTCGAGCGCCCCGAGCGCCTCCACGATCGTCCGGGCGGCGGCCGGCGCGATCGAGCACGCGCCTGCGCGCGCGGGCGTCACGACGATCCGCAGGCCACGGCGAGCAAGCCCGGCGTTCTCCGGCGCGCGGTCGGCGGCCTTCGCGATCAGGCCGACCTGGTACTGCGAGCGCGCCGTTGAGGACGCTCGTCGGAGGAGTCACGTCGGCGCCGAAAACCTGGACGTCGAGGCGCTTGAAGCCGCGGATCGGCCCGAACCCGTCGCCCTGGCGCTGCGCGGCGTCGACGGCGGCCTTCCAGTCGGGCTGGACGCCGAGCTCGCGACGGGCGGATCGGGTAGCGCTTGCTCGCCGGCGAGGAAGACGACCGGCTTCTCGGCGACCGCGTCGGAGCGCCGCTCGAGCAGCGAGCGCGCGTCTTTCGCCTCGAGCCCGCCTACGTCGATTCCGTCGATCGTGACGCCGCTCGCGAGCGTCGTCGGCGAGCCCGCGAAGACGAGGCCGAGAACGACGGCAGCCGCGACGATCGCGAGCAGCAAAAAGAGAACGCGCCGGCCCACCCCTCCCAGAGTAGCGCGTCCTCTCTAAAAGACGAACAATTCGACGCCGCCCGAGACGTTGAGCTCGATCCCGGTGATGTACGCCGCGAGGTCCGAGCAGAGGAACGCGATCGCATTCGCGATCTCCTCCGGCTTGCCGGGCCGCTTGAGGGCGGTGCGGTTGACAATGCGCTCGTTCATTTCCGCATTGCCGAAGTTGTACGCCTCCGTGCCGATCACTCCGGGCACGATCGCGTTGCACGTGATCCCGTGCCGCGCGCCTTCCATCGCGAGCGTCCGCGTGAGCCCGAGCAAACCCGCCTTCGTCGTCGAGTAGCTCGCCTGGCCGAAGCCACCGAGCGTCCCGGCGACCGAGGCCATGTTGATCACGCGGCCCCAGCCGCTCTCCCGCATGTGCGGCCAGACGGCCTGGGCGCAGTTGAAGGCACCGGTGAGGTTCACGCGCAGATCGCGCTCCCAGAGCTCCGGCGATTGCTTGTGGAACTGGGCGGCATGATCGAGCGTGCCCGCGTTGTTCACGAGGATGTCGACCGCGCCGAGCTCGGCCACGGCACGCGCCACGGCGGCGTCCACCTCTCCCCGATCCGTGACGTCGCAGCGCACCGCAATCGCGCGGCGCCCCAGGCCGCGGATCTCCTCGACCGTCTCCTCCGTGTGCACGAGCCCCTGCTGCCGCGCGACGGTGGCGAGCGCGCCGTAGCGGTCGGTCTCCTCCGAGAGCTCCGACTCGACGAGCAGATCGGCGACGACGACGTCCGCACCCGCCCGCGCGAGCGTCAGCGCATCCGCCCGGCCGAGCCCGCGCGATCCTCCGGTGACGAGCGCCACCCGCCCGGAAAGATCGATCTCGATCGCCATGGCGTGACTCTAGATGCCGTGCCGCGCCCGACCTGCGCGGGCGCGGCTCGCTCACGCCGAAACCTGACGCAACCTCCGGTCAAGAGCCCACGAGCAGGAAAGCGAAGCGGTGCGAGTGGGTGCGCGAGAGCGTCAGCTCTCGCGCGGAAGAAAGATCTCCTTCGCGATGACGAGGCGCTGGATCTGGCTGGTCCCCTCGTAGATCTGAAACAGCTTCGCGTCGCGCATCAGCTTCTCGACCGGGTACTCCTTGATGTAGCCGTAGCCTCCGTAGACCTGAACCGCGTCGAGCGCGACCTTCATCGCGGTATCGGCCGAGAAGCGCTTCGCGAAGGACGAGTAGAGCGTCGCCTTTCGGCCGTGGCCCTGGTCGAGCATCCAGGCTGCCTGCCAGGTGAGCAGTCGCGACGCCTCGATCTCCGTCGCCATGTCGGCGATCATGAAGTTGACCGCCTGGTGCATGGCGATCGGGACGTCGAAGGCGACCCGCTGCTTTGCGTAGTCGACCGCGTATTCGTACGCGGCCTGCGCGACGCCCACGGCGCCGATCGCGGTCCCCGGACGCGTGAAGTCGAGCGTCGCCATCGCGATCTTGAAGCCGTCCCCCTCTCCCCCGAGCCGGTTCTCGACCGGGACGCGCACGTCCTGGAGCGCGAAGGCCGACGTGTCCGTCGCCCGCTGCCCCAGCTTGTCTAGGTGCTTCTCGATCGTGACGCCCGGTGTGTCCATGGGCACGATGAACGCCGAGATCCCCTTCGAGCCGCCTTTCGGGTCGGTCTTCGCAAAGACGACCGTCCACGCCGCGTAGCCGGCGTTCGTGATGAACGTCTTCGAGCCGTTGAGCACGTACTCGTCGCCGTCGCGCACGGCCGTCGTCTTCAGCGCTGCGACGTCCGAGCCCGCGCCGGGCTCGGAGAGACCGAACGAGCAGAGGATCGGCTCCTCGACGAGCGGCGCCAGCCACTTCGCCTTCTGCTCGTCGCTGCCCGCGATGATCACGGGGCCCGAGCCGAGGCCGTTCGCCGAGACCGACGTGCCGATGCCGGCGCAGCCCCAGTAGAGCTCCTCGCCGACGAGCATGCCGTCGAAGCACCCGAGGCCCAGGCCGCCGTGCTCCTCCGGCACGTGCAGGTTCATCAGGCCGAGCTCGTGCGCCTTCGCGATCACGTCGACGGGGTGCTGCATCTTCTCGTCGTACTCGGCCTCTCTCGGCCGGATCTCCTTGGCCGCGAACTCCCGCGCCAGCTCACGCAGCGCCTTCTGCTCGTCCGTCAGCGCGAACGAGACGCCCGTCGCCGCACCCTGCTCGATCGTCGCCATGCTTCTCCTCGCCGCCGCGTGGATTGACTGACTAGTCAATCGAAATTCTACCCACCGCCGGTGGAGCGTCAAGCGGTGCGCGGCTCAGCGCGACGGCCCCGATCAGAACGAGCACGAAGGCGGCCACGCGGGACGAACCGCTGAAGCCGCCGGGCAGCGTCTCGCCGAAGACGATGGTGCCGGCGAGGATCGGCAGCGCGTTCGTCCACAGCACCGCGAGCCCCGCCGTCCCGAGCCGGCGGCCCCGCTGGAACGCGAGCTGGAGGCAGACGAAGGCGACTCCATGGCAGGCGAGCAGCACGGGCACGAACGAGAGCCGCGCCCCGCCCGCGATCGCGGCCTTGGTGGCGACGTCACCGGCTGCGTAGAGAACGCCGGCCGCCGTGGCGAAGCCCGCTCCGGACGGCAGGAGGCGGACGGCCGCAAGGGCCGCCGCAGCGGAGGCGCCGAGCCAGAGGCCGACGCCGCCGATCGTTCCACGGCCCGTCGGAGGATGCGAGCCGAGCGACAGCCCGAGGAGGACGAGCCCGGCGAGTGCCGTTCCGACCCCGATCCACTCGCTCGAGCGAAGACGCCCGGCGCCGAGGGCGAGCACGCCGATGCCACCTGCCGAGGCGGCCTGCACGAGCGAGAGCGGCGCGAGCTTGAGGGCCACGACGTACAGGACCCAGCCGCCGACGCCACCGAGGAAGCCGATGAGCCACCGGCGGTTCCGAAAGAGGGCCAGCAGCGACTGCAAGGGCCGGCGCAGCCGGAGCGGAGGCAGGCGCGACGCGGAAGCGTGCTGCAGCGAATAGCCGCCGTTGATCGCGATCGCCGAAGCGACGGAGAGCAGAAGTCCGGCGACGATCACCGAAACGGAAGGTACGCCTCGGCGGCGAGAGCAGCCACGCCGACGCGCGGTAAATCGCGCCTCCGTTCGTACACGAGAAACCGTCGCTGCCACTGCGGGAAGAACTTGCGGTTGAAGTGCAGCAAGTTGTCGAGCTGGAAGCGACCCTTGACGCGGCGCAGCGTCGCCGCCTGCGCTCGCTGCATGCGCGTGAGCTCACCGGCCGGTGCAAGCAGCGCTGCGAACGGCGCGAAGTTCAGCGACACGCGCCTGAAGCCGTTGGCGCGTGCCCACTCGATCGAGTGACAGATCAACCACTCGTTGAAACCGTTCGGCACACCGCGCAGCCGCGGCATGCTCGAGAGCGAGACTGCGCCGCCCGCATGCGAGATCGCGAAGTGGAGAAAGCCCATCTCCCGCCCTTCGCGGTCGGAGCCGACGATGAAGACGGCATCGTCGTCGCCCAGTGCGAACAGCGCGTCGAGCGCCATGGTGAAGCCCCGCTCGGGTGCGCTGCCGCGCCACCTGCGGGCGACCTCCTCGAGCCGTTCGCGCATCGCTGCATCGATCTCGCTCGGCCGTAGTGCACGTGCCTCGAAGCCGGCGGCGCGCAACCGGTGCACCGACTGTCGCACCTTGCGGATCGGGCGGCCCTCCAACGAGAAGGTCGCGGTATCCACGACGGCCTCGTCGCCGTGGTAGAGCGCTCGGAGCCCGAGCGAGCGATACGTTCCGAGCGAAGGCTCCGAGACGCCGAGCACGGCCACCCGCCAGCCACGCGCGTGCGCGAACTCGAGGAAATCTCGGACGAGCTCACAGTGCGTGTCCGCAGGCCCGATCGGATCGCCCGCGACGATCGCGACGCCACCCGAGACGCGATAGGCGAGAAACGCTGTTCGAGCCTCGGAGAAGAAATACGACTTGTCGGCACGCAGGGCGAAGGGGGCGATCGTGTCTGCCCCGTATTGCGAGACGAGTGCATGGACACGGTCCCACTCGCGCGCTTCCTGTCTCAATCGATAACGCCAGGGGGCGAGCCACTCCACGAGCAGCAGCGCGACGGCTCCCCAGGCGATGAGGAAAACCGACACCGGGAACCAATCGGCGAAGGGACCGCTCAGGTGCTCGGCGCCGCGGAAGCTCAGCCCGGCCAGCGCTCGCGCGGTGACGCGCAACGCAAACGGAACCGAGTACGGCTCGTCGGTCATCAGGCGGTTCACCCACAGGGTCACGAGCCCGTAGGCAACGACGACGAGCACGCCCACCGTCGCGTGGAGCACGATGCGCGGCTTGGATTCCGGATCGCCGCGGCGGGCGAAGTCGCCCCGGCGCGCGACGAGCGCGACGACGGCGATTCCTGTGACGATCGCGCCGTCGTCGAAACGCCGGACGATGTGCAGCACGAGCAGCGCGGTCAGCACGCAGACGGCGACCTGCCACGCGCGACGGCTTCCGCGCGCGAGACCGCGCGCCCCCACGACGAGCGCAGCAGCGAGCGGCGCCACGAGGGCCTTCGTCAAGCCGTGGACATGAGCGGCGTCGAGGCCGGTGACGAGCGAACGTCGATGTTCCGGGAACAGGGCGTCGAGGGCCGCGAGCAGCGCGACTCCGGCCACGAGCCACGCGAACACGAAACGGGCGCGCGGCTCCGTGCGCGAGCTCGCACGCCCGAAGAGCGCGCCGCAGAGGCCGGCGAGAGTGGCCGGAATCACGACCGCCTGCTCTGCGGCCGCAGCGTGAAACGCCTGGTGTGCCGGAATCTGTCGAACGACGAGGATCGAGAGGCCGTTCAGCACGTAGAGCCACGCACCGGTGGCGAGCGAGAGGAGGAGGCCGGCTGTCAGGCGCTCCGCCTGCGCCCAGCGCGCGAGGAAGGCGAGCAGAACGGCGGCAGCTCCCCAGACCGCGAGAAAGGCTGCAATCGTGACGCTCCCGTGGTGCGAGAGCTCGTCGAGGGCGAGCGCGTCGTGCACCGCCGGCCCCGGAAGGTGCACAGACGGACGCGCGAGATACAGCCATCCCGTTGCGGCGACGAGCACCGCAAGCGAGAGCGCGACCGCAACGGCGCTTCGCGCGAGCCTAGCCATGCGCGAGCCTGTCTGCGGCCGCGAGATACGCGACCCGTGCGTTGTCGCGCCAGATCGCCCAGTTGTGGCCCCCATAGACGAGCCGGTAGGTGTACGGCACACCGAGCGCTGCGAGCTCGCGCGCGAACGCGGCGTTCTGGACGCGGAAACGGTCGGTCGAGCCCGAGTAGAACCAAAAGTAGGTGCCGAGCGCACGCAGACTCGCAGCCGCCCGCCTCAGCAGCAGCCTCGGGTCGTTCGCGTCGAGGAGCTGCAGCCGTGGACCGAAGATGGAACGCAACTTGTCGGGACGCTCGTACCCGGACCAGCTTTCGACGACCGAGAACTCGTTCGGATGCTGAAGCGCGATGTTGATGGCGCCGTACCCGCCTTCGGAGAGCCCTGCCAGCGCTCGCCCGCGAGCGATGGCGATCGTCCGGTAGTGCGCATCGACATAGGCGACGAGATCGCGCGAGACGAACGTCGCCCAGCCGTTCCCCGGTGAGATGCCGTTGACCCATTCCTGGTCGTTGAACGTCCCCGTCGAGCCGAACGGCATGACGAGGATCAGCGGTTGGGCGCGCCCGTTCGTTGCGAACACGTCGTCGACGATCCCCATCTGAACGGTCTGCAGGAACGCGAGCGGCCTGCCTGGAAAGCCGTGCAGGAGGTAGAGCACCGAGTAGCGACGGTGCGGATGCTGCGCATACCCGGAGGGGAAATAGACGTAGGCCTCCTGCGCACGACCGCCGAGCGCACGGCTTGGCACCTCGAGGCGCTGGACCGTCCCCGGCTGCGAGACGAAGGCGGGCTCGACCGGCGGCGCGAAACCGCGATACGCGAGGAAGTTGTCGACATAGCCACGCGCGCCAAAGAGTCCCACGCAGAGGAATGCGCAGAGACCGGCGGCAGACGCCGCCGCCGGGAAGCCGAGCGGACGCGCCACCTTCACGCTCTCTATGTACTGTGTTTTCGTTAATCGGGCGTTGCGCCCGGATTAGGCTTTCGCATGAAACGAGCCGGGACGATCATCCTGGCAGGCGCGCTCCTTGCAGCTGCGGTCGCAGCAGCGGGGCCAGACCGGTCGCGAGTGCAGGACGACCAGTTCCGCTCGGTCGCGCTCGCCGGCACGCTCCATTACGAGGTCTATCTCCCACCGGACTACGCGTCGTCGACGAAGCACTATCCGGTCGTGTACTTCCTCCACGGCCTGCCGTCGACAGCCAACGCCTACCGGGCATTCGGCTTCGTCGAGCAAGCGCTCGATCGAACCGGCACGCCGGCGATCCTCGTCGTTCCGCAGGGTGCCCGCTGGAACGAGCCCGATCCCGAGTACGTCGACCGCACTCCCGGGGACAGGTGGGAGACGGCGATCGCGACGGAGCTCCCGAGGACCATGGACGCGCTCTATCGCACGATCCCGACACGCTTCGGTCGCGCGATCATCGGCCTCTCTGCCGGTGGGTTCGGGGCAATGCACCTCGGGCTCGCGCATCTGGACACGTTCTCGGTCGTCGAATCCTGGAGCGGCTATTTCCATCCGACCGACCCGACAGGGACGAAGGCGCTCGCGCTCGGAGCGAAGAACGACGTGCACAAGCAGCTTCTCGCCACGCGCGGCATGCTGCAGCGGCTGCACACGACGATCGACTTCTACGTCGGCGACGGCGATTCGCGCTTCCTCGCAGAGAACAAGCAGCTGAACGCCGAGCTCAGCCAAGCCCAGATCACCCACGTCTTCCGAATCTATTCGGGTGGACACGGACAGCGCCTCTGGCAGCGATACGCGACACCGTGGCTCTCGCTGGCTCTCGCCCGGCTCGCTCCGGCGCAGTAGTCCTCTACGATTGGGCCGTGGCAACCACCGCCAAGCCGGCCGCGCTCGACCCCCGCGACTTCCTGGCGATCGACGCGCTCCTCGACGACGAGGAGAAGGCGATCAGGGACACCGTCCGGCGCTTCGTGCGTGAGCGCATCGTCCCGGAGGTCGGCGAATGGTTCGAGCAGGGGATCCTGCCGCGCGAGCTCGCGAAAGAGGTGGCGGCGCTCGGCCTCTTCGGGATGCACCTCGAGGGCTACGGCCTCCCCGGGGCGAGCTCCGTGGCCTATGGCCTGACCTGCCTCGAGCTCGAGGCCGGCGACTCCGGCGTGCGTTCGCTCGTCTCCGTGCAGGGCTCGCTCGCGATGTTCGCGATCTGGCGGTGGGGCTCCGAGGAGCAGAAGCAGCGCTGGCTCCTGCCGATGCACGAGGGCGACGCGATCGGCTGTTTCGGCCTCACGGAGCCTGACGCCGGCTCCGATCCCGGCTCGATGCGCACGACCGCGAAGCGGGACGGCGGCGACTGGGTGCTGAACGGGTCGAAGATGTGGATAACGAACGGAACGGTCGCCGACGTTGCCGTCGTCTGGGCGCGCACCGCGGACGGCGCGATCAACGGGTTCCTCGTCGAGCGCGGGATGCCGGGGTTCGAGGCGCCGGAGATGAAGCACAAGCTGTCGCTGCGCGCCTCCGTCACGTCGGAGCTCGTGCTGAAAGACGTGCGTGTCCCCGAGGAGAACCGCTTCCCGGAGGTCTCGTCGCTGCGCGGACCGCTTTCGTGCCTGAATGAGGCCCGGTACGGGATCGTGTGGGGCTCGGTCGGCGCAGCGCGCGCATGCTTCGAGTCGGCGCTCGACTATGCGAAGGAGCGGATGGTCTTCGGCAAGCCGATCGCGGGCTACCAGCTGACCCAGCAGAAGCTCGCCGAGATGGCGCTCGAGATCAACCGGGCGTCGCTCGTCGCGCTCCATCTCGGCCGCATGAAGGACGACGGGACGCTACGGCCAGAGCACGTGAGCATGGGCAAGATGGGCAACGTCCGCGGTGCGATCGAAGTTGCGCGCAGCGCGCGCACGATTCTCGGCGGCAACGGCATCACGCTCGAATATCCCGTGATCCGCCACATGAACAACCTCGAGTCGGTGCTGACCTACGAGGGGACGCACGAAGTGCACACGCTCGTCGTCGGCCAGGCGCTCACGGGCGAAAACGCGTTTCGCTAGACCGGCTCGCCTGACTCAGGCTTCGCCCGCCCAGTAGTCGACGGCGTCGCCGAGCGGGAAATACCGCCGGTCGTGCGGCGGGCCTGCGCCGAGCTTCTCGCTGTCCGGGTACACGACGTCACCCTGCCTGCGCGTCGCGAAGATCGCGACGCGCACCGGTGCGTCGCCTCGGTTGGAGACGTCGTGTGCTCCCGTTTCGCCTTCGGCGAACGCGACGACGTCTCCGACCCGAAGCTCACGCTCACCTTCGGGCGTGCGCAGAGTCGGCACGCCTTCGATGACGAGCAGCCACTCCTCGTTGTTCCAATGGAAGTGATACGGCCACGCCCGCTCGCCCGGAGCGAGCTCGTACACGGAGCAGCCGAGCTGCTCGGCGCCGAGCTCGAGGCTGACGCGCGTGCGGCGGTGGCGGAATCCGTCGGGCATCTCCGGCTGCTCGCGGACACGGCAGCCCGCCAGGTTGACGATCACTCGCGCTCGCCGTCCCGGTGGTCGAGATTCGCCTCGGGTCGATTCAGTAACTTCGCGACCTGGCCGTCCTTGCGGCTCCAGCCGGCGAACGCGCCGATCTTGCCGCTGTCCGGGTACACGCAGACCTCCGGGTCGGACACGCTCGAGAGCATGACGACACGCGCCGCCTCGTCCGAATCGTTCCGGACCTCGTGCGCGCCCGCCTCGCCCGTCAGGAAGACGGCGACGTCCCAGGGCTCGAGCACACGCTCGCCTTCGGGCGTGCGCAGCGTCGGCGTTCCGCTGACGACGAGGAGCCATTCCTCTTCGCCGAAATGCCAGTGGTAGGCACAGACCCGCTTGCCGGGCGCGAGCTCGTAGACCGTCCCGCCCCAGAGCACGGCCCCGAGCTCCTCGCCGAAACGACGCTCGCCGTCCTCGTTGACCTGGTCGAAGAGGTTGATCAGAACCCCACTCCGCCCGGCGCAGGCAGCGGGCTCGGCGTCAGCCCTGCGCGGGCGGGGCCCTCGTTGTACTCGGAAGGCGCGACGTCGTTCGGCCCGTCGGCGTAGAACACCGACGCGAGCCGCTGGATCTGCCTGCGTCCCGGGCCGAGCTCGAACTGCCCGCCGCCGTACATCCGGATGCCGCGGCTCTCGCACTGCTCGATGCATTCGAGCAGCCCGCGCAGCGTCCCGAAGCGCGACGGCTTGATGTTGAGCCAGCGCGGCTCGACCGGCAGCTTCCCGACATCGGCCCAGGAGTGGATCGGCGCATCGAAGCTCAGCCGCTCCTCAGCGCCCGCGAGCGCCTCACGGCAGCCGTCCTCGAGCCAGGCGTCCTCGATCAGCACGTCAGGGAAGCACTCGACGACGAGCCGGTAGAGGCCGGGTCGGGCGCGAGGTCGACGGAGGTGTTGCGGTAGTACGCCTTGAGGTCGAGCACGCGCACGCGGTCGGTTGCTGCGAGGCGTTCCATCAACGCCCGATCCCAGTCCTCCGCCACGTCGAGCTTGAACTCGAGCTGCGGATTCAGCTCGAGGAACGGTGCGATGTCTGCGCGCGTCGACGCGACGAAGCGGACGGGCGAGTACGCGCGGCCGACGGCGTCGGCGAACGAACGACCCGTCTGTTGCAGTGCGAGGTCGAGCACGGCGCTCTCGAACGCCCAGCGCCGGTAGTCGCGCGAGGCCTCCATCTGCGGCGCGGTGCCGAAGAGCTCGAGCTCGTCGAGCCGCACCGAGTACTCGTGCAGGCTCCAGGTGCCGGCCAGCATCTCGTGGGCGGGAAACTCGTCGTGGTCCGCAGGGGTGTAGGTCACGTCCTCGCCCTCGCCGACGGCGCCGTCTCCGTGCAGGAGGACGGTCGTCGTCACGCGCGTGAACGACGGGCTGACCTGGAGCTCGCGGCGCTCGACGGAGTAATCGTCGATGCGGGCACGCAGATCTGCGAGGGAGGACCAGAGCGACGGCATGCTCCGATCCTAAGCGTGCGAGGGGAGGGTTCAGCGGTTTGGTCTGTGCCGCTTGTGGTGCGTGCGGACCGCGGGCCATCTCGGATCACACGTGGTCGTGTTGCCCGCGACGTCGGTGAGCGCCAGCGCGACCGTCGAGCCTTTCGACTGGTCGACCTTCGTCGCCGTGACGATCAGTGGACTCGTCGTTCCGGGGACGAAGGCGGGGATCGATACGCTCGCGTTGTCGGAGGCCGTGGCCACGACGGTGCTCAGGCCGCTATCCGTGTCTTGAACCTCGACCTGGATCTGCTTCGGAGGGCCGGCAACGGTGGCGACGAGGACACACATCGGAGGCGTTGTGTCGGCTTCCGTGGCTCCGGTGAGGGAGAACGTGCCGTTGAAGGCATCGGAGCCGACGATGTCGGTCCCGACGCGAAGCCAGTCGGGAGCCAGAGGGTCGTTTCTGATCCACGCCTGGAGATCGGGCGTGAAGGACGTTGCGGGCGCGAAGATCGGCTTGGGCGCCGACAGCCAGAAGAAGTCCCCGCTCGTCAGCCCCACCTGGGGAACGAAGAAGTAGTGGCCGGCTGGAAGATCGACCGTAGGGCTGAAGACGATCGAGAACTGCACCTCTTCACCCGTAACCGGACCTTCGCCGCCTGTCGTCTGGTTCGGCTTCGGGTTGATGCCGTTGAGAACGCTGTTCGACACGGTGAAGGCAGGCGTCACGAGTGTGGCCGTGAACAGGAGGGTGCTCGCCGACGAGTCGCGACTCGTGAACGCAACGTCGGGCGGACTGTTGACCCGAGTTGGGACCAGAGGGGTCGAGAAGGTCGGCGGCCCGCTCGTCCGGCTCGTGTCCGCGTCGCTCGGGAAGACGCGGTAGATCTCCACGCTGTCCTCGGCAATGCTCGTGAGCGGCGCCGTTACGGGCAGCAGCCCGGTGAAGGTCGCGCTCGTGAGGCTCGGTCGTACCCGAGAGGAGAAGTCGTCGCCCGTCTCGATCTCCACCTTGGAGGCCGACGCCGGACGCGACGCCATACCCATCTTCCCGTCCGGCGGGTTCGTGCTGAAGGCGAACGGGGTCGTTGAACGGCTCGATGCGGCCAGGCCGAGGGCAAGGAGCAGCGCCGACGCGAGCGCGATCGACAGCCGCCCTTAGCCGACGCTCCCAGCCGCTGCTCGACATGTCTACTGTCCAGGCGGCCAGGTTCCCTTGCCGGATCCATCGATGAAGACCCTTGCCGCCTTCGCCGCAGCACTCGCTCTCACGAGCACGGCTGCGGCTGCCCTGCCCCATGTCGGCGTCTTCGTCCCGGGACGGTCGCTCGGCGGTATCCGCCTGGGCGAGAGCGCGACCGCCGTCCGTGCGGAGCTCGGCGGCTTCTACGGCGTTTGCAGCGGGTGTCCGACGACGACCTGGTACTTCACCTACCTGAAGTACGACCAGCATGGACTCGCCGTCGAGCTCACGCACGGCCGGGTCTCCGCCCTGTACACGCTCTGGGACCCGCCCGCCTGGCGCGCCCGCAACAATCTGCGCCTCGGGGATGCGGAAGGAGCGCTGACCGCAGCGGCAGGGCCGCTCATACCGATCGCGTGCTCCGGCTACGACGCGCGGGTGGCGGATCACACGGGCACGCGCTCGGTCTACTACGTCGTCCAGGGCAGGCTCTGGGGCTTCGGCCTGATGCGCGCCGACGCAGACCCGTGCCGGTAATCGAGCTCGCAGACGTGCAGTCGGCGGCGCAGCGCCTGCACGGCGTCGTGCACCGCACGCCGGTGCTCACGTCGCGCACGCTCGACGCGCTGGCCGAGGCGTCGGTGTACGTCAAAGCAGAATGCTTCCAGCGAGGCGGGGCATTCAAGTTCCGCGGCGCGTACAACAAGATCGCGTCCTTGCGCGAGGAGGAACGCGCGCGCGGCGTGCTCGCATTCTCCTCCGGAAACCACGCACAGGCGGTCGCGATCGCGGCGCGCCTGCTCGGCACGCGCTCGACGATCGTCATGCCGGAGGACGCGCCGGACGCAAAGCTCGAGGCGACGCGCGGCTACGGCGCCGAGATCGTGCTGTACGACCGCTTCTCGGACGATCGTGAGGAGATCGGAGCCCGTCTCGCAGGAGAGCGCGGGCTCGCACTCGTCAAGCCCTACGACGACCCGCTCGTCATGGCGGGCCAGGGCACCGTCGCGCTCGAGCTGCTCGTGGAGGTCCCCGAGCTCGATCTCCTGATCACCCCGGTCGGCGGCGGCGGCCTCATCGCGGGCTGCGCGACGGTCGCGAAGACGCTGCAGCCCAAGCTGCGTGTCGCGGGCGTCGAGCCGGAGACCGGCAATGACACCGCGCAGTCGCTTGCGTCGGGCGCGCGGGTGCACGTCGGCGTGCCACGGACGATCGCGGACGGGTTGCAGGCTCCGGAGCCGGGCGAGCTGACCTTCGCGGTGAACCGGGAGCTCGTCGACGAGATCGTCACCGTGAGCGACGCCGAGATCGTCGATGCGATGGGCTTTCTGTTCGACCGCATGAAGCTCGTGGTCGAGCCCAGCGGCGCAGTCGGGATCGCGGCGCTTCTGAACGGCCGGCTGCACGGCGCGTCGGTGGGCGTCGTGGTCTCGGGCGGGAACGTCGGCGTGCAGCGCTTCGCCGAGCTAGTCGGCGGCCGCTAGCGAAGCCGAGAACCCGGCGCAGAGCACCTCGACGAGCGTGTGCTCGGCGGCCTCGACCTCGGCATCGCCGCTCGGCAGCTGTCCGAGCACCCACCCGGTAAGCAGCTCGTCGATGCCGCCGTAGAAGACGACGGCCGCCACCGCCGGATCGAGGTCGGAGCGGAACTCGCCACTGTCGCGGCCGCGCGCGATGATGCGGCGGATCGCCTCGATCGGCTTCACGAGCTCGCCGATCCGCTCCTGCACCTCCGGGCTCCGCGCGATCTCGCGCACGAGCACGCGCACGACATCGGGCTCGTATCGCCAGGTGCGCAGCAGGATCGCTGCCACGTGGCGTAGCTGGTCGCGTGCGGGCTCGCCCGACTCCTCGACAGCGTTCAGGCGTTCGACGAGCAGGCCCCAGTTCTCGCGGAAGATCGTCGCGAGGACTTCGTCCTTCGACGAGAAGTAGTGATAGAGCAGGCCGTGCGCGACACCGGCCTCCTCCGCGATGTCGCCGACGCGCGACGTGTGGAAGCCCTTGTGCGCGAACACGCGGACGGCGGCATCGAGGATCAGACGCCGTTTCTCTTCGGCACCGGTCGCGCGGCCGCCCAAGACCGTCGCAGGGTAGTGGTAGGTTCGGGTGCGATGCAAGCGCTCGGGGGGACGCTCGTCGTCGATTTCACCAGATACCTCCCGGGCGCATTCGCGTCGCGCGAGCTTCAGCGTCACGGCGCGCGGGTCGTCCGGGTCGAGTCGCCGGGACGGCGATCCGATGCGCCTGACCTCGCCGGAGTGGTACGACGCGCTGAACGCCGGCAAGGAATCCGTGGCCTGTGAGCTGCCCGGCGAGGGCGAACTCGCCCGCGCGCTGCTCGCAAGGGCCGACGTGGTCCTCGAGTCGTTCCGGCCCGGGGTCGCCGAGCGCCTCGGGATCGGAGCGGCCGCTGCCCCCGCTCGGGCGATCTACTGCTCGATCACCGGCTTCGGGGTCGGGGGCGCGCACGAGCAGCGAGCCGGGCACGATCTCAACTACGTCGGCTGGGCGGGCCTGCTCGAGGACACAGCGCCCGCCCTCCCGCCTGTCCAGGCCGCCGATCTCGCAGCCGGCGCGCTCGGGGCGGTGACGGAGGTGCTCGCAGCGCTCCTCCGGCGCGAGCGCACGGGCGAAGGCGCACGCATCGTCATCTCGATGACGCACGGAGCGCAGCGCCTCGCGCCGTTGTCGCCTGTGCTGACGCGTGGCTTCGCCTGCTACTCGATCTATCCGTGCAGCGACGGGCGCCACCTCACCGTCGCTGCGCTCGAGCCGAAGTTCTTCGAGCGCCTGTGCAGGCTCGTCGACCGGCCCGAGCTTGCAGCTCGGCAATACGACGAAGAACAGGTCGGACTCAAGCGTGAGCTCGCCGAGGTCTTCTCGACTCGTCCGTTGAACGCCTGGCTTGCCGTATTCGAGGGCGAGGACGTCTGCGCCGGGCCCGTGGCCACGCGCGCCGAGGCGGCCGCCGCGTTCGGCGACGAGGCAGGCGGCCACGCGGCCGCGGTCGGCGAGCACACGGGCGACTGGCGACGGGAGCTCGGCCTGTGATTGCCGCGTACGCCGCCGCGGCGGCGATCAGGCCGGAACCGCGCGACGCTCGGATGCTCGTTGCAGCGAGCGGCGCCGTTCTGTCGACCGCTCCGGATGGTGCACGCAAACGGCTGATCGTCGGAGCGCAAGACGCTGCGTACTCGCCGGACGGAACGCTTGTCGCGTTCTCGCGCGGCGGCGACCTATGGGTCGCGAACGCAGACGGCAGCGGTCAGCGGCGGCTCGTGACGACGCCGAACGTCGTCGAGTATGGACCGGCCTGGTTGCCGGGCGGCACCTCGATCGTCTACACCGCGAGCGTCGCGGACGTGAGACAGATTCGCGTCGTCCAGCTCCCCACCGGCCCGTCGAAGCGCGTCGCGCCAAGCAGCGCGCAGGAATACGGCGCCGCCCTGTCGCCCGGTGGCCGGCTCGCGTTCGTCTCTACGCGCGGCGGCACCCCCGCGATCTATGTCGCACAATCAAACGGCACGGGCGCGACCGCCTTCGACACGACGCCGCCGCCGACGCCGTTCATGACGATCAACAATCTCGCCTGGTCGCCGGACGGCACGAAACTCGCCTACGTCGCCGGCCTCGCCGACGGCACGACCGCGATCGTGATCGACGACGGAACGACACAGACGTTGCTGCCGGCCGGCACCCGCCCCGTCTGGTCGCCGGCCGGCACGCGAATCGCGTTCGGAACCGACGCGGGCCTCATGTCCGTCGCGCTCGACGGCACCGACATACGCTCGCTCGGGGCAGGCGAGCCGCTCGACTGGCGCGTCGTCCCGGTCGGCGTGCCGAAGTTCCCGAACCTTGTGCAGCGGCCGCCCAGCGGCCTCGTGCTCGAGCACACCGCCCGCGGGCACTGGCTGCTCGGCTTCACGTCGATGGTCGACAACCGCGGTCCGGGAATCCTGTGGATCCGTGCGACCCGCCCAGCGGGCTCGTCCGTCATGAACGTCCACCAGCTCGTGCAGCTCGTGGGCGGTTCGCGGCGGGTCGATCCGGACTCCGGCGAGTTGAAGTACGTCAACTCGCCGCCGCATCATCACTGGCATTTCCTCGGCTTCGACCACTACGAGCTGCGCAGCGTCTCCGACTTCAAGCTCCTCGTCCGCGACTACAAGAGCGGGTTCTGCATCGCCGATCACTGGGGACACGCGCTCGGTGTGCCGGCGGGGCCACCACGCTTCCTCAGCGACTGCGAGCAGTTCCATCCAGAGGCTCGGTCGGTGGAGGAAGGCTCGTCCGTCGGCTACAGCGACCGCTACCCGGCCTTCTTCCACGGGCAGCAGCTCGACGTCACGAAGGTTCCGGCAGGCCGCTACTGGCTCGTCCACCGGGCGAACGAGGACTTCCACCTGCGCGAGCGCAGCTACAGCGACAACGTCGCGTCACTCCTCATCCGCTTGACGTGGCGCGCCGGGACGCCGAGCATCAAGCCGCTGCGCGCCTGTTCGAGTGAACGCTGCTAGGAGGCGTCCTTGTCCTCACCGCGGCCGATCTGCCCGAGCGCGCGCTGGAACTCGGCCGGGATGATCCAGACCTTGTTCGAGGCGCCCTGCGCGATCTGCGGCAGCGCCTGAACGTACTGATACGCGAGGAGCTGCGGGTCCGGGTTGCCCGCATGGATCGCCTCGAAGACCGTGCCGATCGCCTTCGCCTGACCCTCGGCCTCGAGGATCGTCGCCTCGCGCTGGCCCTGCGCGCGCAGCACCGCGGCCTGCTTCTCGCCTTCCGCCGTGAGGATCGCCGCCTGCTTCTGCCCTTCGGCCTGAAGGATCGCCGCGCGCTTCTCGCGGTCGGCACGCATCTGCTTTTCCATCGTGTCCTTGATCGAGGCCGGCGGATCGATTGCCTTCAGCTCGACGCGGTTGACCCGAATGCCCCACTTCCCGGTCGCCTCGTCGAGCACGCCGCGGAGCTGGTTGTTGATCTCGTCGCGCGAGGTCAGCGTCTTCTCCAGCGCCATGCCGCCGATCACGTTGCGGAGCGTCGTCACCGTGAGCTGCTCGATCGCCTGGATGTAGTTCTGGATCTCGTATGACGCCGCCTTCGCGTCCGTCACCTGGAAGTAGATGACCGAGTCGATGTTGACGACGAGGTTGTCCTCCGTGATCACCGGCTGGGGCGGGAACGATACGACCTGCTCGCGCAGGTCGATCAGCGGGCGCAGCCGGTCGATGAAGGGCACCACGAGCGCAAGGCCCGGAGAGAGCGTGCGGTGATAGCGGCCGAGACGCTCGACGACGCGCGCGCGGGCCTGCGGGACGATGCGTACCGTGCGCGCGAATACCGCGAGCACGATGACCGCGACGATCAGCACGATGATCAGAGGCACCATGTGTGAGCTCCCTTATTCGTAGACGAGCGCCGTGGCGCCCTGAATCTCGACGACCTCGACCTGCGCCCCCGCCTCGAACACCTGGTCGGGCATGTACGCGCGGGCTGACCACTCCTCCCCGCCGATCTTGATCCGGCCTCCGTGCTGATCGACGCGCTGCAGCACGACCGCGTGCGCACCCTGCAGGGCGGCGGTCCCCGTACGAAGCGCGGGCGGCATGCTCAGATGCGCACGTGCGATCGGCCGCAGGACGAGCAACGACGCGCCGGCCGAGCCGGCGAAGACGAGGAGCTGCAGCCAGATCGGCGGACCGGCGAGGGAGACGAACGCTGCGACGACCGCGCCGACTGCAATCGGGCCGAGAAAGAAGAGGCCCGGCGTGAAGATCTCGCCCAGGGCGAGCAACAATGCTGCGATCGCCCAGACGAGCCACGCGGCCACAGCTCAAAGTGTAGATCGCAGGCCGAGAGCCGCCGGAAGCGCGTAGAGGTCGGCGATACGCGGGTCATACCCTTCCTGCAGCCCGAGGCGGTCGACGAGCACCGCCTGCATGCCGAGCGCGAGTGCGCCCTCGATGTCGTCCTCGAAGGAGTCGCCGACCATCGCGGCGTGGGCGGGCTCGACCTCGAGCAGGTCGAGCACCGCTTTGAAGATCGACGCGTGCGGCTTCGTCTTGCCGTGGTGGAAGGAGCTGATTCCGGCATCGATCTCGAGCTCGTGATGACGGGCGAACGCCAAGACGTCGCGGGCCGAGTTCGACACGAGCCCGATCTTGAGACCTGCGCTCCGGAGCTCGTCGAGCACGGGCAACACGTCCTCGTAGAGCTGGAAGTTCTCGTGGAACTCCCACCGGTTCGTCAGCTCGACCGCGACATCGTGCGAGGCGGGCGCCGTTCCCCCATCCCGACGACGATCCGCTCGGTGAACGCGACCCAAATCGACTCGTCGTGCTCGAGCTCGGGATGACGCTGCAGTTCGACGAACGCTGCCTCGCGCGCGGCCGCGTAGCGCGCCGGGTCGAGAGAGAGCCCGTGCAGCTCGCCGCAGCGCACGTAGCCCTCTGGCATCAGCTCCGGCCCCGGCTTCGCGAGCGTGAAGTCGACGTCGAAGAGGACCGCCTGAAGGGTCACGCAGCCTCCGTCAGCCACCGCACGACGTCCATGTGGCTTTGGATGTAGTCGCTGCCGCCCGACCAGGCGATCGTCTGCGCGATCGTCCACCCCTTCGCGCGCTCCCGCTCGAGCCCGAGCTCCGCGGAGAGCCGGTCGAGCCGGTAGACGCACGTCGCGCCGGCTGTGGCCGAGCTCCGGCGAGCGCACGATCGACGCGGCGGAGAACTCTCGCTCGCCGGCGAGCGGCTTCGGATCGATCGCGAGCCACGGCTCGCGCTCCGCGGCGAGCACGTTCTCCCCGTGCAGGTCCTGGTTGACGAGCACCTGCTCGCCCTGCGTGGGCGCGAGCTCGCGGACGAAGCCGAGTGCGAGGTCCCGGAAGCGCCGGCGTCGTCTCGTCCAGAGACTCCTCCCACAGCAGTGTCTCCGCTTCGAGCGAGCAGAAGCCCTCGCCGCTTCGCCAGAGTCGCGGCAGCAGCTCGATCAGCACACCGACGGGATCGTCCGCCGTGGAGAGGAAGCTCCCGGGCTCGCAGCGTTCGAGCAGGAGCGCGCTGCGCTCATCGTCGCGTGCGAGCAGCCGCACCGCGCCCTCGCCGTCCCAGCGCTCGAGCGCGTCGGCCTCCTGCTCGGCCTCGCGATGCGGCCAGAACACCTTCAACACCGCCGGCGTTCCATCGGCGCACTCGACCCGCACGACATGCCCTGCGGCGCCGGGTGCGTACGGCTCGCCGGGACGCAAGTCCCAGCGCTCGCAACATTCCGCCACGAGCCCGGCGACGTTCGTCGCGCCACGCCGCGATCTGTGCGAGCTCGTCGGCCACCGGCGGCCGCAGGATAGCGTGACCCGCTACGCTTGCGCCCTCTCGGGGTGTGGCGCAGCCTGGTAGCGCGCTCCGTTCGGGTCGGAGAGGTCCCCAGTTCGAATCTGGGCACCCCGATGTGAGAAGCCGCGGCTCGCCGCGGCTTCTTGCCTATCCGAACCCGTACACGCCCGAGAAGCGCTCGGCGAGAAGCTGCACAAGGAGCGATGCGGGCAGCCCGACGACGTTCAGGTAGTCGCCCTCGACGCGCCGGACGAGGCCGCCGCCGCGTCCCTGGATCGCGTAGCCGCCCGCGCGGCCTTCCCACTCGCCCGACGCGACGTACCAGCCGAGCTCGCGTGGGGTCAGCTTGCGGAAGGTGACGCGCGTCGCGATCGCGGAGACGACCTCCCAGCTCGTCGTCGCGAGACAGAGGCCCGAGACGACTGCATGGGTTCGCCCGGACAGCTCGTCGAGCATCCGCTCGGCGTCGCCGGCACTCGTCGGCTTCGTGTAGATGCGGCCGGCGAGCACGACCGTCGTGTCGACTCCGAGCACCGGCCGTTCGCCTGCCTCGTCCAGGACGGAGCGCGCCTTCCCGAGTGCGTGCTCGCACACGAGCTGCTCGGCGTCGGCCTCGGCGGGGTCGTGCTCGACGTAGCGCGGCGCCATCGCATCGAACGGAATGCCGAGCTGGTTCAGGATCGCGCGTCGTTGAGGCGACGTCGACGCCAGCAGGAGCGGCGGCGCGGGTGGAACGCTCACGCGGCGATCTCGGCGACGCCGAACTCGGTGAGGACCGCCTCTGCGTCGGCGCTCAGCTCGCGGGCCTGGAAGATCACGTGCAGCGACAGTCGGTCGGCGGCGGTGCGAAGCGCGGCCACGAGCGGCGTGAGCCCATCCGCCTCGTCGATCAGGAGCAGGTCGGCGTCGAGGACGAGCAGGGCGACCTCGCCGTCACCCGCGACGGCGTCGGGAAGATCGCCGAAGCCGCCGAGAGGCACCTCGAGCTCGAACGCCTGCTCGAGCTCCTCGAGCGCGCCCGTCGCCGTGCGGGCCGCGCGGCCGTCGAGCAGGCGGCATTCGAGCGCCGGTACCGCCTCCGCCTCGCCGCGCATCAGCCACACGCCGGTGCCGCCGGAGCGCAGGCGGAGCGCCCACGGCCCGCGGAGGACCTCGCCCCAGGACGGCAGCCTGACGATCGTCATGCCTTACGCGCTACCCAGATCTCCTCGGCAGGCCACTTCTTCGCCCACTCGACGGTCACGTAGTCGTAGTAGTTGGGATCGACGGCCGTCTCGTGCGGACGCAGCTCGTGCAGCGCCTCGATCTCGAACCCGTGCTTGCGCAGCAGGGAGATCCAGTCGCCGTGGGACAGGTGATATTCGATGCCGAGCGCACCGTCCCACTGCACGCGGTACATCCCGAACTGGTCGCGGAGGAGCTCCTCGCCGACCATCGAGTCGGCGTCGGTCGGCGCGCAGAGGTAGACGAGCGTCGAGTTCGTGAGGAACACGAGCCGGCCGCCCGGACGCAGGAGGCGCGCCGCCTCCGGGATCCACTTGTACGGGTCGGCCCAGAGCGAGGCGCCGTACTCGGAGACGGCGAGGTCGAACGCGCCGTCCGGCAGCGGCACCGACTCGCCCGGCGCCTCGACGAGCGGGAACTCGAGCTCCTTCTGCTGCATCATCCGCCGCGCAGTCGCGAGCTGTGCGGGCGTCGGGTCGACGCCGGTGACGCGTGCGCCGCGGCGCGCGAGCCAGGAGCCGAAATACGCCGTGCCGCAGCCGAGCTCGACGACGTCGAGGCCGTTCACGTCCGGCAGCGCGCCGACCTGCTCCTCCGGGATCGCGAAGACGCCCCAGAGGATCCCCTCGTGGTCCCACGCGCGCTGCGCGTTCGCGTCGGTGTGCTGCGCGTTCGTCTCCGTCCACTCGGCGATGTTCGCCGCGATCGAGTCCGGCTCGCTCACGCCTTGTGCACCTCCCACAGATCCTCACCGGGCCAGCGGCGGCGCCCACTCCGCGGTGATCACGTTGTAGTAGTCGTGCGTCTCTGCCCCGGCGCCGGCACGAAGCTCGCGCAAGGCGTCGACGACGAAGCCGTTCGCGCGCAGCACGCGGATCCAGTCCCCATGCGAGAGATGGAACTCGACTCCCTCGTAGCCCGTCCACTTCGATCTCCTACGGAGCGAAGAGCGGGCGCACGAGCATGTTTGTCGATCGGGGTCTCGTCCTCGTCCGGGGTACAGAGGTGCGCAAGCGGCGAATCGTGAGGAAGAACAGGCGGCCGCCTGGACGCAGCAGGCGGGCGGCCTCGGCGATCCACTTCGGACGGGTCGCGCCCAGAGCGACGCGCCGTACTCCGAGATCGCCGAGGTCGAAGGACGCGTCCGGCAATGGGACACGTCCTCGGCGGCGGCCTCGACGAGCGGGAACTCGATCCCGGTCGCCGTCATCATCCGCCGCGCCGTCTCGAGCTGTGCCGGCGTCGGGTCGACGCCGACGACGCGCGCTCCGCGGCGCGCGAGCCGCGCGCAGAAGTACGCCGGTGCCGCAGCCGAGCTCGACGACGTCGAGGTCCCGCGACATCACCGATGCACACTCGCTCCGGAATGCCGAAGACGCCCCAGCTCGAGCTCGGGGTCGCGCCAGCTTCGCTCGGCGGCCGCGTCGGTGAACTCGGCGTTCGTCTGCGTCCACTGCGCGACGTTCGCCGCGATGCGTTCCTCAGCCGAGCTCATCGTCGGAGAACCAGAGCGCGATCTCGCGCTCGCGCCGACTCGGGCGAGTCGGAGCCGTGGACGAGGTTGTCGGGCATCGACATCGCCAGGTCGCCGCGGATCGTGCCGGGCTCGGCGTCGGCCGGATTCGTCGCGCCGATCGTCTTGCGCATCGTCGCGATCGCGCTCTCGCCCTCGACGACGAGTGCCCAGGTCGGCCCAGACGTGATGAAGTCGACGAGCTCGCCGTAGAAGGGCTTCTCCTTGTGCTCCGCGTAGTGCGTCTGGCCGAGCTCGCGGCTCGCAGTCAGGAGCTTGCCAGCACGCACCGTGAAGCCGCGCGCCTCGATGCGGCCGAGGATCTCGGCGGCGAGCCGGCGCCGAACCGCGTCGGGCTTGATCAGGATGAGCGTCTGCTCCACGGCCATCGCCGCGGCACTGTAACTATTCGGCTCTGCGGCGACGGCGGGATTCGAAGTGCGGCAGCGCGACGGCAGTCGGCTCGACCGGCGTCTCGCAGAACGGGCAGACCTGCCACAGCGCCTCGAGCGGCGCCTTGCAGTTCGTGCACGCCTGCTTCAGCTTCGTCGTGCAGATCGGGCACACGAGGAACGACGAGTCGACCTCGGTGCGGCAGACCGGGCAGTGCAGGTCGCGCTTCGAGAGGCGGTCCTCCATCGCCTTGATCTCGAGCTCGCGCTCGCGCACGTCGTCGAGGTACTCGGGCGGGCGGAAGAGCATGTAGATGAACGGGCCGAAGAAGGGCACGACGACCCCGACGAGCACCGCGACTCCCACGACCCACGGATCCTCGATGCGTCGCTTCGCGTCCTTGTAGATCCAGTAGAGGGTGGCGAACCAGACCACCGCGGCAAAGAAGAGCAGCAGGTTCCGGATGACGAGCCACGTCCCGGAGCTGAAGAAGGCATGGGCGCTCGCGATCACAAAAGGATTCTGCCTATGAAATAGCCCGCGGCGAATGCTCCGCCGACGATGACCACGAGAACGCCGGCGGCGAACGCGAAGACGCTGAGCTTTTCGCTCACCCTATGGGTCGGTGCTGCGGCCATTGAGCTCAGAGAGAAGATAGAGGGAGCCCGTGACGACAACGGCCCCCTGGGGCCCCGCCACCTCGAGCGCCCGGCGCCTGGCCTCGACAGGATCAGGAATCGACTCGACATGCTGGAAGTACGGTTCGGCGCGGGCCGCGAGGTCCCCTGCCGCGAGCGCCCGGGCATTCGAGGACTCCGTGGCGACGAGAGCCGGTCCGAGCACGGAGAGGGCCTCGAGCATCAGCTCGGGCCGCTTGTCGGCGAGGATCGAGCAGACGAGGACGTACTCGCGGCTCGGGAGGCGGGGCAGGAGGTAGCCGATGCCGGCGAGGTTGTGCGCGCCGTCCCAGATCTCGAGCGGCTCGTCGCTCCGGCGCTCGAGCCGGCCCGGGAGGGAGACGTCCTGCGCGGCGTGCGGGTCGACCTCGTCGCCGAGGAACGCCTCGGCCGCAGCTGCCGCGAGCGCAAGGTTGCTCGCTCCCGTGACGAGCACCGTGCCCGCCCCGTTCGCGCGCGCGAGCTCCTCCCATTCCGGGTCGCCCAACACGACGGTGCACCCCGGCTGCACGACGGCGAGCTTCTCGGCGGCGATCTCCTCGCGCGTCTCGCCGAGCACGTCCATGTGGTCGAGCGCGACGTTCGTGAGCACGACCACGCGCGCTGCGCAGGACGTTCGTCGCGTCGTGCCGCCCGCCGAGCCCGGCCTCGACGACGGCGACGTCGACCTCGGCGTCTGCGAAGGCGGCGAGGGCGGCCGCGGTCAGGACCTCGAACTGCGTGGCCGCGGCGGCCTCCGCCTGCGGCCGGACCCGCGCGACGGCGGCGTCGAAGTCCGCGTCGTCGCCGCCGATGCGAATCCGCTCGCTCCAGCCCCGGACGTGCGGCGACAGGTACGCGCCGACGCGCAGGCCCGCGGCGCTGAGCAGCTCCTCCGTCATCCGCGTCGTGGTCGACTTTCCGTTCGTGCCGACGACGTGGACGGCCTCGAAGCGCAGCTGTGGGTCGCCGAGGGCCGCGAGGAGCGCACGCATCCGCTCCGATCCCGAAGCCGTCCGCCGGCCACGGGTCGAGCGCGGCGACCCAGTCAGTCGCCGAGCGCGTCAAGCTCGGCCCTGTACTGCTCGAGCTTCAGGCGTTCGGCGGCGACGACCTCGGGCGAGGCGTTCGCGACGAACTTCTCGTTCGCGAGCATCTTCTCCGCCCGCTGCGATCTCCTTCGCCAGCCGTGCGCGCTCGCCGTCGACGTCGCCTCGTCCGTTCTCCACCGGTCTGACGACAGCCTTGAAGATCCGCTCGGCATCGCCCGTCACGTTGATGCGCACGCCGCTCCGACGGTAGATCCGCGCCGCCGTCTGCGCCTGGTCGAGCGCGTTCAGCTCGGCGGCGAAGTCCGGCTCCGCCTCGGGCCACGGTGCCACGATCGAGCCGCGACGAGCGGGACGGAAGGTGCGCCCAGATCTCCTCGGTCACGTGCGGCATGATCGGGTGCAGCAGCTTCAGCAGGCGCTCGAGCGCGGCGAACGCCGTCGCCTGCACGTCGGGCTCGCCCAGGCGGGGCTTGATCGACTCGAGGTACCAGTCGCAGAAGTCGTCGAAGGTCAGGTGGTAGAGCCTGTCCGACAGCGTGTGCGAAATCGAATGCGTCGAAGTCGCGCTCGAGCTCCGTGCGCGTCGACGTCGAGCCGCGCGAGGATCCATCGCTCCTCCACCGACGACGGCCGCGCCTCGACCTCGCGCGCCGCCGCTCATCAGCAGGAGCCGGCTTGCGTTCCAGAGCTTGTTCGCGAGGCGGCGGCCCTCCTCGATCGGCTGCGACGAGAAGCGCACGTCCTGCGTCGACGACATCCGCAAGAGGCCGTATCGCGTTGCGTCCGCGCCGTGCTCCTCGATCAGCTCGACAGGATCGACGCCGTTCCCGAGCGACTTCGACATGCGGCGACCGTCGGCCGCGAGGATCGTCGAGTGGATGATCACGTCGCGGAACGGGATGTCGCCCATCAGCTCGAGGCCGGCCATGATCATCCGGTTCTCCCAGAGGAAGATGATCTCGCGCGCCGTCGAGCTCACGTCGCCGGGGTAGAAGCGTGCGTAGCTCGGGCGTGTCGTCGGGCCAGCCGAGCGTCGCGAACGGCCAGAGCGCGGATGAGAACCAGGTGTCGAGCACGTCGGGGTCGCGTGTCAGCTCCGTCGAGCCGCACTCCGCACACGCGTCCGGCTCCGTCTCCGCGCACGTGACGTGACCGTCGGCGCAGTACCAGATCGGCAGCTGGTGGCCCCACCAGAGCTGGCGCGAGACGTTCCACGGGCGGATCGCCTTCAGCCAGTCGAGCGCGACGCGGTTCTGCACCGGTGGATGGAACGTGACGCGGCCCGGCTCGACGGCGGCGATCGCCGGCGGCGGCCATCGGCTTCATGTCGCACCACCACTGCAGCGAGATGAGCGGCTGGATGCGAGTGCCGGAGCGCTCGCAATGACCAACCGCGTGCCGATAGCTCTCGCGCTTCTCGAGCTCGCCATGGTCGCGCAGCCAGGCGACCACCCGGTCGGCCGCCTCGTCCTCGGTCAGGCCGGTGTACTCCGCCGGGACGTCGCCCGTCATGCGGCCGTCGAACCCGATCACCGTCAGCTCGGGCAGGCCGTGGTCGCGTCCGATCTCGAAGTCGACCGGATCGTGGCCGGGGGTGATCTTGAGCGCGCCCGTGCCGAATCCGCGCTCCACGCGTTCGTCGGCGATCACGGGCACGCGCCGCTCGACGACCGGCACGATCGCTTCCCTGCCGATCAGGTCCCGGTAGCGCTCGTCGTCCGGGTGTACGGCGACCGCCACGTCCGCGAGGATCGTCGCCGGCCGCACCGTCGCGATCGTCACGCTGCCCTCGCCGTCGGCGAGCGGATAGCGCGCGTAGGTCATCGCGTCGTCGATCTCGATGTGCTCCACCTCGAGATCGGAGATCGACGTCGCGCAGTCGGTGCACCAGTTGATGATCCGGTTGTCGCGGTAGATCCAGCCGCGCTCGTAGAGATGAACGAAGAAGCGCATGACCGCGCGCACGTACGCGTCGTCCATCGTGAAGCGCTCGCGCTCGTAGTCGAGCGAGCAGCCGAGGCGCCGGAACTGGCCCATGATCACGCCGCCGTACTCGCGTAGCCACTCCCAGACGCGCTCGACGAACGCCTCGCGCCCGAGCTCGAAACGCGACGTCCCCTGCGTGCGGAGCTCCCGCTCGACGACCGCCTGCGTCGCGATTCCCGCATGGTCGAACCCGGGCTGCCAGAGCGTGTTGAAGCCCCGCATCCGATGCCAGCGGATGAGCGCGTCCTGAATCGAGCCGTTCAGTGCGTGGCCCATGTGGAGCGCGCCCGTCACGTTCGGCGGCGGCACCGCGATCACGTACGTGGGACGCGGATCGTCCGCGTCGGCGTGGTAGAGGCGCTCCTGCTCCCACGTCTGCTGCCAGCGCTCTTCGACGCCTTGCGGGCGGTAGAGCGGTTCCAGTTCCACTGATGTCAGCGGGCAGCGACTATGCGCGCATTCTAGCGTCTCGCGGCACGCCCGCGCTGCCAGTCGCGGGGCTGCGCCCCGACCTGCTCGAGGATCGTCTCGAGCAGGACGAAGGACGAGAGCACGTGCTCGCGCGCGAGCGCCCGCGCGCCGGCGGCGCTCCCTGCCAGCGAGTGCCTGCTTGATCGCGCGGTGCTGCTCGGCGTTCTTCGCATGTAGAGCCCGTCGAGCGAGTGGTCGCCGGGCGCCCACACCGCGGGCCCCGAGAACGAGCGGCGGGCGCTCTTCGCCAGCTGCTCGACGAGCGGCAGGTCGGCGACGCGGTAGATGACGTCGTGGAAACCGTGGTTCGCGCGCACCCAGTCGCCCATGATCGAGCGGCGCTCCTCGCCCGGCTCGCGCGACCGCAGCTCCCGCGAGATCTCCGCGAAGCGCTTCTCCGCCTCGTCGAGCTCGGCGAGGTCCTCCGGCGTCGCCTTCGTCGGCGGCCACCTCCGTGGCGAGCGACTCGAGCTCCGCGCGGATCATGAAGGCCTCGTGCAGCTCTTCGCGCGAGATCGTCCGCACGCGGACGCCGCGGTTCGGCACGAAGGAGACGAGCCCGAGCGCGGCCAGCCGCCGCAGCGCCTCGCGTACGGGAGTGCGCGACACGTTGAACTGCTCGGACAACTGCTCCTGGCGGAGGACGGTCCCCGGCTCGAGCTCGCCGGAGACGATCGCCTCCTCGATCACGAGCGCAATGTCGTCTGCCTTGGTGCTGTCGAGGCTCACTCCAGAAAAGTGTACGCGGGCACGGTGAGGAAATCGACGAGCTCGGGGGCGAGCGCGAGCTCGAGGAAGAGCTTCTTCGCCTCCGGCCCTGCGTCGACGCCTGCCGCTTCCGCCCGCACGTCCTCGGCCGTGAAACGGCCGGCCCGCACCCACTGCCACACCTGCGAGCGCGAGATCTCCGCGGTCGCGGCGTCCTCCATCAGGTTGTCGATCGCCGCCGCACCGACGCCGTGCAGCCAGGCATCGAGGTAACGGATGCCGACCGAGACGTTCGTGCGCAGGCCCTGCTCGGTGATCTCGCCGGGCGTATCGGGGATCGAGAGCAGCCCGGCTTCGTCCGGAACGACGTCCTCACGCAGGCGCTCGACCTGGTTCGGGCGGTCGCCGAGCACCGCGTCGAAGATCTCGGTCGCGACCGGGACGAGGTCGGGATGCGCGACCCAGGTGCCGTCGAAGCCGGCACTCGACTCGCGCTCCTTGTCCTCGCGCACCTTCGCGAGCGCGACGCGGTTCACGTCCGGATCCTTCCGGGAAGGGATGAACGCCGCCATGCCGCCGATCGCGTGCGCGCCGCGCCGATGGCAGGTACGGACGAGCAGGTCGGTGTACGCGCGCATGAACGGCACCGCCATCGTCACCTGCACACGATCCGGGAGCACCCAGCCCCGCGTCCGGAACTTCTTGATGCAGCTGAAGATGTAGTCCCACCGGCCCGCGTTGAGCGCGCAGCCGTAGTCGCGCAGCTCGTAGAGGATCTCGTCCATCTCGAACGCGGCGAGGATCGTCTCGATCAGCACCGTGCAGCGGATCGAGCCGGGCGGGAGGCCGAGCTCCGCCTCCGCGAGCGCGAACGCTTGCGCCCAGAGCCGCGCCTCGAGGTGCGACTCGAGCTTCGGCAGATAGAAGTACGGACCACTGCCTCGGTCGAGCAGCTCGCGTGCGTTGTGGAACATGACGAGCCCGAAGTCGAAGAGGCTCGCGGACGCCTCTTCCCCGTCGATC
Source organism: uncultured Actinomycetes bacterium (assembly GCA_963848665.1). Taxonomy (GTDB): domain Bacteria; phylum Actinomycetota; class Thermoleophilia; order Gaiellales; family Gaiellaceae; genus Palsa-739. Next base: position 137,340 of record CAWKEF010000001.1, read on the forward strand.
GTCAGGTGCCGCTCGTTGAGATGCCAGCCCCGCGGCCGGATGACGAGCGTCGCGGTCTCGTCGTTCAGGCGATAGCTCTTCTCGCCCGTCTCGAGCGTGATCTCACGGCGGACGGCGTCGCGGACGTTTGCCTGCCCCTGCACGACGTTCTCCCACGTGGGCGAGTTCGCATCCTCGAAGTCGGCCATGAAGACCCGTGCGCCCGAGTTGAGCGCATTGATCATCATCTTGCGGTCGACGGGTCCCGTGATCTCGCAGCGTCGGTCCTGCAGGTCGGCCGGTGCCGGCGCGACGCGCCACTCGCCCGCACGGATCGACTGCGTCTCCGGCAGGAAGCGCGGGTCGATGCCGGCGTCGAGATCGAGCTGTCGCTCGCGGCGCGCTCCGAGCAGCTCGAGCCGGGTCGGGTTCAGCTCACGATGGAGGCGCTCGACGAACGCGAGCGCCTCGGTCGTGAGGATCTCCTCCCGTACAGCGGTGCTCATGCCTGAAATTGCGCTTCTTCGGTGGAGCCCTTGAGCGCGAGCGTCGAGGCGTCGGGTGAGACCGCCTGCGTGACGAGGTCGAAGTAGCCCGCGCCGACCTCACGTTGATGCCGCGTCGCCGTGTAGCCGTGCTCCTCGAGCGCGAACTCGTGCTCCTGCAGCTCGACGTATGCCGTCATCGAGCTCGAGGCGTAGCCGCGCGCGAGGTCGAACATGGCTGCGTTGATCGAATGGAAGCCTGCGAGCGTGATGAACTGGAAGCGGTAGCCCCACGCGCCGAGCGTCTCCTGGAATCCGGCGATCGTGTCGTCGTCGAGATGCTTGCGCCAGTTGAACGACGGCGAGCAGTTGTACGCGAGCAGCTTTCCGGGGAACTTCTCGTGGATCGCATCCGCGAACTCCTTGGCCTCGCCCAGGTCCGGTGTCGATGTCTCGAACCAGATGAGGTCTGCGTACGGCGCGTATGCGAGCCCGCGGGAGATGGCCGCGCCGATGCCGTCTCGCACCCGGAAGAAGCCCTCCGCGGTCCGCTCGCCGGTGAGGAACTCGCGGTCGTATTCGTCGACATCGGTGGTCAGAAGCGCGGCTGACAACGCGTCGGTGCGTGCGAGGAGGATCGTCGGCACGTCGAGTACGTCGGCAGCGAGCCGCGCAGCGTTCAGCGTGCGGATGAATTGCGATGTCGGCACGAGCACCTTGCCGCCGAGATGTCCGCACTTCTTCTCGGACGAGAGCTGGTCCTCGTAATGCACACCGGCCGCGCCGGCTTCGATCATCGCGCGCATCAGCTCGTACGCGTTCAGCGGCCCGCCGAAGCCCGCTTCCGCATCGGCGAGGATGGGTGCGAGCCAGTAGGTGCCGTTCCGCTCCTCCGACCAGTCGATCTGGTCGGCGCGCAGAAGGGCGTTGTTCAAACGCCGCACGAGCGCAGGGACGCTATTCGCCGGGTAGAGGCTCTGGTCGGGATACGTGCTGCCGCCGAGGTTCGCGTCGGCCGCGACCTGCCAGCCGGAGAGGTAGATCGCCTCGAGCCCCGCCTTCACCATCTGCACCGCCTGACCGCCGGTGAGCGCGCCGAGCGCGCGTGTGGGCTCGTCGCGGCGGAGAAGCTCCCAGAGCCGCTCGGCGCCGAGGCGCGCGAGGGTCTGCTCGGGGACGACAGAGCCGCGCAGCCGAACGACGTCGGCCGCCGTGTAGCTCCGCTCGATGCCGTGCCAGCGCGGGTCGTCGCGCCAGCGGGCGTCGAGCTGGTCGGCCTCTGCCTGGATCCGAACATGGGGGGTCATCGCGTCTCCCGGGTCGTTTATGCCTCGTTTCGGATCCTAGATCAGCTTTGGGACAGGACGCAACCGCGAAAGCACAACCTTGGATCCGAAGGGCGTCTCGGGAGGGGCGCGACGGGTGTCGCGCCCTTCCCGGGCGCCGGTCAGCGCCGCTGGGGCTCGGCCGGCTCTGCAGAGCCGGTGTCCCGCGTCAGGGCCGTATCGGAGCTCTCGCCGAGCAGCTCGTCGAAGAGCGCCCGGTAGTGCTGCATCGCCTGGCGGAGCTCTTCGGTCGAGCCGTCGCCGAGCGCCGAGGCGCGCGCGAAGCGATGGCCCTCGCGATAGTTCTCGACCACCTCCGGGTGGTCGACCGAGATGTCCGCCGCCCGCTGGTCGAAATCGTCGACCGGGTACCCGCGATCGGACATGACGGACTGGATCAAGCGATCCGCGTCGTTCACCGCGCCGTCGGGATCGTCGACGAACCGCACCTGCACCCGATCCCACGCGACGAGGTACCGCTCGCGGGCGGCCGGGGCGAGCGGCTTGATCTCGAGCGAGTCGCGCCGCTCGGCGCGCGCCGCCAGGTCGGCCTCCGCGTTCCGCTTGCTCTCTGCGCCCTCGAGCGTCCGGTCGTACTCTGGCCCGAAACGGTCCTGCAGCTCGCGAGTTCGGCGGGCCTTCAGGCCCTGCCAGAGGACGAGCAGGAGCACGACAACTGCCGCCGCGATGATCACGGCCCATAGCCATCCAGCCATGTGTTCCTCCTTTTAAGGTGAAACGGGAGCGTCGCGCGAGCGGTTGCGGCTAAGGCACCGTTCAGGGGAAATCGAGCTCGAGCGCGGAACGCTCTAGCGGTAGTAACGAAACACGAGCTCGGCGACGCAGACGGGCTTGTCGCCACCCTCCCGCTCGACCGTCGCCGCCATCGTTGCCTGGAAGCCCCAATCGGCCTCCTCGACGGCGGTGACGCGGAAGGTGCCGCGAACCTTCGAGCCTGAGGGAACCGGGGCGGGGAACCGCACCTTGTTCAGACCGTAGTTGATCCCCATGCCTCCGCTTTGCCTCGGAACCACCTCGTACGACATCGCAGGGACGAGGGAGAGCGTGAGGTAGCCGTGCCCGATCGTCTTTCCGAACGGCCCTTCGGCTGCGCGCTCGGGATCGACATGGATCCACTGGTGATCGCCCGTTGCCTCTGCGAACGCGTCGATGCGCGCCTGCGGCACGTCAATCCAGGACGAAGGGCCGAACTCGGCGCCCGGCTCGAGGTCAGTGGCCATCGCCCCACCGTACGACACTCGGCGCCCACATGTAGCCCTGGATAGCCGAGGACCGGCGGCCGCTCGGTGGCGGGTGAGGGACCGTTCCGTGACATAGACGCTCAGATAGCTCGGCAAAGCCTCGAGGGATGGCTGTGTACACCTGCATCGATGGCTACAGACACCTTCACCTGATGAGCCGGAAGACCCAGCTCACGCTGACCGACCGGCAGCATGCGTACCTGCTCGGGGAGTCGATCCGGACGGGCCTCTCGATGGCGGAGCTCGTCCGCCGGGCTATCGACCGCGTCTACCGGCCCGAGCTTCGTCCGAAGATCCCCGGCTTCGAGCTCAGCCTGGGCCTCTGGAAGCGCCCGGACGCCGCGATCATCGGCCGCCGGAGAGAGCGCAGGCTGACGGAGCCCTAGGCGGTCTGCTCGACGGGCTCGTCGGGCTCGTCGTCGGCGTACGTCCCGCCGCTCGTCACGAGCGTCGGCCGGATCCCCTGGGAGATCGTCTCCTTGGTGATCACGCACTTCGTCACGTCTCGCCTGGACGGCAGCTCGAACATCACGTCGAGCAGCGCACCCTCGATGATCGAGCGAAGCCCGCGCGCTCCGGTCTCGCGCTCGAGCGCCTTGTCGGCGATCTCCCAGAGCGCGTCGTCCGTGAAGACGAGCTCGATGCCGTCGTACCCGAAGAAGCGGTGGTACTGCTTCGACAATGCGTTTTTCGGCTCGGTGAGGATCTGCACCAGATCCTCCTTGCGGAGCTGGTGCACCGCCGAGATGACGGGCAGGCGCCCGATGAACTCGGGGATCAAGCCGAAATTGAGGAGATCCTCGGGCATCACGCCCGCAAGCAGGTCGCTCGACTCGAACGAGTGCTTCGACCGCACCTCCGCGCCGAAGCCGACAGCGTTCTTGCCGATGCGGCGGGCGATGATCTTGTCGAGGCCGGCGAAGGCGCCGCCGCAGATGAAGAGGATGTTCGTCGTGTCGATCGAGAGGAATTCCTGGTGAGGATGCTTGCGGCCACCCTGCGGCGGGACTGACGCAACCGTCCCCTCGAGAATCTTCAGCAGCGCCTGCTGCACGCCCTCGCCCGAGACGTCGCGCGTGATCGACGGGTTGTCCGCCTTGCGCGCGATCTTGTCTACCTCGTCGATATAGATGATCCCGGTCTCGGCCTTCTTGATGTCGAAATCGGCGGCCTGGATCAGCTTCAGCAGGATGTTCTCGACGTCTTCGCCGACGTAGCCCGCCTCGGTCAGCGCGGTGGCATCGGCGATCGCGAACGGGACGTTCAAGATCCGGGCGAGCGTCTGGGCGAGCAGCGTCTTGCCGCAGCCGGTCGGGCCGAGGAGGAGGATGTTCGACTTCTGGAGCTCGACCTCCCCTTCGTCCGTCCCCATCTGCACGCGCTTGTAGTGGTTGTAGACCGCGACGGAGAGCGTCCGCTTCGCCTCTTCCTGCGAGACGACGTAGTCGTTCAGGACGGCGTAGATGTCCCGCGGGCGGGGCAGATTGTCGAGGTCGAGCTGAGTCGGAGTGGTGAGCTCCTCGTCGATGATCTCATTGCAGAGATCGATGCATTCGTCACAGATGTAGACGCCGGGGCCGGCGATCAGCTTCTTGACCTGTCGCTGGCTCTTCCCGCAGAAGCTGCAGAGGAGCTGCTCATTGCCTTCGCTTGCCCTGGCCACGTCGTCTCCTTGTACCTCGGTCCGGCCGTTTCGTCTACCGGTGCGCGATGACCTGGTCGACGATCCCGTACTGATGGGCGTCGTTGGCGTCCATGTAGTAGTCGCGCTCCATGTCCTTGGACACCTTTTCTATCGGCTGATTCGTGTGCTGGGCGATGATCTCCTCCAGGCGCCGCTTGAGATTGATCGTTTCCCGGGCCTGGATCTCGATATCGGTGCCCTGGCCCTGGAAGCCGCCTGACACCTGGTGGATGAGGATCTTGGAGTTCGGCAGCGCGGTCCGCTTTCCCTCTGCGCCGGAGGCAAGAAGGAGGGCGCCCATCGACATCGCGATCCCGACGCAGGTCGTTGCCACGTCCGGCTTGATGAACTGCATCGTGTCGTAGATGGCAAGCCCCGCGTAGACCGAGCCGCCGGGCGAGTTCACGTAGATGTTGATGTCCTTGTCGGGATCCTCGGACTCGAGGTGGATCATCTGCGCGACGATCAGGTTCGCGACGTTGTCGTCGATCGGCGTGCCGAGAAAGATGATGCGCTCGTTGAGGAGCCGCGAGTAGATGTCGAAGAACCGCTCGCCTCGCGAGGTCTGCTCGATGACGGACGGGATGATCAGGTTCGACGGGTCGTTCATGAGGCTCCTTCGCTGCCGGGGGTCCAGAGTTTCGTGTCGGTCTGCTGCTTTTCCTTGTCGGGAGTCCAAATCGCATCGCGCACCTCCGCGAGCTCGCGCGGGATCCGCTTCACTTCGGCCGCAACGCGGTCGAGCGCGTTGCGAAGTCGGAGATCGTCGCGGAGCGCCTCGAAGCGGCCCGTTTCGCGCAGGCGCTGCAGCGTGTCGTCGACGTCGTCGCCGAGTTCGCTCCCCTGCTCACGTACGAGAGCCTCGATCTCTTCGTCGGGAACCTGAATGTCGAGCTGATCGGCCACGGCATCGAGCACGAGCTCCCGCGCCACCGAGCGCGTCGCCTCCTCGCCGAGCCGGACGAGCAGCTGCTCGGGTTGCTGCCCCGTCATCGACAGATATGTATCGAGCGGAATTCCGCGCGCTTCGACCTGCCGGGCGAGCCCGCGCAGGAGCTCGCGCGTGCGGGCCTCGACGAGCGGGCCCGAGGCGTCGACCTTCGATGCGTTCACGAGCGCGTCGACGACGTCGGATCGGAACTGCGCCTCGACTTCCTCGGCGATCTGTTCTCGAAGTCGCGACTCGATCTCGGCGCGCAGCTCGGCGATCGACTCGAACTCGCTCGCCGCGCGCGCGAGCTCGTCGTCGAGCTCGGGAAGGACTTTCTCCTTGATCTCCTTGACGGTCACGCTCACCGCCTGCTTCGAGTCGTCCGCGAGGTCGAACTCGATTTCCTTCGTCTCGCCCGCCCCCACGCCGAGGACACCCTGCTCGACCTCGTCGACGACCGCGCCGCGGCCGAGCTCGACGACGTAGTCGCGCCGGGTCTCGCCTTCCGGCGAGACGAGATCGAGGATCACCGTGTCGCCCTCGGCCACCGGTCGGCCCTCGACGGGTACGAGCTCCGCGACGGTCGAGCGCAACGCGTCGAGCTCCTGCTGCACGAGCTCGTCCGGCACCTCCGGCTCGATCGCGCCGACCTCGAGCGTCGTCCAGTCCGGCAGCTCGGGCTTGGCGGGCACGGGGAAGGTCGCCCGGAACTCCCAGTCCTCGTCGTCACCCGTCGGGAGCTCGAACTCGTACTCGGGCTGCGCGATCGGACGCACGCGCGTCCGCGCGGCTGCGTTCCAGAACCAACCGCCGATGTGGCTTTCGATCGCCTCCGTCATCAGGCGCTCTCTGCCGACTTTCTGGACGAGCACCTGGCGAGGAACCTTGCCCTTGCGGAAGCCGGGGATCTTCGCGGTCTGGGCGAGATCCGACGCAGCATGCTCGACCGCATGGTGCACGTCGTGCGACGGCACCTGAACCGTCAAGCGCACGCGATTTTCGGGCAGTTCCTCGACCTGGGCTTGCATCTGGCCATTCAAGCAGACCCCTTCTGGGCTGAGGAGGGTTTAGGCTAGGCGCCTTGCGGCTCTTCGTACTGACTCGTCATGCCAATTCGACGCTCAACGTCGCGCATCGCGTGAACGGCGACCCGAGCGTCGAGGTGCGCCTGACGCCGGAGGGACGAGCAAGCGCCGAGCTCCTCGGGCACGAGCTCGCGCAGCTCCCGCTCGAGATCTGCATCCACACGAGGTTCGGACGGACGCGCGAGACTGCAGACGAGGCGCTCCGCGGCCGAGACATTCCTCGCCTCGAGGAACCGCTCCTCGACGACATCTACGTCGGCGAGCTCGAGGGAGTCACGATCGACGAGTACCGCGCCTGGAAGAGCAAGCACGTGCGCAGCGACGCATTCCCCGGCGGAGAGAGCCTCGACGATGCTGCACGCCGCTACGCGAGTGCGTTCGAGCGCCTGCTCGAGCGCTCGGAGCAGGCGACTCTCGTCGTCTGCCACGAGATCCCCGTGCGCTACGCATTGAACGCGGCCGCCGGCTCCGACGACCTCGACGGTCCCGAGCACGCGATCCCGAACGCGACGCCCTACCTGTTCGACGCGGACGCGCTGGCACGCGCCGCGGCTCACATCCGCAGCCTGGTCGGCTGACCCGGCGAGGAATTCGCACGTCGGCGGGGAAGGTGGTTGGGGTCCGACCTCGAATGACGACCTCCCCGCGATGACGAACTGGGCTTTGTTCTTGATGTTGGGCGTCACCATGATCTGGGTGGCGATGCTCTCCGCGGTCGCGTACCTCGTCGCGCGCGCACCCGCCCAGCAGTAGCGCTCGGCATACCCCCCGGCGGTATACTTGCGGCGTGGCCCACGGCTACGCAGACCGCAAGCCCGAGCTCGTCAAGCGCCTGCACCGCATCGAGGGCCAGGTGCGCGGAATCGAGCGTATGGTCGAGGACGACCGCTACTGCATCGACATCTTGACGCAGCTCGGCGCGGTGTCGACTGCGCTCGAGGGTGTCGCGATGGCGATCCTCGACGACCACGTGCAGCACTGCGTCGCCGACGCATTTGCGTCGGGCGACAAGCGAGCCGCTCGAGACAAGGCCGAAGAGCTGTTGGCTGCTGTGCGGCGCTTCGCGAAGACCCGCTGATGCTCGTCGCGCACGGGTTCGAGAACGCGGGCCGCATGGCCTACGAGGTGTGGTGGGCCCTCGTCTTCGGGTTCGCGGTCTCGGCGGTGGTCCAGGCGTGGGTGCCGCGTGCGCGGATCGAGCGCGCTCTCGCCGGCAGCGGCTTTGCACCGGTGGCGCGCGCGACGGTCCTCGGCGCAGCATCGTCGTCGTGCTCCTACGCCGCAGTCGCAATCGCAAAGACGCTCTTCCAAAAAGGAGCGTCTGCCGTGTCGGCGCTCGCGTTCCAGTTCGCGTCCACGAACCTCGTCTGGGAGCTCGGGCTCGTGCTCTGGATCCTGCTGGGCTGGCGCTTCACGCTCGCCGAGTTCGCCGGCGGCGCCGTCCTGATCGTCCTGATGACGCTGCTCCTCCGGCTCTTCGTCTCACGCAAGCTCGAGGAGGAGGCGCGCGCACATGCACGCTCGGCCGAGACCGGCCACGTGCATCCGAGCGTCGAGAGCACGCTTCCGCTTCGCCGGCGGCTGCGCTCCGCCGAGGCGTGGTCGGACGTCGCCCACAACTTTCGCGGCGACTGGCAGATGCTCTGGAAGGAGATCGGCATCGGTTTCCTCCTCGCCGGGTTTGCAGCGCTCATCCCGAACCGAGTGTTCGACGCGGCGTTCCTGCACGATGCGCCCGGGCCGTTGCGACTGCTCGAGAACGTCGTTCTCGGACCGCTGATCGCGGTCGTCTCGTTCGTGTGCTCGATCGGCAACATCCCGCTCGCTGCCGTTCTGTGGTCAGGGGGGATCTCGTTCGCCGGGGTCCTCGCATTCATCTTCGCCGACCTGATCGTGCTGCCGATCCTCGCGATCTACCGCAAGTACTACGGGTCCCGCTTCGCGCTGCGGATCATCGCCCTCATGTTCGTCACGATGGTGCTCGCGGCGCTCGCAGTCGACGGCATCTTCGGGGCCGCGCAGCTCATACCGCACACGCGACCCGATCGGCGGGCGGTCTTCATGCCGATCGGGCTCGATTACAAGCTCGTCCTCAACGCGCTCGCACTCGGCGTCTTCGCGGCACTCCTCACCCTGACGCTGAGACGCGGGGCCAAGGACCCGATGTGCGGCATGACGGTCGACCGCTCGAAAGCACTCCGCCTCGAGATCGACGGCACGACCTATTACTTCTGCGGCCCGGGCTGCCGCGAGCACTTCGAAGTGCGGGCGAGAGGACTCGAGCCTCCAAGGGCCGTAAAGCCCAGCGGAAGCTGAATCCGTCGCGCCGCGGATATCGCGCAGCTGTGTCCCATGTCAAATATCGGCGCGCCGTTGCTGTTCGAGCCAGAGGAGTGCCTCTTCGCGCGACGCGAACACCGCGCGATGCGAACGACGACCGCCCAGATGGGCGCGCGCGATGACCGCATCCTTGAACGTCCGCGCGTCCGGAGCGACAATCGCCAGCGCGAGCGGCGGCTCGATCAGTTCATGTTCGAGCATCGGCTCAAGCGCAGTCTGGAACATGCTCTCGGACATCTGGGACGTGTCGAGGAAGGAAGCATCGAGGAGAATCGCCAGTCCTCCACGGAAGCGTTCATCCGACAGGCGCGCCTCGTTGAAGCGCCGAAAGCCTCCCGGGGTGGCGACACCGGAGAGCATGATGGTGACGTCCTGAGGCGAGCCGCCGAACGCGATCGTGAACTTCACGCGCGGCATGTTGCACATCGTCACTTCACAAGCCTTGGCTCAACTTGTGTGAGCGCCCCGATACCAGACGGGCAGGACACGTCAACGTCACGGCCCGAGATTTCGTCCGTCTTGGTGGACTCGACGCGCAACCTGAGGAAACTCCGTCGGTGAGCTAGTGCGGGCGAGAGGACTCGAACCTCCAAGGGCCGCGAGGCCCAACGGGACCTAAACCCGTCGCGTCTACCAGTTCCGCCACACCCGCGGGCGTCCACGGAGGATAGAGGCAGCGGCGAACGGGCCAAGGCGCGTGTTGGGCGTCGCGGGCCGCTCAGCGGTTTGCATAGAGTCCCGCCTCGTGGCAGGGATGCAGCCCGAAGACATCTACGAGCTCGCGAACGCCGGCGAACCACGCATCTCGCCCGACGGAACACGGGTCGCGTTCGCCGTCACCAAGGTCGACCGGGAGGCGAACGAGTACCGCGCGGCGATCTGGGTTGCGCCGCTCGACGGCTCGGAGGAGCCGCGGCCCTTCACGTCGGGCGAGCGCCGTGATTCGACGCCGCGCTGGTCCCCCGACGGGAAGTGGCTCGCGTTCGTCTCGAACCGCGGCGAGGACAAGACACCGATGAACCTCTACGTCATCCCCGCCGAGGGCGGCGAGGCGCGCAAGCTGACCGACCAGAAAGAGGGCGCCGAGGAGATCGCCTGGTCCCCTGACTCGAAGCGCCTCGTCTTCAGCGCGCGCGTGCGCGACGAGGCCGGCGAGGAAGAGGACGACAAGAAACGGCAGCCGAGGCGATTCACCCGGGTGTTCCACAAGCTCGACAGCGTCGGCTTCACCGGCGACCGGCGGAAGCATCTCTTCGTCGTCGGCCTCGACGGCGACGAGCCCCGGCAGTTGACGAGCGGCGATTTCGAGCACGGCGGCCCGGTCTGGTCACCCGACGGAAAGCGCATCGCCTTCGGCGGCTTGCGTGACGAGCGCTGGGATACCGAGCTCATCAACCGCATCTACATCGTCGACGCGGACGGCGGCGAGCCCAAGGCGCTGACCGGGGACGACGGCTCGTACGACAGCCCGTCGTTCTCGCCCGACGGCGGCCGCATCGCGTACTACCGGGCCGTCGAGGACGGAACGTAGCCGCATCACTCCCAACTCGGCGTGATGAACGCCGACGGCAGCGGCCAGAAGCTTCTGACCGAATCGCTCGACCGGCAGTGCGCGCCGTATCCCGATTCGCGCGAGCCCGTCTGGGACGGCGAGACGCTCCTCTTCACGATCGAAGAGGGCGGCAACATCTACCTCTACTCGGTCCCGGCCGACGGGTCGAGCAAGCCCACGCTCGTGCTCGACGGCGAGCACGTGATCAGCAACTTCGACAAACGCGGCGACGCGTTCGCCTTCGCCGCGTCGACGCACACGACCATGCGCGAGATGTTCGTGGGCACCGAGGGCAAGCAGTTGACGAGCGTCGGCAAGGAGTTCACCGCCGGTCGAGAGCTGATCGAGCCCGAGCGCTTCACGGCGATCTCGAAGGACGGGTACGAGGTCGATGCGTGGATCCTGCGTCCGCCCGGCTTCGACGCGGGCAACCGCTACCCGGCCATCCTGACGATCCACGGCGGCCCGTTCACGCAGTACAGCACGGGGTTCTTCGACGAGTTCCAGGTGATGGCCTCCGGCGGCTACGTCGTCCTGTTCTCGAATCCCCGCGGCGGCTCCGGCTACTCCGAGGAGCACGGTCGCGCGATTCGCGGGCCGGTCGGCGGTGCCGGGCCTGGCTGGGGCACCGTCGACTACGAGGACTGCATGGCGGTCGTCGACACGGCGCTCGAGAAATTCGACTTCATCGACCCGGAACGGCTCGGGGTGATCGGCGGCTCGTACGGCGGCTTCATGACGTCATGGATCATCGGCCACACGAACCGCTTCAAGGCGGCCATCTCCGAGCGAGCGGTCAACAACCTCGTGAGCATGTTCGGCTCGAGCGATCTCTTCTGGGTGTTCGAGCGGCAATTCGGCGGTCCGCTCTGGGAGAACGTCGACGCGTACCTCGAGCGGTCGCCTGCGACCTACGCCCAGCAGATGGAGACGCCGGTGCTCGTTCTGCACTCCGAGCAAGATCTTCGGTGCAGCATCGAGCAGGGCGAGCATCTCTTCACGCTGCTCCGCCTGCTCGGCAAAGAGGTCGAGATGGTGCGCTTCCCGGCGGAAAGCCACGAGCTCACCCGTTCAGGCTCACCGCAGCACCGTGTCACACGCTTCGAAGCCGTGCTCGAGTGGTTCGACCGCTATCTGAAGCCGAACGGGAGCTGACGGGCTACCAGCTGTCCCAGTGGATCATCGAGTCGAGCGGCTTGCGCTTGCCGGGCTTGAACTCGGTGCCGATCGTGTAGGCGACGGGGATGAGCGCAACCTGCGTCACCTCGTCGTAGGGAATGCCGAGGATCTCGGCAACTTCCTGCTCGTGCATCAGGTGGAACGTCGTCCAGACGGTGCCGAGCCCCCGCGAGCGCGCTGCGAGCATGAATGACCATGCAGCAGGGATGATCGAGGCGTACATCGACGCAACGAGCGCGTTCGACTTTCCTTCGTAGCGACCCTGCACGCACGGGATGACAAACACAGGCACCTCGTGGATGTGCTCCGCGAGGTGTACGACCGCGTCGCCGATCCGCTGCATCTGACCCTCGCGCGGCCCGCCGCCCCGCTCGAGGTACGGGTAGGCGACCTGCCGCCAAAGCTCGCCGATCGCCGCGCGCTTGTCGGAGTCGGTGACAACCACGAAATGCCAGTTCTGCGAATAGCTCGCAGTCGGCGCCTGCTGCGCCAGCCGGAAGCACTCCTCGAGCACCTCACGCTCAACCGGCTTCGCGAGGTCGAGACGCTTCCGTACAGCCCGAGTAGTCGAGAGCAATTCGTCCGGCGTCAGCTCGAGCTTCACGACTCGATCCTATCGAGGTCCCGCGAGCGGAAACCCGATTCACGAAGTCACACGCAGCGAGGGGCCGCGCAAAGCTGCTCAGATCGCTCGAACCTCGGCGAGCCGCTTGACTGCAAACTCGTCGGTCATGCTGGGGTCCCAGCACACCGCGGCTTCCCATGCGGCCCATGCTTGCGCGGCAACGTCGTGCGTGTCGCCATCGAGACCTGCGGCGTTGTGGGGCAGCACCAGGTCGAGGTCCGGGACGTCGACGTGCGACTCGTCCCAGTCGATCAGAGCGACCCGATCCGCCGTCATGCGGATGTTGGCCGGGTTGGGGTCGCCGTGGACGACGCACCGCTCTCGTTCGCTGAGCCGCGCCCACGCCGCACGGCATCGAGCAACGCCCTCGGCGGGCATCGCGCCGAGGTCGATCTTCGTCCCGGTCTCGGCGTGCAGAAGGTCGGTCGAGGACCGCCAGCCCGGGCGCTGCGGCCAGCCCCGCGTCAACCGATGGAGCCGGCGGAGCGTCTCGGCGACGCGACGCCAGTCGGCCTCAGTCTCGGGCGGTCCGCCCTCCACGTACGTCATCACAACGAGTCCGTCGGCGAAGTGCCTGCCCTCCGTCGTCGGGATGGGCACCGGCACCGCCAGCCCCGCACCGTCGAGGTGTCGCAGCAGGTCGGTCTCCCATGCAAGGTCAGCGTCGCTGCGCCTGCCGAGCCGACCGACGGCGAGCTGCCCGTTGACGCGCACGCTCCACACCTCGTTGACGCCGACTCCACCGGTGAGCGGTTCTATACGGGCGACGTCGTCACCCCACTGATCGAGTGTCTCCCATCCCACGGCCACATCTTCGCGGACGGTCATAAGCGCGACGGCTGCTCCGCGCGCGAATCCGCGGCTGTCAGTGCTGCGTGGTCGGGCGATGGCGCCGCGCGGAGCGGATGAGGTCGATGGCGACCAGCAGCACGAACGCGCCCGTGCCGGCGCAAAGCACCGCTGCCTCGTTCCCTTCGATTCGGCCGTCGCGGTTCGCGACGCCGGCGAAGAGCACGACGGTTGAGGCTGCGACGGGCACGCCGCCAAAAATGATCAGGGGAAGAGGCGGCCGTGACGTTCGGCGGTCGCCTTCGCCGGCCGCTGTTTCGCCGAGATCGCGCAGACACTGGACGAACAGCCCTGCCGCGATCGAAAGGAGCACCGCGCACATGCCGATCGTCGCGGGCCAGCTGGGTGCTGCGGCAATCACGCCCGACATGCTACGCCGCTCTCGGGTCGCGGTGCGCAAGCCGTTTCTCTCGGTTTGCGCGGGGGTTGGATGGCCCCGGGTGGAATCGAACCACCGCGCGCAGCTTCGAAGGCTGCCGCTCTATCCGCTGAGCTACGGGGCCGTACCGGGTAAGCGTAGCCCTGGGGTCAGGCGGCGACCGGCGCGCCGAACTTCCGCTTCAGGTAGGCGAGGTAGGGCTTCGCGTCGATCGTCGAGCCCGTTGCTCGCCGCAGCAGCTCCTGGGGAGCGTATTTGCGACCCTGCGAGTGGATGTTCTCGCCGAGCCAATCGCGCAGCGGCGTGAACTCGGCCCGCTCGACCTGGTCCTCGAGGTCGCCCAGATCCGCCGCGGCCTTCTCCCAGATCTGCACGGACATCACGGTGCCGAGCAGGTAGGTCGAGAAGTAGCCGATGAGCCCCGACGACCAGTGCATGTCCTGGAGCACGCCGTGCGCATGGTCGGGCACGTCGATGCCGAGGTAGTCGTTCATCTTCTGTGCCCAGAGGTCGGGCAGGTCCTTCAGCTCGATGCGGCCGTTGATGATGTCCTGCTCGAGCTCGAAGCGAAGGATGATGTGCATCCCGTAGGTGACTTCGTCGGCCTCGATGCGGATGAGCGACGGCTGCGACTTGTTGATCGCTGCGTAGAACTGCTCGACGCTCACGCCGCGGAACTGCGGGAAGCGCTCCTGCAGCTTCGGGTAGAAGAAGCGCCAGAAGGGGAGGCTGCGGCCCACGAGATTCTCCCAGAGGCGGCTCTGCGACTCGTGCATGCCGAGCCCGGTCGACTGCCCGACCGGCAGGTGCGCCCACTCGCGAGGCAGCTGGTGCTGGTAGAGCCCGTGCCCGTACTCGTGCATCGTCGAGAAGAGCGACTTGAAGCTCGTCGCGGTAGTAGTGCGTCGTGATCCGGATGTCGTCGATGCCGGCACCCGCCGCGAACGGGTGCTCGGTCGGATCGATCCGCCAGGTGTGCGGACGGTGACCGAACAGGTCGACGACCTCGTAGTCGAGCGCGACCTGCTCGTCGAGGTCGAAGTCGCCCGTGAGGAAGGAGTCGTCGACGTCACGATCGCGAAGCTCCGAGATCAGCTGCACGAGCTCGGGCTTGATCTCGGCAAAGATGCGCGACACCTCCGCGTCTTCATCTCCGGCTCGAAGTCGTCGAGGAGGACGTCGTAGGCCTCGCTCCTGCGGCCCGAAGCATTCGACGTAGCGATGGCGGAGCTCGACGTTTCGCTCCATCAGCGGCAGGAAGAGGTCGAAGTTCGACGTCGCTTTCGCTTCGAGCCAGCCCGGCGCGGATTCGGATGCCGCGCGCGCCATCTCCGAGCTGAGCTCGACCGGAACCTGGACGGCCTTGTTGTAGTCACGGCGCGTGACCCGCACGAGCGCGCCGTCCCAGGAGTCGGGATCGAGATCACGCTGCTCGAGCTCGTCGAGCAGGCGGCCGGTCTCCGGATCGATCAGCATCTGATGCCCGAGTCGCTGCAGCAGGGAGAGGTGATTCGCCCGGTGCTGGAAGCCGCCCGGCGGCATCACCGTGCGCTGGTCCCACGCAAGCAGATGCGTGAGCACTCGAGCGACTGGTAGTCGACGAGGCGGGACTTCAGCTGCTCGAGGGCGTCGGCCAACACCAGCACCCTAGCGACGGCGCCTGGCGCCTTCAGAGTGAAAGGGTGGCGAACGGGACTCGAACCCGCGACCACCGGGACCACAACCCGGGGCTCTACCAACTGAGCTACCGCCACCGCGAAGCGGCTACAGCGTAGCGTCAGCCGACTTCGAGCGTGCACCGCCGACAGCGCGCTCTTCGTGCCGCCCTTCGGCGAACTCCTCGATCATCTTCTTGTTGAACGCCGGAATGTCGTCGGGCTTCCGGCTCGTGACGATGCCGTTGTCGACGACGACCTCCTTGTCGACCCAGGTGCCGCCGGCGTTCTGGATGTCCGTCCGGAGCGTGGGCCAAGAGGTGAGCTTCCGGCCTCGGACTGCGCCGGCCTCGACGAGCACCCAGGGACCATGGCAGATGACTGCGAGCGGCTTCTTCGACTCGACGAAGTCGCGGACGAAGTTGACCGCGTTCTCGTCGCCGCGCAGCTGGTCGGGATTACCCACGCCGCCGGGAACGAGCAGTGCGTCGTAATCCGACGCGGAGACCTCTTCGACGGTCTTGTCGACCTTCACCTTCTTCGCGGGTTCGAAGTGGTCGAAGCCCTGAATCTCGCCGTCGTGGATCGAGACGATCTCCGTCGTCGCGCCCGCGTCCTCGAGTGCCTTGCGCGGCTCCTCGAGCTCGACGCGCTCGAACATATCTGCAGCAAGAATCGCAACCTTTTTCCCTGCAAGCTTCTGCTCGGCCATTCGTGAACCCCTTTCGTCGCTTGCAGGGCCTATTCCGCGTCGGGGAAAAGGGAAACAGCCCGCGCAGGGGTACTCTCAGCTACATGCGCCCGTAGCTCAGTGGACAGAGCGGCGGACTTCTAATCCGCGGGTCGCAGGTTCGAATCCTGCCGGGCGCATCTAGGGGATCGTCAGCCAGAGGCGGCCGGCACCGGCGACGATTCCGCCCAATGGCTGCGCGATTTCTGTCGTACGAACGACGCGTGCGCGGAGCGGGTCGATCTCCGTGAGAGTGCCCCGCTCGGCGTTCACGACCCACAACCGTCCCATCCCGTTCGTAACTCCGCTTGGGTTGGCGCCGAGCGGGACGAATGCGGCAACACGCCTCGAAGTTGGGTCGATTCGCGACAGTCGTGCGGGATCGGCCGTGAGCACCCACGGCGAGCCGGCAACGGTTGCGAGACCGACCGGGTGGCCGGTCATGCGAACGCGGCCGATGATGCGATTCGTGCTCGGACTCAACTCGAGCACGATCGGCTTCCGTGCCTGGACGGCCCACACCGCGTCGGACGTGGCGGCGAGATCTTCAGGGGCGTCGATCCCGGGGATCGTTGCCTGAAGGTCGTCTGTGCGCGGGTCGAGGCGCGAGACGATGTTGTCCTGGGACCCAACCCAGAGCGAGCCGAATGCGCGCAGGAGCGCAACCCGACCGACCGATCGGGGCTCGGGTCGGAACGGCGGCGAGAGGACGCCGGTGCCGACGTCGAGCCGCGTGAGCGTGCCGTCGAACGCGTTGCCGAGCCAGAGCTCACCTCGCTCCGCCACGAGTCGATACGGCTCGGTCGAGAGCCCAATGGTTCGAAGATGCCTCAACGTCGTGGCGTCGAACTCCGAAATGGTGCGGTCCACCGGGTTCACAACCCACAAGTGACGGCCCTCGATGGCGATCGCACCGGGGATGCTTCCGAGCGCCAGCTGCTTGACGGCGCGTCCCTGCGCGGGATCGACGACAACAACCGACTCGACCTGCGGTCGTAGCGGCGCTCCGCCGCGGGTCAGCAAGACTGCGACCAGAACAACGCCAAGCGCTGCGCTGCCTGCTACGAGCGTGATGGCGCGGGAACGGTGCGAGAAACGCCGGCGCCGTGGCGCGCGGCAGTGTCGTTGACGGTGGCTGCGGGAGCGAGCAGCGACGGGTCATGGCTGAGAACGGAGCGTTCGAGCTCGCGGAGCTCGGGACCTGGTTCGAGTCCGAGAGTGAGCAAGGTGCGGCTCGCATCGCGGTATGCAGCGAGCGACTCGGTTTGGCGGCCGCCGCGATAGAGCGTGAGCATGAGCGATGCCCGGAGCCGTTCGCGGTAGGGGTGCTCGCGGATCAGGGCTCCGAGCTCGGCGACAAGCTCTTGGCCATGCCCGAGCTCGAGCTCGCCGTCGATGCGGGCTTCGATGGTCGCAATCCGCAGCTCTTCGAGGCGCCTGATCTCCTCATATGCGTAGCCAAAGAGCTCGAGGTGCGCGAGTGTCGCGCCCCGCCAGAGCGCCGCGGCCTGCGCGAGTGTCGTCACCGCCCGCTCTGCGTCGCCTGCCGCGGACGCTGCAAGCCCTTCAGCGCGAAGCTGTTCGAATCGTGACGCATCGAGTGTCCCGTCGCCGACGTTGATTGCATAACCGCCCGCCACGGTCGCGATCGCGTCCCCTGCGCCTGCGCGGCGCAGATCCTTGCGAAGACGCGCGACGTAGATCCGGATCATCTCGCGCGCGCTCGCCGGCGGCCCCTCGTCCCAGAGCGCTTCGATCAGGCTGTCCGTAGAGACCGTCCGGTTCGGACGCAAGAGCAGCGCGCCGAGGAGCGCTGCCTCCCTGCCCGTGCCGACCGGCACCGGGTTCCCGCGTTCGACCTCTAGCGGTCCGAGGATCCGGAACTCGAGTTGATCCTCCACCACCCGGGACGCTAGAGCCCGGACGTGACGACGACAAGGGTGGCATTTGCGGCGGATTTACGGCTGCGCAACCGGATCTTTGCGACGTGCTGGGACGGTTCGTCGCGAGAGGCCTTCATCCCACGAACCAGAGGAGGAACAATGCGATTTACGGGAGCTTCGCGAACCGTTGTCGGCACCGGCGTCGTCGCAGCCCTCGCGCTCAGCGCGGCGATTGCCTCCGCGCGGCCGAGCTCGGCTGCGCCACCGGCCGGCGTGTCGGCGACCATCTCAGCGCCCGGCTTTCCGGCGATCGTCGCCGCCGGCTACGGGTCGGTCTGGATCGCGGGCCATCGAAACGGCGTCCTTTACCGCGTCAACCCTCGCACGAACCGCGTCACAGGAAAGCTCCTCCTGCCCGGGCCGATCAACGGCTCCTTGACGCTTGCTGGCGGCGTGGTCTGGGCGGACAGCCCGGCGCCCGACGGCAGCGCTGCCTACGTCTACCGGATCGACCCCTGGAAGATGCGCATTCTCGGCCGCCACGAGGGCGTGACGGTCGCCGTCGCCGCAAATAGCTGGTGGGTGTCAAGCTTCCAGCAGCCGGCACTGCTGCGGATCAAGCCCTCGACTCGGCGGGTCGTCGCTCGGATTACGAAGTTCGGCGTCAACCCCGCACCTGGGTTCAATCTCGTTACCGCGGCCGGACTGGGATCTGTGTGGGTCTACTCCCCCGACAATGCCGTGATCCGGATCAGCACGGCCACGAATCGTGTAACCGCGGTGATCCCGTTGCCGGGGTCGAAGTCCGGCAACTCGATCACCACCGGCTACTTGAGCGGAGGTCCCGCGGCCATCGCTGGTGGCTATGTCTGGGTCGCGAATCCGGCTGGTCTCTTTCGCATCGATCCCCAGAGCAACTCGGCGGAGCTGCTCCCGATCAAGTTCACCCCATTCAGCCAATGGGGGCTCCCAGGGATCGCGACCGGCACCGACGGCACGCTGTTCCTGCGCACGTCGGATGATGCGGTGACACAAATCGATCCGAAGACCGGACACGTCCTTCAGTCGTATCCCGCTGCAGGAGGCGGGGGAGAGATCGCGATCGGCTTCGGCTCGCTCTGGGTCGCGAACGCAGTCGACGACACGGTCTCGCGCATTCCATTGTCGTAACGCAGCTCGTTTCGAGCACATCACGACGCAAGGAGGACCACGGTGCAAACACCGTCCGACCATCACGACTGCTCTCGCGCTCACGATCGCCGCGGCGTGCGCGGCCGCATTTGGATCGTCATCTGCCGCTCGCGCCGCGGGACACGGTCCCCGATGCGACAGCGGCGCGATCGTCTTCAGCAGGTTCGACCAGAACGGGATCCCGAACCTGTTTGCGACAAACCCGTGCGGCGGCGCGGTCGCCCAGATCACGACCGCAGGCGGCACCATCCGGACATTTCCCGGGTTGGGCGCTTGTTTGCCTACGACAGCATCGACGCAGGCCAGTCCACGACCGATGTGTTCCTGAGCTCTTCTCAAGGCGCCAGGCCGCGGAACATCACGAATTCGCCGGCGACGAACGACATCCAGCCCGACCTTTCTCCCGACGGGAAGTCGATCGCTTACTCGTCAGGTACCGCCGGCGAACGCAACGCACGAATCGTCGTCAAGATCTCCGCTCCGGGAAGCACACGCGATTACGCCGTCTGTCCCCGGACAGGAAGCGTTCGACCCGAGTTGGTCGCCCTCGGGTCTCTGGATCACCTTCGACACGTACAGCGTTCACTGCCGGGCTGAGCTACCTGTGGGTCGTCCGCTCGGACGGGACAGGCCTCCGGCGGATCACCGACGACGCCGCGGCGCATGCCAACCTGACTGGGGCCACGGGGACTAATCGCCTGCGCAGGCGGCTGTGACCAGCTGCAGTCGCACCTCTATATCCGCGATCTCTTCGGGCTCTTCACCCGTCAGGTCACGACGGACGCGGACGGTGGCAGCCCCCAGCTCCCTGCGTTCTCGCCCGACGGGGCGTCATTGACCTTCTCGAGATTCGACGCCGCATTCAACGACGGCGACGTGTGGCGTCTCGATCTCCGCACCGGTGTCCAGACAGATCTCGTTTCTGGCCCGACGTTCGACCTCTGGTCGGTCTGGGGCCCTGGACGGTCCTGACGGCGAGCCCGTGGGACCTCGGGCGGGCGGCTCTACGCCCGCCCGAGGTCGCGACGGCAAATGCCCAACTCAGCGGCCCGAGACTTAGTCCCGAATCTTGTCCCGAACCGCGGCAATCCAGTGCGCACGAGCGCACCCAAGAACACGCAACACACCCAAGAACAGTTACGCGCAGCGTGTTCGACCGATCTTCTAATCCGCGGGTCGCAGGTTCGAATCCTGCCGGGCGCGTCCGCAGCTCCCGCCGCACGTTGCTCAGCGATGCCCTACCCGTGCCTACGGCATAGAACCACCAACGAGCGCGTGCCGGTCGGTGCCGTCCGGCCGGATGAGGTCGATTCCGGTGACTCCCGGCGCCCTGGTCGCGACGAATGCGATCCAACCGCCGTGCGGCGACCAGCGCGGCCAGGCCCCATCCGGAGCGAGGCGTCGCCGTCCCGTAGCGTCGCTGCGCACGACCCAGATGCCCTTGGCCGCATAGACGACCTGCGTTCCGGACGGCGAGAAGTCGCCGTTTCGACCCGGTGCGATACGGCGCTGACCACTGCCGTCCGCCCGCATCACGTAGAGAGAGGGTCTCACGGTGCGGGTGCTCCAGAACAGGATGTGTCGCCCGTCTCGGGACCAGGCGACTGGGGTGTTGCTCGTGTTGAGGGGAGCACCGGGGACGCGATGGATGAGAGGGCGCGTCAACCGCCGGAGGACGTGCCCCGCGGGCGTGACGAGATACACATCGCCTCCGTCGCCGGCGGCGTGCACGCGGTACACCAACAGTCGTACGTCATGGGGAGCCCAGATCGCGCAGCACGCTGGTGCGGTGAGCTCGTGCTGTTCCGACCCGTCAGCCTTGGCGACCAGCGCGGACTCTCTGGCATCGAAGGCGATCCAGCGATCGTCGTACGACCACCTGGTTGGGCCGACCGCGGTCGACGTGGCGATATGAGCTGTCATCCCCCCGTTCGAGGGCGTCACCGAGTAGACCTCGTGGTTGTCGTTCGGTCCTCCGAGCGCCGTCGCCGATGCGATCACGTCACCGTCGTGCGACCACGCGGGGAACAGATGGTTCGGCTCGTCATCCACCGATGTCAGATTCACGATCTCAGTGCCGTCGCGCGCCACCGTGTAGATGTCGCTGCGGCCGGAGTCGAGCGTTGCACCGGCGAACGCGAGGTGCGTGCCATCGGGCGCCCATGCCGGTGTTGCCGCGATGAGTTCAGCAGGGTTTGAGCCGCGGGCGCTGCCGCCCAGAGCTGCGACGGCGGCGAGGACGCCGGCCGTGACGAGGAGGCGCACGAACGCAACCTAGGGGTGCCGTGTAAGGACGGCCTTACCGTTCTGTTTACGTCTGAGCACAAGCGGCGGGCGAGCGGCATCTGACCCACCTCTGGGTGCTGGCCGCCGCGGGAGTCGTCGGCTTCATCGGAAATGAGATGCCGCGCGGGTGCGGCTGCGAGGCGGAAGGCGCCTCAAGAGCCGCTACGCCGGCGCCATGATCAGGAGTTGGGCGCGGCCGGTCGAGCCGCTCTGCAGCGGGAAGTAGACGAGGTGCGTGCGTGAGTCGACCGCAACTGTGTGCGCCTCGGGCGCGAGAAAGGCCTGCCCGAGCTTCGTGAGGCTGCGTGCGTGCTCGGCGAAGACGGCGACGACGCCGCTCTCGGCCGAGACATAGAGGCGGTGGAGTGAGGCGTCGAAGGCGAGCACGTCGGGCGTGTCTCCGACGCTCGCGTTGCCGGTGACGCGCAGCGTGCGGAGGTCAAGCGTCAGGAGCCTGGCGTTGGCGTCGCAGGCGACGAAAGCGAGGCGGCGCGAGGAATCGACGAGCAGCCCGTGCGGGTTGGCGCAGCCCTGGAGCGGCAGACGCCGCGACGATCTTGTTCGAGCGGGGGTCGATGATCGGCGATGTCACCGCGGGTCTGGACGTCGACGAGGACGCGGCCAGAGCCGGCGTCGTACTGCACGTTGCCGGCCTCGCCGCCGAGCGGGATCGTCGCGATCCGAGCTCCGCGCGCGTTGATCACGGTCTCGACCCCGCCGGTCTCATCGGAGACGAAGACGTGGCGCTCGACGGGATCGTAGGCGAGCCCATCGGGATAGGCGCCCGCGGGAGCCCGCGCGAGGACCGCCCCGGTCTGCGCGTTGATCGTCATGGCCTCGCGTGCGTTGGTCGCCGACGCGAAGACCCGACGAAGCGAGGGTACCGCGATGACGCCGTGAACACCGGGAGCGGCGATCGTCTTGACGATCTTGCGCGTATGCACATCGACGGCGAGCAGCTGGCTTGCGTCCATGTGCGAGATCCAAAGCTCGTTCGTGCTCGGATCGAGGCTCGTGTAGTCGAATCGGACACTCGGCCCCGAGAGCGGGACGCGTGCGACCGTCCGAAGGGGCAAGCGAGTGGCGATCGGGGCTGCCGGCACCGATCCACTCACAACCAGCGCCGAGGCGAGAGCCACCGCGATGGTCACCGCGCCCGGTCTCGTGCCTAGTACGAGAACTCCGCGGCCGCTGTTTTCGCCGAGGGGCCCGGCGCCCTCGTATAGACGGAGACATAACAGCGCGTTGCACCCGAGAGCACGTGCGGGTAAGCGACCACCGTCTTCACACCGGCGAGCGTGCCCTGCAGCTGCTCCACCGGGCCGTCGTCGTCCGCGATTTCGCACCAGCTGGACCAGCCACCCTGGATCGGCCGGTTCGACGATGACTTGACGACGATCCCAAGCCCCTGCGGGCTCAAGGCCGTTCTGAAGAAATGAAGGCCTTTCCCGGGGCGCGAGGTCATCGCCGCACCGAGCTGATGCCACGCTCCCGGGGCAGGCGGTGGCGGCACGCTCGACGCGGCACCCAGAGCCAGCACGGCCGAGCCGGTAATCGCCACGACCACGTGCATCAGATCGCGACTACGTTGACGACGAAGGCGGCGAGGACGGCGAGCATGCGCGCTTGCGCGAATCGCCGGTCGTTCCCCGGGGCGACGCACGCCTGCTTACAGCCCAGCACCACACAGATGAGTGTTGGCGCGAGCCGGTCGAACACAGACTCTCGTTTTCGCCCGGAGCCGACCATCTGAACCGAGCCTAGCCGAGCGCTAGCAAGGAGCCCAGACGCGGATTCTGCCCGAGCCTTCTCCCGAACCGCGGCAATCCACCGCGGTTCGTCAGGCGGCCACGATGCACTCGGGCTCGCCGGCCGCCGGCAGGTCGACGAAGAATGTCGTGCCGATTCCCTCGACGCTGCGGCAGGAGATCCGGCCGTCGTGCGCCTCGATGATCGCCTTCGAGATCGAGAGGCCGAGCCCAACGCCTGGGATCGCCAGCTCCTGCGCACGTGCGGTGCGGAAGAACCGGTCGAAGAGTTGCACCTGCTCGTTCTCTGCGATGCCCATTCCCGTGTCGGTTACCTCGATTCGCACCGAGGAGCGGTATGGGTAGGCGCGCACGTCGATTCTGCCGCCCGCCGGTGTGAACTTGAGCGCGTTCGAGACGAGATTGTCGATTACCTGCCCGATGCGCAGCCGGTCGCCGTCGGCGGCGGGAAGCGGCTCCGTCGAGCAGTTGAGGGCGATGCCGCGCGCCGTGGCGACCGGCGTGCTTGCCTGCACGGCTTGCGCGACGATCGCTGCGACGTCGAGCTCGCCTAGCTCGAGGGCGAGATTCCCGGCGCTCGCTTGTGCCGTGATCAGGAGGTCCTCGACCAACCGCAGCAAGCGTTCGGCGTTGCGGTCGATCACCTCGAGCCAGTTCAGTTGCGCCGCGGGGAGCTCGGCCAGGACGTCATCCTGCAACAAGAGCTCGAGGTAGCCGCAGATCGACGTCAACGGCGTGCGTAGCTCGTGCGAGACGAGAGCGATGAACTCGTCCTTCATCCGATCGAGCTTCAGCAGGCGCTCGTTCTGCTCCTGCGCGTGCGTGAGGAGGGCCTCGCGATCCTGCTCGCCCTGCTTTTGGGCGGTCACGTCGATGGCGAAGCCCTGCGTATACCGCGGCTTGCCCGTCTCGTCGCGGACCACGGTGTGGCTGTCCTTCAGCCAGACGACCCGGCCGTCGGCGGCGATGAACCGGAACTCGAGCTCGAGCGGCTCTGCGCTCTGCCGGGCCTCCCGCTGCGCCTCGCGGACGCGGTCGCGATCCTCTGGATGAAGATGGTCGTCGAAGAACGAGGGGTCTGCGTGCCACTCTTCGAGGCTGTAGCCGAGAATCGCCTCGATTTGCGGGCTCACGTACTGAGCGGTTTCGTCGGCCGAGTACGGCGTGTCGATGTGTGTGATCAGCGGCAGCTGCTCGACAAGGGTGCGGTAGCGCGCTTCCGATTGGCGCGACTGCTCTTCGGCGGCGCGCCTTTTTGTGATGTTCTGAGCCATTGAGACGGCCCCCCGCGGTCTTCCGTCCGCGTCGCGCAGGAGCGCCGTGGCGGCGTCGACCCAGACGACCTCGCCGTCTTTGGCGAAGAGACGCATCTCGTGCCGGTACGAGTCGTATTGTCCCTCGACCATGCCGGTGAAGAGTCTGATGACCTCGTCGATGTCCTCGGGCGCGGTGTACCCGATGGTGCTTCGCTTCGCGAGCTCCTCGGCGCTGCGCCCGGTGATGTCACGCATGGCCGAGTTCGTGCTCTGAAGGCGGCCGTCCGAGGCTGACGAGACCGATGCCGATCGGGGCTGCCTCGAAGATCGTCTCAAAACGGCTGAGCGCTTCTTTCTGATCGCGCCTCGCCTCGCGCTCGGCCGCGTCGCTTACCGCCGAAGTGAGGAGGATCGCGAGAACTTCGAGTGTGCGGCGGTCATCGTCGGTCGCGCCACGCTCTTTCGAGATGCTGAGCGATCCGACCTTGCGGCCCCGGTGCAAAAGCGGAATGTCCAGATCGACTGTCGCCTCGGCTTCGCCGATCACGACGTGCACCGGACGTTCGCCCTCTTCGAGAATGCTGACCGTTGCACCGTCGGAGGCGGTCAGCTCCTTCGCACGCAGTACGACGAGGCGTGCAACCTCATCGAGCCCGAAGTCGGCGCCGGCGATCTCCCTTCGGGTCTCCAGCACCCGCGACAAACGGACATTCTGCTCCTCGAGCCGAGCTTCGCTCAGCTTTCGCGACGTGATGTCGTGAACCATGGCCACCGCAGTCGGCGGCTCATCGTCGATCGGATAAGTCAGCGTGACGTAGCAGTCGACCCACACCATTCCGCCGTCTCTTCGGATCAGTCGAGTCTCGAGCCTGTAAGAGGTTGTCGCACCCTGCAGCAGGCGCTGGAGGCATGTGGCCGCCTTCGCTGCGTCTTCCGGGTGCGTGTAGCTCGACACCGACAGTCGAGCCAACTCGCCGGCGTCGTAACCAGTAAGCGAACGGAAGGCTTCATTCTCGTGAACCGCGCAGCCGTCGGCGTTCAAGACAACGAGACCGAACGGCGAGCTCTCCCACGCGGAGAACAGGCGATCGCGATCAGCGGCGCGAATTGCCAAGGACGTCACTCTCGTCTATTCGGTTCAGGCCGCCGCCAAGGCGACAATCGGTGGTGGGAACTCGGTGTTCGCGCGGGGAAGGGGTGCCTCGAAGCGGAACGTCGTGCCGACTCCGAGCAGGCTGGCAACGATGATCTTGCCCCCGTGGGCTTCGGCGATCGCCTGTGAGATCGAGAGCCCAAGCCCGATGCCGGGTATGGCCTGAGCGGTCGCCGCGGTCGTACGGAAGAAGCGTTCGAACAGCCGCTCCTGGTCGGCGGCGGAGATGCCCATGCCGGTGTCCTCGACCTCTGCGAACGCGATCTCGCCGTTCCGGCCGGTGCGCACGGTGACGCGGCCGCCGCGAGGCGTGAACTTCAATGCGTTCGAGATCAGGTTGTCGAGAAGCTGTCCGAGCCGGCCTGCGTCTCCGACGAGCAGCGGGAGCTGCCCCTCGGACAGCACGAGCTCGATGTTCGAGTCCGCAGCGTGTGTCCGCGCAGTCTCGGCGCTTTGCACGGCGAGGTCGCCGAGATCGACAGGGCCGAGCTCGAGCGGGAGCGTGCCCGCATCGACCTGGCCGACGAAGAGGAGATCCTCGACGAGCCGAAGCAGCCGCCCCGCGTTGCGGTCGATGACGGCCATCAGCCGGTGCTGCTCCTCGGTCACCGGGCCGCCCTCGCCCTGCTGCAACAGCTCGAGGTAGCCGCACACCGACGTCAGAGGCGTTCGAAGCTCGTGCGAGACGACGGAGACGAAAGAATCGCGTAACCCGTCGAGCTCGAGGAGCCGCTGGTTTTGAAGTACGAGCAACTCCAGCTCGTTGCGTGCGCTGCCGAGCTTGTCGGCGACGATCACGGCCCCGCGGACGATCGCCGTGAGCACGACGGCCGCGGCAAGCACGAGCGCCAGGGCGTTGACGTGCTGGAACCAAGCCCAGATCAGGATCGTGAGACCAACGAGCCCGAAGAATCCCGAGCCCGCAAGGAGGCGGCTTTCGCGTTTCACGCTCAGCCCCTCGCCGACCGGCGCCCACGCCGCGAACGACAGGAGCACGGCGCCGAGCAGCCAGCCGGCGTCGATGATCGTGCCGGTACGTAGGTCCCGTGCGAAACCTTGAAGATGAAGATGCCGTCCGTAGCCGTGAACACTCCGAGGCCGCCGCTGAGGATGACCCACATCCGGTCGAAGCGCCAGCCGCTCAGCGCGAACGCGCCGAACACGAGGCCGAGCAACACCAGGTCGCACAGGGGATAGGCGAGGCTCGTCAAGACCACCGCGGTACTCGCGCGGACCAGGGCAGGAAGCTCGGCTCCGACGACGACCGCGGCCGAGACCGAGGCGACCCCGAGAGCGGCTATCAGTCCATCGAGAGACAACCCGAGCCCGGCATCCCGGATCCGGCTGCGAGAGAGGAGGACGAGCGCGATGAACACCGGCGGGTACGTACCGAGAAAGAGCGCGTCGGCGACCGAGGGGATCGGCACGGGATGCCGGTCGACGAGGAAGACCGAGTAGTAGATGTTGCCGAGTCCCCAGGAGGCCATTCCCAAGCTGAGGAGCGCCCACGCGGCCCGCTCCCCGCGCACGACGAGAGCACGCCACAGGCACATGGCGGCCGAGAGCAGCGCGATCGAGTCGGTGACCCACTTGAGGTAGAAGCCGTCGAGCCGATGGCCGCCGACGCCGAACAGCGCGTGCAGCGCGTAGCCGGCGAGCATCAGGCTCGCGAGCGCCAATGCGGTCTTGACGGCCGCTCCCGGCCGAAGAGCTTCTTCTCGCGCAGATCGCCGCAGAGCCATAGGGTCGCTATCGGCGCTTCGTTCGCACCGCTCCATCTGCGATTCCGCGTGCGCTCCATCCCCCGAATGCCCGCGCTATATACGGCGGCCCGACGGGGTGGAAGCGCGCCGGAGCGCTAGCGGCGGACGCCGAAGTCCGTCGTCACGATCGTGACGTCGAGACCGTGGTAGACGCCCGGCGCCTGTGCAACGTGGAGGGCGGAGACGCCGACCTCGCGCCAGCTCGGGTTCATGAGGTTGGCGCGATGCTCGGGGCTCGCAGCCCAGAGTCGGAGTGCGAGCGACCCGTCGATGTCCGGTGACTGCCAGAGCAGGTTCTCGCCCACCGACCAGTAGCGGTAGGACGCGGAGCCGTAGAAGCCCTGCAGCCGCTTCCAGAAGGCGGAGCCGTCGACGGAGCTGTGCCCGAAGTAGCCGTCCTGCGACATCTGCAGCGAGTGCGCACGGGCAGCCGAGGTGAGCGCGGTGCTGAGACGGAGCTTCGCGAGCCCGTGCTGGGTCCGGAACGCGTTGATGTCGGTGAGCACGCTCGACTCGAGCTGCGAGAGCGACGCCGAAGGCGTGCGCGGGGCCGCCAAGCCGCCCGGGACGGAGACGGCCGCAAGGGCCGCAACGGCGGCGAGACAGAACAGAAGGCGGCGTCCGATGCTCACGCCTCACGAGAATCGGCGTTTGCGCGCTGGACCTACATCGGCCAAAAGAAGGATTCGCGCGGCCCGCCAGGCCCAGATCTTCCCGCTATACGGGGGCTATTTTCAAACCATAAACCTCGAGAATGCAGCGGTCAGCGCCTCGCGGATAGGCTCCGCGGACATGACGACGGCGACGCTCCACACGAACCACGGCCCGATCGCGATCGAGCTCTTCGACGCAGACGCCCCGAAGACGGTCGACAACTTTCTCAAGCTGGCCCGCGACGGCTTCTACAACGGTGTCATCTTCCATCGCGTGATTCCGGACTTCATGATCCAGGGCGGCGACCCGACCGGAACCGGCACCGGCGGCCCCGGCTACCAGTTCGAGGACGAGTTCAACGACAACAAGGTCGTCCGCGGTGCGCTCGCGATGGCGAATGCCGGCCCGAACACGAATGGAAGCCAGTTCTTCATCGTCACGACCGAAGCGGCATCCTGGCTCGACGGCAAGCACACGGTCTTCGGCCGCGTCACGGACGGCATGGATGTCGTCGACACGATCTCGAGCCTCGAGAGGGACGCACGCGATCGCCCGCGCGAGGACGTCGTGATCGAGCGCGTCGACGTCGCCTAGGCGCAGGCTCGGATCCCCCATTCCGGGCACGCCACACGGCTACTGTGACGTGCGCCGTGCGTTTCGCCGCCGTCTTCCTCGCCGCCGCGATCGCCGCCCCTGCCGCGCACGGCGGGCGTTCTCCTCGGCGTTCACGGAAATGCCGTCCGCTTCGCGGCGCAGACCGGCCAGCAGAGCCAGATCCACCACACGTTCATGACGTACGGAGACGGCCGCTCGCTCGATCAGATCGTCTCGACGATGGGCCCGATTCCGCTCCTCGCACTGAACGCGGCAGCCGACACCCCGCGCGCGATCGCGCAGGGACAGACGGACGAGTTCCTCTTCGAGCTCAACACGACGATCGCCGCGTGGCCCGGTGACCGCTTCTACGTCCGGCCGCTTCCCGGAGATGAACGCGTATTGGGTCCGAGCTCGCGCGTACAACCGGAACGGCACGCCGCGCGACGCCCTTACTCCACGCTCCGAGAACCGGAAGGCCCTCGCGCGCATCGCCGTCGTCCTGCGCGGCGGCGACGCGGCGATCGATGAACGCGCAAGCTGGCGCAGCTCGGGCTCCCGGGCGTCGGCGCGATCTGCCGGTGACGACGCCGAAGCTTCGCCTCGTCTGGAATCCGCAGGGATTCGGCGCGCCGGACGTGCCGGGCAACTCGGCGCAGTCGTACTACCCGGGCGACGCGTACGTCGACGTGATCGGTGACGACCTGTACGACATCCGCGGTCACGGCGCTACCTGGGCGGCGGCGCGAGAAGCTGTACAAGGCGCACCCGTCGAAGGCGTTCGCGTTCCCCGAATGGGGCGTCTGGGGCTTCGACGATCCCGCCTTCGTGCGCACGATGGCGACCTTTGTCGCGGCAGCACAAGCGTGTCGAGTTCATCGCGTACTACTCGGGCCGGCCGGCTCGATCTGCGATCTCGCCGCGAAGCCGCGCCTCCCGCGCCGCGTACCGTGCGCTGATCACTCCGCTCGGCACGCTGCCGTGATCCGCGGAATGAGCGCCGGATCACGCTCCTCCTCCCGCAGGAAGCGGAACAGGTACAGCGCGAAGACCGCGAAGAAGACGGCGGCCTGCTCGACCGCCATCGTCACGCCGGCGATCTGCTGGTCGCCGAGCGGTCCCGGCCCCCACGTGCGCGCGCGCGTGCGCGTAGAACGAATAGAAGGGGCGAGGCACGAGCGCGAGCATCAGCCCGATCGGCGATGCGAGCACGAACGCCCCGAAGAGATACGCAGCCTTCGCACCGGCCGAGATAGCGCGCCGTGCACGACCGGCCACCAGAGTGCAATGCCGGCGACGAGGTACATCGCGTGCTCGACGTGCAGCAGCGAGTGCGGATGCCGCAAGCGCATAGTCGTAACCCAGGGCAGATGCCAGGCGACGTACGTCACGATCCAGAGCGGCAGCGCGACCGCCGGGCGGAACAGGGCGAGCCGCGCGGCGCGGCGGCCGAGCGCAGGCGGAATCGCGAGCACGAGCAGCGCAGGCGCCCACTCGGCGAGCACGACGTTCTGCAGGAGGTGCGCCCAGAGGAACGTGTGCAGCGCGAGCGGCTGCAGCTCGGTCGCAAACGGCGCGAAGATGAGAGCGAGTGCGGCAACTGCAGCGGCGACTCGAAGACGGCCCGGGCGGCTCCGCGCGCGCGACGAGCGCGTAGCCGAGCGCGAGCGCCGGGACGAGCCCGACGGCCTCCGCCGAGATGTGCATCCCGCTACGCTAGCCGCGCCGTCGCGGGTGTAGCTCAATGGTAGAGCTCCAGCCTTCCAAGCTGGCTACGCGGGTTCGATTCCCGCCACCCGCTTCCCCGGAAGAGACGAGAACGCTAGGCCTCGCGCAGCTCTCGGGCCGCTCGACCTCGGCGTTGATCTCCGCACCGAGCAGGAGCGCGTTCGCCGTCAGCCATAGCCACGTGAGCATGACGATCACCGCGGAGAGCGTCCCCCACGTCTTGTTGTACGACGCGAAGGTCGCGGTGTAGACGGCGAAGAGCCCTGACGCTGCGATCCAGATCACCGCGGCGACGAGCGAGCCGGGTGTCAGGAACTGCCACTTCGGATGATCGACGTCCGGACCGAGATACAGCAGCGTTGCGAAGGCGACGAGCAGGCCGGCGAGCAGGATCGGCCACTGTGCGATCCACCACGCGACGTTCAGCACGCCGCCGGCTGCGCCGATACGCGTCGCGATCGCATGCTCGACCAACCGGACCGAAGATCGTCAGCACGGCGACGAGCGCGAACGCGATGGCAATGACCACGGCCATCTTGAGCGCGACGAGGCGCTTCTTCACGAACGACCGCCTGTCCTTTCGTCCGTAGGCGACGTTGATCGCATACATGTAGGAGTTCATCGCGCCGGTCACGCTCCAGACCGCGAGCACGAACCCGAGGATCGTGAAGACGATGCTCGTCCCGGGATGCGCATCCGCGCGGTGCAGGGACTGACCGAGCAGCGCGCTCGCCTTACTGGGGATCACCCCGTGCAGGTGCTGGATCAGATTCGTGATCGTCGCCGGGCCCGCGATCAGCGTGAAGAGACCCGTCGCGACCAGGAGAACCGACGGGATCGCGAAGAACGAGCTGTACGCGAGTGCCGCCGCGAGCATCATCGCGTTGTTCTCCATGAACATCTTGCCCGCGCGGACGACGATCGCCTTCCAGTCGGCAAACGAGAAGTCACGGAGGCCCGGATCGCGCACCTTCGGCTCGCGCCGCTCGGGCTGCGGCGCCGGCCCGCCGCCGTCGAGGTTCGCTTCGTCGGGCTCTGGCCGGGCGTGCTCGCGGCGCACCGGGCGGGTGAGCCCGGCCCGCGGCTCGTGATGCTTGGGTCGCAAGCGCATCGGAGGACTAACGGAGCGATCTTCGATCGGGTTGCGCTCGATGGTAGGACTTCTGCGTGGAAGCGCGGGAAATCGTGATCGTCGGCGCCGGGGCGGCCGGCCTGGCCACCGCGGCGCTCCTGCGCGCGCACGGCCTCGACCCGCTCGTGCTCGAGGCGGGTCCCGAGCCCGGGGCCGCGTGGCGGAACCGGTACGACCGCCTGCGGCTCCACACTCCGCGGCTGCTCTCGGGCCTCCCCGGGATGCGCATCCCGCGCCGGTTCGGCCGCTGGGTCGCCCGGGACGACCTGATCGAGTACTTCCACGCCTACGCGGCGCGCTACGGCCTCGACGTCCGCACCGACACACCCGTGGCGCGCATCGCGGAGGACGAGAACGGTTGGCGGCTCGAGACGGGCACGCGGCCAGATCCGGGCGGCACATGTGATCGTCGCCACGGGCTACAACGGCGCGCCGTATGTGCCCGACTGGCCCGGCCGCGACCGCTTCGCGGGAGAGCTCGTCCATTCGTCCGAGTACTCGAGCCCGGCGCCTTTTCGCAACCGCGACGTGCTCGTCGTCGGCTCTGGGAACTCGGGCGCCGAGATCGCGCACGATCTCGCGGACGGCGGCGCGGCGCGCTCGCGCCTTTCGGTGCGCACGCCGCCACAGATCGTGCGCCGCGCGACGGCGGGAATACCCGCCCAGCTGATCGGCATGGCGATCAAGCGCGTCCCGCCGCACTGGGTCGATCCGATCTCGAAGACACAACGGAAGCTGACGATTCCGGATCTCGCGGCGCACGGGCTCCCCCGGCCCGAGCAAGGCATCCGCTCGTCGTTCATCGCAACCGGCACGACGCCCATCCTCGATGTCGGGATCGTCGACGCCGTGCGACAGGGCCGCGTCGAGATCGTCGCAGCGGTCGAAGGCTTCGACGGGGCTGCCGTCGTGCTCGCCGACGGATCGCGCATCGAGCCGGATGCGGTCATTGCCGCGACGGGCTTCCGAGCCGGGCTCGACGACCTCGTCGGAGGGCTGGGCGTGCTCACTCCGCGCGGCCTCCCGACGGAAACCGACGGCAAGCCGGCGCTCCCCGGGCTCTGGTTCGTCGGCTTCAAGCCGACGCTTGGCGGCCAGCTCCGTGAGGGAAGCATCGCCGCCCGCAGTGTGGCCGACGCCGTCGCGGCGGCCTCCAGGTGATCGGGACGGACAGATTCGAACTGTCGGCCTCTGCGTCCCAAACGCAGCGCTCTAACCAGGCTGAGCTACGTCCCGTGTCGGCAGTGTAGGCGTAGGTTTCGGCAGATGGAGGGTCCCCTTGCCGTAGCGGCCTCGGCGCCGCGTGTGCGCCGGCCCGTGATCGGTTACGGGCTCGTGCTGGCGGCGGCAACGCTCTTCGGCATCAACGGCCCGGTCGCGAAGGTGGCGCTTCGGTCCGGGCTCTCTTCGCTTCGGCTCACCGAGGCGCGCTGCGCCGGTGCGTGCATCGGCCTCATGCTCATCGTGCTTGTGCGATCCCCCCGCGCACTGCGCATCGATCGCCGCGACCTGCTTCGGCTCGCCGTGTTCGGCGTCGTGGGCGTCGCACTCGTGCAGCTCTTCTATTTCCTTGCGATTCGACGCCTCGAGATCGGCATCGCGCTTCTCCTGCAGTACCTCGGCCCCGTGCTCGTCGCCCTCTGGGCGCGTACGTTCGGCCACGAACGCGTGCGGGCTCGGATCTGGGCCGCGCTCGCGCTCTCCCTGACCGGGCTGACGCTCATGGTCGAGCTGTGGCAAGGACTCACGCTCGACGGCCTCGGCGTCGCGTTCGCGCTGATCGCGGCCGTGATCTTCGCGGTCTACATCCTCCTCGCCGAGCACGAGGTCGGCTCCCGCGATCCGATCTCGCTCATGGCGTGGGGCTTCTTCTTCGCAACGGCGTTCTGGACGATCGCGCAGCCCTGGTGGAGCTTCCCGGCCCACCGGGTCGGACAGACGGTCTCGCTCGAAGGGCGGCTCTCGGGCTGGCACCTGCCCGTCTGGGCGCTCGTGGTCTGGGTGATCGTGCTCGGCTCGATCGTCCCCTTCACGCTCTTCGTCGGTGCCCTGCGGCACGTATCGGCGACGCGCGCCGGCATCGCGGCGATGCTCGAGCCCGTCGTCGCGACCGTCGTCGCCTGGGCCTGGCTCCGAGAGTCGCTGACGCCCGTCCAGCTCGCCGGCGCGGCAGTCGTCCTCGCCGGGATCCTGCTCGCCCAGACAGCCCGCTGAGGGATGCCGGCCGACTCCCCCAAAAGGGGGAGGCCCGCCGTCCGAATCTCTTGCAAGACTCGCCGGCGTGCTAGGGAGAAAGCACCTTTGTATGGCTTTCGGAGTAGGTTTGCTGCTGTTTGCCGCCCCGGCGGCGCTCGCAGCGCCGGCCCAGCCGGGGAGCGAACGGAGCCTCCTCGCCGCGATGAACGCCGCCCGAGCGGCGCAAGGCCTCGCTCCGCTCCATGTCGATGCCACCCTCGAGCGGGCGGCCCACGCCCATTCGGCCGACATGCTCCGCCACAACTATTTCTCCCATGGAGCCTTCGGCGGCCGCATGCTCGCGTTTCGCGTCCACGCCCCGTGCGAGGGCGAGAATCTCGCGTGGGGTACCGGGCCGTACGGCAAGGCCGGGGCGATCGTGCGGGAGTGGCTCGCGAGCCCGGAGCACCGCGCGAACCTCCTGCGCCCCGGCTATTCGCGCATCGGGCTCGGCATCGTGCACGGCAGCTTTCAGGGTGCCGGCGGCGCGACGGTCGTCACGGCCGACTTCGCCGGGCGCTGAGCCGGAAGCGCTACTCGGTTTCCATCAGGGAACGGAGCTCGGCCAGCTTCTCGCCGCGTAGCTCGTCCCGTTCGCCGCGCTCGATCCGCGCCAGGAGCTCGCGTACGAGCGGAGCGAGCTCCAGCGGGTTGAACGGCTTCGTCACGTAGTCGACGCCGCCGATGTCGAGGCCGCGCGCGCGATCACGGAACTCGGCGCGGGCCGTCAGGAAGATGATCGGGATTTCGCTCGTGCGATCGTCCTGCAGGAGATGCTCGGCGACCCGCCAGCCGTCGAGCCCGGGCATCATCACGTCGAGCAGGACGACGTCCGGCGCTTGCTCGCGCGCCTGGTCGAGCCCGGTCGGGCCGTCCGCGGCCTCGAGCACCTTCATTCCCTCTGCCTCGAGGTTCACCCGGCACAGAAGCCTGATCGGCGCCTCGTCGTCGATTACCAGAACACTCGTCACGGCACTCCTATATCCCTATGGAACCCTGGTCAGTCCTGCGGCGGGCAACTCGAACGCGAACGTCGATCCTTCGCCTTCGCGCGACTCGACCCAGATCCTTCCGCCCATCGCCGTCACGAGACCTCGCGCGATGAAGAGACCGAGCCCGGTTCCACTCGCGCCGACGCGGGAATCGGCGTCGGCGCCGCGGTAGAACTTGCGGAAGATCTGATCCTGGTCGGCCTGCGGAATGCCGATCCCCTCGTCCGCGACGCTGACCTCGACCGTGTCGCGCTTGCGCTCGACTCCGACGGTGACCTGGCCGCCCTCGCGCGAGTACTTGAGCGCGTTGTCGAGCAGGATCGAGAACACCTGGCGCAGCTTCTCGCGATCGGCGTTCGCCGCGAGCGGCTCCTCCGGAAGGTCGATCACGAAGCGATGCCCGTCGGCTGCACCGTCCTGCGCGCTCTGCACGACCTCGTCGACGATGTCGCGCACGTCGGTCGGCGCGATGTTCACCTTCAGATCGCCCGTGTCGAGTCGCGCGACGTTCAGCAGCGCGTCGACGATCGCAGTCAGCCGCTGCGACTCGGAGGCGATGTAGCCGAGGAACGTCTTGCGCTCGTCCTCCCCGAAGAGAACATCCTGCCGCAGTAGCGTCTCCGCGAAGCCGTAGATCGACGTGAGCGGCGTGCGAAGCTCGTGGGAGACCGTGGACACGAAATCGGACTTCATCTGCTCGACGAGCCGGTCGGAAGAGATGTCGCGGAACGCAAAGATGCGGCCGGCCACCGAGCCCGAGGGATCGCGCATCACGGCCTCTGTGACCGACAGCCACACCTCCTCGCGGCCCCGGGTCACGGAGACGAGACGGTCGCCGAGCGGTGTGTCGCTGCCCGAGTCGAGCGTTCGCTGCAAGACGTCGACGGGGGCACGACCGAGCGCGTCCCGTGCGGGGACGCCGGTGATCTTCTCGGCGGCCTCGTTCCACAGCACGACCTGCCCTTCGCGATCGACGGCGACGATGCCCTCGGCGATGTTGGCGAGGATCGCGAAGCTGCGCTCCTTCTCGACGGCGACCCGCTGGTACAGCTCGGCGTTCGACAGGGCCGCCGACGTGCTGGCCGCGAGCGCGAGCATGGCCTCGACCTCCTCCTCTCGCCACGGTCGCGGCTCCTCGCAATAGACGGAGAGCACGCCGAGCGCCGCGCCCTCCGGTCCACCGAGCGGAACGCCGAGATACGCCGCGTTACCCGCAGCGAGCATCGGATCGAGATCGCGCAGCCGCGGATCGGCACCCGCGTTCTCGAGTGCGACGGGCGCACGGGACTGGACGACGTCGCCGGACAACCAGGCGGAGGCAGAGCTGCGCGAGTCGAGCGCATCCTCGGACCCGAGGCCGACGGCGGCGCTCACGACCAGCTCGCCGTCGTCGAAGATGCGAATCGCACACGCATCCGCATTCACGAGGTCGGGCGCCTGCTGCACGACCTCTTCGAGAACCGCCGCGGGGTCCAGCTCGCTCGTCAGCAGGCGTCCCGTGCGCGTGAGCTGCTGGGCGAGTGCCCGGGCCGTGCGCTCGGCCTCGAAGAGCTCGCTTCGCTCGAGCGCGCCGCGCGTCGCGTCGGCCAGGTGGCGCGCGAGCTCGAGATCGTCCTCCGTGAAGACGTGCTCCTCTTTGAAGAAGACGACCACGAGCCCGCCTGCCTCCTCCCGCGGCGTCAGAACCGGGACGGCCAGGAGCGAGCGATAGCCGTCGTTGCCGGCGCTCTCACGCCATCCTTCCGGCAGCCGCTCGTCCTCCATGAGCGCCGGCGCAGCGATCACCCGGCCCTGTACCGCGACCCGCGCGAGCGGTCCGTCGCCCTCCTCGATGCCGCGCTCGAGCACCGCCGTGAAGCCGTCGGAGAGCTCGTAGGTGCAGGCGAGCGAGAGCCGTCGGCGGTGAGCCACGAACACCGCCGCCGCCGCGCCGCCGAGCGCCTCTGCAGCGGCCTCCGCCACGGCTTCGAGCGTCGCGGAACGGGAGAGCGACTGGCCGAGCGCGGACGCGATGCGGTAGAACCCGCGCTGCACGCTGGCCTGGCGTGCGCTCGACGTGAACATCGCCGCGTTCCGGAGTGCAAGCGAGGCAAGGCCGGCGAACGCCTCCAGCACATCGGCGTCGCGACGGGTGAACGGATCCCCGCTGCGCCGGCCCACCCCGAGCACGCCCTGCACGCCTTCGCTCCAGCGCATCGGCGCGACGATCGCGTCGGTGAAGCCGTCGTAGGCGTCGTGCGGCACCGGATCGGCGAGCTCGCGGTACTCGTTGCCGATCACTGCGCGGCCTTCGCGGATCGCGACGCCGGCCAGCCCGCGGGTGGCGCCGAACTCGAAGCGGAGAAGCGCCGGATCCAGGCCGTGCACGGCGGCGCACGCGAGCACGCCCCGGTCCGAGTCGTAGAGGTAGCAATCGGCTGCGTCCGCCTGAAGGAGTCCCGCCAGCTCGTCGACGAGGCGCTCGAGCACCGTCTCGAGATCGAGCTCGCCGCTCAACACCTGTGCCGCCCGAAGCAGCGCCGTCTGCTGCCCGAGCCGGTCGCGATTCTCGGCGAGGAGGCGGCTGAGGCGGATCGCGAGTCCGCATTCCGCCGCGGCGGCCTCGAGCAGCGCGAGATCTCCCTGGCTCCAGGCCTGCGGCGTGTCGCGGTGGGCGGTCAACACGCCGATCAGCCGTTCCTGGACGACGATCGGCGTCGATGCGGCGGACCGAGCGCCAACGCTTTGGAGCACATCGAGTCCGCCGAGTGACTGCTCGGTCAGCTCGGGCGTGTCCTGGACGTCGGCGATCGCGACCGTCCGCCGCTGCCGGGCCGCGATGTTCGAGACGGGGAGGTTCCGCACGTCCGAGCCGAGCGGCTTTGCGTTCTCGCGCAGCCAGACCGCAGGGATCGACTCCTCGCCCTCGCCATCGCCGAGGCGGACGAAGCAGCGGGCTGCGTCGAGCGCACGACCGACCTCTTCGACGGCCGCGGGGAGCGCCGTGCCGAGATCGAGCTCGGTGCGCAGCCTGCGCCCGATCGAAGCCAGCAGCCGCTCCCGCTCGAGCGCTTCGCCGAGCGCAATCGCCGAACGCGTGCGCTCGAACGCGAGCGTCGCCTCCGAGGCGAGCGTCTGCATCACTCCGAGGTCGTCGGTCGAGAACGCGCGAAAGTCGTCGGTTGTCGCGACCGAGATCACAGCGATGACCCGGTCGTCACTGACGAGCGGGATGAACGCCGCACTCTTCGCACCTGCCTCGGCCGCGAGACGTGAGCTGACGCGGGTCGAACCGGCCACGTCATAGACGGCGAAGCTCGCTGCTTCGAAGACCGCGCTCGCGATTCCCGAGGATTCATGGACGAGGTCGACGCGGACGCGTGGCCACCACTCCACATCCACTCCGTTCGCACGAGCGAGGTAGCCCGACGCCTCGCGCGCGTCCTCCGACACGAACGCGAGCGCGACGAAGCCCACGCCGAAGAGCGACGCGATCTCGTCGAGCAGCGCGCGGGCGACACCCTCGACGTCGGGCGTCCGCGCGAGCTCCGCGGCAATCCGCCGCAGACTCGCGAGCTCCCGCTCGCGCTCGGGCGCGACGGCAACCTGGCCCCGGGAACGCGCCGACCGCGAGCGCGCGGCGAGCCCGATCAAGAGGCCGAGCACAACCGCGCCCGCGACGACGACGACGCTCTCCCAGGCAAGCGAGAGGCCGTTAAGGCCGATGGGGAACGACTCGGTTGTGGTCATGCTGGGCGTCGGGATTCTATGGAGCAACGCTCGCTTCCGGTGAAGGTTTCAGGCCGCGGAGCGGGATCCCTCCGCGTTCAAAAGATGGGTCCCTCGGCCCTTGAAGCCGCCGAAGGGCCGGGATAGCGTCTCTCGCACTGGGCGATGCGAACCGCGGGGGCGTAGGTGGCCCGCATGCCGCGGCGAGCAACTTGGGAGAGCCCGCCGCACCGACCCCCCCGAGCGGCGGGCTTTCTCATGCGCAAAGAGACGCCGTTCATACGGTCTTCATAGGCGCGGGCTATCCTGGCCGCGGTTTGGTGAAGCGGGTCCTTCTGGCCTCCCCTCGCGGCTATTGCGCCGGGGTCGAGCGGGCGGTCGACACGGTCGAGCAAGCGCTCGAGCTCTACGGGAAGCCCGTGTACGTCCGCAAGCAAATCGTCCACAACTCCCATGTCGTCCGGGAGCTCGAGGAGCTCGGCGCGATCTTTGTCGACTCCGTCGAGGAGATCCCCGAAGGCGCGACGGTCGTGTTCTCGGCCCACGGCGTGGCTCCGGCAGTCCGCGAAGCGGCCGATGCCAGACGCCTCAGGTCGATCGATGCGACGTGCCCGCTCGTGACCAAGGTGCATACGCAGGCGCGCCGCTATGCCGAGGCCGGCTACACGATCGTCCTGATCGGGCACGCCGGGCACGAGGAGGTCGAAGGGACGATGGGCGAGGCGCTCGAGTCGACCGTCCTCGTCGAGTCGGTCGCCGACGCCGAGGCGCTGGAGCTCCCCGCCGGCACACGCCTCGCGTACATCACGCAGACGACGCTGTCGGTCGACGAGACACACGAGATCATCGCCGAGCTGCGCCGCCGCTTCCCGCAGATCGAGGGGCCCGCGCGCGAGGACATCTGTTACGCCACGACCAACCGGCAGCGCGCCGTGAAGGAGCTCGTCGACGAGGTCGAGCTCCTGCTCGTCGTCGGCTCTCGCAACTCGTCGAACTCGGTGCGCCTCGTCGAGGCATCGAGCGCAGCCGGCGTTCGCGCCTATCTCGTCGACGACGCGAGCGAGATCGACGAGGACTGGCTCGACGGCGTCGAGACGGTGGGAGTCACGTCGGGAGCTTCCGTGCCCGAGCGCCTCGTGCGCGAGGTGTGCGAGTGGTTCCGCGGCCACGGGGTCGTCGACATCGCCGAGTTCCGCTCGGTTCTCGAAGACGTCGTCTTCAGGCTGCCACTCGAGCTGCGCCGCGCCGCCCACTCCGCGGCGTAGGTTTCCTCGGGCGTGCGCGCCCGCCCGACTCGACTCGATCGCCTGCCGGAGCAGTATTTCACGGCGCTCCTCGCGCGCGTGGCCGCGGCCGCGGCGCTGGACGGCGAGCCCCTGATCGATCTTGGCCGGGGCAACCCCGACCTCGGCCCGCCGCCGCACGTCGCGGAAGCACTGTGTCGATCCGCGCGCCGGCCGGACACGCACGGGTACGCACCGTTCGCAGGCCTGCGCGTGCTGAAGGAGGCAATTGCAGCGCGGTATCGCGACGTGTACGGCGTCCAGGTCGATCCTGATCGCGAGGTCGCGGTGCTGCCGGGGTCGAAGACCGGTCTGATGGAGTTCGCGCAGGTCTGCGTCGAGCGGGGCGAGACGATCGTGCTCCCCGACCCGGGGTACCCCGACTACCGGTCGGCCGTCGCGCTCGCGGCAGCAAGCCACGCTGCGCTACCGCTGAGCGCCGACGCGCGGCCGGAGTGGGACGCGGCGCCGCGCGAGGCTGCCGCGCTCTACCTCAATTATCCGTCGAACCCTCTCGCCGCCTGCGCGCCCGAGGGCGTCTTCGAGGAGGCGATCGAGTGGGCTCGGAGCGCCGGCGCGTGGGTGATGCACGACTTCGCCTACGGCGATCTCGTCTTCGACGGCCGCCGCCCCTCGAGCTTCCTCGCGGTCGACGGCGCGCGCGAGGTCGGGTTCGAGCTCTTCTCGATGTCCAAGTCGTACGGGATGGCGGGCTGGCGGCTCGGCTTCGCGGTGGGAAACGTCGAGGTGGTCGCAAGGATCGAGGATCTCCAGAACCATCAGTTCGCGGGAATCTTCATGGCGATGCAGGAGGCGGGTGCCGCCGCGCTCACCGGGCCGCAGGAGTCGGTGGAGGAGCGGCGCGCGCTCTACGAGGCCCGTCGTGACCGTGCGCTTGCGGCACTCGGCGCGCACGACGCGCGCAGCGAGGGCACGTTCTTCGTCTGGTTCCGGCTGCCCGAGGGGCTCTCGGCGGAGCGGCTCCTCGAAGAGCACCGGGTCGCCGTCGCGCCGGGCGAAGGCTTCGGCGACCGCGGCCGCGGCTGGGCGCGCCTCTCGCTCGCGACCGCGGACGAGCTGCTCGACCGAGGGCTAGAGCGTCTCAGCCATGTCTGAGGTGCATCGCACCGCTCAGTCAGTCGGCCTGCTCTCTCCGTCGCCGCGCCCGACCTGCGCGGGCGCGGCACCCCACCCGATGGCCCCCACCGGTCACGAGCAGCAAAGCGAAGCGGTGCGAGTGACTAGCGCCGCGAAGCGGCGCCGGGAACAACAACACCGCTTTCGCACTGCGTGATGAACTCGGCGAGCCGCAACGCCTCTTCCTCGTCGAGCGAAACGGCCGCGCGGGCAATCCCGTCATCCCACACGCTGAAGCGCACCTGCGGCTCGTCGCCGAAGTAGCGCGACACGCGCAGCGCTCGTCCCGGGCTGTTCGGGTGCGGCCAGAAGAACTCGACGAGCTTCCGCCGCTGCGCCACGCCGCACCAGGGACAGAAGCGGAACGTCGCTTCGACCTTCTCCCCGCAGCCGTTGCAGGCGGGCGCCATCTGCAGA
Source organism: uncultured Actinomycetes bacterium (assembly GCA_963848665.1). Lineage (GTDB taxonomy): Bacteria > Actinomycetota > Thermoleophilia > Gaiellales > Gaiellaceae > Palsa-739. Next base: position 178,581 of record CAWKEF010000001.1, read on the forward strand.
GCTTATGCCCCTCGTTCCGCCTTTTCGATCCTGATTCCGCCGTCGAAGGCGATTCGCGCGGCGAGCACCTCATCCTTGATCCAGTCGCCGTGGCGCTCGACAAGCTCGGACAGCTCGTGCGGGACCGTGAGCACGATGCGATCGGTGATCTCGAGCCCTTCGTCCCGCCGCATGAGATTGACCTGGCGGATCAGGTCGTAGACGCGGCCCTCGAGCTCGAGGTCGGGATCGAGCGCGAGGTCGAGCGCAACCGTGACGCCGTCCGCGCCGGCGACCGACCAGCCCTCACGGCCGCCACGCTCGACGAGCACCTCGTCCGGGTCGAGGTCGTGGCCCGCCGCGCGGAAGCGGCCGGCCTCGAGCTCCTCGAACTCGCCCCGCTGGAGCGCCGTCTGCACGGCGCGCAGCTCCTTGCCGAGGCGCGGCCCGAGCACGGGCAGATTCGGCTTGACGCGCAGCTCGGCGTCGACGCGGTCGAAGGCGACGTCTTTCACACGCACCTCGTCTGCGATCTCGCCGGAATGGGCAGACGCGCGCTCGGCGCCCTCGACGACGAGCCGGCGCAGCGGCTGCCGTAGCTTCAGCCCCGACGCGGCGCGCGCCTGGTGCGCGAGCGTGACCACCCGGCGGACGTCCGTGATCTCGTCGAGGAGCGCACGGTCGGGGTCGGGAACCTCCGGCCAGCCCGCGAGGTGCACGGACTCGGGCCCGTCGAGCACGAGGATGCGCCAGAGCTCGTCGGTCACGAACGGCGTGATCGGCCCCATCGTGCGCAGTGTCTGCACGAGCGCGTACCAGAGCGTGTGGAATGCCGCTGTGTCGTCGCCCTTCCAGAACCGGCGCCGCGAGCGGCGGATGTACCAGTTCGAGAGCTCGTCGGCGTACGCCTCGTAGAGGCGCATCACGCTCACCGTGTCGTAGGCGTCGTACGCCCGCTCGGCGTCACGGACGAATGCGTGTGTGCGTTCCACGAGCCAACGGTCGAGCGGTGCGTCTGTCCCCTCGGGGCGCAGAGCGGACCACGACGGCCGGAAGCCTTCGACGTTCGCGTAGTCGACGAAGAACTTCACCGAGTTCCAGAACGTGAGGAAGCGCCGCTTGACATCGTCCGCGAGCGGATAGCCGAAACGCAGCGGCTCGCTCGGCGACTGTGCGCAGTAGAGCCAGCGCATGACGTCTGCGCCCATCCGGTCGAGCGCTTCGTTCAGCTCGATCGCGTTTCCGGTCGACTTATGCATCGGCTTGCCCTTGTCGTCGAAGACCTTCTCGTAGGTGAGGACGCGCCGGTACGGCGAGCGATTCGTGAGCGCCACCGACATGAAGCACTGCGAGTAGAACCAGAGTCGGATCTGCTCCCGCATCTCGGAAACCCAGTCGGCCGGGAACCATTTCTCCCAGTACGCATTGTCGGGGAGGTCTGCGCCCGAAAGCTCCGCCGACGCGCCGGTCGCGTAGCCGTGCTCGCGCCACTCGGGGTTCCGCCAGCCGAGCGTCGAGAACGGGACGATGCCTGCGTCGAGCCACGCATCGCCGACTTCGGGGATCCGTTCGACGGCTCGACCGCACTGCGCGCACGCGATCGGGACCGCATCGATCCATGGACGGTGCAGCTCCTCGAGCTGGTCGAGGCCGGAAACCGCCAGCTCCTCGAGCTCGGCCCGCGAGCCAATCACGGTCAGCTCGCCGCACTCGCACGGATAGAACGGGAGCGGCAGGCCGAAATAGCGCTTGCGCGAGATGTTCCAGTCATCCATGTTCCGCAGCCAGTCGTCCATTCGCTTCTTGTACTGCGGCGGCGTCCATTCGACCGTTGCATTCGCGTCGAGCATCGGCTGGCGGATCTCGTGCGCCGAGAGGAACCAGTCGTCGACGACGCGGAACACGAGCGGCGTCTTGCACCGCCAGCAGATCGGGTAGCGGTGGACGATCGTTCCGGCGTCGGCGAGCAGGCCCCGCGCCCGCAGTGCGTCGACGACGGGCGCGGCGACCTCCGTCGTCGAGAGGCCGCGCGAACTCGCCGTACGGCGGCAGCATCCGCCCGGCCTCGTCGATCGGGGCGAGCACGGGCAGGTCGTGCACGCGCGAGAGCTCGAAGTCCTCCGCGCCCGCTCCGGGCGCGATGTGCACGATCCCGGTGCCCTCGTCGAGCGAGACCTCGTCCCACGGGATCACCCGGTGGGCCACCCCCGCCTGCGCAGCCAGGTCGTCGAAGGGGCCGGAGTACTCGAGCCCGACGAGCTCCTCGCCGCGCACGGTGCGCGCGAACTGCAGATCGGGGAAGCGCTCGACTGCGAGCCAGCGCCCGTCCTCCGTCAGTCCGTAGTCGGCGTCGGGCTTGACCGCCGCGGCGACGTTCGCCGGCAGCGTCCACGGCGTCGTCGTCCACACGACGAGCGCCTCGCCCTCACGGGTCTTGAGCGGAAAACGGACGAAGAGCGACGGGTGCTCCATCTCGACGTAGTTCTCCTCGCCCGCCTGCTCGTGCTGCGACAGCGACGTGCCGCAACGCGGGCACCACTGCGTCGAGCGATGGCCCTTGTAGAGCCAGCCGCGCTCGTGCACCGTCTTCAGGAAGCGCCAGATGTACTCGATGTTCGTGTCGCTGAACGTGTAGTAGTCGTTGTCCCAGTCCATCCATTGGCCGAGCCGGCGGCATTGCTCGGTGATCACCTCGCTGTAGTACGCGACGCGCTCGCGGCACTTGCGAGCGAACTCGCCGAGCCCGTACTCCTCGATCTCGCGCTTCGAGCCGAGGCCGAGCGACTTTTCCACCTCCACCTCGACCCAGAGCCCCTGGGAGTCGAAGCCGTTCTGGTAGCGCTGGTCGAAGCCGCGCGCCGCCTTGTAGCGCTGGAAGACGTCCTTCAGCGTGCGTCCGTGGCCGTGGTGGACGCCGGCCGGGTTGTTCGCCGTGATCGGGCCGTCCATGAACGAGAAGGGGGGCCCACCGCGGTTCTGCTCGCGCAGCTTCCGGAAGGTCTCCTCCCGCTCCCACCGGGCGAGCATCTCCTCCTCGAGGGCCGGATGGTCGGGCACCGTCGGGAGCTTCTGGAAGACTTGCTGGCCCACGGGAAGCGAAGTGTAGAGAGCGACGTTCTTTCCTTTGGAGGATCGGGTACCGGTCCTCCGACCTAGAAAACGAAAGGAACCGCTGAATGGCAACTGACGTCACCGACGCGACGTTCGAGAACGAGGTCCTCCAGTCCGGCGAGCCGGTGCTCGTCGACTTCTGGGCCGAATGGTGTGGCCCGTGCCATGCCGTTGCCCCCGTGCTCGAGCGGATTGCCGAGGAGAAGAACCTGAAGCTCGTCAAGGTCAACATCGATGAGAATCAGGATCTGGCGGTGCGCTACGGGATCCAGTCGATCCCGAACATGATCCTCTTCGAGGGCGGCCAGCCGAAGGCAAACGCCGTCGGGGCGATGCCCAAGGGGATGCTCGAGCGCTCGCTGGGCCTGGGCGAATGACGATCGAAGGCAGGGGGCCGAGACGGCCCTCTGCCTCAGACTTCGTCGAGGTCCAGGAAGCTCAGGAAGGCTGCGTGTTTTGCGAGGAAGTCCTCGATCTCCGCAACACCGGCCCCGGCCCAGTCTTCGAGCCAGGTCTCGGCGAGGTCGTCCTCGATGCGATGAAGGCCGCGTTCGCTCATAACGCAATGATCGACAGGAGCCCGGATGGCCGCCATGGGCCGTTCGGCTCAACTTGACGGACGTGAGGACCCACTCCTTGCTCGTGATCAACCCGAACTCGGGCGACGGCTCACCGAGCCCGGAGGAGCTCGCCCAGGCCGCGCGAGAGGCCGGAATCGAGCCGCACGTGCTCCGGGACGGCGAGGACCCGGCCGAGCTCGCGAGGGCCTCCGGCGCCGCGATTCTGGGAGCCGCGGGCGGCGACGGCTCGCTCGCGGCGGTGGCTCAGGCGGCGATCGAGAGCGATGCCGCGTTCGTGTGCGTCCCCTTCGGCACCCGCAATCACTTCGCCGGCGATCTCGGCCTCGACCGGCGCGACCCGATCGCGGCGCTTGCGGCGTTCAACGGGACCGAGCGGAAGATCGACGTCGGCCGCCTTGGCGACCGCATCTTTCTCAACAACGTCTCCTTCGGCGCGTACGCCCGGCTCGTGCATCGCCGCGAGCACCATCGCCGCCGCCGCGAAGCGCTCGCGCGGGCGCGGGCACTGGTCCAGGTCTCGCGCCACCGGCATACGCTGCACGCGCGTGTCGACGGCCGGGACGTGCGGGCACGCGTGCTCTTCGTCGGCAACAACCGCTACGAGCTCGACCTGTTCACGCTCGGTGCACGCGAGCGACTCGACGAGGGCGTGCTCGATCTCCGCTCCGCGGCCGGCTGGTTGCCGCGGGCCTGGGACGAGCAGGTAGCAGACCGGTTCCGGATCGAGATCCCGGGCGGGCGCGTCCACGCCGCGATCGACGGCGAACCGGCCCTGCTCGACTCGCCGATCGAGCTCGAATCGTGCCCGCGGGCGTTACGCGTGCTCGTTCCCGGGGAGGAGCAGGAAACGGCACTCTAGGAGGAGCAGATGCACGAGAACCCGGAAGCAACCGAGGACGAGCAGGAGCAGGCGCACGAAGGCGGCCGCCAGCAGGAAGAGGAGTCGATGCGCTACCCCGAGCACCACGATCCCGACGAGCAGAAAGAGCGGGCCACGCGAGAGCCCGAGCAGTAGCCCCTGCCCCGTTCCTCTGCAACCCAGCACGAGCTCGCCCAGGTCGGCCTCCTCGCCGGGCTTCCGGGCGAGACGCTCGTCAAGCTCTCGAAGCGGATGGAGCGCGAGGAGATCGCCCCCGGCACGGCGGTCGTCCGCGAAGGCGAGCCCGGCGACCGCTTCTACGTGCTCTTCGCCGGCATGCTCTCCGTCGCGAACAGCGCGATGGGCCGCCGCGACATGCTGAGGCCGGGCGACTACTTCGGCGAGGTCTCGCTCGCGATGAACATGCCGCGCACCGCCACTGTGACAGCCGTCACGCCGGCCGTCGTCGCGAGCTGCGACAGGGCGACCTTCGACGAACTCCTACGGCCTTTGTTCGCCGACGACGAGTAGCCCCGGCCGCTCGAGACGGGTTGGCTGCCCCGCGGGCGCGGTGTGGCTTCGCCGTCCCCGCACCCGTGAGCTCGGTCGTCGCTAACGCGCCGCGTTAGCTCCGCCTGTTCGGCGGCCGGTTGCGCGCAGGTTTTCAACCTGGTTTCGCTTGGGCGAGCTCGCCGATGACGCGATCGTTGAAGGCCGGCCACGCGTCGACGGCCCACGGGCCGAACTGCTTGTCGGTCAGGCAGCCGCACGCGATTCCGAGCTCCGGGTCCACCCACAGGAACGTTCCTTCGGCTCCGAAGTGGCCGAACGTGCGGGTGGAGCTCCGGGTCCCGGTCCAGTGCGGTGACTTGTGATCGCGGAGCTCGAACGTGAGGCCCCAGTCGTTCGGATCCATCCTCCCGAAGCCCGGCAGGACCCCGGCAAGGCCGGGGAACTGGACCACGGCCGCCTCGTTCATCGTCTCGCGGGCGACGAGCGTGGGTGCGAGCAGCTCGCGTCCGAGCTTCAACAGGTCGTCGAGCGGCCCGCGGTAGCCCCACGCCGGCGAGCTCGCCAACGCCCCGGCAAGAGCCAGCGGCTCGACGACGGCGGCCTCGAAGTAGCAGGCGAAGGGCATGCCCGACCGCTCGGCTGCGAGCTCCGCTGCCAGCTCGATGCCGTAGTTCGAGTAGATGCGGCGCCGCCCGGGCGCCATCAGCGGCGGCCCTTCGTCGGGCGGCAGCCCCGAGGCGTGCGCGAGCAGGTGGCGCAGCGTCGAGCCCGGCGGCCCGGCCGGCTCGTCGAGCTCGAGAATGCCCTCCTCGACCGCGACGAGGAGCGCGAGCCCGGTGAGGAGCTTCGTGATCGACGCCCACCGCAGCTCAGTCTCGCGCGGCCCGTGCACGGCGATCTCCCCGTCCGCGCGTGTCACGCCCGCAGCCGCAGTCCGTGCTCCCCACTCGTCGATGATTCGTAATGCATCCACGGCGGGAGATGCTAGGCCTGGATGGATCAGATCTATCCGGCGTCCATCACGGGTAAGGGCAGCCGCTTCGCGACGGGCGGCAGCGTCCTCGACCATGCGTTCGGACGCAGCGACGCCTACACGCTCGGCGTGGAAGAGGAGTACATGCTGCTCGACGCCGAGACGTTCGACCTCGTGCAGCACATCGACACGGTCCTGGCCGACGTCGCGGGCCACGAGCTCGAGCCGCGCATCAACCCCGAGCTGATGCAGTCCGTGCTCGAGGTTGCGACCCCGGTCTGCCGGACGCCGGCGGATGTCGCCGAGCAGCTGCGCTCGCTGCGAGGCTATGTCTGCGATGTGGCGCGGGCACGCGGCATGCGCGTCGGCTCCGCAGGCACACACCCGTTTTCGCTCTTCGAGCGGCAACGCATCACGGCGCGGGACCGCTACCAGGCGATGGTCGACCGCATGCAGTACATCGCGCGCCGCGAGCTGATCTTCGGACTGCACGTGCACGTCGCGGTCGACGATCCCGAGAAGGCGATTCAGGTCGTGAACGGGCTCCTCGGACATCTGACCGAGCTCGTCGCACTCTCGGCGAGCTCGCCGTTCTGGCGCGGGGAGCCGACCGGGCTCGCGTCGTCGCGGCACATGATCTATGCGGCGCTGCCACGCTCCGGGCCACCGCCTCGCTTCCGCAACTACGCGGACTACGCCGAGCTTGTGGGGCAGCTCGAGCGCACGGGCTGCATCGCGGACTACACGCACATCTGGTGGGACATCCGTCTGCACCCGCGACTCGGCACGATCGAGATCAGGATCTGCGATGCGGTGACGCAGCTCGAGGACGTGATCTCGCTCACCGCTCTCTGTCAAGCGCTCGTCAAGTACTACTCCGAGCGCTACGACGCAGGCGAGGAGATCGTCTCGTACCACCGCATCCTCAACTCGGAGAACAAGTGGCTCGCGGCTCGTTACGGGCTCGAGGCCCCCGTGATGGATCTCGCGACCGGGCGTCGCAACCGCATTCCGGTCGCACAACTGATCCGACGCACGCTGAAGCTCGTAACGCCGCACGCGCGAGAGCTCGGGTCGGAGCGCGAGCTCGCGGGCATCGAGTCGATCCTGCGCCGCGGCAACGGAGCCGACCGGCAGCTGCGCGTGTTCAACGCGAACCGCGACATCGTCGAAGTCGTACGGGAGATCGCGAACGTCACCGAGATCGCGGCCGAGTCGGCCATCGCGTAGGCTCCCGCAGATGTTGGGGGTGGGCGAGCGGATCCCGGAGGCGCGCGTCTGGACGACGCCGCAGGAGAACGCGACGATTGCGGAGATCGTCGGCGACGGTCCGATCCTGCTCCTCTTCTATCTGTTCGACTGGTCGGCCACCTGAACGAGCGAGGTGGAGCTCCTGCGTGACAGGAGCGAGGAGTTCCGCGCGGTGGGCGTTCAGCCCTACGCGATCTCGCGCGACTCGCCGTGGACGCACGTCGCGTGGATGCAAGCGCTCGATCTCGACTTTCCGCTCCTGTCCGACTGGAACGGCGAGGCGACTCGCGAGTTCGGCGTCGCCTTCGATTTCCGCGGACTGCAAAGACGTGTCGGCCCGGTCGGCCTTCCTCGTCGACAGCGCCGGCGTCGTGCAGGGTGCGTGGAGGTACGAGAACGCCGAGCTGCCCGACTTCGACGTTCTACTCGAGGCGGCACGGGGCCTTGTCGTCGTCCGGCTGATCGCCTTTACTGCCGGAATGGAATCGACCACATCCACCGTTCCCTCGGCACGCCGCGGCGCGTCCGCCAAGCTCACGCTCGGGCTCGGCCTGGTCCTCGTCGCCGCGGTCGTCCTCTTTTCCTTCCAGTCCGCGTGGTACGGCCACTGGTATGCATTGTTCAGGACCGCGCACGTCGTGCTCGCAGTCTTCTGGGTCGGCGGCGGCGTCCTGTTGACGATCCTCGGGCTGCGCGGCCGAGCGGAGCTCGGACCCGCGCGAGCTGGCGACGCTTGCGCGCCAGGCCGCCTTCGTCGGCGAGAAGCTCTTTGCTCCCGCCGGCGGCCTCGTCGCTACTCGCAGGGATCGCGCTGATGCTCAACACGAACTGGGGCTGGGGCAAGTTCTGGATCGATGCAGGGTTCGTCGGCTACGCGATCACGATGACCACCGGCATCGCCGTGCTCTCACCGCTCGCAAGGAAGGTCGACGCGCTCTCGACCGAGCACGGCCCCGAGTCGCCGGAGGCGCAGGCCGCGATCCAGCGGATCCTGCTCGTCGCGCGGGTCGACGTGACGGTGCTGCTACTCGTCGTCGCCGACATGGTCACGAAGCCCTTCAGCTGAAGGCCCGTGGCGGTGCCGGCTACATGCCCATCGCGTGGTAGCCGCTGTCGACGTACAGCGTCGTCCCGGTGACGTTCTTCGCGCCGTCGCTCGAGCAGATAGCCGGCGGCGGCGCCGACGTCTTCGGCGTCGACATGGCGATGCAGCGGCGCGCGCTCCTCGACGATCGCCTCCATCGTCGGGAAGCCTGCGATCGAGCGCGCGGCAAGCGTGCGCACGGCCCGGCGGAGATCGCGTTGACGCGGATGTTCTTCTCGCCGAGATCCCACGCGAGGTACTTCACCGACGCGTCGAGCGTCGCCTTGGCAACGCCCATGACGTTGTAGTGCGGCACGGCGCGCTCGCCGCCGAGATACGTCATCGTCACGACCGAGCCGCCGCCCGGCCTGCTCGAACAGCGGCTCGGCTGCGCGCACGCAGGCGACGAGCGAGTACGCGCTCACGTCGATCGCGAGCCAGAACCGGTCGCGCGGCGTGTCCGTGAAGCGGCCCTCGAGATCCTCGGCGGCGGCGAACGCAACCGAGTGGACGAGAATGTCGAGCTCGCCACCGAACGCCTCGCCGACCTCGGCGAAGACGCGGGCGACGTCGTCGTCCGATCGCACGTCGCATTCGGTCACGAGCGCGGTGTCGACCGTCGCTGCGAGGTCGCGAACGCTCTTCTCGATGCGCTCGCCCTGGTACGTGAACGCGAGCTTCGCGCCGCCGTCGGCGAGCACGCTGCGCGATCGCCCAGGCGATCGAGCGCTTGTTCGCGACGCCGAGGACGAGCGCGCGCTTGCCCTCGAATGCTCCCGCCATCCGCGGCGATCCTACGGTACCCTCAAGGCCTTGCGCCGCGCCACTCCTGCTTCTGGTCTCTAGCGCGGCGCTCTCTGTCGTCGGTCCCGCCGCGGCACGGCTCGTCCCCGTCGCACACACCGGACCGCGCGTCACCGCGGGAACGGTCCCGACACTGGCGCGGGGGTGCGGCACGCGTGCGCGTCATCGCCGAGCTCTCGCTCGCCGCCGCTCGCGACGCGCCGGCGACCGCGCGCTCTCTCGGGTGCGGCGCGCCGGAAGCTCGACGTCGGCTCGCTCGTCGTCGCGCGCCTACCTGCGCCGAATCGAGGCGCAGCAAGCGCGGGCCGCCGCGCAGATCCGCGCTGCGATTCCGCAGGCTCGCATCGGCCGCCGCTTCCAGGTCGTGCTCGACGCGCTGACGGTGTCGCTGCCGGCGTCGCGCCTTCCCGCGCTCGTGCGGCAGTCGTCTCGTGACGAAGGTCTACCCGAGCCTCGCAATACACGCTCGCGCTCGACCGCTCGCCGTCCGTGATCGGCGCCGACATCGCTGCAGCGGACGACGGGCGCCGACGGCAGCGGCATCAAGATCGCGAATCGTCGACGACGGCATCGACCAGACGAACCCGTTCTTCGACCCGGCGGGCTTCTCCTATCCGGCCGGCTTCCCGCGCGGCAACACGAAGGCGACGACACCGAAGGTGATCGTCGCGCGCGTCTTTCCCGGCCCGAACTCCGGCAAGCCCGGTCGGCTCGCCGTCGATCCCGCATCGTCGTTCCACGGCACGCACGTCGCCGGCATCGCCGCCGGCGTCGCCGGCACGACGGCTCCGGCAGGCGCGGATCATCCGACCGTCACCGGCCTGAGCGGCGTCGCGCCGCGCGCCTGGCTCGGCAACTACCGCGTCTTCACGGTGCCGACGCCGATCGGCCACGTCGCGAACACGCCCGAGATCATCGCGGCCTTCGAAGCCGCGGTGCAGGACGGCATGGACGTGATCAACTTCTCCGGCGGCGGCCCGCAGATCGATCCCGCGAACGATGCGCTGATCGATGCGGTCGCACAACACGGTCGCGGCCGGCGTCGTCGTCGTGATCGCGGCCGGAAACGACCGCGACGACTTCGGGACTCGGCTCGGCCGGCTCGCCCGGCACGGCGCCGGACGCGATCTCCGTCGCGGCGGTCTCGAACACGCACGTGTTCGCGCCTTCGCTCGACGTGACCGCGCGCGGGCGCGCCAGACACGCTGCAGGGCATCCCGTTCATCGGCGCGAACGGAACGCGCGCGCCCGATGCGTGGGGCACGGCCGATCAGCAACTCGTCGACGTCGGCTCGATCGTCGGCACCGACGGCAGGCCGGTCGAGCGGCACCTGTGCGGCCCGGCCGACGACGCTCGCGCAGGCGCGGGGAACGCTTCCGAGCGGCTCGCTCACCGGCGCGATCGCGCTCGTCCAGCGCGGCATCTGCCCGCTCGCCGAGAAGGCCGAGCAGGCGACGGGTCGCGGGCGCGATCGGGATCGTCTATCTCCGACAACCGCCAGGGCGAGGCGAACCCGATCCCGGTCAGGCTCGCCGCATTCCGGGCAGGCACGGTCGCGAACCTCGACGGCGACCGGCTGCGCGCGTACATGGCATCGCACGGCGGCCGCACGACGGTGCGCATCGGCACGAGCACCGCTCGAGCTCGAGACCGGTCGAAGCGGCGTGATCACGAGCTTCTCGTCCGCGGGCCCGACCGCGTTCGGGCACGACCTGAAGCCCGACGTCTCCGCGCCCGGCGGGCAGATCCTCTCCTCGACGCTTCCGAACACGAGCGCGCTCGCGCTTCGCCGTCTTCGACGGCACCTCGATGGCGACGCCGCACGTCGCGGGCTCGGCCGCGCTCCTCGCTCGAGCTGCACCCGAGCTGGACGCCGGCACAGGTCAAGTCGGCGCTCGTCTCGACGGCCGCGCCTGCGTGGGCGCGACACTGCGCGCACGCAGGAGGCGCCGGTGACGCTCGAGGGCGGCGGTCTCGTCGCGCTCCCGCGCCGCGAACGACCCCGAGCTCTTCACCGACCCGTCCTCGCTCTCCTTCGAGGACCTCGGCGTGCTGCACGGCGCCGACGAGCCGCGGCCTGCTCGTGCGGCTGAGCGACGCCGGAGACGGCGCGGGCACCTGGCAGGTGGAGCTTCGCCCGCAGGCGGCGACGCAGGCACCTCGGTCGACGTGGCGGGCACCGTCGCCGTACCGCCGGGCGGCGAGGCCGAGCTCGCCGTCGTCGCGCATGCGAGCGCGGGAGCGGTCGCAGGGCGAGAACTACGGCTTCGTCGTCCTGCGCAAGGGCACCGTGACGCGCCGCGTGCCGTACCTCTTCCTCGTCAGCGCTCCGCAGCTCGCGAGTGCGACCGTGCGCCCGCTGCTGCGCAACGCAGATCGGCGACACGCGCTCCGGCGTGGACCGCGTCGACGCGTACCGCTACCCCACCGCGCCCTTCGGCAACGCGCCGGACCAGCCGCCGATGGACGAAGACGGGCGCCGAGAACGTCTACGTGACGTCTCTCGACCGTCCCGCGGTGAACATCGGCGTCTCGGTTCTCGACTCCAGACGACGGGCGCACGCATCGACCCGTGGTATCTCGGCTCACTCGACGAGAGCACGGTGCAGGGTGACGCGGGGACGCCCGGTCGACGTCAACGCGCTGACGTTCGACTACCTCACTCCGATCGGCGCGGCAGGCGCATCGTTCCCCCGTCAGGGCCGGTACTACGTCGCCGTCGACTCCGGCCTCAAGCGATTCACCGACCGCGAGCGCGGCGGGCGGCTACGTCCTTCGCTCTTGGGTGAACGACGTGACCCCGCCGACGGTCCGGCTCCTGACGACGCGCGTGTCGTCCGGCCGGCCGACGCTCGTCTTCCGCACGCTCGACTCGCAGTCGGGCGTCGATCCGAGCTCACTCGCGATCGGCTATCCACGGCGTCTTGGTCGCGCCCGCGCTTCTTCGACCACAACTCCGGGCTCGCGGTCTTCGCGCTCCCGTCGACCGTCCCGGCTCTGCGGCCGGGCACGACGCAGACGCGGCATGGTCTCCTCCGACTTCCAGGAGGCGAAGAACATCGACACGGTCGGGACGAACATCATGCCGAACACGCGCACCGCCGCCGCAAAGCTGCGGGTGGTCGCGGGCGCGGCGGTCGACTGGCTACTGCCCGACGACCGGGAACTGCCTGCGTGAAGCGGCAGCGCCTCGCCGTGGCGGCGAGCTCGCCCGGCGGAGTCGCTTCGGTCCGCTTCTTCGTCGACGGCAGGCGGAGCGCAGTCGTCAAGCGCGGCGTCCGCCGGCATCTGGGCGGACGACCGTCTCGCTCGGGCACGGCAAGCACGTGCTCGTCGCGACCGCGGTCGGCGCGAAGGGCCGCACAGCTTCTGTCCGGCTGACCGCCCGGGCGTGCAGCGGATAGCCGTCGTCACGGGCGCGTCGTCCGGCATCGGCGCGGAGATCGCCCGGCTGCTCGCGCGCCGCGGCTGGCGCTGCGTGCTCCTCGCGCGTCGCGAAGACCGGCTGCGAGCGCTCGCCGAGGAGATCGGCGGCGAATACGAGCTGTGCGACGTCGCCGACCGAGACGCGGTCGAGCGCGCGGCCGCCCGCATCCTCGAGCGCCACTCCGAGCGTCCACCTGCTCGTGAACAACGCCGGCGTCGCCGGCCGCGTCGACCTTTCTCGACGGCGACGCCTGAGACCGTGATGCAGACGAACTATCTCGGCAGCGTCTGGTGTCTGCGAGCGTTCCTGCCCGGGCTGGAGGCGGCGGCGCCCGTCGGACGTCGTCAACATCGTCTCGGTCGCCGGCGCGGTCGCGTTCCCGCCCTCCGGTCCGTACTCGGCGTCGAAGCACGCCCAGCTCGCGTTCTCGCGTGCGACCGCGGCCCAACTGCGAAGCCGCGGCATCCGCGTCCACACGGTGAAGCCCGGCTTCGTCGAGACCGAGGGCTTCCCGCAGAGCCTGGCTGCCCCGGCCGGTGCGACGCGCTCGTCGTCGGACCGGAGCGGATCGCCGCGCATGTCGTCGCCTCGTTCGAGCACGGGCGCGGCGAGACGACCGTGCCGCGCTACTACGCGCTCGCGAGCGTCGCTCCAAGCGCTGTTCCCGAATCTGCTGGCGCGGGCTGCTCTCGGCAAACGTTCCTAGACTCCGACCGTGATGGCGGACATCACGACCTCGGACGTCGTCGCCGTCGCGGAGTTTCGCGCGGCCTTGCGGCGGTTCCTGCGCCGGACCGAGCGCATCGCCCGGCAGTCGGGCCTGACGCCTCAGCGGTACCTGCTTCTGCTGATGATCAAGGGCGCGCCCGACGGGAGCGAGCGTCGACCGTCACCGAGCTCGCCGACCGGCTCCAGCTCGCGCAGAGCACGGTGACGGAGCTCGTCAGCCGTGCCGAGGAAGTCGGACTGATCGAGCGGGAGCAGTCAGCAGACCGACGCCCGCGTCGCGCACCTCCGGCTGACAGCGGAGGGCGAGCGCCGGCTGCTCGAGGCGTTCACCGGGCTCGCCGCCGAGCGCGCCACCTGCGCGAGGCGTTCGCGCACCTCGACGCCGAGATCCCGGGGTAGTCGTTCCGGCGTAGGCGCCCCGAGGACGACGACGAGGTCACGACGACCTCGCAGTTGACGGTCTTGTCGACCGAGTCGTCGACGACGGCGCGGTCGTTGCCCGGGTCCGCAGTCGATGAAGTCGCGCTCGCCGTCGGCCGCGTAGATCGTGTCGGAGCCGGGGCCGCCGTACAGGTGGTCCGCTCCCGCTGCCGCCGGTGATGACGTCGTTGCCCGCGCCGCCGTCGATCCGGTCGTCGCCTGCGCCGCCGAGCAGCGTGTCGTTGCCGCCGAGACCGAAGATCACGTCGTCGTGGCCGCCGCCGGCGAGGTACTCGCCTTTGCTCGTGCCGACGATGCGGCGTCCGCGAACATGCGGCGGCGTCGCCGAGACACGGCTCGGTCGGAGTCGGAGGCTGCGACGAGCTTTCCGTACGCGTTCGTCGCAGTGACCGCGACCCGCAGCGTGTAGCCGACGTCCGCACGGTCGGGAAGTAGACGACTTTCTTCGCCGTCGGGATCACGTGGCAATCGGCGCCGGTTGCATCACAGCGCTGCCACACGAACGTCGTCTTGATCGGCATGTCGCCGTCGTAGCTGCCGACGTCGGCGGTCAGCTGGCGTCCCGTCGTCACGGTGCCGGCGATCGTCGGCGCAGTTGCTCGACGCTCGGGCTGAAATGCTGCTTGTCGACGATCGGGTACGTGTGGTTCGTGATCCCCAGGTCGGAGCCCGCCATGTTCGTGCCGGTGATCCAGACGCGGATCGCAGAATCCGATGTCCTGCACGTCGTCGGCGTGTACTGCTGTCAGTCGCGCCGGGAATCTGGACGCAGGTCGGCAAGGTCGCCGACCGGATTGCAGCGCCGCCACGAGTAGGTGAACGTGATCGGCGTCGAGCCGAGCCACGATTCCCGCCGTCAGCGACAACGGCGTGTCGACGACGTTCCCGCCGAGGATCTGCGGGGTCACGCGGAGCTTCACCGGGAGCGCGATCACGGGCGCGCTCGACTCGGAGTTCTGCGACGCCGTGCCCTGGCCGTTCGTCGCCGTCACCTGCGACGCGCAGGCGCTTGCCGACGTCGGCCGCGCATCGGCGTGTAGAAGCTCGACGTCGCGCCGGCGATGTTCACGCACGGGCCGTTCAACGGATCGGCCGCGTCGCAGCGCTTCCACTGATAGGTGTAGGTGATGGAGAACGCGCCGTCCCAGGTGCCGACGCTCGCCGTGAGGAAGTGCCCGAGCGACCGGCTGCGGGTCGCCGGACTGCAGGTTGATCGTCGGATAGCTCGATGTTGCGCGGCGGGCCGGTTCCGGAGTGGCGGCCTGGATCTCCTGCCAGTCGGGCTGCGCATCGCCGGCGTTCGGAGTCGATCGTCTGCGTGCCCGTGCCGTTGGCGTTGACGACCGCGAGATTGTCCGCCGCGTGATGTACGCGATCTTCGTGCCGTCGGGCGAGAACGCCGGGTCGGTGCCGGGCACGTGCAGATCGGTCGGCGTCGATGCCGCGGCTGCGGCGACGGTGAAGAGCTCGCCGGCCGGAGGTGTAGACGAGCGTCGAGCCGTCCGGCGACCAGGACGGGCTGCGCTCGTTGCCCGGCGGCGGTGGTCACCTGAACGCGACGCTGCCGTCCGCGTTCATGATCCAGATGTCGTAGCCGGTGGCGCCGTCGTTCGGCGCGAACGCGATCTTCGAGCCGTCGGGCGAGTACGCGGGATCGGCCTCGGTCGCAGCCGTGTTCGTCAGCTGCTGCTCGTTGCCGGTCGCGTCGGAGTTGATCGTGAAGATGTCGCCGGTCTTGACGAAGGCGACGGTGTTCCCGTCGAAGGAGAACGTCGGCTGCGTCGCCGCCGCACCCTGCGGCGAGCGACTCGGGAAGGTGCCGTCGTCGTAGGCGACCGAGATCCCGGCCGCGTCGTGTAGGCGATCTCGGTCCCGTCGCCCGACCAGGACGGATCGATCGCGTTCGTGATCAGATCACCTGCGGCCCGTCCCGTCCGGGTTGATCGTGCAGATGTTCGTCCCGCACGTGAGCGCGATCTGGCCGTTTGTTGCCCGGGAACGTGCCTCCCTGAGCGGCCGAGAGCAGCCCAAGGGCAGCCGTAGCGGCCGCAAGCACGATCAGACCCCTCAGAATCGGGCGCTGCACCCGGACGTTGTATCGGCTGAAATCCGATAACCGCTAGTTCCTACCGTCGCTCGAGCAGGTACCAGCCCAGGGCGGCCGTGTAGGCCTCGCGGCCGTGAGGCGCAAGGCCGAGCGCCTCCTCCCGCGCCTCGCCCTCGCAGCCGGCGAGATCGAGGTAGGCGCCGAGCTCGCGGCGCTCCTCCTCCTGGCGGGAGCGGAGGAGGACGAGGCCGTTCGCCTCGAACAGCTGGCGGAGGTCGATCTCGGGCAGCAGGCGGGTGTGGCTCGGGTCACGCGCGCGCTCGAAGCGGTCGACCGGGTACGCGTCGAGCGGATCGATCGGGCGCGAGCTGGTCGATCACGAGCACGCGTCCGCCGGGGCGGGCGACGCGGGCGAGCTCGGCGAGCGACGAGCTCCGGCCGGCGCACGTGATGCAGCGTCCGGAGGGTGCCCGCGAGGTCGAAAGACGCGTCGTCGAACGGCAGGCTCGTCGCGTCGGCTTCGACGAACTCGGCATTCGCAGGCGCGCGCTCACGTGCGAGCTCGAGCAGCTCCGGGACGCGGTCGACGCCGACGACTTCGCGCACAAAGCGGGGCCAGGGCGAGTGCGAGCGCTCCCGCTCCGCAGCCGACGTCGATCGCGCGCTCGTCGCCGCGAGGGAGGACGAACGACTGCACCTGCTCGCGCAGCGCGGCCGCGCGCTCGTCCTGGTGCGCGGCGACTTGCTCGCGCGGTTCGCGCGAAACGGTCCTCAGCCATCGACGACAACGCGCCGCGCGCGCGCTGGGATCGCTCGAGATGCCGCAGACGAGCTCGTACGTGATCGTCTCCGCAACGCGGGCGTGGTCTTCGGCGAGCATGCCGCGACCGATCAGCACGACCGGTGTGCCGATGGGCAGCTCGCCGGTCGAGCTCGACCGCGAACGCGTCCATCGAGATCGTCCCGACGACCGGCGCAGTCTCCCCCGCGACGCGCACCTGCGTCCCGGTCAGGTCGCGGCGGAAGCCGTCGGCGTACCCGACGGGAACGATGCCGATCCACGTGTCGCGCTCGGCGATGAAGCGGCGGCCGTAGCCCGTGCTCTCGCCCGCGCGGAGCAGGCGGCACTGCGCGAGCTGCGTCGTCCACGACAACACGGGCTCGAGGCCGTCTTCGGCCGGATCGGTGCCGAACGGCGAGAGCCCGTAGAGGGCGATGCCGCAGCGAGCGGCGTCGAAGCGGGACGACGGGTAGCGCAGCGCGCCTGCGCTGTTCGCGATATGGCGCGTCAGATGCGTGTAGGCGGCCGTCGCAGCTTCGGAAGCGGTCGATCTGCCATTCCGTGTACGCGGCGTCGGTGTCGGCGGTGGCGAGATGGCTCATCAGGCCGACGACCTCGAACGGCGGCGCAAAGAGCTCGGAGAGACCCCAGCGTCCCATCCCGGTGTCGAGCTTCAGGTGCACGCGAACGTCAGGCGGAATCTCGTCCGACGAGACGACGAGCTCGAGGCCCGCATCTCTCGCCTGTCCGATCTCGCGGTTGCTGCCGGCGGGTCCCATGACGACGATCCGCGCCTCCGTGAACTGCCGGCGGAGCTCGAGGGCCTCGGGCACGGTCGCGACGCAGAGTGCGGAAGCGCCGGCGCCGAGCGCGGCGCCGGCAACGTCGACGGCGCCGTGGCCGTAGCCGTTCGCCTTCACGACGGCCCAGAGCTCGGAGCCGGCGAGCGCGCGCAGGAGCGTGTGCGCGTTGCGGCGAAGCGCAGCCGAGATCGATCGTCAGCTCCGACCGCATCAGGAGGGTTCGAGCGAGCGCGCGGGGAAGCGCGTCGATCAGATCGCTTGCGACGAGCCCGTAGCGTTGGGGCGCCTCGACCGACGCGCGCTGCTGCGCGACCGTCGCGGTCGGCGGCAGCGAGCTGAGGATCCATGCCTTTGGCGAGAAACGCCGCGACGATGCCGGTCAGAACGTCGCCGGTGCCGGCCGTTGCGAGCGACGGCAAGCCCGAGCGAGACGACGTACAGCTCGCGACCTGGAGCCGCTACGAGCGTGTCGGGGCCTTTCAGCACGACACGCAGCCGAAGCGCTCGACGGCCGCCTGCACGTTCGCCAGCCGGTGCGCCGCGATCTCCTTCGACGGCTTGCCGAGCAGACGCGCCGAGCTCGCCTTCGTGGGGCGTCAGCACGCGCGGGCCCGGCCAGTCCGCGGGCTCGAGCTGGTACAGCGCGTCCGCGTCGACGACGACGGGCAGCTCGAGCCGCGCGAGCAAATGCCGAACGAGCTCCTGCGGACCGCGTCCGCGTCCGAGCCCCGGCCCGAGCGCGACCGCCGTCGCCTTGAGAGCGAGCTCACGCACGAGCTCGGCGCTTCCCTCGGCGATGAGTCCGCCTTCGTCGGGCAGCGGGCGCTTCACGGCCTCGAGCAGCCGCTGCTCGAAGACGGGCAAGGTCGACTCCGGCACCGCGATCGAGACGTAGCCGGCATCCGCGCGCATGGCGGCCATTGCCGTGAGCGACGGTGCGCCCGTGAGCCCGCGCGACCCACCGACCACGAGCACGTGACCCGCCGTGTACTTGTTGTCGCCCTCGGCGCGACGCGGAACCTCGATGCAGGAGATCCACAGTCGCGAGACGTGCATGTGTCTCGGCGCCCTCGAGACCGATGTCGGCAACGTGCACCGTGCCGGCGTGCGCCCGCCCGGGTGCGACGACGAGGCCGAGCTTGCGGCCGTGAAACGTGACCGTGTCGTCGGCCCGCACGGCGGCACCGCGAACCTCGCCGGTGGACGCGTCGACGCCGGACGGGACATCGATCGAGAGGACGTGCGCGCCGGTTGCGTCGATCTGCTCGATCAGCGCGGCTGCGTCGTCTCTCGGCTCGCCGGAGAAGCCGGTGCCGAAGAGCGCGTCGACGATCACGTGCGGGTCCCCGAGCTCTGTCTCACCCGCCTTCGCATCGACGAGGTGCGACGTGCTTGCCGGCGTCGGCGAGGTGCCTCGCCACGATGCGCCCGTCGCCTCCGTTCGCACCGCCGCCGCACACGACCGTCCAGCGCTCGGCGCCCGAGTGAAGGTCGAGCGCGATCCGCGCCGCTTCGCTCCCGGCGCGTTCCATGAGCGCGGCGGTGTCGTGGCCGGCCTCGGCAGCACGCATCTCGTCCGCGGTGTAGAGCGGCTCGAAGTCAGGCATCGTCAGTCCATCGCAACGGCAACGGCCTGTGCGAGCTCGCGCGAGTGCGTCATCGAGAGATCGATCGCGCGCACGCCCTTCCGCTCCGCGACCGCGGCGAGCCGGCCGGAGAGCCGTACGGACGGCTTCGGACGGCCGACGATCTCGATCTCCTTCCAGGCGAATGCGCCCGCAACGCCGAAGCCGAGCGCCTTGCCCACGGCCTCCTTGCCCGCAAAGCGTCCCGCGTAGCTCTCAGCCGGATTCCGCCGTGTGTCGCAGTACGCCTGCTCGGCCGCGGTGAAGCAGCGGTCGCGAAAACCGGCGTAGCGGTCGAGCGAGCGCCGGATGCGCCCGATCTCGATCAGATCGGTTCCGATTCGGATCACAGGTGCTCCTCGAGCCATTCGGGCAGGTGGGCGATCGAGGACACGATGCCGTCGGGCTGAACCCGCGCGCGCTCGACCGCGTCGGGCCGGAACTTCCCGGTGCGCACGAGGACGCTGCTGCATTCCGACGCCCTGCGCGCCTGCGACGTCGCTCTCGAGATCGTCTCCGATCATCCAGGCCATGTGCGGGTCGGCGTCGAGCGCCTCACAGGCGGCCGCGAAGTAGGCAGAGCTCGGCTTGCCGAGCACGACGGCCTCCACCTGCGCAGCGTATTCGAGGCCCGCAACGAACGCGCCGGAGTCGAGGAGCGGCCCGCGTTTCGTCTGCCACCAGCGGTTCTTGTGCAGGCAATAGAGCTGCGCGCCGAGCTCGAGCTCGCCGAAAGCGCGGGCAAGGTTCATGTAGGAGAAGACGAGGTTCGTCTCCGGCGTGTCGTCGGCCCCGCCGATCAGCACGGCATCGGCACCCTCGCCCACGAGCTCGAGGCCGTCGAGGTCTCCGACGAGGGCGTGCATCGTCAGCGCGAGCACACGCTTGCCCCGGAGGGCGTGCACGGCCGCGTCGGCCGGTGGTCTGGAGCTCGGAGTCCTCGAGCTCGATGCCGAGCGAGCGAAGCGACTCGGCCAGCTGGACACGCGACCTCGTCGTCTGGTTCGTGACGAACCGCAGCCGGTGCCCGTTCGTGCGCAGGCGACCGACGGCGTCCTGGGCTCCCTCGATCGGCTCACCCGAAACGAGCAGAACACCGTCGACGTCGATGAGAATTGCCGCCATGACCGATTCCGAGTCTATTCGGGTCACCCGAAGCGTCGTTCTGCCTCGCTCTGAGATCGAGCTGCGCACATCGCGGTCGAGCGGTCCGGGCGGACAGCACGCCCAGAAGTCGGAGACTCGGGTCGAGGCCGTGTTCGACGTCGAGGCCTCGAATGCGCTGTCGGATGCGCAAAAGCGCCGAGTCGTCGCAAAAGCCGGCCCCGTGCTGCGCGCGATCGCCCAGGACGAGCGCAGCCAGCTCCGCAACAAGGAGCTCGCGACGGAGCGCGTGGTCGACTCGCTGCGGGAGGCGTTGCGAGTTCCACGGCCGCGCGTGGCGACGAAGCCGAGCGCCGCGTCGCGGGAGCGAAGGCTCGAGCAGAAGAAGCGTCGCAGCCAGGTCAAGCGGCTGCGACGGCCGGGCAACGAGCACTAGCATCGACCCCGATGGACGGCTGTCGAGCGTGCCGTGTCAGCCACGGCTAAGATCCTGCGCCAGGCGGCGTCATTTGCCTCGACGACGCCGCACGCGCCCTGTTAGGCGGAGGCGAACCAAGCGTGGCAGGGCTGCCGTAGGCAATCAAGGGAGGGTCTTGGTGCGGAGACCTCCCGAGCGCGGAGGCGAGACCACGCTCTCGCCGTAGCGCAAGGACGCTCCCGATTTGCGGCGGACGAAGGAAGGGGCTCGTGGGGGAACCATGGGTTCCCCCACGTTCATTCCACCGTGACGGTTTTCGCGAGATTGCGCGGCTGGTCGACGTTCAATCCCCGCAGCCGCGCGATCCGGTACGCGAGCAGCTGCAGCGGCACGACCGCGAGCGCCGCCTGCAGGAACGCCGGTGTCCGCGGCACGTAGATGACGTCGTCGGCATGGTGCTGGATGTCCTCGTTACCCTCCGTCGCGATCGCAATGACGTGAGCTCCCCGCGCGCGCGTCTCCTGGATGTTCGAGACGATCTTGTCGTAGACGTGGATGTCGGTCGCGACGACGACGACCGGGGTTCCCTCCTCGAGCATCGCGATCGGACCGTGCTTCATCTCGCCCGCGGAATACGCATCGGACGGGATGTACGAGATCTCCTTCAGCTTCAGGGCGCCCTCGAGCGCGACCGGCAAACCGATGTGTCGTCCGAGAAAGAGGAAGAAGTTGCGGTCGTGGAAGCGCTGGGCGATGTCGTCGATGCGGTGACGGCCGCCGTCGACATCGTTCAAGAACGTCGCCATCCGGTCGGGCAGCTCGTGCAAGCGGTCGAGGATGAAGTCGATCTCGTCCTGCGGCAGCGACTGCCTGATCTCGGCCAGTTTCAGCGCGAGCAGGCTCAGGAGCGCGACCTGCGCGGTGAACGTCTTCGATGCGGCGACGCCGATCTCGATTCCGCACCGCGTGTAGAGCGTCGCGTCGACCTCCCTCGTGATCTGCGTGCCCATCATGTTCGTGAGCGCGAGCGTCCGCGCTCCGCGCTCGCGCGCGAGCTTCACCGCGTTGATCGTGTCGCGCGATTCGCCCGACTGCGAGATCCCGATCACGAGCGTGTCCTTCGAGAGAACGGGGTTGCGGTAGATCCATTCGCTCGCGATGTCGGGCTCGACCGGTACGCGTGCCCACTCCTCGATGATGTAGCGGCCGACGACGCCCGCGTGGTACGAGGTGCCGGCGGCGACGATCACGATGCGGCGGAGGTTGCGAACTTCGAGCTCCGTGAGCCCGAGCGCATCGAGCACGAGCTGGTGGCCGCGCACGCGGTCGCCGATCGTCTCGCGCATCGCCTCCGGCTGCTCGTAGATCTCCTTGAGCATGAACGTCTCGTAGCCGCCCTTCTCGGCGGCCTCGTCGTCCCAGTCGAGCTCTTCGATCGCCGGGTGATCGATCTCGGCGCCGTCG
Source organism: uncultured Actinomycetes bacterium (assembly GCA_963848665.1). Lineage (GTDB taxonomy): Bacteria > Actinomycetota > Thermoleophilia > Gaiellales > Gaiellaceae > Palsa-739. Next base: position 200,576 of record CAWKEF010000001.1, read on the forward strand.
CGGAAAAAGCGCGCACCCGCCGGCGTGATCTCGACGATCTCGCCGTCGTCGGGGAAGACCGCGCGGCGCGTCTCGCACAGGAATGCGGCGACGTTCGAGGCGAGGAAGTTCTCGCCCTCGCCGAGGCCGACGACGAGTGGAGTCTGCTGCCGCACGCCGACGAGCAGGTCCGGCTGGTCGTGATGGATGGCGACGATCGTGAAGTGACCCTCGAGCTGGGGATAGACGCGCATCAGTGCCTGCGCGAGGTCGCCGTCGTACTCCCGCTCGAGCAGGTGCACGACCACCTCGGCATCCGTCTCCGACGTGAACGCATGGCCCTCCGTCGTCAATTCCTCGCGAAGCTCGCGGTAGTTCTCGACGATCCCGTTGAGCACGATCGCGAGCTTGCCCTCCTCGCAGCCCGCAAGCGGGTGTGCGTTCAGCTCCGTGACGCTCCCATGGGTCGCCCACCGCGTGTGACCGAGGCCGTGACGTGCCGTCGAGCCGTTCGGGCCTGCTGCGTCGACGAGGTTCTGGAGGTTTCCGACGGCGCGAACGTAGTCGAGGCAGTCGTCCTCGCGAAGTGCAATGCCGGCCGAGTCGTACCCCCGGTACTCGAGCCTGCGCAGGCCGCCGAGCAGGAGCGGCTTCGCCTGCCTCTTCCCGACGTATCCGATGATTCCGCACATCTCGACCCCCTCCATCTCCGCCGCAGACCGCCGAAAAAACGCGTCGAGCCCGGCTGTCACGACCTCCCGCAGCGTCGCGGAACGGTCAGCCGAGCTCCTGGGTCACGAGCGAGGCGATCCTAGCACAGAGGGCTTCCGCTTCTCCCTGCGTCGGCGCCTCCGCGAGCACACGAACGACGGGCTCCGTGCCCGAAGGCCGCACGAGCACGCGACCGCCCCCGTCCAGCTCGGTGTTCACGGCGTCGAGCTTCGAGCGGAGACGTTCGGGAAGGGCTCCGCGACCGTCGCGCGGCAGGTTCTGCGTGACCTGCGGATACCGCTCCATCTCCGCCGCGGCCTCCGACAGCCGCCGTCCGCCGAGCGCGCCGCAGAGCTGCAACGCAGAGGCGAGACCGTCGCCGGTGACGTGATCGCGGAGGAAGATGACGTGTCCGGACTGCTCGCCGCCGAGAATGCCGCCTTCGCGATGCAACGCCTCGAGCACATAGCGGTCGCCGACGTCGGTCGTGATGACGCGCACGCCGCGCTCCTCCATCAGGCGGTGGAAGCCGAGGTTCGTCATGGTGGTGACCGCGACGAGATCGACGCCGAGCGCGAGCGCGAGAATCGCAACGATCTGGTCCCCGTCGAGCGCATCGCCGTTCTCGTCGACCGCGAGCATCCGGTCTCCGTCGCCGTCGAACGCGATGCCGAGATCGAACTTGCCGCGCGTGACGGTTTGCTGCAGGGCACGCAGATCGGTGGCACCGCAGCCGACGTTGATGTTCGAGCCGTCAGGGTCGTTGCCGATCGCCTCGACGTATGCACCGAGCTCGGTGAACGCACGCGGCGCAATCTCTGCATAGGCGCCGTTCGCGCAGTCCACTGCGACACGCAGGCCTTCGAGCGTGGAGCCGAAGCGCTCGAGCACATGCTCGAGATAGCTCTCGACCGCGACATCGACGCGGTCGATCTCGCCGCCGCCGCGCGTGGGCGCGTCGAGCAGCGCCTCGATCTCTTCCTCTGCCGAGTCCGTGAGCTTGCGGCCGTCACGGTCGAAGAACTTGACGCCGTTGTACTCGGGTGGATTGTGCGACGCGGTGATGACAATGCCGAGGTCGAGCCGGAGAAGGGCAACCGCGGGCGTCGGCACGACGCCGGCAAGGACGGCGGAGCCGCCGGCCGATGCAACGCCGCGCGCGAACGCCTCCGCGAGCGCCTCGCCCGAGGCGCGCGTGTCGCGGCCGATGAAGACTCGGCCACGGCCCGACCAGAGCGCGGAGGCCTTGCCGAGCTGCTCGACGAGCTCTGGGGTGACGAACTCGCCCACGATGCCGCGAACGCCGTCCGTTCCGAAGTAGCTCCGCGCCACGGCGCGGGACTCTAGCTGGCGCCTCGTTGAGCTGGATCTCATCGCCGAGCTTCCTCCATTACCCGGCCTGCCGGGCGCTTGTATCTCGGACGACTAGCGCTTGGAGAACTGCGGGGCCTTGCGTGCCTTGTGCAGGCCGGCCTTCTTGCGCTCGACCTGGCGCGCATCGCGCGTCAGGAAGCCTTCCCGTTTCAGAGGAATTCGCAACTCCGGATTCGCCTCGACGAGGGCCCTCGCGATACCGTGGCGGACGGCGCCGGCCTGGCCGGTCAACCCGCCTCCGTGCACGCGAACGCGGAGATCGTACTGCCCCTCGACTCCTGCGACCTTGAGCGGCGACGTCGCGATCGTGCGCCAGATGTTGCGGGGGAAGTAGTCGTCGAGCGTGCGGCCGTTCACCCACGTCGTGCCGTCGCCGGGACGGAGGATCACGCGCGCAACGGACGTCTTGCGCTTGCCGGTGCCGCGGTATTGGGCGATCTGGCTCAAATCACTGCTCCAGGGGCTTCGGGTTCTGCGGGCCGTGCGGGTGCTCGGGCCCGGCGTAGATCTTGAGCTTGGTGAGCTGCTGCCGCGCGAGGCGGTTCTTCGGAAGCATTCCCTTGACGGCGACGCGCAAGACCTCGGTCGGGCGGCGGTCGAGCTGCTCGCGCAGCGTCCGGCTCTTGAGCCCGCCGGGATAGCCGGAGTGCCGGTAATAGCGCTTCTGGTCGAGCTTCGACCCGGTGACGTGGATCTTCTCGGCGTTCACGACGATCACGAAGTCGCCCGTGTCGACGTGCGGGGTGTACTGCGGCTTGCGCTTGCCCCGCAGCGTGTCCGCGATGAGGGTCGAGAGCCGGCCGAGCGTGAGCCCGTCGGCGTCGACGAGATACCACTCGCGCGTGATCTCACCGGGTTTGGCGGAATAGGTCTTCATCACAGAAAAGAGGCGGACAGGCGTCCGCCGACGCGAGATTGTAGCGAAACCTAGGCCGAGACGGTCTTCGGCCGAGCCGCGAGCCAGAGGCCCGGAGCGGCCGCGAGCGCAGCCGCTGCCAGAGACAAGGCGATGACGCCTGCGCCGCTGTAGACGAGGCCGCCGAGCAGGGCGAGGGCTGCCGCGACAAAGCTCGCGCAGAGGTCGGAGAAGCCGACGAGGCGGCCGCGCTCCGAGGGGGCCGTTAGCGAGATGAGCTCGGTCGTCGCGGCGACGTACGACACGTTCCAGCCGAGACCGAGCCCGAGCAGCGCGAGGCTCATGCCGGCCACGCCGCCGAACCAGGCGAGCGCGGCATTCGAGGCAGCCATGACGAGCAGCCCGGTGACGAGCGCCCGCCGCCGGCCGAAGCGGTCGATCAGCCCGCCGACGACGAGCACGAGGCCGTACATGCCGACGATGTGGACGCTGATCATCGTGAAGACGTCCCCCTCCATGTGACCGCGGCCGACGGCCATGTAACCGGCGAGATTCATGACGCTCGCCATCACCGAGAAGCTCGCGACGACGGCGACGATCGCCGCGAGGACGCCGGGCCGCCGCACGATCTCGCGCAACGGCGCGGCGGCGCCGGTGTCGTCGTGCTCCGCCGGGTAGCTCGCCGCAATCGTCTTCGGATCAGGGTGGACGAACGAGGTGACGACGAAGCCGGCGATCATGAACGGAACGCCGAGCAGCCACGGGCCGACGAGACCGCCCGCATCGATCGATCGGTGCGCGAAAAGCGGGCCGAAGACGACCGGGCCCCAGATCGCGCCCGACACGGCGGCGAAGAGCACGTACGACATTCCACGTGCACGCCGCTCGGGTGGAAACATCTCCGCGGCGGCCGCGCGCGAGAGAAGCACGACCGACCCCGCACCGCCGACGAGCGCGAGCCCGAGGCAGACGAGAAACGCCGATGTGGCGGCGCATCCACCTGCGACGGTGCCGCAGCCGACGGCGCCGAGCACGAAGCCGCCGCGAATCACCGGCATGCGGCCCGTGCGGTCCATCAACCGTCCGGCCGGCCCGACTGCGGTCCCGCCCGCGGCGAGGAAGATCGCAGGGCCGAGACCGAGCACTCCCTTCACGCCGGTGACGGCAACGAGCGTGAGCGAGCTCAGGGCCGCCGCGAGCTGAAATGCGGCCGAGTTGCAGACGAGCGAGCCGGCGAGCAGGAAGGCGTTCCGCCGGACTTCCGCTCTCACAACGCGAGTGTACGCCGCAGGCCTTCGGCGAACGCGCGCGCCCCGCCGTGCGACGGATGCCGGACGAACGAGGCCTCGAGCACGTCGGCGGCCAGGCGGCCCACGGCGATGATCCTGCGGCCCGCGGTCAGCTCCTCGAGAAACGGCTTCGCCGCGGCGACTTCGGCACGGGTCGGCCGGCGGTTCGACGTCTCGGTGCCGGGATGGGTCGGAACGACGTTCCAGAGCAGCACCCTGTCGAGAATGTCGAGCTCCGAGAGAACGCGGTGCACGATCGTCGCGCTCGCCTCGGCGGGCCCGGTGCCGGTGAGCTGCCGCTCCGACGTGAACGGGATGCCGCTGACGCGTGCACCGCGGTAGCCGGCGGCCTCGCCGACGAGAATCGTCTCCGCTCCGGCACGCGCCGAGAGGTAGTCGCGCAGCCGCCCGCGCAGGATCTCCGAACAGGAGTACTGGTTGTACGTCGCGCCGATCGGAGTCCGCGCGAGCGCCTCTACGAGCTCCACGTGTTCCACCCGACGAGCTCATCGAGCGTGCGCCGGCGCTGCGTGGAGCGGCTCGTGCGCTTGCTCCACTCGGGATCGGGGAGCGGTCGCCCGAGCGTGACGCCGGCGACGAGGGCGAAGTCCTGAGGAATGTGCAGCAGCTCGCGAAGCTTTTGCTCCTCGTCGCCGAAGACGCCCCAGACCGCCGCCCCGAGTCCCTCGTCGATCGCCGCGAGCAGCACGAGCATCAGCGCAGCGCCCGCGTCGACATGCCAGAACGGCACCGGCCATTCGATCTCCTCGCCGCCCTGCAGCTTGTCGTCCTTCTGGTAGCGCTCGTGGTAGTCGGCTTCCCGCGTCATGACGAAGATCTGCGCGGGTGCACTCCCGAACCAGGGCTCAACCCCGTCGGGCGCGTAGTTCTCGATCGTCGCGATCTGCTGGAGCAGCGCCGGATCGTCGACGACGAGCAGCCGCTGGCCCTGGCTGAAGCCGCCACTCGGGGCCCGCCTGACCGTGGCGACGATGCGCTCGAGCGTGGCTCTCGGGATCGGCTCCGGGGCGTAGTGGCGAATCATCCGCCGCCGTTTCAGCAGCTCACGAAACTCCATTGCCGCATTCTTACGGCTCGAGCGCGGTTACTCCCACTCGATCGTGGCCGGGGGCTTCGACGTGACGTCGAGCACCACGCGGTTCACGCCGGGAATCTCGTTCACGATGCGGCTCGAGACGAGCTCGATCAGGTCGTACGGCAGACGGGCCCAATCGGCTGTCATGGCGTCGTCGGAGGTGACGGCGCGAATGACGACGGGGTAGCCGTAGGTCCGCTCGTCGCCCTGCACCCCCACCGACCGGATCGCCGGCAGGACCGCGAACGATTGCCAGAGATCGCGGTAGAGCCCGGCGCGCCGTACCTCTTCCTGCAGGATCGCGTCCGCATCGCGCAGAATCTCGAGCCGCTCGCGCGTGACTGCGCCGATGATGCGGATCGCGAGGCCGGGGCCCGGGAACGGCTGTCGCCAGACCATCCGCTCGGCCATGCCCAGCTCCTCGCCGACACGCCGCACCTCGTCCTTGAAGAGCAGGCGAAGCGGCTCGACGAGCTTCATCTTCATGTCGTCCGGAAGCCCACCGACGTTGTGATGCGACTTGATCGTCGCAGCAACCCCGTCGGTACCTCCCGACTCGATCACGTCGCTGTACAGCGTTCCTTGCACGAGCCAGCGCGTGTCGCCGAGCTTTCGCGCCTCGTCCTCGAACACGCGGATGAACTCGCGGCCGATGATCTTCCGCTTCTGCTCCGGATCCTCGACGCCGTCGAGCAGCTCGATGAACCGGTCCTGGGCCTGCACGTGCACGAGGGGGATGCCGAACTGCTCGCCGAACGTCTCGACGACCTGCGCCGCCTCGTCCTTCCGCAGCAAGCCGTGATCGACGAAGACGCACGTCAGCTGATCGCCGACGGCCTTGTGCACGAGCAACGCAGCGACGGCGGAGTCGACGCCGCCTGAGAGTGCGCAGAGCACGCGCTCCCTACCGACCTGCTTGCGAATGCGCCCGACCTGCTCCTCGATGACGGCGGCCGGTGTCCACGCAGGCGGCGCGTCGGCAATCTCGTAGAGGAAGTTCTTCAACACCGCCATGCCGTGCGGCGTGTGCACGACCTCGGGGTGGAACTGCACCCCGTAGAGCCCACGGTCTCGTGCCTCGAAGGCAGCGATCGGCGTCGACGCGGAGCCGGCGATGACATGGGCGCCGGTGGGCGCCGCGACCACGCAGTCCCGGTGCGACATCCAGACGACCTGGTCGCTCGGCGTATCGCTCAGGAGCGCGGACTCCTCGACGTGCAGCTCCGTCTTGCCGAACTCGGAGGTGCCGGTCCGGTCGACGCCGCCGCCCAGGTCGAGGGCCATCAGCTGCATGCCGTAACAGATGCCGAGGGTCGGGATGCCGAGGTCGAAGATGCCCGGATCGACGTGCGGTGCGCCTTCGGCGTAGACGGAGGCAGGCCCCCCGCTCAGGATGATCGCGTACGGGTTGCGCGCCCGTACCGCCTCGGGCGAAATCGTGTGCCCGACGAGCTCGGAGTAGACGCGGCATTCGCGCACGCGCCGCGCGATCAGCTGCGAGTACTGCCCTCCCAGGTCGATGACGAGCACCGGCCGGTCTTCCACTGTGGGAAACGGAACGACGTTCGACGGCTCAGCGACGATAGTTCGGCGCCTCTTTCGTGATCGTCATGTCGTGCGGGTGCGATTCGCGAAGGCCGGCCGACGTGATCCTCACGAAACGGGCGTTCTTCATCTCGTCGATCGTCGCGGCACCGCAGTAGCCCATCGACTGCCGCAGCCCGCCGATCAGCTGGTGGAGCACGGGCGCGAGCGGTCCCTTGTACGGAACACGGCCCTCGATGCCTTCGGGGACGAGCTTGTCGACGTCCTCGACGTCGCCCTGGAAGTAGCGGTCCTTCGAGAACGAGCGCGCCTTCATCGCTCCGATCGAGCCCATGCCCCGGTATTCCTTGTAGCGCTCGCCCTGGTGGACGATGATCTCGCCCGGCGCCTCGTCGGTGCCGGCGAGCAGTGAGCCGGCCATGATCGTGTCCGCGCCCGAGGCCATGGCCTTCGCGACATCGCCCGACGACGTGATGCCGCCGTCGGCGACCACCGGCACGCCCGCCGCGAGCGCTGCCTGCGAGACGTCGTACACAGCGGTGACCTGGGGAACGCCGACACCCGCGACGATGCGCGTCGTGCAGGCAGCGCCGGGGCCGACGCCGCATTTGACTCCGTCGACCCCCACGTCGATGAGCGCCTCCGCGCCTTCGGCCGTCGCGACATTGCCGGCAATCACGTCGACCGGCACCGCGCCCTTGATCGCGCGAACCATCTCGAGCACGCCGTGCGAGTGCCCGTGCGCGGTGTCGACGACGAGCAGGTCGACACCGGCAGCGACGAGCGCCTGAGCCCGCTCGACAGCGTCAGGCCCGACGCCGACTGCGGCTCCGACGCGCAGACGTCCGCGCTCGTCCTTCGTCGCGTCCGGATACTGAACCTTCTTCTGGATGTCCTTGACGGTGATGAGGCCGCGGAGGCGCCCGTCGGCGTCGACCACCGGGAGCTTTTCGATCTTGTTGCGGCCGAGGATCAGCTCCGCCTCCTCGAGCGTCGTGCCGACCGGAGCCGTCACGAGGTTGCGCGACGTCATGAGCGCCGACACGGGCTGCGTCGTATCTCGTCTCGAACCGGAGATCGCGATTCGTGAGGATGCCCACGAGAACGGCGTCCGCATCGGTGATCGGCACCCCGGAGACCTTGTAATGGGCCATCAGCTCGAGCGCGTCCTGCACGAGCGCGTCCGGCGCGAGCGTCACCGGCTCGACGATCATGCCGGCCTCGGATCGCTTCACCTTGTCGACCTCGGCGACCTGGTCCTCGATCGCGAGGTTGCGGTGGACGATCCCGATGCCGCCCTCGCGGGCGAGAGCGATCGCAAGCCGCGCCTCGGTCACCGTGTCCATCGCTGCCGAGACGACCGGAATCGCAAGCTCGATCGTGCGCGTCAGCCTCGTTCGAGTCGAGACGTGATTCGGCAGCACGCGGGACTCGGCGGGCACGAGCAGGACGTCGTCGAAGGTGAGCCCCTCTTTGGCGAACTTCCGGTCCAGGGCGACGAGCCGTTGCAGCTCGTCCTGGCGAAGTTCGACGCTCAAGAGACGCAGGGTACCAGCCTCCCCAGACGGCCCCAACATGCTCCTAACAGGCCGGAGCTACCGTGCGCGACATGCGCGTGCTGCTCGCAGCGGCGGCCTCGCTCGTGGCCGCAGCCGCCTCGGGAGCCGCCGCGTCCGCGACTCCGGTCACCCTCTACTCGATCGCGAGCGGGACGATCTCGGGCTTCGCGCAGGACGGCGACCAGATCGCATGGTTCACGCGGCGCGCGAAGGGCTGCAATGCCGTCCACGTGCGCTCGCTTGCGAACGGCCTGAACGTCGAGCTGCCCCAGCAGGGCGGCGCGCGCAACGTCACCTGCCTGTGGAACGTCGGCCGCGATCCCGTGCGGCTCGCCATCGCCGCGGGCACGGCGAATGTGCTGTGGACGCTGCACGAGACTGCGCCGCTCGAATTCGAGTACGTCGTCGGCGCGGGAGCGGACAATCGCCTCGAAAGCCGCTTCCAGCAGCTCGCACACACGAACCGTGGCGCAGGGCTCTGGTTCGGCGGGGTCACGGGAGACGGCTCGACACTCGCCTACGGCGTCACGTCGGTGGACTACCAGGACGAGGCCGGTTGTCTCGCCGGGACCGACACCTGCGCGATGAAGATCGTGCCCGGTGGCGGCGGCGTCTATCGCGTGGCGGACCGGCAGAAGCTGAAGCTCGTTCCGGGCACGACCGCGGCGGTGGGGGTCGCCGCGGCGGCGAACCGGATCGCCTACATCGAAGCCGACTCGATCGGGAAGCAGGGACAGCCGGTCGCGGGGGCGGACCTGCCGATCGAGGTCGTCGACGCCACGAGCGGGCGGGTGATCACGAGCGTCACGCCGCAGGGAACGCCCGTCGCAATCGCGCTCTCGCAAAACGTCCTCGCGACGCTCGAGCGCACGCCGCTCGGCCTCCGGCTGGCGTGGTATTCGCCGACCACCGGCGCGGCAGCCGGGTCGGTCCCGGTCGCGCTCGCGACGAGCCCCGAGCTCGCAGTCAGCGATCAGCTCGCGGTGTTCCATGTCGGGCGTTCGATCCGGGCGGTGGAGATCGACACCGGTCGGGTCAGAACGCTCGCGAGGGCGGCCGCGACGCCGATCGGCCTCTCCGTGGAGGGCGGCCGGGCGGCGTGGGCCGAGAACCTCGAGCACGGGTCCCGCATCCGCGCGCTCTACGTGTCGGGGCGACGCTAGGCCGAGATCGCCTGCAGCTCTTCGAGCTCGACGCTCGAAGCAAGCCGCTGGGCTTCGCGTGGATCGAAGCGGCCGGGGCCGAGCTCGACAACGGAAGCGGCCGCGCAGCCGATCGCCTGGCGCAGCGCCTCGTCGAACGGCCTGTCGTTGAAGCGCGCGGCAAGGAAGCCGCCGAGCAGCACGTCGCCGGCACCGACCGACGCCACCGGGTCGATGCGGGGAATGGACGCACGGAAGCGGCGCAGCGTGCGCTCCTCGCGGAAGAGACCGAAGCACGACGTCTCCTGCGTGATCAGCACGTTGCGGGCGCCGAGATCGGCGATCGCGTCGAGCGCGACGAGGAAGTCCTCGTCCTCGGAGAACTCCTGGCCGACGAGGCTCTCGGCCTCGCGCTGGTTCGGCGAGACGAGAAACGGCTCGGCATCGACGCCGACCCGGAGCGGCTCGCCTTCGGTGTCGAGGACGCAGTGCACGCCGCGCCGGTTCAAATCCCGGATCGCCTCGGCGTAGAAGTCGTCGGCGACGTCGCGAGGCAGCGAGCCGGCGAAGACGACGTACGACGCGACCCGGGAGAGGTAGTGGAGCTTGTCGAGCAGGGTCTCGAGCTCCACCGGGCGCACGGCGGGCCCCCATTCGTAGATCTCGCTGAGCGTGCCCGCGGTCGGATCGACGAGTGCGGTCGACGTGCGCGACTCGTCCGTGATGCGCACGAAGTCGTTCAAGATCGACTCGGCCGCGAGCTCGTCGATGATGCGGTCGCCCGTGCGCCCGCCTGCGAGGCCGGTCGCGATCACCGGCGAGTCGAGACGCTTGAGCGCTCGAGCGATGTTGATGCCCTTGCCTCCGGCAGACGTCAAGCTCGCGCTCGCACGATGGCGGTGCCCGATCTGGAAGTTCGGCACCGTCAGCGTGCGATCGACGGCCGCGTTGAGGGTGACGGTGACGATCACGGAAGGAGGCCCACCAGGTTGTGCACGGTTCGAGTCGAGTACCACCGTAGCCGTCCGCCGACACCGGGCCGTGGAACGGATCGTCCCGCGAGCAGCGGTCGCATCCCGAGCAGCTTCTTGCCCGCCCAGACCTCGATCCGGCCGAGCCGCTCGCCGCGCTCCACCGGGAGCGAGACCGAGGTCGGCGCGGCGATCCGCTCGACGATCGGCCGCCCGACGCGCACCGCCCGCACGAGCGGCTTGCGCACGACGAGGGCGACGGCAGGCCGCCCGTAGGGTGCGGCGGCCCACGCATACGACTGCGTGTCCAGGAGCCGCAGGGTGCGGTACTGCGAAACGCCCCAGGCCAGAAGGCGGGCGAGGTCGGCGTTCCGCTGCGCACGCGTCGGGCTGCCGAGGATGACCGCATAGATCGTGTAGCCCGAGCGGCGCGCCGCCGCGACCTCGCACCAGCCGGCGTCGCTCGTATGGCCCGTCTTCACGCCGATCAACCCGGGAAACACCCCGAGGAGGTCGTTCCACGTGTGCACGACGAACGCTCCACCCTCGATCGAGTCGGTGCGCTCCCGAACGATCTCGCGCACGATCGGCTGGTGCATCGCCACCTGCGCGAGCACCGCGACATCGCGGGCGCTCGACACGTGCCCCGGTGCGTCCAGTCCGTCGGGACGAACGAAATGCGTGTCGCGCAGGCCGAGCTTGCGCGCGCGTGCGTTCATCCAGGCGACGAATTGCGAAACGTTGCCGCCCGATGCGGCAGATGCGAGCGCGTCGGCAGCGTTGTTCGCACTCTGGATGAGGGCACCCTTGAGCAGGTCCCGCACGGTGATGCGCTCGCCCGTGAAGAGCGGGATCCGCGACTCGCCGACCTGAGCCGCCGACCCGGTGACCGTGACCACTTCGCTCGGCTTCAGATGCTGCAGCGCGATGATCACGGTCATCAGCTTGGTGATGCTCGCGATCGCAACGGAGTCGTGCGCATGTCGCGATGCGAGCACTTCGCCGGTCGCCGCATTCATGACGAGAAACGCGCGCGCATCGGGGATCGGCGCGGCAGCTCGTGCCGCACCTGCGAACACGAACCCGAGTGCCACGACGGTGGCGAGAACCAGCCGGCGCATGCGGGCGGAAGGCTACTTCACGCGGAGCTTCTGGCCGACCTGCAGCGCATTCGTGCTCACACCCGGATTGAGTCGCTCGATCTCCGCGATCGGCACCCCGGTCTTCGCCGAGATCGAGCCGAACGTGTCGCCGGCCGCGACCGTGTAGAACTGCCCGGAGAGGGTGGTGGTCGCACCCTTCCGCGTCGTTCCAGGTGGGGGAGTCGCGGCAGTCGACGGCCGCGTCACCGGCCCCACTCTCGTCGTCGAGCCGGGGCTCGAGTTGCCGCCGAGGCCGGAACGGATCAGGAGGACGGCGATCGTCACTGCGACGAGGAAGAGCGCGGGCGCGAGGTAACGCGCTCCCGAGGCGCGACCACTGCTCGGGCGAGGCTTACGCGCCGGAGGCAAGCCAGGTCTCGCGCGACAGCCGTTTCGCCTCGGCAGCCGCGGCGGACTGCCAGTCGCCCGCCCGGGAGGCGTAGATCACGGACCGCGAGGCGGAGACCAGCGCGCCTGCGCGGCCGGCGGTGAAGGCCGCTGCGATGTCGGCCGGCGAGGCGCCCTGCGCGCCGATGCCGGGCAGCAGGAGCACCGAGCGCGGCAGGAGCGCGCGAGCTTCCGCGACCTCGCGTGGGAACGTCGCACCGACGACGGCGCCGACCGCCGAATAGCCGCGCTCGCCGATCAGCTCGTCGCCCCAGCCGCGAACGAGACGCGCCACGTGCTGCCAGAGCTTGCCGCCGCCTGCGAGGACGGCATCCTGCACGTCGGCGCTACCGGGATTCGACGTCTTGACGAGGCAGAAGATGCCGGCACCTTCGCGGCGACACGCATCGAGGAACGGCTCCATCGAGTCTCCGCCGAGGTAGGGGTTGACGGTTGCTGCGTCGGCGAGCGGGAGGAACGCGTTCGCGTAGGCACGGGCGGTCGAGCCGATGTCGCCGCGCTTCACGTCGGCGATGACGAGCAACCCGGCGGCACGTGCGTAGTCGCAGACCTGCATGAACGCGTGCATCCCTCCGCGCCGTGCTGCTCGAAAAATGCCGACTGCGGCTTGACGGCGACCGCGTGCTCCGAAACCGCGTCGACGATGCCGCTGCAGAAGGCGAAGAGATCGCCGCCGGGCTCGTCCGGCATCTGATCGACGACCGGGTCGAGCCCGACGACGAGCTGGCTCCGCTTGCGCTCGACCGCCTCGGCGAGCCGGTCGGAGAAGTGCGTCACCGCGACGGTCGCCATCGTTCGGCAAATCTACTGGCCGGATCGGAACGAAAGGCTGTGCGTGGCGCTCGGTCGATCAGCCGCCCTTGACGGCCGACTTGAGCGCACTGCCTGCGGAGAACTTCGGGACGCGTGCGGCCGGGATGTGCACCTTCTCGGTGGGGTTGCGCGGATTCACGCCCATGCGCGCCTTGCGTTCCTGCGTCTGGAACTTTCCGAACCCTGTGAACGCGACGTCACCGCCGCCCCGCAGCGTGTCGGTGATCGTCTCGAGCACAGCATCGACAGCCTTCCCTGCGTCGCGCGCTGTGAGCTGGCTGCGCCGGGCCACCTCCGCAACGAACTCCTGCTTGGTCACGTGCCTCCTCCTGTTCCTTGATCGATCTGGGCGACCCTAACAGGGCTATTTCACGTGGGCAAGGAGCTCCGATACGCGAAAGAGCGGCCGTAGCCGAACGGCTTCGCGGGCGAGCGCGTCCGCTCCGCCTTCCTCGCGGTCGACGACGCAGACGGCCGTGTGCACGACGAGGCCGGCCCCACGCAGCGCCGCGATCGAGTCGAGCAGCGCGCCGCCGGAGGTGACGACGTCTTCGACGAGGCAGACGCACTCTCCGTCGTCGTATGGGCCTTCGAGCCGATTTTCCGTGCCGTAGCTCCTTCGCCTGCTTGCGCACGATCAGGAACGGCAAGCCAGAGTCGAGGGAGGCTGCCGCTGCGAGCGCGACCGCCCCGAGCTCGGGTGCGGCGAGGCGGGTGGCATCGGGCGCGTGGTCGCGCACCGTGGCCGCGATCCGCTCGCCGAGCGGGCCGCAGCAGCTCCGGCCGCGTCTCGAAGCGGTACTTGTCCAGGTAGTAGCGCGAGCGCTTGCCCGAGCGGAGGAGAAAGTCGCCCTCGAGGTATGCGTGCTCGACGAGCGCCGCCGCCAGCGGATCCTGCGCCGTCACCGCCGGGCGGCGGCGAGCACGGCGCCTGCGACCGGCAGGAGCTTCTCGGCCTCGGGCGAGCCCTCGACGAACGAGGCCATCGAGCCGTCGTCGAAGTAGACGTCGATCCGGTCGCGCGGCTTCGCGAACGAGCGGCGGAAGAGGACGCTGCCGGCGAAGATGCCGGTCGCGAAACCGAGCGCCGCCGAGCACCTTACGCCTCATCGTCCGCCTTCTTCCGCCGCGTGCGCTTGGGCTTCGACGGCTCGGCGTCCGCGTTCCGCAGGCAGCTCTTGAGGTCGTAGAAGACGAGTCCGACCGTGGGCGTCGGGTCCGGTCGTCGCGGCGATCCTGCGCGTCCCGTCGCGCACGACGAACACGCTGCCCTCTGCCGTCGAGGCCTCGAGCTGCGTGATCGAGCCCTCCGAGCGGAACGCGGCCGCACGCTCGAGCAGCTGGGCCGCCGCCTGCGCAACTCCTTCGGCGGCCTCGTCGCTGCGCGAGCGTCGAGCCGAGGACGGCTCCGGCTTCGTCGAAGAGCACGGCCGACTCGATCTGGGAGGAGATCTCGGTCAGATCGGCAAGTGCTTGGGCAGCATCCATGGCTACCGAGGCTAACACGGTGCAAACTGCGCCGGTGCGCGTGCGCAAACGAGCCCTCGCAGCGAAGTTCTTCGCCGATCGCGGTACCCATCTCGCGGCGATGATCGCCTACTTCGCGCTCCTCTCCTTCGTGCCGCTCGTCTTCCTCTCGCTCGCGCTCCTCGGCCTCGCCCATCGCGCCGACGCGTCGGACTTCCTCGTGAAGGAGCTCGGACGCGCCTTCCCGACGACGTCGATCAAGAGCATCCTCAGCCTCGTCCACCGGGTCCAGGACAACGCGGCGACGCTCGGCATCGTCGGCGGAGTCGCCCTCCTCTGGTCGTCGCTTTCGCTCTTCAGCGCACTCGAGTCGGCGTTCAACATCGTCTACGGCCGACCGAACCGGACGTTTCTCAAAGGAAAGGCGATCGCGGCCATCGTCATGATCGGAACGATCATGACGCTCTTCGCCAGCCTCGTCGTCGGTGCGCTCGGCGTCGAGGTCGTGAAGCGCTACGCGCCCGGCTTCGTCGCGAACAACGTCGCCGGCTACGTGGTGTCGATCGCGGTGTCTCTCGTCGGGGTCTTCGTGTTCGTGCTCGTCGCCTACCGGATCCTGACGAACACCGAGATCACGGTGCGCAACGTGCTCCCGGGCGCGGTGACGGCCGCGATCGTCCTCGAGGCATCGTTCCAGGTCGTCCCGATCTTCGTTCGGCTCGCGGGCGTCAATCCCACGCTCCGCGTCCTCGGCGGCCCGGTCATCCTGCTCATCTGGCTGTACGTGATGGCGAACGTGATCGTCTGGGGGGCGGAGCTCAACTGGTGGTTCGCGGAGCGTCGCGCGCTATCGAGTGCCGCGCCCCTCGACGAGGCCGCGTAGCGCCTGCGCCGATCGCGCCCGATGCGAGTGCAGGGCCTTCCAGGCGTCGCCGAGCTCCGCGACCGTGCGCTCCTCGCCGTCGGGGATGAAGATCGGGTCGTAGCCGAAGCCCTCGGTTCCGCTCGGCTCGACGGCGATGCGTCCGGTGACGATGCCGGAGCCGCGAAACTCGCGGCCGTCGGGCGCGATCGCGACGAGCTCCGACACGTAGCGCGCACGGCGATCCTCGACGCCGGCGAGCTCGCCGAGGAGCTTCGCGATCGCCGTAGCCCCCTCGGGCGCATACCGGGCCGATTCGATGCCGGGCCGCCCGTCGAGCGCCGCCACCTCGATTCCGGAGTCTTCTCCGAGCGTCCAGGCGTCTCCCGCGCGCGTGCGGCCGAAGGCGGCCTTGCCGACCGCGTTCCGGTAATAGGAGTCGCCCGTCTCGGGCGGGTAGTCCTCCGCGTCGAGCGGCTCGATCCTCCAGCCCGGCAGGAGCACCTCGAGCTCGCGCGCCTTGTGCGCGTTGCGCGAGCAGAGCACGACGTTCATTCGTTCCAGCGCACCTCGAGCACGCCGTCGATGTCGCCGACGGCCGCGACGATCGCGGGAGCCGAGACTCCGTGCAGCTCGACGTCGAGGGCGATCGAGCGCCGGTCGCCCTCCTGCGCGAGCTCGAGCGACGTGACCCGCCCCCCGCGCGCCTCGATCACCTCGAGCACCGGCACAGGGCTGCCGCCGGCCGGAATGTCGACGAGCAGGCGGTCGATCTCGGGCCGGTAGCGGCGAACGACCTTGTAGGCGAAGATGCGAAGCGGGCCGAGCGTCACGAGCGCGGCCGCGGTCGTGATGAGCGCCGCGCTGTAGTAGCCGGCACCGGACGCCATGCCGACCGCGGCGACGAGCCAGAGCGTCGCCGCCGTCGTGAGCCCGCGCACGGAGAGGCCCTGGCGGATGATCGCGCCCGCGCCGAGGAAGCCGATACCGCTCACGATCTGCGCTGCGATGCGCGTCGGGTCCGCACGTACGACCGAGCCGCCGTGGACGAGGAACTCGCGAAAGCCGTAGGCCGAGACGATCGTGAAGAGCGCCGACCCGAGGCAGACGAGCAGGTGCGTCCGCAGGCCCGCCTGGCGCTCGCGCAGCTCTCGCTCGAGCCCGACCGCGCCGCCGAGCGCCGACGGCGACGGCGAGCCGCAGGAGCACGTGCGGCCAGTGGAGCGTCGGGATCGCGGCTAGCTCAAGGAAGTGCACGTGACACCGCCTCCGCCTGCTCCTCCCCGATCTCCGCGATCCCGGCCTCCGCGAGAGCGAGCAGGTCGTCGAGCGTCGCCCGTGTGAACGGATCGCGCTCGGCGGTCGCCTGCACCTCGATGAGGCGGCCGTCGCCTGTCATCACGACGTTCATGTCCGTGTCGGCGTTCGAGTCCTCGGAGTAGTCGAGGTCGAGCAGCGGCACGCCGTCGACGACGCCGACGGACACGGCGGCGACGGAGTCGGCGAAGGCGCGCGAGAGCCCGAATCGGTCGAGGGCGCGCTTGCCCGCGACGTACGCGCCGCAGATCGCCGCGCAACGAGTGCCGCCGTCTGCCTGCAGCACATCGCAGTCGAGCCACATCGTTCGCTCGCCGAGCGCCTTGAAGTCGACGACGGCACGCAGCGCGCGGCCGATCAGACGCTGGATCTCGACGGTGCGGCCCTGCTGCTTGCCGCGCGACGCCTCGCGCTCGACGCGGTCGCCGGTCGACGCCGGCAGGAGCGAGTACTCCGCCGTCATCCAGCCGCGACCCTGGTTGCGCAGCCAGCGCGGCACCTCCTCCTGCACCATCGCCGTGCAGAGGACCTTCGTCTTGCCCTGCGTGATGAGTGCCGACCCGTGCGGATTCTCGAGGTAGTCGACCTCGACCGTCAGCGGGCGCAGCTCGTCGGGCTTGCGCCCGTCGGCCCGCCTCACGCCGCGGCGCCTTCGAGCTGCGCGAGCGTGACACGCTCGACCTCGCCGATCGGCAGCTGGAGGAAGCGCCGGCCCATCTCGCGGAACGCAGCCGGGTCGCCGGTCGTGAGGAAGCGGTAGACGCCGTCGCGCGCCACGTCGTTCTCGATGCCCTTGCGCGCGAGCGTCTCGGACACCTCGCGCGCAGTCTCCTCCGCCGAGAAGACGAGCGTCACGTCGCGGCCGAATACGCGCTGGAAGATCGGACGGATGAGCGGGTAGTGCGTGCATCCGAGGATGACCGTGTCGACGTCGCGAGCCTTCAACTCGCGACGCATACTCGCGCACGGCGGCCTCCGTCTGCTCGCCGTACGGATCGTCGCCTTCGATCAGCGGCACGAGGCGTGGACAGGCGACCGGGAAGAACGCAACGCCGGCGTCGAGCGCGTGCACGAGCTCTGCGTATCGTCCCGAGTCGACCGTGCCCTGCGTCGCCAGCAGGCCGACTCGCCGGTTCCGCGTCGCCTGCACTGCGGCGTGCACCTCCGGCGTCAGCACGGCGATCACCGGCACGGCAAGGGTCTCCTGCAATTGCGGGAGCGCCGCCGAAGTCGCGGTGTTGCACGCGACGACGATCAGCTTCACGTCCTGCGCCTCGAGATAGGCGCCGATCTCGTGCGCGAACGCACGCACCTCGATCGAGCGGCCGCGGGCCGTACGGCAGGCGAGCGTGGTCGCCGAGGTAGACGAAGTCCTCGTTGCGGCATCGTCACGAGGCACTCGTGGAGGACGGTGAGCCCGCCCACGCCGGAGTCGAAGACGCCGATCGGCCTCGTGTCCACGCGATGATCGTAGAGGAGGGCTACCCTGACGCCGGTCTTGGGTCGCCCGCTCTTTCTTGCCGTCATTGCTCGTCTCGGCGCTCGTTTTCGCGGGCTCGGCGTCTCGCGGCGACCCCGCAGCAGCTGACGATCGCGGCGTCCGACGGCGCGAAGCTCGCCTGCTCGCTCGTCGAGCCGGACGGCGCGCCGCCGGCCGGCGGCTGGCCCGCCGCGATGCTCTTCCACGGCCTCGGCGGACGGCATCAGGACATGGAGCCGATCGCGACGGGGTTCCTCGCGCCCGCCGGCTACGCGTCGCTCGAATGCGACGCGCGAGGCCACGGTCGTCTCGGAGGGCCTCTTCGGGCTCGACGGCCCACGCGACGTGCAGGACACGCGCGAGCTCTTCACGTGGCTCACGGCGCGTCCCGAGATCTCCGACACGCAGATCGGCGCGCTCGGCATCTCCCTCGGCGGCGGCGCCGTCTGGAACGCCGCGTCGGCGGGCGTTCCGTTCAAGGCGATCGTCCCGATCATCACGTGGACGAACCTCACGACGGCGCTCGCGCCGCAGGGACTGTCGAAATCGGGTCTCGTGCAGTATCTCGCGGCGCTCGTGCCACAGAGCCGCTGGGATCCCGACCTGCTCGCGGCTTCCGGCTCGCTCGTCACGAGCACCAACATGGCCGCGGTCAATGCGCTCGGGGCGAGCCGCTCGGTGGCCCCGAAGCTGCCGTCGATCACGACGCCGACGCTGCTCATCCAGGGCCGGCACGACTTCCTCTTCGACATCGACCAGGCGCTCGCCGGCTATCGGTCGCTGAAGGGGCCGAAGGCGCTCTACCTCGGCGACCTCGGGCACTCGCCGGCGTCGAATCCCCCGGCCGAGCAGCCGACGCTATCTCAAGGAGGCGGTCGAGTGGTTCGACCGCTATCCTGCGCGGTGTGCCGAACGGCGATGGCGCAAGACGTCGATCGAGCTCGCGCACGATCCCTGGGACGGGACGACGACGTCGTACACGGCGCTGCCCGGCGACGAAGACGGTCTCGGTCACGCTGCCCGGCACGACGACGATGAGCGGCGCGACCGGAAGGTCGTGCGCAGCGTCCGCATCACCGGCGGCCCGCACGAGACGTTCGGCGACTCGAGCGTCGTCGTCCGCTACTCGGGCGCGAAGAGCTGGGATCACCTCGTCGCGGTGCTCGCCGTCGCCGGCAACTCGACGCCGATCACGGCCGGCGGCGTGAAGCTCGACCGCGGCGAGCGGCAAGGTGACGATCAAGCTGATGAACGAGGCCGTTCGCATCGCCGCCGGCAAGAAGCTCGTCCTCTATCTCAGCTCGACCTCGCTCGCGCAGAGCTCTGGGCGACGCGCTCTACCTCGCCGCGGTCCAGCCCGACGCGCAGATCACGATCGGCCGCGTGACGCTCAGCCTGTCCGTGCTGAAGAAGGCCGTCTCTCGGTGAGGCTCGCACTCGCGGCGGCTCGCGGCGCTGCTCCTCGCGGTTCCCGCCGCGGGCGGCCTCCACGCCGGGAGTGACGCCGACGCAGATCGTGCTCGGCGCGACAGGCCCGCTGACCGGATCGGAGTCGGCGTACGCGCCCACGCTGACCGGCGCGCAGGCGTACTTCGACTACGTCGAACGCGCACGGCGGCGTCAACGGGCGCAAGATCGTCTTCAAGGTCGAGGACGACCAGTACAACCCGGTCGAGACGGTCGCGCTCACACAGAAGCTCGTCGAGCAAGAGGGCGTCTTTGCGATCTTCAACTCGATCGGCACCGAGCACGCACTCGCCGTTCGCGACTACCTCAACGCGCACAAGGTGCCGCAGCTCTTCGTCGGCAGCGGCGCGACGGCGATCGGCAACCAGCACGCGAAAAGCCCCTGGACGATCGGCCTCCTGCCGAGCTTCTCGGGCGAGGGCGCGATCTACGGCCGCGCTGATCGCGCAACGACCAGCCGAACGCGAAGGTCGGCGTGCTCTACGAGGGCGACGAGTACGGGAACGAGCTGCTGTCGGGCCTGAAGCGCGGACTCGGCGCGCACGCGAAGCAGATCGTCGCGACGCAGTCGTACGCGCTGCTCGACACCGACGCGTTGCGTCGCAGGTGCAGTCGCTGAAGGCATCGGGCGCCGACACGTTCGTCATCTTCGCGCTGCCGCAGCAGGCGGTCCAGGCATTCGTCGCCGCGTCGAAGCTCGGCTGGAAGCCGACCGAGTACGTGACGTCGGTCTCGATCGACCCGGCCGTGATGCAGATCGTGCAGCTGAGCACCGACCCGAGCGCCGGAGTCGGGGCGACGTCGACGGCATTCCTCCACGATCCGACGAATCCGACACAGCAGAGCGCGCCGGCGTGAAGCTCTACCTGCAGATCATGAAGCGGTACCTGCCGAGGGAGGACCCGAAGGCGGTCGCGCACATCTACGGGATGATGGCGGCGTACGCGATGGTCGACTGCGCTTGAAGCATGCGGGCAAGAACCTGACCCGCGCGAGCCTGCTCCACGCGGCCACGCATCTGAACGAGCAGAACCCGTTCCTCTGCCGGGCTGCCGCTCACGACCTCGCCAGACGACTACTTCCCGATCGGCCGGACCTACCTCGTCCGCTATCTGCACGGCTACTGGAACGTCCTCGGAAAACCCCTCAAGACCTCGTAACAGGACTGAAAGGAACGCACTCTATGACAGGACGCCTGCGCATGCGCTCATCGCCGCGGCCGCGATTGCCACGCTCGCATTCGCGAACGGAGCGCTCGCCGCGAACACCGCGCACGATCGCGGTCTGGCACACGCCGATGGTGCTGCGGCTCGACAGTCGACGACGATCCACGTCAGCGTCCCGCAGACGACCGACCCGATCGCCGCGATCAACATCTTCGTGCCGACGGCTACACGTCAACACTGGGCCAGCCGCCGGCACGGGGATCGGCACCGTCGACGCGACCGCGTTCTCGCACGACGGCGGCCTGACGCTGCCGCTGAGCGGCACGGTCACGACCGACGACCCCGCGAAGCACACGAGCGATCGACGCGTGCGCGCCCGGCACGAACGCCGCCGTCTGGATCATGAACCTCTCGGTGGCCGGACAGACCATCGTCCTGCCGCTCTACGTCGAACCCGACCGCCGGCCCGGCCGCGGCACTCGGCGCGTACAAGCTGACGATCTGCCTGCCGCAGCCGGATGTGCCCGTCGGAACACCGGGACGCTCATTCCAGGGCGCACAGGTCCTCGACGCGAAGTTCACCGTGAACAAGATCTTCACGACGCCGACGGGCGCCGGAGTCCTGAAGTGGGAGACCCTGTTCACGCCGTACAACGCCGCAAGCTCACGCCGAACGCCGCCGGCACGTTCGAGGCGCGCGCACTCGTGCCCATCCCGATCCTGCTCGGCCTGAAGGCCGGCTACGTGAAGAAAACGAACACGTGGAAGCTCAGCGGCAAGGCGAGCGAGGGCGGCACGGGTGCCGCAGGCGTGGCGATCAAGATCGCCCGCGGCACGTCCGCGAAGTCGCTCGGGGCGAAGTCGTCGACGACGACGAGCTCGACGGGCACCTGGTCGACGGCCGGTCACCTGAAGCCGAAGAAGACGACGTACTTCCAGGGCGAGCGCCACGGTCGACGAGCGCGACGCCACGGCAGCGGGGCTGCCAGAGCCCGCTGCCCGCACGTTCGCGCCCGGCCGGCTGCGTCAGCGCGACGCTCTCGCCCTGGTCGGCGAAGAGCATCGTCGTCGGGCTCAAGGTCAAGAAGTAGCGCACGAACCGTCGAGGGTCGGGCCCTGGCACTACCCTGCAGGGCCTGACACCCCGTGCGCATCGGAACGTGCTCCTGGGCCGACGAGGCCCTCTCGAAGTACTTCTATCCGCCGAAGTTTCCCGCGAAAGAGCGGCTCGCGTACTACGCGGAGCATTTCGACACGGTCGAGGTCGACTCGACGTACTACCGGCTGCCGAGCGAGTCGATGGTGAAGGGCTGGGCCGACCGCACGCCGGACGGCTTCACGATGCACGTGAAGGCGTTCGGCCTCATGACCCGCCACCCCGTGAAGATCGAGGTGTTGCCCGAAGACCTGCGCGACGCGATGCCGGTCGACGATCGCGGCCGCGTCGACCGTCCGCCGCGAGAGCTGCGCGGCGAAGTGTTCCGCCGCTTCCTCGAGGCGCTCGAGCCGCTGCGGTCGACCGGCAAGCTCGGCGGCATCCTGTTCCAGTTTCCGCCGTACGTCGTCTATAAGGACCGCTCGCTCGAGTACCTCGAATGGGCGCGAGGCGAGCTCGGCGGGGACGAGATGCTCGTCGAGTTCCGGCATCGCTCCTGGCTCGACGAGGAGAACCGCGCGGAGACGTTCTCGTTCCTCGAGCGGATCGGCGCGGCGTACGTCACGGTCGACGCACCGCAGTTCCGAGACGGCGAAGAACCTCGTGCCGACGGTTCCGGCGGTCACGAACGGCACCGCGTACGTGCGCTTTCACGGCCGCAATCTCGGCACGTGGAACAAGCGCGGGGGCTCGGCGGCCGAGCGCTTCGACTATCTCTACAGCGACGAGGAGCTCGAGGAGTGGGTGCCGACGCTGAAGGAGCTGGCGCAGCAGTCGGAGCAGGCGTACGCGTTCTTCAACAACAACTCCACCTCGGAGGATCCGCAGAACCCTCTCGGCAGGGTCTCGCAGGCGGCGACGAATGCTCAGCAGCTGCGGAGGCTCCTCGACATGAACCGGATCCCGGCCACCGGCGGGGAGGCATAGAGTCCGCCCGATGCACATCCTCTCGGTGATTCACGGAACCGACGCGCGCGCGGAGCTGTTCGCCCCCGTCGTGGAGGAGTCCGGTCACCGGATCGACGAGTGGTCGTTCGGCTGGGGCGTGCCGCCGCCGCGCCCGCTCGACGCGTACGACGCAGTGCTCGTCTTCGGCGGCGCGATGCACGCCGACCAGGACGCGCATGCATCCGTGGCTGCGCGAAGAGACGCTCTGGCTGCAGCAGCTCCTCGTCCGCCACACGCCGGTGCTCGGCGTCTGCCTCGGCGTGCAGCTCCTGGCTCGTGCGGCCGGTGCGTGGGTCGGGCGGATGCCGGACGGCCCCGAGATCGGATGGCACCGCGTCGAGCTGACGGAGGCCGGGATCGACGACCCCGTGCTCGGGGCGCTCCCGAAGGCGTTCGAGGCGTTGCAATGGCACCACTACACGTACGGCCTGCCGGCCGGTGCGGTCGAGCTCGCACGCAGCGCTCCGTGCACACAGGCGTTCCGTCTCGGCGACGCGTGCTGGGGCGTGCAGTTCCATCCCGAGGTGACCGCCGAGCAGCTCGAAGGGTGGGTCGCGGACAAGAGCGATCCGCCTCCGGACGCGGCGGGCCTCCTCGCAGAGACGGTCGACAAGATCGAGCGCTGGAACGAGCTCGGCCGTTCGCTCTGCTCGGCGTTTCTCGCTACCGCCTGCGACCTCGTCGAGACCAGGTCGCAATCTCGCGTGGCCTAGCGAGCGACGCTTTAGCGGGGTCTAACCGATGTAGGTGAAGATGCGCCTGCCTGGAACGAGCGGCTCGACGCTTCCGGTGAACTCATGTACGCCGACTGCGAATCTACCGGGACCGGGCGACGCGAAGCGCAGTTCGGAGAAGGAGGCGTCCGAGAGCCAGCCACGGATAGCGGGCGTGAGATCGGGTTCGCGTCGGTGGCGCGTCCAGATGATCCGCGCCGAGCGCGCGCAGAGTTGCGGCAGACAATCGATGATGTTGCGAACGTCGTCGTCGCTGATGCGTCCGAAGACGCCGCAGAGGAGAACGAGGTCGGCGGGCACAGCCCCGGCGTACGCGTCGGTGCAGGAGGCATCGCCGCAGACGAACTCGACGCCCGTGAGCCGAGCCTGCGCCGCGCGGGTCGTCCCCAGCTCCACGTTCCGCGCGTCGATCTCGACCAGTCGAGCCCGAACGCGATCGCCGTCGTCGCCGCTCTCGAGGACGCCCAGCAGATCGTGGGCCTGACCTGCGCAGATGCTCAGGACGCGGAAGGTTTCACCGGGTCTCGAGGCGAGGAACTCGCGGATCGCGTCCTGCACGACGCGCAGTCTCTGACTGAGCCACGAGCCTGGATCCTCGTAGGCCCGATGCCATCCCACCCAGTCGATCGCGGCCATCGAACGCAGCGTAGAGACGTAGGATCGGCCGATGGAGCCCTCCGACCGCGACGTAGACCGCGCGAGGCAGGACCGACTGTCGACGACGGGTGGCCTCGCGTCCGTCGCCTACTGGATCGTGCGTGGCCTCTCACTCACCTTCGGCTTCGTGGCTCGCAAGCTCCACCCGCGGTAGGAGCCGGCTACCGCTCGAGCGGTAGCTCGGGATACCGGCTCCACTCGTGCCACGAGCCGGCGTAGTTGCGCGCGTCGTAGCCCGCGCTCCGGAGCGCGAGCGTCGCGAGCGCGGAGCGCGAGCCCGAGTGGCAGTACGCGACGACTTCGGCTCCCTCGGGGGCGCCGACGAGCTCGCGGATCCGCTCCGCGTCGAGCGGCCGGCCGGGCCCGTCGAAGAGCTCGCTCACCTCGACGTGCTTCGCGCCGGGGATGTGACCCTGCCTCGGATCGCACGGACTGCCGTGCTTGCCGGTGTACTCCTCGATGCGGCGGACGTCGATCAAGGTGAGCGAGGAGTCGCCGAGCCGCGACTCGATCTCGCCGCGCGTCGGCAGCGCTCTCGGGTTCGGCTCGAAGGTCACGTCGCGCACCGGCTCGAGCTCGACCGGGCCCTCGACGAGCTCCCCCGGCCACCCGGCCATGCCGCCGAGGAGGATCGCGACGCGGGAATGGCCGGCGAGCTCCGCCATCTGCGCAGCGGGCATTGCGCCGACGCCGTCGCCTCGATCGACGAGCACGAGGCGCTCCGCACCGGTGATGCCGTGCCGCCGTAGGCGCAGCGCGACCTCCTTCGCAAGCTCGGCCACCGCAGCCGCGTCGGCCGCAGGCGGCGGCGAGCCGAGCACGAGCGGACGCGACCCTGCGATGTGTCCACGCGTGTGGGCATTCGGCCCGCGCACGTCGCCGACGACCAGATCGTCTTCGCCCAGATGCTCCGCGAGCCACGCGGCATCGACCACGCGCGGGACGTCAGAGCGCTGCAACGATCTCGACCTCCTCCGCGACGGCCGGCCGCTCGACGAGCCGATCGACCCAGTCCGCGACCGCGGGAAAGCCGTCGAGGGCGACGCCGAGCATGTCGCGCGCGCGCAGCAGCCACGGAACGTAGGCGATGTCGGCAAGCCCGTACGCCGACCCACCGAGCCACGGCCGCTCCGAGAGGCTCGCGTCGAGCTTCGCGAGTTGCGTGTCGAGCCGTTCGGCCGCGCCGTCCTCCGCACGCCGCAGCGCGTAGTACGGATCTGCGAGGTCGGAATGGCGGAAGATCGCGAGGCGCGCACGAGCCCGGTCGGCCGGGTCCGGGGCGAGCAGCGGCGGCTCGGGATAGCGCTCCTCGAGGAACTCCATGATCACCGCGGACTCGGGCAGGAGCCAGCCGTCCTCCTCGAGCACCGGCACGCGCCCCGTCGAGTTCTTCTCGTAGATCCAGGCCGGACGGTCGGCGAGATCGACCTCGACCGCCTCGTATTCGACGTTCTTCTCGGCGAGCACGATGCGGACGCGGGCGCAGTACGGACAACGCGGAGCGTCGTAGAGCGTGAGCATCAGACCTTCACCCCCATCAGCTCTGCGATCTGCGCGTGCAGCTCGACCGCAGGCGGAAGGTCGGACGGCGAGGCGGCGGTTCGAGCGACCTCGCGCACGCGCGCCGGACTCGCACCGGTGAGCCGGGCAACGACCGTCGGGTTCGCGCCGAGCGCGATCACGTCTCCCGGCGGCAGCGGCCCGCGAAACTCCGGCACGGATGCATACTCGTCGACGGCTGCCCCCCGGTCGTAGAGCGTGTACCGCACGAGCGCTCCATCCTCGACACCGAGAGCGAGCACGACGCCGCCGTTCATGTAAGAGAGCTCCTTCCCGAGCCGCTGGAGCACGTTCGGGTCGCGGTCGCAGAGCTCGTCGCGTACCGTCACCCAGCCGTTCTCGGCACCGCTCACGGTCGTCTGCTCCGAATGCCCCATTCGCGGGAGCGCCTTGCGCACGTCGCGCTCGACGGCGCCGGCATCGTCCGTCTGCACGTGGATCGAGCCGAACGTCGGGCCGCCGCCCCGCGTCCCGAGCCGGTCCATGACCCCGTCCAACGGCGCGGCGAGCGTCAGCTCGACGGGCGCGAAGCCCCAGCGTTCATAGACGGCGCGGGCGTCGGCATTCGACGCGAGAACTCCGATCTCCATCATGTCGGCGCCCTGCGCACGGAGCTGTTCCGCCACCTCCCGGACGAGGTCGCGCGCCACGCCCGCGCGGCGCGCCTGCGGGCGCACGTAGAGGATGTCGAGCACGCCGAGGCGCGGGCCGTGCTTCGTGGCCGCGGCGAGCCCGACGTCGTCGGCAAGCAGGACGATTTCCTTGCCGACCGTCTGCTCCAGCGCGTGCAGGTCGTCCGCCGAGTCGTCCTCGCGCCACTCGGCGTCGAGGATCTCCGCCTCGAACGCGTGCCAGAGCTCACGCACGAGATCGAGGTCGTCGGGGGTGGCTGTGCGGATCACGGGACGCGGTGGGCGAGCAGCAGATAGTGAGCGGAGAGATTTTCGAACGGGTGAAAGCGCTCGCGCGCCTCCCGCACGTCCAACCCACCATAGAGATCGGCCACCGCCTTACGGAGCGCGAGGTCGCCCCACGGCCACGCGTGCGGCCGCGCGAGGTGCCGCGCGAGGAACCAGTCCGCCGTCCACTCGCCGATGCCGCGAAGCGAGACGAGACGCGCCTTCACCTCGTCGTCCGGGAGCAAGGCGAGGTCGTGTAGATCGATCTGCGCGCGCGCAAGCCCGACCGTGTACTCCGCCTTTCGGCGAGAGAAGCCGATCGCGACCAGCTCCGGCTCGGTCGCGGCGGCGAGCCGCTCGCGGAGCGGAAACGACCACACGTGACCGATCTCGACCCCGAAGCGCTCGATGAGGCGGTTCCGGATCGCGACCGCAGCGAAGAGCGACACCTGCTGCGCCGTGATCGCACCCACGATCATCTCGAACGGATCGGGAGCGAGCGAAGGCCGGAATCCCTGCAGCCGCAGCGTTGCCGGGCCGAGCACCTCGTCGGCGGCAGCCCACGCGTAGAACGGCACGAGATCGAACGCGAGGCCGAGCACTGCTCGCACGACCGGCTCCGTCTCGGCATCGAGCGGCTCGACATCGACGCCGCCGCGGGCCGCCTCGATCCGCACCTCGCGGGCCCCGACGGCGCGATACAAGCCGCCCTCGTGCCACACGGTCGCGCGGTCGATCCCGAACGCGCGAAAGCGCTCGGTCGTGAGCGCGAGATCGAATGGTCCGGGCACGGCGAGGTGCGCCATGCCCGGACCGTATCCGTGAGGCTCAGCCGCCGTTCGAGCCGGCTGCGGCCTGGCTCAGACCGGCCGCTGCCTGGTCGAGCGCGCCGTCGCTACCGGGGTCGGAGCTCGTCGAGGAGCTCTTGCCGTTCAGCCAGTCCTGCACGTTCTGGATCACGTTCTGCAGGTGGGTGTCGAGCTTCGTGAGAACGTCGATCTTCTTCTCGGCGTTCTTGCACTTCCCGTCGGTGCTGTCCGGCGTGCACGCCTTCAGATCGGCGAGCTTCTGCTGCACGTTGCCGTCGAGCTTGGTGAGGCGATCCTCGACCTTCTGGGCGAACGCAACGCACTTGTCGTGCGAGGCGGCGCCGTCTCGACCGCAGTCGAGCCGGAAGCGGAGCCGGACGATCTGGAGACGCAGGCGCAGGATCTCGATGCGCGTGCGAGCTCCCGGGTGGCCGGCCGCGCTCTGCTGGGCCGTCGCTGCCGTCGGGGCCGTCGGGGCCGGTGTGCTGTCGTCCGCGAACGCCGCCGGAACGAGCGCGAGTGCGAGGACGATCAATGTCAGGGGGGCGAGACGCTTCATGGGTTCCTCCGTAGGGACAGGGGGTTTGCGTGTCGCACCGTGTGCCGGTTCCGTAAGGTGCGCGTCCAACGTTCGTAACGAGTTCGTAAAGGACGCTGTAGCCTCGGCGTCGTGGCGAGTTTCGAGTGGCGGGGCGGCTTCGAGAACGGCGAGCTGAACGAGCTCCACGCTGCCGCGTTCGGCCATCGCGTGCTCGAGGACGACTGGCGGCGACAGGTCGAGGCGCACAGCCTCGGGTGGGTCTGCGCGCGCGAGGGCCCGGAGCTCGTCGGCTTCGTGAACGTCGCCTGGGACGGCGGAGTCCACGCGTTCATCCTGGACACGGCAGTGTCCGCATCGGCCGGGAGGCAGGGCATCGGCACGGAGCTCGTGCGGTTCGCGGTGGCCGGAGCGCGGGCAGCCGGATGTGAATGGCTCCACGTGGACTTCGAGGACGAGCTGCGGCCGTTCTATTTCCAGGCCTGCGGCTTCACTCCGGCGAATGCCGGCCTGATTCGCCTCGTGTAGCTACGGTGGAGGCATGGCGCCCGTACAGCTCAAGTGCGATATCGACGGTTGCGGTGCGTCCTGGACCGTCGCATCCTCCGCGAAGATGAAGGCCTCCATGGCCGACCACCGCAAGAAGTTCCATCCGGGCTGGGTGCCGGGCGAGCGAAAGCCGATGAACCCGTACCGGCTCGACTACAGCGGACGCGCTCGGCAGTTCTAGAAGTGCGAGGTCAGGCCGGCGCCGCTCGCGTCGCCGTCGGCCACCGCGTCAACGCCGGCTTGCGAGTTCTCGTACCACGAGCTCCAGTACTTGCCGTCGTCGAGCTCCTTCGCAAACGTCGTGAGCCTCAGCGGATTGAACGTGTCGCACATGACGGCGAGCTCGTGCGTCTCGTGCGTGCCGATCGACTTCTCTGCGAGGCCGGGCTGGGGGCCGTGCGGGAGACCCGAAGGATGCAGCGTGATCGAACCGACCTCGACACCTTTCCGCGAGCCGAAGTTGCCCGAGACGTAATAGATCATCTCTTCCGACTGGAGATTCGAATGGTGGTACGGGATCGGCACCGCGAGCGGATCGAAGTCGAGCTTGCGCGGGCAGAACGAGCAGATGACGAAGTTCTGACCGGCGAAGGTCTGGTGTGACGGCGGCGGTTGGTGGATGCGGCCGGTGATCGGCTCGAAGTCGTGGATCGAGAAGGTCCATGGATAGAGGTAGCCGTCCCACCCGACGACGTCGAACGGGTGGTAGTCCACGGCGTACGTCTGGTAGCCGCCGCGCACACGCACCTTCACCGGGAACTCGCCCTTCTCGCGCACCGTGTGCAGTTCGGTCGGCGGATGGATGTCGCGGTGGTAGTACGGAGCCCCTTCCATGATCTGCCCGTAGTGATTGCGGTAGCGCCGCGGGATCTCGATCAGCCCGGGTGTCTCGAAGACGAGATAGCGCTGCGGCCCTTCAGCCTGGAACCGGTAGGTCGTCCCACGCGGGACGACGACGTAGTCGCCTTCCTTGTACGGGACGTTGCCGAAGATCGTCTCGAGCACACCACTGCCCTCGTGCACGAACACGACCTCGTCACCCTCGCCGTTCCGGAAGAAGTAGTCCATCTTCTTCGTCGGGCGGCACAACGAGATCTCGACGTCGTTGTTCCACATCAAGAGCCGGCGCCCGCTGATCTCATCGCCGTCCGGCTTGATGTCGAAGGTGGCGAAGTGCCGGTGTGCGTGCTGGTCGGGGACCCACTCCTTGCGCTCGATCGGCTTGAACCCGTCGAGCTTCATCACACGGCACGGCGACTGCAGGTGATAGAGGATCGACTCGTTGCCGGTGAACCCCTCGAGCCCCATCACCTCCTCGGTCAGAAGCGTTCCGTTGTCGCGGAACTGGATGTGACGCTTGCGCGGAACGTCGCCGAGTCGCTGGTAGAAGGGCATCGCGAGAAGCCTAGCCCAGCGCCAGCGCGGCGAGACGCCGCCCGACAGCCGGCGCGAACTTGAACCCGTGGCCCGAGCAGGCCGAGCCGACGACAGTGCGGCCGCGGCGCTCGAGCACGAAGGATTGGTCCTCCGTCGAGGTGTACAGACACGTCTCGGCGGCGACCGGGCTCGGATCAGCAGCAGGGAAGCGGCGCCCGACCCAGTCGGCGATCTGCTCCACGAGGGCCGGGTCGGCGGGCTCGTCGAGATCGGGATCCGCAGCGTGCCCGACGTGATGCGCGCCGGCCTTCAGCCCGTACCGAGGATCGTGGAGCGCGTACATCGCATGCCTGCGCGTTCGACGGTCGATCTCGACGACCGACGGGATCGGCTTGCCTCCCTGCGTGAAGTAGGCGACCGTCTCCCGCGTCACGCGCACCGGCACGTCGGGCACGAGCTTCGTGACCCACGCTCCCGCGGTGACGACGACGGCGTCGGCATCGATATCGTCGAGCGAGTCGACGCGCCCGCGCTCGACCGGTACGTCGCCGCGGAAGGCCGCAAGCGCCTCCCGCGCGAGAACGACGCCGGCATCCTCCTGCCAGAGGGCGATCCAGCCGTCCGGGAGCTCGACGGCGTGGGCCTCATGCAGCTCGTCGCGCGCGAGGAGGCGGTGCTCGATTCCGTGCGCGGCGAGCACGTCGCGCGAGCTCGTCTCGACCGTCGCGCAAAGCTCGACGAGGCCGTGCAGCGCCAGCAGCGGATAGCCCGCTCGCGCTTCCACCTCACGCCAGCCGGCTAGCGCCTCCTGCGCGAGGCTCACCCAGTACGCGTCGGGATAGGCGAGCCGGAAGATGCGCGTATTGCCGTGACTCGACCCCCGCGTATGACCGTCGTCGAACTGCTCGTACAGCATGACGTCGGCTCCGCGCTCGACGAGCGCCCACGCCGTGGCGCAACCCATCACCCCCGCGCCGACGACAGCGACCTTCGTCATCCTCGTATCCTTACCGGCGACGTGCTCGACGAACGCGATCTCCCTGGGGATGCGCCGATCAAGCCGATTCTCGCGCGCCTGACGTCGGTGATCGAGGAGCTCGGCAGCGACGTCGCGGTCGAGCCGCTCGAGTCGTATATCGCATTCTCGCGAGGCCGCCGCCTGTTCGCCGTCCTGCAACCGTCGACGGCCACTCGCCTCGACGTGGGGCTCGTGCTGCCCGGTGCAGAGGAAGGCGAACGACTGCGCCCGGCGGGTTCATCGGGCTGGGAGCGGATCACGCATCGCGTGTCCCTTGCGCACGAGGACGAGATCGACGGCGAGCTCACGGGCTGGTTGCGCGCCGCCTACGCCGCCGCTGCGACGACGTAGTTCCGCAACACGCCGATCTCGTCGAGCGCGACCTCGACCGTGTCGCCGGGCCTGAACGGGCCGTCCCGCATGCTTCCGGCGGCGAGGATGTCGCCTGCCAGGAGCTGCGTGCCGCGCGCCGCGTGCTCGACGAGCGCGCCCCAGTCGTCGCGCGACGGAAACTCGTCGGGCGTGACGACGACGGGTCCGAGCGAGATCGCGAAGTCCCGCGTTTTCGCCCCCGTCAGCTCGGGTGCGACCCAGTCGTTCATCAGGGTGAACCCGCCGACAGCGCCGCCGGCCCCGATCACCGCAGCAATGCGCAGGTCGGACTCGATCTGGCCGGCTCCCGCGGGCAGTGCGATCGAATCCTCCGGGCCGTGGATCGCGGAGGCGTTCGCGAACGAGAAGTCGCCGTCGTTGCCGAAGATGCGCACCGTCGGCGGCTGGAGCACGGGCGCCCGCAGCACGACGGCCTCGAGCGGATACTCGTCATGCTCGCGGGCGTCGCCGCCGCCCGTGAAGTACGACTGCAGGGTCTGCGCGGCCAGCTGCACGACCCGGTCGCCTTCGATCCGACCGGGCCACCCGCGCGGCAGCTCACGATCGCGCGGCGAGAACATGCAGAGCTTCACGCCTGCGGCTCTGTGTGCACGACGACATCGGCGATCTCGGGCCGCTCGCGACGGATCTCCTCTTCGATCTCGCTCGCCCTCGCATGCGCTTCGGCAAGCGTGGCACCGCTGCCGAGCTTCAGCGTGAGGTACGCGACGAGGCCGTCGTCGGTGCGGACGAACCGCAGAGCCTCCGGGCCCGATCCGGTCGCGTCGCGCACGATGCGCGTCACGGTCTCGCGATCCGTCGCGACGTCGTCCGCACGCGGCCTCCTGCCGGCCGTCTCCTCGGCCAGCGGCTCGATATGCGTCTGGACGGCGGAGATCTCCGGCACCGCGGCGCGGATCGCGCGCTCGACCTGTTCGGCGACTTCATGCGCCTCGTCGAGCGAGAGCTCGCCCGGCAGCTTCAGGTGGAGTGAGAGCTCGTTGCCGGTCCCGACCGCGAGCACGCTCACATTGTGAACCTCGCGCACGCGGGGCACAGCGAGCGCAGCTGCATGCGCCCGGTCGCGCACGGCGTCGCCCTCCATCGGCTCCACGTGCACGACGACGTCCGCCTCGGGCAGCGCAGACTCGAGGGCGCGTTCGACGGCATCGGCGGCTGCGTGACCCTGTCCGACCGCGGCGTCATAGGACACTCCGATGACGACGTCGGCGAACACGCGCCCGGCCGCCTGGCGCATGCGCAGCCGTCGTAGCTCGACCTCCGGCTCGATGTGTGCGATCGCCGAGCGTGCCGCGGTCTCGGCGTCCGTCGGGACGCGGTCCATGAGGACGTCGACGTTGCCTCGCATGAGGCGTACGGCCGCAGCGAGCACGATGCAGGCGACGAGGAGCGCGGCGACCGAGTCCGCGTTCGGGTAGCCCGCATGTACGAACAGGAGGCCGATCAGCACGGCTACCGAGCCGCCGAGGTCCGTGGCGAAGTGGAGCGCGTTCGAGGACAGCGCAGCGCTGTGGTACCGGCGGGCGGCGCGCGCAGACGCGATCGTGCGCGCGACGTCGAGCGCGATCACGAAGCCGATGACGAGAAACGCGTACCAGGCGGCATCGACCTGATGGTGTCCGCCGTCGACGAGCCGCGTGATCGCACGCCAGACGATCACGAGGCTCGCGATCACGAGGATCGCGCCTTCGCCGAGCGCGGAGAGATGCTCGGCCTTGCCGTGTCCGTACTGGTGGCCGACGTCGGCGGGCTTCGCGGCGACGCCGACGGCGAAGAACGTCAGGAGCGCCGCGACCAGATCCGTGCCCGAGTGCGCTGCCTCGGAGAGCAGCCCGAGGCTGTGGGTCGCGAGGCCCGTCCCGAGCTTCAGCCCGATCAGAGCGACCGCGGCCAGCACGGAGACGAGCGCAGTCCGCCGCTGCGGAGTCACCGGCGAAGCGTATTCAGACGACAGGCTTGAGCGGCCAGATCACGATGTCGAGCCGGCGGGCGAACTGCAGCATCGGGTCGCCTTCGAGCTCGACAGGTGAGATCGACACCAGCTCGATCTCGGCTTCGGCGGGCTGCAGCGGCCACGGAAGATGATGGATCTCCGCGCGGTAGAGGCGGTCGCGGTCGTCGGTCGTGTACAGGCAATACCGCTCGACGAGGAACGACTCGCGCGATCCGGGCGCGGCCTCGAACTCCGGCCCGGCCGGTCGATACCGCGCGCTGAAGACCCGCCCCGCCTCTTCGATCCGGGCGCACTCGTAGTCGAGCCAGTCCCCTCGCCGGGTTGCCGACATGCGCGCGTGGAAGTACGGGAGCTTGTAGGTGCGGCGCGCGGCCTCGACCGCGAGCCGGCTCGATGCGTCGAGGCTGAAGAACCAGATCCCCGGCTTTCCGTCCGCGGCCCGCACGTAGGTGCGCACGTTCAGCTCGAGGAAGGTCGAGACCCGTGGCAGCGGCAGCGTTCCGCGGGCGCGTAGCCCGCTGAGCCGGAACGGCGTCACGGTCACCCAGGCGCTGCCGTCGTGCTGCTCGACTTCGAGCGCCGCCGGCACGTGCTCGCGCACGGCGTCGACCGGGACCCGCCAGTGCGCAAAGAGCAAGTCCTCCCAGGTTTGGCCCATCGTCCAGCCGCGCGGCGAGATCGGCCATGGGCGATGCTCGACGTGGTCGAGCGAGTGTGCCTGCCGCGCGGCGGCGGCGAGATCGACCAAGGCTAGAGGTTGCCGCGCAGTGCCTGTTCGCGCTCGATCGCTTCGAAGAGCGCCTTGAAGTTTCCATCGCCGAAGCCGCGCGCGCCGTGCCGCTCGATCACCTCGAAGAAGACGGTCGGCCGATCCTGCGCAGTCTTCGTGAAGATCTGCAGCAGGTAGCCGTCGTCGTCGCGGTCGGCGAGGATCCGGTGCTTGCGGAGATCCTCGTAGGACTCGGCGATCTCGCCGACCCGGTCCGGCACCTCTTCGTAGTACGAGTCGGGCGTGTCGAGGAAGAGCACGCCGCGATCCTTCAGCGCCTCGACGGTGGCGACGATGTCGGTCGAGGCGAGCGCGATGTGCTGCGCTCCCGGTCCGCCGTAGAAATCGAGGTATTCCTCGATCTGGCTCTTGCGCTTGCCTTCGGCCGGCTCGTTGATCGGGAACTTGATCTTGCCCTCACCGTCCGCCATGACCTTCGACATGAGCGCCGAGTACTCGGTCGAGATGTCGTCGTCGGAGAAGTGGATCATCTCGGTCATCCCGAAGACGCGCTCGTAGTACTCGACCCAGTGGTTCATCCGCCCGAGCTCGACGTTGCCGACCACGTGGTCGATGTTCGTCAGCCCGACGCCCGCCGCCTGCCCATTCGCCGACAACGAGACGAAACCGGGCTTGAACGGCCCCGCGTAGTCGCTGCGGTTCACGAACGTGTGCACCGTGTCCCCGTACGTAGCGATCGCCGAGGTCTCGAGCGACCCGAACTCGTCCTCCGCACGCGCCGGCTCGACGACGCCGCGCGCACCGCGCTGCACGGCTTGGCGGTAGGCGTCGGTCGCATCGGGCACGGTGAGGGCGATCTCCTTGACGCCGTCGCCGTGGCGCGCGTGATGCTTCGCGATCTCGGAGTCCTCGCGCAGCGGGGACGTGACGACGAAGCGGATCTCGCCCTGCTCGAGCACGTACGACGCGCGGTCGCGAACGCCGGTTTCGGGCCCCGCGTAGGCCGTGCGGGTGAAGCCGAACCCGTGCTCGTAGAAGTACGCCGCCTGCTTCGCGTTCCCGACCCAGAGCTCGATGTAGTCCCAGCCGAGGAGCGGCATGAAGTCTTCGGTCATGGCGGAAGTATGGCCGAAGTTCACTCGCGGCCGGCAGCCACGGGATCCACGACCGCCGGCCGCCGCGCGATCCGTTCGAAGGCGATTCCGGCGAAGATCAGCACGCCGCCGACCACCTCGAGCGCGCTCAGCGACTCGGAGAGCAGGATCAGCGCGAAGACGACGGCGAAGAACGGCTGCATGTTGGCGAAGAGCGCCGCGCGCGAGGCGCCGACCCGGTCGATCGCCGTGAACCAGAGGATGTTCGTGAGGAACAGCGGCCCGACGACCGCGTAGCCGAAACCGAGCCAGACCTTCCAGCCGAAGGAGAAGTGCTGCGCGCTGACCTGCGAGATGCTGACGAGCGCGAGCGGAACCCAGCCGATTGCGAGCACGAGCGCGCTGATCCGAAACGGCGAATACCGACGCATGAGCGGTGCGATCGTGACCGAATAGCAGGCCCACGTCGCCGCGGTCGTGATCGCGATCAAGGTCCCTCGCAGGCTCGACCCGACGCCGCCGTTTGCAACGGCGATCAACGCGACCCCTCCGAAGGTGATCGCAGCTCCGATCCAGAAAGCGCTCGCCAGATGCTCGAGCCCGAGCGCGAGGGAGATGAGCCCGATGAAGATCGGCGTCGTCCCGAGGAGGAGTGCGACCGTCGACGCGTGGGCGAGCTTCACGCCGTAGACGAAGCAGAGCTGGTTCAGGAAGATCATGAGCGCCGCCAGCAGGACTAGCTTGATGTCGCCCCGGGCGATCCTGAACGAGCGCTCGCGGTAGTAGGTGAACGCCCAGAAGAGCGCGATCGCGACGAAGTAGCGGATCGTCCCGTAGGCGAGCGGCTTCCAGCCGTGACCGAACATGTACTTCGTCACGGTGATGTTCAGCGCCCAGAGGAGCACCGTGCCGAGCAGCATCGCGTCGACGGGGGAGGCTCTGCGCACGAGTCGCACGCTATCGTCGGTTAGGGTTCTCTCGATGGCAGAGCCCACCGTCGCCGACATCGACGCCCTCGTCGGGCCAGCGACCCCGCACTTCGCGTACCAGCTGCGCGCCCGCGTCCGCGAGCTCGTGCAGGACCTGCCGGCCGACCATCCGGTGCGCCGGTACGGGGAGGAGCAGATGGAGCTGCTCGACCGCCTCGGCTACGCGTCGTCCAAGGCCCACGACGGCGGTCGCGAGCCGCGCTCGCGGCCCGGCTGGTCGGAGCTGCCGAGCTCCGCGCCCGCCGACGAGCCGCTCCCGCGCCGGCGATGAGCCTCGACGGATCGTCGGTTCTCGTAACCGGCGGCACGCGCGGGATCGGGCTCGCAATCGCACTCCGCCTCGTCCGCGACGGCGCCTCGCGCGCCGTCCTCGGCTACATGCGGAACGACGAGGCCGCCGAGCGGGCCGCGAAGCAGGTCGAAGCGGCGGGCGCCGAGCCCGTGCTCGTCCGCGGCGAGGTGTCGAAGGAACAGGTCGTCGCCGAGCTCGCGTCGCACGGGCCTTATCGAGTCGTCGTGCACAACGCTGCGACCGGCGTGATCCGGTCGGCGCTCGAGACGACCGACCACCACTGGGACTGGACGCTGAACGCGAACGCCCGCGCCCTCCTCGCGCTCGCGCGCGCAACCGCGCCGTCGATGCCGGCAGGCTCCTCGATCGTCGCGATCTCGAGCCTCGGGTCGCAGCGCGTGCTCGAGAACTACGTCCTCGTCGGCACGTCGAAGGCCGCCCTCGAAGCGGTCGTCCGCTATCTCGGCGTCGAGCTGGCGCCGGCGATTCGCGTCAACGCGGTCTCGGGCGGTGTGGTCGACACGGGTGCCCTCGAGCATTTTCCGAATCGCGAGGAGATGCTGCGCTCGGCCGAGCGCACGCCCGCCGGCAGGCTCGTCGAGCCGGGCGACATCGCGGGCGCAGTCTCGTTTCTCTGCTCGGACGACGCCGCGATGGTGTGCGGGCAGACGATCATCGTCGACGGCGGCTTTTCGCTTCCCGCCTGATGGAACCGACCGACCACAACCGCCGCGCGTTCGACGACGCGCATCTGCGCAGGCGGAGCGCACGAGCGGGGCTGCCGGCGATCGTGAAGGCGACGCTCGGGGATCTCTCGTCGAAACGCGTCCTCCATCTCCAGTGCGGGACGGGCGAGGCGAGCGCCGAGCTTGCCGAGCAGGGTGCGGTCGTCACGGCGGTCGATCCATCCGAGCAGGCGCTCGACGTCGCGCGGGAGCAATGGCCGAAGATCCTCTGGATCCAGGCTGCGGTACAGGCGCTGCCCGGCGAGGTGCGGCGCGGGCGCTTCGACCTCGTGTACTCGCCCGAAGGCGTGCTCGCGCAGGTGACCGACGTCGACGCGTGGGCGCAGGGGATCGTCGGAGCGCTGCACGACCGCGGTGAGCTGCTCGTGTACGACGACCACCCGGTCGCACTCTGCGTCGATGCGTTCCTGCGGTGGCAGTACGACTACTTCGAGGAGGGCTTCTGGCGCCTCGGCAAGATCCTGACCGCGCTCGCGCGGGCCGGCTTCCACGTCGAGGCGCTCGAGGAGTACCCCGGCGAGCGGCGGCTGCCGGGCACCTTCCTGCTCTACGCGCGCCGCGAGGTTCCCGGCCGCTAGCCCGAGCGGCCGAGCACGCGACCGACCGTCGCCTTCGCGATCGTGCCGGCCATTGCGGGATTCTCCTGCAGCCTGCGGAGCGAGTACTGGTACCAGTGCTCGCCGAAGGGGACGTAGACCCGCAGGCGGTGACCCGCGGCGACGAGCTCGCTCGCGCGCGCCTCGCGGACGCCGAGCAGCATCTGGAACTCGTATTCGCTCGGGGCCATGCCCTCGACGCGCTTCAAGCCCTCTCCGATCAGCCACTCGTCGTGCGTCGCGATTCCGACGTAGGCACCGACCTCGAGCAACGCGTCGAGCGAGCGCACGTAGTTCGCGCGCACGGCCTCGTAGTCGGTGAACGCGATCGACGGCGGCTCGACGTAGATCCCCTTGCACAGGCGGACGTTCGGCTTCAGGTCGCTGAGCGCGCCGATGTCGTCGAGCGTGCGCCGAAGGTAAGCCTGCAACACGACTCCGACGTTGTCGAAGCCGTACTCTCGCAGCCCGCGGTACATGCGGAGCGTGTCGGAGGTCGTCGAGGAGTCCTCCATGTCGATGCGAACGAAGTTCCCGTTCCTTGCGGCCTCGCGCACCACCGATTCGAGATTGTCCCGGCAGAGGTCGTAGGAGAGGCCGAGGCCGAGCGCCGTCAGCTTGACGCTGACATTCGCATCCAGGTGCTCGCGTTCGATCGCCTTGAAGACGTCGCGGTACGCGAGCGCGATCGCGCGCGCTTCGCTCGCACCCGTGATCTCTTCCCCGAGCACGTCGATCGTCGCCAGCTTGCCGGCGGTGTTGAGCGCCCGAACGACGCCGATCATGTCGGCGATCGTCGACCCCGCGATGTAGCGCGCCGAGAAGAGCTGCACGACCGGCTTCGGAACGGCCGGGAGCATGCGAACGATGGCCTTGTCGAGCAGCGTCACGGGCTGCGGGATTCTACGACTCGCGCATGAAGCCCTGACGCGCTGCACTGACGAGTGCAACCGCCTCAGGGAAGAGGACGCGCATGGCGTCCCGCAGCGCGATCGTCTGCTGGTCGACGCCGCCCGTCGCCTCGATCTGCGCAAGCGCCGCAGAGGTCAGTTCGACCGCGGTGTTGAGCGTCAGCGTCGCGAACTGCTCGCGTTGGGCTTCCTGCACGCTCTCCGCCTGCTGCTCGGCGAACTCGCGCAGCCCGCGCATCAGATCCTCGGGATCGCCCCCGAACGGAAAACCGAAGCCTCCAGCGCCACCTTCCATGAGCCTAGGCTAGCGGTCCCTTGTAGCGCCGCTCGACTTCGGCCGCCACGTCGTCCACGGCGGGGAGCGCCTGCTGCATGGCCGCCGCGAACGGCGAGCCCGCATCGTCGCCGAGCGCCTGCTCGAGCCGCCGGGCCGCGGCCCCGAGCCGATCGAGGTAGTCGGTCGTCGCGAGCCGAGGCCCCTCCTCCAGGGTGTCGGCGAGCGCCGCCGCAGCCTCCTCCGCTGCCTCGATC
Organism: uncultured Actinomycetes bacterium; assembly: GCA_963848665.1. Lineage (GTDB taxonomy): Bacteria > Actinomycetota > Thermoleophilia > Gaiellales > Gaiellaceae > Palsa-739. The sequence goes on from CAWKEF010000001.1 coordinate 239,701, forward strand.
CCCTCGGGCGCCTCCGTCTCGCGGATCTCCCGCAGGCGCCGGCGCAGCTCGGGCAGGTCGCCGCCGCCGGCGCTCTCCTCGGCCACCTCGCAGAGCGCGGCGAGCTTCGCTGCCTCCCGCACGACTGCGAGATTCGCGATGGGCGCACCGTCGCCGTCGAGCGCGAGCCAGGCGGGCGGCGCCTCTTCCGTCTCGTACGCGCAGAGAAAGACTCGACCTCGGCGAAGCGGCTCGGCTGCAAGGATCCCCGCCAGCCGCTCCCCCGGCGCTGCGAACGTGGCCGCAAGCGAGGCGATGTGCTCGAGCTCGGCGTCGAGAGCCACCGGCCAAGCGTATGCTCGGGCCCGTGGCCGAGGTCTCTGCGAGGACGCGGCACGCGCGCGAGCTCTTTGCGCCGCTCGGGCCGACGTACGACCGCTATGCGCGCCTGCTCTCGTTCGGACAAGACCCGCGCTGGCGCTCGTTTCTCGTCTCGCGCATCCCCCGGGATGCAGCGCGCGTGCTCGACGTCGCCTCGGGGACCGCGGCAGTCGCGATCGAGCTGGCGCGAGCCGCACCGTCACGCGAGGTCGTCGGCATCGACCAGAGCTCGGAGATGCTCGACGCCGGACGCGCACGCGTTCTGGCCGCGGGCCTCGGCGACAGGATCCACCTCCGGGAAGGGCGCGCCGAGTCTCTCCCCTTCGCCGACGGCGAGTTCGACGCGCTCACGTTCACGTATCTCTTGCGCTACGTCGACGACCCGGCGGCCACGATGCGCGAGCTTGCGCGCGTCGTCCGGCCGGGCGGCACGGTGGCGATGCTCGAGTTCGCCGTCCCGCGCGGTGTCTGGCGGCCGCTGTGGGAGCTGTACGTCCGCGTGGGCCTCCCCGGTGCCGGCGCACTCGTCGCGCCGGCGTGGCGGGAGGTCGGCAGCTTTCTGGGCCCGAGCATTCGCAAATTCTACGAGCGGTATCCGGTCGAGCGCCTGCTCGAGCTGTGGCACGACGCCGGCCTGCATGACGTACGAGGAAGGAAATTGAGCCTCGGCGGCGGCATCGTCTTCTGGGGCACCCGAACGTGACGAGCGGGGCTCGTCCCGCCTTCTACGCGCTCGAGCCCGGGGGCTGGCGGGACTACGTGAGCCTCCTGCATCCGCCGTACACGGTGTGGCACCTGTCGTATGTCGCGATCGGCGCGGGGCTCGCGCCCCGGATGCACTGGGGGCTGCTCGGCTGGAGCGTGCTCGCGTTCTTCCTCGCGCTCGGAATCGGCGCGCACGCGCTCGACGAGCTGAACGGTCGGCCGCTTCGCACGCAGATTCCGCAGGCGCTTCTCGTTGGGCTTGCGGCCGCGTCGATCGTCGGAGCGTGCGCGATCGGCATCGTCGAGGCTGCACGTACGAGCTGGTGGCTGCTCGCGTTCGTCGCGGCCGGCGCGTTTGTCGTCGTCGCGTACAACCTCGAGCTCTTCGGGGGAGCATTCCACTCCGACATCTGGTTCGGGCTCGCCTGGGGCGCATTTCCCGTGCTCACGGCCTATTTCGCATCGGCCGAGCGTGTGCGCGGCGCCGTGGTGGCAGCAGCGGCATTCGCGGTCGCCGCGAGCCTCGCGCAGCGCACCCTCTCGACCCAGGTGCGCGCGGCACGCCGTCAGGCGGGCGACCCCGTGTCTGCGCGGCCGGCCGAAGTGGCGCTCCAGCTGCTCTCCGCGGCGATGCCTCTGCTCGCAGGAGCGCTCCTGCTGGCCCGGTCCGGCTGACCCCCTACCATGGTCCCGTGCCGCTGACGGACGCCTTCGACATCGCCTTCGCCGTCGGGATCGGCGTTGCTGCACTCTCGCTCGTCGGCGCAGCAATGCGCTTCGCCTCCCGTTCCGCCCTCACCGCGCTGCTGTCACTCGAGTTCGCCGCTGCGATCGTCGCCTGGTTCTTCTTCGCCCTGCGCCACACGCACCCGAGGGAGCTCGCAGTCGCCGCCGGGGGCCTCACCGGGTGCGCTCTCGTCGCTGCGGCTGCGGTCGCACTCCGCCATGCGCTCATCCAGGGCGAGCAGATCGAGGCGCATCTGGTCGAAGCGCAGGAGAGCCTCAATGCGCTCGTCACGCAAGAGGCCGCAGACCGCGCCGCGGAGCTCGAGCGCACGCTCGCCCGCGCCCGCGCCGACTCCATGTCGCTTCTCGTCGAGGAGGAGCGGAAGCTCGCAGAGGATCATCGCCGCGAGTTCGCAGAGCGCGAGCGCGCTGCCGCCGCGTCGCTCACAGAAGGCCTCACGGCGACGCAGGCACAGGTCGAGCAGCGGCTTGCCGGTTGGGCGCAGGATCTCGACCGCGCCGCCGACGCCACCAAGCTCCGGATCGCGGAGCTCGCGCAGCGGCAGAAGCAGCTCGTGTCCGAGGCCGAGCTCCGGCTCGCCGCCGACGCCGACCGGCTGGCGGCGGAGAGCGAGGAGCTTCGCGCAGGGGTGCAGCGCCTTCGGGTCGAGCTCGACAAGGCGCTCGAGGAGGCACTCGCCGGAGCGCGCACCGAGCTCGAGTCGCAGGCGGCGGAGCGGCGCCGGTCCCTGCAGGAGCTCGACGAGCGGATGCGCCGGCGCGAACGCGAGCTGCTCGAGCGCATCGAACGCGAGGAAGCCGAAGCGGCGCAGCGCATCCGCGCCGGCTTCGAAGACGTGCAGCGCCGGCAGCTCGAGCAGCTGCAACGCGTCGTCGAGCGTGCGACGGCGACGTACTCGGACGACGCGGCGCAACAGTTCGTGGGCATCGTGAAGTCGAGCCGCGAAGACGCGGCCCGCCGTCTCTCCCGTGAGCTCGACCGTGCGGTGGAGGTGTTCGCGCGCGAAGCCGAGGCAGTGCTCGCCGAGCGGCTCGCGCACGTCGGGGATGCCGGTGCGCAGCGGCTCGAGCGACGCCTCGCAGAGGCGACGGAAGCGCTCGAGCAGCGTCGCGACGAGCGGCTCGGTGCGCTGGACGCGCGAATCGCAGAGCTCGAAGCCGACATTCGGCGCCGCCTGGGCGATCTCGGGGCCGACGCGGAGGCCGAGCGGGCGGTGATCGAGGCGCGGCTCCAGGATCTCGTGCGGCGGGTCGAATCGGCGGCTGCGCTGCAGAGCACCTGATTACCGTTTCCAAACGTTTTCCTACCAACAAACGGGTGGAGGGTTCGTCGTAGGGAGCACGAACCTACGGGAGCCATGAGCGAGATGACCGAAGTCGCAGAACCTGAAATCAGCGAGCGCTCGAAGGTCGAGAGCTGGCGGCTTCACGTGCTGATCGAGGCGGGTTACCCCCTGGGCCTGGCGGAGCGGCTGGCTGCGAGCGAGGCCGACCTGCACGTCGCCGTCGAGCTCGTACGCAACGGCTGCGGGCACGCGACCGCGGCCGAGATCCTCCTCTAGACGCGTCGGCGACGCCAGTACGCTGGCAGGCGTGAGCAAGGTCGCGCCGCTCCCCTACGACGACCGCACCGTCTACTCGGTCGCAAGCTTCAACCGCGGCGTCGCGCAATGGCTCGGCCGGCTGCCGACCGTGTGGGTCGAGGGCGAGGTCACGGAGCTGAAGCGGCACGCGCGCTGGGCGAGCGTCTTCTTCACCCTCAAGGATCCAGCAGACGGCGCGTGCGTCGCGGTGCAGATGCCGCGAGGACAGTTCGACGCGCTTCGGCTCGAGCTCGCGGACGGTGAACGGGTCCACGTCTACGGCCGCCCCGAGCTCTTCGCCCAGAAGGGCGACTTCCGCCTGCGCGCGCTTACCGTCGAGCGCTTCGGCGTCGGCGCTCATCTTGCTGCGCTCGAACGGCTGAAGGGGAAGCTCGCCGCGGAAGGCCTGTTCGCGACGGAACGCAAGCGCTCCTTGCCGCTGCTGCCACGCCGGATCGGCCTCGTGACGGGCAACGACGCTGCCGCGAAGCAAGACGTGCTCACGACGATCCAGAGCCGCTTCCCCGCGGCGAACGTGCTCGTCGCCGAGACGTATGTGCAAGGACCGCGTGCAGCGCTCGGGATCGTCGAGGCACTGCGCGAGCTTTGCGCACAGCCGGACGTCGACGTGATCGTGCTCACACGCGGCGGCGGCAGCTTCGAGGATCTGCTTCCGTTCAGCGACGAGCGGCTCGTCCGCGCGGTCGCGACCTGCCGGGTGCCCGTTGTCTCCGCTGTCGGGCATGAGCAAGATACGCCGCTCTGCGACCTCGCCGCCGACGTGCGCGCGTCCACACCGACGATGGCCGGCAAGCTCGTCGTCCCCGAGCTCTCTGAGTTGTCAGACATGCTCGACCGCGCACGCGAATCCCTCGCACGCTGCGTCGTACGCACGCTCGAACGGGACGCGCAGCGCCTGGAACGGTCGGCGGAACGGCTGCGTGCCGCACCGAGACTCGTCCTGGAACGTCAGGCCCAGCGCGTCGAGCGCGCGCACGAGCGCCTCAGGCGGGCGCCGGCGCTCGCGGTCGAGCGCAAGCGGGCGGCCCTCGAATCGATCGCCGGCAAGCTGCGTGTGTTGTCACCACAGAAAACATTGGAGCGAGGGTACGCGATCGTCCGGACGGAGTCGAAGGTCGTAACCGCGAGCGCCGACGTCGGCCCCGGCACTCGAGTCGAGGTCCGCGTCGCCGAGGGAGCGTTTGGCGCCCGCGTCGAGGACATCCAGTCGTGAGCGAGCCGGAGCTCTCGTTCGAGCAGGCGCAGGCCGAGCTCGAGCGCATCGTCGAGCGCCTCGAGCAGGGCCAGGCCTCGCTGGACGAGGCGCTCGCATTGTGGGAGCGCGGCGAGGAGCTCTACGCGTTCTGCCGCCAGAAGCTCGACGGCGCGCAGGGCAAGGTCGAGGAGCTAGCGCGCCGCGTCGAGCAAGCGCGTCCCGAGCCGCCGGCCTAGCTCGACGAGGTCGGCGGACGCCCGGGTCGGCTCACCGGAGAGCGGAATCGTCTCGCAGCCCTCGAGCGGCTCGCTGACGACGCCTCCGAAGGCGACGCACGGCACGGAGGCAGCGGCACAGCGACGCGCCACTTCCGCCGGTGCCTTGCCCTCGGTCGTCGTCGCATCGACGCGGCCCTCCCCCGTCACGACGAGCTCATATGCCGTCGGGTCGAAGCCGAGCAGGTCGAGAATCGTCGAGGCACCGGGAACGAGCTCGGCACCGAGCGAGGCGAGTGCCGCGCCGAGTCCTCCGGCGGCGCCGGAGCCGGGCAGCCCGGCGAAGGCCACGAGAGCGTCGTTCGAACGGAAACGGCGTTCGAGCTCTGCCACCTCCCCGGCCGTCGCGCCCTTCTGCGGCCCGAAGAGTCGCGGCGCGTCATAGAGCGTCGTCTGCACGTCGCAGAGCACGGTCGTCGGCGCCGGCAGCGCGTCGAGCACCTCGAGGAGGCCCGCCCCGCATCCATGTTTGCAGTCCCGCCGAGACCGATGATCAACCGCTCGGCGTCGAGGCTCGCGAGAAGGTCGCCGAACGGACGACTCGAGGCGGCCATGACGTCGAGATGGGCCGGATCGAACGGAATCGACTGCGCCGCCTCGATGACGGTTGCGCCGTCGCACCTTCCCTCGAGTGCCGCAACCGTTCCCTCCCCACCGTCGGCGAGCGGGAGCTGCTCGCACGCGACGCCGGCCTGAGCGAACCCGGCCGCAAGTGCAGCCGCCGCGTCGTGCGCGGTCAGGACGCCCTTGAGGCTAGCCGGACATGCGAGCGCGCGCGATCGCGCCATCCGTCTCTTCCTCGGCCCCTGCGTCGCGATCGCTCATCTCCGCCTGATCGGCGGACGGCATCACCTGCAGCATCGCGAACGAGAGGCCCTCGCGTGCGAGGAACAGGAGGCCGACGCCGATCCCCACCGAGGCCTCGATCGCCTGGAGGCCGAATCCATACGCCACGCCGTGCGCGTATGCGACGCCGTAGCTGCTCTTGAGCGGCGTCGCGATGGCGATCTGCGTCAGGCCGACGTTGCCGGGCCAGAGCGGAAACACCGTTGCGACATTCATCAGCAGGAGAACGACCCCGGCGGCGGCGAGCGGCGCATGGATGTCGAACGCGCGCATGGCCGCCCAGACGGCGAGGAGCTGGCACATCCAACCCCCGATCTGAAAGAGGATCGCAACGGTCGTCCCGACGGCGGAGCGCATGACGCCGAGTCCCTGCCGCGCCATCGTCAGGATGCGCCGCGCCGCGCCAACGTGATCGAGCTTCCCGACATGCGGCCGCCGAGCGCTCACGAACGCAAACGTGAAGAGGAGCGACCCGACGCCGACGAAGACGACGAGGCTCGTCACCGCCCACGCGGGAATCTTTGCCGCGATCACGACATAGGCGATGAGGAGCACCACCGGCACGAGATCGAAGACGCGATGCGCGAACACGGTGCCGACGAGCGTTGCCCAAAGACCCTTCCGCTTTGGAAGCTTGCGGTTCAGAACGGCGACCCGGGCGAGCTCGCCGATCCGACCCGGTAACACCGCGTTGGCAAAGAGGCCGACCGAGAACGCGGAGAACACGAGCAGGCTGCTCGGATGCGGAGGGGGTATCGCCTGGCGAATCACCGTGCGCCAGGCGATTGCACGCGCGACGACGGACGCGAGGTTGAGACCCACCGCGACCGCGACCCACTGCCAGCGCACCTGTGTGAATGCGTCGCCGATCGCCGTGAAGCTGGGGCCTCGCCACCAGAGCAGCACGGCGACGAGCCCCATGAAGATGATCGTGACCGCGAGGCGTGTCGCGTTCGACTGCGGCAGGCGCTTGAGCATGCGCTTGACGTTGTTCATGCGGCAACGTCGTTGTAGATTTCGAGGAGCCGGCGACCGATCGCCTCCCAGGCATAGAGCTTCTGAGCGAGCTCCCGGCCGGCAACGCCCATCGCTTGCCGCTGCGGCTCGTCCGCGAGCAGCGCTTCGACAGCTCGGGCGAGTGCTCGCTCATCGCCCGCGGGAAACCCCATCGCCGTCTGAGGCGTCATCACGTCACGGTACCCGGGATGTCGGAAGCCACCACCGGCGTCGCGCACGCCATAGCCCGCACCAGCACGATGCCGAAGCTCTCGCCGCCGAGCGAGGGAGCGACGAGCGCCTTCGCGGCGAGCAGCTCCTGCGTGAACTCCTCTTGCGGCAGGAAGCCGAGCACGTCGATGCCGTCCTCTGGTGTACGGAGCCGGGTCATCAGCAGCCGAACCGCGAGCGGGTCGGCGCCGCAGATGCGGAGCGTCGCGCCGGTGCGGGCACGAATCTCCGGCCATGCGTGCAGCAAGATCTGCAAGCCCTTGCGGCCCTCGTGCCTGCCCGCGAAGACGATGCGGTTCTCCCGTCCGGCAGGATCCGCGTCCGGCGGGATCAGCACGCCGTTCGGAACGATCTCGTAGTCGCCGGGGAGCCAGCGACCGGCAGAGACGCGCGCCCGTTCCGAGACGGCGATGCGATGGTCGAGCCGTTCGGCGAGAAAGCCCCACAACGGCTTGCCGAACGTCATCCAACCCAGGTCGCCGTTCGCGTGGAACGTGCCGACCATCGGCGCGGTGCACATTGCCAGCGTCGCGATACACGGTGTTGGGGTCATCGGCTCGTGCAGGTGCACGACGTCGAACCGCTCTCGCTCGAGTGCCTGCTTGATGCGGAACACCGAACGCGGGCTGAGGATGATGTTGGGCAGCGTGCCGTTGGCGGGCACGATCACCGAGCGGCCGATCGGGATCACCTCGGGCGGAGGCGTGCCGTGGCGCCCGTGGCGTGGGTGCAGCACGCGCGTGAATTGCCCGGGCGGGTCGTTGCCCATGATGGTGCGCACCTCGCAGCCGAGCGCCGTGAGCGCCTCCGCCTGCAGCTCGGCGTGTTCGACGACCCCGCCCCAGAAGGACCACGAGTACGGGACGACGATGCCCACCTTCATCCACGCCATTATCGTCCGCGCGCGGTGCGCCTACGCTCCCAGCACGACCGCGAGATCCTGCGACTCGCCCTCCCCGCCCTCGGGGCTCTGGCGGCGGAGCCGCTGTATCTGCTCGCGGACACCGCGATCGTCGGCCATCTCGGCCGGCCGCAGATCGCCGCGCTCGGCCTGGCCGGGACCGTGCTGGCCGGCGCCTTCACGATCTTCAACTTCCTCACCTATGGGACGACCGCCGTCGTCGCACGGGCGTCGGGCGCGGGCCAGCAGGAACGGGCCGCCCGGCTCGCGGCACAGGCGCTCTGGGTCTCGCTCGGCATCGGCGTCGTACTCGTCGTGGTCTGCGAGGTGCTCGCAGGGCCGCTCCTGCGCGCGCTCGGCGGCCACGGGCGCTCGGGCGCATACGCGCTGACGTACTTCCGGATCGCGGCGCTCGGGCTCCCATCCGCACTCGTCGCGCTCGCCGGTCAGGGCTACTTGCGCGGCGTCTCGAACCTGCGCCGTCCGCTTGTGATCGTCGTCGCAGCGAACCTCGCGAATCTCGTCCTCGAGGTGCTCTTCGTGTACGGGTTCCATTGGGGGATCGCGGGCTCTGCCGCAGGAACTGCGATCACCCAGGCAGGGATGGGCATCGCATTCGTCGTCGAGCTGCTTCGCCCGCACGCAGACTCGAAGCGGCCGAGCTTGCGTGAGATGAAGCCGATGCTGCGCGTCGGTCGACAGATCTTCGTACGGACCACGGCCCTCTACGCATCCTTTCTCGTCGCGGCGTCCGTCTGCGCACGCATGGGCGATGCGGAGCTCGGTGCGCACCAGATCGCATCGGAGCTCTTCTTCTTTCTCGCGCTGATCCTCGATTCGATCGCGATCGCGGGCCAGGTGATCGTCGGCCGTCTGCTGGGTTCAGGCGATGCAGAGGGCGCGTATGCGTCGGCAGTGCGAATGATCGCGTGGTCGGTGGTCGCGGGGACTGTCTTTGCGGGCGTCTTGCTGCCGCTTGCACATATTGTGCCGCGCGCGTTCACGGGTGACCGCGCCGTCTTGCACGAGACCGCTTCTTTGTGGCCATTTTTCGCGCTGATGCAACCGCTGGGCGGCGCGGTCTTCGCGCTCGACGGCATTCTGATCGGCGCGAGCGACACCGGCTATCTGATGTGGTCGATGATCGCCGCGAGCGCGGTGTTCATCGCCCTTGCGTCCCTCGCCCTCGAGCTCGGCTGGGGCATCGTGGGCGTCTGGGTCGCACTCGATGTCCTGATCGCCGTACGGCTCGCGCTGCTCGGCGTGCGTTTTCGGGCCGGAGGTGGGCCGTCACGGGCTGGGGTTAGACTCGCTCGATGGAAGGTCTCGCCGAGCTCCACACGCATCTCGGAGGCTCGGTGTCCTCCGACATCCTCTGGACGCTCGCGCACGAGCAGGGCATCGCGCTGCCTGTCAAGGACTACTGGGACTTCGATCGGCTCGTCACCGTGAGCGATCCCCGCGGCGTCGCCGACCTGAATGCGCTCGACGCCATCTACCACTGGACGGAGCTGATCCAGTCGAGCCCGCTCGCGGTAGAAGTGTCGGTGCACGCGGCGATCGGCGGCGCGTATCGGTCACAGGGCATCACGACGCTCGAGCTGCGCTTCAACCCGATGAAGCGGAACCGCGGCGGCGAGCGCGACCTCGATCACATCATCCTCGCAGCGATCCGCGGCCTCGATCGCGCGAGTCTCGAATATCCGCAGGTACGCGCTGGATTGATTCTGATGATGGACCGCACCTTCACAGCGCGGCAGAACGAGGTCATCGTCGAGAAAGCGATCGGCTGGGCGTCACGCGGCATCGTCGGAGTCGACATCGCCGGCCCACGACCGGGAGGCGTGCGCTACGACTACCGCCAGGTCCAGCCGATGGTCGAGACCGCACGCGACGCCGGGCTCGGCGTGACGATCCACGTGGGCGAAGAAGGCGGGGACATGGGCCGCGAGGAGATCGGCGAGGTGCTCGAGGTACTGCGTCCCGACCGGATCGGCCATGGGATCCTCGCCGCGCGCGATGAGGAGCTGATGCGCGAGCTCCGCGACGCCGAGGTCGTGCTGGAGATCTGCCCGACCTCGAATCTGCTCACGAAGGCGCTCGCAGACGAGCGCGCCGTGCGCGAAGTGTTCCGTGCATTCGTCGACAACGGCGTTCGTTTCACGATCGCGACGGATGGCCCCGAGATGATGCGGACGCATCTGCGGGACGAGCTCGACCTGCTGCTTCGGATCGAGGCCCTGACGCAGGACGAGCTGGACGAGGCGAATGCGCGCGGACATGACGCGAGCTTCGTGCGTGGGCAGTTCCGGGCAGCCCGCGTCTAGCTAAATACTCCTATCGACCGATGGTGGCCGCAGGGCGGCGGGCGTAGCGTCGCGTCCATGACCAGCACCAGCAACGGGACGGAGTTCTCGCTGACCCAGCGGCAGCGGCAAGTGGTCGGACTGATCGCGCTCGGGTGCTCGAACGAGGAGGTCGGAGAGCGGCTCGGCATCTCGGCACGGACGGCGAAGGCGCATTGCGATGTCCTTCGCCAGAAGCTCGGCGTGCCGCGACGACGGCAGATTCCGGCCGCGTTCAGGACGCTCACAGGTGAAGACCCCCTTGCTTGTGGGCCTGCGCCGGTGGCGATTGCCGGCGTGGGGGGCTGACGGCAACCGCGCCCGGCGCTTCGTGCTCCGGGCGCGGCCCCCCTTTTTCGAGCGGGTCTACACTTCTTGAAGGGAGTGCGGTGAGACCCGGGCACGGCGTCCGCCCGGCAGGCGATCGATGGATGAGGGCGGAGGCATGGCCACGACGCGGCCGGCGGCGCAGAGCACGATCATCAAGCGCCCCCGATTGACGAAGCTGCTTGACGAGTCCGAGGCTCGGATTCTCCTGCTCTGGGCTCCGGCGGGCTACGGAAAAACGACGCTCGCTCGCGAGTGGATCGAGACACAGGACACGCGGGCTACGTGGTATCGAGGCGGAATCGAGATGCTCGACGCCGCCGCAGTTGGACGTGCGCTCGTCGATGCAGCTCGAGAGGTCGGGCTCCCCGAAGAAGCTGCAGCTCGGCTCACGGCCCGGGCCGCGCGTACCGTCCGCCCGGTCGACCTCGGCCGCGCGATCAGCGCGTCGATGCCGGCGGCGGTTGACTCCGTACTCGTCATCGACGACTACCACCACGCGGCCGAGTCGTCCGATTCGGAGGCTCTGCTCGGAGCGTTTGCCGAAACGACCGATCTGCGCATCCTGATCACGAGCCGCACCCGGCCGACCTGGCTCACCTCCCGGATGGAGGTGTACGGAGACGCGTTCGTCCTGGAGGCCGGCGAGCTCGCGTTCACCGACGAGGAGGCGAGCGCAGTGATGGGAGGGACAGCGCTCCAGCCGGACAGCTTTGCCGCTCAGGCGCGCGGCTGGCCGGCAGTGATCGGCCTCGCTGCACGTCAGAAGGATGCGCGACCTGCGCGCGCCGACGCGCTGCTGCCGGCAGAGCTGTACGCCTATTTCGCCGAAGATCTCTTCCGGCGCGCGCCCGCAGAGCTGCGCAAGAGCCTTTTCCTGCTAGCGCTGACGGGTGCGACGGAGAGTCAGGTGACGCACGAACTGCTCGGAAAGGACTACGACGATCATCTCGTCGCGGCCGCCGAGCGTGGTTTCGTGTCGCGCGGAACCGGTGTGCAGTTCGAGATGCACCCTCTGCTGCGAGCGTTTCTCCTGACAAAGCTTCACGAGCCCACTGAAGCGGATAGCGGGGAGCTCGTCGACCGGGCGTTGCGGTCGCTCGGAAGGGATCATCGCTGGGACGACTGCCTTGCGGTGCTGGACGAGTTTCCCGGGACCGCGCTCGCTGTGTCGCTATTGGAGGAGGCCCTGGATGAGCTGCTCGCCACCGGACGCGTTGCGACGGTGAAGCGGTGGTTGTCTCTTGTTCCTCGAGCAGTGCAGGCGGAGCACCCGGTGGTCCTGCTTGCAGAAGCCGAGGTCGCCGCTCGGGAAGGTAGGGACGGCGATGCTCAGACGATTGCGGAGCACGCAGCTGAAAACTCTGCTTCCAGCGAGCTCGCCGCTCGAGCTCATCTAGTCGCCGCCCGAGCTGCTCACATGCTTTGCAATGACTTCGGTGCGGTGGCGAATGCACGCCGAGCAGCTTCACTCACAAAAGTCGTCCACCTTCGCACCGACGCTCTGCGAGTTGAGCTCATGAGCGCGATCGAGTCAGAAGATGGACGCGCGAGCGAATTGCTGACCGCGCTTCGCAAGCAGCGATCGTCGTCGCCCGACGAAGCCTTGCTTCTCCGCCAAGCGAGCGCCTTTCTTCTCAATGATGGCGGTAGGCGATGTCAGGTCCGCGATGCGTGAGCTTGAGTCGGCGTCCGGTCTGTTGCGCCACGTTTCTGACCCGATCGCGAGAACAGGTTTTCTCAATCATCTCTCAATGGGATGGATGTGGCTCGCCGAGTATGAGCGCGCGCTTGAAGCTGTCTCTCGCCAAGTTGAAGAAGCTCGGGCTAGCGGACTCGATTTCGCAGCCGACCACGGCCTAACGACGCGAGCCGCGGCCCTGATCGGTCTGAGGCAATTGGGCGCTGCAGGGCGAGTCCTCCATGACCTTGAATCACGCTCCGCGCATTCGTCCCCGTTTGTCATGAGCGAGGTTCATCTCCAGAGCGCAAGAGTTAGAGCGATTGCCGGAGACCTCGAGCGTGCCGAGATCATGGTGCGCGGCAGCCTGTCCGGGGAGGGCGTGACCAGCGCGTGTCGGGGTGAAAGGTTTGCGTCTCGGGGCCTCTATCTGGCTGCGATGGGGGACTTGCCGGCAGCGCGCAAGCTAATCCGGGAAGCCAGAGAGACGTCAACCTTCATCGGAACGCAGAGTCTCAGCGCCCTCGCTCTAGTCATTGTCAGGCTTCAAGAGCAGCCCGGCCGAGCACTATCTCGGCGGAGCCGCGAGGCAATCGGTGAAATCATCCGACTTGGTCAGCTCGATTCGCTGGTTTTGGCTTGTCGCGCATACCCTGCCCTCGCGCAATCCGCTGCATTGGACGATGGCCTCGCGACGACGATGACGGAAGTCCTTGCGGCTTCGCGCGACGTGGATATTGGGCGAGCTGCGGGCTTGGAGATGCCTCGGGAACTTCGACGAGCAGAGGGCCTATCCAAGCGAGAACGCGAAGTATTCGAGCTTATGGCTCAAGGTCGATCTAATCCCGAGATCGCCCGAGCATTGTTTATCAGCGCGTCGACGACGAAGGTGCACGTGCGCCACATTTTCGAAAAGCTCGGAGTGCACAGTCGCGCCGAGGCGGTTGCCGCACACGGTTTTGATGATGACTAGGCGAGAGCTGCGATGGCAGCTATTGGAGCAAGGTCCTCTACGAGCTGAGTAATGGGCCGCTCGGCCGGCTCGTGAGACTGGAGGACGAAGTCGGGACCGGAAGCCGTTCGATAATCCTCGGAGGCACCCGTAAGAATGGCCTCGAAAGCAGCGACTACGGCTGTGTCAAACTGGCTCTCCACTGCTTGAGCGAGCCGAAGCCGCGCGACGCGACTAGGCATCGCGTCGCGGTAAGGCCGGTCTGATGTCATCGCGTTGTACGCGTCAGCGACGGCAATGACACGCGAAAGAAGCGGGATGTTGTTACCAACCAAGCCATCGGGATAGCCCATCCCATCGAATCTCTCATGGTGATGGCGGACTATCGTCGCTATCTGTTTGTAATCCTCGACGTTGCTCAGAATCCGTTCACCGATAATCGAGTGCTGTTCCATTTGCCTTCGCTCATCGAGCGAGAGAGCACCGGGCTTCTCTAATAGACCGGCGGTGAGCCCGATTTTCCCGATGTCATGCACGAGACCGCACAGGTGAACGAGGTCTTGCTCTTGCTCGGAGAGGGCCATGCGGCGGGTGATATCCCGCGCGTAGATCGCCACTGCGGCGGAGTGGCCAGCTGTGTAACGGTCGCGCGCATCTAGCGTCGCCACAAGCGCAGTTGCAAAGGAGAGATTGGCCCTCGCAAGCCTCGCGTTGGCAGAGCCGAGCTCCTCAGCAGTCTCGCGCTGGCGACGGTAGAGATGGAGCAGTCGGTGAGCCGCGAGTGCCGGGATCACGAACAGCGCGACGCTCCAGACCATGGTCTTGTAAGAGAACGCGAGCGCCGCGATCAACGGTGCCTGAATCGGAAGACTCACAAGGAGCGCCGGTGCGAGGGACCGTGCGATCTCCTTCCACTTCCCAGATCCGCGGATCGCGGGGGCAATCGGGGTCAGCGCAAGATCAAGGGCGCTGCCTACCACGAAAGCCGCAGATACTGCGGCGAAGAGGCCCCAGAAATCTGATCGGACGGCCGCGCTCACTCCGACAACGGTGAGCCCCACGAGTCCCGCACTTATTACACGGATCCCCGTCCAGTTGAGCCAGCGCAGTCCGGGCAGGTCGCCGTCGCGGCGAGGTAGGTCGGCGAGCAGGCCCGCGGCCCCAACGACAACCGCTGCGAGCGGCCCACAAACCACCGCGGCAAAGATGAATACGAGCGATCCCACGGAGACCTCGAGGGCCGGCGAGAGTCTCACGCATTCGCGTTCCGCGGCCAGCGCAACTCCAACGAGGACGACGATCGCCACGGGATGATCGAGCCGGTAGCCCGCGAGCACGAGGCCGAGACACATACCGGCCGCTCCAAGCATGAGCAGCCCGATCCACGCAAGCAGGGCGGCACGACGAGGCGCGATCTCTCGAAAACCAGACAAACCTTGTCTTGAAATCTCACCCAAAAGGGGTATACCCTTCTATTTGCCGTCAGTCCCCTACCGGAGGAGTATCCCGGTGCGTAAGCAACTCACCTCTATTGCTGTCCGAGCGGCCATCGCTCGTGGCGGCAAGGCCTGGTAAAGCCGACACACTCTGCGTTGTCCACAAGAACGCTGACATCCCTCGTTAGGGGGGTTTCCACAGCGTGTGGATAACGATTTAAGGCTTGTTTCCATAGGGGGTCCGGGTGCTCGGTCCACCCGGCCGCCGATGGCTACTGGCACGATTTTCAACAGGCTTTATCAACAGCCGGCCTGGGGCCGGCTTTTGCACGCCTGAGGAGCTAGCCGATGATGCCGCGGCGGAAGCCGACGGCGACGGCATGGGCGCGCGAGCGCGACTGGAGCTTCGCGAGCAGGTGGCGGACGTGCGACTTGACGGTCTCCTCCGAAAGGAACAGCCGTTGGCCGATCTCGCGGTTCACGAGACCCTCCGAGATCAGCTGCAGCACCTCGATTTCGCGCATCGTGGGCTCCTGTTCGAGCTCGCGAAGCGGGCCGCCCTGGAACGGGATCACCTCGGCGCCGGGGCTCGTCCGCCGTCGCGCGGCGACCTCCTCGAACCGCCGCGAATGATCCGCGTAACGGGTCATGATCTCTTTGCGCTCGGCAGCGTCCACGGCCAGGGTATCGGCGGCCGTGGGTACCCCCTTTAGCGGAGCGTCCTACCTCTATCCAGGGATTGCCTAGGTCGAGGGATCCGGATGGACCGGATCCGACTCGCCCGAGGTGTCGGTCGGGAGGACGGAATCGTCCGCCTCGGCCGGGCTTTCGGGGGCCGCGCGGACGGAGGCGAGGGTCGCCGCGTCGACGTTCAGGGGGTGGTGGCAGGCCGCCAAATGCTTGTTTCCGTAGTCCACGAGCGGTGGCTCGACCTCGGAGCAGACCTGGGTCGCGTAGCGGCAGCGCGGGTGGAATCGGCAGCCACTGGGCGGGCTGATCGGGCTCGGGACGTCGCCCTCGAGGACGATCCGCTTCCGTGCCCTGGCCAGGTCCGGATCCGGGATCGGGACCGCCGAGAGGAGCGCTTCCGTGTACGGCATGATCGGCCGCTGGTAGAGCTCCTCGGCCGGCGAGAGCTCGACGAGCTTCCCGAGGTACATCACCGCGATCCGGTCGCTCACGTGCCGAACGACCCCCAGGTCGTGCGCGATGAAGATGTAGGTCAGGTGGAATTCGCTCTGGAGGTCGCCGAGCAGGTTCAGCATCTGCGACTGGATCGAGACGTCGAGCGCCGACACCGGCTCGTCAGCCACGATCAGCTTCGGCCGGAGCGCGAGGGCCCGCGCGATGCCGATCCGCTGCCGCTGCCCGCCCGAGAACTCATGCGGGAAGCGGTTGTAGTGCTCGGGCGAGAGGCCGACGGTCTCGAGCAACTCCTCGACCTGCGCCT
Organism: uncultured Actinomycetes bacterium; assembly: GCA_963848665.1. Taxonomy (GTDB): domain Bacteria; phylum Actinomycetota; class Thermoleophilia; order Gaiellales; family Gaiellaceae; genus Palsa-739. Next base: position 255,752 of record CAWKEF010000001.1, read on the forward strand.
TCCGGGACGCCTTGTCCCCGATCGAGTGGATCTTCAGCGGGTCGTTGATGATCGTGCCCACCCGCTTCCGCGGGTTGAGCGATGCGTACGGGTCCTGGAACACCATCTGCATCTCCCGCCGGAGCGGCCGCAAGCGGCGGGCACCCATGTCCCCGATCTGCTGGCCGCGGAAGACCACCTCTCCCGCCGTCGGCTCGAGCAGCCGGACGATCGTCCGACCGAGCGTGGACTTGCCGCACCCCGACTCGCCCACGAGCCCGAGCGTCTCGCCCGCCCGCACCTCGAAGCTCACATCGTCGACTGCGTGCACGCGCGCCACCTCACGCTGCAGCACGCCCTTTCTGATCGGGAAGTACTTCTTGACGTGACGGACCTCGATCAGCGGCCCGTCGCCGTTCGTGCTCACGCTGCCTCCGGTTGGTCGCCGCTGATCGTCGCATCGCGCAGCGAGCGCTTCGTCTCGACCTCGAGCCAACAGCGATCGAAGTGGCCGGGCGACTCGACGCGGTTCTCGAGCCCGGGCTCCTCCGTGCACTTTTCGAACGCATGCGGGCAGCGCGGCCGGAACTTGCAGCCGCGCGGCAGCTGGATCAACGACGGAGGCGCTCCCGTGATCGTGTGCAGCCGATCCGGTTTCGGGCGGTCGAGGCGCGGGATCGAGCCGAGCAGGCCCCACGTGTACGGCATCTGCGGGTCGTAGAAGAGATCGCGTGTGGGCGCGCGCTCCACCACGCGGCCCGCATACATGACGACGATCTCGTCGGCGATGTCCGCGACGACGCCGAGATCGTGCGTGATCATGATCACGGCAGAGTTGAAGTCCTCTTTCAACCTCGAGATCAGCTCGACGATCTGCGCCTGGATCGTGACGTCGAGCGCCGTCGTCGGCTCGTCGGCGATCAGGATCGCCGGGTTGCACGAGAGCGCCATGGCGATCATCGCTCGTTGACGCATACCGCCCGAGAACTGATGCGGGAAGTCGTCGACCCGCGACTCCGGATTCGGGATTCCAACCTGGCGCAGGAGCTCGACCGCGCGACGCTGCGCGGTCGGCTTGTCGATCGGCTCGTGCGCCCGAATCGCCTCGACGATCTGCTCGCCGATCCGGTAGACCGGATTCAACGACGTCATCGGGTCCTGGAAGATCATCCCGATCTCGTTGCCGCGGTAGTTCTGCATCTCCGTGTCCGAGATCTCGAGCAGATTGCGACCCTGGTAGTTCACCTCGCCGCGGAAGCGAGAGTTGATGTCGCGCGTCAGCCCCATGATCGTCATCGCCGTCACGCTCTTGCCCGACCCGGACTCGCCCACGATCCCGAGCACCTTGCCGCGCTCGAGCTCGAACGAGACGCCGTCGACCGCATGGACGACGCCGTCCTCAGTCGTGAAGTCCACGCCGAGGTCTTTGACCTCGAGAAGCCGCTCCGCCATTACGTCGGCCGGATCCTCGGATCGAGATACGCATAGAAGAGATCGACGAGAATGCTGAATGCCGTGATGAAGAACGCGCCGTACAACACCACACCCATGATGGGCGGCAAGTCGAAACTGCCGATCGCCTGAGCGGCGTACTGACCGACGCCGTGCAGGTCGAACACGGTCTCGGTGAGGATCGCGGTGCCGCCGAGCACCGATGCGAAGTCGAGACCGAAGAGCGTGATGACCGGGATCAACGACGTCCGCAACACGTGGCGAATGAGGATCTGTCGCGACGACAGGCCTTTCGCGCGTGCAGTACGCACGTAGTCCTCATTGATCGTGTCGAGGATGTTTCCGCGCAGCACGCGCCCGTAGAAGCCGATGAAGAGGACGGCCAGCACGAGCCAGGGCAGGATCAGGTGGTAGAACCACTGGAGTGGGCTCTGCGTGATACCCACGTACTCCCCGTCGGGGAAGACCGACGTCCAGCCCCCTTCCGCGAGGTAGTAGCGAGCCACGATCCCGAGCCAGAACACGGGCAGGGAGATACCGATGAGCGCGAGGACCGTGATGAGGCGGTCGGACCACCTGCCCGCCCGGATGGCGGATATCACCCCCACGAGAATCCCGAAGAAGAGCCAGATGATGCTCGCGCCGATGGTGAGCGAGAACGTCGCCGGCATGCCCTGAACGATCTGCGAGACGACGTTCTGCTGGTTCGTGTACGAGACGAGCGTGCCCGTGAACATCTTGTCCAGCATCACCCAGTACTGGTAGTAGAACGGCTTGTCGAACTTCCAGTCGTGACGGATGTTGATGATGTTCTGCTGCGTCGCGTTCTTGCCGGCGATGCGCTGCGCGGGGTCGCCGCCCGGCACGACGATGAAGATGACGAACACGATGAAGGTCACCGCAGCCATCACGAGGATCGCGCCGATGATGCGCCGCACGAGGAACGTCAGCATTAGTGCTCGACCCTCACCTTTGCGCGCGGATCGAGGGCGTCACGCAGGCCGTCGCCGAAAATGTTGAGCGACAGCACCGTGATGATGATCGCAACGCCCGGCGCGAGCGCGAGGCCCGGCCGCGTGACGATCAGGTCGCGACCCTGGGCGATCAGCTTTCCCCAGGACGGTGTCGGGTCCTGCACGCCGGCGCCGAGGAACGACAGTGCCGCCTCGAGCACGATGTTGTTCGCGATGATCAGCGTGAAGAAGACGAGCACCGAGCTCATGATGTTCGGCAGCAGGTCGGAGAACATCACGCGGAGCGGCGATGCTCCCTGCGAGATCGACGCCTCGATGAACTCCTTCTCGCGGAGTGACAAGACCTGTCCGCGGAGCGGTCGGCCGACATACGGGATCAACACGTAGGAGATGACGAGGAGCGGAATCCAGAGGCTGCCGCTCTCGATGTTCACGCCGAAATGGTGAAAGCCGTTGACGGCGAGCGCGGTACCCAGCGCAATCCCGAGCAGCACGACGGGGAACGCGTAGAAGAGATCGAAGAACCGTGAGATCACGAAGTCGATCCAGCCGCCGAAGTAACCGGCCAGGAGCGCGAGCACCACGGCGAAGAAGACGCAGATCGCCGAAGAGCCGATCCCGACGAGCAGCGAGTTACGGCCGCCGTACAGGAGCCGCACCGCCACGTCCCGGCCGAGCACGTCGGCGCCGAGCACGTAGCGGCCGCCTGCGCTGAACCACGTCGGGCCGATCGGGATCGACGCTACGAGCTTGTTGTTGATGACGCCGCCCTGCGAGACGACGCTCTGCCGATGACCGTTGACCTTGACGGTGTCGAGGATGTGCTGCTCGTTCGGCCCCGTATGGGCGACGTGGCTCGCATAGAGCGGCGCCGCCGCACAGACGGCGACGACGAGAATGAAGATGAGGAGCGCGAAGAACGCGAAGTAGTTCCTGCGCAGGCGCCGCCACGCGAGATACCACGGACTGCGGCCGCGAATCGCCTCGGGCTCGTCCTCCGCAAGCTCGGACGCGGTGTCGAGGGTGAATTCGGTCTCAAGCCGCTGGCTCACTCACCGCCTCCGCTCCGAAGTCGGTGGGGGCGCCGACGAGCGGCGCCCCCACCATGGCCTGCAGTTCGACTACTTCTTGCAGATCGTGGAGAAGTCGAACTGGTAGTTCACGTTGAACACGTAACAGCTCAGATCGATGTCGCTGTTGAACGTGTCGATCCCCTGCTGGTTGATGTACGGCGCCCACGCCGCCTGCTGCATCACCATCTTGTCGACTTGCGCCCACTGTGAGTTCACGGAACTCGAGAGCGTCGGCTCCTTCTTCAACGCTTCGATCTTCGCGTTGATCGCCGAGACGTTGAAGTCCGCGTAGTTGTTGTTGTGCGTGTCTGTGATCCGGTTGCCGTTCAGCAAGACGTCGAACCAGTCGAGCGGATGCGGATAGTCCTGGAACCAGTCCGCAAAGCCGATCTGCGCCTTCGTCGCCTGATTGCCGACCGTCGTCCAGTAGATCGCGGCGTTGATCTCCTTCAGCTTCGCGTTCAAGCCGATCGACTTGAGCACGCCCTGGAGATACTGGCCCGCTTCCGGAGCGCGACGGGACTCGTTGTTGCTCGTCCAGATCGTCACGGCCGCACCGGTCGCACCGGCGGACTTGATCAGCGACTTCGCCTTGGCAAGGTTGTACGGATACAGATTGTGCTTCTTGTACTGCGGATACGTCGGCGGCAGGATGTTCTCCGTCGGCGTCGCGAGACCACCGTAGATGCGGACGAGCGCCTCACGATTGATCGCGTAGTTGACCGCCTGACGCACCTTGAGGTTGTTGAACGGCGCGTTGCGCTGGTTCATGAAGTAGTAGAACGTGTTCGCCGGCGTGTAGACCTTGATCTGGTCCGAGTACTTGCTCTGCAACTCGGCGAGACGGTCGTTCGGCGGCTGGTAGAAGTCGTAGTCCTCTTGACCCTGCAGCGTGCGCGTCAACGCAATGCCCGGGTCACCGAAGATGTCGATCGTCATCTTGTCGGGGTTACCGGCGGGCACGTTGCCGTCGAACATGCTCGCGTCGAAGTTCGGGTTGCGAACGACGAGCACCTGCTTGTTCGGCTTGTAGGTCTGGATCGTGTACGGACCGGTCGACGGCACGGGATTCGTCGAGGTGTCCTTGGCCGGCGAGCCTGCAGGCACCGGGGCCGCGAACTCGGTCGCGAGGATGTACTCGAAGTCGCCCTCTGGGGACTTCAGCTTGATCGTGATCGTCCCCGTCTTGTCATCGGCGGTGATGCCGCTGATGTGACCCTTCTTCGTCTTCGCGATCGTGTCGGTGCCGACGATGTTCCCGAAGAAGCCGACCCCCGGTGAGTCGATCTTGTAGTCGCGCTCGAGGGTCGCCGGAAAGTCGCTCGCCTTGACGGCAGTGCCGTCCGAGTACTTCAAGCCCTTGCGCAACGTGATCGTGTAGGTCAAGCCGTCGGACGACACCTTCGGCATGTCCTGCGCGAGATACGGGACGAGCGTCGCGCCGTCCGGCCCGTTCGCGTGCTTGTACCCAAGCAGCGGCAAGTAGACGTTCCACATGATCGACCAGCCCTGCACCGTGTAGGACAGGCCCGGGTCGAGGAAGTCGATGCCGGTGTCGTAGGCGATGCGGAAGTTCGGGAAACTCTTTCCACCCGACGATGTGGTGGTGCTGCCGCCCGCAGCCCCCGTCGAGCTCTTGCTGCCTCCTCCGCCACACCCAGCCGCGACCAGCGCGACGCAACCGATGACGGATGCGGCGACCAGCCACTTCCATGCTTTCTTGCGAATCAAGTCGTACCTCCCGGTCTTGCGTTTCGCTGTCGCGGCGCAGAGACGCCCTCGACGCCTCAGCGCGCGGTCATTGTTCCAGACGTTCGAGGCAGGAAGCTAGTTAGACCCGCGCATCAAAGGCGAAAGACGCGCCGACGCCGTGCCCGAAGCGCTTCGGGCTCCGGCTCTTCGAGGACGCCGTCGACGCCGTCGCGGCGCGTGGCATGGAGGATCCGGCCCTCGCCGACCCAGAACGCGACGTGGTCGGCCGTCTGCTCGTCGCCGTAGGAGATGAGGTCGCCGGCCCGCGGGATCTCGATCTCCGTTCCAGCGGCCTCCTGCTCATGGGCATCGCGGGGCACGAGGCGCCCGGTGGCGCGAAAGCTCATGTGCACGAGGCCGGAGCAGTCGATCCCGCGCTCGGTCATCCCGCCCCAGCAGTAGGGCGCGCCGAGCAGCGCTTTTGCCTGCTCGAGGGGCTCGCTTCCCTGCGGCTCCAGCCAGTTCGGGTCGGGCGTGCCGCCGAGGGCGTCGCACGGCAGCCAGCCCGGATAGTCGTACGCCGTTCGGACCCGAGCCCAGCCCCCGTGCGTCTCGATCGTCACGAGGGGCTCGCCCGGGAGGGCCTCGCTGACCTGCTCCGCGCCCTCGTCCGGAGCGGCGCGGAGGGGCGTCGGCTGGCGCACGAACGTATGTTCGCCTACGCTCTCCTCCATGCAGCTGAGGCTAGACGCCGCCGACCGCCTCGTGGAGCTCGTCGAGGAGCGGCGGGGGCCGGTCGTCGCCGAGGAAGCCGCGCGCCGGCTCTTCGCGCTCCGCCAGGCGCCGGTCGCCCTTGCACGGACGCTCCTTGCCGAGGTGGTCGAGGCCGATGCAAGGCTCACGTGGAGCGGCGACGCCGTCGGGCTCGCCCGGCCGCTCGGGGCGGACCTGCTCCTCGAGGAGGCGACGTACGTGGTCGTCGACCTCGAGACGACCGGTCTGCGACCGGGCACGTCGCAGATCTGCGAGATCGGCGCAGTCAAGGTGTGCGGGTTCGAGGTCGTCGACGAGTTCGAGACGCTCGTCGATCCGCACGTTCCGCTCGGCGCAGTGGTATCCGCGCTCACCGGCTTGACCGACCGGCAGCTGCGGGGGGCGCCGTCGGCGCCTGCGGCCGTCCGCGAGTTCCTCGGCTTCGCCGGCGACGCGGTGCTCGTCGCACACAACGCGAGGTTCGATCTGTCGTTCCTCGACCGCGAGACCGAGCGACTCACCGGGTCACGGCTCGCCGCGCCCGTCGTCGACACGGTCTCCCTCGCTCGCCGACTCCTTGCGGGCCGTGTGCCGCGCGCAAGCCTTGCGCAGCTCTCCTACTTCTTCGGCACCTCGGTGCAGCCGTGCCATCGGGCTCTGCCGGATGCGCAGGCGACGGCCGAGGTGCTGCTCGCGCTCATCGGTCTCGCTCAGGAACGTGGCGCGCGCACTGTCGCAGAGCTCGTCGCGCTGTCGGCGACGCGTACGCGCCGGGTCTTCGACAAGCGCCACCTGGCATACGGCGTGCCGGCACGTCCGGGCGTCTATCTCTTTCGCGATCGCAACGAGCAGGTGCTGTATGTCGGCAGGGCGCGCGATCTGCGTGCGCGCCTGCGCTCGTACTTTCGCTCCGAGCGGCAGCGGCCGCAGGTCGAGGCTGCCCTCGCCGCGGTCGAGCGGATCGAGTGGCGCGTCCTCGGCTCCGAGCTCGAGGCGGCGCTCGAGGAGCTGCGGTTGATCCGGGAGCTGCGACCGCCGGCGAACGCGCGGGTGGCGCGTCCCGACCGCTACGTCTGGCTGCGGAGGCGCGGAGACGCGATCGTCTCGTCGGCCAAGCCGCCTGCAAACTGCCTCGTGCAGGGCCCGATCCGCTCCCGCCGGCGCGCCCAGCTCGCGGCGCGGGCGCTCCACGCGGATGAGCTCGAGCGGCCGGCGCGCGCGATTCCACGTGTGCGACGGCGCCTCGCAGAGCTCGCCGACGCGCAGCGGTACGAAGATGCCGCGCGGCTGCGCGACCGGCTCGATGCGCTCGAGGGCGTCTGCCGCGACCTCGAGCGCGTTGCACGCCTGCGTGCGCTCGAGCGCTGCATCGTCGCGCCCGGCGCCGGAGCCCGGTCAGGCGCGCGCGTTCTTCATCGCGGGCGGCCGGGTCGCGGCCGAGCGAACGCTGCCGGCAGGCGGGGGCGCGCACCTCGAGATCGAGGCGGGACTCGCCGCGGCGAGACATGCCCTGGTGTCAGACACCGCCTTCGACCTCGACGAGCTGTTCCTCATCGGGACGTTTCTGCGCCGGCCCCAGGCGGAGCTGCAGATCGTGCCGCTCGCAGAAGGACATGATCCTTCGAGCTACGGCCCGGTGTCTGACACCGCTGGTCGGGAAACGACGTGTCCGGCAGCGCGACGCGCCGCCCGACCCGCTCGACACGCACGAATCGCTGTTCTAGGCGGCGACGTGGATCAGGTCGCGCAGTGCGCCGAGGCGCGCGAGCGCCTGACCCTCGAGCTGGCGGACGCGCTCGCGCGTCAGGTCGAGCTCGTGCCCGATCGCCTCGAGCGTCCAGGGCTCGCCCTCGAAGCCGAAGCGCAGCTCGAGGATGCGCCGCTCGCGCTCGGGCAGCGCATCGAGCGCGCGCCGCACGCCCTGGCGGCGGAGCGACTCCTCGGCTTCTTCGAACGGGTCGGCCGCCTCGCGGTCGGCGAACAGATCGCCGAGCTCGCCCTCGTCGTCGGCGCCGACCGTCTGGTTCAAGCGACACCGACGCGTGGGCCGCGGACAATGCCTCGTCGACGTGCTGCATCGGCAGGCCCGTCGCCTCGGCGAGCTCCTCCTTCGTCGCCTCGCGGCCGAGCTCGACCTCGAGCCGGCGGGCGGCGCGCGACAGCTTCTGCTGGCGCTCGACGACGTGCACGGGAACGCGGATCGTGCGCGCATGGTTTGCGACCGCGCGCTGCACCGACTGGCGAATCCACCAGGTGGCGTAGGTCGAGAACTTGAAGCCGCGGCGCCAGTCGAACTTCTCGACCGCGCGGTTCAGCCCGAGCGTTCCTTCCTGGATCAGGTCGAGGAAGGGAACGCCGAGACCGCGGTAGCCCTTCGCGATCGACACGACCAGGCGCAGGTTCGACTCGATCATGCGCCGCTTCGCGCGCGGGTCGCCGCGCTCGATCGCCTTCGCGAGCATGACCTCGTCCGCGGCGGTGAGCAGCTTGTGCTTGCCGACGTCTGCGAGGAAGAGCTGCAGGCTGTCGGCCGCGCCGCTCGCGGACGCAGCCGCCTCGGCGGCGGCGAGCTCCGCCTCCTTCTCCTTTTCCTTCTCGGCCTCCGCGGCGGCCGCGGCGGCGGGCGTCGAGATCTCGAGCCCGATCCGCTCGAGCTCGGCGGTCAACTCCTCGATGTCCTCGTCGTTCAGGTCGAGCTCGACGGCAAACGCCTCGAGCTCGGCAGGTTCGAGGTAGCCGCGCTCCTGCGCAGTCTCGACCATGGCGCGCGCCTGGTCCGTCTCGAGCAACTCGTGCAGCTGGTTCTGCGTCAGGGTCCCCTCAGTCCTTTCGGTCCTGCCTCGAGGCCTTCACAAAGCCTTACTGACTCTAGGAGTCAAATCCTGCGCTTGCCAGGGGGAACGAGCGTCGCACCCCCGGGTATTCCGGCGAACCGGAATGGTGGTTTTGGGCGCGCGCAGGCGAATCCCGACCGACACAGTCTACGACGCGCGGCGGCCGGGGAAAGTTGGAACCTCAAGACGCGCGTTTACGGGACGTGGCCTTCTTCTTCTTGGTCGCCGGCCCGCGGGCACGCCGGTCGGCCAGGAGCTCGATCGCCCGGTCGAGCGTGATCCCCTCCGGGTCGTCGCCGCTCCGCAGGCTCGCGTTCGTCTCGCCGTCGGTGACGTACGGGCCGAACCGGCCGGACTTGACGACGATCGCCTTGCCGCTCGCCGGATCGGCGCCCACCTCCTTCAGCGGCGCCGCCGGCCTGCCGGCCTCCCCGCCGCTGGCGCGGCGTCGCGAGCAGGGTCAGGGCATCGTCGAGCGAGATCGAGAAGAGCTGCTCCTCGGTCTCGAGCGAGCGCGACTCCTTTCCTTTCTGCACGTACGGGCCGTAGCGGCCGTTCCGTGCCGTGACCTCCTCGCCCTCCGACTCGCCGACGACGCGCGGCAGCGAGAGCAGCTGGAGCGCCTCGTCGAGCGTGATCGTGTCCGGGGCCATCGACTTGAAGAGGGACGCCGTGCGCGGCTTCTCCTTCGAGCCCTCCTCGAGCACCTCCGTCACGTAGGGGCCGTATCGGCCGTTCCGAGCGACGATCTCGCGTCCGGACTCCGGGTCGGTCCCGAGCTCGCGGTCGCCGGACGGCTGGGCGAGCAGCTCCTCCGCCTTCTCGACGGTGAGCTCGTCGGGAACGATGTCCTCGGGAATGTTCGCGCGCTGGCCGTCGCGCTCGAGATAGGGGCCGTAGCGGCCGACCCGCAGGACGATGCCGTTGCCGAGCTCGATCGAGTTGATCTCTCGCGCGTCGATTGCGCCGAGATCCGACACGAGCTCCTGCAGCCCCTTGCCGTCGTTCTCTCCGAAGTAGAACCGGTTCAGCCACGAGAGGCGATCCTGGTCGCCCGAGGCGATCCGGTCGAGGTCGTCCTCCATGCTCGCCGTGAAGCCGTAGTCGACGAGCCGCCCGAAGTGCTCTTTCAGCAGGTTGACGACGGAGAAGGCGAGAAACGACGGCACGAGCGCGGTGCCTTTCTTGAAGACGTAGCCGCGGTCGAGGATCGTGCCGAGGATGGACGCGTAGGTCGACGGCCGCCCGATCCCGAGCTCTTCGAGCGTCCGGACGAGCGTCGCCTCGGTGTAGCGCGACGGCGGATTCGTCTCGTGCCCCTGCGGCTCGAGCTTCTTCACCTCGAGGGCGTCGCCCTCGCTGACGTTCGGGAGACGCCGTTCCTCGTCGTCCGACTCGTCCGTGTCGCGACCCTCCTCGTAGGCGGCGAGGAACCCGCGGAAGGTGATCACGGTGCCCGAGGCGCCGAACTCCGCCTTCTCGCCGGAGCTCGACGTGCCGCCGATGCGGAGCGAAACGGTCTGGCCCGCGGCGTCCTTCATCTGCGACGCGATCGTGCGCATCCAGATCAGCTCGTAGAGGGCGTTCTCGTCCCGGTTCAGCTCTCGCGCGACGTCCTTCGGCATCCGGAACACCTCGCCGGCAGGACGGATCGCCTCGTGCGCCTCCTGCGCGTTCTTCACCTTGCGCTCGTAGCGCCGCGGCTCGTCGGGCACGTACTCGGTGCCGTACAGCTCGCGCGCCTGGTTACGCGCCGCGGTCAGCGCCGACTCGGACAGCGTCGTCGAGTCGGTGCGCATGTACGTGATGTAGCCGTTCTCGTACAGGCGCTGCGCGATGCGCATCGTCGTCTGCGCGGAGTAGCGGAGCTTGCGGCTCGCCTCCTGCTGCAGCGTCGAGGTCATGAACGGCGGGCTCGGCCTGCGCGAGTACGGCTTGCGCTCGACGCGCGTGACGCTGAACGGCGACTGCTCGAGGCGTTTTGCGAGGCCGCGCGCCTCTTCCTCGTCGAGCTGCAGCACATCCTCGGTCTTGAGCTTGCCGTCGTTTCCGAAGTCGCGGCCGAGCGCGAGACGCTTGCCGTCGACCGAGACGAGTCGCGCGTGGAACGACTCCGGATCGAAGACCGCCTCGATGTCCCACCAGCTCGCCGCACGGAACGCCATCCGCTCGAGCTCGCGCTCGACGACGAGTCGCGTCGCGACGGATTGCACGCGGCCCGCCGAGAGCCCGCGCGTGATCTTCTTCCACAGCACGGGCGAGACCTCGTAGCCGTAGAGACGGTCGAGGATGCGGCGCGTCTCCTGCGCGTCGACGAGGCGCTCGTCGATCTCGCGCGTCTCGCCGAGCGCTCGGTTGATCGCATCCTTCGTGATCTCGTGGAAGACCATGCGCCGGACCGGCACCGTCGGCTTCAGCACCTCGAGCAGATGCCAGGCGATCGCCTCGCCCTCGCGGTCTTCGTCCGTCGCGAGCAGGAGCTCGTCCGCGTTCTTCAGCAGCTTCTTCAGCTCGCCGACCCGTTTCTTCTTGTCGGGGTCGACGATGTAGAGCGGGCGGAACTCGTCCTCGACGTTCACGCCGAGCCTCGCCCACTTCTCCTTCTTGTATTCCTCCGGAATGTCCGCGGCGCGCTCGGGCAGGTCGCGAATGTGACCGACGCTCGACTCGACGACGAAGTCGTCGCCGAGATAGCCCTTGATCGTCCGGGCCTTTGCGGGAGACTCGACGATCACGAGACGCGTGTGTTTGCCGTTGGCTGGCACCGGCGGGTCACGATAGCGGGGTCGAACGAGGTTGAATACTCCCGAGATGCGGCCGACCCCCCTCTACAACCTGATCGGAATCCTCTCGGCCCCCGTCCTCTACGGCCCGTACCGGCTCCGGGCCAAGGGCCGGGCGAACCTGCCGGCGGGCGGTTACGTCCTCGCCTGCAACCACGTCTCGAGCTTCGATCCCTGGGTCGTCGGCATGCCGCTGTGGCCGAAGCGCTTCCTCCGCTTCATGGCGAAATCCGAGCTCTACTGGTGGCCGCTCCGTGCCGTGCTCAAGCGCGTCGGCGCGTTTCCGGTGCGTCGGGGACAGCGTGACATCGCCGCGATCGAGACGGCGGTGAGACTCGCGCGCGAGGGCAACGTCGTGACGATGTTCCCGGAGGGAACGCGGCGGACGAAGGGGCTCGTGAAGCGCTTCGAGGCGCGGCCCCGCTCCGGCGCGGCGCGCATCGCGCTCGAAGCCGGCGTGCCGCTCGTGCCCTGCGCCGTGAAGGGAACGGACAAGCTGACCCGCTTCGGAGCGCTGAGCGTCGCCTACGGGGCGCCGGTCGAGATCGAGGACCTGCGCGGCCGCGAGCTGGGCGAGGCGGCGCGCGAGGCGACCGAACGCTTGATGGCGCGCATCGCCGAGCTGGAGGCGTCGCTCTGAGTCTGCTTCTGGCGGTCGACGGGGACTCGTTCGCGCACCGCGCCTACCACTCGATGCCGAAGTCGGTGCGGCTGAACGCGGTCGTCGGCTTCGCGAACATGGTCTCGCGGCTGTGGGAGCAGGAGCGGCCGAGCGCGGTGCTCGTCGGCTGGGACACGCTCGAGGTGCCGACGTACCGCCACGAGGCATACGAGCCGTACCAGTCGGGCCGCGTCTTCGAGGACTCGATCGTCGAGCAGCTCGCGATCCTGCCGCAGCTGACCGAGAAGCTCGGCTTCTTCGTCGGCAAGGCCGCGGGCTACGAGGCGGACGACTTCCTCGCAGCGGCTGCCCGCGCCTGGCCGGGCCCGGTGGTCGTCGCGACCTCGGATCGCGACGCGTACCAGCTCGTCAGCGACCGCGTCACGATCCTCGCGCCCGTGCGCGGCGTGAGCGAGATCGCTCGCATCGGCCCCGTCGAGGTGCGGGAGCGCTACGGCGTCGACCCGGAGCAGGTGCCCGACCTGATCGCGCTCCGCGGCGACCCGTCCGACAAGCTCCCCGGCGCGCGCGGCATCGGGCCGAAGAAGGCGGCAGAGCTCCTCACGCAATACCGGACGCTCGAGGACGTGCTCGCGGCCGGGCGCTTCGGCGCCGAGGCGGAGGACTTGCGCCTCTACCGGCGAATCGCGCAAATGGACGCCTCTGCTCCTCTCCCTCCCCTCAAACCCCAGACACCCACCTGGGCGGAGGCGTCCTCCTTCGTCGAGAAGCTCGGGCTCGGCCAGTTGGCCGGCCGTCTAGCCTCCGTCTCGTGAACGACTGGCTCTCCAGACGCGCCGATGCGCTCGCGCGGCGAAGCGGCGTCGACCGTGCCTCCCTCGAGCTGTCCGACGAGGAGATCGACGCGCTTCTCGACCTCGCCGGCCACGCCGCGCACGAGAGCGGCGCGCGCACGAACGCACCGCTCCTCTGCTACCTCGTCGGCCGTGCGGAGAGCGGCGAGGCGTCGCTCGCGGAGCTCGACGAGACCGTCCGATCGACGTCCTGACCCACCCGGCGCTTGCGCGGCTGCATCCGACCGGCGCGCACCCCGAGCGTCGCGAACGTCTCGGAGCCCTGCTCGACCACTTCGACGACTGGAGCGAGGGTCGCCCGGCGACGACGGACGAGCTGCTCCTCTGCCACACGCCCGAGCACATCGCCTCCATAGCGGCCATCCGCACGCCCACGTGGATCGGCGGCGACACGGTCGCGTCGGAGACGACGTTCGAGGCCGCCTCGATCGCGGCCGGCACGGCGATCGAGGCGGTGCTGCGCGGCGGCTTTGCGCTCGTGCGACCACCGGGGCACCACGCGCTCCCCACTCGCGCGATGGGCTTCTGCTTCTTCAACAACATCGCCGTCGCGGTTCGCGCAGCGCAGCGCGAGCTCGGTCTCGAGCGCGTCGCAATCGTCGACTACGACGTGCACCACGGGAACGGCACCGAAGCGATCTTCCTCGAGGACGACACCGTCCTCTTCGTCTCGCTGCACCAGTGGCCCTTCTATCCGGGGAGCGGCGGCCCGCACGACCAGGCGGCGACGACGCTCAACGTCCCTCTCGCCGCCGGCTCGGGAGACGACGCATACCTCACCGTCTTCGAGGACGTCGTCGCGCCGAGAGTCGCGGCCTTCGATCCCGAGCTCGTGGTCGTCTCAGCGGGGGTCGACGCCCATGTCGGCGACCCACTGGCCGAGATGCGCGTCACCGAGAACGGCTTTCGCGAGCTGTCGCGGCGCTGCGCGGCGCTGGCGCCGCGGGTCGCGGCGGTGCTCGAGGGCGGCTACGAGCTCGAGACGCTGCCCGGGCTCGTCGCGGCGGCGCTCGAGGGATTCAGCGCGTAGACAGCAAAAAGGCCCTTTCGGGGCCCTTTCGCTGCCTGGATCATCCGCCTTGGAACTCCCTGGAAGGGAAGCTTGCCTGACCATGAATCGGCGCGTCTCGGCGCGGGCTCATGCCCCCGCGCCGGTGAACGGCATCCCCCACGGCGGGGGATATGGGGGGAAGGTCAGGCGGCGCGGGCGACGGCGAGGCTCTCGAGCGCCTCGCGCCGAGAAGACACGCCGAGCTTCCGCAGGAGGCTTTTCACGTGGGAGCGGACGGTGTGCTCGGAGATGAAGAGCCGCTTTGCGATCTCATCGGTGCCGAGATGGTCGTCGAGGAGGAGCAGAACCTCCACCTCACGGGCCGAGAGCGTGCCGGCGATCGCGTCGGGAACGCCCGAGCCGCGACCGTTCCCGGCCCGGACCTGGTCGAGGAGGCGGCGTGCAACCGAGCCGGAGAGCGCGGCCTCGCCGTTCGCGATGCCGTCGAGGAACGCGGCGATCTTCTCGGGAGGCTCGGTCTTCAGGAGGTAGCCCGCCGCCCCTGCCCGGATCGCCTGCAGGAGATTCTCTTCGGTGCCGGAGGCCGTGAGGATGACGACCTCGCACTCGGGCGCAGCCTCGCGCAGCCGCGGCAGCGCCGCGAGGCCGTCGAGGCCCGGCATGGACAGATCGAGCAGCACGACGTCGGGCCGAAGCCGCTCCGCCTCGACGATCGCCTGCGCGCCGTCGGACGCGCAGCCGACGATGTCGAAGCCGTGGGCGTTGAGCAGCGAGGAGAGCGCCTCGCGGGTCAACGGGTGGTCGTCGACGATGAGGATGCGGGAGGCCATTCTTGCCCCTTATCGGCAGGAACGCTTCTGCCGACAAGAGGGAGGTGGCAAAGAACGGCCGGAGCGCGAACCAGAGCTGGCTCTGGGGTGAGATCCTGCTCGCAGGGCTGCTCGGCGCAAGCCTGGCGCTCTTTCTCGTCCACCCCGGCCTCCGGACCCACTTCGACCTGCCCGAGCTGCGGCTCGTGCTCCAGACGACGATGGCTCTCGCCGGCCTCCTCGTCGCGGTGCTCGCCGCGGCGCGCTACTCCGTCGAGGGCCGGCGTGTCGACCTGCTGCTCGCGAGCGGCTTCTTCGTCACCGCTCTCTCGTCGGCCGTCTTCGCGATCGGGCCCCGCTTCGGCGGCCACGACCTCCATGCCGCCGAGGCCTGGTCGGCGCTCATCGGCGCCATTCTCGGCCAGGCGCTGATCGCGATCGCCCCGTTCAGCCGCGGCCGCAGCAAGTACCGCGAATGGTCGATTGCGAACGCGGTGGCCGCCGCGGGGATCACGCTCTTCGTCGCCTGGTCGCTCCTACGCGCCCTCGGCGCGGCGCTTCCGGACATCACACCGCCGCACGACCAGCCGCAGCCCTTCTATCTGACCGGCACGCTCGCGCTGCAGGCGCTCGTCTGCCTCATCGCGGTCGTCGGCTGGGGCGCGCGCTTCATGCGCCGCGGGGACGACCTCGCGCGCTGGCTCGCGCTCGGCTTCACGCTGATGCTCTTCGCCGCGCTGCATCTCGTCTTCCAGCCGTTGCTCGCGAGCTCGTACGTGTCGCAGAGCGACTTCCTGCGCATGCTCGCGTACGCCGTCATCCTCGTCGGCGCGTGGCGTGCGATCCAGTTCGCCGAGTTCGGACGCGCGGTTGCGGAAGAGCGGGCGCGGGTGGCCCGCGAGATCCACGACGGGCTTGCGCAGTATCTCTTCGCGGTGTCGACACACGCATCGATGCTCGAGAACGGGACGCCGATCGAGGAGGCCGTGCCGAAGCTGAAGCAGGCCGCGCTCCTTGCGCAGCAAGAGGCCCGGTTCGCGATCCTCGCTCTCTCGTCCGCGAGCGGCACCGCCCCGTTCGACGCTGCGCTACGCCGCTATGTCGACGTCCTGACCGCCGACGGCGGGATCGAAGTCGAGCTCGAGGTCGACGGCACGATCCGCCTCGCGCCCGACGAGCAGATCGAGATCTTCCGCATCGTGCAGGAGGGCCTCGCAAACGTGCGCAAGCATGCGAACGCGACACGCGCAGAAGTGACGATCGGGATGCGCCCGTTCGGCGAGCGCTTCGTGAACATCACGGACGACGGCGACGGCTTCGACGGTGCAGAGGACGCCGCCGGCCAGGGGCTGAAGAACATGCGTGCCCGCGCCGAGTCGATCGAGGGCGGGTTCTCGCTTCGCTCGACGCCGGGTCGTGGCACCGCGCTCGAAGTCGTGCTGCGCACCTAACCCCAGGAGGCCTCGGTCATCGGGCGCAGTGCCGTCTCGAGCAGACGCAGATGGCGCGGCCGTTCGAGTGCGAAGACGACGACCTCGGCGACATCCTCCGCGGTCATCATCCCGGGCAGCACGTCCTGGGTCCGCCCCGGCCCTCGTCGAGCGCGAAGTCGGTGGCAACCCCGCCGGGGCAGATGTTCGTGCAGCGGATGCGGCGCTCGCGCAGCTCGTGGTCGAGCGCACGCGTGAACCCGACCTGTCCGAACTTGGAAGCGCAGTAGACCGCCTCGTTGGGGAGACCGCGGCGCCCGGCCTCGGACGCGAGCGTGATCACGTCGCCTTCGCGGCCGAGCATGTGCGGCAGCGCGGCACGGATCGCGTACAGCGTCCCTTTGAGGTTCACGTCGACCATCTCGTCGAGGTGCTCTCGCGAGAGGTCGAGGAACGGGCCGTACGCGCCGACACCTGCGTTCGCGACGACGATGTCGATGCCACCGAAAGCGGCCGCCGTGGCGTCGCACAGGCCCGTGAGCGCATCGAGGTCGCGCACGTCGCACGGCTGCGAGATCGCGCCGGCCAATCCGAGGTCATCGCCGCTCCGCGATGCCAGGCCGAGGTTGACGCCACGGGTGTGCAGCATG
Organism: uncultured Actinomycetes bacterium; assembly: GCA_963848665.1. Classification (GTDB taxonomy): domain Bacteria; phylum Actinomycetota; class Thermoleophilia; order Gaiellales; family Gaiellaceae; genus Palsa-739. Next base: position 272,669 of record CAWKEF010000001.1, read on the forward strand.
CGTGCGAGCGCCGCGCCGATGCCTCTGCTCGCGCCGGTGATGACGGCCGTCTTCCCGTGCAGGCTCATGTCTTCTCCTCCAGTTCTCTCAGGTTGGGGTAGAGCAGCTTGAACCGTTCGTAGCCGCGGTCGTACGCCGCCGTCCACTCCGGGGTCGGGCTCGATCCGGTCGCGCACGCGCACGCAGCGTCGAGCGGCGTCGGCGGCGTCCTCGAAGACGCCTGCGCGCACGCCTGCGAGGAGCGCTGCGCCGTACGCCGATCCCTCCTCCGACTCCATCCGCTCGAGCGGGAGGCCGAGCACCGAGGCGACGATGCGCAGCCACAGGTCGCTCGAGGCGCCGCCGCCCGAAGCGCGCCCGACCTCCGGGCGGACTCCGAGCTCGCGTAGGAGCTCGAGCGAGTCGCGCAGCCCGTAGGCGACGCCTTCGAGCGTCGCGCGTGCCAGCGCGCCGCCGGTCGTGCCGAAGCGAGAGGCCGGTGAACGCACCACGCGCATCGGGGTCTGCGTGGGGGGTGCGCTCTCCCGACGAGGTACGGCGCGAAGAGAAGGCCTTCGGCTCCGGGCTCCCAGCGGGCCGCCTCCTCGTCGAGCAACCCGTAGCCGGCGCCGAGCACGCGCCGCAGCCAGGCGAACGACCCGGCTGCGCTCAACATCACGCCCATCGCATGCCATGTGCCCGGCACCGCGTGGCAGAAGACGTGCACGCGCGCCTCGACGTCGGGTGCATACGACGGGAGCACCGCGAAGACGACGCCCGATGTCCCGAGCACGACCGAGACGGCTCCCGGGTGCACGATCCCCACTCCGAGCGCGGCCGCTGCCTGGTCGCCGGCTCCCGCGATCTCGGTGGACTCGTGGACGGGCGGAAGCCACTCGAGCGGCACATCGAGCGCCGCGCAGACCTCGTCCGACCAGCGGCGGCCGGCCACGTCGAAGAGGAGGGTGCCCGAGGCGTCGGCAACATCGATCGCGTGCTCGCCCGTGAGACGGAGCCGCACGTAGTCCTTCGGCAGCAGCACGTGCCTGATGCGCGCATACGTCTCGGCCTCGTGACGGCGCAGCCAGAGGAGCTTCGGCGCCGTGAAGCCCGTGAGCGCGCGGTTCCCGGTGAGCGCTATCAGTCGTTCGAGCCCGACGCGAGCCTCGATCTCGGCGCACTCGGCGGCGGTGCGCTGGTCGTTCCAGAGGATCGCCGGCCGCAGCACGCGGTCCTCCGCATCGAGCACGACGAGACCGTGCATCTGACCCGAGAAGCCGACGTGCCCCTGCGGAAGCCGGGCGAGACACGACTCTGCGGCACGCCACCAGTCCTCGGGGTCCTGCTCTGCCCAGCCCGGCTGCGGCGTCGAGAGCGCGTACTCCTCCGACGCCGACGCGAGGAGGCGGCCGTCTGCCGAGATCGCGACGGCTTTGACGCCGGTGGTGCCGACGTCCACTCCGACGAGGACGTCGCCGGTCACGCTCGAGTCAGGCGCCGAGCGCGGTGTAGACGAGCTCGTAGGCTCTGACTGCGTCCTTCGCCTGCTGGGCGTCGCGCAACGCCGGGCCGTCGATCTTCGCGGCAAGGCCGTCGATGAAGTTCCAGTGCAGCACCGATCGTTTGACGGCGCCGACAGCGTCCTCGGTGTACGGATAGAGGTCGAAGCCGAGGCGCTCGCCGTTGTCGCCGTAGCCGGCGCGGCGCAGCTCGACCGCGAGCTCGATCGTCTCCATGAACGCGGTGGCACCCACCATGTTGTCGTCGTCGAAGGTTCCCCAGCCGGAGTTCGCATGCTGGTGCCCGAGCAGGCCTTCCGCGTGCAGGAGCGCCGCGTACTCCGCCAGGTTCTCGCCGTTCATGATCAGGTGCTGCCAGTCCATGTTCACGAGCACGTTGTCGATTCCCTGCGCGCGCAGCGTGTGGATGACGTGCAGCGTCATCCCTATGTTCCGCATCAGGATCTTCATCGCCGGCTCGGAGTTCTTGTGCTCGAGGAACACCGTCACGCCGTTGTCCTTCGCGTGCTGCGCGGACTCGCCGACTCCGTCGATGAACCGCTTCCACGACGAGGCATAGGGAGTCTGGAACGGATAGTTGTAGCCCTCGATGCCGGGCCAGATGATGAAGTGCGCCCCGACCTCCGCCGCAAGGTCGATGCCCTCGCGCGTCAGGCGCAGCGCCTCGGCCCTCGTCGCGTCGTCGGGCGAGCAGAAGCCGCCCTTCCCAAAGCGCGGGTCCAGATGGAGCCCGCTGCAGACGCAGTAGATCCCATGCCCCGCGAGCGCCTCGCGCACCTCCTGGAGGTTCTTCGGCGCCAGCTCCTGCGGATAGTGGAACTCGTAGTCGTCGATGAGGTCGCCCAGCCCCTCGACCGCTGTCCGCACCTTCGTGGCAGTCGATGCGCCCGACAGCTCCGGCTTGTACCCACCGGCATTGAACCGCGTCGCCATGTTTCCGAACGCCCAGATGCCAAGGGATGTCTTCATGAAGCGGCGAGCCTAACCGTTCAACATGCTCGTGTGAATTCTCTGCTGCCCCCTTGACTCACGGCGCCGGATGCGGGAGCGTTGTCGGGAGATCCGCCGGGGTGCATCGCAACACGTCCTGATCCCTGCGCGCCCGAAGCCCGCTATTCACGCAACAGTAAGGAGACTCGCAGTGAAGAAGATTTCCAGCAGGTCGATGCTCTTGCTTCTCGTGGCGGTTGCCGCGATCGCATCGATCGCCGCCACCGGCGCCGGCGCCAGCTCGGGCAAGAAGGCCGCGAGCGTCCAGGTCTGCGTCCTGCTGCCAGACACGAAGTCGTCCGTCCGCTGGGTGCAGTTCGACGCCCCCGACTTCGCAAAGGCGCTGAAAGCCGCAGGCGTCACGTACTCGATCACGAACGCGCTGAACGACCCGCAGAAGCAGAAGGCGCAGGCGCAGGCGTGCCTGGCTGCCGGTGCCAAGGTGGTCGTTGAGACCGCGCTCGACAACGGCTCGGCCGCGTCGATCGAGAAGCTGTTCACCTCCAAGGGCGGCAAGGCGATCGACTACGACCGCCAGGTGCTCGGCGGCACCGCCTCGGTCTACGTCACCTTCGACGGCAACTCGGTCGGACGGGCGCAGGCCAACGGCATCCTCGCGAAGCTCAAGGGCAAGTCGAAGCCGGTCGTCGCAGAGCTCTGGGGCGGCCCGACCGACCAGAACGCGTTCTGGTTCAAGAGCGGTAACGACGACATCCTGAACCCGTTGTTCAAGAGCGGCAAGCTGACGAAGGGCCCGCAGCAGTTCGTGCCGGACTGGCTCGCGACGAACGCCGGGCCGATCTTCGCGCAGATGCTCGTCAAGTCGAACAACAAGATCGACGGCGCCATCGCCGCCAACGACAACATCGCCGGCGCCGTGATCGCCGACCTCAAGGCCCGCCACCTGAAGCCGATCCCGCTGAGCGGACAGGACGCGACGCCGCAGGGCATCCAGTACATCCTCGCCGGCTGGCAGACGGGGACCGTCTACAAGTACGTCCCCGACGAGGCGAAGGCTGCGGCCGAGGCCGCGGTTGCACTCCTCAAGGGCCAGAAGCCGAAGACGACCACGACGCGCAAGAACGGCTCGAAGAGCGAGCCGACGCTGGCGCTGCCGGTGGTCTGGATCACGAAGGCGAACTACAAGCGGCTCTTCACGGACAAGTTCCTGAAGAAGACCGACGTGTGCATCGGCACCTACAAGCAGTACTGCAAGTAGGTCGACGAGACCGCAGGTGGGGGCGCCCGGCCGGGCGCCCCCACCTGCCGATGTGGTAGGAAACGCCCCAGCGTGGACGAGACCACCCCACTCCTTCAGCTCCGCAGCATCACCAAGTCGTTCGGCTCGGTGCAGGCACTGAGCGACGTCGACTTCGAGGTGCGGAGCGGCGAGGTGATGGCCCTCGTCGGCGACAACGGCGCCGGCAAGTCGACTCTCGTCAAGTGCATCGCGGGGACGCACGCTCCCGACAGCGGCGAGATCCTGTTCGAGGGGCACGAAGTGCACATTCACGGGCCGAAGGACGCGGCCCGGCTCGGCATCGAGGTCGTCTACCAGGACCTTGCGCTCTGCGACAACCTCGACGTCGTCCAGAACATGTATCTCGGGCGTGAGGAGCACGACTGGCTCCAGCGCTTGCGGGAGCCGGTCATGCAGCAGAAGACGGCCGAGACGCTGAAGTCGCTCGCCGTCACGACGATCAATTCGGTCCGGCAGCCGGTCGCCACGCTCTCCGGCGGCCAGCGGCAGTCCGTTGCGGTGGCCAAGGCGGTGATGTGGAACTCGAAGCTCGTGGTCCTCGACGAGCCGACGGCCGCGCTCGGCGTCGCCCAGACGGAGCAAGTGCTCGCGCTCGTACGGCGCCTCGCCGAGCAAGGTCTCGCGGTCGTCATCATCTCCCACAACCTGCACGACGTCTTCGAGACCGCGACGCGGATCGCCGTCCTCCGTCTCGGACGGAACGTCGGCATCTATGAGCGCGAGAAGACGACCCCGGAAGAGGTCGTCCACGCGATCACGGCCGGAAAGCCGACGAAGGTCTCCGGGATCACGAGCTCGGCCGGAGCGGCCTCGTGACCTCGACCGAGGCCGAGGTCGTCGGGCAGAACCCGGTCACGCCCGTCGAGGAGGAGCCTGCCGGGCTCGGGGGTGTCTACCGGCGTGCGGTCGACAACATCAAGTCCGGCAACCTCGGAGTCCTGCCGATCGCCGTCGGGATCGTGTTCATCGTCGTGTTCTTCAGCTTCAAGGCGACGAACTTCTTCACCGCGAACAACTTCGACAACGTCATCATCCAGATGGCCGGAACGGCGATGCTCGCCTACGGCGTCGTGTTCGTCCTCCTCCTGGGCGAGATCGACCTCTCGATCAGCTATGTGGCGGGAATCGGCGCGCTGACCGTGGCCGAGCTCCAGCTCCCCGGCAGCGGGCATCAAATCAATGGACTGCTCGCAATGGTCTGTGCAGTCGCGGTGTGCGCGCTGATCGGCGGCGTTCAAGGATCGATCGTCGCGTTCGTCGGCGTCCCGTCGTTCGTCGTCACACTTGCGGGTTTCCTCATCTGGCAGGGCGTGATCCTGCAGCAGCTCGAGCAACCGGGCTCGATCATCATCCAGGACCGCTGGATCAACTACACGGCCAGCTACTTCTTCTCGGCGACAGCAGGCTGGATCATCGCGGGGCTGATCAGCGGCATCTATGCGGTGGGCGTGCTCGGCGGCGTGCTGAGCAAGCGGCGAGCGCAGGTGGCGATCGGGCGCCCGGTGATGGTCATCGCGAAGGTGATCGGCGTCACCGCCGCTTCCTTCCTCGTCGTTGCCGTCTGCAACCACGCACAGGTGCCGCACGGCTTGCCGCTCGCCGGCGTCCTCGTCGTCTTGTTCCTCGTCGTGCTCACGTTCCTCGCGAAGCGGACGACGTTCGGCCGCCACGTGTACGCAGTCGGCGGCAACGCCGAGGCGGCACGCCGCGCGGGCATCAGCGTCCCGAGGATCCGCGTGATCGTGTTCATGATCTCGGGCGCGATGGCCGCGATCGGCGGCATCATCCTCGCGGCCAACGTCAACTCCGTCGACCTCAACTTCGGAGGCGGCACGCTCCTCCTGAACTCGATCGCGGCTGCCGTGATCGGCGGCGTGAGCCTCTTCGGCGGCCGCGGCGAAGTTCGCGCGGCATTCCTCGGGGCGCTCGTGATCGCCACCGTCTCGAACGGGCTCAACACCGCCGGCTACGCGACCGGCATCATCTACATGGTCACCGGCGTCATCCTCCTGCTCGCCGTCACGCTCGACACGATCGCACGGCGGTTGCAGGTGCGCTCCGGCCGCTGATCAGCGGCGTGCGAGCGCGCGCTTCGCGACCGCCATGCCGAGCGCACGACCCGCCGTCCCGTCGGCCGGCGTCTCGATCCCGCTCGTGACACCCGCGGCACCGATTCGCTCTGCCTGCCGGTCGAACGACCGGCCCGTCAGCCCGTTCAGCACGCCGGCTGCGGCATAGGCGAACGCGCTCTGCTCCGATACCCAGCCGGGCGAGGCGGGCGTCGCCGCGGGCGGCGTCCAGCGCGCACCGGGAACCCAGCGGCCCTGCGAGCGCACCATGACCTGTCGGTCACGCAGCTCGATCAGGCCGGCGACGAGCGGTAGCCCCTCGACGTTGTACAAGGGAGCCTTCACGTCGGTCGACTGCCCTTGGAAGGAGAGGTAGCGGATCATCGAGATCGGACGCGGGCCCTGATACGCGCGCTTTGCGCCCCACGTCGCGACGGCGGCGTCGTTCAGTGCCCCGTTCAGCACGAGGTGGAGCTGCACGTCTCGCCGCAGCCCGAGCGAGAGCGCATCGGCGATCCGGTTCCAGGCGAGGGGCGATCCGTCGACCGCCGGCAGCGCGCGCCCCGCAGTCGCCCGGATGACCTCGACGGCGGCGCGCTTGTACGAGTCGGCGGACGGGTCGCCGAACGGCGGCGAGCCCGGATCGATCGGCAGGCCCCTCGACGAGGACGGCAGGGCGAAGGTTCGAACGTGACCCCACTGCGCGCCGACGAAGCTCTGGATCTTCGCCGGGATCGGCGCCAGCCCGTGGGCCGCGATCTGCCCGAGCGCGAGCGGCTGCCAGAACGTCGCGTCGTGCACGGTCGAGCCCGATTCGCCGACGACGAGCGGGCCGTTCATCGGCACGTAGCTTGCGTCGACGTAGTGGAGCGACTCGAGCGATCCGTCATGTCGGCCGGCTGCGATCGCTGCGGCGGCGATGCGGTTTCCGAGCGCAGCCGGCGAGCTGCCCGTTGCGGCCGCGTACTCCGGCGAGTAGCAGAGCGAGCGCAGCCGCAGGGCGAGGAGGTGGAAGGTCCGGCCGAGGTTCGAGTTGAACGAGGCCTGCCACAGGAGGAGCCGGTATGACGCGTAGCTGATCGCCGCGTCCCGGCCTGCCGCGTCCGCCTGCACGTACGCGGCCCGGACTGCGGTCGCCAGGTCGAGCAGGTCGCGCGCCTGCACCGGCTCCGTTGCGTCGCCGGTCCGGAGCGCGAGGATCGCGGTCTCGTTCCAGAAGGTCGCGATCGACCGGCCGTTGAGATTCATGCGCAGGCAGCGCGAGACGCGAGGGTTGGTCGTCGCGAGAGCCGGCGCGGCTGCCGTTCTGGGCGCGGCGATCGTCACGACGTGATCGGCGCGGACGCCGGACAGCGTGCTCGTGCCGCCCCAGGCGTATTGCACGGTGAGGCGGCTGACGCGCGTCGCTGCTCCGAGTCCGAGATGGACGCGCGGGTCCTCCGAGGAGAGATAGCTGCTCCCGGCCTGCACCTGACGCCGCAGCCGCCGTCCGTCGGGCAGTACGGCGGTGACGACGGCACCGGGCGAGAACTTCGTGAGCTCGACGTCGAGCCAGTGGCCGACAGGCCCGACCGGACGGAGTAGTACGAGCTTTCCACCGATCGTGTTGATCGCGACGTCCATGCGCCCGTCGTTTGCCGCATCGGCCGCCGCCAACCCGCGGCCGTTCAGGCGCAGCCCGGCAGGCCCGAGCACCCCACGCGCGTCGCCGTAGCGCTGCAGCGTTCTCGCCGGACCGACCGGCGCCAGGATGCGAACGGGCTCCGCGTCGCCCGCAAGGCTCGTGACCGGGATCGCGCCGGCCGCGAGCACGAGCGAGGGGCTGCCGGAGTTTCTGAGGTCGACCCAGGACGCGCCCCAGCCGGCGAACGCCGTGCCGAGGGCGGGATCGAACGACGCACGGGCATCGGCAAAGGCGGGCGATCCCGACGTCGAGACGCCGTGGAACGCAGCGGAGGGCTCGCGCCGGGAATTCGTGACGAAGAGGTTCAGCCGGCCGTCGGCGCCGTCGCCGACCGCAACGCCCATGCCTGCGAACGGATCCGCAACGCCCTCGGCCGCGCCGCGATCCTCGAAGCGGAAACCGAGGCCGGCCGGGTCCGCCTTCACGCCGCCTGGCCAGGCGACATTCTCGTAGAGCTGGTTCGGGTCCTCGTCGTTTGCGACGTAGAGATCGGGACGGCCGTCGCCGTTGTAGTCGATGAACTCGGCGCCGAGGCCGTGCCGTGGCAAGGCCGACTCGAGTCCTGATGCGACCCCGACTTCCTTGAACCGCCCGTGAGCCTCGCCGAGGAAGAGGAGATCCCGGACGCCGGCGATGTTCGTCGGGAAGCCGGCGAGCGAGCCGGGAACCGGCTCGTTCGGGTCGCTGTAGCCGGCGACGAAGACGTCCGGACGCCCGTCGCCGTTCACGTCCGCAACAGCGGCGCCCGTGTACCAGCCCGAGGCGCGGAGAACGGTCGTCTTAAAGCCCCCTTGCCCTGAGTTCCAGAGCACGTCGACCCCCTCGGCAGCGGTGACCACAAGGTCGGGACGCCCGTCGCCGTTGAGATCGGCGGCGACGCAGCCGTCACCCTGCAGCGCAAGATCTGCGTGCGTGCGCCGACTCGCATCGTGGAACTTCCCGTGCACGTTCTCGTAGAGCGCTGTCCGCGGCAGTCCGCCGTGTGCGGCCCACTGCGCGGTGTCGGAGCTCGCGTAGGAGTTGACGGCGAAGAGATCGAGCCACCCGTCGCGGTTGTAGTCGAGCCAGCAGACCCCGCCGCCCATCATCGCCTTGTAGTCGTTCGACATCCCAAAGCGGAACGAGTCCTGCCGGAAGTCGAGCCCGACGGCCGAGGCCACGTTCTGCAAGCGGTAGCCCGACGCGACGGGACCGCTCGGCGCGACCTCTGCAGGGGCCCCCTGCGTATCCGATCCGAGCGCCCATCGGCTCCCGGCGACCTGGTGCAGGCGGTACGTCTTGCCCGCAAGAACCGCGACCGCAAGCGGAGGGCCCTGGTCGGTGCCGGGCTCGAGCGACAGCCGGATCGGGCCTGCGCCGGCGCCGGGCAACGACCGAAGGAGCGCAGTCGCGATGACGCGCGCTGTCGGAGGGTCGAGCTGCGACTGCACGGCCGGCGAGTTGACGATGTGGATCGGGGGCAGCTCGCGCGCCGGCACCGCGGTCGCCCCGGCGGTCGAGGCAACCGAGCTCGTGACGAGCACGAGCACACCGGCGTACAGCGCGAAGACGCCGGGCAGCGCGTACGCGAGGCGCGGGTTGACGAAACGACGCGGCAGTGCGCGCAGAACGGGAAGCGCGAGACACACGATTGCAAGCGAGCCGAGGAGCGCGACTTTGCTCGCAAACTCCGTCGTCGTCGGCGCGATCAGCAGCGCGCCGAGCAGGCCGAGCGAGACCGCGTAGACGAGCCGCGCGCGCGCACCCCTCGGTGCGGTCTTCGGGTCGGTGATCATGAAGAAGAGGAAGACGAGCACTTCCGGGGAGGTCACGAGCACGGCCCAGAGATGGAAGCCCGTGACGGGACCAAGGTGCCAGCGCGCGGTCATCGCGTGTCCGGCAGTTGCGACGACGGCGATGCCGGCGGCGAACGAGATCCAGAAGCCGAGCGCCACCCGCAACAGCGCGAGCCGTCGAAGGATTGCGAAGCCGCCGCCGACGATCACGGCGAGTGCAAGCACGAGCCACGGTGACATCGGGCCCCACCAGAAGTCGAGCGGGGCGGCACGCGTGCGGCCGAGCGCAAGGAAGCAGATGACAAGCCCGATATTCGACGGGTTGAACACGTGCGTGCCGCGCCAGACGAGCACGTACTTCGAGAGGAGCGCGGCGGCCGCGGTGCCCGCGAAGATCCACCAGCCGCGCACGCTCCACCAATCCCCGTGCGCCGTCCCCGGTACGCGCAGCACGAACGCGACACCGTTGCCGGTCAGGAGGGCACTCGCCGGCCAAAGCAGGACGTGCTGGCGTCGCGCGGCGATCCCCACCTCGAGCACGGCGCACGTTGCAAGCGAGATGAGAATCTGCGCGACCGAGAGCTGGAAGTGGAACCCCACTTGCCCGATCACCTGCAACGACGTGATCGTCGCCGCGAGGTGCAGGCGGGGGTCGGTGAGCTTCGGCAGTACGACCGGGTACGTCCTGCCTCGGAAGGAGAGCGTCAGGCCGCCGGAGGCCGGTGCGGCGTGCGCGCTCATACAGCCGATGCTAGACGTCGCGCGTGCGGGTTACGAGTCGGGGAGAATGAGGGGGTGAAGCTCGAGCGTGCCCTCGCCATCGTCGAGTTCGTCGTCTCCGAGGCCTCGGGGCCGGTTTCCGTCTTCATCGCGGACGACCACGGCGAGCTCGTCGCTGCGGCCACGATGGACGGCGCTGCACCCGACACACGGCTCAACGCGCAGCGCAAGGCGTACACGGCAGCTCGCTCGGATGCCCGCACGACACGCGAGCTCGCGGACAAGGTGCGCGACGAACCGGTGGAGCGGGCGAGCTTCGACCCGTTCTTCACCTTCTTCCTCGGCGGCGTTGCGGTTTTCGACGGTGAGGTGCGCGTCGGCGCAGTGGGAGTCAGCGGTCTGGCGGGCGAGGTGGACGAGCGGCTCGCGCTTGCAGCTATCGAACGATCCGCGGGTCGCTGAAGACGTCGAGCTCGTCCCGGCTCCTGGTCGAGAACTCGGATACGACCGCGCCCTCGGGCCCTCCCTGGAACCAGTGCAGCGTGTCCGGCTCGATCGTGTACTGCTCCCCAGGACCGAGCGTGATCTCGTCGTCGCCCTCGACGTGCAGGACGACGGTGCCGCGCCGGCAGCGAAACGTCTCCTCCTTCCCCGGCAGGCCGTCGACCGCGGGGTGACGATGCTCAGGGCAGGTCTGGCCCGGGAAGAGCACGAGTTCCTTCGCGCACACCCGCTCCGTGTTCACGTAGACGACGAGCTGAAGCCCGATCTGCGCGAGGCGTCCCAGGCCGAAGTCGGTGACCTCGATCTGCTCGCGCTCGGCCTCCGTCAGCGCAATGCCTGCGTCCGCGAGCATCGCCGCCGCCCGCTCACGCGCCTGCGCCGCCGTCACAGCGAGACGGCTGCGCCGTTCGTCGCCGACTCGTGCAGCGCCTCGAGCGTGCGCGCCTGGCCGATTGCATCGTCGCGGCCGAGCAGAAGCTCCGCCTCGCCCCGGATCGCGTCGCTCAGGTTCTCGAGCTCGAGCCGATAGGAGTCGACGCGCTCGAGCTCGATGCGCTCGACGTTGCCGTCCCGGCGGTGCTCGATCACCGGCACGTTGCAATGCCACGGATCGTCGAGGTAGAGCGAGCCCTCGCTGCCGATCGCCTCGAGCTCGTCGCGCTCCGGCAGGGCGGTGCCGCAATCGAACTGGGCAATGACGTCGCCGGGGAACCGCAGCGTACCGCCGAACACCCAATCCGTGCCGGAAGGCCCGAACCATGCTTCGCCGTAGACCCGTTCGGGCTCGCCGCCGAAGAGGCGGGAGCCGCTGACGTTGTAACAGCCGACGTCCATCAACGCGCCACCCTCGACGTCCGTGCGCAACCGGATGTTGTCCTCGTCGTAGAGCGAGTAGCTGAAGGTCGAGCGGACGAGCCGCAGCTCGCCGATCGCGCCGCCGTCGACGAGCTCCTTCACGCGCTTGGTCTGCGGGTTGTGGCGGTACATGAACGCCTCGCTCAGCAGCCGATCCGCGCGAGCAGCCGCATCGAAGGCGGCCTCGACGTCGCTCACGTGCCGCGAGAGCGGCTTCTCGCAGAGCACGTGCTTGCCGGCCTCGAGCGCCTTGATCGACCATTCGCAGTGCAGGGTGTTCGGAAGCGAGATGTAGACCGCCTCGATCTCCGCATCTGCGAGCAGGGCGTCGTACGAGCCGAACGCGCGCTCGATCTCCCAGGTCTTCGCGTATTCGTCGGCGCGCGCCTGGTCGCGGCTTGCCACCGCGACGAGCTCGACCTTCGGCGACGCATGGGCTCCCGGAATCACCTTCCGGTTGATGTCTGCGGTCGAGATGATCCCCCACTTCACTGCGTTGGCCACCTGCGTAGTATCGCGATTGATGACCGAGATCGGGATCGGGATGCTGGGCTACGCGTTCATGGGCAAGGCGCACTCGAACGCGTTCAAGAAGCTCGCCTACATCACCTGGCCGCCGCCGCTCGAGCCGCGGCTCGTCGGGATCGCGGGCCGCAACGCGGAGGCCGTGGGCGAGGCGGCGCGACGCTACGGCTACGAGTACGCGACGGCCGACTGGCGCGAGCTCGTCGCCGACGACCGCATCGGCCTCTTCGACAACGGCGCGCCTAACGCGTTGCACGCAGAGCCGACGATCGCGGCCGCAGAGGCCGGAAAGCACGTGATCTGCGAGAAGCCGCTCGGTCGCGACGGCAGCGAGGCGTACGAGATCTGGCGCCGTGTCGCTGCGACGGGGGTCAAGCATCTCTGCGCCTTCAACTACCGGTTTGTGCCGGCCGTCCGGCTCGCGCGGGAGATGCTCGAGGCGGGCGAGCTCGGCGAGATCAGGCACTTTCGCGGGCGCTATCTCCAGGACTGGGCCGACGACCCGTCCCTCGACACCTGGCGGTTCGATGCCGACGAGGCCGGCTCGGGCGCGCTCGGCGACCTCGGCACGCACGTGATCGATCTCGCCCGCTTTCTGAACGGCGAGATCGCGACGGTCTCAGGGCTCGCCAAGACATTCATGCCGGCGCGGACGGTGGACGACGCCATCGAGGCCGTGGTGGAGTTCGAGAACGGCTCCGTCGGCACGATCGAGTCCACGCGCTTTGCACTCGGTCGTCGTAACGCGCTCCAATGGGAGATCAATGGGTCGAAGGGATCGCTCGCCTTCGACATGGAACGCTTGAACGAGCTGCAGGTGTTCCGCGCCGACGGCGATCGCGCCCGCGGTTTCAAAACCGTTCTCGTGAGCGAGACCGACCATCCGTTCTGGGAGCACTGGTGGCCGCCGGGCCACATCATCGGCTGGGGCGACACGTTCGTGCACGAGCTGCATCACATGCTGCAAGCGATCGCCTCGGACGGTGACGTCGCCCCCTACGGCGCGAACTTCGAGGATGGCTATCGCGCGTCCGAGGTGGCCGATGCGATCGTGCGCTCCGGGCAGAGCGGCCGGCGAGAGACCGTTTCGTTCCGGTCGCTCTAGCCTCGAGTGAGAGAGTCGAGCAAGTGGGCGAGCGCCTCCGGGTCTTCGACCATCGGGAAATGACCGCCCGGAAGCTCGACCGGCTCGATGCCGAGCAGCTCCCGTGCCATGAAGCGCTCGAACGCAGGCTCGAAGAACTCGTCGTCGGTCGTGTAGACGAGCGCGGTCGGTACGTCGGGATGGCCCGGCAGTGGGAAGTCGCCTGCCGCGGGCGCGACCGGTCGAAGACGCTTTGCGAGGGCGCGCCCGGTTTCCGGGGGTAGGCGCCCGTACATGAACGCGACGGCCGCGTCCGGCTCCCAGACGCTCAACCCGTCGGGGCGCGAGGCCGGAAACTGCGCGGTCTCGCGAAACGGCGCCGGCGCGCCCGGAGGCGGGTCGAACGGTCCGAGCCTCGGGCAGAGGTGGACGAGCAGCGAGCCCGGCCGGGCGACAGCGACGAGCGGCGCGTAGCCCGAGCCGAGCGAGTGCCCGACGACGACGACCTCGCCGTCGACGCCCGCGAGCTGGTCGAGTGCCGGGCGCACGCGCTCCTCGTAGCCGGCGGCCGGATCGTCGTACGGGAGATCCGGTGCGATCGACTCGTGGCCGCGGACGCGCAACGCCTCGACGAGCGGCGCCCAGCACGACCCGTCGTGCCAGGCGCCGTGGATGAGGACGAACGTTGCCGTGGAGCGATCATCGAACAGGTGCCTGCGAGAGGCAAGGGCCGTGCTTGAACAGACCGGATGACGGTGTTAGCGTCGCCGGTGTCTCTTGCTGGTCTTGGGAGTCCGGCGGATAGGAGGGAAAGATGGGTGACGATCGGAAGCCGGCGGACAACTACGACGTCGCGATTCTGGGCGGTGGGCTCGCAGGGCTGACTCTCGGGCTGCAGCTCAAGCAGGAGCGGCCGGACATCAGCGTCTTCATCGCAGAGAAGCGCGTCGGGCCTGCGCCCGAGGCTGCCTTCAAGGTCGGCGAGTCGACGGTCGAGGTGTCGGCTCACTACTTCGGCGAGGTGCTCGGCCTCAAAGACCATCTGGAGAAGGACCAGCTCCACAAGTTCGGGCTGCGGTGGTGGTTCCCGGCGGACGGCAACCGCGACCTCGGGCAGCGGATCGAGCGGGGCATCAACCGCCCCCTGGATCACCCGAGCTACCAGCTCGACCGGGGGCGCTTCGAGAATTTCCTCGGCGAGAAGAATCTCGAGGCCGGTGTCGACCTGTTCGGAGGCTGCCGCGTCCAGGACGTGGACGTCGGCGCCGATCCGCATGTCGTCACCTTTACGCGCGACGACGAGACGTTGACGGTCAACGCCCGTTGGGTCGTCGATGCGACGGGACGGTCGTTCACCCTGAAGAAGAAGCTGGGGCTGCTCGAGGACAACGGCCACAACGTCAACTCGGCCTGGTTCAGGCTCGCCGGCGGACTCGACATCGAGGATTGGGCCGATCCGAACGACGACGAGTTCTTCGACCGCATGCCCGAGCGCGGAATGCGCCGGTTCAGCACGAACCACCTCTGCGGCAAGGGCTACTGGGTCTGGCTGATCCCGCTCTCGTCCGGGCCCATCTCGATCGGCATCGTCGCCGATCCCCGCTTCCATCCCTGGGAGGAGATGAACACGCTCGAGGGTGCGCTCGCGTGGATCCGCGAGCACGAGCCCCAGCTGGGCGAGTCGCTCGACGGCCGCAGCGAGCAGATCGAGGACTTCCTCAAGGTCGAGAACTTCTCCTACGGCTGCAAGCAGTACTACTCGGGCACCGACCGCTGGTGCCTCGTCGGCGAGGCCGGTGCCTTCCTCGACCCCTTCTATTCGCCCGGCTCGGACTTCATCGCCATGTCGAACACCTTCAGCACCGACCTGATCGTGCGCGACCTCGGGGGCGAGGACGTCAAGGAGCGCGCGGAGATCTACGACGACCTGTACGGGAATCTCTACAGCGTCGCGCTGACCCAGTACGAGGGGCAGTACGAGTTCTGGGGCAACCCGATGGTCATGACGGTCAAGATCTGCAGCAACAACATCCTCTACTGGGGCACCGTCGGCTTGCTCTTCTTCCACGAGAAGCTCACCGACGCCGACTTCATGGCGGCGGTGCGCCCCGACCTCGAGCGGATCTGGGCGATCACGCGCCGGCTCGAGTCGCTGTACCGGGAATGGAACGCCGTCGAGTCGCGCGAGTGGCGGCGCGCCATCGTCCCGACCGCGGCCTTCCCCGGGATGTTCCAGCGGCACGTGGAGATGGCGGGCGGCTTCGACGACGAGACGCTGAAGCAGAAGCTCGCGTCCACGGCCGACCTGATGGAGGCACTCGCAGTGCTCGTTTTCCACCGGGCAGCCACGGCGCTCTCAGACGCCCCCGGAGACGACGAGAAGATCAACCCGTACGCCGTGAGCCTCGACCCGGACCGCTGGGAGGCGGACGGCCTCTTGAACGGCGAGGGCCTCTCGTTCGCGGAGGCGCGTCAGACGGACGCAGCCGGCATCGAGAACCTGTTCATGGAGGCTGTGGCGCAGCCCGCGTAACGGCCTCGACCAGTTGTCGGTCGACGAACTCCTTGCAAGCGACTTGAGGAAAGCCCCGTTTCCGGGGCTTTCCTTGCTTATCAGGCCGCTTCGAGCTCGGGCATCAGCTCACCGCTGAGCTGCAGCTCGCTCTCCGCCGGCCTCGACTCGAGCATGAGCGCCGCGAGCACCGCACCCGCTCCAGCGAGAGCGCCGAGGACGTAGAAGGCGATATGGAAGCCATGCGTCAGCGCGGCGCCCCCGAACGCGTTTGCCCCGGCGTGCGCGTCGACGTACCTCGTCGTGAAGGTCGTCGCGATCGTTGTCGCGAGGGCCACGCCGATCGCGCCGCCGATCTGCTGAGTGGTGTTGATCAGCCCAGAAGCAACGCCGGCGTCTCCCGGGTGCACGCCGGTCAGACCGCCGATCGACATCGGCACGAAGGCAAGCGCGAGGCCGAGGCCGCTGATGATGAAAGCGGGGAACAGGTCGACGAAATAGTTGCCGTGGACCGGCAGCCGGGCGAAGAGGACGAGCGCGACCGTCGACAGAGCAAGCCCGACGGGGAGGACGGGGCGAACGCCGACCCGGGTCACGAGCGCCTGGGCGACGGCGGAGAACAGGACGATCGTCAGCGTCAGGCCGATGTAGGCCACGCCGGTCTTCAGGGCCGAGTAGTGGAGCACCTCCTGCATGTAGAGGGTGAGCAGGAAGAACTGGGCGAAGATTGCCCCGCCCATGAGCAGGCCGCTCACGTTCGAGCCCGAGAGCGTGCGCAGACGGAAGATCCGCAGCGGCAGAAGCGGCGCCTTCGAGCGCAGCTCGATCACGAAGAAGGCGACGAGGAGCGCCGCCGACGCGGCCAGGAGGGCAATGGATTGGCCCGTGGCCCAGCCGTGCTGTGACGCGCGCGTCATCGCATAGACCAACAGCATCAACCCACCGGTCACCGAAGCGGCCCCTGCGAAGTCGAAGTGGCGGTGCCGAAGGTCGGCGCGGCTCTCGCGCAGCAGGAGCGGCGTCACCGCGATCACGAACGCACCCACCGGAACGTTGATGAAGAAGATCCACGACCAGCTGAGTGCACTGGTAAGCGCCCCGCCGAGCAGGACGCCCGCCGCCCCGCCGCTGCCCGAAGCCGCGCCCCAGATCCCGAGCGCGAGATTGCGCTCTCGGCCTTCGGTAAAGGTCGTCGTCAGGATCGAGAGGGCGGCAGGCGACAGCAGCGCGGCGCCGAGACCCTGGAGTGAGCGGAACGCGATCAGCGAGCCCTCTGACCACGCGAGCCCATCCAGCAGGGAGCTCACGGTGAAGAGCGCGAGACCGATGACGAAGAGGCGGCGCCGGCCGAGCAGGTCGGAGAGCCGGCCACCGAGCATGAGCGCTCCGCCGAAGAGGATCGAATAGGCGGTGATCACCCATTGCAGGCTCTCTTGCGAGAAGTGCAGGTCGGTCCTGATCGAGGGCAGCGCCACGTTGACGATCGCGATGTCCAGCACGACCATGAACTGCGCCGCGACGATGAGCGCCAGGGCGAACCAGCGGCGCCGGTCCTGGTCTCCGGCGGCGGTCTGTGTCACAATTTCATTCGTCATCTCTTGCCTTTCTCAATCGTTTACTCGCTCTACGTTATCACGACGCAACCCTTGACCGCTACACTTAATTCGTGACAACAGGCCCCGCCACCGAAACCTCCGCCGGCTCAACTGCCCGGGTCGCGCAGGAGTTGACCTCGTGCAGCGGCTTCCTGCTTTCGCGGCTCGCGCTCGGGTTCAAGGCAATGGCGCTGGCGCGCGCCGACGAGGTCGGCTTCGAGCCGTACGACTACAGCGTCCTCGCGCTGCTCGGAGAAGGCGTCCGCGAGACGCAGGCCACGATCGCGGACGCGCTCGGACGCGACCCGAGCCGGCTCGTCGCGCTCCTCGATTCGCTCGAAGAACGAGGCCTGATCGTCCGGCAGCGGGATCCCCTAGACCGGCGGCGCCACGTCGTGAGCATCACCGCAGAAGGCACGGCGCAGCTCTCGCGGCTCCGAGAGATGGCGAAGCAGCTCGACAACGAGTTCTTCGCCCCCCTCGATCCCGAGAGCCGACAGGCCTTCCATGGGATGCTCCTGCAGCTAGCGGGCCAGAACGACCCCCGGTGCGTTTTCCAGGATCCGCTGGCCGATCAGGAGCTCTCGTAGGGTCGGCGCCCGCCGCAAAGTCTCGCCATACGGACAGGGCCGGCGATCTTGTAACCGCGTATAGATGGTGAGACCATGTCTCGAAGCCTTATCCGGGAGAGAGAGGGCAATCGGGAGGACAACTAGGTCAAAGCAGGGGTCGCCCTCCCGTCCAGCAGGCGACCCTCGGACGCGCGCCTGTGAGCCGCGCCGATCTTCGAACGAAAAAACACTTGGGGAGAAAAGGGAGGAGCATGAAAACTGTGTCCATTCTGCGGCGTCCGCGAGCGTGGCTCGTGCTTATGTTCGGCCTGCTCGTGGCATTCGCGGCACCTGTCGGCGCGTCAGCTGACAGAGGCCACAAGGGCGACGACGGCAAGGGCCGCGGAGCCGTGTACACGGCGACGAACAACCCGGCCGGGAACTCGGTCCTCGTTTTTACCGCCAACGCCGACGGCAGCCTCACTCAAAGTGAGACGGTGCCGACCGGGGGCCTCGGTCTCGCTGCCGAGCCGCCGTTCAGCTTCCCGATCGTCGACTCGTCCGGATCGATCAACGTTGCCGCGGACGGTCGCGTGGTGTTCGTCGTCAATGCCGGAGACAACACCATCAGCTCGTTCCGTGCGACGAGAGACGGCCTGCAGCTGGTCGCCCGCGTCTCATCGGGCGGCGTCCTCCCGGTCAGCCTGACGAGCCACGACCACGTGCTGTACGTGGCGAACGAAAAGAGCGCCAACATCTACGGCTTCCGCTTCGAGCCCAACGGGAAGCTGCGGCCGCTTGCCGGCCAAGCCCCCGGCGGGCGACCGCTGTCGTCGCCGTTCCCGAACACGGTGACGGCGCAGGTCGGCTTCAGCCCGGACGGTCGCCAGCTGGTCGTGACCGAACGCGGACTGCCGAAGCAAACCGGCGTGATCGACACGTTCGACGTCGGTCCCAACGGTCTCGCAGGACCCGCCCATCCCAACACCGGCGTCGGCTTCGTCGAGCCGAATCCCTTCGGGTTCGACTTCGACCCCGCGGGACACCTTCTGGTCAGCAATGCCGGATTCGTGGCTGCGCCGGGAGACGGCCCACCGCCGATCCCGCAGGTGTTCGACCCGACGGAGTTCATCGGCTCGGCCACGTCCTACAACGTGTCGAGGTCGGGCGCGATCATCCGCACCAGTAACGTGCTGAGCGGGGGACGCGCGGCGTGCTGGCTCGTGGTCAGCAAGGACGGCAGGTACGCGTTCGTGACCAACACGCTGTCGGACACCGTTGCCGACATCTTCACCGGCAAGGGCGGCGTCACGAGCTACGCGGTAGGGCGCAACGGGACCCTGACGTACTTGGGTCAGGTGGATACCTCGCCGGGCAACCCGGGCGACGAAGCGGTCAGCCAGGACGGCAAGTATCTGTATGTCCTTGTCCCGACCGTGTTCCCCCCGGACGGCCTGAGCCACATCGAGACGTACCGGATCAACCGAAACGGAAGCCTCACGAAGGTGGCTTCGGTGGGCGGCTTGCCGGCCACCATCTCGGGACTCGGAACGACCTCGGGTCATAGCGACGACGACGACGACTGAGCGCATCGAGCGATCACGCCCCGCCACGCGGGGCGTGATCGCTCACACGCACTGATTACGCCGGCTTCGGCGCCGGCCGACTTCTCGAGTTTGCCTTGGTGCGCGAGACTCGTCCGATGGACTTTCGTGTCCTCGGCCCTCTGGAGGTCGTCGTCGGGGGAGACTCGCTCGAGCTCGGCGGGCTCAAGCAGCGCGCGCTCCTGACGCTGCTAGTGCTGGAGGCGAACCGGACGGTCTCGCGCGAGCGCCTCATCGACGCGCTCTGGGAGGACGAGCCGACGGCGACGGCTGCGAAGGCGTTGCAGGTGTATGTCTCGCAGCTTCGCAAGACGCTCGGCAGGGATCGGGTCGTGACGAAGCCGGAGGGGTATCTGCTTCGCGCCGACCCCGACGAAGTCGATGTCGCGCGTTTCGAGCGGCTCGTCGGCGACCGCAGGCCGCATGACGCCCTTGCGCTCTGGCGTGGCGAGCCGCTGGCCGAGTTCGCGCAGTTCCGTTTCGCCCAGGCCGATATCGCCCGGCTCGGCGAGTTGTACGTTCGGTGCGTCGAGTCGCGGATCGATGCGGACATCGCTGGGGGCCGTCACGGCGAGGTGGTCGGGGAGCTCGAGGGGCTCGTCCGGGCGCAGCCGCTGCGTGAGCGGGTGCGCGAATTGCTGCTGCTCGCGCTCTACCGGTCAGGCCGCCAGGCGGATGCCCTCGCCGCCTACCAGGACGCCCGCGCTGCGCTCGTGGACGGTCTCGGGATCGAGCCCGGCCGCTCGCTGCGCGAACTGCATCAGGCAATCCTGCGGCAGGACGTCGCGCTCGACCCCGGCCCGGTGGAGCAAAGCGAGGCTGCGCGGGGTGTCTTCGTCGGGCGCGCGCGGGAGCTCGGGGAGCTCGTGACCGGGATCGGCGACGCGATCGCCGGCCGCGGGCGACTGTTCCTGCTCGTCGGCGAGCCCGGCATCGGCAAGAGCCGGCTTGCGGAGGAGACCATCCGCCTCGCGCGAGCGCGTGGGATGGACGTCCTCGTCGGCCGCTGCTGGGAGGCGAGTGGCGCCCCTGCGTACTGGCCGTGGGTGCAATCGCTGCGCGCGCACGCGGACGACGCACCGCCGGAGCTCGCGGCTCTCTTGCGCGGCGAGCCGATCGCGGAGGACTCCGAAAGTGCGCGCTTCCGCCTCTTCGATACGACTGCGCAGTTTCTCGCCGACAGCTCACGCAAGCGCCCCTTGCTTCTCGTCCTCGACGACCTGCATGCGGCGGACGAGTCGTCGCTTCTCCTGCTGCGCTTCGTTGCTCGCGAGCTCGCATCAGCGCGCCTTCTGCTTGTCGGCGCCTGCCGCGATGTCGACCCCGCTCCCGTACCGTCGCTCTCGGCGATGCTCGCCGAGGTCGCGCGCGAGCCGGCGACGACGCGGATCGACTTACGCCGGCTCAGTGAAACGGACGTCCTCGAGTACGTCGAGGAGTCCGTGGCCGGGCTTGCCTCGCCCGAGCTCGCCGCCGAGCTCTACGACGAGACCGACGGCAACCCGCTCTTCCTCGCCGAGACCGTCCGCCTGCTTGCGGTCGAGGGTCGTATGGCGATCCCGCACACTCTCCGCGAGGTGATCGGGCGGCGGCTCGCACACCTCGACGCCGACTGCAACCGCGTTCTCTCGCATGCGGCGGTGCTCGGTCGTGAGTTCGACCATGCGACGCTCGCGCGCATGGTCGTTCTCCCGGAGAACGACCTGCTCGAGCGGCTCGACGAGGCCATGCAGGCGCGTGTCGTCTCCGAGGTGCCGGGCGCGACCGACCGTTCGCGCTTTGCACATGTCGCGATCCGCGACACGCTCTACGAGGAGCTCACCTCAGCGCGACGCATCCGGCTGCATCGGCTCGCGGTCGAGACGCTGGAGGCGTTGCAGGGCGACGATGCGGAGCTCGCATACCACGCGACCGCCGGCAACGATCGCGCAAAAGCGCAAGCGAGCGCTCGACGCGCCGGCGACCGTGCCCTCGCGCTTCTCGCCTACGAGGAGGCTGCACGGCTGTACGACGTCGCGCTGACGGCAAGCTCGGACGACGCCTCGAGATGCGACCTCCTGCTCGCACGCGGAGAGGCGGAGATCCGAGCCGGCCGCGCGCAGACGGCAAAGGAGACCTTCGCCGCCGCCGCCGCCATCGCACGACGCATCGCTCTCCCTCATGCGCTCGGCCGGGCAGCGGCCGGTTACGGCGGGCTCATCGTCTGGGCCCGCGCCGGCGACGACGCGGGCCTCGTGCCGCTCCTCGAGGAGGCCCTTGCCGGTCTGGACGACGACGACGTCGAGTTACGCGTGCGACTGCTCGCACGCTTGGCCGGTGCGCTTCGGGACGAGCCAACACGCGACCGGCGCGACGCGTTGAGCGCCGAGGCCGTGACCCTCGCCCGCGCGACCGGCAACACCGCGGCGCTGGCCTACGCGCTTGTCGGCCGCGCCCACGCCATCACGGCACCCGACACGATCGCTGAGTTCGAGGACCTCGCAACCGAGCTCTGCGTGGTTGCGGAGGCGCGCGGTGACCGAGAGCGCACGCAGGCTGGGCGTGTGCTGCGGGTGATGGCACAACACCTCCGCGGGGAGATGGAAGGAGCCGCTCGCGATCTCGAGGCGGCCATCGGTATCGCGGAGGAGCTGCGCCAGCCCGTGCACCTCTGGGAGGTGCACGGCATCGGCGCGATGCTCGCGCTCGCCGAAGGGCGACTCGACGAGGCGGAGGCGCTGATCGAGGAGGCGTTTCGCGTCGGCGAGCACGCGCTTCCCGACCCCGCCGTAGCGCATCACCACATGCAGCGGGTGGCGCTCTGCGAACTTCGGGGCGAGCTTGACGAGCTCGAGCCACTGCTCGTGACGCTCGCCGCCGACCAGCCCGCCCGGACGGTGCTCGCGTGCGCGCTCGCATACGTGCAGGCGCGGATCGGCCGGCCACATCAGCCGCTCGCACCGCTGTTCCAGGAGCTTCCGTTCGACCAGGAGTGGATGCTCGGTGCGGCCTTCCTCGCGGAGGCGTGCGCGCTCGTCGGCGACGCCGAGACGGCCGAGCATCTGTATCGCGCGCTCGTTCCCTGGGAATCGCTGACGGCGGTCGACCAGTCGGAGGGCTGCAGAGGCTCGGCCGCGTATCACCTCGGACTCCTCGCGTCGCTGCTCGACCGCCGGGACGACGCGGCACGCCACTTCGAGCGCGCGCTCGCCGCGAACGAGCGGCTCGGATTCCGTCCGTGGCTCGCGCGGACACAGGAGGCGTACGCCTCCCTGCTGCGCGCGAACGCCGGAGACGAACGCGTGGACGCCCTCGAGGCGGCTGCGCATTCGATCTACACGGAGATCGGGGCGGCGCGGACGTGATTGTCCTGGCGGCGCGAGCCCGACCCAATGAGCGTCCGCAGTAAAGAATTTCGACGCGTAGATGCTCTAGCTCTTGTGGCCGCGTCACAGGAAGACATCGAGGCGCTGTACCGGGATCGGTACGTGGCGTTCCGAAACGGCCTTCTTCCGTTGGCGGGAACGAGCGAGCGCGCACACGATGCTGTGCAAGAAGCCTTCGCACGCGCGGTGCGCCAACGCCAGACTTTTCGCCGCGAGGGTTCGCTCGAGGGATGGGTTTGGCGGATCGCCTTCCGCCTGGCGCTGGCGAGCCGTCGCGAAGTCCAGGGGGTTTCGCTCGAGGGAGCGTTCGAGCTTGCCGAGATCCCACATCCGGAGCGAGACCCGGAACTCGCGGAGGCAATTTTACGCTTGCCTCCACGTCGGCGGTTGGTCGTGTTCCTCCGCTACTTCGCAGACCTCCAGTACGACCAGATCGCGGCGGTCTGCGAGATCAGCGAAGGAACGGTCGCAGCGACGCTCGCCCACGCACACGGCGAACTGAGAGACATGCTGCTACGAGCAAAGGAGCACGACCGTGATTGAACAAGAACTGCGGGAGAGAATCGACGTCCTCCTCGACGGCGACACAGAGCCGGACTGGTCAGATGTCGTCGCACGAGCAGCTTCCGCCGGCCCTCGCAGGGCGCCTGCTCGCAACCTCCGACGCCGCGGCGCTCTTACTCGTCGTCGCGCCGCACTCGTCGTTGCACTTGCGGCGGCGATCGCTGCCGTCGCTGCCCTTCTGCCCGGCCGAATCGGGGGCGGCCACGAAGGCGTCGTCGCGGAGGCACTCGCGGCCGTATCGCAGGGGCCGGTGCTTCATGCAGTGCTGCAGGTGCAGACAAGCCAGACCTGGGACAGCCCGTCCCACGAGCATCCGACGATCGAGCTGCTCGACCTTGCGTCCGGCCAAGCGCAGCCGGTCGTGAGTCAAATGGAGCTTTGGTACGACCCCGAACGCGGACTGGCGCTGCAGGTCGACTCGGTGAACGGAACCGTTACCTGGCAGTCGCTCCAAACACCGACCGCGAATTACAACGACCACGGACACCAGCAGACGAGCAGCTCGCCGGCGCAGATCGATCCGGGCCTGGCGGCGTTCCTGAAGGGCTACAAGCAGTCGCTCGCCGACAGCACCGCCACCGATCAAGGACCTGCGACGGTCGACGGCCGCGCCGTCGAGTGGCTCCGCTTCCCGCCACTGACGAGCAGCAGCGTGCCAGAGGAAGTCGCAGTCGATCGGGACACGTTTCAGGCGGTCGCGATGCGTGCCATCTGTCCGAACTGCACTATCAAGCCCCCGACCTACACGATCACAACGCTTGAAGGGATCTCACGCGGCGCCATCGACTTCTCACCACCGAAGGTCGTTGACCCGCATCCCGTCAAGCTGTATGACGCCAGCTACGACCTCGGCACGCTCTCGGGCGCAACGAGCTATCTCGGTCACCACCCCTACTGGGCCGGCAACAGTATTGACGGTCTCGCGTTCACAGGCGCGCAGTTCGATCATTCGACGAACTATTCGAGCGAAACGCCCTCCGCCGACTCAGTGATCGCAAGCGGCAAGGGCGTCACCTTCTACTACGGCGCACCGAAGCCCCCAACGTTCCACACGCCGCCCGGCCAGCCGTACCTCTCGATCGGAGAGACGGCCGACATCGGCTTCGCGTTCCACGGCTTCAACATGGAGGAGTTGTCCGAAGACGGCCAACCGCTCACCATCGCTCGCACGACCGTTCCCCCGGGCGAGCAGGCAATCCTCACGGATCTCGGCATCTGGGTCGTCCAGCTCCGGAAGGACAACGTCTACATCGAGATCGAAGGGCCTTCTCGCGAGGTCGTCGTCGACACGGCACGGGCCCTGACCCCCACCCCGTGATCGTCCGCCGCGCAGTCGGTCAACAATGCAGTTCACGCTTACAAGTGGAATAGAGAAAGCCCTGTTGCCAGGGCTTTCTCCGTAGCAGGCCTGTAAGCCGGATTCTGTCGTGGGTGACCATCCATCTCTGCAGCTACCCGGTTCCTCGGCGGGCCGCCTCAACGGAACCTGTTCGCCTTGCACCGGACGGGGTTTGGCGAGCCGCCGTGTCGCCACGACGCTGGTGGGCTCTTACCCCACCGTTTCACCCTTACCGGCGGCGTCTCCGGAGATCACGCCGTCGGCGGTCTGCTTTCTGTGCCACTGTCCGTCGGCTTTCGCCGCCTCCCTCACGGGAGCGTCCTGCCCTGCGGTGTCCGGACTTTCCTCGAGCCCTGAAAGGCCCGCGGTCACCCGGCCTGCAGGTCGAATTCTACCTGGATCGCGACGCCGTCAGCCCTGCCGTAGAGCCGCAGCTCACATTCGGGGCAGCGAACCGACGCCCCCTCGTGAAGCACGAACTCCCCGCACGCCGGGCACTCGAGCGAGGCGCCGCGCAGCAGCGCGAGCAGTTCCTGCTCGAGCGTCCGGTGCAGGGGGCTGACGTGACTCACAGCTCCCGGAAGACTCCGACGACCTTGCCGAGAACCTGCACGTAGTCCGCGTAGATCGGATCGAGCGCCGCATTCTCCGGCTGCAGGCGGATGCGGCCCTTCTCCTTGTAGAACGTCTTCACGGTCGCCTCGTCGGCGGTCTCGTCGTCGCCGACGAGCGCGACGACGATGTCGCCGTTGCGTGCATCCTGCGCGCGGCGGACGACGACGAGGTCGCCTTCGAGGATGCCCGCCTCGATCATCGAGTCCCCCTTGACCCGCAGCAGGAAGTCGCCGCGCAGGTTCTCGGGCACCGCGAGCTCGTCCTCGACGTTCTGTTCGGCGAGGAGCGGCCCGCCGGCGGCGATCTGGCCGAGGAGCGGCAGCTTCGGCAGCGCGACGACCGCCTCGCCCGACCGCTCCCTCCCGGTCAGCTCGAGCGCACGCGGCTTCGTCGGGTCGCGCCGCAAGAGGCCCGCCCGCTCGAGGTTCGCGAGGTGCGCATGTACGGTCGAGGGCGAGGCAAGCCCGACGGCCTCGCCGATCTCGCGCACGGTCGGCGGGTAGCCCATGCGGTCGACATAGTCGACGAGAAACGTCCAGATCTCCTGTTGGCGGCCGGTCAGCTCCACGGTTTGGTCGTCTCCTTTGGCAATGGTTCCTGGCGGGGGTCCTGCCGGGGTCGGCGCAATGGTCGAACGTGTGTTCGCCATGAGAGTAGACACTCCTCCGGACGGCGTCAAATGGAAAAGGGCCGCCCGAGGGCGACCCTTCTGCAATCCCGGACGAGCGCTAGACGGTCAGGTCGTTCGTCCCGGCGCTGCGGCGCGTGCCGCGAGCCTCGTCAGCTCCTCGGCGTCGAAGCGCTGCCTGCCGAGGCCGTCGAGCTGGACCACGATGCTCTTGGCCCGGACCGAGCGTAGGCCGATCACGCTTCCGGTGCCGCCGCCGGGGACCTTCACGCGATCACGGAGTCTGAGTGTGCGAGTTGGCGTCATGTCTTCACTATCGCGGCCGGGGACCCGCTTCGAGTCGGTAGAAAGCCACGTTCGTGGCGTGGCCGCACCGACCGCGGAGCCCCGCCCACGAAAAAGCCCGGAGCCGCGCGGGCTTCCGGGCTTTATGCGCTGGAGAGGACTTGAACCTCCACGGGGTTGCCCCCACAAGGCCCTCAACCTTGCGCGTCTACCAATTCCGCCACCAGCGCGGGGCGGCCACCAGTCTAGCGCCGGCTACTTCAGGTAGTGGAAGAGCGCCACGGAGTTCGCGCAGAAGAGGACCGCGACGACGACGGTGTAGCGCGTGAGGTTGCGCTCGACGATGTGGGTGCCGCCCTGCGACGCGGGCGTGAAGCCCATCCCGCCCATGCCCGCATCCCGGCCGCTGTGCATCAGCACGAGGCCGATCAGGACGAATACGAGCAGCACCTGTGCCACCGCGAGAAAGCTGACCATCGCCGCGCAGGGTAGCCAAGACCTACGAGGCCCTGGCGGAGACCTCCACGATCGCGTCGATCAGCTCGGCCGCAATCCGGTCCTTCGTCACGTAGCCGGCCGCCCCCGCCGTCCGAGCCCGGTCGACGTCCGAGCGGGAGTTCGAGCCCGTCAGCATGAGGACGTGCCGGCCGCGGTCGGAGGCCCGGATCTCCTGCGCGGCCGCGATGCCGTCGAGCACGGGCATCGAGATGTCCATCAGCACGACGTCGGGCTTCAGATCGTCCGCGAGGCGCACCGCCTCCCGGCCGTCGCCCGCATGGCCCACGACCTTGATCCGCTCGTCGCCCGCCAGGATCGCCTCGAGAGCCTCAGCAAAGAGGCGATGGTCGTCGGCTATGAGCACACGGATGGCAGCCACGGTTCTCCAGACCCCGAAACGAAGACCGGAACTGAAATGTGCCTTGTTACGCTCGCCTTGTGAAGGGGGAGGATGCGCGCGAGCGGATTCAGAAGCTGCTCGTCACGGGCGACAACCGGTTGAAGCAAGGCGTCGACGCCGAGAAGGCACGCGAGAGCTGGGAGCAGGCGCTCGAGCTCGCGCGGGAGTCCGGTCTCGAAGCTGCGATCAGGCCGCTCGTCGAGATCAGGCTCGCCGACCTGCCGCAGCCCGACTGAGGATCTCCTCGATCCGGGCCGCCTGCTTCCGGACGTCGTGAGGAGCCGCGGCCTCGCGCGCAGCCGCGTTCGGCCGCGGGAGCGCGGCCGCCTGACCGAGTGCCCTCGCGAGCTCGTCGAGGTCGAGCGGGTCGACGAGCACACCCGCTTCGGGCGGGACGAACTCCGGGGGGCCGCCGATCCTCGTCGCGACGACCGAGCGGCCCGACGCCATCGCTTCCAGGAGCGCCTGCCCGAGCGGCTCGATCAAGCTCGGCTGGCAGAGCACGTGCGCGTCGGCGAGGAGGTGCGCGACTTCCGAATGCGGCACGCGGCCGAGGAGACGCACGCCTTCGCGTCCCTCGAGCCGGCCTCGCAGCGGACCGTCGCCGGCGAAGGTGAGCGTGGCGCCGTCTCCCTGTCGCGCGAATGCGTCGGCAAGCCGCACGACGTTCTTGCGCGTATCGAGCGAGCCGACGCAGAGGAACCGGGTCGGGCCGTTCGGCGTGGGCTCGACCGTGAACTGCTCCAGGTCGACTCCGCTCGACACGACCTCGGTCTTTCCACGCGCCTCGGGCAGCTTGGCCTCGAGCTCGCGGCGCAGATACTCGGACACGCAGATGAGCGACGATGAACGCCGAGCGACAAGAGCTGTGGCCGCGCGGATTCCGGGACGCCAGCCGATGTTGCGAACGTCGCGGCCGTGCGCCGTCACGACGAGCGGCGCGCGCGTGCCGAGCGCGGCGACCAGCCCGCTCGGTACGAGGAAGTGCGCATAGACGACGTCGGGGCGCCGCGCGCGCAACGTGCGCCGCGCGAGCTCGAGGTAGCGCAGCTTGCCGCCCGCGCGCGAGTCGAGAACCGCACGATCGACCTCGTGCCCGCGGTCGGTCAGCGCGCGCTCGACCTGTGCGACGAACGTGCCGAGATCGGGCGCGTCGGGACCCGGGTACATCTGCGAGACGATCAGGATCCGCACGAAGAGCAGCGTACTGCGACCTGGTCGCGACGAACGTCGCGACCAGGTCGCAGCCGTGCGGCTTACTTCTGAACTGCGCTCGCCGCGAACGAGGTCGACATGTTGCGCACTGCCGCGTCGCGTGTGCTGAGCGGCTGAAGACTCCAGCGCTTCTCGATCGTGGCAAGGATCGAGGTGGTGTCGTACTGCGTATGGTCGACCGCGAACCGGTACGGCAGGTTCGGCGCCAGGACGAGCGCCGGGATTCTCGTTCCCGGGCCGAACAGGTCGTGAGGACCGGGGGCGCCACCCTGGCCGGGCGGGGTCACGTGATCCCACTGACCGCCGAACTCGTCGTAGGTGACGATCACCATCGTGTCCTTCGCGCACGCGCTGGCCTCGAACGCGCGGAGCAGGGTCACGAGATGGCTGTCGCCGTTCGTCGTCGAGGCGTAGCCGGGATGCTCGTTCTCTTCGCCGATTGGTTTGACGAAGCTCACGGCCTTGAGGCCGCAGGTCTTGGTCGAGCTCGCGAGCGTCTGCTGGAACTCGGCTTCGTCCCTCAGGTGCGCGCGACCTGGCGCGCCCGGCTGGTAAGGCGCGTAATAGGCGAACGGCTGGTGATGGAACTGGAACAGGCCGTCCGGGCAGTAGGGGTACGTCGAGCCCGGAACGACGTTCGGGTCGCTGCATTTCGGCCCGGCGCCGTTCGTCCAGCCCGGCGCGTTCACGTCACCCGCCGCGTTCGACCAGCCACCCGAGTACCAGGCCCAGTCGAGGCCTTTCGCGGTGAGTCGATCGCCGATCGTCGGGTTCGTCTGCACGGCGCTCTTCGCGCCGAACGCGCCGAACGGCTGAGCGGGCGGCTGCATCGTGTTCACCTCGAAGTCGCCGCACGCACGGTTCGCGACCGGCGACGGGCACGCCACCGTGATCGGCCCGCGCTGCACCGGACCGGTCGGTGTGTAGAGCGGGTATTTCACCGGCATGCCGTTCGAGTCGATGATCGAGCGGAGGCCCGCCGGCGGATTCGGGTACATGGGAGGGGCGGCCGCGATCAGGAATTGGTGGTTGAGGAACGACCCACCGAATGCGGCCTGGAAGAAGTTGTCCGCGATCACGTAGTGCGGATGTCCTGCGGCATGCAGGTAGGTGTAGATCGGCAGCGCCTTGGTGTTGTAGACGCCTTGCGTCGTTCCGGCCGAATCGCTCCCTGTCGGATAGCGGTTCTGCGCACCGTTGTTGAGCTGATACTGCTCCTGGTAGAACTCGTGCACGATGTCGCGCGTGCAGCCCCCCGGGCTGCCGGTCCCGTTCTTGAATCCGTTCGGCGACGAGAAGGCCGCGTTCGGATTCGGCGGACAAGTCGTATCGGTCGGCTTGATGAAGTCGTCGATCGTGAACGGTGCGTTGACGAAGTGGCTCGTGAACGTCGAGCCCGTCGTCGAATCGGTGCAGGTCGGGCTGAGCGCGGTGAGATTCACGTCCAGCTGCATGAGACACGTGTAGGGCGCGCCCGCCTCGTTGACCTGCGTCTTCTGGGCGGTGGTCGCCGCGCCGAGCCCGCGAACGCCCTCCCAGCCCCCGTACAGGTTGTCGAAGCTGTGGTTCTCCTCGTAGATGACGAGGATGTGGTTGACCTTGCCGAACTTCTGCAGCGCGGTCAGCGGCTTCGGCTTGGGCTTGGGCTTGGGCTTCTTCTTGACGTGATGCTTCTTCGGCGGCTTGTGCTTGAGCGGCTGCGCCGCCGTTCCGCCTTGAACGGCGACGAGGGTGATAAAGCTCGCGATGAGCGCGAGAACGACCAGCTTGCGTGGCATGGAGCCCTCCCCCTGATCTCTTGACGACCCGTCCGATACCCCTAGGGCCGGGAACGAACCGTGTCATACATGCCCCATTCCGCGCGGAGGGTCTCGCAGATCTCGCCCACGGTGCAGTGGGCCCGGAGGGCCTCTCTCATCGGCGGCAGCAGGTTCCCCTCGCCGAGCGCGGCCTCGCGAACCGCGGCAAGCGCGGCGGCCGACTTCTCGGCGTTCCGCTCGGCGCGAACCCGGGCGGTGCGCTCGAGCTGCCGCCGCTCGGACTCCGGGTCGAGGCGGTGCAGCTCGACCCGCGCTTCCGCCGGCTCTGAGAACCGGTTGACCCCGACGATCACCCGTTCGCCTCTCTCGACCTGCTGCTGCCACTCGAAGGCGGACTGCTCGATCTCCTCCTGGACGAAGCCGCGCTCGATCGCCTCGACCGCGCCGCCGAGCTCGTCGATGCGGGAGATGAGCTCGGAGGCCCGTAGCTCGAGCTCATCGGTCAACGCCTCGATGAAGTAGGAGCCGCCGAGGGGATCGGCGGTGTCGAGGCCGCCGCCTTCGGCCGCGATGATCTGCTGGGTGCGCAGCGCCACCTTGGCCGAGTGCTCGGTCGGCAGCGCGAGCGCCTCGTCGAATGCGTTCGTGTGCAGCGACTGCGTTCCGCCGCAAACCGCTGCAAACGCCTGGATCGCGACGCGCACGATGTTGTTGTCCGGCTGCTGCGCCGTGAGCGTCGAGCCGCCGGTCTGCGCGTGGAACCGGAGCGCGAGCGCCTTCGGGTTCGTCGCGCCGAACCGCTCGCCCATGATCCCCGACCAGAGCCGGCGGGCAGCGCGGAACTTCGCCACCTCGACGAAGAAGTCGTTGTGCGCGTTGAAGAAGAACGAGAGCCGCTCGCCGAACTCGTCGGGCGACAGGCCGGCATCGACGGCCGCGCGGCAGTAGGCGATCCCGTTCGCGAGCGTGAATGCAAGCTCCTGCACCGCGGTCGCGCCGGCCTCGCGGATGTGGTAGCCGGAGATCGAGATCGTGTTCCACTTCGGCACCTTCTCGGCGCAGTACGCGAAGAGATCCGTCGTGAGGCGCATGGACGGCTTGGGCGGGAAGATGTAGTTCCCGCGCGCGACGTACTCCTTGAGGATGTCGTTCTGCACCGTGCCGCGGAGCGCGGTCGACGGGACCCCTTGCTGCTCGGCGACGAGCTCGTAGAGCAAGAGGAGAAGCGACGCCGGCGCATTGATCGTCATCGACGTGGACACCTCGCCGAGCGGGATGCCGTCCAGGAGGATCTCCATGTCGGCGAGCGAGTCGATCGCGACGCCGGTGCGTCCCACCTCGCCGAGTGCCCGCGGATCGTCGGAGTCGTACCCGAGCTGGGTCGGGAGGTCGAAGGCAACCGAGAGCCCGGTCTGCCCCGCTCCGAGCAGGTAGCGGTAGCGCGCATTCGACTCCTCGGCGGATGCGAACCCCGCGTACTGGCGGATCGTCCACGGCCTGCCGCGATACATGTCGCGGTACGGGCCGCGCGTGAAGGGCGGCTCGCCCGGCGGCTCGAGCGCTCCCTGCACGTCCTCTGCCGTGTAGAGCGGCTTCAGCTCGATCCCGGACTCGCTCCGCTCATCCTCCGCCGCAGCCATGCGACAATCGTACGGCCATGCTCGCCTGTACGCCCCATCCGGGCTTTGGCACGGTATCGATCGAGCGTCCCGCGATCGTGCAGGTCGTCGATCTCGCCACCTGCCGCAAGACGACGCAGCGACCGGCGATCTCGAAGGACGCGCCCAGAGTCGTCGCCACGCGCCACGGCAAGACCGGAGCTCAGTCGATCGTCTTTCGTGGGCGCGTCGTCCTCACCGTTCGGGAGTCGTATGCGCGCGTGCCGGCGGGTGCGCCGGGGCCGATCATGCTCGAGGGGGTCTCGCCGGACCGCAAATGGGTCCTCTATGCAATCGATCCGATGGGCTCCGCGTCGCTCGCCGCCGACGGGCTCACGCTCGAGGCGGTGCGCGCGACGGGCGGCCGTTCGTACACCGTCGCCTCGGGTCTCCTCCACGCCGACTACCGGACCTGGTGCGACTTCTCCACGCTCGTGATCACCGCGGGGTTCGATCGAATTGCGAGCAATCACAAGCGGCTGATCGTCACCGGTCCACCTCGCTGGAAGCCCCGGCCGCTCGAGCACGAGCCGGCGCGCGCGTTCGGCTCGGTCGAGTGCGCACCCGACGGAAACTCGGTCGTCGTCCAAGAGGAGCCGCAGAGCACGGACGGGACGTTCCTCCATCCGAGGTGGGCTCTCTGGCGCATCGGCCTCGACGGTTCGAGCACGCGGGTCACGTCGCCGCCCGCGGGCTTCGCGGACGGCTCGCCGCACTTCTCCCCCGACCAGCAGACGCTCTACTTCGTCCGGTCGCGGCGGGGGCTCGGCCGGCTCTATGCCCTACGTCGGGGCCGGGTCGTCGGCCCTCTGCTCGCGCTCGGCTCTCAGCCCGGCTACTACGGGCACCAGAGCTGGCCGTACGCGGTCACGCGGTGACGAGCTCGGCATCGCGCGCCGCGAGCGCGGTATAGCGGCCGCCGGCGAGGATCAGATCCTCGTGCCGGCCGCTCTCGACGATGCGGCCGCGGTCGAGGACGACGATCTGGTCCGCATCCCGCACGGTCGAGAGACGGTGTGCGATCGCGATCGTCGTCCGTCCTTCGGACAGGCGGTCGAGAGCCTCCTGCACGAGCCGCTCGGTCTCGGTGTCGAGCGAGCTCGTCGCCTCGTCGAGAACGAGGATCGGCGGGTTGCGGAGGATCGTGCGGGCAATCGCGATCCGCTGCTTCTCGCCGCCGGAGAAGCGGTAGCCGCGCTCGCCGACGACCGTGTCGAACCCTTCGGGCAGCGCGGCGATCACGTGGTGGATGCGGGCAGCCTCTGCAGCAGCCTCGACCTCTGCGTCCGTCGCGTCCGGCTTCGCGAAGCGGAGGTTCTCGCGCACCGAGGCGTGGAAGAGGTACGTCTCCTGCGAGACGACGCCGACGAGATTGCTCAGCGCCTGGAAGGTCAGGTCGCGAATGTCGACGCCGCCGATCGAGATGCTCCCCTTGCCGACGTCGTACAGCCGGGCGGCGAGATAGCCGAGGGTCGTCTTCCCCGAGCCGGTCTCGCCGACGAGCGCGGTCGTCGTCCCCTCGGGCACCGTGAAGCTGACGTCCTCGAGCGTCCAGGTGTCCTCCGAATAGCCGAACCAGACATGGTCGAAGACGACGTCGCCGGTGGGCGCCACCGAGCGCGCGTCAGGCTTCTCCTCGATGTCGATCGGCTGGTCGAGGTACTCGAAGATCCGGTCGAAGAGGGCAAGCGACGTCTGGACGTCGAGGCCGACGCCGAGCAGCGATCCGACGGGGAAGAAGAGCCGCGTCTGCAGCGTCGTGAACGCGACGATCGTGGCGATGCCGACGACATGGCTGACGCCGCCGAACCAGTACACCGCTGCGGGCATGACTGAGAAGCTCGTCTGGATCGTCGCCATGACCCAGCGGCCCGCCATGCGCTGGCGCACCTGGAGGTCGGCGAGGCGGAGCGAGTCGGTCTCGAACCGGTCCGCGAGCTCGTTCGTCCGCCCCATCGTCTTGCCGAGCAGGATCCCGCTGACCGAGAGCGACTCCTGAACGAGGCTCGAGATGTCGGCGAGCGTCTCCTGGGTCGTCTTCGCGATCTTTCGGCGCTCGTCGCCCACGCGGCGCGTCAGGAAGACGAAGAACGGGATCAGGGCGAAGGCGAAGAGTGCGAGCTCCCAGTTGAGCAGGAGCATGCCGACCATCGTGGCGACGACGGTCGTGACGTTCGAGGCGATCGACGTCGCGGTGTTCGTGACGACGCCCTGCACCCCGCCGATGTCGTTCGAGATCCGCGACTGCACTTCGCCCGTACGGGTTCGTGTGAAGAACGCGAGCGACAGGCGCTGCAGGTGGCGGAAGACTGCGGCGCGGAGGTCGTGGATCACGCGCTGGCCGACCTGGTTCGAGAAGAGCGTCTGGATCACGCCGAGGATTCCGCTGACGACCGCGATCGCGATCATCCCGCCCGCCAGATAGGAGATCCGCGTCGAGTCGTTCAGGCGGATCGCGTTGATCACCCCGCGGAGCAGGAACGCGGGGATGACGCCGAGCGCGGCCGAGAAGACGATCAGCGCGAGCAGCGCGGTAAGGCGTCCGCGATAGGGCTTGAAGAGGCGAACGACCCGGCGGAGGTTCGCGCGGCGTACGGCCCGGTCGGCAGGCCGTTCGGGCGATTCGTCGGACGAGTGGAAGAACATGCCCACAGGCTCAATGTACGTCGTCGGGCATGATCGACAGCGTGCGGATCACGGTTCGTCTCTTCGCCGGCCTGCGCGAGCGCGCGGGCGCGGCGCGGCTCGAGGTCGAGGGCGTCGACCGGGTCGGCGACGTCTGGGCGAAGCTCGGCCTCGGCGACGAGCCGGGCGGCCTCCTCTACGCGGTGAACCGCGCCTACGCCGCACCCGACGACCCGCTGCACGACGGCGACGAGGTCGCGCTCATCCCACCGGTCTCCGGAGGGGCGTTCCGGATCAGCGAGACGCCGCTCGACCTCGGCGCAGCCGTCGCCGAGGTCGCAAGCGACGAGGCGGGCGCCGTCGCCACGTTCCTCGGCACCGTTCGACGCAGCTCGCGCGGCCGCGACGTCCTCTACCTCGAGTACGAGGCGTTCGAGGAGATGGCCGAGCCGATGCTCTCGACCCTGGGCGAAGAGCTGACGGCGAAGCACGGGCTGAGCCGCGTCGCGATCCATCACCGCATCGGCCGCGTGGCGATCGGCGAGGCGAGCGTCGTGATTGCCGTGTCGGCCCCGCACCGCGCGGCCGCCCTCGAAGCGTGCCGCGAGGCGATCGACACGCTGAAGACGACGAT
This sequence comes from uncultured Actinomycetes bacterium, assembly GCA_963848665.1. GTDB lineage: Bacteria > Actinomycetota > Thermoleophilia > Gaiellales > Gaiellaceae > Palsa-739. The sequence continues at coordinate 307,483 of CAWKEF010000001.1, forward strand.
CCCGCTCTGGAAGAAAGAGGTCTACGCCGGCGGCGAAGAATGGATCGGGCAGGGATCCTGATGGACGAGTTCCGGAACGAGAAGCCGATTCACCCGCAGGGCACGCTGCGCCGCTCGCTCGAGCGCGCCGGCGGCCTGCTGCTCGTGATCGGCGGCGCTGCGCTCAAGTTCGGCTTCATCTTCGTCAAATTCTTCGGCTTCTTCATCTCGGTCGCGGCGTACACGCTCTGGTTCCACAGCTGGACGTTCGCGCTCGGCTTCGTGCTGATGATCCTCGTGCACGAGCTCGGTCATGTCTTCGAGGCACGCCGTCAAGGGTTGAAGGTGTCGTGGCCGACGTTCATCCCGTTCTTCGGCGCGTTCGTGACGATCGAGCGCGCCGGGTTGACGCCGTGGAAGAACGCGCTCATCTCCCTGGCCGGCCCGCTGAGCGGCGGCGCGGCCGCTGCGATCGTGTGGGCGGCCGGGTCTGCGCGGAGCTCGACGCAACTGATCGTCCTCGCGAACATCGCGTTCCTGCTGAACGCGTTCAACATGGTCCCGATCGGCTTCCTCGACGGCGGACAGGTCGTGCGCGCAGCGCGGGAGGAATGGCACATGCCGCGCATCGAGTACCAGGCAGGCGTCCCGGTCGCGGCGTTCGCACCCGACCGGTCCCGCTCGCTCGCGATCGCCGCCCTGTACGTCGGGCTCGCCGTGCTGCTCGTGATCGGAATGCTCGCCACGCGGCAGAACGGCGCGCTGTGATGGACGACCGTCAGCTCCTCGACAAGCCACATCAGGACCAGGACGAGCTGCGCGAGAACACGGCGCGCATCGCCGAGGAGTTCTACGCGGGGTTTCAGGCCGTCGAGCGCATCGACCGCCCAGCAGTGTCGATCTTCGGCTCGGCGCGGGTCCGCGACGACTCGCCCGAGTACGCTGCCGCACGCGCGACCGCGAGGCTTTTCGGCGAGGCCGGCTGGGCGGTGATCACGGGCGGCGGCCCAGGGGTGATGGAGGCTGCGAACCGCGGCTGCAAGGAGGGTGGCGGGCTCAGCGTCGGCTTCAACATCGAGCTGCCGCACGAGCAGCACGTGAATCCGTACCTCGACATCTCGCTCACCTTCGACCACTTCTACGCACGCAAGACGATGTTCGTGAAGCCGGCGCAGGGGTTCGTCGTCTTCCCGGGCGGGTTCGGGACGGCAGACGAGCTGTTCGAGGCGCTGACGCTCATCCAGACCGGCAAGGTCATGCACTTTCCGGTCGTCCTCTTCGACTCCTCGTTCTGGACGCCCATGCTCGACTGGATTCGCGAGCGGCTCCTGCCGCTCGGCATGATCTCGCCCGCCGATCTCGAGCTGCTCTCCGTCACCGACTCGCCGGCGGAAGCGGTGCAGCGGATTCTCGAGAGCAAGATCGCCCAGTAGCCTTTCGCCCATGGAGCTCCGCGATCTGCCATCGGTCGACGAGCTCGCTCGCGCGATCGGCGATCCGCTCGCCGTCGAGGCGGCCCGGGCCGTGCTCGACCACGCACGCGAGGAGATCCGCGCCGGCGCGGATCCCGGAGATCTTCAGGCACGAGTACGGGACGAGCTGAATGCAACGCGGGCGCCCTCACTCCGCCGCGTCCTGAACGCGACCGGCGTGATCGTGCACACGAACCTCGGGCGGGCCCCGCTCGCCGCCGAGGCCATCGCACGGGTCGTGGAAGCCGCGCGCGGCTACTCGAACCTCGAGCTCGACCTGCGTACCGGCACCCGAGGCTCGCGGCAGGATCATGTGGCGGCGATCCTCCGGCGCTTGACCGGTGCGGAGGCGGCGCTCGTCGTAAACAACAACGCCGCCGCGATGCTGCTCGCGCTCGCGGCGCTCGCCGAGGGCCGCGAGGTGATCGTGTCGCGCGGCGAGCTGATCGAGATCGGCGACGGCTTCCGCATCCCCGACGTGCTTGCCCGCTCGGGCGCACGGCTCGTCGAGGTGGGAACGACCAATCGCACACGCGCCCGAGACTACGAGCAGGCGGTGCATGCCGAGACGGCGCTCGTCCTGCGCGTGCACCAATCCAACTTCCGCGTCGTCGGCTTCACCGAGCTGCCGACCCTTGCCGAGCTTGTCGCAGTCGCGACGCGTCACGGCCTCCCCCTGCTCGACGATCTCGGCTCCGGCGTGCTCTCGGAGCTCCCCGGCGAGCCGTCTGCGCGCGAGTCGCTCGCGTCGGGCGCGGACCTCGTGTGCTTCTCGGGCGACAAGCTGCTCGGCGGGCCTCAGGCGGGAATCGTCGTCGGACGCGCCGAGCTCGTCGAGAAGCTCCGCAGGCATCCACTGCAGCGCGCGATGCGCATCGACAAGCTGTCGCTCGCGGCCCTCGAGGGGACGCTCCGCGTCTATCTAGACGCGCCCGAGTCGATCCCGGTTCTGCGCATGCTGCACGAGGAGGGCGCGGTCGTGCGCGCCCGCGCCGAGCGCCTCGCGTCGATCGTCGGCGGTACCGTCGAGGAGACGGTCGCGCGCGTCGGCGGCGGTGCGCTGCCCCTCGCAGAGCTGCCGAGCTTCGCGTGCGCGATCGAGGAGTCGCTCGCAGGCGCGCTCCGCCTGGGCGAGCCGCCCGTCGTCGGCATCGTGCGCGACGGCAGGCTCCTCCTCGACTGCCGGACGCTCGACGACGCCGAGGTCGAGGAGGCTGCAGCGGCCGTGAAGCGATGCCGCTGACGGTCGGCACCGCGGGCCACATCGACCACGGCAAGACGACCCTCGTCGAGGCGCTCACGGGCAAGAACACCGACCGGCTTCCGCAGGAGCGCGAGCGCGGCATCTCGATCGATCTCGGCTACGCGCCGCTCGAGCTGCCGGACGGAACGCAGCTCTCCGTCGTCGACGTCCCGGGACACGAGCGCTTCGTGCGCACGATGGTGGCCGGCGCCACCGGCATCGACCTCTTCCTGCTCGTGATCGACGCGAACGAAGGTGCGCGGCCGCAGACGCTCGAGCATCTCGCGATCCTTCGCCTCCTCGGCATCGAGCGGGGCGTCGTCGCGCTCACGAAGTCCGACCTCGTCGACGACGAGCTGCTCGAGCTCGCCCGTGCGGAGGCGGAGGAGCTCGTCCCCGGCATCGACGTCGTCGCCGTGAGCGCGCGCACCGGCGCGGGCCTCGACGACTTGCGCGCCGCGCTCGGCGCCGCTGCGACCGAGCGGACCCATGAGGACGCACCGACGCGGCTGTACGTCGACCGCGTGTTCACGCTGCGCGGAATCGGCACCGTCGCGACCGGAACGCTCTGGTCCGGCTCGATCGGGGAAGGAGACGAGCTGCAGGCCGGCGGGCGGATCGTGCGCGTCCGCAGCGTGCAGGTACACGACAGCGCGGTCGCCCGCGCGGAGGCCGGCCAGCGTGTCGCGGTTGCGCTTCCCGGTGTCGAGCGGGCCGAGCTTCGGCGCGGCGACGCCCTCGTCGCGCCCGACGCGTATCCCTCCAGCTACCGCCTCGACGTCGCGCTCGAGCCGCTCGGGGAGATCCCGCAGCGCGTGCAGGTTCATCACGGCACCGCAAGCGTCCTCGCGCGCGTCGTTCGGGTCGGCGAGCGCTTTGCGCAGCTTCGCCTGTCGGAGCCGATCGTCGCCGCACGAGGAGACCGCATCGTCCTGCGCGCCGGCACGACCGTCGGCGGCGGCCGAATCCTCGACCCGTCGCCGCCGCGTCATGCGAGCCTCGAGCGCATGGAGGCCGTCGAGCGCGGCGAGATCGCCGCGACGGTGCACGAGCCCGTGCGAGCCGAGTCGCTCGCGCATCTCGGCGAGCTCTCCGGCGTCGAGAAGGCCGGCGCCTGGGTCTTCTCGACGTCGTGGCTCGCGGAGCTGCGCGAGAAGCTCGACGAGCGCCTCGACGCGGCCGACCCGCTCGATCCCGGCGTCGCCCCGCCCGCGGACGCGTGGTCGGCTGCGATCGTGCCGCTGCTCGGGCTCGAGCGTCGGGGCGCAAAGCTCTACCGGCCCGGGTCGACCGCAACGCTCGGAGCCCGCGCCGAAGCGGCTGCCGCGCTCGAGGCGCAACTCGGCCTCGACCCCGTGAAGCTCGACGACGCGGCGCTCGGCCGCTTCCTCGAAGAGCAAGGCCGCCTTGTCCGCGTCGGCGACGGCTATGCGGTCTCCGCGGCAGCCTTCGAGCGCGCCCGCGCCGCACTCGTCGCCGAGTGCGAAGGCGGCGGGAGGATCACGCTAGCGCGTTACCGGGACCTGCTCGGCGTCGGCCGGAAGGCCGCGCAACTGCTGCTCGAGCGCTTCGACGCCGACGGCCTGACCCGCCGGGTGGGGGACGAGCGCGTGCTACGCAGACGTGGGACAATCGCGCCGTGAACGCGGGCGAGGTCGCAGAGCTGATCGAGCGCTACAACGGCGCCTGGAACGCGCAGGATCTCGACACGATCCACGCGCTGCACCATCCCGAGATCGTGTTCGACAACCACACGGCGTCAGAGCGCGCCGAGGGCGCCGATGCCGTCCGCGACCACATCGCACAGATCTTCCGGAACAACCCGGGCATGGCCTTTCGCACGCGCAGCATGCACACGGGCGAGAACTTCGCCGTGTGCGAGTGGACGCTGCACGTGGAGAAGGACGGCCGCGCGCTCGAGTGGGACGGCGTCGACGTCTTCCCGATCAGGAACGGCTTGATCGCGCGAAAGGACGTCTACTCGGCGTCGCATCGTCCGCGCGAGCTGTGAGCCGCTGTAGTCCCTACAGCCGCGAGACGAGGTCGGCCACGATCTCCGCCGCGGGCTGAACGCCGCGCGCAAGCGCGACGCCTTGCCCGGCCCAGAGCGACATCGCGTCGATGTCCCCCTCCATGCCTTCGACCGGTGTCGCGCTCATATATCGCGGAATCGGCGATCCGTTCGGTCTCGTCGCGACCTGCTCGCCGGCGTCGGGGCGGGACCCGGCCGGTGGACGGCCGGCTGCCTCCCACGCGTCGACCGTCGTGTTCCGGAGCGCGCGGTGCGGCGCGTTCGGCCAGCCGCCGTCGAACAGATCGGGAAACCACAATGCGTCCGTCTCGTTCGCCTCGATCAGACGGCGACGGTAACGCTCGTGCACCGGCGCCTCCGCGGCCATCAGGAAGCGCGTGCCGACCCAGGCAGCCTGCGCCCCGAGCGCGAGCACGGCGGCGACGCCGCGGCCGTCGCCGATCCCACCGGCCGCAATCACGGGGGTCGGGTCGACCGCATCCACGACCGCCGGAACGAGCGACAGCGTCCCGACCTGACCCCATACGTGACCACCCGCGTCGAGGCCCTGCGCGACGATCACGTCGACGCCCGCGTCGACGGCCCGGCGCGCTTCCTCGGCCGAGCCGACCGAGTGCAGGAGCAGCGCGCCGGCAGCGTGGACCTGGTCGACGTAGGCGCCCGGGTCGCCCCAGAAGAGCGAGACGACTCGCAACCCTGCCTCGAGCGCCGCGTCGAGCCGCTCGTGCTGGTCGAGGTGCAAGCCGAAGTTGCCGCCGAACGGATGCTCCGTGAGCCCGCGGAGGTGCTGGACTGCTGCGCCCGCGTCATCAGCCCAGGTGAGGGCGAGCATGCCGAGTGCGCCCGCGTTCGACACCGAAGCCGCGAACTGCGGTGTCGCAGGGCCGCCCATGGGCGCCTGGACAATCGGATGCTCGATTCCGAGCAGGTCGCAGACCGGTGTGCGCATGTGTGGAGGCTACGCTCTCGGCGTGGGCAAGGTCTACCCGGAGATCGACGAGAAGCTCGCGAGCTGGATCCGGCGGCAGCGCCTGTTCTTCGTCGCAACCGCCCCGCTCGCGGAGGACGGTCACGTGAACGTCTCGCCGAAAGGCGACCTACGCTGGTTCCAGATCCTCGGGCCGCGTACGGTCGGCTATCTCGACTTCGTCGGCAGCGGCGCCGAGACGATCGCGCATGCGCGGGAGAACGGCCGCATCGTCGTGATGTTCTGCGCGTTCGAGGGACCGCCCCGGATCGTGCGCATGCACGGGCGTGCGTCGGTCCTGCCGCCGGACGACGAGCTCGCAGCGCGCTTCGATCCGCCCGAGCACGCCGTGCGCTCGGTCATCCACGTCGACGTCGAGCGGATCGCCGACTCGTGCGGCTACGGCGTGCCGCTCATGCGCTTCGACGGCATTCGCACGCAACAGGCGGCATGGCAGGACAAGATGGTGCGGAACGGCGGCTTCGACGCGTACATCGCCGAGAAGAACGCCGAGTCGATCGACGGCCTGCCGGCGCTCTAGGCCCCGAACCCACCGCCGCCGGGCGTCTCGATCCGCACGACGTCTCCTGCCCGCAGCTGCTTCGTCACCTTCGCGGGCTGCGCCTCCCCGTTCACGAGCGTCCGCCCGGCGGCGCCGTCGGCGCCGCCCGCCGCTCCGTGCGGGCCGTGCGCGCGCCGCTCGGCAAGGACGGAGAGACGGCAGTCTTCGAGCACCCGTAGCTCGCGTACGACGCCGTCGCCGCCCCGGTGTGCGCCGCCGCCGGCCGAGCCCGTTCGCAGCTGCCAGCGCTCGACCCGCAGGGGATACGAAAGCTCGAGCGCCTCGACCGGAGTGATCAGCGTGTTCGACATCGCGACGTGCACGGCCGACGGCCCGTCGGCGTCGGCGCACGCGCCCTGGCCGCCGCCGATCGTCTCGTAATACGTGAAGCGCTCGTTACCGAGCGCGACGTTGTTCATCGTTCCCTGCCCTTGCGCGCGATCGCCGATCGCGCGGAAGAGCACGTCGACGATGCGCGATGCCGTCTCCGTGTTACCCGCGACGACCGCGGCCGGCGGCAACGCATTCACGAGGCAACCCGGCGGCGCGCTGACGGTGACCGGCGCGAACGCACCGCCCGACGCGGGCAGATCGGGCTCCGTCAGACAGCGGACGACGAAGTAGCAGGCCGACCGCGTCACCGACATCGGGCAGTTGAGGTTGTAGGAGTCCTGTGCGTCGGTGCCGGCGAAGTCGACACGAATCTCGTCGCCGGCGATCTCGACCGAGGCTCGGATCGTCAGCTCGCCGTCGACCGCTTCGACGACGTCTTCAGCCGACCAGGTGCCGTCGGGCAGGCGTGCGATCGCAGCGCGCACCATCCGCTCCGAGTACGCGTACAGCTCGTCCATCGCCGCGGTGACGCGGTCGCGCCCGCGCCGCTCACCGAGCTCGTCGATGCGCCGCTCCGCAAGCCGGTGCGCGGAGATCTGCGCACGCAGGTCGCCGCGCCGCTCGTCCGGATTGCGCGCGTTCGCGACGAACAGCCGCTCGACCTCCGCGGTGAGAAGCGTCGGCGGGATGATCAGCCCCTCCTGGTAGAGCTCGCGGGAGAACGCGGGCAGGCTCGCGGGCTCCATGCCGCCGACGTCGGCGTGGTGTGCCCGCGAGACCGCGTAGCCGAGCGACGTCCGCGAGACGAGGGTCACATCGGGCAGGTGCGTCCCCCCGGTGTACGGGTCGTTGAGGATGCAGACCTGCCCGGTGGACAGTCCAAGCGCCATGGCCGCTGCGACGGCGTCGGGCATCGCGCCGAGATGAACGGGGATGTGCTCCGCCTGCGCGATCATCCGTCCCGTCTCGTCGAAGATCGCAGTCGAGCAGTCGCGCCGCTCCTTGATGTTCGCGGAGAAGGCAGAGCGGATGAGCACGGCTCCCATCTCCTCCGCGACGGCGCGAAGCGAGCTCCCGATCACCTGCAGCTCGACGTTCATCGGCGCAGCACGAGGGTGCCCTCTTCCGACGTCTCCCCGCTCCAGCCGGCAGGCACCCAGCAGGTCGCGCCGGGCAGCTCGACGACCGACGGGCCTTCGACCGTGCGCCGGTCTCGAGCCTGGAAGGTGACCTCGGGGCCGGGTGTGACCTCCGCAGTGCGCACCGCGACGAGCTCGATCTCGCGCGCGGGCTCCGCGTAGCCGTACCGCTCCTCGTGTGCGCGATGGAACGCTGCCGCGAGGTCCGCCTCGATCGGGACCGTCAGCTCGAAGGACTGCCCGCGGTAGCGAAGCTCGGCTTCGCCCTCGGCCGGGAGCTCACCCGCGTCGGCGAGCGGCAGCACGTACGAGGTGACCTCGTCGCGGCGCTCGTCCCCGGCGACGAGGCCGAGCGCCGACAAAACGCCGGCGGCCTCGGGCACGAGCACCGTGCCGATGCCGAGCTCCTCGGCAAGCGCGCACGCATGCAATGGCCCTGCGCCACCGAACGCGACGAGTGCGAAGTCGCGCGGATCGTGGCCGCGCTCGACGGAGACGACGCGCAAGGCGCGGAGCATCTCCGCATTGACGACGTCGATCACGGCCTGCGGGTCGATGTCGCCGAAGGCGCGCTCAGCCGCGTCGCGGTCGAGCACGAGACCCCCCGGCAGCTCGGTGGGAAGCCGGCCGAGCAGGAGGTTCGCGTCGGTGACCGTGGCACCGCCGCCGGTGCCGTACGACGCGGGCCCGGGGTGTGCTCCCGCCGATTCAGGGCCGACGCGGATCGCGCCGCCGGCGTCGCGACTCACGAGTGAGCCGCCGCCGGCGCCGACCGTGTGCAGGTCGACGGTCGGCAGGCGGATCGGAAAGCCGCCGACGAGACGCTCCGCAACTCGCGCGGCCCGGCCGCCCGGAAGCAGGCAGACGTCGGTCGAGGTGCCGCCCATGTCGAAGGCGATCGCATGCTCGAAGCCGGCGCGACGCGCGACGAGACCCGCGCCGACAACGCCGCCCGCAGGCCCCGAGACGAGGATCGTCGCGGGGTGCGCCGCCGCGTCCGCGATCGACGCGACGCCGCCCGACGACAGCATGACGAGCGGCTCCGGGAGCCCAGCTGACCGTGCGCCTTCACCGAGCGCCCGCAGATAGCGCGCCGCGATGGGAGCGAGGTAGGCGTCGGCCGCGGTCGTCGAGGCGCGCTCGTACTCGCGGAACTCCGGGGCGACCTCGTGTGAGGCGACGACGTGCACGCCTGGATGGCGGCGACGCAGCTCCGCGACGACCGATTGCTCGTGCGACGGATCGCGAAAGGAGAAGAGCAGGCACACCGCGACCGTCTCGGCATCCCCGAGGTCGGGCAGCGTCGAGAGGTCGAGCGGCTCGAGCTCGCCGTCGGGACCGATGCGGCCTCGCACGCCGTGGCAGCGTTCGAGTGGGACGAGCGGGGCAGGATGCGCATCGCAAAGCCGGTACAGATGCGCGCGCGTCTGGCTCCGGAGATGAAGCAGATGCTCGAAGCCCTCGTTCGAGACGAATGCGGTCCGCGCGCCGCGCCGCTCGAGCAGCGCGTTCGTGGCCGTGGTCGTCCCGTGTGCGAAGCGAAGGACGTCGTTCGCGCCGACGGCGCGAGCGGCGGCGAGCACCGACTCTTCCTGCCGAGCCGCGGTCGGCACCTTCGCGGTCCGCATGCGCCCGTCGGCGAGCAGCACGGCATCCGTGAACGTCCCGCCAACGTCGACGCCCAGGATCGCCACGCGCGTACTCTGCATCGCGGTGGCGATCCGCGCATTTCTCTTCGACTTCGACGGGCTGATCCTCGACACCGAGACGCCCTCGCGCGCCGGCTGGGAGTGGCTCTATCGCGAGCACGGCCAGGAGCTGCCTCCCGAGAAGTGGGAGCTCGTGGTCGGCACGACCGGCGCCTGGAGCCCGATGGATCATCTGGAGGAGCTCGTCGGCGAGCCGCTCGAGCGCGACGCGCTGAACGAGCGGCGCTACGGGCATGAGCTCACCCTGATCGAGGCGGAAGAACTGCGCCCGGGGATCGCCGAGTACCTCGCTGCGGCGGAGGAGCACGGCCTGAAGCGGGCGATCGTCTCGAGCTCTTCGCGGCGCTGGATCGACATGCACCTCGCGCGACTCGAGCGTACGGTCGGCTGGGACGCGATCTTCACGGCTGACGGCGACCATTCGCGCGCCAAGCCCAGCCCGATCCTGTACCTCGAGACGCTCGACGCGCTCGGGGTGGGCGCCGACGAGGCCGTCGTCTTCGAGGACTCGCCGAACGGCGTGCGCGCGGCGAAGGCGGCCGGCATCTTCACGGTCGGGATCCCGAACTCGGTCACGCGGGATTACGGCCTCGCCGAGGCCGATCTCGTCGTGCACTCGCTGGCCGATCTGCCGCCGGACGAGCTGCTGGGCCGCTTCAGCTGACGAGGCGCACGAGCGCCGTAGCGAGCGCACCCACGACGACGACGAGCCAGAGCGGCGCGCGCAGTCGAACGGCGACGATCCCCGCTGCTACACCTGCAACCCGCGCGTCGAGGACGAGCGAGCGGCCGCTCGCGAAGGTCTCGGTGACCACGAGCGCTGCGAGGATCGACGGTGCGACCATCTCGAGCAGCTCGGAGACGCGGGCCGGCAGACGCCGTCCGGAGACCGCGACCGGTCCGACCGCCTTCAACACGACGGTACCTGCACCGACTGCGATCACCGTCGCCCACGCGGTGCTCACGCGCGCCTCCAGCCGAGTGCCACTGCAGCCGTCGCCGCGATGATCGGGATGCCGGGCGGCGTGAACGGAATCAGTGCCGCGGCAATCGTCGCTCCGCCCACGGCAGCGACGATGCGCCTTCGGTCGGTGAGCTGTGCCGCGAGCAGTGCGAGGAACAACGCAGCGAAGGCGCCGTCGAGGCCGAACGCCGACGGGTCGCCGATCGCCTGCCCGATGAGCGCGCCGACGGCCGTGCCGCCCACCCAGCCGACCCAGAGCGATGCGCCCACGCCGAGGAGGACGCGCCGGTCGAAACGACTCGTGCCCCCGCCCGACAAGGCCCAGGACTCGTCGATGACGAGCTGCGACTCGGCGAGGCGCTTCAACACGTGACCGCGGAAGGACTGCGCGACCGTGATGCCGATCGGTGCGTACCGTGCGTTCAACAGCAGCGCGGCGACGACGGCGGCCGCGATGCTCCCACCGGCGCCGAGCACCGAAACGGCCGCGACCTGCGCCGAGCCGGCGAAGGTCGTCGCCGACATGACGATGGCCGTGATCGCGTCGAAGTGGGCGGTGCGCGCCAGGACGCCGAACGATGCACCGAGAGCGGCAGCCGCGGGAACGAGAGGCGCGGCAAGCCGCGCGCCTCTACGCATGCCGCGCCCGGAAACTGCGAGCCTTCTCACGGTTGCCGCAGACCTCCATGGAGCACCACTGGCGCGACTGGTTGCGTGCGTTGTCGATGAACGCGAAGCGGCAGGTGTCGGACCGGCACGCCTTCAGCCTGCGCCAGGAGCCGTCGCTCATTGCCTCCCCGACGGCTGCGAGCACGAGGGCGAGCCCTCCGGCGACGCCGCCACGGGTCGGTGCGAACCGAATCGCTCCCTCCTCGAAGCGCACCGCAAGCCCTGCGCGCCGGGCGGCCTCGTCGAGCGTCGCCGAGGCACGGTCACGATCCACCGCGACGCCGTTGTTCGCGCGCAGGAGCTCCCGAAGCGCCTCGCGGACCTCGCGCGCGTACGCGGCGTCGCGCTCACTTGCACGTGTAGGCCCGTTCACGAGACGATGCTCCGCGAGCCAGCGGACGAGCCCGCGGCCGTGCTCGAGATCGTCGCGGCGATCCTCGAGATCGGCCGTATTGACGAAGTCCCTGATCAGCTGAAGATCCGGCATAACCTCTGATAGTCTATCAGTGGTTACGAACCAGGAGGTCCGGCGTGAGTGCATACAAGGCAGCGAACCTCGACGACATCGCCGCGGAGCAGTGGCCGTACTGGGCGCCGATCCGCCACCATTTCGACATCCGGTCGCTCGGCGTGAATGCGTGGCGCGGCACCGACGGCGACGAGGTGATCAAGCAGCACACCGAGGAGGAGAGCGGCCAGGAAGAGCTCTATTTCGTCATCAGCGGCCGCGCGACGTTCACGATCGGCGGCGAGGAAGTCGATGCCGCCGCGGTCACCGTGATCCACGTAGCCGATCCCCTCGTCGAGCGGGTCGCATTCGCGAAGGAGGCGGGGACGGTGATCCTGTCGGTCGGCGCGACGCCGGGGAAGGCCTACGAGTTGTCGGGCTGGGACACGAGCGCTCTGGAGGGATCGTGATCGCGCGCGTCTGGCGCGGAGCGACGCGCGCCGAGGACGGCGAAGCGTACGCCGCCTACGTCGAGGAATCGGGACTCGCTTCGGCCCGGAAACTCGCAGGGTCCCGCGGCACGCTTCTCCTTCGACGCGTCGTCGGGGACCGCGCGGAGTTCGAGACCGTCCTGCTCTTCGACTCGCTCGACGACGTGCGCGCGTTCGCGGGCGATGACCTCGAGGCGGCGGTGTTCTTTCCGGAGGACGACCGCTATCTCGTCGAGCGCGACCTCCACGTGAGCCATTACGAGGCCGACGTCCATAAGGTGTAGAGCGGAGCGGCTGGGCCTGGTGGCCCAACCGGTCTTCAAAACCGGTACGCCGGCGTAACCCGCCGGTAGGTCAGTTCGACTCTGGCGCCGCTCCGTGCCGAGGACTCCCTGTTACTCGGGCCGTGACGGGGTTGCGGTGTGCTTTTCGGGGAATCCACCACGGGTGGACACAGCGGCGAACATCGGACGCGGGCTGCGGCTCCTTCGCGACCGGATCGCGGTTGCCGCGGGCGGTGATCCGCTGATCGATTGGGTGAGCGACCAGATCGCTCGCCCCGAAGCGGCCCGGCCGCTGCCCGAGCTCCAGGCGGAGCTCGACGCTCTCGTGGGCCTCGAGACCGTGAAAGAGCAGGTACGTGCGCTGCTCGCCTTCCTCCGCATCCAGGGGCGTCGGCTCGAGCACGGCCTGCCGGAGGTGGCGACGTCGCAGCATCTCGTCTTCGTCGGCAACCCGGGAACCGGGAAGACGACGATCGCTCGCCTCCTCGCACAGATGTACCGGTCGATGGGGCTCCTGAGCAAGGGGCACCTCGTCGAGGTCGATCGTGCCGACCTCGTCGGCGAGTACGTCGGCTCGACGGCCGTCAAGACCGACCGCGCGGTCCGCCGCGCTCTCGACGGGGTCCTCTTCATCGACGAGGCCTATTCGCTTGCGCCTGTCGGCCACTATGTGGACTTCGGCCCTGAGGCGATAGAGACGCTTCTGAAGCGGATGGAGGATTACCGGCACAGGCTCGTGGTCATCGTCGCCGGGTATCCGCGTCTGATGCAGGGATTCCTCGATTCGAACCCCGGGCTCCGTTCCCGCTTCGCCCGCGAGATCGTGTTCCCCGACTACTCGACCGAGGATCTCGTAGCGATCACACGGGAGCTCGCGGCGCAGAGCAGCTACGCGCTCGCCGCGGATGCACAGTCCGAGTTGCGCAAGATCATCGACGGTGTGAAACGCGGCGAAGGCTTCGGCAACGCGCGCTTCGCGCGGACGCTTTTCGAGCAGGCGCTCAACACGCAAGCTCTTCGGCTTGCTGAAGAGCCCCTCGACGATCTCGGAACCGCGGAACTGATTGAGATCCACGCAGCCGACCTCACTGCTGCCGCCCGGGCACTCGGCGAGGAGGGGGTGCCGCCGCAGCGGCGACGCTGGAGCATCAGGCCCCCGGCCGCGTGATCGCACTCGCCGTCTTTGCAACCGCCCTCGCGATGACGCCGCTCCAGAAGGCGGAGGCTGTCGTCGTGACGAGCGTGCGCCCGGGCATCTTCGCCAGCTCGGCCGGGATTACGTTCGCCGACCAGGAAGGAGGCGCCGTCCGCGCGGTGCGCGACGCGCCGCCCCGGCTCGCGGCGCGTTCGTACACGAGCGCCGAGCAGGCGTTCGAGGCCGGACGCGCGACCGCCCGCGCCTTGCGGCGGTCGGGATCGACGTCGACTTCGCGCCCGTGATGGACCTTTCGGACGGGCCGCTCGGCTCACGCCAGTTCGTGCGGTCACAGTACGCGGTGGCGTTCGCCCGCGGCCTCGGGCGTGCAGCCTGCGCCAAGCATTTCCCGGGACTCGGCACGGCCGCCTACTCGACCGACGATCGACCTCATGTCGATGCCCACGTGCGTCCACGCGATCTCCTGCCCTACCGCCGGGCAACTCGCAACGGGCTCCGCTGCGTGATGGTCGGGAACGCGTTCTACGGGGAGCCGTTCCGCGGCTCGCTCGAGCCCTCGACGTATCGTCGCCTCCGCAGCCTGGGTTTCGACGGCCTGGCGATTACGGATTCGCTTTCGCTCGTCCGAACTGCGCCAGTCGAGCGTTGGGCTCCTCAGGCGATCCGCGCCGGCGCGGACATGGTGCTGTTCACGAGCCCCGCGCACGCCCGCCGGGCAATCCGCTCGCTCCTGCCGCTCGCAAGGAGGGGCGAGCTCGACGTCCACGTCAACCGGATCCTGCGTCTTCGACGCGAGCTCAGGTGAAAGAGTTTGAACGCGGATGCCTGGCGATCCGCGCGGGATCAAGCGGATCGCCAGGCACGACGTTCTGCTTAGGTGGTCGGAGCGTGCGAGTGGCCGTCGTGTGAGCGGCCCAGTTGCAACTCGTCGCGAGGGTCGTTCGCGCGGCTGCGCGTTCCTGCTTTGGCGATGCCGCGACTGACCACATATGCGGCAACGAGCACGGTCGAGAAGAGTGCAGCGCCGTGCGAATTCAAGTCGGACGTGGAAGCTGCAGTGATGCAGACGCCGATGATGCACAACAGCGTGCCGAGGAACTCGCTGGTCATGAAAAACGGCTTCGTCTCAGACCAGCCTCCGTTCATCCCCCTGCCCCTTCCACCGCCGAAACGGCGTCCATACGGCATTCCGTAGCCGTAATACGGCTGCTGCTGCTGGTAGGGCGGCGTCATCGACGGCCCCTGCTGCTCGCCATACCGGGGATCACGCGTGATCGCCGTGTCCCGGTCGTCATAGCTGGACATCAGTACGTACCTCCTCCGTCGTAGCCTGCGCATCCGCCGAAGGTCAGAAGACGGCATGGACTGACTGCAACGGCAGGAGCAAAAATGTCCCGCCGCCGCAAAGCAAGACCACTACCCAGAGGGCAAAAACTGACCCCAGACGCACGCATCACGGACGATCAAACGGGGCGCCGCCTAAGGCGGTTACGGCCCCTACTTCATGGTTCGCTGAGCGTCCTCGGCGAGCGTGCCGCGCTGTGAACTCGCTCAATAAACCCCGAAACCGGCTCATGTCCTGAAAACCGCTACAGCGGTGTAACCACCGCTAGGTCAGTTCGACTCTAGAGCCGTTCCGTTACGTCGAATCAGGTGTACGCGGTCACCCTGCGGGTTCGAGCAGTCGTCCCAGGCGCGCACCGGCCGCCTCGTGCTCGCGGAAGAGTTCCATGGCGCGCCCGGCCTGTACACGTGCCTCTTCGGTCCGACCAGCGGCGGCGTAACACTCGGCAAGCTCTTCATGGAAGTACGGAGTGTCGATGCCGGCCTCCGTTGCCCAGGCAACGGCGAGCTCTAGCTGGCCTGTCGCATCGTCGATACGCCCGAGTGCGCGGAGAGCTTTGCCAACCGCGTAGCGGGCGATCTCGCACTCATGGGGCTCGTGCGGATCCTCCGAACGCACCGCGAGCGCCTCTTCGAACGCGTCGAGAGCGCGGTCGAAGTCTCCTGCCTCGTAGCGCGACCAGCCGACGTTGTTGAGAAGCGGCGCAAGCCAGTAGCGGCCAGGATCGTTCCCGGTCAGCTCGATCCCGCGTGCAGTCCATGCCTCCATGTCTCCGACGAGGGCAGCCATGTGAGCGGCGTCGCCGGCCAGGAATCCGTCGCCGACGGCGCGGGCCCGCTCGAAGGCGGCTTCAAAGAGCGGGAGCGCGCTCGGACCGTCCCCGCTCGACCGCAGGAGCCGTCCTCGCTCGATCAGGACCCAGCCCTCCGCTCCGCCGAGCGCCTCGGCTTTGGCGAGCAGGCGCTCGCCCGCAACGAAGTCGCCACGCAATCCTTCGATTCTCGCCAGCTGGGTGATGAGGGCAGCTCGGCCCGCTTCGGTTTCTTCCTCTTCGAGCGAGACCCGGAATCGTCGCTCGCTCAGGTCCAGGTCGTTGAAATCCCAGACATTGCGCCAGCCGTTTGACCGCGCCTCTGTCACTGCGTACCTCATCCCGAAAGAGGGTGCCGTCTACGGGAACCTAGCGCTGCGGGAGCCCACCGACGCTCGGCGAGCGGCTAGTCAGCCCACCAGTCGCGGCGGCCCTCGACGTCGTCGCGCGGAGTTTCGCCGAGATTGGGCGCGCCGATGACGAGGATCTCGAGGCCCTTCGGCCCGGCCTCGTAGCCTCGCCACACACCGGGCGGGACGCGCACCGCGTCCCATTCCTTGAGCTCGACGACCTCGTCGTCGACCTTCATCCGTCCGCTCCCGCGCACGACCACGTACACCTCCTCCTGCTTTCTGTGCGTGTGCCCGTACGGAAAGCGGTAGCCCGGCGGGACGCGCTGGTAGCTCAGGCCGGATTTCTCGAGCTCGAGCGCCTTGGTCGCCGCGCGGAACTCCAGGTCCGGCGCGCCGTCGAACCTGGAGCCGATGTCCTCCAGATCCTCCTTGATGTTCGTGAGCGTGAACGGCACGGCGCGATCCTATGGGCTCGAGCGGGTGTGACGGCGCTCAGCATCAGACTGATCCAGATATCGAGCGACGGACCCGCCTCGAGGCTCAGGAAAGCGCGCGTTCGAGCGCCGCGCGATCCGTCGGCTCGCCGTGCGCGGGCAGCACGAGCTCGACCGGGAGGTCGAGCAACGGTTGGAGCCTTTGAGCAACATCGTCGCGCGTCACGTGCGTGCGCCCGCCGAGCTGGATGCCCAGGCCGTCGCCGAAGTCGGAGAGCGAATCGCCGCTGACGATCGCGTTGATCGCCGGCAGCCAGAGGACGAGATCGTTGTCCTCCCGGCCCGGGTACGCCTCGATCCCGAACGGCCACGCCCCGGGAGCGTGGAAGTGTCCTTCGGCCTCGCCCGCACGCAGCCAGGCCAGGTCCTCACTCTCCATGCCACGCACGCGTTCGGGGTCGACACCGAACTTCTCGACCCAGTCCTGCCAGGTGTCTGCGGGCGGCGTGTGTACCGGAAGGCCGAGCCGACGGGCGTCGCGCTCGTGGTACGGCGCAGTCAGGACGACGGCGGTCGCGCGTTCGCGCAGCTCGTCGGGAACGGAGAGCGGATCGAACAACAGCAAGTCGTTGCCGAGCTCGATCCCGTACGACGAAACGAGCTCGGGCCACCACTGCTCCGCGTCCCAGTCGGGATGCGGCGACCGCCAATGCCAGATACCGGGGCGCAGCTCACGCATGGGCACGATGCTATGGGTTCCGGCCACGACCTACGTGCGCTTATGCCCACGACGAGGGCGGCGCCACGGCCACTCGTGGCGCCGCCCTTTCTCTTCCCGGTCAGACGGCGACGACTTTCCGGCGCTGCTGCACCAGCCGGCCGCTGCCCAGCAGCAGGAGCGCGATACCGGCCATGACGCCGGCGCCGATGCCGGCGTCGCCCCAGTCGAAGCCGTTCGAAGAGGGTGAGACGACCGTGCTCGTGCCGCCGCCCGGAGCGAGCGTGTCAGTGATGAAGCGGTAGCTCTGTACCGGCGCCTGGCCGCCCGGCGCGAGCGTGTCGGTGGTGAAGTGGTAGCTCTGCACCGGCGCCTTGCCGCCCGGCGCGAGCGTGTCGGTCGTGAAGCGGTAGCTCTGCACCGGCGCCTTGGCAGCCGGGGCGAGCGTATCGGTGATGAACGGAACCGACTGCTGCGCCTCCGTCAGCGCGACCGCGTAGGGGTACCAGGGATCGGGTGCGACCTGCTTGGCGCTCGTCAGCGACGTCGCGTACGAGTACCAGCTGTCGTTGGCTGCCAGGGCACCGTGCGGCACGACTCCGAGAAACGCCGCCGCGATGACGACACCTACGGACGTGAGCTTCGTGCGGAACATCGTTCCTCCCTTTTTGCTCTTTGCGATCGCCCCTTGCGACCGCTGCGTGCACTAGACGACACGCCGCTTAAGGCTCGGTAATCCGCGGGTTAAGGTCCACCCAAAGGAGGCTTGGATGGAGTTCCGGATCCTCGGTCCGCTCGAGGTCGTCGCCGACGGGCGGACGCTCGACCTCGGCGGGCAGAAGCAGCGCGCCGTGCTCGCGCTCCTCCTGCTCGAGCCGAACCGGGTCATCGCGGCGAGCCGGCTGATCGACGCGGTGTGGGAGGACAACCCGCCGGAGACGGCGGCGAAGGCCGTCCAGGTGTATGTCTCCCAGCTCCGCAAGCTGCTCGGGGGCGGCCGGCTGGAGACGAAAGCGCCCGGCTATCTGCTCCGGGTCGACGAAGGCGAGCTCGATGTCGATCGCGTCCGCCGTCTCACCGAGGAAGGCGAGCTCGACGAGGCGCTCGCGCATTGGCGCGGCACCCCACTCTCCGACCTCGCCCCGCTCCGCTTCGCGGAGGCCGCGGCCGCGGGGTTCGAGGAGCTTCGCCTCGGTTGTCTCGAGCGGCAGCTCGAACGCGCGTTGGCGGGCGGACGACACCACGCGGTGCTCGGCGAGCTCGAGGCCCTCGTGGCCGCTCACCCGCTTCGCGAACGTCCTCGGGCGCAATTGATGCTCGCCCTCTACCGGGACGGTCGTCAAGCCGAGGCGCTCGACGTCTACCAGGCAGGCAGGCGCCTGCTCGCGGTCGAGCTCGGAATCGAGCCCGGCGAGCCGCTCAAGCAGCTCGAGCGGATGATCCTCGAGCACGACGCGTCTCTCGAGTTGCCGTCAGTGCCGGAGCCGGCCCCCACCCCGGCGCCTGCGCTCGTGCGACTCGGGCGCAAGACGGTGACCATGCTGCTGGCCGATGTGAGGCCTCGCTCGGGGACGCTCGACCCGGAGGTTCTCCAGCGCGTCACGAGCAGCGCCCTCGAAGAGATGCAGACCGTCCTCGAGCGGCACGGCGGCACGGTCGAACGACTGCTTCACGGCGGCCTGAGCGCCGTATTCGGTGCCCCGGTCGTCCACGAAGACGACGCACTGAGAGCCTTGCGAGCCGCCGCCGAGGTGCGCGACCGTGTGGCGCTCCACGGCGAGCTCGCCCTCCGCGTCGGCATCGACACGGGCGAGGTCGTGACGCATGGGGCGCGCACGGTCGTCGGCGGGATGGTCGGGCGCGCGGCCCAACTACAGCAGGTCGCCGCCGAAGGAGAGATCCTGGTCGGCCCGGCGACGCTGCGCGTCGTCGGTGGAGCTGTCCTCACCCAGCCGGCCGGGGACGGTGGCCACCGGTTGCTCGACACACCGATCGACGGAGAACGACGCCGCAGCGCCGCGCCGATGATCGGGCGCGCACGGGAACGGCGCCGGCTCCGCGACGCGTTCGAGCAGGCGGTCGACGACTCGTCGTGCCAGCTCTTCACGGTGCTCGGCGTCGCCGGTGTCGGCAAGTCGCGCCTTGTCCAGGAATTCCTCGACGAGCTCGAGGACGCGGCGAGCATCGCCCGCGGCCGCTGCCTGCCCTACGGCGAGGGCATCACCTACTGGCCCGTCGCCGAGGCAATTCGGGACGCGGTCGTCGAGCCGACCCACGACCGGCTCGTCGAGCTGCTCGGCGGATTGGACGGAGCAGACCTTGTCGCGCGGCGTGTCGCCGCCGTGATCGGGATCTCCGAGGCGCAGGGCGGCGCCGACGACGTGTCCTGGGCGGTGCGCACCTTCTTCGAGTCGCTTGCTCGGCGCCGGCCGCTCGTGCTCGTCTTCGATGACGTCCACTGGGGCGATCGGGGCTTCCTCGACCTGGTCGAGCAGTTCCCCGATTGGAGCCGAGACGTCCCGCTCGTGCTCCTCTGCATCGCGCGCCCGGACCTGCTCGACATCCGTCCCGACTGGGGCGGCGGCAAAGTCAACGCGACCACCGTCCTGCTCGAACCGCTCTCGGACGGCGAGAGCTCGGAGCTCGTCGACGCGCTCGCTCCGGCCGCGCTCGATACCGCGACCCGGACACGCGTGATCGCGGCCGCAGAGGGAAACCCGCTCTTCGTCGAGGAGATGCTCGCGCTCGCGCTCGAGGCCGAAGACGAGGTGGAGCTCGAGGTGCCGCCGACCATTCAGGCGCTGCTTGCCGCGCGCCTCGATCGGCTCGAGCCGGAGGAGCGCGTCGTGCTCGAATGCGCCGCGGTCGAGGGCAAGGTGTTCCACCAGGGATCGGTTGAGCTCCTCATGGCCGGCGATCCGCGTCCGGCGCTGGCGGCGCTCATTCGCAAGGACCTTGTGCGACCAGAATCCGCCTTGTTCGCCGGCGAACGAGGCTTCCGCTTCAGACACCTGCTGATCCGCGACGCCGCCTACGACGCGGTCGCGAAAGAGTCCCGCGCGACCCTGCACGAGCGTCACGCGGCGTGGCTCGAGCAGAGGTCCGCGTCACGGGCGGTCGAGTACGAGGAGATCATCGGCTACCACCTCGAGCAGGCGTTCCGCTATCAAGCGGAGCTCGGGGTTCCCGACAGCGAGCTCGCACGGCGTGCAGCACTTCGACTCGGTGCAGCCGGGCGACGCGCTTTCATGCGCAGCGACTCGTCGGCGGCCGTGAACCTGATCTCGCGTGCGGCGGCACTGCTGCCGCCGGATGATCCCGCCCGCGTGCAGCTGATCCCGAATGTGCGGGTCGTCCAGGGAATGAGCGGCGACCTGACCTGGGCGGCGCAGATCCTCGAGAGCGCACTCGAGCGTGGCGACGCATCCCTGCGTGCGCACGCCCGCGTCCAACAAGGGTTTCTGCGCCTCTTCACCGACGCCACCGTGACGGCCGACGCACTGCTTGCAGTCGCGGAGGACGCGATCTCGGCATTCGAACGCCTCCACGACGAGGTCGGTCTCGCCCGCTCGTGGCGGCTCGCCGCGCAGGCCCGCTACCTGGCGCGGCAGGCCGGGCTATCCGTCCAGGCGTCCGAGCAGGCGCTGGTGCACGCCCGCCGCGCCCGCGACGCCTTCGAGGTCAGAGAGATCGTCGAATGGTTGGCGGTCGCGCTCGTGTCCGGCCCGATACCGGCACCGGAGGCCGAGCGCCGCTGCCACGAGCTGCTCGACGAGATCGCGGGCGACCGCTTCCTCGAGGTGACCCTTCGCGCCATGCTCGCACGGCTCGTCGCGATTCAGGGCCGGCCGGAAGAAGCGCAGTCACTGATCGCCGACGCGCGCCGCGCAGCCGGCGACCCGGCTGAGCTCTACCGGATCCCGTACTTCGCGCTCTTCGCGTGGTGGGCCGACCCGGAGGGCGCCGAGCAAGACCTCCGAAGCGCCCTGCTCGCTCTCGAAGAGCTCGGCGAGCGGACGAACTACACGACGGCGGCCGCGGAGCTCGCGTTCGTCGCGTGTGGGAACGGCGAATACGCCGAGGCGGAGGCGCTCAGCGCCAAGAGTGAGGCTGCGGCTCGTCCGAACGACGTGCTCGCGAACATCTTGTGGCGGTGCGCGCGTGCACGAGCACGGCTCGCCCTTGGCGACCGGGCGTCCGCCGAGTCGCTCGCGCGGACGGCGGTCGCGTTCGCCGAATCGAGCGACTTCCTCGACGCGCACGTCATCGCCCGCGAGACGCTCGCCGCGGTCCTCGAACCTGCCGAAGCTGCGGCTGAGCTCGCACGGGCGGCCGAGCTCCGCGCGCTCAAGCGAGGCCCTGTGGATTCAGACTGAGGCGAACGAGCCCGTAGAGGTGCGTGTCTAGACTGCCGGGATGCAGTCGCGCGGCAGGCTCTGCATGGTCGTCGTGGGGGTCGCGATGATCCTCGTTTCCAGCGCGGCCGCGGCGGCCGCGAAGCCGTCGCCGAAGGCGGTGTTCAATGCGCGCGTGCGCGCGATCGGCACGCAAGCCCAGCATGCGCTCTTGGCGTTGCCCGTGGCGACCGCGTCGCCGAATTCGACCGAAGCGGCCGCGACGGCGACCCAACTCCAGGCCATCTACCAGCGGGTGGCGGGGCGCATGGCGGCGCTGACGCCCCCGAAGGCGATCGCCGCCGACTTCAAGATCCTGCTCGCGTCGTATCGGGCCGACGCCAGGTACGCGGGCGCGTGGAAGGACGCCATCCTCCACGGGTCAGCTCAGCAGGCGGCTGACGCGTCGCACAAGCTCTACCTCAACCCGGAGACCATTCGCGCCGGTAACGCGATGGCGCGGATCAGCCTCAAGGGCTACTACTTCGGCACGTTCTTCCACTAACACGCTCAGCCGAGCGCGGCTCGGAGCGCAGGCTCGAACGGCGAGACCGCCACGGTCGATCCGGGATCGCCTGCGCCGCAGTAGCTGAGCCTCCTGTACGGGTCGGTGATCGTGAAAACGACTGCCGCTGCCCGATGCGCTCCGGCGGATCCGATCACCAGATGCGTCGCGTCGCGAAGGCTGCCGCGGTCGCACCGGTAGTGATTCAAGACGACGAACGCAGAGTGCCCCGGTGCGACGACAAATCGTGCCGGCGCCCGCGAAGTAACCATCTGGTCGCCGCGGTGCGTGATGACGAACGGAAGCGGTCCCGTGCCATCACGGAACGAAACGCTGGGGTAGCCGTCGAAGAAGCATCGAGACCCCGACCGATTGACGAGCTTCAGGGCAAGCGAATGCTGCCCCGTCGCTTCGCTCACATCAGGACCGAGACGCAATTCGAACTGCGTCAATCGACACGGCGCGGGTGCAGCGACTCTCGCCCCGGCATGACCCACGATACAGGCGATCGCGAGAGCGACGCCGCAGCTCGAGATCCCGAGCCTCGCCGTCCACGCGCTCATCAGCAGCAGGCTTCACGCAGCACGGCGACGACTTCGCGCAGCCACCTGCCCGCTCGGTCGATGTTCGGCCCTGAGGGAGCCAGGCCGACCGTGTCTTCCTGCAGCTCGACCATCACGAGCATCGGCCGCAGCGGGTCCGACTCGGTGAGGGCCTCCTCGATTCGTTCGGCGAGCCGGTCCGGCTTCACGGGGAGCGCTTGGACCCGCTGAGCGAGACGCTTGCTCGTCGGCGGCCAGACCCGGTTCAATGCATAGACGATCCGGAGTACGCGAACTGCATCGTTGTAGAGGTACTCGACGAGCGCAAGCCGCTCGCCGGGGCGTGCGAGCGTGAGGTACCCCGTCGGATGGAAGCCGCCCCAGGGCAGAGCCGCCTCCTCGATACGAGCCGCCGCGAGTGCTTCCGGGTAGACGGCGAGTCGCTGTTGCCAGGCCTCCAACAGTCCTGTCGAGCGAAGAGCGATTCCGTTGACCAGGGCCTCGGCCGAGGCGGATTGCTCGCCCGAGACAAGCGCAGCGACAGACGCCTCCGCGAAGTCGAGCGGCCACCAGATCGTCTCGACCGGGACACCCTCGTAGTAGCCGAAGACGCGCGAAGCATCGGTGCCCTGAACGCCCCACGTGTCGAGACTGCGCAAGCCCGCCCTCCCGGCATGTTCGAAGCACCCTGCGAGATCGATTCGCGTCGTCGTGACGAGAAGCATCTCGATGTCCGAGATCTCGTCGGCAACTCCGCGCGAAACGCCGCCCGTCAGCACGACCTCTACGACAACAGGTGGCAGTGCGGCGACGATCCGCTCTGCGAGCTCCCGTAGTTCGCGTGCCCTCGACGTCAGCACGCAGCGAATCTATCGTCGCAGCGGCAGTCGTTCGAAACCCGACGAAACGGAGGAGCGCATGCGCCGCCTGAACTTCTTGCAAGACGAGCCGTGGGACGAGGTGGAGGACGACAAGCGCGCCCGGTGGTTCGGGCACGCCTTCGGGGCCGACCACCTCGGAGCGTCGCTCATCGAATACCTGCCGCAGGCGCCAGGAGGCCCGATGCACATGCACTACGGCGTCGAGGAGATGTTCTTCGTGCTCAGTGGGACGCTGACCGTCCGCACGCCGGATGGAGAGGAGGAGTTGTCGCCCGGCGACGTCGTCTACTTCCCGGAAGGCCGGGACGGGCTGCACACGTTCTCGAACCCCACCGACGAGCCTGTGCGGATGCTCGGCATCTCGACCAAGCGGTTCCCGGATGTCGTCGCCTACCCCGAGCGGGGATATGCGTGGGTGGCGACACGCCATCCTGAACGCCCGGTGCCCGAGGGTGGCGACGAGGGAGTAATCGCCCGCTTCGAGCTGGCAGCGGACGACTGAACGCCGGCTGGCGTGATTCACCCACGCCGGCTTGCATGGATCGTCCCGCCCGACGTAGCGTCCGGTTGTGAGCTTCCAGCAGATCTTCGGGTTCAGCCACGACGACGACGATTCCGACGCGCTTTCCGAGCACCGACATCCGACGTGGTTCGGCCCGCCTGAAAGCGAGCTCGGAAGAACGATCCCGCTCGATAGGGTCATCGCGCAGTCCGAGAACGGTGTCGTCGCAGTCTCCCATGCGGTCGTCTACACCACGGGGGCGGCGTTCGATTTCATCGCGCGAGCGCGTGGACTGTCGCGAGCGCAAGCCAACCGCCTCTTCCACGAGCAGCACATGTTCGAGGAGGAAGATCTCCCGGACAGCTTGCTTCGTATCGGCTTCGAATTCGTAGACGGTCGCCGTGCCTCCAACCTCGGCGGCCGGCGCGCGCATCGGACGCTCATGACACCGGACGTTGAACCTGAAGATCCGGTCCTGATGCCGCATGCCGGTGGCGGCGGCAACGCGGGAGGAGGAGACGTGTGGTTTCGACCGGGCTACTGGCTCTGGCCGCTCCCGCCTTCGGGGCCCCTTCGGATCCTCTGCGAATGGCCGATCGTGGCAATTCCCATGACGAGCATCGAGATCGACGGCGGCACGCTCGTGGAAGCCGCGGGCCGATGCATCGAACTCTTCCCCCCGACCGCCGGATGACGAACATCAGGATCGTCCCGGCGAACAAGGCGTCCTGGAATGACCTGGAGGCAGTCCTCGGAGGCGCCGGCTGTCACGGGGGACGCTGCTATTGCCAGCGCTTCAAGCTGGGGCGGAACGCCTGGCCCGGTGACGATCTCGAACGCGCCCAGATGCTGCGCGAGCAGACCGATTGCGGCCATCCGAGGTCGAGCACGACGAGCGGCCTTGTCGCCTATGTCGACGGTGAGCCCGCGGGGTGGTGCGCGATCGAGCCACGCCTTGCATTCCCCTATCTCGGGAGCGTGCCCTGGCGGAAGCGCTCGGAGGACCGAACCGACGCGGGCATCTGGGCCGTGCCGTGCTTCCTCACCCGCTCGGGGTTCCGTCGCCGCGGCATCACGTATGCGCTTGCGCGAGCTGCCGTGAACTTCGCGCGCGCCCGCGGAGCCCGTGCGCTCGAGGGCTATCCGATGAATCCCGAGCACGGAAAGGACATCCCCTGGGGCGAGCTCCACGTCGGCCACGTCAGCGTCTTCGCCGCCGCCGGGTTCGCAGAGGTCAGTCGCCCGACTCTCCGTCGCGTCGTGATGCGCATCGACTTCTAGACGCCTCAGCTCGGTGCCGCGAGGATGCTCGCCCAGACCCCGCTGAGGTTGCCGCGCAGCGTGCAGCTCGCGATCGGCTCTCCCCCTTCGTCGCTGTCGTTCGCCGCGGAGATGCGCGCGACCACGTGATAGCTGCGGCAGAAACGAGCGGCGGCGTGGTGGGAGTAGCCGATCACGAGCGCACGCGTTCCGAACACCCGGGGGCGCCAGTAGCGCATCGTCACGTCGGGCGACGCGACCGGCGGGAGGCCGCGGCCGAACAATGCGAGCGCGCCGGCCTCGCCGTAGTTGCTCGCCACGATCACGTGCGCGCTTTCCGCGTGCCGCTCGACGAGGCGCACGTAGGCGGGCCAGCCGACTTCCGACTTGTAGTCCCCGCGCGCCTTGAAAACGCCGAGGCGGACGGCGGCGTGGAGGGGCAGCACCGGCAGCAATATCGGCAGGGCCACCAAGCCGACCGCAGCGAACGAGACCCCGGCCGCCAGGAGACGGCGCCGTGTCGCCCAGCGATCGAGCGGGATCGCACCGGCGGCGAGCGCGAACAACACCACCGGCAGCGCGTAGTACGACTTCCCTCCGAGCACGAAGTACGCGACGACCGTTCCGACGACCGTCCAGCCGAGCGCGCGCAGCGCGCGGCTGCGGACCAGCGACCTGACCCCGGCGACAGCGACCGGATACGCCACCGCCGCGAGCAGGAAGAGGTTGGCGATGAAGAGCGGCCGCGTCTCATCGCTCCCGCTGGGCGGCGGGTTCAGGAACCAGCGCACGCTCGTCCAGCCGTGATCCGCCTCCCAGACGAGGTTCGGAACGAGCAGCAGAGCTGCGATCGCTACGGCCACCGGGAAGCCCCACGAGCGCAGCACGTCGCGGCGCCAGACGAAAAACGTTGCGGTCAGCAGCACGAGGACGACCGCGATCGTGTATTTCGTCTCCAGCCCGATCCCTGCCGCAACTCCGAGCAGTGGCCACGAGCCACGCCCGAGCGCGAGGCGCAGCGCGAGCCAGAGGACGACCATCGTCGTCAGCTGGTCGAACGCCACCGGCTGGAAGAGCAGGTTGGTCGCCAACATGCCCGGCGCGAACCCGACGAGCACTGCGGCAAGCGTCTGCGCGCGACGCGTCGCACCAAGCTCGCGAGCCACGAGCGCACCGACAACCACCGTGCCCGCACCGGCGAGGATCGTGAACCCACGCAAGCCGACGAGCGACCAGCCGAACATCTCCCGCGCGAGCGCGGCCAGCAGCGCTGTCACCGGTGGAAACTCGACATAGCCGCCCTGCAGATGACGACCCGCCACCGCGTAGTACAGCTCGTCGCGATGCCAGCCGTACCGTCCGGCGACGGAAAGCTCGAGCGCACACTTCAAGGCGAGGACGATCAGCACGGCCCGAGCTGCGAACGCGACCGCCGTCGTTCCTTCAGGCTTGTCCGCCGCCACTCCGTGAAGCCTAGAACCCAGACCAGGCCGCTCTTTCCGGGCGGTCAAGCTGATCAGCGCTTGCGCTGCGGCTTCGCTCTTCGACCGGGGCGGAGGAGCTGCGCGCAGGCGAGGTCGCCGGTCCAGCGCTCGTAGCGTTCCGGGCTCCAGCCGCGGTCGACCACGAGCAGCTGCCAGTTGTTCGGGTGGTTGAGCGTCCAGAGGATGTCGGTTGCCTGCTCGACGTCGAGTGCGGGGTCGAGGTGGCCGCGCTCGTGCAGGCGTTGGACGATCGCGCCCTGGTTTTTGTGGTAGTCAGCCTGAATGCGCTCCCAGAGGGCGGCGACGTCATTGTCGACTGCCGCCGCGCTGCGGATCACCTCGAGGATCGCGGAGATGCGCTGCTTGCCGTTGGCGGAGTTGGCGGCGTTGAGGCGCAGCTGGCGTTCGGGGTCCTGCTCCTCGAGAACGTCGAGGTACCAGCGGCGCTCTGCGACCGGCTGGTCGGACTCGTCGCCGCGGAGCAGGAGGTTCCAGACGGCGCGGAGTAGGCCGCTCTTCGTCTGGAAGGCGAGGTAGACGGTCTTCAGCGCGACGCCGGCTTCCTTCGCGATCTCCGCCATCGTCGTCACGGCATAGCCGTCGGTCTCGAACAGGCGCTGCGCAGCATCGAGGATGTCCCGCCGCGTCGCGTCCGCCTGCGCGCGCCTGCGCGGCGACTCGTAGGGACGCTTCGACTTGACATCGCCGGCCATTCCGTTACTCTAGCCGACTAGTCACTACATACTACGAGTAGTCAATTTTGGCGGAGGGTAACGATGACGGAGATCACGATGTCCGCGGGTACGGGCGGGTCCTAACGATGGACGGCTACCGGCTCGTCCTCTTCTTGCATCTATGCGCGCTCCTCGGCGCGATCGGCACCTCGGCCCTGCTCCACTTCGCCGAGCTGCGTCTGCGGGCGGCAGACACCGTTGCCGCGGTTCGGATGTGGGCCGGCCTGATCGAGAAGGGAGCCAGGGTCTTCCCGATCGCGCTCCTCGTGCTGCTGGGAAGCGGCGCCTACCTCGTCGACCGGAGCTGGACGTGGAGCAGCGGCTGGGTCGACGCCAGCCTCGCCGGCGTCGCCGTCCTGTTCGTCGTCGGCGCCGGCGTCCTCGGCGGCCGCAGCCGCGCGCTCAAGCGGGAGCTCGCAACCACGCCTGAGGGCGCCGTCCCGGCTCGAATCACGCAGGTCACACGCGAGCACATCGCCGGCATCGCCTCCTGGACGAACACGGGGATCGCGCTCGGCATCGTCTTCGTGATGACGACGAAGCCCGCCCTCGCCGGCTCACTCGCCGCGCTCGCCGTTGCAGCGGGTCTTGGCGGGGCTGTTGCGCTCCGCCTGAGGCGGATCGGCAAACACCATGCCTAGCGACCGCGTCCAAGCCGCGGTCGTCCTCGGAGCGCGGAACCTCGGCGGCGCGATCACGCGCGACCTTCTCGCGCGCGGCGCCCGCGTCGCCACCGTCGCGCGAACGCAGGGCGACCTGGACCTCCTCGAGCGCGACGGCGCAGTCGCCGTTCGCGCCGACGCCGCCGATCCCGGCAAGCTCGGAGAAGCGCTGCAGCTCGCGGCTGCAAGGCTCGGGCCGCTCGACCTGATCGTCAATGCAGTCTCCGCGGCCCATCCGCCCGACGACGGCAGCGGTTTCGGCGGCGGCGCCGTCGCCGAAGCCAGCATCGCCGGCTTCGAAGGCTGGACCGTACCCGTCGCCCGGCAGGCCTTCGTGTTCCTACGCGCCGGCGCCCGGGCCCTGGAAGGCCGAGGCGGCACCCTCGTCCAGATCGCCGGTGCCCCCGCCCGCCGCGCAAACCCGGAGCGCGGCCTGATCGCCGCCGGCATGGCCGCCGCCCGCGCGCTCGCGCACGCCGCCGCCCAAGAGCTCCGGCCGAGGGGCATCCACGTCGCGCTCCTGATCGTCGACGGGATCATCGACTCGCCCAAGACGGCGCGCATGGCCGCGGGAATGCCGCCCGCCGCTCTCGTCCGTCAGGAGGACGTCGTCGATGCGGTTCGCTTCCTCGCCGCTCAAGCCCCGCGCGGCATGACCCACGAACTCGTCCTCACCCCCGGCGGCGACCGCTGGCTGCCGTGACGTCGCTCGGCGTCACCGCGCGAGTTGCCGCGCAAGCGCGGCGCGCGACCGGATGCCGAGCTTCTCGTAGATCCGGGTGAGGTGCGCCTCCACAGCGCTGACGCTGACGACGAGCGACGCCGCGACCTCGCGATTCGTGAGTCCTTCTGCAACGAGCGAGGCGACGCGCTGCTCGGTGGGAGTCAGCCCTCCAGCGGTGCGTCGCCCGCTGAGGCGATCGAGCTCGGAACGCGTTCGCGCGGCGAACCCTTCGGCTCCAAGCGATTCGAAGCAGGCGAGCGCGGCTTGGAGCGAGTCGCGGGCATCGCGGATCCGGCGCGCGCGCCGCTGAGCTCCGCCCAGAACGAGCAAGGTCCGAGCGCGCTCGAAGGGCTGGCTCCCGTCGTCGAGCCGCAACGCTTCGTCGAAGGCCGCGATCGCGGCCTCGTCGCGCCGGGCGACTCGCACGACCCCGCGGCAACGCAGCGCCGTCGAGCGGAGGCGGTCGCGACCGAGCGCGTTCGCGCGCTCCTCGACCCGCACGGCGATCCGGTCTGCGGCTTCGAGGCTGCCCGTCGCTGCGAACGCCTCCACCGCGTCGGCCTCGAACGGGAAGGCTCCCGGCTCGCGAATGTGGGCGGCGTCGAGGTCGGCCCCGAGATCGCCGAGCGCGCTGCCCGCTTCGTCGAAGCGCGCTGCTCCGGCAAGTGCGAGTCCGCGCGCCATTCGATTGTGCAGGGGGAACCAGCGATCGCCGCAGTCGCTCGCAAACCGGTCGCTCGCGTCCGCGAGCTCGAGCGCCGCATCCGTGTTTCCGACATGAGCCTCGACCAGCGCCCGCACCGACAGCGTCCCGCTTCTCGCCTGCAGATAACCGGCTTGCGCCGTCGATTCATCCGCACGCTCGGCATGCGACCGCGCGAGTGTCCAGTTCCCCGCGCGCAACTCGAGGCGGACGAGATAGATCTCGATCGCGGTTCGGACGTACTCGTCGTCTGTCGAGATTGCCTGCGAACGGAGGTCGTCGAGCACGCTTCGCGCCTCGTCGAGCCGGCCGTGCCAGAGCAGACGTTGCGCCAATGAGAACCGTGGACTCTCTCCGGGCGGCAACAGGCCGGTGCCGCGCTCGACGCGCACCGCCTCGTTCAGCTCCGGTTCCGGGTCGCCCACGAGCGCCAGGGTCTCCGTGCGTACGCACCGGCCGATCATCGATAGCCATAAGCGAGGGTCGTCTACCTCGCGGGCCGCCGCGCAGGCGCTCCTGCTGTGTACGAGCGACTCGTCGAGTGCGCCGGCAAGCAGAGCGATCTCGCCGAGCTCGAAGTGCACGCGCGCCCGAACGGCGGCGTCCGACTCCGCTGCCGCGAGCGCCTCCTC
Source organism: uncultured Actinomycetes bacterium (assembly GCA_963848665.1). Taxonomy (GTDB): domain Bacteria; phylum Actinomycetota; class Thermoleophilia; order Gaiellales; family Gaiellaceae; genus Palsa-739. The sequence continues at coordinate 337,615 of CAWKEF010000001.1, forward strand.
GACCAACGCAGTGTCTGCGTGCGCTCCCACGTCTGCGGCGAGAAAGCGGATGATCGCTTCCGCTCGTTCCGGCCCAAACGGCGCAATCTCGACGGCGCGGCGAAGCAGTGCACCGCCGCGGGCTGCGTCGCCGCTCTCGATGAAATACGTCCCGGCGCGCGCCGCACGTTGCGCGCGGCGTGGGTCGTGATCGGGCGTGAGCAGGAACGCCGTCTCGGCAAGCTCCGCCGCGACCGAGCGCGCGCTGCGCCCGTACGCAGTCGCCGACGCCGCGTCGATCGTGTCGGCCACCGCGCCATCGGGCACCACGGTCGCTCGGCCGAGGTGATGGGCGCGCTGCTCCGAATCGTGGGCCACCTGCGCGAGCCGCAAATGGATCTGCCGCACGAGATCTTCGCCTGCTTCCTCGACGAGGCCCGCAGCAAGAAGCGGATGGGTGAAGCGCACGCTGCCGTCCTCGAGCGCGACCACCGCCTGGTCCTCGGCGACCTCGAAGAGGACCGGCCGCCCGAGCACCTCTCCCACCAGGTCAACAGTCGGATCTGCTGCCAACGCCGCGACCAGGAGCGGTTCGCGCTCTGCATCCGGAAGCTCGCTCAAACGAGCTGCGACGAGCCGCTTCAGCGTCGGCGGAACGGCGAATCCCCCACGCGGGCGAGCGGCCGAACCCTCGTCCGTGTCGACGGTGCGCGCGAGCTCGAGCGCAAAGAACGGGTTTCCGGCCGCCGTCTCGTGCAGGCGGCGCAAGAGCGGACGCGGGAAGGAACGCCCCAACCGCCGCTGCAGCAGACGATGCAACGCACCGACAGAAAGGGGGCGCACGAGGACGCGAGTCCCGTTCAGCGCAAGAGCGACTCGATCGGGTCTAACCGCGATCAGAATCCGCACGTCGTCCCCTTCGAGCCGGCGCAACGCGAAGTCGAGAACCGCGCGCGTCGGCTCGTCCAGCCACTGCCCATCGTCGATCGCGACCAGGACGGAACGATCGCGTGCGAGTGCCCGAAGGACGCCACGAACCGCAAGCGCGATCGAGTGCGTATCCAACTGAACGCTCCCGGCTTCCTCCTCGCGCAGCGCAACCCGTAAGGCGCGGGCCTGGGGCGGCGGAAGCTCCTCTCGTAGCCGGCCCGGCACCTGCTCCAGCAAGTCTCCCAATGCCGCAAAGGCGAACGGGGTCTCGGCAGCAGTCGGCCGGGCAAACAGCACGGCGAACCCGCGGCCGCGCGCGCGCTCCACCGCCAGCGACACCAACGTCGTCTTGCCGATCCCCGGCTCGCCCTCGAGGACGAGCGCATCCGGTCGAGCCGCGACGAGAAACGCGTCGATCGCCCCAATCTCCTCGTCGCGGCCGACGACCTCCTCCGAGATCAGCCGCATACGCACTTCCTAACACGAATCGGAAGCGACCGAGAATCTCCGCCGTGCAAAGTGTGGGGTTTCCCCCACTACCACGCCGCAGGACGTCGCCGTAGCGTCGGGCGCCGATGGAGCACTATCTCGCGGAGCGGTACCTCGCGGGGCGCGAGGGTGACGCAATCGCCCTCGACGCCGCCCGTGTGCGCGCTGCCACGGAGACGATCGACCGGGCACGCGGACGCGTCCGCTTCGTCCACACCGTGTACGTCCCCGGCGACGAGGTGTGCTTCTACCTGTTCGAGAGCGACAGCCCCGAGCTGGTCGGCGCTGTGGGACGCCTTGCCAAGGTCGATCTCGACCGCGTGCTGCCGGCGGTTGCGCTCGTCGACGGAGCCACGGGAGCCCGACCGAAGGAGGACGAAACATGAGAACTCTCGCCGCACTGCTCGGCACGTTCGTAGTGGCCATCGTGATCGCTGCGGTCGCGCCGGCCCGGGCCGGCGCCGCCGACCCTCGCATCGCCGGCGTCACCGCCGACGTCAGCGTCGTCTACGCGTTCAAGTATCCGGACGCCGACGCACGCACGCCGACCGCACCGGGCCCGATCCTCGCATCTGACGGACGGATCTACGGCGTCGGTGAGACCGGCGGCGAGTGCTCGAACGGCGGCGGCATCTACTCGATCGGGCTCGGCGAGACGCAGGACACGCTCGTGCACGGCTTCCCGTGTGACGCGAACCACCAGTTCATCGCCGGCGAGGGGCTCGGCTACGGCCCATACCGCGGTGGGATCGCCGACGGGGGCGACGGCTTCCTCTACGGGACGACGCTGTACAGCTACGACCCGACCGCGCTCGGCGACATCTACCGCATCCATCCCGACGGGAGCGGCTTCCAGATCGTGCACCGTTGGAGCACGACGAGCGACGCGCCGGGCGACCACAACGCCTCGAACCCGGGCGACGTGACTCCGTCCGGGCGGATCCTGCTCGCCTCCGACGGCTACCTCTACGGCGTCACCGTCACCGGCGGTCAATGCGGCCAGGGCTCGATCTATCGCCTGGACCGCTCGACGCTCGCGTTCAAGACGGTCTACTCCTTCTGCCACCAGACGGGCGACACGGTCGGCGCGAATCCGCTCGCCGGCCTCCTGCAAGGCCCGGACGGTGCGCTCTACGGCACGACGGAGCACGGCGGCGTCGCCACCGATGGGTTTGGGACCGTGTTCCGGCTCGCCGTCGACGCGGCCGGCAACGGGAGTCTCACTACGATCCACATGTTCGGCGGCTTCGACGGCCAGGATCCTCAGGCCAAGCTCTACCTCGCGCCCGACGGTCACATGTACGGCACGACGGCGATCGGCAACGAGAACAACAACGGCGAGGTCTTCCGCATCGACCCCGACGGGACCTTCGCGGTCGTCCACGAGTTCGGTCAGGGTTGGGGCCACGTCCTCTACAACGGCGTCGTGACGGGACCCGGCGGCTTCCTCTACGGGATCACGTGGGGCGGCGGCCAGTACAACTGGGGCACGGTCTATGTCCTCGACCCGTACGCGGCGCCCGACGACACGAGCGCAGTCAACTTCCTCTACTCGTTCGACGGGTCGGCGCACGGCGGAGATCCCTACGGCGACCTGCTACCAGTCGGTGGCGACACGTACTACGACACGACGCAGAACTTTGGGCCGTACTCGGCCTGCTCGTCCTGCGGCGTGCTTTGGAAGGTGCATTTCACAGCGCCGCCGCCCGCCGACCACACGCCGCCGACGATCTCGTGCGGCGGCCCCGACGCGGCGTGGCACGCCGCGGACGTGACGATTGCGTGCACGGCCTCGGACGGCGGCTCCGGGCTGAACGACCCCGGCGACTCGAGCTTCACGCTCAAGACGCACGTGCCCGCGGGCACGGCAGATCCGAACGCGCCGACGGACTCGCGGCAGGTCTGCGACAAGGCCGGCAACTGTGCGACGGCAGGCCCGCTCCCCGGGAACATGGTCGACAGGCAGCCGCCGACGATCGCGATCGCGTCGCCCGCCGGCAGCTACCCGCTCGGCTCCGCGGTCGCAGCACACTACTCGTGCACCGACAACAGCGGCTCGGGACTCAAGTCCTGTAGCGGTCCCGCGGTGGACGGTGGGCCGGTTGACACAGGCTCGACCGGGACGCATACCTTCACCGTCAGCGCCGAGGACAACGTCGGCAACACGGCGACGAAGAGCGTCGACTACACGGTGTTCGATCCGGCGCCTGTCGTCCACGTGACGAAGCCGACTGCGGCCAAATACCCGCTCGGCTCGATCAGCGTCGTCGCATCCTTCGACGATCCGCCGGCGGGCGACACCCACAGCTGCACGATCTCGTGGGGCGACGGCACGACGAGCGCCGGGACCGTCGACGAGGCGGCGCGGACGTGCAGCGGCTCGCATGCCTATACGACGTCAGGCGCGAAGACGATCGGCGTATCGATCTCGGACAACGGCGGCTCCGGGAGCGACACGGTCACCATCACGCTCGACGCACCCCCGCGCGCCGCGTTCTCGTACACGCCGGCGCAACCGGTCACGGGAGGCTCGGTCGCGTTCGACGGGTCGGCCTCGAGCGACGCGGACGGCCCGATCGCGTCGTACACGTGGAACTTCGGCGACGGAGCGAGTGGCGCAGGCGTCAAGCCCTCGCATGCGTACGCACACAGCGGCACCTACGGCGTGACCCTGACAGTCACCGACGGCGGTGGCTACACGAACGCGGTGACGAAGACCGTCACGGTCTCCGCAGCCGATACGACGAAGCCAACCTGTGTGCTGACCGCCACCGGGGCCGACAGCGCGGGTCGGAAGTACATCGAGATCACCGTGGGCGACTCCGGCTCCGGGTTGGCGACAATCCTCGTCACGGCGTCGAGCAATGCAACGACCCCGGTGCCGCCGTTCGTGGTCGGCACGACGGCGCCGGTCGTCGTCCGTGCGACGAAGATCGACCAGTCGCTCGGCGCGCAGATCGCCTTGCGGTTGACCGACGTCGCCGGAAACGTCGTCGACTGCGATCCGGTGCTGACATCGATCATGCGTGATCCCGGCGGCGACCAGCCGGCGACCCAGACCTTCACGGGTCTCGGGCAGAGCGAGAGCAAGGTCACAGTCACGAACGGCGATCCGGGGCTCCGGAAGATCCGGCTCGACGTGAACGGCGTCAAGTTCGTCGAGCGGGCTCTTGCACCCGGCGAGAAGCGCTCGTTCGACATCGCCGCTGCCATGAATCCGGGCAGCAACAACACCGTCGTCCTCAGCGGCAAGGGCGGCCGCAAGGGAGCGAGCGCGGACATCTTGATCTCCGACTCGTAACCTCGCAGGAGCGCCGGAGGGGACCCCGCGACGCGACGGTCTCCCTCCGGCGCGCGGTGCTCAGGCGCACAGCCGGCGAGCCGTCGCGACGAGCGTGCGCGCGACCGTCTCGGTAGCGGCGATGCCGACCCACTCCTCCGTCTCGTGGGCGCCCGCGCCGCTCGGACCGAAGAGCACGGTCGGGATGCCCGCGGCGGCGATGTATCCCGAGTCGGCCCAGTAGCTCGCACCCTCGATCGACGGCGTCACCCCGTTCAGGACGGCGGCGGCACTCACCTCGGCGACGATCTCGGCGGTCGGCGGCACCTCGAAGGGCTCGCGCGCCAGCAGCGTCCGGCGTTCCACCCTCAGGTCCGGGTCGGCGGTGCGGCAGCGCTCGAGCAGCGACTCGAGCTCGGCCTCGACGTCGGCGACGGTCTCGCCGGGCAGCGTGCGCCGCTCGAGCCCGATCACGCACCGCGCCGGGTAGCTCGACAGCTCGACACCACCGGCGACCACAGATGCATGGACCGACCCGCGCCCGAGGAGCGGATGGGTGCGCCCACCGAGCGTGTTGTCGAGGTCGCCGAGAGTGGTGAGGATCGGGCCGCTCTTCACGATCGCGTCGACGCCGAACTGCGGGCGTGAACCGTGCGCAGCACGGCCGGTGACCTCGATCTCCGACCAGACGAAGCCTTTGTGCGCAACGACAACTGCGAGCTCGGTCGGCTCGGTGACGACGGCCGCGTCGGCGTGGATCGAGCGCAGAATCGCCTGCACACCCAGGCTAGCGTGCTCCTCGTCTGCAACCGCAGCGACAACGACGTCGCCGGCGAGCGCGAGTCCCGCCGCCTCACGGCAGGCGACGAGCGCCGCTGCGAGACCGGCCTTCATGTCGTACGCGCCTCGACCGTAGAGTCGATCGCCGTCGATGCGTGGTACGTGCGGAGACGTCATCCCCTCGACGTTGACGGTGTCGGTGTGCCCGCAGACCAGCAGCGTGCGGCCGGTTCCTCGGCCACGTGCGCGGACGAGCACACTCGGACGGCCGGCGCTCGCATCCACGATGTCGACTTCGAGCCCGGCCGCGGCAGCCCAGCCCGAGATGAATACCGCGATCTCCTGCTCGCCGGCCCCGCCGGGAACCAGCATCGGGTTGACCGAGTCGATCGCAACCAACCGAGATGTCAACTCGACGACGTCCTCGTACACGCGTGGCATCCTGCTCAGCGCTGCCCGCCGGGTCAAACCGACACCGCCCCGAGGCGTCCCTTGACCGCCTTCCCGGTCTGTGTGACCCTCAGAGACGATGGCAACCTTCACGTCGGTGCGGGTCGCAGCGATCCAGGCGACGCCGGTGATGCTAGACCTCGAGGCGAGCCTCGAGAAGGCCGTCGAATTGACGAGGGATGCCGCCGCGCAGGGAGCAGAGCTTGTGGTGCTGCCCGAATGCTTCCTCTCCTTCTACCCATCGGCGTCGATCACGCAGTCTCGGTACGACGAGGGGATGACGGATCTCTTCGAGCGGATGTGGCTCAGCGCCGTCGACGTGCCGGGACCGGTTGTCGACCGGCTCGCGCGCCTCTGCGCAGAGTTGAACATCCATCTCGCGATCGGCGTCAACGAGCGTGAGAGCGAACGGCCGGGGACCTTGTACAACTCGCTGCTCTTGTTCGGCCCCGGCGGACTGCTGCACAAGCACCGCAAGCTGATGCCGACCCATCATGAACGGCTCTTCTACGGCATCGGCCCGGGAACCGACCTGCGGGTCGTCGAGACCCCGATCGGCCGGATCGGCGGCCTGATCTGCTGGGAGCACCGCATGCCGGTCGCGCGATACGCGGTCTATCGAGGCGGGCCTCAGATCTGGGTGGCGCCCACCATGGACGACAGCGATGCCTGGCTCGCACTCATGCGAGCGATCGCGTACGAGTCCTCGGCATTCGTCGTCAGCGTTTGCCAGTACATCCACGGCAAGCAGTTCCCGAAGGACTTTCCGTTCAAGCTGCCGGGCCCCAAGGACAGAACCCTGTCGAGCGGCGGGTCGGTGATCGTCGACGGCGCCTCTCGGGAGCCCATCGCCGGTCCCTTGTTGGACAAGGAGGGCATTCTGCTCGCCGATTGCGATCTCCGGGCCGGCCTGCGCGCGAAGCAATGGTTCGACGCGGTCGGGCATTACAGCCGCGAGGACGTGCTCCTCGGCGTGCTCGATGGACGAAACGGCGCGCCGCACCACGCCGAGAACGGCGCGCACGCCGTCGCGGCCGAGACCTCGACGGCTTCGTAGAAGGCTCTTAGCCGTACACGCCGTTCCAGCAGGCCTCGGGCTGCAAGGCGGCCGGCCGTAGCCGGGTGGCCGCGAGCACCTGATCGCCGACCGCAACGCTCAACGGGGTGAAGAACGGGGTGTCGTAGAAGCGTTGCAGTACATCGAAGACGCCGATGTCGGCCGTCAACTCTGCACACGACTCCGATTGGACGCCCCGCGCATGCGCGGCTTCATGGATGAGCGTTTCGATGCCCTGCGCGAACTGGGCCGTCCCGAGGTCGGCGCTCATGTCGACACAGATCTGTGGAACGACGTAGATGATGTTCCCGCCGTAGGCCGCCCAGCCGACCGGGTCGGATTCGGTGGCGCTGTGTCCGCCGAGGGCCGGATCGCAGACGATCGACGTCTGATGGCCGGCGATGTAGGTCACGACGTCGATCGCCTTCGCAGGCATCGTCGCAACGCGCGCCCCCGCGACCGGTGCCGAGGAGAGGGCTGCGGCGGCGAGGATGGCAACCACCGATCTGCCTCGGCCCATCGCCCAAGGCTACCGCCGCTGAGCCTCGTCGCCGACCCGGCCGACGGCGGATTGAAATCGGGTGGACGGTGGTATTTCCGCCCTATGAGCCGCATGGAGACCGCCGAGGCCGCCAGGCGACGAGAGTTCCGCTGCACCACGTGTGGCTACGGAGCGGTGAGCGGAAGCGCACCGGACCGCTGCCCGATGTGCTCCGGCCTCGACTGGGCGGAGAGCGCACGGGATCTCCTCGCCTTCTCGGACGACGACGCCATGGCGCCTCTCGCCCGCGACAGATCCTGACGACGGTGGCCGAATGGGGGATGCCGCCTTCGAGCATCCACGCCTGGCGGCGATCTACGACGCGCTCGATCCCGATCGCAGCGACCTCGATGTGTACCTCGCCATCGCCCGCGAGCTCGGCGCCCGACGGGTCTTGGACGTCGGTTGTGGCACGGGCACCTTCGCGCTGCTTCTAGCCGACCGCGGCGTCGAGGTCACCGGCGTCGACCCGGCGAGAAGCTCCTTGCGCGTCGCGCAAGGCAAGCCCGGCGCCGCGCGTGTGCGCTGGGTCCACGGCGACGCGAGGGCTTTGCCGCCGCTTCAGGTCGACCTTGCGACGATGACCGCCAACGTCGCCCAGGCGATCGTCGACCCGCTGGAGTGGGACTCGACGCTCCAGGGCATCTTCGACAGCTTGCGCCCCGGGGGGCACCTCGTGTTCGAGACTCGCGACCCTGCACAGGAGGCGTGGCAAGAGTGGAACCGTGCCGCGACGCACCGGGTCACCGAGATCGACGGCGTCGGCGCGGTCGAGAGCTGGGTCGAGGTCCTCGACGTGGCCGGGCCGCTCGTGCGCTTTCGGGGAACGTGCGTCTTCGCCTCCGACGGTGAGGTGCTGATCTCCGACTCGACCCTGCGCTTCCGCGAGCGTGACGAGGTCTCGGAAGCGCTGATCGCGCACGGCTACGAGGTGGAGGACATCCGCGACGCCCCCGACCGTCCCGGGCGGGAGTTCGTGTTCTTCGCCCGGCGACCCGCCTGAACGACCTTCAGCCGGGCTGTGCGCTGTTTCGTCTGATCGCTGCGAAGGTCTGCTCGAGCGCATCGGTCGGCGTGAACTCGAGCGCCTCGCTCTCCTCGAGGAACTCGATCGCATGACCGGGCTCGATGTAGTACGCCCGGCCACCTTCGATCGTCTCGTCACGATCGGCGTAGTGCACGACGATCTTCCCCGAGAAGAGATAGCCCCAGTGCGGCGCCTGACAGCGATCGTCGGGAAGGCCTCGCACCATGGCCGACGCGTCCTGCCCGGCGTGCGCCTTCTCGAACGCAACGGTGATCCCACCCCAGTCCGCGAACCGGCTCGAGTAGCCGGGAGCGATCTCGCGCGGCTCGATCTCGTCGGGGGCGGCGCTCGGCATCGCGCGAGTCTAAGCCAGCCGGCGCAGCACTCGCCGCGTGCACGGCAGCGGTACCGTTCGCCAATGGCCGGGCCTCACCGCATCCTCGTGCTCGGCGGCGGGTTGCCCGCATATTTCGAGGCCTCCGAGCAAGAGAAACGGGAGATCTTCCTGCCACGCTTCCGTGCCCTCCTCGCGGAATGGGAGGGGCTCGGCGCACGCGTCGTCGCGTCGTTCTGCGACGACGTGCTGCAGGTCGGGCCCGTGACGCCGGACGCCTGGGCGTGGTACCTGATCTTCGAGCTCGACGAGCTCGAGATTGCCAAGGCGATGATGGAACGCGTTCGCACGGAGGTGGACGGCGTGCGGCTCGACCGGTACGTCCGCTTCGAGACGCGCATCGGCAGACCGTTCTGGGCGCGCGAAGAATGACCACCGCCCCGGTCGCGGTCACCGACCCACCGCGCGCGACGCGCCGCCGGCGTCCGTCGGCCGGCTTCGTCCGCTTCGTCCTGCGCCGCCTCGTCGCGCTCGTGTTCCTGTCGCTCGGGATCACGCTCGTCGCGTTCGTGCTGACCGAGCTCGTGCCGACCAATGCGGTGGCCACGAACCTCGGCGAGCAGGCGGCGGCGGACCCTGCAGCGGTCGCCGCGTTCAAGCACCACTACGGCCTCGACAGGTCGTTCCCCGTCCGGTACGCGCTCTACCTCGACCACCTGGTGCACGGAGACCTCGGGCAGTCGTCGCTCACCCACGAGCCCGTGACGCACGACCTCGGGCAGTTCATCCCCGCAACGGGAGAGCTCGCGCTCTACTCGATCGTCTTCGCCTCGATCGTCGGAATCGCGTTCGGCGTGATCGCAGCGCTCCGCCGCAACCGGCCGGCCGACCACGCGCTCCGCGTCGCGTCGCTCGCCGGCATCTCGATGCCGACGTTCTGGATCGCGCTCGTCGCGCTGTACGTCGGCTTCTTCCGCCTCGGCTGGTTCCCCGGTGCAGAGCGTCTCGACCCGGGCACGGTCCCCCCTCCCCACGTGACCGGTCTGTACACGATCGATGCGCTCGTCGCGGGCAGGTGGGACCTCTTCGCGCAGGCGTTGCACCACCTCGTGCTGCCCGCGCTCGTGCTCGCCGCATTCAACGTGAGCCTCCTCACGCGCTACACGCGCTCGGCCGTGCTCGAGGTGATCGGCAACGACTATGTGCGAGCGGCGCGGGCCAAGGGTCTGCCCGAGCACACGGTCGTTGTGCGTTACATCATTCGCGGGGCGCTGCCGTCGGTCGTAACCGTGCTCGGCCTCGTGTTTGCGAACGTCCTCACGGGCGCGGTGCTCGTCGAGAAGATCTTCTCCTGGCCCGGGATCGGCCAGTATGCATTTCAGGCCGCCGTCAACCTCGACGTCCCCGCCATCGCGGGCGTCAGCATCTTCGTGGCTGTCGTCTACATCACCGTCAACTTCGTCGTCGACCTTCTGTACGGGTTGATCGATCCGAGGATCCGCGTCACATGACCGAGCTCGCGTTGCGACGACGCGTTGCTCGCCCACGCTGGTTCAAGGTGAGCCTGCGGCAGCCGCTTGCCGTCGTCGGCGCGGCGATCGCACTCATCTGGATCGTGGTCGCGGTTTTCGCACCGCTGATCTCACCGGACGATCCGCTCGCTCAGACGTTCACGGCCGCGCAGTCGCCGTCACTCCACCATCTCTTCGGAACCGACGAGCTCGGGCGGGACGTCTTCAGCCGCGTCATCTACGGCTCGCGCGTCTCGATCCCGATCGCATTGCTGCTCGTCGTGCTCGCCGCGACGATCGGCTGCATCGTCGGCTCGATCGCGGGCTACTTCCGTGGGCTCGTCGACGGAGCGCTGATGCGGGCGGTCGACCTCTTCTTCGCGTTCCCGCCGATCATCCTCGCGATGGTCGTCGCCGCGGTGCTCGGACGCGGGCTCCGGAACGCCGCTCTCGCGATCGTCGTCGTCGCGTGGCCCTCGTACGCACGCGTCGTCCGCGGGCTCGTGCTCTCGGTCGGCGACTCCGAGTTCGTGCAGTCCGCCCGGCTCATGGGAACGCCCGCCCGCCGCGCGCTCTTCCGCGACGTCCTCCCGAACGTCGCGGGGCCGGTCGTCGTGCTCGCAACGCTCGATCTGGCGAACGCGATCCTGCTGCTCTCCGGGCTCTCGTTCCTCGGCCTCGGCGCCCAGCCGCCGCAGGCGGAGTGGGGATCGATGGTCGCCGACGGCACGCAGTACTTCCAGTGGTGGTGGATGGGGACGTTCCCGGGCCTCGCGATCTTCACCGTCGTCCTCGCGTTCAACTTCCTGGGCGACAGCCTCCGCGACGTGCTCGACCCGCGGACCGCCTGGCGTTCACGTGAGGAGCAAGCATGAGCCTGCTCGAAGTAGAGGGCCTGCGCGTGCGGCTGCCGACGACCCGCGGCCTCGTGACGGTCGTCGACGGCGTGGACTATGCAGTCGAGCAGGGCGAGGTGTTCGGCGTCGCGGGCGAGAGCGGAAGCGGCAAGACGATGTCGATGCTGGCGCTTCTCGGCCTGCTGCCGGACGGCGCGCTCGTCGATGGGAGCGTGCGCTTCGGCGGCGGCGACCTGCTCGCGGATGCCGCGGCGCCCGGCTGCGCGCCCTCGCCGGACGCGAGCTCGCAATGGTCTTCCAGGATCCGCTGACTTCGCTCCACCCGATGCTCTCGGTGGACGCCAGCTCACCGAGCACGTGCGCCGGCATCTCGGGCTCGGCCGCCGCGACGCCGAGCTGCAGGCGCTCGCGTCGCTCGAGGACGTGCGCATACCGGACGGGCTGCCGCACTGCGCGCGTTCCCGCACCAGTTCTCGGGCGGGATGCGACAGCGGATCGCGATCGCGATCGCGCTCGCGTGCAGGCCGAAGCTCCTGATCGCCGACGAGCCGACAACCGCGCTCGACGTCACGGTGCAGGCCGGGATCCTGCGGCTGCTCGACCGGCTTCGGCGCGAGAACGATCTCTCCGTCGTGCTGATCACGCACGACCTCGGCGTGATGTCGGCGATTGCCGACCGCGTATCGATCTTCTACGCCGGAAAGGTCGTCGAGGCCGGCTCGCGCGAAGCCGTGCTGCGGCTGCCGCGCCACCCGTACACGCGTGCTCTGCTCGACGCGCTCCCCCACCCGGAGGGAAGGCAGGACAAGCCTCTCATTGCGATCGCCGGCGCCCCGCCGAGCCCGGGCGCGATCCCGTCGGGGTGCGCGTTCCATCCGCGTTGTCCCTACGCGCAGGAGAGCTGCGTGAGCCGGGTGCCTGCACTCGTGGCAAGCGGCGACCGGCTGCTGGCCTGTCCCGTCGACCCGCTGATCGCGCGATGAGCGCACTCGAGGTTCGCGAGGTCGTCGTCGACTACGAGGCGCGGGGAGGCGGCCGCGTCCGCGCGGTTGCCGGGGCCAGCCTGACGGTCGAGCCCGGCCAGATCGTCGGGCTCGTCGGGGAGTCGGGCTGCGGCAAGTCGAGCCTCGCACGCGCGGCGGTCGGTCTCGTCGCTCCGACCTCGGGCTCGGTGCTCTTCGAGGGGGCGCCCGTGAGCCCGCTGACCCGTCGAGCCCGGCCGCAGCAGCTCGTCCGGCTGCAGCTCGTCTTTCAGAACCCGTACTCGTCGCTCAACCCGAGGCGCAAGGTAGGCGCACAGCTCGGCGACGCGCTCGAGGCGCTCGACCTCGTGCCGCGGCGTGGGCGTGCCCCCGGGTCGCGCGAGCTGATCGAGCTCGTCGGCCTCCCGCGACGGCTGCCAACGGCTACCCGCACGAGTTCTCGGGAGGCCAGCGCCAGAGGATCGCAATCGCCCGGTCGCTCGCGGCGGATCCCTCCGTGATCGTGCTCGACGAGCCGCTCGCCTCGCTCGACGCGTCGGCGCAGGCACAGCTCGCGAACCTCCTGGTCGACCTGTCGCGCGAGCTCGGGCTCGGCCTGCTGCTGATCTCGCACGACCTGGCGATCGTCCGGCACATCGCGGATGCCGTCTCGGTGATGTACCTCGGGCTCATGGTCGAGACCGGTCCGACGCTCCGGCTCTGGCAGATGCCGCTCCATCCCTACAGCGAGGCGCTGATCGGCGCGGTGCCGCACCCGGACGGAACGGGCTTCCTGCCCGAAGCGCTGCCGGGGGAGGTTCCCGACCCGGCGAACCCACCGAGCGGCTGCCGCTTCCACCCGCGCTGCCCTTACGCGTTCGACCGCTGCCTCACCGACGAGCCGCCGCTCGTGCCGCTGCTGGACGGCCGCACCGCCGCGTGCTGGCTGCAGCCGGAGGGGGCCGCACCGGCTCCGCCGGGCGCTCGCGCCGCCAACCGTGCGGCTGCCCCGGTCGTCGAATAGGGTCAGAGGTTCTACTTGAACAGGAGGGTCATCATGAGACGGTCTCGCGTGCGGCGTGCAGCCTGGCTGCTCCCGCTCGACGGCAACACTCGCGCTCGTATGCGCGCTCGCCGCATCCGGCGCGACCACGCGTTCGTCCGCGGCGTCGACGCTCGTCGTCGACAACTCCTTCACGCTCAAGACGGCAGATCCGCAACGGGCGTTCGATCCCACGGGCTCGATCGTCGACCGCGCGATCTACGACACGCTCTTCACCTACAACAAGGACGATCTCGCCAACCCGGTTCCACTGCTCGTTCAGTCGTGGAAGGCAACGAACGGCGCCAAGTCGTTCACGTTCCAGCTCAAGAAGAACGTGCATTTCGCCAACGGGTCGCCCCTCACCTCCGCCGACGTCGTCTTCTCGCTCGACCGGCTGATCAACCTGAAGGGCAATCCCGCCTTCCTGCTCGCAGGAATCACGGTGTCCGCTCACGGCAAGTACACCGTGGTGATGAAGTCCGGGACGCCCGCGACGCAGCTCACCGCGATTCTCGCGAACCCGTCGACCGGCATCGTCAACTCGAAGCTCGTGAAGGCGCACGGTGGCAACGCCGGCGCGAGCGCCTCGACCGCAGACAAGGCGGAGCAGTTCCTCAACTCCGCAGACTCGACCGGCGCGGGTAGCGGTCCGTACACGCTGCAGTCCTACAGCACGACGTCGCAGGTGACGCTCGTCGCGAACAAGAAGTACTGGGGACCGAAGAAGCCGTCGTTTAGCACGGTCGTCGTCCGCAACATGATTGCGCCGACGCAGTTGATCAACGTGCAACGTGGATCGCACGAGGTCGCGATCGACCTCTCGGCCGACCAGGCCCAAACGTTGAAGGGGAACTCGAAGGTTCATGTCTCGCTGCAGCCGTCGACGTGGATCTTCTGGCTGTTCGCGAACAACAACCCGCAGATCTCCGCGATCACGTCGAACAAGCAGTTCCAGCAGGCTGTGCGCTACGCCCTCGACTACAAGTCGATCCTGTCGGTCGCCGGACCCGGTGCGATTCAGGCCCCCGGGATGATCCCGTCGATGTTCCTCGGCTCTCTGCCGCAGAAGGACGGAATCAAGCAGAACGTCACGAAGGCGAAGGCGGCGCTCGCCGCCTCCGGCGCCGCGAGTCAGCAAGTCACCCTCGAGTACCCGAGCGACCTGACGATCAACGGCGTGCCGTTCACCGCGCTGGCGCAGAAGATCCAGTCGAACCTCCAGTCGGTCGGCTTCAACGTCCAGCTCTCGGGATCGCCGACCTCGAACTGGCTGACGAAGTACCGCGACGGTCAGATGGCGTTCGGGCTTTCCCTCTGGGGGCCGGACTATCCGGATCCCGCCGACTACCTCGCGTTCACGCCGGGGCAGCTCGTGGGGCTGCGCGCCGGCTGGCCGAAGGGAAGCGACGCTGCGATCGAGAAGCTCGCCGCGAAGGCTCTCGTCACGACTGCAGCGAAGGCGCGGAAGGCGCTCTACCAGCAGATCCAGCAGCAGCTGAACGCGCGGGGGCCGTTCATCCCGCTGATGCAGCCGACGCAGGTGTTCGTCGCCACAGCGGATCTGAAGAACGCGGTCTACAACGCCGAGTACTCGATCGACGTCGGAAGGGTGTCGCCGAAGTAGCCGGCTAGTTCGCGACGAGGGCGGTGGGATAGGCGTTGAGCTTGCGCCCGCCGCCCTCGTCGCAGACCACGATGTCCTCGATCCGCAGGCTGAAGCGGTCCGGGATGATGATCGAGGGCTCATCGGTGAAGGTCATCCCGGGCTGGAGCGGCGTCTCGTCCTCGGGGGAGATGAACGGACGCTCGTGGACGTCCATGCCGATTCCGTGGCCCATCCTGTGGCGGAAATGCTCGCCGAGCCCCGCGTCCTCGATCGGCTTGCGGCAGGCGGCATTGACCTCCCGCGCGGGCGTGCCGCCGGATGCGGCTGCGCGGCCCGCCTCCTGCGCCGCGAGCATGACGTCGTAGATCTCGAGGTAGTCCGCCGGCGGCTCTCCGCAGTAGACCGTCCGGCCGAAGTCGGAGCAGTAGCCGTCCACGACGCCGCCGAAGTCGAACATGACGGACGTTCCCTCGGGCATCGGGCGCCGGGCCGTAGCTGTGCCGGAGTCGAGGTCGTCCGCGTCCAGGCCGGTGAAGATGTGCGTCGCGAAGGAAGGACAACGAGAACCGGCGGCGCGAAGCTCGTGCTCGACCGCCTCGGCAAGTTCGGCCATCGTGACCCCGGCTACGACGAGCGGAGCAACCGCGGCCATCGCATGCTCGACGGTCGCGATCGCGCGGCCCATCGCCTCGAGCTCCTCGGAGGACTTGACCCGGCGTAGCTCGTTGACGAGCGACGATCCAGTACGGAGCCGGTCCGGCCCGACGATCCGTCCGAGATTGAGGACGGTCTCGGCCCAGACCCGGTCGCCGATCGCAACCGTCGCGGCCGGCTTAAGGCCGCGGGCGACGCGCTCGAACACCGCAGCGCCGTCGTCGGTCTCGGCGACGACGACGACGTCGCCGTCGGGATCCTCGCGCAGGTCGAAGGCGGCGAACATGCGCGGGAGAACGAAGACCGGGTCACCCTCGCGGCGGAAGAACGCGCCCGTCACCCAACCGTGCGCATACGACGCCTCCCCGAAGTTCGGAACCTGCCGCTCCACTCCGGTGAGGTACTCGAGATCGGCCGAGGGAGCGAGGAAGAGCACGTCGACGCCGGCCGCCTCCATACGCTCGCCGAGCCGCCGCCGCCGTTCCCGGTAGTCGAACATCACGAGACTCTAGGCACGACGACGAGGTACCCGCGGGTGAGCAGACGGCCGGCGCCCCGACGCTTGACTATTGACACTGCGCGTCGCGGAGCGGCAGACTGGCGAGGATGTCGGGGGGCCGGTCGAAGGAGCTACGCCTCGGGCTTGTTTGCTACGGCGGGTCTTCGCTCTCGATCTATATGCACGGCGTGACGAAGGAGATCCATCGCCTGATCAAGGCGTCGGCGCTCCGCGCCTCCGACGACGAGACGGCGACGCCGTCGGCCAGCGAGGAAGCGTACGGGCGGTTGCTCGAGCAACTCGTTGCCGACAGCGATCTGCCGGACCTGCGGGTGGTGGTCGACGTGATCGCCGGAACCTCGGCGGGAGGCATCAACGGCATCTTCCTTGCGAAGGCGCTGGCCGGGAATCGCTCGCAGGAGGGGTTGCGCAAGCTGTGGTTCGAGCAGGGGGACATGGACCAGCTGCTCGTCTACCCGCGTCGCATCCTCGGCATGCCGTGGAAGGTGAAGTGGAAGATCCCGTTCCTGATCCCGCGAGCGCTCAAGCGCTCCCCGCTACGGGGAACGGACATGGCGAAGTGGCTCCACGGAGCGCTGACCGGCATGGACGCCGAGCCGTCCCCTCCGTCGATGACGTCGCTTCTGCCGAGAGGAAACCCGCTCGACCTCTTCGTGACGATCACCGACTTCTACGGCTACGAGAGATACATCGCCTTGAACTGGCCGACCTTCGTGCCGGAGAGCCGGCACCGGCACGTCCTCAACTTCCACTACGAGCACGGCGGTGACGATCATTTCCGCGACAACGGCGGCCTCGCCTTCGCCGCGCGGACGACGTCGTCGTTCCCGGCGGTGTTTCCGCCGGTGAGCCTCGCCGATATCAGCGCCGCGACCGGCTCCGACCTCGCCGAGCTGCGGCGGCGCTGCTTCCGCATCTACGAGCTGAACGGCGGCTCACCCGACAGCACCTACTTCGTCGACGGGGGCGTGCTCGACAACAAGCCCTTCGGCTGGGCGATCGACACGATCATCCACAAGCGGCCGGCCGAGGCCGAGGTCGACAGGAGGCTCCTCTACGTCGAGCCGGATCCGGGCGGGGTTGCGTCGCGCGAAGGCGGCGGAAGCCCGAACACGTTCCACGGGGCACTCGGCGCGTTGACGACGATCCCACGCTCCGAGCCGATCCTCGACGATCTACTCGTCGTGCAGGAGCACAACGACCTCGTGCGACGCGTGCGCGACGTCGTCGAGACGAACTTCGACCGCGTCGCAGCGCTCGTGGAGGCGATCGTGCCGCCGGACGCGCTGACGGCGTCGCCTCCCGAGAACTGGCCGTGGACCACCTGGAACGCATCCGTGCACGACACGGCGATCGCGCAGGCGGGAATGACCTACTCCACCTACATGCGGGTGAAGATCTCGAGCGTCGTCGAAGGGATCGCTGCCTCGATCAACGCGATCTGCAACTACCCCGCCGAGTCGAACCACGCGCAGCTCGTGCTCGACACGGTGTACGCGTGGGCCGCCAAGCGGGGTCTGCTGGGCGAGGGGCCGAGCGCGGCGCCGGCCGCCGATCCGTGCGCCGCGGAGGACAAGGATCGTCCTGCCTCGCCGGAGCCGTACCGGCCGACCGACGACCAGGTCGACTTTCTGCGCGCCTTCGACCTCGGCTTCGTAAGGCGGCGGGCGCGGTTCGTGATCGCTGCGTTCAACTGGTGGTATCGGTGCGTCGGCGTCGACGGGTTTCCGAGCCGCGACGATCTCGACGACGGGAAGGCGATCCTCTACGACGCGATCGAAGAGCTGGACGGGCTTGCCGTGCTCCGCCTGCCTCCGGACGGGCTGCCGAGCCACCAGCGGCAGGCCGAGGAACTCAAGCGGCAGATACGCGGCGTCTTCGGCGAACGCGCGATCACGGATTTCCTTGCCGGGCAGACCGGGATCGACGGGGCTGCCTACGCCGGCGAGCACGCGCAGCCGCTGGCCGAGCTCTTCACCGGCCTCGAGGCGTTCCTGCGCGACCAGCTGCCTCCGGTCGCGCCCCACCTGCTGGGCCGGCTCAGCGAGCTGACGGTGCAGTGGGACGCGCGCCGCCGGCGCGACCTCGTCGTCCGCTATCTCGGCTTCCCGATCTGGGACGTCCTGCTCTACCCGATCCAATCGCTCACGCAGACGGGAGAAGGCGACCAGATCGACGTCATCCGCATCAGCCCGAGGGAGTCGATGCAGCTTCCCACCCCGGACGGCAAGCCGGTGGAAGGCGTCAAGCTCGGGCACTTCTACGCCTTCTTCAGCCGCGAGGCACGGGAGAACGACTACCTCCGAGGACGTCTCGATGCAGCCGAGCAGCTCGTCCGCCTGCTGCTCAGCGCGACCGAGAGCAGCCGTCCGCTGAAAGAGTCGTGCAAACCTCTCTTCGAGGCCATCCTCGAGGAAGACGCGGCGAACGTCCCCATCGCCACCAGGCTGGCCGCGATCAAGCAGCAGGTCGGAGCCCTCTGACCGTGGTCTGATGCCCGGTCACCGGCGACGCCGTCCGCCCACCATTCGCGCACCAGTTCTCCTCCTCGCCGTGCTCTCGGCCGCGTTTGCCCTCGCCGCGGTGGCGCACGGGAGCCCGACCCGCGCCAAGGACGAGATCCGCTTCGTCGACGTGGGTCAAGGCGACGGTGTCGTGATGCGGATCGGCAGCCGCCTGATCGTCTCCGACGCGGGAATGTTCAACCTCGCGAGCGTCGACCGCGCGCTACGCGAGCTCGGCGGGACGACCACGATCGACGTCGTGATCCTGAGCCACCCGCACAGCGATCACGTCAAGAACTTCATCGACCTCGTTAGGCTCGACCATTGGAACGTGCGGCTCGTCGTGCTGAGCCGAAATGCGTACTGGCACGCGACCCCGACCAACAGGCATGTGCTCCAGGCGCTCGAGGCGGCAGGGGCGACGCTCAAGTACGTGGTGGCGGGTGACCGCTTCCGGTGGGGCGGAGCAAGCTGGGAGATCCTGAACCCGGTGGAAGGCAAGTACACCGACCCGTACAGCGCGGCGAACTCGTCCGTCGTCTACCGGCTCCGCGTCCGGAAGGTCAACCTCCTCTTCACCGGCGACATCGGGCCGGTCGTTGCGGAAAAGGTCGCCGCGCGATGGACGGACGAGGGGCTCGGCCGAGCGACGATCTTCCTGGCCACGCACCACGGCTCGGCCCAGGGCTCGAACGCCGACCTGCTCGCAGCCGTCGATCCGCGCTGGGCGGTCCTTTCGACCGGCCCCAACAGCTTCCACCACCCCACGCCGGCGGCGATCAAGCGACTGAAGGCGAGCGGAGCCTCGATCTGGTGCACGAACGCCAACGGGACGATCTCCGCCACGATCTCGACGCGCGGAACGGTCACGTGGAGCGCGACCCGTCAATCGCAACCCTGGTGGTCAGCCACCGCCAAGCGCGAGACCGGCACCTGCGTGAACCGGTAGGCCTAGCCCAAGCCGAGCGTACGGCCGAGCTTCCCGAGCCAGGTGTCCGCGGGCACGAGCAGCCCTCGACCGGCGAGACCGACGCTCCGGTCGAGCGTGTCGAGGTAGCGGCCGTAGAGATCGCGATCGGAGCGGATCGCCCAGAGAGCTTCCGCGTTCGTCCAGGCAGCGTCGCGTGCGCGTGCGATGTCCCAGCTCGCGGCGATGTCGTCGATGCGGTCGACCCGGTGAACCAGGCGGTCGAGCGTGCGCAGCCAGCCGCTCAGGTACTGCTCCTTGACGTGAGCTTCGACGGTGGCGAGTACCTGGTTGATACGCAGGTAGTCGGCGTGCTGCGGCGAGCTCTGCTCGAGGTTCACGCCCGACTCCTCACAGGTGGTGACGAGCGCAACCGGCAGGTCGCGGTTGATGTGCGCGTTCATGCCGGCGAGCGCGAACTGCAGCGGTGCGATGCCTTTGCGCGACCGGGCCTCGAGCAGCGGGAGCCACGCGCGCGGCACGCTCCCCCGGTCGGGCTGCGAGGCGTCGACCGCGGCGAAGAAGAGATCGGCGAAATGCGCATCGAGGCGGCCGAGAAAGTCCGGATCGGCGAAGGTCGCGCCGACGAGTCCCGTCTCGACCCCCTGTGTGACGGCGAGGTAGAGGCGCGTGAAGCAGGCGAGACCGTCGGTCTGCGCGAGCGGCCGGAGGATGGTCTCCATCCGTTCGATCACCTGCGCAACGGGCGATGACGGGAGCATCGCCCGACGATACGCCGCCGGCCGGCGACTCGGCTCTTGAGCGGCTCGAGCGCATGGAGTACCTTCGGGGTCGAAGAACGGCTGCGGCGCCTTGTTCCCGAAGGAGCGCCGCATGCCCGTGCCGGCTGAGCAAACCGAAGAGCTCCGTCTGGATTACGACCAGACGACCGAGCTGCTGCGCACGTTGACCGACGTCCGCTTCAAGCTGATCGCCTTCGTCCCGACGATCTCGGGCATCGCCCTCGGCCTGCTCACCCACGGCCACACGACCGCGGAGCTGCTGGCGGTCGGAAGCCTCGGCCTCGTCGCGACGCTCGGCATCGTCGTCTACGAGCTCCGTAACACCCAGGTCTACGACTATGCCCTCGCTCGCGCGCAAGAGCTCGAGCGCGGGCTCGGTCTCGTCTCGATCGCCGATCCGTCCGAGCGCGGCGGCTTGTACAGCGAGATCCCACGGCGCGACCGGCGACTCTTCGGCCTCGCAGCCGCGGGCCACGACCGCGGACTTGCGCTCGTGTACAGCGCGGCGATCGGCGGGTGGGGGTACCTCGTCGCCTGGGGTGCGCTGAACGCGCTCGACATCTCCGGCGCACAGAAGATCGGCGGACTGGTCGGCGCCGCCACCGGCCTGCTCGTCCTCGTCGAGTTCATGCGCGTGGACGGCCGCCCGAAAGGGACAGCGGCCCGCCGCTCAACCGTCTCCTCTAGGGAACGGGCCGACTCGCAAGCTCGTTGAGCTTGTCGGCCGCTCCCTCCGAGATCGGATCGCCGTGGCCGACGCCGACGATGCGTGCGTCGAGCGCGGCGAGCCGCTGCAGCGTCACGTGGTGTTGCGGCTTGTTCAGGTTGAACGCATGCCAGCCGGGGCAGAGCTCGGGCCAGGTGGCGACAGCGTCGCCGGCGATCAGGAAGCTTGCGCTCGGGCCACGAGAACGCGAGGTGACCGGGCGAGTGGCCAGGCGCATGGAGCACCTGCAGCGGCCCGAACGCGTCGCCGTCGTCGAGGAGCTCGTCGACCGGGCACGGGACGTGCTTGGGGCGGCCGAGCCACAGCCCGAGCTGGAACGGCAGCAGCCGCAGCGACTGGCGGGGCAGGATGCTGACCGGCTGCGCGCGCCGGTCGCCGCCGACGATGTCGGCCTCCCACCGGTGCGCATACACCGTGGCGCCGCTTGCGCGCTTCAGGGCGGCGAGGCCGCCGAGGTGCGAGCGGTGCCCGTGCGTGATCGCGATCCGCTTCAGGTCGCCGGGCTTGCGGCCGAGCCTGCGGATCGCGTCGAGGACGAGCCGCGCGTCGCTCTCGAAGAGCGTGTCGACGAGGGTGAGCTCGCCGCCGACGTCGAGCAGGAAGGCGTGCACGTGTCCGCCCTTGCCGTGGCCGAGGCTGTGGATCCCGGGCGCGAGCTCGGTCACGGCGCGGCTGCCGTGCCGGCGCGCCGCCAGGGCGCGAACGGGATTCGCGACTCCCTGCAGCGCGGCTCGAGCTCCGGGAAGTGGCGGAGGAGGAGCGGTGCGCATCGAGTTGCCCTCGACCCAGTCGATGCCTTCCTTCGTGTAGATCTCGGGCCGGTAGTCGATCGTGAAGAAGCGGTCGCTCTCGAGTCGCCGCGAGGCCATCAGGATGAAGATCCGGAACGCCGTGTCGCTGAAGCCGAAGCCCTTCGGCTTGCGCTCTGCGTACATCCCGATCATCGTGTCCACCTGCCTCGGGGTCGCTGTAGATGCGGCGCAGGTCCTCCGCGTGCTCGGGCGTGTCGGCCATCTCCTCGAAGGTGTCGTACGCCTTCAGGTGCAGGAGCCGACGGAACTCGTTGTAGCGCGGCACGCCGCGCTCGCGCACGCGCAGCACGTCGATCGAGGCCAGGTCGACGAGCGTCCCGTCCGCGCGGTCGAAGTGCTGCAGGAAGCGCGGGAAGTTGTGCAGCGTGATCGCGCCCGGATGCGAGGTGCCGAACGAGTAGAGGACGTCGGCCATCGACATCTCCGTCAGCCGCTCGCGCACGTGCAGCACGCCGACGCTCGGGAAGCGTCCGTTCCTGCAGCGTCCGGTCGTCGACGAGCGAGCGGAAGTTGTACTCGTCGGGGATCAGCGGGTGCATCCGGTAGACGGCGACGAACTCCTCGGTCAGCTGGTACGGGACGCCGTGCAGCGCGGTCGGCGAGCCGGGGATGCCGCGGATCACCTCGTTCGAGGTGCAGTCGGCCGAGCAGCCGGTCGAGCCGCTCGCCCTCGAGGCCCCACCAGTTCGTGCGCAGCGCCGTCACCGTCGTCGGGTGCGCGATGATCGCCGGCGTCCAGTCGACCGTGTGGATCTTCGCCATCAGCGCCGCGACGACGAGCCGCGCCCTTGTCGTAGAGCTCGTCGTCCGAGAGCTCCGGATGCGTCGCGTGCAGGTGGTCGCAGAAGGCGTTGTGCTCGCGCATGAAGAGCGAGTGCAGAAGCGCGAGCCCGACCCAGAAGTTGCCGGCGACGCCGGTGAGGTCGACCTGCGCCTCGATCTCCTGCGGGATCAGGCCGTGCTCGTCGATCCGCAGCTTGCCGTGCTCGCCGGTGCGGATCGCCTGCGCGAACGCGGGCTCGCGGCCGTAGATCTGCGAGCCGTCCCACCAGTGCGTGTCGTCGGTGACGAAGGTCGGCGGCCCGTCGGCGTCTGCGCTCGGGTCGCGCCGCGTGCGCGGCGATCTCCATCGGGTGCTGCAGGCCACGGGTCGTCCGGCGTCGAGCGGCACGAGCCACGGGTTCTCGGCCTCGTTCTTGCCGTGGCTGAACCAGTCGTGCACCTCGAACTGGATCCACGCGCCCGCGAGCAGGTTGAGCGTCGTCGCCGGGATGAACTCCGTCGCGCGTCAGCAGCTCACGGCTGACGAGGCGCGGGTTCGGCTCGAGCGGATCCTGCTCGCGAACGGTGAACTCGAGCGGCACGTTGCGGCCGAAGCGGCTGCCGAGGCTGCCCATCAGCGGGTCGTCGAGATTGTTGAAGGTGCCGTCGAGCGTGCGCGCGGTCAGATGGCGCGGGTGATCGGAGACGTCCGGCTTGTCGAGCGGGCCGCGCCCCGTGTCGTACAGGTTCTTCCGCGCGGAGAATGTTCCGCAGGCCGATCGAGCACGAGCAGCGCGATCGGCAGCGGCAGCTCGATCCCAGCCGAAGCGCCGGTCGAGCGCCTGTGCGGCCCTGTCGAACCACGAGCCGTCCCCGCGCGGCACCTGCGTCTCGCTCAGGCCGGGCCGCCCGGTGCGTCGCCGCCGCTCGCGGCCGGGGCGGCGCCGGCGGTGGCGGCCGCGCCCCCGCTCCCGTTGGCCTCGGCCGGCGCACTGCCGTTGGTGCCGCCGTTTGCCGCGGCGTTGTCCGCGAAGCCGACGACGTTTGCGAGAGCGCTGTAGTCGGTTGCCTGGAATCGATCGATCACGCCGAGCTGGTCTTCGAGCGCCTTGATCTGTGCCGTCGCGCGCTCGACCGCAGCCGCGTCCTTCAACTCGCGCAGCACCTCGGGCGTCGTCAGATGGAAGCGCGTGAACGCCGTCTTCAGGCTGTGGCTCTCGAGGATCATCCGCAGGCTCGCGAGGTTGTTGAGATTCGACTGAAGGTCGCGGATCGGCCGGCTGAAGAAGGCGGCCACGAGCTGGAGCAGCCCGACGCCGCCGGTTACGGCGGTCATCTGCCAGGACCATCGGTTCGGCGCGGCGAGGTGAAGGATCGTTCCGACGAGTGACAGCGTCAGGAACGCGCTGCCCCAGAGGAGCAAGAACGTGTTCGCACGCCTGATCGTGTCGTAGACCCCGATCGCGCGCTTGCCGGTCAGGTGGGCGTACTCCTGGAGCTTCTCGCTCTCGTAGGCGAGCACGCTCTGCTTGTCGACGAAGAAGGAGCGGTACTGGGCGTAGTTCTCCGCCGAGACGGTGGTGCTCTCGTCCTGCAGCGGGGGTTGCGACCCGAGGAAGCTCGCGAAGTCGCCGATGCCGTGGATCACCTCGACGTTCAGGAGCTTGTCGGCGAAGTCGAGCCCGTGCAGATGCCGCTCGAGGCTCTTGCTGCCGGTGAGCGTGTCCGACACGGCGAGGTTCGGCAGCTCGTAGCGAGACCGCAGGCCGCTGAGCAGGAGCTGCACCTTGATGTCGGTGTACACGCCGATCACGCCGACGTACAGCTGCGTTCCTTCGGCCGCGGCATTCCGACCCGCTGCTTCGAGCGCGAGCCGGTTCAGGACCTGGGACTGGCGCCGGTCGACCTCGTCTTCCTTCAGGACCTTTGCGAGCTGGTCGACGTCCGCACGGCTTCCGGTGACGAGGACGTCGAGCAGGCGCTCGAGCTCGGAGGGATGGAACTTCGGCTGCGGCTGACCGCTCTGGCGCTCGTCCCAGCGCGGCCGGAAGTCGAAGATCGAGTCGGCATGGATGTGATAGATGCGAGCGCTGCCCCGCTCGCAGAAGCTCGCCTTTCCGTCCGGGCGCGGCGGCTCGGGATCGAGGTAGTGCTCGAGTCCCTCGATGTAGCGCGCGCCCCACGACGAAGCCAGGCAGTGCCGCCCGAACGTGCGCCGCTCCGCGTCGTACGAGTCGTCCGCGGTATGCCAGTCGCGGATGTTGATCACGTGCAGAAGACTCGGTACCCGACCCGCGAAGCGCTCCCCGATCACCGCGTTCAGGAAGAGGCCGACCGGGCCGCGCTCGAGCAGCTCGGCCTGCAGGCGCCGCGGCGCGTCGTCGGTCAGGTACGTATCGTGGTCGCGCTTGGCCAGCAGGAGCTTGCGCACGCCTTCGTCCTGCAGAAACAGCCTGCACTCGGGATTCAAGAACAGGTCGTTCTGCAGGCACTCCGTGATGAGGATGTACCGCGTCTCTTTCTCGGTTGTCGGCGCCGCAGGATCGGGTGTACCCATCGCAACCCTCTCCCTTCGCTTCGACCCGAGTGTCGGCTCTGTGCCTTCGTCTGTCAAGGCGCGCCGATCGCCCTTACGCTTTCGGACATGGCCGTCTGTCGCTCGTGCGGCGCGGATCTGCCCGCCGCGGCTCGTTTCTGTGCGGCCTGCGGCGTGCCCGTCTCGACGCGCTCGGGTGACGAGCGCAAGATCGTGACCGTTCTCTTCGCCGACCTCGTCGGCTCGACCGCAACCGGGTCGGGCCTCGATCCGGAGGAGTTCGGCGCCGCCATCCGGCCCCAGCTCGCGCAAATGCGCGAAGCCCTGGAGCGCTTCGGCGGCACGATCGAGAAATACATCGGCGACGCCGTCGTCGCGGTCTTCGGCGCGCCTCTGACACACGAGGACGATCCGGAGCGCGGTGTCCGGGCGGCGCTCGCGATCCGGGACGCGCTCGGCGGCGGAGCTCGCGTCGCGGTGAACACCGGCGAGGCCGTCGTCTCCGTCGGTGCGCAAGCGGAGCGCGGCGACCAGATCCTCCTCGGCGACGTCGTCAACACCGCGTACCGCATCGAGGAAGCGACTCCGAACGGCGCCGTGCTCGTCGGCGAGGCGACCTACCGAGCGACGCAGGATGTGATCGAGTACGGCGAGCGCCGCCTGATCGAGGCGAAGGGAAAGCCCGAGCCGGTCCCGGTCTGGGAGGCCCTGCGGGCGCGGTCCACGGTTCCGGCGGGGTCCGAACGGGCACCGCAGGCGCCGCTCGTCGGCCGCGACGAGGAGTTGACGCTCATCCTCAATGCGCTCGCCCGGGCGAAGCGCCACCAGATGGTGCAGCTCGTGACCCTGGTCGGCGTCGCGGGCATCGGCAAGAGCCGCCTGGTCTGGGAGATGCAGCAGGCGCTCCAGCAAGAGTCCGAGCCCGTGACGTGGCTCCGCGGCCGCTGCCTTCCCTACGGCGAGGGCGTCGCGTACTGGGCGCTGGACGAGATCGTCAAGAGCGAAGCCGGTGTCCTCGAGACCGACGACGCCGCGGCGGCGGAGGAGAAGCTCTGCGCGTCGGTGCGCACCCTTCTCGCCGACGAGAGCGAGGCCACCTGGGTCGAGGGGCATCTCCGGCCGCTGCTCGGGCTCGCGAGTGCGGCGCCCGGGGAGACGCGCGACGAGGCGTTCTCCGCGTGGCGGCGCTACATCGAAGGCCTGGCGGAGCGATCGCCGCTCGTGCTCGTGTTCGAGGATCTGCACTGGGCGGACGAAGGGCTCCTCGACTTCATCGACCACATCGCCGAATGGAGCCGCGACGCCTCGCTCCTCGTCCTCTGCACCGCGCGACCCGATCTGCAGGAGCGGCGGGGCGCGTGGGGAAGCCACGGCAACGCGACGACGGTCACGCTGCCGCCGCTCACCGGGGACGAGACGGCGCAGCTCGTAGCGGTGCTGTTGAGCCGGTCCACGGTTCCGGACGAGCTGCGTGACGCGCTGCTCGCGCGCGCCGAAGGCAATCCGCTCTACGCGGAGGAGTTCGTGCGGATGCTCGTCGACCGCGGACTGCTCGTTCTCGAGGACGAGGGCTGGAAGCTCCACGCCAGCGAGCTGCCTCTGCCCGAGTCCGTCCAGGGAATCATCGCCGCACGCCTCGACGCGCTCTCGGCGGGCGAGAAGTCCGTCCTCCAGGCGGCGGCGATCGTCGGACGCACCTTCCAGCCCGAGGGTGTCGCCGCCGTCGCGTCGATCGACCGCACCGAGACGGACCGCGCGTTCCACGCGCTCGATCGCCGGGGCTTCTTCCGCCGCTATCGCCCGGCCTCCGGCGGCACGAGCGAATACGCGTTCCGCCATTCACTCGTCCGTGACGTCGCATACGGGCAGATTCCGCGGGCGCGCCGCGGCGAGAATCATCTCCTCGCCGCCGAGTGGTTCGAGTCGCTCGACCGTCCGGAAGATCACGCAGAGACGGTCGCGCACCACTATCTCGCCGCCCTCGAGTACCTCCGCGCGAGCGGTGCGGACGTCGAGCCCCTGGCGGAAGCCGCGAGGACGGCGCTACGCCGTGCCGGTGCACGCGCGCTCGCCCTCAATGCGTACGCGGCGGCGGCGCGGTTCTACGGCGGTGCGCTCGAGCTGTCGCCGGGGGCGGACGAGCGACCCGGCCTCCTGTTCTCGTACGGCAAGGCGCTGTCGCGAAGCGATGCTCCCGACGAAGACGTGCTCGCGCAGGCGCGGGACTCGCTGCTGGCTGCCGGCGACGCGGAGCGGGCGGCGGAGTGCCACGTCATCGTGGCGGAGCTGCTCTGGCGTCGCGGTCAGCGCGAGCGCTCGTTCGACGGGCTGCGGGAGGCGGTCGCCCTCCTCGACGACCGGCCGCCCTCGTATGCGAAGGCGCTCGCGTTCAGCGCGTTGGCGCAGTTCCAGATCAGAGGAGACGAGTCGGAGGCGGCGCTCGAGTCCGCCCGCGTGGCGATGACGATCGCTGCCGAGCTCGGACTGGACGACCTCCGGGCGGACGCCTTGATCACCATCGGGCTCGTACGGGTGACGACGGGGGACGCCGGCGGCCTGGAGGATCTCGAGCGAAGCATCGAGATCGCCGAGAAGGCGAACTCGCCCCAGAGCGTCCGGGGGTACCTCAACCTCGGCAGCATGCTCGCGAATCTCGGCGACCTTCGGCGCGCGGCCACGCTCAACATGCAGGGCCAGCGGCTCGCGGAGCGGTTCGGCGATGCGGCCTGGGTCGAGTCGTTCGAGGTGGAACGGCTGTACGAGCACTACTGGTCGGGCGAATGGGATGCCGCGGCGTCGCTCGCCGAGCAGCTCCTGACGCGGGCCGAGCGCGGAGTCTCGCGACGGCTCGAGCTCGACGCCCGCCTCGTGCGAAGCTGGATTGCGCTCGCGCGCGGCGATGTCGCGCTCGCGACCGCGGACGCAGAGCGCGCGCTCGACTTCAGCCGCGAGGCCGGCGATCCCCAGAACCTCTATCCCGCGCTCGCGCTCCGGGCGCGAATGCTCGCCGCCTCCGGCCGGACGGACGAGGCGGGGGCGATCGCCGACGAGCTGCTCCGCCTGATGCGCGAGCAACCGTCACTGCCGTCGTTCTGGGCGACGGACCTCGCCATCGTCCTCGCGAGCCTCGACCGCGGCGAGGAGCTGGCCGACGCGGCAGCCGGCGGGCCCTCGACGCGTTGGCTCGAAGCCGCAACGGCGTACGTCGCGGGTGAACCGGAGCGGGCGGCGGATCTCTATGAGCAGATCGGCGCGCTCCCGGAAGAGGCGTATGCGCGACTGGAGGCAGCCGGCCGAGCGCTCGCCGCAGGTGAGCGCTCGACGGCCGAGGAAGAGCTGGCCCGCGCGCTCGAGTTCCACCGGCGCGTCGCGGCCGTATCGTACTGCCGTAGTGCCGAGGCTCTGCTACCCGCTTAAGCGATCCAGTGGCCCGCTCACCTCGAGCTCGACGACGTCTTCGGCTTCGAGCGTCGTCAGGTAGTCGCGGGCGGCGGGCCCCTCGACGGTGACGGCGGCGACGTCCTTGCCCTTGTGCCAGGTGATCGAGCGAACGTTCGCGCCCTGCGGGGCGTGCTCCATCAGCTTCTCGCGAACCTTCCGGGGTCGCCGCCACACGACTCGAGGATCGGCGGCGACGACGTCCTGACCAGTCCATACCAGTGCGGCATTTTGCGGATCCCTTCGTCGGATGGCGGCGACTGAATATTGCACCACGGAGCCGGGGCCCGGCTCGTCGTGGCGCCTCGGTCCGCTCGATCTGGAATGGTCTTCCGGGCCCGCGGGGTCAACACAACGGAGAGGGGAAAACCGCATGGTCACGCTCAGGCCGCAGCGCCGCGAGTTCTATCGGCTGTACTCGAGCGCCTCGGCCAACACGGTCGCGATCTCGAGGCTGCTCGTACGGCTGCTGGACGAGTTCGACGGCGGTGCGGAGAGCCTCGTGCGCGAGATCGAGGAGCTCGAGCACGAAGGAGACCGGCTCACGCACGAGATCGTCGACCTGCTCAACCGGACGTTCGTGACGCCGTTCGACCGCGACGACATGTACCGCCTCGCGGGTGCGCTGGACGACATCTGCGACCACATCGACGAGGCTGCCGGCGACATCACGAGCTTCGGAACGCGGACGATCCGTCCGAAGGCGCGCGAGCAGGCGGACGTGATCGTCCGCTCCGCCGCCAAGCTCCAGGAATCGATCGAGCGGCTGGAAGGCTTCAAGGTCGAGCCCCAGGCGCTGATCGAGCTGCGCGAGCTCGAGGACGAGGGCGACCGGCTCGCCCGCGACGCAGTGGCGGAGCTCTTCACCTCCGAGCAGGACCCGATCGCGCTCATCCGCTGGAAGGGGATCTACGAGCGGCTCGAGGAGGCAGTCGACGCCTGCGAGAACGCCGCCGACGTGCTCGAGGCGATCATCGTCAAGAACAAGTGAGCACGACCCTCCTCGTCATCGTCGTCGCCGTCGCGCTCGGCTTCGACTTCACGAACGGCTTCCACGACACCGCCAACTCGATCGCGACGGCGGTCTCCACCCGTGCCATGTCGCCGCGGTTTGCGGTGCTGATGGCGGCGGCGGCGAACCTCGGCGGCGCGTTCTTGACGACCGCAGTCGCCTCGACGGTGGGCAAGGGCTTGATCGACACGCACCTGGCGACCGGACAGACGGTGCTGGCGGCGCTGATCGGCGCGATCACCTGGAACCTGCTCACCTGGTCGGTGGGGCTGCCGGCAAGCTCCTCGCACGCCCTGATCGGAGGGCTCATCGGCGCTGCGATGGCGCATTCGGGCTCGAAGGGCGTCCTCTGGCACGGGGTCGTGCACAAGGTGGTGATCCCCGCGCTCGTGGCGCCCGCGATCGCCTTCGCATCCGCCTTCGTCGTGCTGCTCGGCCTCTACTGGGCGTTCAAGTGGATCACGCCCGGCGCAGGCAACCGCACGTTCCGGCTCGGTCAGGTCGCGTCGAGCGCCTGGGTGTCGTTCACGCACGGAGCGAACGACGCGCAAAAGACGATGGGCGTGATCTCGCTCGCGCTCGTGCTCCATTCCGGCGGCGACCCGACGCATCTCTCCGTTCCGACCTGGGTGAAGATCACGGCCGGCCTCGCGATCGGCTTCGGCACCTACGCGGGCGGCTGGCGGATCATCCGGACGCTCGGACAGCGGATCTTCACGATGGAGCCGGTCGAGGGCTTCGCCGCTCAGACGACCGCCGGCGCCACCATCTACCTCGCGACGAAGTACGGCTATCCGCTCTCGACGACGCACGTCGTCTCCGGCGCCATCATGGGCGCCGGCGCCACGAAACGGCTCTCCGCTGTTCGCTGGGGCGTCGCGGGCACGATCGTCACGGCCTGGGTGCTCACGCTCCCGGCGGCAGCGCTCGTCGCGGCTGCGCTCTACTGGCCGCTGTCCTGGATCTTCTGAGCCTCTGAGCTTGCAGCCCCGGACGGTGCGCGTCATCGTCCCGCGCATGGCCACCGCCTCGCTGGAGCCCCGGGGACGCGCACAAGGTCTGCTCCCGCTCTCTGCCGCGCTCCTGCTGGCGCCGCTCGCGCTCGTCGCACTGCTGCGCGGCACGCCGGCGATCGACGAGCGCTGGGAGAACAGGCCCGTCCACTTCTGGCTCGTCCTGCCGGGCGCCCTCGTCTGCCTTGCGCTTGCGCTCGCGATCAGCGAGGGAGGGCGTCGCCGCAGCGACGCACGCCTGCTGCTGATCGGCCTCGCCTTCACCGTCAGCGCCGGCTTCCTCGGTCTGCACGCACTGGCGACGCCGGGCGTCCTCGTCGACGGGAAGAACGCCGGCTTCGTGCTCGCAACGCCGGTCGGCCTCGTCGCCGCCGGCGCCTTCGCGGCCGCCTCGGCGTTCGAGTACCGGCTGGAGCACTCGCTCTGGATCGTCCGGCACGGCCGCCTGCTGCTGGCGGGCGTGCTGGCATTGCTCGCCGCCTGGGCGGCGGTGTCCGTCGCCGGTCTGCGCCCGCTGCAGGAGCCGGTCACTCCGCAGCAGGTGGATGCGCCGCTCGGCGCCGTTGCGGCGGTCGGCGTCGTGCTCTACGGGTTTGCCGCGGTGGCGTACTTCCGGGTCTACCGCCGGCGCCGGAGCGGCCTCGCCTTCGCCGTTGCCTTCGCATTTGCGCTGCTTGCGGAGGCGCTCGTCGTCGTCGTGTTCTCGCTCGCGACGAGCTGGCTCCTCAGCTGGTGGGAATGGCACGCGCTGATGCTGCTCGGCTTCGTCACGATCGCGACTGCGGCCTCGCGCGAGTGGTACGAGGAGCGCTTCAGTGCGCTCTACCTCGACGAGACGCTGCGCGGGCACAGGCAGGTCAGCGTGCTCTTCGCCGACCTCGTCGGCTTCACCCCGTTTTCGGCGGAGCGCGGCCCGGCCGACGTGTACGACATGCTCGTCGCCTACTTCGGCCGGCTCGCACCGTTGATCCGCGACGAGTTCGGAGGCGAGGTCCACGAATTCGTCGGCGACCAGATCTTCGCCGTCTTCAACAAGGCGGGAGATCAGCCCGACCACGCGGTCCGCGCTGCACGTGCCGCGCTCGCGCTCCAGCGCGCAGCGGCGGAGATCGCGGCCGGACATCCGGGGTGGCCGCCGTTCCGCGTCGGCGTCAACAGCGGGGAGGCAATCGTCGGCGTCGTCGGCGAGCGCGGACATCGCATCCACGGCGTCTTCGGCGACATCGTCAATCTCGGCGCCCGGCTCGAAGGGAAAGGCGCCGCCGGGTGGTGTCCTGATCGGTGCCGCCACCTACGACCAGCTGCCGGCCGGTGCCACCGTCGAGCGCTTGCCCGACCTGCAGGTCAAGGGCAAGGCCGAGCCTGTGGTCGCCTACGTTCTCGTCGACGTGCCCTGAATCGCGTCGAGCTCGTCACGACTCAACGTCACGTCGACTGCGCGGGCGATGTCGGCGCCCTCCCGCTCGGTGCGCACCCCGACGATGGCGCCCGTGACGGCGGGGTGAGAGAGCACATAAGCGATGGCTCCTTGCGCTGCAGTTCGCCGGTCGCCGCGTAAGGCGGCTCGCACGGGATCGAGGTCGAGCGCAGCGAAGCGATGCGCGCGCCGAAAGTCGTCCTCCGCGAGCGCCTCGATCGAGAAGCCGTCGGTGAGGAACCCGCTCGCAAGCGGCGCCCAGACGATCACGCCGAGCCCGCGCTCGAGCGCGAGCGGCAGGATCGTCTCCTCGACCCCGCGCGCGAGAACGCTGTACTCGTGCTGCACCGCGGCGACCGGACCGACCGTGAGCGCGCGCTCGATCTCCTCGGGGCGATGATTCGAGATACCGCCGTGGCGCACGAGCCCTTCCGCGACGAGCTCCAGCACCGTGCCCCAGCTCTCCTCGATCGGGACGGCCGGATCACGATCGTGGATCTGCAGGAGATCGATCCGATCGACCCGGAGCCGGCGCAGGCTGGCCTCGACATCCGCCCGGATCGCAGGCGGGCTCAGGTCCATGAAGTCGTCGCCGTCGCCGCCGCGCATCGTCCCGCACTTCGTGAAGACGAGCACGTCCCGCCCCCGGATCGCCCGGCCCACGATCTCCTCGGCGCGACCCCAGCCGTAGAACGGTGCCGTGTCGATCCAGTTCACGCCGGCGTCGATCGCGGCGTGGATCGCACGCACCGAGTCGCCCTCGTCCTGTGGACCCCAGTTCACCCACCAGTCGCCCGGCGCCGACCCGATCGGAGCCGTGCCCACGCCGACCCGGGTGATCGCGAGGTCGCTGCCGCCGAGGACTCGCCGCTCCACGACGCGATCCAACGCGACCGCACCGGTGTTTATGCCCGGCTACCGGGTCATCTCATCTGGCGCGCCGCTCCCGCCGGCGTCGCCTCAGGCGCCGCGCGTCGGCCCAGGACTCGGCATCGAGCACAGCCGGCTCGGCAGCGGCCGCCTCGATCGCATCCGTGATCGCATCGGGGTCGGCGCCCTTCGAGAGGTAGAGCACAGCACCGAGCCCGATCACCTCCTCCGCGACGCTCGCCGTCGAGAAGCCGGAAAGGACGACGACCTTGGCGTCGGGGACGACTCGCCGGAGCTCGACGAGAGAGTCGAATCCCGTCCGGCGCGGCATCGCGAGGTCGAGGAGGATCACGTCGGGCTGCAGTCGCGTCGCCTCGGCGACGGCCTCGTTGCCGTCGGCCGCTTCCCCGACGGCGCGCAAAGACGGCCTGCGCTCGATCGCCGCCCGAAGCATCGAGCGCACGGCGTCGTTGTCGTCGCAGATCAGTACGCGGATCGCGGGCTCGCTCGACACGGCGTTAGAGGCTCCTCCGGTCCACTACTCCACTCCACGCTAGGCGTCAAAGAGTCAGGACGGGCGCACCTCTGTGCCCGACGCTCGAGCGGCGCGAGGGGCTTGCGCGCCGGGAACGTCTCTGGGCCGGATTGTAGCTCTCCTCACTCAGTTCTCAAGCGGCGTCCCTTGCTCACCCGAGCCGTCCAGGGCGGTCCCGGACGTGCCGGGCCAGCTCCTCGGCGGTGAACGGCTTCTCGAGCAAGGCGATGCCCGGAGCGACGACGCCGCCGCCTCGGACCGCGTCGCCGCTGTAGCCGGACATGAACAGAATCGCGGCGGCCGGCTGGAGCTCCTTCACCTTCTCGACCAGTTCTCGACCGCCCATGTCGGGCATCACGAGATCGCTGAGGATGAGATCGAAGAGACCGGCGCCCTCGGAGGCGGTGATCGCCTCGGCGCCGCTCGAGGTCGGTGTCACCTCGTAGCCTCGAGTCGCGAGCATGTTCGTGACGATCGCGCGCACCTGGCGATCGTCTTCGACGACCAAGACGCGTTCGCCGCCGGAGCTCGGAGGAGTCGGCAGCACGGGGCCGGCCGCCGGTTCCGCGGGCTGCGCCGCGAGGGGCAGATAGACCTCGAAGGTCGCTCCGGCGCCCGGAAGGCTCTCGACTCGGATCGCGCCGCCGCTCTGGGCGACGATGCCGTGCACCGTTGCGAGGCCGAGCCCGTTGCCCTCCGGTTTCGTCGTGAAGAAAGGCTCGAAGATCTGCGCGGAGGTCTCGGCATCCATCCCCTCCCCTGTGTCCGTGACCGTAAGCAGGGCGTACCGTCCGGGTTCGAGATCGACGGTGTGAGCTGCGTCGATCTCGGCCTCGTCGACACCGATCGTCAGCTGCCCGCCGGCGGGCATCGCCTCGCGCGCGTTGACGACGAGGTTGACGATCACCTGCTCGAGCTGCGTGCGGTCCGCGCTGACGGTGACGCAGTCGCGTTTGCACGCGTACTCGATGCGGACGTCTTCGCCGATCAGGCGCTCGAGCAGCTTCTCCGTCTTGCGCAGGACGTCGTTGAGATCGAGAGCCTCGCTCTTCAGGACCTGTTGGCGGCTGAATGCGAGCAGCTGCCGGGTGAGCGCAACTGCGCGCGCGCCGCCGATCCGGATCTCGTCGAGCTCCTCCCGCGGCAGGCGGCCCTCGTCGAGGGCGGCCTGTGCGAGATCCGCATACCCGTTGATGCCCGTGAGCAGGTTGTTGAAGTCGTGCGCGATCCCGCCGGCAAGGCGTCCCACCGTCTCGAGCCGCTGGGCCCGAATCAGCTGCTGCTCGAGCCCGCGGTTTCTCTCGTCGTCGGCTTTCCGCCGCGTCAGGTCGATCGCCACGCCCAGCACCCGTTCCCGGACGCCGCGCGCGTCGGCGATGCAGATACCCCGCGCCAGGAGGCAGCGCTCTTCGCCGTCGGCCCGGCGGATGCGGTAT
Organism: uncultured Actinomycetes bacterium; assembly: GCA_963848665.1. GTDB lineage: Bacteria > Actinomycetota > Thermoleophilia > Gaiellales > Gaiellaceae > Palsa-739. The sequence continues at coordinate 372,409 of CAWKEF010000001.1, forward strand.
TCGAACTCGTGCTCGCCGGGCTCGTTCAGCATCTTCGCGTCGAAGCGCGCAACATCATCGCGGTCGTCGGGATGGACGAGCTCGTGGAACGCCTGTGTCGACGCAGGCGTCGTCGCGTCGACACCGAGGAGGTCGCGGAACGACGATGACCACGTCTCGTTCCCGGCTGCGTCGACTTCCCAGTTGCCGATCTTGGACGCCGTCTGCGTGTAGGAGAGGACCTCCTCGCTCCGGACCAAGCCGGCACGGGCCGCAACCACGTCCCGGCGGGCGAGCTCACAGAAGATGAGGAGCGTGCCGAGGGACAGCACGATCGCCACCTCGACGATGCGTCCGATCAGTCCCGGGATCAGATCCTGGGTGGCGAGAAGCCCGGTGACGATGAGCGCAGCCGCGAGCACCGAGACTGCTGCCACGAAGCCCCGGTGCGAGAAGCACCGGCCGAAGAAGCTCGTCTCCGGCATCGCGATGCCCGAGCCCGCTGGGCCCGTGCCGAGTACATAGTCTGGGCCCGCCACAGGTACCCCGCTTCGATCGACCGAGAAATCGGGGTTCGACTCTCGAAGCGCTCCGCCGCTCAGCGGCGCAGACTTGAGAAGAAGGAAGGGCACCACAAGGGCCGTACCGCCGTTGCAGGGAGCCTACCCGCCCTGCGCGGGAGCCAAACTGCCGCGAACCCGAACGAGGCATCGCGTCCGGCCGCCATACGCCGAAAAACGGAGTGAGCCGCAGATGAAACGCTCGATCGCCCTCACGACGCTCCTCGTTGCGCTGATGCTCGCGTCGTCGGGTCGCGCGGCCACGTCTACTCGCTGGCCCACAACGCAGGAGCACGCGTTCCTCGTCAACTGCAACGCGACGAGCCACGGGATGCTCGCCGCCTGTCGCTGTGAGCTGCAGGCGCTCGAGCGGCGGTACACCTTCCGTTCGATGGCCGACCTCTACCTGCACGATCAGGCGCGCCTCCGAGCAGTTCTCCTGCGCACAGCCCTGAGCTGCAAGCCGTAGGAGAAAGAAAAGGCGCCCGCGTACGGGCGCCTTTTCGTACACGAGACACAAGCCTTGTGACCGTATTCCGCGTGCCCTCTCTATACCCGAAGGGCCCGCTTGGCCAAACGTGGGCTACTAGTCGCTCCACCAGTTCGGCGCCATCTCGGCGTCGCTCGGATCGTCCCCCGCGCCAAACGCGAGGTACTCGACGCCCTCGGGACCTGCCTCGACGGCCCGCATCGTGTTCTTGTCGAAGCGGATCGCCTCCCACTCGCCGACCTCCACGACCTCGTCCTCGACCTTGATCCGCGCGGAGCCACGGACGACGACGTACACCTCTTCCTGGCCCTCGTGCTTGTGGCCGAACGGGATCCGGAAACCCGGTGCAAGCGTCAGGAGGCTGAGGCCCAGGGTTTCTCCTCCGAGCGGACCGCGCGCAAACCGCGCCTCCATCTCCGAGGGCATGTCGAACTTCGGCGCCTGGTTCTCGACGTCGGTCCGCAGATTCTTCTTCGTGTAGTTGCTCATGGTGAAGCTATAGCCCTGCCGCACCCATCGGAAACGCCGCCGTCGAAGCTCCCGTCAGCTACAAAGGAGCCGTGCGCAGGGCACTGGTCGCCGTACTGATGCTGGCAACGACGCTCGCCGTGGCCGCAAGCGTCGCGGCGTCACCGGTCCAAGCCTGCCCGGCGCGATCGGTGGGGCCTGGTGCGCTCATCCACGGCGGCACCGCAGGTGCGCAGTGCATGCTGAAGGCTTACGGTCACAGCTGCTCGCCCGCTGCGTACTCGCTCTCGTCGTTCGGTGTCGACACGGTCGCGACCACGCGGTTCCAGCTCGTACGACGGAGCGGACGCTGCTCGATCACGGTGACACGAAGCTTCCGGATCGTTCCACAGAAGCCGCACGTCACGGGCACGGGCCGGTGCACGAGCATTCGGCGAACGGCCACGGACGTCCTCGCGACGGGCTGCCGCGGCGACGGGCTCTCCGCAGCGACCTCGCTGACGCACTAGCCCACGCGGTACGCGGCGACCGCTCGACCGTTGAGCGTTCGCGCGTAGCTGAAGACGAAGCGTCCACCCTGCATGCGGCCGGCGACAGGGCCGATGTCCGAGCCGTCCGAAGCCACCGCGGTGGCCGTGAGCGAGCTCGACGCCGGCGGCTCGATCGCGATCTCCGAGTCGGCGCCGACGGGTTGGCGTACCGTCACGCGTCCGCCGCCGCGCTCGACGATGAGGTAGTGCACGCCAGCCGAGAGGGCAACACCGTCGAACGACCCGTCGAAGGCACCGGCGAGCAGGTCGTCGGTCGACGTGCGCGCGAGAAAGCCGCCGGGTGCGACGTCGTAGCCGTCGATCGAGTAGCCGCGGACGGCGTCGCGGTTCGCGACCACGTCGAGGTCGCCGTACGTGCTCTCGTTCACGGCGGGCGCGAGGTTTCGGTAGCCCGAGAGCGAGACGCCGACGTAGCGCGGGCCGAAGTCGTGCTGCAGGCGGGCGACGAGATCGAGCCACGGGTCTCCTGCGCGGTTCACCTTGTCCCAGCTGTACGAGCCGACGAGGCCGAAGGCCATGTTCCACGTGAGGACTTCGAGATCGTTCGCCATCGTGGCGTCGTAGAGGTCGTGCTGGTACATCAGCACCTTGTCGTGGAAGAGCCAGGTGGCAAGCGGATACGGCTGCCAGTTCCCCACTCCGAAGTACGAGTTCGGAAGGTCCAGCTCGCGCGACATCATCAGCAGGCCGCCGGTGAAGCCGGCGGAGTCCCGGGCAAGGCGGTCCCAGCCGTCCTCGACCATGACGCAGCGGTCCGAGTAGGTCGCGAGCATGGAGAGCCAACCGTCGTCGTAGGAGGTCGGGCTCGGCGACGCCGGATTGAAGTCGAGGAGCCACGGACGCGCCCCGAGCTGGTCCAGGAAGATGCAGTCGGAGGGAACCTGCGTCTGCCACTCGTCCATGTACTGCGCGATCTTCTGGCGCACGAACGCGGAGTACGGCGAGACGATCAGTCCCGAGCGATCGTTGTACGAGACCGTCTCCGGATTGCCGAGCGAGTCGAGGGCGGCGATGTCACTCGTCTGAACACCGGCCGGGAGCGACTGCATCGTCGGAGATCCCGGCGCCCACCAGCTCAGGTTCCCGTACGGCATCACGAGGTCGCCGACGCGATGGGCCGCGGCAATCATCGCGCTGAAGTCCGCGGTGGTGCCGAAGGCGGGATCAGGCGGCAGGAAGTCCGGATCGCTCGTGTCGAACGCTCCGATCTGGAAGCCGACCGGATGCAGCAGCAGCGGCGAAGGAAGATGCTGCAGCTCGGCCGCCCAGTCCCGGAACGGCGCGAGCAGCGGAAGGTTCGCCTTCAGCAGCGGCGCTTCCGCGTACACGCCGAGGCTCGCGCCGAGCTTGCGCTGCAGCGACGGGTACGCATCGATCCCGTTGTCGTGCCGGTAGGCAAGGATCGACTGCTCCGGCGTGTCTCCGATCCGGATCCGAACGACGGGGCTCGTCCACGTCGCGCGATCCCTGATCCAGGTCTGGAACTCGTGGACGACGCAGTACGACGGGCCCGAGCAGGACGCGGGCGCCGCTGCGTGGACGAAGCCGAGCTGCACCGGGTAGAGAGGGCCGCGAGAGACCGAGTAGACCGACAGCTTCGCCTCACCCGCGTCGAGCGCGAGATAGTCCGCGAACGCCCAGCGCGACGGATAGAGCTGAACGTCGTTGCCGACGCGCGAGAAGAACGCCGGGGCAAGCTGCACGCCGGGCAGCACCGTCGGCGCGTATCCGGCGGTCACCGCCGCCGTGTCGCCGGCCAGCGCTTCCGGGAACTCGACGTGGGTCAGCACCGGGCCGCGATTCTCGATCCGCAGACGGAGATCGACGAGCGCCGGCTGGGCGTGCAGCGTGACGAGGATCGAGCGGCCGTACGCGAGCGTCAGCGTGGACGAGCGGGTGCTCCAGCGATACGAGAAACGGCGCGCACCGGCCGGCGCGAACGAGCAGCCCCCGAGGTACGAGCGGTTGCTGTCCGCGACGGTGCCCCACAGGCACCGATCCGTGTTTCGGAGGAGGCGTGCGCCCGTTGCCCGGTCGACGAGTGCGAGGATCTTGCCGTTCCGCTTGCTCAGCGCGAGCTTGTAGGTGTCCCCGGTGATCACGAGCCTGCCTGTTGCCGCAGCGCTGAAGGCGACTCGGGGTGAGGCCGAGAGCGCCCGATGGCCCGGCAGAGCGACCGCGAGGGTCGCGAGCGCTGCAACGATCCAGAAGCGTCTGCGGCCCCGTCCACGCACCGTGACTGATGATGCCTGTGTGAGCCCGTTCCGGACGGTGCTGTCTCTGGCCGCAGCCGCGGTGCTCCTCACGGCGGGCGCCAACGCGCCGGCGGGACGCGCGGCCCGGTCGTCGGCGGGCGCGTTCGTCACGCGCACCGGTGACCACCTCACCCTCGCCGGGAGGCCGTTCCGGTTCGGCGGAGCGAACATCGAATGGCTCGGCGTCGCGGGCTACGGGCCCGCCGACCCGGCCGGCCCCCACTTTCCGAGCCACTACGAGGTCGACGATGCCATGGCGACTGCGCAGGAGCTGGGCGCGACGGTGGTGCGGAGCCAGACGATGGGCGACTCGGTCGGGTGCGCTGCGTGTCTCGAGCCGAGCCTCGGCACGTTCGACGAGGTCGCGTTCGAGCACATCGACTACGCGCTCGCGTCCGCCCGCGCGCACGGGATCAAGGTCATCGCGACGATCGTCGGCGACGATGCGCTGGAGGGAGGAACGGGCTGTGTCTACCTCCGGTGGCGGGGGATCGCACAGCCGAACTGCTCCCTCGTCAACATGGCGCCGTTCTGGACCGACCCGGCGGTGATCGGCGATGTCGAAGCGCACATCGCAGCGTTGTTGAACCACGTGAACGTCTACACGCACGTCGCCTACAAGAACGATTCGACGATCTTCGGCTGGGATCTGATGAACGGCGGCGGCAGCCCGGTCGACTGGACACGCGAGATCGCCGGCTTCCTCCGCGGCATCGACTCGCGCCATCTCATCCTCTCCGGCTATGGCAACGCCGGTCTGCGCGACGTCGGTGTCTGCGTCAGCTTCGTGTACCCGCACTGGTCGATGCCGCTCTCCTTCGTGAAGCCCTGGATCGACAGCTGCAGGCGGGCAGGCAAGCCCTATGTCGTCTACGAGTACGGCTGGGACCGCACGAACTACCCGACGCTCAGCGGGCTCGACCGGTTCCTCGACACGCTTCGCGATACGCCGGAGATCGCCGGCGACGCCTTCTGGGCGCTGCAGTCCCACTCGGACGGTCACGGCTGGATGCCGATTCCTGCGGACACGACCGACCCCGCCGCCGCGCTCCACCTCGAGACCGGTGAGTGGTGGGCGCTGTACTACCCCGGCATCACGACCCTCGTCAGCACGGCGGCCGACATGGCCGCGCGCGCGCAGGCGATCCGGCGCCACAACTACGCGATGCGCGGCGTCCGTCTACCGCCGCATGCGATCCCGCCGGCACCGAAGGTCAGCGTGGCGGCCGGCGCGCACCTCTACTGGCAGGGGTCGGCCGGTGCAAAGACCTACAGCGTGCAGCGGGCGGCGCGCGCGCACGGTCCCTGGACGACGGTCTGCCGGCGCTGCGTCACCGATCGTTCCGACGGCTACGTCGCCGGCGAAGGCGCCTGGTACCGCGTGATCCCCTACAACCTCGACGGCAGGGCCGGGCCGGCGTCGCGGGCGGTGCGCGCCAAACTCTCCTAGGAGATCCAGGTGCCGTGGGCGAAACCCGCGGCCGCGAGCAGACCGAACGCCGCGAAGCAGGCAACGACCGCCGTGCGCAGGCGAGGCCGCTGGGCGGTCAGAACCGCGAGCGTCACGAAGAGCGGGAAGTCGGCGAGGAGGAAGCGTGGCTCGCTGACGAGTGGAACGACCGCGGCGGGCGCACTCAGGAAGAGGACGATCGTCGCCGCCGAATAGAGCGCTGCGGCCCGGTCCACTCTCTTCCAGCACACCCAGGTGAGGACGCACGCCGCGATGAGCAACAGAAGCTGCGCGACGTTCCAGATCGCGAACTGCTCCGGCTTCCCGAACCCGGTCGGGGCGCCGCTCCCCGCGGGCAGGTGCAGAACGAGCTGTGCCAGGCCTTGCTCGCCGGAGTGAACGGCAGCCCAGGCGCCGCCGAGCGGCCCCGTAGCGGGGACGTGGCGAAGCCAGAACGACCCCTCCGAGTGCACGAACGCAAAGGCGTCGCCGAAATGCGCGCTCAGGTACGCGCAGTACGCACCGAGTGCCGCGGGCAGCAGCAGCAACGGGCCGACCCGGAGCAGTGACCGCAAGCTTCGTCCTTCAGGCCACAAAAGCCAGAGGAGCGCCGGCAGCAGTGCGAGCCCGGTCGGTCGGGTCAGGACGGCCGCTCCGCCGAGGAGCGCCGCGGGCATCGTGCGACGGTCGAGCGCGCAGAGGAATGCCCACGCTGCGAGCGCGAGGAACAGGCCGTCGGAGTACACCGCAGTGAAGACGAAGCTGATCGGATAGAGCGCGAGGAAGAGCACCGAGTCGTGCGCGACGCGCCCGCCCGCGAACCGTTCCGCGATCCGCAGCACTGCGATGCCCGCCAAACCGGCGGCGAGGAGCGAGACCGCCACGCCTGCGACGAGGTCTGACCGGAGCACGACCCCGAGCGCGCGCGTCAGCAGGGGATAGAGCGGAAAGAAGCTCGAGGTCTGCTTGATGTCGTAGCCGTGGTGCGCGATCCGCAAAAACCAGTTCGCGTCCCATTGATCGAAGGCGCCGAAGACGAAATCGGTGCGCGCGCCGTACGCCTTGGCCCCGGGAAAGCCCGTGCGAAGCGGGGCCCACAGGAGCGCGACGAGGACGGCAGCCCAGTACGCGATTCGCGTCGCAACGACGATCCAGAACGCGCGAAGGGCCACCCCTGGAAGCCTCTCAGACTATGCGGTCGCCAGAGCTCCCGAGGAGCGCGCGCGCCAGACCTTGTTCAGCTCGTCCTGCGCATAGATGACCTCGACGGGCAGCACGAAGACCGCGATCACGTACAGGATGAAGCCCAGCACGATGTTCACCTCGGTCGTCACGCCGCTTCGCTGCTGAGCCTTCTGAATCCGCTCGAACGTGCGATACCACGAGACGAAGGGAGGAACGATCACGACCCAGCCGACGGTGATCGCGATCAGCGCGACGACGGGGCTGACGTCGATCCCAGAGGCGTCGCGAAGCTCGCGGTTGACCTTGTAGTACCAGACGCAGTAGTAGATGCCGAGCGTGACGAGCGACCAGACGAAGACGATGAACGGGTTCCTCACCTTCACCATCGTCGAGTCGAGCTGCAGCGTCTCGGCCATCGCTACCGACGCTAGCTAATCGGCCGACCGCGCGAATGAGGCATACGCGCGTTGCAGCACGGCTGCGAGGTCCTCGCCGCGGAACTGCAGGCCGCTCGGGCCGAGGCGCTTGAGTACGGCACCGACCGGAAGCGGCCGGAGCGGACGGGGCTCGGGAAAGTCGCCGGCGCGCCACACCGCGTCGTCGGTCAGATCGACGGTCGAGGGCGGGGGCGGCGTGTCGTCGCGTGGCTCCGCAGCGGCCGCACCGCAGCCGCGCCAGCGCAGGAGCAGCGAGGGATCCTCGTCGATCCCGTCCGCGAACGCGTAGGCAAGCGCGGCGACGTGCTCGCACAGCTCGCCGCTCGAGCACGTGCAGGTCCGGCCGAGCTCGAACGGGCGGGGGACGAGCGGCTCGCTCCAGTCCTCGATCAACAGATGCTCGAAGTGCACCGACTGCACCCGGCCCGCGACTGCGTCCTCGAGCGGCTTGTTCCCGCGCGCAAAGCGCGTCATCGCAGCCCAGATCCCCGGGGGCATGAGCTTGGCCGTGATCGCGGCAGAGCAGCCGGCGACACTCGCCGAGAGCACGCCGGGCTCGATCTCGAGCGGGTCGACCTCTCCCTCGCGTACGAGCTCGCGCCCGCGCTCGGCCACCGCGGAGCCTTCGTCGCGCACGACGGCGCTCGCGAAGAGCCGGGCCCACGGTCCACGGCCGCTCCGCTCGATCATGCTGCGGCCTCCATCCAATCAGGCGAGAGCGCGACCGCGGCGCGGATCGCTCCGAGGTCGAGCTCGCCGAGCCAGTCCTCGGAGCCCGCATGGATCACCTTGGCCGCGAGCTCGCGCTTCGACTCGAGCAGCTGATCGATGCGCTCTTCGAGCGTGCCCAGGCAGATGAGGCTGTGCACAAAAACCGGCTTGAGTTGTCCGACGCGGTGGACGCGGTCGGTCGCCTGCTGCTCGACGGCCGGATTCCACCAGCGGTCGAAGTGGATCACGTGATTTGCCGCCGGCAGGTTCAGGCCGCGTCCGCCCGCCTTGATCGAGATCACGAGCACGGACGGGCCGTCCTCACGCTCGAAGGCGTGCAGGACGTCGTCCCGTTGACGCGCGGTGAGGCGGCCGTGGAAGAAGCCCACGTCCGTGTCGAGCTGCTGGGCGAGGTACGGCACGAGCCGGTCGAAGCCCGGGTACTGCGTGAAGACGAGCGCCTTGTCGCCGCTGGGAACGAGGGCCAGCAGCTCGACGAGCCGGTCGAGCTTCCCGGAGCGGCCGTCGAGGGCCTGCCCGGTGGAGAGCAGGAGTTCGGGGTGATTGCACACGCGCTTGAGCTGGCTCAGCATCGCGAGCACGGAGCCGCGCTGGCCGAAGCTGTCCTGCTGCGCCTCGATCCGCGGCAACCAGCGGTCGACCGTCGCCTGGTACAGGCTCGCCTGCTCGAGCGTCAGCCGGCAGTAGTCCTTCTCGATCGTGATCGGCGGCAGCTCGAGCTCGACCTCGGGCGAGTCCTTCGCGCGCCGCAGGATGAAGGGCTGGACGATCGCGCGCAGCCGCTCGAGCGCCTCCTCGTCGCCGGTCGTCTCGATCGGACGCGCGAACCTCCGGTCGAAGCCCTCGCGCGGACCGAGCAGTCCGGGGTTGACGATGTCCATGATCGCCCACAGCTCGTTCAGCCGGTTCTCGATCGGCGTGCCCGTCATCGCGACCCGGCGCCGGGCGCGCAGCAGCCGCAAGGCTCGGGCTCGCTTCGTGGCCGGATTCTTGATGTCCTGCGCCTCGTCGAGCAGCAGCCGGTCCCATTCGAGGAGCCCGAGCGTCTCGATGTCACGCGTTGCGATGTCGTACGACGTGACGACGACGTCGGCCTTGAGCGCTGCGCCGACGAGCGCGTCGCCTGCAAGACGTGCGACGCCGTGATGGGAGACAACGCGGAGCGCGGGCGCAAAGCGCTCGATCTCTGCAACCCACTGCTTGACGACGCTCATCGGGCACACGACGAGCGTCGGCCCGACTGCATGGTCCTCGCGCTCCGACGCGATCATCGCGATCGCCTGCACCGTCTTCCCGAGCCCCATGTCGTCGGCGAGGATCGCGCCGACTCCGAGATCGCCCAGCATCCGCAGCCAGCCGTGGCCGCGCTCCTGGAACGGGAACAGCTGGAAGGCCATCGAGGCCGGAGTCGGCAGGGAACGGAAGCGCTGGTCGCCGTCGCCGAGCAGCTCTGCAAGCGACGCGTCGAGCGCGACGGCGCCGAGCTCGAGGCCGGCTTCGTCGGTGTCGAGGCCCGACACGGCCCGTACGAGATCGACGAGCCCGGTGCCGCTGCGATGCCGCTCGAGGAACCGCAGCGCGCGCTCGATCTCGGACCGCTGCACCGCGTGCCAGCGCCCGGCGACTCGAACGAACGAGTCCTTGGCCTTCGCGAGCTCGAGCAGCTCGTCCTCGGTCAGCGAGGCATCCCCGACGGCGAGCCGCCAGTCGAAGTGAACGAGCGACGAGGCCGAGAGCAGTCCGCTCGAGCGAACGGCGGGATCGCTCCCGCTCGTGGCCGTGAGATTCAGCCGCACCTTCGGCGCGCGCAGCCACGCACTCGGCAGGAGGACGGGTACGCCGAGCTCCTCGAGCTCCGGCATGGCCTCGCGCAGGAACACTCCGGCCGTGTCGACGTCGAGCTTCGTCTCGGTCGCCTCCGCGCCGTCGAATTCGATCCCGTGCCGGGCGAGGAGCGGCTCGAGCTCTCCGAGCTGGCGGATGAAGTCCTTGCGCGGGTCGCTCGCGCGCAGGAACGAGAAGATGTCGTGGCCGTCTTCCCATACGAGTGACACCGGCAGGCTCAAGGTCGGGTCGTCCTCGGCCTGCAGCCAGAGCTCGAGCGCGAGCTCCGTCACGTCTCCGTGGCTCCGCTCGTCGAGGTGGACGCTGAGCTGCCACGCAGCGGTCGACCCTCGCGCAAGCGCGCCGAGCCCGTCGTACACCCAGCGCGACAACCGCCGCTTCAGCGCTCCATACCCCGAGTGCGGCGGCAGGAGGGACTCGGGGGCGGCGAGCCCTTCGACGAAGAGGTCGAGCGGCGCCGGGCGGCGGGGCAGCGCACCCGCGAAGCTGACGCGGTCGGCCCTCAGGCGATCGCGCGCGACCTGGTCGACGATGACCGGATAGAGATCGTGCACGGTCGCTTCGCGGTCGCCCCCGAAGGCGTCTGCGGCGACGGGCGGCAACGCCGCAGCGATCTCGGCGAGTGACGCACGGACCGTCGCGTCCAGCGTCGCCCCCCAGAAGGCGTGCCAACCGCCGTCGCCGTGGTCGAGATAGGGATGGACGAGCCCCTCGGCGACCGAGCGGTGCGCGAGGTCGACGAGCGCGAAAACGCCGAGCGCGCTCCCTCCGGGCTCGAGCCCCGCCGGAGGACGTGCCGCAAGCGCGACGAGGTCACGCACCCCCACCCGCCGGGCGTCGATCTCGGAGGCCTGACCGAGCTCGGCGGAGGCAGGCGTCCCGATCGTCAGGCCGTCTGCGGAAAGCGTCCCGTCGCTTGCGCGGACGAACGCGTACGCGGACGGGTCCTGCTGCCAGATGAGCTCGAAGGTTCTCTTTGCCGCAGACATGAACCTTCCAGAGTAAGCGCAGGCGTCAAGCTTGCGGCCAGGCGTGCGGTCCTGCCCAGCCGTGCCAGGCGTCGATCTCGATCCAGGCGCTGAAGCGGCGGCGGTCGCGCGTCCGAAACGGCTCGCCGCTGTAGCGGATCGCGAGCCGATCGATGTCGCGCAGGCCGGCGTCGCCTTCGATCGACACCACGCGCCCGAGCAGGCTGACGTGGCGCCCCCAGTCGTCGTCGTCGAGCACCGTCAGCGCCACGTGCGGAACGCGGCGCATGAAGCCGAGCCGGAGCCGGCTCTCGTCCATGTTCAGGAGGACGCGGCCGTTCTCCCAGTCGTACCAGGTCGCAACCGTATGCGGTGAGCCGTCCTTCCGGACGGTTGCGACGACGGCCGGATTCGGCCGCCGGAGGAACGCGTCGACATCGGGCGGGACCGGAGTGCGCGGCATCCTCGGACCTTAGACGGTGAACGTGCCCGAGCTGCGCGGGCCGATCAACCGAACGTGAAGGAATAGGCGTTGATGCCCGGCGAGAACTGCAACTCGAGCACGTCTTCGCGCGGCGCGCGACCCGAGACGACGGTGTACAGGCGGTCGGAGTCGACGCGGATCGTTCGGCTCTTGCCGTCGAGGAGCGCACGCACCGTCCCCTTGCCGCCGAGCACGATGTAGACGTAGCGGCCGACGAAGTGCAGCCGGAGCCGCGCGCCGAGCCCGGCGACGATCTTTTGCCTCCCGACCGTCCAGTTGCCTGCGTAGGTGAGATCGTTCATCGGAAGCGCGGAGGCGAATGTGTACTGCGCCGGAACGTTCGGATGGATCCGCGAGCCGACATACCGCTCGAGCCGATCCGTGCCGAGATACGTCTCGGGCGTCTGCTGCTCCTTCGGCGTCGCATCGCGAACGGGGGCCGCATGCGCCGGCATCGACACACCGGTCTCTGCCAGAAGCGAGCGGATCTTTTGCTCGCTTTCGCTGTAGGGGCCTTCGCCGACGTGGTAATCGCGCACGCGGCCGCGCCTGTCGATCAGATATTCCGCCGGCCAGTACTGGTTGCCGTACGCGGTCCACGTCGCGTAGGAGTTGTCGAGCGCGACCGGCCAGGTGACGTGGAGGTCGTGCGTCGCCTTGCGTACGTTCGCGAGCACGTGCTCGAAAGCGAACTCCGGCGTGTGCACGCCGATGATGTCGAAGCCGTCCTTGTGGTAGGCCGCATACCAGGCGCGAAGGTGCGGCAAGGTGCGAAGGCAGTTGATGCACGAGTACGTCCAGAAGTCGACGAGCACGACCTTTCCCCGGAGCGACGCGAGCGAGACCGGGCGGTTCGCGGGCGTGTTCAACCAGTCTGCGATGCCGGCGAAGTCGGGCGCCTTCGCCGCAAGGACGGGCAGCTTGGAGGTTGGATTGCCTGCCTTCGCGCTCGCCTTCGTCTCGGCCGCCGCGATCTTGCTGCGACCGCCTCTGAGCGCGTCGAGGTGCTTCGAGGCGAGCGAGGTCTCCTCGACGTGCTTCTGGATCGAGTTCGTATAGCCGCCGAGGGACGTCTGGAGGCTCTGCGAGATGTTGAAGATGAGCGCAAAGGCGGCGGCCGCGAGCACCACGCCCATCGCGCGGCGGAAGTTCCGGCTCTGCGCGCGGAGTCGACGCGAGACCCGCTGGCCGCCGAGCGCGATCAGCAGCATCGGAACCGCGGCGCCGAGCGCATAGGCGAGCGTCAACAAAACGGTGTCGAAGCCGATCTTGTGCTGCGCGGTCAGCGTGGTGATCGTCGCCAGCACCGGCCCGGCGCAGGGGACGAACACGAGGCCGAGGCTCACACCGAGCACGAAGCCGCCGCCGAGATCGTTCGCGCGACGTCTCGTCATGAAGGCGAGCGGCCGCTCGAGGAGGTAGCCGATCCGGGGGAAGAGGAGCGTCGCCGCGAGCACGAAGAGGAGCGCGATCGCGAGGTTCCGGAGGAAGTCCTGCGGCAGGCCGAGTGCCGACAGAATCGACGAGGCGGCGAGGGTGAAGAGCGTGAAGCTCACGACGAGGCCGGCGATGATGGCGAACGGGCGCCGGCGGCCGCCAGTCGCTCCCCCGGCGAGCACGATCGGCAGCACGGGCAGGACGCACGGCGACACCGCGGTGATCACGCCGGCCAGGAAGCCGATGCCGAGGAGCACGAGCATGCTCGTCAGGGTACGCCGAGCCTCCGAGCGGCGGATTGTTTTGCGCGGGCTCCACAGCGGGAAAAGCCGTCGCATGGTCTCCGAGGTCCGCAAGGCCGAGAACGAGGTGCTCTTCCGGGATGCGAACGAGGGCCTGCGCGACGTCCAGCGCAGCCTCGACCTCCCTCCCCACGAGCTCCCGTTTCTCTGCGAGTGCGACGACCAGTCGTGCCACGAGATCGTCCGGCTCGCAGCCGAGGAATACGAGCACGTGCGGTCGAACCCGCGCGCCTTCCTCCTCGCACCCGGTCACGAGGCCGGGGCCGTCGCCGTGGCCGACGGGCGCTTCGACGTCATCGAGAAGACAGGGGTTCAGGGGGAGATCGCGGAGCGATCCGACCCGCGACAGCAGCGGGTCTGATGGAGGACCGTGCGCGCAGGATCGGCGAGAACGAGATCGTCTATCGCGCGATCAACGAGAAGATCGAGGACCTGAACAAGGCCTTCGGGATGCCGCCCGGATCGATCCAGATCATCTGCGAGTGCGGCGATCTCGCGTGCACCGAGCGCATCCAGCTCGACATCGGCACGTACGAGCACATCCGCTCCGATCCGACGTTCTTCGCGGTGCTTCCCGGCCATGAGATCGACGACGTCGAGCGCGTGGTCGAGGAGCACGAGCGCTATCGGGTGGTGTGCAAGGACGAGCCGGAGGCGGCAGAGCTCGCGCGCGACACCGACCCGCGCGGCTAGGCATCTAGCGGGCGATCGAGCCGAGCAGGCCGCGCACGTCGATCTCCGACGCGCCACGCCACCGGTGCGGGCCGGCGGCGAAGAAGAGCGTCGTCGCCGGGCCTGCGAGCTTGCCGTTCCCGAAGGCGATGCCCCACAGACCCGAGATGGCGATCGGCTTGCCGTCCCGGCCGCGCAACTGCCCTGCAAACGACCACCGGCTCCCGTGCTCTGCATACGCGTTGATGCGCCCGCTGCCGAAGTTCGCGACGAGGAGCTTTCCGTCCGGCCCGAGTGCGAGTCCCCACGGCTCGTTGAGCGCTCCCATCTGCGCGACGCGGGCGACGAGCCTCCCGTCGAGGCCGAACTCGTCGACGTAGCCGCCCTGCGGCGAGTCGTTTCCGTTGACGGGCGCAGGCGACGCGTAGGTCACGAACACATGCCCACCCGAGACCGTGATGCCGAACGGCGCATACCAGGCCGGGATCTTCGCGTCGGCGAACGCTCCTCGGCGCACAACTTGCCGCCAGCGTTCGTCGAACACGAGCACCCTGCCCGTATGGAAGTCGGTGACGTAGAGCCGGTGCGGCCCGACCGCGAGCCCGCGGAAGATCGCCCCCTTGGCACCCGCGTCGACGGCGACGACGGCCTGCGCAGACCACAGGTGCGGGACGGTCGGAGACCACGCGCGGATCGTCCCGTCCTCACATGCATAGATGAACCTCGCGGGCGCAGAGGCAGCCCCGGCGTGCACGAGAAACCCTCGGCCGCCGTAGTACGCGATTCCCGTCGGGCCGCCGTCGACGCGCACCGTCAGCGCCTGCTTGCGGCCGTCGCCGGCATAGAGCGTGCTCGCACCGCGCGCCTCGCTCGCAACCCACCATGGGCCGGTCGGGCTTGCCGCGAGCCCCCATGCATTCACGAGGTTCGTGTCCCGCGCGTCGGTCGCGAGCCGCGTGACGACGAGACCGCTCGAGCGATGCGCGGCGGCGATGCCGGCGCCGGCCGCTGCGAGCACGGCGACGCCGATCGCGAGCCGCCGCAGGTTCCTCACCGCAACGGAACCGCCTCGAGCGCCGCGAGCTCGACCGTCCGGCCATCCTCCGCCGACTGCAGTGCCGCGAAGGCGGTCTCGAGCACATGCAGGCCGAGCGCGCCGGAGGCGCGGTGCGGCCGGTCCTCGGCGATCGCCGCGAGCATCTCGTCGAGCCCGAGGCCGCGTGTGGCCCTCCGGCCGAGCCGCGCATACCGCACCGCTTTCCACGCGCCGTCGCCGTTCCGAATACGGACCGCGCCGTCGAAGGCGTTCGCGTCGGGGAGCTCGAGCGCGCCTGCGGAGCCGTGCACGACGAGTCCGCTCACGTACTGGCCGAACGCCTCGAAGCTCACGGTCACGGTGGCGAGGGCGCCGCTCGCGAGCTGTAGCCCGGCCACGACATGGGTCGGAACGTCGACCGTGAACGACTCGCCCGCACGCGGCCCGACCCCGAAGCGCCGTTCCGGCGTCGGTGTCGTCGCCAGGCCGAGCGCGGCCCGGAAGGGGCCGAGGAGCGACGCGATCGCGGTGAGGTAGTAGGGCGCGATGTCGAGCATCGGGCCGGCGCCGGCCCGGTAGAAGACGTCCGCATTCGGATGCCACGTGTCGGGGCCACCGACGAGGAAGGTTGCGGTCGCGTTTAGCGGCGTGCCGATGTCGCCCTGTGCGATCAGCTTGCGCGCGGCCTCGTACGGTGCACCGAGGAACGTGTCCGGCGCGCAGCCGATCCGCAGCCCGCGGCGGTCCGCCTCGGCGAGCAGCTCGCGCCCCTCCGCCACGCTCGTCGTGAACGGCTTCTCGGTGTACACGTGCTTGCCGGCGTCGAGCGCTGCGCGAATGACGGCGGCGTGAGCCGCCGGGGGCGTGAGGTTGAGAACGACGTCGATGGACGGGTCGGCAATCAGCTCGTCGACCGTCGACACCTGCAAGGCGTGGATCTCTCCGAACGCCTGGCCGCTCTCTGCGACGAGGTCCGCGCAGCTGACGACCTCGAACGAGTCGAACGCGGCCGATCCCTCCACGTACGCCTTCGCGATGATCCCGCAGCCGACGACCCCGACGCGCGCCGTCATGCGGCGACCTTGAGCAGCCGTTGAACCGCGTCGAACGACCGCTCCACGGCCTCGAGCGCCGGAGCGGCGGGATTGTCCTGCTCGACGACGAGCCATTCGGCGCCGGAACGCACTGCCGCCGGCAGCACGCGGTCGTAGCCGACGTCGCCGTCTCCGATCGGACAGTCCTGGCGCGTCCCGCGCGCGCGAAAGTCCTTGACGTGCACGAGCGGACAGCGGCCGGTCGTGCGCTCGAGCTCGGCCACCGGATCGGCACCAGCCTCCCATACCCAGCCGAGATCGAGCTCGAGCCAGAGCAGCTCTGCGGGAAGCGCGCGCAGCTTGTCGAGGAGCGTGTCCGCGTCGTCGAGTATCGCGAGCTCCCCCCAATGGTTGTGGAAGCCGAGGCGCAGCCCTTGCTCGTGCGCCTGCCGGGCGACCTCGGCGATCCGCTTCGCGCTCGCGACCGCCTCCTCGCTCGACTCGGGCGGGTCGATCCAGCTGAGCGCGATCCGGTCGCACCCGAGCGTCCGCAGCTCTCGGGCGAGCTCCGGCAGCCGCGTGTCGAGCGCGTCGATCCCGGCGTGCCGTCCGGCCGCGACGAGGCCGAAGTCGTCGAGCCACTCTCGAACCTGCGATGCGTCGTGCCCGTGCAGGTCGTAGAGCTCGACACCGTCGTAGCCGATGTCCGCAACGACGCGAAGGACGCCCTCGAGGTCGCGCGCGCACTCCTCGCGCACGGTGTAGAGCATCAAGCCGATTTGGCTCATCCGCGGCTCTCGACGCGTGCCGGCCGGGACGCTGCGATCAGCTCGCGGTAGCGGAAGAAGCTGTCCTTCGGCACGCGTTCCTGTGTCGGATAGTCGACGTACACGATCCCGAAGCGCTTGGAGTAGCCGAGGCTCCATTCGAAGTTGTCGAGGAAGCTCCAGACGAAGTACCCCTTCATCGGGACGCCCTCCGCAGCGGCACGCCGCACTGCATCGACGTGCGACTCGATGTAGGCGGTGCGCTCCGGGTCGTGTACGCGTCCGTCGTGCGACCGGACGTCGCCGAACGCGGCGCCGTTCTCCGTGACGTAAATCGCGGGCGGCGCGTAGTCGCGCGCGACGCGCGTCAAGAGCTGGTAGAGCCCTTCGGGATAGACCTCCCAGCCCATATCCGTCTTGGGCGACTCGGGATCGTGCACGACGCGCGGGCCGTCGCCGTTCGAGCCCGCTTGTACGACGAACCGGAAATAGTTGTTGACGCCGAGGAAATCGATCGGAGCCGAGATCGCCTCCAGGTCGCCGTCGTGCACCGGCGGCGCGTAGCGCTCGACGAGATCAGCCGGGTACGCCCCGCGGAAGATCGGGTCGAGGAACCAGCGGTTCGCCGTGCCGTCCAGCTCGTGAGCGGCAGCGACGTCCGCGGGCGAGGTCGAGAGCGGATCGACGTGCTCGAGGTTGAGCACGATCCCGATCTCGGCGTCGGGCGCAGCGCGTCGAAGTGCGTCGACTGCCCAGCCGTGCGACAGCAGCAGGTGGTGCGCGGCCGCGACCGCATCCGCCTCGCTCGTCCGGCCCGGCGCATGCTGGCCCGAGGAGTGGCCGATCCACGCGACGACCCATGGCTCGTTGTGCGTGACCCAGTGCGTGATCCGGTCGCCGAGCCTGTCGGCGACGGCGGTCGCGTACTCGACGAAGGCCTCGGCGGTGGCGCGGCTCGTCCAGCCTCCTTCGTCCTCCAGGGCCTGCGGCGTATCCCAGTGAAAGAGCGTCGGGAACGGCGTGATGCCGTTCTCGAGCAGCTCGTCGACGAGGCGGTCGTAGAAGTCGAGACCGGCCTCGTTCACGCGCCCGCGTCCGTCGGGCAGTACGCGCGGCCACGCGATCGAGAACCGGAAGGCGTCGAGCCCGAGCTCGACCATCAGCGCGATGTCTTCCGGGAAGCGGTGGTAGAAGTCACACGCAACCGCGCCGGAATCGCCGTTTCGCACCTTCCCCGGCGTTGCGCAGAAGCGGTCCCAGACGCTCTCGCCGCGTCCGTCCTCTCCGACCGCGCCTTCGATCTGATACGCGGCCGTGGCCGCACCCCAGACGAACTCCGACGGATAGGTCATGCGATCCTTTCGACGAGGGCGGGTGCCGGCGCGTTGACGTGACAGCGCGCAGCCTGGTCGCGCCGCGCTTCTGCGAGCTCGGGCGTGACGTGCGAGCACACGTCGATTGCGATCGGGCAGCGCTTGACGAAGCGGCACCCGGCGGCCGGATCGACGGCGGCCGACGCGAGGCCCTTGCGGATCTCGATGCGCTCCGCCTCGACGCCCGTTCCCGGATCGGGCACGGCCGAGAGGAGGAGCTGCGTATACGGGTGGAGCGGGTCGGCGAGCACCTGCTCGATCGGCCCCTGCTCGACGATCTGGCCCGCGTACATGACGAGGATGTCGTCCGCCACGTAGCGCGCGCTCGCGAGGTCGTGCGTGACATAGAGAAACGCGATGCCGCGCTCCTCTTTCAGCTTCAGCATCAGGTTGAGGATCCCGATCCGGATGGAGACGTCGAGCATGCTCGTCGGCTCGTCGGCGAGCAGCACGACCGGCTCGACCGCGAGCGTGCGCGCGATCGCGACACGCTGCCGCTGGCCCCCGGACAGCTCGTGCGGATACTTCTTCGCGACGTGCTCGGGCGGCACGAGGCCGACCGTGCGGAGCAGGTCGTGCGCCCGCTCTTCGATCTCGTCGCTCTCGACGATCCCGTGGATCCGAAGCGGCCGCTCGATGTGATGGAGGACCGTCTTCGCGGGGTTCAGCGAGCCGAACGGATCCTGGAAGATCATCTGTACCCGGGAGCGGTAGCGAAGGATCGAACGCTTGCTGTGATCCCGGGCGACGTCGCGGCCGTCGAAGAGAATCGTCCCGGACGTCGGATCGTAGAGGCGAACGAGGAGCCGGGCGACGGTGCTCTTGCCGCTGCCGCTCTCGCCGACGAGTGCGGTCACCGCACCGCGGCGCAGGGAGAAGCTCACGTCCTCGACAGCATGCACGCTGCTGCGCCGTCCCCTGAAGCCGGTCGAGGCGGAGAAGCGCTTCGTCAGGTCTCGCACCTCGAGCACGGTCTCGCTCACGGCGCTCCCTCGATCACGTGGCAGGCGGCGAAATGCTGCACGCCGACCTGGCGCAGCCGCGGGCGCTCGGTCGTCTGCCGGCGGTAGGAAGGGCCGTCCGGGATGCACCGCGGGCAGCGCGGGTGGAAACGGCAGCCGTCAGGGGGATCGGCGAGATCCGGGGGCGCACCCGGGATGCCGACGAGCCGCTGCATCGGACCCGTGAGCGGCGGGAACGACTCCATGAGGCCGCGCGTGTACGGATGCTGAGGGTTGGCATGGAGCTGCGCGCTCGGTGCGGTTTCGACGATTTCGCCCGCATACATGATCGCGATGCGATCGGCGAACTCGACGAGCAACGAGAGGTCGTGGGTGATGAAGAGGACGGCGAACCCGAGGTCGCGTTTGAGATCCTCGACCTGCTGGAGGATCTCGCGCTGCACCACGACGTCGAGCGCCGTCGTCGGCTCGTCCATGATCAGGAGCTCCGGCCCGAGGGCGAGTGCCATCGCAATGATCACGCGTTGACGCATGCCGCCCGAGAGCTCGTGCGGGAACGCGCGCACCCGGTTCCGGTCGATGCCGACGACCTCGAGCAGCTCGCTGGCGCGCGCGAGCGCGACGCGCTTCGAGATCCGCTGGTGCGCGCGCATCATGTCGACGAACTGGTCGCCGACGCGCATCACCGGGTTGAGTGCGTTCATCGCGCTCTGGAACACCATCGAGACGTTTTGCCAGCGATAGCCGGCGAAGGTGCTCGCGCTTGAGCCCGACGAGATCCTCGCCCTGGAAGAGGATGCTGCCGCCCGTGATCCGGGCCGGTGGCCGCAGGATCTGCATGACGGCGTTCGCGACGGTCGTCTTGCCGCAGCCCGACTCGCCCGCCAGGCCGACGATCTCACCGGCGTGGATCGTCAGGTCGATCCCGTCGACGGCGCGCACGAGACGGTCGCCGATGCCGTACTCGACGGTGAGGCCGCGGAGCTCGACGAGCGGCTCGCCCTTCGCTGCTGTCGCCGCAACCGCCGCCATCGGCTCGACGACGCTGATCACGTCGCGCCTCTCCAGAAGCCCGCGTCGCCGGCGCACCCGCTCGGCGCGCAGCCGCGGGTTGCTGACCTCGTCGATGCCTGCGAGCACGAGCGTCAGCCCGAGGACCGTGACGCCGATCGCGAGCCCGGGAAACACGAACGACCACCACTCGCCTTGCAGTACGCTCGAGTTGACCGTCGCCCAGTAGAGCGCGACGCCCCAGCTCGCCTTTTGCAGGTCGCCGAGGCCAAGGAACTCGAGGCCCGCGGCGACGAGGATCGCGATGTAGAAGACGAGCACGAACGCCGCCGCGATGCGGCTGATCATGTTGGGCAAGAGCTCGCCGAAGACGATGCGCCGCGTCGACTCTCCGGCCACCTTCGCCGCGAGGATGAAGTCGCGGTTCTTCAAGGTCAGAGCCTGGGCGCGCAGGATCCGAGCCTCGAACGCCCACAGCGTGAACCCGATCACGAGGGTCATCGTCAGCAGGCCGCGCTGGTGCAGGAACGCGGTGACGTCGATGAGCAGCGGAATCGTCGGAATGACGAAGAAGACGTTCGTGACGAGACTCAGGATGTCGTCGACGAGGCCGCCGACGTACGCGGCGAAGAGGCCGAGCGTGGTCGCGAGGATCGTGGCGATCGCACCGGCTCCGGCGCCGATCAGGAGCGAGCGCCGTGCTCCCCACGCGACCTGCGCGAAGACGTCGGTGCCCTGGTCGGTCGTGCCGAACAGGTGATGGAGCGACGGCGGCTGGCGTGCGTCGAGAGAGCGAGAACTCCGTCGCCTTGCTCGCGGGGATGAGCACCGGGGCGAGGAGGCCGAGGAGGACCATCCCGAGCACGACGCCGAGCCCGACGCGCGCCTTCGGGCTCCCAGCAGAAGGACGAGCCAACCGGGAAGGCGGGTGCGCCGCGAGCGGGCGAGCGGCGGGGCGGCGGGCAGCTCGAGCCATGGGCTGCATCTGGGCCATCAGGCGGTCCTCACGCGTGGGTCGAGAACGAGATTCAGCAGATCCATGATGAAGTTTGCGACGATCGGGCAGAGTGCGAAGACGAGCAGGAGCGCCTGCGTCAACGGGTAGTCGTTGCCGAGCGCCGCCTGCTGCAGCGTGTAGCCCGCGCCCGGATAGCTGAAGACGAGCTCGATGAAGATGACGCCGCCGACGGCGGTCGCGAACTGGGCCGCGAAGCCGTTCAGCGGCGGCAGGATCGCATTCCGCGCGGCATACCGCGTCATGACACGGCGGTCGCGAAGACCCTTCGCGTGCGCCATCGCCACGTAGTCCTCGCTGATCGTGTTGATCATCACCGTTCGCATGTTCAACACCCAGCCGCCGGCGTAGGCGAGCACGATCACGAGCGCCGGCAGCACGCCGTGACGGAACGCGCTCGAGATGAAGTGCCAGTTCGCGCCGGGTGTCGCATCGCTGTCGTAGGCGTGCGAGATCGGGAACCAGCCGAGCTTGAGCCCGAGGAAGTACACGACGAGGAGCCCGGTGAAGTAGGCGGGGAACGCGCCGAGCGCCATGAAGACCGGCACGAAGACGCTGTCGATGCCGCCGCCGCGCCGCCACGCGGCAATCATCCCGATCGTCGTGCCGAGCAGGAATGCCATCGCGAACGCGATGCCGACCAGCACGATCGAGTACGGCAGCGTGCGGGCGACGACCTCGGACACCTTCGTCGGATAGTTCGACGTCGAGATCCCGAAGTTCAGCGTCGCGACCCGGTGCAGGTACTGGCCGTATGCACTCCAGATCGACTGGTGACCGCCGCCCAGAAGGGTCTGGTACGTCTTGATGATCCCCGGGTTCGACTGGATCTGCGCCGGGCTCAGGTGCTGGAGGATGCCGCCGATCGGGTCGCCCGGCATCAGGCGCGGCAGCAGGAACGTGAGCGTCAGCGCCACCCAGGTGGCGAAGACATAAAAGCCGAGTCGACGCAGAAACCAGTGCATGTCTGGGCGGTGTGTGACCCTATAGCCGCCGTGGGCGGGACGTACGAGTCCCGCCCACGGCGGCCTTCATGGAGGGTCCTGCTGCCTCGCCGTTACGCGCCGGCCTTGCCGCCGGGGCAGATCCGCGTGAACGACAAGATGTTGTCGGGTGCCTGGGTGAAGATGGGATCGCCGTAGAAGTTCTTCGGCGAGGTGAAGCAATGGAAGTACTTCGTGCTGTAGGTCGACCAGCGCGGCCCGACGAAGAGCGGGATGATCGGCTGAAGCGCCAGGAAGCGAGCGGACACCTGAGCGAACAGCTTCTGCTGCTTTTCGGGGTCGAGGGTGGCCTTCCACTGGTTGAGGAGGGTTGTCGCCTGTGCGTCGCTGATGTGCGCCCAGTTGCCGGTGTTCGTTGCATCCTGGCCCGAGGGCGTGAACTTCAGCTGGGAGAGGTTGTTGAGGAAGAAGCTGTACGGCGATGCCTGCGAGGCGGTCTGCCAGAGCAGGGTCGGGTTCTTCGTCGATGACGCATTCGGGTACCACGAGTTCCAGTCGGGCTCGAGCGCGACATTCGAGTTGATGCCGATCGCCTGCAGGTTCTTCGTGATGATCTGGTTCGACGCGACCCAGTCAGACCAACCCGAGATCACGTGGATGTCGAGCTTGACGGGGTTTCCCTTGGGGTCGAGGAGCGTCGATCCCTTGTAGGTGAACCCGGCGTCGGTCAGCAGCTTCTTGGCCGCCGTCGGGTTGTAGCTCGCATCCGCCTGAGCAGTGGCATGGACGGAGCCCTTGTCCCACGCCGGGAAGATGTAGTTGATCCCGAGCGCGTCGGTCGGCGGTGCATAACCGTACTCGCCGAGCTTGGATACGTCGTTGCGATTGATCGCAAGGCTCAGCGCCTTACGGAACGCGACGATGCTGAACGGGTACTGCGTGTCGTCGAACACGAGCGAGTGCGGGTACGCCGTGGTCGCGTAGAACGAGTGGTAGTGGGCGGGATCCTTCGCCGTGTACGCCTGCGCGACGTTCGGGACGAAGTTGTGCGTCCAGTCGACCTGGCCGCTCTTGATCGCGAGGAGCGCGGAGTCGTTCGAGACCGCCTGCGTGTACTCGAGACAGGAGATCTTCGGTGCTCCCGGCTTCCAGTAGTGCGTGTTCTTGCTGAAGACGTAGTCCTGCGCGGTGAAGCGGCTGATCGAGTCGAACGGCCCCGAGCCGACCGGGTTCGGGTTCGTGAACGTCGACGGATTCGCCACCTTCGACCAGATGTGCTGCGGCACGACGAACTGCGCGTTGAGGTTCGCGGCGATGAACTGCGAGTCCACGGTCTTGAGGTTGATGATGACCTTGTACGGGCCGGAGGTCTTGACCGACTTGATGTTCGAGTCGGGTCCCACGAAGCCGACCAGGTCCATCGACTTGTCCTGCTGGCCGGCCGTGAGGCTGTAGGCGACGTCGGCCGAGGTGAGCGGCTTGCCGTCGCTCCACTTCACGTGCTTCACGAGGTTCAGCGTCAGTGACTTGTTGCCGTTGCTCCACTTCCAGCTCTGCGCGAGCCACGGATACGTGTGGCCGCCACCCGCGACGACGCTGATGATCAGCGGCTCGTAGAAGGCGCCGCGGACGAATGCGCCGCTGGGCAGGCCCGTGGCGGTATAGGGATTGAAATTCTTGGTGAACGCAGGGTCACCCGAGCCCGTCATGACGAGGCACTTGTGCCCGGCCTGGGTGGAGGCGCCGCCGAAGTGCGCGGCGGGTGCCGAGGCGCTGGCGAAAAGCGCAGCGAGCGCGGCGAGACCGGCGATCGCGGCCACCCCTGCGCGCCGGCGGTTGGAGCGAGCGTCACGTCCCATCGTGCGGTTCCTTTCTTGCCCGAAGGCGGTGGAGGCGGAGCGACGGCATGTCGTTCCGGCAACGTTTCCGGCGTTTGTTACCACGTTGAAATACGGGAAGTCAAGCGATAAGTGTAAAACCGTTCCGGTACTTGTTCCGGTAATTCCCGGAACGTGCTTCAATGGGCTCCATGGGCGAGCGCAACGGCGAGAACGGAGACGGGCGGGTGACGATCCGCGAGATCGCCGACCTCGCGGGCGTGTCGATCGCGACGGTGTCGCGGGTCGTCAACGGCCGCGAGGACGTCTCGGCGGAGACCCGAGAGCTCGTGCAGCGGATCGTGCGAGAGCGGGGATACATGGCAAACCGGAGCGCCCGCGGGCTCTCCGCGGGCAAGACCGGGCTGATCGGAGCGACGGTCCCACTCGTCCACGGCTCCTACTTCTCGTACCTCCTGTCCGGCACGGCCGAGGCCCTCTACGAGGAGGACATGCGGCTCGTCCTCTGCCCGACGATGCACCAGCACGACCGCGAGGTCTCGCTGCTCGAGCGCCTGATGCACGGAACCACCGACGGTGCCGTGATCATCCTCCCCGAGGAGTCGAGCGACGAGCTCGAGCTGCTCCTGAACCACGGCTACCGGTTCGTCGTCATCGACCCGCTGCTGCCGCTGAACGAGCGCATCCCCGCGGTGTCGGCCGCGCACACCGCCGGGGCCGACCAGGCGATGAAGCATCTGCTCTCGCTCGGGCACACGCGGATCGCGGCGATCACCGGGCCAAGCGTCATGAAGGCGACTGCAGACCGCCGCCGCGGCTATTACGCCGCGCTCGCGGCGGCCGGGATCATGCCCGACCCCGAGCTCGAGGTCGAGGGCACCTTCGAGATCGGGAGCGGCATCAGTGCGACGGAGACGCTGCTCGACCTCGACGAGCCGCCGACAGCGATCTTCGCGTTCAACGACAACATGGCGATCGGCGCGATGCAGACTGCGCGCGCCCGGGGCCTCCGCGTGCCGGACGACCTCTCGATCGTCGGGTTCGACGATCTGGAGGAAGCGGCGATCGTGACGCCGACGCTGACGACGATCCGCCAGCCCCTCGCAGAGATGGGCCGGATCGCCGTCAGCCTCCTGATGCGGCTACTGGAGAACCAGCGGCTCGAGGCGCTGCACGTCGAGCTCGGGACCCGGCTCGTCGTGCGCGAGTCGACTGCTCCTCCCGCCCGCTAGTACCCGCCGTACCCGCCCATGTCGGTCGTCGTCCCATAGGACGGCGGCGGCGTTGCGCCCGAGCCCGAGGCCGAGCCGGTCGCCTTCTTCGCCAGCGTGCCCTTCGACGTCACCGCGAACCAGGTGCCTTCGACGCCCTCGCCCTTCACGTCGCCCGCCTTGGCGTCGCCCGCGTAGCGGTAGAGCGTGAGGCCCGCGTAGGTGACCTGCGTCTTCCCGTCTGGCCGCTTGACCGTCGAGAGCTTCGCTTTGGCGAGCCCTGCGCCGGCGGTCGGCTTCGTGCCCGCGCTGACGACGAGCGGCGGCCAGAACTTCACGCACGCTCCGGTGCACTTGATCGAGCCGTTCCTGTCCGGCGCGAAGTGGTACAGCGTCATGCCGGCCGAGTTCACGAGCAGGCTGCCGTACTTGCTCGAATGCCCGGTCTTGACCGTTCCGCTGCCCGACGTCGTCGCAGCCATGGCGACGCCTACACCCGCGATCGCGCAGAGCGCGATTGCCGGGATTGCCCATCTGAGTTTGACCCCCATGAAAGCTCCTTTCAGCCTCGAGGTTCAGTGGCAGGTACGCGGCGGGCGACGCGGCGGATTTCGCAGGAGTACCGTCCGGGCGTGAGCATCGTCACGGTCGACGCACCGACGCTCGGCGAGGGCTGGCTGCGCACGTCTCGCGCGATCCTGGAGGAGGGCGCGCTCGAGCGCTACGACGGGCTGCCGACACGCGAGCTCGCCCTCTTGACGCTGACCGTCGCGCGGCCGTCGTCCGACGATCCTCTCATCAACGAGCTCGGCGATCCCGAGTGGCTCGCCTGGATGCACGAGAACTTCTTCTCGCAGAGAGACGTTCCCGAGCTCGGCGATGCGAAGAGCTACGCGGTGCGGCTCTTCAACTACGCGGACACCGGCCGCGACCAGATCGCCTGGGTCGTCGAGCGTCTGCGCCGTGACCCGGAGTGCCGTTCGGCGGCCGTCACGACGTTCCAACCGCTCACCGACACGGCGTACGTCCCGTGCGTGAGCCTGCTCGACTTCTGGCTTCCGGACGGCGGGCTCGAGCTCGTCGTCTACGCGCACAGCCTCGATTTCGGCAAGAAGGCGTACGGGAACCTCGTCGAGCTCGCGCGCGTGCAGGAGCACGTCGCGCGCGAGCTCGACGCAACGGTGGGAGCGCTCGTCGTGCATGCGAAGTCCGCCCACGTGTACGAGCCGGAGTGGGCGCTCATGGCCGGCTTGGTCGCCGACTACGGGCCGGGCAGGCCCTGTTCGACCACGCCGCCGCGCGCCTGAATCGCGACGGCCGCGAGCACGACGAATCCGCCCAGCACCGTCGCGACGCCGGGCTTCTCCGACAGAACGATCCAGACCCAGAAGGGCCCGAGAACGACCTCGAGCAGCGTGATCAACGCCACCTCGGCCGCGGGTATCAGGCGGCCTCCGATCGTGAAGAAGACGAATCCGAGCCCGATCTGCCCGATCCCGAGCGAGACGAGCAGGACGAGATCGTGCGTTCGGACCTGACCAGGATGCGAAAACGGCGCGGCGCACGCAAGGACGAGCGCCTGCGACAAGCAGGTGGCGGGCGCCATCGACACGTCCCGCCGATGCCGCGTGATCACGAGCAGCCCGGCGAACGACGTCGTCATGAGAAGCGACAGCCCGAAGCCGAGCGCGTGCGGCCGCCCCGGTCCGCCCACCATGAGGGCGACGCCGCCGATCGCGACCGCCATCGCGACCCACGTGCGCCGCTGCACCGGCTCGCCGACGAGCATTCCGAACGCGGCCGCGAGCACGGGTGCGAGCGCCTGCATGAACAGGATGTTCGCGACCGAGGCGTGGTTCAGCGCCACGATGAACGACGCCGATGAGAGCGCGAGCAGCGCCGTGACGGCGAGGCCGGCACGCCCGATCGCGTGGAACGCGTGCGCGACGGCACCCCGCTCGACGACTGCCACATACGCGAGGAGTCCGAGCCCCGCGAAGATCGCGCGCCCTGCTACCTGCGTCGCGATGCCCACGTGGAGCTCGCGTTGCAGGATGCCGGCCGTCGACCAGGCGACGGCTGCGAGCGCGACGAACGTGCGCCCCCGCCTCTGTTGTGCGCTCAGAGGCAGGGACGCAGTCGCCGACGTCATCGGCTCATTGAATCAGCGTCAGCCGGCGGTGATCGCTCCGAACAGGCCGTGCGCCTCGCCGCCCGGCCCGGCCGCAAAGTAGAGCGAGGTCGCGGGACCGCCGGCCGCGCCGTTCCCGAAGGCGATCGCCCAGAGGCCGTCGATCGCGAGGATCGTCTGGTCGCCCTTCCGGAGCTGGCCCTTGAACACCCACTTGCCGCCGCCGCGATCCTGATACGCGCTGATGCGGCCGTTGCCGAAGTTGCCGATCAGCAGGTCGCCCGAGAACACGCCGAAGCTCGCCGGCGCGATCGCGAGGCCCCACGGCGCGTTCGGCGGCGCGTTCTTCCGGCCGCCGGAGGCGACGCGAGCGACGAACGTGCCGTCCGGGGCGTACTGATCGACATAGCCGTTCCCGTTGCCGGGCACGTCGTCCTTGCCCGCACCGTCCTGCTTTGCGTACGTGACGAAGATGCTCCCTGCGAGGGCCTGAATGCCGAACGGCGCGTAGCCTTTCGGGAGCTTCGGGTCGGTGAACGATGCGGTCACCGGACTGAACGACGCATCGAAGACATCCACGCGGTTGTTGTGGAAGTCGGTCGCGTAGAGACGGTCGTTCAGGGTCGCGAGGCCCTTGTAGACCGCGCCCGTCGACGACCGGTCGACTCCGGCGATCGCCGTCGCGCCGTTCACGGCCGGCGACCAGCCGAGGATCGTTCCGCCTTCCGTCGAGAAGAGGAACCGGGACGCCCCCGACTTCCCGCCCTGGCTGATCACGAAGTCCGTCGCGGAGCCGTTGAAGACCGTGCCGGTCGGCGCCCCGGGAACGGCGACCGTCAACGCCTGCTTCGCGCCGCTGCCGTTGTAGAGCGTCGATGCGTTCGTGCCGTTGTCCGACACCCACCACGGCGTCGTCGGGCCTGCAGAGAGGCCCCAGCCGTTGACGAGCGTGGCGTCCGTTACGGGTCCGGCGCCGCCCGTGTCCCCGACGAGCGCGTGCATGGTGAAGACGTCGTCGGCGATGCCACCGGATGCGGCGCCGGCGGCGAGGAAGACGGCCGCCGCGGCGACCGCCATAAGACTGAACCTGCGCATGTGCTCCCCCTTCGGTTTCTTGATGGAGGAGGTACGCGGCCGCGGTCACGGCGGTTTCGTCCGCCGACAACTCCCGAGGAGGAGCTGAGCCCCGGCACGACGGCCGGGGCTCCGAAAGCGCTACGAGCGATCCGAAAGGATCAGCCGTCGTCCGAATCGTGATCGCGCTCGTGACCGTGATGGTGGCCGTGATGGCCGTGCTCGTCGCCCTCGCCGGGGCCGTGATGCGCGTGACCGTGCTGCAGGTGCTGCGCCTTGCCGTTCACCGTGACGTTCTTCACGTCGGCGACGCCCTGGATGTCGATCAGGACTCTGGCCGACTGGATGATGCCGGTCGGTACGGGCACCTGATTTCCGCCCGCCGCGATCGTCGCCGCGGTGAACGTGTACGTGGCCGCGCCGTCGGCACTCACGACCGGCCTGACGTTATTGCAGCCGAGAAAGAACGTCGTGGTCGCCGTCACGATGTTGAGACGCGGGGAGCCCCCCTGGCACTGGCTCGTGCTCTTCAGCGTGAACGACGCAGACGTGAACGGCTGACCGCTGACGCCGGTGATGTCGGCGCCCGCGTTCACCGGGACCGAGCTGGCGCAGTTCTTCTCCAGATGGAGCCAGCCCCGCTGGGCCTTCGCGACCGGGCAGCCGGTGTGGCCCGGGTCGTAGACGTTCGGGACGAGCGCAGCGCTAGCCGTCCCCGCGAACACACAGACAACTGCCGCGGCGAGTCCCGCAATCGCAGTCTTCTTCATTTTCTCCCCCCTTCGATTGGTCTCCAGAGAGCGTCCCCGGGCCAACCGTCGCGAAGCCCGGGAGACCGACGCTTTACGGGGGCTTTACGCCGTTCGGCAGGCGTGAGACGGGAGAGAAAAAGGAGCCGGGGCAGGCAGGGCTGCGGCTCCCACGCCACATCCCCGGCTCCCACAGCCGCAGGCCGCAGAGGGTACCGGTCTTCGGCCCCCTAGGGGCCGGCGCTGCCGACGTAGATCACGATCGCCGTGCCCTTCGGTGCCTGCTCCCCGCCTGCCGGGGTCTCGTAGACGACCTGGCCGTCCTGCGACGCGTCGCTCACAGGCCACTTCGCCTGGATCACCTTGAAGCCGGCGCTCTGGAGATCCTGCTGCGCGGTCGCTGCGTCCTCCCCGGTCACGTCGGGGACAGGCGTCGCGGGCTGCGGGGTCTGGCCGGCGGAGACCTGAAGCCGCTCGCGCGAGCCGGAAGGCGAGTTCGCGACCACGGTGCCGGCGGGGCGGCTCGACGGGACGTACACCACGATCGCCTGCTGCCTCCCCTGCACGATCTTCTGGATCGCCTGCTGCAGCTGCATGCCGGTGTAGTCGTTGCCGCTCGCAGGTGGCGCGGTCGTCGTCGGTGCAGTCGTCGTCGTGCGAGCGGTCGTCGTGGCGGGCTCCGTCGTCGTCGCGGGCGGCGTCGCAGGACCCTTCGACACGTTCAGCCGCACGGTGCTTCCCTGCGGGATCTTCTGCCCCGAGGCCGGGCTCTGCGCGACGACCGTCCCCTTCGGCTGCGAGGACGGCACCTGCGCAGTCGTTGCCTTGAAGCCCGCCTGCTGCAGCGTCGATGCGGCCTGCTGCTGCGACTGGCCGGTGACGCTCGGCACGGATACCGCGGAGTTGCCCTTCGCGACCTGCAGGACGACCTTCGTGCCAGGCTTCGCACGCGCCCCGGCCTTCGGCGCCTGCGCGAGCACGGTGCCCGGAGCCTCCTGCGATGCGGTTTGCTGCAGCGTCGCCGTCAGTCCGCGAGCCTGCAGCAGCTTCACCGCGTCGGCCGCAGCGAGGCCGACGACATCGGGCATCGCAACGCCGGGCGGGCCCGTTCGAGACGACGAGCGTCACGGGCGTGCCCTGGGCGACCGTGGCTCCCGCCTTCGGCCTCTGGCCGATGACGATGCCCTTCGGCTTGGTCGCCGCCTTGCGCACGAGCTTGGACTTCAGCTTCGCCTGCTGCAGCTGGAACTGCGCCGACTGCTACCGGATGCCGACGACCTTCGGCACCGTCGTCTTCGAGTTCACGATCACCGTCGTGGGCTTCGACGAATGGTGATGGTGGCGATAGACGGTCAGCCAGACGATGAACGCGGCGAGCCCGGCGAGGAGCACGAGCCCGAGCAGCCACAGCCACCAGTCCTCGCGCGGGACGGCGACCGGCGCTGCTCCGTCCGTCGCGACCGCGGTCTCGCGCACGGGGGCGGCGCCGAGCCGCCGCACCGCCTCGGCGACGCGCCGGCGGCGGGCGCGGGGAAGCCGCGCGCGGTCGACCCAGGCGACCCACGCGTCCTTCTGCTCGGGCGGCATCGCCCAGAACCGGTCGCGCGCGGCGGGGTTCGCGGCGAGCGCATCTTCGAGATCTGCGGGCACGGGGCGTGGCCATTGTCCGACCTGGAAACGCCGAACCCGGGCGCGCGGATACGCGCCCGGGCCACGTCGGCCCTAGCTCGCCGCGGCAGGCGAGGCGTCGGCGCGACGCCGGAGCGCCCTCGGACGCGCCGAGGATCGTCCCGAACGCCTGCACCCGATCGGGGCGCAGTCACGGTGAGCACGACGTCGATCACGACGCCGACGCCGAGCCAGATGAGCGCGACCCAGGGCGCCCACTTGACGATGCCCGTGTACGGCGTGCTCGGATGGATCGACTCGTACAGCGTGTAGCCGCAGATCGCGATCGCGCCCGGCCGGGATCACGAGGTCGAGCAGCGGGTTCCAGCCGCGCGCGGTCTCGCGCGAAGAACGACGATCCCGCCGATCGCGATCAGGATGTACGTGATCAGGATCCCGATCGTCGCGCACGTCGCCATCCAGATGAAGTACGTGATGCGGGTCGTAGTGGTGCGCGAAGAAGGCGCCGAGCAGCAGCGTCACGACCAGCGAGAACGCGATGCCCGTCCACGGCGTCCTGAAGCGCGGATGCGTCCAGGCGAACACGCGCGGGCAGCCCGCCCTCGCGTCCCATCGCGAACAGCGTGCGCGACGTGAGGTGCAGGCCGCCGAGCGCGGCGATGAAGCCCGACGCCGCGACGGAGAAGTCGATGATCACGGCGAGCCAGTTGCCGACGTAGCGCGTCGCGAGCGTGTCGAGCGCCGCCGGGTCCTTCGCCCACTTGCCGGCATTCGCGCGCCGAAGCCGACGCCCATCATCCACGTGACGAAGACGTAGTAGACGAGCGCGACGAGCGACGGCGGTGAGGATCGCCTTCGGGATCGCCCGCAGCGGGTCCGCCGTCTCCTCGCCGAGCACGGCGGCTGCCTCGAAGCCGATGAAGCCCGGTGAACGTGAGCACGACCGCGAGGAACAGGTTGCTCGTCGACGTCGCGTTCGCCGGGTTGAGCGGCGCGAACGTGAAGCCGGAGTCGCCGCCCTTGACCGCGATCACGATCGCGAGCAGCAGGATCGCGCCGACGCCGACCGCGGCGGCGATGAGCTGGATGCGCGTCGAGATGCGGATGTCGAGGAACGCGAGCAGCGCGAGCGCCGCGAGGAAGATGAAGAACCAGGCGTACCAGCCCCAGTGCAGGCTCGTGTGCGCGCGTCATCGCGATCGACATGAAGAACGAGCCGATCACGAGCACGAACGAGATGCCGACGGCGAAGCCGCCGCCGTACAGCCAGCCGCCGAGGAAGCCCGCGCTCGGGTTGAGGCCGCGCGAGATGTAGGTGTAGAGGCCGCCGGCGCTCGCCATGCGGCGCGTGAAGCGGATGATCACCGACGCGAGGCAGAGGCTGCCGACGCCCGCGATCAGATACGCGAACGGCGCCGCGATCCCGGCTTCGCCCGCCGCGGCCGACGACGCGAACGCGACGCCGAGCGCGAGCGAGAGCAGCGCGACCGACTGCGCGAGCGCGTCGACGACGCTGAGGATCCCGTGGCGCAGCTCGCCGATCGAGTCCTGTCGTGCGTTCCATCGATCCTCCTCTAGTCGGGGAGCAGAGCGAAGATGCGGGCGGGCGCGCCGTTCGCCGCCGCGACCTTCATCGGCGCGACGACGACCTGCGCGCGCTCGGGGAGCTGGTCGAGGTTGGTGACGTTCTCGAGGATCATCCGGCCCGCGCCGAGCCAGATGCGATGGAGGTCGTACGTCGTCGAGTCGACGGGATCGGCGCTCGGCCCGTCGAAGCCGATCGCGGAGATGCCGCGCTCGATCAGCGCTCGCGCGGCGTCGGCGTCCGGATACGACCAGCCCGTCCAGTAGCGTCTCGGTGCCGTAGTTGCGGGCGTTGTCCGGAGTAGAAGAGCACGATGTCGCCCTGGTCTGCACCTGGTCGAGCGCCGGCTCGAGCTCGGCGAGCGTGAATCGGTCCGTGCGGATCGCGGTGCGAGACGTCGATCGTGACGGCGTCGGTGACGAGCCGCTCGAGCCCGATCTCGTCGAGCGTGTCGCCGCCGGCGATCTGATGTGCCGGCGCATCGACATGCGTGCCGATGTGATTGAGCATCGTGTACGAGCGTCATCGCGTAGCCGTCCTCCTCGACCTTCGCGATCGGCTCGAACGCAGGCTGCGGCAAGCCCGGAAAGACCGGCATGCCGTTCCGGAACGCGTGGGTCAGGTCGACCACCCGCACGCTGCCCAGTCTCTTACGCGGAACGGACGGTAGGCAAGCCGGCCCGGCGCCAGTCGTGCTTGCCGCCGCGGTACACGCGGACACGCTCGTACCCGAGGCGGCGCAGCTTCTCGGCGACCCGGTCGGACGAGCGGCAGAGCCGGGAGCCGCAGTAGACGACGATCTCGGCCCCGCGATCGGGGAGAAGAGCCGGCGCGAGCCGTTCGACCTCGCTGCTCTTCGGGAGATTCAGCGCGCCGGGGAGGTGCAGCCTCCGGAACGCCGCGCGGGGCAGTGCGTCGACGAGAGTGAGCGCGTCGAGGCGGTCGCGCAGCTCCTCGCGCGAGATCTCGTCGGTCACTCGTCCTGCATCTCGTCGATCGCCGCCCGGCCTCGCTCGTGCACGGCGCGGCGGCGTGCCTCGACGTCCAGGTCCGCCTCAGGCGTGGTCTCCTCCCCCGCGCGCGCCTGGGCGAGCTTCGCCTTCAGCTCCTCGGCCGGATCCGGCCCGGACCGGTGCTGCTCCGCAGCCTGCGGCTGCCGTCGAAAGACGCGATACGCGGCTGCGCCGCCGGCGAGCCCGGCGAGCCAGGCAGTGAGGCGCTTCACGGGCCCGATGCTACAGTGGCTCCGCTTCCTGCCCCGTCATCGCGCCGTTCCGTCCCGAGCGGCGCAAGCAGTCGGGGCCGATTCAGACCATGGGAAGGACTGGAGGAGCTCGGGACTGTGACGACGTACGAGATTCTTCTGATGCTGGACCCGGAGGGCGCCGAGGCCCACCAGGACGACCTGATCGCGCGCGTGCGCGACCTCGTCGAGAAGGGCGGCGGCACCTGGCGCAGCCACGACGCGTGGGGCCGCAGGCGCCTCGCCTACGAGATCGCGAAGAAGCCCGAGGGCGTCTACCACCTCGTCGTCTTCGAGGCGAACGCAGAGACGCTCGACGAGATCTCCCGCGTGCTGAAGATCGACGACGGCGTCCTGCGGCATCTCGCTGTGCGGCACGTCGAGGGCTCGCGGACGAGCGCGCCCCGCGACGAGTTCCCCGCGCCGACAGCGGCGGCTGCTGCGCCTGCACCGGCGCCCGCCGCCGAGCCCCGCCCCAATCCGAGCCGGTGCCCGTCGCGGTCGCCGCACCCGAAGACGATGCGCCCGATGCGACTTCGGACGCCGAGCAGGAGGAGGAGCAGTAATGGCAGCCAGCATCAACCGGGTCGTGCTCGTCGGCAACCTGACCCGCGATCCCGAGCTCCGGCACACGCCCGGCGGCACACCCGTGTGCAGCCTCCGCCTCGCCGTGAACAGCCGGCGCAAAGACGAGTCGGGCCAGTGGATCGACAAGCCGAACTACTTCAGCATCTCGGTCTTCGGCAACCAGGCCGAGAGCTGTGCGCAGTACCTCTCCAAGGGCCGCCCCGTCGCGATCGACGGCCGGCTCGACTGGCGCGAGTGGGAGGCGAAGGACGGCGGCGGCAAGCGCGAGTCGGTGGAGATCGTCGCCGACAGCGTCCAGTTCCTCGGCAGCCGCGGCGACGGCGACGGGGGCGGAGGCGGCAACCAGTTCGTGCCTGCGGGCGCAGGCTCGGAGTCGAGCGCCGACTTCCCGGCCTCGACCGACGACGACATCCCGTTCTGATGGCACCGCGCGAGAAGACGAACACGCAGCGCAAGCGCCCCGGCGGTCCCGCCGGCGCGGTCAAGCGCCGGAACTGCTTCTTCTGCAAGGAGAAGGTCGCGGAGATCGACTACAAGAACGTGACCCAGCTCCGGCGCTACATCTCCGAGAAGGGGAAGATCCGTAGCCGGCGCATCACCGGCGCCTGCCGCCGTCACCAGGTGCAGGTGGCGACGGCCGTGAAGCGGGCGCGCGAGATGGCGCTTCTGCCGTACGTCGCCGAGGGTGCCGACGACCGCGAGCGCGGCGGCGGGCGCGGGCGGCGCGATCGCGAGGAGCGCTGATGGAGGTCATTCTCCTGCAGCGACGTCGAGAAGGTCGGGCTCCGCGGCGATGTCGTCTCGGTGGCGCGTGGCTACGCGCGCAACTTCCTCCTTCCTCGCGGTCTCGCCGAGGAGGCGACGAAGGGTCGCGTCGCCGAGCTGCAGAAGCGCGAGACGCAGCGGGCCCGGCATGAGGCGAAGACCGCCGACGAGGCCTCGGCGATCGCCGCCAAGCTCGGCCAGACCGAGCTCCGCTTCGAGATGAAGGCCGGCCCGACCGGTTCCCTCTTCGGCTCCGTCACGCCGACGGACATCGCCGACGAGCTCTGGAAGCAGGCGAAGGTCCGGGTCGACCGCCGGAAGATCGGCGTCGACAACATCAAGCGCATCGGGCGCTACGAGGTGCCGATCGACCTCTTCCAGGACGTCCGCGTCGAAGTGAAGACGCTCGTCGTCCCCGAAGGCGGCGAGCTCCCTTCCGACGCCGAGCTCGCGCGATGGAGGCCGAGGAGCAGCAGGCGGCAGAGCCGGAGGAGACCCTCCACGAGGGGCCCGCGCTGGAGGAGCTCATGCGCGAGGAGGAGCCGACCGCCGCCGACGAGGCCACTTCCGAGGCGGAGGCAGAGCCCGAGCCGGACTGGCGCGCGGACGCCGACGAGGCGCTCCGCCAGCAGTAGAGCCCGCCACTTTCCCACAGCGCTATCAACGGCCTGTGGACTTGTGGCCGAAGTTCCCGCTGCGAGCGGCCGATCTGTCCACAGCGGGCGCCGTCCGACGCTCCTGCGACCATGCTTTTCCCCTGCAAATGGCACGAAAGGACCTGTTCACAACCGACGTGTCACCAGGTAGCGACCGAGCCGGGCGCGTGGTGGAATCAGCCGGCATGGCGCAGCTTGCTCCCGTTCCCGATTCGGCACTCGTCCCGCCTCAAAACCTCGAGGCCGAGGAGTCGGTCCTCGGGGCGATGATGCTCTCCCCAGGGGCGATCGGAGCCGTCAGCGAGATCCTCGATGCGAAGGACTTCTACCGGGAGTCCCACGCGAAGATCTACCGCGCCGCCCTCGCGCTCTACGCGAAGGGCGAGCCGGTGGACGCGATCACGCTCACGGACGAGCTGGAGGGACGGAGCGAGCTCGAGGTCGTCGGCGGCCGTGTCCGCCTGCACGAGCTCGCGGCCCTCGTCCCCGCGACCGCGAACGCCTCGCACTACGCGAGGATCGTGCGGGAAACGGCAACCCTGCGCGGCCTCATCCGCGCAGGCGGCGAGATCTCCCGCCTCGGGTGGGAACGCCCAGGCGAGGCGGGGGATCTCGTCGATCGCGCCGAGCAGGTCATCTTCGATCTCTCGCAGCAGCGCGTCACCGGCGAGTTCACGCACATCGACCAGCTGTTGAAGGAGAGCTTCGAGCGGATCACCTCGCTCTACGAGGCCGGCGCGGACGTTACCGGCACGCCTCCGGCTACCGCGATCTCGACCGACTGACGTCCGGCTTCCAGCCCGGCAACCTGATCATCATCGCGGCGCGCCCGTCGATGGGGAAGTCGGCGCTCGCGCTCTGCATGGCGGCGAACATCGCCGTCCGGCAGAACATCCCGGTCGGGATGTTCACGCTCGAGATGTCGAAGTCCGAGGTGACCCAGCGCCTCATGTGCAGCGAGGCCAAGGTCGAGTCGCAGCGGCTGCGCACCGGCAAGCTCGCGCCCGACGACTGGCCGCGGCTCACCGCAGCATGCGACAAGCTCGCGAAGGCGCCGATCTACGTCGACGACACCGGCTCGATCAACATGATGGAGATCCGCTCGAAGGCGCGGCGGCTGAAATCGCGCCATCCCGACCTCGGCATGATCGTCGTCGACTACCTCCAGCTGATGAGCTCGGCAGGGAGCGCGGAGAACCGGGTGCAGGAGGTCTCGCAGATCTCGCGCTCGCTCAAGATCCTCGCGCGCGACCTCGACGTTCCGATCGTCGCGCTGTCGCAGCTCTCGCGCGCGGTCGAGCAGCGCACCGACAAGCGTCCGATCCTCTCCGACCTTCGCGAGAGCGGGTCGATCGAGCAAGACGCGGACCTCGTCGCGTTCATCTACCGCGACGAGTACTACAACGAGGAGTCCGACCAGCAAGGGCTCGCCGAGGTGATCCTCTCCAAGCACCGCAACGGCCCGACCGACTCGCTGAAGCTCTCCTTCCTGAAGCGCTACGCCAAGTTCGCGGACCTCGCCGCAGCATGACCCCGCGCGAACAGGTGGTGCAGATCGCGGCTCGCGCCACCTCGTTCACCGCCGTCTGCGTCGAGTGCCGCGATCTCGCCGCCGCCGAGGGCTACGGGGGATCGACCTTCGCCGGCCGGCTCGAGCTCGACCGACATCATGCGACCTTCCTCTGCCGGCGCGGACACTCCGTGCGC
Organism: uncultured Actinomycetes bacterium; assembly: GCA_963848665.1. GTDB lineage: Bacteria > Actinomycetota > Thermoleophilia > Gaiellales > Gaiellaceae > Palsa-739. Next base: position 409,542 of record CAWKEF010000001.1, read on the forward strand.
GTCGAGCGCGCCGCATCCGCGATAGCCGAGACCGCCGCCTAGACTGGCGGACGTGCCTGCGACCGTCATCGTCGGGGCGCAGTGGGGCGACGAAGGCAAAGGAAAGATCGTCGACCTGCTCGCGCAGGACTCGGACATCGTCTGCCGCTACCAGGGCGGCCCGAACGCCGGGCACACGATCGTCGTCGGCGAGGAGACCTTCAAGATCCGCGCGCTGCCGAGCGGCATCGTGCGCGGCAAGCCGTGCGTGATCGGCAACGGCTGCGTCGTCGACCCCGAGGTGCTGATCGGCGAGCTCGACGAGTTCGAGCAGCGCGGCCGCTCGACGGCGGAGGTCTACGTGTCGGGCAACGCGCACCTGATCATGCCGTGGCACCTTGCGATCGACCAGGCGAGCGAACGGCGCCTCGGCCGCCTGGCGATCGGAACGACCCGCCGCGGTATCGGGCCCTGTTACGCGGACAAGGCGATGCGGCTCGGAATCCGCGTCCAGGACGTCCTGGAGGCAAAGATCCTGCGGCAGAAGATCGAGGTCGCGCTGGACGAGAAGAACCTCTGGCTCGAGCGCGTCTACGAGACCGAGCCCTTCGATCTGGAGGCGGTCGCCGAGCGCTACGAAGGCTACGCGCAGCGGCTGCGCCCCTATGTCACCGACACCTCGCTGTACCTGCACAACGCCTTGCACGACGGCAAGCACGTCTTGTTGGAGGGTGCGCAGGCGACGCTCCTCGACCTCGACCACGGCACCTATCCGTTCGTCACCTCGTCGAACCCGGTCGCCTCCGCCGCCGCAACCGGCGTCGGCATCGGCGCTCGGAGCATCGACCGAGTGATCGGCGTTGCGAAGGCGTACGTCACACGCGTCGGCGAGGGCCCCTTCCCGTCCGAGATCGAGGGCCCGGACCAGGACACGATGCGGGAGCTCGGGCACGAGTACGGCACGGTCACCGGCCGCAGCCGGCGCTGCGGCTGGCTCGACCTCGTCGCGCTGCGCTACGCCGTGCGCGTGAACGGCATCGACCAGCTCGCGCTGACGAAGCTCGACGTGCTCTCGCACTTTGCGGAGGTTCCGGTCTGCATTCGCTACACGCTGCGCGGCGGCGACGAGACCCGTGACTTTCCGGCGCATCAGAGCGACTTTCATGCGGCACGGCCCGTGTTCGAGACACTCCCCGGCTGGTCGCAGCCGCTCGACGACTGCACGTCGGTCGGCGATCTGCCCGACGCGGCCCGGCGCTACGTCGAGTTCGTCGAGCGCGAGCTCGACGTCGAGGTGACGCTCGTCGGCACGGGCGCCGATCGCACGAGCGTCCTCACCCGCGCGTGATCTTCGCCGCCCACGCGCGGCCGGCGAGCGTGAAGGCTCCCTGCGGCTCGCCGAGCTGGCGGGCGATCTCCTCGCGCGCCCGCGCGCGCCCGTCGTCGTCGAGCGACGCGGCCCACGCTCCCGCGGGGCCGGCGCCGTCCGCGAGCGCGTCCCAGAACTCGTCGACGCCGGTGTAGCCGGCCTCGACCTCGAGCAGCTCCATCTCGACCCCGGTGCCGAACAGCGCTTCGATCTCCTCGCGGGTCCGGTAGTTCGTGAGCTGCTCGGGCGTCGGCCGGCTCGGATCGAGCGCGTGCTGCGTCCGGTGGATCGCGGCGAGCATCTCCATGCCCTCTCGGTCCCACATGCACGCGGCCACCACCCCGCCGCGGCGCGTGACCCGCTGCATCTCCGCGACGCCCGCGTGCGCATCGCGCATGAACGTGAGCACGAGCTGCGCGAGCGACGCGTCGAACGCCTCGTCCGGCCAGGGAAGCCCTTCCGCCGAGGCCTCGTGCACGCTGATGCCGGGCAGTCGCTCGTGAAGTGCTGCCACAAACGTCGGCGACGGATCGGCTGCTGCAACGTCCACTCCACGGCGCACGAGCTCGGACGTCAGCGCTCCCGTACCCGCCCCGACGTCGAGAGCCCGCCGGCCGGGCTCGACTCCTGCGAAGTCGGCAAAGAGCGGTGCAAGTCGCACCGAGAACCGGCCCATGAAGTTGTCGTAGGCGGTGTCAGAGACGTTGAACATCGTCGGGAGTATTGACGTTCGCAAGCACACCTGCGTCGAGCTCGACCACCGCGACGTCGAGTCCCGCTAGCGCAGCGCGCAACCCGAGCCTGCCGGCCGCAAGCGCCTGTTCGAGCGCGGGCAGCGAGCTCTGCCGGTATGCACCCGGCAGCGGGCCGGTCTGCGGCACGGCCGCATCGCGGCAGGCGTCTGCCAGCGCGCGCAGCGCAGCGGCGGTCAGCAGCGGCATGTCGACGGGGACCACCACCGCGAGCTCGTGCCGTGCGGCGCGTAGCCCGGCGACGAGGCCTGCGAGCGGAGCGCGCACGTCGGTGCCGTCGTCGAGCAGCTCGAAGGGGAGTTCGAGCGCCGTCGGCTCGCTTGCCGACGGCGATGCGCTCGTCACACACGTCGCCGAGCAGCAGCCATGCGCGCTCCGCGAGCGTCCGACCGTCGACCTGCGCCAGCGCCTTCGGCGAGCCGAAGCGGGTGCTCGCGCCGCCGACGAGCAGCACGCCCGTCAGTGCTCGATGCGCCACGCCTCGGTGTACGCGTTCGCAGAGCCGCCGCGTACGAAGCCGCAGAGCGTGATGCCGCGGTCGTTCGCGAGCGAGACGGCCAGGCTCGACGGCGCACCGACCGCGACGAGCACGGGGCAGCCGGCGACCGCCGCCTTCTGCACGAGCTCGAACGAGAGCCGTCCGCTCACGCAGAGGATGGTCTCGGCGAGAGGCAGCCGGTCCGCGCCGAAGGCCCATCCGATCACCTTGTCCATGGCGTTGTGCCGGCCGACGTCCTCGCGCGCGCACAGAAGCTCGCCGTCGGACGTGAAGAGGCCGGTCGCGTGGAGTCCCCCGGTCGCGGCGAACGTCGCCTGCGCCTCGCGCAGCCGGTCGGGCAGCGTCACGACGATCGAGAGCGGCACCTGCAGCGCCGACTCGACGCGCGCTGCTTCGACCGCGACCGCTTCGAGCGCTCCCTTCCCGCAGACACCGCACGACGACGAGGTGTAGAAGCTCCGCTGCAGCCGTGCGAGGTCGAACTCCGGCGCGTCGACGTCGACCGTGTTCGCAGCGAGATCGTCCGGAAGACGCGCAGCGGTCGGACGCAGCCCCTCCGAGAGGCAGAAGCCGAGCGCGAGCTCCTCGTCGTGGCCCGGCGTCCGCATCGTGACGGCCACCGGATTGCCGCCGATCCGGATCTCGAGCGGCTCCTCGACGGCGACGCGGTCGCGCTCGCTTCGCCCGTCCGGCAGCCGGACGACGTCGACCGCCGCTGCGGAGTACGGCGGAGCCTCCATGCAAACCGAGCTTACGTGTCCGCGCGATTCGCGACGAGGTGGTCGAAGAGCTCGCGATAGTCGTTCAGGGCGGCCGCGACGTCGCCTGGCGAAAGGTCCTCGGAAGCTCGCTCGTACGCGAGGGTGATCTCGCGGGCGGCGAGGAACTCGGAGACGACCTCGCGCTCCTCGCCCGCGCGGGCGAGCGGGTCCTCGATGTCGTAGCCCGCCTCCTGGAGCATGCGGCCGACGAGCGAGTCGAGCTCGGCGAGCGAGCCGCCCGGATCGTCGTGCAGATCCTCCTCGAGCGCGGCCATCTCGCTCTCCCAGTCGTGGCGGTCGAGCCCGGGTTCGGACATTGCTCGGTCCTGCGCCGCCGACGCCGCCCTGAAACCCTTCTAGGATCGGTGCGGTGAAGGTCCTTCTCGTGGGGTCGGGCGGGCGCGAGCACGCGCTCGCGTGGGCGCTCGCGCGCAGCGGCCGCCTCGGCGAGCTGCACGCCGCGCCGGGGAACCCGGGCATCGCCGCGCTCGCGACGTGCCATCCGGCCCGCGCAGACGATCCGGCGTCGCTCGTCCCGCTCGCCGGCGAGCTCCGCGTCGATCTCGTCGTGGTCGGACCGGAGGCGCCGCTCGTCGCCGGCCTCGCCGACGAGCTGCGCCACCGCGGCATCGCCGTCTTCGGGCCGGGCGCCGAGGCGGCTCGGATCGAGGGCTCGAAAGCGTTTGCGAAGGACGTGATGGAAGCGGCCGGCGTTCCGACCGCGCGGACGCTCGCGGTGGCGCGGCCGCCCTGCGTCGTCAAAGCCGACGGGCTCGCGGCGGGGAAAGGCGTCTGGGTCTGCCGGACGCAGGACGAGCTCGATGCCGGGCTGCGCGGGGCGCAAGCGCTCGGCCAGCCATTCCACGTCGAGGAGCTGCTCGAAGGCGAAGAGGTCTCCATCTTCGCGCTCTGCGACGGCGCGTCCGCACTCCCGCTTCCGGCCGCGCAGGACTACAAGCGCGCAGATGACAACGACGAAGGCGCAAACACCGGCGGCATGGGCTCGTATGCCCGGGCCGCGCGGCTCTCCGAGACCGAGGTGTCGGAGCTCGTCGAGCTCGTCTGCACGCCCATCGTCGACGAGCTCGCACGGCGGCGCATGCCGTTCATCGGCGTGCTTTTCGCGGGGTTGATGCTCACGGATGACGGGCCGCGCGTGCTCGAGTACAACTGCCGCTTCGGCGATCCCGAGACGCAGTCGCTCGTTCCGCTCATCGCGGGGGACCTGCTCGAGGCACTCGCGGCCTGTGCGGCCGGCAGCCTCGCCGGCATCGAGCTCTCCGCCCTGGAGCAGGTGGCCGTGACGGTCGTGCTGGCGGCGCGTGACTACCCGGAGCGGGGCGACACGGGCACTCCGATCACCGGGATCGCCGCTGCAGAAGCGACCGGGGCCCTCGTGTTCCACGCGGGCACCGCGGTCCGCGAAGGCCGGCTCGTCACGAGCGGTGGCCGCATCCTGAACGTGACGGCGCTCGGCGGATCCGTCGCCGAGGCGAGGGCTGCCGCGTACCAGGCCGCCTCGCACATAGATTTCGCGGGCGTGAGATACCGCCGGGACATCGCACATGCCTGACGTCGTCGTCGGGATCCTCGTCGGCTCGGAGTCCGACCGCGAGCGAATGCAGGGCGCATTCGACGTCCTCGACAAGGAGGACATCGGCTACGAGTTCGACGTACGGTCGGCTCACCGGACGCCGGACGCGGTCGCGGAGTATTCGCGCACCGCGCGCGAGCGCGGTCTCCGGGTGTTGATCTGCGGAGCAGGGCTCTCGGCCGCGCTCCCGGGCGCGGTCGCGGCGCACACGGACCTGCCGGTGATCGGGGTGCCGCTCAAGTCGAGCCTGAGCGTGCTCGACGGCCTCGATGCGCTGCTCGCGGTCACGCAGATGCCTCCCGGCGTCCCCGTCGCAGCCGTCGGCGTGGACAACGCGCGCAACGCCGCTGCGCTCGCCGTGCGGATCCTCAACGCGTAAGGCTCTACTCCGCCGACCGGATGTTCGTGAGCGTCGCCGGCACGTCGGGCGGGTTCACGCGGACGCTGCTTGCGAGCTCGCGCACGAGAGTCCGGTGCGCATCACGCGGCTTCATGCCGTGGTTGCGCGACGTATGCGTCGTCATGACGCCGGCGAACTTCATCGGCCGGTGGTAGCGGTGGCGCGCGATGTGGGCCAGCTCCGCCCACTCGTGCGCCATCGTGTGGTTGTAGATCTCGGGAATCGACTGCGCGTCCTTCATCCCCGAGGTGACGAAGAAGACCTGCCGTGCGCTCCAGACGCTTCCGACGCCGCCGTCGAGCGAACCGAAGTTGTAGAGCGCATGCCCCGTGCGCGCGTCGCGGTAGCCGCGGAAGAAGTCGCGGGTACGGTGGAAGCTGCGATCCCACGCCGGCTCGACGTCGTCTGCGGCCGCCGAGGTCACGTGCAGCGCGATTGCGCAGTGCGCGTTCAGCCGGCGCTGGAGCGCCATCGTCTCTCGCGCCCATTTGCGCCCCGCCCTGTAGGCATGGGGGACCTGCGGGTGGTAGTTGCTCGTCCCGCGGGCAAGCGTGATTCGCAGGTGGGAGCCGCGCCGCAGGCAGCGGTGGTACCCGACTGCATAGGAGTACATGGCCCGCGTGATCGCCTTGTTGCCGGCGAAGCGGCCCGAGAAGAGATACGTGCCGTACGTGTGCCCGTTGTACGCCGGCTGGCCGAAGTCGAGGATCACGATCCCGCCGGCGCGGCGTTTGGCCGCACTGCAGCCCTGCCGCCGGAGCCTCGGGCTCGACGTGGTGTGCTCGTAGAGCGAGATCGTGGCGCGCACCTCCGGGCCGAGCTCGTGCGGCTGCGATCTCGCCTCCACCGGTATCGGCTTTCCCCCGTCGGCGACGGCCCCCGTCTGCACCCGGCCGGTTGCACGGGCGGCGACCGCCCCGGTGGCGACGAGCGCGGCAGCGGCGAGCGCCAGAGCGATCGCGCCCCATTTGTACAGCAGGTCTCTACTGCTTTCACGCAGCATTAGCTGCTCGAAGGTATCGCCCTGCCCGGATGGGTGCACTCCCCCATTCGAGGGAGTGGAGGCGGCCGGCCGCCGACCAGGCAGCGCTCTAGACTGGGGGCAGTGATCGCCCGCTACTCCCGCCCGGCCATGGCCAGGATCTGGTCGGACGAAGGCAAGCTGCGGGCCTGGCTCGAGGTCGAGCTTGCCGCGACGGCGGCCTGGGCCGAGCTCGGCGTCGTGCCCGCCGAGGCCGCCCGGGCCCTCCAGGAAGGCGCAGCTCCCCCCGCTCCCGAGCGGGTGGCCGAGCTCGAGGCAGTGCTCCACCACGACACCGCCGCATTCGTCGACGCGGTGGCGGAAACGCTCGGCGAGGAGGGTCGCTGGTTCCACTACGGGCTCACATCCTCGGATGTCGTGGACACCGCCCTCGCGCTGCAGATCCGCGAGGCGGGGGCGCTCGTCCTCGACGAGGTCGACCGCGCCCTCGCCGCAGTCGTCGCGAGGGCGGAGCAGCATCGCGCCACGCTCCAGATCGGCCGCACGCACGGAGTTCACGCCGAACCGACGACGTTCGGCCTGAAGCTCGCGGGCTGGGCCTTCGAGCTCGACCGCAACCGGCGGCGAATCGCGCGGGCTCTCGAAGGGATGCGCGTCGGCAAGCTGTCCGGTGCCGTCGGCACCTACGCCGCTACCGACCCGGAGCTCGAGCGCATCGCCTGCGAGCGGCTCGGGCTCGAGCCGGCGCCGACTTCGACGCAGATCCTGCAGCGCGACCGCCACGCCGAGCTGCTGAACGCGCTCGCGGTCGTCGCGTCTTCGCTCGACAAGTTCGCACTCGAGATCCGCCACCTCGCGCGAACGGAGGTTGCGGAGGTGCAAGAGCCGTTCGGCAAAGGGCAGAAGGGCTCGTCGGCGATGCCGCACAAGCGGAATCCGGTCGTCGCGGAGCGAATCTGCGGGCTCGCCCGTGTCGTTCGGAGCGCGGCAATCGTGGGGCTCGAGAACGTCGCCCTGTGGCACGAGCGCGACATCTCGCACTCCTCGGCCGAGCGCGTGGTCCTGCCGGATGCCTTTCTCGCCGTCGACTACATGCTCGATCGCTTCACGTGGCTGATCGAAGGCCTCGTGGTCAGGGAAGAGCGCATGCGTCGCAATCTCGAGGCGAGCCACTACCTGTTCTTCAGCCAGCGAGTGCTGCTCGCGCTCGTCGAGTCGGGGCTCGGGAGGGACGACGCGTACCGCCTCGTGCAGCGAAGCGCGATGCGCGCGTGGGACGAGGAGCTCGACTTCCGCGAGCTCACCCGCCGCGACGAAGAGATCGCAACGCGCATCGACCTCGACGCCGTCTTCGACCTCGGGGCGTACACCCGCCATGTCGACACCGTCTTCGCCCGTCTCCAATCGATCGCAGCCAAGGAGGAGCCCGTTCATGTCTGAAGCCACGCATGTCGCATCCGGAAAGATCCGTGAGATCTACGCGCTCGAGGACGAGCGTCTGCTCCTCGTCGCGAGCGACCGAATCTCGACGTTCGACGTCGTCCTCCCGACCGAGATCCCCGACAAGGGCCGCGTGCTGACGGGGCTCTCGGGCTTCTGGTTCACGCTGATGGGCGCAATCGTCCCGAACCACATGCTCGGGATCCGCGACGACGGGCGCTCGATGGAGTGCCGCCGGCTCGAGATGCTGCCGATCGAGTGCGTCGTCCGCGGCTACCTCGCGGGCTCGGGCTGGAAGGACTATCAGGCAACCGGCGCGACGTCGGGCCACACCCTGCCGGAGGGGCTACGCGAGTCGGACAAGCTGCCGCGGCCGATCTTCACCCCGGCGACGAAGGCGCAGGCCGGAGAGCACGACGAGAACATCAGCCGCGAGCAGGCTGCCGAGCTCGTCGGCGCCGAACGCCTCGCCGAGGTCGAGCGCGTCTGCACGGCGCTCTACGCATTCGCAGCCGAGCACGCGGCGACGCGCGGCATCATCATCGCCGACACGAAGTTCGAGCTCGGCATCGACGTCCGCGGCACGCTCGTCCTGGGCGACGAGGCTCTGACGCCGGACTCCTCGAGGTTCTGGCCGGCAGACGACTACGAGCCGGGCCGCACGCAGGCGAGCTTCGACAAGCAGTTCGTCCGCGACTACTGCGAGCAGACGGGATGGGACAAGACCGCGCCGGGGCCGGAGCTCCCGGAGGACGTCGTCGCCCATACGCGCTCCAAGTACATCGAGGCGTTCGAGCGGCTGACGAGGATCCCGTTCGAGCAGTACGTCGAGACGCCGTCCGTGGTGCTCGGGTGAGGGCGACCGTCCTCGTTCGGCCGAAGCAGGGGATTCTCGATCCGCAGGGCGAGGCGGTCGAGACCGCGCTCGAGCATCTGGGCTTCTCCGTCCGCGGGGCCCGGATCGGCAAGGTGGTCGACCTCGAGGTCGATGCCGCGGACGCGGCCGAGGCGCGGGCGGCTGTCGAGAAGATGTGCGACCAGCTGTTGGCGAACCCGCTGATGGAGTCCTACGAGGTCGAGATCCATGGCTAGCCCGCAGCCCCGGATCGGCGTCATCACCTATCCGGGCTCCCAGGACGACCGCGATGCGCTGTGGGCGCTCGCGGCCCTCGACGCGGAGGCGGTCTCGGTCTGGCACGAAGAGTCGGAGCTGCCCGATCTCGACGCCGTCGTCGTGCCCGGTGGGTTCTCGTACGGCGACTACCTCCGTTGCGGCGCCATCGCCCGCTTCTCCCCCGCGACGGCGGCCGTACACGCGTTCGCGGACGCAGGTGGGCTCGTGCTCGGCATCTGCAACGGCTTTCAGATCCTCTGCGAGGCCGGCCTGCTGCCGGGTGTGCTGCTGCGGAACGAATCGCTTCGGTTCGTCTGCCGAGACGTGCCGCTCATCGTCGAGCGCGACGATCTGCCGTTCACGTCGCGCTGTGCGGTCGGGCAGCGCATCGTGATTCCGGTCAAGCACGGCGACGGGCGCTGGTTCGCACCGCCCGAGCTCGTGCGCGAGCTCGACGCAAACCGGCAGGTCGTCCTGCGCTACGGGGAGCCGTGCAACGGCTCCGTCGACGACGTCGCGGGCATCTGCAACGAGCGGGGCAACGTGATGGGCCTGATGCCGCATCCCGAGCACGCGGTCGACCCCTTGCTCGGCTCTGCCGACGGAGCCCTCATCCTCGCCTCGCTCGTCGAAGCGGCGCGCGAACGCGCGCTCGCCCTCCTGTAGACCGAGTCATTCCAGCCGCAAGACCTCTGCAAGCTGGGGCTTCTTCGCGAGGCCCGCACGCAGCCGCTCGACGTCGCGCTGACGAAGCGTGACCGGCCCCCGACGGGCCGTGCCGTCGGTCGAGTACGCGAACCGGACGAGCCGTTCGCCGCTCGCGGTCTCGAGCAGCTGCACGCTCGAGGCGAATCTCCGCTCGCCCGCCTGCTGGCGAATGGTCAGCTCCTCGACGAGCTCTGCCTGCCCCCAGGGTGTCGCTGTCTTCGTCGTCACACCTGGGACGGTACGCCGGAAGCCGTCACGGGAATGTGACGGCTTCCGGCCAAGTGCGTGACGGGTTCAGCCCAGGCGGCTGACGGCGGGATCGATGTAGAGATCGTCGATCTGCCAGTGGCTGCCGGAGCCGAGCGGTGTGACCTCGACCCGTGCCGAGGACGACGAGACGAGTGCCACCACGGGAAGGGGCGCAAGCAAGCCGCCGCCCGACTGCACCTGGCTCGTCGGCGACCAGTCACCGCCGCTCGGGAAGACCGCGAAGTCGGAGTGCCCGAGCAGCTGGTTCAGCAGCCCGTACCAGTAGACCCGCACCCGCAGGCCGCCGTCGGTGCCGCCGAGGTCCTTGCCGAACATCCGGATGTAGAGCTGCTTCGTGCCGAGGCACACGGTCGGGCTCATGGCCGAGCTGCCGCTCGGAAGCGCAAGCGAGTGCGAGCCGGTCGGATAGAACGGCTCGTTCCCGTTCACGACCGCCGCGCCGCCGGAGAGCGACCACCCCGCGCTGCCGAACTCGAAGCTGCCGTTCGGCGCGAGCAGGTAGTTCGCTGCATCCGCCCACGGTCCGAACACCTGAGTACCACCGCTCGGACAGTTGCCGCCGAGCAGGTTGCCGATCAAGCCGGCATTTGCCGCCGGAACCGAGAAAGCCGCCGCCGCAATGACTGCCGGGACGAGAAAGCGCAGACGTGCCACCAAATGACTCACCTCTCCCTAGACCGCAGAACTACCTCTCACTTTCGCCACGGAGCCGGCCGGGACAATCACTCTCAAGGGGTAGGGCGCTCACCCGTTCGAGGGGTTGTCGGCCCGGCGGTCAAGCGCGCGAACGAGGGTGCCGATTCCTAGCTCGTGTCTGCGGTCTCTCCCGCGCCTGCCGCCACGCCTCTCGACGATGAGGCGCTCATAGAGCTGAGCCGCGCCAGCGCATCACAGCACCTGGCCCACCGCGACTCGACAGGCCTGCTCGCCCTGGGCTTCCTCGTCGTCGCGCTCGGCGCGCTCCTGCTGCCGGCACACAGAGGCACCTCGATCGCAGCAATCGCGGTCTGCGCCGTCTGCTACGCCGTCGCGAGCCGAGTCCGCTTCGAGTACGCCGGGATGTTCGCTCTCCCGAGTGAGCCGGTGTTCATCGCGATGTGGTTCCTCGTGCCGCCGCGGATGCTCCCGGTCACGGTCTGCGCAGCCCTGATCCTCGCCGAGCTACCCGACATCGTGCGCCGTCGCACGCCCGTCGACCGGCTCGCGATCTGGGTCTCGGCTTCGTGGTTCTCCGTCGGGCCTGCCCTCGTCATCTTCCTCTGGGGGACGCACCCGCCGAACTGGAGCTCCGTTCCGGTCTACATCGGAGCGCTCGCGGCGCAGCTCGTCTTCGACTTCCTCAGCACCTTCCTGCTCTCACGGAGGTTCGGGTCCTCTGTGCTCGCCCATCTTCGCTCCATGCAGCCCGTGATCGCCGTCGACGTGCTCCTGGCGCCGCTCGGGCTGCTCGTCGCCTTCGCGGTCTACGGGCGTCCGTGGGCGCTCCTGCTCATCCTGCCCGTCCTGCTGCTCTTTGCCACGTTCGCGCGCGAGCGCCAGCATCGCATCGACAACGCGATCGAGCTCTCGACCGCGTACCGCGGCACGGCGATGCTGCTCGGGGACGTGATCGAGGCCGACGACGAGTACACCGGCAGCCACAGCCGCGATGTCGTCGACCTCGTCGTGAGCGTCGCGGACGAGCTCGGGCTCGGATCACGCGACCGCCAGCGTGCCGAGTTCGCTGCGCTGCTCCACGACGTCGGCAAGGTGAAGATCCCGGCCGAGATCATCAACAAGCAAGGCCCGCTCGACGATGCGGAGTGGGAGCTGATGAAGACGCACACGGTCGTCGGAGAGCAGCTTCTGGAGCGCATCGGCGGCCTGCTCGGCGAGGTCGGGCGCATCGTGCGCTCCTGCCACGAGCGCTGGGACGGCACCGGGTATCCCGATCGTCTCGCGGGCGAGGAGATTCCGCTCGTCGCGCGCATCGTGTGCGCCTGCGACGCCTGGAGCGCGATGACGACCGACCGCTCCTACCGCAAGGCCCGCCCGGATGTCGAGGCGGCGGCCGAGCTTCGCGCCTGTGCGAGCACGCACTTCGATCCTCGCGTGGTCGAAGCGTTGATCGCCGTGCTCGCGGTCTAGTCTCTCCCCGTCAGCGCACGGATCGTCACACTCGAGCAGGCACGCCGCATCGCCGTCCGAGCACAGCTGCTCGACGGCTCGGCACGAACCGTCCTCGACACGATCCGCCACCTGGGGTTTCTCCAGATCGATCCGATCTCGACGGTGGCACCGCCGCAGCGACTCGTCCTCTGGAGCCGCCTCGGCAGGCACGACCCGGCGGAGCTCGACCGGCTCCTGTGGGAAGAGCGCAAGCTCATCGAGTGGAACGCCTTCATCTGGCCGATCGAGGATCTGCCGCTGCTGCGGGCGCGAATGCGCGCGCGCAAGCAGAGCACGCGCTACGCATGGGAACGACGAACCGCCGCGTTTCTCAAAGAGAACGCGAGCTTCCGCCGCTACATGCTGCGCGAGCTGGAGCGGCGCGGGCCGCTGCTCGCACGCGAACTCGAGGATCGCTCGGCACGACGACGTGAGGCGCACAGGTGGTACGGGTCGCGCGATGTCGCCGTGCTCCTCGAGATCCTGCACCGGCGCGGCGAGGTTGCGATCGTCGGGCGCCGCGGCAAACAGCGGCTCTGGGATCTGGCCGAGCGCTGGTATCCACCCGAGACCGAACGTGTCTCGGAGGCGGAGGCGGCACATGTCTTCGCGGAGCGACGTCTGCGCGCAGCGGGCGTGTGGCTGGTCAAAGGTGAATGGCATGCTCACCCCGACGCGTCGGACGAGCCGGTCGGCGATCGGGTGACGCTTCTCTCCCCGTTCGACCGACTGATCCACGATCGCGATCGTCTCGAGGCGCTCTTCGGCTTCCGCTACCGGCTCGAGATGTACGTGCCGAAGGCGAAGCGCGAGTTCGGCTACTACGTGCTACCGCTCCTCGTCGGCGATCGCATCGTCGGCCGCGCCGAGCCGGTGTTCGATCGCAAGACCGGCACGCTCTCCGTGCTCGGAGCCTGGGGCGAGACCTCGCGGCTCGGCGAGGCGCTCGAGAGCCTCGGCGACTTTCTGCGCGGCGTCTAACGGCTCGCCGCCTGCCACACGGCCGCCGCAACCGCGAGCACTGCGAGCACGGCAGCCACGATGTCGACCGAGAGAGCGAGCGACAGCCCGCGGTCGAGGAGCCCCGCGGAGATGACCGACACCGCAACGACGAAGTAGATGCAGCTGACGAAGGCCGCGGTCACCTCTCCGCGACGATCCGCGGGTGCGATCCCGTTCAGCTCCTCCTGTGCGTTCAGCACGCAGAGACCGTGGCCCGAGCCCACGGCGAGGGCGCCGAGCAGAAGCAACGCGAGCGAATGGAGCGGCGAGGCGAGCACCAACAGGAGGAGGCCGACTGCGAGGATGCCGAGCCCGACCGCCTGGTCGAGCCGAACCGAGGCACGGCGGCGGTTGGCGACGAGCTGGGTGACGCAGGACGACGTGAGTGCAGTGGCGGCGACCGCGCTCAACAACGCAAGGTTGTGCGTCCGCAGCAGGTGCGCCGCGTACGAGGGGACGATCGAGAGGTAGAGCGCAACCGAGGCCCACACAAGGCCCCCGGTCAGGCTGACGCGTGCGAACGCCCCACGGATCGACGCGGGCACACGCGGGAGCTGGATTCTCCACGGCTCCCGGTCTGGGCCGGTCTCCTCCCCGAGCGCGAGCACGAATCCGGCGGCGACCACGGTCGCTCCGAGCCCGACGAGATACGACAGCGCGCGCGGTGCAGGCGCCCACTGGACGAGCACGCCGGCGAGGAGCGGCCCGGCCGCGCTACCGCCTGCCTGCGCCAGCCCGGCGAGTAGGGCTGCGCGCCGGCGGTCGCGAACAGGGTCGAGCTCGACGAGCGCAGCGGTGGCGGCGCCGCTGATCATGCCGACGCCGAGACCCTGCAGGGCGCGCGCGGCAAAGAGCCACGCCGGGCTCTGGGCACTCGCGAAGACTGCGAGTGCCGCACATGCGACGACGAGACCGGAGACCATCACCGGGCGACGGCCGAACCGGTCCGAGAGCCGGCCGAAGAGGACGAGCGCCGGAACGAGCACGAATGCGTAGGTCGCGAAGATCGCGGTGAGCACCAAGCTCGAGAATCCAAAGCGCGCCGCGTAGACGCCGTAGAGCGGCGTCGCGAGATTCGTACCGGTCATCAAGACGGTCCAGGCCGCCCAGACGGTGAGCGCCGGCCGAAGGCTCTTCGCACCGCTCACGTCGACATGTCTGCAGCGCTGCGACGCCACGTCCATCGCGTCGCCCTACCCCGACGCCGTCACGTCGTGACTTCGGCGGCGAAAGCCCGCTCGCGCCGACGCGCAAACGTCAAGGCTGCTCCCTGTGCCGCAAGCGCCAGGAACGTCGCGAGCGCGAACGCCGCCGGAACGCCCAGGCGCTCGACGCCGGCGCTCACGGTGAAGCAGAACAGTGCGTATGCGAAGAACCCCATCGTCATCCCCTGCAGGAGTCTCGCGGCCTCCCTTGCTCCGCGTTGCGCATGCGTAAACGCGGCGAGCACCGGCGTGATGATCGGGAACGCAGCCAGAAGGCCGCTCAGGTGCGGACCGAGGAGGGTCGCGGCGCCGGTGACCGCGACGACGGGGACCACCGCACACGCCGCGCGCAGCGGCAGGTCGAAGCGGGGATGCGGTTGGGACGCCAAAGCCGCGGTGTCGGGACGAGGCAGGATGGAAAGCGCCACAGCACAGGCGCCGCAGGCGATGGTCAGTGCCGCGAGCGAGCCGACGTGGATCGGGCGAAGCGCGACGATCACACCGAAGAACACTGTCCAGCTTGCGAGCAACGCCACATGCCACGCGAACCGCCGGCTCACGGCTACGTAGGAGAGGACAAACGCGACGAGCGCCACCATCCCGAGCAGCGTGCCTGTTGCGGCGGCGCCTGCGAAGGAGCGGCCCCGGCTGAGCGCAAGCACGAGCAGGATCGGCCCCGCGATGACAGGAAGCCCGGCCACCACGCCGCCGATGCGGACGCCGAAGCGGCGCGCGACGACGGAGGCTACGACGATCAGGCTCGGCGCCAGGAAGAGCTTGACCGCGAGAACCGTCAACGGCGCCGCCCGCCTAGCTGCCGCTGCGTCCGCTGAGCTCCACGCGGTCGCCGTCGAGGCAGTCGCGTTTGCCGCGTTGACAGTCCCGGACGTGCCCCGATCTGCCACTTGCTGAGCGCGGTCGCGCCCCAGATGCTCCGGCCGTGGCGGAGCCGATGAGCGAACGCGAGGAGGTCGTTGCCCTACTCTTCAACGTGAGCGACATTGTCGCGGATCGAACGGCAGCTGGAGGAGGACGATGGCGAAGAAGAAGCTGACGGGCGCTGAGCGCGCCAGGTTCGCGGCGGAGCGGGAGCAAATGCTTGCGAACGCCGCGCGTACGCGGCAACTCGCGGAGCGCGCGCAGGCAAAGCTGGACGCCAAGAGCCCTCGGCGGTAGCACCACGCGGCCAGAGATCGGCTGTCCTCAGCCCGCCGTTCCAACCCTACGGCGAGCGGTTTGCGCCGCTACTTCCCGCTCCGATCGATCAGCTCGATCCGGTAGCCGTCCGGGTCCTGCACGAAGCAGAGAAGAGAGCCGCCTTCGCGCACCCGGTACGGCTCGCGTTCCGGCTCGATGCCCTGCTCCTTGAGCGACGCGAGCGTCTTCTCCAGGTCGTCCACGGCGAGCGCGATGTGGCCGTACCCCGTGCCGAGATCGTAGGTGCGGCCGTCGTGGTTGAACGTGAGCTCGAGCTCCTCGTCCTGGCCGGGGACGCCGAAGAAGTAGTTCGTCGCTTCCTTCTCGCCGTTCCGGACGATGTCCATGTCGCTGCGGAACTCGAGTCCGACCGCCTCGTAGAAGGCCTGGCTCTTCTCCGGATCGGTGATCCGGTACATCGTGTGCAGATATCGAGTCATGCCGCGCAGGCTACTCGTCCGTCAGCTCGTCCTGCAGCAGCGAGAAGAGCACTGCGTCCTGCCATTCGCCGCCCTTCTCGTAGGCCTTCCGCTTCACGCCTTCCCGCACGTAGCCGCAGCGCTCGGCGTGCGCGATCGCACGCTCGTTGAAGCCGTAGATCTGAAGCTCGACGCGGTGGAAGTCGAGGTCGACGAGCAGATGGCGCTGAAGCATCCGAGCCGCGTCGATGCCGATACCCCGGCCGCGGAAGCGCGGGTGCACCACGAACCGGCCGGCCTCTGCGATGCGATTGCGCTCGTTGACGCGGCGGAACGTCACGCAGCCGGCACGCACGCCGTCGACCTCGAACACGAACCAGCCGAAGGCAGCGGGTTCCTCGCCGGACCGCTCGATGTCGGCCAGTACGTCGTCACGGCTCTCGACGCCGCGGCCGCCGAGAAACGGCCGGGTTTCTTCGTCCGCAAGCAGCTCGAGCAGGAAGTCCGCGTCGTCCCGCAGCGCCCGGCGAAGCTCGACGCTCACGACGCGGACACCACCTCTCGGCCGCGTACACGCCAGGCGCCCGACCCGAGCGCGACTCCGCCCAGGATGAGCAGCAGTCCGCCGAGCTTCTGCAATGTGAGGGCTTCGCCGAGGAAGACTGACCCATAGAAGAGCGCAAACGCAGGCAGCATGTACGCGACGAGCACCGCGCGCGAGGACCCGTACAGGCGGATCATCCGGTACGAGAGGACCTGAGCGATCGCAGTCCCGAGCACGCCGAGGGCGACGCCGGACCCGACCGACTTCCAGCCGGGCGTCTGCGCCGGGAGCGTGGCGAGCGCGAGCGGCGCCAGCAGGACCAGTGCAACGCACATCGACGTTGCAGCGAGCACGGGCGCCCCGGCCGACAGGCGGCGCCCTGCGTAGAGATTCGCGCCCGCATAGGAGATCGATGCGACCACGATGGCGCCCGTCCCGGCGGCGCCCTTCCAGCCGCCCGCCGGGTGCACCCCGGCGAGAACGGCTACCCCGACGAGGCCGAGCCCCACGCCGACCGCACGCAGTCCCGTCGACCGTTCGCTCGGCACGAGCCGGAGGGCGAGGATGGCGAGCCAGATCGGCACGGACGAGTTCGCGACGGAGGCGACGCCGGAGTCGACGTAGCGCTCGCCCCAGGCGATGAGCGTGAACGGCACGGCAGCGTTGAACACGCCGAGCACGAGGCCTTCTCGCCACGCGGACCGCAGGGCAGACCAGCCGTAGCGCTGCACGGCGAAGGCGACGAGGAGCGGCGTCGCGCAGAGCAGCCGGATCTCGATCAGCACCGCCGGCGAGAGGTCGCGCACTCCGACCTTGATGAACAGATACGACGACCCCCAGATCGCTCCGAGCGCGAAGAGGAAGATCGCGTAGCGGCGGCTCACACCTCCTTCTAGCGCACGAAAGGGGTCGTCGGGCGCCGCGGCTAGAGTGGGGCACCTGACACAGGTCGCGGAACAACCGCTCCATCGGGCCCTCGGTCTCACCGACTGGGAGGCGGACAGGATCCAGGAGCTCCTGGGCCGCGAGCCGAACCACTTCGAGCTGGCCGTCTTCTCCCTCCTCTGGTCGGAGCACTGCGGCTACAAGCACTCGGCGCCGCTCCTGAAGCGGCTGCCGGCCGAAGGCGAGCGAGTGCTCCAGGGGCCGGGCGAGAACGCGGGCGTCCTCGATCTCGGCGAGGGCGTCGCGGTGACGTTCAAGGTCGAGTCGCACAATCACCCGTCTGCGGTCGAGCCGTTTCAGGGCGCCGCGACCGGCATCGGCGGGATCCTGCGCGACATCATCGCGATGGGCGCGCGCCCGATCGCACTCCTCGACGGCCTCTGGTTCGGCGCACCCGACCACTCCTTCGAGCGCGCGGTCGCAGGCATCGGCGGCTACGGAAACTCGGTCGGCGTCGCGAACGTCGGCGGCTCGACGGTCTTCCACGAGGCGTATGCCGGCAACTGCCTCGTCAATGCGATGTGCGTGGGCATCCTCGATCCGGCACGGCTCCGGTCGGCCAAGGCGCAGGGCCCCGGCAACGTCGTCGTCCTCTACGGCGCGACCACCGGCCGCGACGGCATCGGCGGCGCGTCCGTGCTCGCGAGCCAGGAGCTCGGCGAGGACGACGCCGACAAGCGCCCCTCGGTGCAGGTCGGCGACCCGTTCACCGGCAAGAAGCTGATCGAGGTCTCGGTGGAGCTCGTCGAGTCGGGCCTCGTCGAATCGCTCCAGGACTGCGGGGCCGCCGGTCTCGCGTCGGCACTCTCGGAGATGGCCCGCGACGGCACCGGGATCGACGTGCACCTCGACCGCGTCCCGCTCCGCGAGGAGGGCATGGAGCCGTGGGAGATCATGATCTCCGAGTCGCAGGAACGGATGGTCGCGGTCGTGCGACCGCAGATGCTCGACGCGGTGCGAGAGGTGTGTGCGCGGTGGGAGCTCGCCTGCACGCCGATCGGAGAGGTGACCGGCCACGGCGAGCTGCGTGCGCTCGTCGGCGACGATGCGGTCGGCTCGATTCCGGCGTCGTTCCTCACCGACGAGTGCCCGCGCTACGAGGTCGAGCAGGCGAAGCGCGACACGTGGCCCGCCGAGGCCGCGCCGGGCTCGAGCGAGGTCAACCGCGCGGAGAAGACCTGGATCACGGAGCAGTACGACCAGCTCGTCGGCTCCCGGACCGTGCGGCGCCCTGGGCTCGACGCAGGGGTTCTGCGCCTGCGCCCGGCGCTCCGCGGGCTCGCCGTCTCGTTGCAGGGGCCGCGTCCCGGCGAGAGCGATCCCTTCGCCGCCGGCGTCCAGTCGGTGCTCGGCGCAGCGCGCAACGTCGCGTGCGCCGGGGGACAGCCGATCGGCCTGACCGACTGTCTCAACTTCGGCAATCCCGAGAAGCCCGAGATCGCGTACGAGCTGGCGCAGGCGATCGAGGGGATTGCACGGGCTGCCGAGGCGCTCGCGATTCCCGTCGTGTCGGGGAACGTGTCGCTCTACAACGACACCGACGGCCGCTCGATCCCGCCGACGCCGGTCGTCGGCTGTGTCGGCCTCGTGGCCGACGTGCGGCTCGTTCCCGGACGTTGGGAGCCCGGCGACGTCGTGCTCCTCGCGGAGGCACCCGAGCCGAGCCTCGCGGCGGAGGCGGCCCTCGTCCGGTTTCTCTGGAAGGCAGCCCCGCTCCTCTCGCTCAGCCACGACGTCGGCTACGGGGGGCTTGCGCACGCGCTCGCCGAGGCGGGCCGCTGGAGCGGCTGCGAGGCGGACGTCGACCTCCCGCCAGAGCCGGCACGGGGTGCAGCGATTCTCGCGACCTCGCGCGACCAGGTCGCGAGCCTCGGCTCGCGCGGCTTCGTGCAGATCGGGGAGGTGCGCTAGACATGTGCGGCGTCTTCGGCGTCCACGCGACGGATCGCGACGTCGCACGGCTCACGTACTTCGGCCTTTTCTCGTTGCAGCATCGCGGTCAGGAGTCCGCGGGGATCGCGGTCTCGGAGGAGGGCCGGCTGACGGCGCTGCGGGACCTCGGCCTCGTGACGCAGGTGTTCGACGAGCAGAAGCTGCACGGGTTGCGTGGCGAGATCGCGATCGGTCACACGCGCTACTCGACAACCGGCTCGTCGCAGTGGTCGAACGCGCAGCCGCTCGTGCAACACGGCCGCGTGCGCACCGTAGCCCTCGGCCACAACGGCAATCTCGTGAACGAGTCGGTGCTCCGCGAGCAATTGACCGCGGCGGGCGTCACGCTGCGCTCGACGTCGGACAGCGAGGTGATCGCGGCGCTGATCGCCAACGACGACGCGCCGCTCGACGAGGCGGTAGCGCACGCGATGGGACGCCTCGAGGGCGCGTACTCCGTCGTCGCCTTGGCCGAGGGCACGCTCATCGCCTTCCGCGACCCGCTCGGCTTCCGCCCCCTCGTGCTCGGCCGCATCCATGACGACTGGGTGGTTGCGTCGGAGACCTGCGCGCTCGATCTCGTCGGCGCGAAGTTCGTGCGCGAGGTCGAACGCGGTGAGGCAGTGCTCATCGACGGCGGCGGCCTCCGCAGCGTGCGGGCCGTCGACCCTCCCACCGACGGCGCGCTCTGCATCTTCGAGTTCTTCTATCTCGCCCGTCCCGACACGCACCTCGCGGGTGTCGAGGTGCACGGCGCTCGTGTCCGCATGGGAGCGCAGCTCGCGCGGGAAGCGCCGGCCGACGTCGATCTCGTGCTGCCGATTCCCGACTCGGGCACCCCGGCGGCAATCGGCTTCTCGCGGGAGCTCGGCGTCCCCTTCAGCGAAGGCCTGATCAAGAACCGCTACATCGCGCGGACGTTCATCCAGCCCGATCAGGAGCTGCGGCGGCAGGGTGTGCGGCTGAAGTTCAATCCGCTCGCCGAGGTCGCGGGACAGCGCGTCGCGGTCGTCGACGACTCGATCGTGCGCGGCAACACGACGCAGCAGATCGTGACGATGCTCTTCGACGCAGGAGCCGCCGAGGTCCACGTTCGTATCTCGTCGCCACCGGTCATCGGCCAGTGCTTCTACGGAATCGATCTCGCCGATCCGGCCGAGATGATCGCCTCGGACAAGACCGTCGAGGAGATCCGCGAGCACATCGGCGCGACCTCGCTCGCGTATCTCTCGCACGACGGACTCGTCGCAGCGACGAGGCGCCCCGAGTCGGAGCTCTGCCGTGCCTGCCTGACGGGGAACTATCCGACCGCGGTGCCCGTCGAGCAGGCGAAGCTCCGGTTTGAGCCGACCCGCGCCTGACGCGCTGCTCGCGAGTGCCCGCGACGACGAAAACGTCGTCGGCGTCGTCATCTTCGGCTCGCGCGGCAAAGGCGCATACGTCACGACTGCGAGCGATTGCGACGTGTTCGTCGTCGTCCGCGAAGCAGAGACCGTCGCGCGACAACACGGTCTCGGCGGCGTCGTCGACGGCTGGGAGCCGGATCTCGCCTGGTTACGGAGCGGCGCTCAGTGACCCGGCGCGGGCTCCCAGAGCTCGAAGCGGTTCCCGTCCGGATCCGCCGCCCACCCGAAGCGGCCGTACTCGTGCTCCTCGACATGCTCGTCGACCTCCGCGCCTCCTTCACGTAGCTGCACGCGCATCGCGTCGAGGTCGGTCACGCGATAGTTGATCATCACAGCCTGGTCGTGCGGCCCGAAGTACTCGGTGTCGCCGGGGAACACCGCCCAGGTGAGCGTCTCGCCGCCGCTCGCCCGCAAGACGGCACCCCCGAATTCCTCGAGCTCGAGGCCGAGATGCTCCGCGTACCACGCGCGCAGCGCCTCGGCCCGCGGCGAGCGGACGAAGACACCGCCGATGCCTGTCGCCCGCTCCACCGTCGTCCTCGCCTACTGCTCGAGCACGCGACTCGCCTTGGCAATGCCGCGGGAGAGGATGTACGCCGCCGTCAGCCAGGTGGTCGCAACGGCCCAGCCGTGCGCGTCGAAGCCGTCGCTCACCGCGGCGACGATCACGAGGACGATCTCGACGATGAACCAGACCGCGATCTCGGCGTTTCCGGGAACGGGAAGAATCGCGCCGGACACGGGCGACCGGCCGAGGCCGGTATATCCGGGCTGCTGCTGCGGCGGCTCGGGTGGAATCGTGGACACGTGGGCTCCTTTTGATCAGGCCGCGAGGGCCGGGACGTGGAGGATCTCGAGCTTCAGTCCATCGGGGTCGTAGAAGAACACTGCGTAGTACCCCGGGGAATAGGTGTACTCCTGCGGCTCGCTCTCGAGGAGCGCCCCGTTTCCGCGGAGCCAGTCGGCGCGCTCGTCGACGGCAGCCCGCGATGGGACTTCGATCGCGAGGTGGTGCAGTCCCACGCGGTAGCGGTCGATCTCCCGGCGCTCGCTCTGTGCCTCGCGCAGGCCGATCGAGCACTCGGGCCCGCTCAGGTACCAGATCGTCTCGCCGCGCTCGCCCTCCACCTCGCTGATGCCGTGCCAGCCGAGCGGCCCGAGCAGCTCACGGTAGAACGGCAGGCTCCGCTCGATGGAGGAGACGACGAGGTCGACATGGTGAACTCCCATCCGATCCAACGCGGCTTCGACGCGTGCCGGGCGAGTCCTCTCTACGATCCCGGCGCGTGCATCTCTTCCACTACCACCTCGTGACGAGCCGCGTCAGGGAGGTCGAGGCGCGGTACATCGGCAAGCTGGGCTTCGACCTGATCGCGCGGCACGGCCGGATCGGCGAGGACTTGACGTCCTACGAGGCGGGGATCTCGTGGACCGAGCTCGACGAGCTCGGCTTCAAGCTCCGCCTCTCCGAGCTCGAGCTCGGGTCCGTGAACGTCGTCGTGCAGCCGGGCCAGTGGCCGCTGCCACGGGTAGACCATCTCGGGCTCGCACTCGACGAGGACGAGTTCGAGAGCGCCGTCACCAGGGCGGAGGAGTCGGAGCTGCGTGTGCAGGAGCACGGCGGCCGGCGCACATTCGTCTCGACGAACGCCGGGTACCGGCTCGAGCTGCACCCGCCGCGCGAGTGGATCGACGAGCTGCTCGAAGAGGGAGACCGGCTGCGGCTCTCGGAGCTCCATCTGAAGGCCGACGATCCCGAGGGGAAGGCGATCGCGCTCGCGGACCTGCTCGAGTGCGAGCGGATCGGCGCAGACGTCGAGGTCGGCGACACGCTCGTCCGCTTCGTCCCGGGCGGCCCGCAGGGCCGGCCGGAGCTGCACGCTGAGCTCTTCGTTTGACGCCGCTCGATCTCGTCGCTGCGCGGATCGCATCGCTGCCGCGCCGGCCTCGCTCGCAGACGTCGTCATCGACACGACCGATTTGGACTAGCCGCGGCTGCCGCTCGGCTAGGCGGACATGTCCCGGTGTCAGACACCGGGGGCCCCGGCGCCGCATGGTTGAGCGGAGCGCCTGACCGAACGGGACACGACCCGGTGTCAGACACGAACAAGTCGTGACGATTTCGTGACACTTTCGTATCGGAGCCGGTGCGGGCATGGCTCGGGGCGGTCCATCTCAGGCGGCTCGTAGAGTGAGGGCGATGACCGAAGAGGGCCGCACGTACGAGTCGGCCGGCGTCTCGCTCGCGACGGCGAACGCCGTCGTCGACCGGCTGCGCGCGGCGGTCGAGTCGACGGGCGCCCGCGGCTTCGGCCATTTCGCCGGGCTGTATCCGCTCGACGAGCGAGCGCTTCCTCGCCGCGTCGACCGACGGCGTCGGCTCGAAGCTCATGCTGCAGCGCCGCGCCGGCAGGCTTCGCTCCGGCGGTATGGATCTCGCCGCGCACTGCATCAACGACGTCCTCTGCACCGGCGCCACGCCGCTCTTCCTGCTCGACTACGTCGCCGCTGCCCGCATCGATCTCGACGAGGTCGCGGAGCTCGTCGAAGGCGCGGCCGAGGTGTGCCGCGCCGCCGGCTGCATGCTGATCGGCGGCGAGACGGCCGAGCTTCCCGGCGTCTACAAGGCGGACGAGCTCGATTTCGCCGGCACGTGCGTCGGCTTCGTCGACCGCGACGATCTGATCGACGGCTCGCGCAGCGAACGCGGCGACGCCGATCGTCGGCTTCCCGTCGAGCGGATTGCACACGAACGGCTTCACTCTCGTGCGCTCGCTCATCGGCGACGACGACTTCGACGCCGAGCTGCTGCTCGCGCCGCATCGCCTCTATGTCGACGACGTTCGAACCCTCCGCGCGCGCACCGACGTCAAGGCGCTCGCACACGTCACGGGCGGCGGCATCCTCGGCAATCTGAACCGCGTGCTGCCGGACGGCGTGCGCGCACGGATCGACTGGGACGCCTGGGAGCGACCGCCGGTCTTTCGCTGGCTCGCCGAGCAGGGCGTCGACGAGGAAGAAGCGCGGAACGTCTTCAATCTCGGCATCGGCCTCTGCGCCGTCGTCTCCGACCCGCCAGCGGGCTCGCTCGTGATCGGAGCGCTCGAGTGATCGGCGTGCTCGTCAGCGGCACCGGCACGAACCTGCAGGCGCTGCTCGACGCCGGGCTCCCCGTCGTCGCCGTCGCCAGCAACCGCAGCGACGCGCCCGCCCTCGCCCGCGCGAGCCACCTCGCGAGCCGGGCCTTCGAGCTCGCCGACTACACAGACCGCGCCGAACGCGACGCCGCGATGGCCGATTGGCTTGCGCAGCACGGCGTTCGCGTCGTCGTGCTCGCGGGCTACATGCACCTGCTGACGCGCCCGTTCCTCGACCGCTTCCCGGACGCGGTCGTCAACGTCCACCCCTCGCTGCTGCCGGAGTTTCCCGGTGCACACGCAGTCGAGGACCAGCTCGCCGCCGGCGTCGCCGAGACGGGTGCCACCGTTCACCTCGTCGACGAGGGCATAGACAGCGGGCCGATCCTCGCGCAGGAGCGGGTCGCCGTGCGCCCCGGCGACACGCCCGAGTCGCTCCACGCACGCATCAAGGACCTCGAGCACACCCTGCTGCCGCGCGTCGTAGGAGAGCTGTGCGCGCGCTGATCTCGACGTACGACAAGACCGGGCTCGACGTCTTCGCCCGCGGGCTGGCCGAGCTCGGCTGGGAGCTCGTCGCGAGCGGCGGCACCGCGGCCCATCTCGAAGAGCTCGGCCTAGCCGTCGAGCACGTCGAGTCGCTGACCGACTTTCCGGAGATGCTCGGCGGGCGCGTCAAGACACTCCACCCGCGCATCCACGCAGGCATCCTCGCCCGGCGCGACAACGACGCGGACGTCGCGACGCTCGGGGAACACGGCATCGCGCCGTTCGACCTCGTCTGCATCAACCTCTATCCGTTCGAACGCGTCTCGGCGCAGAAGGGCATCACGGAGATCGACGCCGTCGAGATGATCGACGTCGGCGGCCCGTCGATGCTGCGCGGGGCGGCCAAGAACTTCGCGCACGTCACGCCGGTCTGCCGTCCGGAGCAGTACGGATTCGTGCTCGACGAGCTGCGCAGGAACGGCGAGCTCTCGATCGACACGCGACGCGAGCTGGCCGCCGAGACGTTCGCGACGAGCGCGGCGTACGAGGCCGCGATCGCGACGTGGTTCTCGGAGCGTGAGACGTTTCCCGATACGTACGTGATCGCTCTCGAGAAGGCACTCGATCTCTCCTACGGAGAGAACCCGCACCAGCGGGCGGCCTACTACGTCGAGCGCGGCGCGCGCACACACCTTCTCTCGCGCGTCGAGCAGCTGCACGGAAAGGCGCTCTCGTTCAACAATCTGAACGACCTCTCGGCGGCGCGCATGCTGGCGCGCGAGTTCACGCTGCCCGCCTGCGTCATCGTCAAGCACGCGAACCCGTGCGGCGTGGGGATCGGCGCCACGATCGCGGACGCCTACAAGAAGGCACTGGCAGCCGACCCGACGTCGGCGTACGGGGGCGTGATCGTGCTGAACCGCGAGCTCGACGGAGCGCTCGGGGAGAAGCTCGCAGAGCAGTTCGTCGAGGTCCTGATCGCACCCGGCTACGACGACGACGCGCTCACCGCCCTGCAGCGCAAGCAGAACGTCCGCATCCTCGCCGACCGCGAACGGCGCCGCGACGTCGACAACCGTCACTACAAGCGCGTGCTCGGAGGCCTGCTCGTCCAGGACCCCGACTCGGACGTCGAAGATCGAGAGGGCTGGCAGGTGGTCGCAGGGGCTCCCAGCGAGAAACAATGGGGTGACCTCGTCTTTGCCGCACGCGTGTGCAAGCACGTGACCTCGAACGCGATCGTGCTGGCGAGAGATCTCCAGACGATCGGGATCGGCGCAGGCCAGATGAGCCGGGTCGACGCCGTGAACATCGCGGTCGAGAAAGCGCGCGCGCACGGACACGATCTGCACGGCGCGGTCCTTGCGTCGGATGCCTTCTTCCCCTTTCCCGACGGCCCGCGCATCGCGCTCGATGCGGGCGTCTCGGCGATCGTCCAGCCCGGTGGCTCCCGCCGCGACCAGGACGTGATCGACGCCGTCGAGGCGGCAGGTGCGGCGATGGTGCTCACGGGCCGACGGCACTTCCGGCACTGAAGAGCGCATGACACCGGCTCAGCACTTCCGGCTCTTCGCCCGCACGGAGCAGGCTGCCCTGCTCGACCTGCCGTGGTCGCTGAAGCTGGAAGACTGGCCCGCGGAGCGCGTGGTCGACGTCGAGCGCGGCATCGGCCGGCACGTCGTGCGCTTCGTCGAGCTCGGCGGCGCGTTCTTCGCGCTGAAAGAGCTGCCACCGCGGATCGCTGCGCGCGAATACCGGCTACTCGTCGAGCTCGAGGACCTCGGCGTCCCGTCCGTTGAGGCAGTTGGGATCGTCGACGACCGGACGTCCGCGGTAGGGGACGAGCTCTCTGCGGTGCTGATCACGCGCTATCTCGAGTTTGCGCTCCCGTACCGGCTGATCCTCGGCCGGGAGACGCTTCCCGCGCCGGAGCCGAGGACACGCGCCGCGCTCGCCGAGCTGCTCGTGCGGCTGCACATCGCCGGCTTCTTCTGGGGCGACTGTTCCCTCTCCAACGCCCTCTTCCGCCGCGACGCCGGCGCGCTGACCGCGTACCTCGTCGACGCAGAGACGAGCGAGCTGCACGAACGCCTGTCGGACGGCCAGCGCCGGCACGATCTCGACATAGCCGAAGAGAACATCGCAGGTGAGCTCCACGATCTGGCCGCCGAGCTGGAACGGGACGTCGTCGACGATCCGTTCGACTTCGCCGCCAGCGTGCGCGTCGGTTACGACGAGCTCTGGGACGAGCTCACGCGCGAGGAGGTCTTCTCCCTCGGCCAGGGACACCGGCTCGAGGAGCGGCTGCGACGCTTGAACGAGCTCGGCTACGACGTGGAGGAGGTCGAGCTCGTCTCCTCGGGCGACGAAGTGCGCGCGCTCCTGCACTCGAAGGTCGTCGAGCCGGGGCACTACCGCCGCCGCCTCCTGCGCTTGACCGGGCTCGACGCGCAGGAGAACCAGGCGCGGCGCCTCCTCAACGACTTGACGCGGTACAAGACGTGGCTCGAGCAGTCCGGCAAGAAGCCGGTCTCGGACACCGCTGCCGCGGCCCTCTGGCTGAGCGAGGTGTTCGAGCCGGCGATCGCCGCAATCCCCAAGGAGCTGCGCGGCCGCCGCGCCGCGGCCGAGATCTTCCATGAGTTGCTCGAGCACCGGTGGTTTCTCTCGGAACGTGCGGGCAAGGACGTCGGCCTCGCGGAGACGATCCCGTCGTACATCGAGAGCGTCCTCCGGCCGGCCGCCGACGAGAAGCTTCCCTCGCTGTAGAGTCCGCGCGCGCTGGTAGAACTTCCGGCGGTGGAAGCCGCGCACGTACCAGATCCACGCAGGTGGCAGGCGCTCGCGCTCGTCTGCGTCGCGTTCTTCATGACGGTGCTCGACGTCTCGATCGTCAACGTCGCACTGCCGTCGATCAAGACGGCGCTCCATGTGTCGGAGAACACGCTGCAATGGGTGCTGATCGCCTACACGATCACCTTCGGCGGACTGCTGCTCCTCGGGGGACGCGCTGCCGACCTGCTCGGTCGCCGCCGCATGTTCATGATCGGGATGGCGGTGTTCTCCGCTGCATCGCTCGTCTGCGGCCTCGCAGGATCGATCGGCGTGCTGATCGCAGCGCGCGCCGTTCAGGGCGTCGGCGCGGCGATCGTCTCGCCGGCGACGCTCGCGATCATCACGACGACGTTCGACGAGGGCTCGGAGCGCAACAAGGCGCTCGGCATCTGGGGGGCAATGGGCGGCAGCGGCGCGGCAGCCGGCGTGCTCTTCGGCGGCATCCTCACGAAGTACGCAGGCTGGGAGTGGATCTTCTTCGTCAATGTGCCCGTCGGCGCACTCGTGCTCGCGCTGACGCGTCCCGTCGTGCGCGAGAGCCGTATCGCGGGCCTGAAGGGCTTCGATGTCGCCGGCGCAGCGACGATCACGTCGAGCCTCGCCCTGCTCGTGTATGCGATCTCGAAGGCGCCGCAAACGGGCTGGGCAGCAGGCCGCACGATCGGGCTCCTGATCGCCGCCGCACTGCTGCTCGTCGCGTTCATCGCGATCGAGCACCGGCAAGATGCGCCGATGGTGCCGTTCCGGATCTTTCGCGTCACGACGGTACTCGGAGCGAACATCTGCGGGCTCTTCCTCGGTGCCGTCGTGTTCTCGAACTTCTTCCTCTTGACGCTGTACGTGCAGCAGGTGCTCCACTACTCGGCGCTGAAGACGGGGCTCACGTTCCTCGCAACAGCCGGAACGGTCATTCCCGTCGCGGGGATCTCGCAGGCGCTCGTGACGAGGATCGGCCCGCGCCCGGTGCTGACCGTCGGGCTCGCGCTGATCACGGGCGGGATGCTGTGGTACACGCAGATCCCGACGCACGGCTCCTTCTGGTCGGCTCTCCTCCCGGGCTATCTCCTGGTCGGCGTCGGCATGGCGTTCTCGTTCATCCCGATGTCGATCGCAGCGCTCGCGGGGGTCGAGCCACATGAGGCGGGCCTCGCGTCGGGGCTCATCAACACGACGCAGCAGATCGGCGGCGCGCTCGGCGTCGCGATCGCCGCCACCGTCGCGTTCACGCACACGGCGGCGCTCGCCAAGTCCGGCCACTCGGCGGCGCAGGCCGCGACGAGCGGGTTCTCTCTCGGCTTCTGGGTGATCGCGGGCATCAGCGCCGCGTCGGTCCTCGCCTGCCTCGTCTTCGTGCGGGGGCGAGAGCTCGCGCCCGAGGCGTTGACCGCCTCGGTCTAGAGCTCTCCCGGCCGCGCGTAGCGGTAGAAGACCGGGCCGCCGAGCTCCTTGCTCACCGCGAAGAGCAGTCCGAGCCCGTCCTCCAGCGCGCGCGCGTGCTCGAGCCCGCCGACCGGAACCGGCTCGTACCCGGCGTCGCGGATCAGCTGCTCGGCGACCCCGCGCGCGTCGTCGTCGGCCGCGTAGAGGTTTCCCGGGCGAACACGCTGCTTCGAGATCTCGCCGTACGAATTCGCAAAGTTGAGGTTGAACGACTTCGCGGTCGGGCCGCCGACGATCGACTTCACCTCGTGCGCTTGCGACTCGAACGCCTCGTTTCGACCTCCCCAGGCGTTCGTCGCGTCGATCGTGACCTTGCCCGCAATCCCCGCCACCTTGCCGAGCGCCTCCGCGATCGCGCCCCCGGGGACTGCGACGACGATCACGTCTGCGGCACTCGCGTCACCACCGTCGCGTCCGAGCTCCTGCACCTCGTGTCCCGCTGCGCGCCAGAGCTCGGCGAGCCCGCCGCCCACGTTTCCCTTGCCGATCACCGTGATGTTCATGCCCACCTCCAACGTCCGCCGGTGGCATACCCTTCCCGGTCGTGGGCCGCGACTATCCGACCGTCCTCGAGCTCGTCGGCGCGACGCCGATCGTTCGCCTCGACAAGCTGCGACCGCGCGGCGGCGCCGAGGTGTTGGCGAAGCTCGAGTACCTGAACCCCGGCGGATCGGTGAAGGACCGGATCGGACTGCCGATGATCGAAGCGGCCGAGCGCGAAGGAAAGCTCAAGCCGGGCGGCACGATCGTCGAGCCGACGTCCGGGAACACGGGCGTCGGCCTTGCGATCGGCGCCGCGATCAAGGGCTACCGCTGCATCTTCGTGATGCCGGACAAGATGAGCCAGGAGAAGATCGCGCTCCTCCGTGCCTACGGCGCCGAGGTCGTGATCACGCCGACGGCGGTCGAGCACGACTCACCCGAGAGCTACTACTCCGTGTCGGACCGGCTCGCCGAGGAGATCCCCGGCGGGTTCAAGCCCGACCAGTACTCGAACCTGGCCAACCCCGAGGCGCACTACCGCCTCACAGGCCCGGAGATCTGGGAGCAGACCGGCGGCGAGATCGACGCGATCGTCGTCTCGGTCGGCACCGGCGGCACGATCAGCGGCGTCGGCCGCTTCTTCAAGGAGCGGAGGCCGGAGGTGCTGATCGTCGGCGCGGACCCGGAGGGGTCGGTCTACACGGCGAGAGGGAGCGACGACCTCCACCCCTATCTCGTGGAGGGCATCGGCAAGGACACGTGGCCGAAGACGATGGATCCGGACGTCGTCGACGAGTGGGTGCGTGTCTCGGACCGCCAGTCGTTCCAGTGGGCACGCCGGCTCGCGCGCGAGGAGGGCATCCTCGCCGGCGGCTCCGGCGGGACATCGGTCTATGCGGCGGTTCAGATCGCGCAGCGGCTTGGGGAAGGCAAGCGCGTCCTGACGATGATCCCCGACTCCGGACGGAACTATCTCTCGAAGTTCTACGACGACAACTGGATGCTCGAGCACGGGTTCCTCGAGCGGCATGCTCCTCTGCCGACCGTCGAGGAGGTGCTGCGCGCGAAGCACGGTGGCGATCTGCCGGCGCTCGTCACGATCGCCGCGCACCAGAAGGTCGGCGAAGGCATCGACACGATGCAGCGCTACAGCATCTCGCAGGTTCCTGTGGTGCGCGATGGACAGTGCGAATCGCTCGCGGACGTGATCGGCTCGCTGCAGGACCGCGCCCTGCTCGAGCGCGTTTTCACGAATCCGGACATCCTGCACGAGGACGTCGCGAACGCGATGCAGCCGCCGCTCGGCGCGATCGACGCTTCGGCAACGCTGGACGAGGTGTTCGCGACGCTGACCGGCGGGACGAACGCGGTCGTCGTCGCGCGTGACGGAAAGCCGGTCGGGGTGCTGACGCGCTCCGACCTGCTCGAGTTTCTCGCGCACGCGCGCTGAAGGAGAGCCGTGCCGGTCAGGCACGCGAGCCGTTGCGCTTTGCGCGTTCGCCCAGCTCGCGCGTCGCGATCAGCGTCTGCCGGGCGAGATCGAGCAGCTCGGCGACGAGCTCGAGCCGCTCCTGCTCCGAGCGAGATTCGAGGAGGCCCTGCTTGGCCTCGACCTCGAGCTCGACCTGGGCCGCGAGCTCGTACGAGAGCTGCGGCGAGCTCTCGTCCGGCGGCTCCGTCTCGGCACCGGCAAGTGCCGCGAGTGCCCGAAAAGCCCCCGCAGCGCGTGACGCCGTCTCGCCCTCGACCGAGCTCGGATCGTCCTCGAGCGGCTCCACGACCGCGGTCATGAACGAGCGGCCGCGCGTCAGGTGCTCGACGCGAAACCGCATTCCTCCCTCCACCAGGACGTTGAGCCGACCGTCCTCGAAGCGCTCGAGCACGTCGGCCACGCGCGCACGGGTCCCGACCTCGCGTACTCCTTCCTCGTCGGCGTAGAGCAGCCCGAACTCGCCATCGTCGTCGAGGCACTCTCCGATCAGCTCGCGGTAGCGCGGCTCGAAGATGTGCAGCGGCACACGCTCGGTCGGCAGCAGGACGATGCCGAGAGGGAAAAGCCCGATCTCCTCCATGGCGGCTAAGGGTACGTCGTCGTCAGTACGATGGCGGCATGGCGGTACAGCGACTCGAGACGCTTCTGCGCGGTGCATTCCCGGACGCGAACGAGCTGCGCGTGGAGGACCGGACCGGGGGCGGCGACCACTTCCAGGTGGTCGTCACGAGCCCGCGCTTCGACGGCCTCCCGTTGCTCGACCAGCATCGTCTCGTCAACGAGGCGCTCGCCGAGCCCCTGCGCGACGGCACGATCCATGAACTGCGAATCAAGACGAGAGGGACGACATGACCGAGATCTCCGACAACATCAAGCACGTGATCGAGAACGAACCGGTTGCGCTCTTCATGAAGGGCACGCCGCAGTTCGTGATGTGCGGCAACTCCGACCGCGCGCTCCGCGCGCTGCGCGAGGCCGGCGCGCCGGTGACCGCGGTCAACGTCCTCCCCGATCCTGCGATCAGGCAGGAGCTTTCGGAGCTCTCCGGCTGGCCGACGATCCCGCAGGTCTTCGTGGGCGGCGAGCTCGTCGGCGGCGCGGACATCGTGCAGGAGCTCGCGGAGTCGGGCGAGCTGCCGGCCATCCTTGCGGGCAAGCTCGGCGAGGACTACCGCGACGAGGCCGAAGAGCGCGTCGTCGACGTTCTCACGCCCGCCCAGCGGTAGCCGATCGCCGGGATCAAGCCGGCGTCGATGAGCGTCTGCTCGAGCGGCTCGCTGCTCGGACCGCCGAGCCAGCGAGAGAGGTAGGGCAGCCACTCGAGGCTGCGCTCGTCGTAGCGCGCGCGCAAGGCGGCGAGGAGCACGTTGTGCGGGTGAAGGCCCGGATGCCGTTCGCGCCACTCGTCGAGGTCGGCGGGGCCGTTCGGCTCGGCGCCGGTTGCGCGAAGCATCCGGTGCTGCCCCTCGTACCAGTCCTGGGCAGCGGCATCGATCCGGTCGGATGCGAACTCGTCGACGACGAGGAGCGGCGCGAACGCGGCCAGACGGTCGAGCCCTTCGGCCAGCGGATTCACGTGATGGAGCACGCGTCCTGCGACGACGGCATCCCACTCGCCTTCGAGCTCCTGGAACTCCCTCTGCACGAACCGGTCCCCCGCGGGCGCGTGAGGGTCGACGCCGACGACGTCGTAGCCCTTGTCTGCGAGCAGCCCGACCAGGCCGCCTTCACGACCGCAGCCCACCTCGAGGATGCGTTGCGGAGGGGGTGGCAACTGCTTGAGTACGAAGGTGCCGAAGTCGGTCACGACCGCTAGCGTCGCAGAGATCCGCCGTCGGGCGGTGCAGGCACAGGGCTATGCCTCCCGCGCGCGCACGGGCAGCCCGGCGGAGGTGCTCGCAACCGTGCAACACCTCGGCTGCGTCCAGCTCGACTCGATCTCGACGGTCGACCGCAGCCATCGCATCGCGCTCGGCGCGCGCATCGGCGCCTATCCGGAATCCGCCGTCTCGAAGCTGATGCGCGACGGGCACATCTTCGAATACTGGGCGCACGAGGCGTGCCTCGTCCCCGTCGAGGACTATCCCATGCACCGCTGGCGGATGGCGCGCTTCGCCGAGTCGCACCCCTGGCGCGGCAACGTCTTCGAGCGCGAGCCCGAGCTCACCGCGCAGGTGCTGCGCGAGATCGGTGAACGCGGCCCGCTCGGGTCGCGGCATTTCGAAGGGTCGGGGCCGGGCGGAATGTGGAACTGGAAGCCCGCGAAGATCGTGCTCGAGGCGCTGCACTCGGCCGGCCGGCTCGCGATCGCCGGTCGCGACGGCTTCCAGCGGTTGTACGACCTGCCGGAGCGGGTGCTGCCGGCAAGCGTGCTCGAGGCGCCGCCGCCGACCGCCGACGAGTTCGCACGCTGGGCGACATTGCGCGGTGTGCAGGCACGCGGCGCACTCACCGAAGCCGCCGTCGCGGAGATGTGGCGCCTGGCGGGAGGCGGCGCGGGCATCCGTCCGCACGCTGATGCGCTCGTCGCGGAGGGCAGGCTCGCAAAGCTCGACGTCGCAGACGGAAAGGCGCCGGTTCTCGTCCTGCCGGGGATCGAGCCCGACGGACCCGTGCCGCCGGCAGTGCTCCTCTCGCCGTTCGACAACCTCCTCTGGGATCGCACGTTTCTCGAACGCGTCTTCGGCTTCCGTCACGTGATCGAGGTCTACAAACGCGAGCACGAGCGCGTCTACGGGTACTACGTCCTGCCGTTGCTTCGCCGGGACCGCCTCGTCGGCCGTGCCGACCTCAAGCACGACCGAGCCGAGCGGACGCTTCGCGTGAAGGCATTCCATCCCGAGCCGGGCATCCGAGGGAAGCTCGAGGACTGCCTGGCGGCGGCCCTCGCGCGGCTCGCCAGGGTGCTCGGGGCCGAGCACGTCCTGCGATCGTAGAATCCGCGTGATGGACTTCGAGACGCGCGCGATTCACGAGGGTCAGGATCCGGATCCGGCGACGGGCGCGATCATCACGCCGATCTACCAGACCTCGACCTTCGTGCAAGACGCAGTCGGCGAGCACAAGGGCTACGACTATGCGCGGGTCGCGAACCCGACGCGCACCGCCTTGCAGCTGGCGCTCGCCTCCCTCGAGAACGCCGATCACGGCATCGCGTTCTCATCCGGCCTCGGCGCGACGACGACCCTCATGCACCTCGTCGATCCCGGACAGCGGGTCGTGCTGATCGCCGACGTCTACGGGGGCGTCTACCGCATGACGTCGCAGGTGTACGAGCCCAAGGGCTACGTGTTCGACTATCTGCCGGCGGACCGGTTCGCGAACCTGGGCGAGCACCTCGACGACAACACGCGCATGGTCTGGATCGAGTCGCCTTCGAACCCGATGCTGAACGTCGTCGACATCCGCGCAGCGGCTGCGGCGGCGCACGAGGCGGGCGCGATCCTCGTCGTCGACAACACGTTCGCGACGCCGTACCTCCAGCGCCCACTCGACCTGGGTGCCGACATCGTCGTCCACTCGACGACGAAGTACCTCGGCGGCCACTCCGACACGGTCGGCGGCTTCGCCGCGACGAACGACCCGACGATCGCAGAACGCCTGTACTTTCTGCAGAAGTCGCTCGGCGCCGTCCCCGGCCCGTTCGATTCGTGGCTCGTCCTGCGCGGCATCAAGACGCTCGCCGTTCGTATGCGGCAGCACTGCGAGAATGCCATGGCGGTCGCCGTGTGGCTCGAGCGGCACGGCAACGTCGAACGCGTCCTGTATCCGGGGCTGCCGTCACATCCGCAGCACACCCTCGCAGCGCATCAGATGCGCGACTTCGGCGGCATGGTCTCGTTCCTCGCGGCGTCGGAGGAAGAAGCGGCGGCGCTCGCCGGGCGCACGAAGCTCTTCCAGCTCGCCGAGTCGCTCGGCGGCGTCGAGAGCCTGATCGAGGTGCCCGCGAAGATGACGCATGCATCGACGGCGACCGCTCCGTTCGCCGCGCCTCCCAACCTCGTGCGGCTCTCGGTGGGCATCGAGTCGGTCGCCGACCTGATCGCCGATCTCGAGCATGCGCTCGTGCCGGCAGCCGTTCGCGCATGATCCCCGACGCCATCGTCCTCGTCGAGATCCCGGGCGGGTCGCGGAACAAGTACGAGTACGACGAGGAGCTCGGCGGCATCGTCCTCGACCGCCGCCTCTTCACCGCGATGACGTATCCGTCCGACTACGGCTATATCGAAGGCACGCTCGCGGAGGACGGCGATCCGCTCGACGCACTCGTGCTCGTCTCCGACCCGACCTTCCCCGGCTGCCGCATCCGCGTGCGCCCGATCGGCGTCTTCCACATGACCGACGAGAAAGGGCCGGACGCGAAGCTCATCTGCGTTCCGCTCCGCGATCCGTCGTGGGCACGCGTGCACGACATCCACGATGTTGCGGCCGAGCTCCGCGACGAGATCGAGCACTTCTTCCAGCGCTACAAGGATCTGGAGCCGTCGAAGACGACCGAGACGCGCGGCTGGGGCAATCGCGACGAGGCGGCCCAGATTCTCGCCGCTTCGCGCGAGCGCCTCGGATGATCATCGACCTGCACCACGACGGCAAGGAGCGCTCGGTCGGCTGCTACCTGCTCGACACCGACGACGGCCCGTCGCTCTTCGACTGCGGCCCGACGACGACGATCGCCGCGCTGAAGGCCGGGCTCGAGGAGAACGGCCTCGCCCTCACCGACCTGCGCCACCTGCTGCTGAGCCATGTCCATCTCGACCATGCGGGGGCGGCAGGCGTGCTCGTTCGGGAGCATCCGTCGCTGCAGGTGCACGTGTCCGAGATCGGAGCGCCGCACCTCGTCGAGCCGGAGCGGCTGGAACGAAGCGCGCGCAGGCTGTACGGCGACGCGTTCGACTCGCTCTGGGGGGAGCTCGCCCCTGTGCCGCGCGAGAGCATCCACGTCGTCGGCGACAACGTGCTCGGTCTCGCCTGCTTTCCGACGCCCGGTCACGCGTCGCACCATGTCTCCTACCTCGACCGCGACGGAACGCTGTACGCGGGAGACGCAGCCGGCGTGCGCATCCTGCCCGGCCGTGTCGTCCTGCCGCCGACGCCGCCGCCCGAGTTCGACCTGGACACGTGGCTCGAGACAGTCGCGGAGCTGGAGCGCCGCGATCCCGAGCGGCTCGCGCTCATCCACTTCGGCGTTGCCGAAGACCCGCGGCGACAGCTTGCCGAGCTGCGACTCGAGCTCTGCGACTGGGCCGACTTCGTGCGCGGGGGTGCGGGCGAGGACGAGTTCGTGGCCTACGTGCGGGCGGAGCTCGCCGACGCGGGCGAGAGCCTCCAGGACTGGAACGGCGCCATGCCCTTCTGGCAGTCCTACCGCGGCCTCAGGCGATGGGCCGACCGTGCCTCGAGCCCGCAGAGCGCGTAAACCATCCGCGGTGCCTACGCCGGTTCGGTCTTGACGAGCCAGAGCGGCGCATCGGCGCACTCGATCCGCGGCGCGCCCTCGACCTCGGTGAGCGACGACGCGAGCACGCGCACCGTCTCGCCGTCGAGCTCGGTGAGCGCACCGTGCAGCGCTCCGCCGGGGATCGTGTAGCGCCACGCCCATACGAGCCTGTGCACCTCGGCCGCCGGACGCGACAGGTCGAGCCTCGCGTCGTCGTCGCTGAAGAAGCTCTGGTAGTCGCCCCCGTTCTGCACGCGAGATTCGACGCCCGCCGCGAGATTCGCCAGAGCCTCGCCGAGAACCTCGATCACGGTCGGCCCCATACGCGGGTAGAAGTCGTCCGGCTCCGTGAGCTCGCCGATCGGGAAGGGCCTCTGCGCGAGGATCGGGCCCGTGTCGAGCTCGGCGTCCATGCGGTGGAAGGTCACGCCGATCTCCTCCTCGCCGTTTCGAATCGCCCATGCGACCGGCACGGGGCCGCGGTAGCGCGGCAGTAGCGAAGGGTGGCCGTTGATCCAGCCGAGCCGCGGCACCGCGAGGGCGTCCACCGGCACCTTCCAGGGAAAGCCCATGCAGACGACGAGGTCGGGTTGCACCGACTCGAGGAGCGGCGCAATCGATGCGCGCCGGGCGGGCATGAGGAGGTCGAGCTCCGGCGGCAGCTCGTTCAGCATGCCGCCCAGGTCGAAGCCGCCGTAGCGGCCGTCGACGTCCCGGATCGTCAGCAGCGCAACCGGCTCGTGCCCCGCCTCCTGCACCGCCGCGTGGAAGCCCAGCGCGACCGGCAGGATCCGCGTCACGATCACGCAACGCCACGGGGTCATGGGTCGCGCAGGATGCGGCCGCCGGAGGCCTGGTTCCGCGCCTTCACGACGATCTCGTCCACGTTCACGTGCCAGGGCCGCGTGAGGGCCCACATGACGCAGTCTGCGATGTCGTCTGCGGTCAGCGCATCGATGCCCTTGTAGACCGCAGCCGCCTGCTCGGTGTCGCCCTTGAAGCGAACGATCGAGAACTCGGTCTCGACGAGACCGCCGTCGACCGTCGTGATCCGAATCGGACGACCGAGCAGGTCCTCGCGAAGCGCGTAGGTGAAGCCGCGCACGGCGAACTTCGACGTGACGTAGCTGGCCCCCTTCTCGTACGCCTGCCGTCCGGCGACCGAGCCCATGTTCACGATGTGGCCGCCGTCGCGGATGTGCGGCAGGCAGAGGCGCGTCATGCGGACGAGCCCGTTCACGTTCGTCGCGAACACCGCCGCCTCGTCCTCTTCGCTCGACTCGTCGAAGGGATAGCGGCCGAGTGCGAGCCCCGCGTTGTTGAAGAGGATGTCGAGGCCGCCGAGCTGCTGCACGGCCTCGGCGACGAAGCGATCGGAGCTCTCGGGGTCGGTGACGTCCAGTTCGAGCGCGACCTCCGTCTCGAGACGCTCGACACGGCGCGCGCCGCCGGCGACGCGAACGCCGGCTGCGGCGAGCGCCGCCGCCGTCGCGCGGCCGATGCCCGACGAGGCGCCGGTGACGATCGCGGTCTTGCCGCTGAGGTCGTACGGGGTCACTGCGCGACTCTAACCGCGGTGCAGCTCGACGGGCTGCGCGCGCCGCGCGACGTGGTCGACCTGGAGCGTCACGTGATGCAGGTGGAACCGCTCCTCGAGCACGTGCTGGAGACGTCGGCGGGCGCTGTGGCAGTCGGCGTCCGGCGAAACGAGCACGTGGGCCGCGAGCGCGGGGAAGCCGCTCGTCACCGTCCACACGTGCAGGTCGTGCACCTCGACGACGTCCGCGTCTCCGGCAAGCGCACGCGCGACGGCGGCCGGGTCGATCCCGGCCGGCGACGCCTCGAGGAAGATGCGGCCCGACTCGCGGAGGAGCGTCCAGCTCGACCGGAAGAGGAGTACCGCGACCAGAAGGCCCGCGATCGCGTCGAAGCGGTTCCAGCCCGTCGCCAGCACGAGCGCCCCCGCGATCGCGGTGCCGGCGAACGCGGCGAGATCGGTCGCGACGTGCAGAAACGCACCGCGCATGTTCAGGTTCTCGCGGTCGCCACGCGCGAGGACGCCGGTCGCGACCAGATTGACTGCGATACCGACGAGAGCCACGACGACGACGATGCCGCCACGCACGTGCGCTGGATCGATGAGCCGCCGCGTCGCGCCGTAGACGATCCACAAGCCGACGAGGAACAGTGTGAGCCCGTTCGCCTGCGCAGCGAGGATCTCGGCGCGGCCGAGGCCGAAGGTCCACGGCCCTCGCGCCCGCCGCGTCGCAAGACGCGCCGCGACGAGCGCGCCTGCGAGGCCGGCGGCATCGGTCAGCATGTGCCCTGCGTCGGCGAGCAGCGCGAGCGAGCCGGCCACGAGACCGGCGGCGATCTCCCCGGCCATCAGGCCGAGGATGAGCGCGAGCGCAATGCGCAGGAGCCGACGATCGCGGACACGAGAATGATCGTGGGAGTGCCCGTGCATCACGCCCCCACGCCGGCCCCCACCCCGGCGGCTGCCCAGCGGCGGCCGGCAGCCAGACGCTCGGGCGCCGTCGGATGCGAGAAGAGGAACAGGTAGGCGAGCCGCGGCGGCACGAGGTCGCTGAGATTCTTCCGCGCGAGGGTGAGATGCGTCCGCTCGAACGACGGCAGGTCGCGGGTGAGGTCGAGCGAGTAGCGGTCGGCCACGAGCTCCCAGCGCCGTTGCAGGGCCGCCGCCGGGGCAGCGGCGACGAGGCGAAGGCCGACCGTGAGGAGCAGGACGACCGGCAGCTCACGCGGCGACGCAATACGAGCGCCGAGAAGCAGCCAGAGGAGCACGACCCAGAGCGCCGCCGACACCATGCCCCCGATCGTGAGCTTGACGACGTGCTGCTCGCGCCTGTGGCCGAGCTCGTGCGCGACGACGAGCTTGAGCTCGCCCTCGTCGGCCGCCTCGAGCAACGTGTCGTAGACGACGACGCGACGAGTCGCGCCGAGGCCGGAGACATACGCGTTCACCTTCGTCGTGCGCCGGCTCGCATCGGCGACGAGGACGTCTCGCAGCGGGACGCCGGCCCTCGTCCCGAGCCCGCGCAGCTCGGCCGCGAGGTGCTCGTCGGCGAGCGGCTGAAAGCGGTTGAAGACCGGCTCGAGCACGACGGGCGCGACGAACGACAGGAAGCCCGTGAAGAGCGCGAGCGCCGCCGCGGCGACCGCCGGCCAGCCCGACGGGAGCCAGCGGGCGAGCCCGACGAGGCCGGTCCAGAACGCGGCAGTCAGGACGAGCGCGATCGCCTCTCCCTTCGCGAGGTCGGCGAGCCAGCCGCCCACGCCCTGCGTCGAGAAGCCGTACCGGCGCTCCTGGAGGTGGTCGCGCCAAAACGAAACGGCGGCCCGCACGATCCCCCCGGCCGCCCAGACGATGCCGGCGTAGGCTGCCGCCGCGCCGCCCCAGCCGAGACCGGCGACGAGGCGCCACGGCCCGACCCAGGCCCAGCGGAGCACGGCCAGCACCGCAACCGATAGCGCGAGATCGACGAGGAGCGCGACGTAGCGCGGCCGGTGGTAGCGCGCCGCGCGCTCGATATCTTCATGAGAAAAATCTAAGGAGTCCACGGCGGCGTAGAGAGAGTACGCCGAACCAGGATTACACTGAGGAGCAGATGGCTACCGCAGTCGAGGCGCCAAAGAACGCCCTTCTACGCTCGAGTGAAGAGTCGGTCGAGCTTGCGTCGCAGCTGCGCCGCCTCGCCCGGATAGCCACGTTCGTGGCCGTGCTCGTCAGCCCGGCCGCGTACTTCTTCTTCCGCAAGCAGGACCATCTCAGCCTCGCCTGGTCGATCGCCTGCACGGTGTTCGTCGTCCTCGGCTTCCGCGGGTTCCTCGACCTCGTCATCCGGCGCCTGATTCCGTGGCCGAGCCTCTTCGGCACCGACGACTCGCGACTTCAGGAGGAAGACGTCGTCAACCGGCGTCGGGCCTGGACCTGGCGCTTCGCCTTCCGCTGCGGGATCTTCCTCGCCGCGATCATCACGATCGTCTTCCTGAAGCAGGTCTGGTTCAACCCGACGCACCTGTCGTGGCCGGGAACTGCCGGCCACATCGTGAAGGGCCTCGGCCATCTGCTCTCCAACCGCGGCCTCTGGCTCCAGGTCGTCTTCGTCTTCTTCCTCTTCCTCGCGAACATCATGCTCTTCCTCGGACCGATGCTCCTGATGGGCATCTCGCAGATCCGCGGCTACGAGCCCGGCGACGCCGAGTGGGGCGTCAAGCTCGAGCACGTTCGCGGCCAGGCAGAGGCCAAGGAGGAGGTGCGCCGCATCGTCACCCTCTGGGAGTCGGGCGAGGCCTTCGAGAAGGCGGGCGGCAAGCGCGAGCGCGGCCTCCTCTTCCTCGGCGCCCCCGGTACCGGAAAGACGATGCTGGCGAAGGCGCTTGCGACCGGGTTCAACTCGCCGTTCGTCTCGATCCCGGGCTCCGGCTTCGCGCAGGCGTTCATCGGCATCGACGCCGTGATCGTGCGCTTCCTCGCCCGCAAGGCGAAGAAGCTCGCAAAGAAGTGGGGCGGCCAGTGCATCGTCTTCATCGACGAGATCGACGCCGTGGGCATGCGGCGCCAAGCGCTCGGCGGCGGCCAGACGATGGAGCGCATCGGGACGGACGCCGGGCTCGAGTTCTTCGGGCCGTTCGGAGCGCTGAACACGAGCGGCGACCTGATCAACGAGAACGAGGCCTGGCGTGAGCACCTGTTCGCACTTCGTGCTCCGGAGCCGCGCTCGCCGTACCCGGCCTGGATGCAGAAGGTCGGAAACATCGTCAACCAGGGGATCTTCCCCGGGATGATGGGCGGCGGCGGCCAGCTTGCGCTCAACCAGCTGCTCGTCGTGATGGACGGGATCGACAACCCGCCGTTCATGCGCCGGTTCCTCACGAATCGCGTGAACTCGTTCCTCGACGCGGTCTACGTCATCCCGAGACGGATCGGCCGCATGAGCCTTCGCCTGCCGCGCCCGCGTCCCGTCGGCGCGCAGATCTATTTCATCGGGGCGACGAACGTCCCGATCGAGCGGCTCGACCCCGCGCTGACGCGCCCGGGCCGCATGGGCCGCCACGTCTGGTTCCGAACGCCGACCAAAGAGGACCGCAAGGACATCTTCGACCTGTACCTCGACCGGGTCTCGCACGATCCCGACCTCGACTCCCCCGCTCGCCGCGACGAGATCGCACGAATCACCAACGGGTACTCACCGGCGATGATCGAGCAGATCTGCTCGATGGCGCTGACAAACGCGCATCACGAGGGACGGCTCGCGTTCACCTGGCAGCACCTCGTCGACGCGATGACCGCGGTCGAGTCGGGCACCGCGATCGGCGTCAACTACACCGAGGAGGAGTCGCGCTCCGTCGCGATCCACGAGGCGGGGCACGCCGCGACGGCGCATGTGTACCGGCCCGAGATCGAGTCGAGCCGCCTTTCGATCAGGATGCGCGGCGGCTCGCTCGGTCACCATCAGACCTTCGACCGCGAAGAGCGGTTCAGCCGCTGGCAGAGCGAGGACGCGGCGGATCTGATCCACACGGTCGGCGCGATGGCGGCCGAGCACGTGTTCTACGGCGAAAACTCGCGCGGCGTGGGCGGCGATCTCGGGCACGCGACGCAGCGGGCGGCGGTCATGGTCGGGATCTGGGGCATGGCGCCGGACCCGCTCGACTTCCTGCCGACCGCGAAGTTCGACGACGAGAGCGAGGCGGAGACCCGCGAGCGGATTCGCGCACGGTTCGAGCAGATCGGCTTCCGGCTGATGAACCGGACGCGCGCGGGCGCCGATTTCCAGGCCGACCCCGTGGCCGCGGTGCTGAGGGATCCCTTCAAGGCGCGCATGGCCGCCGAGTTCATCGGGCGCGCGTTCGTGACCGCGTACGCCTTCATCGTCTACAACAAGGAAGCAGTCGAGAAGATCGCCGATGCCGTGCTCCAGAAGAAGGAGATCTACGGCGACGACCTGAACCGGCTGCTCGACTCCGCACAGTTGAAGAAGCCGGAGATCGACTGGATGAAGGAGGAGTCCTGGCCACAGATCTGACGCCGGCCGGCGATGCGGCGACACCGGTTGCCGAAGACCCTGTTGCGGCGACGCCGCGCCAGGGCGCACGTCCGCACCGTGGCCGCTTCTTCGTCGTCTACGGGCTGCTCGCAGCCGTGCTGGTCGCCGGAATCGTCGGTGTGACTCTGTGGGCCGGCCGCGCGATCAACCCCGGGCCTGCGTGGTCGTCGTGGAAGCCTTCCGGCGGCGGGCTCGGCGCGGCGAAGCAGATCGCCGAGCACGTCGCGCCGACGTACCGGTTGCAGGACGGCACGCAGATGGTCGCCGCCATCGCCCGCGGACCGGACCTCTCCGCGAACGGCCAGACCGTCCCGCTGCCGCTGATCGCGTTGGACGGGCCGAAAGGCAAGGTCATCAAGGTGTACCGGGTGTCGGGCGGCGACAGCGTGACCTATTCGATGTGCGGCCTCGGCCCCGCCTGCTCGATCGCCAGCGGCAAGCCCTCGGCAGAGCGGTTCACGCTCGTTCGGCGCGAAGCGCTCGAGCTTGCGCTGTACACGTTCAAGTACGTCCACAGCATCAAGAACGTGATCGCCTTCATGCCCCCCAAGGGGAACACGAGCCCGACCTTCGTCATCTACCTCCAGAAGGGCGATCTCAAGGAGCAGCTGAAGGTGCCGCTGTCACGCACGCTCAGCCCGAAAGTGCCGCTTCCGTCGTCGATCGCGACGGGCGACGAGAAGCAGATCGTCGCGCTGACCGACTCCAGGCTCTTCAGGTTCGGGGGCGTCTCGCAGACCCAGCAGGGCGAGCCCGTGCTCGTGCTCAAGCCCTTCTCCGCCTAGCCGTATCCGAACGG
Source organism: uncultured Actinomycetes bacterium (assembly GCA_963848665.1). Classification (GTDB taxonomy): domain Bacteria; phylum Actinomycetota; class Thermoleophilia; order Gaiellales; family Gaiellaceae; genus Palsa-739. The sequence goes on from CAWKEF010000001.1 coordinate 452,391, forward strand.
TTGACTCGGCCGTTTTCTCGGCGTAACCCACCCTTCGGGCGGATAAGGAGGCAATTGAACCCATGTTGCTGATCGTGCTACTCATCCTGGCGCTGGCTCTCGTGGCCGGCGGGTTCGTGCTCCATTGGCTCTTCATTGCAGCCGCGATCGTCGCGCTGATCTGGCTGATCAGCTTCTTCGCGGGCGGCATCGGCCGCCGCGGCGGCGCTCTCTAGGCAGGCCGAGAACTTCGGGCGGGGCGGTTCCTCTCGAGGGATCGCCCCGCCCGCATGCTCCGTAGGACCCGCGACCGGAGAGGTTGGGCCGCCCGGCCCATTGCCCCCGGCTCGCCCGCGCCGATACCTTGGACATCGTGTCGCGCACCGAGATCTTCCTCTGGATCGTCGCCCTCTTCGTGCTCGAGGTGAACCACCTGAAGTGGATCTGGTGGGAGCACTGGAGCTGCCGCGCTTGCACGGTGAAGCACAAGGACTGCGCCTGCGGGGGAACGTCCCGCTGGCTCATGTACCTGTAGGGGTACCTTGGAGCTCATGGGGCGCATTGCGTTCCCCGTCCTCACCCTGGCACTCGTGCTCGCTCAACCGCTCGGCGCGTCCCCGCCGGCCGGCACGCCGCACACGGTGTTCGTCATCTCGTTCACGGCGCCGTCGACAACCGGCGTCCTCGGCTCGATCCGCCTCCGCAACCTCCTCACCGCGACCAATGCGTCGGCCCGCAAGGGCTGTCTCGCAGAGATCAGCGCACCGGTCCGCGATGCACGACGGGGCGAGCGGGTGCGCGTTCGGCTCGACCCGACAGCACTTGGAGGACCGTGGTGCACGGGCACGTATCGGGGCGTCGTGCGCGAGCTGCAGACGGCTATGTGTCCGCACGGGTCGGCGTGCCCCACGTACGTCCGGGTCGTCCGTATCGTGACGCGGTTCTCGCTCGCCGTTCGATCCGCGGGCGGGGACGTCGCTCCACCGCAGTTCGCCGGCATCACGCGTGCATTCGCCTGCACTCCGGGCCCGCAGAAGCCGGGCCAGACGACGCCCTACACGCTCGACTGGCAACCCGCGACGGACAACGCCACGCCCGCGGGCCGGATCGTCTACGACATCTACAGCGCAGACACGCAGGGTGGGGAAGACTTCGCCCGCCCCACGTGGACGACTCCGCCGGGCGTCACGAGCTTTCGGACGCCGGGACTCCCGTCCCACGGCGAGGCGTACTTCGTCGTCCGCGCGCGCGATGCCGCCGGCAACCGGGATTCGAACTCCCGCGAGCAGAAGGGCCTCGACCCCTGTTACTGACAGATCGGCAGCGGATTGGGAGATACGGGGCGGACAGCCAGAGCTCGAAGCGCTCGCTATCTCCGCAAGCGCACCGCAACGAGGACCGCGATCGCTTTGAAGCCGTCGCGCCAGGTGATCTTCTTTCCCTCTGCGACGGTACGTCCGAAGTACGAGACTGGGATCTCGTAGACGCGTAGGGGCCGTCTGCATACCTCGCCGGTGATCTCGGGCTCGATGCCGAAACCGTCTTCGCGCAAGTCGAGCGAGCGCAGCACGTCGGCGCGAAAGGCTTTGTAGCCGGTCTCCATGTCCGAAAGTGTGGTGTTGTAGAGAACTCCGGTCAGGAGGCTGAGGAGCTTGTTGCCGGCCTTGTGCCAGAACAGGTACGCGCGCTGAGGTCGGCCGCCGACCAGGCGGGAACCGAAGACCACATCAGCGACGCCTCGCTGGATCGGCTCGATGAGCACGGGGACTTCGGCGGGGTCGTATTCCATGTCGGCGTCTTGGATGACGACGATGTCACCGTCGACCAATGGGATGGCCGCGCGGATGGCGGACCCCTTACCACGGTGCTCTTGCCGGATCACCTGTACGCCGTCCCGCTCGGCGAGTTCTGCCGAACGATCTGTAGAGCCGTCGTCGACGACGATTGTCTGCGCGTCGAGGTTGAGCGCCGCAATCCGGTCCAGGACCTCGCCGATCGTTGCCTCTTCGTTGAAGACGGGAACGAGGAAGGAGACGCGCATCACGCGATGCTAAGCCGCCGCTGCGCTCAAGTCCATGAGCTCCCGCAAGCCCGCTCCACCCGTGATCCGGGACGCCGGACCGAGCATCGCGAACTGCAGGCCCTGGTGTCGCGTGCGTGTCAGCGCACGTGTTAACGTCGCCTGCCGATGACGACCTGCGTCCGCCGGCCGAACGGGGGGTTCGAGCTCACCGATTCGGCGGTCGCGTTGCCGAAGCCGTCCCCCGCCAGTGGCCCCGCCAGCGCTGGGGCTTCGCGCTGAACCGCAGCGTGGTTCATCCCCGCTCGATGCGGTCGCTTCGACCGGACTGGGAATGGGCAAGCCTGACGGCGATCCTCGCGCTCGCCGTCTGGCTGCGGCTGCGACACCTCGGGCTCGCGATGTTCTATAACGATCAGGCGATCGCGCTGCGCATCGCGCACGACATCCTTCACGGCGACATACGCACCGTCGGTCTGGCCTCGAGTTCCGGCGCGTCCAACCCGCCCCTCTACGTCTACATCGTCGCCGTGATCGTCGCGATCCACGACGGCGCGCTCTTCGCAACCGCGTCGGTCGGCGTTCTGTCGGTCGTCGCGATCGCACTCGCTTACTTCGTCGTCCGTGCGCGCTTCGGCAGCGCGGTGGCGTTGATCACGGCCGCCTTGTTCGCGACCGCACCGTGGGCGGTGTTCTACGGCCGCCTCCTCTTCCAGCAGGACTTTCTGCCCCTCGTCACCGTTTCGTTGCTGGGGAGCCTATTCGTCGTGCTCGAGCGGAACCGCACCCGCGTCGCGTTGCTCATCCCTGTGCTCTTCGTCATCGCAATCTCGCTGAACCTGTCGGCGGTTGCCCTAATCCTCCCGATCGGCGCACTGCTCGCGTATCGCGCGCGCGATGTCGACTGGCGCGCAGTCATCGCCGGCGCGGCTGCCGGCTTCGTCTTGCTCGCGCCATGGCTGGCCCACAACGCGAAGCACGGCTTCCGCGACTTCAGCCTGATCGTGAACAACGGTCGAGGGCACGGCGGGACCGCGGGCACGGGGACGATCGAAGCACTCCGCGAAACGATCAATCTCGTCAGCGCCGAAGGCTGGGACTACGTCACAGGCGCGCACCACCAGAGCGGCGCGGCGTGGGCGCTCGGTCGAACCGCGGGGATCGTCGTAATCGCACTGCTCGTGGTTGGAGTAGTGACGTCCCTTGCGCGTATCGTGCGCGACGGCCGCCATCCTGAGATCGACACTGCACGCCGCGCACTCCTCGTCATCTGGCTCGTCGGTGTCTGCCTGGCGTACATCACGTCCTCCCGGAGCGGGGTGGGGCCGCACTACCTGCTCGTCAGCTACCCCGTCTCATTCCTGCTTGCTGCGCTCGGCCTCAAGGACGCGACCTCACTCGTCAGGCACCGGTCGGCGGTCATCTCGCTCACAACTGCTGCTGCGATCGCCGCTGCCTTCGTCGCGTTCACGCTCTCCTTCCAGACGTTCGTCCGGCAGCATGACGGAACGACCGGCGCCTACGGCGTCATCTACAACGATACGGCGGCGCTCGCCGCGGCGGTGCATGCGCGCAAGCTGCACGTTGCCTTCTCTTCCTCCGAGTATCTCGCCTGGGGGCACCTCGACGTGCCGCCCGGAACGACGCGCATCGTCACGGACCGCGTCCGGCTCCGGGACCACTCCCCTTTGCCGTGCTCGGGCCGGAGGCGATGGTTCGGGCCGATTGAGACCTGCTTCCCGGGCTAGGTCCCCCGCACAATTGTGCGATGCGCATCAGCTCGCGCGGTTGCCCCGCGCGATCCTCCCGCAGCGCCAGCCAACCCCGACGAGCGGGTAGCCTGCCTTCCGGCCGCCCCCATCGACTAGCGGTCCAGGTCGCGGCCCTTTCAAGGCCGTAGCGCGGGTTCGAATCCCGCTGGGGGCATCGTCAGAGGACGAGTATCCTGTTCGAGATGCGCGTCATCGCCGCTGCATTTCTCGCTGCCGCCGCTTGCGCATTCGCATCGTCTGCGGCGGCGATGAGCCCACCTCCGATCGGTCTGACCGGCATCAAGGCTTGGCTTGCGCCGGCGAGCAGGACGAGCGCCGTGAGGCAGTCGCACTCCCAGCACGCGAGGTCGTGCGCGGCGAAGTCTCGGTCGCGCTCGGCTGTCGGAAAGGTCTCGCGCAAGTTCTCCCCGGTCGCGTGTGAGCAGCCGCCCCGCGCCAACGTGCTCAACTCCGGCTCCGGGTTCTTCTTCCGGCCCTAGGAGACCGAACGCCGCGCGGCGCGGCAGAGCTCCACGAGGTCGGCCAGCGAGCTGTCGGCCTCCACCGAGTCTCGATCGCGCAACGTGGCGTGATTGTTGCGGCCCGCGGTGTCGAGATGGACGCTCGCAAGCTGGAGCTTCCGCTGGACTGGCCCCTGCACACGGCGAAGGCTCTGGACCTTCTCGAGCGGCACCCAGACCGTGACCCGGCGAAGGCGCCCGGTCGTCGTGACGACCGAGGTCTCGTTGTGGCCCCAGGCGAGGAAGCGATACCGCAGCGGGCTCTTCAGCCTCACCCGCCGCGGCGGCGGCGACTGGGACTCCGGCGGGCTCGGCAGGATGCGCTCGAGGAGCTCGAGCCCGAGTTCGCGACTGCCGACCGGCAGAACGGCATGGAGCTGGCCGCGCTCGGCCCCGCTCTCTCCCTTGGCGCGCTGGCGCCCGGCGAGATTCACCTCGACGCGGCACCAGCCGAGCGCACGCCAGACGATCGGCTCGACCATGCGGACTGCCTGCACGCGGCCGGGACGGATCGTCTCGGCAGTGAGGGCAACGAGGCCTGCGCGCAGCCGCAGCCCGTCGGGCGCCTCTGCGACCGTGAGCCGGTACTCCCCGTTGAACCGCCGCCAGACGAGCGCGAAGATGCCGAGAATCGACGCCGCGCCGCTGCCGAGAACCGCCGCAGCGGTGCTCGGTGCCGCGACCGCGGTGGCGATGAGCCCTGCGAGAACGGCGGCGGCGAGTAGTCCGACGTCGCTGATCAGGATCGACGCGGCGAGCCGCCCGGGCGGCACGGAGGCGAGCACCCGCTCAGGCTCCTCCTCCGCCGACGGCGGCGCGGCGGAGTCGCCTCCTCCCGCGAGCGAGAGAAACTGCGCCCGAAGCTCCTCGGCCTCGCGCTCGGAGACATAGGCAAGCCTCGCCGTGCTGCCGCTCGCTCCGGCGAGCCGCAAACGCAGCTCCGCCACGCGCATCAGTCGCGCGAGTCCAGGGCGCACGATGTCGATCGCCTGAACCTGCGACAGCGGGAACCGCACGGACTGCCGGCGCAGCAATCCGCTCTCGATCTGCAGGTCGTCGCCGTCGAGGCGCCAACGCGTGACGAGCCACGACACGAAGCCGAGCAAGACGAGCACGCCCACGAGCGCGAGCTGATAGAGGGAACCGGTGGATGCTTCGGCCGCCCAGGACGTCCGGCACGAGCAGGATCGCGATCGCGATCGTGCCGCGCCCGCCGCGTACGATCGGTGACAGCGGGTGGAGCCGGCTCCAGCGTCCGCTCGCTCACATGCCCGCTGCCTGCGCCTCGCCGAGCTGGGCGAGCCGGTCGCGCAGGCGCGCTGCCTCCTCGCGGGCGAGGCCGGGAATGCGTGCGTCGCTTGCGGCGGCGGCGGTGTGCATGCGAACAGTGGCAAGCCCGAACGCGCGCTCGAAGGGGCCCGGCGGTCACGTCGATGAATTGCATCCTCCCGTAGGGCACGACCGAGAGCCGGGAAAAGAGGATTCCTCTCCGCACCAGGAGGTCGTCGTCGCGCTCGGCGTACGCCCACGCCCGGACCCGGCGACGCACGAACCATTCGCCTGTCGAACCCGGCGAGGAGCACGGCGAATGCCGACCGGCGCGCCGATCCACCCTTCGTTCGCCGCGACGAGCACGGCGAGGACGATCGCGAGGGGTGCAGTGACGACCGCGACCTGCACGCGCCGCAGCGTGAGCAGTCGCGGCGAGGGGTGGCGCCACTCGACTCCGCTCACCAACGCTCCGTCGAGCGTCACGGCAGCAGGCTCTTCGGCGCGACCGATGCGAATGCGTCCTCGACGATCCCCTCGAGCTCGTCCCAATCGACGCCGTCGTTCAGGAGCACCCCGAGCCAGCCGCGGTGCCCGACGTAGGGCGGCCGGAAGAACCGGGCCGCGTTCGCGGCGACGAGCAGCTCCTGGTTCCCGGCGGGCGCGGCACACCAGATTGCGAAACGGCCGTCGCCGTGGTGGTTGTCGAGCAGCATGAGAAAGCATTTCTTGTCGCGGACGAAGAAGCTCGGCGCTCCGTGGCTCGGCCGCTCACTCGTCTCGGGCAGCGCGAGGCAGATGCCGCGCAGCCGCTCGAGCACTGCCTTCCGTTTCGCCTGGCTCGGGTAGGCCACGTGTACCGTGTAGCACGTCCCGGGCGGTTAGCTCAGCTGGGAGAGCGTCTGCTTTACACGCAGAGGGTCGGCGGTTCGAGCCCGTCACCGCCCATACGAACCTTCGCGGGAGCGGGTTCTTTCTGGCCAATCACCGCTACTGCTTGGCGTTCCATTCGAAGATCGCTCCGGCCTTGGTCTCGCACTGGCCGGGGAACTGGACGGCGGTGATGCAGTTCCAGCCGGGCGGTGTCTTCGGCGTTCCGGAGATGTTGGTCAGCCTGACGAGCCACTTGATCCCGACCGCGCAGGCTGCCGCTCGGTTCCCCTCGACGGTATAGAGGTTTCCTTTGCGGCCGTTCGAGACCCAGTGCGTTCCCTTGCCAGTCTTCTTGCAATGTCCTGTCGACGCCGAAAGGTGGTTCTTGGAAAGCATGCCGGCGGTCGCCGACGATGCGGCGATGACCGCGAGAACGGTCGCGACCAAGAGCGCAAGCGCGGTGAGAGCGGATCGATTCGGCAACATGGGAGGCCTCTCTGATTCGTTAGGGGAGCTGTCGCGGAACGGAGGAGCTGCTGCGGCCTGGCGTCACCGGAGGGCTTTGACGCGGACGCGCGTGGTGGCGCCGACGTAGCGCACCTTGGTTGCTGTGACCTTGTAGCTGCCGCTCGGAAGGGTTATGCCGACCGTGCCGTCAGCTGCGGTCCGCAGCCGGCGTCCACCGACGAGGACGGTGCTACCGGAGACGGGATCGCCCGCATCGGTGACGCGAACCGTGATGCGCTTCCCAGTGCTCATGGCCCCGACGGTGAGGCCCGGGAACATCTGGGTGTGGAAGAGCGAGACCGCCGAATCTCTGGTGGTGCGCCCGATCACATCGACGCGGTCGTCCTGGGCGGAGAGGTCGAGACTGTAGAGGGCATCCTGTGAAGCCGGGATCGCTGTCGAGACGACGGCACCCCAGCGCCCGAGGCTGCGCGAGGAACGCCGGAACTCCAGGCGGCCGCTGTCCGCGTCACGCCAACCCACCCAGAGGCGGCCGACGTCGGTGTCTCTCGCGAGTGCGACCTGCTGCTTGATTCCGGGCCCGCTCGCGGCGTCGGTGCTCGGAAAGCTCGCGCCCGCGTACGCCGCCCAGACCCGCACCGTTCGTTCAGAGTCGATCGACGCAGCCGCGAAGACGTCCGCCACCGCTGTCCGGCTCGCCGCGGAGCAGCGCGTCGTCTCCGACCCCGGCAACAGAAGCAATGGGTAGGCGGAGGCCGAGTCCGGATAAAACGACTGCCAGTAGATTCCAGGCTGTGCTCCCGAAGCACACCAGGCGACCCCGCCCGAGTCGGCGCCGTTACCGGCATCCGCGTAGGAGCTCTGTTCGAGCGAGACGTTAGCCCCTTCGCCGAAGCTCATCGCGGGGCGGGCAGGGTCGACCCCGATATGCACGACGACAACGCCGTTTGCCGACCACGCCTGCTGGAAGGTGCCGAGGCGCCCGTAGCCAATGGCGGGGACGCTCGAGCCGGCGAAGTTCGACTTGTAGATCGCCGAGGTTCCCACGGTCCAGACTCCACCGCTCGATGTCGCCAGATTGAGGCCGTTGGTGGGATCGCCGGTCGTGTCCGTCCTGGTGCCGGTGAAGACGGCCGTCAGCGGTTTCCCCGTGGCGAAGGTCGCCGCGACATCGTCGATCCGCGACCAGCCCGACACGATCACGGTCGGTGAAGAAACCTTGCCGGCGGGAGACACGGTCGTCTCGAGCAGCTCCCAGGGTGCGCCTGCGCCACCGCGCGACCAGATCACGTGCAGAACGCCGTCAGCGGTGCGCGCGGTGCCGATCTGCCCCGATACGGTCCGGATTCCGGAGCCGGCCAGCGACCAGGATCCCGGGGCTCCCGTCTGGGCGGTCGTCGCTCCCGACGCACCCGTCGAAAGGATCACCGAAAGCAGCGCCGACGAGCACAGGAGCGCTGCCGCGCCGACGCGGGGCCGGGGACGCCGTGTCCGGCGCAAACTGCGAGCAGCAGAGGAATGATCGGTCATCAGGGCGACGGCATCCTTTCGGTGAAACGAAGGGGCGCAGCGTCGCGCCAGCTCAGTTTTCGGCCGCTCCGGCGACGCGACCGTCCCTCAGTCTGCCCGAAACTCCGGCACGCCTGCGCAGGCAGCGCACGTCGCTACCGCAACCGCGCAAAACAGCGGCGATCGAAGGCGTGTGCGTCGAGTCGATAGAGCGTCGAATGGGTCGACGGGTTGACCGCGACGACGGGAGCCGCCAGATGCCCCCTCGTTTCCACGATGGCGTACTGCGGGCGAACCGGGAACGACGCCTGCAGGCAGCCGTCTGCACCGATCTTCAGCGTCTCGATCGGGAGCCCGTCGGGAAGAGGCCCATCTGCGCCCGCGACATCGTGGACGCTGCGGTTGAAGAACTCGTCCGCCCAGACGTCGGCCCAGCGCGAGGCCTGCGGCCCCGTGTTCGTCGTCGCCCAGAGCGCGACGACCTGCGCGTCGGCACCCACCGCCCGATCGACCCAGCCGGGGTGACGCCACGCGGCGGTGGTCGGGGAGCCTCGAATCGCGTGACGCTCTCCGCCGACGAGGGGAACTGCGAAGGCGACGAGCAAGATGGCGAGCATCACAGCCGGCCGTCGGGAGAAGAGAAACACGGCCGCCGCAATCGCTGCAACGAGAGCCATCTCGAGAATCGCAAGCTTCGGCCGTGTCCCCGTGTCCTGCCATACGAGGAGAGCGAGTCCGTCCTCTCCCGACGACGTCGCAACAGCGCGGATCGGAAGTGTCAGGGGAAGAAGCGCAAGCCCGACGGCGAGCACCACTGCGGTTGCGCGCGGTCGCGGGCGGCCCTGCTCGAGCCACGCGAAGAAGCAGACGAGGGCGAGCGGCACGAGGAAGAAGAGGTTGCGCTCATGGGTGCGCCCAAGGCCGTACTGCGACGCCGAGAGGACCGTGACGGTCGCGAACAACCCCAACCCGAGACAGATCGTGAGAAGCACGATCCTGCGCAGCTCCACCGACAATGCCGACGACGACATGAACGACCGAACGAGCAGAATCCCGAGCGCTGCCAAGGGAATCACGCCGAGGTACAGCTCGATGTCTGCCAGGTTGGCAGTCGACCAGCGGGCGAGCGGCCGCCAACCGTACGAGGTGACGAGGACGTGATACGGGCCCAGCGTCGTTCGCCCACGTATCGCGACTGCGCCGATCCCCGCGACGATCAGCACGGCGATCGTCGGCACATGCTGCCTCAGCGAGGTGACGACCGCTTCCCACCTTTTGTCTCGGCTCGTGACGAGCGCCAGGAGGATGACCGCAAGCAGGTACGACGGGAGCAGGATTACCGCCTGAGCGCGCGTGAGATAGGTCACTGCCGCGGAGGCGACAACCAACAACTGCCTTGCTGCCGACGGGCGCTCCAGCGCGCGCAGCATCAACAGGGCCGTCAGCATGAACATCGGATAGAACGCGTTCTCGGTCATGATCGCGCTCGTCAAGAGGCACGAGGGAACGACAACCGACAGCAGTGCTGCGAAGAGTGCATGTCGACGCTCGAGGACACGCGCTGCGATCGCATAGACGGGAATCGCCGTGAGCGAGAACATGACGGCGTTCAAGCCCTGGGCGATCGCATAGGCGGCGTTCTGGTCGCTGCCGAGTCTCTGTGCGATTGCGAGCAGAGCCGGATACACAACGCCGTATCGCGGCGCGGTTCCACCTCGTACGGTGAAGTGGCCGGTCCAGGCGAAGCCCCGCGCCAGCTCCCAGTAGATGAGCTCGTCGCCGAAGATGCGCGGCCGTCTGAGCGGGATCGCCCGCAAAATGTCGAACGTCGCCGCACAGACCACGACGGCCGTGAGCTGGGGCCACATGCGTTTCGCCACTCCGGCCTTCATGAGCTGAGTGTCCAGGAAAGTCCGTCGCGTCGCGCCGACCGATCCCTGGGCCTCCGTCAAGCACTCCCCGCTACGCGAGGCAGGATGACGGTGAACGTCGAGCCCAACCCTTCGCTCGAACGCAGAGACAGCGTTCCCCCGAGCTGGGTCACGATCTCGCGTGAGATGAAGAGACCGAGGCCGGAGCCGCCGACGCCGCGGCTCATCGCAGCGTCGAGCCGGTAGAACTTCTCGAAGACCCGCTCTTGCTCGGCAGGCGGTATGCCGAGTCCTTCGTCGTGCACGTCGATGCGGATGCGGCTCGGCTCGTCGTCCAAGCGTACATCGACGTGTCCCCCGTCCACCGAGTACTTGAGCGCATTCTCGACGAGGTTCACGAGCACCTGCCGAAGCAGGGACTCGTCGCAACGAAGCGGTGCGACCGGTATCGAGGTCACGAACGTCAGCACGATCCCGTCGGGTGCGCGCAGGCGCGCCGACTCGACCACCTCCGCACAGAGGGCTTGCACGTCGCACTCGGCGACATCGAGGCGAAGCGCTCCCCGGTCGAGCTGCGCGCTCGTCAACAACTGGTCGACGATCTGCACCAGATGCTCCGATTCCTGCTCGATCATCCGCAGCAGGCTCGAGTGCTGTCCGCTGTCGAGCCGGTCGCCGTGCGTGATCAGCGTTCTCGCTCCGCCGTACACGGCTGTGAGCGGTGTTCGAAGCTCGTGCGATGCCGTCGCAACGAAGTCCGCGCGCGCACGCTCGAGAACATAGCCCTCGGTTGCGTCCCGTACGGCGAGCACGCTGCCGCCCTCGAACACGCTCAGCGCCGGCGAGAGCCAGCGCTCGGACCCGCCGATCGTCACGGGCACGAAGCCCTCCTGCCGGTGCGCGGCCTCGACCAGACGAGCGTAGTCCGGCACGAGATCCAGAGCCTGCCGCCCCAGCGCCGCGCGCTCGGGGATGCCGAACAGCTGCTCGCCCGCCTCGTTCCAGAAGCGAATCGCGCCCGTATCGTCCACGAGCAGCACAGCGTCCGACACGTGTGCGAGTGCGCGCGCGGCGTTCGCTCCCTGCTCGGCGCGCAGGCGCGCATCCTCCTCCGACGCATAGAGCCGACGCAGCCGCTCCGGCAAGTTCGCGAGTAACGCTGCCGCAACGGCGAGTGCCAGAATGCCCGCGATGGTGAGCACCGCCAGCGCACGGTGTAGCGTCGTGCGCTGCTGGCTCCGCGTGGCTTGCTCGAAACGGTCGATTCCCTTCTGCATGCGCACGGCCGTCCGTTTGTAGCGAGCCGCGAGCGCGGCACCGTCGAGCACCTCGGCACGCGCACGCTTCTGACCGACGGCGCCGTCGGCGACGAAGACGATCAGGCGGTCGTAGAAGCCGTGGATCGCAACGGCCTCCTTCCGGATCCTCGGCAGATCGACACCCGGCAGGTTCCTGCCACGAGTCAGGGTCGCAATCCGGGCGAGATCGGCAAGCTCGTTCTTCCGCCCGTCGAGATACATCGCAAGGCTCTGCCGATCAGTGGTGATCATGTAACCGCGCACTCCGGACTCTTCCCGCTCCATCTGAAGCAGCACGTCGCGCGTGAGGCCCCGCAGCGGCAGGACGACTCCGATGTAGCGGTCTTCGGCCGAGCGATAGAGCGTGTACGTCGCGAGCATGCCGGTGGCGAGAACGGCGACGAGCAGCGCCAGGAGAACAAGGAGGGAGGCCTGGACGCGTCGCTTGACGACGATCGCCGGCATCGACGTCCGGAAGACGAAACCCAGGCGACGCCGGCTGCGCTGCGCCTCCGTGGCGGCGGCGCTCATGCTTGCCTCAGTCGACGCCACAGCCGGACACGATGCGGAGGTTCGTCAGCGGCCGCAGCTCAGCGCCGTTCGATAGTGCCCCTCGGGTCTGCGTGCTCGGGTTCCAGAAGCCGACGCCCGCGACGTCGACCGTCGCACCGAGGAGCTGCCAGGCCGCTGTCACACGCGCGCAATGCGACGTGAACTGCTGCCTCGCCGACGCCATGCCGGTGCGGTCCCGGGCGCCTCGGCCCAGGCACACGGGGTTCGGGAGGTAGACGTTCATGTACTGCCCCGTGTCGATGCTGAACAGGATCAGCACGATCTCGCCGTTCGACGCGACGCGATAGCGATCGACCACCGCATGCAGCCGCCAGACCTGGCGCTGGAAGGGCGTCTTCCGAGCCGGGGCGATCTGCCTGGGCGGCGAGAGCTTCGCGATCCCTGCGATCGAGGTGGCCGCGCCGTGCAGGTTCACGGCCCGTCGGTCGGAATCGCTCAGCGTCATCAGGCGCCAGAGGCGCCCACCGCACCAGCTTCCCGGGCTCTCGGCCCTCGTCGCCGACGACGCTGCAGCGCCGGCGCAGAGCGCTGCCGCCGCGAGGAGCAGCGTGAAGGCGAGGACGAGTCGAGCTCGATCTGGGCTACGGGCCGGCATTGACGGTGGTCTCGTGCAAAGGCAATGCCGCAGCGCCGCCACAGTAGCCAACTCCGGGCCAGGGAGTATGTCCATTACATACCGTCTGGTACGCTCTGGTCATACCGTGATCGACCGGATCAACCCGTTCATCTACTCGCATCCGGTCGAGCCGGAGGATGTCATCGACCGCGACGGAGAGACGCGCAAGCTCCTCGCGGATGCCGTCGGGGGCCACTTCGTCAGGCTCTACGCGCCGCGCAAGTACGGGAAGACGAGCCTGCTCCGTCGCGCGCTGCGGGACGGAGAGCGGGAGGAGGGGCTGATACCGGTTCTCGTCGACCTCTACCGCGTCGTCTCGATCGCCGACGTCGCGATCCGCTTCGAGCGTGCGTACTCGCGCGCGCTCTCAGGCGCGGTGCGCGGAAAGATCGAGGAGTTTCTCCAGCGGACGGGCCTCGGGCTTTCGCTCGGAGCGTTCGGAATCAGCGCGAAGCTTCAGCTCGATCCGCGGCGCGTCGATCCGCTGCCGGCGCTGCATGCGCTCCTCGACCTGCCGCTGCGACTCGAGGAGAGCGGCGGCTACCGGGCGTTCATCGCGCTCGACGAGTTCCAGGACGTGACGAAGGTGCCCGATCTCGATGGGCTGCTGCGCAGCCACATCCAGTTCCAGGGGAGCGTCGCGAGCTACGTCTTCGCCGGCTCGGAGCCCGGCCTGATGCGACAGCTCTTCGAGACGCGCGACCGCCCGCTCTACGGCTCGGCCGTGCCCATGCGGCTCGAGCGGCTCGAGGCGGCCGACGTCTCGGAGTACGTCGCCGCGCGCTTCGCCGACTCGCGCCGCGGCGCGGGCGAGGCGCTGAACCCCCTTGTCTCGACGGCGAAGGGGCACCCGCAGCGCGCGATGCTCCTGGCGCATCGGCTCTGGGACGAGGTCGAGCCCGGCGCCACAGCCACGCTCGAGAGCTGGGAGCGGGCGCACGAAGGAGCGCTCGAAGAGCTCGACGCGGAGTTCGATGCGCGCTGGCGCGGCTTCGACCTCGCGGAGCAGAAGACCCTTCGCGCGGTGATCGCCGGCGACGGCTCGCCCTACCGCGAACGTGCACTCGGCCCGCTCGATCTGAGCAAGGCCACGGCGCAGAGCGCGCTCGAGCGGCTCGAGGCGACCGCCGACGTCGAGCGCGAAGGCGCGCGACGCGTGCTCGTCGATCCGCTCTTCGCCGAGTGGGTCGCACGCCTCGGCATGCGAGACTCCTGAGCCATGGAAGCCGCGCAGGTCAGTCTCCTCCGCTGGCTTCGGCGCCAGCTTCAACAGCGGACGCCGCTGCGCGAGCACCTCGAGGCGGCGGTCGAGCACAACGACCCTGCGGAGGCGCGCCGGCTCGTTGCGCAGTTCGAGTTCACCGACGCACAGCGGCGCAATATCGCGCAGCTGCTCGACGCATGGGAACGTACACTCGGCGACGGGGCCGGTAGCTCAGTTGGTAGAGCAGGGGACTTTTAATCCCAAGGTCGCAGGTTCGATCCCTGCCCGGCCCATATGCATATCTAGCCTCTGTCGGGCATGCCGAGCGCTACGAAGCTGCTTCCCCACGCCCCCAAGGACCGCACGACGACGACCGTAGAGGATTCGGCTTTCGAACCTCTGCTCCCTGAGGCCAAGCATGCCGTCGTGATCGTCGGAGGTGGGCCGACCGGGATGATGTTGGCGGCCGAGCTCGCACTCGCCGAGGTCGAGGCAGTCGTGCTGGAGCGGCGAGCGAGCGCGGAGATCGAGAGTCACCGCGGGCGGGCGGGCGGCCTGCACGCACGCACGATTGAGGTGTTGGACCAGCGTGGCATCGCTGAGCGCTTTCTCGAAGAGGGCGAGGCGATGCAGATAGCTGCATTCGCGGGGGTCAAGCTCGACCTCGGCGACTTCCCCACTCGTCATCCCTACGGCCTCGCGCTGTGGCAGAAGCACACGGAGCGCATCCTCGGTGCGTGGGGAAGCGAGGTCGGCGTTGTCGCCCAATACGGGCGGGAGCTGACCGGCTTGACGCAGGACGACGATGGGGTCGAGATTCAGCTCGCCGACGGCAGCACGCTGTATTCAGATTACGTCGTCGGCTGTGATGGGGGTCGCAGTCTCGTGCGAGAGCTCGCCGGGATCGACTTTCCCGGCTGGGGTCCGTCCGTAAGTTCGATTGTCGCCGAAGTCGAGATGCAGGGTGAGCCTGAGTTCGGCTTCCGCAACGACGCGTTCGGCGTCAACGCCATGCGCCCGCTGGAGGGCGGGCGCGTGGGCCTTGTCGTGCGCGATGAGAACCTCGATCGCGAGAGTCACGTGACGCTGGAGGATCTGCGCGCGGCGATCGTCGCTGTTTGGGGTTCGGACTTCGGGCTCGTTTCTGCCGACATGATCTCGCGCTTCACCGATGCCACTCGCCAGGCAGCGAACTACCGAAGCAGGCGCGTGCTGCTGGCCGGTGACGCCGCACACATTCATTACCCGGCCGGTGGGCAGGGCCTCAACCTCGGCGTGCAGGACGCCGTGAACCTCGGCTGGAAGCTCGCGCAGGTAGTCACCGGAGTCGCCCCCGCGGATCTGCTCGACACGTACCACGCCGAGCGTCACCCGGCCGCCGCCCGGGTACTCAGGTACACGATGGCGCTCACCGCCCTTCAGCGGGGCGACGCCCGCACCGGCGCACTGATTGAGATCGTCGGTGACGTGCTCCACATCGGCGAAGCACGCGACCGCATCGCCGGTCTTGCCTCTGGCCTGGACGTCCACTACGACCTGGGCGAGGGTCACCCGCTGCTCGGCCGCCGCATTCCCGACCTCGAGCTGGTCACTGCCGACGGCCCGCTGCAGGCCTACGCATTGCTGCACACCGCCCGTGCCGTGCTGCTCAACCTCGGCGACGCCGGTGGGTTCGACATCGCTCCATGGGCAGATCGGGTGCAGGCGGTCGACGCGAACCACGCCGGTGCTTGGGAGCTTCCGGTGCTTGGCAACGTCCCTGCCCCCACCGCGGTGCTGATACGGCCCGACGGCTACGTCGCTTGGGTGGGCGAAGGCTCGGACGCGGGGCTCGCGGATGCGCTGGCCACGTGGTTCGGGCCCGGCTAACGAGACTTCGGGGGCGGCGGAACGCGTGCCCGTCCTCACCTTCTGGCTGCGCGGTAGCGCGAGATCAGCGCGTTGGTCGACGAGTCGTGTGCGAGCTCGCCGTCGCCCGTGAGCTCGGGGAGGATGCGCTTCGCGAGCGCCTTCCCCAGCTCGACGCCCCACTGGTCGAAGGAGTTGATGTCCCACACGACTCCCTGCGTGAAGACGGAGTGCTCGTACAGCGCGACGAGCGATCCGAGCAGCGCGGGGGTCAGGCGCTCGGCCATCAGGACATTCGAGGGGCGGTTGCCGGGGAACGTCCGGTGCGGGACGAGCCAGTCGGGCGTTCCTTCCGCGGCGACCTCCTCTGCCGTGCGACCGAACGCAAGCGCCTCCGCCTGTGCGAAGACGTTTGCGATGAGCTGGTCGTGATGGCTCCCGAGCGGGTTGAGGCTCTCGGCGAAGCAGATGAAGTCGCAGGGAATGAGCCGGGTGCCCTGGTGGATCAGCTGGTAGAAGCTGTGCTGGCCGTTGGTTCCGGGTTCGCCCCAGTAGACGGCGCCGGTCGGCACGTCGACCTCGGACGAATCGAGCCGTACGGACTTCCCGTTCGACTCCATCGTGAGCTGCTGCAGATAGGCCGGGAAGCGCTCGAGATACTGGTCGTAGGGAAGGACGGCCACCGTCTCGGCACGGAAGTAGTCCGCGTACCAGACGCCGAGCATGCCCATCAGGAGCGGCAGGTTCTGCTCCGGCGACGCCGTGCGGAAGTGCTCGTCCATCGCGTGAAAGCCGGCCAGCATCTGGCCGAACTGCTCCGCGCCGATCGCGAGCATCGTCGACAGGCCGATCGCCGAGTCCATCGAGTAGCGGCCCCCGACCCAGTCCCAGAAGCCGAACGCATTGGCGGTGTCGATTCCGAAGCGCTCGACCTCCTCGAGATTGGTCGAGACCGCGACGAAGTGCTTTGCGACGGCGGCGTTGTCGGCCCCCAGCCGTTCGAGCAGCCAGCTCCGCGCCGTCTCCGCGTTCGTCATCGTCTCGAGCGTCGTGAACGTCTTCGAGCACACGATGAAGAGCGTGCGCTCGGGGTCGAGGTCGCGGGTCGCCTCGGCGAAATCGGTGCCGTCGACGTTCGAGACGAACTGGAAGGTGAGCTCGCGCCTGCTGTAGTGCCGCAAAGCGCGGTAGGCCATCACCGGGCCCAGGTCGGAGCCGCCGATCCCGATGTTCACGATGTTCGTGATCGTCTGGCCGGTGTGACCCCTCCACTCGCCCGAGTGGATTCGGTCGACGAACGCGGCCATGCGGTCGAGGACCTCGTGCACGTCCGCAACGACGTCGCGGCCGTCGACGATGAGCGACCGGTTGCGCGGCATCCGCAGCGCGACGTGGAGAACGGACCGGTTCTCGGTGACATTGATGCGCTCGCCCGCGAACATCGCATCGCGCCGGGTCGCAACACCGGCTTCGTCGGCCAGGGCCAGGAGCAATCGGAGCGTCTCGTCCGTGACTCGATTCTTCGAGTAGTCGAGGTGGATCCCGGTCGCCTCGACCGTCAGCCGCTCGCCGCGGCCCGGGTCGGAGGCGAACAGGTCCCGGAGGTGGAGACCCGAGATCTCCTCGTAATGCCGTTCCAGCTGCGTGGGAGCCATGGCGTTCCTCTCAGTAGCGACGTCGCACCGACCTTTTGCAAGCGGCTCGCCGCATGATCTCAAAGCCGCTCCCGAGCGCAACCATGAAACGGATAGAGTCCCGGCTCCGGCCCGAAGTCGTAGACGAAAGGAGGGCCGTCATGTCACACCACGTCGTCGCAGCAGCCCTCCCGTTCGCACGGGCCGAGACCGCTCGCCCCCGCTAGGCGCGGCAAGCCTCGATCGTCTCGTCCCTCCCGAGCGCGGGTGCTTCTGCCATCCGTCATTCGCGAAAGGACACGATCAGTTGACGCAGACACATGAACGGTCGGTGGCGCAGTGAGCAAGAAGCGCCGCCGTCCGCCCACGAACATGCGGGCACCCGCGGTGTCCGCACGGCGCAACGACCAGATCGACGCCGTGGAGGTCCGCCTCATCGGCGCGGAAGGGGAGCAGCTAGGCATTCGGACCGCCGACGAGGCGCGCGCCTACGCATACGAGCGTGACCTCGACCTCGTCGAGGTGGCGGCCGCAGCGGAGCCGCCGGTCTGCCGCGCCATGGACTACGGCAAATGGCGCTTCGAGACGGAACGCAGCGCACGGGTCAGCCGTCGCAACCAGGTGCACGTTTCGTTCAAGGAAGTACGCCTGCGGCCGAAGATCGGCGACCACGACTACCGCTGGAAGCGCGACCGCGCAGTCGAGTTCCTCCAGCACGGCTGGAAGGTCAAGCTCGTGGTGCTCTTCCGCGGTCGTGAACAGGAGCATCCGGAACGGGGACGTGCGCTGCTCGACCGCATGTGTGAAGACGTGCGGGAGCTCGGGCACGCAGAAGGCTCTCCGGCCCTCGAGGGCAGGAGCATGACGATGGTGCTCACGCCGAACGGGCCGCGGCCGTGACGAGGAAGGGCGACCACGTCGACGCCATGTGCGTCCTCCTCGAACGACGCCTCGATGCGGCCCCGCCCGTGACCGCCAGGCGTTTGCTGCGACCGCAGCTCCGCTGGGTCGAGCAACAGCTGGGCGAGGGCGAAGGTGTCGAGCTCGCGCAAAGGCTCGGCGTCGTCGAGCTCGTCGAGTCGTGCCGCGACGAGTATCTCGCCTCGCTCGACGCGGACGAGGGCCTCGCCGCACTGCAGGTCGGCTGGGAGGAGGTCGTCGGACGCGCCTGCGAGCGAGGAGCCGACCGTGCGGAGAGGCGGTGCGCCCGCTGCCACGGGCCGGTGCGACAGGCAACACGCGGCCGCTGTCCTGCGTGCGGGTTCGCGAGCAGACGATGAGCCCGCCTAGATGACGAGCACGATCTTCCCGAGCTGGTCGCCGGCTTCGAGCCGTTCATGCGCGCGCCGAATCTCTGCCAGCGGGAAGATCTCGTCGACCACGGGCCGGGCGCGGCCGGTCGCGATCAGGTCGTATGCAGCTTCGAAATCGGACTTCGTCCCCATCGTCGAGCCGAGGATCGTCAGCTGCTTCCACCAGATCCGGTGCAGCGCGGCGGGCGGGTTCGGGCCGCTCGTCGCGCCGCAGACGGCGATGCGCCCCTCGCGCGCGGCGACGTCGAGGGAGGTGCGCCAGGTGGCCTCGCCGACGTGATCGACAACGATGTCGGCTCCGCGGCCGGCGGTCGCCTCCTTCACGGCGGCTTTCACGTCACCGTCCGCATGATTCACCGCCACGTCCGCGCCGAGCTCACGGGCCCGCGCGAGCTTCTCCTCGCTCGAGGAGGTCACGATCGTCCGCGCCCCGAGCGCCTTTGCGATCGCGAGGCCCGCGGTCGAGACCCCGCTGCCGATCCCCCACAGGAGCACCCACTCGCCCTCGCGCAGCTGCGCCCGCGTGACGAGCATCCGGTACGCCGTCTCGAATACGAGCGGGAACGCCGCGGCCTCCTCGAACGACAGGCCGTTCGGGATCGGATAGACGTTCGTCGCCGGCACTGCGATCAGCTCCGCGTTCGTGCCGTCGCCGTGCTCGCCGATCACGCGAATCGTGCCGTCGCCCGCCTCGACGCCCGGGTTGAGCACGACGCGCTGCCCGAGCTCGAACTCTTCGACGCCGGAACCGAGCGCCTCGACGACGCCGGCGCCGTCCGCTCCGAGGATCCGCGGCTTCGGGACCGACGGCAGCCCCTTGCGGATCCAGACGTCGAGGTGGTTGAGCGCCGACGCGTGGAGGCGGACAAGCACCTCTCCGGGTTGGGGCTCGGGATCGGCCACATCCTCGAGGACAAGCACCTCCGGACCGCCGTCCTCGTGAATGCGCACGGCTTTCACAGGCGTCGGCATCGTACAAACGCGGCGTTCAGAGGCGGAGCCGGAGCGTGCGCCGCAGCGCGCCCGCTTCCACCCGCACCCGCACCCAGCCGTGGAGGCGGCCGCCGTAGCGGAAGTGCTCGATCCCGCGCGAGTGCGGCAGCAGCATCCGCTCGACAGGGCCGAGCCTCCGGAGCACACGGCCGCCACGTGAGAGGACGATCCGCACGCGCGTTCGCTCGATGACATTCCCACGGTTCGCGAGTGGAACGTCGAGCACCGGCCGCCGCGCTCTGATCGCTCCGAGCGCGAGCCGATAGACGATCCGGCCGGGCACCCGGACGAAGACGGCGACCCCAAGGCGGATACGGATCGCAACGCCCGCGGCTCGCCGGGGTTCCGTCGTGAGCAAGACGAGCGCCGCGTGATCGCCCGGGCTCGCAGCGACCGGCGGTGTCGACGACACGGTGAGCATTGCCTTGGCACCCGGTGCGAGCACGATCCGTGCGGGTCTTACGCGAAGCCAGCCCGCACCCCCTCGGCTCGCGCGGGCGACCGTCGGCCTGCCGCGGCGATCGAGGCCGAAGCTCGCGGCACGTGCCTCCAAAGCCGTAGGCGCGTTGCCCGCATTCGCGATCGTGATCGTCCGGCTCGCCGCACCGCTCAGCTTCAGGCGTACGGGCGAGACGGAAAGCGCTGCCGCGGCGACCCCTGCAGGCACCGCGATCATCGCCCGATCACCGTGAAGGTCAGCGTCGCCGTGAAGTGGCCCGGCGGAACGGCGGGCAGCGGCGACGTGAAGCCGACCGAGGTGGGCCAGACATCCCCCGCCGGAGCGCTCGGCGCCGCCGAGCCCGCGACGAGCAGATCGGACGCGGGAGAGATCGGAACCGGCACGAGCGAGCCGGCCGCCGGGGCCGCGATCCCGAGCGGCAGGTCGGCAGGCGCGAATGCGGACCGGTGCACGGTCAGGGCATAGCCCGTCGCGTTGTTGCTCATGACGGTCACGCGTTCGGAGATCGGCGTCGGCACCGTCCCCGACACGACGCTGCCGAAGGTCAGGCTCGACCGTTCGAGCGCAATCGAGAGCACGGGCTGCACGTCGACTTCGACACCGGCGCTCGCGGAGAGGCCCGGTGTCGAGGCGGCCGAGCACGTGGACACCGGAGAGAGCGCGTTGTGCGGAGCGGGAGCGACCGCCGAGAAGTCGGCTGCATTCCCATTCGTGTCGGTGCAGCCGCCGCCGGCGCGCACCGCCGCGGTGGTGCTGCCGAGTGCCGGTGCGGCTCCGAGGCCTTCGTAGTCCGTGGCGGAGCCGTAGCCGACCAGATCCTCGAGCAGCGGGACACTTGCGCAGCTTCCTGCGACTGCGCCGCACGTGAGCGGCGCAGCGTCCCTGACGAGCGCCACCTTGCCGCCCGCGCCTGCGAGGTTCGTCGTCCCGGTGGCCTCGGCGGCCGGCAACGGGGAGCCGACCGACGCCGTCGAAGCGAGCGCGATGAGGTAGTACCTGCCGGGAGCGATCGAGCCTGCGAGAGCAGTCGCCTGCCAGCTCGTCGAGGATGCCGACGCGTACTGAACCGTCCAGCCGGTGAGATCGACAGAGGCGGCACCGCGGTTGAAGAGCTCGACATAGTCGTTCGTGTAGCTCGCGCCCGCGTTACCGCCGCTCGCATAGATCTGACTGACGACGACGTTCGATGTCGCGCCGTGCGCGAACGGAGCGGCGAGGAGCGCACCCGCCGCGATGAGAGCGAAGAGAAGACGAGTTTTTGTCATGCCGCACGTCTATCTGCCGACGCGCTTCGCCGAAAGTGTCCTTTCGAGAGTTGCGTCGAAGTCGGCACAGAGCAGGCACGGAGTCGTCACCGGCAAACTCTTAACTCCGCCACAGGCCCTTCTTAGGCGCGGCGACTTTGCTTTCACCAAGGTCAGCGAACGAAAGGAGGTGAATGCCGTGAACAGACTCCGAATCGCTCTCGTGACGCTCGGGACGGTCGGGATCATGGCCGGCGGTGGAGCAGCGATTGCGAACGCCGCGAGCTCGGGCTCGACGAACTCCGGAACGACGACGACGCCGAGCACCGGCACGACGACCACACAGGCTCCGAGCCAGGGCAGCACCCACACCTGCCCGAACATGTAGAGCGGTCGGGCGACGAACCGCACGTTCACACAGCCAATGCGCGGCGCCGGCATCTGCCGGCGTCGCGCCGATGCGCGACGGGAAGCTCGCCGCCCCGGCGTTCGCCTGACTCAGGTCTGCGTCGGGCAGAACTTGTCGCCGCTCGAGAGCTGCAGCTGGCGCGTCTTCATCTCCCGCTGAAACGACATCTTCGCCTGATCGTTCGGGTCCCACGCGCCCGGATCGTCGACGGCCACCGAAAGGTTCGGCGTCACGCCGGGCCCGACGACGTTGATCCGGTACTTCGCGCCGTTTCCCGCCGGGCGAGCCGGCCGCCCGGGCAGGGACACGTCGTGTGTCGGCCAGAACGAGTAGCAGAAGACCCCGGTCGGGTTGCGGAACACGATCGACGTCTCCCGCTTCCAGCCGCTGCCGTACGCGGAGTCGAACGTGTCGATGTAGAGACTGCGTCCGTAGCGGTCGCGCGGAGCCCCGGTTCCCTGCACGGTCTGGAACCCGTGCACCGGCACGCCGTCGTACATGAGGCGGCCGAACAGGTTGTGCGCCTGGCCGTCGAACGCCCAGTCGGCGTGCACCTCGAGCTCCGCGAGGGATCCCGACCAGTGGGAGACGTCGAGCTCCCAGTCGGTCTGACCGTTCCGGTACGGCGGATAGCCGCGGTGCGGAAGGTTCGGCTGCCACGCCTGCAGCGCCCAGTGCGAGCCGTCGGGCGCGTCGCACGCTGCGACGAGCGCCGCAAGTGCCGGTCCCGCGTACGGCTTGCAATGGTTTCCTACCCTCCGCCACCAATGCGCGTTGCGGTGTGTCTCCCAGCCGCCGGTCCAGTCGATCGTGAAGCGAACCTGCGGAACCGTCCGGCTAGGCGGCCGCGCGTCCACCGCGCCCCAGACGAGCGCGTGGTGCAGCGCTCCTCGCGAGCGGTAGGTGACGACGGCCGTCTTGCCGTCGGCCGAGACCGCGAGTGCGGCGTCCGTTGCGTTCAACGCGAGGCGATCGGAGGCAGCAGCGGCAGGAACGACGACGAGGACGAGAAGCGCTGCGCAAAGCGAAACGGCGCGCATGCTGCCTTCTTCCGCTATCGAGCGATCTCTAACGCGCGCCGAAATGCCTCGAGGTGCCCGTCACTGAAGAGCACGAAGCGCACGAGCACGACCGGGGTCGCCGGCGAAGCGCGTACGGCCGCCACTGCAACCGGTGCTGCGAGCTCGACCGGATATCCGTAGATGCCCGTGGAGATGGCCGGGAAGGCGACAGAGCTGCAGCCGAGCTCGGCCGCGACCGCGAGCGAGCGGCGGTGGCAGGACGCGAGGAGCTCGGCCTCACCCTCGCCGCCTCCGTACCAGACCGGCCCCACCGTGTGGATCACGTGCCGAGCCGCAAGCCGGCCGCCGCCCGTCGCCTTCGCGTCGCCGGTCTCGCAGCCGCCGAGCAGGCGGCACTCCGCGAGGAGCGCGGGGCCCGCTGCACGATGAATCGCGCCGTCCACACCCCCGCCGCCGAGCAGGCTCGAGTTCGCGGCATTGACGATCGCGTCGACCGCCTGTTCGGTGATGTCGCCGCGAACCGCCTCGATCAGCGGCGCCACGGAAACCCGGGTGTGAAGAGAACGCGCCGGTCGGCGAGGATCGTCATCGCCTCATAGTCTCGCAACTGCGCGCTCCACGCCGCGCCACGCTCTCCCATCGCGAACGCCGCCGTCGCGAACGCGTCGGCGGTCGCGAGCTCGGGGCCCGCGATCGTCACCGAGAGGACGCCGACGGGCGGACGCCGGTATGCGGGTCGAGCACGTGATCGCCGCGCGCATAGGCGCCCGAGGTGGCGACGCGAGGTCGTTCGCGGCGACGACGGCCGCGATGCTGTCGGTCGAGGCGGGTGCTGGATGCCCGACGCGCCAGCCGGCTCGGGCAGCGCGCCGGCCCGCAGACGCATGTCGCCGCCCGCGTTGATCGCGTAGTTCCGGACGCCTGACTCGTCGAGGAGCGCTGCCGCCACGGTCGACCGCACCACCCCTTGACGAGACCCGACGGATCGACGGCGTGCCCGACGGCTGCGCGAACGTCGAAGAAGCCGCCGGTCTCCTCGCGCAGCTCGTCGCAGCGCTCGAGCACCTCGCGCACGTCGGGATGCGCTCGGCGAGCCGCGAGCTCGCCCCGGTTGAGGCGGCTGATCTCGCTGTCTCCTTGTAGGTGCTGAAGCGCGGCGTCGACCTCGCGGAACCCGTCGAAATCTCGCTCGAGGATCGCCGATCGACGTCCGTCGTCGCGCACGTCGACCGACGATCGGCATGCCCATGACATCTCGACGCGCCGGATGCCGGGAGCGCCGTCCCAGCTCAGGCCTTGTGCTCGAGCGAGCGCAGCCTGAAGCGACTCGACGAACGCGCGCTCGTAGTACGTCGCGCCGGAGATGATCTGGATGTGCGGCGCTCTGCGCCTGGAGCGTCTCCTGGATCAGCGGCAGCGCTTGCTGGTTGATGTACACCGATCGGTCGGTGTGGTTCGGGTAGACCGGCACGTTGATCGTGGATGATCTTCCGCGTGACCGTCTGCTTCGTCCCGACGGTGGTCGTCGTCTTCTTCACGGTGAGCGCACCTCCATGTAGCCCCAGTGGTCGGCCTTCGCGAGCGGGCCGGTCAACGACCTGTTGTCGACCTCACCTTCTTCGTCGTCGGCGCTCGTCCGCGCGCGCCGCCAGCGCGCCAGCGACGCGGCACCGCGAGAGCGAGGACGGCAGGCTACGTGCGACAGCGACTCTGCGCATGTAGCGCTCCTTTCTAGAGGGCGAAGCGCTCGACGTGAAGGTGGCCCGCGGCACGCTCGGCCTCGCGCACGTCTTCCGGATGACGGTCGTCATCGCGGGCGGGCCGCAGATGAAGACGTCGCGCTCGGCGATGTCCGGGACGAGCTCCCTCAGGTGGTCGGCGAGAGCAGGTCGCGGCCCTCCGCCGCGCGTGGTCGCCGACGACGAAGTTCAGCCTCGACGCCCCGCGCCACCGCGAGCCGTCGAGCTCGTCGCGGAAGACGATGTCGTCCTCGGCGACGACGCGGTAGAGCGACGACGACGTCGCCGTCCATCTCCTCGAGCAGCGCGCGGACCGGCGTGATGCCGATCCCGCCGGCGATCAGCAGCGACCTTGTCCGGCGCCGGCGCGCGTCCGTGAAGACGCCGAACGGCCCCTCCGCGAAGACGCGCGTGCCCGGGGATCTCGCCGATCCGCGCGTGTGGTCGCCGAGCGCCTTGACCGTGATCCGCAACGAGTGGCCGTCGGTGCCGCCGAGAGCGAGAACGGGTGCGCGTCTACCAGGAGCCCGCCGAAGAAGCGCCAGAGGAAGAACTGCCCGGGCTCGCGCCGAGCCGGTCGAGGCCGCGGCCGGTGATGCGGAGCGAGACGACGCCCGGGCCCTCGTCGACGACCTCGGCGACGCGCAGCCGGAAGCGGAACGTGTTCAGCGAGCGGCCGAGCGAGCCGGATAGAGGACGAGCAGCGCGAGCGTCGCGAGTAGAGGCGCGTCCAGTAGTCGGCGGCGACGTGGTCGAGGACGAGCTCGTTGCCGGTCGGGATCACGTGGAACCACGCGAGCGCGATGCCGCGTACGCGAGAAGTGCACCGCGTACCACCACTCGTAGCGGAGCCGCCGCCGCACGACGACGAGCGAGGTCGCGACGACGCGCGAGCAGCAGCAACGTGCCGACCGTCGCGGTGATCATCCCGGGTAGATGCCGCCGCCGAGCATCGTCGAGATCTCCGTTCGCTGAGCGAGATCTGGTCCAGCAGCGCGTAGCCCCAGACGGAGAAGACGACGTGCGCGACGACGAGGTCGAGGCACGCATGGCCGTTCCAGCGGTGCCAGAAGCGTGAGCCGGTCGAAGCCGACGAGCCGCTCGAGGAACGGCAGCCGGGCGAGCAGCACGACCTCGATGAGCGCGAGGTAGGCGCCGAGGAGGCCCGTCAGCCGGGCGGCGCTCGTGAGAGCGTCGCCGGTCGTATGGACGTGCGTGACGTTGCCGCCGTGCCACCACAGCCAGACGAGGCCGGCGGCGTTTCCGACGAGGAACGTCCAGAGCCCGATCGCCACGACCAGCCGACGCGATGCTGCGTTGGCGGCCGGCGCGCGCGAAGGCACCGCAGCGAGCGCCGGGCCGTGCAGGCGTTGATCTGCCGGGTCGAGCATGAGCCCCAGTTGAGCAGCGCGACATGAACGTTCGATGAGACTTCAGCGGGCGACAGCGGCCCGCGCTCGGGCGGCGCGCACCGCTTCCGACAGCGTGCCGATGTCGTAGGCGCCGTAGTGGCGGCGGCCGTTGATGAAGAACGTCGGCGTGCCGGACACGCCGCTGAGATCCGCCGAGTCGACATCCTCCTCGATGTGCCCCGCGCCCGTCCGCCGGCGAAGGTCGTCGTCGAAACGGTCGCCGTCGAGGCCGATCTCCTCGGCATAGCGGCGCAGGTCGGACACGCGCAGCGCGTCCTGATGCGCGAGCAGCAGATCGTGCATCTCCCAGAACGCGCCCTGAGCCGCCGCAGCCTCGGACGCCTCCGCCGCGCGCTCCGCGCGCGGATGTACGTCGGTGAGCGGGAGATGGCGCCAGACGTACCGGACGTCGCCGAAGTCGGCGAGCAGCTCGCGCACCACCGGCTCCGCCTGTCCGCAGTACGGACACTGGAAGTCGCCGTACTCGACCACCGTCACCGGCGCCTCGGCCGGACCACGCAGGTGGTCGCGGTCGAGATCGACCGGCTCGGCGAGATCGACGATCGGCTCCGCCAGGCCGATGAGACCCCGGACTCGCAGCGCTCTCGGCAGCAGGGATGCGGCGCGGAACACGAGCCAGGTCAGCAGCGAGGCGACGAACGCTGCCGAGAGCACGCCGAGCTTTGCCTCCTCCAGCTCCGGACCGTGAAATGCCTCCGTCGCGATCAGCAACGAGATCGTGAAACCGATCCCGGCGACTGCGCCCGCGCCCGCAACGGCGACCCAGCCGACGGGCGGCCGCAACCGTTCACGGCTCAGCTTCGTCACGAGCCACGACGTGCCGGCGATTCCGACCGGCTTGCCGGCGACGTACCCGATCAGGATGCCGAGGGTGATCGGCGAGGTGTACGCGCGAGAGAGGAAGCTGCCGCTGATCGCGACGCCGGCGTTCGCAAGCGCGAAGAGCGGCACGATCACGTAGCTCGACCAGGGGTGATAGAGCTGCTGCAGACGCTCGTTCGGCGAGATCGCCGACCGCAGGCCCGCGCGCGCCGTCGCTTCGAGCTCGGGGGTCGGCTGCTCGCGGAAGCTGCGAAAGAGATCTGTCGCGCGCTCGAGGTCGGCTCGCGCAGCCGGATAGGCGTAGGTCAGCAGGCCCAGCACGAGCCCCACGACGACGGGATCGACCCCGGATTTCTCGAGCGCGACCCAGGTCGCCACGCCCAACGCCAGATAGACGAGCCCGTAGCGAACGCTTGCGTTGCGGGCGACCAGGATCAGAGCGACGATCCCGATCGCGACCAGCAGGGCAGTGAGCGCGACGTGCCCGCTGTACACCGTGGCAATCACGACGAGCGCGGCGACGTCGTCGACGACGACGACCGTGAGCATGAACGCCCGTAGGCGATCCGGGAAACGCGGGCCGACGAGCGCGAGCATTCCGAGCGCGAATGCGGTGTCTGTCGACATCGCGACCCCCCATCCATGCGCGGACGCGTGCCCGGCGTTCACCGCAAGGAAGATCCCGACGGGGACGGCCATTCCGCCGAGCCCCGCGAGCACGGGGAGCGCGACTCTGCGCCGCTGCCGGAGGTCGCCCATGTCGAACTCCCGCCGCGCTTCGAGGCCGATCACGAAGAAGAAGAACGTCATCAGTCCGTTGTCGACCCAACGGCGGAGATCGAGCACGACGCCTGAGCTACCGACGCGGATCGAGAGCTGCGTCTGCCAGACGCGCTCGTACGATCCGGCGTCGACGTTCACCCAGACGAGCGCTGCGACGGTCGCGGCAAGGAGGACGGCCGCGCTGCCCGTCTCCGTGCGCAGAAAGTCGCGAAGCGGCGTCTCGAGGCTGCGCGCCCAGGCCGTCCGCTCCGTGAATGTCTTGGCCCCTGCCCGAGCTTCCGCCATCGCCCGTCAGTATGCGGGGGCTGCTTAGGTATGAGTCGTGTTCGCCCTCGGCCTCGTCGCGGCGCTCGTCGCCTCCGCGCTCTTCAACGTCGGCATCGCGCTGCAGGGAATCGAGGCGCGTAGCGCACCGAAGAAGCTCAGCCTCAGCGTCGGTCTCCTCACGCGGCTGCTGAGGCGCAAGCGCTGGGTCCTCGGCTGGCTGCTCGGCGTCGTCGGCATCGGGCCGCAGGTGGTGGCGCTCGCGTGGGCGCCCTTCGTCGTCGTCCAGCCTGCGCTCGCATCGGGCCTGCTGATCCTCCTTTTCATCGGCTCACGCATGTTCGGCGAGCACGTCGGCTGGCTCGAGGTCGCGGGCGTCGTGGGGATCACCGCCGGTGTCGGCCTCGTCGCGTGGGGGGCGCCGGGACATACGGAAGCGCATCGCGGCGGCGTTGCAGTCATCGCCGTCGTCGGCGGCCTCACCGCCCTCGGCTTCTTTCCGTTCCTCGTCCGCGGCAGGCGCTGGGACACCGGAATGGGCGCGATCGTCGCGTCGGGCGCGGGCTTCGCGGCGAGCAATGTCGCGACGAAGCTCCTGAGCGACGACATCGGCCGCTCGCACTACGCCGTCGCGGCGGTCTGGGCCGCGGTCGCCCTGCTCAGCGGCGTCGCGGCGACGATCACCGGCATGACCGCCTTCCAGCGCCGTCCGGCGACGACGGTCGTGCCGGTGAGCACCGCCGTGCAGACGTTCCTCCCGATCCTGCTCGAGCCGTTCTTCCTGCGCGAGCACTGGGCCTCGGCGAAGCTCGGTGGGGCGCCGATCGGCATCGGGATGCTCATCGCGCTCGCGGGCACGATGATCGTCTCTCGAACGAAGGCCGTCAGCGAGCTGTCGGCCGCGACGCAGAGCTAGAGGCTAGCTCCGCTTGCGGGCCTTCGGCGAGTACGTGCCGAAGACCATGTCCCACCACGGGGCACTGACCGCGAATCCGCACTCGTCGTCCTCGAAATGGTGGCGCATATGCAACTCGCGCAGCCGCTTCGCGAAGCGGTTCTTCGCGTGCGCGTGATGGAGCGCGAAATGCAGCATGTCGTAGAAGAGATAGCCGGCGAAGAAGCCCGCGGCGACCGCCCACGCGAGCGGCAGCTCGAACACGAGGGCGAAGAAGAGCCAGAAGAGCGTGCCGAGCGGCACCGACACTGCCGGAGGCATGACGAGCCGCATCGGATCGTTCGGGTGGTCGTGGTGGACGCCGTGAACGAGGAAGTGGAGCCTCGCGCCGACGCCGCGCTCGGGCTCGAAGTGAAAGACGACGCGATGGATCCAGTACTCGCTGAGCGTCCAGATCCCGTAACCGCCGAAGACCCCGAGGAGGGTCTCGAGGACGCTCATGTCGTAGAACGCGCGCACGGCGAAGATCACGACCGCCGGAGCGAAGATGAGCGGGACGACCGCAGGGTGGACGCGTGTCAGGCGATCGAGCGCCCTGGCCTCGAAGAGCACCGGCGACGCCCGAAGCACCTCGGCACGACTCGGCGCTTGCGGGGCGAGGGGCTCATCGGCCATCCGCCACCGAGACTACCGTGCCGGGATGACGAAGGTATGACAGGGCATCGTCCGTTCAGAACGCTTTCAGCTTTGACTGTTACCGTTGGCCCGCGCCCGTCCGGGGTTCGGAGGGCATCCATCCTGCAGTGAACATCGACGCGTTCGCCATCGGGTTCGACCATCGCGATCGCGCGCGTCTGCACGCCCTCTGGGACGAGGCACTCGACAACGAGCAGTGGTCCGACGGTCCGCTCACGCGAGCCTTCGAAGAGGCGTGGACGGCGTGGAACGGGGTGCCCGCGGTCTCGACCTCGAGCTGGACCGGCGCGGCACTCGCCGCCTTCGAGTTCTTCGAGTTGCGCGACCGCACGGTGCTGTGTCCGTCGAACACGTTCATGGCGACACCACTCGCGTTGCAGGCGGCCGGCGCGCACGTCCAGTTCGTCGACTGCAACCGCGACGACCTCTGCATGTCGTTCGCCGATTTCGAGCGCAAAGCGCACGAGCACAAGCCCCACGCCGCGATGCTGGTTCACATCGGAGGGCACATCGCGTTCGAGGTGGAGCAGATCGCCGCGTTCTGCCGCAACGAGGGCATCATCCTGCTCGAGGACTGCGCGCACGCGCACGGCGCGTCCTGGCACGGCCGGCGGGCTGGAGCCTGGGGCGACGCCGGCCTCTGGTCGTTCGCGGCGACGAAGACGATCTCGACCGGAGAGGGGGGCATGCTCGTGTCACGCCACCCCGACCTGGTCGACTTCGCAGACCGGTTCCGCAACTACGGCAAGCCGGACTACGCGCAGCCCGGGCTCAACTACCGCATGAACGAGTTCACGGCCGCGCTCGGCATCGTCGGTGTCGAGCGGCTCGACGAGATCACCGAGTGGAAGAACAGGATCGCCCGCGAGCGTCTCGATCCAGGACATCCGAATCGGGTGCACCTGCCAGACGGGATGGTCTCGGGCTTCTACAAGTACATCGTCTTCGATCCGATCGAGCGTTCGACCGGCAAGGTGTACGACGAGCCCTGCCATCGCCTGCTCGGCCACCCCGTCGATCTTCCGAACAGCGACTGGGTCGCAGAGAATCACTGGTGCGCGCCGCTGTACTACCGGCCCGCGGCACGCCCGGCGTTGCGAGCGGCATCCCGGTGAGGGTCCTGGTCACGGGCGGCGCGGGCTTCATCGGCTCGCACGTCGTCGACAGCCTGCACGCGCACGGCCACGAGCCGGTCATCTTCGATCTCGTCCACTCCCCGCACCACGCGCGGAGCGACGTCGTGACCGTCGTCGGCGACCTTGCGGATCGCGACACGACGCGTCGCGCCGTGCGCGGCTGCGACGCTGTCATCCATCTCGCCGCCGTCGCCGACGTCAACGACGTGGTCGCCGATCCGATCCGTGCCGACCGGATCAACGTCCACGGTACGCAGATGATCCTCGAAGCCGCGCGACACGAGCACATTGCGCGCGTCGTGTACGGGAGCACCGTGTGGGTGTACGGCGACTCGCCCGCCGAGGGCATCCTCGACGAGGACTCCGCCATCTCCCTGCCTTCACACCTCTACACGGCAACGAAGATCGCCGGCGAGATGTACTGCCGGTCGTACAACGAGCTCTACGGCGGTGCACACACGATCCTCCGTTTCGGCATCCCGTACGGGCCCCGCGCGCGGCCCGCAGCCGTCGTCCCGGCGTTCGTGCTGCGCGCACAACGCGGCGAGGCCTTGACGATCGCCGGCGACGGCCGGCAGACACGGCAGTTCGTCTACGTGGAGGATCTCGCGGACGGTGTCGTCGCGGGCCTCGCGCCGGCGGCCGCGGGCCGTGTGTTCAACCTCGT
Source organism: uncultured Actinomycetes bacterium (assembly GCA_963848665.1). Lineage (GTDB taxonomy): Bacteria > Actinomycetota > Thermoleophilia > Gaiellales > Gaiellaceae > Palsa-739. The sequence goes on from CAWKEF010000001.1 coordinate 483,701, forward strand.
CGGCGAAGAGGAGACGAGCGTGCGGCAGATCGCGGACACGGTACGCGAGATCGTCGCACCGGTCCCGCTCGTGCATGGTCCGGAGCGGCCCGCCGACGTGCACATCGGGCGCATCTCCGGCGCCCGCGCGGCTGCAGAGCTCGGCTGGACGGCCGAGACGACGTTCGGCGAAGGCGTTCGTCGCTACGTCGACTGGCTCGCCGTGACGAACGGCTCGCCGGTCGCGAGCGAAGCGGCGAGAATGGACGGCAGCGCGGCCGCCGTTCTCCGCCAGGAGCCCGCGGAGCTGTAGCGGTCGGAGTCGTGCAGCAGCACGACGTCGCCGCCCGTCAGCCCTCGCGCCGCGCGCGCTGCGATCGTCTCTGGCGTGGCGCGGGCCTGCCAGTCTCGCCCCCAGCGCGACCAGAGGAGCGTCCGCCAGCCGAGGCGATGCACGAGCAGAAGCGCCGGCGCGCTGAAGACGCCGTACGGAGGCCGGTAGAGCGAGGGCTCGGCTCCGGTTGCGGCTCCGATCACCTCCGCGGCGCGCTCGAAGTCGTCGCGGAGGGCGCCGGGCGGGCGGCGAAGCAGCAGCACGTGCCGGTAGCCGTGGATCGCGATCTCGTGGCCCGCCGCTGCGATCTCCGCCGCGAGCCCCGGCAGACGGTCGACCTGCTCGCCGACGAGGAAGAACGTCGCGCGGGCACCGGCGCGCTCGAGCTCTCGCAGAACGGCCGGCGTGCCGTCGGCGTGCGGGCCGTCGTCGAACGTGATCGCGATGCCGGACGGCTCCGCGAGGCGCCGGGGTATCCCAAGCGCCGAGGCGACGACGGGAACGACCGGAGCCGCCGCGGGCGCACTCCACGCCGCGAGAGCGCCGAGCGCTGCGAGGTCAGCGCGCATCTGCCGCGGCAAGCACGAACGACGCCGCGGACGGGAGACCCGCAAACGACGCCGTCTCCGTCCGCCCTCGTGCGAGCGCACGCTCGATCGAGGCGCGCAGCTCCCGCCGTGTGCTCACCACGTCCGCGAGCCCGAAGCGCCGGAAGGCCGCGTTGTTGAGGCGCACGTGCCCGCGACCCCACCCGTACGAGATCGCGGGGCAGCCCCGCATCAGCGCCTCCAGGACGGTCAGTCCACCGGTCGAATGCACGAGCGCGTCGCCCGCGGCCATCCAGTCGGGCATCCGGTCGGTGAAGCCCTCGACGCGAACGCGGTCTGCCCCCTCGAAGCGAGTCGCGAGCTGCTCTCGCAGGCCGTCGTTTCGCCCGCAGAGACACACGACCTGCGCGACGTCGTCGACCGCGAGGGCCTCCTCGACGGCGCCCTGCACGTCGCCCACTCCCCAACCGCCGCCCGAGACGAGAACGATCTTGCCGGTCTCCGGGAGCCCGAGCTCCCTGCGGGCGTCGAGCTGCGCACGAGGCTCGTGGAAGTCGGGCAGCGTGAAACCGTGCACGCAGTGCACCGGCGCATCGCTGCCGACGATCGCCCGCACCTCGTCGATCGATTCGTGATGCGTCACGAGATGCACGTCGATCCCCTTGCTGGCCCAGTAATGCATGGCCGCCAGGTCGGTGATGGCGGCGACGACGGGAACGCGCAGGCGCCCCGAGCGCTTGAGGCGGCCGAGCACCTCGGTCACGTTCGGGTAGACGGAGACGATCACGTCCGGATCGTGGCGTGCGATCAACCGCAGGAGACCCGGCGAGCCGAACCGCGTGATCAGCCGCTGCGTGAGCTCGCGCGTCGGAGCCGGGCCTGCGAAGAGCCAGAAGCCGACGTCCCAGAGCCATTCGAAGCGGTAGAAGACGATGCGCGGCGCGCCCTCGCTGAAGGCCGCGACGGTGCGGCCCATGGCGGCGAGGCAGTCCTCGATCGCGATCTCTACCTCCTTCTGCTCGGCGCGCAGTTGCGCAGCGAGCGTGCGAGCCGGCAGATCGTGTCCTTCGCCGACGCTCGCGGTGAGGATCAGGACGCGCGCCACGGCGGCCAAAGGTAGCTCGTAAGCTCGCCGAATGGTTGCGCTCATCGCCCTCGTCGCCGCGATCGCCGCGGCCGACTCGTTCAATCCCTCGACGCTCGCCCCGGCGCTCTACCTGGCCACGGGCCTGCATGGCCGCAGAGACGTCGCGGCCTTCACGCTCGGAGTCTTCGGAGTCTCGTTCGCAGGCGGCCTCGCCCTCACCTTCGGCCCGGGACAGCAGCTCCTCGCCCGTGTGACGAAGCCGAGCGCGCATACCGTGCACGTGATCGAGCTCGTCGCGGGAGGCGTTGCGCTGCCGGCCGCGGCAGCGTTGTGGCGCGCGCGCGCGCACTTCGCCGAGCGGCTCACGCGGAAGAGAGAGCCGCGCGGACACTCCGCAGGGCTGCTCGGCGCGGGGATCATGGCCGTCGAGCTACCGACCGCGGTGCCGTACTTCGCCGCAATCGCCGCGGTCGTCTCGTCGGGGCGCACGGACACGACGCAGATCATGCTCGTCCTTCTCTACAACCTCGCCTTCGTCCTCCCGCTCGTGATGCTCTTCGTCGTGCTCGAAGTGGCCGGCGCGCGCGGCGCTCGAATCGCCGCGCGCGCGCGCCTCGAGCTCAATCACTGGGCGCCGCGCCTCGCACCGGCCGCGCTCGTGCTCGCCTCGGTGGTGCTGCTCACGCTCGGGGCAATCGGTCTGGGCAGCGACTAGCCGAGCGCGTCCCGCACGGCCGCGAGCAGCACGTCCATCTCGATCGGCTTCTCGATGAAGGCGACCGCGCCGGCGGCGCGCGCCGGCTCCGACTGCATGGAAGCGGGCTGGGCGCTCACGACGATGATCGGGACCATCGCCAGCGGCGCGAGCGACTGCAGGCGCTCCATCACGACGTACCCGTCGCCGCCCGGCAGGCCGAGATCGAGGATGATCACGTCGGGCTCCGCCTTGCGCGCGATCGTGAGCGCAGTGACCGCGTCCCAGGCGAAGGCGGTGTCGTACCCGTCCTCGCCGAGACGGATCTTCAGCAGCCGCCGGATGTCGGCATCGTCCTCGATGACGAGAATCTTCGTTGCCACCCGAGGGAGGCTATCGCGTGCTGCGGCGGGTGAGCTCCTGCTCGACGTCGGCGATGTCGACGCCGGCCACGGCGAGCAGCACATAGAGATGGAAGAGCACGTCGGCCGCCTCCGCTGCGAGGCGGCCGTCCCCTGCGGTGGCCGCGATCGCCGCCTCGACCGCCTCTTCGCCCAGCTTCTGCGCGGCCCGGCTCACGCCCGCGTCGGCGAGCGAGGCGACGTACGAGCCGTCGGGGCGATCGCGGACGCGCTGCACGACCGTGCGCCAGAGCGACGGCGCGAAGCACGACGTCGAGCCGGTGTGACAGGCGGGGCCCGTCGCCCGGACTCGCACGAGCAACGCGTCGCCGTCGCAGTCGTCGCGCACCTCGTCCACGCGGAGGACGTTGCCCGAGGTCTCGCCCTTCTTCCAGAGCTGCCGGCGCGACCTGCTCCAGAACCATGCCTCCCCGGTCTCGCGAGTGCGTCGCAGAGCCTCGTCGTCCATCCAGGCGAGCATCAGCACGCGGCCGTCGTCGGCGTCCTGCACGATCGCTGCGCGGAGCTCAGGCTGCATCGCGAAGCTCCACGCCGAGCTCCCGCAGCTCGGCGCGCAGGGTCACGAGCCGCGCCGGCTGCTCGTGCAGGATCGACGCGAGGAGCGCGGCCTGTGACACGCCGAGCGCCGCGGCCACGTGGGCGGCGGTGCCTGCGCCGCCGGACGCGATGATCGGCAGCGACACGGCGTCACGCAGCCGCCCCAGCAACTCGAGGTCGTAGCCGTCGCGCGTCCCGTCTCGGTCGATCGACGTCACGAGCAGCTCGCCTGCGCCGCGAGCCTCGCACTCCCGTGCCCACGTCACGATGTCGCGCACCGCGTCGCGCGTGGCTGCGTGCGAGCGCACGCGGCCGCGGATCGTGTCGATGGCGACCACGACAGCCTGGCTCCCGAGTGCCCGCGCGAGCTCGTCGACGAGCTGCGGGCGCTCCAGGGCGGCCGAGTTGACGCTCACCTTGTCGGCGCCCACCTCGAGCACCGCCGTCGCCTCGCCGACGGAGCGGATGCCGCCGCCGAACGTGAACGGAATCGACACCCGCTCGGCGACGCGTGCTGCGACGTCGAGCGCGGACGCACGCGACTGCACCGTGGCTGCGACGTCGAGGAAGACGAGCTCGTCCGCCCCGGCATCGGAGTACGCCGCACCAAGCTCGACGGGGTCGCCGACGGCGCGGAGATCCTCGAAGCGAATGCCCTTGACGACGCGGCCGTTCGCGACGTCGAGGCAGGGAATCAGGCGCGGGAGAGGCAACGCTCGAGGAAGCGCGCCCCCGCCGCGCCGCTCTTCTCCGGGTGGAACTGGACGCCGAGGAACGACCCGTGCTCGGCGATCGCGACGACGCCCTCGCTCGTCGCCGTCGCAGCCGCCGTCTCCGCGGCATACGAGTGCGCGAACCAGAAGGCCTCGCCCTCCGGCTCGACCGCCGCCCAGCCGATTCGGGGGACGCGCTCGCCCCGTAGGCGCACGGCGCGTCCCGGCACGAGGCCGAGGCCGGCGGTGCCGCCGTCCTCCTCGGTCTCGTCGAGGGCCAGCTGGAGCCCGAGGCAGATGCCGAGGATCGGACGTCCGGCGGCCTTCCGCCGGACGAGCGCCTCGTCGAGACCGCGCGCGGCGAGGCCGGCCATCGCGGCGCCTGCCGATCCCACGCCGGGCAGCACCGCGAGCTCGGCATCGCGCACCTGCTCCGGCCGTTCCGCGCGGTATGCCTCGGCGCCCAGGCGCTGCAGCGCCAGCTCGACCGAGCGCACGTTGCCGGCTCCGTAGGCGCAGATCGCGATCTTCACAGGACACCCTTGGTGCTCGGAAGCTCCGAGCCCTCGCGCCGAACCGCGTCGCGGAGCGCCCGGCCGACCGCTTTGAAGGCCGCCTCGGCAACATGGTGCGGGTCGCGGCCGGTCGCTTCGACGTGCAAGGTCAGGCGCGCCGACTGCGCGAGGCTCTCGAGCACGTGCCGTGCGAGCCCCGGATCCTCGGCCAGCGAGATCTCCGCACCGCGGCGCCCGCCGAGATCGACCGAGGCGCGGGCGAGCGCATCGTCCATGGGGACGTCGGCCGAGCCGTACCGCGCGATCCCGCGGCGTTCGCCGAGCGCGCGGTCGAGCGCCTCTCCGACTGCGATCGCGGTGTCCTCCGCGGTGTGGTGGTCGCCGGTCTCCAGGTCGCCGCTCCCCTCGACGACGAGATCGAGACCACCGTGGAACGCGAGTTGCTCGAACAGGTGGTCGTAGAGACCGGCGCCGGTGGCGATGCGGACGCGTCCGGCTCCGTCGAGGCCGAGCCGCACGCGGATCGTCGTCTCCGCGGTCGCACGAACGTGACGCACGCTGCGCGACTGTGGCGCAGGCACGCCTGCGAGCGCTGCAAGCAACAGATCGTCGTCGCCCTCGTCCCGCACCGTGATGCGGACGCCACCGCCCGTGACGCGAACGACGCAGCCGCGCGCGAGTAGGCGTTCCGCGACGGCCTCCGGATCGGGAGTGGGCACGAAGAGAAAGTTCGTGTGCGAGTCGAGCGGCGCGTAGCCGAGCTCCCGCAGCTTCGCCGCGAAGCGCTCGCGCTCCTCGAGCACCGGACGGACGTCCGGCGGCGAGCGCAGGGCCGCGACCGCAAGTGCGACGGAAAGCGTCGAGACCTGTGCGGGCGCCTGCCGAACCTGCAGCTCCGCCGCGGTGTCGCGCGACGCGAGCAGGTAGCCGATTCGCGCACCCGCGAGCGCAAAGGCCTTCGAGAAGGTCCGGATCACGACGACCCCGTCCTCGATCAGCCCCACGGCGCTCTCGCCCGCGTACTCGAAGTACGCCTCGTCGACGACGAGCGGTCGGGCTTCGGGCAACGGCGGCAGGTTGCCCAGAGGGTTGGCGGGCCGGCAACAGAAGGTGACTGCCGGCGACGCGTCGCCGACCGTGGCACCTGCGAGCTCGGCGGCGACGCGATAGACCGGATATGTCGGATCGGGCGGGACCGCCACGACGTCGCCGGGCCCGGCGAAGGCGCGCGCGCAGAGCATGATCAGGTCGTCGGCACCTGCGCCGAGCACGACGTTCTCCGGCTCGACCCCTGCATACGCGGCGATCGCCTCGTGGATCAGCGGGTAGCCCCCGTGCGGATAGGTGTTGATCTCCGCGACAGCCCCTGCCAGCGCGCCGGGCCGCGAGCTCGGCAGGGGCAGCGGGGGAACGTTGCCGTCGAAGCGGACGATCTCGCTGGGATCGAGGCCGGCGCGGCGGGCCAGGTCGTCGGTCGAGGGGGCCCACTCGTAGGGCCGGAAGCCCGGCGGCAGCGCCCTCATGCAAGCATCCGCTCGAGCGGCACGAGCAGGATCGAGGTGGCGCCCGCAGCTTCGAGCTCGGGCAGCAGCTTCCAAACGTCTGCCGCCGGGACGACGCTGTGCACCGCGACCATGCCGGGCTCGGCGAGCGGCAGGACGCTCGGTGCGCGTGAGCCCGGCACGAGGCGTGCGATCTCCTCGAGCTTCGACTCCGGAGCGTTCAGCATCAGATAGCGCGCGCCGCGCGCGTCGACGACGCTGCGGAAGACGCCGGCGAGCTGCAGCGCAGCGGGGCCCGGCTTCGGAGGGGCGATCAGCACCGCCTCCGAGTCGAGCAGGCGCGCGACGGCGCGCAGGCCGTTCGTGCGCAACGTGCTCCCGCTCGACACGAGATCGACGATAGCGTCCGCCAGGCCGAGCCTCGGTGCGAGCTCGACCGAACCGTGCACGTCGACGAGCTGAATCGTGTCGGGAAGCAGCTCGCGCGCGAGCCGTGGAAAGCTCGTCGCCACGCGGGCGCCGTCGAGATCCGCAAGCGTTTGCACCGACGACTCCATCGGGACGGCAGCCTCGAGCGCGCAGGCGCCGAAGCCGAGCCGTACGAGCTCGACGACATTCGCTCCGCTCTCTTCGACGATGTCGAGGCCCGTGATGCCGCAGTCGACGACGCCGTCCTGCACGTACTCGGGCACGTCGTCGGCGCGCACGAGCAGCGCTTCGAGCGGTGCGTTGCGGCATGGGAACGCAAGCGCACGGTCGCCCGGCGTCTCCGGGCCGAGGCCCGCATCGTGGAGCAGCTCGATCGAGGGCTCGCGGAGCCGGCCCTTCGAGGGAACCGCGATCCTCAGACGTTCTTCCGGCGCCGCCGCCGGAGTGCGAGCGAGTACCCGCCCTCGCCTCGGCGAAGCCACTGCGCGACTCGCGTCACCGTCGTCGTCGAGGCGTGTGCGCGCCTTGCCACCTCCAGGTAGGGCAGCCCCTCGTCCAGCAGCTGCGCCACCTGCCAGCGATGGGCCATCGCGTCCAGCTCCGACATCGTGCAGAGGTCGCGGAGAAATCGCTCCACCTCGTCCTTCGTCCGGAGCGAGGAGACGGCGGCGAAAAGCTCGGCGTGTTGTCGGGTCGGCCAATGTCGGGGGTTCGTCGTAGTTGTTGGCATCGTGTTAGCATGGTAACACGCTGAAACGCGAGTTCGCAACCATTCCGGCAGTGGACGTCCTCGAGGGCCGAGCCGTCCGCCTGCTCCAGGGCGACTACGACCGGGTCGAGCTCGACGCCGGCGACCCGCTCGCACTGGTCGCACGGGCGGCCTCCTACGCCCCACCTCTCGTCCACGTGGTCGCGCTCGGGGCCGCGCGCGACGGCGGCGCCCCGCTGGAGCTGGCCCGAGCCGTCGTCGAAGCGGCCGGAGCCGTGCCGGTGCAGCTCGGCGGAGGGGTGCGCTCGCCTGCCGATGTGCGGGCACTCCTGGCCGCGGGCGTCGAACGCGTCGTCGTCGGTACGGCGGCGTTCGGCCGGACGCCCTTGCACGAATTCGTGTCGGAGAGGGTAGCCGTGGCCATCGACGTCGCGGACGGAGTCGTCAGGACCGGCGGCTGGCTGGAGTCGAGCGGGCTCACGACCGCAGAGGCACTCGAGCGCTGCACCGGCGCCGGCGTCTCGACCGTCGTCTGCACTGCGATCGCTCGCGACGGCACCCGAGGAGGCCCCGACCTCGAGCTCTTGCGGGCGGTGCGCGCACGGTTCGGCGGGCGCGTGCTCGCGGCCGGCGGGATCCGCGACGCGGCCGACGTCGGCGCGGTGCGGGACCTCGGCCTCGACGGAGTGGTGGTCGGCCGCGCCTGGCTCGACGGCTCGCTCTCGATCGAAGGTTAAAAGTCGGAGCCACCGGGGCAGGAGCCTCTCATGAGCGGCGACGACAAAGACAAAAACAACGAAAAGAAGGACAAGAAGAAGGGCAAGCACGACGCGGCGGTCCTGCCGGCGCGCGAGGTGATGTCCCTGATCAGCCCGGGCGCGACCTCCGTCCCGGGTCTCGGCGGCCTCCTCGGCAGCGACCCGACGGCGGGCGCGACGGGTGCCACTCCGGCCGATACGACCCCCGCGGCAGGGAGCGGCGTGTCGGATCTCGCCGGCAGCACCGCGCACCACGCGGCGGACGGGCAGCAGCCGGCACCTGTGGTCTCCGATCAGCCGACGGACACCTCGTCGTCGAGCTCGCAGACCGCAAGCTCCGAGACGTAGCGGCGCCCCTTCAGGCCAGGAGCAGCGCCAGGAGCGCCTTCTGCACGTGCAGGCGGTTCTCCGCCTCCTGCCAGACGGCCGAACGCGGCCCGTACAGGACGGAGGCATCGATCTCCTCTCCCGCATGCGCAGGCAGGCAGTGGAGAACGATCGCGTCGCGGTCGGCGAGCGCCAAGACATCTTCGCCGAGCCGGTACGGCTCGAGGTCACGCACACGCTTCGCCGCGTCGGCCTCGCGGCCCATGCTCGTCCAGGTGTCGGTTACGAGCACGTGCGCGCCCGCTGCGGCCTCGCGGGGATCTCGCACGACATCGAGATCTCGCGGCTCGTATCCCGGAGGGCAGGCGGCGGTCATCTGCATCCCGAGCGCTCGCGCCGCGACGCCGAGCGAGTTGCACACGTTCGTGCCGTCGCCGAGCCAGGCGACGCGGAGCCCGTCGGTCGAGCCGAACCGCTCCCGGATCGTGAGCACGTCGGCAAGTGCCTGGCAAGGATGCTCCTCGTCGGTCAGTGCATTCACGACCGGAATCGAGGCCGCATCCGCCCATTCCTCGAGCTCTCCCTGGCCGAACGTGCGAATCGCGATCGCGTCGAGGTAGGAGGAGAGGACACGCGCCGTGTCGGTGAGGGACTCGCCGCGGGAAAGCTGGAGCTCCTCGGCGACGAGCGGCACCGCAGTGCCGCCGAGCTGTGCGATCGCGACGGCAAACGAAACCCGTGTCCGCGTCGACGGCTTCTTGAAGAGCAGGCCGAGCGTCCGCCCGGGCAGCCGCGGCTCATAGCGGTCGAGCTTGAGCTCGGCGGCGAGATCGAGGACGGCTTCGATCTCCGCGGGGGCGAGATCGGCCGCGCGGAGGACGTCGCGTCCGGAAAGAGACAGCGCAAGCATCCTCATGACCACCGCTCCTGCGCAGCGGCGACCGCAGCGCCGACGTCGGGGAGCCGCTGTCCCGCTACGGGCGCCTCGAACGTGCCTGCCCGCACGGACGCAGCGACCTGCTCGTGAGCGTCGCGGAAGGGAACGCCGTCGCGCACGAGCGCCTCGGCGGCGTCGGTCGCAAGGAGCAGCGGGTCCGACGCTGCCCGCGCGAGCCGCTCGCGATCGAATTCGAGGCCGCCGACGAGAACGCGCAGCGCACCGAGCGCACCGGCGATGTCGCGCCGGGCCGCGAAGACCTGCGGCTTGTCCTCCTGGAGGTCTCGGTCGTACGAGAGGGGCAGGCCCTTGATCGTCGCGAGCAGCCCGGTAAGCCGGCCGATTGCCGTGCCGGCCTTGCCGCGCGCGAGCTCGGCGACGTCGGGGTTCAGCTTCTGGGGCATCATCGACGACCCCGTCGCCGCGCCTTCGGGCAGGCGCGCGAAGCCGAACTCCGCAGTCGTCCAGAGGACGAGCTCCTCGGCGATTCGCGAAAGATGCGTGAACAGCACGGCAGCCGCATAGAGATAGTCGAGCGCAAAGTCGCGGTCGGCGACTGCATCGAGCGAGTTGCGCATCGCGTGCGGGGGCGCAGGCAAGGGCAGCGTCGAGCCCGCGAGCGCTCCCGCGCCGAGCGGCGACGGAGCGGCCTGCGCAGCGGCGAAGGCGAATCTCGCCCGGTCGCGTTCGAGCATCTCGCACCACGCGAGCAAGTGGTGGCCGAGCGTCACCGGCTGCGCGCGCTGCAGATGCGTGTAACCGGGCATCGCCGTCTCCGCCTCCTCGGCGGCGCGCTCGAGAATCGCCTGCGCAAAGGCCGCGAGCGCATTGTCCGCATCGGCGCACGCGTCGGCGACGTAGAGCCGGAACGCGGCGGCGACCTGATCGTTGCGCGAGCGGCCCGCATGGATCTTGCGTCCCACCTCGCCGAGCTCTGCCTCGATGAACGAGTGCACGTCTTCGGCCGCAGGATCCACGGCATCGAGCCGGCCGAGCGTCTCGCGGACCTCGGCGAGCTCGCCGTCGTCGAGGATCCCGGCGGCGTGCAGGCGTTCGGCGTGCAGAAGCGTGCCCTGCACGTCGTAGGGCAAGAGCTCGGCGTCGTCCGCCTTCAGGAACTCCCACACCTCCGGCGCGAGCTCGGAACCGACGCGGCTCGACCAGAGCGTCATGCGCCCTCCAGAGGGACGTGACCGTGGCGCTCGAGCATCCGCCGTGTGTCGGCGATGTCGTTGATCTGCACCGCGAGCTGCCCGATCCGGTCGGCGGCGGTGAATGCCGTCGCGCTTCGCTCCATGCTCAGCCGCTCGGAGTCGTAGGTGACCGCGTCGCCGGAGGTGTCGAGGATCGTGTAGTCGTCCCCGCGGCGCAGCTCGATCGTCACCTCGCCGGTGACGACGCTTGCGACCCACCGCTGCAGGGAGTCGCGCAGCAGGAGGGCCTGCGGGTCGAACCAGCGTCCCTCGTAGAGGAGGCGCCCCAGTCGCCGGCCTTCCTCGGCATAGCGCTCGAGCGTCGCCTCGTTGTGGATCGCGGTCAGCAGTCGCTCGTAGGCGATGTGCAGCAGCGCCAAGCCGGGCGCCTCGTAGATGCCCCGGCTCTTCGCCTCGATGATGCGGTTCTCGATCTGGTCGGACATGCCGAGGCCGTGCCGGCCGCCAACCGCGTTCGCCGCGCGCACGAGCTCGACCGGGTCGGAGAGCTCGACGCCGTCGAGCGCGACCGGAACGCCCGCGTCGAACGCGACGGTGACGACCTCAGGATCGATCGCTGCGTCCCAGGGCGCGAGGCCCATGATCGGCTCGACGATCCTCATGCTCGTCGACAGCAGCTCGAGGTCCTTCGCCTCGTGCGTTGCGCCGAGCAGGTTGGCGTCCGTCGAGTACGCCTTCTCGACCGAGCTGCCGTGCGGAAGCCCGCGCGCGGCGAGCCATTCGCTCATCTCCGTGCGGCCGCCGAGCTCCGAGACGAACGCATCGTCGAGCCACGGCTTGTAGATGCGCAGGCTCTCGTTCGCGAGCAGGCCGTAGCGATAGAAGCGTTCGATGTCGTTCCCCTTGTACGTCGAGCCGTCGCCCCAGATGTCGACGCCGTACCGACCCATCGCACGGACGAGGAGCGTGCCCGTAACCGCCCGTCCGAGCGGCGTCGTGTTGAAGTAGCGCCGTCCCGCCGTCTGGATGTGGAACGCGCCGCATTGCAGTGCGACGATTCCTTCCCGCGCAAGCGCTTCCTTGCAGTCGACGAGCGCCGCCTCTTCGGCGCCGAAGATCCGAGCACGCTCGGGCACGGCTGCGATGTCGGGTTCGTCGTACTGGCCGAGGTCGGCGGTGAATGCGTACGGGATGGCACCGTGCTCGCGCATCCACGCGAGCGCACAGGAGGTGTCGAGCCCGCCGGAGAAGGCGATGCCGACCCGCTCGCCCACGGGGAGTGCAGCGAGGATCACGCTCGGAACGGCCGACGTGACGCTCATGCAGCGCCCTCCAACCTGCGCCCGTTGATCTCCTCCGCCACCTCCGCGCCGGTGGACGGCTCGCGGGCGATGAGCAGGACGGTGTTCTCGCCTGCGATCGTGCCCGCGATGCGCGCGTGCCGCGCCACGTCGATCGCCTGCGCGAGCGCGCTTGCATAGCCGTACGGCGTCGTGACGACCACGAGCTGACCACTCGCCTCCACCGTCAGAGCCCAGCGCGAGATCGCGGCCGAGACGTCCTCGCCGAGCCCTACGTCCTCGGGGAAGGCGTAGGCGAGCCGGCCGGTCGCGTGGCGAGCCTTGACGAGGCCGAGCTCATGGACGTCGCGCGAGACCGTCGTCTGCACGACCTCGTGTCCTTCGCTTCGCAGCGCGTCCGCCAGCTCCGTCTGCGTCGAGATCGGGCGCTCGCGAACGAGGCGCAGGATCGCTGCATGCCGCTCCGGGCGATTCATGCGTTCAACACCTCCGTGAGGATCTCGAGTGCACGATCGATCTGGGTCTCCTCGACGACGAGCGGCGGCGCGAGTCGAATCACGTTCGCTCCCGACGTGAGGCAGACGAGGCCCGCGTCGAGCGCCGCGTCGACGAACGGCTGTGCCGGCCGGTCCAGCTCGGCACCGACGAGCAGGCCCGCCCCGCGCGCGTCGACGACGTGCGGCAGCGTGCGAAGGCCGGCGAGCAGCCGGACGCCGTTCGCGCGCACCTGCTCGAGCAGGGTGTCGTCGACGGTCGCGACCACGGCGAGTGCCGCGGCGCACACGACAGGGTTGCCGCCGAACGTTGAGCCGTGATCTCCGGGAGCGAAGGCGCCGACGACCTCGTCGGCGACGAGCAGGCAGCCGATCGGCAGTCCGTTGGCGAGACCCTTGGCAAGCGTCACGAGCTGCGGGCGGACGCCGAGCTGCTCGTAGGCGAAGAACGTCCCGGTCCGCCCGACGCCGGTCTGCACCTCGTCGAACGCGAGGAGCGCACCGAGCTCCTGCGCGAGCTCGGCGGCGGCATGCAGGAACTCGCGCGTGAGTGGATGAACGCCGCCCTCGCCGAGCACCGGCTCGAGGAGCACGAGCCCGATGTCGTCGCCCGCAGCCTCGTGCAACGAGCCGATGTCGTTGGGCTGCGCGAACCGTACTCCGGGCAGAAGCGGCTCGAAGGCGGCGCGTTTTGCCGGCTGCCCCGTCACCGAGAGCGCGCCGATCGTCCGGCCGTGGAAGCTCTGCTCGAGCGCGAGCACGCCCGGCTTGCCGGTGGCCTTGCGCGCGTACTTGAGCGCCGCCTCGTTCGCCTCGGCGCCCGAGTTGCAGAAGAACGCCTGCGCGCCGCCGAACCTCGCCGACAACGCCTGCGCGAGTGCCGGCGCCGGCTCGGTCGAGAAGAGATTCGACGCGTGCCACAGGCGGTCGAGCTGCCGGTGAGCGGCGGCGAGTGGAGCGGGATGCTTGTGGCCGAGCGCGACGACCGCGATGCCGGCGGCGAAGTCGAGATACCGGCGTCCGACGTCGTCGGTCAGCCAGACGCCGTCGCCGTCGATGAACGTGACCCGCGTCGGCGGATACGTCGGCAGCAGGGCGGCGTTCTCGAGTACCACACTCATGCGGTGATCCGCCTCCCCGGTCGCGTGAGCATGCTCACGCGACCACCGCGGTAGCGCCGATGTGCGCGACGAGCCCGCTGCGCGCGGCACGCGCCGCGGCGAGGAGCTTCGGCACGATCCCGCCTTCGAAGGAGCCGGTGTCGACGAGCGACTCGGCGCAGCCGGCGCTGATCGACTCGACGAGCTCGCCGTCGCGGTACACGCCGGGCACGTCGGTGAGGAAATGGATGCGCCCGGCGCCGATGCCGACGGCGAGCGCGGCGGCCGCCTCGTCGGCGTTCACGTTCAGCGGCCCGGGCGCGAGCGGCGAGACGACCGGAACACGGCCGGAGGCGAGCACCGCGAGCACCGCACGCGGTGCCGAGGGAATCGCGCGGCCGACGAGGCCGAGCTCGGGCAGGTGCTCGGCCCCGAGGCCGATCTCCTCGCCGAAGAGCCCGACCGCATCGATGCCGATCGCCGAGCACACGGCGCCGTTCACCTCGGCGAAGCTCTCACGGACGACGTCGAGAACCTCCGGCGTCGTCACCCGCCGGCCGTCGACGAACTCGGGCTCGAGGCCACGGCGCTCCATCTCCTCGGAGATCTGCGGTCCCGCGCCGTGGACGACGCAGACCTGGACGCCTCCAGCGCGAAGGCCGGCGACCGCCTCGGCGACTCCGCCGGTCGACGCGCCCCCGACCTTGAGCACGACGACGCTCACGTGCGGTAGTCCGCGTTGATGCGCACGTAGTCGTACGAGAGGTCGGAGGTGAGGTACTTGGCGATACCGGTGCCGATCGCGAGGTCGATCTCGATCTCGCAGTGGCCGTTGGTCAATGCAGGCTCGTCGCCCGACGGGCGGCCGTCGACGAGAACTGCGACGCCGTCGATCGTGATCGACATCCGGTCGGGATCGAGCTGTGCGAAGCCGCCGTTGAACTTCGCGGAGCCGGCGGCGGCCGCGATGCGACCCCAGTTCGCGTCATGGCCGTACAGCGCGGTCTTCACGAGCGGTGAGGTCGCCACCCGCTCGGCGATCGCGCGAGCCTCCGGCTCGCTCGCCGCACCGCGCACTGCGATCTCCGCGAGCACCGTCGCGCCTTCGCCGTCGGTGACGATCTTCTTCGCGAGCTCGCCGCAGACCTTCCGAAGACAGAGCGCGAACTCCTCGTCGCTTGCCGGCGTGCGCTCGATGCCGCTCGCACCGTTCGCGAGCAGGATGACCGCGTCGTTCGTCGAGCACTCGCCGTCGACCGAGATCGCGTTGAAGCTTGCATCGACCGCGGGCCGCAGGAACGCGGTCGCCTCGCCGGCCGCGAGCGGGTAGTCGGTCGTCACGACCGCGAGCATCGTCGCGAGCTGCGGGTGGATCATTCCCGAGCCCTTCGCCATGCCGCCCACCGCGAAGCCGGAGCCGTGCGCGACCGACTCCTTCGGCAGCGTGTCGGTGGTCATGATCGCGTTCGCCGAGTCGGCGCCCCCGTCGACCGATAGGGCCGCCGCCGCCGCGCGAACGCCTGCGGTGACGTGCGCGAGCGGAAGCGGCGCACCGATCACGCCGGTCGAGAGCACGATCACCTCCTCGGTGTCGAGCCCGAGGAGCCGCGCCGTCTCGGCTGCGGTTGCACGTGCGTCGAGCAGCCCGCGCTCGCCGGTCGCCGCATTTGCGACGCCGGAGTTCGTCACCACCGCCTGCGGCTGCGCGAGCTCGAGGTGCTCGCGCGACACGACGACGGGAGCCGCCAGCATGCGGTTGACCGTGAACATCCCCGCTCCCGTGGCGGGCACGACCGAGCGAACGAGCGAGAGATCGAGGCGGTCCTCTTGCGGATGCCGCAATGCACGCCGCTTGCGACGAAGCCCCTGGCCGCAGTGACGCTCATACGAGCACGCCGATCAGCCGCAGCCCGAGGGTCTCGTCGAGGCCGAGCGCGAGGTTCGCGTTCTGCAGTGCCTGGCCCGCGGCGCCCTTGCCGAGATTGTCGAGCGCGCAGACGATCACGACGCGATCGGTCGAGCGGTCCTCGTAGACGGCGATCTCGGCCGCGTCGGTGTGCTGCACACGTGCGAGCTCGGGGTGCACGCCTTCGGGCAGAACGCGAACTGCGGGCGTGTCTGCGTACGCCTCCTCGAGCACGTCGCGCACGCCGGATGCGAGCGGCCGCACGTAACACGTGGCAAGCAGGCCGCGGCGGACGGGCAGGAGATGCGGGACGAAGCAGACGGGATAGCCGAGCGCCTGCGCGATCTCGGGAGCGTGCTGATGCGTCCCGACGCGATACGGCGAGACGTTCTCGAGCACGAACCCGGCGTGCGAGCTCGCCTTCGGCTCGCGGCCCGCGCCGGAGACGCCGGACTTCGCATCGATCACGACGCTCCGCTCGTCGATCGCTCCGCGGAGCGGCTCGAGCGCGAGAATGGCCGCGGTCGCATAACAGCCCGGATTCGCGATGAGCGGGCCCTGCGGCGGGAAGAGCTCGGGCACGGCGTAGCTCCAGGCGCCGAGCGAGCCGGGTCGTGGATGCTCGAAGCCGTACCAGGCCGGGTAGAGCGCAGCGTCCGCGAGGCGGTGCGCGCCGGAGAGATCGACGACGACCGTGTCCGCGGGGGGCTCGAGGAGCGCCGCGCGGTCGTTGCCGAGACAGGCCAGGACGAGGTCGGCCCCCGCGTCGAGCGCCTGCTCGTTCGAGACGAAGGCCGGGAGCGAGCCGTTCAGGCGGACGTCGAGCGCCGACGCGGACTCGCCGTCGAGCGAGTCCGAGCCGAGGGCGACGACCTCGAGCTCCGGGTGGCGCAGCACCCGGTCGAGGGTCTCCTGGCCGGCGTAGCCGGATGCTCCGAGGATCGCCACCGTCGCCATGTAGCGCATATTAGTCTAAATTTCGCATAACATGCGGAAGATGCCGCGGAGCGCGAATCTTGTCCTCGAGGACGGCTCGGTCTTTCCCGGCCGGGCGGTCGGCGCCCCCGGCGTCGCGGCGGGCGAGGCCTGCTTCACAACCGCGAGCACGGGGTACGAGGAGGCGGCGACCGATCCGAGCTACGTCGCGCAGGTGCTCTGCTTCGCGTATCCCCTCGTCGGGAACTACGGCGTCGACCCTCGCCGGGCGGAGTCGGCCCGGGTCCAGGCCGAAGCTGTGGTCATGCGGACGGCCCGGCCCTCGGTCGCCGCCTGGCTCGAGGAGCAGGGGGTGGTCGCGATCGACGACGTCGACACGCGCGCGCTCGTCCGGCGGATCCGCGCGGACGGCGTGCTCCGCTGCGCCGTCGGCGACGCGTCGGTCGAGGAGCTCCATGCCCGGGCCCTCGCGCAGCCGCCGATCGACGGCCGGCCGCTCGACCGGAGGGTCGGCACGGAGGAGCCGTACTCGATCGGGTCGGGCCCGAGGCTCGTACTCGTCGACCTGGGCTGCAAGCGATCGATTCCGCGCAGGCTCGCCGAGACGGGGCTCGAAGTCGCCGTCGTCCCGGGCGACTGGGACGCCGATGCGATCCTCGAGCTGCGGCCGCGCGCCGTGATGATCGGCAACGGCCCCGGCGACCCCGCCGTGCTCGACGGACCGATCGCCACCGTGCGCGAGCTGCTCGGCCGCATCCCCCTCTTCGGGATCTGTCTCGGGCATCAGCTGCTCGGGCTCGCGCTCGACTTCCCGACGTTCAAGCTGCCGTTCGGTCACCGCGGTGCAAATCATCCTGTGCGCGACGCGCGCACGGGGCGTGTGCTCGTCACCGTCCAGAATCACGGGTTCGCGGTCGAGGCCGACGAGTACGTCAGCCACGTGTCGCTGAACGACGGCACGGTCGAGGGCCTCGCGGGAGAGGACTTCGCGACGGTGCAGTTCCACCCAGAGGCGGCGCCGGGGCCGCTCGACGGCCTGCCGTTCTTCGACCAGGTGGCTGAGGCGTGCCGAAGCGCACGGATCTTCGCTCCATCCTGATCATCGGATCCGGGCCGATCCGGATCGGCCAGGGCTGCGAGTTCGACTACTCCGCCTCGCAGGCCTGTCGCGTGCTGCGGCGCGAGGGCTTGCGGGTCGTCCTCGTGAACTCGAACCCGGCGACGATCATGACCGACCCCGAGTGGGCGGATGCGACCTACATCGAGCCGCTCGACCTCGAGACGCTCGGCGAGGTGATCGCAGCCGAGCGGCCGGATGCACTCCTCCCAACGCTCGGTGGACAGACGGCCCTCAACCTCGCAGTCGAACTGGACGAGGCGGGCGTCCTGGCGGAGCACGGCGTCGAGCTGCTCGGAGCGAGCGTCGAGGCGATCCGCCGCGCCGAGGACCGGCTCGCCTTCCGCGAGGCGATGGTCGCCGCGGGGCTGCAGGTGCCGCAGTCCCGGATCGTCACGTCCCTGGAGAATCCGGGGGACAGGTTCCCGCGATCGTTCGCCCCGCGTTCACGCTCGGCGGCAGCGGCGGCGGCATCGCCCGGACGGCCCAGGAGCTGGAGCACCGGATCGCCCTGGGCCTCGCCGCGAGCCCGCTGGGACAGGTGCTCGTGGAGGAGTCGCTCGAAGGCTGGCAGGAGTTCGAGCTCGAGGTGATGTGCGACCACGCGGGCAACTGCGTCGTCGTCTGCTCGATCGAGAACCTCGACCCGATGGGCGTCCACACCGGCGACTCGTGGACGGTTGCACCCCAGCAGACGCTGCCCGACGCCGAGTACCAGCGCCTGCGCGAAGCGGCGTTCGCCTGCGCACGCGCGGTCGGCGTCGCGACGGGCGGCGCGAACGTGCAGTTCGCATATGAGCCGGAGACGCAGGAGCTGCGCGTGATCGAGATGAACCCGCGCGTGTCGCGCTCATCCGCCCTCGCGTCGAAGGCCACCGGCTTTCCGATCGCGAAGATCGCTGCGCTGCTTGCGATCGGCTACACGCTCGACGAGCTCCCGAACGACATCACGCAGCAGACGACCGCGGCCTTCGAGCCTGCGCTGGACTACGTCGCGGTGAAGGCGCCGCGCTTCGACTTCGACAAGTTCCCGGGCGCAGACGACCGGCTCGGTTCCGAGATGCGGGCGGTCGGAGAGTCACTCGGCCTCGGACGCACCTTCCCGGAGGCGTTCCTGAAGGCGCTCGAGGGCCGCGAATGGACGCCGCCGCCCCTCGACCTCGAGCGCCGCGGCGAACCCGTGCCCGAGCGTTGGGACCTCCTGCTCGAAGCGGCGCGACGGGGGCTCGACCTGCCGGGGATCCACCCGTACTTCGCCCAGGAGCTCCGCGAGATCGCGGCCGCCGAGAAGCTGCCGCTCGTCGAGGCGAAGCGTTCGGCATCCCCGACAGTGCGTTCGGCGACCCGCTCGAGGTGCGCAGGCACCGGCCGCTTCCAGGGCGGCTCGCCGTCGACTCGTGCGCCGCCGAGTTCGAGGCGCGAACGCCGTATTTCTACCTCTCCTACGAGCCCTCGGACGAGCCGCCGGCGCCGAGTGGCCGGGCGGTCGTCGTGCTCGGCTCCGGGCCGAACCGCATCGGGCAGGGCATCGAGTTCGACTACTGCTGCGTCCACGCCGCGAGCACCTTCCGTGCGCTCGGGTACGAGGCTGTGATGCTGAACCCGAATCCCGAGACCGTGTCGACCGACTACGACACATCCGACCGGCTCTATCTCGAGCCGCTGACCCTCGAACGTGCGCTCGACGTATGTGCGATCGAGCAGCCGCTGGGCGTCGTCGTGTCGTTCGGCGGCCAGACGCCGCTGAAGCTCGCGCCGGGGCTCGCGCAGGCCGGCGTGCCGCTCCTCGGCGATCCGCTCGGGGCGATCGACGCTGCCGAAGACCGAGTGCGCTTCGCGCAGCTGCTCGACAGACTCGGTCTGCGTGCACCGTCATGGCGCGAGGCTACGACGGCGGAGGACGCCGAGGAGGCGGCGGACGAGCTGGGCTACCCGGTGCTCGTGCGCCCGCACCACGTGATCGGCGGGCGCGGGATCCATGTTGCGCGCAGCGCCGCCGAGCTCGAGGTGCACGGCCCCTGCCTGGTCGACCGCTATCTCGAGAATGCCGTCGAGCTCGATGTGGACGTTCTCTGCGACGGGAGCGATGCGTGGGTGGCGGCAGTGCTCGAGCACGTCGAACGTGCCGGCAGCCACTCCGGCGATTCCGCAGTCGTCGTGCCCGCGCCGAGCGTCACCCGCGCGCGCCTCCAGGAGATCCGCGAGGCCGCGCGCGCGATTGCGGCCGGGCTCGGCGCGCGCGGTCTTCTGAACCTCCAGCTCGCGCTCGTGGGCGACGAGCTCTATGTCCTCGAGGCGAATCCACGGGCATCGCGCACCGTGCCGTTCGTCGCGAAGGCGACCGGAGTGCCGCTCGTCGAGCACGCCTGCCGGCTCCTGCTCGGAACGCCGCTCGCAGAGCTCGACCTGCCGCCGGAAGCGACGCCGACCCGTGCGTGGGCGAAAGAGGCGATCTTCCCCACCGATCGCTTCGCCGCTGCCGCGGAGCGCGGCCCCGAGATGCGGTCGACCGGCGAGGTCATGGCCGGCGGGCCGACCCCGTCCGCTGCGTATGCGCGCGCACTCCGTGCCGCAGGCGCGTCACGACGCGGCGGGCACATCGGCGCACCGCTGCAGCGCGGCTGAACGTGCGCTCACGCCGCGCCCCGCACGTCGAGAGATCCGTCGCCCTTTCGGTCGACGCGCAGGTTCCATTCACCGCCGCCCGCTGACGGCAGGCTCAAGAAGATCGCCCCGAGCGGCGTTGCTCCGGCAGTCCGCTGCGCGCGCAGGAGCTCGGCGTGGCGTGCGACCGCGGACCGCACGGCCGGAACGACGTCCGTCTCCCGGAACGGCTTGACGAGATAGGAGAAGACACCTGCGGCGATCGCGTTCTCGACGTTGCGCTTGTCGGAGAACGCCGTGAGCATCACGATCGGCAGCGGCCGTTCTGCGTACATGCGCCGCGCCGACTCGACGCCGTTCAGCACCGGCATGCGCAGATCGAGAATCGCGACATCCGGCTCGGTTGCGCGCGCGAGCGCGACCGCCTGAGCGCCGTCCGACGCTTCGGCGACGACCACCATCCCGTGCTTCTCGAGCAGGCCGCGGAGGTCCATGCGGATGATCGTCTCGTCTTCCGCGATCAGCACGCGGATCGGGCTTTCAGCTTGGTCGAGCATCGCGCCTCCTTCGGTGGTCCAATAAAAAAGCCCCCGGGGCCAAGTGGCACCGAAGGCTGCATCGCCCAACGCTCTCGAACGATAGCTCAGGCGAGCGCGCGCCGGATTCCGCGCACGGCCTGGGCGATCCGCTGCTCGTTCTCGACGAGGGCGAAGCGCACGTACCCTTCGCCGTCGACTCCGAAGCCGCTGCCCGGGCTCACCGCGACATGCGCCTCGCGCAGCAGCCGCAGTGCGAACTCCTGCGCCGGCTCCGCCGTCGGGATTCGCGCCCAAACGAACATGGTCGCCCGTGGGCGCGGAACGTCCCAACCCATCCGCTCGAGGCCGTCGCACAACGCGTTCCGCCGGCCCTCGTAGATCGCCGCGACCTCGGCCGGACGCGCGCGGGCTTCTCGCAGCGCGACGGTCGCCGCGATCTGCAGCGGCTGGAAGCTCCCGTAGTCGAGGTAGGACTTCAGGCGGGCGAGCGCACCGACCACATCGCCGCGCCCGAGCACGAAGGCAACGCGCCAGCCGGCGAGCGAGAAGCCCTTGGTCAGCGAGTACAGCTCGACGGCGACATCGCGCGCGCCTTCGGCCTCGAAGACCGAGGGCGGCGTGTACCCGTCGAAGGCGAGGTCGGCGTACGCGAAGTCGTGCACGAGCACGAGCTCCTTCTCGCGTGCGAAGTCGACGAGCTGTTGCATCAGCTCGCGGTCGACGCAGGCAGTCGTCGGGTTGTGCGGGAACGAGCAGAGGAGGACCCGGGGCCGCGGCTGCGAGGCCTCCCAAGCTTCCCGCGCGCCGGCCGGGAAGTCGACGCCCGGCCCGACCGGAACGCGCTGGACTGCAGCTCCGGCGAACCCGGGTGCGAACAGGTGGATGGGATAGCTCGGGCTCGGCACGAGCGCGACGTCGCCCGGCCCGAGCAGGACCCAGAGGAGATGGACGAGCCCTTCCTTCGCGCCGAGGGACAGCGTGGCCTCCGTCTCGGGGTCGAGCTCGACGCCGAACCGGTCGCGATACAGATCGCAGATCGCCTCACGGAGGCGGGGCAGCCCGCGACTCGAGGAGTAGCGGTGATTTCGAGGCAAGAGCGCCGCCTCGCGAAGCTTCTCGACCGCGAGCTCGGGCGGCGGCACGTCGGGATTCCCGAAGCCGAGGTCGATCACGTCCTCGCCGGAGCGCCGCAGCTCGAGCTTCAGTCGCTCGACCTCGGCGAAGGCGTACGGCGGAAGTGCGTCGACCCGGCGAAAGTCCATCGCCTCACCGCTACTCCGGGCCGGCGTTGTCCACCGCGTCGGCGATGCGGTGGAAGCGGTGCCGCCCGCCGGCGACGATCGCGACCTTGCCCGTGTCCGGATACTCGGCGACATCGGGGTCGACGTTGACCGCGACGATCACGACGCGGGCGGCGGAGTCGCCGTCGTTTCGAAGTTGATGGGCGCCTTCCGGGCCGGCCGGGAACGGCAGGACGTCCCCTTCGGCGAGCTGCCGGTCGCCGTCAGGCGTGCGAACCGTCGGCGAGCCGCGCAACACGATCAGGAGCTCCTGGCTTGCGTGATGGAAGTGGTAGACCAGCTGGGAGGCTCCCGGCTTGAACTCCCAGACGGCGGCGTTCAGCGAACCTCCCGGCGCCCGGACGAGCCGGACCGCACCGACGCCTCCGCCCCAGTCGGGCGCCTCGGCCCAGATGTTCGTCGCGTCGTCAGTCATGCCGGCCACGAGGTTATCGACCTCTACGCTGACACGATGAGAGGTCGCACGTTCAGGCTCCGCCTGCGGCCGGGGCGCTCGCTGCTCACCGCAAGCACGGATGGAACGCATCCGGGTTCCGCCGGCGCCGGGGAGGAGATCGTCGTACCGGAATCGGTCGCCGCGTTTCTCGTGCGTCAGCGCGCCGTGGACATCATCGACGTGCTCGACCCGGCGGACGCCGCGGACGACGACGCGCCCGAGTGACGAACTACGCCGCGTTCCGCGCGGCCGCGCGGATCGCCTCGCGGAGCGAGACGACCTCGCCGATCACGACGAGCGCCGGCGTCGGGGCCTCGCGCGCCACCTCGCCGATCGCGCCGAGCGGAGCGACCGCCACCTGCTCGTCGTCGGTCGTGCCGCGCGAGACGACGGCAGCAGGCGTCGCCGCCGGCTTGCCGTGGTCGATCAATCGCTGGGCGAGCCGGCCGACGACGGCGCCGCCCATGAAGGCGACGAGCGTTCCCGGGATCTCCGCGAGCGCGCGCGCATCGAGCTGCTCGACGTCGTTCGCGGCGAACGCGGTGACCATCTGCGCCACGCCGCGATGTGTCACCGGGATGCCGGCGGACGCGGGAACAGACGCGATCGACGACACGCCCGGAACGAGCTCGAAGGAGACTCCGGCGCGCGCGAGCGCGAATGCTTCCTCGCCGCCGCGGCCGAAGACGAATGGATCGCCCCCCTTGAGTCGCACGACCCGGCGGCCTCGCCTGCCGTGCGCGACGAGCAGATCGTTGATGCCGTCCTGACTCAGGCCGTCGCGCGGAATGCGGAGCGCGCCGATCGGTGCTTCCCGCACGAGCTCGTCCGACACGAGCCGGTCGTAGACGAGCAGCTCGCAGGTCCGCACGCGCGAGAGGCCGCGCACCGTGATCAGCTCGGGGTCGCCCGGCCCGGCACCAACGAGGGCGACCGTCATGACAGAGCCTTCGCGACGCGCTCGCGGAAGAAGTCCCGCCGCTCGGCGTAGGTGCCGAAGTGCCGCTTCACCCACGGGCGGATGCGGCGGAGCTCATACGCGAGCTGCTCGTGCTCGGGACCGATCTGCGCGGCGAAGCGGTCGCGCAGCCACTGCGCGAGCGCAGGCGAGGCGCCGGCGGTCGACACCGCGACCGTGATCGGCCCGCGCCTGTGCAGCGCCGGCAAGATGAAGGAGCAGAGCTCCGGAACGTCCGCGACGTTGCAGAAGACGTTTTGCTCGCTCGCGTCGCCGTGCACGCGTTCGCCCTGCGACTGGTCGGCGACGACGACGAGCCAGACGCCGTCGAGCAGC
Source organism: uncultured Actinomycetes bacterium (assembly GCA_963848665.1). GTDB lineage: Bacteria > Actinomycetota > Thermoleophilia > Gaiellales > Gaiellaceae > Palsa-739. The sequence continues at coordinate 507,374 of CAWKEF010000001.1, forward strand.
GAAGGGTCGTATGTCTCGGCGACGACGACGTGTGCACCGCACGCCCGGAGCCCGGCGACCTTCTCGTCGGCGATCGGGCCGGCACCGACGACGAGGCAGCGCTTTTCCGTCAGGTCGAGGCAGGCGATGTAGTGGTCAGACACCGACAGCGTGGATGCGCGCACCGGCGCGATCGAGACGGACGGAGAGCTCGAGCCCTTCGACGCCGAGGGTCACGAGGAACGAGCCCGGCCCAGTCGATTGCACCTTCACCTGCTCGAGCGTCTTGCCCTCGAGCGCGCCGAGCGCGGCCGTCACCTCGGCGGCGCTCTCCGAGAGCGCGCGCCCGCCCGGCAGCTTGCGGAAGGTCTTCAGCGCAGCCTGCTCGCCCTCCGGCCCGTAGACACCGCGGATGCGTCCGCTCTGGAGTCCGAGCTCGATCAGCTCCTCGAGCGCCTGCGCCTCGTCCTCGCCGAGCTCTCCGTCCTGCAGCGCGGCGACGAGATCGGCAAGGCGGCCGCGCCGCTCACCGTCCTGCACGAGCGCGAGCACGGCCTGAGCCTCGCCAAGCGCGACCTCTGCCGCATCGCCCTTGACAGCGATCAATGCAGATCCCGCTCCGGCGCCGGCAAAGCCGGCACCTCCGCTCGTTGGTGCTCCGTAAGGCCTACGCACCTGCATCCTTCCCGAGAATCGCGTGCAGCTCGTGCTCGAAGCCGCCGTGCTCGATCGAGCAGTGCATGCCGCACTCCTTCGGTGCGTTCGTCTCCCACCACCAGCGCCCGGCCCGGTCCTCCTCCCCCTCGCCGATCGCGCGCGTGCACGGCGCGCAGCCGATCGACGTGTAGCCCTGCGCATACAGGCCGTGCACGGGGACGTCGTGCTCGCCGAGGTACGCCCAGACCTCTCGCTTCGTCCACTCGGCGAGCGGGTTCACCTTCACGATCGCACCGTGGTCGTGGTCGATCTCGATCTTTCGGATGTTCGTCCGGGTCGCCCACTGGTCCCGCCGCAGGCCCGTCACCCATGCATCGAGGCCGTCGAGATGCTTGGTCAGCGGCTGCACCTTACGCACGTTGCAGCAGAGGAGCCGGTTCTCGACCGACTCCTTCATCAGGTCGAGGCCCTTCCGCGCGACGAGGCGCGCCACCTGTCCCGCGTCCGGCTCGAGCACGTGGAGATTGAGACCGGCGTACTTGGCGCGCAGCGCGTCGATCAGGTCGTGCGTCTCGCGCGGGAGGCGGCCGGTGTCGACGGTGAAGATGCGCACGCCGGGGTCGATCTTGTACGCCATGTCGATGAGCGCGACGTCGTCGGCCTGGAACGCAGCCGAGATCGCGATGCGCGGGCTGAACTCCTCGATCGCCCACCGCAGGAGCGCCTGCGGCTCCTCCCCCTCGTACTGAACCGAGAGCTCGCCTGCCTCCAGCTCGTCCAGGAGCTCGTAGGTGCTCATGCGGCTGCCTCCTCTCGTACGCGTTTCCTCGCCGGCTCGAGACCTGCGAGGCGGCCGAGCTCGTCGTCGCTTGCGCGGCGTTGGAACTGCGTGAACGTCTCACCCTCGGTGCGCTCCGCGAGCCAGCCGCGGATCAGCCCCTCGACGGCCGCCTCGAGCCGGTCGCTCGCCACGCGCCGGAAGAGCGAGCCGCCGACCTGCGGCACGGGACCGAGCGACCCGCGCACGAAGATGTCGTAGGCGGAGATGCGGTTGCCTGCTTCGTCCTTGCCCGTCGTCGCCTGGAAGCCGAGATCGCCGACCCAGTGCTGCGCGCAGGCGTGCGGGCAGCCGTCCAGGTGCAAGCGCAGCTCGCTGACGTCGTCGCCGAACGTCGACTCGAGATGGGTTACGAGGTCGCGGAGCCGATCCTTCGTCTCGCCGACCGAGAAGTTGCAGTGCGGCTCGCCGGTGCAGGCGATCGAATTCGCCCAGATCTCGTTGTTCTCGAGCGGCAGCCCGAGCCCGTCGAGCCCCGCCAGCGTGGCATCGACGTCGGAGACGCCGGTGACGATCAGGTTCTGCTGGCGGGTGAGGCGGATGTCGCCGCCGAACGCCTCGACGAGATCGGCGACCGCGATCAGCTGGTCGCCCGACGTGAGCCCGAGCGGGACGGGCACTCCGATGTAGGAGAGCCCGTCCTGCTTCTGGGCGTGCACACCGATGTGCGCGGAGGGTTGCGCGGTGATCGGCGGCAATTCGAACGGTTCGAGCGTACGACCGAGCTTGGCCTCGACGCGCTCGAGCATCCCTTCGGCGCCGATGTCGTCGACCATGAACTTGAGGCGTGCCTTGACCCGCGACATGCGGTATTTCAGATCCTCGCTCCACACGGTCGTCACCGCGCCGAGAATCTCGTTCGACTGCTCCTTCGGGACGAACACGCCGAGATCGCGCGCGATGCGCGGGACGGACGCGAGGCCGCCGCCGACCTGCACGGCGTAGCCCTCACGGCCGTCGTCCACGACGCCGACGAGCGAGACGCAGTTGATCTCCGGTGCGTTGCAGCGGTCGGCGCAGCTTGCGATCGAATACTTGTGCTTGCGCGGGAGGTTCGCCCACGCGGGATTGCCGTAGAACTCGGCGGTCGCAGCGTCGACCACGGGCGTCGAATCGAAGAGCTCGTCGGCCGCGAGGCCCGAGACGGGACAGCCCGTGATGTTGCGCACGGTGTCGCCGCAGCCGCCGGCGCTCGTGATGCCCGCGGCCTCGAGATCGGCGAAGACGTCCGGCAGTGCGCCGAGCTCGAGCCAGTGCAGCTGGATGCATTGCCGCGTCGTCAGCTCGGCGTCGCCGCGGCCGTACCGGTTCGCGACCTCGCCGATCGCGCGCAGCTTCGAGGGCGAGAGGATCCCGCTCGGGATCTTCACGCGCAGCATGAACGTCCCGATCTTCGGCTTGTCGTGGTAGAGCCCCCACCACTGCAGCCGGACGATGTCCTCCTCCGGCATCCGCTCGTAGCCCGCGGCGATGAGCGCCGGCAGCTCGTCCCGGATGCGAAGCGGCGCCTTGTCGCGCTTGATCCGCTCGACCGAGTTCCGCTCGAAGACGGTGTCCCAGGTCGGTGGGGCGGCGGCCATCCAGCGAGGCTATGTCTTGTTACTTCACTAAGTAAAGTGTGTTGTCCGTTTTGCGCGTAGCCGCAGCCGGCTCGATGCTCTACGGTGAGGACATGGCAGCCCGTCGCGAGCTCTCGATCCGCGCGCTGCTCCTCGCCCTTCCCCGGTAGGGGAAGCGCGCGCCGACATACCCGTTGCCGTGTTCTGGGAGTTCTGCGCCCTCGCGCAAGGAGGAGCCTGCCATGTCGAAGATGCCGTTCCGCAAATACCGCCCCTACGAGACCGTCGAGCTGAGCGACCGGCGCTGGCCGGACACCGTCGTGTCGACGGCGCCGATCTGGTGCTCGACCGACCTGCGCGACGGAAACCAGGCGCTCGTCAGCCCGATGGACGGCGTTCGCAAGCGCCGCTTCTTCGACCTGCTCGTCCGGCTCGGCTTCAAGGAGATCGAGGTGGGATTCCCGGCGGCCTCGAAGACGGACTTCGACTTCGTCCGGGAACTGATCGAAGGCGACGTCATCCCGGGCGACGTGAGCATCGCGGTCCTGACGCAGGCCCGGCCGGAGCTGATCGAGCGGACGTTCGAGGCGGTCGAGGGCGCCGAGCGCGCGATCGTGCACCTCTACAACTCGACGTCCGTGACGCAGCGGCGCGTCGTATTCCGGCTCGACCGGCCCGGGGTGACGGAGCTCGCCGTCCGCGGCACGGAGCTTTGCCGCCGGCTCGCACGCGAGACGTCGACCGAGATCGTCTTCGAGTACTCGCCGGAGAGCTTCCATCACACCGAGCTGGACTACGCCCTGGAGATCTGCGAGGCGGTCGCGGCCGAGTGGGAGCCGACGCCCGACCGGAAGATGATCGTGAATCTGCCGACTACGGTCGAGCAGTTCCCGCCCAACGTGTACGCCGACCGCATCGAGTGGTTCGGACGCCGGTTCTCGCAGCGCGCTGCGAGCATCCTCTCCGTTCATCCGCACAACGACCGCGGCACGGCGGTCGCAACGGCGGAGCTCGGCCTCATGGCCGGGGCCGAGCGGGTCGAGGGAACGCTCTTCGGCAACGGCGAGCGCACGGGAAACGTCGACCTGATCACGCTGGCGCTCAACCTGCTCACGCAGGGGGTCGATCCGAAGCTCGACCTCTCCCAGCTCGACGAGACACGCCGGATCGTCGAGGAGTGCAACGAGCTGCCGGTGCATCCGCGCCATCCCTGGGTGGGAGAGCTCGTCTACACCGCGTTCTCCGGCTCACACCAGGATGCGATCAAGAAGGGGATGTACGCATGGCGACGCTCGGGCGCGGAGCAGTGGGACGTGCCGTATCTCCCGATCGACCCGAAGGACATCGGCCGGAGCTACGAGGCGATCATCCGGGTGAACTCGCAATCCGGCAAGGGGGGCGTCGCCTACCTGTTGCACGACCGCTACGGCCTCGACCTGCCACGCGGCCTCCAGGTCGAGTTCGCGCAACACGTCCAGGCGATCACCGACGCGCAGGGCGGCGAGCTGTCGGCCGTCGAGCTGTACGAGCTCTTCCGGGAGCAGTACCTCGACGTCTCCGCGCCCTACGAGCTGCTCGGCTACGGCCATCAAGCGAGCGAGAGCGGGGACCGCCTCAGCGCGCGACTCCGTGCAAACGGGGACGACCTCCTGCTCGACGGAGAGGGCAACGGCCCGATCGCGGCGCTCGTGCACGCGGTCGCGCGTCTCGGAGTCGAGCTCGCGGTCCTCGACTACCACGAGCACGCGCTCTCCACGGGCGAAGACTCGGCGGCCGCTGCCTACATCGAGGCGGATGTCGACGGGGAGCTCGTCTGGGGCGTCGCGGTGCATTCGAGCATCGTCACCGCCTCGCTGCGCGCGGTCGTGAACGCGGTCAACCGAGCCGAGCAGCTGCGGGAGCAGAGGAAGGCGGCGCTGCAGGCGTTCAGCTGAAGACGACGAGCCGGTCGCGGTTGACCGCTTCGACGTTGGCCGGGCGCCCTGCAAGCTCGCCGGCATCGACCGCAGCGACGCCGCGCGCAAAGGGCTCGCCGCCCGGCCCCACGAGCTCGACCCCGTCGCCTGCGCGAAAGGAGCCCTCGCACGCGGTGACGCCGACCGCCAGGAGGCTCGCGCCGTTCTCGACGATCGCGCGCTGCGCACCTGCGTCGACCGCGATCCGCCCCGCGACGCGCTTGCCGTGCCGGAGCCACAGCTTGAACGCGGGAGCTCCCTCGGCTGCGGCGAAGCGCGTGCCGCCGGCACGGCCGGCGAGCGCGGCGCCGAGCACGTCCTCCGAGGTGCCGTCGGCGATGAGCGTGGGGATGCCCGCTCCGGCAGCGAGCTCGGCGGCAGCGACCTTGCTCTCCATCCCGCCCCGGCCGAGCGCGCCGCCCGGACCGAAAGCCGCGGAGCGGGCCGCAGCGCCGTCCTCGATCAGCATGCCACCGCTCAGCACGCCGGGGACCGACGTCAGCAGCACGAGCAGGCGCGCACGCACGAGGACCGCGACCTGCGCCGCGAGTGCATCGTTGTCGCCGAAGCTGATCTCGTCGGTCGCGGTCGCGTCGTTCTCGTTCACGACCGGCACTGCGCCGAGCGCGAACAGCGCTCCCAGGGCACTGCGCACGTTGACGTACGCGCGCCGCTCGCCGATCTCGGCGCTCGTCAGGAGGATCTGCGCCGACTCGAGCCCGTGCGGTCCGAGCGCGTCCTGCCACGCACGCTGCAGCGCAGCCTGTCCGAGCGCCGACGCGGCCTGCAGGCGTGGCAAGCTCGCCGGGCGCTTCGAAAGCCCGAGCCGGCGCAGGCCGAGCGCGATCGCGCCCGACGACACGACACAGACGGGCGTGCCATCTCCCACGATGGCTGCGATCTCTGCAGCACGTGCGCGCAGCACTCCGCGCCGCGGGCGCCCGCGGTCGTCGACGACGAGGCTCGAGCCGAGCTTGACGACGAGCGGCCGCTTCACCGGTGCTGTGTTCCGTCGCCGACGACGCGGTACTGCCGAAGGTAGAGGTCGCGGTACGTGACCGGCCCGCGGGGGCCGGGGACGCGGTCGACGTTGATTCCGGTCTCGGGCGAGCCGGTGAGCGCAAAGCCGTCGGTGAAGCGGGTCGTCGCGTTCCAGAACGCAGCCGTCCCGCGGTAGGTCGCGAGAAATTCCTCCGCCGCCGTCTCGTCCTCGGTGACGATCCCGGCCGCGAGGCCGGAGGTGTCCCGGTTCGCAATCTCGACCGCTCCCTCGAGGGACTCGACCGTGCGCACGGTGACCGATGCGATGTGCTCCGCGTCATTCGCCCATTCGTGGCCGATGCGGTCGGGCTCGCGCACGGTGATGCCGAGCCGCTCGAGCACGGGCCGAAGCTCGACCTCTGCGGCACGGTCGACGAGCAGGACGTTCAGCCGGTTGCAGACGCCGAGCCGGTCGAGGCTCGCTTCGACGAGCGCCTCCGCCTTTGCCGGGTCGGCGGCCGCGCCGATATAGAGGACACCGCCGCCCTCGGCGTGGGCAAGGGTGCGGACGCCGTGCGCCGCTGCTTCCCGCGCGAGCGCCGCCGTGGTCTCGCCGCTCCCGCGCAGGATCACGAGCGGCAGCACGCCGGGAAGCGACACGAGGATGCGCGCGCCTTCGCGGTCAGGCGAGCGCACGAGGCCGACGGCAGCCGGGGGCAGGCCTGCATGCGCGAGCGCCGGCCGGAGGACGTCGTCGACGAGCACCGTGACGGTTCGAAGCGCGGCTCCGCCCGTGCGGAGGACGGCGCTGTTCAACGACTTGAGCAGCTGTCCGGCGACGTCCACCGCGACGTTGGGCCGCGCCTCGAAATTCGCTCCGACGGCGCCGATCGGGATGCGCACGGTCGACACGTGCAGGCCGTTCTCGAGCTTCCACGCGTCCTCCGCGCGCTCGAGCGGAGGGAGCGCTGCCAGCTCTGCGAGCTGCTCGCCGAGCGCTGCGATGCGCGCAGCGTCGAGCCGGAGACGATCGAGTGCGCCTTCGTCCAGGTTCGCGGCGCCCACGTCCTCGGCGTTCGCCGCTGCGATCGCGTCACGCCGTTCCTCGACGAGGTCTGCGGCGCGCCGGAGCGCCTGCGTCACTCCGTCGTCCGTCAGGTGAGCGACTGCGGCCGCGGCGGCGACGGCCTCGCGTTCGATCTCGGCTCTCATCCGGTGTTCCGGAGGGCTGCCGAGATGCCGGCGATCGAGCGGAGGAGCGCCGGCACTGCGTCCTCGTCGCCTGCGCGGTAGCGGCGCAGGAGCTCGACCTGGATCGCGTTCATCGGGTCGACGTACGGGTTCCGCAGGCGGACGGAACGCTGCACGACCGGATGGCGCTCGAGCAGCTCGTCGGCTTCGACGATCTCGAGCACCGCTGCGACCGTGCGCTCGTGCTCGGCTGCGATCGGCTGCCACAGATGATCGTCGGTGACGAGCGACAGGTATTCCTCCGCGATCTCCATGCTCGACTTCGCGAGCGTCATCTCGAGGTTCTGCACGAGCGTCCGGAAGAACGGCCAGTCACGGTAGAGGCGGCGAAGCTCGGTCTCGTCGGCGTCGGCGAACGCAGTGCCGCAGCCGTACCACGACGGCAACAGGCAGCGGTTCTGCGTCCAGGCGAAGACCCACGGGATCGCGCGCAGCGACGCCAGGTAGTCGGCCGCGTCCGGCCGGCGCGCGGGCCGAGAGCCGATGTTGAGGAGCGCAAGCTCGTCGACGGGCGTGAACGCCCTGAAGAACTCGACGAAGTCCGGGTCGCCGACGAGCGAGCGATACATGCCGCGCGAGCGCTCGGCGAGCAGAGGGAGGATCGACGCGTCGACGTCGGCCTCGTCGGCGAACGCCGCGACGAGCGTCGCTGCGAGCGCCGACTCGAGATTTGCCTGCGCAAGGCCGGGCAGCCCGTACTTGAAGGCGATCGTCTCGCCCTGCTCGGTGAGCTTGAGCCGTCCCGGCGGCTCGCCTTGCGGCTGCGCGAGGATCGCCGCATACGTCGGGCCGCCGCCGCGGCCGGCGCTGCCGCCGCGCCCGTGAAAGACCGTCAGCTCCACGCCGCGGCGCCGTGCGACCTCTGCGAGCGCGACGAGCGCGCTTCGGATCTCCCATTGCGCGGCGAGATAGCCGGCGTCCTTGGCGGAATCGGAATAGCCGACCATCACCTCGCGACAGCCGATCGAGTCGAGGAGCTCCTCGTAGATCGCGGGCGCGGCCCGCAGGTCCTCAACCGACTCGAAGAGCGGCACGATCGAGAGCTCGTCCGCCGACAGCGCGTGCACGCGCTGCACGTCCTGCGCAGACGAGACGCCGGACACGATCACGGTGTCGAGCGCGCGCGCCCCGTGGCGGGCGCGGGCTGCGGCGGCGCCGTCGAGCAGGCCCCGCACGCGCTCCTCCGTCTCGTGTGCGTGCACACGCACATCGAGCTTCGCGAGGTGAAGGCCGAAGAGCTCGACACGGCGGCGGAGCGCGGCGAGCGCACCGTCGGCGATCCGCGCACCGCGGTGCGCGCGCAGGCTGCGATCGAGGAGGTCGAGGTCGGCGATCAGCTCTTCGACCGAGTGGTACGCGTCGGCGTCGAGCCGGCGCCACATGAACGAGAGCTTTCGGCGATACGGCTCGTCGGCGTTCTGATCGCCGATCGCGGACGCGTACGAGGGAAGCTCGAGCTCGTCCCGTTCGATCGACGCGAGCAGCTCCGCGTCGACCGGGGTCAGAAGCGAAGAGATCCCGATCGAGGCCGCAAGCGCACGAACCTCGTCCCGGTACCGCTGGCGGACGAGCATCGCGGGCGCGCTCGAGCGCCTCTCCGATCGTGTCGGCATTCGCGTTCGGATTGCCGTCGGCGTCGCCTCCGATCCAGGTGCCGAAGCGAAGCGGCGTGGGAGCGTCCGGCAGATGGCGACGGTAGTCGGCGAGCAGCTGCTCGGCCGCGTCGATGAGGCTCTGCTCGAAGAACCAGTGTCCGTTGCGGATCTCGTCGACGATGCGCGGCCGGCGCGACCGGACCTCGTCCGTCTGCCAGAGCGCCGTGATCTCGTCGGCGAGCTGCTCCTCGATCGCCTCGCGGCGGTAGCCCGCATCGTCGAGCTCGGCGAGAAATGCGGCGATGCGCAGGTGTGACGAAAGCACGGTCCGGCGCGCCGCCTCGGTCGGGTGTGCCGTCAACACGAGCTGCAAGCAGACGCGCTGCCGGCGCGACTTCCGCGCCTGCGATCCGCGCGAACGACTCCTCGAGCGACTCGGGGCAACAAACCCCTTCGTCGCATAGGGCGAGCCGGCGCCGTATCCCGGTGCCGCTGCTCGGCGATGTTCGCGAGTTGGAAGTAGAGGGCGAACGCGCGGAGCACGCTCGCTCGGCGCTCGAGCGACAGGCCGGGGACCGCCGCCGCGAGGTCGTCGTGCGGCTCGCCGCCCCGGCGCGGGCGCGCGCAAGGGGCCGGATGCGCTCGATGTCCGGCGAGCAACGACTCGCCCTCCTGCTAGCAATACGTCGTCAAGGCCACACAT
>CAWKEF010000002.1:0-334275 GCA_963848665.1 uncultured Actinomycetes bacterium
GGAGGGCCTCCTCTTCGACCACACGTACCAGTCGTGGAACTCGGAGGACCGGTCGCGCGCTGCACGGAACCACGGATGCCGGTCCGAAGTGTGGTTGACGACGAGATCGATCAGGACGCGGATGCCGCGGCTTTCGGCCTCCCGCATGAACTCGACGAAGTCCCCTCCGGAGCCGAAGCGCGAGTCGACCCCGAAGTAGTCCGTGATGTCGTAGCCGTCGTCACGGCGCGGCGACGGCTGAAAGGGAGCGAGCCAGACGGCGTCGACGCCGAGGCTCTCGAGATAGTCGAGCCGCCGGCTCAGCCCTTCGAAGTCGCCGCAGCCGTCGCCGTTCGCGTCGAGGAACGTCTCGACGTCGAGGCTGTAGAGGACCGAGTTCTTGTACCAGAGGTCGCCGATCACGCTCGCGCTTCTTCCCCCGCACGGCGCGGACGAACCGGCCTCACGCGCCGACGGCGTCCCGGAGGATCAGATACATCGCATGCGACCAGAGAAGCGGCGACGCGGGCTCTCCCCATTTTGCGACCCACGCTCGATAGCACTCCGGTCGTAGCTGCGCCCCCGTCTGCTCCGGGAGTGTCCCGTCCGCGTTCGCGCTCGCTTCGATCCAGGCGAGCTGCGGGGACGCATCGAGCCCGAGCAGGTGCCGCGCCCACCCGGTGAACCCGGCGAGGATCGGCCACTCCCCGCCGCCGTAGTACTCGTCGTCGGGATGGCGGTGGTACCCGAGCTCCCGCTCGAGACGTTCGAGGTGCCGGTGGTCGGCGAGGCCGAGCACGGCGAGGAATGCGTGCGACCCGTCGAGACGCTCGCTGCTGCACGCGCGCCGCGCACGGTCGGCGATCGCCTCTCCGCCGACACCGGCCCAGATCGAGCCCAGCGTCGTCGCGTGCACACCCGCACGCTCCTCCCACCAGTCGTGGCACGGGTCCTGCCAATGCGCACAGAGATATCGCGTCGTCGCCTGGGCTGCGTCGTCCCAGCGGTCGCCTACGCCGTGGCGAGACACATGGTTGCGCATCGCCCACACCCAGAGCCCGAGCCCGTCGAGCTGATGATGCGGCCACCAGGTCGTCTCGTCCCTCGACCCGTCCAGCCGGTAGCGCGAGTCCCAGGGGCCGTCGGGGTCCGCCCGGACGATGGCCGCGCACCAGTCGAAGAACCGCTCGGCGCTCCTGCGTTCGCCGACGCGCGACATCGCCTCGGCCATGAAGGACCCGTCGCGAAACCAGCAATAGCGGTAGTGCTCGAAGGTGGGTGAGGCGACGTAGGCGCCGGAAGCGGCCTGGCCGCCGAGAATCACCGCGACGGAGCGGTCGGCGAGCCGGTCGGTCAACTGTCCTGCCTGCGGCGGAAGGGTGCCCGCAGCTCAGCCGGCGAGCGGCGCCCAGTCAGCGCGCCAGCTACCACCGTTGACGAACACGATCGCCCGCTCGTGCGTCCCCTGGACGCTCGTGAGGGTGCAGAGGTAGCGCGTCGTTCCGGACGTGGCGGCTGTCTGGTGGTTGCAGTGCACGCTCTGCGTGATCCCGCCCGCCGCGCTCGAGTTCATCTGGGTAGCGATGGCGCGCTCGAGCCCGGTCCGGCTCAGGTGCTGACCGCCGAACGGCAGCGTGAAGCCGAGGGATGAAAGGAGCACCGCTGGCAGAAGCAGGATCTTCATGCGATCGCCTACTCATCGGCCGTTTGCCGCCGACGCTTGAGGGGTTCGCGGGTGAAGACACTCGGGAACGAGAGCGGTTACGCCCGGGACGGCGCCACGGTGAAGGTCACGGTTGCGGCGCCGATGCGGATGCCGTCGGTCGTGTCGGTGACCACGTAGCGGGAGGTGCCGCGGTGGGCGGATGCAACAGTGATCGACGTCGTGCCGGCCGAGTCGGTCGTTAGCCCGGTGCGGGCGCCGATCTTGACGTTCTTGCCGGCGAGCGGGTTGCCGGCCGAGTCGCGGAGCGTGACCGTGATCGTCGCCCGGCTCTTGCCGTCAGCCGGCACGGTCGCCGGGCGCGTAGCCACCGAGGACCGTCCCACGCTCGCGGACGGGCCGGCGAGGTAGCTCTGCCCGGCGGTGATCGTGACGGTCTTCTTCCGTACGAAGTCGAAGACGGAGACGACTCCGCGCTGGACCCTGGCCAGGGTGCCGCTGCAGAGGTCCTGCGTGTTCCAGATCGTGCCGCGCACGGTCGCGGAGGCGTACCGGCCCTGCGTCGCGAACTGGCCGTGGCCGCTCCCCCAGAGGTTGCGGATAGGCTTCTTCTCCTGCGCGCTCGCGGCCGAGTGCCGCGTCGCCTTCGACGGGCAGACGCTGAAGTCGCCTCCCTGGAGGACGAGCGTCGTCGTGCCGTCGGCGCCGACCGTGAGCATGAAGACCGCGCCGGTGAAATAGGCCGCGATCGGCTCGCCGGTCGGCGAGAGGCTCTCGAGGAGAACCGTGCCGTGCGTCGTGTCGACGACCGCTCCGAACGGAATCTGCTCGCCTGCCACGAGCGGCTTTCCGTTGACGAGGACCGTGCCGAGGAACGGAAGCACGTCGATCGAGACGCCTTGCACAGGCGGTGGCAGGCTTGAAGGCGGCGGCGCCGCGAGAGTCGTGAACGTGGCGTCCGGGCCTGCCGTCGTTCCCTGGCCGTTCGTCGCCACGAACTGGAAGTGGTAGGTCGTCGCGGGTGCGAGCCCGGTCAGCTCCTGGGTCACCTGCTGCGCGCCCGAGCTCTGGCCGAGGTCGACGGAGCCCGTTTGCGAGCCGTAGCTCGACGTCGTCCCGTACTTGACGACGTAATGCGTGGCCGAGCCGCCGGGATCGATCGTTGCGGTGACCGTCGCGCCGACGTCGAGGATGTTGCCCGCGCTCTCGTTTCCGACGGTGGGCACGGCCGCGCTCGGCCCGGCCGGGGCCTGCGGCTGGGCGGGGGCGGGCTGGGCCGCCTGAGTCGCCTGAACCGACATCTCGCTCGAGCCGCCGGATTCGCCGGCGGCGTTCACGGCGCTGACGATGTAGTAGTAGGTCGTGCCCGGGGAGACGGTCGTGTCGGCGAAGCTCGTCCCGGACGGAGAGCCGACCAGGCCGTAGGGGCCGCCGCTCGTCGTCGCGCGGTACACCCGGTAGCCGGTGGCACCCGATGACGCCGTCCAGGCGAGGTCGATCTCAGACCCCGACGCGGACGTCGTGAGGCCCGTCGGCGGCGGCGGTGTGCTCGGGCACGCGTCTCCGCCGAGGCACGACGTGGTGAGGAACGGGTCGAAGGTCACGTTCGTGCTCACGGCGTCGCCGTGGCCGGGCCCGGCTCCGGACGGACCGTCGGAGGAGCCCCACCAGTTCCCGGTCGCATGGAACACGTCGCCGTCGTTGTTCTCGACACCACCGCCCGCATTGCCGCTGATGTCGTTTCGGTTCGCGGCGTTGCCGGCCGAGCTGCCCTCGGAGCCTTCCTGCTGGATCCCCCAGCCGCTGTTGCCGTGCAGCGTGTTGCCGGTGATCGTCGTGTTCGTCGCAGCGGCGCTCGTGATCAGGATCCCTGCGCCGCCGGCAGCCGCGTCGGCCGAGCTGTCGGCCCCGCCGTTGAGTGTGCCGCCGATCGTGTTGTCGCGGATCGTGTTGCCGTCGGCGGAGGTGCCGATCTTGATACCCGCAAAGGCACTGCCGGTGATCGTGTTTCCCGACACGACGTTGTCGTTTGCGTTGTCCCGGGCCCCGGTGATCTCGATCCCGGAGGACTCCTCGAACTGCGGGTAGCTCGTGCCGCTGTCCGTGATCGTGTTGTCGCTGATCGTGTTGTCCGAGGTGCGGACGCTGATGCCGTGGTTGCCGGAGGCTGCGATCGTATTGTCGCTGACGACGTTTCCGCTCGGATGCGTGTTGTACGCGTCCGCGATCAGGACCGAGCGCCTGCGGGCCCGACGAGCCGCCGTTGTCGTGGATGTCGTTCCCTGCAATCAGGTTGTTCGAGCCGCCGTCGACGTAGACGCCGCTGATGTTGTGGAGGATCTCGTTCCCCGAGACCTCGGAGCCGCCGGCCGGGAAGTCGGCGAGCTCGCTTCTGTTCAGCGAGACGCCCTGGATGCCTCCGCTGATGCGGTTGTTCCGGACGATCGCGTGCTGCGGCACGTCATGCTCGCTCGAGTCGGAGCTGTCTCCTTCCAGGCTCACGACGGGTGCGTTGCATCCCTGGCAGACGTTGACACCGTCCCAGGAGCCGGGGCCTGCGAGGTCGAACCCGTCGACGACCTGCTCGGCGGCGGCAAGGGCGAGCTGCGGCAGGTCGACGTGGGTCACGTCGCGGCCCGCACCGATGAGGCGCTCGCCCTGCTCCTGGAGGAAGAGGGGACCCTCCTCGGAGTAGTCGCCCGCAGCGACGTGAATCGTCGTGTTCGTCGCTCCGGAGTCGGCGGAGCTGTTCACGGCCTCGACGGCATTGCCGATCGTCGCGAACGCGTCGGTACCGAAGGTCAGCGGCTGTCCCTGGGGCCCGGTCACGGGATCCCCGTCCGAGACGTCGGACCAGGCAGCGTCCACGTAGACGTCCTCCGGTGCAGCCGTCGCGCTGGTGCTGAACTGGGTGTCGACGTCCGTCTCGCCAAACCCGTTCCGCGCGACGACCCGGGCGAAATAGGTTGTGCCGGCGTCGAGGCCGGTAAGCGTCACGGAGCGCTGCTGCGCGCCCGCCGTCGTGCCGATGTCGACCGTGTCGGTCTCGTTGCCGAAGTCGGGCGTCGTACCCCACTCGACGAAGTACTGCGTGCTGTCGCCGTTCGGATCGATCGTGAAGTCGATCGTCGCGCTCGTGTCGTCGCCCGCGCTCTGCTGCACGCCCGTGACGCTCGGCTGGTCGGCCGGGGTCGTGAAGCTGCTCGTGTTCTCGCTCGTCGTCGAACCGGAGGCGTTCTCGGCGACCGCGCGGAAGGAATAGGTGCGTCCGGGCAGGAGCCCCGACAACTCCTCGCTGACGGTCGTCTGTTCCGACGGGTTGCCGGCTCCGACGAGCGGCGTCGAGGATCCGAGATCGAGAGCCGGGCCCCACTGGAAGAAGAAGGCACCGCCCTCGCCCCGCAGGTTGATGTCCGCACGCAACGTCGCACTCGAGCTGCCGCCGGAGGACGATGCGGTCGCTTCGCCTGCCGTCGCCGTCGGCTGTCCTACGAGCTGCGCCTCGTATGCACCGATGTCGCACGGCCCAATGCGGGTTGCACCGCGCTGGTCGCTCGCCGGACAGGCGAGCGGATTGCCGGCATCGATCGCCGGGCTGCCGTGCAGGAGGGCATCTGTCTTCGTCGGGCCGCCGTTGCCTGCAAGCGGAGCCAGCATCGGGTCGCCGGACAGCGTCGAGACCTGGAGGCTGCAGTCGTTGTTCTCGTCGAGGTTGTTCCCGTTGTCGTGCGTGACTGCAGGGCCGGTCGTGCTGTCCGTGACGCTGTCGTTCCGTCCGGACGGAACACAGTCGCCACGACCGCCGAGCCCGATGAGCGTGTTCTGGATGCTCGTCGTTGCTCCGACATCGGTCTCGAGCGCGTAGCCCTGACTGTGCGCGATCGTGACGTTCGTCAGCGTTACGGTGCCTCGGGCGTTGTGCACCCCGATCCCGAACCCGTTCTGGCCGGCGCTTCCGTCGATCGTCGAGTTGCTGAGGGTCAGCGAGCCGCCGTCGATGTAGACGCTGCCACCCCCGAAGGCGCCGTTGTTGGCGTCGAAGGTCACCCCGGTGCCGGTGACGGCCCCTCCGCGTACGCGCAACGCACCGGCGACTCCGGCGGCGTTCCCGGAGAACGTCACGTTCACCATCGCGAGCGAGGGACCCGTCGTGGCGACCGCGCCGCCGATCGGGGTGTTCCCGTTGTTGCCGACGAACGCGACGTCGGACAGTGCGAGCGAGCCGCTCTCGTTGAAGATCGCACCGCCGCCGTTCAGATTGACCGTCGGGGTCGCGCCGCCGCCGAAGTTCTCGTCCTTGCCGTCGCCGCCGCCGGTGAACGTCAGGCCGGTGATCGAGACGGCCCCGGAGGCGATCTTCATGATCCGATTCAGGTCGTTGCCCGCGTCGCGGTTCAAGCTGCCGTCGATCGCGGTCGCCGAGCCTCCGGCCCCCGTGATCGTCAAATCCTTGTCGATGAGAAGCGGGGCTCCCTGCGTGACCTGGTAGACGCCGCGATCGAGGCTGATCTCGTCGCCGCTCGCGGCATGGGCGATCGCCTGGCGGAGGGAGCAGGTGGCCGACCCGTCACAGTAGGTCCCGACGAGCGGCGGATCCGCGAACGTGTTGACCGTGATCGTCGCGGCGCGCGCGGCGCTCGAGCCCACGAGCGCGCATCCGACGAGCGTCAGCGCGAGCAGCAGCACAGGCCTCGTCCCGCGAGACCACCTGCTGCCGCCGCTGCCCGGCACCGTGCCGCCCACGATCCACCCCCCTCGGGATGTCCGACCCGTTAGCGCCGCAGACCCCACTCCTCGAAGCGCCCTCCCCCTTCTTGTACTCCTCTCCCGATTGGGGATCAACCACCCAGGAGTCCGGTCTCGCCGCGATCCTCGCCGATCCCCGAGTTCTCAGAACGCGACTTTTGTGCGACGATCCACAGGCACGTATGTGAGCTGCGGGGGGATTTGGGATGCGGCACCGGTTGAAGGTCGGCCTTTTTCTCGGCATCGGGATCGGCGCCGCGCTGCTCGCGTTCGGAGC
This sequence comes from uncultured Actinomycetes bacterium, assembly GCA_963848665.1. Taxonomy (GTDB): domain Bacteria; phylum Actinomycetota; class Thermoleophilia; order Gaiellales; family Gaiellaceae; genus Palsa-739. The sequence continues at coordinate 6,666 of CAWKEF010000002.1, forward strand.
CCATGCGATCGGAACCCTCCACTCCCAGGAGCTCTCGACGGTCGACGTGCGCTTTTCGCTCCGAGGGAGCCAGCCCCCGCCGACCAACCTCGTCGTCGTCGGGATCGACGGCCCGACGTTCAGCGACCTGCAGACGCGGTGGCCCTTCCCGCGCGCGTTCCACGCAAAGGTGATCGACCACCTGCGCGCCGCAGGCGCAAAGGTGATCGCCTACGACATCCAGTTCACCGAGCCGACCGATCCGCGTGACGACAACGCGCTGATCGAGGCTGTCGCCCGTGCACGAAACGTCGTCCTCGCGACGACAGAGCTGAACGGCAACGGTCAGACCGATGTGCTCGGAGGCGGCGGGATCCTCCGGCAGATCCACGCCGTCGCGGCCAACGCCCTGCTTCCGACCGATACCGGCGGCGTCATCCGCCGAGTCCCCTACGAGGTGCAGGGGCTGAAGAGCTTCTCCGTCCAGACCGCGGAACGGGCAACCGGCAAGCCGATCGCCCCGTCGGCGCTCGGCGGCTCGTCGGGCTGGATCGACTACCTCGGGCCGCCAGGGACGGTGCGGACCCTTTCGTTCTCGCGCGTGATGCGCGGGCAGTTCGACCCGAGCCTCGTGCGGGGCAAGATCGTCGTCGTCGGGCCTGTCGCGCAGTCGCTGCAAGACGTGCACCCGACGTCGGTGTCCGGCAACGAGCTGATGTCGGGCGCAGAGGTCGAGGCGAACGGGATCTCGACCGCGCTGCGCGGATTCCCGCTTCGCAACGCGCCGAACTACCTCGACGATCTGCTCGTCCTCCTGCTCGCGTTCGTGGCGCCGCTCGCGTGCCTGCGCATGTCACCGTTCCGCGCTCTTGCCGTCTCGGCCATCGCGGGTGCCGCGTTCGCGGCCGGTGTCCAGGTCGCGTTCGACCATGGACGGGTCGTGCTCTTCGTGTATCCCCTTCTTGCGCTGATCATCTCCGCCGTCGTGTCGATCGTCGCGGGACAGGTGCTCACGATCATCGAGCGGGAGCGGATCCGCGACGTGTTCGGTCGTTTCGTCCCCGAGCAGGTGGTCGACCAGGTGCTGGCGCAGACCGGTGACGGTCTCCGGCTCGGCGGCAAGCTGCGCACCTGCACGATGATGTTCACCGACCTCCGCGGCTTCACCACCTTCTCCGAAAGCCGCTCGGCGGAGGACGTGATCCAGATCCTCAACTACTACTTCGGCGAGATGAGCCAGGCCGTGCTCGACCACGGAGGCACGCTCGTCTCGTATCTCGGCGACGGGATGATGGCCGTGTTCGGCGCCCCGCTCGACCAGGAGGACCATGCCGACCGGGCCGTTGCGACAGCGGTCGACATGATCCGAAACCGGTTGCCGCGCGTGAACGCGTGGATATCCGAACAGGGCTACGGCGACGGTTTCCGAATGGGCGTCGGGCTGCACAGCGGCCCGATCATGGCCGGCAATATCGGCTCGGAGCGCCGACTCGAGTACACGACGATCGGCGACACGGTGAACACGGCGTCGCGGCTCGAGGGCATGACCAAGGGAACGCCCTACCCGCTCTTCATCTCCGATTCGACGCGGGCATTCCTGCGCGAAGAGCCCGAGGACCTCGTCTACGTGGCGGAGCTCGAGGTGCGCGGGAAGACCGAGCCTGTGAAGGTGTGGTCGCTGTGGAACCTCGTCGCACAGGAGAGCTTGCCTCAGCGGACGGAGGCCCAGCCCGAATTCGACGCGGTCCCGGCCGCGCACACCGTCTAGCGCACGTCGACATCTCCCTCCCGACCGTCCAGCCGATGCTTCCCCCATGGTGGTGGGACGAGGCGGAGCGGAGCGGCAGCGTCGCGCGTGCGGCCGCACTCGAGGAGGACACCAGGGCCGACGCATGCGTGGTCGGCGGCGGCTTCACCGGCCTTTGGACTGCCCTCGCGCTTCGCGCGAAGGAGCCGTCGGCGCGGGTCGTCGTGCTCGAGGCCGACCGCTGCGGCGCCGGACCGAGCGGCAGGAACGGCGGATTCCTGCACGGCTACTGGGCGACCGTCGCCCGGCTCGTCACGCGGCTGGGCGAATCCGGCGCCCTCGAGGTGGCGCGCGCGGGCGAAGGGATCATCCCGGCTGTCCGGCACTTCGGCTCCGAGATCTGGTTGCGCGAGGGAGGGCTGTTGAAGGTCTCGACCACACCGTCGCAGGACGAGGCGGTGGACGCCTCCGTGCGCGCGGCAGAGAGGTTGGGGGCAGCAGCCGAGGCGGTCGCGCTCGACGAGTACGACCTTGCAGCACGTATTGCCTCACCCGCGTTCCGGAAGGGTGTGTTCTTCCGCGAGGGCGCGACGGTTCAGCCGGAACGCCTCGTTCGTGCGCTCCGCGCGGAGGTGCTCGCAGCGGGAGTCGAGCTGTACGAGGACACGCCTGCGATCGCTCTCGCGGACGGTCTCGTGACCACTCCGCGCGGACGGGTGCGCTCCGGCGCGATCGTCGTTGCCACGAACGCGGCGGGCTCGAGCTGGCGGCCGGTGCGGCGGCACGTGACGAACTTCGGCTCCTACGTCGTCCTGACCGAGCCCGTGCCCGAGCTGCTTCGCGAGATCGGCTGGACGGGAGGCGAAGCAGTGGTCGACGGACGGATGTTCCTCCACTACTTCCGAGCGACGAGCGACGGACGCGTCCTGATGGGAAGCGGCACCGGCCCGATCGGGCTCGGCGGCCGGATCGACCGTCGCTTCACGAACGACTCGGCTTCGGCCGGGCGCGCGGAGCGCGGACTGCGGCGCCTGCTCCCTGGTCTCGCCGACGCACGCGTGGAGCGCGCGTGGGGCGGCCCGATCGACGTGTCGGCCGACCACCTGCCGTTCTTCGGCACCGTTCCCCGCACGGGCATCCACTACGGCCTCGGCTACTCGGGTCACGGCGTCGGCCCGAGCTGGCTCGGAGGCCAGATCCTCTCCTCGCTCGCGCTCGGCCTCGACGACGAGTGGACGCAGCTTCCACTCGCGACGCGTCAAGTCAACGCGCTCCCGCCCGAGCCGTTGAAACGACTGGGAGGCGGCCTCGTGCGCGCCGCGATCATGGCATGTGAGGAGGCCGACGAGGACGGTCGTCGGCCGGCTCTTCCGCTGCGCGCCGCCGCGGCGATCCCGCGGATGCTGCGGATGCAGATCGGGACGCGGTAAGCGCGCCAGCTCTTCTCGACCGCGACCGGCCGGCTAGGTCCGGCCGGTCGCGTGTAGGCACCGCTGTGGCTACGCCGCCGCCGGCTGCACGACGATGAGCGAGTTGCCGTCGGGGTCGCGCAGCCAGAACATCGGCGGCACGGGGTCGCCCCACCGCGTCACCTCGTCGTCGACGTCGACCCCGGCGCCCTTCAGCGTCGCGTGATCCGTGTCGACGTCCGAGGTGTCGAGGCAGATACCGGTCTGGCTGCCCCCGGGCTCGCTTCCCGGCGGCGGAGGGGCAAGCGCGATCGTCGTGACGGCTCCCGGCAGAGCGACTTCCACCCATCGTCCCGCGTCGCCCATCGGAACATCGACTACCTTCTCGAAGCCGAGCGTGTCGACGTAGAAGCCGACGGCACGGTCGGTGTCGGCGACGCTGACGCAAACGCGGCCGACCTGCGCGAGATTCAACTTGGACATCTGAGCCTCCTGCTCGAAGGGATTCTGAGCATGAGACGCCGCGTGTCGGGCAAACTCATCGGTGGCAATGGCCGACCATAGAGTCTCGATCTGGTCCGACTACATCTGACCCTGGTGCCGGCTCGGCCAGAAGACGGCCGAGCAGGTACGGCGCCGGTTCGACGCCGCCCTCCACTGGCAGCCGTTCTACCTTCATCCCGAATATCCACCGGAGGGCATCACCCGGGCCGAGCTCCATCGGCGCTACGGCTTCGAGCACGATCCGATGATCGAGCGCTTCGCGCAGCGCGGACTCCCGTACGACCCGCCGTCGATCATCCCGAACACGATCCTGCCTCTGCGGCTGACCGAGCTCGCGCGCGCGTACGACCTGGGCGAGCCGTTCCACGACCGGCTGATGGAGGCCTACTGGGAGCAACAGACGAACATCGGCGATCCCCAGGAGCTCCGCCGTCTGGCCGGCGAGGTCGGCTTGCCCGGCGAGCAGGTCGAGCAGACGATCGCCGACGAGGACGCGTACCGCCGCCAGGTGCTCGAGTCGACGCGTCAGGCACAGGCGATGGGAATCAACGGGATCCCGGCATTCGTGCTCGACGAGCGCCTGCTGATCATGGGGGCCAATCCGATCGAGGTTTTCGCGGAAGCATTCGCGCAACTCGAGTCCAAGGACGAACCTCGCCCCTGACGAACCTCGGCGTGAAAGGCGCCGACGACCTGACTACCTGACTACACCTCTTCGTCGAGGGCGTTCTCGACTGCGTCCAGAATCCGGTTTACGGTTTCGATGTAGGCCGGCTCTCTTCCCGCCATCAGGCGTTCCACGATTTCGGCACGAGTACACCAGTGTGTGCGCCTGCGCGCGTCTCGCCCTTTTCGCGGTATGCCTTCGTCGGCTACCTCCAACAGGAAGGCAACCACGGTCTGTGCACGGCCTTTGCGGGGGAAGACATAGTCGGTGACCTGTGCGGGGCTGAGGCGGCCGGTCACGCCGGCCTCTTCTCGGGCTTCTCGCTCGGCTGCGTCGGCCAGTGTCTCGTCCTTGTTGTTCCGCCGGCCCTTCGGGAACGTCCAGTGGTTCCCGTCCGACGTCTGAACTACGAGAAACCGGTAAGCAGGCGGAGTCGCGACGCGCTTGTAGGGAATCGCAGCGGCTCGAGCTGCGCGCGCGCTCACTGCACCGCGATCAGATTTCTGCGACGTGCCGCGATCCATGGTCACGCGAGACGATGACCTTGTAAGCGTCCCGGAGTCGCTTCTTGTGAGCCTTGTCGATCCTCACGTAGACGATCTCGCTGAGCGCGGCTAGAGACGTTGCAAGAAGTCCAAGCTCGACACCGAACCGATCGGAGCCCGGCGGATGCGCCGAAGCAATCCAGACCACAAGCACCGATAGAGCAGCGAGTCCGGCGTTGAGTGCAGTGGCTCGGGCGATTCTTGCTCGACTCCGCTGATACTCCAAGAAGCCGGCCAGCTCGCCACCCGCCGCCAATACCGTCATCGTCATCTCTGACCGGCGTTCGCGCTCTTCCACCGTCTCAAAGCGTTGCCTGGATCGACTCGTGTGAAGCAAAGCAAGCTTCACGAGCTTGCGGACACCCTTATGGAGGCTGTCGGCGGCGCGATCTACCAGGATGCCGAACACGTAGGCCACGGAAATCACCGCAAGCGTTGTGAGCGCCTCCCAGTCCTTGAAATCGACTCGTCGATGATGAAACGACGAATCCCAATGAAGCCCGAAGACGAGCAGCGCGAGCCACGCGAGAGCCTCTAGTCCCGCGATCAGAATCTCGGCAAAAATGGCGGTCGTTGCCATCCCGAGCGACGATCGCCCGTGGCGATTCCGATGTCAAGGTTCGGGCGAAGAAGCCCTGCTACGTGGCGGCGGCGGGCGGGTTCGCGACCTCCGTTGGGCGGTTTCTCGGCCCCGAACAGCAACCCGCCCGTAAGCTCACCTGATGCTCCTCTACAACAGCTCGATCTCAGGCAACTGCTACAAGGTCCGGCTCCTGCTCGCACAGCTCGGGATCCCGTACGAGACGCGCGAGGTCGACGTGATCGATCGCAGCGACCCGCGCGAGCAGCTGCGCGATCTCAACCCGAGCGGGCGGGTGCCGACGTTGATCCTCGACGACGGCCGCCCCCTCGCCGAGTCGAACGCGATCCTCTGGTACTTCGGCGAAGAGACGCGCTTCGTCCCGAAGGACGCCTACGAGCGCGCGAAGGTGCTGCAGTGGCTGTTCTTCGAGCAATACGAGCACGAGCCGGCGATCGCGGTCGCCCGCTTCCTCAAGACGTACTACGGAAAGCCGGAGGTGTGGGAGTCGCAGCGCGCGCAGCTCACGTCACGCGGCGAAAAGGCGCTCGCGGCGCTCGAATCGGGGCTCGCCGATCGAGACTGGCTCGTCGGCGAGGCGATCACCATCGCCGACATCGCGCTCTACGCGTATACGCACGTTGCGGATGAAGGCGGCTTCGACCTCGAGCCCTATCCCAGCATCCCCGCCTGGCTCGACCGCGTCGCAAGCGAACCCGGCCACGTCACCATGGCCGCTACATAGCCGACGAGAACGGGACCGCCGCCGCCGCCCGACTGGGGAGCCGATGGCCGAGCTAGCTGCCCGTATTCAGTGCGACCGCGGAGCGAACAAGAGCCTTGAGGGCCTTCTCGTCGACCTTGTCGCCTTCGTGAAAATCGATGGCGCGCCTGACGTTCCCTTCGAGGCTCGAGTTGAAGAGGCCCGAGGGGTCTTTCAGCGACGCGCCCTTGGCAAAGGTCATCTTGACGACGGCCTTGTAGGTCTCGCCCGTGCAGATGATCCCATCGTGAGACCACACGGGCGTCCCTCTCCACTTCCACTCCTCGACCACGTCGGGGTCTGCCTCTTTGACGAGAGCACGGAGCCGGGAGAGGAGCTCGCCCCGCCAGTCGTCCAGCTCTCTGATCCTCGCGTCGATCAAGGCTGAAGCGGACTCGGCTTTCTGCGGCGCGCTCTTCTTCACGACCTCACTCTCTTACCACATGTCGGATTTTCAGGACGCGCAGGCGTCTCGCCACGCTGTACAAGCCTGGCGCGACACCTCGAAACAGGCCCAAAACCCGGGTCGTCGCTTGACCCGCCGCCGCGATTCGTTTATTCATACTGCACAGTGGGCGACGCACACGACCCGCGTCTCGCCGTCGGGTTGATCGGACTCGGCAACATGGGCACGGCCGTTGCGGAACGCCTGCTGACTGCGGGCTATGCGCTCTCGGTGCACAACCGCACGCCCGAGAAGGCCGAACCGCTGGCGGCGCAGGGCGCGGTGGTGGCCCGTTCGGTGCCCGAGCTGGCCGCGCATGCGCACGTCGTTCTCACCTCGCTTGCAAACGACGAGGCTCTCGAGACAGTCGCAGCTCAGATCGTCGAGTCGGCTCGCCCCGGCACCGTGTTCGTCGACCTGAGCACGGTGTCGCCTGCAGCGTCGTCGCGCGTCGCGGCCCGCGCTGCGGAAGCGTCGATCTCCTACCTGCGAGCTCCGGTCAGCGGAAACCCGACCGTCGTGCGCGCCGGGAAGCTCACGTTCATCGTCTCCGGGCCGAGAGACGCCCTGATGCGCGTCGAGCCGGTGCTCCACGCGATCGGCCCGACAATCCATCACGTCGGCGACGAAGAGCAGGCACGCATCGTGAAGCTCGCGGTCAACCTGATGATCGCGGGGCTCGCCGAGCTGATGTCGGAGGCCCTGGTCCTCGGTGAAGCGGAGGGTGTCTCGCGCCGTGACCTGCTCGATGTGATGGGCGACTCTGCCGCCGGCGCGCCCTTCGTCAAGTACAAGACCGAGCCGCTGCTCCGCGACGACTACTCGGCGACCTTCACGACCGCGCTCATGGAGAAGGACGTGGATCTCGCCCTCGACGTCGCCGAGGAGGCCGGGCTCGTCCTCCCGGTGACGCGTGAGCTCAAGTCCTTGCTCCGTGCCGCGATCGAGGCGGGATATGCGGATTCCGACTTCATGGCGCTCTACCTGAATCTTCGAACCGCGGAGCAGGGGGTTTCTCGATGAGCATGCGCAGCAGAACCTCCGGTTCGCCCGACGCGACCCGCGCGGTCGACTGGGAGCAGCGGATCGACTTCCCGCAGCTGCGCCGAGACCGGCTCGATCGCGCGAAGGCCGCCCTCGAGCGGTCCGATCTGGGCGCGGTGCTCCTGTTCGATCCGAACAACATCCGCTACGTCACGAGCACGCACATCGGGGAGTGGGCCCGGGACAAGAACGCGCGCTACGCGCTGCTCCCACGCGGCGAGGATCCGATCCTCTGGGACTTCGGCTCGGCAGCCCGGCACCACCAGCTGTTCGCGCCGTGGCTGCCGCCGGAAAACTTCCGCGCCGGCGTCGCGCCGATGCGCGGAGCGATGCCCGTCGAGACCGGCATTCCCGACCGGCTCGGCGAACGGATCGCGCACGAGTTGCGCGAGCGCGGCCTGCTGGACGAGCCGCTCGGCATCGACATGGCCGACCTGTTGACGATCGAGGCGCTGCAGCGCGCCGGCGTGCACATCACCGACGGCTCACAGGTGATGCTCGAGGCGCGCAAGATCAAGACAGCGCAGGAGATCGCACTGCTCGACCAGTCCGCAGGCCTCGTCGACGCTGTCTACGAGGAGATCTACCGGATGCTCCGGCCGGGCGTATACGAGCACGAGATCGTCGCGCGCGCACACGACCTGCTCTTCGAGATGGGCTCGGAGCACGTCGAAGCCGTCAACGCCGTCTCCGGCGACAGGTGCAACCCGCATCCGCACGTTTTCTCCGACCGCCTGCTGCGACCGGGAGATCAGGCGTTCTTCGACATCATCCACTCGTTCATGGGCTACCGGACGTGCTATTACCGCACGTTCAACGTCGGCGGCGTCAACGCGGCTCAGCTCGACGCGTACAAGCAGTGCCGCGAGTGGCTGGACGCTGCGATCGAGCTCGTGCGACCCGGGATGACGACGGACAAGATCGCCGCGGTCTGGCCGACTGCCGCCGACCTCGGATTCCCCGACGAGGAGACGTGCTTCGGCCTGCAGTTCGGCCATGGGATCGGTGTCGGCCTCTACGAGTCGCCGATGATCTCGCGCGTCCACTCGCTCGAGCACCCCGTCGAGCTCGAGGTGGGCATGGTGTTCGCACTGGAGACGTACTGCGCCGCAACCGACGGCCGGTCGGCCGCGCGCATCGAGGAGGAGGTCGTCGTGACGCCGGCCGGGTGCGAGGTGATCACGCGCTTCCCGGCGGAAGAGCTGCTCGTCGCCGGCCGGATGTACGTCCGCGGCGCCGATCTCCTCTCGCTCGACGGGGACGGAAGCCGTGACGGAGACGCGGGCCTCGCGTCGGCAGTCGCGTCCTCGGCGACCGTCGAGCCTGCCGGCGTTCCTCGATGACGGACGCGCCGGGCACACGCGAGCTGGCGGACGGGCGCCCTGCGTACCGCCTCGTACGGCGCGACGACATCGAGCTCCGTGCAGCGCTGCCGGGCCGCTCGAGCGGTCTGACGACTTGCCGGCTCGTCGATGGATCGCTCGGTTCGACCCACATGGCGCTCACGCTCGTCTCGCTCGCCGACGGGCACGTCGACGAGCACCTGCACTCCTTCGAGACGAGCTTCTACGTGCTCGAGCGGCGATCCGGTGCTCTTTCTCGACGGCCGCGGGGTCCAGTTGAGGGCCGGCGCATGCGGCGCGATACCGATCGGGCTGCCCCACGCGTTCCGCGTGCGAGGCACAAGGAAGCTGGATCGAGATGGCGGCACCCCGCCCCCGTACCGACGGCAGCGACACCTTCTTCCTCGGCCCGCCGCCCGACGTCGCGGATAGAACAGCTCGACGTCCGCGACCCACGCAACCGCAACCTCTTCCTGCTGGGCGACGGCGAGATGGATGTCGACCGGCTGAAGCACGGCGCAGCAGTCTCGGCGCCCACGGTCTCCGCGAGCATGGCGACCGCCGTCCTCGCGTACAGCGGCATCGCCGTGAAGATGCTCGTCGACCAGCGCCTGGACGCTCAGCTGCACACCATGTTCATGGTCGATTACCAACCGGGCGCGGTCGCGCACCCGCACGACCATCCGTTCGAGGAGTCGTACTACATGCTCGAGGGCGAAGTGGACGTCGTCGCCAACGGCGACCGTCACACGCTCCGTCCAGGCGATGCGTTCTGGACCGGCGTCGGCTGCGTGCACGCGTTCTACGAGACGCAGGGAGGGCGCGTCCGCTGGCTCGAGACGTCGGCTCCCGGCCCTCCCGCCACGCCATTCCTACCGCTTCGAGCGCGACTGGGACTACCTGCGCGAGCGGCTCGCGTCGAACGCAGGCGTCGGAGTCAATTGAGCCAGCTGACCGGCAGTCCGGCCGCGGGCGCGCTCGACGACCTCGACCTCTACGCGCGGATCTATCGGCAGATGCTGCTCATCCGCGGATTCGAGGAGCTCGTCCAGTCGCTCTTTCTCAAGGGCGAGGTGTACGGGACGACGCACCTCTACTCGGGCCAGGAGGCGGTGGCGACCGGGCGTCGCGAGCCTCCTCGACGCAGAGGATCGCGTCGCGGCGACCTATCGCGGCCACGGGCACGCGCTCGCGCTGGGAGTCGATCCGCAGAAGCTCCTCGACGAGATGCTCGCGCGTGAGACGGGCATCAACGGCGGGCGCGCGGGCTCGATGAACGTCAACTCGCCCGCCGATCGGTTCATCGGCTCGTTCGGCATCGTCGGCGGCAGCATCGCCGCGGCGACGGGCGCCGCGCTCGCGCTCAAGCGCACGACCGGCGGCGTCGCCGTCGCCTACTTCGGCGACGGCGCGATGAACCAGGGCTACGTCTTCGAGTGCCTGAACTTCGCGCAGGTGCTGAAGCTGCCGCTCGTCCTCGTCTGCGAGAACAACGGGTACGGCGAGTACACGCCCTTCCGCTCGGTGACGGCAGGCGAGATTCGAGCACGCGCCGAGGTGATGGGCGTCCCGGCGGAGACGGTCGACGGCATGAGCGCCTGGACGGTCCGGGAGGCAGCCGCACGCGCGCTCGCACATGCCCGCGAGGGCGAAGGACCCGCATTCCTCGAGGCGCTCACCTACCGCTTCGTCGGTCATTCGCGAAGCGATCCCGGCGCGTACCGGCCCGAGGGTGAGCTCGACGAATGGCGAGGACGCGACCCGATCGTGCGCCTGCGCGCGCAGCTCGAGGCCGAGGGCTTCGACGCGGTCCGCGCTCGACGAGATCGAGGCGGAGCTGACGAGCGAGCTCGAGCGGATGCGGGAGCGCGGCCTCGCCGCTCCGTTCCCTGCCGAGCTGCAGGCGCAGGAGTTCAAGGACTGATGCCGGCCGAGCTCACGATGCCGAAGCTCTCCGACTCGATGGCCGAGGCGGTGATCGTCCGCTGGCTGAAGGCGCCGGGCGACGAATTCACGCGGGGCGACGGCGCTGATCGAGGTGGAGACGGACAAGGCGACGGTCGTCTACGAGGCCGAGGCCGACGGCACGCTCGCGGCGATCCTCGTCCCGGAGGGCGGCACGGCCGCGATCGGCGAGCCGATCGCGACGCTCGCGAACGGCGGCCGCCCCGCCGCAGCGCCGCACGGCGAGCCCGCAACGAGCCGAACGCAACGCCGGTCGCGCGACGGACGGCGGTCGAGCTCGGCGTCTCGCTCCACGGCCTGAGCGGCACCGGCCCGGGCGGCCGGATCACCCGCGACGACGTGACGAAGGCTGCGGCAGGAGCGGCGCGCGGCGACGGAGGCGTCTGCCCGCGCAGCAAGCCGACCGGCCGGGGCGAGCCCACGTCGTCGAGCTGACCGCGACGCAGGCGACGATCGCGCGGCGGATGGTCGAGTCCGCGACGACCGTTCCCGCCTTCACCGTCTCGGTCGACATCGACATGTCGCTCGTCACGGAGCTCCGTCAGGGCGCCCGAACGGAGCGGACCAGACGTGGCGTCACTGAACGATTTCGTCGTCAAGGCGGCCGCCGTGACGCTGCGCGAGTTCCCTCGCTTCAACGCGGCGTATGCGGAAGGGACGATCGAGCAGTACGCGCGGGTGAACGTCGGGGTCGCGGTCGCGGCCGACGATGTCCTCCTCGTTCCGGTCGTGTTCGATGCCGACGCAAAGACGCTGTCGGAGATCGCCGCCGAGACGCGGCGGCTCGCCGACGGCGCGCGGAAGCGTGCGCTCGAGCCGGAAGAGCTCCGCGACGGTACGTTCACCGTCTCGAACCTCGGGCATGTTCGGCGTGCGCTCGTTCACCGCGATCGTCGACGCACCGCAGGCGGCCATCCTCGCCGTCGGCGGCGTACGGCGCGAGGCCGTCGAGGACGGCACAGGCGGCGGTCGTCTTCCGCGACGTCATGACGGTGACGCTCTCCTGCGACCACCGAGTCGTGTACGGCGCCGACGGCGCGCGTTTCCTGTCCCGGCTGCGCGAGCTGCTCGAAAGGCCGCTCGCTTCTCCTCGCCTGATGTCCACGGTTCCCTTCCGCACAGCGATCCGGGACGCGCTCGACGAGGAGCTCGCGGCCGACGAGCGCGTCATCCTCTTCGGCGAGGACGTCGCCGTCGCAGGCGGAGTGTTCGCGACCACCACCGGCCTCTACGACAAGTACGGCCCCGACGGGTCTTCGACACGCCGATCTCGGAGCTGGCGCTCGCCGGAGCCGCGTTCGGCTCTGCGGTGAAGGAATGCGGCCGGTGGTCGAGATCATGTTCGGCGACTTCCTCACGCTCGCGATGGACATGCCTCGTCAACCAGTCGACGAAGTACTGGTTCCTGACGCAGGAGCAGGTGAGCGTGCCGCTGACGATCCGTTCGGTCGTCGGGGCCGGCGGGCGTTTCGGCGCCATCCACTCGCAGATGCCGGTGTCGTGGTTCATGGGCGTGCCCGGCCTGAAGATCGTGACGCCGTCGACCCCGGCCGACGCGAAGGCGCTGCTGAAGGCAGCGATCCGCGACGACAACCCGGTCCTCTTCTTCGAGCACAAGCGGCTGTACGCGCTCGAGGGCGAGGTGAACGGCGAAGTCGGCCGGCTCGGCGAGGCGGCGGTCGTGCGCGAGGGCTCCGACCTCACGCTCGTCTCCGCGATGCAGAGCGTCCACCACGGCCTCGAGGCCGCCGAAGCGCTCGAGCAGGACGGCGTCTCGGTGGAGGTGATCGACCTCCGCACCCTGCGCCCGTTCGACCTCGACACGGTGGTCGCGTCGGTTCGCAAGACGAACCGGATCGTCGTCGTCGAGGAAGGCCCGTTGACGGGCGGCTGGGCGGGCGAGGTGCTCGCGTCTGTGACGGAGCACGCGCTCGGATATCTCGACGACGCGTGGCGGATCGCGACGCCGAACACGTCCCATTCCCTACAGCCCACCGCTCGAGGACGCGTTTCTCCCCGGGCCGGACCGCATCGCAGCCGAGATCCGCAGACGGCTACGGTGAGAGCCATGGCGGTCGCTCGCGATTTCGAGCCTTCGAAGATCGGAGGCAGGCTCCGCGCAGAAGCGCGAGAAGCGCGGGATCAGCCTCCGCGAGCTCGCGCGCCGCGTCGGTGTCTCGCCGAGCCTCGTCTCGCAGATCGAGCTCGACCGGGTGAACCCGTCGGTCAGCACCCTCGTATTCGCTCGTGACCGAGCTCGGGATGACGATGAGCGACGTCTTCGGGGACGCCGAGCCGCCGGAACGCGTCGTTCGGGCCGAGCCCGGAGGCGGCGGCCTCGTCGAGCGTCCCGATACGCGTCGCGTGATCAACCTCGCCTCCGGCGTGCGCTGGGAGCGGCTGACGCCCCACAGCGAGCGCGACGTCGAGTTCCTGTACGTCGTCTATCCGGTCGGGGCGCGAGTCCTGTCCGGAGGACGCGCTCGTGACGCACGGCGGCAGAGAGTACGGCTATGTCACGAGCGGCACGCTCGGCGTGCGCGTCGGCTTCGAGGAGTACGAGCTCGGCCCCGGACGATTCGATCGCGTTCGACTCGTCGTCGCCACACCGCCTGTGGACGATCGGCGACGAGCCGGTGCACGCGATCTGGTTCGTGATCGGGCGCGCCGCGGATCCGCGCACGCAATACGCGTCTAGGCTGGCGCGTCGCCGACGCCGCGGCGAGCTTCTGGCGGCCGGCCCGGAACCGGCCGACGAGCTCGGGCAGCCTGGTAGAGCACGAGCGCGAGCAGGATCAGGCCGCCGATCGTCATCTCCGCGTACTCGGTCGGCTGCTGGAACAGCGGCAGCACGTTGTCGATCTCCGTCAGGAAGAGCGCCGCGAGCAGCGTGCCGACGAACGATCCCCTGCCGCCCGCGAGGGCCGCGCCGCCGAGGACGGCGGCCGCGATGCTCTCGAGCGCCTGGTTGCCGATGATCGGCGAGCCGATCTGCACCTCGGCGGCGAGGTAGAAGCCGGCGATCGACGCCATCACCGAGCATGCGACGAACGCGAGCACGACGGTACGTCCGGTGCGCATGCCGAGCCGGCGCGACGACGTCTCGTCGAGGCCGACGGCGCGCAACGCGAGTCCCGGGCGCGTCCGGTACAGCCACGCGTCGCCGAGCAGGACGAGCACGACGACGCCGATGAACGCGAGCGGGACGAAGCCGACGCTCGTAGTTCAGCGCGTCGATCGACGTTGATGATTGATCGCTCGCCCGCAGGATGGTCGCGCAGAAGCAGCGACGCTCCTTCGAGGATGCTGAGCGTGCCGAGCGTCGCGAGGATCGACGGCAGGCGGAAGAAGCGGATGAGTGTCGCGTTGAAGATGCCCGTCGCGAGCCCGACGCCGACGAGGGCGAGCGCGCCGAAGACCAGGCACGACGGTCGACGACCCCGGTTGCAAGCGTGAACGACGCAGTGACGACGCACATCGTCATGAGCGCTGCAACGGAGACGTCGAAGCCGCCGACAAGGAGCGCGATCGTCTGGCCGAGGGCGACGAGCACGAGCGGCATCGCGGCGAGGAGCAGGTTGCCGAGGTTGTACTTCGTGAGGAACGCGTCCTGGCGGACCGTCGCATAGATCGCCGAGCGCGACGATCAGCGTCGACAGCAGCGCCAGCGGCAACCAGGCGCGCGCATTCACGCCGCGCTGCCGCCGATGTCGCGGTGCCGACGATCGCCTGCGACGATCCGGCGCTCGCCGAGCTCGTCGCCCTGGATCTCGTCGACGATCCGCCCGCGCGACATCACGACCACGCGGTCGCAGAGCCCGGCGAGCTCGAGCGGGTCGCTCGACTTGACGATCATCGCGACGCCCTCGGCCGCCTTCGCGCGCAACGCGTCGTAGATGTCGAAGCGGGCTCCGACGTCGACGCCCTGCGTCGGCTCCTCGGCGAGGATGACCTTGACGTTGCCGCGCAGGAACGGCCGCGTCAGCGAGACCTTCTGCTGGTTGCCGCCGGAGAGCGACTGCACCGGCTGCTCGATCGAGCGCCATCCGGATGCGGAGCCGCTGCACGAGCCCGTCGACCGTCTGCCGCTTCGCGCCGGCGGCGTAGCAGCGCCGAACCGGCCGAGCCGCCGCAGGATCTGAATCGTCGCGTTGGCGCGAACGCTCAGCACGGGAAAGAGCGCCTCGCCGGCGCGGTCGCCGCTCAGCAGGACGACGCCCGCGCGGAGCGGCCCGAGCGGCGAGCGCAGGTCGAGCTCGTCCCCGTCGCACGTCGCGCTGCCCGCGGCGCGCTCGGCGCCCGCGAGCGCGCGGAGGAACTGCACCTGCCCGTTTCCCTCCGCGCCGGCGATGCCGAGGATCTCGCCCTGTCGTCACCTCGAGGTCGATCGGGCCGAACCGCTCGCCGCGGAGGCCGTGCAGCCGGCGAGCACGACCTCGGCCTCGCATCGTGGTCCGGCCGCTCCGGAAACGCGAGCTGCAGCGGCCGGCCGATCATCAGCGCGACGAGCGACTCCTCCGACATCGTCGGCGGCGTCGAAGGTCCCCTGGCCGACGCCGTCGCGGAGCACGGTGATCCGGTCGGCGACTCCGAGCACCTCCGGCAGCCGGTGGCTCACGTAGACGATGCCGACGCCTGCGTCTGCTCTGCTCGACGACCAGCGCGTGGAGCCGCTCGACGTCCTGCGGCCCGAGCGCCGTCGTCGGCTCGTCGAGGAGCAGCACCTTCGGCCGGGCGAGCAGCGCCTTCACGACCTCGAGCAGCTGCCGCTCGGCGAGGGACAGCGATCCCGCCGGCCGCCGTGCACCGGCAGGTCGAGCGCGAACTCCGCGAGTCGCGCCGCCGCCCACGTCGTGCATCCGCCGGTAGGTCGGCTGCGCGTCGCGCGGGGACGGCGAGGTAGAGGTTCTCGGCGACCGACAGGTCGATGCACGTGCGAGTACGTCTGATACGCGATGCCGAGCCCGAGCCGCCGTGCCGCTGCCGGGGAGGGCGCGGCGCAGGCGGTCGCCCGCCGATCTCGACGGCTCCCTGCGTCCGCGCGAACGAAGCCGCTCGCGATCCCGAGCAGCGTCGACTTCCCGGAGCCGTTCTCGCCGACGAGTGCGTGGATCTCGCCGGCGCGGCAGTCGAAGTCGACATCGCGGAGCGCTTGCACGGCTCCGAACGCCTTCGACACGCCGCGCAGGGAGAGCACACGGGGCAACGGCCGGGATCGACATTGCGGTCAGCTCTGCTCTTCCTCCTATGGGTACATCTGCTGCAGCAGGCTGAGCGGGACGAGCGACGTCGCGGACGCCGACGGCGGATAGCCCGTCGACGCACGTGTTCCGCTTCGCCATGTTCTGCAGCTGGATCGGGAACACGATCTTCGGCGGGATCTTCGCTCCCTGCAGCTTCATCATGTCGGCCGTCAGCGCGACGCGGATCTGCGAGTTGCCCGCCGTGTAGTAGTAGACCTTGAGATTCGGGTTCTTCAGCTTGTCGTACAGGCAGCCCGAGAGCCGTCTCGTCCGTGCGCATGGTGAGCACGGTGTTGTACGGGAGCCCGCAGCCTTGTACGCCGCATAGCCGCCTGCGGCCATGAACTCCGCGTCCTCGTAGCTCCAGCCCTTGATGTTCGGATGCTTGCGCGAGGATGCCCGAGACGATCCCCTGCACCTTCGACGGGTCCCAGTTCGTCGGCTCGTTCGCGACGACTTTGATCGCGCGGTTGAGCGCCGGCTGCTCGCAGTTCTGCCAGCCCAGCGACAGCGGGTTGCCGGGGAACCCGCCGAGGAAGCGCGATGTTGCCCGACTTCACCTGCGTGTTCATCACGTGCGCGAACGCCTTGCCGAGCTTGCAGGTGTCCTCGCCGACGACGGTCGTGTAGTTCGTGCCCGGGCCGGAGACGAAGCCCCAGGCGTACGTCGAGACCGGGATGCCGGCCTTGGTCGCTTCCTTGAACACGGGGATCATGGCGTCGCCGAAGTCCGGATACGTGACGATCGCCGCAGACGTGCTGCGCGATCACGGCACGGAAGTCGGCGAGCGCCTGGTTCAGATCCGAATGGGCGCTCGTGTAGATGATCTTGCCGATCTTCGGATAGGTGAGCGCCTGGAGGATGAATTCCATCTTCGAGATCTGCCGGTAGACGTTCTCGCCGAAGCCCTCGACATAGGCGACCGTCAGCTTGCCGCCGGTGCCGGTGCTGCAGCCGTTGTTCTTCCAGCACTTGAGCGCGAGGTCGTAGTTGACCTTCATGTCGGCGCGACGGTATGCCGCGAGTGAGATGTTGCGGGCCGTCGCGCCCGCCGGCAGGAGCTTCGCGCTGAAGAGCGTCTTCGCCAGCGTCTTCGGGTTCGCCTTGTACACCTCGCCGAACCCGCCCGCCACGTTGGCGGCCGGCGCATTGCCGAGGCCGTGTGTTGTCGGTGCCGCCGCGGCTCGACGCGGAGAGCCCAAGCGCCCCCACGAGCACGAGCATCAGCACCACCAGCATCGAGCGCTTCCTCCGTACGTGCATCGTTCCTCCTTTCGTGCGTCAGCTCGTATTCGCGCCCGCAGGTTGCGCGGGCGGTGCTGTGGATTCGGCCGGCCGCAGGACGCGACCGAGGACCGCCGCGACCCGATCGCCGGACACGAGCATCCCGACGAGGATCGCGGCGCCGAAGACGATGTACTGCATCGCCGTCGAGAGACCGAGGATGAGCAGCATCTGCGTCAGCAGCGTGAGCGCCAGCGCCGCGACCCACGTCGAAGTCGCGCTCGCAAGCCCGCCCGCGAGCGACGAGCCGGCGATCACGACCGCGGCGATCGGTGCAAGCAGGTACGCGGCTCCGAATGCCGGGTCGATGCTGATCCGCACGCCGGCGAGCAGCACGGTCGCCGTCGCGTAGAGGATCCCCGCTGCCGTGTACGCGATGACGACGTGCGTGCGGACGTGCAGGCCCGCCATCCACGCAGCGCGCGGATTCGCGCCGACCGCCTGGAAGCGCCGGCCTGCGGCGCTGTAGCGGAGGATGAGCGCGACGAGAATCGTCAGCGCGGCGCCTGTCCAGAAGACGACGCTGATCCCGAGCGGCTTGTTCGACGCCCAGTTGGAGAGGGCAAGCGGGACGCTCGACTGGCTCGTGACCGAGCGGGAGTACTTGAACCCCCACGCGAGCACGATCTGCCCGACCGCGAGCGTCACGATCAGCGGGTTCAAGCGCAGGACCCCGACGAGAATCCCGTTCACGAGCCCGACCCCGGCCCCAAGCCCGATGCACGCGAGGATCCCGAGCGCGAGCCGATGGTCGGACCCGGCGCTGATGCCGACGAGGAGGTTCCCGCCGAGCGAGATCACGCCCGGCGTCGAGAGATCGATGCCGGCGTGCATGACGACGAGCATCTGTCCGAGCGCCGCGACCGCGAGGATCGTCATGTACGGGAGGACGAAGGCCCAGGACGTCTTCTGCAGCGCCTCGGGCGCGGCAATCGCAGCCGCGATTGCGAGTGCGCCCAGTCGCGAGCCACACGGGCAGGAACCGGGCGGCGATGACGGCGCTCGCGAGCATCGTGCGACCGGGGGATGTAGCCGCGACCAGGCGCCCATTCTTTGCAGGATCGGGCCGAAGTGTCAACTGTGGCCAAACGGTCGTCGCTGCCGTCCACCGCCGCTGGACGTCGCTTCCGGACGGCGTTTCCCGCGTTCTCGCTGACGGAGCAGGACTTCTTCCGCGTCGGTCACGTTGACTCGCCGCTGGGCAGGCGTTTATGCTCGCTGTACATTCGGCAGCGCGAACAAGGGTCTGCTGCCGTCCGAGCCAAGGAGTGATGCATGAGCTCGCAGCGGCTGTTGATCCGCAACGGCTTCGTCGTATCGATGGATCCGCAGGTCGGCGAGATCCCGAGCGGCGACGTCTTCGTTGAGGACGGCAAGATCGTCGAGGTCGGGCGCAACCTCGACATCACCGACGCCGAACAGGTCGACGCGACCGGAATGATCGTGATGCCCGGATTCGTCGACACCCACCGGCACACCTGGCAGACCCCGGTACGGGGCGTGCTCCCCTCCTGCACGCTGGACCACTATTTCGCCGTCATGCTCGGCAGCGTCGGCGGCCATTACCGGCCCGAGGACGTGCACATCGGCAACTACGCAGGCTCTCTCGAGGCACTCAACGCGGGTGTCACGACGCTCCTCGACTGGTCGCACATCAGCAACACGCCGGATCATTCCGACGCAGCCATTCAGGGCCTGAAGGACGCCGGGATCCGGGCGATCTACGCGCACGGCGTCCCGACGGGCGGCGAGTGGTGGTCGTTCAGCGAGCTGAATCACCCCGAGGACATCCGTCGCATCCGCGAGACCTACTTCTCGTCCGACGACGGCCTGCTCACCCTTGCCATGGCGGCGCGTCAGCCCGGCAACTCGAACTTCGACGTAGCGAAGCACGACTGGGCGCTCGCGCGTGAGCTCGGGCTGCAAATCAGCGTGCACGTCGGCATGCGGCTTCACAACCTGCACTACAACCCCGTCAAGGACATGCACGACCTCGGGCTGATGGGGCCTGACGTCTGCTACATCCACATGACCGACCTGACCGACGAGGAGCTCGACTGGATCGCCGAGACGGACGGCAAGGCGTCAGTGGCGCCCTACGTCGAGATGCTGATGGGGCACGGCCCGCCGCCGACAGGCAAGCTGCTCGCCCGCGGTGTGCGCCCGTCGCTCAGCGTCGACGTCGTCTCGAGCGTCCCGGGCGAGATGTTCACGCAGATGCGGACCGCGCTCGCCTACGACCGGATCCTGATGTTCACCGACACGCCGGACGAGGCCTTCGCTCCGACGCTGACGCACCGCGACGTCTTCGAGTTCGCGACGATCGACGGCGCGCGCGCGTGCGCGCTCGATCAGAAGACGGGGTCGCTCACGCCCGGCAAGCAGGCGGACATCGTCCTGCTCAAGGCAAATGCGATCAATACGGCGCCGGTGCTAGACCCGCTCGCGACCGTCGTCGTCTTCTCCGATACGTCGAACGTCGACACGGTGTTCGTCGCGGGACGAGCGGTGAAGCGAAACGGACAGCTTGTCGACGTCGACCTCAACTCGGTGTTCGGGAAGCTCGACGAATCGCGGAACCACATTCTCTCGCGTGGCGGGCTGCTTCCCGACTGGTGCGGAGAGCCGGCCGCGGCCGTCTGAGCTGCCACCGGCCGAAAGGAGAACGAAGGCATGGCGAGTGGCACCGTCGTCGTCGTCGGCGGCACGCGCGGACTCGGCCGCGAGGTCGCCCAGTTCTACGCCCGTGCGGGCAGAGATGTCGTCATCACGGGCCGCGAGCAGACGTCCTGCGATACCTGCGCCCGCGAGATCGGCGATTCGACCCGCGGGCTGGCGCTCGACCTCGCCGAGCCGCAGGCGATCGCCGACAGCCTCGCGAGCGTCGAGAGCGTGCAGTATCTCGTGCTCGCGGCGATCGAGCGTGACTCGAACTCGGTGCGCGAGTACGACATCGCCGGCGCCCTCCGGCTCGTCACGCTCAAGCTCGTGGGCTACACCGAGGTGATCCACACGCTCGCGCCGCGCTTCGACACGGACTCGGCGATCCTCATCTTCGGCGGCCTGGCGCGCGACCGTCCGTACCCCGGCTCGACGACGGTCACAACGGTGAACGGCGGCGTCACCGGCATGGTGCGAACGCTCGTGATCGAGCTGGCGCCAACACGCGTCAATGCGCTCCACCCGGCGATCGTCGGCGACAGCCCACAGTGGCGCGACATGCCGAAGGAGCGACATGACGCTCTTGTGGAGCGAACGCCGACGGGTCGCCTCGTGACGATGGCGGAGGTCGTCGACGCGTCCCGCTTCCTGCTCGAAAACCCCGCGATCAACGGCATCAACCTGCCGGTTGACGGCGGCTGGCTTTGCATGTGACCAACGATCTCTAGGAGGACGAATGGCCGAGCAGAAGACCATCGCAGTGGTAGGGGCGACGGGTGCCCAAGGCGGTGGCCTCGTCCGGGCGATCGCGAGCGACCCCGATGCCACCTTCCGTGCCCGGGCGATCACGCGCGACCCGAGCTCGGACGGTGCCAAGGCGCTGGCGGAGCTTCCGAACGTCGACGTTGTCGCCGGCGATCTCGAAGATCCGGCCAGCATCGAAGCCGCATTTCGCGGTGCGCACGGCGCCTTCTGTGTGACGTTCTTCTGGGTGGACTTCTCGCCGCAGACGGAGATGCGACATGCAACGACGATGGCGCAGGCCGCCAAGTCCGCGTCGGTGGATCACGTCGTGTGGTCGACGCTCGAGGACACTCGCCGCTGGGTCACGGACGACCGCATGCCGACGTTGCAGGAGAAGTACAAAGTGCCGCACTTCGACGGGAAGGAAGAGGCCGACGCCGCGTTTCGCGATGCCGGAGTGCCGACCACGTTTCTGCGGACCGCGTTCTACTGGGAGAACTTCATCTACTTCGGGGCCGGCCCACAGCGCGGCGAAGACGGCGTCTTGACGCTGACGATGCCGATGGGCGAGAAGCGGCTTCCGGGAATGGCGTCCGAGGACATCGGCAAGATCGCGCTCGGGATCTTCAAGCGGGGCTCCGAGTTCATCGGCAAGACCGTGTCGGTCGCGGGCGAGCATCTCACGGGATCTCAGATGGCCGAGAAGCTCGGTTCGGCAATGGGCGAAGAGGTGCGGTACTTCGATGTCGATCCCGACGTGTACCGGAGCTTCGGGTTCCCCGGTGCAGACGAGATGGGGAACATGTTCCAGTTCAAGCGCGACTTCGAGGCCGAGTACGCCGGCGCCCGCGACCTGGACTTCGCACGGCAGCTCAATCCGGAGTTGCAGGACTTCGACGCCTGGCTCTCCAAGAACGCAGGCAGCATCCCGGTGAACTAGTCAAAAGACTCCGAGGACGGCTCATGTCGCCGCTCCGTTGAGAGGCCAGAAGTCTTCGACCAGCTCCCCGTCGGCGCCGGGGTCTTCGAGGCGTATCGAGCAGATCACGAGCTCGGCGTCGTCGGAGCCGTCGTTCCACACCGATCGGGCCACCTCCGGCGCGACGCGGACGGCGGTGCCGGCGAGTACGTCGATGATCTGGTCGTCGAGCTTGAATTGCAGGGTGCCGGAGATCACGAAGTAGATCTCCTCCTGCGTCTTGTGGCGGTGCCCATAGCTCCCTTTGCCGCCTGATCGGGGTGGCATCACCCGGTGGGTGAACGCGACTTGCCGGGCGTCGAGCTCCTCGGTGAGAAGTCGCAACGCTCCGGGGTATTGCCCTCCGAAGATGTCGGGGACGTCGGTCACGGCGCGGATCGTGTAGTCGCTCATCGCTTCTTCCTCAGTCGCCTGGCGCCATCGGCGGACCGAGGTTGACCTCGCCGTGGGTGCGGAAGATCTGCTCGAGGCGCTCGGGGGCCGGTCTGGGTAGGTCCGGCGGCGGCAGGGTGAGCGATCTCGCGGGCGTCGAACCGTCGCGGATCAACCGGTCGAGGCCGGCGGGCGTGCTGAGCACGAGCACGCGCGCCGTGTCGGTGTCGACGCGGAACGTGTGCGCCACGCCCATCGGCACTACGGCGACGCCACCCGCGGCGAGCTGGAAACGGTCCGCACCGGCCTGCACGGTGAGCTGTCCCTCGAGCACGACGTAGCTCTCGTCCTGCGGGTGGGTGTGAAGCGGCGGCGACGCGTGCCGAGGAAACAGGAACTCGATCAACGCGAAGCGGCCGTCGACGGCTTCGCCCGGCACTCTGACGATCGCCAGAGTGCCGAGGAACCAGAGCTGCTCGCCCTGGCCTGCCGCCGACCACGTGGCGACCGGGTCAGATGCGAGGAGTGCCGATGACATAGCGGAAGACGTTCGTGATGCGGTAGCCGCCGTCCTCGGTGCGGAACGGCTCGAGGAACGTGAGGGTCGCCGCACGGACGGCCGGTTCGCCGACATGCTCGATCACGCCGGTCACGGGACCGGAGCACATCAGTCCCTCGAGCGCCGTCGGCTCGTCCTCATAACGCCACACGCACTCGACGTCCTCGACCGAGACGACGTCGAGGCCCGACTCGTCGAACAGCGCCTTGAGCGCGTCGGTATCGGACAGCGCGAATGGGCCGGGGGTGCCGGGCGGCGGGGGCGGCATCAGCCCGCCGAGGGCGATCAGGTAGCCGGCGGCCTCGCACAGCTCCGGCGGAGCCCAGTTCAGCAGCAGCACGCGACCGCCGTGGACGGCGACGCGCCTGGCCTCGGCGAGCGCAACCGCGGGGCGGGCGGCGTATTGGAACGAGTTGAAGCCGGTGACGACATCGAAGCTCGCGTCCTCGTACGGGAGGTCCTCGAGCTCGCCCTGGACGAGCGGCGCGCCCGGCACGCGGCTGCGCGCGTGCGCCAGCAGTCCCTCGCTCGCGTCGAGCCCGGAGACGTCGGCGCCGCGGTCGGCGGCCAGCCGCAAGAACATGCCGGCGCCACAACCAGCGTCGAGCAGACGGGTGCTCGGCCCCACGCCGAGCGCGTCGAGTGCCGCGTCGTAGGCCGGGGCTACCTGGCGCTCTTGGATCGCCGCCCAGGCGTCTGCACGGACGTCCCACAACCTGCCCTCTACCGCCGCGGTGCCTGCGTGTGTGCTGCTGCTCATCGATGCCTCCTCGGTTTGGGATGGCCAGAACCTATGGCCCCGATCCCGGCGAGACATCGGCGATGCTGCCTATATCGGCCGTCCCTGCTTCCCATCTTTCAGGAGCACACCGGCCGCATGGGCAGCCTCCACCGCTGCGGTTCGGGTCCGGACGCCGAGCTTGAAGAGGATCGCCGAGACGTGGTGGGCGACCGTCCGCTCGGAGAGGTGAAGCGCCTGCGCTATGCCCGCGTTCGTCGCGCCCCGCGCCACATGGACTAGCACTTCCTGCTCGCGCCGAGTGAGCCCGGCGGGGTTCGACAGGGTCGAATGATGCGGGCCGCGCGGCGCCGTACCACCGCGCTGCGATCGCGCACGAGCGAACGCCTTTGCCGCCGCGGCCGCGCCCAGCCGGTGTAGGGCGGCCACCGCCTCGCGCGCCGCGTGATCATCGCCGGGCAGCGCCGCAAGAGCCGCTTCGTACGGCGCCTCCAGCTCACGCCAGGCACGGATCGCATCCTGCCAGTCGCCGGCCAGCTCGAGCCGCACCGGCTCCGGCGCGCGCGCGGGCGGATCAGCGTGCGCGCCACAGCGCAAAGCCCAGAGCGCGAGCTCACCGGACGGGCGTCCGAACTGCCCGGCCCACGGTGTCTCTCGCGCCGCCGCGACCTGCGCGAGGACGCCGGCGCTGTCGCCACGCAGCCACGCAGCCTCCGCCAGCGCAGCGCGGATCATTGAGTGCCGCCACCCCTCGGGCACGCGTGCGACGCTCTCGAGCGCCTGCTGCAGGACCGGCTCGGCGTCGGGTCTGCCACAGCGCGCCCGGATGAGACCCTCGACGACGAGTGCGAGAGGCACCTCCCCAAACCACTCGCGTCGTCGCCGCGCCGCGGACTCGAGCGCCGGCTCCAGGCGGCCACGGTCGAGCAGACTGCGCGCGACAGAGATCGCGACGGCGTCGCGAGGGATCGCCGCCTGGTAGTCGCTGAAGAGCTTCAAGGCGCGCATCGACACGCCATCCACCGTTGCGTGATCGCGAGCCTCGGCGGCCACGGCGACGCTGTTCACGTATGCCCGGATGGTCTGGATGTGGAGGCCGGCGGCGATCGCATCAGCAAGCGCCCGCGCGAGCTGCGCTCCCGCGTCGGGCCGGCCCTGATGGCCGCGCGCGAGGCCGACGCTGATCTCGATGTCGATCCGTGCCTCCTCGAGCCCGGCGGCCACTGCGAGCTCGAGCGCGCGCGGCGCGGCGGCGATCACCGCCGACGGGTCGAACGCCACGGCCTCCACCCGGAGGTAGGCGCTGTGGGCACGGGCGAGGTCCCCAGCCTCGCTCGTGGTCTCGAGCACCCCGATCGCTGATTGCGCGGCGTCCTTCGCCTCGACGACTCTGTCCAGCGACCACAGGGCAGCGACCAAGACGTTCAGTGCGCGGCCGTGCTCGTGCGCGCCGAGATCCGCCTCCGCCATCGCGAGCGCGTCCTCGGCGGCACGCAATGCATCCTCCATGCGCCCCTCGAAGTTCGTCGCTCGGGAGAGGCGCAGCAGCAGCTCGAAGCGCTCGTGCGCGTCAAGGCTCGCGCCGAACCGCAGCGCCCGCTCGAGTTGCAACCCCGCCTCGCGCAGCGCGCCAACACGCTCCGCGTCGGCGGCGGCCAACATTGCGTATCGGCAGGCCTCTACCGCGAGTCTCGCCCGCTCGGCGTGATGCGCCAGCAGCGCGTAGTCGATTCCGTCGTGTTCCTGCTCGAGCACCGTAAGCACTCGAGCGTGGAGCGCGGCTCGTCGCGGCGCCGAAATCGAAGCCTCGACCGCCTGACGGGTCAACTCGTGACGAAACGCCAGCTCGTCACCATCCTCGATCAGCACCCCACAGGCGAGCGCTCCCTCGACCGCGTCCGAGCTGCCCGGCGCAACCGCAGCAAGCAGACGTTGGTCGACCCGCCGGCCGATCACCGCGGCCGCGTCGACCACGCCGCGCGCCTCGGGATCCAGGCGCCCGACCCGCGCGAGCGTCGCCTCGCGCACCGTGGCCGGAAGGCCCCCGCCGGCCGCGAGCGCCTCCACGACGAGGAACGGATTACCGCCGGTCAGCTGCGAGAGCTCGCCCGCATCGATCCCCAGCGGCTCCGCCAGGGCGCGGACCGCCGTCTCCGACAGCCGGCTCAGCGCCAGCCGCCGTGTCGCCGGGGCGCCTGCCAGGTCGCCGACCAGCATTGCCAGTCGCGGGTTGGCCGCCAGCTCATCGTCGCGATACGTCACGACGATCACCACACCGGAGTCCTCGATGCGGCGGGCCAACAGGCGAAGCACGTCCAGCGTCGCCGGGTCCGCCCAATGCGCATCTTCGATGACTCCCACCACCGGTTCGCTCTTCTGCAGCGCGCCCAGCACCAAACGGGCAAGCGCAAACCGATCCCCCTCGAGCGCGGCTGCGCTCACCGGTGCAGCCGAGAGCAGCTCGCGCACCGGCCCGAGCGGAACCGGAACCGACAACGGCTCACACTTCCCCACGACGAACGCCGCCTGGCCCTCCAACCGCGACCGCAGCCCTCTCAACAACGCGGTCTTGCCGATCCCCGCCTCGCCGGCGACGAACACGAACGTTCCCTTCCCCCCGCGCGCCGCCTCGACTGCCGCGACAAGCGCTTCAAGCTCTGAGTCACGCTCGAGCAGCGGATCCATAGTGAGGCGATCGTAATCGGGGCGCCATAGGCCGGCCGCTTGGGCGGCAGGTGAGTGGCCACCCTGGCAACATCAGCGCTGACTCTTCGCCTAAATCCTCGGGAGGTAGAAGATGCGACGATCAGGTCGGTTGGCAACCGCCCTCGTGGCCGCCGCGCTGACGGTCACGCCTGCCTTGGGCGGAACGCCCGCCCCCGCCGCGAATTCCCCCGTCACCTCGGTGGAGCTCCACGGCGTCAACCTCGACACCGCCACCGTGCTCGACTTGCAGCGCGACATGGCCAGGCATCGCCTCAGCTCCGTTCAGCTGACGTTGTTCTACCTCAACCGGATTCGGCAGTTGAACCCGGCACTGCATGCGGTCATCGAAACGAACCACGACGCATTGTTCGAAGCCGTCGCAAGCGACGTGCACCGTCTGCTGCGCGGTTCGCGCGGCCCGCTCGACGGCATCCCGGTGCTGCTCAAGGACAATGTCGGGACGGGCGACCGAGAGCACACGACGGCGGGGTCGTTCGCTCTGCTCGGCGCCAACCCGTCCGACGCCTTCCTCGTTGCCAAGCTTCGCGCGGCCGGTGCCGTGATCCTCGGCAAGGCAAACCTGTCGGAGTGGGCCAACTTCCGCTCGACGACATCGTCGAGCGGCTGGAGCGGACGCGGCGGGCAGACCAACAACCCGTACGTGCTCGACCGCAACCCCTGTGGCTCGTCGAGCGGATCGGCGGTGGCCGCCGCCGCTGACCTCGCCACCGTCACCATCGGCACGGAGACGGACGGCTCGATCGTGTGTCCGTCCGGGACGAACGACGATGTCGGGATCAAGCCGACGCTCGGCCTCGTGAGCCGGACCGGCGTCATCCCGATCTCCGCCGAGCAGGACACCGCCGGTCCGATCACACGCAACATGACCGACGCGGCCGCCGTGCTCTCCGTCATCCAGGGTGTCGACGCGTCCGACCCGGCGACCGCCCCGGCAGGGCCGTTCGTGCACCGCAACTACCTGAGCTTCCTCAACCCGCACGCGCTGTCGGGCAAGCGGATCGGCGTCTGGCGTGGCGGCGGCGACGTGGCCGAGGTCAACGCGGTCACCAACGCGAGCATTGCCGCGCTCCGTGCGCAGGGCGCGACCGTCATCGACAACATCGAGCTGCCAGGCATCAACGACGCGTTCAACAACGAGTTCCCCGCGTTGCTGGTCGAGTTCAAGCACGACATCAACGCCTATCTCGCGGCCACGCCGGGCCAACACCCGGCCGACCTCGCGGGACTGATCAATTTCAACATCCAGCACGCCAATATCGAGATGCCCTTCTTCAAGCAGGAGATCTTCGATCTGGCGCAGGCAACCAACGGCGACCTGACCGATCCGACCTACGTCCAGGAGCGGACCACGGCCACGAAGGCCGCGCGCAACGCAATCGACTCGGCGCTGGCCGCGAACCATCTCGACGCGATCGTCGCGCCGACCAACGGACCGGCCTGGGTCACGAACCTGCAGACCGGTGACGACTTCACCAACTTCGTCAGCGCGTCGGGTCCGGCGGCCGTCGCCGGCTACCCCGACCTGACCGTGCCGGCCGGCTACGCCGTCAACGGCCAGCTGCCGATCGGCATGTCGTTCTTCGGTACGGCGTTCAGCGAGCCGTCACTGATCGCCATGGGGTACGCGTTCGAACAGGCGACTCACGTCCGACGAGCGCCGGCATTTCTGCCGACGCTGCCGTAGGGCAGTCATCTACAGGGGTGGTCGCCTCCGATCGGCGGCGACCACCCCGCTTTCCGGGGGAAGCCGGGTTTGCCCGATATCTGCGCGGGGATGACGTGCCGACCTGACCAGCGAAGGAGGTGCGCCTTCAGCATTCTCGTGATCATCCTGATCGTGATCGTCGTCCTGGCTTTGCTCGGCTTCTTCGGCTTTCGCGGCCGAGCCTAGACCCACCGGGCCATCCGAAGAGAGAGGAGATTTCACATGCCCGACTCTCAAGAGACAGAAGGACGGATCAAGGAAGCAGCGGGCGATTTGACCGGCGACAAGGATCTGCAGAGAGAAGGGAAGATCGATCAGGCATCAGGCAAGGCGAAAGATGCGATCGACGATGCAAGTGAGAAGGCAAAGGACGCCGTCAACCGCGACAACTAGCAGGCAATGAGAAAGGGCGGCGCAAGCCGCCCTTTCTCTCTCCGCTTGCCTGGTGGCTCGCACCGCCGTTGCACGCACGAGACCTAGACACAAAAGCCCCGCGTAAGCAGGGCGTCGTGCGATGGGCGGTACTGGGCTCGAGCCAGTGACACCCAGCTTGTCGATCCGATCGCGCCGTTACTCGGCGTAGAACGATGCTGCTTGGCGAGACGGGCGCTGACCAGGCTCGAGTCCAGTCCAGCGCTCCTTCGCCTGGTTCCTCACACCGACAGCACCTGGCCGGCGTCCTCGAGCTCGCGCTGCAGCGCCGACACGTCGACATCCTGCACCGCGACGCCGCGGCGCGCCGCCTGCGCCGCCGCAAGCCCTGCGGCATGGCCGAGCAGCATCAGCGTCGGCTCCATGCGCACCGATCCGAACGCGACGTGGGATGCGGAAAGGCACACGGGCACGAGCAGATCCTCCGCTTCGCGGCGGTGCGGTGTGAGCGCCCGGTAGGGGATCGCATACGGTTCGACGGCGACAGAAAGGTAGCCCTCGTTGAACACGGTGGGCGCGCGACCGTATTCCGGCAGGAATCGCCACGTGCGCTCGATCTCGCGGATGTCGATGTTGTACGAGCCGAGTGCGACGACGTCGTCGTGCCTGCGATGCTCGACGAGATCGGCCTCCGTGAGCACGTGCTCACCCAACAGCCGTCGCGCGTCGCGCACGTACAGCTGGTGCGGCCAGCCGTCCATGTCCTGGAACTCATCGGCACAGAGTCCCCACTCGGAGACCGCGCTGCGTACCGCCGGCGGTCCGTCGTTCGCCAGAAAATAGAGGAACGCCTGCGTGTAGAAGAGATGATGGGCACGCACGGCCGCTCGATCACCAGACAGATACTCGCGGTTGCTGCCGTCGAGCACGTTGAGCGAGAACGGCCCGATCGAGTTGACGTCGCACTTGCCGTTCGGGAGCAGATCGGGCACGAGACCGAGCAGCTCGTCGGCAGCGGGCTGCGCCGCGGCGAGGTACCGCGTCAGCAGCTCGAAGGCGGTGGGGTCGTAGCCGTCCGGCTTGGGGAATGCGATCCGGTTCTCGCGACGATCGGTGAGGCAGGCCCGGAAGGCGTACGCCTGGAGCCCGCCGTCCCCCTCGCCGAGCCGCTCGTCCGGCCAGCCGCGGTCGTCGAGCTCCGGCTCGCGGATGAATGGCAGAAGCCTGCCGTCGTCTGCGAACGGCGAGAGCAGTACGGAGAAGTTGTGCTTGCCCGGGCGGTACGCGGGCTGGCGCCCAGCCCAGCGTTCGCCGTAGAGCTCGTGCGACTCGCGGCCGACGGCGTGAGCGACGCCACGGCGAGCGAGCTCGTCACCCTCGTACGACGCGTCGATCGTCACCGCGGCGTCGGGCAGCGCCGTCTCGCCGAGGCGGACGTCGACCCCGTCGAGCAGCCCGGTCAGGATCCCCTCGGCGACGTGCGGCTCGGGCCCTTTCACCCCCCAGAGCGGCACGTCGTAGCGCTGAGCGACGAGCTCGTAGAACCGGCGTGCGAAGCCGCCGAGCACGCGCGTGTCGCCGACGTCCGTCCAGCTGAGGCCACCCGAAACCATGCCGCCAACGTGCATCCCAGGCTCGACGAGCACCGTCTGCGCGCCCGCTTCGCGCGCCGTGACCGCGGCAGCGACGCCCGCCGCGGTGGCGCCGTACACGGCGACGTCGGTCACACGAACGGCTCCAGGAGCGCGGCGCCGGTCGCCGCGTCGGCGCCGAACGCAAGCGCGTCGATCAACGCCGGTACGCCGTTGCACGGCGCCACTTCGACGCGCTTCGGGTCGAGCACGCGCAGCGCGCCGATGACTTCTGCTCCATGCGCACGCAGCGCGGACTCGAACGACGACACCGGGTCGTATGTGGCCGGGTCGCGCGCCCAGTCTGCGACGGTCGCGAGCGCGAGCTTCGAGGGAACCGCCTGCACCATGGCGTTCGCGATCGTCCCGAGGAGCGGGCCGCCGGCGAGCCGCGGGTCGCGGCCGCGGAGAGGCCCGAGGAAGAGTGTGTCCGGTGCCCAGTCGTTCGCCGGGTAGTTGTCCCAGAGCAGGTGCTCATGGGCGGCGTAACGGTGGACGCTCATGTCCAGCTCCTCGCGCGTG
Source organism: uncultured Actinomycetes bacterium (assembly GCA_963848665.1). Classification (GTDB taxonomy): domain Bacteria; phylum Actinomycetota; class Thermoleophilia; order Gaiellales; family Gaiellaceae; genus Palsa-739. Next base: position 37,196 of record CAWKEF010000002.1, read on the forward strand.
ATCCCGTGCGAGACGACCTCCGGCCCGGTCCAGTAAAGGACGATGCCGGGGTCGAGTCGCGGCGCGAAGCTTCGCCGGTACTCGCCGTCGCCCGTGCCGGCGTACGCCATCGGGCAGACCACGAGCGGGCCCGGCTGGTCGACCTCGCGCGCGACCAGGTTGCTGAACGCCGCCTGCGCCCCGCCGCTCGGCCGTTCTTCCGTACCGTAGAGCTCCTCGTCCTCAGGACAGTGCAACGCATGCTCGACGTCATCCCAGAGCAGCTGAAAGTGCCGCACCCCGACGCCGCGCACCTGGTCGAGCTTTGCGAGTACTTTCTCGAGCTCCGACTCGTGCGAGTAACAGATGTCGAGGCCGGGCGCGAGCGCGTAGGCGAAGTCGATCCCGCAGCGCTCCGCCTCGCGCACGAGGTCCCCGAGCCGCTCGAGCTCGTCGTCGGGATAGGGCTCGCGCCAGCGCGCGCGGTGATACGGATCGTCCTTCGGCGCGTGCACCCAGGCGTTGAGCGAGTGCTCGCCGCAGAAGCTGATCAGGTCGAGCCGTTCCGCATGCGCCCACGGAGGCCCGTAGAAGCCCTCCAGCAGCCCTCGGATCTTCATCTCGACGTCCACGGGCGCCCGTGCGCGTCGACGATAGCTCCGAGCTCGCGCAGCCGCGGCGCCGATCGCTCGCGAAGGAGCCTGGTCGGATCGGCGGCCGGGAGCGTCGCCGTCCAGACGGCGCGGCCCGCGAGCATCCCGGACGCGCCGCCCTCGCACGCGGCGGCTACCGCCCGGGGAAAGTCCGCGGGATCGACGCCCTGGGATAGCACGACCCACGGCACCGGCAGCGCAGCGTCAATCGAACGTGCGCGCCGTGTGATTTCCTCGGGCTCGCCTCGTCCCGCGAGCGGCACCTGGCACTTGTAGAGCGACGGACGTGTCGCACCGAGCTCACGCGCCGCTTCGACGATCGCCTCTTCGCGCTCGTCGTCGGCGACGCGCACGACCGGCTCGAGCACCGAGAGCAGCCCGTGCTCCGCGGCCAGCTCGACGAAGCTGCGCGACATCTCTACCCGCTCGGCGCGGCGCTCGTCGTCGCGCCAAATCACGAGCAGCTTCAGCGCGACGACGCCGTGGGACTTCGCCGCTTCGACGTCGACGTTTTCGTCGAGCGCCGTGTCCTCCACGGCGGCGCCGGGCGCCTGCTCGAGCGCGTCGATGGCGAGGATCAAGCCGTGTGGCACGAACGGCGCAACGACCTCGAGGACCTCGGAGTCGATCAGGAAGCCGGACGCGAGCGGAGCGAGCTCACGCGCGACGGCGATCTTGAACCTCCGCATCTGCTCGTCGGTCGCCGCGTGCCCCTGATCGCGGAGCATGGTGCGCAGCGACTCGCGTTGGTCCATGGCGACCATTGCGAATGTGCCGGTTTTACGGGCGAGCGCTTCGATCGTCATGCGGCGGCCGCCTCGTCGAGCCAGATCTCCGCGTCGTTACACGCGTGCACGATGCTCGCGGGCCAGGACGGATCGAAATCGTCGAGCGCGGTGACGCGCTTTGCGGCGGCGCGCTTGCCCGCGCCGTGCAGCACGAGCCGTACGCGCCGCGCGGCGGCGATGGTGCCGAGGCCGACCGAGACGCCGCGCTCCGGCACGTGGTCGGCCGACGCGAACGCCGGAAACGTTGCGAGGTTGTCCCGGCGGGTGCTTTCAGCGAGCTGCACGACGCTCGTGCGGCCGCCGCGCGGCGAGCCCGACGGCAGGAACGCGACATGCCCGTCCGACGCGCCGGAGGCGAGCAGGAAGAGGTCGATCCCACCCGCCGCCTCGATCCGGTCGTCATACGCCTCGGGATCGTCGGGATCGGGCAGCCACACATTGTCCGCGGGGATCCCGAGCGGGCCGGCGATCTCGCGAAGCGCGAAGCCGCGACAGCTGTAATGCGCCGACGGCGGCGGCACCGGCACGTACTCGTCCATCATCACGATCGTGGTCGCCGATAAATCGGCGCCGGTCGCCCCGAGCGCACGGTAGGTCGTGATGAGGCTGCGGCCACCGGGACAGCCGAGCAACGACGGCTGCAGCTCGATGATCCTGCGTGCGAGCTCGTCGCCGAGCACGTCCGCATCGGCGTACACGCGCACGCGCGTCAGCGGATGTCCTCCGCAGCGAGCCCCAAGTCGAATGCGGCGCGCACACGCTCGCCGGCATCAGGCCCTGCGCCGGCCGCGTCGAGCGCCGCGAGCACTGCACCTACGACGGGCGGGACGGTCGGTACGACGGGGCGCGCCCCGACGCGTAGCCGGTCCGCGACAAGATCGTAGAGATAGCCGCGGCGCGCGAGCATGCCGCCGCCGAGGACGACATCCGCCTCCTCGAGGTCGAGGTCGCGCAGCGAGCGCTCGACGAGCGCGACGACTTCGTCGGCGAGGCGTTCGACGAGGCTGCGTGCCACTGCGTCGCCGGCGGCCGCCGCGTCGACGACGCCGGGCGCGAGCTCCCCGAGCCGCGCACTCGCGAGCCGCCCGTAATGCACTGCCTCGCCGACGTCGAGGGCCGTCGCGGTGCCGAAATGCGTCCTGATCAACTCGACAAGCTCGGTTGGACCGCCGCGACCGTCCTCGGCGCGCGCGGCCTCGTAGAGTGCCTCGCGCCCGAGGGGCTCGCCGCCGCCCCAGTCGCCGGTCTCCCACCCGAGCGCGGGATAGCGCGCGATGTCACCGCGCGCGTTCCGGCCGACGCTGTTGATGCCCGCGCCGCAGATCACAGCCACCGCATCCGCGCGATCCGTGCCGGAGCGCAGCAGCGCGAACGTGTCATTCTCGACCGTTGCGCTGCGCGCCCAACCGCGGGAGTCGAGTTGGGCCGTCAGATCAGCGATGTCCTGCGGCACGTCGGCACCGCACAGGTAGTACGTGGCGTGGTCGGCAGGGGCGCCGCCTTCGAGCCGGTCGACGAGCTTCGCGATCACGTCGACGCACCCCGCAGCGCCCCGTGGCCCATGCGAGTTACTGCCGGGGCCTCGCAGGTACGCGAGCACCTCGCCGTCGAGCGTCGCCGAGACGAGGTCGGTTTTCGTGTTGCCGCCATCGACCGCGATCACGCCCACGGCAAGTACGCACGGTTGGCGGCGAGCATCGAATCGGTGAGCGTTTCGGCAAGCTCGGCCTGGCCGACGAGCGGGTGGGCGAGGAGCGCTCGGAAGACGCGCTCCCGGCCACCGCGAAGCGCCGCGTCGAGTGCGAGGTCCTCGTACGCGGAAATGTGCGCGACGAGGCCGCGCTCGAGCGCTCCGAGCTGCGGCAGCGCGACAGGGCGAACGCCGTCCGTCCCGACCCGAGCCGGCACCTCGATGACGGAGTCGTCGGCGAGAAACGGCAGCGTGCCGTCGTTTCTCAGGTTGATCACGTGACGCCTCTCGCCGCCGCTCCCGAAGAGGCTCGCGATGAGCTCGACGGCGGCCTCCGAGTAGCCCGCGCCGCCGCGCTGCTGCAGGAGCTCCGGTTTCTCGCACAGAGCCTCGTCCGCGTAGAGCTGGAGGAGTTCCCGCTCGATCTCGGATACGAGCTCGGCACGCGACGTGCTGCGTTTCTGCTCCTCGACGACGTGGTCGTGCTCGTAGAAGTAGTGGAGGTAATAGGACGGGATGGTCCCGAGCCGCTGCACGAGCTCGGCGGGCAGACCGGTTGCGCGTGCGACCGGCTCGACATGCTCACCGAGAAGCCGAGGCAGCACGTCCTCGCCGTCGAGTCGCACGCCGACTTCCCACGTCAGGTGATTGAGGCCGATGTGATCGAGCTCGATCCGCGCTGCGTCGAGGTCGAGCACCTTGGCGAAGTGCCGCTGGAAGACCATTGCGGCGCTACACAGCCCGACCGCCCGATGGCCGGCGTCGAGCAGCCCCTTCGTCACGATGCCGACAGGATTGGTGAAGTCGACGATCCACGCGTCGGGCGCCAGCGCCCGCGCGCGGTCGGCGATCTCGAGCACGACGGGCACCGTCCGCAGCGCCTTCGCGAGGCCGCCGAATCCTGTCGTCTCCTGGCCGAGGCAGCCGCACGCGAGCGGAAGCGACTCGTCGACGATCCGCGCCGCCTGTCCGCCGACCCGGATCTGGATCAGCACCGCATCGGCGCCCTCGACGGCGTCGTCGAGCGTCGTCGTCGTCTCGAGCCGCGCAGGATGGCCGGCACGCGCGAGCATCCGCCGCGAGAGACCCGCGACGACCTCCAGCCGCTCCGGATTCACGTCATGCAGCCAGAGGTCGTCGACGTGAATCAACTCGCGCAGACGAACGATCCCATCGATCACCTCCGGCGTGTACGTCGAGCCGCCACCGATGATGGCGAGCTTCATGGGTCCACCAGCGCGTTCGCGCGCGCGAGCCGTCCGTAGTAGCGGCCGCTGTCTTTCACGGCCCGCTCGCAGCGTGTCGTAGTCGACATGCACGAGCCCGAAGCGCTGCGCGTAGCCGAGCTTCCACTCGAAATTGTCCATCAGCGACCAGTGGCAGTAGCCGCGCACCGGTACACCTTGATCGATCGCGTCGTGCAACGCGGCGACGTGGTCGTGAATGAACGCGATACGCCGGTCGTCGTGCACCGGCTCGGGGAAGACCCCGCCGTTCTCGGTGATCAGAACGGGCGGCGCGCCGTAATCGTCGTGGATCCGCACGAGCAGATCCGTGAGCCCATGCGGGACGATCGGCGTACCTGCATCGGTGCGCGCGACGCCGTCGGTGAACCCGCCCGTCGTGCGGACGTCGTCGGGCACGATCACGCGCCACGGCCACGGGTCGTCGCCGGGCGCCGCCTGGATGACTCGCGGCGCGTAGTAGTTGACGCCGAGGTAGTCCGTCGGCGTGGCGATCGTCTCGAGGTCGCCGTCCTGGATGAAGCGCAGCGGTCCGACGAGGCGCTCGTAGCGCTTGCGCTGGTCGTCCGGGTAGCTCCCCTTGTACAGGGGGTCGAGGAACCAGCGATTGACGTAGCCGTCCGAAGCCCAGGTCGCTTCGGTGTCGGCGGGGTCGTCGCTCGCCGGGTAGTGCGGGCAGAGGTTCGGCGCAAGCCCGATCTGCCCGTCACCGGTGTACGCCTGCGTCGCGAGCCCGTGGGCGAGCAGCAGGTGGTGGAAGACGGTGACCTCGGCGAGCACGTCGTCCTTGATGCCCGGCGCGTGGAGCCCGAGCAGGAATCCGAGCAGTCCGACGATCCACGGCTCGTTGATCGTCAGCCACCACTTGACGCGGTCGCCGTACGCGTCGAAGCAGAGCTGCGCGAACTCGGCGAAGCGCTGCGCTGTGTCGCGCTCGCGCCAGTCGAGCACCGCCGGCAGGTCCCAGTGGTAGAGCGTCACGACGGGCTCGATATCCGCGTTCGAGCAGCGCGTCGATCAGCCGCGAGTAGTGGTCGACGCCGCGCTGCTCGACGCGCCCGCTCCCTTCGGGCAGCAGGCGCGGCCACGCGATCGAGAAGCGGTACGCGTTGACGCCGAGCGACGCGATCAGGTCGACGTCTTCGCGCCAGCGCCGGTAGTGGTCGCACGCGACGGCGCCTGTCTCGCCCGCATCGCTCGGGAAGTCGTCCCAGATCGACGGCCCGCGCCCGTCCACGTCGAGCGCGCCCTCGATCTGGAACGCGGAGGTGGCGACGCCCCAGAGGAAGCCGTCGGGGAAGCCCGTCACAGGAGCGCCTCGCACGCATAGAGCAGGACGCCGATCGACCACGCATGCGAGAGCGGGTCGACGCTGCCCTTCGGGCCGAAGCAGTCGGTCTGCAGATAACGCTCCGCCGCCATCCCGCGCATGCGCGCCGAAGTCGCCGTCGTGCCGCGCGATGAACTGGCGGAAGCACTCGAGATGCTGCAGCGCGGACGTGCGGTACGGCTCGCCGAGCCGCATGAGCTCCGGGCAGGCAGATCGAGCCCGAACGCGTGCAGGTGCTGGTTCGCGGGCGACGCCTGGTCGGCGCCGAGCGACCTGAAGTCGTACTCGCCGAGCGTCGTGTCCGGCGCGAAGTCCACGTCGTACGAGTAGCGGAACGTGAGCATCCAGTCGGCCGCGCGCCGTGCCGTCTCCCAGTCCTCGAGCGCGACGAACGCCATCACCGCCGCGTAGCCGTCCTCGGAGGTCGGCGCGAGGTCGACGTCCTCCGGCGCGCCGTACCACGTGTCGAAGCGCGCGTAGTACTCGCCCGCGCGCCGGGCGGCTTCGAGATTCCCGGACTCGACGAAGGCCGGGATCCACGCCATCCCCGCGGTGCCCTCCCACGACAGCGGCTCGCCGGTCTCGAGGTGGATGCGCGGAAGGCAGCGCGCCGTCGTCGCGCTGCGCGCGCAGCGCGACCGCGACGTTCGAGAGCGCGGCGTCGGTCCAGCGGCCGCCGGCGCGCAGCATGAAGAGCGCAGCGTCGGCGATCGTGCGGGCGTGCGCGCGGTTATGGTCGGGATGCCAGCCCCACGTCCAGCCGCGGTCGTGCGTCCACTGCGGCCAGAAGATGCCCGCGGGCGCGAGGTTCTCGGCGATGTGGTCGAGCACCGCCTCCGCCGCAACGACGTACTCGTCGTTGCCGACGCGGCGCCCGTGACGAAGGAGCGCGTACGCGTACGGCGCGCCGCTCATCCAGGCGACGTGCATGTGGTCGCGCTCCTCGCGCCCGTCGAACGAGCGCGTCTCGATCAGGCGGGCAGGCTCCGACTTGTAGTGCCAGCGATGCAGCCCGTACGCCGCGAGCGCCGCTGCCTCCTCGACATCGACCCACGCAGCCGGCGACACGTTGTCACCTGGACGGAGGACGAGCCGCCAGTCGCCGTCGTTCCGCGCGACGCTCGAGCGCCACGTGCTCGCCGGGCGTCCAGCGGTACGTCTGCACGTCCGGCGGCTGCGGCGACTCGGAGCCGTCGTAGCGGAGCGGCTCCTCGCGATACGGGAAGTCGAGCCAGACCGTCGGGCGGCCGTCGCGCCACGCGAAGCCGACGCCCGACTGCCCGAGCGGCGAGCGCTCGCTCGTGACGAGGCCGCCGCCGCGTGCGAAGACCGCAGGCGTCGCGCAGCGGTCGGCGCGGAACGACCAGGCGTCCGACTCCATGCGCGCGACGTCGACGGCGCCGGGCGTGAAGCGCGGGAAGATGCGCGTGCACGCCTCCGGGCGGTTCTCGCCGTAGAAGAGTCCGGGGACGAGCCAGGCCGGATCGTCGGTCGGCGGCAGCTCGAGCGCGACGCGGATCCCGGCGTCGACCGCGCCGGCGCCCGCGTAGGTGACGGTCGTGCCGTCGAACGCGAACCCGTCGACGCGCGAGCCGTCCGGCGCGAGCGCGCTATAGGCGAGCATTCCAGCCTTCCGCCCGCGTCGCGTCGCCGACGTCGCACGCCTCGCCCGGCAGCAGCTCGACGACGTCGTGACCCATGACGACGACGCCGACCGCCGCGACCGCGCCGGTGTTGTGGAGCATGCGGCCGTCGAGCTGCAGCGTCGTTCGCGGCAGCGTCGAGCAGCGGCGCGAGGTCCACCGTGCGCGTCATCACGTAGCGGTTCTGCCCGCCGAGGTCGAGCAGGAAGACGTCGTGCGTGAACGCGTCGAGCGGCGCGGAGATCTCGCTCTCGTCTTCGGCGACGACGCGCCCGTCCAGGTCGACGCAGACGCGCCGGCGCTGTCACTCGCGCGCGGACCTCGCCGCGACCGCCCCACGCCCACGTCGTCGAACTGCGCGCTCGGCGCGCCCGCGGTACGCGCGCCGGACGCCCCAGTAGGCGGGCTTCGGCTCGACCGTGCCAGTCGAGCAGCGGACGTGCACCATGCGTTGGGAAACGACTCGTTGAACTGCCATGGGATCGTGCCGCAGCCGCGGCGAAGCGTCGCCTCGACCGCGTAGCGCAGGCCCTCGTACTGCAGCCACTGGCTCGCGCGCCGCAGCGTCTCGAGGTCGTCGATGCGGTTGCCGAAGCACTCCTGCACGAGCGGTGCGTTGTTCCACCACGCGCCGAGATGCTCGTAGACCGGGTTCGACCGGTCGGCCGGCCATCGATGCTCTTCTTCGACGAGCTGCTCGTGCGCGGATCGATTCGTCATCCCCTCGACGCCGAACTCGCTGTAGAGCCTCGCGGTCGCGTCGTCGTACCGTGCTGTGTGCGCGGCGAGGCCCTGATGCTCCCATGGGCCGTGCACGTCTCCGCCGAGCGGCGAGGTCGGGAGCCACGCGCGCCCGGGGTCAAGCTCGTGGACGACGTCGCGCAGTCCGGCGAGCACCGGGTGGGAGTCGTCGGCGTCGAGCTCGTTGCCGCCGCACCAGATCGCGAGCGACGGATGCTGTCGCAACCGCGGGACGATCTGACGCGCGTCGTCGACGAGCGTCCGCACGAAGTCCGGGTCGCGCGCCGGAACGCTTTCGATGCCCGGAGCTCGACTGGCTGAACTCCTGCCAGACGAGCAGCCCGAGCCGGTCGCAGAGCGCGTAGAACTCGCCGGATCTCGATCAGCCCCGCCGCCCCACACGCGGAGCAGGTTCACGTTCGCGTCGGCGGCGAGGCCGAGCAGCCGCTCGAGCTTGTCTCGGCGCGGGACGCCGTAGAGCGCGTCGATCGGCACCCAGTTCCAGCCGCGGATCAGCGTGCGCTCGCCGTTCACGATCGAGCGTGTAGTCGTCCGCGAGCTCGACCGTCCGAAAGCCGACGTCGAACGCACGACCTTCGATCTCGACGCGGTGCAGGACCGGCTCGCCGAGGCCGTTCGGCCACCAGAGCGCGGGCGCCTCGATCCGAACCTCCTCGCCGCCGGCGCGCACGACGCCGACGCCGTCCTCGAGCGAGACGCTCGGAAACACGTCGTCCGGCACGCGGTCGTAGAGCGCGACCGACCGCCAGATTCCCTGGTGCACGAGCCGTGGACAGAAGTCCCAGCCGTAGTTCATCCGCGGCTTATGCACGCGAACGAGGCTCGTCTTCCCGACCTGCGGCTCGACTCTCGGGCGCCGCGTGCACGACGACCGCGAGCAGATGGTCGCCGTCGTCGACCTCGACGTCAAACGGCGTGAACGCGCCGACGTGATGCGCCCGCTCGTCGCCGTCGACGAAGACGGTCGCCTCGTGGTCGACGCCCTCGAAGCGGATCATGCCGGGGCCGGTGATGCGGCGTCGATAAACCCAGGAGCGCTCCGGCACCCATTCGGTGGCGAGCGAGTCGCGCTCGTGGTACGGCGACGGTGCAAGGCCGGCGCGAACGACATCGTCTAGGACGCTGCCCGGCACACGCGCCGGCAGCCAGTGCGGCGCATCCCACGGCTTGTCGGGCCCGACGTGCCACTCCCATTCTCGTCCCAGGCAACCGAGGAGCTGCCAGTCGTCGCCGTCCAGGCTCGTTACCACTCGAGCAAGTCGGTCTCGACGACGGGCGACTCGGCCGCGCGCGGCACCCGGAACGTCTTGATCTCGTTGGGGCCGAAGTCGGCCTCCACGACACGCTCGAGAATCTCGATGCGCGCATGCGCGGCGCTGCCCCCGCTCTCGTACGCGCGCAGGACCGTCGCGTCGTCGTCTTCCGCCTGCTTGACGACGGCGACGACGACGGAGCCCTGGCCGTCGGCCCCAAACGACGCGACCGGCGGCAGGCGCCCGTCGTGGAACGACTCGAGCATCGCCCATGGCTGCTGGTTCAACTCGGCTGCGCGCCGGACGACGTCCGCGTTCCGCCAGTCACCTGCGTGCGGGATCAGGCGCACCGTGAACTCGTGCAGGCCCTGGTCCATGGTGTCGTAGATCCCCTCGGGGTCGAGCTGTTTGGGCTCGTGCCATGCATAGACCGGACTGCGGAGCACGGTGACTCCAATGCTCCCGTCCTTCACGTCGTGGCCCACCTTCGCATCGCTGGCCACGGCGAGGTTCCCGCACGACACCCACGCTCTGGGCGGGATTCTCGTCGCCGTCGTCGGGACGCTCGACGTGTCCGTACGGAATCTCGTAGGTCGCAGCGCCGCCGCCCGTGGGGTAGCGAAGCTTCAGCAGTCGGAGACGCTCGCGCCAGTCAACAGTGACGCGCACGTCGAGGTGCCGCGTGTCGGCATACACGACGTACTCCTCGACGAGCGTCGAGCGGTCGAATGCGCTTTCGACGCGCACGACGCGCCGCACCGGACCGTGCTCGACGACGCGGACGCTCCGGCACTCGAACTCGCCCTCCACGTCGTCGTAGGCGCGCACGCGATGGCCCCACGTGTCGGAGGTGTCCCGGACGACGACGGCGTGCGGCCCGTCCGTGACGACATTCGAGCCGTCAAGCGTAAGCGATGCTATGCGGCCGGTGTGCGCGTCGATCTCGAGCCCGACGGGCCACGACCCGTCGTCGACGTCGTGCTTCGTGCGAACGAAGCGGTACGTCCGGTAGCCGAGCGAAGGCAGGTCGGCGGCGAAGACAAAGCGTCCACGCGGGCCGTTCACGGTCGCGTACGAGCGCGTCCGCTGCGCGGCAACCGGCTCGCCCTGCTCATCGACGACGTGCACCTCAGCGTTCGCGAAGCCGGCGAACTCGAGCTCGACGGCGGCCTTGACGGGCCACGTGTGCGGATTGAACGCGACGACAGGCTGCGTCTCCTCGTCGAGCGGGAGGGCGATCGAACGCGCGATTGCCTGCACTGCGCGGTTCAGCATCAACGATCCCACCGCGGCTGAGAAGCCGAGTTGGTCACGCGCATCGTCGTAGGCGGGCTTGATCGAGGTACCCGCGATGGTGTCGTGGAACTGGTTGAAAAGTAGAAGCTTCCACGCGTCGCGCAGCTGCTCCGCCGGGTAGGGCTGCGCGGTCACGGCAGCGGCGACAGTCGCCCACTTCTCCGCGGACTGCAGCAGGTTCTCCACGCGGCGGTTCCAATGCTTGATCCCGGCGTGCGCCGAGTAGCAGCCGGGGCTGTGATGCAGCAGCTCCCCCTGCACGACGGGCAGCTCGCGGCTCTTTGCGCGGTCGAAGAACGCGCGCACCGAGCTCAGCTGCAGGCGCGGCAACGAGCCCGACGTGTTCAGCCGTTCGATGCTGTCGAGGTTCGCTCGCGTCGGACCTCCGCCGTGATTGCCGACGCCGTAGAAGACCATCAGCTCTGGCTCGTCCGCCGGCAGCTGCGCGAGCGACTTGTCGACCTGGTGGCCGAGATCGCCGGGCGGGCTTCCATACTCGTGTGGGATGCGGTAGGCGAGCACGCGCGAGCCGTCCGGTGACTCCCACCAGAAGATCGGCCCCGGCAACGGACGCTCGTGCGGGCCGGGACGGAGGAACACGTACGAGTCCATGCCGCTCTTGCGCAGCAGCTGCGGGATCGTCGCGTTGTGGCCGAACGCGTCGAAGTTCGCGCCGGTCGTCGCGGTGACTCCGAACGTGTCGTGCAGGTAGCGCTGTCCGTAGAGCGCCTGCCGCACAAGCGACTCACCAGACGGGATGTTGCAGTCCGGCTCGATCCACCAGCCGCCGACGACCTGCCAGCGTCCGTCGGCGATTCGTGCACGCACCCGCTCGAACAGCTCGGGATCGTGCTCCTCGATCCATTTGAAGAAGAGCACCTGATTCGAGGTGAAGACGAAGTCCGGGTACTCGTCCATGCGGTCGAGCGCGGAGGCGAATGTCGCGCGGACCTCCTGATAGCCCTCGGGCCAGCGCCAGAGCCAGACGGGGTCGATGTGCGCGTTGCCGATCATGTGGAGTACACGCTCGCTCACTCGCCGGCCGCCCATGCGTCGACGCGGTCGACGACGAGGTGCATCAGCAACAGGTGCAGCTCCTGCACGCGCGCGGTCGAGTTCGACGGCACGGCGAGCACATGGTCGGCATGCGCGGCCGCCGTCCCTCCCGTGCCCCCGGTGAAGAGCACGGTGGCGGCGCCGGCAGCTCGCGCCGGCGGCGAGCCCCCGCACCACGTTCGCCGACGAACCGCTCGTCGTGAAGCCGACGACGACGTCGCCGTTTACCGCAAGAGCCTCGACTTGCCGCGCGAACACCTCGTCGAATGAATAGTCGTTCGCGATGCAAGTGACCACCGACGGATCGACGGAGAGCGCATTCGCCGCGAGCGCGCGGCGTTCCCGCTTAAAGCGGCCGACGAGCTCGCCCGCGAGATGCTGCGCGTCGGCTGCACTGCCGCCGTTGCCGAACGCGAGGACCTTCCCGCCGGCGCGGTAGACCTCGATCAGCAGACGTGCGACTCGCTCGACCTCGGGGAGCAGCGCTTCGAGCTCGTCGAGCAACCCGCGGTGCTCGTCGAGTGAACGACGAGAGGCGTCAGACACCGAGGACGGGCTGGCCTTCGCGGGCGTCATAGACGATCGCGGCGGCGCCGACGACGCCGACCCGCTCGCCTAGCGCGGCTGTGACGATCTCGACCGTGCGACCGGCGGGAGCCATCGCCTGCTCGCGCACGTCGCGCCGGACCGGGTCGAGCAGCGCGTGGCCGGCCAGGGTGACGCCGCCGCCGAGCACGACGAGCTCGGGCTCGAAGAGGTTGACGATCGAGGTCAGGCCGCAGGCGAGCGCGTCGAGCGTCTCTTGCCAGATTCGTGCAGCGTATGCGTCGCCGGCAGCCGCAGCCTCGACCACGTCGACCGCGGTCGGCTGTTGCGCGAGCGTCGCCAGCGAGCTCGCCGGCTCCATGCCCTCGATCGTACGCTCGGCGATCGACGTTCCGGAGACGTAGGCCTCGAGGCAGCCGCGGCGGCCGCAGCCCTTGCAGATGCGCCCGTTGCAGTCGACGGTCACGTGGCCGAACTCGCCGCCGTTCCCCGCCGAGCCGCGATAGAGCCGGCCGTCGATCACCGCGCCGCCGCCGACGCCCGTCGAGATCGTGAGGTAGACCATGTTCCGCGTTCCGACACCGGCGCCGTACGCGTGCTCGGCGGCCGCTGCCGCGGTCGCGTCGTTCTCGAGCAGCGCCGGCCGCTGGAACGCCTTTTGAGCGAGCGCCGCGACGGGGATGTCGTGCCAGCCGGGCAGATGCGGGGGCGCGATCAGCACGCCGCGCGCTGCGTCGAGCGGCCCGCCGCAGCCGATCCCGACCGCCTCGACGTCCGACCACGGCACGTCCGCCTCGACTACTGCGCTCCGTCCGAGCTCGAAGAGGTCGGCGAGCACCGCGTCCGGCCCCAGCTCCGTGCGGCTCGGGGCCGCGACGAACGAATGCGTTTGACCGTCCGGACCGACGACTCCGGCGGCGAGCTTGGTGCCGCCGATGTCGAGCGCGAGCACGTACACGCGCTAGCCCTTGCGTCCCTGCAGCGAGATGCCCTCGATGAAGTAGCGCTGGCCGAACGCGAAGATGAGGAGCATCGGCAGCGTCGCCAGCACGAGGGCCGCCATGATCAGCTGGTAGTCGCCCTGGCCGCCGGCGGACGGCGCGTACTGACCGAGCAGCGCGTAGAGGCCGCGCGGGCACGGTGAACTGCTTGTCCTGGTGCAGATAGATGAGCGGCGTCTCAGGTCGGTCCACTTTGCCTTGAACTCGAACAGGAACGGTGACGATCAGCGCCGGCTTCGCAAGCGGCAGCGCGATGCGCCGGAACATCGTGAAGTAGTTGTCGCCGTCCATCCGCGCAGCCTCGAAGTACTCGCGCGGGATTCCGAGGAAGAACTGGCGCTGCAGAAAGATGTAGAACGCGCTCCCGAAGAGATTCGTCGCCCAGAGCGGGAACTGCGAGTTCGCGAGTCCGAGGTGATGCCAGATCAGGTACACCGGGATCATCGTCACCGCGCCCGGCAGCATCATCGTCGCGAGCACACAGCCGAACAGGAAGTTGCGGAAGCGGGAAGCGGAAGTACGCGAACGCGAATGCGGTCAGCGCGCTCGTGAACGTGACCGTGAGCGCAGCGGCGATGTCGATGTAGATGCTGTTCGCGAACCAGCGCAGAAACGGCGCCGCGTGCCAGATCTGGACGTAGTTGTAGGGGTGAAACGACTCCGGGATCAGCCGGTTCGAGAAGACGAAGGCGCGCGACTTCAGCGACGCGCTGAGCAGCCAGAGGAACGGATAGACGAAGAGGACGCTGAAGACCGCCAGGAGGAGGATGAAGATCGCCTGCCCGACGGGCGACGCCGTGCGGATACGACCGCCGCCCCCGTTCGGTCGGCTCGAGCGACGCCCGGCGGAATGGCCGGGTCGGGCGCGCCGGCGCGCTCGGGCTGGCCGATCGCGCTCACCTCGCACCGCCTTCGTAGTAGACGAACCGGCGGCTGACCGTGATCTGGATGATCGTCACGACCATGATCAAGCCGAAGAGCAGCCATGCGAGTGCCGACGCGAAGCCCGAGGTGGAAGTACACGAACGCCTGCTGGAAGAGATAGATCACGTACATCAGCGACGCGTCGGACGACGTGTTCTGGTTACTCGGGTTGTAGAAGGCCGTGTAGATCTGGTCGAAGATCTGCAGCCCGTAGATCGTGAGGATGATGAAGGTGAAGAAGAGCGTCGGGCTGATCATCGGCAGCGTGACGTCCTTGAACCGCCGCCATGCGGACGCGCCGTCCATCGAGGCGGCCTCGTACAGGTGCTGCGGCACGTTCTTGAGCGCCGCCAGGTAGAGCACCGTGTTGCTGCCGACCTGCCAGATCATCATCACGACGATGCCCGGCTTGATCCAGTGCGGGTCGGACTGCCAGTACGGTCCCTGGATGCCGAGTCAACTGAGAGCCCGCGGTCGAGCAGGCCGTAGTTGCCGTTGAAGATCAGCAGGTACATGGCTCCCGATCGCCACCGTCGGCGTCATCACCGGCAGATAGAAGATCGTGCGGAAGAAGCCGCCGAACCGCGTCACGCGCGCGAGCAGGGTCGCGAGCAGCAGCGAGAGCGCCATGTCGCACGGCACGTACATCGCGGTCATGATCAGCGTGTTGCGCAGCGACTTGAGCACGTACGGGTCGCCTGCGATCTGCCGGTAGTTGTGCGAGCCCGACGTTGTGCGTCGTCTGGATGACGCTGTAGTCGGTGAACGAGAGGATCCGCGCTCGCCACCATCGGCCCGGCCGTGAACACGATGAAGCCGAAGAGCCACGGCAGGATGAACGCGTAGCGCCCACCACGTGTCCCGCTCGCGGAACCCGGACGCCCAGCGGCGGGCCCTCCGGAGAGGGCCCGCCGCCGGTGCTCGCGTCGTCGTCGCTACCACGCGGCGAGGACGCTCGTACTACTTGTTGGCCGCGATCGCCTGGACCGCTTCCTTCTGAGCCTGGTCGAGCGCCTGCTTCGGCGACTGCTGGCCCTGGAGGACGCGCGTGACTGCGTTCGTCCATGCCGTCGTGAACTCCGCGCTCGCCGGCGAGGCCGGGATGCTGAAGGAGTACGGCATGACGCCCGCGAGGGTCTTCACGTTCTGGTCGAACCACGGGTTGATCTTCGGCTGCAGCTTGAAGATCGCGCGGTCGGCGAGGACGTTGCCCGTGCGGAGGCCCGTGAATACGCCGCCGTTGGCCTTGCGGACGGAGATGCGGTTCTTCGCAGCAGCGACCCACGTCGAGACCGACGTCATCGTCTTCGCCCACTTGCAGGCGTCTGCCGCGTTCTTCGAGCCCTTCGGGATCGCCCACGCGCTACCCGATGTGTAGTTGATGACCTTGCCCGTGAGGGTGTGCATCGGAACGAGCAGGGTCTGGACCTGCGGCGAGGCGCCGGCGAGGACGTTGACGTACCAGTCCTCCATCGGCCACGCGCCGACCTGGTCCTTCGCGACCTGGTTGCCCTTGCCGAAGAAGTCCCACGTGTTGCGGAACGACAGAAAGTCGTTGTAGCCGCCCTGCGCCTGGATCAGGCCGTAGGCGAAGGTGAGCGCCTTCACCGCACCGGGAGCGTTCAGGTGCGGATGCAGGCCGTCCTTGCTCATGATGTCGACGCCGTAGACCTTCGCCCAGAGCGGGAAGAACTCCGGCAGCTTCGGGTCGAAGCCGATGCGCGAGATCTTGCCGCCGCTCGCGTTGTAGAGCTTGACTGCGGCCTGCTTCAGCGTCGCTCGGATGCGCGGTGTTCAGCGCGTTGATCGAGAGCCCGTTCGCCTTCAGCACCGCGTAGTCGGCGATGATCGTCCGGACATCGAAGAACTCGGGGATGCCGTAGATCTTGCCCTTGTACGTGACCTGCGAGAGCGCGGCCGGCCGGTACTGCGAAGCCGAGATCGTCTGGCTCTTGAAGCAGGAGGTCAGCGGCTGCAGTGCGCCTTTCGCCGCATACGTCCCCACCTTGTCGCGGCTCATGTAGACGAGGTCCGGCGCGTTGCCGGACGCGATCGCCGCGAGGAACTGCTGATCGTTGAAGCCGCCGTTCGGGGCGGACACCGTGTCGGGCGCGATCGCCTGCTGCGCGAGCGCGAAGCGGGACTTGGCGACGTCGTCGCCGTTCGTCCCGAAGCCCATGATGTTGAGGGTGTTCGCAGCTGCCTGACCGGAGCTGCTCGGATGTGCACTCGCGGCAGTCACCACGACTGTCGCAACGAGCGCGATGAGGGTGGCGAGGAAGCCGACCCGAGTCCAACGACGCAACATTGACCCTCCCAAAGCGGGGGCGTTCGGCCCCAGGTTTGCGCAAGTGTGGGAACGTAACCACACCGGACGCCCAAGCACAAGGAACAGACGTTCGAAAGGCCTTGTTGGTTAGAAACCGATGAAACTCGCGTCCCGCGGCGCACCGGTCGAGCCGCGGACGAGGAGCGAGGGCTGGAGGAGCTCGACCGTCGCCGCGGAGTCGGGCTCGGCGATCCGCCGGAGCAGGAGCGACGCGGCTCGGCGGCCCAACTCGACGGCGGGCTGGTCGACGACGGTGATCGCCGGGCTCACCATCTCCATCCACTGCACGTCGTCGAAGCCGACGAGCGACATGTCGCGGGGAAGGGCGAGCCCTCGGGCGCGCAAGACGTGCCAGGCCTGCTCGGCGAGAATGTTGTTGGCGGCGAAGATCGCCGTCGGAGCCTCGCGCTCGACGAGCGCGGCGATCCGCTCCTCGACGGTCGGCTCGTGGATCCCGATCCGCAGCACGAGTCCTTCTTTGATCGGTAACCCGGCGGAGACGTGGGCGAGGCGGTAGCCGTCAAGCCGGCCGGCGTCGCTCGTGAAGTCCGTGGCCACTCCGAGATGCGCGATCCGCCGGTGGCCGAGGCGGATCAGGTGCTCGACGGCATCGCGTCCGCCGCGGACGTTGTCGATCACGACCGCGTCGCCGTCCGACATCCGCCGGTCGACCTCGACGACGGGCATGCCACGCCGGAGCAGGAACGCGGTCGCCGCCGCGTCGTCCGGTGTGAGGATCACGCCGGGCGCGTGCATCGCGAGGAACGTGCGCGCCGCGGACAGCTCCTCGTCCGCGTCGTTGTTGTCGCCGACGAGCACCATCTGGTAGCCGTGCTCGCGCAGCACCTGCTCGACGCCCGCGGCGAGCCGCGCGTAGAACTGGTTGCCGAGGTCGCTGACGATCACACCGACGACGCGGCTGCGCCGCTGCTTCAGCGTGCGCGCGGACGCGTTCGGTACGTAGCCGAGCCGCTCCGCCGCCTCCAACAGCCTGCGGCGCGCGGACGGCGAGACGTAGCCCCGCCCGCTCAGCGCGCGCGAGGCCGTCGACCGCGAAGTGCCGGCCTCGCGCGCGAGGTCGGCGAGCGTCGCCGGGCGGCGCTCCGACGCGCCGCTCACCGGCTCCGCCATCGCTGCCAACTCGCGCGCAGCACCGCGAAGTCGTCTTCGTCGAGCTCTTCGCCCGTCAGGTCGAGATTCGTTGCGTAATAGAGCGACGGCACGCCGAGCCCGACCTTCTCGTCGACGTACTCGCGCCACGTCGCGCTTGTCCGGGATCGTCCAGTCGTCGGTGTCGATCAGGAGCTCGGGGCAGGCCGCGGCGACGACTCGCCGCACGGTGGCGCATCTGCGGCAGGACGGGCGGCAGCGGGCCGGGGTCGTCGAGTCGCAGCATGTCGTTCAGGCGAATCATGTCGGTCACGTCGACGAAGCCGGGATGAGGTGTCTGCGTGATCACGAGTGCGTCCGGCTTCGCTTCCTTCGCCGCGGCATACACCACCCGCAGCAGCTCGTGCAAGAGCGCGATCCCCCAGGTGTCGCCCGCGAGCTCGAGCGCGGCACCCGCCGGCGTGCGCGCGGTGAAGTCGACCTTGAGGCCGTCCGCGTCGAGCCCGTCCGGCGCGAGCAGCTCGTGCACCGACGTCGCGCAGAAGCGCAGCGGCAGCGGCGTTCGTCGGGTCGAGCGCGACCGGCGCGCCGTCGGGCGTGCGAACGCAGAGCTCGGGCGGCAGGCCCTCGGGATCCCACGCCTTCCACCAGAGGAGCACACGCCGGCGCTTCGCGTGCTGCGCCGGCGATCCAGCCTCGGAGGTCCGGCCACTTCGCCTCGTCGGGCTCGTTCGTGCCGTAGCGCTTCTGCCACTTGTCGTCGATCACGACCGTGCCGGGGTCGACGTCGTGCGCTTCGAGCGCGCCGAGGAACGCGTCGTAGTTCGCCTGCGTCGCGTTGTCGGCGGCCGGCCCGTCGAGCGCGCACTGCGCGCCCCAGCCGCAGAAGATCGGCTCGCTCCACCACGCCGCGGCGGGCGCGGTGCGCTCGGGCACGAGCCCGCGCGACTCGAGCGCCGCGCGGTAGCGCGCGACCGCCGCGTACGCCGTCGGCGAGCGCCCGGCGTCAGCACGACCGCCGGCGCGTCGAAGCGGCCGCGCACCTCGTGTGTGCCCTTCGTAGTCGAGGACGAGGTGGAACGCCATGTCGCCGCCGCGCAGCTCGGCCTCGACGAAGCGGAGCTCCTCCACCGGCGCGACGAGCGCGATCCCGAGCCAGCCGCGAGGCCGGCGATTGGAGCGCGAACGTGAGCGGCGCGGGCGTGAAGAACCAGTGGCCGCGGCCGGGCCCGCCGTCGCCGGCGACTCCGACGCACGGCGTTCTCCTCGGCTCCGCAGCACGAGGCGTCCGGGGTCGCCGGGGTTCGGCGTGAAGAGCGCGGTCGCGTTGACGCCGCTCGGCAGCAGCCCGAGCGGCGCGCCGGCGACGAGCGAGCGGCCGCCGAGCAAGCGCACGACGCCGAGCCTGCCCTCGCCCTCGACCGACGTGCTGATCTCGAGCTCGTCGTCGCGGCACTCGATCGTCGTCACCGCGCGCTCCCAGACCGTCGAGCGGCGCGTCGACAGTGATCGGTGTCGCCCATCGATCGGCCGTCTCGAGCGCGAGCGTCTCGTCCCGCGCGTCGACGCGGTCGAGCGCAGCGAAGAGCGAGAGCCGTGCGAGCTCCTCGCCCTGGGCTGGACGTCACGCGCGCGTAGAGGTTGTTGCGCTCGACCTCGACGCGGTAGGCGCGCGCTCTCGATCATCCGACGTCGACGAGCGACTCCGCCTGCTGGCCGAACGGAACCTCGCCGACCGTCAGGTCGGCCGCGACGCGCGCGCGGCGCACGGGCTCCTCGCCGACACGCACCCGGAACGCGGCCGATCGCCTCCCCGTGCGCGCCGAGCTCGAGCTCGTGCGACGCGGGCTCGGCGCGCCAGCCGTCCGGAAGGTCGAGCCGGAGGCGCGCCGTCTCGGGCCGCGCGAACGGGTTTCGCACGATCACGTCGAGGTCGTAGCCCTGCACCCGCGGCGACCTCGACCCGGTACGGCTCGATCCGCGCGGCGAAGCCGCCGTCGCCGAGCCCGTCGTCGGGCAGCAGCTCGTCGTGCAGCTCGGCCAGCTCACGCGCCGTCCCGGTCGATCTGCGTCGAAGAACGCGTCGTCGACGCGTCGCGGCAGCCAGTGGCCGCTGACGATCAGCTCGGGGCGCAGCCGTCGCACGAGCTCGGCGGTCTCGATGAAGTCGCCGACGCCGGAAGCGGTTGCGGTGCTGGTAGTTGAGCGTCGCCCGCGAGCCATCGAGGCCCCACTGGTCGCCGGTCGCGAGGACGCGCTGCCCGTCGACCTCGAAGGCGATCGCGGCGGCGAAGAGCGTGTGCCCGGGAAGCGGGTGCACCGTGAGCTCGTACTCGTTCCACGCGAACGGCTCGCCGAGCTGCAAGACGCGATCGACCGGGATCGGATCGAGCCAGAGGCACGGAAGGTCGTAGCGGTGCGGCTTCTCGAGGATCGGCGCGACGTTCGCAGGCGCCCACACCTCGGTGCCGCGCGCGTCGCGCAGCAGGTTGAGGCCGGCGACGTGGTCGTCGTGGTAGTGCGTCGTGATCACCGCGTCGACCTCGACGTCCGGCGAGCGACCACACGAGCGGCCGGCCGGTCGGCGCGCCTGGTCGTAGCCGAAGTCGATCCCGAGCGCGCGGCCGTTCTCGGAGAGCAGACGAGGTAGCTCGACGCGAAGCGTCGTGCGATTGCGCCAGAGGTGCGGCGTGATCTCCTCGAACGGCTCGGCGAGCCGCTCCTCGAGCCCCCAGTCGCTCCCCGCGCGAAGCGACGTCAGGCTCGCGAGCCGGCGCCGCGTCGTCGCGACGGCCTCTTCCGGATCGGCGATCGCGTCGCCGTGCGACGGCAGCACGCAGATCGACACGCTGCCGGTCGAGCTGGTCGCAGCGAGATGATCGTCGACTCGAGCCCCTCGATCCCGCTGTACGACCACTGCGTCGCCGCGAGCGACCAGACGCGTCCGCCCTCGTAGAGCAGGTCGCCGACGAACGCGACGCGGGCGCCGTCGTTCTCGACGATGTACGTGACCGACCCGAACGTGTGGCCCGGCGTCGGCAGCGTGTAGACGTCGACCCCGCCGAAGCGGTGCGTCCGGTACTCGGGCGCCGTACCGGTGATCGGCACGTTCGCGAGCAGCGAGAACCGGTCCTCGCGCAGGTCGTAGTCGGCGTCGAGCTGGCCGCGACTGCCAGTGCTGCTCCACGCCGGCAACGAGGTCGGCGTCGAACGGCGGCGCCCAGATCCGGATCCCCGCCTCGACCGCCCGGCGCGAGGCCCTGAGCCTGGTCGCGGTGGTGGTGGGTCAGCAGGACGTCCGTGACCCGGCGGACGCCGAGCTCCGGCAGCAGGTCGAGCACCCGGCCGGCGCCGAAGTCGACGACGACGGCGTCCTCGCCACGCCGGATGACGTAGACGTTGCACGTGTCGCGGACGACCGCGATCCCGGGCGCGGCCTCCTCGATCACGGAGCGGAGTCTAGGGACGCGGCGCAGTCATGTGTGGAAACGATTGCACGTCCGGACGAGGGCGGCTAGATTGCCGCCGATGGCCGAGATCGTGCTCGAGGACGTCACGAAGGAGTTCGCCGGCGGGGTCACGGCCGTCGACAACGTCGTCGCTCACGATCGGCGACGGCGAGTTCATGGTGCTGGTCGGGCCGTCCGGCTGCGGCAAGACGACGCTCCTCCGCTCGATCGGCGGGCTCGAGTCGATCTCGAGCGGCCGCATCCTGATCGGCGACCGCGACGTGACGCGCGCGGCGCCGGGCAAGCGCGACCTCGCGATGGTCTTCCAGAACTACGCGCTCTACCCGCACATGACCGTGCGGCAGAACCTCGGCTACAGCCTGCGCGTGCAGGGGATCTGAGCGCGAGGATCGCGAGAAGCGCGTCGTCGAGGCGGCGCGGATGCTCGGCCTCGAAGAGCTGCTCAACCGGCGCCCGCGGCAGCTCTCCGGCGGCCAGCAGCAGCGCGTCGCGATGGGCCGCGCGATCGTCCGCGAGCCGAAGGCGTTCCTGATGGACGAGCCGCTCTCGAACCTCGACGCGAAGCTGCGCGTCGGCATGCGCACCTCGCTGCAGGAGCTGCACGGCCGCCTGGGCACGACGACGATCTACGTGACGCACGACCAGGTCGAGGCGATGACGCTCGGCCAGCGCGTGGCCGTGATGCGCGACGGAAGGATCCAGCAGGTCGACGCGCCGCAGACGCTTGTACGACGATCCTGCGAACCTGTTCGTCGCCGCGTTCATCGGCTCGCCGGCGATGAACCTCGTCGCCGCGATGATCGAAGGCGACGAGGTCGTCTTCGGGCAGTATCGAGTCCCCCTCCCCGCCGACCGCCGCCCCGACAGCGGTAGCGGCAACCTGATCATGGGCATCCGGCCCGAGGCGTTCGAGGACGTCGACGTTCGCCGACGCGCGGGCTGCCGCAGATCGAGGTGACGGTGCGCGTGATCGAGGAGCTCGGCTCCGACGCGCACGTCTTCTTCGACGTCGATGCCGAGCCCGTGCTCGTCGAGGATGCGGTGGCCGACGATGAGAACGAGGACGGGACGCTGCTGACGCGGCGCGACCGTGCGCTCTTCACGGCCCGCGTCGACCCGCGCACGCGTGCGCGCATCGGCGGCACGATGCGCCTCGCGCTCGACACGTCGCGGCTGTACTTCTTCTCGGCCGACACGGGCGAGAGCCTCGTCGCCGGGCGCGCCGCCGTCGCGGCCGGTTGAACCGCCACGTTTGATCAGGCATCTCGAGTACCGGCGCGCGCGGCTCGCGCAGGTGTCGCAGCGCCTGCTTGCAGCCGTGTACGTACGAGACGCATCGCGCCGGACGAGCTGCTCGTCGCCGGCCCGGTCGACCGGATCTCGTGGGACGAGGCGCAGCAGCTCGACTACCGGCCGGCCGAGCTCGGCGAGCGGTTCGGGCCGACGTGGGCGACGTACTGGTTCCGCGTCGAGGCGACCGTGCCGGAGGCGTGGCGCGGCCGGCGCGTCGAGCTCCTCTGGTCGTCGCGAAGCGAGGCGACGCTCTGGCAGGACGGCCGCATCGTCCAGGGCCTGAACACCGGCGGCGCAGGCGAGCGCCCCGACGCGCGTGCTCGACGTCGAGCCGGGCCGCGGTCGAGCTGCAGATCGAGGTCGCGTGCAACGGGTTGTTCGGCGCGCGCTCGACGCCGGCGGAGCTCGAGCGCTGCGAGCTCGCGCTCGTCGACCTGGATGCGTGGAAGCTCGCCTTCGACTTCGAGACGCTGCGCGCGCTCGAGGTCGGACACCGACGACCTGCCCTGGGCCGGCCACCTGCGCGAGGAGCTCTCGCGCTTCTGCGACGAGCGCGACCCGGCGATCCTCGCCGCGCTCTACGAGCGAGCGGAACGCTTCATACGCGCACGAGCTCGCGGCGATCGGGCACGCGCACATCGACACGGCGTGGCTGTGGCCGCTCGCCGAGACGTACCGGAAGTGCCTGCGAACGTTCTCGACCCAGACGCGCTACATGGACGAGTACCCGGAGTACCGCTTCGCGTGCTCGCAGGCGCAGCAGTACGCGTGGATCAAGGAGCGAAACCCGGACCTGTGGGAGCGGATCCGCGCGAAGGTCGACGCCGGACAGTTCGTGCCGGTCGGCGGCTCGTGGGTCGAGCCCGACTGCAACCTCCCGTCCGGCGAGTCGCTCGTCCGCCAGTTCCTCCACGGCCAGCGGTTCTTCGAGCGACGAATTCGGCCGCCGCCACCGCGAGTTCTGGAGCCCGGACGCGTTCGGCTACTGCCGGCCAGCTGCCGCAGATCCTGCGCGAGGTCGGGATCACGCGCTTCCTGACGCAGAAGCTCTCGTGGAACCGCTTCACGAAGCCCGAGCACCACACGTTCGTCTGGCAGGGCGACGACGGCAGCGAGGTGCTCGGCCACTTCCCGCCGGCCGACACCTACAACTCCGACGCGAACGTGCGCCGAGCTGCTCAAAGCGCGAGCGACTGTACGCCGACCACGATCACTCGCGGACGAGCCTGCTCGTCTTCGGCCACGGCGACGGCGGCGGCGGGCCGACGAAGCCGATGCTCGAGACGCTGCGCGCGTGCAGGCGACCTGCAGGGACTGCCGCGCACGCATCAGGCGACGGCGGAGGAGTTCTTCACCGCGCTCGAGGCCGAGCCGGCCGAGCGGCCGGTCGTCGTCGGCGAGCTCTACTTCGAGTACCACCGCGGCGTCTACACGTCGCAGGCCGCGGTCAAGCGCGGCAACCGACGCGTGCAGCAGCTGCTGCACGACGTCGAGTTCCTCGCGACCGCCGCGCGGCGGCGAGTACCCGCGCGCCGAGCTCGACCGGCTCTGGAAGCTGCTCCTGCTGCAGCAGTTCCACGACATCCTCCCCGGCTCGTCGATCGCGCTCGTCTACGAGGACGCCGCGCGCGACTTCGCCGAGCTCGAGCGCCGACGCGCTCGGCGCTGCTGCCGGAGCGGCGCCGCGCTCGTGAACACGACGCCGTTCGCCCGCCGCGACGTCGTCGACGGCGCGCTCGTCGAGTCGCCGCCGTACGGCGCAGGCCGTGTCGTCGACGCCGACGACGAGGTGCGCGTCGACGGACTGACGCTCGAGAACGCGCACCTGCGTGCGACGCTCGGCGAGGACGGCCGGCTGCTCAGCCTGCTCGAGAAGGAGACGCGGCCGCGAGGCGCTCGCCGCGCCCGGCAACCGCTTCGAGCTCTACGACGACGATCCCGTGGCGTTCGACGCCTGGGACATCGACCCGTACACGCTCGAGCACGGGCCGCGACGCGCCGCCGTTCGACCGTCGCATTCGATCTCGACGACGCCGCTGCGCGCGGAGATCCGTTTCGAGCGACGACGGCTTCGACGCAGACGGTGCGGCTCGACGCCGGCTCGCGCCTGCTCGAGTTCCACGTCGAGATCGATTGGCGCAGCGAGCCACAAGCTGCTCAAGGTCTGCTTCCCGCTCGCCGTGCGCGCACCGCGCGCGACGTACGAGATGCCGTTCGGCTACGCCGAGCGCCCGACGCACTGCGTCGACGAGCCGCGACGCAGCGCAGTACGAGGTGCCGGCCCAGCGCTTCGCGGACCTCTCCGAGCACGGCTTCGGCGTCGCGCTGCTGAACGACAGCAAGTACGGCTACAGCTGCCGCGGCGGCGAGCTGCGGCTGAGCCTGCTGCGCGTCGCCGAAGAGCCCAGACCCCGAGGCCGACATGGGATCGGCATGTGTTCGCCTATGCCGCTGATGCCGCACGCGGGCGGCTGGCGCGAGGCCGGCGTCGTCCGCGCAGGCGGCATGCTTCAACGCGCCGCTGCGGCGGACGCGCGGCCGATGCGAGTCGTTCGCCGCGGTCGACGACGCGAACCTCGTGCTCGACACGATCAAGCGTGCCGAGGACTCGGACGCGATCGTGCTGCGCCTCTACGAGCCGCACGGCGCGCGCGGCAGTCGCCCGGGTGCGCCTCGCCGCGCCGTTCGCGACCGCGACGCGCGCGAACGCCCTCGAGGACGACGTCGGCGCCGCTCGCGAGCTCGAGGACGGCGCGATCGTCGTCCCGTACCGGCCGCACGAGATCGTCACGGTGACGGTCGCGGTGATCGTCTGCGTGGGACTCGCGACGCGCGACACGATCTACGCGGTGCCGCGACATCCGGATGCCGGACGACCGCGTCGTCGCGCGCCGATCGCGTCGTCGCGGGCGGCGGCCCGGCGGCGACCGCGGCGGTCGCGATGGCGCGGCTCGGCGCCGACGTCCGCTTCGTCGGCGTCGTCGACGGCGAGCTCGACGGCGTCGAGGTCGTCAGCATCCCCGGGCGGATGGTCGAGAGCACGATCCTCGTCGGCGGCGCACAGCGCGCGATCGTCACCCAGAAGCCCGACGGCGTTCTCCGTCTCCGCCGAGCGCGCTCGCCGGCGCCGAGTGGGTGCACGTCGACCACGTCGGCTACGCGGCGCTCCAGCCGGACTGCTTCGAGCGGGCGTGCCGATCTCGGTCGACGGCGGCAATCCGATCCCGGCGCTCGACCTCGACGCGGTCGAGCTCTACGCCCGCAGCGCCGCAGGAGCGCGACGACGGCCGGCCGCGCGCAAGATCACCGTCGTGACGCGCGGCGCGCGACGGCTGCACGGCGTACGCCGACGGTGGAGAGCTTCGACGCTGCCCGGCTTCCCGGTCGACGGCCGTCAGCACGCTCGGCGCCGGCGACGTCTTCCACGGCGCGCTCGTCGCGTCACTCGTCGCGCGGGCTCGCGCTCGCGCGACTCGCTCGTGCGGGCGAACGCATGCGCCGCCCTGTCGTGCCGCGCGCTCGACGGGCGTTCGGCGATCCCGACTGGGACGAGCTCGAGGCAGTGTTGACATGAGCCATCGCATCGCGGTGATCGCCGGCGACGGCGCCGGGCCGGAGGTCGTCGCGGAGGCGCGCAAGGCCGTCGACGCGCTCGGCCTCGACCTGACGTGGCACGAGCTCCCGTGGGGAACCGACCACTACCACGAGCACGGCGCGATGATGCCCGCCGACGCGCTCGACGTCGTCGCGCGGCTACGACGCGGTGCTGCTCGGCGCGGTCGGCGATCCGTCGGTGCCCGACCACGTCACGCTCTGGGGCCTGCTGCTGCCGCTGCGGCAGGGACTCGACCTCTGGGCGAACCTCCGCCCCGCGCGCCTGCTCGACGGGATCCCGTCGAAGCTCGAGGGCCGGCCGAGCGTCGACATGCTCTTCGTGCGCGAGAACACGGAGGGCGAGTACTCGGGCGTCGGCGGCCGCGCGCACCAGGGGCTCGAGCTCGAGGTCGGGATCGAGACGAGCGTCTTCAC
Organism: uncultured Actinomycetes bacterium; assembly: GCA_963848665.1. Taxonomy (GTDB): domain Bacteria; phylum Actinomycetota; class Thermoleophilia; order Gaiellales; family Gaiellaceae; genus Palsa-739. The sequence goes on from CAWKEF010000002.1 coordinate 63,592, forward strand.
GCGCGCCGGCGTCCGCCGCGTCGTCGAGTACGCGTTCGAGCTCGCCGAGAAGCGGCGCGGCGTCGCTCACGAGCGCGACCAAGTCGAACGCGTCGCGCTACGGCTACGTGCTCTGGGACGAGGTCGCCGAGGAGGTCGCAGCGGAGCATCCGGACGTGAAGCTCGAGCGCGTGCTCGTCGACGCGCTCGCGGCGCGCATGGTGAGCAACCCGTCGAGCCTCGACGTCGTCGTCGCGTCGAACCTCTTCGGCGACGTCCTCACCGACATCGCCGCGGTGCTGCAGGGCGGGATGGGGATGGCCGCGAGCGCGAGCCTCGCGCCGGGATCGGACACGACGCCGGTGTTCGAGCCGGTGCACGGCTCGGCGCCCGACATCGCCGGCCAGGGGATCGCCAACCCGATGGGCGCGATCTGGAGCGCGGCGCTGATGCTCGACACGCTCGGCGAGGCGGAGGCGTCGCAGCGGCTGATGCGCGCGCTCGAGGACGTCGCGCGCGAGCGGGCCGCGCACGGGCGACGTCGGCGGCGACGCCTCGACCGCCGAAGTCGGCGACGCGATCGCGGAGCGGCGCCAGGCGTGAGCTGAATGGTGGCGCGACGCCGTCTTCTACCAGGTCTACGTGCGCAGCTTCGCGACTCGAACGGCGACGGCGTCGGCGACCTGCCGGGGATCACGTCGAAGCTCGACTATCTGCGGCAGCTCGGCGTCGACGCGATCTGGCTGACGCCGTTCTATCCGTCGCCCGGGCGCCGACCACGGCTACGACGTCGCCGACTACGTCGACGTCGACCCGCTGTTCGGCACGCTCGCCGACTTCGACGAGCTGGTCGCCGCCGCGCACGCGCAGGACATTCGCGTGATCGTCGACATCGTCCCGAACCACTCGTCCGACCAGCATCCGTGGTTCACGGGCGACCGCTCGCGCTACGTCACCGTCCCGGCCGGCAACGGGCTGCCGAACAACTGGCCGTCGAACTGGGGCGGCCCGGCGTGGACGCTCGACGAGGAGCGCGGCCACTACTACCTGCACCTCTTCGCGCCCGAGCAGCCCGACCTCGACTGGCACAACGAGCAGGTGCGCGACGACTTCGACGAGATCCTCCGCTTCTGGCTCGATCGCGGCGTCGACGGCTTCCGCATCGACGTCGCGCACGGCCTCGTCAAGGACGCGACGCTCGCGGACGAGCCGGAGCCGTACGCCGAAGGGCCGGTTCTCGTCCGACTGGCGGCGGGCGATCGACCAGCCGGAGGTGCACGACATCTACCGCGACTGGCGGCGCCTCGCGAACTCGTACGACGGCGACCGCGTGCTCGTCGGCGAGGTCGTCTTCTCCGAGCAGGCGCGCGTCGCGCCGTACCTGCGTCCGGACGAGCTGCAGCTCGCGTTCAACTTCTCGCTCGTCTTTCAGCCGTGGGACGCCGACGCGATGCGCGCGTCGATCGAGGAGTCGCTCGCCGAGCTGCCGATCGTCACATGGGTGCTCGAGAACCACGACGTCACGCGCATCGTCACGCGCTTCGGCGCGCGCGAGGCGCGCGCCGCCGCGCTGCTGCTGCTCGCCCTTCCCGGGCCGGCGTTCGTCTACCAGGGGCAGGAGCTCGGCCTCGAGGAGGTCGATCTGCCGGACGAGGTGCGGCAGGACCCGATCTTCATGCGGTCGCACGGCGAGCGAAAGGGCCGCGACGGCTGCCGCGTGCCGATCCCGTGGACGCGCGAGCTGCAGGCGAACGCGTGGCTGCCGCAGCCCGCGCACTGGAGCGAGCTATCGGTCGAGGCGCAGGCGGGCGACGAGCGGTCGATGCTCGAGCTGTACCGCCGCGCGCTCGCGTTGCGTCCGCGCGGCGCGCTTCGCGTGGCTGGAGAGCCCGCCGGCACGCTCGTCTTCGACGCGCGACGAGATCGTCTGCGCCGTCAACTTCGATGGGGAGGCCGTCCCACTGCCGCAAGGCGAGGTATTGCTCGCAAGCGATTCCGGCGTCGACGGCGCGCTCGGGCCCGGAGCTGCGGCCTGGCTTCGGAAATGACCTCCGAGCTTCGTTTCGACGCTCTTGCGGGCGAGTGGGTCGGGATCGCCGGCTCGCGGCAGAATCGCCCGAACAGGCCAACGGGCGAGTGCCCGTTCTGCGTGGGCGGAACCGAGGCGCCCGAGCCGTATGAGGTGAAGGCGTTCCCAAATCGTTGGCCGATGTTCGAGCCGGGAGATCCGGTGCAACTCGACCCGGCTGACGGCCACATCCCCGCGCGAGGCGCGTCCGAGGTCATTCTCTACTCGCCCCATCACGAGGCGTCGCTGGCGTCGCTCGGCTGCGCCGGCGCGCGTCGCGTCATCGACCTTTGGGCCGAGCGCACTGCGGCTCTGCTGGCGCGGCCCGAGATCGACTATGTGCTCGTGTTCGAAAACCGTGGCATCGAGGCCGGCGCGACGATCCCGCATCCGCACGGACAGATTTATGGGTTTCCGTTCGTACCGCCTGTGGCTGCGCGTGAGGCCGAGGTCGCCGCACGGGACGGCTGCTCTCTGTGCGCGGAGGAACCCGGCGACCGCCTCCTCTACGAAGACGGCGGCTGGCGTTCCTACGTGCCGTATGCGTCTGCGTATGCGTACGGCATGCTCGTCGCTCCCAGAGCGCACGTCGGGTCGCTTCCCGAGCTGGACGGTGAGGGGCGCGACGCGCTCGCCGCCACGCTCGTCGACGCGCTCGGGCGCTACGACCGTCTGTTCGGGGTGCCGTTTCCGTACATGCTGTGGATCCACACCGGTGTGCACGTTCACGTGCACCTAGCGCCGCCGATGCGCGGAGCCGACACGCTGCGCTATGTCGCCTCCGGCGAGCTCGGGAGCGGGACGCTGACGAACCCCGTTGTGCCGGAGGCAGCCGCAAAGGCACTCCGCGATGCCTGAGCGCAGCGCCCGCGTGCGTGCGTTCCGCGCGCCCGGCCGTGTCAACCTGATCGGTGACCACACCGATTACAACGAGGGCTTCGTTCTGCCGGTCGCAATCCAGCTGCAGTGCCTCGTGCGGGCAAGCCTGCGGACCGACAGTTCAGTCGTTGCCGACTCGAGCGAAGGGGACGCCAGGTCGCAACGCTATGTCGAGGGCGTAATCGATGCGCTCGCACGCCGAGGTCGACGCCCGGTCGGCATCGACGCCGAGATCGTCTCGACCGTGCCGCTCGGCGCCGGCCTTTCTTCGAGCGCCGCATTCGAGGTGGCACTCGCGCTCGCCCTGTGCGACGCCGCCTCTTTCGACCTCTCACCGATGGAGCTGGCGCTCGCGTGCCAAGAGGCGGAGCAGATGGCCACGGGGGTGCCATGCGGGATCATGGACCAGCTGACCTCGGTCGGAGGACGTGCCGGATGTGCACTTCTCATCGATTGCCGCTCTCTGGAGATCGACCCGATCCCGATTCCCGAGTCGCTTTCGATCATCGTCGTCCATTCGGGCCTGCCACGCGCGCTTGCGGAAAGCCCCTATGCCGAACGCCGGGCGGCGTGCGAGGCCGCCGCCGCCCGGCTCGGTCTGGCTGCGCTTCGAGACGCGAGTGCCGTCCGGGTCGAGGACGACGTACGTGCACGACACGTGGTCTCCGAGAACGCACGCGTGCTGCAGGCGGCTGAGGCGCTGCGCGACGGAGATCTCGACACGCTCGGCCTGCTGCTGAGCGCGAGCCATGCGAGTTTGCGCGACGACTTCGAGGTTTCGACCCCCGAGCTCGACTTGCTCGCAGTCGAGCTCGAGCGCGCGGGTGTGTTCGGAGCGCGACTCACGGGCGCAGGCTTCGGCGGCTGTGTCGTCGCGCTCGCACGACGTGAGGAAGCGGAGAGCGTCGCAGCGCATGCTGCCGAGAGGTACCGCGCAGCAATCGGCCTCGAGCCGACCGCGTTCATCTGCACAGCCGTCGACGGGGCGAGCTCTTGCAACACAGGGTGACGAGGGAGGCGGGCACTGCGTGCGGCAGGCGCAGAGCCGTCTTTTGCAGCGGCATTAATCGGAGTCTCGACTACCCGAACCCGAGCGGCAGGCGAAACTTGCGCCGGTTGTCGAACTTTGAGACTGGTGCCGGTCAGCGGCGAGCAAATCTTTCCGTTGCAATTAACCCGCGCGGTCACGCGCGGCAACACGGAAGCACGGCGGAGTGCCGGCGCAGTCGTCATATTGATGCGCGCACCGGGTGGCCGCGACTGTCGGCGCTTCGGCCTCTCCCGATGCCGAGGTTAGGGAAGCAGAGGGAAGCTCAGCCGATCCTCCGAGCTGATCCTGAGGAGAAAATGCGCGAGACCGGCGCAACCAACCATTAGATCTGCGGTCGGAACGAAGCCATCCTCGACCAGCCAGACGACACCGCGTTCCCCGGGTCTCGCCAGCTGAACGAGGTCGCTTGCGATTCGCTCTGCACGCACTGACCACTCACGTTCCTCGAGCACCCGGGCCGCCTCAACATAAATCTCTCCGAGTCCGCAAAGGCCGTGGCAAACGCTGAGGTTGGAAACGCGAACCTCTGCGGGATGGCAACGCAGGGCCTGGATGGCTAGGGCTTCGTGGTCTGGATCTCGATAGTGTTCGAAGAGCTTTAGCCAGGCGAGCGCGATCCCCGGGCCGCCATGGCACCACCATTTCCAGATTTCGTCGCTACCTTCCCGTGTCGGCCATTCGAGAACGCCGCCGCTGGGGGATGAACGGCCGAGTGCGGTTAGCCAGGCAGCTCCGCGCAACGCTGAATTCTTGGCCTCGACGTTCCCGGAACGCGCCGCGTACTCGCAGAGGAAGAAGATGATCCCGGCAACGCCGTGGGCGAAGCCGGTCAACCGGGCGCCTGAGAGTCCCTCTGCCCCTGGCGGTACCGTCCAGCCGCCGTCGTCGTCCTGACTCGCAATCAGGAACTCCGCGCAACGGTCGGCCGCCGACGAGAGGCTCGGGTCTTCGAGCACTTCTGCGCAGCACAGGGCAGCAATGCCCTGGCCAGCCGCGCCGTGTGTTAGATCGTGCCAGTCAAGGGGACCGTACAAAGCTTCCGCCAGGTACTCGTCGAGCCATGGCCCCCTCTCGATGAGTTCGGACCGGATTACTTCGGAGACGGCTACCGCCACCCCTGCCTCGCCAAAATGCAGCCCCGGCAGTTGATCGTCGGACGTCGCTTCGTGGGCTAGTAGCCAGTCGATCGCAGTAGACGAGCGTTGTTCGAGTTCGACTGAGCGATGGCCGGCCTTCGCCAGTCGGGCAAGGCAATACAAGACTCCGGCGACGCCGCGATTCGCGCTGCGATAGAGACGATACTCGGGCGCGGCGAGTGCCTTGCTCCTCTGCTGGCCGGGTGCCTGCGAGAGCCATAGCCCGAGTTCGTTGTCGAGGCATGAGTCATGCAGAAGTCCCTGCGCGATTGAGGGAAGGAGTTCGCGGACTGCGGACCGCACTTGAGAGCCTCGCATTGGGATGTGCACCGTTCTGGGCCGCACGTCAAGACTGTCGTGCGCTTCGCTGAGAGCTGCTTCGACCGCGCCGAGGGAGGGGCGGCGGTCAGGGACATTCTCGAGGCAACTCGCAACGATTTCCATCAGCATCGGCTCGCCCTGAGCGAGCTCGGTCAGTTGCCGCCCGCTTGGTGGCCGGCCCGAGAACACGAGCTGGAGCGGGTGGATGCTCGTCAGCAGGTACACGGCGACGGCTCCGATGCCATAGATGTCGTCCGCGGTCGACGGGGTCTCCTCGGCCTGCTGTTGCGGCGACATGTACCCGGGAGTGCCCTTGCCGTACGGAAGCGCCGAAGATTCACGCGAGTGTGCGAGCTCGAGATCGATCATGTACAGATCCCCATCTGGCGTCACCCTGAAATTCGACGGCTTCACGTCGCGGTGTAGGTAACCAGCCGTGTGAAGTGCACCGATGATCCGGCACAGCTGGATTAGCCGAGCGAGGATCCGACGCGTGGCGCCTCGACCTAGGCTCCCAATCGCGCCCCGCGCCTCATGAGCGAGGTCGGCCCCGGCGATGTACTCGAGGGGCAGATACCCATTCCCCGCGACTTCGAAATACGGGCCAACAGCGGGCACCGGCAGCTTGCCGGCGAGCGCCTTCAGAACCTCCGCTTGGTGCTTCAGGCGGCAGCGCATGTCTCGTCCGAGGGCGTCAGAGAAGCAGTGCTGACGGCCCTCCTTGAGCACTCGAAGAGACGCACGTTCGTTGCTCGTCGTGACATCTAGCGCGAGAAAGACGGAGCCACGACCGCTCGGGCGTAGTACGTCGACGATCAGATAGCCCGGCCCGAACAGGCCGCTGCCGGTCGGCCCGCTGTCGTTGGCCGGGAAGATTAGGTCGCTAAACGGGTTGGCGCGACCATGTGGCGCTTCGAACGGGACTGAATAGTTGTGCGGAACCAGATCCCCGCCCGGAAGCCGGGTCGCGATCAAGATCTGACCGAGTCGGTCACGCAGCATTGCTGGCGAGAAAGGCCCATAGCGCGCGTAAACGACATCCCCGAGCCGGAGATCGGTAACGATCAGGGGGCCGGAGAAACCCTTTGTCAGACACGTGAGGGTGAGGGCTAGGTCCCTGGCCTCACGATTCGTCCTGGGGTAGACGGTCAGGAACTTGCCGATCTGCGTGGCCCCAAATGAGCCCTCATTCAACTGACGGAGCGTGCTCTCGTCGCGCGCGACCTTGAAGCTGACGCCCCGCTCGCGAAGCAGCGGCAGAACCCCTGCCAGGAGCGCGGCCGCCTCGATGGGAATCGTGGATACGTGCAACTTCCAACCCTGTTCGCGCGTGGTCCGCCCGACCGCAGCCCAGGGCCCGCGGGCGACGGGCCGCAGGTCAAGCTTTTCAAGCATCGCGGCGTAATCCGTCATTAGCGGCGCGCGCCGTAGCGCCATCCCATCGGGTCGGTCGCTCGGGCGTGTTAGCGGCGGCTCACCGGCCGGAAGAAGCCCCGCCGCCGACCCGGCGATACTCCCTCGTCCAGGTAACCGGAGGTGAACTCGACCGTAATGTCACAGCTACGAGCTCCGCAGGTGTGACCGCAACTGGTGCTCATGCAAGTCCCGAGACAACTCCCCTCGCCGCAAGTGTCGTCACAGCTGTCATGGCATGAGTAGTCGCAAACGGCCGCTGCGCTTCCAGGACCGGTTATCAGACCCGCCAGACCTGCAATCACGTCTTCGGGTCGCAAAGAAACGATCGCGCCCTTCTCACGGCGGTCGAGATACGTCAGCTCACCGAGTGCCTTTTCCGGCTCGAAGACGAGACTGTGAAAGAAGGCTGGATCCTTACGAGCCTGCTCGACGAGACGCCTTAGCGCCTCGCTCCGGGGAAGCGGCTCTTCCGCTCGGTTACTCGCAGTTTCCCTAGCCATGACTCGGCACCTCCTGTCGTCGCGGGTGGCCGCTGCGCCGCAGGTTAGTGAGATCAGCCTCTCAAACCTAGCCTACTCCTGTCAACCAGCCGTCCGAGAGGTCGACGCGTGCCAGGATCGTGTTCTCCCCAGCTTCCTGGGCCACTGACAGCAACTCCCGGCTCTACCGGCGTCGCGTGCCGTTCTCGAAGCTAGCCAGAACCCGATGGTCGTCATGGCTGTCGAGTCCCACTCTCTAGGCGACCGCGGCCGACGACGGTACGCCGCGGAGCTTCTGGATCAGCGCGCGGTAGACGGCGAACAACGCAACGGAGTCGACGTTTCCGTTCAGCGCGGCTCGCTCGCCATCGGTGAAGTGAACGAACATGTAACCCGCGCCCCTCACCAAGCTCCAACTCCCGCCCCTTCGTCGGTGACCGACACGCTCGCAACCTTGTCAAACGGAACTGACACGATGATCGGATCGCCACTTTGCGCGCTCTGGGTCCCGATATAGCGGTGCGTCGTCACGACGCCGAACGTGAGCGATCGGCCGCCCCGATGTAGCTCGCCTCGACCTGCTCGCCATCGAGCATCAGAGAGTCGATGTACTGCTCGACGTCCTCGCGTGTTCGCTTCTGGCGACCTATGTTTGCCTCCTCCGCAGTAGTTAAGGCTCGGCTATGGCCCGCGCGAGTTCGATGGTCAACGTCGCGGCAGTCGGTCCGCCGATCCAGGTTCGGGGACCACCGCCCCGCTTGCGCTGGCGGCTGATGTGTGGCGATGCGGGGTGGCCTGGGAATTCAGTGCGAAGCTGAACGAAGCCAACGCAAGGCACGTGCTGGATCGCTGACCTCTCGCCAAGTGGCGCATAGAACATTTTGTGTCACGTACAACGAAAGTGGGCGGTACTGGGCTCGAACCAGTGACCCCCAGCTTGTCGAGCTGGTGCTCTCCCAACTGAGCTAACCGCCCTTGAGGCTCCGGGATTGTAGCCGGAAGCGTCGCCGGATCGAAGGCGACTCCATGCGAGCGAAAACTCGGCATCTCTCAAAACCGAACCGCTTCGGGCGCTCAGTCGGTTCATCCTCAGCTGGCACGGTCTACCCGACCCGGAGGAAGGACGCGCACGTCAGTACGCTTCGATTTCCGCTTGGATCGACCGCGACGACGCAATACCGCAGCCGCCGGCTGGCGAGCTTCGCGGGGACTTGCCACGGGACGCCAACCTTGCGAGTCGCGATCGCAAACTGCATCGGCGAGGCAAGCGTTGCGAGGAGCCGGCGATCCTCGTAGACGCGGACGACGGCTTTGCTCCGACCGCTGTCGTCGAAGACGTCGAAGCGCAGCGTTGCTCGCTTCCCCCGCTGTGCGAAGGCAGGGTGGGCGGTGACGAGCGGCGCCCGGACGTCGGGCGAGCTGAGCGCACCGGCTGCCGCGAGACGCTGGACCGCCTCGGCGGCGCTGTTCGCCAGCTTGTCGGGGCTCGCAGCGTCGACGCGCAGCGTGCGGAGCACGCCGTCCTCGGCCGCGGTCGAGCGTCCGCCGTCGTAGAGGCCGAACCCGGCCGGCATGGCGACGAGCAACGGGCCGACGTACCAGAGCCCGAGCTCGATGCTGAGGAAGTGCGCGTAGTCGTCGGGCTTGCCGAAGAGCGACCCGACCGACCCGAGGTCGGTCGGGTCGTTGATCAACGCGACCCTGAGACGATTCCCGTGTGCATAGACGTCGTCCACGGCGCGCTGAAGGGCCGTTCGTGCGGCCCGCGTGGGCGAGCTGTACGGAAAGTAGACGGTCTGCGAGATCAGGATGTCGCTCGGCGGGTCCCCGTCGGCGCGTGCGGCCGGAGCCGCAAGGACGGCGACGACGGAGGCGAGAGCAAGCGCTCGCCCAACGCGCGAGCTGCGAGGACGGCCGGAGCGCCGTCCCCGCAGCTGCGGGCGGCTTTCGCCGCACCGGCTCACTTGCCGCAGCTCGTCGGCTGCGCTTTGTCGACACGCAGCGCCGTGGTCGGCGTGCCGCCGGGCACGACGAAGGTCACGGTGTCCGATGCGTCGGCATTCGTCTCGTTCTTGACGATGAACGTGCTTGCGCCGGTCTCGTAGAACGACTGGCCGGGCCCGAAGGTCTGCGGACTGCAATCGGCCCCGTAGCGCGTCAGTTGGCCCGAAAGCACGGTGGAGACCAGGAAGCCCGGGTGGCTGTGCCAGCCGGAGTACGCACCGGGTGCGAACTTGACCGTCTGCGTGACGATCTCCGGCGAGTGCAGCACGCTGATCGGCATCATCCCGAACTTCGCCGCAACGCCCGGATGCAGGTCGAGCCACTGCCCCACGCTGGTGACGCCCTCTTTCCGCAGCCCCAGGAGGAACTCCGGAAGCTGGTTGGATGTGTACTGCCTGGTACCCCACTTGAGCCCGTCGGCTGTGACGCTCGCGCCGGTATAGAACGCGACGTCACCGTTCAGTGCGCCGAGGGACTGGATGCTCGACGACTGTCCCTGACTGGGAGTCGCGAGCGCGACCGAGGCCCAGACGGCGACGCCTACGAGGCCGAGAAGGAAGAGGAGTCGCTTCATTCGATTGCCTCCGATCTTCGAACTACGGGACCGGGCGATCCGATCCCAACGGGGAAAGACGCTAGGAGGCGCGAGATGCGGCGCCTACAGTGCCCGCCAGCGAATCGAACGGGGGCAGGCTTCCTGTTGTCGGGGAGGCGGACACCCTTGACGGCCGGGCTGCGGTCACGGACAACTACCCGGGTGGATGCGCCGACGATCGAGGCCCTGCGGCGTGAGGTTGCGGACATTCGGGCGCTTTGCGCACGCGTGCTCACCGCCGCGGATGAGCAGCGGCGCTCGACCGAGCGCGAGCTCCACGACGGCGCGATGCAGCACCTCGTCGCGCTCGGCGTGAAGCTGCAGATCGCAGGCAATCTCGTCGAAACCGGGTCGCCCGCGGCGGCGAAGCTCCTCGACGAGATGCTGCAAGACGTGCACGAAGCGCTCGACGACGTGCGCAGGCTCGCGTGGCGCGTCTACCCGTCGCTGCTGCTCGACCGCGGCCTCGGGGACGCGCTCCCCGCGGCAGCGGCTCTGGTCGGTACACCGGCGCGGGTGGAGTCAGCCGACATTGGCCGGCTCGCACCGGCGCTCGAGGCGTCGATCTACTTTTGCTGCGTCGAACTGTTGCAGCACGCGGCCGACGACGGTGCCCGCGCAACCCTTCGCCTTCGGAGCGAGCGCAACGCGGTGAGCTTCGAAATGACACTCGAGAGTGCCGACGTCGAGCGATGGAAGGCGTGCGATCTGAGCAGCGTCGCCGATCGGCTCGGGGCATTCGGTGGAAAGCTCGTCGTCGAGACGGGCCGAGACGTGCGTATCTCCGGCGAGGTTCAGGAAGTGGTTGAGCCCTGCTCCTCGGCGAGATAGAAGACGACGGCTTTCACTCGTTTATGGACAGCCGTCTCCCACGCGAGCCCGAGCTTCAAGAAGATCGAATGGATCACCTTCTCGACTGAGCGCTCGGTGAGGACGAGCGCCTCGGCGATCGCGGCGTTGTTCTTGCCCTCCGCCATTCCCTGCAGCACATCGCGCTCACGGCGAGTCAAGTCGGCAAGCGGAGAGTGCTCCGCGCGCGCCTTTGCCGCGACGAGCGCCTCGACCACCTTCGCGTCGACCACTGATCCACCCGCCGCGACCGCGCGAACTGCTGCCCCGAGCTGCTCGACATCGTCGACGCGCTCTTTGAGGAGGTACGCGCGACCGGCCGTGCCGCCCTCCAGCAATGCGAGTGCATAGCTCGGCTGGACGTACTGGCTGAGGACCACGACACCAACCCCTGGGTGCTCCTGGCGGAGACGCGCCGCCGCCTGGATCCCCTCGTCGGTTCCGCTCGGAGGCATGCGGATATCGGTGACGACGACGTCCGGCTTCTCGGTCTCGACGGCTGCGAGGAGCGAGTCGAGATCGGCGCAGGCCGCGACCACCTCGAGGTCGGGCTCCAGCTCGAGCAGCCCCCGGACACCCTCACGAACGAGATAGTGGTCGTCTGCGAGTACGACGCGGATCGGCATGAAGGAAGCATACGAGGCAGGTACATCGAAAGAGGGGTGCTGGCACCCTCGCCAGGCGCGACGGCTCGTGACACGATGAAGCCTCGTTCGAAAAAACGAAGAAAGGAGTTCGGAGCGATGGAGATGCGAATCCTGACGCGCGTGCGCACGCTGCTGATCGTCGGCGTCCTCGCCGCGCTCGTCCCCCTCTCCGCGTTCGGCGGAACTTCGACAAAGGCTTCCGGAAACGACAACGCGGTCCAGAGAGAAGCCGACCTCTACCTGATCGACCAGGTCGAGGTGAAGTTCCACCGAGCGACGTCGAAGCACGACCTGAACCTCATGATGTCGCTCTGGGCTCCCGGCGCCGTCTTCAACATCGACCAACAGACGTTGACCGGCAAGGCGCAGATCCGGCACTGGTTTGCGACCGAGAACAAGGCGTTCATGCAGGACCACCACTGGGAGTCAGACACCCCGTCGTACAAGATCCGCGTCAGCCTGAACGGAGACAAGGCGACGATCTACTTCGAATGCCACTACATCGATCCCAAGACGTCCACGGTGATGGCGGTCGCCGGCGTCGATCACAGGCTGCAAAAGATCAACGGGAAATGGCTGATCGTCGACTCCGCCAGCTCGCCTGCCACGCTTAGCCCCTAGGCCACGCAATGGGCCTGCCCGAGACGCTCAGCGCGCCGCCCACCTCGCGGAGGCGGGCGGCGCGGGTGCCGTTGCACCACCGGCTCGTGCGTCTGGTCGCCGGCGTTCCGGCGACCCTGCGCACCAAGCTGCTCGTCGGGTTCCTCGCGATCGCAGCCCTGCTCGTCGTCGTGAGCGTGATCGGCCTGCAGGTCCTCGGGAAGACAAACGGGCGCGTCGCAGGCTTGGGGACGCTCCAACTCCGCTCGTCCACGTACCAAGCCCTCGAGGCCCACGCGACCGACCTGCGGCAGGCGCTCGGAGCGCGAAGCGCGGGAACGATCGAGGTCACGCCGTACACCGGAGGGATCCGGCTGCAAGGCGGACGACAGTGGGCTCTCGCAGATCTCGCGATCGCCGACGTGCTCTCGGAGATCGAGCTCGGCACGAACGAGGTGACCTTCGGATTCGTACCGCCCCCCGCGGACGAGCGCATGCTGCGACGGATCCGGCATGACTATCGCGGCATCTACCGCGCATTGGGTGCAATCAAGCACCTCGACAGCCGAGGGATTCCGGGCTACCGCTCCGAGAAGTTCATCCGGAGGGCGATCGCCGCGGACGGCGACTTGCAGCAAAGCGCAACGAACCTCGCAGACCGGACGAGCAACGAGGCAGCGCGGCTGACCGCGGCAAATCGCAGTGCCTACGCGTCCTCGCGGAATCTCTTCATCGCCGTCAGCGCGGGCAGCGTCGCGCTTGCACTCGTTCTCGGGTTGATCCTCTCGTGGTCGCTGATCCGCCCGATCCAAGACACCGAAGCGAGACTCGCCGGTATCGCCGAGGGCGATTTCTCCGGCCGCCTCGATGTGCCGAATCGCGACGAGCTCGGCGCGCTCGCAGGGAACGTGAACCGCATGAACGACGAGCTGCGACGTCTGTACAACGATCTCGAGGCGGCGAGTCGGCACAAGAGCGAGTTCCTCGCAAATATGTCGCACGAGCTGCGCACGCCGCTGAACGCCGTCATCGGCTTCTCGGAGATCCTTCGCGAGCAGATGTTCGGCGAGTTGAACGCCCGACAACTCGAGTACGTGGACGACGTCCTCGAGGCGGGCCGTCACTTGCTCTCGCTGATCAACGACGTCCTCGACATCTCCAAAGTCGAGGCAGGGCACATGGAGCTCGACCTGGCGGACGTGTCTCTCTCCGAGACGTTGAAGAGCGGGCTGACGATGCAGGAGGAACGGGCGACCCGAGGTGCGGTGACGCTCGCGCTCGAGGCCTCACCGGCCGAGATCGTGCTTCGGGCGGACGAGAGGAAGCTGCGCCAGATCGTGGTCAACCTCCTGTCCAACGCAGTCAAGTTCACGCCGCCCGGGGGTCACGTCCACATCAGCGCGCACGTGAAGGACAGCATCGTCGAGGTCGCTGTTGCCGACACGGGGCCGGGTATCGCCGAGGACGAGCGGGAATCGATCTTCGAGGTGTTCCAGCAAGGGCGCGGCGGGACAGTCGCATTGCGCTCGGAAGGGAGCGGGCTCGGGCTGCCGCTCGCGCGAAGGTTCGTCGAGCTGCACGGCGGGCGGCTTTGGGTCGAGAGCGCTCCGGGGCACGGCACGACGTTCCGCTTCACGCTGCCCATTGGTCAGGAGGCATGAGCCGTGGATGAGCTCGTGCTGATCGTCGACGACAACGCCAAGAATCTGAAGCTCGCCCGCGACGTCCTCCAGTTCGGCGGGTTCAAGACGCTCGAGGCTGCCACCGGCCACCTCGGCCTCTCCCTCGCTCGTGAGCACCTTCCGGACGTGATCCTCATGGACATCCGCCTTCCCGACATCGACGGCATCGAGGCTCTGTCTCGGTTGAAGGGCGCCGGGGCGACGGATTCGATCCCGGTCGTAGCGCTGACATCCCTCGCCATGAAGGGGGATCGCGAACGGATCCTCGCTGCCGGCTTCGACGGGTACCTCGAGAAGCCGATCAGCGTGCGCGCGTTTCCGGAGCAGGTGCGGGGGTTCTGCCGCTCGGATCCCGACGAGTGATCTGCGGGCCGCCTCGACGCTACGGGATTGTCGCCGGAAGCAGCGTGGCCGGGTCGAACGCCACTCCGTGCGAGCGCACCTCGAAGTGCAGGTGCGTCCCCGTGCAGTAGCCCGTGCAGCCGGCGAGGCCGAGCCTCTGTCCCGTGGCGACCTGCTCGCCGACGCGTGCGTCGACTGCCGACAGGTGCGCGTAAAGCGCCTCGAGGCCGTCGCCGACGTCGACGAGCACGATGTTGCCGTATCCCTCGAAGCCCGCCGCATAGCCGGTCGCCTCGACTGTGCCCGGCGCAGCGGCGATGACCTCGAGCGAGCGCAGCGTGCCGATGTCGATCCCTGCATGCCACTCCGAGCCGTCGTAGCCGAAGCCGCGTGTGACCGTCCCGCTGGCCGGCCAGATCATCGAGAGACCTGTGCCGGTATCCGTATGTGCCGCCGCCGGGGCCGCGAGAACGAGCGCGGCCGTCCCGGCGGCGACCAGCCGCAGGACCCTCCCCATCCGGGGAACCTAGCTCAGAAGATCTCCGGGCACCAGGGCAGCGGGCGCCATTCGAAGATCGCGTCCGCACGCCTCGCCGCTCCGTCGGTGAGCTCCTCGATCCGGAGCCCGTCGCGCAGTTGCGCGAACGAAACGGCACCGAGATATGCGGATCCGAGTGCGCCGACGTCGAGCGCGATGTCCGCGTCGTCTTCGGTCCGGGCGGCGGCCCCGTCCGCGAGCTTCCACCGGCCCTCGTTCCAAGGGCAGACCGCATCGCGGACATCGAAGACGATGCTGCCGTCGTTCGCGTAGGCCCGCTCCGACAGCGCGCGGCCGACGTCGACGAGCCGCATCCACAGCGAGTCACCGACGCGAAAGCGCATGCGGCGCGGCGTTGCGAGGAGCGTGAAGAGCGCATGATCGGTGGGAAGCAGTCCGCACTCGAGCGTCGCGTACCAGTCGATGTCGAGCACGAAACGCCAGATCTCCGCGGTTGCCTGCGGCGAGGCTCCGATCACCTCCGAGACCTCGAGTCGCGCGTTCGAGGAGCCTCCCTCGAAGCTCGGGAACTGTCTGTAGATCGCGTACGCCTGGACCGAGCCGTCGAGCTCGAGGACGACGAAACGCTTGGGGTTTGCGCTCTCCTCATCCGGCATCCGCAGCCGGCGGAGCTCCCACCACGCCTTCGTGCGCCGGAACACGCCCGGCCGCTCCCGCATCAGCGCCTCCCAGATCGGGGGGAAGAGCGTCGCAGCCTCCTCGT
Source organism: uncultured Actinomycetes bacterium (assembly GCA_963848665.1). GTDB lineage: Bacteria > Actinomycetota > Thermoleophilia > Gaiellales > Gaiellaceae > Palsa-739. The sequence goes on from CAWKEF010000002.1 coordinate 78,902, forward strand.
TCGTCACGAATCTCGTGCGCCCGCGAGCCTCGAACGGCTGGGCGTACGCGTTCCAGGTGCGCGGAATCGCGACCTCCCCGCACCACGCCGCGAGGCCGTAGCCGAACCGTCCGTAGATCGTCTCTTCGCTCGCCCACAACGCTGCGATCGGCTCTTCGCGTTCGTGGATGTCGCGGAGTTGCGCATCCATCATCGCGCGCAGCGCGCCACGGCGCCGATGAGTCGGATGGACGCCTACTACGGTGACGCCGCCGCACGGGAGCACCCCACCGGGCACCGACAGCTCGAACGGGAACGCTCCTGCACCGCCGACGACCTGTCCGTCGTCGAACGCCGCGTGCATGCGCTCGAACGGCAGCACCTGCTTGAAGCGATCCACACGCTCCTCGGTCAGCGGGCCGCCGAAGTATTGGCCGATCGCATAGATCGCATCGGCGTACTCATCTGGGCCGCTCGTCGGCCGAACGTCGAACATACGCCGAGAGCCTAGAGCTTTTCGAGCGGCGCGTAATCGAGCACGAGCCGCCGCTCGCTGCCGTCGTCCGCAAAGCGGACCGTCACTACGCCGCCGGGCTCGATCCGCGTGACGACGCCCTCGCCGAGGGTTCCGTGGCGCACGTTGTCTCCCGTCCCGAGCGACGGGATGTCTTCGCGCGGAGCGACCTGGCTTTGCTTCGGCGCGCCGTAGTTCGACCAGGACGAGGGCTGCAGGCGGTCGCGCTCGACATGACGCTCCGGCAGCTCGTCGAGGAAGCGGGACGGCAGGTTGTACGACCGACCGCCGTACAGCATCCGCGAGGACGCGTGCATGAGCGTCAACCGTTCCATCGCGCGGGTCATGCCGACGTAGCAAAGCCGCCGCTCCTCTTCGATGCCCTGCTCCTCGATCGAGCGCGAGTGCGGGAAGATTCCTTCCTCCATGCCGATCAGGTAGACGGCGCGGAACTCGAGCCCTTTCGCGTTGTGGAGCGTCATCAGCGTCACGAGCGACGCTTCGCCGCGGATCGCGTCCTGGTCCGAGTAGAGGGATACCTCCTGCAGGAACGACGACAGGGTGGGCTCCGCCGCGGACTCGACCCATTCGCGGGCGAGCGCGACGAGCTCCTGCAGGTTCTCGATGCGCCCCTGCGCCTCGATCGTCCGCTCGGCTTCGAGCGACTCCATGTAGCCCGACTGGTCGAGCACGCGCTCGATCAGATCCGGGACATCGAGCTCCTGCGAGGCCGACATGAGCGACTGGACGACCGTTCGAAACGAGGCGACCGCCTTGGCAGGCGCGGTACCGACGCCGGCCGCGGTCGTGCGGTCCATCGCCTCCCAGAGCGACATCTCCGCGTCGTCGGCGAACGACATCAGCTTCGCGAGCGTCGAGTCGCCGATACCGCGCCGCGGCCGGTTCGCGATCCGGAGCAGCGAGACCGCGTCGTACGGGTTGTCGATCACCTGCAGGTAGGCAACGAGATCCTTGATCTCCGCGCGCTCGTAGAAGCGCGGACCGCCGATCACCTGATAGGCGACGCCCTGGCGTACCAGCACGTCCTCGAGCACGCGGCTCTGCGCATTCGTTCGATAGAACACCGCGATCTCGCTGCCGTTGAAGCCCTCCTCGACGAGCCGTGCGATCTCGGCGGCGACGTAGCGAGCCTCGGCGTGCTCGTCCTCGACCTCGACGGCCCGGACCGGCTCTCCGTCGCCGAGCTCGGACCACAGATTCTTCGGCTTGCGCTCGCGGTTGTTCGAGATCACGCCGTTCGCTGCCTCGAGGATCGAGTTCGTCGAGCGGTAGTTCTGCTCGAGCGCGATCGTCTTCGCACCCGGGAAGTCGCGCTCGAACTCGAGGACGTTGCGGATGTCCGCTCCTCTGAAGGCGTAGATCGACTGATCGGGATCGCCGACCGCGAACACGTTGGCGTGCTGGGCGGCGAGCAGTTGCAGGAAGCGGTACTGCGCGTGGTTCGTGTCCTGATACTCGTCGACGAGCAGGTAGCGGAACGCCTTCTGCCACTTCTCCTGGGCTTCGGGAAAGCGCTCGAGCACGTCGACCGTCAGATAGAGCATGTCGTCGAAGTCGACGGCGTTGGAGTTGAACATCTTCGTCTGGTAGAGCTTGTAGACATCTGCGACGGTCTGGTCGTAGAAGCTCGCGACGCGGCTCGCATAGGCATCCGGGCCGATCAGCTGGTTCTTCGCGTTCGAGATCTGGGAGTGGATGCCGCGCGGCGTGAAGCGCTTCGGGTCTCGCTCGAGATCCTCGAGGCATTGCTTCGTGAGCCGCAGCTGGTCGGCCGAGTCGTAGATCGTGAAGTTGGAGCGGTAGCCGAGGTGCGCCGCTTCGCGGCGCAGGATGCGCCCGCAGGCGGCGTGAAACGTCATCACCCAGGAGGCGCGAGCGGGCGGTCCGACGAGATGCTCGACACGCTCGCGCATCTCGGCGGCGGCCTTGTTCGTGAACGTGATCGCGAGGATCTCCGGTGGCTTCACGCCGACCGCCGCAAGGAGGTGCGCAATGCGGCGGGTGAGCACTCGCGTCTTCCCCGAGCCCGCGCCGGCGATCACGAGCACCGGGCCTTCGGTCGTCAGAACCGCCTCCCGCTGCGCCGGATTCAGGTCGGCGAAGTACGTCTCCTGCGTCGTCGCGGCCACGCTTCGATCGTAGCGGGGGCTCTCGCGCCGGCTTTCCACAGCCGGGGCCAGGCCCCATAACGTCTGGTTCGCAGCTTCGTCAATTCTCAACGCGGCCGCTTGCAGGCAGTTTGCCCGGAGGCGTCGCGAAGTCGCGCGGCTTTCGTGACGGGGCCTGGCCCCCGACGTGTACCGCCGGGCATGTGAGAATCGGGCGCATGCGCGTCGCCTTGATGATCGAGGGCCAGGAGGGCGTCACCTGGGCGCAGTGGTGCGACCTCGCGGATGCCTGCGAGCAGTACGGCGTCGAGACGCTCTTCCGCTCCGACCACTACATCTCGCAGGCGGACGAGACCGGGAACGTCGCGCACGACGCCTGGACGACTCTCGCGGGCCTCGCCGCGCGCACGACGACGCTCCGCTTCGGGACGCTCGTCTCGCCCGCCACCTTCCGGCTGCCGGGCCTGCTCGCGAACGCCGTCGCGACGGTCGACCACATCTCGGGCGGCCGGATCGAGCTCGGGCTCGGCGCCGGCTGGATGGAGCGCGAGCATCGCGCTTACGGCTTTCCTTTCCCGGACACCGCCACGCGCCTCGCCATCTTCGCCGAGCAGCTCGAGATCGTGCACCGGCTCTGGAGCGACGAGCGCGTCGACTTCCGCGGCGTGCACTACACCCTCGAGGATGCTCCCGCGCAGCCGAAGCCGCTCCAGGAGCCGCACCCGCCGCTCATCGTCGGAGGAAGCGGCACGCGCGGCACCGCGACGCCCGCCGCCCGCTTCGCCGACGAGTACAACACGCCCTTCGTCTCGCCGGAGGACTTCGGCGCGATCCGCGCGAAGGTGCAGCGCGCCTGCGAGACGACGGGGCGCACGCTGCGCTACTCGACCATGACCGGCTGCCTGATCGGCGGGACACGCGACGACGCGCTCGAGCGTGCGCGGCGGCTCTACGAGCGCCGGCCGCGCGACGAGGGCTTCGAGGACTGGCTCGCGGCGTTCAGCGGGCGCGCGCTCGTCGGCTCGGTCGATGAGATCGCCTCACGCCTCCGCGCCTACGAACGTGCGGGGTGCGACCGGGTGATGCTGCAGCACCTCCTGCACGCGGACCTCGAGCCGGTGCGCCTGATCGGGCTGCTAGGGCAGGAGCTCGTCTAGGTCGATCCGGCGCCACTCGACGCGCCGCGTCCAGATGCGCTGCTTCGGGAAGAACCCGCTGAGCACGCTCTTCGTCATCGAGGCCGCGATGATCGTCACGAAGAAGTTCGCCCACTTCGGCAGGCCGAGATCGTCGAAGAGGAATGCATATCCGGTCGCGGCGCCCGGCCAGATCGCCTTGTAGATGGCCCGGTCCGGCCGGTTGCGGATGAGCGCGCCGAGCACCCGCCCCGCACCCATCGCGATGAAGAACGCGAGCAGACCGAGCCAGAACGAATCCGTCCGGTTCCCCGTGATCACAGCCGCCACGATCGCGAGGACGAACGTGATCGGCCGAAGGAGGGCTGCCACCGTCCACCGCATAGTGCAAGTTTACGCACGAGCGATGGACGAGCGAGGGACAGGAAGGCTCGAGGCCTTCAGCGACGGCGTGTTCGCGATCGCCGCGACGCTGCTCGTGCTCGAGATCGGAATCGACACGGCCCACGGCAGCACGGTGGGTCAGCAGCTGACGCACATCTGGCCGTCGTACCTCGCCTACGCGACGAGCTTCATCCTCATCGGCGTGATCTGGATCAATCACCACCATTGCGTTTCTCTCATGAACCGCGTCGACCGGCCGTTCCTGTTCATCAACATCATGCTGCTGCTGACGGTGTCCTTCCTACCGTTTCCGACGAAGCTCGTCGCGCAGTATCTGAACAAGCCGGGCGAGCGCGATGCGGTGCTCGCCTACGCGGCGACGATGCTCATCATGGCCGTCACGTACAACATCTGGTGGCGCTATGCGCGCAGCTCGCGCCGGCTGATCGGCAGGGAAACGTCCGATTCGAGCCTCTCCGCAGTCGACCGCGCGTTCAATCCCGGCATACCGATGTACGCGATCGTGCTCGCGCTCGCGTTCGTCAGCCCGCTCGCAAGCGTGGTGCTCACGCTGGCGATCGCGGTCTTCTACCTGCCGTCAGCCGCGCTCTTCGATCGCGGCGGCTAGCCACTCCGACGCGGCGCGCAGCTCGGCCGCGTCGCTCGACTTCACGACGACCTCGACGGTCGGCCCCTCTGGCCCGAACATCGGGTACGAGCCGACGAGCACGCCGGGCCAGCGCTCCCCCGCCTCGACGAGCGCAGGCGCGATCACGCTCTCACGCGTCCGGTAGGTGTGCCGCCACGCGCCGATCGGGCTGCCGCGGCGGAACTCCTCGGCGATCGCGTCGAACATCGCCTCCATCTCCGAGGGCAGACCCGGCAGCACGTAGACGTTCTCGAGCGCGAAGCCGGGCGCGCCGCCGAGCGGGTTCGCAATGGGGCGTGCGCCGCGCGGAAGCGCCGCGAACCGGGCGGCGTACTCCGGTGCGGCTGGAAATCGCGCGCGGAGGTCGGCTGCAAGCTCGGGCACCTCCTCCTGAGGGGCGCCGAACGAGTACGCGAGCGCTTCGCGCGTCAGGTCGTCGGGCGTCCCGCCGAGCCCGCCGGTGACGATGAAGAAGTCGAAGCGCGGTGCCTCCCGGCGAACGAGGTCGGCGATCGTCTCGATCTCGTCGGGCACGGCCGCGAGCAGACGCGTGTCGACGCCGAGCGGCGCGAGCCGCTTCGCGAGCCAGGAGCCGTTCGTGTTAGGCACGTCGCCCGAGACGAGCTCGTTGCCGATCGTGAGGATTCCCGCGGTCGCCACCTACAGCTCGATGGTACGGGTGGCTCCGAATCGGTCGAGGAAGACCCGGTCGTGGGTGACGAGCAAGACGGTGCCGCCGTAGCCCGCGAGTGCCCGCTCGAGCTCCTCGATCGCCTCGACGTCGAGGTGGTTCGTCGGCTCGTCGAGGACGAGGCAGTTGACGCCGCGCGCCGAGAGCAGGGCGAGCACCGCCCGGGTGCGCTCGCCCGGTGACAACGATGCGGCGCTTCGAAGGACATCGGCCGCACCGAGATCGAACTTCGCGAGGAGCGTGCGCGCATCCTCCGACGTGAGCGCGCAGGCGTCGACGAACGCGTCGAGGAGCCGCCGATCGCCGGCGAAGGTCTCGCGGCTCTGGTCGAGCTCGCCGAGCACGACACCGGGTCCGGCCCAACGCGAGCCTTCGGCGAGCGCCAGCCGGCCGAGCAGCGCGTCGAGGAGCGTCGTCTTGCCGCTGCCGTTCGGACCCACGAGCGCGAGCCTGTCGCCCCAGTTCACCTCGAGGTCGATGGGGCCCAACCGAAACGCACCGCGCTCGACGACGGCGTGCTGTAGTCGAACGACGACGTCGCCGCTCCGAGTCGCGGGCGCGAGCCCGAGTCGCAGCTCCCACGGCTCGTACGGCTTCTCGACGCGCTCGAGCGTTGCAAGCTTCTTCGCGAACGCCTTCTTCACGTCCTTCGTCTTCTTCTTCTTCCGCCCCTGCCCGTAGCCGCGCTCCTCCCATTGCCGCATCCGCCGTGCCTGCTCCTCGATGCGCTCCTGCTCGGAGACAAAGCCTTCGTAGCGCTCGAGGTGGCGCGCATGCCGGCGCGCTCGCTCCGCCTCGTATTCGCTCCAGCCGCCGGTGTACTCGGTGGCGCCGTGCGTCCACTCGTCGAGCTCGACGACCTTCGTCACGGTGCGATCGAGAAACGCGCGGTCGTGCGAGACGATCACGGCAGCTCCGTCGTACGCGGCGAGGAACGACTCGAGGCGCGCCAACCCCGCGAAGTCGAGGTCGTTCGTCGGCTCGTCGAGGAGGAGGATGTCGAACCGGCTGAGGAGGATCGAGGCAAGGGCGGCGCGCGCCGCCTCGCCTCCAGAGAGTGCGGTCAGCGGTCGGCCGAGATCGGCGGCGAGTCCGAGCTCGTCGAGGACCTGCTGTGCGCGGATCTCGAGATCGCCGCCGCCGCGGGCGAGGAACTCGTCGAGCGCCTCGCTGTAGGCATGCGTTTGCTCCGGCTCATTCGCAAGGCGTGCGGCGAGCGCGTCCATCGATCCCTCGGGCTCGGCCACGCCCGTTCGCCGCGCGAGATAGGCGCGCAACGTCTCGCCCGGCAGCGGATCGCGCTCCTGCGGCAGGAAGCCGACGGAGACCGCGCCGGTCCGCCGGATCGTCCCACGCTCCGGCACGTCGATTCCCGCGAGCAGGCGGAGCAGCGTCGACTTGCCGGCGCCGTTCGGACCCACGAGCCCGATGCGCGCATGGGCCGGTACGACGAGGTCGACCGCTGCCAGGACGACTTCTGCCCCATGACTCTTCGAGACACCGACGGCGGCGAGCACGTGTGTGTTCTATCCCGAACCCTGCGCCAGCCCGAGCGCGCGACACGCCCAGGGAAGCGCGACCTCGAGCTGCCGCAGCTGGAATCCGCGCACCGCAGGTGCCCCTGCCGGCGGCGGCAGCCCGGCGAGCGCCGCGAAGAAACCCGCGACGAAGACGGCGAAGCCGTCGACGCCGAATGCATCCGGCCGGGGACCGCCCTCGAGTGCGAGGCTCGGCAGCCAGAAGGCGACGTCGAACACCGGGTTGCCGCGGCGGCCGTGGCTCCAGTCGAAGATGATCGCACGGCCGTCACGCAGGCAGAGGTTGTCGCTGCGGATGTCGCAGTGCAGGAGCGCCTCCCCGTCGAGCGGTGTCGCGTTCGAGGCGTCGAGGAGCGCCGGCAACGCCGTGTCGAGCCATCCGGGCGAGACGAGGCCGAGCCCGAGGAACGGCTCCGGAGCTCGAGCGACCTCGGGCCAGCCGAGAATCGGGTCCTCCGTGAGGCGGAGCAGCGGAGCCCCGAGCGGAGCCGCTGCTACCTCGCCGAGTGCAGCGAGCACGGCTTCGACATCGCCGACTCGCCAGGGCGGCGGCCAGTGCGCGCCGGGGGACAGATCCTCGAGCACGAGGAGCGGCCGGTCGCCGTCCTCCCAGCCGAGCAGCCGGGGGAGGAACGGGCCTTCGATCGCGGCGTAGACCTCGTGCTCGTCGCGCAGCCACGTCGGGCACGGCTCGACGGGGGCTGCGTGCTTGAGGAACGCGCGCGCGCCGTCCTCGAGCTGGACCGTCCAGTGCTCGTTGACCGACCAGCCTCCGCTCGTGACGCGTGCCCAGGCCGTCGCTGCGGAGCCGAGCATGCGCTCCGCCGAGGCGACTGCGTCAGGCTTCACTTCAATGGAAACGATCTTCGCACGAGCGCCGGGAGCGCCTGTGCGCTGACCCAGAGCGGCGTCGTCGCGTACTGCGCGGAGTAGCGAACGCTGCCGTCGGCGCGCTCGAGCCTCTTCAGGTAGCGGAACGCGGCTGCGGGCGGCGTGGCGCGGGCCGCGAGGAACGCCTGAATCGCCCAGGCCGTCGACTGCGCATTGGAGCGGCCGCCCGCCTGCAGCGAGAAGCCGCCGTCCTTGTTCTCGCGTGTGCGGATGAACGCCACGGCACGCGCCACGGGCTTGCCGTGCACGCCTGCCGCAACGAGCGCTTCGACGGCCGCGCTCGTGTCGTCGGTATCCGGCAGGACGCCGCGGATCCACGGGAACCCGCCGCTGCGTGCCTGCGCGTGCAGCAGCGCGGCGACGACTGGGTTCGGGACCGGCTGACCGGCCTGACGGAGCGCGAGCACGCCCCAGTACGTCGAGTTGAGCGCGTCGCCGATCGTGCCGCTCGGGGCAACGAGCGCACGCACGGCAGCGAGTGACGTCTCCGACGCACCGCCCGTCACCGACTCGGCCATCACGACGAGCTCGAGCTCGGTCGGCGTGAGCCCCGATTCGTGCGCCAGCAGATACGCGCGGGTACCCGCAGACGTCTGTGCGCCCGCAGCGCGGACGGCGAGCACCGCGGTCGCCGTGAGCCCGGGAGCCGAGCGAGTCGCCTCGGCATAGCCCCCATCCGGCTGGGCCCGGCCCTGCACGAACGAGAGCACGCTCGCCGCGGCGAGGATCGCGAGCTTCACGCCCATACGATCTCCGTCCGCAACCGCTTGCCGTACCGCTCGAGCATGCGCCGCAGCTCGGGCCCGGCAGCAAGCGCGAGCGCGAGATTGCCGCTCGCGTGTGCGACGTCGAACGGGAAGCCCGCGGCCTGCCGCGCGATGAACGAGGACAGCGTGTGCGGCGCGAAGGCGTACCAGTTCCAGACGTCGATCACGAAGCCGTAGGCGAAACCGAGCAGGCAGCAGTCGAGCGCAAGCGAGATGCGATGCCGCAGCAGCGGCGCGAGCAGCGCGCCTGCGGCGCCGCAACCTCCCCACGCGAGCATCTGCCACGGCGTCCAGAGGCCTTGCCCGAGAAAGAAATTCGAGACGAACGCCGCCGTTGCGCCGACACCCACGCCGGCTCGTAGCCCGAGCGCGACCCCGCTGATGACGGCGAGGTCGGTGACGGGCTGCACGTCCGGTATCGGGGCAAAGAGGACGCGCCCGGCCGCGGCGGCTGCAGCGAGCGTCGCGATGACCGCGATCTCCTTGGCGGAGTCGGGGCCGCCGTCGAGCCAGGCTGCGGCGCCGGCAAGAAGAGCGGCGGCAGCGAGGAACAGCGCGAGCGCGGACAGATGCGTCGCAAACGCAACTCCTGCCGACGCGAGCAGCACGATCAGGAACACGCTACGCATGCGCCGGCTCCCGCTGGCTCCCGAGTGCGACCTCGCGGTCGGCGACACGCTGGGCGAAGTCGCGGTCGTTCGTGACGACGAGCGTCGCTCGTCCCCGCGCCTCGGACCGGAGGAGCGCGGCCAGCTCGAGCTTGCGCTCGGGATCGACTCCGCGTGTGGGCTCGTCGAGGACGAGGACGTCGGGATCGGCGACGAGCACCGTTGCGAGCGCCAGCCGCTCACGCTCGCCGGTCGAGAGATCGCGCGGATGCCGTGCCTCGGAGCCGGCGAGCCCGACGGCGGCGAGCGTCCCGCGCGCCTTCGAAGATCGGAGCCGAGCGCGACCTCCTCGTCTGCCCGCTCGCGCACGAGGTAACGCCCGGGATCCTGCAGCAGCATCGCGGCGCGGCCGCTCCGGACGACCCGGCCCGACTGCGGCTCGAGCAATCCTGCGACGAGCTTCGCGAGCGTCGTCTTGCCCGAGCCGTTTCGACCGGTGAGCGCGACGACCTCGCCGCGGCGTAGCTCGAGCGAGACGCCTTGGAGCACCGGACGGTCGTAGGCGAAGGAGACGTCTGCGACCTCGCATACGACCTCTCGCGACGACTGCAGCCTCGATCGAGCCGGGGTGCACGTCGAGCCACGCCGGGCGATGGTCCGAGAGCCAGGCGAGCGCAGCCTCGCGCGGCGCGTCGAACAGGATCCTGCCGTGCTCGAGGAACACGACGCGGTCGGCATAGGGCAGCGCCACGGCCGGATGCTGCTCGGAGATGACGACCCCTGCGTCGCCGCCGAGGGCGAGCTCGAAGAACGCCTCCGCACCGTCCGGATCGAGCTGGGACGTCGGCTCGTCGAGCAGGAGGAGCTCCGGCTCGAGCGCGAGCGCAGAGGCGAGGCAGACGCGCTGCAGCTCCCCGCCCGAGATCTCGGTCACGCTGCGGGAGCCGAGCGCTCCGATGCCGACGGCTGCGAGCGCAGCCTCGACGCGCGCCAGGATGGTCGCAGGCGGCGTGCCGATGTTCTCGAGCCCGAAGGCGACCTCCGCGTCGACGCGCCCGAGCACGACCTGGTCCTCGGGATCCTGAAAGACCGTCGCGACCGTCCCCGCGAGCTCGGTCGGCCGCGTGCCGGCGCGTGTCGCGCCCCGCGATCTCGACGCGCCCCTCGAAGCGGCCGCCGTGGAACCACGGCACGAGGCCGGCGAGCGCCCGCAGCAGCGTCGACTTGCCGGAGCCGGACGCGCCGAGGAGCAGCACGACCTCGCCCCGCTCGACCTCGAGCGACACCTCCCGCAGCGCCGGCGGAGACTGCGGATACGCGAACGTCAGGCGGTCGATGCGCGCTAGAGCCACAGCACTCCTATGACGACGACGGCGACCGCAAGAGCGACCGCAGCCCGATCGCGAGGCCGCCACGGCGACGCAGGGACCCGCGTCCGTCCCGGGCGCCCGAAGCCGCGCGCCTCCATCGCCTCCGCGAGGCTGAAGCCGCGTTCGAGCGATCCGGCGACGAGCGGCGAGAGGAGCGCCGCGTGCCCGCGCAAGCCCTCGGGGGCGATTCCCCGCCCGCGCAGCGCCTCGACGAGACCGCGCGCGTCGCGCTCGAACGTCGGCACGAGCCGCGTCGCGAGCGCGGCGGCCAGCACCGACCGGCGCGCCGTCGCCGCAGCCAGCAGACGGTCGTGATCGAGGAGCAGCGCGTACGCGGCGAATGCAAGGCCGACGGCGGCGAGGCGCAGCCCGTTCAGCGCCGCGCCGCGCAGCTCCTCCGTCGTGACGTCGAGCGGTCCGAGCACGGGTATCGACGGGCCGCTCCAGAGCACGTGATAGCCGCGCGACTGGAAGATCGGCCAGAGGGCGAATACGAAGCCGGCGCTCCAGAGCGTTCCCCAGAGATACGGCCTTGCACGCCGTCCCGCACGCAGGCAGACCGCGAGCAGCAGCGCGGTCAGCGCGCCCACCGCCCAGAGGCGCGTCGCGACGAGCGCGGTCACCGCGAGACCCGACGAGGAGGATCGCCGCGGCAGTCGGCCTCATTGCACGGAGTACCGGTAGCGGAACAAGCGCCGGATCCTTCGCGAGGCGTGCCGCGTCGCCGGCGTACGTGAACTCGACCGCGCCGCCCGGCAGCAGATGCGCCGTGAAGCGTGACGGTCCCGGGACGAGCCGCAGAACGTTCGCACCGGGAGGCTGCATGCGCGGCGACCCGGCCGTGCAGAACCTTGCGAGCTCGCTGCGCGGCGCGGCCGGATCCAAGGACGATCGCCGGCCGTACCTTGCCGCCGAACCCGTGCAGGAACGGCTCCGGGAACGCCCCGACGACGACCGGAACGTACTGGCCGACGCGGCCCCAGTCACGGTAGTCCCACCACTCCACGTCGCCGGGGTCGCAGCCGGTACTCGGCGGCTCCGCGGGTCGCCTTCCAGGCCGTTCACGAAGTAGAACCAGTCGTGGCGGCTCGAGATCGAGCCCCGAGAGGCCGTCGATCGCCTGGACGAAGTGGCCGCCGTAGCGCGTGTCGATCTTCGTTGCGCGGTCGAGCGCCTGGATCGCCGTCTCGCCCGCGGGCACGTGCTTCACGAGCAAGACGGTCTTTCCCTCGTCGCGCGTGACCCAGATCGTCGCCTGGCCGTGCGTCCCGCCGCCGCCGCAGCCCGCGAGGAGCGCGAGGGCGGCGGCGGCGAGAGCCGAGGCGAATCACGGCAGGCGGTTCGAGCGGACCGCGCCGGGCGCGCTCGCCCAGACGAGGCCGTGGGGGCGACGCGAGGACAGACATGGCCCGCCGGAGCGGGAACGAGCTTCGCGCCGATGTGGAAGACGAGCCCCGGCGGGACCTGTTCCTTGCCGGCGTCGTCCTGGCCCGTCGCGCGGTAGCAGCCCGCCGACGGGCTCGAGAGCGCGAGCGTCGGCGGGCCTCCGGCGGGCCCGAAGGTGGCGAAGTACCAGAGCACGTGATCGCCGTCTTTCAGCTGCACCTGGTCGGCCCCGACCGGCGGCGAGACGCCGTTCACCTTGAAGACCCACCCGTCCGAGCCGGAGGCGGGGTAGTAGCCGATCTGGTCGATGTAGGGGCCGAACGACGTCTGTGCGACGTGTGCGAAGAACTCGGCCGCGCGCGCCGTGGCCATGAGCACGTCGAGCGCGTTCGTGCCGGACGCGCGTGGCTCGGCGGCACCGAAGATCGTCTGCGTCTTGCCTTCGACGCGAATGTGGACGACTGCCGCCGCGGCAAGACCGGCGAGCGAGAAGGCTGCCGCGAGCACTGCGATCAGGACGAGTGAACGGCGAAACACGAATCCTCCTTCCGCGAGGGGTTCGGGATGCGCGGCGAGCGACAGGTCTTCTGACTCGGGGCTCCCTTCTCCGCCGCCTTCCCAGGCCCGTGAGCCCAGTGGCGTGGTGGCGGACAAGCGTCTCCCCTTACAGCGGCGGGACCGTCCCGGACTTGCACCGGAGTTCCCTTACCGCTCGCCGGTTAGGAGCGCGAGTCTAGCATCGAGGGCTTGGGAGCCTATCGCCCTCGATCTCGACGCCGTTCTCGCAGACACGCGGCCGCTCTGGCGGGACTGGCTCGAGGACGTCGCCCGGCGAACCCACGTCGAGCTCGACGTTCCGGAGGACCGGCATCGCAGCCGCGGCGATCCTCGACGAGCGGCTCGGCGACTGGCGGCCGCTTCTGCAGCGCTTCGCCGACGACGTGCGCCCGTCCATTTCCGGCCGCGTGCGGAGACGAGCGCGCGCGCTGCGGCGGCTACAGGCTGCGGGCGTGCGGATCGGCGTCTTCACGGATGCGCCTCGGGAGCTCGCAGACGTGGCGCTCGCCCACGTCGGCGCGGCGCGGCGGGTCGAGGCGGTCGGCACGCTCGACGAGGTGCTGCGTGAGCTCGGCGGCGGACGCAATCGTCGTGCGCTCGCGCGACGAACTCGCGTCCCTAAGATGAGCGCATGGAGCGCCCGGAGCTCTCGGACCGCCGCTTCGACGTCCTGCTCGAGCGGCTCGACCGGATCGGCGACGAGCTCGCGAAGCTCAACCGCCGCGCCGACAACGACGAGAACTTCCTGCGGCTGACGCGCGAGCTCGCGTCGCTGAACGAGTCGCTCCAGGCGCTCGCCTACGCCGCGCTCGGGCAGCAGGCGCCGCAGGTGCGCCGCCGCCGCGCCGGCTAGCGCAGCCGCCAGATGTCGAGCACGCCGCTCAGGGCGTGGTCGTTCGCGTTCCCCTCCGGAAGCGCAACGCGGCCGTCGACGACGATCGGGCTGTTCCAGTGGCCGCCGCCCGCGGCGAGCGTGCCCACGAGCTTGCCGCTGCCGGCGCATAGACGTTCAGGCCGCCGCCGGGGTCGTACACCCAGAGCAGCCCGCCCGCGACGACCGGGCTCGTGCCGCCCGTGCCGTTCCGCCAGGCCCGCGGCGAGCCGGCCGTTGCGGAAGCGCCACGCGGCCGTGCCGCCGTTGTCCGCGGCGAAGAGCCACGTGACATTCGAGCGATGCCAGACGGCCGGCGCCGTGAAGAGATCGGTGCCGGACGGCGTCGAGACGACCTGCAGCTCGCCGCCGCGATGCGGCGCGGTCCGCGCATCCGCTTGACGCTCAGCACGCGGATCTTCCCGTCCTTGCCGCCCTGCGCGATGTAGCCGCGCGCTGAGCACGACCGGCGACGTGGAGCCCAGGTCGGCGTCGCTCGAGTTCAGCTCCTCGGTGTTCGTCGGCGTGTAGTTGCCGACGAGCGCTGTCGCGTCGCTCGAGAGCCGGAGCACGGCGTCGCCGAAGTTCGTCATGCCGTCCCAGGGCGCGTTGCCTGTCGCGACGAACAGCTGTCCGCTGCCGGATCGACGACGGCGCCGGCGCGGCCCCAGATCGCCGAATCGCTCGCGCCGCAGCTCGCGGGTTCGATCAATCCGCGACCGGTTCGAGCAGAGCGAGTTCCAGACGTGCAGCAGCGCTCCGCCGGCGCTGATGATCGCGACGTGGCCCTGATACGGCGGTGCGTCGCCGATGTAGCCGCCGGTCGTCGCGATCACATGTCCGCCAGCGAAGTTGAGCGACGCGGCGATCTTCTCCCGCGACGGAAGCTTCGTGATCGACACGCTCCAGGCGCTGTGGCCGTCTGCGACCGAGAGCTTGTAGATCCGGCCCGCCGGAGACGCCGCATAGATCCACTGCCGGCTCGGATCGGCGACCGGCGTCGAGGTCGTGATCTGCGCCGACCCCGCCCACGACGAATAGCCGGGCGGCGTGAAGCGCCACAGGAGCTTGCCGTTCGCGGCGTCGATCGCCTCCGTCTTGCCGTAGGTCGTGGTGACGAAGAACACGTCGTGCGGCGCGCCGCCGACCTGGACGGCGTGAAGGTAGATCGGAGAGGCGTCGACCGTGCCGTCGAGCTGGACCTGCTGTCGCCGCAAGGACCTCGACCCGGGCGGCCGTGATGCCGGTCGAGAACGTCGGCGCGTTCGACCGGACCGCATTCCAGCCGAAGCGCGTCCAGTCGTGACCCGCGGACGCGGCGTGCGAGGCGCCCGCGCAGACGGCGATCGCGAGGACGGCGCTAGCGAAGCTGATAGAGCGAGCCGTCGAGCGACGTCGCATAGAGCTCACCGTTCCCGTCCTCCCCGAACGAGGAGAGATTGTGGATGCTGCCCGAGACGGTGGGCGCCGACAGGCGGCCGTTTCCGGCCTTGAAGCTCCACACCGTGCCGCTGCAGTAGTCGCCGTAGAAGTAGCGGCCCTGCGCCGACGGCACCGCCGAGCCGCGGTAGACATAGCCGCCGGTGATCGAGCAGCCCTGCGAGTGCGGGTAGACGGCGACGGGCGAGATCGCGTCGCCTTTCCGGAGATACGGCTTGTGCGCGTCGAAGACGGACTTGCCCTCGAGCCGGCTCCAGCCGTAGTTGGCAAGCCGACCGACACGTGACGCGTTCCGGTAGTCGACCTCTTCCCACGCGTCCTGGCCGACGTCCCCGATCCACAGGTTGCCGGTCTTGCGATCGAACGAGAAGCGCCAGGGGTTGCGCAGGCCGTAGCCGACGATCTGCCACGTCGAGCCGGAGCGCGTCGGATTGACGCGAAGCAGCTTGCCGAGGCGGCTCTTCAGGTTCTGCGCGCGATTCCCGGGATCGCCGCCGGCGCCGCCGTCGCCCATGCCGACGTAGAGGTAGCCCTTGGAGTCGAACTCGAGCTGCCCGCCGTTGTGGTTCGTGGTACGGCTGCTTCACGAAGAGCAGCTGCCGCGCACTCGCGGGATCGCCCACTCCGCTCGACGACTTGAACTCGACGACGCGGGTGTCGCCGTTCGTATCGGTGTAGTCGACGTAGAAGCGGTGGTTCGCCGCGTATTGCGGGTGGAAGGCGACGGACAGGAGCCCTTGCTCGCCACCGCTCTTGATGCGGCTGCGGATGTCGAGGAACGTGCCGGTCACTGCGCCGCCGACGCACGATCTTGATCGTTCCGGGCTGTTCCACGACATACAACGTCGTCGGATCGCCGGGCGCGCTCGTCACGTACACGGGAGAGGAGAAGCCGGTCGTGACCGGAGCGAATGCGGTGCTCGCGGCAGTCGCGCTGGCTGCAAGGAGCGTCACGGCGAGCGCAGCCGCTGAGCCCATGACGAGGCGCATGGCTACCGCTTGAGCAGGACCCGGCGGAGCTCGTCCTCCTTGCCGGGCTCGAGGATCGCGAGCACCTGGTCGCCCGGCTCGAGCGTCGTCGAGCCGACCGCGATCTCGGAGCGGCCGTCCCGCATCACCGAGATGAGACGCGCGCCCTCCGGCAGCTTCAGCCCTTCGACGCGCTTGCCCGCAACGGGCGAGCTCTTGTCGATCTGCACCTCGACGATCTCCAGGTTCTCTTTGCGCAGCTCGAGCAGGTGGATCAGCTCGTGCTCGGGCACCTCGTGCTCGACGAGCGCCATGATGCTCGACGTCGCGCAGATCGTCGGCGAGATGCCGAGCAGGTCGAAATGGGGCTGGTTGCGCGGATCGTTGACGCGCGCGATCACCTTCGGCACCGCGTACTTCTCCTTCGCGAGCTGGCAGATGACCATGTTGTCCTCGTCGTCTCCCGTGAGCGCGAGCATGATGTCCGGCGGGCGCGTGATGCCCGCGCGCTCGAGCACGAAGAGCTCGGTCGCGTCGCCTCGCTGCACCTGGTGCTCGAACTCGTTCTCGAGGCGCTCGAAGCGATCGTGGCGCTGCTCGATCAGCGTCACCTCGTTACCGAGGCGAATGAGCGAGCGCGCGACGTTTGCACCGACCTTGCCGCCGCCGGCGACGATGGAGTACATCAGGCAGGCACCTGCGGCACGGCGCACGCGCGGACGGCCTCGCCGAGCGTCTCGATCGCCGTCTTGGTCGGGCACACGGTGCGGAGCCCGCGCGCGGCGTAGAAGTCAGCCCGCGCCGGGTCGAGGATCCGCGCGACGACGCATTCGATGCCGAAGCGCTTCTGCGCGACCTGGCCGATCACGATGTTCGTGTTGTCGCCGTCCGTGGCGACGACGACCGCGTCGGACTCCTCGATCCCCGCTGTGCGGAGCAGGTCGGCGTCCATCCCATGCCCGACGAGGAACGTCCCCGGCCAGTTCTCGCCGAGGCGCGAAAGAGCGTCCTCGTTCTCGTCGACGACGGTCACCTCCCACTCCTCCTTGAGGAGCTCGAGCGCAATCGTCGAGCCGACCCTGCCGCAGCCGATGATGAGTGCCTTCATGAGCTGTTTCAGCGTAGCGCGGGATCAGCCCTCGAGAACTCCCTGCGGGAAGGCCACGATCAGCACCTCGACGTCTTCGGGCGACTTGCGGAGGACGTAGTCGACCGTCGGCGAGAAGAAGCGCGACTGCCGGCGCCAGCGGGGCGCCGAGCCGAGCACGATCAGGTCTGCCCCGCTCTCCTCGGCGGCCCGGACGATCGCCTGGCCGATCCCGCGCGAGCGCATCGTGCGGCCGACGACCTCGACACCGTTGTCGGCGCCAAGTGCCTTCGCCTCGGCGAGTGACGCCGTCGCGGCCTCCTCCTGGTCGAAGAGATCCGCCTCGAGCGGCTGGTCGAGCGGCACCTTGATCACGTACAGCGCCTCGACCGTCGCCGCGCCGTCCTGCGCGAGGCGCACCGCCGTCGCGACCATCTCCTCTCCGATCTCGCCGAGCTTCATCGGCACGAGGATCCTCGAGAACGACGCCTGCGGCAGGAGCTGCTCGTCGGAGGAGACGATGTGCTCCATGAGGCCGATGCCACGGTCGCGGCGCACCATGACGTACACCACGACGCCTGCGGCGAGCCACGCGGGCCCGCCGTAGCGCGCGCCGGCATGGGTCACCATCGCGACGACGAAGACGGCGATCGTCAGCACCACGCCGATCACCGAGGGCAGCGGAATGAGCGCATCGCGCACGCGGATATTGAGTGGGACGCGAAACGGGCGGCGGAGCCCCGGCTTCGTCATGCGGAGCCGGATCACGGCGAGCTGCGCGGCGGTGAACGCGAGCAGCACGCCGAAGCTGAAGAGGCTCGCGAGGAAGAGCACCGAATGCGTGAACGAGGTGCCGATCAGGAGCGCGATCGAGATCGCGGCGGCCGCGACGACTGAGGCCGGCGCGACGAGCGTCCGCCGGTGCAGGCGGCCGAAGACAGGCGGGAGCTGTCCGTGCTCGCCGAGGGAGTACGCGAGGCGGCCGAAGCCGGAGATCGACGTCGTCATCGCGGCGAGCAGGACGAGCGCGCCGGTCAGGCCGACATAGACTCGCAGGATGCTCCCGAACCAGTGCGGGAGATGCAGCTGCAGCGCGGCGACGATCCCCATCATCGGCGCTCGCAGCCATTCGGTACCGAGCGCCGTCGTGCCGTTGTTCGAGGGATACGCCGAGAGACCGACGCACGCGATCAAGATGTAGATCACGACGACGAGCGAGATCGCGCTGAAGAGGCTTCGCGGCAGGTCGCGACCCGGACGGCGCGCCTCCTCGGCGTAGTTCGCGACCGTCTCGAGGCCGGTGTACGCGAGCATCGCCAGCGGCAGCGCGAACGCGATGCTGTGCCAGCTCGGATGTGTGCCGAGCGACAGGTCGCGCGTCAGCGCGCTGCCGGAAAAGAGGATCGCGAAGCCGAAGATGACAAGCATGATCTGGGTCACGAGATCGAGGATCGCGACCACGAGGCCGAAGCTGTAGAGCCGGGTCCGCCGGAGGAGTCGCGCCGCCGCGATCAGCGCGACGACGACACACGCCGCGATCACGTCGCCCGGGCGCCGCGCGATCGCGTCGATGTGCAGCGCAAGGCCGAGGTAGTGCGGGACGAAGAGCGCCGAGAGCGCGATCACGATCAGGTAGTCGAGGAAGAGCACCCAGCCGGTGAGGAAGCCGGCGAAGTCGTTGAACGCGACGCGAACGAAGGTCGCGGCGCCTCCCGTCTCGCGAATCGCCGCCGTGCCCTCGGCATAGGACAGGGCGACGATGAGGAAGAGCACGCCGACGATCCCGAGCACGACCGGCGTGAACCCGAGCGCGTGCAGCGCGATCACGCCGAGCGCGAAGTAGATCGAGGAGGCGATCTCGCCGTAGGCGACGGAGGCAAGCGCGGGTGCGTCGAGAGCTCGCTGCAGGCGCGGGAGCTTGCGCGCCATCAGGTCTTGCGCAACAAGTAGAGACGAGCGGTGCCGAGCGCGACGAAGAGCGCACCGAACGCGTAGCCGATCGTCCCCCCGCCCTCGTACGCGGTGCGGACGAGGAGCGCGAAGCCGAGCACGACGGCCGCGACGCCGAAGAGGAACACCGAGCGGCGATAGAGACCGGTCACGTCGTCGCTCCTCCCGCAGCGACCATCACGCGAACGGGGGCGTGCTTCAGCACGAAGTCGACGGTATCACCGAAGATCGCCCGTTTCCCGGCCGCCAGGCGGATGCGCCGCGGGCCGCCCATGACGATGATCTCGGAGCCGCGCCGGACGGACTCGTCGGTGATCGCCCTGCCGGCGTTCCGCGCGCGGACGATCCTGGCGACGACGCTCACGCCGTAGGAGTCGCCGATCGCCCGCGCCTCATCGAGGTGGTCGTTCGCCGCCTTCACCTGCTCCGGCAGGTACGCGTCGAGCGGCAGCTCGAGCGGGACTTCGATCACGGTCACGGCGACGATGCGTGAGCGGCGCTCGCGTGAGAGCCGGCAGGCGACGTCCATCGCCTCGTTCGAGGGGTAGCCGGGCGCGACCGGGACGAGAATGCTGCGGTACTCGAGCTGGGCTCCCACGATCACGACCGGGGCACGAACCGTCGCCCGCAACGGCTCGCCGAGCCGCCGTCGATAGATCGGGTAGAAGACGAAGCCTGCGACGAGCCAGCCGAGGCCGGCGTAGCGCGTCGGCGCATCCTGCACCACGACGACGAGCCACGCGATGCCGGTGCCGAGCCCGCCGACGACGGCGAACAGCGGCCAGTCGACGCCTCTGATCCTGAGATTCGGCCGTGCGCGCCAGAGCGGCTCCTCGTTCCGCTGACGTATGCGCAGCGCCGTGACGGATACGTGCGCGATCGTGAACGACAACATCGCGCCGAACGCGTACATGCGACCGAGGAAGTCGACCTGGCCGGAGAGGACGAAGAGCGTCGGCGCGATCCCCGCGAAGACGACGAGCGAGAGCCAGGGCGTGCGGAAGCGCTGGTGCAGCCGCCGGAAGAGCGACGGCAGCTGGCGGTAGGACGCCATCGAATACGTGATTCGGGAGGCGCCGATCACGCCGGCGTTCGTCGCGATGAAGAGGATCGTCGCGGCGAGGATGCCGACGTAGATCTTGGCCGCCGACAGCACGAAGCCGTGCAGCCCCAGGTTCTCGACGAGGCCGAGCACGGGATCGTTCTTGAAGCCGTGCGGCGGGTTCTCGCCCAGCTGCGTGACGTACTTGCCGCCCTGCTTGACGACCGGCATCGCCGAGAGCGCGATCCACGGCAGCGTGAAGTAGATCGCGAACACGGCGATCGCCACCCAGGAGATCGCCTTCGGGATGGAGCGCAAGGGATCGCGCGCCTCCTCGGCCAGGTTCGACACGGTCTCTATCCCGGTGTACGCGATCATCGCCACCGGGATCGCGAGCGCGAAGCTCGACCAGGTGGGCGCGGTGCCGAAGTGGATGTTCGTCGAGAGGACATGCGGCGAGAAGATGAGGAAGAACCCGAGCGCGACGAGGATCAGCTGCGTCGCGAAATCGAGCACCGCGAGCAGGACGTTCAGCTTGGCCGCCTCCTGGATCCCGACGACGTTCAGGCCGACGAGCACCCAGGTGAGGATGATCCCGACGATCACGTCCCACGGCGTCGTCCGCAGCGGCGCCCAGAAGATCGACAGGTAGTGCGGGACGAAGATCACCGAGATCGCGACGGTGATCACGTAGTTGAGCATCTGCGCCCAGGCGGCCCCGAAGGACACGAGCTCGTTGAACGCATGCCGCGCGAACGACGCCGAGCCGCCCGCCTCCGGGTAGTGGACGGTGCCTTCGGCGTACGTCGCGGCCGTCGCCGCGAAGATGATCCCGCTGATGATGAAGACGAGCGGGGTGAGGCCGAGCGCGATCCCGGCGGTGAGTCCGAGCGCGTAGTAGATCGACGACCCGACGTTGCCGTAGGCGGTCGCGAAGAGGGCGTTCGCCCCGAGAACGCGTTCGAGCTCATGGGCCTGCCGTCGCCGCCTGGCCACCGGCGGACTCTAGTCCGGGCGGTGGCTAGCGCAGCAGTTGATACGGCACCGACGCCAGCACGACGTGCGGCTCGAACAGGAGGAGCCGCTTCACGTAGAGCGCCTTCTGGTTATGCAGGAGCCGGCGCCAGCCGCGGGTGAATAGCTCGGGCAGGAGCACGAGCACCTCGGTGCCCTCCTCCGCCGTGAGCTCTCGGAGATAGCCGAGGAGTGGACCTCCGACGTCGCGATACGGGGCGTCGTCGACCTCGAGCGGGATGCGCGGGCCGTGATGGCGCCAGTCGCGTCTGATCGCGTCCGCGTCGTCGGCGCCGTAGGCGAAGTGCACCGCCCGCACGTCGTCGACATTCAGCGTGCGCGCATAGTTGACCGCCCGCATCGACGCGGCGTTGACCTCGGAGACGAGGACGCGTGCGATCACGCGCCGGGCCACGGGCTCGACGGCTCCGCGGACAACCGGAACATCGGCGACTACGACTCCTGGCTCGGAGAGCAGGCGGAACTTGAGGGCGAGCTCGCGTGGATGCCGAAGCTGCTCCACCAGGGAGCGCTTGCCGAAGAGCTCCGAGACGACGACGGTGACGAAGTCGGACTCGCTCCGCGGCAGGCGCCACACCTGCTCGAGGACCGCCTCGGTCACCCCGAGCGAAGGATCGAGCGCCTCGAGAGGTTCGCCGGCGAGCTTGAACCAGCGGGCCCGGATACCGGGGTCGGTGCCCCGCGCCGGCACGTGCAGCACGCGGACGCCGTTCCCCGAGATCGTCCGCGCAATCCGCAGCGCCGCCTCGGATGCCTGGTCGATCTGCTCGACCACGAGCAACGTCGTGTTGCGTGCGGGCGGCGCCGCAATCACAGCCTCGGCACCGGCTCGCATGCGCCGTGCCAGCCGCTCGTAATGGCGCCGGACGCCGAGCATCCCGACGACGAGGACCGGAATCGCGACTGTCACGAGCCAGGCGCCTTCGGCGAACTTCGTGTAGACGACGACGAGCGCGACGACGCCCGTGGCGGTCGCGCCGACGCCGTTCACGAGCGCCTTCGCCTTCCGCCGCGGCACGCCCCGCCGCGTGAACCAGTAGCGCACCATGCCCGCCTGCGACAGGGTGAAGGCCGTGAAGACGCCGATAACGTACAGGTGGATGAGATTGTTCGTGTTCGCGCCGTAGATCCACAGCAAGAGGCCGGCGACCGTTGCGAGCACGAGCATCCCGTTCGAGAAGACGAGCCGGTCGCCGAGGTTCGTGAACTGGTGCGGAGCGAAGCGGTCGCGCGCGAGCAGCGCGGACAGGCGCGGGAAGCCCTGGAACGACGTGTTCGCCGCGAGGACGAGCACGAGGAGCGTCAGACCCTGGATCGCGTAATACATGAAGCTCGCCGCGGTTCCGGCAGGGAAGACGGCGCGCGCAATCTGCGAGACGACCGACGCGGTCGCGCTCGGCCGCGCATGCACGTGGACCGCGAGATACGACACGCCGAGGAAGAGGAAGATCGCGATCGAGCCGAGGATCGCGAGCGTTGCCGCGGCATTCTTGCCGTGCGGCCGCCGGAACGCGTTGACGCCGTTCGCGATCGCCTCGACGCCCGTCAGCGCGGTCGAGCCGGACGAGAAAGCACGCAGCAGCACGAACAGCGTGATCGCTCCGCTGCCGACGGGTAGTGCGTGCGGCACGACCGCACGATGCGCATGGCCGGTGGCGAGCTCGACAACGCCGACGATCACGAGCACTCCCACGGCGGTGACGAAGAGATAGGTCGGGAGCGCGAAGGCGAGCCCCGACTCCCGCACGCCGCGGAGGTTGACGAGCACGATCAGCAGCAGGCAGCCGAGCGAGAGCGCGACCTTGTGCCCGGAGAGCGAGGGAGCGAACGAGGTGACGGCGAAGATCCCGGCGGAGATCGACACGGCGACGGTGAGCACGTAGTCGGTGAGAAGCGCCGCGGCACCGACGAGGCTCGGCAAAACGCCGAGGTTCTCGCGTGCGACGATGTACGCGCCGCCGCTCGTCTCGTATGCGTGCACGGTCTGCATGTACGAGACGACGACAACTGCGAGCAGTGCGGCGATCGCGATCGAGATTGGAAAGACGAGGTGCGCCGACGCCGCGGAGACCGCGAGCAGCACGACGAGCGCCGACTCGGTCGCATAGGCGACCGACGAGAGCGGGTCGGACGCGAAGATCGGGAGGGCGAGCGTCTTCGGGAGCAGCGTCTCCTCGAGCTGGCCCGTCCGCATCGGCCGCCCGACGACGAGACGCTTGACCCGTCGCTCGGGAGCGAGCGCCTCCGTCACGGCTCGAGCGCGCCGGTGACGCGACGCAGCGCGGGTGCGAGATAGCTGTCGGCCTCGTCCGTATAGAGCGGGCTCGCCGGATCGCGCAGGAGGCTCTGCGCGAGCAAGATGCCGCGGGCGGCCACAGGGCGCTCGTCGCCGAGCCGCGCCGCGAGCCCCGCGAAGAGCTCCGTCGAACGGCGCGCAGCCGGCCGCTTGAGCGGCGAGGCCGACGGCAGCCGGCCCGTGTCGAGCGACCGCAGCACGCGCTCGACGTCGCGCCGAAGCGCATCGCGTTGCGCGCGGGTCGTCAGCTCGTTCGAGCGCCAGCGCACGAGGTCGGAGGCATCGCGGCTCCCCGGCGCGTGGACGATCAGGCGATCGGCCGTCCGGCGCACGGCGACGAGCTCGCGGTAGGCGCGCGCCGTGCGGATCGCGCCCGCCGTGGCGAAGAGAACGGCTGCGGCGACCCCGGCCAGCCACGGGAGGCGCGGGTCGACGTCGAGCGCGAGCGCGGCGAGCGCGAAGGCTGCGTAGCCGAGTGCTGAGCGGCTCGGCCGGGGTAGGTCGAGTGTGGAGATCATGCTCCGACGGTAGGCCGCGAGCGGCTCAGGCCGTGCTCAGGTTCCGCGCCTGCGCCTCAGGAATCTCTCAAGGGATCGACGAGGCGGTAGCCGACGCCCGGCTCGGTGAGGATCGTGCGTGGCCGGGCGGGGTCCGGCTCGAGCTTCCGCCGCAGCTGCGAGACGTAGACGTGCAGATAGTGGGACTCGTCGGCGTACGCCTCGCCCCAGACCTCGCGGAGGATCGCCTGATGCGTCATCAGCTTGCCCTCGTTTCGCGCCAAGAGCGTGAGGAGACATACTCGTGGGGGGTCAGCTGAACGCGCTCTCCCGCGAGCGTCACCTCACGCGCCTCGAGATCGATCTTCAGATCGCCGATCACGAGCACCGGCTCCGCCGAGGGGTCGGCACGCCGCAGCGCCGCCCGAAGCCGCGCGAGCAGCTCGTCAACGCCGAACGGCTTCGTCACATAGTCGTCGGCGCCCGCGTCGAGCGCAGCAACCTTCTCGCGCTCGTCGTCGACGACGGACAAGACGATCACGGGCACCGTGGTCCAGGTGCGCAACTCCTTGCACACCTCGGTCCGCGGAGGTCGGGCAGCACGAGGTCGAGGATGACCGCGTCGGGTGGACGGACGGCGACCGCCGTCAGCGCCTGCTCCCCGGTCGCAGCGGTGTCGACGTCGTACCCGGCGCCGCGGAGGCTCGTCTGGAGGGCGCGCAGGATCTGCGGCTCGTCGTCGACGACGAGCACGCGGCTCATGCCGGCAACGCGAGCACGAAGTGCCCTCCCTCGCCGCTCTCAGCCCAGACGCTGGCCCCGTTGACTTCGGCAAACCCGCGCGCAATCGCGAGGCCGAGCCCGGCGCCGCGCACGCCGTCGTCGCCGCGCCGGAAGGCCTCGAAGACGATCTCTCGTGCCGCGAGCTCGACACCCGGGCCGGCGTCGAGCACGTGCATCCGCAACCCATCGGCGCGCGACTCGACGCGCAATGTCACCTTCGTCTCCGGCGGTGAGAACTTCAGCGCGTTGTCGAGCAGGTTGACAAGCGCCCGCTCGATCTGCGCGGCATCGACCTGCACCGGCGGTGCGGCGGCATCGAGCTCGGTCACGACGCGCTCGCCCGCGGGCCCGAGCTCCTCGAGCGCACGGGAGACGAGGTCGTCGGCCGTCCAGAGCTCCTGGTGCGGCTCCGCGACGCCGCTCTCGAGGCGCGAGAGATCGAGGAGGTTGCCGACGATGTGGTCGAGCCGGTCGGCCTCGGCGCGAATCGTGGCGACGAGCTCGTCGCGATCGCCGCTCGCGAGCGTCACTTCAGGACTGCCGAGGCTGGACGCGGCCGCGACGATGGCAGTCAGCGGTGAGCGCAGGTCGTGCGAGACGGCGTGCAGCACCGCCGTCTTGATCGTGTCGCTGCGCCGGATCGCCTCGGCCTCGAGCGCCCGAGCGGAGGCGATTTGCGACCGCCGCCTGGCCTGCGTCGCCAGCACGCTGACGACGATCCCGGTGACGAGGTAGACCGTGAGCGCGAGCCAGTTTGCGGTGTCCTGGAGCTGAAACGTGTGCGTCGGAGGCAGGAAGAACCAGTTGAACGCGAGCATGCTCGCGATCGAGACCGCGGACGCGAGGGGGACGCCCCAGAGGACGGCGACGGGCAGGACCGCGAGCTCGTAGAGCACACCGAGGCTCAGCACCGGCACGTACGGCTTCAGCACTGCGATCGCAGACGTGACGAACGCGACCGCGGCGGTCGCGGTGATCACCCCAAGCGGATCGACGCGCGCCTTCACCCGTCGAACGGTACTCCGCACCCGGGGCCTGCTCGCGCGGCTCAGCCGTGAATCGAGATGATCAGCGGGATGATCAGGATCGCGACGATGTTCGCGATCTTGATCATCGGGTTGATCGCAGGGCCGGCGGTGTCCTTGTACGGGTCGCCGACCGTGTCGCCGGTGATCGAGGCGTGATGCGCCTCTGAGCCCTTGCCGCCGTGGAGGCCGTCCTCGATCGACTTCTTCGCGTTGTCCCAGGCGCCGCCGCCCGCCGTCATCGCGATGGCGAGGAAGAGGCCCGTGACGATCGTCCCGATGAGCAGGCCGCCGAGCATGCGCGGATTGATGATCCCGACGATGATCGGGAACGCGATCGGCACGAGCGCAGGGAGCAGCATGCTGCGCAGCGCGGACTTCGTGACGATGTCGATCGCGCGCCCGTACTCGGGACGCGTCGTGCCTTCCATGATCCCGGGGTTCTCGCGGAACTGGCGACGAACCTCCTGCACGACCTCGCCGCCGACGCGACCGACCGCCTGCATCGCGAGGGATGCAAACAGGAACGGCATCAGGCCGCCGACGAGCAGTCCGGCGATGACCCAGGCGTTGGAGAGATCGAACGTGAGCGTGCCGAGGTTCCCGTGTCCCTGCCCTTGTGTGTGGATTCCGTCGGCGTAGGACCCGAAGAGAACGAGCGCGGCGAGGGCCGCCGAGCCGATCGCGTAACCCTTCGTGACCGCCTTCGTCGTGTTGCCGACTGCGTCGAGCGGATCGGTGATCGCACGCACCTCGGGCGGCAGGTCGGCCATCTCGGCGATCCCGCCCGCATTGTCGGTGACGGGGCCATACGCGTCGAGCGCCACGATCAGGCCGGTCATCGAGAGCTGCGCCATGACGGCGACGCCGATGCCGTAGAGGCCCGCGAAGTGGTTCGCAACGAGGATGCCGGTCGCGATCACGATCACGGGCAGCGCCGTCGCCTGCATCCCGATCGCGAGGCCTTCGATGATGTTGGTCGCGTGCCCGGTCTCGGATGCCTTCGCGATCGCCTTGACGGGATTCCAGCGGGTGCCTGTGTAGTACTCGGTGATCCCGACGAGAAGGAACGTGACGACGAGTCCGACGAGTGCCGCGATGTACAGGTGCCAGAAGCTGAACCTCCCGCTCGAATCGAAACCCATCGTGATCGGAATGAAGCCGAGCGCGCTCAGCACGGTGGCGACGAGGACGCTCCGGTAGAGCGCGTTCATGACACTCCCGCCCTCGCGCACGCGCGCGAACTGCGCGCCGATGATCGACGTGAGGATCGAGAGGCCGCCGATTGCGAGCGGGTAGAGCCACAGGTGCGGGCCGGTCGGTGCGCCGAGCGTGTTGCCGAGCAGCATGACTGCGACCGCCGTGACCGCGTACGTCTCGAACAGGTCGGCCGCCATGCCCGCGCAGTCGCCGACGTTGTCGCCGACATTGTCGGCGATGACCGCGGGGTTACGCGGATCGTCCTCGGGGATGCCGGCTTCGATCTTGCCGACGAGGTCTGCGCC
Source organism: uncultured Actinomycetes bacterium (assembly GCA_963848665.1). Classification (GTDB taxonomy): domain Bacteria; phylum Actinomycetota; class Thermoleophilia; order Gaiellales; family Gaiellaceae; genus Palsa-739. Next base: position 106,002 of record CAWKEF010000002.1, read on the forward strand.
TACGTCGGCCGCCTTCGTGAAGATGCCGCCGCCGAGTCGCGCGAAGACGGAGATCAGCGAGCCGCCGAACGCGAGGCCGATCAGGTCCTTGATCGCCGAGCCGTGCGTGTGACCGAGCCAGCTGGTCAGCGCCCAGTAATAGCCGGCGACGCCGAGCAGGCCGAGACCGACGACGAGGAGGCCGGTGACCGAGCCCGCGCGAAACGCGACGTTGAGCGCCGGCGACAAGCCCGAACGGGCCGCCTCGGCGGTCCGCACGTTCGAGCGCACCGCGACGTTCATGCCGATGAAGCCGGCTGCCGACGAGAGGATCGCACCGATCAAGAAGCCGACCGCCGCCCCCCAGCCCAGCTTGTTGTAGAAGCCGAGGAGCAGGAACGGGACGATCGAGACGATCGCGATCGTCCGGTACTGGCGGCTCAGGTACGCCGCCGCGCCTTCCTGCACGGCGCGTGCGATCTCCTGCATCCGCTCCGTCCCCGCGGGCCGGTCGAGGATCCACTTCGTGAGGCCGAGCCCGTAGGCGACGGCGGCGCCCGCGCAGATCAGCGCGAACAGGACTGCATGGTCAGAAAACCAGCTCATCGGTTTCGGGCTCCCCCTGATCGAGTCCGCGTTACAAAGTCGGCGCCGAGGAAGGCCCGGCGCGGGCGATTATGTATCACAAGCGGCTAGTCGAGCCGCTGATAACCGGTCGGAGTGCGAACGAGCAGACGGCGCGCGTAGAAGACGAGAAACGCCCTCGGATCCCGCCGAATCCGGCCCGCGTAGCGTTCCAGGGCGTCGACATAGGCCCAGGAGGGGTTGTAGCGATGGAGCGCAGCCCGCTCGTCGGCCTTCCCCGCCCGCCGCGCGCAGGAAGCGCGCGGCGGCGAGGATCGCCTGCCGGGGGTCGCGGACGCTCCCCCGCCCGTAGGCCGCCCAGGTAGACGGCATGAACTGCATCGGCCCGAGCGCCCCGTCGACGCTCGCCTCGCGCAGCCGGCCGAAGTCGGACTCGACGTAGTTGACGGCGGCGAGCAGTTGCCACGCGATGCCGCTCCGCCGCTCCGCTTCGCCGTAGTACGCGCGCAGCTTGGCGGCGGCCACTGCCGGTCCGACGCGGAACGCCGACCGCGGCTGGGGCGGCGTGAGGCGCGCGAGCTCGCGGTGAGCGAGAACGTCGTCGGTCACGTCGCGTGCGAGCCGGGACGGGAGGAGGCGGATCACCTTGCGGCCGAGTGCCGGCGCATCCGACAGCCGAAGCACGATCCGCTGCTCGGCGAGCGCCGCGGCGACGGTGACCTGCGCGTGCAGCGCTGCATCCGCGCGCACGAGTTGCGCGGCGAGCACCGGCGGCGCGGTCATTCGCTCTTCGCGGCGTCCGCGTACGCGAGCTGGAGGTTCGTCACGACCTCTTGTATGTCGCGGCGGTGCTCCTCGGCCAGGAGAGGCAGGAGAGCGCGCAGCGCGTCGATCGCGAGCCTTGCCTCCTCGAGATCGCGCATGTCGGGCGCGAGCTTTCCGTAGGCGAGCGATGCGAACATCGACGCCGAGGATGCGAGCATGTCGCCGACCTTGATCTTCCGCAGCTCGTCGACGACCTGCTGCGGAGTCGGCTCAGCCTGAGACTCGCTCACCGGCCCGTACCTGCTCGGAGAAGATCTCCTCCATCGACGCGCCGTCCTCGTGGCGTGCGATCTGCCGCTCGGCGGGATTCCGCTCGGGGATCGTCAGCCACTGCGACGCGCCGAGCTCGTCGGCAACCGGCTGCACCCAGTCGACGAGCTGCTCGATTCGGGCACGCGCCGGGATCGACGCATTCCGCTCGAGATCGATCAGCTCACCCGCGAGGCCGTGCCGGATCGCACGCCAGAGATTCTCCTCGAGCACGCGATGCGGCCACGACGGGAGCGGCTCGCCCTCGTCGAGCGCACGCGCGATCCGTGCGGTGAGCGAGTAGATCAGGGCGACGAGCGAACGTGCTTCGGCGACCTCCGGCTGTCCGTCGCAGATGCGGATCTCGACGGTCGGGAACACGAGGTGCGGACGCACACTCCACCAGATCTGCGTGTGCTCGGTGACCGATCCCGTCTCGTAGAGGAACCTCACGTAGCGCTCCCAGTCGTCCCAGCCCTCGAACCAGTCGGGGATGCCGCAGCGGGGGAACATGCGGGTGAACACCTCGGTGCGCGCCGAATGCAGGTAGGTGAAGACTCCCTCGACGAACGGTGAGCTTGCCGAGACGGCGAGCAGCTCGGGCAGGTAGTTCCGCAAGGCACTGCATACGCGGACCGCACGGTTCGGGTCGTTGATGCCGACGTGGACGTGCAGGCCGAAGGTGTTGTTCCGCCAGACGACGTACCGAAGGTACTCGTCGTTGCGGCGGTAGTGCGGCGTGTCGATGATCCGCTGTTCCTTCCACGAACTCCACGGATGCGTCCCCGTCGATGCCAGGCCGATCCCGAGCGAGTCGACGAGCGCGCGAAGCTGTGCTCGCCGCTCGCCGACGCGTTCCATGCACTCCGCCAAGGTCTCGCACCGGCCCGTCCGCACTTCCGCTTCCGACGCGATCAGCTCGCCGACGAGGTGCGGCTCGAGATCGCTGCCCGCAGCAGCCTCCTGTACGTCCTCGAAGCGATTGACGAGGCCGAGGGTCGTCGGATCGATGAGGGCGAATTCCTCCTCCACGGCGACCGTGAAGTCGGGGACCTCTTCGAACCCGGCTTTCGAGACGGCCAGCAGCTCCTCGTAGCCGATCTTCTGCTCGTCGCCCACCGGCGGAAGCCTAGCCTTGGCCGAGCGGTTCGAGAAGCCGCTCGGCCACACGCGTCCAGCTCCAGTTGCGCTCGACGGCGCGGCGGGCGGCGAGACCGAGCGAGGCCCGCTCGGGCAAGGCGAGCAGCTCGCGCAGCCGCGCGCCAAGTGCAGCCGCGTCGCCGTTCGGGAAGGTGGTGAGGCGCGCGTACTCCGGCGGATACTCCGCGGCGATGCCGGCCGCCACCTCGGCGAGGCCCGAGTGGTCCGCGACGATCGGCGGCACGCCGGCGGCGGCTGCCTCGGCTGCGACCATGCCGAACGCCTCGGGAAAGATCGACGGCACGACCGAGACGTCCGCAAGCGGCAGCAGGTGCACGAGGTGCCGGTGCTCGAGGGCACCCGTGAAGAGCACGCCCTCGGGTGCGACGGCCTCGAGCTCCCGACGGTAGTCGCCGAAACCGACGACGACGACGCGCGCGTCGACACTCCGGAGCGCCTCGAACAGGACCTGCACGCCCTTGTTCTCGATCAGCTTCCCGACGAAGACGATCGTCGGGGTGTCGGCGGCGGCGAAGAAGGCGGCGAAGCGCTCGGCGTTGTCCGGATCGGGATGCCGTTCGTCGCCGTCGGCCGGATCGCGCTCCGACTCCTCGACGAGCGCCGCGAGCGCGACGTCGCGGCGCTCAGGCGCGAACTCCTCGACGTCCACTCCGGGTGACACTTCGTGGACGCGATCGATGTGCCCGACGACGTCCTCGAGGACGGCACGGATGTGCTCGGAGCCGACGAACACCGCTTCAGCGCCGACAAGCGACTCGGCACCCCACCGCTCGAGCTCCGGCCGTCCGCGCATCGAGTACTCGAGCTCGGAACCGTGCGCCTTGACGGCGTAGCGCAGGCCGCTCGCGAGCCCGACCGGACCGCCGAGGAGCACGTGGTTGGCAAAGACGACGTCGGCCGGCTCCAGGTCGCGCAGCGCTGCCGCGTTCGCCTCCACGTACGCCTCGCGCTGCGCGGGCGTGAAGTCCTGCAGCAGCCGCGCCTCGAGCCCCTCGTAGTCGTCGAGCACGAAAACGGGCAGCAGACCGCCGGGGAGGTCGGGCACGACGACGCGCGCGCCGCCGAGGTCGTAGCGCTCGGGGTGCCGCTCCTGGCAGACGATCGTGACGTCGTGGCCCGCGCGAATCCAGGCGCGCGCGAGCGCGCGCGTGTAGACGTTCGAGCCGGTGCCGCCCAGGTAGTAGCCGTGCCAGATGACGATCCGCACGGCGGCCGAGGCTACGTCAGGTGGAAGTACAGCGCGTAGAGCAGCTCGACCGCGGGGTTCGACGTGTGCACCGTCACATCGCCGGGGGTCTCGAGCAGTGCTTCGGAATAGTTGAAGATGATCTTCACGCCGGAGGCGACGAGATCGTCGGCCGCCGACTGCGCCGCGCCCGCGGGCACGGCAAGAACTCCGGCGATGATGTTCTTGTCGTGCACGGCTTCACGAAGCCCGCGGTACTCGCTCACCGCGACGTTGCCGATCGGCTCGCCGAACTTGGCGGGATCCGTGTCGAAGACGGCGGCGATGTTGATGCCGTGCTCGGCGAAGATCGGCGAGCTCGCGATCGCCTGGCCGAGACGTCCGGCGCCGATGAGCGCGATGTTGTGCTGCCCCTGCGTACGCAGGATCGTGCGTATCTCGCCCAGCAGCTTGTCGATGTCGTAGCCGACGCCGCGCTTGCCGAACTTGCCGAACGCCGACAGGTCGCGCCTGATCTGGGTCGCGTTGATGTTCGTGTACTCGGCGATCTCCTGCGAGGAGATGCGCTGCTTCCCCATCTTCCGGGCCTGCGTCAGCACCTGGAGGTACCGAGACAGCCGGGCCGCGACGCCCACCGTCAGGCGATCTGCCACGCGTTCTCCTCGAGTCGAGCTTGTAACAGCCGGAAACGTTCTAGCAGCTAGGACTTGGCTGCCGCTTGTGCAACCGCCCGGCGGAACGCGTCGACGTGCACGTGGTACGTGAAACGCCTCCGGCCGTCGATCTCGACCACCGGCAGCCACTCGCGATAGGCCGCTTCGAGCGCCGGGTCGCCCGCGATGTCGACCTCGCTGAGCTCGAAGCCGAGCTCGTCGCGCAACCGGCGCACCTGCTCGAGCGCCCGCTCGCAGAGGTGGCAGCCCGCGGAGTGGAAGACGACGACTTCGGGCTTACGGGTAGATGCCACGCGTGATCGTGGCTTCGGCGACGCGGCGGACTCCGAGGCCGTACGCGGCGATGCGCATCGGGATCCCGCGCGCCACGGAGGTCTCCCAGGTCTCTTCGAACGCGCGGCTCATGATGTCGTTCAGCTTCGCGTTCACCTCGGTCTCTTTCCAGAAGTACTCCTGCAGGCCCTGCACCCACTCGAAGTAGGAGACGACGACGCCGCCCGCGTTCGCGAGCACGTCCGGGAGGATGAGCACGCCTTTGTCCTCGAGGATGGAGTCGGCCGCAGGAGTAACCGGGCCGTTGCCTCCCTCGCAGATGATGGACGCCTTCACGTCGCTCGCATTCGCCTCGGTGATCACCTGCTCGAGCGCGCATGGAGCAAGGACGTCGACGTCGAGCAAGAGCAGCTCGTCGTTCGTCATCTGATCGGCGTCCTTGAGACCCGCGAGCGTTCGGTGCTCGCGCTTGTGCGCGAACGCCGCCGCGATGTCGATCCCCTTCGCGTTGTAGAGAGCCGCCCTCGAGTCGGAGATCGCGACCACGGTCGCGCCTTCCTCGTGCAGGAACTTCGCGAGGAAGGAGCCGACGTTGCCGAAGCCCTGGACCGCGACTGTCATGCCGTCGAGCCTGCCGTCCCGCTTCGCGACGGCGTCGCGGATGCAGTAGAGCGCGCCGCGCGCGGTTGCCTCCTCGCGGCCGAGCGAACCTCCGATGGTGAGCGGCTTCCCCGTGACGACGCCGAGCACCGAATGGCCCTTGTTCATCGAGAACGTGTCGAAGATCCAGGCCATGACCGCGCCGTCCGTTCCGACGTCCGGCGCGGGGATGTCCTTCTCCGGCCCGATCTCGTTGATGATCTCTGTCGTGTAGCGCCGCGTCATTCGCTCGAGCTCGCCGCGAGACAGCTGCTTCGGGTCGACGATAATCCCGCCCTTCGCGCCGCCGAAGGGGATGCCCATCAGCGCGCATTTCCACGTCATCCACATCGCGAGCGCCTTCACCTCGTCGAGCGTCACGTCCGGGTGGTAGCGGATGCCGCCCTTCGACGGACCGCGCGCGACGTTGTGCGTGACGCGATAGCCCTGGAAGACGCTCGTCGTCCCGTCGTCCATGCCGACGGGAACGGAGACCTCGACGGCTTTCTTGCACGTGCCGAGGACGTTGACGAGGTTCTGATCGATGTCGAAGGTCGACGCGACGCGGCGCAGCTGCTCGCGCGCGATCTCGTACGGATTCTCGCGGAGATGCGAGACCGGGGCTTCGACCGTCACCGAGACGCGAGTCTAACGGAGTGTGAACTCGAGCCGACGACGGCTCGGCGAACCCTGTCCGACCGGATAGGCGAGCACCCGGAGCACGTAACGGCCCGCGGGCAAGCTTTGACCGTCGGGGCCCCGACCGGTCAGGCCGAACGTGTATCGACCCGGAAGCACGTCGCGGAGGCGGGCAAGGAGCCCCACCTCGGTGCCGTCGGCGCGCAGGAGGATGACATCGAGCCGGTCGGCCGGGCGGATCTCGGGCCGGCCGGCTACGTCGAGCACGCGCCCCGCGTCGATCGCAAGGAGCGCCGGCTTCGTGTCGGACGCGCCGAACGTCTTTGCCGAGAGCACGGCTTTCCCGATCAGGTCGACGTTGCCGGTGCCGAATGCGATCGCCCACGGCACGCGGATGCCGCCGCCGCCCTGCACGACGACGGAGACCGATCCATCCGCGGTTGCCGTCCCCGTCGCGGCCGATGCGCTGATGACGTTCACCCGCACGAGCACGCTCTTGCCTTGCTTGAGGGCGAGCTGCGCGGGGTGAACACGGAAGTCGACCGCGGCCGCGCCTTCATCCTGGGTCCGGACGCCGAGCCTGAGGTGCAGCGTGCGCGTCGAGAGGTTCGTCAACGTGAACGAGGCCTTCACGCGCCAGCCGGCGCCCGTCGAGCGGCCGAGCGCGAGCGTCGACGGCGACGCCGCCACCTCCCCGGCAGTGGCTGCTCCGACGTCGACGAGCCCCGCGCCTTGGTGCGTCACGGGGTCGGCCGGCAGCTGCTGCGCGCCGCCGACGAGGAGGCCGTCGAGCGCGGTTGCCCCGAGCGACGGACGTCCCTGAGCGAGCAAGGCCGCCGCACCGGCGACCGTCGCGGCAGCGGCGCTCGATCCGTTGACGGTGACGAACCGCGGGGAGCCGTCCGGCCCGGCGCCGGGGTCCGAGGTGGCGAGACCGACGCCCGGAGCGACGAGGTCGGGCTTCACGCCGCCGTCGAAGGCGAGGCCGGACGACGAAAAGGACGCGACGCGGTCCTCGCCGGCGTTGTGCACGCTTCCTGCAGCCTGCACGGCGACGGCGACGCGCTCGCCGCGAGCGATGCGGCGAAGTGCAGCGTGCGCGGCCGCCGTCGAGACGGAGACGATCGGGATCGACTCGGACTCGTCGAGACCGAGCCCGCCGGCAGGCAGAGCTGCTCCGTTTCCGTACAGCAGAACGGCCGATGCTCCGGCAGCAGCAGCTCGAGCCGCGGCCGGGGCGGGCGACGCGCCTGCGGGAACGAGCGCTGCGCGCCCGGCGACGATGCTGACGCCCGAGCGCGTGAAGAAGTCCGTGAGCCGCGGCGCAGTTCGCCGCTTGCCGCCGATGGTCCCGCGCGGGACCGCGACGTCGAGCTGGAGGCGGTGCGACGGCCTGACGGCGCCGGCAAGCGAGGTCGTTCCGTTGAGGAGCGTTGCGAGCCCGGCGCGCATGATGATGCGCGCGCGATCGGTGTCGGTTCGCGTGTCGAGCGCGCCCACCGTCAGGACGGCGGGCGCGCCGCCCGGCGCCGAGACGTCGCCGTAGCCCGCGGCGGACAGCCCGTCGTTTCCGGCGGGTGCGACGACGAGCGTGTCGAGTGCGAGCGCACCGGCTGCTGCCTGTGCCTCCGGGCCGTCGGCGAACGACGCGAAGGGCTCGGCGAGCGCGATCAGCGCGACGCGCGCGGCGTCGTGTGCGTCGCCGTCGTCGTTCGGGTCGACCGCCCGCTCGAGCCCGGCGATCGTCTGATCACTGCGAGCGTAGATCGCGAAATGGCCGAGCGCGTCAGGTTGCCAGCCGGCCACGCGGATCGGCAGCACGGACGCGCCGGTCGCGACGCCGGAGAGGCCGGACGGTCCGCCCGCGCCGACGAGGAGCCCGGCCATCTGCGTGCCGTGGCGCTCGACCTGGGTCGAGTCGTCCGGCCTGAAGGCCGCGAGCGCGTCGGGCGAGCCGCCGACGATGTCGATCCCCTGCTGCACGCGTCCGCGCAGGTAGGGCACCGCGCCGTCGACGCCGGTGTCGAGCAGCGCGATCGTGACGCCGCGGCCGTCGACGCCCGAGACGCCGATGTCCGCGCGATGACCGGAGAGCGGCCCGTAGTCGGAACGCGAGAGCACGCGCGTCGAGACCGTGGCGGGATACGCGACCCGTACGGGATAGACCCCCGCGACGTCGGAGTCGCGCTCGATGATCGGGATCGCGCTCGCGGTGACGAGCGCGGAGAAGCCGGCGAGGACGCGCGCGTAGCTGAAGTCGGGCCGGATCGTGACCCCCTGGAGCGCGAGCCGCGAGACGAGGAGCTTCTCGTTCGAGAGGACGTTGTTCGTCCAGGCGCGCTCGCGTTCGGTGCTGACGATGCCGCCGGCGGCCGCGACGCGCTCCGCGAGCGACGGCGTCTTCAGGACGACGATGACGCGATCACCGAGCGCGACGCGCGGCCGAGAGCCCACGAGACCCTGCCAGCCTGCAGCGCTCGCGGCGGGGGGCGGAGCCTGGCCTGCTCCCCTGCCGCCCGTGGCGAGCAGAACGGCTGTCGCCACGACCGCAACGGCGGCAAGGAGCAACGCATGCCGCGGCTCAGCGCGAGGCGAACGCATCGAGCCCAAGATAACCGGGGTATGGGACGGGCTCGACGAAGCGGGCGGCCGAGGCGATCATCGCGGCATTGTCCGTCGTGAGCTCGAGCGGTGCCAGCGCGGCGTCTGCGAGCGCCTCCCTCAGCTCGCTGTTGGCGGCGACCCCGCCGACGACCGCGATCCGGGCCGCGTTCGTCTCCGCCGCGGCCTCGCGCACCCGGAGGACGAGCGCCCGCACGATCGCCCGCTGATAGGAGGCCGCGAGGTCCGGAGTGCGCCGCTCGAGTTCCTCCCGCGAGAGCTTTTTCGTCGCGTAGAGGAGCGCCGTCTTGAGGCCCGAGAACGAGAAGTCGAGGCCGGGGACGCGGGCGATCGGAAACGCGAAGGCGTCGGGATCGCCCTCGCGCGCCAAACGGTCGATCTCGCGGCCGCCGGGGTACCCGAGGCCGAGCAGCCGCGCGCCCTTGTCGAACGCCTCGCCCGCCGCGTCGTCGAGCGTCGTCCCGATCACGCGCTCCTTGCCGTGGCTCTCGACGTCGAGGAGCAGCGTGTGGCCGCCGCTTGCGAGGAGGCAGAGGAACGGCGGCTCGAGCGGTGCCGGCTCGAGGTAGAGCGAGGCGATGTGGCCGTCGAGGTGGTCGACGGGCACGAGCGCCAGACGCCGCGCCCAGGCGATCGCCTTCGCCGCGGCCAGGCCGACGAGGAGTGCCCCGATCAGCCCCGGACCCTGCGTGACGGCGACGCGATCGATGTCGTCGAGCGTCGCGCCCGCCTGCGCGAGCGCCTCGCGCACGACGGGCGAGACGAGCTCGAGATGGCGCCGGGAGGCGACCTCGGGCACGACACCGCCGTAGCGCGTGTGCAGCTCCGCCTGCGACGCGACGATGTTCGAGCGGATCTCGCCCTCGTGCGTGACCACCGCAGCCGCCGTCTCGTCGCACGACGTCTCGAGCCCGAGGATCATCGCGATGCCCTTTCCGGACATCTCCCGGTGTCAGACACCGATTGAGCGATTCCGCATGGTTGAGCGGAGCTGCCTGGCGGTACGGGACATGACCCGGTGTCAGACACGAACAAGTCGTGACGAAGGCGTGACGGTTTCGTGACACTCTCCGATCAGCCGGAGTCGCGGCTGACCGGGTCCTTCCACATGATGAGCGCGTCCTCGCGGTTGTCCGTGTAGTAGCCGCGGCGGATGCCGCGGGACTCGAAGCCGAGCCGCTCGTAGAGGGAGATCGCGGTCGCGTTCGAGACGCGCACCTCGAGCGTGTAGCCGCGCCGCGCGTCATCCGCCGTCAGCTCGAAGAGCCGCTCGAGCAGCATCGTCGCGATGCCGCGGCCGCGGTGATCCGGGTCGACGGCGATGTTCATGACGTGCCATGCGTCGACGTAGCGCGAAACAATCAGATAGCCGATGAGCTTGCCCGACTCGCCGTCGAGGTCGAATGCTCCGAGACAGATCGAGCTGGGCTTCGCAAGCTCGCCGGCGAACATGGAGCGCGACCACGGCGTCGGGTACGACCTGCGCTCGATCTCCTCGATGACGCGCAGATCCGAGAGCGCGAGTGCGCGCAGCTCGACGGTGGTCATCGAACGCTCCGCTCGGCGTCGGGCACACGGAGGTAGAGCGGCTCGATCGCCTCGACCGGCCCGAGCTCCCCTGCAAGCTCGACGTGGAAGCGGGCGCGTGGCAGATGCCGCTCGTCGTCGTCGGCCGGCACGACGGCGCCGTTCTCCTCGAGCAGCTCGCGATAGCGACGCGCGCCATCGCCGACACACACCGTTCCGCGCTCGAAACGAAGCGCGGCGGGAGCGAGCACGACCGGCGCCCCATCCGTGAGCGTGAACACCTCGCGCCGCCGGGCGTCGATCACCGGCAGCGCGCCCGGCGCGCCGGCCGCGAGCGCATGGAGCGTCGAGATGCCGGCCCCGCGCAGCTCGAGCGAAAGCGCAAGCCCCTGGGCGGCCGCAAGCCCGATGCGCAGCCCCGTGAAGCTCCCCGGACCGATGCCGACTGCGAGAGCGTCGAGGTCGCCCGGATGAGCGCCGCCCTGGCGGAGCAAGGCATCGACGTCCTCGAGCAGCGTCTGCGCACGCGAAAAACGCTCGCCGAGCACCTCCCCGTCATCGACGAGCGCACTCGTTGCCACCTGCGTCGCAGTATCGAAGGCCAGCGTCAGCATTCGTCGATCGAGACCACTCTTCGCGCTCCATCAGCATGCCGCAAGTGCACGCTGAAGCGCGCCGACGGCAGGACCCCGGCGCCGGCTTCGGGCCACTCGACGAAGGCGATCGCGTCGTCGAAGTACGGCTCCAGATCCCCCCACTCCGCCGCCGACACGCCCTCGAACCGGAAGAGATCGAGGTGAGACACGTCGCCGCGCTCGCCGTGGTAGCGGTGCCCGATCGTGTACGTCGGGCTCGTCACCCGCTCGCGGACTCCGAGCGCCACGCAGGCGCCGCGCACGAACGTCGTCTTGCCGCTACCGAGCTCCCCGGACACGGTGACGACGTCACCCGGCGCGAGCCGCGCGGCGAGCCCCGCAGCGAGCGCCTCGGTCTCTTCCGGCGAGCACGTCTCCATCGCGGAAGCGTAGAGTCCGGGCCATGCCGGCGTACGTGATCGTCGAGACCGACATCCAGGATGCGGAGCAGTACGAGCAGTACAAGGCCGCCTCTCCGGCCGCGGTCGCCGCCGGCGGCGGGCGCTTCGTCGTCCGCGGCGGCGAGCTCGCGGTGCTCGAGGGGGACTGGGAGCCGACCCGGCTCGTCGTGCTCGAGTTCGACGATCTCGAGGCCGCGAAGCGCTGGTACGCCTCGGAGGAGTACCAGGCGGCGAAGAAGCTGCGCGACGGCGCCGCGACCCTCCGCATGGTCGCCGTTCAGGGCGCTTAGAACAAGCCCAGCTGCTCGGCGAGCGGCTGCTGCGCGCCCACGAGCGCGAGCGCTGGCTCGGGCGGGGCGATCGGCGCGAGCGAGCGGCCGAGCAGCTCCGGCAGCCGGGCGAAGTCGGACTCGAGCACCTTGAGCATCGCGGGCGTGTAGAGCGCCGCCGCCGGGTGGTACAGCGGGTAGAGCAGCACCTTGCGGCCGCCGAGCGTCGTCTCCTGCTCCTGCCCGTGCACCTTCGTGATCCCGAGCTGGCGCCCCGAGAGGAGCTTCGTCGCGAAGTTGCCGAGGGTCGCGACCACCATCGGCTCGATCAGCTCGATCTGCCGGAAGAGGTGGCTCTCGCAGGCCTCGATCTCGTCGGGCTGCGGGTCGCGATTGCCCGGCGGGCGGCATTTGAGGACATTCGCGATGTACACGTCGCCGCGCGCCAGACCGATGCCGGCGAGCAGCTTCTCGAGCAGCTTGCCGGCCTGCCCGACGAAGGGCAGGCCCTGCTTGTCCTCGTGGAAGCCGGGCGCCTCGCCGACGAACATGAGATCGGCGCGCGGGCTCCCCGCGCCGAACACGACCTGCGTGCGGCCTTGCGCGAGGCGGCAGCGCATGCACCCTGCGACGGACTCGGCATACGCCTGCAGTGCGTCGACGTGCTCGACCGGAACGGCGCTCACGGGCGCGAAGACTACGCCTACCTGCGGATGGACAGAATCCGTGCGCGCCACGCTCCGCGGGGCGCCTCGACGTCGACCTCGTCGCCCTCCGCCTTGCCGAGGAGCGCGCGGCCGACCGGCGACTCGGGCGACACCCCGCCGACGCTCGAGATCTCGATCGTCATCTTCTCGCCGTCGTCCCGCTCGAGCTCGACGGTTGCCCCGACGGTGACGACCCCGCTCGCGGCCGCGGCCGCTTCATCGATCAGCTGTGCGTTGTGCAGGCGCGAGCGCAGGATCGAGATGCGCCGCTCGAGCAGCCCCTGCTCGTTCTTCGCAGCGTGATACTCGAAGTTCTCCGAGAGGTCTCCGTGGCCGCGCGCGGTGGCGATCGCCTCGACGATCGCCTGGCGCTTGGGCCCTTCGAGCTCGGCGAGCTCCGCGACGAGCTGCTCGTGCGCCGCGTGCGTGAGCTGCTCACCGTGCTCGTCGGACATCAGTGGCCGCAGCCGCAGGAGCCCCCGCAACAGCCGCCGCCGCCTCCGCCGCCGCCGCCGAGCGAGGGCGTCTTCGCAGCCCCGTGCACGGCAAAGGAGGAGAACTGGCGCGCGACGTTCGTTGCGGAGCAGTCCGGGCAGGCAATGCGCTCCTCGCCCCGGACGAGCTCCTCGAAGTGCGACTCGCACTCCATGCAGACGTACTCGTAGATCGGCATCGCCCTAGTCTATAGTTGGCATTGCCCGGCATCCGCTACGGAGCTGGAGCGACTGAAGTGCTCAACCGCATCCACGTCATCGGCTCGGGCCGCGTCGGCTCGGCTGTGTCCGCTCGACTCTCCGAGCGCGGCGTCGCCGTGGGCGCGGATGCCCCCGATCTCGTGCTGATCTGCGTTCCCGACGGGGCGATCGCGGGCGTCGCGGCCTCGATCGAGCCCGGGCCGTGGGTGGCCCATGTGAGCGGCGCGACACCGCTCGCCGCGCTCGAGCCCCACGAGCGCCGCTTCAGCGTGCACCCGCTGCAGACGTTCACGCGAGGGCGCGGGCCGGAACAGCTCGACGGTGCCTGGGGGGCGGTGACGGCCGAGACGGAGGCCGCGGCAGCCGCCGGCCGCTGGGTCGCCGAGACGCTCGGCCTGCAGCCGTTCGACCTCGCCGACTCCTCGCGGACGCTCTACCACGCCGGTGCCGTGTTCGCCTCGAACTACATCGTCACGTTGCAGCGGGCGGCATCGCTCCTCTTCGAATCGGCAGGCGCGCCGCCGGAGGCGCTCGAGCCCCTGATGCGGCGGACGATCGAGAACGGCTTCGAGCTGACGGGGCCGATCTCGAGGGGCGATTGGGACACGGTGGCCGCGCACCGCGCGGCGATCGTCGAGCATCGCGCCGAGCTCGACCATCTCTACGAGACCCTCGCCGGCGCGACGCTGGCCCTCGCGACATGAAGATCGTGCGGACGATCGCCGAGCTCGAGCTCGACGGCCGCGTCGGGCTCGTGCCGACGATGGGCGCGCTGCACGACGGCCATCGCTCCCTCTTCCGCGCCGCACGCGCCGAGAACGACATCGTCGTCGCGTCCCTCTTCGTGAACGCGTTCCAGTTCGGCGACGAGGCGGACCTCGACGCCTACCCGCGCGACGAGGAGCGCGATGCAGAGATCGCGAGGGAAGACGGCGTCGATGTGTTGTTCGTACCGAGCGCAGACGAGATGTACCCCGCCGGCTTCGTCACCTGGGTCGACCTCGACGCCGTCGGCGCCGAAGGGGCGGCGCGTCCCGGCCACTTCCGCGCCGTCGCGACCGTCTGCGTGAAGCTCTTCAACATCGTTCGCCCCGAGCGCGCGTACTTCGGCCAGAAGGACGCCCAACAGGCGATCGTGATCCGCCGGGTCGTTCGCGACCTGAACCTCGCCATCGAGATCCGCGTCCTCCCGACCGTGCGCGACCCAGATGGGTTGGCGCTGTCGTCGCGGAACACCCTGCTCTCGAGCGAGGAGCGGGCGGCCGCGCTCGCTCTCCCACGCGCACTCGAGACGGGCGCCGAGATGTACAAACAGGGCGGCGACCCCGTCGCCGCCACCCGCAGCTCGCTGAACGGCCTGACCCCGGACTACGTCGAGCTCGTGGAGCTCGGTAACGCCCTGCTCCTCGCGTCCGCGGTCCGCGTCGGCTCCACCCGGCTGATCGACAATGTCCTCCTGAAAGGAGACCTCTCGTGAGCGACAAGCCTCCCCGCTACGCGTCGTGGACGACGGGCAAGCTGCCACTGCCCGAGCTGCAGGAGATGAAGCGGCGCGGCCAGAAGATCGTCATGGTCACCGCGTACGACGCTCCGAGTGGACGCCTCGCCGACGCCGCCGGAGTCGACCTCATCCTCGTCGGAGACTCCTCGGGCATGGTCGTGCACGGACGCGAGTCGACGGTTCCCGTGACACTCGACGAGATCGTCTTCATGACGCAGTGGGTCACGCGAGGCGCGAAACACCCGATCGTCGTCGCAGACATGCCGTTCGGCTCGTACGAGACGTCGAACGAGCAGGCGATCGGCAACGCCGTGCGGCTCGTGAAGGAGGGCGGGGCCGACGCAGTGAAGCTCGAGCGAGGCGGCACCTCGATCGCGCGCGCGAAGGCGATCGTCGAGGCCGGCATCCCCGTCATGGGGCACGTCGGCCTGACACCGCAGACGGCGACCGTGCTCGGCGGCTTCAAGGCACAGGGGCGCACTGCCGACCGCGCGCAGCAGCTGATCGACGATGCCGTCGCGCTGCAGGAAGCGGGCTGCTTCGCGATCGTCCTCGAGGCCGTGCCGTCGGCGGTGGCGCACGCGGCGACGAAGGCGCTCGGCGTGCCGACGATAGGCATCGGCGCAGGGACGGACACCGACGGGCAGGTGCTCGTGTGGCACGACATGCTCGGCTACTACGAGGGGCATGCGCCGCGCTTCGTGAAGCGGTACGCAGAGATCGGCGACGCGATCGTGGACGCGCTGGGCCGCTACGCGGAGGAGGTCCGCAGCGGCGCGTTTCCCGATGAGCAGCACACCTACGCGATGTCCGAAGAAGAGCGGATCGCGTTCGAGGCTACAGCGAGGTCGCGACCACGATGAGCGCCGGGAACGCCGCGGCGAGCGCGATCGCCGCCGCGGCCCGCCCCCACGTCCAGCCGTGGACGGTCCGGACGCCGATCAGCAGCAGCCAGACGCTCCACGCGACGAAGCCGAGGTAGATGCCGCCGAAGACCGCGTCCCCGCGTCCGTAGTCGTCGCCGCCCGTGCGGAAGAGATCCTCGCCGTAGACGGCGATCCGCACCGGCCAGAACGTGAGCAGCGCGAGCGCGAGGGGCGCCGACGCAAGGGCGAGCACCTGCCGCGAACGGCGCCAGCCGCCTTCGCTCCCGAGCCGGCGCGAGCCGCCGTAGAGGAGGCCGCCGCCGAGCCAGTAGACGGCGACCGCGTACAGCGAGCCGGAGATGAACGCGAGCACCGGAATGAGCCCGAGCGAGACGTCGCCGTTGTTCAACATCCGTCGGAACGTCGGGCTGACGAGCACGACGGAGATGCCCGCGATCGCGGCAATCGCGAGCAGCGGATCCTGCCGCTCCTCCGACGCTTCCTCCGACTCGTCGCGGAGCGAGGCGAAGACGGCACGCGGCGCGACGAGCACAGCCGGCGCGCGGAGCCACCAGTTTCGCTCGACCGCGGGCGCCGGTGCGGTGTCCGTGCTCACGGCGCGCAGGGTAGCCTCCCCGCCTTGGAAGCAGACCCGGAGCTCACCGCACAGGTCGCCGCCGCCGCGCCGTACACCGGCTTCCTCGGAATCGAGCTCATGTCGGCCTCGCCGGAGCAGGTGCAGTCGCGGCTCGCATGGAGCGCCGACAAATGCACGGCGGGCGGCACGCTGCACGGTGGCGCGCTGATGAGCCTCGCAGACTCCGCCGGCGGCTTTCTCGCGTTCCTCAACCTGCCGGCAGAGGCGAAGGGCACTGCGACGATCGAGTCGAAGACGAACTTCCTCGGCCCGATCCGCGGGGGCCATGTGAATGCCGTCTCGAGGCCGCTGCATGTCGGCAAGCGGACGATCGTCGTCGACACCGAGCTCTTCGACGACGACGGGAAGCTCGTCGCGCGCGTGACGCAGACCCAGGCGGTTCTCTAAAGAGCGCTCAGGCCGCCGCGACGGCTTCGATCCGCGGCAGCACGCCGCGCAGGAACTGCCCGGTGAAGCTCTCCTCGGCGGCCGCGATGTCCTCGGGCGTGCCGACGGCGATGATCTCGCCGCCTGCGTCGCCGCCCTCGGGACCGAGGTCGACGATCCAGTCGGCCTGCTTGATCACGTCGAGGTTGTGCTCGATCACGATCATCGTGTTGCCGGCATCGACGAGCCGCTGCAACGTCTCGAGCAGCTTCTCGATGTCGGCGAAGTGCAAGCCTGTCGTCGGCTCGTCGAGGATGTACAGCGTCTTGCCGGTCGCGACCTTGCAGAGCTCCGCCGCGAGCTTCACGCGCTGCGCCTCGCCGCCCGAAAGCGTCGTGGCCGGCTGGCCCAGCTTGATGTAGTCGAGCCCGACGTCGTGCAGCGTCTGCAGTCGCCGACGGATCTTCGGGATCTTGGCGAAGAACTGCAGCGCCTCCTCGACCGACATGTCGAGCACGTCGGCGATCGTCTTCCCCTTGAAGCGCACCTCGAGCGTCTCGCGGTTGTAGCGCGCCCCCTTGCACGTCTCGCACGCGACGTAGACGTCGGGCAGGAAATGCATCTCGATCTTGATCTGCCCGTCGCCCTTGCACGTCTCGCAGCGGCCGCCGCGCACGTTGAAGGAGAAGCGCCCCGGCTTGTAGCCGCGCACCTTCGCCTCCGGCGTCAGCGAGTAGAGCTCGCGGATGTGCGTGAAGAGATCGGTGTACGTCGCGGGGTTCGAGCGCGGCGTGCGCCCGATCGGCCTCTGGTCGATGTCGATCACCTTGTCGAAGACCTCGATGCCTTCGACGCTCCTGTGCGCACCGGGCTTGGTGCGCGCACGGTTCAACCGGTTCGCCAATGCCTTGAACACGATGTCGTTGACGAGGGTCGACTTGCCCGAGCCCGAGACCCCCGTGACGGCGATGAACTTGCCGACGGGAAACTCGACGTCGATCTTCTTCAGATTGTGCTGCGACGCCTTGAGCACGCGGAAGGAGCCGCGGTCCTCGTGGCGCCGTTCTGGGATCGGGATCGACCGAAGCCCGGACAGATACTGGCCCGTCACGGACTTGCGATTGCGCGCGACCTTGTCCGCGGGCCCCTCGGCAACGACCTCGCCGCCGTGCAGTCCGGCGCCCGGCCCCATGTCGACGAGCCAGTCGGAGCGCCGCATCATCTCCTCGTCGTGCTCGACGACGACGACGGTGTTGCCGATGTCGCGCAGCCGCTCGAGCGTGCCGATCAGCCGCGCGTTGTCGCGCTGATGCAAGCCGATCGACGGCTCGTCGAGGATGTAGAGCACGCCGACGAGCTGCGAGCCGATCTGCGTCGCGAGCCGGAGGCGCTGAGCCTCGCCGCCGGACAGCGTGGCGGCGGCCCGGTCGAGCGTGAGATAGCCGACGCCGACGTCGTCCAGGAACGTGAGGCGCTCGCGGATCTCCTTGACGATGCGATGGCCGATCAGCTCCTCCGTCGCAGTCAGGCCGAGCTGGTCGAGGAAGCCCAGGGCCGCGTTCACCGACATCTGCGAGAAGCCGTGGATCGACCGCTTGCCGACCGTGACCGCGAGCACCTCCGGCTTCAGGCGCGCGCCCTTGCACACCGGGCACGGACGGAGCGACATGTACTCCTCGATCCGCTCCCGCTGCTGCGAGGAGTCCGTCTCGCGATAGCGGCGCTCGAGGCTCGTGACGATGCCGTCGAACGCGAGCGTGTACTGGCGGCGCCGGCCCATCCGGTTCCGGTACTGGACGTAGACCTTCTCGCCCTCGGTGCCGTAGAGGAAGAGATCCTGGTCCTCGACCGTCATGTCCTGCCACGGGACGGCGGTGTCGATCTCGTAGCGGTCGGCGACCGCCTGGATGACGGCCTGGTAGAAGCCGGACGAGCCTCCGAGCGACCAGGGAACGAGCGCCCCGTCGTCGATCGAGAGCGACGGATCCGGCACGACGAGGTCGGGGTCGATCTCCTGCTGCGAGCCGAGGCCGGTGCAGCGGGGGCACGCACCGTGCGGCGCGTTGAACGAGAAGATGCGCGGCTGCAGCTCTGCGAGCGAGACGCCGTGGTCGGGGCAGGCGAAGTTCTGCGAGAAGAGCATCGGCTCGCCGTCGATGACGTCGATGCCGACGAGCCCCTCGGCGAGCGCCGCTGCGGTCTCGATCGACTGCGTGAGCCGTGCGCGGAGGTCCGGCTTCATCACGAGCCGGTCGACGACGACCTCGATCGTGTGCTTGAACTTCTTGTCGAGGTCGGGGATGCCGTCTTCGAGCACGATCTCCTGGTCGTCGACCTTCATGCGCGTGAACCCTTCGCGCACGATCTCCTCGAACAGATCCTTGTACTCGCCTTTGCGGCCCCGCACGACCGGCGCATTGACGGTGAAGCGCATACCTTCCTCGAGCCTCAGCACCTGGTCGACGATCGCGTCGATCGACTGTCCTGTGATCGGCTTGCCGCAGATCGGACAGTGCGGCCGCCCGACACGGGCGTAGAGAAGCCGGAGGTAGTCGTAGATCTCCGTCACCGTGCCGACCGTGGAGCGCGGGTTGCGCGAGGTGGTCTTCTGGTCGATCGAGATCGCCGGGCTCAAGCCGTCGATGTGATCGACGTCGGGCTTCTCCATCATCTGGAGGAACTGGCGTGCGTACGCGGAGAGCGACTCGACGTACCGCCGCTGCCCTTCGGCGTAGATCGTGTCGAACGCCAGGCTCGACTTGCCGGACCCGGAGAGACCGGTGATGCAGATCAAGCGGTTCCGCGGCAGCCGGACGGTGATGTCCTTCAGGTTGTGCTCGCGGGCGCCGTGGACTACGAGCTCGTCGGCTGCCATCTGAGACGGCCATTGTATCGAGCGAACACCTGTTCGTACAGGGTTACCGAGCGAGAAATTGCACGAGGCCGCAGAGCTCGAGCGGGCGGGGCACACCGGGGATCTCGAGGTCGCCGGCGACGATCGTCCCGTAGCGGAAGAGGCGCCCGAGGAGGGACTGGTCGACCTCGACGGCGCCGACGCGGGCGAGTTGCACGGCCGCGGCCCGCCTGCGGAGGAGCCCGTGGACGATGAAGAGCTTCTCCGTCGTCAGGACGACATGCGTTCGATCCCATGCCCAGACGGCGCGGATCGCGAGGAAGGCCGCAACGAGCAGGAGGCCGGCGCCGGCGAGGGAGGCGGGCCAGCCCACGGCAAACCCGCTGACGCCGAGCACCGCGACCGCCAGCGCTCTCGACAGCGGCTTGACGAGGACGACGCCGTGGCGGCGCGAATCGATATAGACACGCTCATCCGGGTGCGCGAGCATCGGGGTTGAACGCTTCGACGGAAAGGGCAGGAACCCTCGATATGAGCTCTGTAGCCAAACGCGCGGCGATCGTGACGCTGGTCGCAGGCTCGATCGTCGTGCTGGCGCTCGCGCTCTGGAAGATCAAGGTCGTCATCGCCCTGCTCTTCCTCGGCTTCATCATCGCCGCGGCCATGCGCCCCGGGGTCGACTGGCTGCAACGCCGGGCACGGATTCCGAAGCCTGCCGGCGTCCTGATCCACTACGTCGCCCTGCTCGGCGTGATCGCGCTCTTCCTCTGGCTCGTCGTCCCGCCGGCAATCGATCAGGTGCAGCAGGCGATCGGCTCGACGAACTTGCACCACGAGGCCACCCACTCGACCGGGATCAAGCACGACATCCTCGCGGGCATCGACAAGCGCCTGCGCCGGCTGCCCTCCGGGAGCGCGCTCGTGCATCCGGCGCTCACCGTCACGAAAACGGCGTTCGAGGTCCTCGTCGGCATCTTCTTCATGTTCGCGGTCGGCGCATACTGGATCTTCGAGCGCGACAACGCGATTGCGCTCGTCCAGGGCCTGTCGCCGCGCAAGCACCGCCGCGTCGTACGCGACACGTGGGTGCTCATCGACCAGAAGCTCGGCGCATTCGTGCGCGGCGAGCTCGTCCTGATCGCCTTCGTCGCGGTGCTGCTCTCGGCCGGCTTCTGGGCGATCGGCCTGCCCTACTGGCTCCTGATCGGGCCGTTCGCCGGCGTCTTCGAGATCGTGCCGGTGATCGGGCCGCTCGTCGCCGGCGGGCTCGCCGTCGGCGTGGGGCTGACGAAGAGCCCGGCCGAGGCGGCCCTCGCGGGCGGCATCGTGCTCGGCGTCCGCCTGCTCGAGGACTACGCGGTCATCCCGCGCGTGCTCGGCCACGCGACCGGGCTGTCGCCGCTCGTCGTGCTCGTCTCGGTCTCGGCCGTCGGCTTCCTCTTCGGAGGGTTCTACGTGCTGCTCGCGATTCCGATCGCCGCCGTCGTCGCGACACTCGTCGACGTCGTCGTGCGCGATGTCGACCCGGCGGAGCAGGATGTGCCCGCTGTGCTCTTCGCCGGGCCGAAGGAAGAAACGGCCTAGGCCTTGCGCCAGCGCCCGAAGACGAGGCCGCCGAGCGTGAAGCCGAGCCCGAACGTGCCGACCGCGAAGCCGCCGATCGCGACCGCCTTGCGGGCCGCCGACAGCCGTTGCCAGCGCCCGAGAGCCTCGTGCTCCTCGGGCGTCAGCTCCTCCCCGCGGCGCTGCTTGCGCAGCGCGCCCCCGGCGCGGAGCCCGAGGTAGAGGTCGTCGAAGATCTCGGATGAGTCGTCGGCCATCGCGCTCATGAATCTATAGCCTCATTCGGTCGTGGCGGCATGCCTCCTCCATGTATCCGATCTCCACACGGGTACACGCGAGGCTCCCGAGGTCGAGCGGGCGCTGGCCGGCCTCGTCGAGCGCCTCGGGCCGGAGCTGATCGTCGCATCGGGAGATCTGACGAACCGAGGCCGCCGCGAGGAGCACGAGCGCGCAGCGCGCTTTCTGCGCTCGTTCGGCACGCCGGTGCTCACGGTGCCGGGGAACCACGATCTGCCCTACGTCTTCCCGGCTCGGTTCACGCGGCCGTGGGCCGAGTTCGAGCGCCAGTGGCAGACGACCGAGCAGACCTATTCCTCCGGGGGCCTCCAGGTCGTCGGCCTCAACTCCGCCCGGCCCTACCGGCACCAGGGCGGCGCGCTTCGCGAGAGCCAGCTACGAGCTGCGGCAGACCGGCTGCGCGCAGGGCCCGAAGGAGCGTTCCGCGTCGCAGTGCTCCACCACCACATGCTCGGAGCGCCGTGGCGCGCATCGCGCAAGCGGCCGGTCTCCCACCGCAATCGCGTGCTGCGCGAGCTCGTCGCCGCCGGGGCCGACCTGATCCTCGCCGGCCACATCCACCAGGCGGCAGTGAGCGAGCGGCACGAGTTCGAGGTGGTGGACGGCGACGTCCGCACGGCAATCGTCTCGATCGCTCCCGGTCTCGGCCAGCCGCGGCCGAACCGGCTCGGCGAGGCGCGAGGCCTGCACGTCTACGAGGCCGGCGAGCGCACGGTCGCCGTGCATACCTATATCTGGCGTGGCGACGATTGGGGCCTGACCGCGCGTCGCACGTTCCCGCGCGGCCTCGGAGCGCTGGCGGTCGAGCGGGCTTAGTGCCGCGTGAGCGGGCGGTGCTGCACGAAGCGGCGGTAGAGGTAGAGGATCAGAATCGCCCCCAGGACGGCGAAGATGAGCCCGCCGCCGGTGCCGAGGAAGATGTGGGCGATGATGCCGCCGATGAGCGAGCCGCCGAGCCCGAGCCCGATCGTCGCGGGAATGCTCATCGGATCGGGCCCCGGCAGCGCGAGGCGGGCGAGCGCGCCGATCACGAGGCCGGAGATCGCGAGCACGAGGATGAACGTGATGAGTCCCATGCGACTTCTTACGCCCGCAGCCGCTCGAGCAAACGTGTGCGCACCGTCTGGTACTCGTCCGCCTCGAGCACGCCGTTGTCGTGCAGCTCGTCGAGCAGGCGGAGATAGTGCGCAGGATTCTCCGTCGGATCGTCCGACGGCGCGGCGGCCGGCGCTCGAGCGGCGTCGGAGGCGCCCGATCCGGCGGCCGAGCGCGCGGCGAATGCGGCCGCGATCTCCGTGCCGATCGTGTCGGGGTCGATACCCGCCCGCTGCAGGCGCTCCCGATAGCTGTCGACGCCGACGCCACGCTTCGGGAAGCGATACGCGTCCGGGCCCCAGATCGCCCGCTTCTGGATGAAGCGGCGGTAGGCGAGAACGAGCACGATCGCGCAGAGGAAGCCCGCGATCCCGATCCAGGCCGGGTCGGCCCCGGTGATTCCGATCACGATCCCGGCTCCGACGAGGGTTCCCCCGAGCCCGATCGCCACGGTCAGCCAGGCCGGCATCGGGTCGGGGCCCGGCACCGCAAAGCGTGCGAGGCCTCCCGTGATGAAGGCCGTCACGACTACCGAAATGACGCTCGCCATCGCCGGCTCAGGGTAGCGCTAGGAACCCTCCTAGACCCTGCTCGCGACGCGCTCGCGCGCCGGTGCCGCCGTCTCGAGCTCGCCCAGGAGCCTCCAGGAGATCGCCGCGATCTCGTCCACGGCGGCTTCGAAGGCCGCCTCGTTCGCGCGGGACGGCTTGCGGTAGCCGCTGATCTTGCGGACGAACTGGAGCGCGGCCTCGCGCACCTCGGTCTCGCTCGCGGCAGGCTCGACGTTGTACAGCGTCTTGATCGATCTACACATCGCTACGCCTTCACCCCTTCGATTGCAGTCAATTCGCGCCTCAGGTCCTTGATCTCGTCGCGGAGCTTCGCGGCGTACTCGAATCGCAGCTCCTCCGCGGCGACGAACATCTCCTCCTCGAGCGTGACGACAAGCTTCTCGAGCTCGTCGCGCGAGAGCCCCTCGACCTTCTTCGAGCCGCGCCGGCGGCGCGAAGGCACGTGCGGTGCCTCGAGCGAGAGGAACTCGGCGATGTCAGACACGCCTTTCGTGATCGACAGCGGTGTGATGTCGTGCTCCTCGTTGTACGCGAGCTGGATCGCGCGGCGGCGGTCGGTCTCGTCGAGCGCATCCTTGATCGCCTCGGTCTGCTTGTCGGCGTACATGAGCACCCGCCCGTTGATGTGGCGGGCTGCGCGGCCGATCGTCTGAATGAGCGACGTGCGCCCGCGGAGGAAGCCTTCCTTGTCGGCGTCGAGGATCGCGACGAGCGACACCTCGGGCAGGTCGAGGCCCTCGCGGAGCAGGTTGACTCCGACGAGCACGTCGTAGTCGCCGAGCCGAAGCTCGCGGATGATCTGAATCCGCTCGAGCGTGTCGATCTCCGAGTGCAGGTACCGAGCCTTCACTCCCGACTCGAGGAGGTAGTCGGTGAGGTCCTCCGCCATCTTCTTCGTCAGGGTGGTGACGAGCACGCGCTCGCTCACCGCCTCGCGCTTGCGGATCTCGCCGAGGAGGTCGTCGATCTGGTTCTTCGTCGGGCGCAGCTCGACCTCCGGATCGACCACGCCGGTCGGCCGGATCAGCTGCTCGGCCACGCGGGTCGAATGCCGCTGCTCGTACGGTCCCGGCGTCGCCGACACGAACACCATCTGCGGCACCTTCGCGAGGAACTCGTCGAAGCGCAGCGGCCGGTTGTCGAGCGCCGACGGAAGCCGGAAGCCGAAGTCGACGAGCGTCTGCTTGCGCGACCGGTCGCCCTCGTACATGCCGCCGATCTGCGGTACGGACTGGTGCGACTCGTCGATGAACACGACGTAGTCCTTGGGGAAGTAGTCGAGCAGGGTATGCGGCGCAGAGCCTGCCGGGCGCCCATCGAGGATGCGCGAATAGTTCTCGATGCCGTTGCAGAAGCCGAGCTCCTGCATCATCTCGAGGTCGTACTCGGTGCGCTGCCGGATCCGGTGCGCCTCGAGCATCTTCCCCTCGGCCTCGAACTGCTTGATCTGCTCGTTCAGCTCGTGCTTGATCTCGTCCACGGCGCGCTCGATCGTCGGCTTCGAGGTGACGTACTGCGTCGCCGGGAAGACGGTGATCTGGTCGTACTTCGACAAGACCTCCCCCGTGAGCGGATCGAAATGCGTGATCGCCTCGACGAAGTCGCCGAAGAATGTGACGCGGTATGCCGTCTCCGAGTACGCCGGCTGCACCTCGACGATGTCGCCCTTGACCCGGAAGCGGCCACGGCCGAGCAGCGTGTCGTTGCGGACGTACTGGATGTCGATCAGCTTCCGCAGCATCAGGTCGCGGTCGTGCTCCTCGCCGACCGTGACCGCCACGACCTTCTCCTTGTACTCGTCCGGAGAGCCCAGACCGTAGATGCACGACACGGAGGCGACGATGATCGTGTCGCGCCGCGTGAGGATGTTCGAGGTGGCGGAGTGGCGGAGCCGGTCGATGTCGTCGTTCCGCGAGGAGTCCTTCTCGATGTAGAGGTCGGCCTGCGGGACGTAGGCCTCGGGCTGGTAATAGTCGTAGTAGGAGACGAAGTACTCGACCGCGTTGTTCGGAAAGAACTCGCGGAACTCGTTGCAGAGCTGGGCCGCCAGCGTCTTGTTGTGCGCGATGATCAAGGCAGGCTTGCCGATCTTCTCGATCGTCCACGCCATGGTCGCGGTCTTGCCGGTGCCGGTCGCGCCGATGAGCGTCTGGAAGCGATCTCCGGCGGCGAGGCCTTCCACGAGCGTCGCGATCGCCGTCGGCTGGTCGCCCGTCGGCAGGTACGACGCGGATGTTTTCAGCTCGGCCACGCGAGAGACAGGGTACCGAGATGACTACCCGCACCCAAGCCCCGCAGGCCGAGTACGCGGCGATCATGGGCACGTTCGCGGCCGGGCTCGCGGGAGCCGGCCTCCTTGCGCGGGCGCTCGGCCGTGACACCGTCGAGTACCGCGCGATCGACCTTGCGGTGCTCGGCGCCGCGACGTTCAAGGCGGCGCGCACGATCGCCCGGGACGACGTGGCGAGCTTCATCCGCGAGCCGTTCGTTGCACGCGAAGCCCACGACGGCGGCGAGGAGCCGCTCGAGACCGGCGACCTGCGCCAGGCGATCGGCGAGCTCGTGACCTGCTCGCGCTGCGTCGGCACCTGGATCGCGGCGGGCCTGACGAGCACGCAGGTGATCGCGCCGCGGTTCGGGCGCCTGCTGACCTGGTCGCTCGCCGCCGCCGGCGCGAACGACTTCCTGCAGGCGGGCTTTGCGGCGCTCGCGAGCAAGAGCCCCTAACCGAAGAGCAGCAATGCGCCTGTCGTAACTCGTTCCAGGACGCTCGCCACGCGCCGTTAGTGGGTCGTGAGCGATGCGTGAGAGCTGCATTAGAGGCCCACCGGACGGTGCGGCCATGACAACTACACAGCACATCCGTTGGAGCGCGGCGGCCGCTCTCGTGCTCGCCGCGACCCTCGTCTTCGCCACGTCGTCCGCACATGCAGGGCCGGCCAGGCACTCGGGCCTCGGCCCGTACGCCTGGCCGGTCAAGCCTTTCAACCACGCGCACCCGGTCCGCGGGAGCTTCGGCGACCCCCGCACGATCTTCTTCGGCCTGCCGAGCGCGCGCACGCTCCTCGGCGGGAACGGATCCTTCACGTTCCACACGGGCGTGGACGTCTCGGCGCCCGACGGCACCGCCGTCTATCCGGTCGAGTCCGGAACCGTCCGCTCGGTCTCCGACAGCTGGATCGCGGTCGACGGAGGCAACGGGCGCACGTTCCAGTACTGGCACATCGCCTCCGCGGTCTCGGTCGGACAGCACGTCATGGCGCAGACGACCGTGCTGGGGCGGATCCTGCGCGGCGCCGGGCACGTGCACCTGACGGAGATCGATGACGGCGTGATCGTGAACCCGCTCGCCGCCGGCCATCTGACTCCATACACGGACACGACGGTTCCGACGGTCGGCTCGGTGCAGTTCCGGCCGAGCGTCACCGGCAAGGATCTTCTGCCCGAGCTGATCCGGGGCAGGGTCGAGCTGCTCGCATCGGTCAGCGACATGCCGACGCTGCAGGTGCACGGCGCCTGGCGCGACCTGCCGGTCACGCCCGCGCTCGTCACCTGGGAGATCCGCCGCGCCGACAACGCCAAGGTCGTCGTCCCCGAGCACATCGCCTATGACGTCCGGAGCCGCCTGCCGGCCCCGAGCGCATTCTGGGAGGTCTACGCACGCGGAACGCACCAGAACATGTCCGTGTTCGGTGCGCACTACTCGTACATGCAGCCCGGTCTCTACCTGATCCGGCTCGCGCCCGGCGGCTTCGACACGCGCACGCTGCACGACGCGGTCTACGAGCTCGTCGTCACCGCGACGGACATCCGGGGGAACCACAGCTCGACCGTGCAGCGCTTCAGCGTTCACAACCGCCCGGGCGTGACGGGAGTCTGACGTGTCCTCGCGAAGGGTGCGCCTAACCGCGACGTCCTGCGGGCGTCCCATGATTCGTGGTGCCGGTCATGCGTCTGCTTGCCCTCATAGCGCTCGGCTCGACCCTGGCGCTCGCTTCGGCGAGCGCCGCGTCGCCGTACGGCTGGCCGTTCAGGCCTTTCAACAAGCAGCATCCTGTCCGCGGCTTCTTCGGCGACCCGCGCACCGTGTACGAGAACGGCGTGCTCGCGGGCGCGTTCGACGGCCCCGGCTTCTTCTCGTTCCATCAGGGGATCGACATCGCCGCCCCGGACGGGACGCCGATCTATCCGGTGGCGAGCGGCGTCGCGCACTATCTCGGCGCGGCGACGCTGAACGTCGACACCGGCAGCTACCAGGGCAACGAGCGTGTCTTCCAGTACTTCCACATCGTCCCGGTCGTGGGCGAAGGGCAGCTCGTCGTCGCAGACCAGACGGTGCTCGGGTACGTGGAGGCGCCGTTCGGCCACGTCCACCTGACCGAGATCAACGGCTCGCACGCGGTCAATCCGCTGCAGAAGGGCCATCTGGCGCCGTACGTCGACCACACGCGGCCGGTCATCCGCGAAACGATGTTCCAGAACCAGACAGGGCTGCTGCAAACGCCGCTCGGCCTCTGCGGACGGGTCGAGATCGCGGTCGACGCGTTCGACAAGCCGCCGCTCGGCGTGCCCGGGTCGTTCAACGGCCTGCCCGTCGCGCCGGCGCTCGTGCGCTGGAACGTGACGCGACTGAACGGGACGACCGTACTGCCGTGGCGGACCGCCGCCGACTTTCGAAAGACGCTGCCCGCGAACGGCAACTTCTTCGACGTCTACGCGAAGGGAACCTACGAGAACGCACCGCGCTTCGGCACCCAGCAGTACCGGTCGATGCCGGGGCGCTATCTCTTCCTGCTCGCGGGAAACTTCGACACGACCTCGCTGCCGAACGGGGTGTTCGTGCTCGGCGTCGTTGCGGCCGACGAGCGCGGCAACCAGGCAGCTCTCCGCGAGCGCTTCTCGGTGCTGAACGCACGCAACGGCGTCTGCCCCGGCTCGCTCGCTGCGCCGCCCGCCTCGGCGCCGCCGCCGAGCGAGCCCGCGCCCGGCCCCGGCACCGGCTAGAAGTCGCTGCCGTCGGCGTAGAGCAGCGAGCTGTCCGGATCGCGGCTACGCAGCGGGCCACGCAGATCCGCCCCGAAGGTCACGTGAGCCCGAGCTCCCGCGCCGTAGGTGCGCCGGTAGATGCCCTTCAGCTTTTCGACGTGGGCGACGTACGCGCGCGTCTCCGGGAACTGCACGTCTTCTCCCGCCGCGCGCCAGCGGTCGACGTTCTCCTGCCCGGCGTTGTAGGCGGCGAGCGCGAGTCGCTCGTCACCTCCGTACTTCAGCATCAGGTGATGCAGGTACCACGCGCCGTAGCGGACGTTGAGCTCGGGGTCGTAGAGATCGCCGAGCACGAACTTCGAGCCGCCGGTGCGGATGGCGATTCCCTTGGCCGTCGCGGGCTGGAGCTGCATGAGGCCGATCGCGCCCGCGCTCGACTTCGCATCCGAGTTGAACTTCGACTCCTCGTCGATCACGGCCGCGAGCAGAGCCGGGTTCAGGTCGTAGTTGCGGGCGTGTGCGCGCACGATCGTCGAGTAGCGCAGCGGGTACCAGATCCGCGCCCACCATGCCGGCTCGGTGTGCTGCAGGTACACGAAAGCCCCGGCCGCCACGACGACGATCCCGGCAACGGCGATGAGGCGCCTCAGGACGATGAGAGCTTCTCTACCACGCCTGCGACGAACGCGTCGAGGTCTTCGAGCGAACCGTCGTTCACGTAGGAGAAATCGGCACGCCGGAGCTTCTGCTGCTCCGGGAGCAGCCGCGCCTCGCGGTCGGCGAACGACCCACGACGCTCCTCGCGCAACCGGCTCGGGGCAGTGATCACCACGACCTTGTCGAAGCGCTCCTCGCCCCCGGTCTCGAAGAGCAACGGGATCTCGATGACCGCGAGCGGCCCTTCGACCGACTCGAGCCAGGCATCCCCGAGCTCGCGCGTGCGCGGATGGAGCAGGCGCTCGAGCCACTCGAGCTCGGCCGGATCCTTGAACACGATCTCGCCGATGCGGCGGCGATCGCCGACGGCGGTCTCGCCCCAGCGCTCGCGGATCGCCGCGCGTACCTCGTCGTCCTCTGCGAGGAGCGTGTGCACGAACTCGTCGCTCGACGCAGTTGCGGCCCCCCGGCGCGCGAATGCGTCGAGCGCTTCGCTCTTGCCTGCTGCGATGCCCCCCGTCAGCGCGACCGTGACCGGCCGCGGCACGCTATTCGGCGGTAACGGGCTCGTCCGAGCTCTCGGCGGCCGGCTCGTCGGCCGCTTCGGGCTCCCCGGCCTCGAGCTCCGGCTCGCTCTCCGCTGCGGGAACGGCGGCCGCTTCATCGGAGAACACGTCTTCGGACAGATCGATCGTCGGCGGCGCGGCGTCCTCGCCGGCTCCCGGCTGCAGCGGCATCCCGTCGTCGACACGCTTGAGCGACAGCGAGAGCCTGCGGCGCTCCGCATCCACCTCGAGGATGCGCACGTTCACCGTGTCGCCCTGCGAGACGACCTCGCGCGGGTTCTCGACATGGTGCTGCGCCAGCTCGGAGATGTGCACGAGCCCTTCGACGCCCGGCAGGATCTCGACGAACGCGCCGAAGGTGACGACCTTCGTCACCTTGCCGGAGACGACGTCGCCCTCGTTGTAGCTCTCGAGCACCTGCTGCCACGGATCGGTCTGCGTCTGCTTCAGGCCGAGCGAGATGCGCTGCCGCTCCCGGTCGATGTCGAGCACCTTGACGTCGACCTTCTGCCCGATCTCGAGCACCTCGGACGGATGGTTGACGTGGCTCCACGAAAGCTCGGAGATGTGGATGAGGCCGTCCATCCCGTCGAGGTCGACGAACGCGCCGAAGTCGACGATGTTCGAGATCGTGCCCTCGACGACGTCGCCGGGATTGAGCTTGTCGAGGATCGCCTGGCGCATCTCCTTGCGCTCGTCCTCGAGGACGGCGCGACGGGAGAGCACGACGTTGTTGCGCGAGCGGTTGAGCTCGATCACCTTGCAGCGGAGCTCCTGGCCCATGTACTCGTCCAGGTCTTGCACGCGGCGAATGTCGACGAGCGACGCCGGCAGGAAACCGCGCACGCCGAGGTCGAGGATGAGCCCGCCCTTCACGACCTCGATCACGCGACCCGTCACGGGCTCGCCCTGCTCGTGCGCCTGCTCGATCGCCTTCCAGGCGATCTCGAAGCGCGCGCGCTTCTTCGAGAGGATCAACCGCCCTTCGGCGTCCTCCTTGGTCATCACGAGCGCGGCGATCTCGTCGCCCACCGAGACCTCGTCGGCCGGGTTCACCGACCGCCGGATCGACAGCTCGCTGACCGGGATGACCCCTTCCGACTTGTAGCCGATGTCGACGAGCACCTCGTCCTTGTCCACCCGGACGACCGTGCCGTTGACCACCTCCCCTTCGTTGATCGTGGGGAAGGTCGACTCGTAGTCCGGGATCAGCTCGCCCGTCTCCGGATCGGTCGTCCAGACGCCCTCTTCCAGACGTGGATCGTCCAGATTGGGATCGGCGAGTGTGGGATCGTTGATTGTCTCGTTAGCCATGAGCAAGCGCGGAGTATAGCCCCGGGTGTTCAGACGCCTGCGGCGCCCGCCGGTTAGTGGACCGGCGCGAATCGCGGTGCTTTCCACGCGCTACGGCCGCACGGCAGCGCCGGATTGCAACAATGCCGGCAGGTGCGCGAGGTGCAGGCTCTTGTGCACGCCGCCCGGCAGGCAACCTGGTCGGCGTCGAGCTACGGCTCCACAGCCGTCCGCGTCGCGCTGCGCGGACGCGGCCCCTGGCGGCCCGCGGGGGCCGAGGAGCGGCTCGTCTTCGTCGTCGGCTCCCCGCGCTCCGGCACCTCGTTCACGGGCTCGGCGCTCGGGTCGCAGCCGGGCTGGGTCGACCTCGGCGAGGTGCCGCTACTGAAAGCAGCCGTGCCGGAGCTCGTCGGCCGATCGCGGGACGAGCAGGCGGCGGAGGTCCGGCACATCGTGCAGCGGATCCGAACGCTGGCGCTCGTTCGTGGACTGCGTGGCGTCGAGCAGAATCCCGAGACGAGCTTCGTCCTCGGCGGTGCGCTGCAGGCGTATCCGCGCGCAACCGCCGTGCATGTGATCCGCGACGGGCGTGACGTCGTCTGCTCGCTGCTCGACCGCGGTTGGCTCCGGGCCGGTCGCGGCGCACATGACGACGCGCAGCAGCCGTACGGCAGCCACGCACGGTTCTGGGTAGAGCCGGAACGACGAGCGGAGTTCGAGGAGGCGAGCGAGGCCCGCCGCGCCGCCTGGGCCTGGCGGCGCTACGTCACAGCTGCGCGGACCGCGCCCGAGCGCACAGTCGAACTGCGCTACGAGGCGCTCGTCACGACGCCGGCGGACGAAGCCGACCGTCTCTCCGCCGCCCTCGGCAGCGATCCCGGGGCGCTCCGGCGCGCGTTTGCCGATGCGCGCGACGACCTCGCTCGGCCGGTGGCGCAACGACCTGACGCCGGCGCAGCTGGCCGACGTCGAGGCCGAGGCGGGCGAGCTGCTCGCCGAGCTCGGCTACGCCTGACCGCCGATACCCTTGCCTCGGTGGACGAGCGCTATCCGATCGGCGAGACGAACTCGATCGCAGTTGCCGTGCTGCGCCACGACCGGCGCGATGCCGGGTACGCGATGTGGTCCGCCTCGATCGGGCTGCGCGGACGAGAGGCGACGGTGCACATCCCCGGCCACTATCCCGGCGTGCTCGCGGAGCGCCTGCGGAAGGCGGACCTGCTGTTCTCGCCGGGTGCGCGCCTGCCGGCCGGCCGCGACGAGTACCTCGACCTGACCGCGCTCGTACGTGATCGTGAGCAGACGCTCGCGCTCTCGTCGACCGCCCGATCGCCGGTACGCGTCACGATCGAGGTTCCGCGCTTCGAGCTCGGCGACCTCGCAGGGCTGCTCGACCAGGCGCAGAGCTTGATCGAGGAGCTCCGGAAGGGAGTCGGCCTCGTGCCGGACTCGCTGCCGGACGGCGCGTTCTAGCTACTTCGCCTCGTTCCAGTCGTCGCCGGCACCGACGTCGACGGCGAGCGGCGGATCGAGCGGGTACGCCGCGCACATCTCGCTTCGCACGAGCTCCTTGACGGTCGAGAGCTCTGCATCCGGCGATTCGACGAGCAGCTCGTCGTGCACCTGCAGCACGAGCTGCGAGGCCCGGCCCTCGTCGCGGAGGCGGTTGTGGATGTTCACCATCGCGACCTTGATGATGTCGGCCGCCGTCCCCTGCATGACCGAGTTGACGGCAAGGCGCTCTCCGAGAGAACGCGTCTGCCGGTTCGACGCGCGAATCTCGGGCACCGGCCGGCGCCGGCCGAAGAGCGTCGTCACGTAGCCGTCGCGCGCCGCCTGCTCGATCGTCCGCTGGATGAAGTCCTGGACCATCGGGAAACGTGCGAGGTACGCGTCGATGTACGCCTGCGCCTCTTCCCGCGGGATCTCGAGATTCTCGGAGAGCCCGAACGCTGAGATGCCGTAGATGATCCCGAAGTTGACCATCTTCGCGATGTTGCGCTCGTCCTTCGTCAGCGTCGCGCGATCCTTGCCGAGCACCTCCGCAGCCGTGGCCGCGTGGATGTCCTCGCCCCGCGCGAACGCCTCGCGCAGCTTCGGCTCCCCCGAGACATGCGCGAGGATGCGCAACTCGACCTGCGAGTAGTCCGCCGACACGAGGCGGTGGCCGGGCTCCGCGACGAACGCGCTGCGGATCTCGCGCCCGAGCTCGGTGCGGATCGGAATCGCCTGGAGATTGGGGTTCGACGTGGAGAGCCGTCCGGTTGCAGCGACCGCCTGGTTGAAGTGCGTATGCAGGCGGCCGTCGTCGCCGAGCAGCGTCGGCAACGGACCGAGATACGTGTTGAGGAGCTTCGTCAGCTCGCGCCATTCCTCGACGACCTCGACGATCGGGTGGTCGTGCCTGATCGAGCGCAGCACGCGCGTGTCGGTCGAGTAGCCGGTCTTGCCCTTGCGTCCCGGCGTCAGCGCGAGCTTCTCGAAGAGAATGCGCGCGAGCTGCTGCGTCGAGCCGAGCATGAACTCCTCGCCTGCCAGCTCGAACGCGCGTGACTCGAGCTCCTCGACCCGGTCGGCGAGGCGGGCGGTGATCTCCCCCATGCGGTACGTGTCGATCTTGATGCCCACGTCCTCCATCGACGCGAGCACGGCCGTCAGGGGCAGCTCGATGCGATCGTAGAGCTCCTGGCTGCCGCGCTCCACGAGGCGTGCGCGCAGCGGGCCCGACAGCCGGCGTGGTACCTCGGCTGCCCGGATGAGGGCTGCCGTCTCCTCCTCCACCTCCGGCCGGGGGAGCGCCTCGACGCCGTACTCCGCCGCGAGGTCGTCGAGCTCGTAGGCGGGCCGTCCCGGCTCGATCAGGTACGCCGCGATCATCGTGTCCTCCGCGGGAAGCTGGGTGAGCCGCGGCAGGGCCTTGTAGTCGTGGGCGACGATGTCCGCGTCCCGCAGGCGCGCGACGTGCTCGTCCTGCCAGGCGCCCACGGTGACGCCGTCGTCCTGCGCGAGCGCGAAGCGCCCGTCGGCGATCGCGAGGCCGACCTCGCCCGTGACGTGCTGCGGCAGCTCGCCCTCGTGCCAGGCGACGTCGGTGCCGGCGACGATGCGCTCGCGCGCCGGCACGGCCTCGTCGAGCTCGTCGACTCGGTTCAGCAGGTTGCGGAACTCGAAACGGCGAAACATCTCGCGAAGCTCCGAGCGGTCCGGCGGCTGCAGCACGAGCTCGAGAGGGATCGCAGTCGATGTCGAGGTCGCGCCGCATCGTCGCGAGATCCTTCGAGAGCCGCGCCTGCTCGGCGAACTCCGTGACGTTCTTCTTGCGCGCCGGCGAGAGCTCGTCGGCGTGCGCCACCACCTCGTCGACCGAGCCGTACTGCGCGATCAGCTGGCCCGCGGTCTTGTCGCCGATCCCGGGAATGCCCGGGATGTTGTCGGAGGTGTCGCCCTTCAGCCCGATGAAGTCCGGAATCTGCTCCGGCTTGATCCCGTAGCGCGCCTCGACGCGATCCGGCGTGTACACCTGAACGTCGCTCACGCCGCGCGGGGTCATCATCAGCGCAACGTTGTCGGTGACGAGCTGGAAGGCGTCGCGGTCGGTCGAGACGACGGTCGTCTTGATACCCGCCTCGTCGGCACGCGTCGCGAGCGTCGCGATCACGTCGTCCGCCTCCCAGCCCTCGAACTCGAGGTTGCGGTAGCCGAAGGCCTCCACGATCGGGCGGAAGTACGGGAACTGCTCCGCGAGCAGGTCGGCCATCGGCCGCCGCCCCTCCTTGTAGACGACGGCCCCCTCCTCTGC
The DNA here is from genome assembly GCA_963848665.1 of uncultured Actinomycetes bacterium. Taxonomy (GTDB): domain Bacteria; phylum Actinomycetota; class Thermoleophilia; order Gaiellales; family Gaiellaceae; genus Palsa-739. The sequence goes on from CAWKEF010000002.1 coordinate 140,141, forward strand.
GATCGCATGGCGGTGCACGGGGCGGGTGTCCCAGGCGACGGCGACGCCTTTGGGCTTGTAGTCGGAGAGCAGCTTGAACAGCATGTTCGTGAACCCGAGGAGCGCGTTCGTGGGGAATCCCTCCGTCGTCGCGAGCTCTTCCGGGAGCGCGAAATACGCCCGGTAGGCGAGGTTGTTGCCGTCGACGAGGAAGAGCTCGGAGTCGCGAGCGGGGGCGTCGTCGAGGTCGAGCTCGACGCCTGTAAGGGTCTTCGGGCTCACAGGCACCACGCTATCGTCCTGCGGCGTGCCCCGCGTGCCGCTCCTTTCCGGGACACGTCTTGTGCTGGCGAGCGCGTCCGACGACGCCATCGTCCTCCGGCCGCCACCGCCCGGCGAGGCGATCGCCGACGTCGGCGCTGCCGTGCGCGACGCGCTGCGGTTCCCGCTCGCAGGCGAAGGGCTCGAGGCGCTCGCACGTCGCGCCACCCGGGCGACGATCGTGATCGAGTCGCCGGCGCTGCCGATTCCGGGCTCGGGGAACGATCCGCGCCAGCAGGCGATCTCGGCCGTCGTCGACGAGCTGGAGCTGCACGGAATCTCGACCGGCTACCAGACGTTTCTCGTCACCGCGGGCCTGGGCCGCCGTCCGTCGCAGCGTGAGCTCGAGACGTTCGTGGCCCCGGAGCTCGCGCGCCGCTTCCACGGGCATGTGATCGTGCACGACGTCGAGGATCCGGAGCTCGTCCGGCTCGACGAGTCGTCGCGTCCGTCGCTGCGGGTCAACCGTGCGCTCATCGAGACCGATCTCGTGATCGTCGTCAGTGCCGCGGAGTCCGTCTTGCACGGCGGACCGGCCGCCATCCTCGCAGCGTGTGGCGCCGACGTGCAGCGTGCGGCGGGGGCGTACTCGCTGCTCGAGACGACGGCGTCGCAGGGATGGCATCTCGGGCTCGCCCTCGAGCGCGCGCTCGGCCTGCAGGTGCCGCTCATCGGCGTGTCGCTCGTGCTCAACCATCCCGAGACGTCGGGTGCGATGCGGGGTTACCCGTACGACCCCGACGCCGCGGAGCGGATCGCCGGCTCGCCGCTTCGTCATCTCTATCGAGCTCTGCCGGAGGCGCTGCGCCGGGACGTCCTGCGCACGTTGCGGAACGAGCTCACCATTGCCGCCGCGTTCGGAGGCCCGCCGTCGGTCGCCCATGCGGAGGCGCTGCTCCGTGCGGTGCAGCTCCGCGGCGCCGAGCTCGACGAGCCGCTCGATGCGCTCGTGATCGGTATCCCGAGCGTGACGCCGTATCTCCCGCGGGAGCGTCCGAACCCGCTGCTCGCCGCGTATCTCGGGCTCGGGCTGGCACTGCGTCTCTGGCGGGACGCGTTTCCGATCGCCGACGGCGGCACCGCGATCCTCCTGAACCGTTTCTCGAGGCATTTCGCCCATCCGACGCAGCAGCCGTACCGTGCGTTCTTCCACGCGACGCGAGTGGGGCGCGACCCGCGGGTGCTGGCGGACGCAGAGCGCGCGGCCGCCGGCGACGTGCGCGCCGTCGAGGCGTATCGCTCCGGGCGCAGCGTGCATCCACTTCTGCCGTTCCGCGACTGGAACGGCTGCCAGCCAGCACTGGGACGGCTCGGCGCGGTGCTCGTGGCCGGAGCGGGCGACGCATCGGCCGTGCGACAGCTCGGCTTCGTCCCCATGCACGGCGTCGGCGCCGCGCTCGAGGTCGCACGCGGCCAGGGTCACGAGCGGATCGGCTTCCTCCTCAGCCCGCCGTACTTCCCGCTCCGGGTCGGCTCATGAGGACATGACCCGGTGTCAGACACGACACTTTCGTGACACTTTTTCCACAGCCGCCGGGCCGTGAAAACGCGGCAAACCGGCCGCCCTGCCTACGGCAGCCCCGGCCCGGGCGGACGAACCCCGGTGTCAGACACGACGGGTTCCGCTAGAGCTCGCCGAGGTACGTCTTGCGGACGTCCTCGTTGCGCGCGAGCGCTTTCGCGTCGTCGGCCAGCGCGACGTGGCCCGTCTCGAGGACGTAGCCGCGGTTCGCCACCTCGAGCGCCATCAGCGCGTTCTGCTCGACGAGCAGGATCGAGGTTCCCTGCTTGTTCACCTCGACGATCGTCTCGAAGATGCGCTCGACGAAGATCGGCGCCAGCCCCATCGACGGCTCGTCGAGCATCAGCAGGGTCGGACGCGCCATCAGCGCCCGCCCGATCGCGCACATCTGCTGCTCGCCGCCCGACATCGTTCCCGCCTTCTGATTGCGCCGCTCTGCGAGACGGGGAACAGGTCGAACACGCGATCCATGTCCTCCTTGAACGCCGCCTTGTCCTTCCGCTGGAACGCACCCATCTCGAGGTTCTCCGTCACGGACATGCGCGGGAAGAGCTTCCGTCCCTCCGGCGACTGTGCGATCCCGAGCTTCACGATCTCGTGCGCCGGCAGACTCGTGATGTCGCGGCCGCCGAAGGAGATCGTGCCGTGACGGGGATGGTTCAGCCCGTTGATCGAGCGAAGCGTCGTCGACTTGCCGGCACCGTTCGCACCGATCAACGTCACGATCTCGCCGTCGCGCACGTCGAGGGAGATCCCTTTCAGCGCCTGGATCGACCCGTAGAACGTCTGGACGTCCTTCACCTCGAGGAGTGGCGCTCCGTTCGCGTTCATGTTCCGGAGCCCACCGCCGCAGTGCCGAGATACGCCTCGATCACGCGGTCGTTCTTCTGAATCTCCTGCGGCGTCCCCTCTGCGATCTTCTCGCCGTAATCGAGCACCGTGACGCGATCGGACACACCCATGACGACACGCATGTCGTGTTCGATCAGCAGCACCGAGAGCCCTCGTTCGTCGCGCAGCCGGCCGACGAAGGCGGTGAAGTCCGCCGTCTCCTGCGGGTTCATCCCCGCCGTCGGCTCGTCGAGCAGCAGCAGCTTCGGCTGGGTCGCGAGCGCCCGCGCGACCTCGAGCCGTCTCTGATCGCCGTATGAGAGGTTGCGGCCGAACTGGGTGTCCTTCCGGCGCAGGCCGGCGTACTCGAGCAGCTCGCGCGCGCGCGCGCGCGCCTCACGCTCCTCCTGCTTGACGCGCGGGGTGCGCATGATCGCCTCGAAGAGGTTGCCCTTCATGCGCACGTGCATCCCGACGAGCACGTTCTCGAGCGCCGTCATGTTCTGGAAGAGGCGGATGTTCTGGAACGTCCGGCCGATGCCCCGCTGCGTGAACGCGTGCGGCGGCTTGCCCGTCATGTCCTCGCCGTCGAAGTGCACGCGGCCCCCCGTCGGCCGGTACACGCCGGTGAGCATGTTGAAGAACGTCGTCTTTCCGGCGCCGTTCGGCCCGATCAGGCTCACGATCGAGCCGCTCCGGGACGACGAAGTCCACGTCGTCGACGGCGACGAGGCCGCCGAACTCCTTGCGCAGCAATTCGGTCTGCAGCAGATCAGGCACCGGCCGTCTCCAGGTCGTAGAGCGGCTCGTCGTGCACGCCTTCGTGCAGCTCCGCGGCGACCCTCGAGCTCGGGATGAGGCCCTCCGGCCGGAAGAGCATCACGATCACGATGATCGCCCCGAAGATTCCGAACTCGTACTTCGGCACCTCGATGTGGGTGCCGAGGTTGTTGTTGATCTGCGTGCCGATGTTCGAGAGCCCCTCGCGGTCGAGATAGGCGAGGAAGCAGGCGCCGAAGATGACCCCCCAGATGTTTCCCATCCCGCCGAGGATGACCATGCACAGAATGAAGACCGAGATCTGGAAGAAGAAGTCGTCGGGAAATGCGCCGCTCTTGTACGAGGCGTAGAAGGCGCCGGCAACGCCGCCGAAGAATGCGCCCGTTGCATACGACCAGGTCTTCGTCCGCATGAGCGGCACGCCCATCGCAGCGGCAGCGGTCTCGTCCTCCCGGATTGCGACCCACGCCCGGCCGATGCGCGAGTCGCGCAGCCGGGCGCTGCAGAAGGCCGTGAGCACGACGAGCGCGAGCGCCGTCCAGAAGAACACCGCGTCGAAGTTCGTGCCGTGAGGTATTGAGCGGGAAGTCCGAGATGGCTGTGCGCCCAGTTCCCGAAGCCGGGACCGTCGATCGGCGTGATGCCACCGGTGCCGTTCGTCAGATTGAAGCCGCTCCCAAAGAGGTTGTCGCCGTTACGGGCGATCTGCGGCAGGATCTCGCCGAAGCCGAGCGTCACGATCGCGAGATAGTCGCCGCGCAGGCGGAGCGTCGGCAGCCCGATCAGGACGCCGACGACCGCAGTCGCGATCCCCGCCATCAGCAGCACGAGCCAGATCGAGAAGTGGAAGCCCGTGTCGCCCTTGTAGAGACCAACTGCGCCGAAGTCGATGTTCTGCTTCGAGAACTGGTTCGACGCGAACCATCCCGCCATGTACGCGCCCATCGCGTAGAACGCGACGTAGCCGAGATCGAGCAGCCCCGCGTACCCCACGACGAAGTTCAGCCCGAGGGCCATGACCGTGAAGATCATCATCACGACCATCGTGCTGAGCGCCGGGAACGGTCCGAATAGCGGCAGCTCCGGCATGTGCGTCCCGTAGTACGGATACGCGATTGCCAGCGCGAGGACGGCGGCCGGAGCGATCCATTTCCCAACGCTCCTGCCGCGGATCGTCAGCCGCTGGTACCAGGGAACGACGAGCAAGAGCACGACGACCGCGGCCGCAAGAGCCGAGGCCTTCCACACCCCGAAGAGCGCCGTCAAGACGAGTGCGACGCCGAGCCACAGGCACGCCTTGATCGTGCGACGGCCCAGCCGAGGCCACGCGAGCCAGCGCTCGTGCGGCAGGCCGGCCGCCGCGAGCGCCGACCAGACGGCGCGCGAGACCCCTCGGACGAAGCGCCGGCGCATGGTCAGGCGCCCTCGGGTGTTCGCTCGCCCAGCAGGCCCTCGGGCCGGAAGACGAGGATCAGGATGAGGATCGCGAAGACGATCGACTGGGTCCAGTCGCTCCCCGGCGAGTGCCATTGCAGGCCGTCGTTGAACGCCTGGATGAAGCCGATGCAGAGCGCGCCCAGCACGGCGCCGGGCAGGTTGCCGATCCCGCCGAGGACCGCAGCCGTGAACGCGATCAGGCCGAGCTGAAAGCCGGTGTCATAGCGAACCTGGCCGAAATAGAGGGCGTAGAGGAGCCCGCCGGCTCCGGCGAGCGCGCCTGCGATCAGGAACGTGAACGAGATCGTGCGGTTCACGTTGATCCCCATCATCGCGGCGGCGTCGCGATCCTGGGCGGTCGCACGCATCGCCTTTCCCTGCTTCGTTCGCTGCACGAGCCAGATCAACGCCAGCAGCACCGGCAACGTGACGAGCACGATGATGAACTTCTCCCACGTGTAGACGACACCGGCGACCGAGAACACGCGGCTCGTCGGCAGGACCGGCGGCACCGCGACGTAACTCACGTTCTTCCACCCGATCGCGACGTCCTGGAGGATGAACGACATGCCGATCGCGGTGATCAACGGAGCGAGCCGCGGCGCCCCGCGCAGCGGCCGGTACGCGATGCGTTCGATCGTTGCGTTGATGAGCCCGCACGCGGCCATCGCGACGAGCAGCGAGCACACGATCGCGACCACGAGCGATGCGCCGGTCTCGTGCGCGTGAAGGTGGAAGACCGAGAGGACCATCGTCGCCGAGATCATCCCGCCGAGCATGAATACGTCGCCGTGCGCGAAGTTGATCAGCTCGAGGATTCCGTAGACGAGCGTGTAGCCGAGTGCGACGAGCGCGTAGACCGCGCCGTTCGTCAGCCCGATGAAGGAGATCGTGAAGAAGTACGCGGGGCCTTTCTCGAAGTTCACCGCGAGCCAGAGGAGAAGCGCGGCGAGCAGGAGGCCGGCCACGAGCGGCATGACGTACGAGCTCAGAGAGCGCCTGGCGCGAAGCGGTGCGTGTGCGCTGACGTCAGTGGCCACTGTGAGAGGGAGATACGCACCGGGGGAGGCGAGCCTCCCCCGGTGCGATCAGCTGGTGTTGTCCGCTACCCGATCAGGTTTGCTGACGGGATGATCGTCTTGATCGGAACGAGGTTCTTGCCGGACTGCTTGTAGATCGTGATCGGCGTCAGGTTGATGTCGCCGGTCGAGTTGATGGAGAAGTTGCCGATGATGCCGTTCGAGATGTTGATCCCGAAGATGGCCTTCGTCGTCTTCGCCCGGTCGCCCGCACCGATCGCAGCGGCCTGCAGCATGACCTGCATCGCCTGTGCGCCGTACTGCGCGTACGGATTCGGCTGCGTGCCGATCTGCTTGCCGAACGACTTGATGAAGGTCGCACCCTGTCCGGTGAGGCTCTTCGGCGGCTGGCCCGCGACGCTGATGTACGCGCCGTTGCCGACCGCACCGTTCGCGTTCGGGTCGCTGAAGCCGTCTGGCATCTGCAGCTGGATCTTCGGATCGACGGACTTGATGTCCTGCATCAGCTTGGCGCCGTTGTTGCAGGCGATGCCGCCGAGGAACACGGCCTGTGCACCCGAGGCCTTGATGAGGTTGGCAAGGGACTCGTAGCTCGACTGCTTGGCGTCCCAGCCTTTGAAGCCGACCACTTTGATGCCGAGCTTCTTCGCCGCGTTCTTGTACGTCGTCGCGACGCCGAAGCCGTAGGTCTGCTTGTCGTTCAGGACGTAGACCTTCTTGTAGCCGAGCGTCTTGGAATATTCGGCATCAGCAGGCCCCTGGAAGTCGTCGGTCGCGACGACGCGGGCGTAGTTGCGAACGCCGGTCGGGTAGTACTTCTGCGGCTCGCCCGGATCCCAGTGCTTCGTCAGACCGGGGTTCGTGTTCGCCGGGCTCACCATCGCCACCGGGCCGGGATGCGAGCGGTTGAGGATCGGCACGATGATCTTCGCGCACCCGGAGTTGAACGTGCCGACAACGCCGATCACGGAGCGGTTGCTCGCGTACAGACGGCCGTTCGTCGCGCACTTGGCCGAGTCCCAGGCGCCGGCCTGCGCAGTCGAGTCGTCGCACGACTGGTAGCCGATGTTGAGCGAGCCGGCCTTCCAGCCCTTCTGCTGGAGCTCCCACAGGATCGCACGCGAGATCTGCAGTGTCTGATGCCGGATGGCGCCCTGGAGCGGAAGATCCGACGCGATGATGTAGTCGGGCGAGCCCGACCCCTTGTAGACCACGGGCCCACACGACGACGACGGCAGCGGCGAGACGCCGTTGCGCGCGCTGCGTGCGCTACCTGTGTAACCGGCCGCGACGGCGGCGATCACGACGATCGCCCCGAGGGCCACAAACGAGAACTTCTTCACTCTGCCTCCTCCAACCCGATTCCATTGCCCAGGAAAGGTGCTACGAGGAGCGAGTATTTCGCGCCCCCCGCCCCTTTTCAAGCGACGAAAGCCGGAGGGAACACGGCCCTCTACGATGCCCGTGCGCCGAAGTGGCGGAATTGGTAGACGCGCCGGACTCAAAATCCGGTTCCCTTCGGGGAGTGTGGGTTCGATTCCCACCTTCGGCACTGCTTCGCGACTCGTGCTGCGTCGTCAGACGACCGGCACCTCGGAATGCGGGACGGCTCGCCGACCGCGCGCCGAAACGTGAGCTCGAACCAGGCCGACCCGGAGTCGTCGACCTCCCAGCCGAGCTCGCGCAGGTCGCCGAGCAGCCGGTCGTGGGCGGCGAGCGCATCTTCGCTCTGCGGCGGCGGCTTGCTCGACCGCCAGGCGAAGGAAGGCGACTCGGCGATGATCGTGCCTTCGGCTCCGTCGTCGGCGTACGCGATGAACTGGGACCGCACGTAGCCGCGCCACCAGACAACGGTGCACCGCTCGGCCGAAACGGGAACGACGGCCGGCTCGATCGGGTGCAGGTCCTCGGCGATGCGCTCGCGTCGCGCACCGTTCGTCGATACCGGAGCGGCGACGCGCGACGGCGCCTCCCGTGCGGGCGTGGGAGCGGGCGCACGCGCGGGCTCGAGCACCGCTGCCGGTGCGGCGACGGTCGCGAACGCGGCCACGGGTTGGCCGACTGCGGGGAGGCGCCTCACGAGGCGGCGGCGCATGACGAGAACCGCGAGGCCCGTCAGCGCCAGCGCCGCGATCACGCCGCCCACGGTCGTCCGCCATGGGCTGCCGTCGGCGCCTCGTAGCGCACCAGGAGCCGGCGGCGTGACCTTCAGGATCGTGACGGTCGGCGCGACGACCGGCTTCGGCGTCGTCCGGACGGTGGGCGGGCGCCGGCTCGCGACGCGCGGATGCTTGCGCACCGCGCGACGCACATGCGCATGACGTGGGTGCACCGCCTTCGGTGCAACCCGCGGCGCCGCGGTCACCGGTACAGGCTGTGCCGGCGGGCGGTACACCGGCGTGACGGAATGGGTCACCGGGGCCACCGCCGGCGGGCGTGTCGGCGGGGGGTTCGCGATGTGACGCGGCACCGTGACGCTCCGGACCGGCCCGGGGTCGGGCTTCGGCACCGGCGTAGGCGCGGCGTCCGGCACCGTCACGGCCGGTGCCGGTGTAGGGGTCGTGTCGGTCGGGGTCGTCGTGTCGGCATGCGCACCGGCGGCCCCCGCCGCGACGAGCGCCGCGCACCCGACCGCGGCGGCCAGGGTGCGTACCGGCGACGAGGCGCGTCTCATCCCGACAGGTGGAAGGAGCTGCTGCCGAGAACGGTTCCGTATTTCTTCGCCTTGTGCGGCCCGAAGCCGGGCCACACGTACCACGTGTACGACCCCGGTGAGAGGGTCTGCGCCCGGCCCGAGAAGACCCAGTGCCGCTTCAAGGCGAGGTGATTGGACCCCGGCCAGATGCTGAGCACCTTGGCCCCGTCGCGGAAGAGCTGGACGTTGTAGTACGAGGCGGTCGCAACGGGCACCCAGAGGAGCGTCGGCGGCGCGTTGACGGTGGCGCCGACCGCAGGCGAGACGAGCTTGGCGGCGACCGGCGTCGCCACGAGGGTGACGCTCTTCGAGCGATTGCCGCCCGTGTCGACGGCGGCGATCGCGTAGGTGTAGTGGACGCCGTTTCGAAGACCGGCGTCGGTGAACGTGCTCGCCGTCCCCGTGTAGACCGTCTTCGCGGCCCCGCCCCCGGAAGAGCGCAGGAGCTCGACGTGCAGGCCGGTGGCAGGGGCGCGCCACTTGAGCACGACGTGGCGATTTCCGGCGTTGGCCGTGAGACCGCCGACTGCGGCGGGCGGCGAGGCCGAAGGTGGCAGAAACGGCGCTGAGGGCGGCGGCGGAGCAGGTGCCGACGGCGACGTCGACGGGGCATTGACCGTGATGGTGAACGTCTTCGTGGTCGCAGCGTTCTTCGCGGCATCGGCCGCATCGCAGGAGACCTTCGTCGTGCCGACGGCGAACGTCGTCCCCGACGCGGGCGAGCAGGTCACCGCAACCGAGCCGTCGACGACGTCGACCGCCGTCGCTCCGTAGACGATGACGGCGCCGCCCGCGTCCGGCGCGGTGACCACGATCGGCGCCGGCACGGCGATCACGGGCGGCGTCGTATCTCTCACCGTCACGGTGAACGAGCCCGAGCTCGCGTTTCCGTTCGCGTCGGTCGCCGTGCAGGTCACTGTCGTCGTTCCGAGTCCCAGCTTCGATCCCGACGCCGGCGCGCAGACGACGCCCACGTTGAAGATGTCGGTCGCGGTGGGAGCGGTGTAGGTGACCACGGCTCCGGTCCCCGACGTCGCCTCGAAGGGCGACGGCGCGGGCAGCGGACCGAGGACCGGCTTCGTCGTGTCGACCACGGTCACCGTGAAGGAGACCGAGCTCGAGTTGCCGCTCGTGTCCGTCGCCTTGCAGGCCACCGTCGTCGTCCCGAGGCCGAAGGTCGACCCAGATGACGGCGTGCAGACGTTGGCGGCGAGAAATGCGTCGGTCGCCGCGGGCGGTGAATAGCCGACAGCCGCGCCGGCGCGCGACGTTGCCTCGACGGTGAGATTGGGCGCGGCGCCGAAGACCGGCTTCGTCGTGTCGCGGACCGTGACCGTGAACGAAGCAGAGCTCGTGTTGCCACTCGTGTCGGTGGCGGAGCACGACACGAGCGTCGACCCCAGCGGGAACGTCGATCCCGAGCTCGGGCTGCACGAGACGCTCGCCAGGAAGAGATCGGTTGCAGACGGGGTGAAGTTCACCACCGCACCGTCGTGCGAGGTCGCCTCCGCCGTCACCGCAGCCGGCGGATTGAGGTCCGGTTTCGTCGTATCGACCACGGTGACCGCGAACGAGCCCGAGCTCGAGTTGCCGCTCGTATCGGTCGCCGTACACGTCACCTGGGTCGAGCCCAGCGGGAACGTCGAACCCGAGCCGGGGCTACAGGTGACGCCCGCGAGGAAGAGATCGGTCGCAGTCGGGTTGTCGAAGGTGACCACCGCACCGCCGGGCGATGACGCCTCGACCGTCCCGGGTGCGGGCAGCGCACCGAGCTCCGGCTTCGTCGTATCGACCACGGTGATCGTGAACGAGCTCGGGTTCACGCAGTTGACCGTGCTGACTCCCAGCGGGAAGGTGGCTCCGCTCGTTTGGTCGCAGCCGTCGGCGGCGAAGCCGTCCTGGGGGAACGTGACCGCGGCGCCGGCGGCCGAAGTCGCCTCGACGGTTATGTCGGGCTGCGGCGGATTGTCGGCTGCCGCGGGCGCCGCGAGCAGGACGACCACGGCGAGGACGGCGAATCCGACCAGCGGACGCTTCCCTGGCATCGTTCCAAGGGACCATCCGGCACAGGCCGCTGCAACTGGCCGATCGGCTAGTCCCCCTCAGGAGGGCGGCAGCTCCGTTCCGTCCCGGACGACGAGCTCGCCCGCCGACAGCCGCACGACGGCCTCCCACGGCACGACGTTCGCCGTCTGGCGAACCTTGATGCCCTTCCGGCCGCGGCCCACGCCGAGGCCGAAGTGCTCGAGCACGCCGTGCCTGCCGACGACGACGCCGGTCACGAGCAACCGATCGCCGCGCCGCACCGCGCGGACGTCGTGGAGGTGCCCGAGCCTCCGCCCGGACTCGGTCACGACTCGGCGGCCGAGCAGCTCGGAGAGGCGCATCAGGACCCCGGCAGCCGCTTTACGAGCTCGGCCGCCCTGTCGTCGCCCCGCCCGAGCCGCAGCTCGCGCGCCGTCTTCTTCAAGTTCACGACGGCGCCGACCTCGCCGACGTCGCTCCACGGCACGTGCACCGCGTTGCCGGAGAGCGACGCGGCGATGCGGCCGAAGAAGCCGCGGCTGCGCCACGCGTTGCCGCCGACCAGCAGCTCGGTGACCTCCGGCTCGCCGCTCGTGAGGCCGGCGATCTCGAGCTCGTCGACATTGCCGCAATTCCGTCCCTCCCGATCGACGAGCTGGTGGTCGAGCAGGCCGAGGCCGAGATCGAGCTCTGCCGCACTCATCCTTGGCCCCCGTTCGACAGGATCATCAGCGGGATCGCGGTCAGCGAGATCGCGAGGATGAGGACGAAGTACACGATCCCGAGCACGTTCGACACTCGACCGTTCGTGTAGCGGCCCATGTAGACCGGATCGTTCGCGACGAGCAGGATCGGCAGGAACGTGAGGGGCAACGCGACGACCGAGAAGATGACCGAGTACTCCGTGATCTTGACCGGGTCATAGCCCGTCATCACGATCCCGAGCGCAAGCACGAAGATCACGACCCACGAGAGCGCGAACCTGCGGAGCGCCGCTGGGCCGCTCGCGCTTGCCCCATTGCCACCCGAAGAACTGCGCAAGGTTGTACGCACCCGAGAAGCTCGTTTCGATCGCCGCGCCGCCGACCGCGAACAGGATCCCGACGAGCGCGAGAATCAGCCCGATCTTGCCGAGCGCGTCCATGGCGCCGACCGCGGGCGTGCCCAGGAACTGCGGATCGATGCCGCGCGGCAGGAAGAGCACGGCCGCGACGATCATCAAGGAGAAGGAGAGGAATGCGCCGAGGCCGTAGCCGATGACCGATGTGATCTTGTTGATCCGAAGATCCTTCGCTCCCCAGCCGTCCTCCACGGCGCCCGACGAGTAGAAGTAGACCTCGTACGGCGTCAGCGCGGCGCCGAGCAGGCCGACAACGAAGTAGAGATAGACCGCGTGGTTCGTCGGCTGGTATCCCCGGAACGAACCCGTGGGCCACCTTCGTCCAATCCGGATGCACCTTGACGGCCGCGACGGCGAAGACGAGCAGACAGAGTCCGACGTACCCGAACAGGCGCTCGATCCACTCGAACGGCAGCACCCAGGAGACCACCACGATCCCGACGACGCCGAGCAGGATCAGAAGCCGGTACGGCAGCCCCGACAGGAGCTGGAGCACGATCGCAACGCCCCCGACCTCGGCCGCGCAGGTCATCAGGTTCACCACCTCGGATGCGACGAGCGTTCCGAGGCCCGCGCTGAATCCGACGCGCTCTCGCACGAGGTCGAAGACCGGGCGATTCGAGATCGCGGCGACTCGACCGCACATTTCCGAGTACACGATGATCCCGACGACGCCGATCACGACGACCCAGAGCAACTCGAACCCGAATGTCGCGCCGGCCTGCGTATTGAACACGAGGTCGCCGATATCGACGAATCCGCCGATCGCCGACAGGATTCCGAGTGCGATCTGCAGGAACTGCTTCACAGCTTGTCCGCAATGCGCTCGAAGTCGTGCTGCAGCTGCTCCTGCTCGTGGCGATTCGACCCGCTGTGCGCGAGCCGGTCGAGGTCGTCCCGAACGTCGGCGGCAAGGCGCGCGAGGCGCTCCGCACCGTCCGCATGGAGCCGTGCGAGCTTCGCGGCCGAGGAGCGTGCGCTTTTCAGCAGAAAGCCGGAGTGCTCCCGGGTGAAGACGGTGGTGGAGCGGCCGCGGGCCGCGTCGCCTGCAAGGACGCCGCCCTCGGCGGCGAGCGCCTTCAGGCCGGTCGATTGCTGCTGCAGCGTCTGCGATCCGCAGCCTGCGAGCGCGAGGACGACCACGACGGCCAGATAGCGCGCACGCACACAGCGCGTTGTTACCCGAGGCTGCGTGCGGAAACGGCGGTGCTCAGGCGACGAGGTAGGCGCAGGGAAGCGCGCTGCCCGGGAACGGCGCCGAGGCGATGCGGGCGACGGTCAGAGTCCCGACGCTCGAGCCCTCGATCGGCGCGGGGCCGGAGCGCTCGTGAAGCTCGTAGCCGTCGGCGCCCTGGAAGAAGACGAGGTGGGATTCAGCGGCGTCCCAGCGCCCAGCAGGGGCTGCTTCGGCCGCTGCGAGTGCTTCGTCGCGCGCCGCGAGCTCCGCTTCGAGCGACGCCACCCGCTCCTGCGCCGCCTCGAGCTCTCTCGCGGACGCCTTCGCCCGCTGCTCGGCCTCAGCCTGAACGGAGGCGATGCTCGCCCGCAGCTCGTCAATCGACGCTTCGCGCGCCGCGAGCTCGGCCTGCACCGTGTCGCGGTCGGCCAGGAGCTGTGCCAGCCGGGGATCGTTCTCCGGCGGTGCGGGCTTGCGCACCTCGGCGAGCTCGATCTTCAGGGCCTCACGCTCGCCCTTCAAGGCGTCACGCTCGGCCTCGAGCTGCTGCACGCGCGGGTCGCTCACGGGAGGCGCGGGCTTGTGCGCCTCGGCGAGCTCGGTCTTCAGCGCCTCGCGCTCGCCCTTCAAGGCGTCGCGCTCGGCCTCGAGCTCGGCCACCCGGGCATCGCTCGACGGCACCGTCTGAGCGGCGCTCGCCTGGGCGAGCCGCTCCTCGAGCTGGGCATGCGACTGCTTCCACGCTTCCAATGCCTTCTGGTGCTCCTCGAGCGAGGCGCGCAACGTCGCAGCCTCGTCATGCCGCGGCGGCTCGGGCGCTCCCACACGAGCCTGACTGTTCTCCTGGCCGCCCCAACCGGTCGCGAAGCCGTACTCCGTCTTCAGGAGGCCGCCGTGCTGCGTGGCCAGCGCCTGTGCGACGGTCGGTCCAGGCGCGAAGCCGCGCGCGACGATGATCTCGCCCAGGGGGCGCCCGGTCGCCTTCTGCTCCGTGAGCGCGAGGTCGAGCTGTTCCTGGGTGATGTGTCCACGGGTTACGAGGAGTGAGCCAAGGGGCTCAGCTCGCATCCGTGGTCCGCCGTCGTCAGGGAGTGCCGCCACTCCAGCTCCATTCATTTGCCGCAGGACACTCTCAGCATCGGCAAGAAGCGGGCGCTGCGCGTACCTCCAAAGGGGCATGCGGAGTATGGAGTCGGTATGACTTAGTGCGTGGCTCGGACAATGGGCATCCTCACGGGGGGCGGCGACTGCCCCGGTCTGAACGCCGTCATCCGTGCCGTCGTCCGCGCCTCCGATACGGCCGGCTGGGACACCGTCGGCGTCCTCGAAGGCTGGCGCGGCCTCGTCGAAGGGAGCTTCCGCGATCTCGGGCCGCACCAGGTGTCGGGAATCCTTCCCCGGGGCGGGACGATCATCGGCACGACCCGCACCAATCCGTTCAAGCTCGACGACGGGGTCGAGAAGGTGCTGCGCAACTTCGGCGACCGCCGCCTCGACGCGCTCGTCGCGATCGGCGGCGAGGACACGCTCGGGGTGGCGGCGCGGCTCTACCGCGAGCACGACTTCCCCGTCGTGGGCGTCCCGAAGACGATCGACAACGATCTCTCCGGCACCGACTACACCTTCGGCTTCGACACCGCGGTGACGATCGCGACCGAGGCGATCGATCGCCTACACACGACCGCGGAGTCGCACAACCGCGTCATGGTGGTCGAGGTGATGGGCCGGCATGCCGGCTGGATCGCCGTGACGAGCGGGATCGCCGGCGGCGCCGACGTGATCCTCATCCCGGAGCAGCCGGTCGACTTCGAGGAGGTCGCACACGGCATCCGCAGCCGGCACGCGCGCGGCAAGAACTTCTCGATCGTCGTGATCAGCGAAGGCTGCGAGCTGCCGGGGCTCGAGGACACCGGCGAGGTGGATCAGTTCGGGCATGCGACGCTCGCCCGTCGCGGCGTCGGCGATGTGCTCGGCCGCGAGATCGAGCAGCGGACCGGGTTCGAGACCCGCGTGACCGTGCTCGGGCACGTGCAGCGCGGCGGCACGCCCACGCCGCGCGACCGCGTGCTCGCCACCCGGTACGGACTCAAGGCGGCAGAGCTCGCGCAGACCGGCGCGTTCGGGCAGATGGCCGCGCTGCGCGGCGACGACATCGTCGCCGTCTCCCTCGAGGAGGCGACGGCGCAGCTGAAGACGGTGCCGCCGGAGTGGTACGCCGTCGCGCAGGCCTTCTTCGGCTGAGTGTCGGCGACCGACGCGCACGCCGCGTTCTCGCAGGCGTGGCCGGCGTTCGCGCTCGTCGCAGGGCTCCTGCTCGTCGGCGCGACCGCAGCGCGGGAGAATCTGTTCGCGGCGGCCGGCGCCGCCGTCGCGCGCGCCCCCGGCGGACCGTTCGTGCTCATCGGCGGGCTGCTTGTCGTGGAGGCAGCGATCACCGCGGTGCTGAATCTCGACACCGCCGTCGTCTTCATGACACCGGTTCTCCTGCATGCCGCCGCCCGCCGCGGTCTTGCGGACGGAGCGTTCCTCTACGGCGCCGTCTTCATGGCAAATGCGTCGTCGCTTCTCCTGCCCGGCGCGAACCTCACGAACCTGATCGTGCTCGCGGGCGATCGCGTCAGCGGGGTGGTGTTCGCCGAGCGGCTCGCCGGAGCCTGGGCGGTCTCGGTCGCGATCACGATCGTCTTCGTGTGCGTCACTTTCCGACGGGGCCTCCGGGGCGCGGTGCGAGCGCCTGAGCAAGAGCCCTCCCCCCTGCGCCCGTCGGTCGGAACGCTGGGCGTCGTCATCGCTGCAGTGCTCGTGCTCGTGCTCGCGAAACCCGCGCTGCCGATTCTCGTGCTCGGCGTTGCTGTGGCGCTCATCGCGCGGCTCGGCGTACGGGGGGCGGCCCGTGCCGCGAACCCGCTGCTCCTCGTCGGCGTCCTCGGGCTCGCCGTGCTGCTCGGAACCGTCGCGCGCGCCGCGGACGTTCACCTCCTCGAGCATGCGGGGCGGTGGGAGACAGCGTGGATCGCCGCCGGTGCCTCCGTCGTCGTGAACAACCTGCCGGCGGCGGTCGTTCTCTCCGCACACCTCCCGGCTCACCCGCGCGCCCTGCTCCTCGGTCTCGACCTGGGACCGAATCTCGCCGTGAGCGGCTCCCTCGCAGCCGTGCTCTGGCTCCAGGTCGCGCGCGCCAACGGTGCACGTCCGTCCGTCCTCCGGTACACGCTGCTCGGGCTCGTGCTCGCGCCGTTGACGCTCGTGGCCGCACTGCTCGTCAGCGCCGCTTGACGGCGACGATCGCCGCGGAATCAGCCGTCGTCAGGATCTCGGCTGCGGCGAGCCGCGGATCGCGCAGCAGGAACTCGCGCACCGGATCACCGTCGGCGGCGCGGCCCGGCGTCAGGTCGTCCTTCACGAGCAGCCCGCCCGGCTCGAGCAGCGCGAGGATCTGCTCCCAGTCGTAGGCGCCGCCGTCGGCAAAGACGAGCCCGAACGGGCCGCGGCCCCGTAAGAGCTCGTACGCGTCCCCCTCCAGCGCCTCGACGTGCGGAAGATCCGCGAGCCGGTCGCGTGCGATCGCAGCGCGCTCCGGATCGCGTTCGACCGTGACGACCGAGCGCGCCGTCTCGGCCATCGCCGCGGCGCCCTCGCCGAACGCGGTTCCGAGCTCCGCGACAGCGCGCCCGCCGGCAAGCACGCGGAGCAGCGCCTGGACGGCCGGGATCGACGAGCCGCCGCCGGTCACAGCTCGGCAAGCGGGAACGAGCGGTGCCGGCGCGGGGGAACGAGGAAGTTCTGCCTGTGCGTCGTCGTCAGCACCGAGTTGAAGCCCGCGGCGCGCGAGCGGGCACCGACCGCGAGCTTCGATCCATCCGGCATCACGCCGTCCATCGCCAGCCGATTGCGCGCGAAGTCGTCGCCCGACGGGTTGAAGACGACGAAGTGGACTCCTGCAATCGGATCCGTGCTGAACCTGTCGACCGCGTGATCGGCCGAGAATGCGAACGGGTTGTCGAGCGTGTTGAAGTCGGCGCGCTGCGGGATCGCCGTCCCCTTCGGGTACACGATGCCGTTCGGCCCGACGAAGTCGTGCTGTAGCCGCGAAGTGGACTGGATCGACGCGCTGTGGCCGAAGCGGCCCGTCTCCGTGAACTTGCGCGCGGTCTCGGCAACGGTCGCAATCTCCTTCGGGCCCTGCGCAACGGTCTGCGCGCCCTGCTTCACGTTCGCGAGCCCGGGCTGGAAAGCCGTCAGCACGCGCTCGTCGAAGTCGAAGTTGAGATACCACGCCTCGAGGTCCTCCGTGATGTGCGAAAGATGCATGTGCGTGCCGCCGTGGAAGTAGCCGCCGCGCACGTCGACGAAGCCGAGCGTCTCGTGATTCGCGATCAGCCGGGGACCGAGCCCTGCTTTCTGCGTCGACGTGAAGCCGAGAAAGAGCTCGGAGCCGTCGGGAATGAGGTCGGCGCCCGGGACCCCCGCCGCAATGGCGAGCTTCTGCGGCAGGCTCTGCCCGCCTTCGAAGCCGCCTCCGGCGAAGCCTCGGCGGATGCTCGTCACCGTGAAGAGCTTCAGATCGTCGAACAACGCCTTGTGCGCGGCGCCGATGTGATCGAGTTGGTCGCTCCGCAGGAGAAACGCGACGTCGTTCCGCTCGAGCACCGTGTTGTCGGGATCGCTCGGGAAGCGCCGGTCCGGGAGGAGCGCCGGCTTGTCGGCGCGACGGTCGATGGGAAGATGCAGCCGCCCCTGCGCCGGCACCCGCTCGGCGAAGTACGGGAGACCCCACGCGACCGTGACGCCGAGGCCGGCCGGATCGGGGGAGTGCTCGGCGTCGAGCCGGCGGAGCGCCTGCTCGAGGTCATGCTGCGCCGAGCGAAGGTCGTCGACCGCGATCCTGCCCGTCACGACCTCGCTGTGGAGCGGCGGCACGAGGACGTCCACGCCCTCGCTCTGCACCGTCGACAGATCGAAGACGTGCTGCTCGGCCGGCAGACTCGACGGCTCGGCCGCGGGGCGGGTCGGCGCGCTCCCGAGCCTGTCGACGAGCTCGTAGATCCCGGCGCCTCCAACCGCGGCGGCTGCAGCGCCGCCGAGAAACCGACGCCGTGTGACGCGCATCAGCCTTGGGGACGGACGAGCACGAGGCCCGCGAGCAGACGGTCGAGGTTCTGCACGACTTGCTTGTAGGTGTACGGCCGGATCACGTGCTCGCTGACGGTGTAGAGGCTGTGCCCTCGATGCCACGCGAGCAGGATGTGCCACTGATCGGCGTCCTGGTTGACGCGATACACGGTCGCCTTGATCCCGCGCGCCGTGCGGGTTCCGGCGGGATCCGCGAAGCACGGCGTCAAACCGCGAATGGCCTTCTTGCCGGTGAGCACAACCGTCGTGCAGCTCGGGACCGCGGTGCGCCCCGGGTAGCCGCGGAAGTTGACGTGGACGTCGCCCGAGCCGAGGTCGCCGTGCTCGAGAAAGCTGACGAGATAGCTCCCGTCCTTGTTCACCGAGTCGATGTCGGTGTACTGGCCGCCGATCCGTGCGTCGAGCGGATTCGGCATCCACGTGGGGCAGTAGACCGGGGCCTGGATCTTGTTCGCGAGCTGCTGCCAGCCGTGGAGCCACGCCGCCGGGCACGCGTCTCTGGTCGATGCGGAGCCCGCCGGGACCGCGACGACGATCGCCAGCGCGGCCACGACCCCGACCAGAGTCGCCCTCATGGAACGAAGCCTAGCGCTCTTTTTCGGCGCTAGATGGGCGCTTTTCAGACCTCGGGCGGAGGCCCGCCGACGAGCAGCGAGACATCGTGCGCATGGACGATCACGGCGTCGCAGCCCGCCTGCTCGAGCTCCTCGACCTCGTCGGGGGTCGGGTGCGGCAGGTCGGCAATCGCGAGCTTGCCGGCCGGGACGGCGGACAGCAGGTCGAGCACGACCTCGAGGGGCGACCGCTCGTCGTCGGCCTCCACCGCCGAGAGCAGGAAGATCTCCGGGTCGACCCGGTCGAGCGCCCGCTCGACCTCCTCCTCGTCGCGCACCTCGACGGCGACGTCGAGCCCGAGCGCGACTGCCCGCTGATGCAGCTGCTCGAGCCGGCCGTCGTCGTCGTCGAGCGAATCGAAGACGAGCATCACCGCGTCGGCTGCGTCCGACGCCTGGTCGAACGGGACGTCGGCACGGCAGAGGATCGGAAGCGACGTCGCCTCGCGCACCGCCGACGGGTCGCCGCGCACGACGAGCGCCTCGGCACGCTGCGACTCGGCTGCTCGGGCGGCCTCGGGATCGTCGACCGCGACGATCACCGAGATTCCGTCCCCCTCGGCGATCGCGTGACTGAAGCTGCGGTCGCCCATTGCCCGGCCCTAGGTTACTGGCCGACCGGGTGCCAGACCGTCTTCAGCTCGAGATAGCTCGCGATCTCCCACGGGCTCTGCGCGTCCGCCCGGCCGCGCACGATGCGCTTGACGTTCTCCGCCGCCAGCTCCTCGAGCTCCGTCGAGTAGCCGTCGGCGCCGCAGAGGTCGATCGCGTTCACGTCCATGTGCGCTGCGAGGTGCGGCGCGATCTCTCTCCACCGGCCCGTGATGATGTTGACGACGCCGCCGGGCACGTCGCTCGTGGCGATCGCCTCGGCGAGCTCGATCGCTGCGAGCGGGTGCGCCTCCGAGGCGACGACGACGACGGCGTTTCCTCCGACGAGCGGCGGCACGAGGCGCGTGACGAGCCCGAGCAGCGCCGGCTCCTCCGGCGCGAGCACGGCGACGACGCCGGTCGGCTCGGGGATCGTGAAGTTGAAATAGGGACCGGCGACCGGATTCGAGCCGCCGAGCACCTGCGACAGCTTGTCCGCCCAGCCCGCGTACCAGACGATCCGGTCGATCGCGCGCTCGACCTCGTCGCGGCCGCTGCACAGATCGGCAAACTCCGCCGCCCGCGCCTCGACCATCTCGGCGAGGCGGTAGAGCACCTGACCGCGGTTGTATGCGGTCGCCTTCGCCCAGGCCGGCTGCGCGCCGCGCGCCGCGCGCACCGCGTCGCGGGCGTCCTTGCGAGATCCCTGCGCGACGTTCTGTCCTTCTGCTTCGTAGGTGCGGCCGGACTCGCTCCGCGGGAAGTCGCCGCCGATGAAGAGCTTGTACGTCTTCTTCACCGGCAGTCTTGTCATCCGCCCCACGCCTCGGACTCGTCGAAGGAGAGGTACGGCTCGAGACCGTGGCGTCCGCCTTCGCGGCCGAAGCCCGACTCCTTGTAGCCGCCGAAGGGAGACGACGGGTCGAACCGGTTGAACGTGTTCGCCCAGACGACGCCCGCGCGCAGTCGCTGCGCCATCCAGAGGATGCGCGAGCCCTTCTCGGTCCAGACGCCCGCGCTCAGGCCGTAGGGCGTGTTGTTCGCCTTCTCGACGGCTTCTTCCGGGGTCCGGAACGTCAGCACGCTGAGCACCGGTCCGAAGATCTCCTCCTGCGCGATCCGATAGCTCTGCGCGACGTTCGTGAAGACGGTCGGCGCGAACCAGTAGCCCTTCTCCGGCAGGCGGCACGGCGGTTGGTAGATCTCTGCGCCCTCCGCCTTGCCCGCCTCGACGAGCTCGACGATCTTGTCGAGCTGCATCTTCGAGTTGATCGCGCCGACGTCGGTGTTCTTGTCGAGTGGGTCGCCGACGCGCAGCGTCTCGAGGCGGCGCTTCAGCTTCTCGACGAGGGGCTCGTAGATCGACTCCTGCGCGAAGAGGCGCGAGCCGGCGCAGCAGACGTGCCCCTGGTTGAAGTAGATGCCGTTGACGATTCCCTCGACAGCCTGGTCGAGCGCGCAGTCGTCGAAGACGACGTTCGCGGCCTTTCCGCCGAGCTCGAGCGTCAGCTTCTTGCCCGTGCCTGCGAGGCGTCGCTGGATCGCCTTGCCCACCTCGGTGGAGCCGGTGAACGCGATCTTGTCGACGTCCGGATGCTCGACGATGGCGGCTCCGGTGCGCCCGTCGCCGGTGACGATGTTGACGACGCCCGGCGGGAGCTCCGCCTGGCGCACGACGTCGCAGAAGAGAAGCGCGGTGAGCGGCGTCGTCTCCGCCGGCTTCAGGACGACCGTGTTGCCGCACGCGAGCGCGGGCGCGATCTTCCATGCGAGCATCAGGAGCGGGAAGTTCCACGGAATGATCTGTCCGGCGACGCCGACGGGCTTCGGCTTCCGGTTCGGGAATGCGTACTCGAGCTTGTCCGCCCAGCCCGCGTAGTAGAAGAAGTGCGCCGCGGCGAGCGGGAGGTCGACGTCGCGGGATTCCTTGATCGGCTTGCCGCCGTTCAGCGACTCGAGCACCGCGAACTCGCGGGCGCGCTCCTGCAGGATGCGGGCGATACGGAAGAGGTACTTCGCGCGCTCGGAGCCGGGCAGCGCCGACCAGCCGTTCGCGAACGCGCCGCGCGCCGCGGCCACGGCGCTGTCGACGTCCGCTTCCGTCGCCTGACCGATCGTCGCGAGCGTCTCCTCGTCGCGCGGTGCGATCGTCTCGTAGGTCTCCGTGGGCTCCACCCACTCGCCGCCGATGAAGAGGCCGTAGCGCTCGCGAAGCGTGACGACGTCACGCGACTCCGGCGCGGGCGCGTACGTCCAGTCCTTCGGGACAGGAGCGCGGTCCTGTTTGCGGTCGACGTCAGTCAATGGTGAAGTAGTCCGGGCCCTGATAGGCCCCGGTCTTCTCCTTCCGGAGCTGCATGAGCACGTCGTTCAGAAGTGACGACGCACCGATGCGGTAGCGGTCCGGCGTGAGCCAGTCGGGGCCGAGGGTCTCGTGCACGAGCACCAGATGCTGGATCGCGTTCTTCGCGACGCGCACGCCGCCGGCCGGCTTGAAGCCGACGACGCGGCCGGTCTCCTCGTGCACGTCGCGGATCGCCTCGAGCATGCAGAGTGCAACCGGAAGCGTCGCGGCGCTCGGGATCTTGCCGGTCGAGGTCTTGATGAAGTCAGCGCCTGCGGCCATCGCGAGAAGCGATGCGCGGCGCACGTTGTCGTACGTGCCGAGCTCGCCCGTCTCGAGGATCACCTTCAGGTGCGCGGAGCCGACGGCCTCCTTCACCTGCACGATCTCGTCGTAGACCTTTGCGTAGCGGCCGGAGAGGAACGCCCCGCGGTCGATCACCATGTCGACCTCGTCGGCGCCGAGCTCGACCGCGCGGGCCGCGTCGGCGACCTTGAGGTCGGTCGGATACTGGCCCGACGGGAACCCCGTGGCGACCGCGGCGATGTGCACGCCGGTGCCCTCGAGCCGGGCGACGCAGGTCGGCACGAGGTTCTCGTAGACGCAGATCGCGGCGACGGAAGGGATGTTCGGGTCGCTCGGGTCGGGGCGCACCGCCTTCGAGCAGAGGGCGGCGACCTTCCCGGGCGTGTCGGAGCCCTCGAGCGTCGTCAAGTCCATGCAGCGGATCGCCAGATCGAGCGCGAAGACCTTCGCGTCCTTCTTGATCGACCGCTTCGCGAGCGACGCCGCGCGCTCCTCGAGCGAGACCGCATCGATCGAGCCGATCCGCGGCAGCCGCGGCTCGAGCGGCAGCTCGAATCCGGCAGGGAGAGCAGGCGCCTGCGCCATCCCGTTGAGTCTAGTGCCGGGGCGGCTCTCGGCCCTGTCCTGGGACACTCCCTGGTAACGGAACCGTCACGGATACCGGCGCCGACCGCGCAGTTGCGCGAGGGCGGTCGCGCCGCAGGCGTGACGAAGCCGTGACAGGGGACACTCCCCCGTTACCGGAATGTCAGGACTTCCGCGCGGAAGCCGCACGGGCTTCGGCTTCGTACGGGTTCTCTGCATAGCCACGGAAGAGATAGGACAGCGGCATCCGGAGCGGGTGGTGCTGCATCTGCCAGACGTGGCAGAGCTCGTGGGCGACGAGTTCGCCGTCCGCGAGCAACGCCGGCGAGCGCAGCAGGATCGTCCACCATGCCGAGTAGCCGTCGAAGCGGCGGAACCACGGCAACCGGAAGAGCCACGGCACGATCCAGATCCGCACGCCGCGGAGCGAGACCGGCGCCGAATAGAGAGGCGTGCGGTCGAGGCGCGCCTTCGCGGCCGCAAGCGCCTCGAACTTCGCCGCCTCCACACGCCGACGCTATAGCGTGCGCCGCCATGAGGCGCACGCTTCTCCGTCTGGCGCAGCTGATCGCAGTCGCAACACTCGTGCTCGCTGCAGGAACCGCGTGCGGCGGCACCGGCCCAACGCTTGCCGTGGCGAAGCTCTCGCGCGTCGTCCTGCAGCCGAAGGACCTGCCCGGCTGGGATCGGTTCGAAGCCGATGCAGGCACCCGAGCAGACACCGGCTTTCTCGGCAGCCCTGACCGCAGGGGCGTCTGGATCGCGCGCTACCGCAGCGGAGCGGGAATCGTCGTCTCCCGCGTCGACCTCTACCGCAGCGCCAAGGCGGCCCACAAGGTCTACGACGCGCTGCAAGGCCGCGCGACGAGCAACACGCTGCGGCCGCTCACGCTCCCGCCGCTCGGCGACGAGCGTGTCGGCTACGCGACGCGCTCCACCGTGACGCTCGACAGCATCTTCTGGCGGCGCGCGAACGCGATCGCGTCGCTCGTCGTCCAGGGAAGCCGCGTCAGCGCAACAGCCCTCGCGAATCGCGAGGACGCACTGATCCGCGCAGCGCTCCGCTAGATCGGGGCGCTAGATCAGGGCGACGGCGGGCAAGCCCGCGCGCTCATCGTCTTCATCGACATTGTCGCCGAGTCGCCGCTTGCGCCGCGTGCACTGATGATCAGCGAACCGCCGCCACACGGATCCGTCGTCGACTGCGCGAACCGAACGACGAACGTGCCGCCGGCGGTCGACCGCGCAACGCGCAGTGCCGAACCGAGCTGCACCTTCACCCGCTCTCGCGGAGCGAAATGCGAGCCGGCGACCGTGAGGACGGGCGTGCTACTCGTCAGCAAAAGCCGCGGATGCGCCTTCTTGCCGCCGTGCGCGAGACCGTCCGAGGCGCCGACGAGAAGCAGGGCGCACAGGGCGAGCGACAGGGCGAAGAGACCTCTCCCCATGGCGGCATTGTAGCGGCGGCTAGTTGCGCTTGCCCCCCACCCCTTGTAAAGTCGCGCGGCCGCACGATGCGGCGTCCAAAAAGGGGAGAAAGGGGGAGCTTTGACGAGGGCTTTTCGCGCGTTCGGCGCACTCATCGGCATCTTTTCCTTGGTCATGCTCTTCGGTTCCGTTGCCGGGGCAGCGCCCTCGGCGTTCAGGGGACCCGAAGGAGTGGTCAAGAATCTGCAGGCGGATCTCGCGGAGGGGGACGAAACCCCCGAGACCGCATCCGGTGCGCTCGACTTCAGCAGTACGAACTTCGCCAACGGCCTGACCGCTTGCCCGCAGGCGGGGAGGACGTCGACTCCGAAGCCGCTCCAGGATCTCACGCCCGACGGTCTGTCGCAGCAGGCGAACGGCGGCAATGACGTCCGAGTGAGCCAGGACTACTCCTGCTTCCCGCAGGACGAGACGGCGATTGCGATCAATCCCGCGAGGCAGGACAACCTCGTCGGGGGAGCCAACGACTACCGGAACGGCTTCGGCGGCTCCGGCTTCTACGCGAGCACAACGAACGGCAACAGCTGGTACGACGGGACAAAGCCTTTCCCCGGCAGCCTGCCGAATGGAGACGACCACCTCGACGGCGGCGGTGATCCGGCGATCACGTTCGACCGTGCCGGTACCGCGTACTACGCCGACATCCACTTCGATCGGGTGTCGCTCAACAACGGCGTATTCGTGGCGCGTTCGAGCAACGGTGGCTTCACGTGGAGCAAGCCCTGCATCGCACAGGGTGGCGGCGGCAATCCGACAGACCAAAACGCGGTCTGCGGCGGCGCCGGCGATCCGCGCATCCCGAACGACGGGACCGTCATCTATTTCGCGGATGACGGCAGCGGGTTGACTCCATCGACCGACAAGGAATACATCACCGCGGGGCCGCGCCCGTCCGGCGTCTCACCGACGTGCTTCGCGCCGATCAGCAAGAACCCCGAGGCACCTGGGACGGCCGGCTGCCCGACCAGCAGAATCGGGCCGGACCGCCTGTATGTGACGTACTCGCTGTTCGACACTCAAGGCTGTGCGACGGCGACGGGACCGGGACAGCACTGCAGCGTCAACATCTACGAGAGCTACTCCGACGACCGCGCACTGTCTTGGTCGCCGCCACATCTCGTTACCGGGTCGGCTGCGATCTGCCTTGGCATCTTCGGCAACAATGCGTGCGACGACAGCCAAGACTCGGTTCCGACCGTCAACCCAACGACCGGCGCTCTGTGGGTCGGCTACGAGAACTTCAACACGCAGGACGAGAACCAGTACCTCGTGTCGAAGTCGACCGACGGCGGCCAGAGCTTCACCGGGCCGTTCTTCGTGACGACGATCTACGACGTCAACTATCCGACCTCGTCGGGCAACCCGGACCCGGGCGCAGGTAACCGGCCCGACTGCGGGGCCCGCGGCCAGGGAGACGGTCGTCACGTGCTGACGAACTCGTGCTTCCGCGTGGTCTCGTGGGCGAATGTCGTCGCCGACAAGCGCGGCGGCCCGTTCGCGAACACGCTCTATGCCGTGATCTCCGACAACCGCAATGGCCAGCGGACGAGCTCGAACACGGACATCTTCCTCTTCAAGTCGAATGACGGGGGAGTGACGTGGCTCGGCCCGACGCGGGTGAACAGCGATCCGTCGCGGTCACCCGTCGTGGCGACCGAAGGCGGTCGCGACTGCGGTCGGATCGTCGGTCGTGTCTGTCCATCGACAGCCACGAACTTCGGCAACGACCAGTGGTTCCCGTGGGTCGACATCAGCCCGACCGGAAAGCTGTTCGTGGTCTGGGAGGATCGCCGGCTCGACACGTCTACGACGGCGATCGAGTGGCCGGGCAGCAGGCAGCGGACCGGCAACTACCTCGTGTGGTTCTTCGGCGGCACCTGCACGGTGTCGGAACCGGGCTCGCGTGACTGCGTGGCTCCCGAGGCCGGCACGATCACGCAACCGGCGAACAACACGACGAACCCGACGTCCGGCACGGTGCCTCCCGGCGGAACGCAGTCCTCGTTCCCGTTCCGGAACACCCAACTGCAGGACGTCCCGAACAACTGGGACTACACGTTCCGTGCTGGAATCTTCGCCGGCGACTACAGCGGCGTCGCAGCCGGGAAGAACAACACCGCCTGGACGATCTGGACCGACTCCCGCAACGGACGCTCGTCGCGGACAGAGCTCGGCCGGAACCCCGGGTGCGAGCAGTCGGACATCTTCGGAACGCAATTCTCCGGAGGTGGCAACGACGGCCACGGCGACGGTGGCGACGACCACAGCGGTGGCGACCACGGTGACGGTCACGGCGGCAGCGCCGGCGACCTGAACGCCTGGGCCGTCGCTCCGTGCCCGTTCGCGGACATCACCCGACACTGAACCGACAGCTGGGGAGGGTCGCCCTAGGGCGACCCTCCCTATCTTGGGCATCGTGAAGCGACGGCTCCTCCGCCTGCTCGACCGCGCCGGCCTCATCGGGCCGGCGTTTCGCATGTACGAGCGCGCCGTATCGCTCCGGCCGCGACGCCCGGCCCGCGTGAACGGGCCCCCACTGCCGCCGCGGCGCCTGATGGTGCGTGTCGCGGGCACCGCCGACGCCGAATGGTTTCTGCGCAGCGGCCGCGCCGCCTACGACGCGATCGCTGCGCACGTCTCGCTCGAGGAGGTCGGATCCGTCCTCGATTTCGGTTGCGGCTGCGGCCGCGTCAGCCGGTACTGGCGCGGCTTCGACGGCGTCGTCTGCGGGAGCGATGTCGACGGTGAAGCCGTCGAGTGGTGCCGAGAGAACCTCGGCTTCGCATCGTTCATCCAGAACGGACTCGCGCCGCCCGTCGCCGCCGATGCGGCGAGCTTCGATCTCGTCTACGCGCTGTCGGTCTTCACGCACCTGACCGAGGAGCTTCAGCTCGCCTGGCGCGACGAGCTTCGCCGGGTGCTCCGACCGAGCGGGCTGCTGCTGCTCTCGACCCACGGCGCCTCGTACCTCCCTCGTCTCGACACCGACGAGCGCGAACGCTTCGAGCGCGGCGAGCTCGTCGTCCGCTGGGGCGAGATCCCGGGCACGAATCTCTGCAGCGCCTACCACCCGGAACGCTTCCTCCGCGAGACGCTCGCACAGGGATTCGCGTTCGTCGAGCTCGAGCCGGAGGGCGCACGAGGCAACCCGACGCAGGACCTCGTGCTCCTGCGCAAGAGCTAACGCGTCAGCGTCACCTTCTCGAGCCCGGCCGGGCGATCGACGTCGAGCCCGCGTAGCTGCGCGAGGCGCATCGCCGTCAGCTGACCGGGAATGACTGCCGTCAGAGGGCTGAGCCATTCGGGAACCTGCGCTACGAGCGGGAGCCGCGTCTGCGCGCGGCGCAGGACGGCAGCGACGTCGGAGACGGCGATGATGCGCGCACCGCGGTCACGCAGCGGGAGCACGAGCCCTTCCACACTCGGGCGGGCAGGCCCTGTCGGTGCAACGACGATCACCGGCCACCCGGGACGGATCGCGGCGATGGGGCCGTGCATGAGGTCCGCAGGCGAGTACGCCTCGACGACGAGCCCGGAGAGCTCGCGGATCTTCAGCGCGATCTCGAACGCCGTCCCGTAGTTGACGCCGCGCGCGACGACGGTGGCGCCGACCGCGTCCGCGTACTCATCGAGCGCAGGCGCCGTCTCGAGCGACAACGCGATCTGCTGCCGCAGGAGCTCCGGCATCCGCTCGAGCTCGAGCTCCGCCACCGGCCCGTCCGAAGCGGCGAACAGGAGTGCGATCGCGCCGAGGGAGTTGACGTACGTCTTCGTCGCGGCGACGGCGCGCTCTTCGCCGGCCTCGAGCGGCAGCACCGCGTCGGCCTCCTGCGCGAGCGGCGAGTCCGCGACGTTCGTCAAGGCGATCGTCGGGCGGCCCTGCCTGCGAGCCTCGGCAAGCACCGACGCGACGTCCGGCGACGCGCCCGATTGCGAGATCCCGACGACGACGGCGCCCGCAAGCCGCGGCGGCTGCTCGTAGATCGTGTAGAGCGAGGGCGTCGCGAACATCACCGGCACGCGGTGCGCCCGGCCGAGCAGGTACTGCGCATAACGGGCCACGTTGGACGAGCTCCCGCGCGAGGCGATGAGCACGTACTGCACGTCGTCGCGCGCGAAGATCTCCGCGATCTGGCGTGCACGGGCGCCCTGCCGGTCGATCAGGCGCTCGAGTGCGGCCGGCTGCGACTGCAGCTCGGACTCAAGCCACGACACGCGCTTCGCCTCCGCAGAGCACGCGGACGATGTCGAGCCGGTCGTCGAGGACGACCACGTCGGCGAGACCGCCGGGCTCGAGGACTCCGAGGTCTGTCCGGCCCAGAATGCGCGCAGGGACGGAGGTGGCAGCGCCGACCGCTTCCTCGAACGGGATGCCGAGCGCATGCAGGTTGCGAACCGCATCGATCATGGTCAGGACGGTCCCTGCGAGAACCCCATCCCCGCGCATCGGCACGCCGTCGCTGATGTCGATCTCCATGTCGCCGAGCTGGTACGGGCCGGTGACGCCCGCCGCGCCGGCGGTGGCGTCGCTGATGAGAGCGCACCGCCCTCCGGCCGCCGCCCAGATCAGCCGGACGGTCTCCTCGGCGAGGTGATGCCCGTCGACGATCATCTGCACGTAGACGTCGCGGCGTGTGAGCGCGACCCCGACGATGCCGGGGTCCCGGGAGCGGAACGGGCGCATCGCGTTGAAGAGGTGCGACACCGTCGAGACGCCGAGGTCGAACGCGGCGTGCGCCTGGGCGGCCGTCGCATTCGTGTGCCCCGCGGAGACGACGACCTGGAGCTCGAGCAGCCGCTCGATCAAGGCGCTCGCGCCGGGCAGCTCGGGCGCGAGCGTGAACTCGGTGACCCGACCCGCGTCGAGCAGGCGGTCGAGCAGAGCGAGATCCGGATCGAGCCGGTGCTCGAGCGGGTGCGTGCCGAGCCGCTCGGGCGAGATGAACGGGCCCTCGACGTGAGCGCCCACGACCCGGGGGAACGAGCCGTTCGCGGGCATCGCGCGCAGCGCGTCGAGCATGGCGCCCTCAGGCGCCGTGATGAACGTCGGCTGGTAGGCGGTGACACCGCTCTCGAGGAGCGCGCTGCCGGCGATGTCGTAGTCGGCCGTCGCGGCGGAGAGGAAGTCGATGCCGCCGTAGCCGTTCACCTGCAGATCGACGAAGCCGGGCACCGCAATCCGCCCGCGCTCGCCACCGGGCAGGCCGACGTCGACGATGAGGCCGTCCTCGACCTCGACGTCGCCGACGACGAGCTCGCCTCGGACGAGCGCCGCCTGCACGTCGAGCCTCATGCGGTCTCTCCGAGCGCGACGCGGACCGATCCGCCCGCGCCGTTCAGCCGCTCGCGTGCCGCGGCCGGATCGAGGCCCGCCAGGAGCGCGACGAGCGCGACTCGCGCATCGCCCTCGGCGGCTGCGAGCGCCTCGTCGACGTCTGCGTCCGACCGTCCGCTCGCGATCGCGACATTCCGGCGCGCGCGTTCGCGGAGCTTTGCGTTCTCCGGCGCCACGCCGACCATGAGCCCGGCGTAGGTGCGACCGAGCCGGATCATCGTTGCGGTCGAGATCGTGTTGAGCACGAGCTTCTGCGCCGTTCCCGCCTTGAGGCGCGTCGAGCCGGAGACGACCTCCGGGCCGACGACGACGCAGACCTCGTGATCCGCGATCGAGGCGAGCGCGCTGCCCGGGGCGGAGACGACCGCGACGCACAGCGCACCTGACACGCGTGCCGCTTCGAGAGCTGCGCAGGTGTACGGCGTCGAGCCGCTCGCACTCACGGCGACGACCGCATCGTTCGGGCCGATCGCGAGCGCGCGCATCTCCGCCTCGCCCCGCTCGACGTCGTCTTCGGCATCCTCGGCTTCGCCCGCCACGAGGGCGACCACCTCGCCGGGCGGCGAGCCGAATGTCGGGCCGCACCTCGACCGCATCGAGCGCGGCGAGCCGCCCGGACGTCCCGGCGCCGACGTAGACGAGACGTCCGCCGGCGGCCATGCGCGCAGCGATCGCCTCGATCGCGGCGGCGAGCTCGTCGCCGGCGCGCCCGACCGCCGCCGACACCGTCGAGTCCTCGGACGTTCATCAAGTTGACGAGCGAGCGCGCAGTTCGGCTCTCGACGGCAGGTGGTCTTCGTCGAGCGCAGCGCTGACCGCCTCCCACACGAGCGGCGAATCCGGCGTCGCGAGGTGCGTCATGGAGCCGCACGCCTCGTAGCCCCACGTCCAGAGGTCGTCGACGCCCTCTTCACGCGCGGCGGAGACCGCCGCCTCGAGCTCGGGGATCTCGTCCTTCGTGAGCCCGAAGCTCGGCAGCCACAGCTGCGCGTGGACTCCATGCCGCTCGCACGTCTCGCGAAGCAGCCGCGCGAAGCGGCGCACGAATGGGCCCGCGGGCTCGTTCCAGTGCTTCCAGTACGGGTCGGTCGCGAAGGTCGTCAATCCGGGCAGCTCCGCGACGAGGTTCCAGTCGGAGATCCCGTGTGTGCCTCCGGTCGCCGGCAGCAGGCAGATCGTGTTCTCCCCGCCGCGTGCTGCGACGTGCGCGAGCGATCTCGCGCAGGAAGTCGACCACCGACGCCTCGCGGAACGCCTGCACCTCCGGCGTGAGCTCGCCCGGGATCGGCTCGCCGAACCGCTCGGCGCAGTGCGAGCAGCGGCAGGTCCAGCGCGCCGGGTCGTCGATGCCGACGTGGACGGGCACCATCCACGCCGGCTCGTCCCAGAAGACGGAGTCGACGCCGCACGTCGAGCACCGCAGTCGGCCCACTCCTTGCAGAACGCGCGGTAGGCCGGACTGTTCAGGCACGCGCCGGCGACGCGGCGACCGTCGTCGAGCACCTGGCACTCCTCCGGGTGGAAGGTCACGCAGCGGCTCTCGGCCTCGCCGCCGAAGGTCCGGCCGAGCCCCCACGGGCTCGCCTGCACCGTCAGGCCGAGGTCGTGCGAGGCGTCGACGATCTCGCCGCATCGTGGCGCGGTAGTACGCGAAGTCGTTCTCCGAGAAGGTGTGCAGCACCCCGGAATAACCGCGGGCGGCGAGGTCGGCCAGGTCCGCCGTACATGCCGGACAATTCGAACGCCGAAGTACGAGCAGCCGGCCCTCGCCGCACGCGGGTGGAGGGTCACGGGTGCATCCTTGCGCATCGCGCGCGAATGGTCAATACCACTCAGCCCTTTACCGCGCCGGCGGTCAGCCCGAAAGCGATCTTGCCGCTGCACGAGCAGGAAGAAGACGACGACCGGAATCGCCGTCAGCGTGGAGCCCGCCATCAGAGCGCCCCAGTCGGTGTGCCGGCTCGAGCCGAGGAAGGACGAGAGCCACACGGTGACGCGTCTGCTTGCCCTGGTCGTTCAGCAGGATACGCGCGAAGATGTACTCGTTCCAGCTCGTGATGAAGGTGAAGACGGCCGTCGCGACGAGGCCCGGGAGCAGCGAGCGGGAGCAGGATCTTCAGGAACGCACCGAGACGGGTGTTGCCGTCGACCATCGCCGCTTCCTCGAGCTCTCGCGGGATGTTGATGATGAAGCCGCGAAGCGTCCAGACGCAGAACGGCAGCGCGAATGTCATGTACGTGACGATGACGCCGGTGAGCGCGTTCACCTGGTGGTAGCGGGCGAGCACGACGTAGAGCGGGATGATGAGGCCGGCCTGAGGCAGCATCTGAATGCCGATCATCAGGACGATGAACGCCTTGCGGCCGCTGAAACGGTACTTCGCGAGCGCGACCGCGGCGAGGAACGCGAGCCCGATCGAGATGCCGACGGTGACAGAGACGATGATCAGGCTGTTCCTGAGGTCGGTCCAGAAGAAGGGCTTGTCGATCGCGGCGCGGAAGTGCGACACGGTCGGATGGGGGGAAAACCAGGTCGGCGTATAGCTGACGATCTCGTCATCCGACTTGAACGCCGTCGAGATCATCCAGAAGACGGGGAAGATCATCACGACGAACAATCCGACGGCGAGCGCGTTCCACCCCGCGCGTCTGTGCACGCCTCTCATTCCACATCTCCGAGAGCGACCATCTTCCGCACATAGACGATGCTGAGGAGCGCGACAATCGCGAGCATCAGGATCGAGATCGCGGCGCCGCGGCCGAAGTCGGTTTTGACGTACCCCTCCTCGAAGAGGTAGACGCCCATCAGGTAGTTGGCGGGCTGGATGTGTCCCTGGCCGATGAGCAGGAACGGCTGCGTGAAGACGCCGAAGTCCCAGATGATCGAAAGGCTCGTGAGGATGAGCAGCACCGGGCGCAGGATCGGCAGCACGACATCGAGGAAGACCCGCCACGGCTTCGCGCCGTCGATCTCAGCGGCTTCGGCGAGCTCCTTGGGGACCTGCGCGAGCGCCGCGTAGACGCTGATCGCGATGAACGGGACCGCGCCCCAGACGATGAGCGTCGTCGCAAGCCCGAGCTGCGAGAACGTCGTCGCATACCAGTCGTGCTGCGAGAAGTTACCGACGTGAAGCTTCGTGAGGACGAAGTTGACGATGCCGTTCTGGTAGTTCGTCATCCAGATCCAGACCTGTACCGCCACGACCACCGGCGTCGCCCAGACGAGCACGAGGCCCGAGGTGAGGAGGATCCGAGCCCAGGCGCTCAGCCGAACGAGCAGGAGCGCGATCCCGGTGCCGAGCGACATCGTCAGCGCCACGTTCGCCACGGTGAAGACGATCGTTCGGAGGAGCGTGTGCCAGAAGATGCTGTCGTGCAGGACGGAGCTGAAGTTCCCGAGGCCGACGGACTGGCCCTGGTGGCGGATCAGCTCGAACAGCCCGTAGTGCTGGAACGAGAGCCGGACGAGGTTGTAGAGCGGATACCCGAGGATCGCGCCGATCGCCGCGATCACCGGCAGGATCAGCGCGTACGGAGCCGAGCCGAGCGCAAGCCGGGTAGCGGTGAGCCGGCGGCGCCGCCGAGGCCACGGGGCCCCGGCGGCGACCGCCACTCCTTCGGTCTTCGACACGGGCCTTACGACCCGTTCAGCACCGAGTGTGATGTTGTCGCTCGCGGATGCTGCAGCCTGCTTGACGGTCAGCTTGCCCGTCAAGATCTCCCGAGCATGTTCTTCAGGATGTTGCCGTTCTCGACGTCGACCCAGTGCTTCGCGGTCGGGACGAACCAGCTCCGCGCAGCGGCCCGCTCGTTGATGCTCGTGCCGAGCAGGTTGGTCGCGTTTGGAATGTTGCCCTTCGCCTGCAGCGCCTTTCAGAGGCCGTGCTGGTGAAGTCCTTGAGCCAGTCGGATCCGAGCGAGGCAGCCTTGCTCGTCGACCGGTACTGCGAGGTCGGAGCCGCCGAGGAAGCCCGGCAGGGGCTTTCCCGCGATGTGGCTCGGGATCACGAACTGCGCTGTCGTCGTCTTGTACTTCGCGCCGACGCAGCAGCTGAACCAGCCCGGGCCGACGATGAGTCCGCGCCTGCCCTGTGAATAGACGTCATACGGGGCGGGATGCGTGCTGTCGTTGGTCTTGCTCGCCTGCGAGGTTGCAAGGAAGAAGTTCTTGTACGCGGTCAAGCCTTCATTGCCTGCGGCGAGTCGAGAGTGCCGACCATTTGCCGGCATGCGTCTTGGCGATCGAGCCGCCGTAGTCGTAGACGAACGCCATCGCCAAGTACCAGTCGGTGCCGCCGAAGTACACGGGCGAGAAGCCCTTGATTGCCGCTTGCCTTCGCCATGAGCTTCTTCGCGTCTGCCGTGAACTGGGCGAGGCTCTTCGGAAGGGTCTTGATGCCGGCCTTCGTGAAGAGGTCGGTTCGATAGGTCGACGACGCGCGAGCCGGCGTAGTACGGCACGCCGTACGATCTTGCCGCCGTAGGTTCCGGACTTTGCGAGACCGCTCAGCCAGCTGCGGAGGTTGTCGAAGGTTGATTTGTCGAGCGAGCGGCGAACGCGCCCGCGGCCATGTACTTCGTCATCTCCGTATTGCCCATCTCGATGACGTCCGGCGAGTTGCCGCCTGCGAGGGTCGCATCGAACTTCTGGAGATGGTCGTTCCAGTTCTGGTACTGAACATCGACCGTATAACCGGGGTGGTCCTTCTGGAACTGCGCGTTCGCCGACGCGACGAGGTCCGGCCAGCCGGACTGCGCATCGACCTGGAGCCAGACGGTCAGCTTGCTGGCCTGTGCGTGCTGTACGCTTGCGCTCGCAGTCGCCGCGACGACTCCGAGCGCCACGGCAGCAAGTGCCGCAACGAAACATTCTCGTTCTCATCCACGTCTCCCTGAGCCGTCGACGCGCGACCTCGATGCTCCTCCGCTGTGGCCTGCGGACGCGTGCGCGATGGTCGGTGCGCCGATTGGTCTGTACCAGTTGGCCACGGCGGGGTTATCGCACACCGGACCGGTGGTTGTCAAGGGGCGCTAGGACTGCGGGCGGCTGAGCTCGGTGACGATCCGATACCGGTCGCCCCGATAGACCGACCGGACGAACTCGACTGTCACGTCGCGCTCGTCGCGGCTCGTCCGCTCGAAGAGGAACGCGGGCGAGTGCAACGGCACGCCGAGCGCCTTCGATTCCTCCTCGTTCGTCACCGTCGGCTCGATCGCCTGGGTGCCGCTCGCGATCATGATCCCGTACCGGTCGCGATAGAGCTCGTAGAAGGAGCCGCCGAGGTCCTTCGCCTCGAGCCCCGGCACGAGCGGCTTCGGCAGGTGCAGCGTCTCGATCGCCATCGTCTCGCCGTCTGCGAGCCGCAAACGCTTGATAACCAGGATTTCTTCGGACGGCGAGACATGCAGCAACCGGCCGAGCCGGGCCCCTGCGAGCTCCGTCTCCATCGAGAGCGTGCGGCTTCCGGGCACCATCCCGCGCCGTCGCATGTCCTCGCTGAAGGAGGTCATGGTCAGCTCCTGGGCGATCTTCGGCTGCTGCACGTACGTGCCGCTGCCGCGCCGGCGCACGAGATGGCCCTCCCGGGCGAGGTCGTCGAGCGCCGCGCGGACGGTCAGCCGCGAGACGCCGAGATCGGCGCTCAACTGGCGCTCCGAAGGGATCGCGGCCCCGACCCCGAGACGCTCGATCAGGTCGAGCACCTGGAGGCGGGTCACGCTCTGCTTCGTCACCTTCTGCTGCTGCCCGGCCGCCGTCACGAGGCCCGACTATAGCGGAGTCGTCCAAAATTGGTCAATGCCATTGCGCTCCCGGGTACGGTCCGGTATAGATCCCCCGCAGTGGCCGAGATCGTCCTCGAGCGCGTCAGCAAGGCATACAGCGGCGGCGACGCCCTCGCCGTCGACGATGTGTCCCTCGAGATCGAGAGCGGCGAGTTCCTCGTCCTCGTCGGCCCGTCCGGCTGCGGCAAGTCCACGCTGCTGCGGATGATCGCAGGGCTCGAGGACGTGACGGCCGGCGCGATCCTGATCGATGCACGCGACGTCACCGAGCTGCCCCCGCGCTCGAGAGACATCGCCATGGTCTTCCAGACGTACGCGCTCTACCCGCACATGACCGTGCGCGAGAACCTCGGCTATGGGCTCAAGGTCCGAAAGACTTCGAAGGGCGAGATCGCGCCGCCGCGTCGACCAGGTCGCCGAGATGCTCGGGCTCGAGAAGATGCTCGACCGGCGCCCCGCCGCGCTCTCGGGCGGCCAGCGGCAGCGCGTGGCGATGGGCCGGGCGATCGTCCGCGAGCCGAAGGCGTTCCTGATGGACGAGCCACTCTCGAACCTCGACGCGAAGCTTCGCGTCAGCATGCGGGCGCAGCTCGCGGCTCTCCACTCCCGGCTCGGCACGACGACGATCTACGTCACGCACGATCAGGTGGAGGCCATGACCCTCGGGCATCGTGTCGCGGTGATGCGCGACGGCAAGATCCTCCAGGTCGATACGCCGCAGGCGCTCTACGCCGAGCCGTCGAACCTGTTCGTCGCCGCCTTCATCGGCTCGCCGGCGATGAACCTCGTCGAGGCCGAGGTCTCCGACGACGGGATCGCGTTCGGCAGCTACCGGATTGCCGCGCCCACACCGCAGCGGACCGGCAGGCTGATCGTCGGGATCCGGCCCGAGGCGTTCGAGGACGCCGCCTTCGCCGATCCGTCGCTGCCCCAGGTCGACGTCGACGTGCAGGTGGTCGAGGACCTCGGCCCGGACGCGCACGTGATCTTCTCGGTCGATGCGCCTCCCGTCGATGTCAGCGAGGTGCGCGAGGCGGCCGGTGACGAGGAGGTCCTGCTGCCGACCGACCGCGCGTCCTTCACTGCGCGCGTCGACCCGCGGACCTCCGCACGCGTCGACTCGCCGCTCCGCCTGAGCGTCGATCCGCGCCACTTCCACTATTTCGAGCCCTCCACGGGTCGGCGCGTCGAGCGTGCTGCGACTCCCGCGCTCGCTGCTCGCTAGCGCGGCCGCGCTCGTTCTCGCAGCCCCGGCGGCTGCCGCGCCGCCTGCCGGCGAGACGATCGTGAGCGCGCTCGCCGGGCCGCCCAAGCCCTCCTTCCTCGCGCGAATCCGCGCCGGGGAGATGGGCGGCGTCATCCTCACGCATCGCTGGACGCCCGCCGAGTTCGCAGCCACAACGGCGAAGCTGCACGCGACGAGCTGCGAGATCGGCCGGCCGCTCCTCATCTTCGTCGATCAGGAAGGCGGCTCGATCCGGCGCCTGACCTGGGCGCCGCCGGTGCACTCCGAGGGCCAGCTCGGCCGGCTCGGTGTGGAACAGACGCAGCGCGAGGCGACCTCGGCGGCCGCGGCGCTCCGTGCGGCGGGCGTCGACGTCGACCTCGCCCCCGTGGCCGACACGCTCGGCCCCGGTGGATTTCTCGGCGACCGCTCGTTCGGCTCCACTCCGAGCCTCGATGCGCTGCTCGTTCCGGCCTTCATCCACGCCATGCAGGACGGCGGCGTCGCGGCGACGGCGAAGCACTTCCCCGGGCTCGGTGCTGCGCGGACATCGACCGACGACCACATCGTCTCGGTGAGGACGACGCCGCTGGCGCCGTTTCGAAGCGCGATCGGCGCAGGCGTCAAGCTCGTCATGGTCTCGAGCGCGGCCTATCCGAGGCTCGACCGGAGCGGGACGCCTGCGATGTTCTCGCACACGATCGTCGGCGGACTGCTGCGCGGGACGCTCGGCTTCCGCGGCGTCGTCGTGAGCGATGCGCTCGACGCGCCGGCGGCCGCGCGCATCCCGGACGCTCCGGGACGGGCGCTCGCGGCCGGCGTGGACGTTCTCCTGTACACGAACGGCTCGCTCGCCCATTACGCGTACGAGGAGCTCGTCGCCGACGCGCAGCGAAGCCCCGCGACGCGCGCGCGGCTCGCGCAGGCGGTCGCGAGAATCGCCGCGCTCAGGTCTTGGCTCGGAAGAAGCTGCTAGAGAACGCCGGTAGAATCCGCGGTGATGTCCGCCCTCGCTCGGACGGCCGCGGGTGTCGCGCTGACGCTCCTCGTGCTCGCGCCTTCGGCTTCGTCCGCGCAGCCGCCGGTCAAGACCCAGGCGTGCGGCAAACCGCAAGCGGCGTCTTTGCTCAAGGCCTTCGTGAGCGCGTTCAATCGCGGCGACGCGCGCCGGCTGAACACGGTGTTTGCGAAGGCCGACAGGTTCAGGTGGTACTCGGTATCCGGAGCCCCCGGCGAGCGGATCGACCCGGATGCGCACGACCGAGGGAGCCTTCTTCGCTACTTCGCCGCCAGGCACGCAGCAGGCGAGCACTTCGCGCTCACGTCGGCGACCTTCCTGCAGAAGTCACGTGGCTTCGTCGACTTCAGGTACTCGCTCGTCCGCACTGCGACCGATCTGTCCGGCCCGCTTCGCTACGCCGGGAAAGGCGCTGTCGTCTGCTTCGCCGGAGTGCCCGCGCTCGCCGTGTGGAGCATGGGGCCGGACTAGAGGCCGAGGCGCTCGAGCGTCGCGTCGTTCCGCCGCCAGTGCGGGCGCACCTTGACCATCAGCTCGAGATAGATCGGATGCCCGAGCAGCGCCTCGATCTCGGGCCGCGCGCGCGTGCCGATCTCCTTGATCACCGAGCCGCCCTTGCCGACGACGATCTGCTTCTGCGAGTCGGTCTCCACGAGCACGTGCGCGCGCAGCATCTTGTCGGCGAACTCTTCGATCTCGACCGAGATCGCATGTGGCACCTCGTCCCGCGTGAGCCACAGGGCCTTCTCGCGGATGAGCTCGGAGATCTGTGTCTCGACGGATAGGTCGGTGCGCTGCTCCACCGGGAAGTACAGCGGCCCCTCGGGCAGGAGCCCGACGAGCTCGTCGCGGAGCTCGGCGATGCCGTCGCCCGTCTTCGCGCTGACGGGATGGAGCGCGTGGAAGTCGCCCAGCTGCGGCGGCCGCGTTCATCTGCTGTGCGATGTGGCTCGCCTTGAGCCGGTCGACCTTGTTCAGCGCGATCACGACCGGCACGCCGAGCGCGAAGACGCGCTTTGCGATGAAGCGGTCCCCGGCCCCGATTCGCTCGCGCGCGGAGAGGACGAGCACTACGCCTTCGACGTCCTCGAACGCCGCGTCGACCGTGCGCTGCATGCGCTCGGTGAGCGCGTCGAGAGGCCGCTGGAATCCCGGCAGGTCGGCGAGTATGAGCTGGTAGTCGTCGCCGTTCGCGATGCCGAAGATGCGCCGGCGCGTCGTCTGGGGCTTGTCGGAGACGATCGCGACCTTCCCGCCGCAGAGCGCGTTCACGAGGGTCGACTTCCCGACGTTCGGCCGCCCGGCGAGGGCGACGAATCCCGACCTCATGGGAGATTCCAGGTGTCCGGCAGCAGCTTCGACGCGGGCGAGTACTCCGCGATCGAGCCGTCCTCTCTCCGGAAGTAGACCCGCTCCACCTTCCACTCGTGCAGCCACTGGCGGCAGCCGCCGCACGGCGACGCGGTGATGCCGATCGCGTCGATCTCGCCCGGGCGCACTCCCTCGCTCGCCGCTTTCGAGATCGCCGTCCGCTCGGCGCAGATCCCGAGCGGGTAGGCCGCGTTCTCGACGTTCACGCCGTCGAACGCACGGCCGTCCTTCAGCAGGAGCGTCGCGCCGACGAGGTAGTTCGAGTACGGCGCATAGGCATTGCGCGGCGGCGTTTTCCGCCCGCTCGACCAGCTCGTCGCCCGTCAAGACAGCACCTGAAACACGACGAGCGTGACACCGGCGCCGATCGCGCCGCCGTACAGCACTTCGAGTGCCGAGTGCACGCCCGACTCGACGCGCGTCTGGGCGACGAGCAGCGCCATGATGAACGTGAGCGACGAGATCAGGAAGCGGTGCTGGTCGTTGATGACGTAGGTCGCCGCCATCCAGCCGGCGAAGGCGATCGCCGCGTGGCCGGAGGGAAGGCCGCCGCGGAGCGGCGTGCCGCTGCCCGTCCAGGCCTTGGTCGCGATCACGACGAGACAGACGAGCACGAGCGCAACGAGCGTGATCTCCGCCGGCGCGTCGCGCACCCGGTCGAGCACGTGCGCAGTCCGGTGCGCCGCAGCATGCGCGAACACGAGATAGCCGACCGCAAGCGCCGTGATCGTCGAGATGAGCACCGCGCCGGCCGCGATGTCCTTCGCGAGCTTCGCATTGGGGTCGAACGACGTCGTCGAGACGTCGATCGCGCCCTCGATCGCGGAGTTGAACATCTCGCAGACCAGCACGAACGCAATCGCGAGCAGGAGAGCGATCAGCTCGAGGCGGCCGACGCCGAGCGCAGCGGCGGCGGCGATCACCGCGATCGCGATCACGAAGTGGATGCGGAGGTTCCGCTGCGTGCGCAGCACATGGATGATCGCCCTCGAACGCGTAGTTGAAGCTGTCGATCAGCGTGGGCGCACGGCCGGGCGCAGGCGGCGGTGAGCGTCCTGCGCGGCGGCGTGGTGATGCTCATGCGTACAGCGCCTCGCGCGACTCCATCGCCGCGCCGTGGTCGTAGCCGACGAGATGCAGCACCGCATGGACGATCGGTGCGCGCCAGTCGTCGCCGACGACCTGCGGGCACACGACGACGTCGCCGAGCTGGCGCGGCAGGCCGTCGGGCAGGTCGTCGAGCGAGTCGATCGGAAACGCGAGCGCGTCCGTTGCCTCGTCGATCCCGAGATGCTCCTGCTTCAGCGAGCGGCTCTCGTCCGGCCCGACGAAAACGAGGCCGAGCTCTCCCGAATCGACCCCCTCCGCTGCGAGCACGCGGCGCGCGAGCTCGCACGCGCCCTGCTCGTCGATCTCGACGCCCGAGCGGTTGTCGATCTCGATCTCGATCACCGGCGTCTGGCCGTCCCGGTCTCCTCGGAATGCAGCTTGTACGCCTCGACGATGCGCTGGACGAGCTTGTGACGGACGACATCCTGGTGACTGAACTGGACGAACTCGATGCCGTCGATCGAGCCAGGATGTTCTGCACCTGAATCAGGCCGGAGGCCTGCTCGCGCGGCAGGTCGATCTGCGTCACGTCGCCCGTGACGACGACCTTCGACCCGAAGCCGAGCCGGGTGAGGAACATCTGCATCTGCTCCGGCGAGGTGTTCTGCGCCTCGTCCAGGATGATGAAGCTGTCGTTCAACGTGCGGCCGCGCATGAACGCGAGCGGAGCGACCTCGATCGTGCCGCGCTCGATATACGCATTCAGCTTCTCCGGGTCCATCGTGTCGTAGAGCGCGTCGAAGAGCGGCCGCATGTACGGGTCGACCTTGGCGAGCACGTCGCCGGGCAGGAAGCCGAGCCGCTCGCCCGCCTCGACGGCCGGGCGCGTGAGGATGATGCGCCCGACCTGCCGGTCGGAGAGCGCCGACACGGCGAGCGCGATTGCGAGGTACGTCTTGCCGGTGCCCGGCCGGCCCGATGCCGAACGTGATCGTGCGCTTGCGAATCGCATCGACGTACTGCTTCTGCACCACGGTCTTCGGCGTGATGCGCTTGCCGCGATGCGACCAGACGACGTCCTCGAAGATGTCGCGGACGTCTTCGGCCTGGTCGATCGCGTTCATGATCGTGT
This sequence comes from uncultured Actinomycetes bacterium, assembly GCA_963848665.1. Taxonomy (GTDB): domain Bacteria; phylum Actinomycetota; class Thermoleophilia; order Gaiellales; family Gaiellaceae; genus Palsa-739. The sequence continues at coordinate 181,044 of CAWKEF010000002.1, forward strand.
CGACGGTGCCGGCGCCGATCTCTTGCCCGCTCTCCACGAGGTCCACGAGCTCTTCCACCACGGCCTTCGCTTCGACGACCTTCGTGTCGTCCCCTTCGAGCGTCAACCGGTTGCCGCGCAAGTTGATCGCGCAGCCGAGCCGCTCCCGGAGCGCGGTGAGGACTCCGTCGCCGATCCCTCCGAGCTCGGCGGCGACCTCGTTCGGGACGTCCATGACCTCTTGCACGGGGTCAGTGTAGGCGGCGCCGCAGAGCGATCCCGGTCAGGGCCTCCCGCACGATCCGGTCGGCGACGAGCGCGGTCACGTCTGCAGACCCGACCGCAGTGGGGATCACCTCGACGACGTCCGCACCGACGAGCTCGAGGCGCTCGGCCACCGCGCGCACGGCCCACAGGAGCTCGATGCTCGTCATGCCGCCGGGCTCGGGGGTACCGGTGCCGGGTGCGAACGCCGGGTCGAGCACGTCGACATCGACCGAGAGAAAGACCGGACCGCTCCCCACGATCGCGACCGTCCGCTCGACCACCGCTTCGATCCCCAGGTCACGCACGTCGTGCATGAAGAACGACGTGATGCCCTGCTCCGCCTGCCACGCGAACTCCGGCTCCGCGGGCCAGTAGCCGCGCAGGCCGATCTGCACGTAGCGGGTCGGGTCGACGTGACCGTCGCGCACGAGCCGGTACATCGGCGTGCCGTGCGAGATCTCGACGCCGAAGACGTGCGTGCCGGTGTCGGTGTGCGTGTCGAAGTGGACGAGCCCCACCGCACCGTGCGGCTTCGCGCAGGCGCGGATGTCGGGCTCGGCGATCGAGTGGTCGCCGCCGAGAACGATCGGCAGAAGACCGGCGGCGACGACCTCGCCGACGGTTGCCTCGATCGCGGCGTGGGACCGCTCCGGGTCGGCGGGCAAGACGGCGGCGTCGCCGTAGTCGACGACGCGCAGCTCCGCGAACGCGTCGATCTTCGCCTCGAGGTGCGGGCCGGGCGGACAGCTCGCCGAGCGAATCGCGCGCGGGCCGAAGCGCGTGCCGGGGCGGTCGGAGACGAGATCGTCCGTCGGCGCGCCGACGATCGCCACGTCGAAGCCCGCGAGCAGCGCCGGATCCTGCGTGTACGGCGCGCCGCCGTAGCTCACCGGCCCGGCGAAGTCGGGCTTCTCGCCGTACTCGCGCCATCGCTCGAGCGGATCGATCACCGGACGATCGTCGCACGGTCGAGGCGTGCCTGCACGAGCTCGTCGGCGGCACGCGCGCTCGGATCGTGGCCGGTCACCGCACAGACGAACGCAGACTTGTCGAGCGCATCGAGCCAGACAGGCGTCAGCGCGGTGACGGTCGCGGTCCTCGGCACGTCGCGAAGAAGCGCGATCTCGCCGAAGCAGTCTCCGCGTCCGAGCTCGCCGACCCGCTCGCCGCCTCGCGACACCTCGACCGCACCCTTTGCGACGAGGTAGAAGCGGTCACCCGGATCGCCCTCCCTGATCAACGTGGCCCCCGCCGGCGCCTCGACCGGCTCGAGCGAGCGGGCGAGCGCCTCGAGCGCCGGCGCACCGAGCGGCGCGAAGATCCGGAGCGCGCGCAGCCGTGCCATCTCGACGACGGGCAGTATCGCGGCATCGGCAGCGAGGACGCTTCGCACGACGAGCGCAGCGGCAACCGGCAGGAGCGCGGCCAGGCACACGAACGCGCCGCGCCCCCCGGCGAGGGCGACGAACCCCGACGCCGCGATCGAGCCCACCGCGAGACCGGCCATCGAGACGCCCTCGAGCAGGCCGAACGCACGCGCGAGCGCGTCCGGACGGGCGATCCGCTGCAACAGCGTGCGGCCCGCGACGTCGAGCGTCGTGCGGCCGATGCCGGCGGCCGCCAGCAGCAGGAGGGCGGCGCCCAGTGACGACGTCGAGGCGAGCGCGGCCAGCGCGGCGGCCCAGACCACGAGTCCTGCGAGGAGCGCGGGCGCGAGGCGCCGCCTCCCGACGAGCGCGACCGTCACCGCAATTCCTGCGACGCCGCCCGCGCCGAAAGCGGCGTTGAGATACCCGGCGGTCGACCCGCTGTGGCCGAGGACGCCGACGGCGAGGACGACGTAGAGCACGTCGAGCGCCCCGATCGCCAGCGCCTCCACGCCGAGGAGCCAGACGAGCGCGCGCGGTCCCGGCTCGCGTGCGACAACGCGCAGTCCCTCGAGCGTTCCCGCAAGTGCCGTGCTGCCTCCCATCGGGTCGGGCCCGCGGACCGGCGCGACGAGAACTGCATCGACGAGCGCAACCCCTGCCATGACGGCGAACACGGTTCCGGCGCCGCCGAGCCCGAGCAGCACCCCGGCGAGCGCAGGCGCTCCGAGGACGCTGAGGCTTTCGACCCACCCGGATGCGACGTTGGCCGCCGTCAGCTCCTCCGGCGTGCGCGCGAGCGACGGCGTCAGCACGGCCTGGGCGGGCCGCGTGATCGTCACGGCCGTTGCGGCTACCGCGGCGAGCGCGTACGCCACGAGCGCCGGCCCGCCGACCAGCAGCACGGTCGCCGTCGCGCCCATCGCCGCGGCCTGCGCGATGTATCCGGCGGCGAGCACCTGCGTGGGCCGGTGGCGGTCGGACAACGACGCGGCGAGCGGCGCGAAGAATGCAGCGGGCACGAGCTGCACGACGGCGACGACTCCTGCCGTGGTCGCTCCCCCGCGCTCGTACGCATAGACGAGCATTGCGATCCAGACGCCCCACTCCGAGGCGTTGAAACCGATGAACGCAAGTTCGACGCGACGGAGGTCGGGATTGCGCAGCACGTCGCCGAGCACGCGCGGTATCTGGCCGAAATAGCTCAGAGCGTCTCTCGCATGCGCCGATGCGCGGTATGGCGGATCTCCGGCTCGAGGCGAGGAAACTCCGCGAGCAGCTGTACGAGCGCGGCCGGCTCGAGCACCCGGACGCGTCCCGGGCAGCGTGCAACGACCGTGGCGATGCGCGGGCGCGCAAAGCCTGCTCCCCACTCGAGTGCCGCGATCTCTCCGAAGTAGTCGCCCGGACGCAGCGTGGCCACGAGCTCATCTTCGAAGAGCACGTCGAAGAGGCCGTCCTCGATCACGTAGAAGTCGCGCGTCGTGTCCCACCGGTTGACGATCGCCTCGCCTCGCTCGACCGGGCGCTCGCCCGCAAGAGCCGCGAACGCCCGCGCCTCACGTGCCTCGAGCCGCGCGAACAGCGGGACCGTCGTCGGGAGCTGCTCGTGCCGCTCGTACTCACCCGTCTTTCCGTGCGGCTCCGCGGTCTCGAAGAACTCCAGGACCCGCTCGACGTCCTCGGCGCGCGTCGTGTGATTCAGGATGCAGAGCCGCAGTGCCGAGCGACCGTGCACGCGCGTCGTCGACGTGAGGCCGAGTCCGCCCTGCTGCAGCGCCGCGGCCAGCCCGTCGATATGGGCGTCATCGGCGTCGCGCCTGAAGAAGCAGACGATCCCGAGCGAGGGCGGCGCGGCGAGCTCCAGCGTCGAGCTCGACTCGATGCGGCGGCACGCGAGCTCTGCGAGGTCGAGGGTGTGGTCGATCGCCGCGCGGAACGCGTCGACGCCGAACGTGCGCAGGGAGAGCCAAAGCTTGAACGCCCGCGTCGAGCGAGTCAGCTGGATACCGACGTCGGAGAAGTTCACGACGCCCGCCGCCACTTCGGCGTCGCGGAGATAATCGGAGTGCATCTCGAACGCGCGCCGGAGCACGCCGCCGTCGCGCACGAGCACGCAGCCGCACTCGTAGGGCTGGTAGAGCCACTTGTGCGGGTCGAGCGTCACCGAGTCCGCGCGGCCGAGCCCGTCCAACGCCGCCCGCCCGCGCTCGGTGAGCACCGCAAAACCGCCGTACGCCGCGTCGACATGGAGCCACACGCCGCGCTCGTGACAGACGTCCGCGAGCCCATTGAGCGGGTCGACGGCACCGGTGCTGGTCGCTCCGCCGTTCGCGACGACGAGCAGCGGCAGGCGCCCCGCGGCCTCGTCGGCGGCGATCGCCGCGTCGAGGGTGGCAGGCTCGAGCCGGAGGTCCGCTCCGACCGGGAGCACGCGAAGCTGGTCCGGCCGGAAGCCGAGCGTGCGCGCGGCGCGTCCGATCGAATAGTGCGCCTGGTCCGACGCGTAGATGACCAGATCGTCGCGCATCGAGCCGACGAGCGCCTCGCGCGCGCAGGCGAGCGCAGTCATGTTTCCGGCCGATCCGCCGCTGACGAGCGAGCCGCTCGCGCCGGCCGGGTAGCCGATCCACTCCTTGAACCATTCGAGGATCTGGAGCTCGAGCTGGGTCGGCCCCGCCGACTCCTGCCAGGACCCCGCGTAGATGTTGCATGCGCTCGCGACGAAGTCGCCGAGCGCACCGGGCCAGGTGCCGGCGAAGGGAACGTAGGCGAAGAAGCGCGGGTGCGCGGAACGGCTGGCATAGGGCAGCACGTCGTCGAACAGGGTCTGCAGCGCCTCCTCGAACGGCGCGGCGACGGGCTCGAGACCGCCGAGCCGCGCCGCCATCTCCTCCGGCGTCGCCTCGCGGATCGCAGGCTGCGTGTCGTCGCTCAGCCAGTCGACGAGCGCATCGACCGTGCGATAGCCGAGCACGCGCATCTGCTCGCGGTCGAGCGCGAGCGGATTCCCGTCGTCCTGCGGTCGCGGGTCGATGAGTCGTAATCTGGCACAGGGCCTCGCGTCCCTCTAGTGATCTGCGAGAAGCCCGAGCAGGCAGCCGAAGACGGCGTGCCCAGCCGATGCGGAGGCGAAGGCGCGCGGGCTCGACACGAGGGGGCCCCACGTCCCGTCACGGCGCCTCGGATGGATTCGGTCGAAGACGACCATGCCCGGCCAGAGTGCCGTGTTCTCGACGAGGGCAGCCGTGACTCCCTGCTTGACGCCGCGGCCGCCGAGTCGCTCGAACACGTGGCCGAAAGCGGCGCCGGCGGCGGCGTGCGTGACGAGGTTCGCGAGCCACTCCCACCGGCCCCGGGTGATGAACGGGCCGATCAGCTTGGGATCGGAGTACGGGGTGCCGAACGTGCGCTCGAGCAACGGGTCGCACGCCTGCCAGACGACGGCGGCAAGAGCGCCGGCCGCGGCGCCTCGCACTAGGCGAGCTTCTCGCGCACGAACTGGCTGACGACCGAGCCGTCCGCGCGCCCGGCGATCTGCGGCATCACGTCGGCCATCACGCGCCCGAGGTCGGCCATGCTCGTCGCGCCGACCTCCGCGATCACGTCGTCGACGATCTCTTCGATCTCGTCCTCGGACAGGGGCTCGGGCATGAACTCCTCGAGAATCGCGAGCTCCGTCTCCTCGGCCTCGGCGCGATCCTCGCGTCCTCCGGAGCGGAATGCCTCCGCCGCTTCCACGCGGCGCTTGCGCTCGCGCTGGAGCACCTGCAGCTCCTCCTCCTCGGAGAGCGGCCGCTGGAGTTCCTTCTCGGAGTTCTTGAGCGAGTTGAGGATGAGCCGCAGCGCATCCCGGCGCTCGGCGTCGCGGGCCTTCATGGCCTCCTTCAGCTCGTCCTCGATTGTCTCGATCCTGCTCACGCCATCCTCCCGATGGAACCGCCGCCGAGGATGTGCCAGTGCAGATGGAAGATCGTCTGCCCGGCCCCCTCGCCGACGTTGACGACGACACGGTAATCGGTCAGCCCTTCGGCCGCTGCGACTTCAGCGATGAAGTCGAGCATTCGCTTCGCCTCCTCGGGCGAAAACGCGGCGATCTCGCGGAAGCTCGGGACGTGGCGCTCCGGCAGGACGAGCAGGTGCGTCCTCGCCTGCGGATTGATGTCGCGGATCGCGACGAAGCCCTCGGTCTTCGCGACGTGGTCGCCTTCGCGGTAGAGCTTGCAGAAGAGGCAGTCCGGCTCAGGCAGCGTGGATCCCCTCCTCCGAGACGGCTGCGCCACGAACGCTGACGAGGTCACCGACCCGTGCGGCGTCGTCGAGGAGCCAGGGCGAGTAATCGTCGCCGTAGCCGCGCCCGGGGCGGTCGACGAGCACGACGTCCTCGCGATCGATCTTGGTCCGCCAGCGCGCAAGGCATGCTTCGTGCGATGCGGCGCGAAGCTGTGCGGCGCGACGTTTCTTCTCCGCCGCCGGCACCGGATCATCGTGTCCGGTCGGTGTGCCCGGTCGCGGCGAGTACGGGAAGACGTGGATCTTCGTCAGTCCGGCGTCGCGCGCCGTGCGAAGCGTGTTCGCGAAGGCAGGCTCGTCCTCGGTGGGAAAGCCCACGATCACGTCGCTCGTCAGGTTGAACTCGGTCTGCAGCGGCGCGAGCCTGCGCAGGTAGGTCGCCGTCGTGTAACGGCGCCCCATCGCGCGGAGGACGTTGTCGTCGCCGGACTGGAGCGGCACATGCAGGTGCCGGCTCACGGTCGGCGTCTCCCGAAGTGCTGCGATGAGCCCGTCGCTGACGTGGTTGATCTCGATCGACGACAACCGCAGGCGCTCGAGCCCTTCCGTCGCTCCGATCGCGCGAACGAGCTGCGGCAGGTCGTAGCGCGCATCACGGTCGCGATAGCACCCGAGGTTGATCCCGGTGAGGACGATCTCTCGGTGACCCTGTCCGACTCGCCGCTCGACCTCGCGCAGCACGTCGGCCGCGCGCCTGCTGCGCGAAGTCCCCCGGACGAGCGGGATCACGCAGAATCGACAGGAGAAGGAGCAGCCGTCCTGCACCTTCACGAACGCGCGTATGCGGTCGAACCTTGCGTCCGCTTGCACACAGCCGATTGCGCCGACGTCGCCGGCGACGAAGCCCGGCGTGTCCTCGCTTCGCTTCGCAACGACGACGACGTTGTCCGGCAGCCCCGCGAAGGCCGTGCGCGCAAGGTTGGCGCCGCAACCCGTCACGTAGACGCGGCGATGTGTGCGCGCGGCGCGAGCGGCTTCCTTTCGCGACTTCGAGACCGCCTCGTGCGTGACGCAGCACGTGTTGACGACGGCGACGTCAGCATCGCCATCGTGCTCGGTGTGGCCGTCGGCGAGCAACCGCTCGCGCATTTCGTGCGCGTCCACGTGCGACACCTTGCAGCCCAGGAAGCGAACGGAGAAGCTCGCCATGCGGGAATGCTACGAAAGGCGGGCGGCGAGCGTCCGTCGCACCGCGACCTCGAACGGCGTCGGCGCGAACGGCACCAACCGGAGAAGCCCGTCGTCTCGGACCACGGTCGGCTCGCGCAGCCCTTCGACGAGCGGCCGTGCGACAGACGCCTGAACCGGAGTCACGAGGTGCAGCCACAGAGACGAAAGGCGCGGCGTGAGCAGCGGAACCTCGACGATCAGCGGCCGCCGCCCGAGAACGCGTGCGATGCGCTCCATCATCTCGCGGTAGGTCATGACCTCGGGACCGCCGACGTCGAGCCGCCGGCCCCGCGCCGCCTCGAGGCCTGCGACGCCGACGAGGTAGCGGACGACATCCTCGAGCGCGACCGGCTGCGTCGGCACTGAGACCCAGCGCGGACAGATCATCCCGGGCAGGCGCCGGACGAGTGCGACGACCGTCTCGAAGGCCGCGCTGCCGGGGCCGATGATCATCGCCGCACGAAGCGTCGTCACGGGCACGTTCCCCGCCTCGAGCCGCTCGCCGGTCTCCGCGCGGCTCCGTAGATGGGCTGAGAGCGACGCACGATCGTCGCCGAGCCCGCCGAGGTACACGATCTGAGCGGCCCCGGCCCGCGCCGCTGCGGCTGCGACCGCGTCCGCGGCGCGCCTGTCCCGCTCCTCGAAGTCGGACGCGCCGAGGGAGTGCACGAGGTGATACACGACGTCGACCCCCTCGAGAGCGCCGCGGAGCGAGTCGGCATCGGTGACGTCGACGCCCCGTCGTCACGATCCGTCCGCTGCCGCCGTCCGCCGGGTTGCGCGAGATCGCGACGACCTCGTGCTCCAGCGCGAGAGCAGGCACGAGCGCTCGACCGATGGTGCCGGTCGCTCCGAGGACTGCGACGCGCATCACGAGCTCCCGTCGCGGACGAGCAGGTCGGCTGCCCAACCGCCCTGCTCACGCCGATCGACGCGCGTCCAGCCTTGTGCCCGCGGCTCGTCGCGGTCGAGGTAGCCGGACGCGACGACGCGTGCGGCCGGAAGCCGCGGCAGCAGCCGCTCCACGACATCCAGTGCGACGTTCGCCGCGGCGAGCTCGGTCGTAGCAAGCTCGTCTGCGAGCGCGTCCGCCCGGTCGACGGTGAGCTCGACGCAGTTCACCCGCGCATTCGCGAGCGTCACCTCGACGGCGACGTCGTCCACGTCGATTGCGACGACCGGCGCGAATCCGAGCTTGGCGGCGGCGATCGACAGGACCCCCGAGCCGCAGCCGACGTCGAGCAAGCTGCCGGGCGCGAGCGTTTGCAGGAGCTCGAGCGTGAGACGGGTGGTCGCGTGCGCGCCTGTGCCGAAAGCGCGGCCCGGGTCGATGACGATCGCGTCGGCCCCTGGTGGCGGCTCCTCCCATGGCGGGCCGACCCAGAAGCGGCCGATGACGACGCCGTGATGGAACGCGCGCCAGTTGTCCTCCCAACCCTCGGTGACGTCGCCCGCCGTGACGTCGAACCGCCGCTGCAGCAGTTGCTCGCCCGCCTCGTCGGTGTAGACGGCGAAGCCGCCGTCGACCTCCTCGACGCCCAGCGGGAACAGGTCGAGCAGCTGCGCGAGCTCGGGGTCTCCGCCCGGTACGACGACGCGCCTCAGCGAAACGCGCTCTTCAGCTTCTCGAAGAAGCCCTCGTCGCTCCGGTACGTCTTTTCCTCCGTGTGCGTGTCGAACTCTTCGAGCAGGCGCCGCTGCTCGTCGTTCAGGTGGCGCGGCACGAGCACGTTGACGAACACGTGCTGATCGCCCCGGCCGAAGCCCTGGAGGACCGGCATGCCGCGTCCGCGGAGAAGCACGGTCTCCCCCGGCTGCGTGCCTGGTTCCAGCTCGAGCTCGTGGTCGCCCTCGAGGGTCGGAACCGTGACGGTTGCGCCGAGCGCCGCCTGCGTCATCGTCAGGTCGACCGTCGAATAGATGTCGTTTCCCTCGCGCACGAAGCGAGGATCGCGTTGCACATGCACGAGAACGTAGACGTCGCCCGCGCGCGCTCCGACTCCGCCGGCATGGCCCTCCCCGCTGAGGCGGATCCGCTGCCCGTCGTGGATCCCCGCCGGAATGTCGACCGCGACCGTCCGCTGCTCGAACACGCGCCCGGCGCCGCGGCACTGCGTGCAGGGCACCTCGACTCTGCGTCCCGAGCCGCCACACGACGGGCACGCCTGCGTTCGGACGAACTCCCCGAAGACGCTCCGGCTCACCTGCTGCATCCGGCCGACGCCGGCGCATGTCGGACACGTGCTCACCTCGGTCCCCGGCTCGGCGCCGTCACCGTCGCAGTGCGGGCACGTCACCGCAACCTCGAACGGGACGTCACGGCTCGTGCCGCGCGCCGCCTCGACAAGCTCGATCTCCACGGTGGCGGCGAGGTCGGCACCGCGCGCGACGCGGCCGAGCAGGTCGTCGCCGAAGAACGCCGAGAAGATGTCCGAGAGGCTGCCGAAGTCGAAGTGGCCCGGCTCGAAGCCCCCGCTCCGGAGACCCGCATGCCCGTAGCGGTCGTAGAGCTCGCGCGTCTCGGACTTGGAGAGCACCTCGTAGGCTTCGACCACCTCCCGGAAGCGGTCATCCGCGTCCGGCGCGTCGGAGACGTCTGGGTGCAGCTCTCGTGCGAGCGCACGAAATGCCTTCTTGATCTCGGCCTCCCCGGCGTCACGAGGGACGCCCAGGAGCTCGTAGTAGTCGCGCTCGGCCTGTGCCATGTCGCGTCTGACGTTAGCGTTCGCCGTACACGGACTCGGCGAAGCGCGACAGCTCCGACGCTGCCGAGCGAACCGCGCCGAGTGCCCTCTCGTAGTCCATCCGCACCGGGCCGATCAGGCTGACCGCGCCGAGCGCGCGGTGCACGAGCCCGTAGCACGCGCCGACGAGCGCGATCTCCCGGAGCGCCGGATGGTCGAGATCCTGGCCGACACGCACGAAGGGACTGTGCGGCTCGTAGGCCGACTCGCCGAGCACCTCGAGGAGAGCCGCCCGCTTCTCGACGAGCTCGAACAGGTTGCGATACGCCTCGAGCTCGCCGGAACGCACCTCGCCGAGAAGGTCGGCGGCGCCCCCGACGTACAGCCGCTGCTCTGCCGACACGAGCTCGGTGAACGCAGGCCGAAGGGCACCCAGGAACTCGCGCTCGCGATGCGACAGGCCGGAGTCCTCGAAGCGGCGGCGCAGGAGCACCGTCCCGAGCGAGAGCCCGGCGACGGTCTCGTTGAGGTATTCCCCGGCCCACTTGGCGAGCCCGGGATCGACCGCCTGCTCGAAATGGAAGTTCCGCTTCGTGACGCCGCCGGCCGAGGTGATCACGATGACCATCACGAACTCGGGCTGGAGCAGGAGCACCTCCACGCGCACGACGGTCGTCGCCTCGAGCGGCGGCGCCGAGACGAGCGCGAGCAACCGCGTCACCTGCGAGAGCATCTCCGTCGTCGCCTGGAGCGCGGCTTCGACTTCCGTTCGCTGCGTGTGCAGGTCGAGCGGGAAGTCCTGCGGGTGCGGATCGAGCCGGTGCAGGAGCTCGTCGGCGTAGTAGCGGTAGCCGCTCTCGGTCGGAACGCGACCGGCGGAGGTGTGCGGGTGCGTGAGCAGGCCGAGCGTCTCGAGCTCGGCGAGCTCGGCCCGGACGGTCGACGCCGCGGCTGCGAGGCTCGCCCGCTCGACGAGCGTCTTCGAGCCGACCGGCTGGCCCGTCGCGACGTGCTCTTCGACCACGCGCCGCAGGATCTCCTGCTGGCGGGGGGTGAGCTGAAGCTTGACGCTCATTTGCAGGACATTTTACGCGAGCAGCTCGGCTGTGACCGCGCCGCCCAGGTACCGGCCCCGCTCGGTGAGCGCGAGCGTCTCCGCCGACCGCTCCGCGAGCCCGAGGCTTTCGACCCGTGCGAGCCCTGCCGGATCGAGCGCGTGCACGAGACCGGCGAGCGGCAGCGGCTCGTCGAGCCGCAGCCCGAGCATCACACGCTCGCGTGCCTTGACGTCGCCGCCGACGTCCTCCAGCTCACGCTCGGGGGCGCGCCCGGCCGCGAGCGCCTCCAGGTAGCGCCCGAGCCGCGGTGCGTTCCGCCGGCGAGTGCTCTCGATTGTCGAGACCGCGCCGATGCCGATGCCGAGGTAGTCGCGTCCGAGCCAGTAGGCGAGGTTGTGCTGCGAACGAAGGTCCCGCGCGTCGTCGGCGCGGCAGAAGTTCGCCGTCTCGTACCAGCGGTAGCCGGCGCCCGTCAGCGTGGCGACGACGCGCTCGAAGTAGTCCTCCATCGCGTCGGCCTGCCGGCCGAGCTCCTCTCCCCAGGCATGGGTGAAGCGCGTCCCCGGCTTCGCCTCGAGCTCGTAGCAGGACAGATGCTCCGGCTCGAGCGCGAGGGCATCGCCGAGGTCGGCGGCGAGATCGGAGGCGCTCTGGCCGGGAATCCCGTAGATGAGGTCGAGGGAGATGTTGTCAAACTGGGCATCACGAAGATGATGCACGGCGCGTCGGACGTCGTCGGGACCGGCAACGCGCTCGAGCACCCGGAGGAGCTCGGGCCGGAACGTCTGAGCCCCGAGCGAGACACGCGTGACGCCGACGTCGCGCAGCGCGCGGGCGAGCTCGGCCGTGACCGTCTCCGGATTCGCCTCGACCGTCACCTCGGCGGCGCTCGGAAGCGCCTCGAGGAGACGCACGAGCTCCGGCAGCGCGGTGAAGGTCGGCGTGCCGCCGCCGAGGAAGATCGTGTCGAGCTGCGGCGCGAGCACCGCGCGCTCGAGCTCCAGCTCGGAGAGGAGCGCGTCGACATACGCCCGATGCTGCTCGGCTCGGCCGACCACGGTCACGAAGTCGCAGTAGCCGCAGCGGTGCGCGCAGAACGGCAGATGGACGTACAGGTGGCGGGCGCCGGCCATCAGCTCTTGCCGCTCCCCTGCCCGATGTTGAGCACGGCGAGGAACGCCTCCTGTGGCACCTCGACGGCGCCGACCTGCTTCATCCGCTTCTTGCCCTTCTTCTGGTTCTCGAGCAGCTTGCGCTTGCGCGAGATGTCGCCGCCGTAGCACTTCGCGAGCACGTCCTTGCGGCGGGCCTTCACGGTCTCGCGCGCGATCACGCGCGCCCCGATCGCGGCCTGGATCGGCACGTCGAACATCTGGCGGGGGATCTCCTCGCGCAGCTTCTCGACGAGCAGCTTGCCGCGCTCGTAGGCGAAATCGCGATGGATGATCAAGGACAGCGCATCGACCACCTCGCCCCCGACGAGCACGTCGACCCGCACGAGATTCCCTGCCTTGAACCCGGCGAGGTCGTAGTCGAACGAGGCGTACCCGCGCGTGCGCGACTTCAGCTGGTCGTAGAAGTCGAGCACGATCTCGCCCAGCGGCAGGTCGTACGTCAGATGCACACGCACGGGCGAGAGGTACTCCATGTGGTCGAAGGTTCCTCGCCGGTCGTTGCAGAGCTCCATCACCGCGCCGACGAACTCCTTCGGGACGATGATCGATGCCTTGACGTACGGCTCCTCGACCTCTTCCACCTCCCGCGGGAACTCCGCCGGGTTGTGAACCTCGAGCCAGTCCCCGTTCTTCTCCTTGACGCGGTACGCGACGTTCGGCGCCGTGACGAGCAGGTCGAGGTCGAACTCCCGCTCGAGCCGCTCGCGCACGATCTCCATGTGCAGGAGGCCGAGGAAGCCGCAACGGAAGCCGAAGCCGAGCGCCTGCGACGTCTCGGGCTCGTAGAACAGGGCGCCGTCGTTCAGCTTCAGCTTCTCGAGCGCATCGCGCAGCTCGGGATAGGTGTCGGAGTCCGTCGGGAAGAGGCCGGCGAACACCATCGGCTTCACGTCCTTGTATCCCGGCAGAGGGTCCGAGGCCGGCCGCGCGACGGTCGTGAGCGTGTCGCCGACGCGCAGGATCGAAAGCTCCTTCAGCCCGGTGACGACGTACCCGACCTCGCCGGCCGTGAGGGATTCGACCGGCCTCATGGTCGGCGAGAAGAAGCCGAGTTCCTCCGCGTCGAAGCGTGTGTGCGTCGCCATCGTCTGCAACGCGTCGCGGCGGTTGAACGTGCCGTCGATCACGCGCAGGAACGCGATCACGCCGCGGTACTGGTCGTAGGACGAGTCGAACACGAGCGCTCGTGGGGGTGCGTCGGGACGCCCGGCAGGCGCGGGGACGCGTTCGATGATCGCGTCGAGCACCTGCGCGACGTTGATCCCGGTCTTCGCGGAGATGCGAACGACGCGGGCGGGATCGTCGCCGAGCAGCTCGGCGACCTCGATCGACGCCCCGTCGGGGTCGGCCTGCGGCAAGTCGATCTTGTTCACGACGGGGACGATCTCGAGCCCGTTCTCGATCGCGAGATACGCATTGGCGAGGGTCTGCGCCTCGATGCCCTGCGCCGCATCGACGACGAGGACCGCGCCCTCGCAGGCCTGCAGCGACCGCGAGACCTCGTAGGTGAAGTCCACGTGCCCAGGCGTATCGATCAGGTTCAGCTCGTGGCCCTTCCACGAGACCCGCACGGCCTGCGCCTTGATCGTGATCCCGCGCTCACGCTCGAGATCCATCGAGTCGAGCAGCTGCTCGCGCATCTCGCGCGCAGAGACGGCCTCGGTGATCTCGAGGATGCGGTCGGCCAGCGTCGACTTGCCGTGGTCGATGTGGGCGATGATCGAGAAGTTGCGGATCTTGCTCTGGTCCATGGGATTCGGCGGCCATGGTACGCGTGAGAGCGGTTTTCCCTGGGCCGCGGGCCCGGCTAGGCCCGTCGAAGCCGCGTGCGGAGGGAAAGCAGCGCGTCGAACTCGCGCACCTGGAGCAGACGGCAGCAAAGCCCGTAGACGAGGATCGCCGCGCCCAGGGCGGCACCGAGCGAGACGAGCTGGGCCGGGAACGAGCGCCCGAGCGCCGAGTCGAGCGGATGCCAGATCGTCCAGGCGGCTGCGCCGACGACGGCAGACGCGACGGCGACGCGGATCGTCGTCGATGCGATCGCACCGCCGTCGACGCGACGGATGCGCCGACGCAGCACGACGAGGAGCGCCCACGTGCCGGCAACGTTGCAGATCGCCGTCGCGAGGGGGATGCCCCACGTGCCGACGCGATAGAACGCGAAGTCGAGCAGCGCGTTCAAGAACAGATTGCCGAGCGCGATCGAGGTCGGCACCCAGTTCGAGCGAAGGCTGAAGAACGCTCGGTTCAGCATCAGCATTGCGCCGTTGAACACGAGCCCGGCGCTGAAGGCGGCGAGGCAGCTCGCGACAACGGGTGTCTGGTTCGGGTGGAAGGCGCCCCGCTGGAAGAGCAGACGGACGATCGGTTCCGCGAGCACCGCGCTCACGACTGCGGCAGGGACGAGGAGGAACGCGATCTGGCGCAGTCCCAAGCCGACCGTCTCGCGGAAGCCGGTGAAGTCGCCGCTTTCACGAGCCGCCGAGGCGAACCGCGAGAGCGTCGGGAAAAGCACGGTCGCGATTGCAACGGAGAACATCCCCTGCGGAAGCATGTAGATGAGAAACGCCTTTTGAATCGCGGTCGGCGCAAGGTCGCCGTTGATGTAGCGCGACGCGAAGAACGTGTCGATGACCGCGTTGACGTTGATCAGCCCCAGGCCGAGCGTGACCGGAACCATGTTCTTGAAGACCTCTTTCACCGCAGGGTCACGCCAGTCGAGCGCGAGCCGTAGCCGCCCGTCGTAGCCGCGGAGCCAGGGGAGCGGGAGGAACACCTGGATGAACGTCGCGATCAGGATCGAGACGGCGTAGACATAGAGCTTCGTGTTCATCGAGTGCGCCTGCGGGACTCCGATCGCGAGGCCGGCGATGATCGCGATGTTCCAGAACACCGGCGAGATCGCCGGCACTGTGAAGTGGTCGTAGCTGTTCAGGATCCCGACGACGATTCCGCTGACGCCGAGCAGCGTGACGATCGGGAAGAGCACGCGCGAGAGCCCGATCGCGAGCCCGCGGTTGTGACCTGGATTGCCGAAGATCCCGATCACCCACGGCGCAACGAGGATGAAGAGCGCGCTGAGCGCGGTGAGGCCGAGCAGCATCAGCCAGAAGAGGCTCGACGCCACGCGCCAGGCCCGCTTGGGGTCTTTCTTCAGCAGATCGACGAAGACGGGGACGAACGCCGACGACAGGGCCGCGTCGGCGACGAGCGCGCGGACGAGATTCGGGAGCTGGAATGCGACCGTGAAGGCGTTGATCGGGCCGCGCGCGCCGAAGTAGTACGACGCCACCACTTCGCGCACGAGCCCGAGGACGCGGGAGACCGCCGTGGCGGCTCCGAAGATGGCGGCGGAGACTCCGAGTCGGCGGCGCGGCGGCTCCTCCGCCCCAGACGCGGCTGGCGGCTGCACGATCGTCTCGGCCGTCGCGAACTGGTCGCTCTCGACGGCGTCGAGCCCGAGCTCGCCCGGACGCAGGTTCACCGTCGGGTCGTCCGGCCCGACCCCGTCCAGCGTGCTCGGAGCAAAGTAGGTCGGACCCCCGCGCTCGCGCCGCCGGCGGTCGCGCTCGAGCCGGCGCAGCTCGCGCTCGCGGTCGGCGTCGGTCACAGCAAGGAGGGTACGTCAGCCGCCGGAGCGGCGATCTTTGCCTGTGCGGCGGTCCTTCGGCGAGCGGCGGTCGTCGCCGGTGCGACGGTCGCCTTCCGGCGGCGGATCGACGTCCTCGTCACCGCGGCGCTCGTCGCCCGACCGGCGGTCGGGGTCCGATCGGCGGTCGCCCCCGCCCCGCTTGTCGTCCATGCAGGCAAGTTCACGCCCCCGCAGGCCTCTCCTGCCGCTGCTACCATTTCGAGGCCCGCTAAAGCGGGCGTTTTCACGCCGATGCCGAACATCAGACAGCAAAAGAAGCGGGTTCGCTCGGCCGCGCGGCAGCGGGTCGAGAACCTCCGCTGGCGGTCGACCTCGAAGACGCTCATGCGCCGCCTCGAGACGGCTGCGGAGGCCGGCGACGCCGCCGCGATCGGCGAGTCGCACAAGGAGCTCGTCCGCTGGCTCGACCGCGCCGCAGCGAGAGGCTCGCTGCACAAGAACACCGCCGCGCGCCGCAAGGCGCAGGCCGCCCGCCTCGTTGCGGGCAAACCCTCCTAAGCGGCGCGGCCGCGCGTCACATCGACGAGCGCACGCTCGAGCTCGAGGTCGGCCGGAAGGCGTGAGCCCCCCTTCGCCGCCGCGTCGAGCTCGGCCAGCCGTACGAGCGCGTCACCGAGCTCCTCCGCGGAGAAGTTCGCCGCCTGCCCGAACGCCTTCTCCGCCGCGTAGGGATGCATCTTCAACCGTGGCGCCGCGTCTTTCGGGCGCACGCCCTCCTCGGCGAGCTTCTGGCAGCGGCGAACGCGGCCGACGTGGCTGACGAGCGACGCGATGATCCGCATCAGCTCGCCGGACCGCGGACGATGCGAGCGCTCCATGATCTCCTCTGCCGAGCGCAACACCGCGCCGACGTCGCGGCGGCCCCACGCATCGGTGAGCGCGAAGATCGCAGTCTCGGCACGGCCCGCAGCCATCTGCTCGACGTCGCGGAGCGTGATCGTCTCACCCGCCGCCCATGTCGCGAGCTTCTCGATCTCGCTCGTCAGCTCGTCGAGATCGTCGCCGACCATGTCGATCAGCGCGCGGCACGCATCCGCGTCGGCCTTCGCTCCCACGCGGGCGAACTGCTCGAACACCCACTCGGGAAGCTTCCGTTTCGGTACCTCGTACGTCAGCACCTGACCGGCCTTCGCGACAGCCTTCACGAGCGCGGCGTCGGACTTGATCTCGCCTGCCACGAGCGCGAGCACGGTGGCCGGCGCCGGCGACGCGAGATACGCGACGACCTCTTTCACGTCGGCCGCCTTCCAGCGCTCGGCGTCGTCGACGATCACGAGCCGCCCTTCCCCGACGAAGAGCCCGAGCGAGTTGCAGACGGCCGCCGCGTCGGCCCCTGAGGACTCGCGTGCCGTCAGATGCTCTGTCGACTCGTCGCCGATCCGCTCACGGAGCCTCCGCACCGCGCGCGTGATCTTCGGCCGGTCGCTGCCGTGCAGGAGGTAGACCGGCTTCAGCTCGGTGGCCACCCCGGCAAGCATAGGCGGCGACAAGGAGCACGACCGACGCGAGCCCGGCAACCGCCGCCGGCGACCGGACTTGCGCTCCCGGCAACCCGCCGAAGAACCGGGCGCAGCCTGCGAGGTACGCCGCGCACCACCCGTTGAGCTGCGCGAGCAATGGACCGGCCGGCGGCAGGATCGCCGCGAGCAACGCGAGCGCGAGCAACGGCGTGACGACCGGCGCGGCAGCGGCATTTGCGGGCACGGTCACGAGCGGGATCGCGCGGAAGTGGAGCCACGACACGGGCGCAGTGGCGAGTCCGCACGCCGCCGAGACTGCGACGCACTGCGCGAGCGGCCGCGGCACCGGGTACCCCTCGAGCGCGTGCAGGAATCGCGGCGCAAGCAGGAAGATCGACAGCACTGCCGCGAAGGAGAGCTGGAAGCCGGGGTCGAGCGCGTTCCACGGATTCCACGCGAGTAGGACGATCGCCGCGACGAGCAGCGCATACCAGCGGTCGCGCTCGCGGCCGGTGAGCCAGGCGAGCGAGCCGAGCGCGCCGACGACTCCCGCGCGGATCACCGACGGCTGGGGACCCACCGCGAGGACGTAGGCGCCGATCGACGCGAGCGCCGCCACCTCTGCGGCGAGCCGCGAGACCCCGAGCAGCAGCAGGAGCCCGACGGTTCCGCCCGCGACGACGATCACGTTGCCGCCGCTGACCGCGAGCAGGTGATAGAGGCCGGAGGCACGGAAGCGCTGCCGCAAGGTGTCGGAGAGGCCGTTGTCCTCGCCGAGCACGACGCCCTCCAGGACCGCGCGGCGCTCTCCCCTCAACCCGGGCGTCGAAGCCTTCGCGAGCCATGCGTGCAGCCGGTCGGCGAGCCCGCCCCGGAGCCGCACGACCCGAGCCGCGGAGGCGCGCAGCACGACATGCACGCCGTGCCGCCGCAGCCAGGTGCGCTCGAAGTCGCTCGGCGGACGCAGCGTGCCGAGAACGCGCAGGCGGGCGCCCTGCGGCGGGGGCGCGCGGAGGAGCGGCAACTCGAGCAGCACGGCCTCGTGTCGCCGCGTGCACCCGACCAGCGCACCACGACGGCGCGGACACGGATGTCGTAGCGGCCGCGTCGCGGTGGCTCCTTCAGGTCGACGAGCGCGACCCCCGCCGTCCCGATCTGCGCCGCGAGCGCACTTCGATCGAGCGCCTGCAGTCGCTCGCTGCCCCACCACCAGCCGGTGAGCGCGAGCAGCACTCCGAGTGCGGCACGGGGCCAGACGAAGGCGAGCGCCGCGACGGCGAGCGCCGGCTCGACCGCGAACCGCACCGCCGCCGGGGCAGCGAGGCCACCGGCGAGCGAGCCGGCGAGGAGATACGACCGCCGGATCACGGGAGCACGAGTCCCTTGAGCGCATCGATACGGCCCTGGCCGATGCCCGGCACCGCATCGAGCTCCGACACGGAGTGAAACGACCCGTGCGCCTGGCGGTACTCGAGGATCTTCTGCGCCGTCGTCGGCCCGATGCCGGGCAGCGCGTCGAGCTGCTCGAGGGTCGCGGTGTTGAGGTCGAGCGGCGCTGTCGGGGAAGGAGCAGCGCCGCTCGACGCTCCCGCCGCACCCGGCCCGCGCACGGGCACGACGATCTGCTCCCCGTCGGCCACCGGGGCCGCGAGGTTGACTGCGCCGAGGTCGGCCTTCGCGGTCGCACCGCCCGCGGCGGCGACCGCGTCGGCGATGCGCGTGCCCCTCGGAAGCTCGTGCAGGCCCGGCCTCCGCACCGCACCCGCGACGTCGACGACGAGCTTTGCCGCGCTCGACGACGCGCGGGCAGCGCGCGGTGCGCGCAAGACGGGAATCGCAACGTGCGTGCTCCCGCGATGCAGCAGCCGGGGCACGCCGACCAGCAGCACGACGCCGAGGAGCGCCATGACGGCGAGAAGTCGTCGCTGGACAGGCGTGAGCGCGTGTAGATCCACGCGGAGAGCGTGACGCGGAAAGCGTCACGCCTTCGTCAAGCCTTCGCCTCTAGCCGACGACGAAGTTGACGAGCTTGCGCGGCACGACGATCGTCTTGCGCACCGTCATCCCGTCGATGTGCGCCTGCACCCGAGGCGACGCCTGCGCCCGCGCCACGAGCTCGTCCTCGGGCACGCCGACATCGACCTCCAAGCGGTCGCGCACCTTCCCGTTCACCTGCACGACGAGCTCGAAGGTCGCGCGCTCGAGCTGCGAGCGGTCGGCCACCGGCCATTCGTGCTCCCAGAGCCGCGTGTGGCCGAGGCGCTCCCAGAGCTCCTCGGCGAGATGCGGTGCGTACGGCTGGATCACCGAGGCCGCGGTCTCGGCCGCAAAGCGCGCCGCGGGATCCTCCGCGCCGGCGCGCGACAGCTCGTTCACGAGCTCCATCACCGCGGCGATCGCCGTGTTGAACGACTGGCGTCGCCCGATGTCGTCGGTGATGCGGGCGATCGTCTCGTGCGCCTTCCGCGAGAGCTCGTTCACCGGCGGGGCGTCACTGCCGGGCGGCGCATGCGCCGCGACGTCGCAGACGAGCCGGTACAGCCGGCGGACGAACCGCACCATTCCCTCGATGCCTTCGTCCGTCCAGTCCATGTCCTCGTTCGCGGGACCGATGAAGAGCATGTAGAGCCGCACGGCATCGGCGCCGTACGCCTCCAGCAGATCCTCGGGGCCGATCACGTTGCCCTTCGACTTCGACATCTTCGTCCCGCCCAGCTGCACCCACCCGTTCGAGAACAGGCGCAGGAACGGCTCGCGGAAGCCGATGAGGCCCAGGTCGTTCAGCGCCTTCATGAAGAAGCGTGCGTAGATCAGGTGCATCGTCGCGTGGTCGACGCCGCCGATGTACTGGTCGACGGGGCACCACCAGTCGACGAGCTTCTGATCCCAGGCCGCGTCGGCGTTCTGCGGATCGCAGTAGCGGAGGAAGTACCACGACGAGTCGACGAAGGTGTCCATCGTCTCGACCTCGCGCCTGCCTTCCTTGCCGCATACGGGACACGGGGCGCGTACCCAGTCCTCCGCCGACTCGAGCGGTGCGATCCCCTTCGGCTTGTAGTCCTCGACCTCGGGCAGGAGCAGCGGCAGCTCGCTCTCCGGCAAGCCGACCTGCCCGTGCTCGTCGCAGTAGACGATCGGGATCGGGCTGCCCCAGTACCGCTGCCGCGAGAACCCCCAGTCGCGCAGCCGGAAGCTGATCGCGGCCTTGGCGCGGCCGCGGCCCTCGAGCCATTCGACGATCGCGCGCTTGCCCTCCTCGGCCGGGAGCGAGCTGAACTGCGCGGAATCGACGAGCCGGCCCGCCTCGTCGATGACCGGCACGATCGGCAGGTCGAACGTCTGCGCGAACTCACCGTCGCGCTCGTCGTGCGCCGGCACCGCCATGATCGCGCCCGTGCCGTACTCCATCAGCACGTAGTCGGCGACCCAGATCGGGATGCGCGCCTCGTTCACCGGGTTCGTCGCGAAGAAGCCGGTGAACACGCCCGTCTTGCCCTCGGCGGCCGCGCGCTCCTCGCCGCGCTTGACCGCAGCCCGGCGCACGTACTCGCGGAGCTCGTCACCGTTCGGGGAGCGCTCGGCCAGCCGCTCGACGAGCGGGTGCTCCGGCGCCAGAACGAAGAACGTCGCGCCGTAGAGCGTGTCGGGCCGCGTCGTGAACACGGGGATGTCCTCGTCGAGCTCATCGATGCGAAACAGCACTTCGGCACCCTCGGACCGGCCGATCCAGTTGCGCTGCATCGCCTTGATGCGGTCCTGCCAGTCGATCGCCGGCAGGTCGTCGAGCAGCTCGTCGGCGTACGCGGTCGTCTTGAAGAACCACTGCTCCAGATTCTTCGCGACGACCTCGGTGCCGCAGTACTCGCAGCGGCCGTCGTGCACCTGCTCGTTCGCAAGGACGACCTGGTCGAAGGGGCACCATTTCACGGGGGCGCCCTTGCGGTATGCGAGCCCTGCGTCGAAGAGCTTGAGGAAGAGCCACTGCGTCCAGCGGTAGTACTCGGGCTCATGCGCGGAAACGAGGCGATCCCAGTCGTAGCCCCACCCCATCCGCTTCATCGTCCTCGTGATCTCGGTGATGTTCCGCTCGACGATCTCCCGTGGATGCCCGCCTTCGCGGATGGCGGCGTTCTCGGCCGGCAGGCCGAAGGAGTCGAAGCCCATCACGTGCATCACCTCGAGGCCGTTGCGGCGCTGGAAGCGGGCCAGGACGTCGCCGATCGTGTAGACGAGCGTGTGGCCCATGTGCAGCGTGCCCGACGGGTACGGCCACATCTCGAGCACGAAGCTCTTCCGCGACCGGTCGGCCCCGGGCTCCGGGTCCGGCACGCGGAAGGCCCGCTCGTCCTCCCAGACGCGCTGCCATTTCGCTTCGGTCGTATGTGCGTCGTATCTGAACATCGGTCACGGGGACAAGCCTGTCCCGTGTCGGTTTCTCCTACAAAAAAGCCTCTCCTGAGAGAGGCCGTGGGAGGCTGCCGCGGCGGCGCCGCGTGTGCTCCCTGCGCTAGCTAAGCAGCTCCTTCATCGTGGCTCTGATACTAGCAACCTGTGCTCACGCTTTTCCCCGACTCGGCGCGCATCGACGCGGGTGAGCTCCACCTCGGCGGGGTCGCAGCGAGCATGCTCGCGGCGGCTCACGGGACCCCCCTCGTCGTCTATTGCGAGGAGACCGTCAGGACGCAGGCGCGCGCGTATCGCGAGGCGGCGCCGGACGCGCTCGTCATCTACGGGACGAAGGCATTCGCGAACGTCGAGCTCCTCCGCCTGCTCGCCGAGGAGGGAATCGGCGCCGACGTGTCGACGCTGGGCGAGCTCGCCTTCGCGCTGGCGGCGGGCATGCCCGCAGACCGGATGCTCTTCCACGGCAACAACAAGTCCGACGCCGAGCTGCGGGCCGCCGCCGACGCGGGCGTCACCGTGGTGCTCGACGCGGAGGACGAGCCGGCGCGAGCTGCGGAAGCCGGCGTCCGCCGCGCGCTCGTCCGCCTGACCCCAGGCGTCGAGGCGGTCACGCACCGCGCGATCCAGACCGCGCACGACGAGTCGAAGTTCGGCCTGCCGGCGGAAGGCGCCTTACGCGTCGTCGAGCAGGCGCGCACGCTCGGAGTCGACGTCGCAGGCGTCCACTTCCATCTCGGCTCCCAGCTCGCACGCATCGACGAGAGCCTCCTTGCCGTGGAACGGCTCGCCTCGTTCTGCGAGCGGGCGCGCGCCGAGCTCGACTGGACGCCTCGGGTCCTCGACATCGGCGGCGGCCTCGGCATCCGGTACACACGCGACTCGGAGGTTCCGGAGATCGCGGATTTTGTGACGCCGCTCGTCGCACGACTGCGCGAGCGCTGGCCCGACCCCGTGCAGCTCGTGCTCGAGCCGGGCCGGTCGCTCGTCGGCCGGGCGGGCGTCACGCTCTACCGGGTCGGCGTCGTGAAGCAGAGCGGCGGCGTCAGCTTCGTCTCGATCGACGGCGGCATGTCGGACAACCTGCGTCCGCAGCTCTACGGCGCCCGCTACGAGGCGCTCCTCGCGAACCGTGCAGACGAGCTCGCGGACGGCGTCTTCCGGGTCGCGGGCAAGCATTGCGAGACGGGCGACGTGCTGATCGAGGCCGCCGAGCTGCCGCACCCGCGCCGCGGCGACCTGCTCGCCGTCGCGGCGACCGGCGCGTACACCCTCGCGATGGGCTCGAACTACAACGGGGTCCCGAGACCGGCCGTCGCGCTCGTCGGCAACGGAGAGGCACGGCTGATCAGGCGGCGCGAGACCGTGGACGACCTGCTGCGCCATGACGCCGGTACGCTCGCCTGAGATGCAGCGCCTGAGCAGCGTTCCGGGAGTCGTCCTCGTGAGCATCGCAGCGGCGATGTGGGGTCTCGACGGCCTCATCCGCAAGCCGCTCTCGCACTCGACGAGCCCGGCGACGATCGTCTTCGGCGAGCACGTCGTGCTCGTCGCCCTGACGCTGCCGCTGCTCGTCGTCTCCCTCCGCGTGCTGTGGGCCGCAGGTCCGCGGTACGTCGCGGCCGGAATCGCGGTCGGGGCCGGCGCGTCGGCCGTCGCGACGATCCTCTTCACGCAGGCGCTCTTCCACGGCGACTTCATCACGGTGCTCGTCCTGCAGAAGGCGCAGCCGCTCGTCGCGGTCGCGGGCGCGTGGCTCGTCCTCGGCGAGCAGCCGCGCCCGCGGTTCGCGTGGTTCCTCCTGCCGGCGCTCGCCGGCATCTGGCTGATCGCGCTTCCGCATCCGCTCGCCCCGCACGCACGCGGGCTGACGCCGATCGTCGAGTCGCTCGGCGCGGCGGCGCTCTGGGGCATGGGGACCGTGCTCGGGCGCTACCTCAGCCGGCGGCTCGAGTTCCAGCAGGTGTCGACGGTGCGCTTCGCCTTCGGGCTGATCGCGAGCGCCGCGGCGCTGCCGATCGTCGGCGAGAGCACCTGGTTCGCCGGCGCGCACGACAGCCTCTGGATCGCGTTGCTCGCCGTCGTCACCGGCTTCCTCGCACTCGGCCTCTACTACTACGGGCTGAGGCGTACGCCTGCCCTCCTCGCCGCCCTCGGCGAGCTCGCCTTCCCGGTCACCGCGGCCCTCGTCGGGATCTACGTGTTCTCGAGCAACCTCCGCTGGAGCCAGTGGGTCGGCGTCGCCGTCACGGTCGCCGTCGTCAGCCTGCTGCCGGTGCGCCCCCGCGAGATCGTCACGGCGCCGACGCTGGCAGCCGCTCCCGCTTCTGCATAGGCTTCGTGAGCCCATGGATCTTCGCGACACAGCCGAAGAAGCCGCCTTCCGGGCCGAGCTCCGCGCATGGCTCGACGCGAACCTGCCCGAGGAGCGGCGCGGCGGACGCGGAGGCGCGCAGCGCTTCGAGGAGTTCGGACGCGAGTGGAGCCGGCTCCTCTACGAAGGCGGCTATGCGGGCCTCACGTGGCCGAAGGAGTACGGCGGTGCGGGCGCTCCCTACAGCCACCAGGCGATCTTCTACGAGGAGATGGCGCGCGCCCAGGCTCCGGCGCACGTGGGCGTGATCGGCCTGGGCATGGCGGGACCGACGATCATGGCGCACGGCACGGAGGAGCAGAAGCAGGCGCACCTCTCGAAGATCCTGTCGGCCGAGGAGATCTGGTGCCAGGGCTTCTCGGAGCCGGACGCGGGCTCCGATCTCGCCGCGGCGCGCACGCGGGCCGAGCGGCGCGACGACGTCTACGTCGTGAACGGCCAGAAGGTGTGGTCGTCGTTCGCCCACATCGCCGACTACTGCATCCTCGTCACGCAGAGCGATCCGGACGCGCCGAGGTATCAGAACCTCACCTACCTGATCGTCGACATGCACGCGCCCGGCGTCGAGGTGC
Organism: uncultured Actinomycetes bacterium; assembly: GCA_963848665.1. Taxonomy (GTDB): domain Bacteria; phylum Actinomycetota; class Thermoleophilia; order Gaiellales; family Gaiellaceae; genus Palsa-739. Next base: position 205,496 of record CAWKEF010000002.1, read on the forward strand.
GGCCGCTGCGCCAGATCACGGGCGAGGCCGAGTTCAACGAGATCTTCTTCAACGACGTCGAGGTGCCGGTGTCGAACCGGCTCGGCGAAGAGGGGCAGGGCTGGCAGGTCGCCATGACGACGCTGCTGCACGAACGCGGAACGCTCGGCTTCGCGCTCACGGCTGCGCTCGAGGCCGGCGTGGACAAGCTGCTCGCGGTCGCGCGCGACCGCGTGAACGGCGATCAAGGCACGCGGGAGCGGATCGCGACCGAGTGGATCGAGCTGCAGGCGCTCCGCTACACGAACTATCGATCGCTCGGCACGTTGCAGCGCACCGGCATTCCGGGCCCGGAGGGCTCGGCGATCAAGCTGCGCTGGTCGGAGCAGAATCAGCGCATGACGAAGCTCGGCCGCGAGCTGCTCGGCGCGGAGGGGATCCTCGACGACGGCTGGTGGCATCACCAGCAGCTGCGAAGCCGCGGCAACACGATCGAGGCGGGCACATCGGAGGTCTTGCGCAACATCGTCGCCGAGCGTGTGCTCGGGCTACCGAAGAGCCGCTGATGGACTTCGCCTTCACAGAGGAGCAGCTCGAGCTGAAGCGCGCGGCGCGCGCCTGGCTCTCCGAGCGCTACCCGCTCGACCGGGACTGGGACGGGCCGCAAGACGACCGCTGGGCCGAGCTGGCGGAGCTCGGCTGGCTCGGCGTCTCGGTCGCAGAGGACGAGGGCGGTGCCGGCCTCGGCTTCGTCGAGGAGGCGATCCTACTCGAGGAGCTCGGCTACGCGCTCTATCCCGGCCCGTATCTCGCGACCGTCGGGCTCGCACTCGCCTCCCTTGGTCCCGAGGACCGGGCCGCGGTGGCAGCGGGCAGGACGAAGTGGTCGGCCGAGGTGCGGGGGCTGACGCCGTGGCTCGGCTCGGTCGACAAGGTCGTCGACACGGAAGGCTCGGCGCACGAGGCGCGCGGCGAGGATCTGCCGACTGTCGATCCGTCCCGGCCCGTCGGGCGCCTCGAGCGGACGAACGGAACGCCGCTGCCCGGCGCTCGCGACGTTCCGCGTGCGCGCGCCGCGGCGGCCGCGGAGGCCGTCGGCGTCGCGCAGCGGGTCCTCGAGCTCGGGATCCAGCACGCATCGACGCGCAAGCAGTTCGGCAAGCCGATCGGGGTCTACCAGGCGGTCTCGCACCAGCTCGCGAACACGTACGCCGACGTCGAGCTCGCCCGCTCGCTCGTCTACTGGGCGGCGTGGTGCGTCGCCGAGGACGACGAGCAGGCGCCCGTCGCGGCTGCCGCCGCGAAGGCGTTCGCGGCGGAAGCAGCGGTCGCCGCCTGCGAGCGGTCGATCCAGGTGCACGGCGGCACCGGCTTCACCTGGGAGCACCCGCTCCACCGCTTCTACAAGCGAGCGCTGTGGCTCGAGGGCCTCGGCTCGCGGCCGTCCGAGCTCCGCGGCGAGGTCGCGGACGCCGTGCTCGGTGTGACCGTTCCCGTCTAGAACGAGGAGGGCGCCATGGACGGTCTGATGATGGACTTCCAGCTCACGTTGCCCCATATCCTCAAGCGGGCGGAGACGTACTTCGCGCGCGGCGAGATCGTCACGCGCCTTCCCGACAAGAGCTTCCACCGCACCACACACGGCGAGTCGTCGCGTCGCGCCAAGCAGCTCGCGGTCGCGCTGCAGAAGCTCGGGCTCGAGCCGGGCGATCGCGTCGCGACGCTCTGCTGGAACCACTACCAGCATCACGAGGCCTACTTCGGCATCCCCTGCGGCGGGTTCGTACTGCACACGCTCAATCTGCGCCTGCACCCGAACGACCTCGCGTACATCGCGAATCACGCTGGCGACAAGGTCGTCATCGTCGACCGGTCCCTCCTGCCGCTCCTCGACCAGTTCCGCGATCGCACGCAGATCGAGCACGTCTTCGTCGTGGAGGACTCCTACGAGGAGCTGCTCGCCGGCGCAGATGCCGACGAGTGGGTCGAGCCCGACCTGGACGAGAACGACGCGGCGGCGATGTGCTACACGAGCGGCACCACCGGGTTGCCGAAGGGCGTCGTCTACTCCCATCGCAGCTCGGTGCTACATGCCCTCGGCGTCGCGTCCAATCACCCGCTCGGTCTGAGCACGAGCGTGCACGACACGATCCTGCCCGTCGTGCCGATGTTCCACGCGAACGCCTGGGGCTATCCGTACGTCGCGACGATGCTCGGCGCGAAGCTCGTCTACCCCGGACAGCACCTCGACGCCGAGAGCCTGCTCGAGGACTTCGTCCAGGAGAAGGTCACCTGGTCTGCGGGCGTGCCCACCATCTGGCTCGGGATGCTGCAGGCGCTCGACGCACGCCCGGACGCCTGGGACCTGTCCCACATGAAAGGCATGTTCGTCGGCGGCTCCGCGGTGCCCCGGTCGCTGATCGCCGCCTTCCAGAAGCACGGGCTCACGATCGTGCAGGGCTGGGGAATGACCGAGACCTCGCCCGTCGCCACCACCTCCGACCTTCCGCACGATCTCGCCGGGCTCGACACCGAGTCGCAGCTGGATCTGCGCGCGATGGCCGGCCTCCCGCTCGCCCTCGTCGAGCTTCGCGCACGTGTCGGCGACGAGGAGATCCCCTGGGACGGCGAGGCGATGGGCGAGCTCGAGGTGCGCGGGCCGTGGGTCGCGTCGTCGTACTACGACACACCCGAGCAGGCCGACCGCTGGACGGCCGACGGCTGGTTCAGGACCGGCGACATCGTCTCGATCAACCCTCGCGGCTACATCCAGATCAAGGACCGCTCGAAGGACGTGATCAAGTCCGGCGGCGAGTGGATCTCGTCCGTCGAGCTCGAGAACGCCTTGATGGCGCACCCGTCGGTGGCCGAGGCGGCGGTGATCGCGATCCCCGACGTCAAGTGGGACGAGCGGCCGCTGGCCGCGGTCGTGCTGAAGCCGGGCGCATCGGCGTCGGCCGACGAGCTGCGCGAGTTCCTCGCGCCGAACTTCGCGAAATGGTGGCTGCCCGAGCGGTTCGAGTTCGTCGAGGAGATCCCGAAGACGAGCGTCGGCAAGTTCAAGAAGATGGCGCTCCGCGACCAGTTCGCCGCGGCCGAGCCGGCCAAGACTTGAGAGCCGCCCTTCTGCGCGAGGTCGACGGGCCGTTCGAGCTCGCCGACGTTCCCGAGCCGGAGGCCGACGGCAAGGTGATCGTGCGCGTCCGTGCGGCGGGGATCAACTTCGCCGACGTGATGGTCCGCCGGGGCAAGTACCCACAGATGCCTGAGCTCCCCGCGGTGCTCGGCTCCGAGGTCGCAGGCGAGCTCGAGGACGGGACCCGCGTGATGGCCATCACCTCGGGCGGTGGTGGCTATGCCGAGCAGGTCGCCGTCGATCGCGCGCAGGTGGTGCCGCTGCCCGACCACGCATCGTTCGCGGAGGGGGCGTCCTTCCTCCTGACGTTCCTGACCGCGCACATCCCGCTGACCCGGCAGGCGCGCGTACGTCCCGGCTCGGTCGTGCTCGTCTACGCCGCGGCCGGGGGCGTCGGCACTGCGGCCGTGCAGGTCGCGCGCACGCTCGGGGCGCGTGTGATCGCCGCCGTGGGCTCGGCGGAGAAGCTCGAGACCTGCCGCACGCTCGGAGCCGAGGAGGCCTACGTCTACGACGACCTGCCCGAGAGCCTGGCCGCCGACGTCGTGATCGATCCGGTCGGAGGCGACCTCTTCGCCTCGTCCTTCGCGCGCCTCCGTCCGCTCGGAACGGTGATCGCGATCGGCTCCGCAGCCGGGGCATGGCCGGTGGTCGAGCCGGCCCGGCTCGTCGGACGGAACGTCGGGCTCGCAGGCTTCTATCTCGGGCGCCTGCTGCGGCTCGATCCCGAGCTCGTAGGCGAGGCGGTCGGCGAGCTGCTCGGCTTGTGGGAAACCGGTGCACTGAGCCCGCTCGTCGGCGCCGAGCTTCCGCTCGACGACGTGGAGCAGGCGCATGCGCTCGTCGAGTCGAGGCAGAGCGTCGGCAAGGTCGTGCTGCTCCCGTGAGGGCGCTCATCACCGGCGGGCGCGGCGGGCTTGGACGGGCCTTCGCCGATGCGCTCGGCGACGCGGAGATCACCGTGCTCGATCTACCGGAGTTCGACGTGGGCGACCCGACCGCATGGCGCGCACTCGAGGGCTCGTACGACGCCGCGTTCCTGAATGCAGGCGTCACGACCGGCGAGAGCGACATGGCGCTGCTCGGCGACGAGCAGTACGAGCGCGCGATGCGCGCGAACATCGACGGCGTCGTCTACGGCGTGCGCGAGCTTGCCGCGCGGCTGATGCCGAGCGGCGGCTCGATCGTCGCGACCGCGTCGCTCGCGGGACTCACGCCGACGCCGATGGATCCGGTCTACTCGCTGACGAAGCATGCGGTGGTCGGCTTCGTGCGCAGCTGCGCGCCGCAGCTCGCGGCCCGCGGGATCCGCATCAGCGCTCTCTGTCCCGGCTTCACCGACACGCCGATCGTCGAGGGCGAGTTCCGCGAGTCGCTCGACGTGCCGCTGATGGAGCCGTCGTTCGTTGCGCAGGCCGCGCTGCAGGCGCTGGCCGATCCCGAGAGCGGCGGAGCCTGGGTCGTGCAGCCCAACCGCGTGCTGCGGTTTCGGTTCCCGAACATCCCCGGGCCCAGATGAGGTCGGAGCGTTGAGTCGCAGCCGCCGAGGCTGGGGCGGCGATCTGCCGGCGCCGCACATCTGGCTGACGCTCGGCTACCGCGCCGTCAGGCAGGGCGAGGGCGAATCGGTGATCGAATGGGACGCGACGCCGGAGTACTGCTTCCACGCGCCGTCCGGGCCGATCGTCCACGGCGGCATGGTCTCGACGCTGCTCGACACCGCGATGGGCGGAGCGTGCTGGTCGCTCATCGGCGAGGACGAGAGCTTCCTCACCGCCGATCTGCGCGTCGAGTTCATGCGCTCGGCGCGCCCGGGCACGCTGCGCGCCGAAGGCCGTGTGATCCAGCGGAACCGGCGGGTCGCGTTCTGCTCCGCGGATCTCTACGACGAGGCGGGCGAATTGCTCGCATCGTCGCGCTGCACGCAGATCATCCGCCGCGACTGAGAGCGGTGCCGGGCACCAGAGGGGTCATAGACAGGCCTCCGAAAGCTCGCGATGCTCTGACCATGCGCTCCGACCCGAAGGTGATCGAGATCAGGCCACTCGACGACTTCCGGGTCTGTCCTCAGTGCCTCGTGATCAATTCCGCGCTCGACGCGTCGTGCGGCGGGTGCGGAGCCAAGCTGCCCGCACTCACGAACGCTGCCTGAGCCGTCCTTCGAGGTCGGCCTTCACGCGCGACCAGTCCTCGTCGATGACCGCGTACCACGCGGAGTCGCGCCGCTCGCCTCCTCGTACGATCATGTGCCTGCGGAAGACGCCTTCGAACTCCGCCGGCAGCGCCGCGAGCGCCGCGCGGGCGCGTGCGTTCCTCGCGTCAGTCTTGAACTCGACGCGCAGATACGCCTCGTCCTCGAAGGCGTGCTTCATCAGCAGGTATTTCGTCTCGGTGTTCGCGCCCGTGCCCCAGGCCGAAGGGACGAGCCAGGTGTTGCCGATCTCGAGCACGCGGTCGTGTGGGCGCACGTTGAGATAGCTCGAGTGCCCGACCGGCTCGCCGTCGAGGAAGGTGACGAAGCCGAGCTCGACCGACTCGAACCACTCGTGGAAGAGCTGCCGGCTCTCGTTGCCGCGCACGCGCATCAGCGTCCAGATGCGCTCGTCCTGCGCGATCCCCCAGAGCACGTCCTCGTGGCGAGCCGCGAGCGGCTCGAGCCGCACGCGGCTGCCGACAAGGGTTACGTGAAGCGCCAGGTGCCTCCGTCCGCGTACGAGCGGAGGATCCGCCGCGCGACGACCATCTTGTGCACCTCGTCCGGCCCGTCGTAGATCCGCCCGGCGCGCGCCTGCCGGAACATGCTCGCGAGCGGGGTGTCCTCGGTCATGCCGAGCCCACCGTGCACCTGCAGCGCACGGTCGATCACGTCGTTCAGCACCCTGGCCGCGTAGAACTTGATCACGGAGACCTCGACGCGCGCCTCGTCGCCGTCGTCGATCTTCTGGGCGGCCTGCATCGTCATCAGGCGGCAGGCCTGGATCTCGGCCGCCGACTCGGCGATCCAGTTCTGGATCGTCTGCTTGTCGGCGAGCGGCTCGCCGAACGTCTTCCGCTCGAGCGAATACGAGCACATGAGATCGAACGCGCGCTGCATCTGACCGAGCCAGCGCATCACGTGGTGGATCCTTCCCGGCCCGAGCCGCTTCTGTGCGATGCGGAATCCGTCGCCGGGCTCGCCGAGGACGTTGTCCACCGGGACGCGCACGTCCGTGAACCTCGTCTCGCAATGCGTGCCCCAGCCGCGCCCCTCGTGGCCCATGACCGGGATCTTCCGGACGAGCTCGTACCCCGGCGTGTCGGTCGGGACGAGGATCATCGAAGCCCGCCTGTGCGGCTCCGCGTCGGGATCGGTGACGACCATCACGACGCCGAAGCCCGCACCGTCGGCGCCGGACGAGAACCACTTGTGCGCGTTGATCACCCAGTCGTCGCCGTCACGCACGCCGCGACTGCGCAGCCCGGTCGGGTCGGACCCGGAGACCTCCGGCTCGGTCATGCCGAAGAACGAGCGCGTCGACCCCGACACGAGCGGCTCGAGGAACTGCTTCTTCTGCTCGTCCGTGCCGAAGAGGTGGAGGATCTCGCCGTTGCCGGCGTCCGGCGCCTGGCAGCCGAAGACGAGCTGCGCGTACATGCTGCGCCCGATCTCCTCGTTCAGATACGCGTATTCGAGAAAGCCGCTGCCCGAGCCGCCCGCCTCCGGAGGGAGATGCGGCGCCCACAGCTCCGCATCCTTCGCTTTCTGCCGAAGCGACGCCACGAGCGCGTCTGCCGCGTCATCCTCGCGCGCCAACGCCGCCTCGTTCGGATAGACATGCTCCTCCATGAAGGAGCGCACCTGGTCGCGCCGGTCGGCGATGAGGTCCGAGATGACAGCGGTCGCCATCTGCGAGGCATGATCGCAGAGATGCGCGAGGCGCTCCAACCGGCTCTCTCCGCGGTGCTCGGCCGCGAGGTCGAGGTCTCCGAGCCGACGCTCCTCGCCGGCGGAGCCTCGAAGGAGGCGTGGTCGGTGGATGCGGACGGCGAGCGTCTGCTCGTTCGGCGCGCCGCGGGCGGTGTGATCCACCGCCACACGCTCTCCCTCGAGCACGAGTTCGCGGTCCTCGAGGCCGCATACGAGGCAGGGGTGAAGGCGCCCCGGCCGTACGGCTACATCCCCGACCTCCATGGACGCGAGGCGTTCGTGATGGAGCGGCTCGAGGGAGACACGATCGGGCGTCGCATCGTGCAGAAGGACGAGCTCGCCGGCGCGCGCGAAGCGCTGCCGGTGCAGATGGCGGAGGAGCTCGCGAAGATCCACGCGATCCCTGCAGCACGGCTTGCGTTTCTCGCCGACGCGCACCTCGAGCGAATGGTCGAGGAGCTCGACGAGGTGGGCGAGCCGCATCCCGCGATCGAGCTCGGGCTCTGGTGGCTCCGCGAGAACCGGCCGCCGCGCCGTGAGCCCGTCGTCGTGCACGGCGACTACCGCATCGGCAACCTCGTGGTGCGTCCGGACGGGCTCGCGGGCGTGCTCGACTGGGAGTTCGCACATCTCGATGATCCGGTGCGCGACCTCGCCTTCGCGCTCGTGCGCGCGTGGCGCTTCGGCGTCCCCGAGAAGCGGCTCGGCGGCGTCGGCCCGGTCGAGCCGTACCTCGAGCGCTACAACGAGCTGACCGGCCTGGCGGTGCAGCCCTCGGAGCTCGACTACTGGGAGCTTGCCGGGAACGTCGGCTGGGCGATCGGCTGCCTCACGCAGATGCAGCGCCACTTGACGGGACAGGATCGAAGCGTCGAGCTCGCGACGCTCGGCCGGCTCGGCGCCGAGGTGGAGTACGAGATCGTCAACCTCCTGGAACGGCTGGCCGCGTGACCGAGAGGCCGACTGCGCAGGAGCTGGCCGAGGCGATCCAGGAGTTCCTCGGCGGCGAGATCCTGCCGACCCTGACGGATCATCGCCTGCGCTTTCGCATGCTCGTGGCGATGAACGCGCTCGGCATCATCTACCGCGAGCTCGCGGCGCTACCGGTCGAGGACGACTCGGCCGAGCGTGAGCTCGTGCGCGCGATCCGCGCCGGCGACGTGCGGCCGGGAATGCTGCGCCATGTAAAGGCGGACGTCGAGGCGCGGCTGCGCATCGCGTCGCCGGGGTTCCTCGAGAAGTACCGCTAGAAAACGCGCTCTCGCCCGTTAGATAAACGCGCTCTCGCCCGTCAGCGCGCGCCCGATCAGCAGCTTCTGGATCTGGCTCGTGCCCTCGTAGAGCGTCGAGACGCGCGCGTCGCGTAGGTACTTCTGCACCGGGAACTCGTCGATATAGCCGTAGCCGCCGTGCACCTGCACCGCGGCGTTCGCGGCTCGCACCGCTACCTCGCTCGCGTAGTACTTCGCCTGCGACGCCGCGAGCGTGTAGGGCTTTCCCGAGTCGGCGAGAAACGCGGCGCGCCAGGCGAGCATCCGAGCTGCCTCGGTCTCGACCGCCGTGTCGGCAATCAGCTCCTGCACGAGCTGGAACGCCGCGATCGGCCGGCCGAACTGGCGGCGCTCCGACGCGTAGCCGACCGACGCGTCCACGCAGCCCTGCGCGATACCGACCGATCCGGCGGCGAGCGAGATCCGCCCGTTGTCGAGCGCGGACATCGCGACCTTGAAGCCTGCTCCCTCGTCCCCGAGGCGGGCGGAGTCCGGGACGCGCACTCCGTCGAGGACGAGCTCCGCCGTGTCCTGCGCCCTCAGACCGAGCTTGCCGTCGATCTTCGAAGCCGAGAAGCCTTCGCTCGCCGTCGGCACGAGGAAGCAGGTGATCCCGCGCGGCCCCTCGCCGCCGCTTCGTGCGAACACGAGCGCAACACCGGCCCAGGAGCCGAGCGTGATGAAGATCTTCGAGCCGTTCAGCACCCACCCGTCCCCGTCCCGGTCGGCCCGGGTGACGAGCGACCCCGGATCGGAGCCGCTCCCCGGCTCGGTCAGCCCGTAGCACCCGAGCGCCTCGCCGCTGCACATCCGGGGCAGCCACTCCGCCTTCTGCTCCGCCGTCCCCCACGCCGCGATCGTCTTGCCCGCGAGTCCGTTGTTCACCGAGACGATCCCGCGGACCGAGGAGTCGGCGCGGCCGAGTTCCTCCATCACGAGGCAGTAGGAGACGGTGTCGAGCCCCATCCCTCCGTGCTCCTCCGGCAGCGCGCAGCCGAGGAAGCCGACGTCTGCGAGCTTCGACACGACTCCCGGGTCCATCCGCTCGGAGCGATCCCACTCGCGCGCATGCGGGGCGATCTCGCGGTCGCAGAACGCTCGGGCGGTCTCGCGGATCAGCTGCTGCTCTTCGGTGAGGTCGAAGTCCATGGACGCGTATTGTCTCGCACATGGCATCACTCGAGGGGAAGGTCGCGATCGTCACCGGCGCCGGACGTGGCATCGGCCGCGCGCACGCCCTCGCACTCGCCGAAGCGGGCGCAAAGATCGTGGTCAACGACCTCGGCGCCGCGCTCTCCGGCGAAGGCCACGACGACACGCCGGCGCAGCAGGTCGTGACGGAGATCGAGGCGGCCGGCGGCGAGGCGGCGGCGAACGGCGAGAACGTCGCCGACTTCGACGGCGCCGAACGCCTCGTCGAGGCAGGCGATCGACGATTTCGGCCGGCTCGACATCCTCGTCAACAACGCCGGGATCCTTCGCGACCGAATGCTCGTGAACATGACCGAGCAGGAATGGGACGCCGTGATCGCGGTGCATCTGAAAGGGCATTTCGCGCCGACGCGGCACGCCGCCGCGTATTGGCGCGAGCGCTCGAAGGCGGGCGATGAGGTCAGTGGGCGCGTGATCAACACGTCGAGCCCGTCGGGCGTCTTCGGCAACGTCGGCCAGGCGAACTACGGCGCGGCGAAAGCGGGTATCGCCGGCTTCACGCTCATCGCCGCCCAGGAGCTGAAGCGCTACGGCGTCACCGTCAACTGCCTCGCGCCGAACGCACGGACACGGATGACCGAGGACACCTTCGACATGGGCGCGCCGCCGGAGGGCTTCGATCCGCTCGATCCGTCCAACATGTCGCCGCTCGTCGTCGCACTGAGCTCCGACGAGGCGCGGGACATCACCGGGCAGGTCTTCCACGTCTGGGGCGGCGCCGTCAACGCGCTGCAGGGCTGGACGTCGGGCGAGCTCTTCGTCTCCGAGGAGAGATGGGACGCCGATGCACTGCTCGGAGAGCTGCTCGAGCGCTTTCCCGAGGGTGCGTCGCCCGCGGGGATGATCGCGGGAATGCAGGCCGCCGGCGGACAGTCGCTGCGCTCGCAGTGACGGCGCCGCAGCGTCGCCGCATCTACCTGATGCGCCACGCTCAGGTGCGCTACTTCCACGGAGAGCATCCCCACGACGTCCTGCTGACCGACGACGGCCGCGCGCAGGCGAATGCAGCTGCGCGAGCGCTCGAGGACGTGCGCTTCGATCGCGTGATCACGAGCGGCCTCCCCCGTACGCTCGAGACCGCACGGGCGATCGCACCGGATGCGGACATCGAGGAGCGGAGCTCATTGCGCGAGATCGAGAGCGGCGAGCTCCGCGGCGTCGCGCCGGACGTCGTGCAGGAGATGATGACGACCGCCTTTCGCGGCGTCGTGCCGCTCGATACCCGCTTCCTCGGCGGCGAGACGATCGGCGACCTGCTCGACCGCGTGCTCCCGGAGGTCGACGCGCTGCTCGCCGACGAGCGGTGGGACGTTGCGCTGCTCGTTCTGCACGGCGCCGTGAACCGCGCGATCCTGAGCCGGGCGCTGACCGGCGAAAGGGTCTTTCTCGGAGCCTTCGAGCAGGCACCCGCCTGCATCAACGTCCTCGACGTCGACCGCAAGGGCTCGTTCATCGTGCGTGCGGTCGGCTATACGCCCTACGACCCCGTGCATGCACAGGCGGCGCGACAGACGACGATGGAGCAGCTCTGGCAGGAGTACCTCGACGCACGCTCCCGGAATCCGTAAAGTCTCGCCGCACCGGGCATGGGTCTCCTCTCTCTTCAGAACGCCTCCCTGCGGTTCGGCGGAATCGTGGCGTTGGACGACGTCTCGCTCGAGGCAGAGGCGGGCTCGATCTTCGGGCTGATCGGGCCGAACGGTGCCGGGAAGACAACGGCGTTCAACGTGATCACGCGGCTCTACCGACTCGATGCGGGCGATGTCGTCTTCGACGGCAGCTCACTGCGACACACGCCGCCGAGCCGCGTGGTGAGCCTCGGCATCGCGCGCACCTTTCAGAACGTCGAGCTCTTTCCGACGATGACGGTGCTCGAGAACGTGCTCGTCGGTGCGCACACCGTGTCCCGCTTCGAGCGGGAGCGAGCCGTGCGTGCGCGGGCCCGGGAAGCGCTCGACTACGTCGGCATCGGAGACGTCGCGCGCCGTCCGGCCACGGGCCTTCCCTTCGGCACGCTGAAGCGGGTGGAGCTCGCGCGCGCGCTCGTCTCGAAGCCGCGGCTGATCCTGCTCGACGAGCCGGCCGGCGGCCTGAACCACGCCGAGGTCGACGAGCTCGCAACGCTCATCCGCACGCTGCGCGACGACCTGAAGTTGACCGTGCTCCTCGTCGAGCATCACATGAACCTCGTGATGCGCGTCTCCGATCACGTACACGTCCTCAACTTCGGTCGCACCATCGCGAGCGGGACGCCGACGGACGTTCAGCGCGATCCGCACGTGATCGAGGCGTATCTCGGCGGCGAGCTAGAGGAGGCCTCCTGATGGCCGCCTTGCTCGAGCTCGAGAACGTGACCGCACGGTACGGACCCGTGCAGGCGTTGCACGGTGTCTCGTTCTCGGTCGACCAGGGTGAGATCGCGACCGTGCTCGGAGCGAACGGTGCCGGCAAGACGACGACGTTGCGCGCGGTTTCCGGAACCGTGCGCCGCGACGGCCAGCTGCGCTTTGCCGGCAAGCGGCTCGGCAGCCTCGGACCCGACGGCGTGGCGCGCCTCGGCATCGCGCACGTGCCGGAAGGACGCGGGACGTTCGCGGAGCTCACGGTCTGGGAGAACCTCCGTCTCGGCGCCTACACGCGCCGGGGCGCGGCCAAGGACGACTTCGCCCGCATCCAGACGTACTTCCCGTGGCTCGAAGAACGGCGCGCCCAGCAAGCAGGCACGCTGAGCGGCGGGGAGCAGCAGATGCTCGCGCTCGCGCGGGCCTTCATGCAGCGCCCGCGCCTGCTGCTCCTCGACGAGCCGTCGCTCGGCCTCGCTCCGCTCCTCGTGACGGAGATCTTCCGGATCATCAAGGAGCTGAACTCGGAGGAGGGTCTGACCGTCCTCGTCGTCGAGCAGAACGCGCACATCGCGCTGCAGATCGCGCAGAACGCGTACGTGCTCGAAGTCGGCCGCGTCGCGCTCGCCGGACCGAGCGCGGAGCTCCAGGAGCACGAGTCCGTCCGCCGGAGCTACCTGGGCTATTGATGATCGCGCTGCCCAAACGCAAGTCCGCGGTGAGCACCGGCATCTCGATCCCCGTCGTGCTTCTGCTGCTCGCCGGCGCGATCTTCCTCATCGTCGGCAGCGTCTCGAGCAGCATCTTCGCGCAGCAGACGGTCGCCGGCCTCGCGCAGGGCGCGATCTTCGGCAGCCTCGCGCTCGCGCTCGTGCTGATCTACCGCGCGACCGAGGTGATCAACTTCGCGCAGGGCGAGCTCGCGATGGCGACGACGTACATCGCCTACCAGCTGACGCTGTGGCACGTGTCGTACTGGCTCGCGTTCTTCCTCACGCTCCTGATCGCGTTCGTGCTGGGCGTCGTGATCCAGGTTGCGGTGATCCGGCCCGTGCAGCACTCGGTGATCGCCGTCGTGATCGTCACGGTCGGCCTTTTCATCCTGATCGACGGGCTCGTCACCTGGAAATGGGGCGCCGATCTGAAGTTCATGCCCGCGCCGTTCGGCAATGCCGTGTATCACGCAGGCAGCGTTGCCTTCTCACGGCAGGACCTCGGGACGCTCATCGTCACCGTCCTGTCGGTGATCGTGCTGTGGGCGCTCTTTCAATTCACGAAGCTCGGCCTTGCGATGCGCGCGGCAGCGCTGCGACCCGCGGCTGCGTCGCTCGTCGGCGTGCGCGTCAACGCGATGCTTGCGCTCGGCTGGGGCCTTGCGGCTGTGCTCGGCGCCGTCGCGGGCCTGATGACGGAGCCGACGCAGTTCCTGCAGCCGACGATGATGCAGGCGATCCTGCTCTACGCGTTCGCCGCCGCGGTGCTCGGCGGCCTCGAGAGCCCCGCCGGCGCGGTGATCGGCGGACTCTTCCTCGGCGTCTTCCTCAACCTGATCGGCCAGTACATCGGCTTCGCGACCCCTGAGCTGCGCCTGCCGATCGCCTTCGCCGTACTGCTCCTCGTCCTGCTCGTCAAGCCGAACGGGCTCTTCGGCCGCAAGCAGGTGAGACGCGTATGAAGCTGATTCCCGTCGGCATCGCGGCAGCCGTGGTCGTCGTCCTGCCGTTCCTCATGAGCGGCTACCACCAGGGCCTGGCCACGCACGTCGCGATCTACTTCATCGCGATCCTCGGGCTCAACATCCTCACCGGCTACACGGGCCAGATCTCGATCGGGCACGGCGCCTTCATGGCGATCGGCGGCTATACGACGGTGCTCCTCTCGGCGGACCGGCACTGGAACCTCCTCGCGACGCTGCCGGCCTCGCTCGCCATCGCGTTCCTCTGCGGTCTCGCGGTGGGCGTGCCGGCGCTTCGGCTGTCCGGCGTCTACCTCGCGCTCGCGACCTTCGCCCTCGCCGTCTCGGTGCCGCAGTTCCCGCTCAAGTTCTCGAAGTTCCTCGGCGGCAGCAACGGCATCCACGCAGCGCAGACGAAGTCCCATCTCTGGCTGTACGTCGTCGGGTGGAGCTGCGCCGGCCTCGCGCTCGCCGCGGCCTGGCTCCTCCTGCGCGGGCGCACCGGCCGGGCCTTCCGCGCGGTCCGCGACAGCGAGCTGGCGGCGGTCTCGTCCGGTGTCTCGCTCCCGATCTACAAGACGCTCGCGTTCGGCGTCTCCGCCGCCTTCGCCGGGGTGGCCGGCTCATTGCTCGTGCTCGTCACGAACGGCTATGCCCAGCCCGGGGAGTTCTCGGTGCTGCTCTCCCTCCAGATCCTGATCGGCGCGGCCGTGGCCGGCCTGGGCTCCCTCTGGGGTGTCCTCGTCGGCGCCCTCTTCATCGCCCTCCTGCCCTCGGTCGCCCCCGACGTCCCGCTGATCGGCTCCGCACACGGGCAGGACGTCGTCTTCGGCCTGATCGTCGTCCTGATCATGCTCCTGCTCCCGAACGGCTTCGCCGGCTTCCTGCGGCGCTTTGAACCGTCAGTCAAAACCGCTATCAAATCGGATCCGAAGACGTCATAATCGGCGACCTCGGCTTTCACCGGGGCTCAACCATGCGTAGGAGGGTTCGGATGGGTATGAAAGGCAGAATCCTGGCGGTTCTCGCCGGGGCTGCGATCGTCGCCGGCATCGCGGTCACCGCCGCGTTCGGCGCTCACCGGGCGGCACCCGGGGTCAGCGCCTCGACGATCACGATCGGCGGCACGTTCCCCCTCACGGGGCCGGCGTCGCTGTACAAGACGATTCCCGCAGCGGAGACCGCGTACTTCGCATACGTCAACGACAACGGCGGCGTCAACGGCCGCAAGATCAACTTCAAGGTGCTCGACGACGGCTACGACCCCTCGAAGACGGTGCCGCTCACGCAGCAGCTCGTCGAGCAGGACAAGGTGTTCGCCATCTTCGGCAGCCTCGGCACCGCCCCGAACCTCAGCATCTGGTCGTACCTGAACAGCCACAAGGTGCCCCAGACGCTCATCGCCACCGGCGACTCCTACTGGGGCTTCTCGGCGAAGAAGTATCCGTGGACGATCGGGTACCAGCCTGACTATCCCGGCGAGGCGAAGATCTACGGCAAGTATCTGAGCGCGAACATGCCGGCGGCGAAGATCGGCGTGCTCTACCAGAACGACGCGTACGGCAAGAACTACTTCGCCGGCTTCCGCGTCGGACTCGGTGCGAAGAAGAGCAACATCGTCAGCGCGCAGTCGTACGACGCCACCTCGACGAGCGTCGCCCAGCAGGTGCTGGCGTTGAAGGGTGCCGGGGCGAACGTGTTCGTCGTCTTCGCCCTGCCGACCCAGACGATCGGCGCACTCGTGACCGCGACGAAGGTCGGCTGGAAGCCCGACGTCACGATCATCAACAACGTGTCGGCGAATCCGGCGTTCTTGAAGATCGCATCCTCGAACGGCGGTGCGGTCGACGGCGTCCTGTCGACGAACTACCTCAACCTCGTCACGACCGCGAACTCGAGCACGGCGGGCGCGGGACTCGCGAAGTCGATCATCCAGAAGTACGCGCCGAATCTCGACCTGAACGACTCGAACGTCGTCTACGGGTTGAGCGCCGCGTGGACGATGACCTACGCGCTGAAGAAGGCGGGCAAGAACCCGACACGGGCCGGCCTGCTCAAGGCGCTGAAGAGCCTGAACGTGGCAGATCCTTTCCAGTATCCCGGCATGAAGCTGCAGACCTCCGCGAAGGACAACTTCCCGAGCGAGCAGCTCGTGTTCATCAAGTGGGGCGGCGGCACGACGGGGGCATGGGCGCCGTTCGGCCCGATCTACAGCAAGGTCCGGTAGCACGGCAGACGTCGTCGTGATCGGTGGCGGCGCCCTCGGCGCCGCCACCGCCTACCACCTCGGAAGGCTCGGTGTTCGCGATGTCGTGCTGCTCGAGCGCGACGCGCTCGGCTCCGGCTCGACGAGCAAGGCCGCGGGCGGCATCCGCGCCCAGTTCGCGGACGAGCTCAACATCCGCATCGCCCTGAGGTCACTCGACGAGTTCGAGAGCTTTGCCGGCGAGGTCGGTTTCCGCCAGGACGGCTATCTCTTCCTGCTCGACCGGCCGGAAGACGTCGAGACGTTCCGCACCGCGCTCGCGCTGCAGCAGTCGCTCGGCGTCCCCTCGCGGGAGCTGACGGGTGCTGAGGCGCGCGAGCTCGTGCCGCAGCTCGAGGTCGACGACCTGCTCGCGGCGACCTACTGCGCGCGCGACGGCTACGCGACGCCGGAGGCGGTCGTGCAGCACTACGCGCGCGCGTCCGGCGCCACCGTCCGGCAAGGCTGCGCGGCGACCGGGATCGTCGTGCGGGGTCACCGGATCGTCGGCGTCGAGACGGCGAGTGGCTTGATCGACACGGAGACCGTCGTCTGCTGTGCCGGCATCTGGTCGCGCGAGGTGGGCGCGTTCGCAGGCGTCTCGCTGCCCGTCGAGGGACTGGCACGGTCGATGTGGTTCACGCCGCAGGACGGCGGCCTGCCTGCCCGCGTGCCGCTGACGATCGACTTCTCGACCGGCTTCTATTTCCACCGCGAGGGCCCCGGACTCGCGTTCGGCGGGCGGGAGCGACAGCTCGAGGATGTCGCAGAAGCGGCCGCGCGCCGGCTGCCGGTGCTCGCCGAGCTGCCCGTGCAGAGCACGTGGTGGGGCTGGTACGACGTGAGCCCCGACTGGAACGCGCTCGTCGGGCGAGTCGCGCGAGATCTCCCGGTTCCTCTATGCGACCGGGTTCTCCGGGCATGGCTTCCAACAGGCCCCCGCAGTCGGAGAGCATCTCGCGGAGCTCGTCGTCGGGCGGACGCCGACACTCGACCTGTCACCGTTCTCGGCGGAGCGATTCGCGGCGGGGGTTGCCCGGCCCGAGGCGTTCGTCGTCTAGCGCCTACGAGGGCCAGGCTGCCGTGGACGGGCGCAGGTCGAGCGCGCCGCCCTCGCGACACTGCGGCGACCAGTATGCGGGCGTTCTCGTGCGGCGTTCCGGGTACATCTGCGTTGCGTAGTACGACGCAAGCGCCTGCGACTCGACGAGCGAGGCGCCGAGCTTCGAGGCGACGAACCAGATCGACTGCAGGCCGTAGCACTCGACCTTCGCCTCGTTGCGATAGCCGAGCAGGTGGTACGACTCGTGCGAGACGGTCGCGAGTGCCATCGCCGTGTCGGCGACCTTGGTGAGACATGCGCTGTCCGTGCACGAGCGAGGGTCGTAGCTCGCGGGCGACGCGTGGAATGCCGCGAGCTCGCTGCAAAGCTTCGGCAGCATGAGGAAGTACCCGGCGGGGCCGGCGCTGTCGAAGAGCGTGATGCCGAGGATGCCGTAGCCGGACGGGACGCCGAGAGCGCCGCAGCGAACCTTCGGGTGCAGGTGCGTGAGCCGCGCGGCTACTTGCTCGGCGATCTGCTCCTCGTAGGTCGCGGGCCTCGCGAGGAGCCGGGCGTCAGCGGGTCGGAGCGGGCGCAGAGTGGCGTGCGCGACGCCCGCCGAGAACGCGGCCATCACGACCACCGCGGCGAAGAGGAAGACCCGCATTGCTCATCTATCGGCAAGGAGCGCCGGATCCGTGACCGGGGCCCGGCAGGCGAACCGTTCGCAGGCGTAGACGGCGGTTTTCCCGCCGATCGTCGTCTTGCCCTCGAGGAGCGGGACGCCCTCAGCAGGGCCGAAGGCGACGACCGTGTTCGGGTCGAACGGGCGGAGGGCCGCGCGGGCGACGTCGCTTCTCGGGTCGCCGACGACCGCGAGCTCGCGCGGCGGCGACAGATGGAGATCGAGCGCGCAGAGCGCCCAACCGAAGCCCTGCGGCGCCCGCGGGATCATGTCGCGCACCAGGCGGAGCACACCGGCGGCACGCCGTTCGAGCTCGTCGTCGCCCCACAGCCGCGCGAGGCGCAGCAGCTGGAAGGCAATCATCGAGTTGCCGGAAGGAGTCGGGTTGTCGTCGAGGTCCTTCTGGCGCGCGACGAGCGCTTCGCCGTCGACCGGGGTGAGGAAGAAGCCGCCGTTCTCGTCGTCGGCGAAGAGATCGACGGCGAGTCTCGCAAGCCGGTGCGACTCGCGAAGCCAGCGTGCGTCTCCCGTCGCGACATGGAGCTCGTAGAGACCGTAGGAGACGTCCGCGTAGTCCTCCAGGTAGCCCGTGCCCTTCGCGACGCCGTCCCGCCAGGTTCGATGCAGCCGCTCGCCGTCCGAGAGCGGGCCGAGCAGGAACTCCGCGAGCTCGCCGGCTGCCGTGAGCCAGTCGTCCCGCTCGAGCCTCCGCCCCGCTTCGGCGAGCGCGGCGAGCATCAGACCGTTCCAGGCGGCAATCGCCTTGTCGTCGCGGCCTGGTTGCGGCCGCTCTTCCCGCACGGCGAGCAGCCGTGCGCGTTCCTCCTCGGCGAGCTCGCCGCGCAGGATGTAGCGGCCGTGCTCGAAGGGCTGCAGGAGCTCGCGGCGATCGATCTCCTCGGGCGTCCACGTGAAGGTGAGGCCCTCGACTCCGTCGGTGTCGGCGTCCTGAGCCGATGCGAAGCCGCCGCCGTCGAGCCGCAGCTCTCGGAGCGCGTACTCCACCGTCTGCTCGACGATGCGCCGGTAGTGCTCGTCTCCGGTCAGGAGCCAGCCGTGAAGGTATGCCGGAATGAGCAGCGCGTTGTCGTAGAGCATCTTCTCGAAGTGCGGGACGAGCCATTGCTCGTCGACCGAGTACCGGTGAAAGCCGCCGCCGACCAGGTCGTACATCCCGCCGGCAGCCATGCCGTCGAGCGTGCCGCGTGCCAGATCGAGCTCGCCGGCGCGAAGCAGGAACTCGATCGTCGACGCGGGCGGGAACTTCGGCGCGCGGCCGAACCCGCCCCAGCGCTCGTCGTACGCGCCGCGGAGGACGCGCACTGCTTCGCTCGCGAGGTCCGCGCCGAGCGGCTCATTCGACGGCTGCAGCTCCGCGCTCCTGCGCAGCGAGGCGACGAGCGCCTCGGCCTGCTTCGCGACGTTGTCGCGCTGCGTGCGGTACGCCTCCGCGATCGCAACGAGCACCTGCCTGAACGCAGGCAGGCCGTGTCGTGGCTCCGGCGGGAAGTACGTGCCGCCGAAGAACGGCTCTCCGTCCGGGGTGAGGAACACCGTCATCGGCCAGCCGCCCTGGCCGGTGAGTGCGACGACCGCATCCATGTAGACGGCGTCGACGTCTGGGCGCTCCTCGCGATCGACCTTGATGCTCACGTAGAGCTCGTTCATCACCTCGGCGGTCGCGCGATCCTCGAACGACTCGCGTTCCATCACATGGCACCAGTGGCAGGCGCTGTAGCCGACCGAGAGCAGAATGGGCTTGTCGTCTTCGCGCGCCTTGGCGAACGCGTCCTCGCCCCACGCGTACCAGTCGACCGGGTTCGCAGCGTGCTGGAGGAGATATGGGCTCGTCTCGTGTGCGAGGCGGTTCATCGCGGGCAGCCGGTCGGTGGTGCGATGATCGAGGCCATGGGACGCTCGTATGCGGAGCTCGAGGTCGGCGCCGTCTACCGGAGCCGCTTCGGGCGGACGGTACTCGAAGCCGACAACGTCTGGTTCACCCTGCTGACGATGAACACGAACCCGATTCACTTCGACGCCGCGTACGCCGCTACCACCGAGTGGAAGCGACCGCTCGTCGATTCGACGTTCACGCTCGCGCTCGTGACGGGGTTGTCGGTCGTCGATGTCTCGGAGCAGGCGGTCAACCTCGGCTGGCGAGAGGTGACGCTCCCTGCGCCGGTGTTCGCGGGCGACACGATTCGTGCCGAGACGGAGATCCTGTCGAAACGGGAGTCGCAGTCGCGTCCCGGCCGGGGCATCGTCACGATGCGGACGCGGGGCCTGAACCAGCGCGACGAGATCGTGATCGACTTCGAGCGGTCGATCATGGTGCCGCTTGCTTGAGACCGAGCGGCTCGTGCTGCGCCGGCCGCGGCTCGAAGACGCTCGCGATCTGCTCGAGTACGTCCGCGATCCCGAGGTCATGCGCTGGATCGGTGGCGAGCCCGGCGACCTCGAGGCGACTGTCGCCACGATCGAGCGCTGGCTCGGGCGCTGGGAGGCGAACGGGATCGGATACTTCGCGCTCGAGCGCGACGGGCGTGTGGTCGGTCGCGTCGGATTCAACGTCTGGGATGCCGCGGTGTGGCGGGTCGCGCAGCTCGCGGAGGCGAAGGTGCCGGCCGTCGAGCTCGCCTGGACGATCGCGCGCGCACACTGGGGGCACGGCTACGCGACCGAAGCCGCGCGGGCGCTGCGGCCGTGGGCATACGCGCACGGCGTCGAATCGCTGATCTCGCTGATCAACCCGGACAACGCGCGCTCGATCCGCGTCGCGGAGAAGCTGGACGCGACGCCGACCGAGACGGTCGAGATCGAGGGCGAGCCTGCCGTCGTGTGGCGCCATCCGGCGCAGCCACTTTCCTGACGTTCCGAACCGGGGACACTCCCTCGTAACGGCTCCGTCACGCCTTCGTCACCGCTCGTTCCCCGCGCAGCCGCTCGCAGGCCTATTGCCGTCGATTCGAGGCTCCCCGCCCGGCGATATACGGCGCGGATCTCGGGACATTTCCGTGAGCAGGGACACTCCCCGGTTACGGTTTCGTCAGGCCTTCGTCACGGCCAGTTGCCGGCGCGATGGACGTAGCCCTCGAGCCGCCGGCCGAGGACGCCTTCGAGCCACTCTGCGATCGCGATCAGCTGGTCGAGGTCGACGCCCGTCTCGACGCCTTCGCCTTCGAGCAGATAGACCAGATCCTCGGTCGCGACGTTGCCTGTCGCACGCGGTGCATACGGGCAGCCGCCGAGCCCGCCGATCGATGCGTCGAGCACGCGCGCTCCCGCGTCGAGCGCGGCGAGGCAGTTCGCGTAGCCCGTGTTGCGTGTGTTGTGCCCATGGAAGCCCTCCGCGCCCGCGAGCGAGACGAGCGCGCGCACGGCCGACGGCGTCGCAACGCCGATCGTGTCCGCGAGAACGACCTCCGCGCGACCTGCGAACCGCGCGGCGAGCTCGACGACGGCGCCGGGATCGACGCGGCCCTCGAACGGGCATCCGAAGGAGACGGAGATGGTCACCGTCGCAGGCACCGCACCCGCCCGCGCCAGGATCGCCTCGGCGCGCGCGACGGCCTCTTCGAGCGACGCGTTGCCGTTCTCGCGGTTGAATGACTCCGTCGCAGCAAAGGTGACGTTGACACGGTCGAGACCGCTTGCCGCGAACCGGTCGAAGCCGCGTTCGTTCAGGACGAGCCCGGAGTACTCGGTGCCGCCCTCCGCTCGATCCCGGCAACGACCTCTTCCGCGCCCGCCATCTGCGGCACGCGATCGTCGCGGACGAAGCTCACCGCCTCGACGCGCGCGACACCGGCCGCGGCGAGCCGGTTCACGAGCTCCGCGCGCACCGCGGGCTCGAGCCTCTCGGGCTCGTTCTGCAGGCCGTCGCGCGGCCCGACGTCACAGAGCGTCACGGGCACGCGCGAAGCCTATGTGCGAAGCGATCGCCTAGATCGGCGAGGGCGGGATGACCTTCTCGATCGGCTCGTCGACGCCTTCCTCGCGCACCCGCCGACCGGCGGCGTACCCGATCGCGCCGACGATCACGATCACCGCGAGCGTCCCGAGTGTGAGGATCTCGAACGTCGCGCGGCTGACGCTCCATTGGCCCTTGAATCCGTAGCCGACACCGAACAGCCGCTCGAGCACGTCCGGGAAGACGGCGATGAACGATCCGAGCGCGATCCAGAACGTGACGAGAATCGTCGACACCCAGAGGCCCGGCATCCCCCACGGGTGGCGGTACGGGCGGTGCACGTGCGGGTGCGAGTAGCGCAGCTTCAGCACGGACGGGAAGATCCAGAGATACGAGATGAGCGTCGTCGAGATTGCGATGTCGAGGACGACCTGGAACTTCGCGTTCTCGCCCCCGTTGAACGCCGCGATCGCCAGGATGCAGAACGCCGACGCCGCGATTCCGGACAGGACGTTCACGCGCACGGGTGTACCGAGCCGTCGATTGAACACGCCGAAGAACGGGAAGAACGCTCCATCGTAGGACGCTACCGCCTGGATTCGGTCGGAGCCGATCATCCACACTGCTCCCGAGGTGACGATCGCGATCACAAAGCCGAGCGTCATCAGGACGAGTAGCGCGTGCGCCGCTCCTCCGTAGGCGCCGTGGAACGTGAGGGTGACGGCGTCGATGAAGCCTCCGATGCCTGTGACCTGCTTGAGCGGCAGGACGAGGATGATGCAGAAGATCGGGATCACGTACATGAGCACGCCGGAGATCCCACTCTGGAGCACCGAGATCGGAACGTCGCGCTGCGGATCCTGCATCTCCTCCGCTGCACCGTTTTGCAGCTCGAAGCCGACGTAGTTGAAAAGCAACACCGGAACGAGGCCGAAGAAGACGGCACGGGTCGGGCTGAACTGGTGGGCGGAGAAGCCCGCAACGCCGTGCTTGACCCCGTAGATGATCACGGTGAGCGAGAAAAAGCCGAGCACCACGGCACGGAGAATCGCCCCGAGGTTCGGAATCCACTTGCCGTAGCGCAGCGAGATGATCGCGACGCCGATCGAGACCCAGATGAAGATCAACTTGTAGGCGTAGTCGCCGACGGTGCCGCTACCGATGCCGAAGACGTTCGCACTCCAGGCGTCCTTCGTGATGAATGCGAGCGAGCCCCCTACCCACAGTGGATTCGTGACCCAGTAGAGAATGGCCGCGATACCGCCGTGAAAGCGGCCGAACGCGAGCTTCGTCCACTCGTATGGCCCGCCCTCCTGGGTGAACGCCGAGCCGACTTCCGACATCAAGAGCATGTACGGGGCCACGAAGACCACTGCGAGCACGACGAGCCAGAGGAATCCCTCCGGACCGTTCGAAGCGACGGTGCCGAGCGTATCGAGCCCGACGAACGCGCAGATCGTGAAGAAGACCATGTCGAACCGGCGCAGCGACTTGATCAGCTTCGCCTTCTCCGCCAGCGCGAACGCCGTCGTGTGCTCCAGATCTGCGGCTACTGCATCCGTTGCCATGCTTCGCTCAGCACCTCCCCGAGAGTTCCCGTGATTTCGTCGAATTCGTGCTGTGTCGCGACCAGCGGTGGCGAGATCTGGACGACCGGATCGCCGCGGTCGTCTGCCCTGCAAATGAGGCCCTTCTCGAAGAGGCGCGGCGAGAGGAAGCCGCGGAGGAGTGTCTCACATTCGTCGGCTGTGAACGACTCTCGCGTCTCCTTGTCCTTGACGAGCTCGATCGCGTAGAAGAAGCCGGTGCCGCGAACGTCGCCGACGATCGGCAGGTCGTACAACTGCTCGAGCGTCGCCCGGAACGTGTCTCCGTTTTCCCGGACGTTCTCGACGACCCGCTCGCGTTTCATGATCTCGATGTTCTTCAGCGCGATCGCGCACTGCACCGGATGGCCGCCGAAGGTGATGCCGTGCGCATACATCGACGACTCGCTCATGAACGGCTCGATGACGTGATCGGCCGCGATCACGGCGCCGATCGACGCATAGGCGGACGAGAGCCCCTTCGCGGAGGTGATCAGATCCGGCTTGATGTCGTAGCGCTCTGAGCCGAACCACTCGCCCACGCGGCCGAACCCGGTGATCACCTCGTCGGCGCAGAGCAAGATCCCGTACCGGTCGCAGATCTCGCGCACGCCGCGCCAGTAGCCTGCGGGCGGCGTAAACGAGCCGCCGGCGTTCTGCACCGGCTCCATGACGACGACCGCGACAGTCTCGGGGCCCGCCTGCACGATCGCCGAGTCGAGATCCTCGAGCAGGAAGGCTGTGAACTCCTCCTCGGTCTCGTGCGGCGGCCGGTGGTAGCGGTTCGTGTTCCGGACGTGGATCGTGTCGGGTACGAGCGGCTCGAACGGCGCGCGCAACGCCGGGATCCCGTTGATCGAGAGCGCACCCATCGTCGTGCCGTGATACGCCGTGCGACGCGCGACCGCCTTCCAACGGCGCTCACCCCGCGCATGGTGGAACTGGCGCGCGAGCTTCCACGCGGACTCGATCGCCTCGGAGCCGCCGGAGACGAAGAAGACGCGGTTCAGATCGCCTGGCGCGAGCGACGCAACTTCGTGCGCGAGCTCGATCGCGCGGGGATGCGCGTACGACCAGTTCGTATAGAACGGCAGCTCGCGCATCTGGTCGAGCGCCGCCTGGCCCATCTCCTCGCCGTACGAGTATCCGACCTGGACGGCGAAGAGACCCGCGAGCGCGTCGAGATAGCGGTTCCCGTCGATGTCCTCGAGGTAGCACCCGTCGCCGCGCACGATGATCGGTGGCTCGTGCCCCGCCATCCGTGTGAAATGCAGCCAAAGGTGGTCGCGTGCGGCCTGCTGCAGTTCTTCCTTGCTCATGCGGGTCGTCGGCGTGCTCACGCGCGTGTCCCCCAGTCGTAGAGCTGCTTCCACATCTCGAGATAGAAGAACGTCTCGGTCGAGAGGACGCCGTCGAGCGCACGCATCCGGTTCGTCAGCTGAAGCATCTCATGACGGTCGGAGGCGACGACCTCGACGACGATGTCGAACTGGCCCGCGGTCACGACCACGTAGTCGGCCTCGGGCCAGCGCGAGATCTCGTCCGCGACGTCCCCGGGCGCGCCCGATGTCTTGACGCCGACGAGTGCCTGGTCGAAGCCGAGGCCGAGCGGGTTGGTGACGGCGACCACCTGCAGAACGCCCTCCGAGGTCAAGCGCGCGTAGCGCGCCCGCACCGTCGCCTCGGAGACGCCGAGATTGGCTGCGATCCTGCGAAACGACTCGCGGCCGTTCGCCTGCAGGGCCTCGATGATCCTGCGGTCGAGATCGTCGACCCGCCGCGCGGGCGTGACCGCTCCACGGCCGGGCTCGGCGCGGTTGGCAAGCCGCAGGGGCTGGGCGTCAGAACTGCGCAACGCGTGGGATTCGTACCACTCCGCTGCGCATTGCGTCAATGGACTTGACTTATCAGTCCGAATTGCGCAATCGTGGGACGGTCCGGTCTCGGGGATGAGGAGGGGTCCTGTGGCACGCACACCGTTGCTCCGCGCGATCGAGAGGCTGGCGGCCGACCAGGACGCCGCAGACCGTGAGGTCGAGGCGGGATACTCGCGGGGAGAGTTCCTCAAGCGCGCAGGGGTCGCGGGCGCCGCATTCGCGATCGCGCCGACGGCACTCGCGGCACGTCGTCCCGCGGCGAGCGGGCCGAGGATCGCGATCGTCGGCGGTGGTATCGCCGGCCTCACCGCCGCGCTGACGCTCGCCGACAAGGGGTACGCCTCGACGATCTACGAGGCCTCGACCGACCGGATCGGTGGGCGCATGCACTCGGACACCTCCGGCTACTGGAAGAACGGGCAAGTGTCGGAGTTCTGCGGCGAGCTGATCGACACCGGGCACAAGAAGATCCGCCACCTCGCCGGCCGGTTCAATCTGACGCTCGTCGACCTCCTCGCCGCGCAACCGAGCGGAACCGAGGACGTCTACTGGTTCTTCGGCAGCCGGTATCCGCGCGCCCAGGCGGTCTCGGACTTCCAGCCGATCCACAAGACGCTGAAGGCGCAGGTCCAGGCGACCGGCTACCCGACGCTGTACAACAGCTCGACGGCGGCGGGCCGGCAGTTCGACCACATGTCCGTCTACGACTGGATCGACGCCTATGTGCCGGGCGGCCACGGGTCGCGGATGGGCGCACTGCTCGACGCCGCCTACACCGAGGAATACGGGGCGGATACGAGGGATCAGGCGTCGCTGAACCTGATCTACCTGCTCAAGTTCCAGCCGACCGCAGGAGCGTTCGAGATCTTCGGCGTGTCGGACGAGCGCTTTCACATCGACGGCGGAAACCAGCAACTACCCGAGGCGATCGCGAACCAGCTCGGACGGCAGACGATCAACCAGGGCTGGGCGATGACGTCGATCCGGACAAACGCGGACGGCTCGGTGTCGATGAGCTTCACGACGCCGGGCAGGCCGAAGACCGTCACCGCCGACCACGTCATTCTCTGCATGAGCTTCGCGGTGTTGCGAACGCTCGACACGAGCGGTGCGAAGTTCGACTCGCTGAAGCGGACGGCGATCACGCAGCTCGGGGCAGGGCGCAATGCAAAGCTCCAGCTGCAGTTCGACAGCCGCCTCTGGAACGCACAAGGCTCGACCGGCGGCACCTACACGGACCTCGGAGTCCAGAATGCCTGGGACGTGACCCGCGGCCAGCCCGGCGCGACCGGCATTCTCGTCGACTATTCGGGCGGAAGCGTTGCCGCGGGCTTCAGCCCCTCGACGCCGTACTCGAATGCAGCGTCGAATCCGCAGGTGACCGCGTACGCGACGCAGGTACTGAAGAAGCTCGAGGTCGTCTACCCGGGAATCACGAAGCAGTGGAACGGGAAGGCGTCGCTCTCGACGCCGTTCCGCGATCCGCTGCTCAACTGCTCGTACTCGTACTGGCGCGTCGGGCAGTACACCGCGTTCTCGGGCTACGAGGGTGTCGCACAGGGCAACATCCATTTCGCCGGCGAGCACTGCTCCACCGACTTCCAGGGCTACATGGAAGGCGGCGCGACGGAAGGCGCGCGCGCCGCGAAGGAGATCCTCGCGTTCGTCTAGCGATCAGCCGTCGAAGCCCGACGTCGTTATGTGCTCCGGCGTGATCCGGACGGTCACGCGCTTCTCCTCGGGC
The DNA here is from genome assembly GCA_963848665.1 of uncultured Actinomycetes bacterium. Lineage (GTDB taxonomy): Bacteria > Actinomycetota > Thermoleophilia > Gaiellales > Gaiellaceae > Palsa-739. Next base: position 232,107 of record CAWKEF010000002.1, read on the forward strand.
TTCCGCCACGGGTACTCGTCCTTGCCGAGGTACTTCTTCGCGAGCTTGTCGATCTGCGCGTCGGCTCCGTCCGTGGTGAGCTCGGCCGGGCCGTCGACGGCGACCCACTTGTAGGAGTCGTTCGGGTCGACGACGAGCACGGCGGCTCGCGGATCCGTCTCCAGGTGCTTCGGCTTTGCGCGGCCGTACGCGGTGTTGAAGGCGACCGTGCCCCCGTCCTCGAGGTCGACCCAGACGATGGTCGAATGCGGGGAGCCGTCTTTGCGCAGGGTGGTCGCGATGCCCACGAAGGGCTGCTCCAGGAACTCCTTGTGCTTCTCGTTCAGCTTCGCCATGGATCTCTCCTCGGTGGGGGTGGGCGCTCAGGCGGTAACGACGGTCGGGGTCCACTCCTTCCCGCTCAACCGGTCGTCGAACGTTGCCGATGTCGTGGCATGCGGCTCAAGCTCGCACTTGCGGCGCTCCTCGTCCTCGGGGTCGGCTTCGTCCTGCATGAGCGCAAGTCCGCGCTCGAGCGGCACCTGGGCCAGGTGGCGACCGAGCTCGGGAGCCGGCACGTGCATGTCCACTGCCAGGGCTTGGCGGGCAATCTCCTCGACGCGAGCTCGGAGGCCGGCACGGTCGCCTTCGACGCATCTGGAATTCCGTCGGACACGACCGACCTGAAGCGTCCGATCTGCAAGGCGCTGGCGCGCTTCCCACATGACGTCAGGAGTCCCGCGTTTGCGTGCGTCCCCGCGAACGAGGACTGCCCGCAGTCGATCTGGGAGGACGTGCTCGCCGTGCATACGCTCGCGCACGAGGTCTGGCATCTGCACGGCATCCGCGACGAGGCGAAGACCGAGTGCTACGCCCTGCAGACGACCGCACGGGCCGCGGAGCTCTTCGGCGCCGACGCCGCGGCCGCGGCCGCCGCCGCGAAGTACGCCTACGCGCGCTTCTATCCGAGCCTGCCGGACGAATACCGCGAATCGGACTGCGGCAACGGCGGCCCACTCGACCTGCGGCCGGCCGACCCGAACTGGCCCTAGCGACTAGCCGGCGTGGACGACGGTCGGGATGTCGCCGATCGTTCCGGCTGCGATCTGCTTCGCGACCGCGTTGACCTTCGCGACGTCCGCCTTCGGCACCTCCGGGCTGATCTTGCCGAGCCCGACGCCGTTGTTCTTCAGGTCGAACACCGCATTCGTCCCACCCGCGAACTTGTGGTCGAGCACCTGCTGGATCGTCGAGTAGACGGACGTGTCGACCCGCTTCTCGGCACTCGTCAGCACCTGCGGCCCGAGGTAGGACTGGTCGGCGTCGACGCCGATGCCCCAGACGCTGCGCTCCTTCGCGGCGTCGAGCACGCCGAGGCCGCAGCCTCCGGCGACCTGGAAGATGATGTTCGCGCCGGCGGCGATCTGGTTGAGCGCAGCGGTCTTGCACTTCGCCTGGTCGACCCAGTCCTGTGAGTAGGCGTTCAGGAACTTCACCGTCGGGTCCGCCTTGCGCGCGCCGGCCTCATAGCCCGCGATGTACCGGTCGACGGGAGGCTGCTTTTCGCCGCCGACGGAGCCGATCGTGTTCTTGCCCGTGCTGCCGTCACGGTTTTCCTGCAGCCCTGCGAGATACCCCGCGAGATAGCCGACCTCCTGCTCGCGGAAGATCAGGCCCTCGACGTTCTTCGGCCGGCCGGCGAGGTCGTGCTGGTCGACGTCGATGATCGCGAAATGCGTCTTCGGGTACTGCTTGGCCACCTTTGCGACTGCTGCCGCCTGGTCGAACCCGACCGCGACGACGAGCGCCGCGTTCCTGCGGGCGGCCGTCGCCAGATTCGGGACGTAGTCCTGCGCCGAGGGAGACTGGTACACGCCCTTCTTGATGCCGAGGTTCTTCTCCGCGCGGAGCAAGCCCTGGTAGGCCAGCTGGTTGAAACCGTGATCGTTCAGCTGGTTGATGTCGGTGACGAGGACGACAAACGGCTTCGAGCTGCTGCTCGAGCCGCCGCAGCCGGCGAGCAGTGCAACTACAGCGAGCAGGGTCGTCACGAAGGCGATCCGCATGCCTTGGAGTGTACGGACCTCGGCCCGACCTGCAAACGTACTGCGTGTAGGTGCGACTCCTTGCCCTCTTCCTGGCTGCGCTGCCGATCGGGCACAGCGTCGACGGGCGCGTGATCAGGCCGGTCGTCCTCGGCAATCCGGCAGCCGCGCACCGCGTGCTCGTCGTGGGGTGCATCCACGGCTCCGAGCCGGCGGGGCTCGCGATCACGCGGCGGCTCATCGGCGCCGGGGCGCCGCGGGGCGCCGAGATCGTCGTCGTGCCCGCCGCAAACCCGGACGGCTGTGCCCGCGGCACGCGCGGCAACGCGCACGGCGTCGACCTCAATCGCAACTTCCCGTCCAACTGGGCCGCGATCGGCCACCGCGGCGACCTGCAGTACTCCGGGCCCCGCCCGCTGTCGGAGCCCGAGTCCCGCTATGCGACGGCGCTGATCGACCTGCTCAGGCCGCAGATCACGATCTGGTTCCACCAACCGCAAGGCGTCGTGCGCGCATGGGGCCAGAGCATCGCCACCGCACGCCGGTTTGCTGCGCTCGCGCAGTACCCCTACCGAAGCATCGAGTGGCCGTACGGCACCGCATCGAACTGGCAGAACCACCGGTTCCCGGGGACAGCGTCCTTCGTCGTGGAGCTGCCGCCGGGACCGGTGCCTGCCGCAAGGATCGGCATCTGGGTGCGCGCCGTGCGCGAGATCGCCGTGGAGGGAGTGCGTCATTAGCGCCTTCGTCGGTTCGGCCGCGCTCGTACGACCTGACGTGGATCGCCGCGAGGCCGCACTCGTGCGGGACGCCCAGCGCGGGTCGGTGCGCGCGCTCGAGCAGCTCTTCCGGCTCCATTGGCCGCGCGCATACCGCGCTGCACTTCTCGTCGTCAACGACGCCGCCGCTGCGGAGGACATCGCGCAGGAGTCGTTCCTCGCAGCGGTGCGGGCGCTCGACCGCTTCGACCGTCGTCGGCCCTTCGGTCCCTGGCTGCATCGGATCGTCGTCAACCGGTCGATCGACTGGTCGCGCGCACGTGCACTCCGTCGCGAGATCGGCGTCGACACCGTGCCTCAGGCGGCGGCCCCCGAGCCGGAGACCGGCGGCCGCGCGGACGAGCTCGCGGGGGCGCTCGCGGAGCTCGGCGCCGAGCATCGCGCAGTGGTCGTTCTTCGCTATCTCCTCGACTACACGCCGGGCGAGATCGCCGCGCTGCTCGACCTGCCCCGGGGGACGGTCAACTCGCGGCTCCGGCGCGCGCTCGACCGTCTCGAAGAGGTGCTGCCATGAACATAAAGCGGCTGCTCGAGCGCGTCCCCGCCGATCGCGACGCGGAGGAGCGCGCGTGGTCGGTCGTGCGCGCTGCGTATGCCGAGCGCGACCACGTCCGCGCGCGCCCCAGGCGACGCCTGATGCTCGCGGGTGTCGTGGTCGCGGCTGCGGTCGGGGCAGCTGCGCTGTCACCCCCGGGACGCGCCGTCGTCGACGCCGTCCGCCGCACGATCGGGATCTCCCATGCGTCGCCGGCGCTCTTCCGCCTCCCCGCACCGGGCCGCCTGCTCGTGAGCGGCGCCGGTGGGACGTGGACCGTCGCGCCGGATGGGTCGAAACGGCGGCTCGGCGGCTACCGCGAGGCAGCGTGGTCGCCGCACGGGCTGTACGTGATCGCCGCGACGTCGAACGAGCTCGCGGCGATCCAACCGAACGACGGCACCGTCCACTGGTCGGTCGCTCGACCGAAGGTGGCATCTCCGCGTTGGGGCGGCTCGCGTACGGACACGCGCGTGGCGTATCTCAGCAGCGGACGGCTGCGGGTCGTTGCGGGCGACGGGACGGGCGACGCCGGAACCCGGATCGCCTCGCGCGTCGCGCCGGCCTGGCGGCCGGGGGACCGCCGACAGCTCGCAGTCGTCACGAGCGCCGGACGCGTCCGCCTACTCGGTTCCTGGAGCTCGTCGCGGCGCTACGCGGGCGCGCGCTCGCTCGTATGGTCGCCGGACGGCCGGTCGCTGCTCCTCGTCACCGCGCGCCGGCTCGTCCTCTTCGATCCCGGGTCGGGGCGCGCGCGTCCGCTCGATCTGGACCGCGTGAGCGCCGCTGCGTTCTCCGTGCAGGGCCGGCTCGCGGTGGTGCGGCGGAACGCACTCCTCCTCGTCGAGGGCGAAGCGGTGCGACCCGCCTTCACCGCGCGCGTCGACCTGCGCGGCCTCGCCTGGTCGCCGGACGGCCGCTGGCTGCTGACGACCCTGCCCGCCGCCGATCAGTGGATTTTCGTTGGGCGACGGCGCGTGCTCGCGGTTTCGCACATCGCTCGGCAGTTCGGCGGGACGCCCTCGCTTGACGGTTGGGTTTCCGGCACCTAACCTGGCTTCGTTCCCCGTCCCCGGCCAGAGGAGGTTCGACGACATGACGATTGTGCTTGGCGCCTCCACGGCCATCTCGGCCGACTAGCCGCGCGACGGACGTAGCTCCTCTCGGGAGACGGCCGCCGCGCCGTCCTTGCTTTCGATCCCGAAGGAGATCCTGCGTTGTCTGAGTTCGATCTGGGCGCGCTCGGGTGGACTCCCGAGCTCGCCGAACAACTGGAGCCCGGCCTCGTGCCCGGGCGGGTCGTCGCCGCGCATCGCGCCGCGTATGACGTGCAGACCGCGGCCGGCGCCGTCCGCACGCGGCTGCCCGGACGGCTGCTGCACGAGAGCCTCGACGTCGCGGTCGGCGACTGGGTGGCGATCGGCGACGGCCTGATTCGCAGCGTGCTTCCGCGCCGGAGTGCGATCGTCCGCCAGGCGGCGGGGATGACATCCGAGCATCAGACGCTCGCCGCCAACGTCGACGTGGCGTTCATCGTCACGTCACTCGGGCCGGACCTCGAGCCGCGTCGCATCGAGCGGTACCTCGTCACGATCTGGGAGAGCGGTGCCGTGCCGGAGATCATCCTGACGAAGGCAGACCGGATCGAGGATCCGTGGCAGCAAGTCGCGGAGGTCGAGGCCGTCGCGCTCGGCGTCCCGATTCATGTCGTGAGCGCGCTGACCGGACAGGGCTGCGACGCGCTGCGTGCCCGACTGGCGCCGGGTGTGACCGCGGTGTTGATCGGCTCGAGCGGGGTCGGCAAGTCGACGCTCGTGAACAGGTTCGTCGGCAGCGAGCGGATGGCCGTGAAGGAGACGCGGGCCGACGACGACGAGGGTCGCCACACGACCTCGCACCGGGAGCTGATCGAGCTGCCGGGCGGCGGGCTCGTGATCGACACGCCCGGGATCCGCGAGCTGCAGCTGTGGAGCTCCGGCAGCGTCGACGAGGCGTTCGCCGATATCGAAGCGCTGGCCGGCGAGTGCAGGTTCAACGACTGCTCGCACGGCAGCGAGCCCGGCTGTGCCGTGAACGCCGCACTCGCATCGGGCGAGCTCGATGCCGGCCGCTACGCGAGCTGGCTAAAGCTGCAACGCGAGCTGCGCGCGATCGCGGTGCGCTCGGATGCCCGCCTGCGCCGCGAGGAGAAGCGGAAGTGGCAGTTGCGCGCGCGCGAGGGGCGGTCTCGGGCCCGGCGGCTCTAGCTGGGACACTCCCCCGTAACGAGCGAATGCCGGCTCTGTGCCAAGTCCGTCACGCGGGCTTCCGTTTCGCGCACCTGATCGCACAATGCAGAGATGCCACGGCAGGCACGAGGCGATCTTCCGGCCGGCACGTACCACGTGACGATGCGGAGCGCGGGACCGATCCCGATGTACCTCGACGACTACGACCGCACGCTCTTCTGCGTGTTGCTCGCACGCATCATCAAGAAGCACGAGTGGATCTGCATGGCGTTCTGCTTGATGAACACGCACTACCATCTCCTGCTCGACGTGAAGCACAATGCGCTTCAACGCGGCATGCAGAGCCTGAACGGCCCGTATGCGCAACGTTTCAACGGTCGGTACAAGCGATCCGGGCATCTCCGAGGAGATCGGTATTCCGCGAAACCGGTCCAGTCGGACGGTCACATGCTCCACGCACTCCGGTACATCGCTCGGAACCCGGTCGAGGCGGGGCTCTGCAAACTTCCATCCGACTGGCCGTGGGGCAGCTACCGCGGCTGCGCCGAGCTCGACTCCGGCTTCTCCTTCGTCGATTCATCGCGCCTGCGCGCGTACTTCGGAAAGGACCGCGACGAAGCGACGAGGCTCTTACGCGCGTTCGTTGGCGATCTCTAGCGTCTCCCGTGACGGGGGAGTGTCCCAGGTTGGAACGCCCGGACCCGCTAAACGCCGGCGGGCTCGGCCACGATGTCCAGCGGCTTCACGATCTCTGCGAAGTGGCAGGCGCTCGGATGGCCCTGGCCGCGGTCGATGAGAGCGGGCTCTTCCTCGGCGCAGATCGGCTGCGCTTTCCAGCACCGCGTGCGGAACCGGCAGCCCGAGGGAGGGTTCGCCGGGCTCGGCACGTCGCCCTCGAGGACGATGCGCTTGCGCTTGCCGCGCTGGCTCGGCTCCTCGATCGGCACCGCGGACAGCAGCGCCTGCGTGTACGGGTGCGACGGGCGCTCGTAGATGTCGTGGCGTGCCCGATCTCGACGACCTTGCCGAGATACATCACGGCGACGCGGTCGGAGACGTGCCGGACGACCGACAGGTCGTGCGCGACGAAGATGTAGGTGAGACCGAAGTCGCGCTGCAGCGACTCGAGCAGGTTGACGACCTGCGCGCGGATCGAGACGTCGAGCGCGGACACCGGCTCGTCGAGGATGATCAGCTGCGGGTTCAACGCAAGGGCGCGGGCAACCCCGATTCGCTGCCGCTGACCGCCGCTGAACTCGTGCGGGAAACGGTTCCCGTGCTCCGGCGACAGACCGACGATGCGAAGTAGCTCGGCGACCCGCTGCCTGCCCTGTCCACCGGAGTACTGCCCGTGGATACGCAGCGGCTCGCTGACGATGTCGTTCACGGTCATCCGCGGATTGAGCGATGCATATGGATCCTGGAACACGATCTGCATCTCGCGCCGAACGTCGCGCATCTGACGGCGGCTCAAGTTCGTGATGTCCCGCCCGTTGAAGATGATCTTTCCCGCCGTCGGCTCCACGAGCTTGATCAGCGTGCGCGAGAGCGTCGTCTTGCCGCAGCCGGACTCACCGACGAGTCCGAGCGTCTCGCCGGCGCGAATCGACAGATCGACTCCGTCGACCGCGTGGATCTGGCCGACCGTGCGCTTCAGCAGGCCGGCGCGGATCGGGAAATACTTGACGACGCCTTCGAGCCGGAGGATCTCAGAGCCGTCCGGCACGGGCGCCGTGGTCGCACCGTCCGTGTCGACAGCGCTCACGAGGTTTCCACCGGCTGCGCGAACTTCGAGTGACGCCCGATGAGCTCGTCTGCGAAATGACACGCCGACAGATGATCCTCACCGACGTCCGTGCCGCGAAGCGGCGGCACCTCTTCGTGGCAGATCGTCCGACCCTGCGACAGGAAGCAGCGCGGATGGAACGCGCAGCCGGACGGCCGGTTGATGAGCGACGGCGGCTGGCCGAGGATCGGGCGCAGCCATTCCTCGTCCTCCGTCAGCTTCGGCAGCGAGTCCATGAGGCCGATCGTGTACGGGTGGCGGGGATTCTGGAAGATCGTGTGCACATCGCCCTGCTCGACGATCTTGCCCGCGTACATGACGAGCACCCGCTCGCAGAGCTCGGCGACGATCCCGAGATCGTGGGTGATGAGGATCGTCGCGGCATCCGTTTCGGCCTGCACGGTCTTCAGAACCTCGAGCACCTGCGCCTGGATCGTCACGTCGAGCGCGGTCGTCGGCTCGTCGGCGATGAGCAACGACGGCGAGTTCGCGATCGCCATCGCGATCATCGCGCGCTGCCGCATGCCGCCGGAGAACTCGTGCGGGTACTGCGTGTACCGCACGTCCGGGTTCGGCACGCCGACGAGCCGCAGCAACTCGACGACCCGCTTCTTGACCGCATCGTCGGGCTCCTTCGGATAGTGCGTCTTGATCGCCTCGCCGAGCTGGTCGCCGACCCGCAGGACCGGATTCAGCGAGGTCATCGGATCCTGGAAGACCATCGCGACCTCGTCACCACGGAACCGCTGCAGCTCCTTCTTCTTCAGCTTCAGCAGATCGCGGCCCTTGAACATCGCGGTGCCACTCGCGATCCGTCCCGGCGGCTGCGGGATCAGGCCGAGGATGGAGAGCGTGCTGACGCTCTTGCCGGAGCCCGACTCGCCGACGATCCCGAGCGTCTCGCCCGGAAAGACGTCATATGAGAGCCCGTCGACCGCGTGGACGAGGCCGTCCTCGGTCCGGAACTCGACCACGAGATCGCGGATCGAGAGGACGGGCTCAGGCACGGACTCTCCGCTGCTGCGGATCGAGCGCATCGCGCAGCCCGTCTCCGATGAAGTTGATGCAGAGGACGATCGCGACGATCGTCAGCCCTGGGAAGAGCGTCAGCCACCACTTCTGCGGGTTGTTCTGGCCCGAGGCGATGAGCACGCCGAGCGAGGGAGTCGGCGGCTTGATCCCGAAGCTGAGGAACGACAGCGCCGCCTCGATGAGGATTGCGGTTGCCACGGCGAGGGTGCCGGACACGACGACCGGCCCGAGAGTGTTCGGGAGGATGTGCCTGAACATGATCCGCAGGTCGCCGGCGCCGGACGCCTTCGCAGCCTCCACGTACTCCTTCTCGCGCAGCGAGAGGAAGACGCCTCGCACGACACGTGCGATGGTCGTCCAGAGGAGCAGCGCGAGGATGATCGAGATCCGCCACTGGCTCCCTTCCCCGAGGAGCGCTGAGGCCGTGGCGAGGACCGCGAACAGTGGCAGCGTCAAGGCGAGATCGGTGAGGCGCATCAGGAGGTTGTCGAGCAAGCCACCGTAGTAGCCCGCGATCGCGCCGACGACGAGCCCGATCAGGGACGAGACGACGGCGACGAACACGCCGACCTCCTCGGAGGTGCGGATGCCGAAGAAGATCCGGCTCATGAAGTCGCGGCCGATCTCGTCCGTGCCGAGGAAGTGATGCCCCTGAGTCGTCGGCGCGGCAAGCACGTGGTTGAGGTCGATCTGGTCGACGGGATACGGAGCGAGGAAGTTGGCGAAGATGCCGAGGCTGAACAGGATGATCAACCCGACGAGGCCGCCCATCGCAAGTCGATGGCGCAGGAACCGCGTGCGCGCATACGACCACTGGCTCCGCGTCCGGAGCTCGAGGCCGGCGTCGACGGTGGGGTCGATGATGCCGAGTGCGCCCGGATGGGCGACGTCGCTGACCTGCGCGATCGGGGGCTTCTTGAGTCCTAGGGGTGGGTCAGTCATAACGGATCCTCGGGTCGAGGTAGCCGTAGAGAATGTCTGCGACGAGATTCGCCGCGATGATGATCACCGCCGTGACCATCAGATAGGCCATCACGGCGTACACGTCTTGCTGCCCGAGCTTGTTCACGAAATAGAAGCCGAAGCCGTCGAGGCTGAACACCGTCTCGGTGACGATCGCGCCGCCGAGAACGGCGCCGAAGTTGAGCGCCGAGATCGTGGTGATCGGGATCAGGGCGTTGCGGAACACGTGGCGCATGATCACGCGCCACTCGGGCACACCCTTGGCCCGCGCGGTGCGGATGTAGTCGGTGTTGATCACGTCGAGCATCGACGCGCGCATGTATCTGCTGTACAGCGCGAAGCTGATGATCGTCAGCGTGATCACGGGTAACGCAATGTGCTGGAGCCGGTCGAACGACCAGGTCGCGTTCCCGTGCGCGTTCAGGCCGGACGTGTAGAAGATCCGCACGTTCCACTTCAAATAGATGTCGACGAACAGGATCTGCAGGAGCAGCGCAAGCCAGAACGTCGGCATCGCAAAACCGAGGAAGCTGAGCGATGTGAAGGTGTAGTCGAACGGCGAATACTGGCGCACCGCGGAGAAGATGCCGACCGCGACGCCGAGGATGAGTGCAATCGACTCGGCGAGCAGAACGACCTGTGCCGTGTGGCCGATCGTGCGCGTGATATCGGGCCAGACCGGCTGCGAGGTGATGAGCGAGACGCCGAGCTTGTGCTCGAAGGCGTCTTTCAGCCAGTACCAGTAGCGAACCGGGACTGCTCGGTCGAGGTGGTACTTGTGCTCGAGCAGGTGGATCGTGAGCTGCGAGACCTTCGGGTTCTGGCGCAGGTTCGCCGTCGGGTCGCCCGCGAGCGAGACGAACAGGAAGCTGAGGAACGACGACACCAGCAAGACCGGGATGCTGTACAGGACGCGCCGGGTGATGTAGGTGAGCATGGGAGTCCTCTGGGTAAGCCGGACGGAGCCGCGCCCCAGCGAGAGGCGCGGCTCCGGATCCGAGCGAAGTGCGGGCTAGTTTAGCCCTCCCTTACGGGTCCTACGACTTCCACTTCCAGGCCTCGATATTCCAGAACGGTCCGGCGGTGCCGGGGTTGTTCACCATTCCGGCGATACCGGACTTGTAGATCAGCGGAACGGGCCGCTGGTAGAACGGGAACACCGGGACGCCGGCCGACATGAGCTTGTCGGCGGCCTGGAAGTCCGCCACACGCTTGGCCGGATTGAGCTCGGCGTTGCCGGCGGTCATGAGGCCGGACGCCTTCTTACTGCAGTAGCCCGTGTAGTTGCCGGGGCCGCCGCAGCGCCACGCGTCGAACCAGTCGCCCGGATCGCCGCCCGTGATCTGGGCGAACTCGGCGATGTCGAAGTCGCCGCCCGGGATCCCGGTCGGGCCGAAGACGACATTCGCCGCCAGCGGATGCTCGGTGATCTTGATGCCGACCTGCGCGAGCTCGGCCTTGACGATCTGCTCAGTGTTCGTGCGCACCGCGTTCGATGCCGTCCACGTCCACCGGAAGGTCGCCGGGAACCCGGAGCAGGTCCAGGTGCCACCGCCACCGGGGCTCGAAGGCCCACCCGTGCAGTGCTTCTTCAGCAGCGCGATCGCCTTCGCCTGGTTGTAGTTGTACGGGGCGAAGTCAGGCTTGTAAGCAGCCTGCGTCGAGTAGTAGATCATGTTGTTCATCGGTGCCGTGTTGCCGGCGAGGTCGCCGTACACCGTCTTGATGATCGACTGCCGGTCGATGCCGAGCGCGATCGCCTGCCGCATCCACGGCGCGCGGAGCAGCGGGTTCGACGAGCCCTTGCCCTCGCGGAATTCCAGGTGCTCGAAGTAGTAGCCCGGAATCTGGTTGTAGACAATTCCAGACTGGCCCTTGAGCGGCAGCAGGTTGCTGCCGAAGGTCGGCGTAATTGCGTCGACCTCACCGCCGCGCATGGACTGCACCTCGGTGTTCGTGTCGGTGATGATCTTGAAGTCGACCTCCGCGAGGCCCGGCTTCTTGCCGTACCAGAACGGGTTCGCCTTCAGGGTCGTCCCCTGGCCCTGCGTGTAGTTCGAGACGTAGAACGGCCCGTCGGTGACAGGCTTGCCGTCGCTACCGCAGATGCAGTTCGTCCAGATCTTGTTGAAATCCTGGCCGGCGAGCGCCGCCGCAGGATAGAGACCGGAGAAGATGCTCTGCCAGTTCGCGTACGGACCGCACGGGAAGTCCTGCGTGCAGTTCTTCGTCTTCCAGTGGAACGTGATCTGCTTGAGACCCTTGTGGGTCCAGTTGGTCGTGTTGATGTTGCTGTAGCCGGTCCGGCCGGCCACGAGGCTGTTCGGATCGTCGATCTTCTGAAGCGTGTAGACGAAGTCCTTGTAGGTGACGGGGATCTTCTTGCCGCCCCACCACCAGTTCGCGTCAGGCCTGATCGTGTACGAGAGCGATGTCTTCGTCGCCGAAGCCTGGGTCACGACGTCCTTGAACCAGACGCCCTTGTTGTTCTGGTTGAAGGCACCGTGCTGCGCCTCGACGGCGCCCATGAAGCCTCCGATGAGCTGGTTGCAACAGGCCAAGACCGTGTTGAAACCGTTGACGTCCTGCTCCACGCCGAAGACGAGGACGGACTTGGCCTTGCGGCCGGCCGTGGTCCGCGGAACCTTCGCCCACGCCTGGGCGAACGGTGCTGCGGACGACTCGGCACCCTTGGCCGAGCTGGCAACCTTGGTCGTCGCGGTGGCAGAAGCCGCCAGAAGCATCACGGCGGCAGCCGCTCCCGCGAGTAGCCAGAGGCGTCTGTGCATCGATTCCCTCCGTTTGATTGCGCCGGGAGCTTCTTGCCGGGGGCGGCGCCTGCTCGCTCCTACGCCCGCGGAGGGCGTCCCGTTCCGTCTCTAAGACGACGGCGCGGTAGCTTAGTTAGCTGCGCGTAAAGTCGTCGGGCCGAGCCTAGACGGCGATGATCCGGCTGGTCACGTGAAACGGCTTGACCTGCTGGCTTCGAAGCAGGGGCAGCACGAGCTGGTCGATCGAGCCTGCAAGCGCCGAGGTCTCGGTTGCCGTGGGCGGCGGGACGCGCGAGCCCTGCCGGCCGAGCATGCCGCCGACTGCGAACGAGGAGCCGGCGACGGCCACGACAATCGCGGCTGCGGCTGCGACCGGCACGAAGCCGGTGCGCCTGCGCGGGGACTCGAGGACGAGGCTCCCGGCGGGCTGAAGGAGCGGCGCGGCCCGCAGTCGCCGGGTCGTGGCCGAGATCGCCGCCACGTAGGCGGAGCACTCGGGACAGGAGCGAAGGTGGGCATCGAGGTGGGCCCCCTGGAGCTCGGCGAGCTCCCCGTCGAGGCGGGCGGAGGCAGCCTCGCGGGCGCGGGCGCAATCGGTGGGCGGGACTGGAGTCAGCATCGGTACGTACGTCTCTCTCGTTCAGACGTCTCGAAACGGCGGTGGTTAGCCGGCGAGCGCTTTCCGTATCGGTCGCCGGGATCCCGACCTGAACGATACGTCACCGCCCCGAGTGGGCAAAGATGGTCCCCGGTGGACGTCGCACTGCGCCTGCAGACGGTCGGAGGACTCGCCGAGGAGGAGCGGGGGCCGTTGCTCGTCGTGCTCGACGGGCCCGAATACGTCCGCCGGGCCGCGCTGCTGCGCCTTCTCCGGCGGCTCGTCGACGAAGAGCGGGTGCCTGCCCACCGGGTCGCCCTCGTCAGGCCGGACGACCGCCTCGAGACGTATTCCGCCTCGTCCGGTTATGCCCGGGCGCTCACGGCTGCGCTCGACGAGCTCACCGGCCGCGGCCGCGGCCGCCGGGTCGGGCTCGGTGCGAGCCTCGGCGGCCTCGCCCTCCTGCATGCGCACCGGCTCGAGCCGCGGGCGTTCTCCGGCCTCTTCCTCCAGTCGGGCAGCTTCTTCCGCCGCCGGACCGACCCTCAGGAAGTGCATTTCCCCCGGTTCTCGCGCATCGACCGGTTCGTCGGGACCGTCCTGAACGCGAAAGATCGCGCGCGGCCCGTGCCGACCACGATCACCTGTGCGCTCGAGGAGGAGAACTACGCCTGCAACGCTGCCGTCGCGCAGGCGCTCGCAGCGCAGGGCTACGCCGTCGACTTCCATGCCTCCCGGGGCGGCCACGACTGGCCTTCGTGGCGGCGCGCCCTCGAGTCGCACCTCGCCCCCTTGCTACGGCGGGTATGGCGATGAAGCACCTGATCGGGCTCGTGCTCGGCACCGAGGACGACTGGCCGACCGCATTCGAGGCACTCGCGAGCCGCGTAGGCACGTTCGAGTGGCGCGGGCAGCGGCACGAGCTCGAGATCGAGCGCGTCCTGAACGAGCCGTTCGACCTGCGCTACAAACCGCGCTACTCGCTCGTCCTCGACCGTGTCGGCTGGTGGTACCTCCTGCCGCGCGAATGGCTGAAGAAGATCGCGCTCATGGACGACGTGTATCTGCTGAACAACCCATTCACCTTCCAGTCGATGGAGAAGCACTCCGCGTACTGCGCGATGATGAGGCTCGGCCTGAAGGTGCCGGAGACCTGGCTCATCCCGCACAAGCAGCCACCTCGGAACGAGCGCTTCCAGGCGACCGCGTCGCGCTACAACCGCGCATTCGACCTGACCGAGATCGGCGACTACGTGGGCTTTCCGCTCTATCTCAAGCCGTTCGACGGGGGCCAGTGGCGCGGTGTATCGCGCGCGCGCACCCAGGAGGAGCTGCGGCGCGGCTACGACGAGTCCGGCGAGGAGCTGATGCATGTGCAGTCGGCGATCGACGGTTTCGAGGTGTTCGCGCGCAGCCTCTCGATCGGCGCCGAGACGATGATCATGTGGTTCGAGCCGGACCGGCCGATGTACGACCGCTACCAGGTGAAGCACGACTTCTTGACGCCGGAGCAGGGCTTCGAGGTCGAGACGATCTCGAAGGTGGTGAACGCGTTCTTCCGGTGGGAGTTCAACTCGTGCGAGTCGATCGTGCGCGGCGGCGAGGTGTTTCCGATCGACTATGCGAACGCATCGCCCGACGTCGCGGTGACGAGTCTCCACTACTACTTCCCGTGGGCGATGACCGCGCTCGTCCGCTGGTGCGCGTTCTGCCTCGCCGACGAGCGGCGGATGCGCATCGACGTCGACACGCGCCCGTGGTTCGAGATCGGCGACAGAGACGACCTCTCATACGAGGAGAAGCTGCGCGAGTACCGGCGTCTCGCCGACGAGCACTTCCAGGCCGACGCCTATGCCGAGTTCTGCGCCGGTCCGCTCGCGCACCTCGAGGAGGCCGCACACGAGTGGTTCCGAAGCGACGAGTTCGACCGGCTGATCACCGCGACGGTCCGCTCGACGTTCCCCTCGCAGGAGCACGAGAGGTTCGTCGAGCACTACCGCGGTCTCCTGACCGCGTGGTCCGCTGCTCAGGCGTGAGCGCCTGCGTGGCGAAAGCCACGGTCGAACGGCGGCCCTGCGGGCCCTACACCGTTGACGAGATCGGTGATTCGCTGCGTCAGGTCGGAGGGAACGTTGCTGCCGAAGTGCTGCTTCGCGTCGGCAACGAGGGCGGCAATGAGGCCGTCCGCCGACTTGCCGCTCGTCGCGTTCGCAATCTGCGCGAGCGTCTTGCCGGCCCGCAGCTGCGTGAAGAGGGTCTGCTCGGAGATACCGAGATAGGTCGCGGCGGGGTCGAGACCGGGCGGGTGCCCGCGTTCGAAGTGGCCGCCGCCGGCCGGCCGGACGCCGTTGACGAGATCGGTGAAACGCTGCCCGAGCAGCGGAGTGATCGCGTCCGCCTGGGCCTGCGTCAGCTTGCCGGCGGTGACCGCGCTCGCCAGCTCGGTCTTCTCCGCCGCGACGAGCGCTGCGATCAGGCCGGCCGCGGACTTGCCGCTCGTCGCTCCCGCGATCTGGGCGAGCGTCTTCCCGGCCTGGAGCTGGGTCAGCAGGTTGGCCGACGTCGTCCCGAGGTAGGTCGCCGCGGCGTCGAGCTCGTCGCCCGGCCCGTGCATGCCGCGCCCGGCCACCGCTGATTGCGTGTGGCCGGTGCCTTTTCCTTTGTTCGCGAGTGCCGTGCCGCCGCCCACGAGTGCGAGCAGGCCGACGACAACGAGAGCGATCTGGGTTCTCTTCATGGCCGAAGGATGGCGCTGTTCCCTAAGAGGAGCGTGAAAGGTTCCTAAGAATCGCCAGGGAGAGCCCAGCGCGGGCGGGCTCTCCCTTCGTCCAACGTGCGGTCGGCGCTAGCGCGAGACGGCGCAGCCGTCCTTGCCTGCATCGAACGCTTCGTTGCTCCACATCGGCTGGACCGCGAACTGATGGCCGCCGAGCGCGATGTTCTGGGTGTTCGTCCACGCGCACTTGTCACCGTTCTCGCTTCCCTGCGCATCGTTCCAGCCGTCCTGGTTCGACAGGAAGTTGTCCGGGTCGGTGACCGCCTCGGCATATTCGTGGCCGGTCACGATGCTGTAGCCGTCGAAGATGCCGTTGCCGAACGCGTCGCTCGTGGCATTCACGTTGTGCATCCCGCAACCGCCGGTCCCGACACCGGGCCAGTCCATGTTGAGGAACGGAATGAACGCGTACTCGATGCGGTACGGATTGCCGTAACCGTCAAGGCTCGTCGTCTGCGTGTGGTAGCCGCAGTACACCGGCTGACCCGTGCCGACCGTCCCCGGCGGCGTCAGGATGATGTACGTCGCGTAGGGGTCGTACTTGAAGTGAGCCGAGGCACGCATGGCCTCCGCTGCCAGCGGATCGTCCACGACGTTCTCCGTCAGGCCGAGCGTCACGATGTCGGCCGGGACCGGAGTCGGATCGGTCCACACGCCCTTCAGCTGGTGCGTCGGATTCGTGATGTAGTCCGCGGCCGGAAGGCCGGCGCAGCTCATCGTGCCGACGGGGACGTTGCGACAGTACTGCGTCTGCACGCCTGCCCACGGGCTGCCGCCGACATTCGCAAAGAACGCGTTCATGTAGTTCTGCAACGTCTTGCTCGAGTAGAGCTTGCCGTCGCTGTCAGGCGTGGTGAACCCGGCGGCCCACTGGGGGCCCCAGTAGACGAGATAGACGGCCGGCGTCTTCTCGATGCCGATCGCGCCGTCGCCGAGATTGCCGCCGTGATAGATGAGATCGTTCGTCGCCGAGTTCACGGTGGTCTGCGGCGACTGGCCCTGTGCCCAGAAGAAATGCTTCGTATTCGTCACGGGAGCCGACCGAGCCGCAGCGGCTCCGAGGCTGCCGACGATCGCAAGCGTCGCGGCGAGCACGAGCAGCCGGCGCGCGAACGGACGAGCTCTTCCCATGGATCCGTACCTCCACATAATCGGGGTCAAGATCTCTCGGATCGCCGGGATTCGCGGTTTCCAAACGGATTGACCAGTCAGTCAACGGCCGGCGGCCGTGCGCGACGCGTTTGCCACCCGTGCGGAACGGTGATCCGTCCCTTGGCACGGTCACATCGGTGCCGACCTCAGACGAAGGTGGAGGCGTGATGAGCGACAACGAGCGCGCGGAGCTGACACAGGAGGAGCTCGATCGCCAGGAGGCAGAGCCGCTTCCGGAGCGAACGCAGATGAGCGTCATGCATCCGGGCCCGCAACCGGTTCCGGTCGACTTTGTCCCGGTCGAATCGCCGGTTCCCCCCGAGAGCATCTAGGACAAGTGAAAGGGCCGCCCGGGGGCGGCCCTTTCACGTCGTGCGTACGCGGCTCGGCTAGTTGCCGTCGTCGCCGCCGCCGTGACCTCCGTCACCCCGCCCCTGTGAGAGCGCGAGGATCGGAACGAGCCGGTCGGCTCTCGGCGTGCCGAGGCCCGTCGCTGCGTCCCAGCCTCGGGTGGCCGAGAAGCCTGGGATCGGCGTCCCGGGCGCACCGGCCGGCACGCTGTTGTCGCCCACCGTCACGTCGTGGAAGACGGCCGACGCGAACGGCGAGGTCCCGAGCTGGTACAGCGTCGGGTTCATCAGGCCGATGCGACCGTGGCCGAGCTGGTCGGCAAGCGCCACGAGGCCCGCCCACTGCGGCGAGCCGGCACTCGTGCCGCCGAAGCCGAACACGAACGTGCCTGCGCCGCCGCACGAAGCTGCCTCGGCCGCGGTGCAGCTCATGAGCACGAGGATCGAGTGGCCGAGCGACGCGCTGTAGGAGATGTCCGGCACTCCGCGCGCGTTGCCGCGAACGGCACGGGCTTGATAGTCCGGCCGCTCGAAGACGACGCTGTAACCACCACCACCGGCGTCGCCGATGCCCTCGTTCCAGACGCTCTCCGAGATGTAGTGGCCACCGGGGGTGACCTCGAAGCTCGGGTTGGCGGCGGTCGAGGTGGGCTGCGTGCCCGTCGGCGGCGTGGCGATCAAGTCCGTTCCGCCGACGCCCGTCACGTTGGGATCGCTGGCCGGTGTGCTCGCCGCCTTGATGAAGCTGCTCCCGTCGCAGGAGGGCTGGGCCGCCCCGGAGTCGCCCGACGACGCGAGGAGTGTGATGCCCCGCGACGTCATCTTCCTGAACAGCTTGGTCTGTGCCTTGAGCAGCGACGGATTCATGCACTGCTCGCCCTCGCCGTAGCTCTGTGAGAGAACGTCGCCGAGATTGTGGTCGGAAACGTATTGCGTCGCAGCGAGGATGTCCGCATCGTCGTTCGACTTCGCGACGACGAGAACGATCTTCGCACCCGGCGCGATGTAATGCGCCGTGTTGACGTCGAGTGTCGTCTCGCCTTTCCACCCGAACGCATTCGCAGCGGAGGTCGCGGCGACGCCGAACGGCGTGAGCACCTGGATCGTCTGGGCCGGTAGGCCCCAGTACGCATTGTTCGCGTCGAAGTCCTGCTGCAGCGTGCTGCTGCCGTAGGCGTCGATGATCACGATCGTCCGACCCGCGCCCGTGATCCCGTGGTCGAGCAGCGGCTGGAACCCATACGCGTTGCGGATCTGATCCGGGCCGTAGCAGGTTCCGGCCAATTGGCAGTTGCGAAGCCGGCCGGGCTGGTTCAACGGACCGTCGACCAGGCCGAGGTTCCGGAACACCGGCGTCGAGCCGACCGCAGGCGTCATCCCACGGCTCGACGCGCTCCGGTGGGCGGTAGCCGTCAACACGGCGGCCGCAATGGCGAGCGAGGCGAGCACGACAAGTGCCGCCCGCGAGCGAATCCCTCTCAACTTCTCCCCTTTCGTCACCCTCTATCCCCACCGGGCGAAGCGTCGGCCCGGCCCGCGGGATCCTGCACGAGTTTCGACGGCATTGCAACAGGCCGTTGGGGACAGCGGAACCCCCGCGTCAGCAGGGGTTCCGTGAGGTGGAGCTAGGCGGGCTCGAACCGCCGACCTCCTGATTGCGAACCAGGCGCTCTCCCAGCTGAGCTATAGCCCCGGGAGGTGCTCAGTTTAGCCGGAGCCCGCCTTGTCCATCAGGCGGCCTTCGCGGATCGTCTTCGCCATCTCCTTCGACTCCTCGCGATACCAGCTCCCGTTCTCGAACTGGATCGCCGGATACTTGGACTGCCCGGAGCCCTTGAGCGCCTCGCGCTTCTTGGAGCTGTACGGCCCGGGCACGCGCTCGTACTCGATCCCCATGTCCTGCAGGGCCTTCTCGACCTTCCAGCACGGGTGCCCCTGGATCTTCACCCACTGGTTGGAGCAGCGATGGAGCTTGATAGCCATCGCTCTACGATACGCGCGTGCTGGCGGTAGTTCTAGACGCGGACCGCCGCCCGCGTCTCGCGGAGCTGCCCGAGCCCGATCGGCCGCTGCGGGTGCTCGCCTGCGGGCTCTGCGGCTCGGACGTCGAGAAGCTCGGCCACGCGCCGGCCGGGACCGTGCTCGGCCACGAGGTCGTCGTGCAGCAGGGAGATCGTCGAATTGCGCTCGTGCACCACCGGCCGTGCGGCGAATGCGAACGGTGTCGCGCGGGACACGAGACGACGTGCGCCGACTTCGCGGAGCCGACGATCCTGCCGGGCGGCCTTGCAGAGCACGTCGAGGCGACCGACGGCGTCGAGCTGCCCGGTTCGCTCGACGACGCGCGCGGAACGATGGTCGAGCCGCTCGGCTGCGTGCTGCGCGGAGTAGCGCGCATACCACGCGGACGCGTACTCGTCGCCGGCAACGGCTTCGTCGGCAGGTTGTTCGGTGCAGTACTCGAGCGCCGCGGCGACGACGTGTTCGCGATCGACACCGATCCGGCGCGAGCCGGGCGCGCGCCCGACGGGCCTGTCGACGCCGTCGTCGTGTGCGCGCGCGGCGCAGGCGCCGCCGCGCTCCGCGCGGTGCGACCGGGTGGAACGGTGCTCGTGTTCGCAGACGCAGGCGACCTGCCGGCCGACGTCGTCTACCGGCGTGAGCTGACGGTCGTCGGCTCGCGCTCGGCGACGCGGGAGACGATGCTCGCTGCAGCTGCGCTTCTGCCGGAGCTCGACGTGCCGGAGCCGACGGTGCTCCCCCTCGCGCGCTTTGACGAGGGTCTCGACCTCTTCCTGCGGCGCGCGGCGTTGAAGGTCGTCTTCGTCCCGTGAAGGCTGCGCGCTTCTACGCACCGGGCGACCTGCGCATCGAAGAGGTTCCGGATCCGCGTCCGGGCAAGGGCGACGTGCTCGTGCAGATCGAGGTCGCGCTCACCGACGGCACGGATCTCAAGACCTTCCGGCGTGGCCATCCACTTCTGCTCTCGGAGCTGCCGTCGCCGTTCGGCCACGAGTTCTGCGGCTTCGACGTCGCAACAGGCAGACGTGTCGTCGCCGCCAACTCGGCACCGGGTACAGCGCTCCTGAACGGCGCGTACGCGGAGCTCCTGGTCGTCCCGGAGGCGATCGCGCGCGTGAACCTCCACCCTGTTCCGCGCACGCTCGCGTCGGAGGTCGCGGCGCTCATGGAGCCGCTTGCGTGCGCGCTGCATGCAGTTTCGAGCATCGAGGCCGGGCAGACCGTCGCGGTGCTCGGGCCGGGGCCGATGGGCTTGCTCCTGTGCGCCTGCCTGAAGGACGCCGGAGCCGAAGTCCTGATCGCGGGCGGCACGCGCGAGCGCCGCGCGCTCGCGGAGCAGTTCGGCGCGAGGGAGGGAGATCCGCGCGAGGCTGACGTGGTGGTCGAGGCGACCGGCAAGCCGAAGGGATGGCGCGACGCGGTGAACACTGTGAGGCGAGGCGGGACGGTCATCTTCTTCAGCGGGATCGGCGACGAGATCGAGCTCGACTCACGTCGCATCCACTACGACGAGCTGACGCTGCGCGGCGTGTACCACCACACGCCGCAGACCGTGCGCGCCGCGCTCGCCTTTCTCGCGAGCGGCGCGTATCCGTGGCCCGCGCTTCTGACCCACGAGATCTCGCTCGACTCCCTGCCGTCGCTCTTCGCCGCTCCGCCCGACGGGTACCTCAAGGCGATCGTCAGGCCGTGAAGAGCGTCAGGTCGGGCTCGCGCTCGCCGCGCAGCAGCGCGAGATCGACCTCGACACAGCGAATGCCGCGGGATTCGGCGAGCGCGATCGCCTGCGGCTTCAGCTTCTGCGCCGCGAGAATGCCGCGGCAGCTTTGCTTCGCCGGGTCGTCGCGGATGAATCCGAGGTAGCGCGTCAACTGCTCGACCGCCTCGATCGTCCCGATGCGCTTGATCTCGACGGCGATCCACTCCCCCTGCTCGTCGCGACACATCAGATCGACCGGCCCGACCTCGGTCGGCCATTCGCGCCTCACGAGCGTGAGCTCTTCGCCGAGCGCCGCCGGCGCGGCGGCAAGCTGCTCCTGCAGATCCCGCTCGACGCCGTCCTTCTGCAGCGCGGCCGACTCGCCCATGTCGTGCACGACGTCGCTCAACACCTCGGCCAGGCGGATCTCGAGCACGTCCTCCGTCTTCGGCTTGCGGACGACGAGCGTGTCGCCGAGCTCCTCCACCGTCGTCGGCGCCGTCATCCAGTTCAGGGGCTTGAACCCCCCGGCATCGTCGTGGACGAGCACGGAGCCGTCGGCCTTCAGGATCAGGAGGCGCACCGCCTCCGGCAGAACCGCGCTCAGACGGCCGGAGTAGCGCACTTCGCAGCGGGCGACGAGCAGGCGCACCGCCCCAACCTACTGTCCCTTGCGGACAGGAGGCGCCGGGCGCCTTTCAGCCGCGCTCGACCCGCGAACCGCCGACGATCGCGTCCGTCCCGTCGGCGAACCGCACCCAGGCCTTCCCCTTGCCGTCGTAGTCGGGCGACCAGACGACGAGGGTCGCGTCGCGGCCGTCGATCCGAACCGCCTCGGTGCCTTCCGGCTCCGCGCCGGTCCAGACCCGCACGAACGGGTTCTCGGCTCGCTCACGCCCGATCGTCGTCTCGTCGGTGTGGCCCGGCAGGACGCGCGTCTCGTCGGGAAGCGCCATGAAGACGTCCATCACCGAGGTGCGCACGCGCTCGAGATCGCCGCCGCCGACGGCGTCCTTGAACAGCGTGTCGCCGGTGAAGACGACGTCGTCGACGAGGAAGGCCACCATGTCGTCGGAGTGCCCCGGCGTCGGGACGCCGCGGACTCGCAGGCCGCCCCACTCCCATTCGCCCGGCTCGGCGACGACCTCGACCCCGTACCGCGCCCGCAGCTCGTGCTCGTGCACCACGTGGTCGGGGTGGGAGTGCGTCCGAAGGATCGCGGCCGGGGTTGCGCCCCACGCCTCGACCGCGGCGACGAGCGGGCCCACGTCGGCGCCGGAGTCGACGAAGAGCGCCGTCCCGCCCTCGCGGTCGGCGATCGCAAACGAGTTCGAGAGCCAGTCGGGGTGCATGCTCCGTTCGATCAGCACGGCGGTAACCTAACCGGAACCCCTGAGGAGGAGACGAATGGCCGGTCTGATGTCGCGGACGTCCCTGATCGTGAAGGCGAAGTTCTCGAAGCTCCTGAATCGGGCCGAGAACCCGACCGAGACGCTCGACTACTCGTACGAGCAGATGCTCCAGCAGCTCCAGAACGTCAAGCGGGGCGTCGCCGATGTCGTGACGGCGAAGAAGCGGCTCGAGCTCCAGACGCAGTCGATCGAGCAGAACGTCGTCAAGCTCGAGACCCAGGCCCGCCAGGCGGTCGCCGCGAACCGCGAGGATCTCGCGCGCCAGGCGCTCGAGCGCAAGGCCGCCGCGCAGCAGCAGCTTCAGGGGCTCGACCAGCAGGTGCAACAGCTCGCCGGCCAGCAGGAGAAGCTCATCGACTCCCAGCACCAGCTCGAGGCGCGCATCGAGTCGTTCCGCTCGCAGAAAGAAGTGATCAAGGCGCAGTACTCCGCGGCGACCGCGCAGGTGAAGATCGGCGAGGCCGCGACGGGCATCGGCCGCGGCATGGCGGACACCGGGATGGCGATCCAGCGCGCGAAGGACAAGACCGAGGAGCTGCAGGCGCGCGCATCGGCGATCGACGAGCTCACCGCCTCGGGCGCGCTCGAGGACATCGGCGACAACCGCACGCAGCTCGACCGCGAGCTCGCGCAGATCTCCACGACGAGCCAGGTCGACGACGAGCTCGCGAAGCTGAAGGCGGAGGTCGGCCCGGGTGACCAGGCGAAGGAGATCGAGCCGGGCGGCGCAGCGCAGACGTAGTGGGCTTGGGGAACATCCTCTTCGGGCGCAAGAAGCTGAAGGAGCCGGCACGCGACCAGCTCTTCGCACTCACCACCGCCGCAGTCACGCTCGACGTGGGCTGCGGGCTGAAGCCCGCCGGCGTCGGAGCGATCGTCTTCAAGCCGCTGTCGGCGGGTGAGTTCACGCAGGTCGACCAGGACGTCGACCAGCTGCTGCAGAGCGTCGCGGCCGGTTCAGGCTCGACGCTCGATCACAAGACGGACACGTTCGGCTTCGACTGGGTGATCGTGCGCGACCCCGATCTCGAGGATCAGGTGACGGCGGTCTATGCGGTCGCGAAGGAGTTCACCGAGCGTGGGTTCGGCGGCCAGCTCCTCGCCGCGGCGTTCCGCTTCGAGGGCGGCGCGCATCCGGTCTACTGGATCTACGGCTTCAAGACCGGAACCTTCTGGCCGTTCGTTCCGACCGGTGCGAAGCAGGAGCGGGACAACGCGCGCGAGCTCGAGTTGAAGGCGAAGCTCGAGCCGGAGCTGCCCGTGGAGCAGGACCTTACGAGGTGGCTCGCTCTTTTCGACGCGCCGATTTAGGAGACCGGCTTGCCCTGAGTTTGTGCGCAAGCGCGAAGACCCCTAAAGGCGGCCGCGTGCGCGGCCGCGGGCGACAGCGCGCCGGAGTCTTCGACAAGCGCCCTACGAAACCGGCTTGCCCTGAGCTTGTGCGCAAGCGCGGAAGCATGCGCGGCCGCGGGCGACAGCGCGCCGGAGCCTTCGACAAGCGCCCTACGAAACCGGCTTGCCCATCTCGCGGGCGATCTCGGCGAGCGCCGCGAGCCGCTTCTCCATCGGCGGGTGATCCATGAAGAGCTCGCCGACCTGCTGGCGCCAGTTCGTCGGCACGATGAAGAACGCGTTCATGCCTGCGACCTCGCGCAGGTCCTGCTGCGGGATCTGGGTGATGCCGCTTGCGATCTTCTGGAGCGCGCTCATCAGGTTCTCGGGAGCGCCGGTGATGAGCGCCGAGCCGCGATCCGCCGCGTACTCGCGGTAGCGGGAGATGGTGCGGATGAGGACGAAACTGATCACGTAGGTGACGATCGAGACGGCGAAGATGATCAGCCAGACGGGAACCTGGCCGCCGCCGTTGTTGTTGTCCCGGTTGCCGCCGCCGCCCCCGAAGCCGCCGAACATCCCGAAGTAGAACCCGAAGCGCGTGATCAGCGCAGCGAGCATGGCGAAGAAGCTCGCGACCGTCATGATCAGCACGTCGCGGTTCGCGACGTGTGAGAGCTCGTGCGCGAGCACCGCTTCGATCTCCCGCGGTTCGAGCCGCTGCCAGAGCCCGTTCGTCACCGCGACGGCGGCGTGCTTGGGGCTGCGGCCCGTCGCGAACGCGTTCGGGACATTGCTCGGGATCACGGCGACCCGTGGCTTCGGCAGGTCCGCCATCGCGCAGAGCCGGTCGACCATCGCATGCAGGTCGGGCGCCTCCTCAGGCGAGACGATCTTCGCCCCCGACGCCGCGAGCGCGATCTTGTCCGACGTCCAGTACTGCACCGCCGCGATCCCGACGATGATCACGAGCATCGGAGCGAGGGCGAGGTGCGCGAAATAGAGAAGCGCGAGCGCGAAGCCGACGTAGAGCAGGCCGAGCAGGCCGCTCGTCAAGAGCATCCGAATGGTCAGTCCGGCGTCACGCCCGTACGACTTCCGCTTCATGAGTCACATGGTAGTGAGGCCAGGTAGAGTCACGCCTCGTGCGCCGGGCGATTCTTATCGCTTTCTCACTCGCCGTCGTGCTCCTCGCAGCGGCCTGCGGCTTCCAGGGTGTGGCGACCCCCACCCCGAACCACGTGACCGGCACGCTGGCGGCTGCTCCCACCGCCCCCGTCACCCCGGCGTCGAAGCTGAAGGGCGATCCCACCGCCGGCTCGGCGATCTTCGGGCAGGCCGGCTGCGTCGGCTGCCACACGCTCGCCGCCGCCCATGCGACCGGAACGGTCGGTCCGAACCTCGATCAGGCGAAGCCGAGCTACCAGCTCGCGACCGCCCGCGTCACGCTCGGCAAAGGCGTGATGCCGTCCTTCAAGGGCCAGCTCTCGGACCAGAAGATCGCCGACGTCGCCGCGTACGTCGTGAAGTCCACCGGCGGCACGCCCCCTTAAATCCAGCTCCCGGCCTCGTTCCCCCGAGCACGTGTCCGCGTTCGCGGTCGATCTCGACCGCACGCTCATCGCGGGCGACGCCGTGCTGCGCCCGCACACACGCGAGGCGATCGCCCGCGTCCGCGCGACCGGCGCGCACGTGATCGTCGTGACCGGTCGCATGTTTCGCTCGGTGCGGCCGTATCTCGAGGCAGCCGGGCTCGACGACCCCGTCATCTGTTACCAGGGCGCCGTCGTCGCCGACCCGGCGAGCGGCGAGTTCCTGCGGCACGTGCCGATCCCGCGCGCGACGGCCCTCGAGGCGATCGACGCGGTCGTGGACGCCGGGTTCCACGTCAACTGCTACGTCGACGACGAGCTGTACGTCGCCGACGTCACGCCGGAAGCGCGCGCGTACGCCGACTTCCAGGGGCTCGACATCCACCCTGTCGGCCCGTTGCGAGTGTGGCTCCGCACCGATCCGACGAAGCTCGTCGCCGTCGGCGATCCGGCGGCGCTCGACACGCTCGAGGACGAGCTGAAGCCGCGCTTCGCCGGCAAGCTCTTCGTGTCGAAGTCGCTACCGCACTTCCTCGAGTTCGCGCACCCCGACGTGAGCAAGGGCTCCGGCCTCCAATTCGTGGCCGACCGCCTCGGCTTCACGCCGCAAGAGACCGTGGCCTGCGGCGACGGCGAGAACGACCGCGAGCTGCTCGACTGGGCGGGCTTCCGCGTCGCCGTTGCGAACGCGCACGACGAGATCCTCGCGAGAGCGGATCTCGTCGTACCGGACGTCGAGGACGAAGGAGTCGCTCAGCTCCTCGACGCCTACCTAGACTCCCTCCCGTGATCGACCTACGCGCCGCCCGCAACGACCCGGACATGTTCCGCGCCGCGCTCGCGCGCAAGGGAGCGAGCGAGCTCTTCGACGAGCTGCTGGCGGCCGATCGCGCCGTCCTCGACGTGCAGCCGCGGGTCGAAGAGCTGCGCGCGAAGCGCAAGCTGAAGGGCAAGCCGACCCCCGAGCAGCTTGCCGAGCTCGAGCAGGTGAAGGCCGAGCTGCAACGGCTCGAGGAGGAGCTGACGAGTGCCGAAGCGCGCCGCAAGGAGCTGCTCGACCGTATCCCGAACCCGCCGGCAGAGAACACGCCGGACGGGTTCGCCGAGGAGGACGCCGTCGAGCTCCGGCGTGTCGGGGATCCGCCCTCGTTTTCATTCGCGGTCAAGGACCACCTCGATCTGGCGCAGGGCTTCGGCGGAATCGACATGGAGCGCGGGGCGAAGGTCTCCGGCTCTCGGTTCGTGTACCGGATGGGCGGCGTCGCGTTGGTGGAGCTGGCGCTCTACCGCTATGCGCTCGACCGGCTCGTGCAGAAGGGCTTCGTGCCGGTGCTGCCTCCCGTGCTCGTGCGCGAGGACGCGATGTACGGCACCGGCTTCCTGCCGACGGACGAGGTGAACATCTACAAGGTCGAGCGCGACGAGCTGTACCTCACGGGTACCGCCGAGGTTGGCCTCGCTGCAATGCACATGGGGGAGATCCTCGAGCAGGAGCTGCCGTTGCGCTACGCGGGCTACTCGACGAACTTCCGCCGGGAGTCGGGTGCAGCCGGCAAGGACACGCGGGGCATGTTCCGCGTGCACCAGTTCGACAAGGTGGAGATGTTCGTCTTCACGACGATGGACGCTGCGAGCGACGAGCACGAGCGGCTGCTCGCGATCGAAGAGGAGCTGATCGGAGGTCTCGGCATCCCGTACCGCGTCGTCGACATCGCCGCGGGTGACCTCGGCGCGCCCGCGGCGAAGAAGTACGACATCGAGGGCTGGTTCCCCGGCCAGGAGCGCTACCGCGAGCTCACGTCGACGTCGAACACCACGGACTACCAGGCGCGGCGGCTCGACGTGCGCACGCGGCGCGACGGCAAGCTCGAGCACGTCGCGACGCTGAACGGCACGGCCGCCACCGCACGCACCGTGATCGCGCTGATCGAGAACTTCCAGGACGAGGGCGGCTCGGTGGCCGTGCCGGAGAAGCTCTGGGAGTACGGCGCTCCACGGGCGCTCACGCGCTGACGAGCCCCGAACGGGTAGAAAGGCTGCGCGGCGGGGTGCCGGAGCGGTCGAACGGGGCGGTCTTGAAAACCGCTAGCCCCTCAAAGGCTCGTGAGTTCGAATCTCACCCCCGCCGCTCACGCGTGCAGGCAGGCACAGGAGCTGGCCCCTGCGGCCAGAGGTCAGCTCCATCGTGAGGGTGCCCTTGTTCGCTCTCCCGGTAGCTCCCGCCTGCGGCCAGACGAGGGCTGCCCCCGACGGTACGGCGACTTCCGAGCGGTGGGAACGAGACAAAAGAACGGAATCCGTCCTCCACGCGTCGCCTCGATTGGACGTCCGGCTAGGACGAGCGAACGGGCCGCTTCCAAGGAAGCAGAAGCGACCCGCTCACGCCCCCTATCGGCATGAGGGAGGCGAGTCTGAACAAGCGGACGCCCCCCTTCCTCGAAGGGGCGCCCGCCGGGGAGAGAGCACCCGCCTGAGGGGTCAGACGGGAGCCACCCACGATGGTACGACTCTGCGGGGCCTCGTAACAGAGGCCCCGCGCGGCTTTTGTGGCGGG
The DNA here is from genome assembly GCA_963848665.1 of uncultured Actinomycetes bacterium. Taxonomy (GTDB): domain Bacteria; phylum Actinomycetota; class Thermoleophilia; order Gaiellales; family Gaiellaceae; genus Palsa-739. The sequence goes on from CAWKEF010000002.1 coordinate 259,712, forward strand.
CGGCGCCTGGTAAAGGCCGCAGGAGAACCCGCGCCGTCCGCCATTTAGTAGACGCCGGCGGGGCGACGGACCGTCGCGCCCGCTCCGAGGCAGCTTCGCTCTCGATTCGCTAAGGGTCTTGCTTAGCCATCTGGCTAGGTGAAGAATCAGATCGAGGTCGAAGCCGGTGCGGCGCGACTGTGACCTTTAGTGGCGGGTTCCCGGTCTGGTAGGCGGCCCTATCGAATCGGGACCCGCCCCTTTTTTTCGCGCAAGGGGGCGGCAGCCTCGAGTACAGCCGTCGCGGTCCGAAAACACGCCTTTTGGCTCGTTCTGTTCATCCGGCGTCGGGCGTAGCCTGGGGATAGCGGCCGCGCTCGACCGCAGGCGCCAACATTGCGGTCTAGTGGGGAGCGTTTGCCCTGGCCGCAGGGGAGCGCTCCCCACCTTCTTCCCCCAGTGTTTCGGCGGGGTCCTCGACGGCTGCGAAGGTCCGGCCTGCCGCAGGCGTCTACTAGAGGGCGGCGAGAGTTGACGCTGCGGTCCTCGCCGTCCCAAAGCCTCTCCAAACCGGTCTACGCGAGCAGCTCGCCTCGCGACTCCGGATTCAGGGCCTCCCAGACGCGTAGGTGCAGCAAGACCTCGTGCCGCTCCTGCTCCGGCGTCGGCGCAGCCTTCCGCGTGACGTCGACGAGCGAGCCGCCCATCCGTTCCACGAGGTAGCCGGAGCGCCGGTAGTGCGCGCAGAGGTCGTCGATCCGCGTGGCGTCGTCGAGGCGTATGAGCATCGGAGTCGGGTGTCGCAGGTTCCGGGTCGCATTGAAAGGGGGCGAACCCGCCGCCAGGTTCGCCCCCGTCTTGCTCGGTGTTCGCTTGGTGTTCGCGCTCTCGCCGCATCAGAGCGCGCCCACCGGCTGTACCTGATCCTCGAGCCCCCGCCGCATCGGGGCCCGCGGTAACCCAATCATCGGGACCACGACCCGCTTCAGCGATCACCTGGACGGTGGTTCACTCGAACGGTTCACTCGGTCGAGGCTCAGGACCACCCACCCCAAAGCCGATCAGCTTTCTCACAGAGGGACGGGGGGCCGCAGCCCTTCCCCTTGAAAGAGCCGATCGAGGACAGGGGGCCGCAGCCCGTCCGGAGTCGGCTCTTTCGTTTTTAGGGAAGAAGGGGTGGCGCCGGGCCGACCGCGACCTTCGCGGCCTGGCGACCCGGCGGGATCCTGACGACGTCCCAGGCGAGGCCGCACCGCTCGAGCATCCAGATCACCCAGCCGCCGGGATCGAGCTCGAACCCGCGCAACCCGTGGAACGCGGAGGTCGGGAACGCGTGGTGGTTGTTGTGCCACGACTCGCCGAACGAGATCCACGAGAGCCACCAGACGTTTCGCGACTCGTCGCGTGAGGTGAAGCGACGCCGGCCCCAGAGGTGACAGATCGAGTTGATCGACCAGGTGACGTGATGGAGCAGGAAGATCCTCACCGCGCCGCCCCAGACAAGACCAGAGACGATGCCGTACCAGCCGCCGATCAGCAGCCAGCCGACGAGCGCGGGAACGGCCAGGGACACGAGCACGGTCGGGACGAAGAGCCGTGCGATCACGCGCAGCCCGCGATCCTCGACGAGATCCTTCGCGTAGCGGGCGCGATCGGCGCGGCCCTGCGCGTCGAAGATCCAGCCCGTGTGCGCGTGCCAGAGCCCCTTCAGCGTCTCGAGCGCGCCGTCCCCGAAGCCGGCGTTCGGGCTGTGCGGATCGCCTTCGCGGTCGGAGAACTGGTGATGCTTGCGATGGTCGGCGACCCACGTGACGACGTCGCCCTCCACGCCCATCTGGCCGAGGACGGCGAAGGCGTATCGCACAACCGGGTACGTCTCGAAGGCGCGATGTGTGAAGAGCCGGTGGTAGCCGACTGTGATCCCGACGCCGGTCAAGAGATAGCCCACGGCGAGAATCCCGAGCGCGGCGGGGCCGACGCCGCGGTTCCACAGGAGAGCGATTGCCGCAAGGAGCCCGACGACCGGCAGACCGATGCCCAGGAGGTTGATCGCCTTGATCAACGCAGGCGCTCGCAGGCCGTGCACGCGCCGTGCTCGATGAAGCGCCCGCAGGCTCCGCAACGGCGTCGCTCGCGGCGATGTTGCAGCTGCCCGTGACTCAGGCCGAGTCGAATCATCAGCACCGCGACAACGCTCGACAGGACGAGTGCGAGGTGCGGCATTCCGCCTACCACGCCGAACGCCTGCTCGACGGCTCGAGCAGCAGCCGCAGGCGCCTGAGCCCTTCGAACATCTGGCTCTTGATCGTGCCGACAGGCACGCCCAACCGGTTCGCGATCTCCGGCTGCGTATAGCCGCCGTAGTACGCGTGCCTGAGCGCCGCGCGCTGCTTCGGCGGCAGCGCCGCGAGAGCCGCCTGCACGGCCCCGCGATCGCGCTTCAGCTCAGCGGCTTCCGCGGCGGAGGGAACGTAGAGCTCAAGCGTCTCCTCGGTCGCCTTGTCACGGAAACGCTGGTTGCGATGAACGAGGTCGACGGATCGCCGGTGAACGAGCATCAACACCCACGACTGCACGGGCCCTCGCTCGGGGTCGAATCGCGAGGCGAACCGCCAGACCGAGACGAACGCTTCCTGGACGGCGTCCTCGGCGAGCTCACGGTCGTGCAGCACGCGGAGCGCGAGCGCATGCGCCATCGGCGCGAATCGGTCGTAGAGCTCGCCGAGCGCGCGCTCGTCGCCACGGGCGAGTTCCGTCATCAGGTCACGATCGCTCCGGGCCGCCCTGCGCCGCGGCGGTTTCCTGAACGCAGCGACAGCGCCGGCATCGCCCCGGAGCGCATCCCCACTCAGTGCTGCCACCTGTCTCCTTGGGCCGGGACTTGGTTGCGAAGTCCGACTTAGCGCCCAATTTGCTTAGGGCAGGTGCATGCGAGATCGTTGGCTCGGGTCCCGCGGTCGCGGAATGGTAGACACAGGGCTGGCGTCGTGTCAACCCAAGTCAACTGAGCGGGAGGTGGGTGTGGCCGGGGCGGCCTTCGGGGGAGGGCCGTTCTAGCCCCGGCCACGGGGGACAACTTGCCGTCATAGCTCGTTCTTCGGCGGCGCCGTTTTGGTTCGAAATTCGTCGAGGTCAACCCCGCCGCTTCTGACCGCGGCGGAGCGCCTCGAGCCTGCGGCGATCGAGCTTTGTCGGGCGGGCGCCGAGATCGGCGCCCAGGGGGCGGGCGGCGCGGCGCTCGAGCGCCGCTTGCTCGCGCTCGGCAACCGACTCGGGCGTCTCGAGGTAGAGCGTCGCCGCGACGGCCGCAGGCCCTCGGCGGTCGCTCAATCCGGTCACATCCAGGCTGCGCCGCACCTGCCCGACGGTCAGCGCGACCCTGTCGCCGACGCGGATCTCCTTCGCCGGCTTCACGCGCGACTCGTTCACGTGCACCCGGCCGCCGAGGACGGCGGCTGTCGCCGCGCTCCGCGTCTTGAAGAACCGTGCGGCCCAGAGCCACTTGTCGATGCGGACGCCGTCCACGAACCGAGCTTAGAGAACGATGAAAAAGGGGGCGAACCCGCCGCCAGGTTCGCCCCCGTCTTGCTCGGTGTTCGCTTGGTGTTCGCGCTCTCGCCGCATCAGAGCGCGCCCACCGGCTGTACCTGATCCTCGAGCCCCCGCCGCATCGGGGCCCGCGGTAACCCAATCATCGGGACCACGACCCGCTTCAGCGATCACCTGGACGGTGGTTCACTCGAACGGTTCACTCGGTCGAGGCTCAGGACCACCCACCCCAAAGCCGATCAGCTTTCTCACAGAGGGACGGGGGGCCGCAGCCCTTCCCCTTGAAAGAGCCGATCGAGGACAGGGGGCCGCAGCCCGTCCGGAGTCGGCTCTTTCTTTTGGTCCACAATCCGCGCGTGGATGCGGCGCAGCGGGAAGAGGAACTCGAACGTCGCTGGGAAGCGGCCCCCGCAGTGCTCGCCGTCATCGCACTGCAGCTCTCGCTCGCGCTCGTCAGCCTCGGCCGGCACTGGAAGCTCTGGAATCTGCCGTGGTGGGTCTGGATCCTCGCAGTCATCCCGGAGACGGTCCTGCTCTTCTCCCTCGCCTGGGACTCCGCACGGCATTTCCTCGAACGGGCCGGCCACCGACGCAACGTCGCGATTGCGCTCCTCGGCGTGATCAGCGTCGACAACGGGCTCGCGCTCGTGGCGCTCATCGGATCGCTTGTCAGCGGCGGCGAGTCGAGCGGCGGCCAGCTGCTGCTCAAGGGTGTGACGATCTGGGGAACGAACGTGATCGCGTACGGGCTCTGGTTCTGGGAGTTCGACCGCGGCGGCCCGGTTCGGCGCCAGCAGCCCGCTCCGCCTCTACCCGACTTCCAGTTTCCGCAGATGGACGATCCGAAGTTCGCCCCGCCGAACTGGTATCCCCGGCTCTTCGACTACATCTATGTGTCGTTCACGAACTCGATCGCCTTCAGCCCAACCGACACGATGCCGCTCACGGTTCGAGCGAAGATGCTGATGCTCTCGGAGTCGGCTGTGTCCGCAGTGAGCATCCTGCTCGTGGCGGCACGCGCGGTCAATATCTTCAAGTAGACGGGGCGAAACTAGACTCGGGCCGTGACGAGCGGGGAAGACCTGCGGGGAGTCATGCGGTTCGTGCCGCACAACGTTGCCGTGCTCGCGGTCGATCACGACGGCAACCGGATGGGCGTCACGATCTCCTCCCTCGTCTCGCTGTCGCTCGAGCCACCGCTCGTCGGCGTCTCGGTCGGCAAGCAAGCGTCGCTTTATGAGATCTTGCGGCGGGCCGGCGCATTCTCGGTCAGCCTGCTCGGCGGCGAGCAGGAGGACATCGCCCTTCGCTTCGCGGCGGGCCGGCCGCCGATCGTGCACTGGGACGGCGTCGCTCTGCGTGAGGGCCGTTTCGCACCGCTGATCGACGGCGCGCTGGGCTGGATCGAGGCGCGCACACGGGCCGAGCACGACGCGGGCGATCACACGTTCTTTGTAGCCGACGTCGAGGTGGTGGAGCGCGGGCCGGCGCAGAGCGCACTGATGTATCGCGACCGCAGCTACCACCCGCTGTGATCGAGGCCGTCGTCTTCGACATGGACGGCGTGCTCATCCAGTCGGAGGAGGTGTGGGACGACGTGCGCCAGGCGTACGTGCGCGAGCGTGGCGGCCGCTATGACGCGGAGATCCAGCGCGCCATGATGGGCATGAGCTCCACCGAGTGGTCACGCTTCCTGCACGACGTCGCGGATGTGGACGACGATCCCGGCGAGATCAACGCGGAGGTGCTCCGCAGGATGCTCGCGTCCTATCGACACGAGCTGCCGCTGATCGACGGCGCGGTCGACGCCGTACGGCGACTGGCCGCTCGCTTTGCGCTCGGACTCGCGTCGTCGTCGAACCGCCCGCTGATCGAGGCCGCGCTCGAGCTGGCAGGGCTCGAGTCGTGCTTCGAGGCGACCGTCTCGTCCGAGGAGGTGGCGCGCGGCAAGCCGGCGCCCGACGTCTATCTCGAGGCGGCGCGGAGACTTGCGGTCGACCCGGCCTCGTGTGCGGCGGTCGAGGACTCCCATGGCGGGATCCGGTCAGCGAAGTCCGCCGGCATGCGCGTGATTGCGTTCCCGAACCCGTCCTATCCGCCGGACGCGGAGTCGCTCGCGCTCGCGGACGTCGTGATCCGTTCGCTCGACGAGCTCACGCCTGCGCTAGTCGACGCGTCCGACTAGCACGCAGCCGTTGTGGCCGCCGAGCCCCATCGCGTTCGAGAGCGCGACGTCGATACGCGCCTCGCGTGCGGTGTTCGGAACGTAATCCAGATCGCAGAGCGGATCGGGATGCTCGTAGTTGATCGTCGGCGGCAGCACCCCGTGATGGATCGCCAGCACGCACATCATCGCCTCGATCGCGCCGGCCGCACCGAGACAATGTCCGGTGACCGACTTCGTCGAGGAGACGGCGAGCTCGTATGCGTGCTCGCCGAAGACGTCTTTGATCGCCCGCGTCTCGGCAGCGTCGCCGAGCGGCGTCGAGGTTCCGTGCGCATTGATGTATCCGACACGTTTCGGATCGATGTCGGCGCGTTGCAGCGCTTGACGGATCATCTCCGAGACGCCCACCGAGTCGGGATCAGGCTGCGCCATGTGGTGGGCGTCGTTCGAGGCGCCGTACGAGAGGATCTCGGCGTAGATCGTGGCGCCCCGCTTGCGCGCGCCCTCGAGCTCTTCGAGCACGAGCACGCACGCCCCCTCGCCCATGACGAAGCCGGCTCGCGTGGCATCGAACGGCCGTGACGCACGCGGCGGATCCTCTTCCTCGGCGACGAGCCCCCGCATCGAGCAGAAGCCGGCGAGGATCAAGGGGTGCATACACGCCTCGGTGCCGCCCGCGAGCGCCGCATCGGCGTCGCCGCGCTTGATCAGCTCCGCCGCCTCGCCGACCGCATGCGAGCCGGTCGCGCACGCCGATACCGGCGCGTAGTTGGTGCCGCGAAAGCCGAACGTGATCGCGAGCTGTCCGCTGGCGGCGTCGACGAGCACGCTCGGGATGAAGGTCGGGGCGACCCGGTCCGGCCCCCGCTCACGCAGCACGTCCGCCTGCTCCATGACGCTGAGAAAGCCGCCGATCGCGCTGCCGAAGACGATGCCGACCCGGGCGGGGTCGTACACGCCTTCGAGCTCGGCGTCGGCGACCGCCTCCCGCGCCGCCCCGACCGCGAGGAGCACGTTCCGATCGAGCTTCCGGGACTCTTTGTGGGAGACGACCGAGGTCGGGTCGAAGTCCTTCACCTCGCCGGCGATCCGGACCGGGAAGGCGCTCGCGTCGAAGGAGCGGATGAAGTCGATGCCGCTGCGACCCTCGACCGCGGCCTGCCAGGTCGAGCGGGCGTCGCCGCCGATCGGCGTCACCGCCCCGAGCCCCGTGACCGCCACTCTCCTCATTCCGAGCAATCTAGCGGCGTTTTCTTAAGCAATCCTGAGCGAACCGGCGTTAGGCCCGTGCGTCGCCGGGTAAGGAATTGTCCAAGTTGCCCCCCGCAACAAGGAGGTTCGTCATTTCCAGCGCGGCTCCGAACGCTCAGCAGCCCGGGCTCGTGTTCTTCTATTCGCCCGTCTCGGGTTCCTGCCGCCGCGCCGAGGGGTTCCTCGCCCAGGTGCTCCAACGGAGGCGCAACCACGGGACGTTCAAGCTCTACCGCGTGGACGAGCAGGAGCGGCCCGACCTCGTCGAGCGCTTCGCGGTCGAGACGATGCCGACCCTCGTCGTCGTCGAGGACAAGGTCGTCCGGGCCCGTCTGGAGCGCCCGCGCGGCTGTCGCGAGATCGAGAGCTTCCTCGCGCCCTGGCTCAAGTGAGGTGAATCGAGGGGGCGTCCTGCGGCCGCCCCACTCGGCTCACCGAAAGCTGATCGTCACCGTCTCGCCGTGCCGCGCCACGCGGAACTGCAGGCGCCGTTCGAGCCCGATCGCCCAGGCGAGGTCGGCCTCGAAGTCCGACGTCTTCGCGATCTCGAGCACCGGCCCGGGACCGCGGAGACGGCGCGGGCCGGTGTAGGTCTGCCGAAGCTGCTCGCCGTCGAGATCGGCGGTCGCTGCGGGCCTGAAGCGGATCACGACGTAGGCCTTCCCCTCGAGCGGGACGCGCGCGCCCGAGCCAGACTCCACCAGGCGCGACTTGGACTGGTACGCCGCGTTCACGCCGCGCGGGGAGCTCTCGAAGTCGAAGCTGACGCTCGACCCTTCCACACGGACGCCGGTGAGCAACGCCGTCGTCGGCGCTGACTCCTGGCCGGAGCCGCAGCCGGCCAGACACGCGGCGGCGGCAGCCACGGCTGCGACTCTTCTCATGGTCTATAGGCTCGCACGGATCGTGCCCGACGCACCAGGTCCCGCTGTCCCCTTCCCGCCGATGGAGGCCGAGCTCGTCTCGGAGCTTCCCGTGCAGGGCCGCTGGCGCTACGAGCCGAAATGGGACGGCTTCCGCGGCGTGCTCGAGAACGACAGCGGCGAGCTCGCGCTCTGGTCGCGCAACGGCCGGCCCCTGCTGCGCTACTTTCCCGAGCTCCGCGAGGTCGGCGAGCTGCTGCCGCCGCACTCGGCGCTCGACGGCGAGATCGTGATCGCACGCGAGGGCAAGCTCGACTTCGACGCGATGCAGACCCGGCTCCATCCCGCGGAGAGCCGTGTCCGCAGGCTCTCCGGCGAGATCCCGGCCACGTTCGTCGCCTTCGATCTGCTGCTCTGGAAAGGCAAGCCCGTCCACGAGCTGCCGATCGAGAAGCGGCGGGCGCAGCTCGAGAAGGTGGCGAAAGGGATCGCGCTGTCGCCAGTGACGGAGGACGTGGAGCAGGCTCGCGACTGGCTCGAGACCCTGCAGGCCGCCGGCTTCGACGGCGTGATCGGAAAGAGGCTCGGCCTGCCGTACCTTCCCGGCTCGCGCGACGGCGTCGTGAAGGTGAAGCCGTACAAGACGGCCGACTGCGTCGTCGCGGGCGTGCGCTTCAAGGCCGGCGGCCGCACGACGATCGCGACGCTCCTGCTCGGGCTGTACGCGGACGACGGGCATCTCGACTACGTCGGCTCGGCCGCGGTCGGTGCGAAAAGGCACGACGAGATCGCCGCGCTCGTCCTGCCGCTCGTCGACACGAAGAGCGACCGCCACTTCTCCGAGCCGAACCGCTGGGGAACCGGCGAGCTCGAGGAGCAGGCGCTCAAGCCGAAGCTCGTCGTCGAGGTGCGCTACGACAAGCTCGAGAAGAGCCGCTTCCGGCACGGGACGAAGCTCGTGCGCTTCCGCCCCGACAAGGACCCGGATCAGTGCACGTGGCGCGAGGTGCGGCCGCCCCGGAAGCCGGGAGATCTCGCGGTCGAGCAGTTGCTCGCGCCCGGCACCGTGTAGCGCTAGTCCGCCTTCTTCGCCCTCGAAGGCTGCACGCGCTTCGGCTCGCCCGGCATCTTCGGGAAGTTCGGCGGGTACGGCGCCTCGCCGACGCCCTCCCGCTCCTCGCGCTCGACCCATTCGAGCAGGACGCGCAGGTCGCAGACCGCCTCGTCGATCCCCTCGTGAAGATCGCCGAGCTCGGCGAAGCGGGCGGGCATCGTCGCGATCGTGAAGTCCTCCATCTCGACATCGGGCAGCTCGCTCCAGCGAACCGGCGCCGACACCGTCGCATCCGGCCGGCCGCGCACCGAGTACGCGGACAGGATCGTCCGGTCGCGCGCGTTCTGGTTGTAGTCGACGAAGACGCGCTCGCCGCGTTGCTCCTTCCACCAGGCCGTCGTGATGAGCTCGGGCGCGCGCCGTTCGACCTCACGCGCAAACGCGAGAGCGCATCTGCGCACGACCGGGAACTCCCAGCTCGGCTCGATGCGGCAGTACACGTGCACGCCGCGGTTGCCGCTCGTCTTCGGCCAGCCGACGTACCCCATCTCGTCGAGGACGCCGTGCACGATGTCCGCGACCTTCTTCGCGTCGCTGAAGCCGGTGCCCGGCTGCGGGTCGATGTCGATGCGCAGCTCGTCGGGCTTCTCGGGATCGGGACGACGCGACGGCCACGCGCCGAACTCGAGCGTCGCGAGGTTCGCCGCCCACACGACCTGTGCGAGCTCGGTGACGCAAAGCTCGTCCGCGTGCCGGCCGGACGGGAAGGTGACGCGCGCGGTCTCGATCCAGTCGGGACGCTTCTCCGGCACCCGCTTCTGCCAGATCACCTCGCCGCCGACACCTTCGGGCTGGCGCTTCAGCTGACACGGCCTCTCGCGCAGCGCCCGCACGATCCCGTCGCCGACGCCGATGAAGTACTGCACGAGGTCGAGCTTCGTCTCGCCGCGCGCGGGAAAGTAGACCTTGTCCGGATTCGTGACCTTGACCGTGCGGCTGCCGACCTCGAGCTCGACGAACGGAGATGCCATTCCCGGAGTATCGTGAATGCATGCTGGAAGACCCACGCCCAATCCGGCTTTCCCTCGAGCCCTTGGACGACTTCCTCGTCATCGAGACGACGGACGAGGAAGCCGAGACGCGCGCCGGGCTGATCCTGCCGGCGAGCGCCGAGACTCAATGCTCGAGCGGCATCGTCATCGCGGCCGGGCCGGAAGCCGACGGCATCGGGCCGGGCGACAAGGTGCTGTATCTCAAAGACGCGGGCTATGACGTGAGGCTCGCGGGCACAGCAGCCAAGGTCGTGCGGAGGCGCGACCTGATCGCTCGCATTCACGACTGACGGCCCCCCAGTACGCAGCCTTCGACGCCGCCTCTTCCCCGTCGTATCGTCGGTGAAGCCGCGCCCGAAAGAACTTCGGGGCACCGCGTTCCTTCCGGCCTCAGCCACCTGGTCGGCGCAAGCAGGCATTGATCCTCGGCAGGCGTCGAGGTCCGTGCGCCACGGGTGGAGGGCCTCCCTTCCCCGTACTTTCGATACCGGAACGGTCCTCGATGCGGCTCCATCTCTCGTTCGTCCTATGCGCCGTCGGTCTGCTCGCGGCAGTCGGCGCGTCGACTGCCGGCGCCGCGACGGTTTGTAATCCCGGCGGTGACCAGTGTGTCGTGACCGGCGGCTACGCAGGTCTACAGAGCGACGTCGCGACTGCCGGCGCACCCGCCGCAATCACGGCCTGCTGACGAGAGAGGTCACTCTCTCACAGGCGCTGCATCCGCCGAGCCCGTGCTATGCCGGACATCCTCCGGCCCGTGCACGCCGTCGTACCTGTTCCTGCCGTCGGAGTTTCTGCTCGTGCTCGTCGACTACCAGGTCGGCGCGCTCTCCGGGCTCCTACCCGGCGCCGGCTGTGCAGGCGGCTGCACGTTCCCGCCTGCGGCGGCCCGCGCGATCGACGCTGACATCGGAGCGATCCTCGCCGACCAGACGATGTTCCCGCCGGGACCGCCGTGCCTGCCGACGTCGGGCTCCTGCGCGGCACGCTGAGGTCAAAGATGCGATCCGGCCGGTGCGCGTAACGAGCGCGCCGCCCGGTACCATCCGCCCGCGCGCGGAGGGGTGGCAGAGCGGTCGAATGCGGCGGTCTCGAAAACCGTTTCGGGCTTTTGGGTCCGACGAGGGTTCAAATCCCTCCCCCTCCGCTTTTTCGCCCGAACGACTATCGCGTGTCAGGAACGTCCGGTCGACGGCTGGAATACTCTCGACCGATGCGGCGCCTTGAAGGCAAGGTCTCGATCGTCACCGGGGGCGGAAGCGGCATCGGCGAAGCCACGGCGCGGCTGATGGCAGAGGAGGGAGCATCGGTCGTGGTGGCCGACATCGACCGCGAAGCTGCCGACCGGGTCGCGACGGAGATCGCCGGAGCGGTCGCCTTCGAAGTCGATGTGTCCGACGAGTCGAGCGTGGCCCGGATGGTCGAAGCGGCTGTCGAGGCGTTTGGTGGGTTGGACGTGTTGCACAACAACGCCACCGATTCGTCCCTGAACGCCGTCGACACTGACATCGTGACCCTCGACATGGCTGTCTTCGACCGGCTCGTCGCGGTCAACCTGAAGGGCCAGTTTCTGGGCTGCAAGCACGCGATCCCGCACATGCTTGCGCGCGGCGGCGGCTCGATCGTGAATACGGCCTCGATCGACGGGTTCGTCGGTCGCGGCGTGCGCGCGGCTTATGGAGCCTCCAAGGCGGGCGTCGTGCTGCTGACGAAATCGGTGGCGTCTCAGTACGGCACGCGGGGGATCCGCTGCAACGCCGTTGCCCCGGGCCTCACGCTCACCCCTGGTGCTGTGAGCAACGCGAGCAGCGAATACGTCGAAGCATCGCTGCAGAGGTATCCGATGCCCAGGTTGTGCGAACCCGAGGATGTTGCGAAGGCAGTCGTCTTCCTTGCCTCGGACGATGCGGCCTACATCAACGCAACTACCCTGATGGTCGACGGAGGTGCGACCGTCTATATGCCGAGCCCGCGGTCAGACTGACGCGGCCGCTGCGCTACTCACTCAGCTCGATTTGCGGTCCGTCGCGGTGGTCGATCACCTCGATCTCGGCGTCGGCGTCGATCTCGGCGTCGGCGTCGATCGAGCGTCAGCTGGCGTCGGATGAACGCTTGATCTTCGTCACCGACGGCATCACGCAAAGACGCACGAAGACGGAGGCACCTTCGGAATCGAAGGAGTCCGTCGCGCTGTCGGTCAGGTCGAGAGTCCAACCGCCGCCGCAACCGCGATGGCGATCCTCCAAGCCGTCTGAGACTCCTGGACTGAACCGCTCGAGGACGACGGCACGGTCGTCGTCCTTTGCATCGCCTAGCGAGGGTCAACCGCCGACGGGGAAGCTGAGGCGGACGCGTGTCCCTCGCTCGCCTCGCTGCACGTCTACTCCGCGGCTCAGCGCCTTCATCAGCGGGAAGCCGCGTCCCACTTCGTCGCCATGCCGTGTCGCCGCCTGCTCGCCGATTCCCTCGTCGGCGATGGTGATCGCGAGGACGCGACCGCTGACGCTCGCCGCGAGGCGCAGCGGCCCGGGTCTTCCGCCCCGGTAGGCGTGCACGACTGCGTTCGTGGCTGCCTCGTTCACTGCGACCGCGATCGCCTCCACCGCCTCTTCGTCGGCTCCGACGCTGCGGGCGAACACAGCCGCCACCCGACGGAGGGTGGAGAGGGCAGCCGGATCGGCGCGGACGTTCAGTTCGAGGCTAGCCTCGGCAGGCACGGGATCTGACCCCATGTCCTAGCAACGCGCCGAGGGTCGAATCGGTCACGTGCGCGAAAATCGCCCGGGATTAGATGCGCTGCAGGTGGGTGTCCTTGAACCCGGTCGGGTACTTCAGCCCGTAGCCGACGGCGCGATCGATTCCGATGTGCGCCAGCCAGATCAGGGCGATCTGAGCGGCGAGGTCTGCATCCGCGATGACCCCGATTGCACCGAGAACGACCGGGCCCACATAGGTGTGAACAGCGTCGTAGCTCGCCGCGCCGACTCGCAGTCCGGTCAGGTATCCCACCATCGAGACGTCCGGAGCGAGCACGAGCGCAACGAAAAGCCACCACGGGTAATCGGAATGGAAGTAGAGGGCGATCGCGGCCGCCGCGACGACGACTCCTTCGGCGCCGATCAGGAGACGCGGAAGCCGCTCCACCCCGTCACTCAGAGCCATCAGACGACGAGCACCGGGGGCGCGTCCGGGTCCTCCGCGCGGGGCTGTGGGATGCGAAGGACGACCCCCAGCCAGCTCGGCATCCACCAGTTGGCCGCGCCCAGGAGGCGCATGAGCGCAGGCACGAGCAAGGCGCGGATGACCGTTGCGTCGAAGATGATCCCCGCAGCGAGGCCGATCGCGAGCGACTTCACCTCATAGCCGGGAGTTGTGGAGAGCACGAGGAAGGCGAACATGAGGATCAGAGCGGCGCTCGTGACAAGCTTGCCGGTTCGTGCGAGCCCGAGTTCGATCGCCTTTGAGGTCGAGCCCGTCTCGTCGTAGGCCTCGCGCATGCGTGTGAGCATGAAGACCTCGTAGTCCATCGAGAGCCCAAAGAGGAAGGCGAAGATCACCACCGGGATGTACGCGGTCAGGGAATGCGTCGCGCCGAGGTTCCAGAGCGAGGATCCGTGTCCCTGCTGGAAGACGAAGACGACGATGCCGTAGGCCGCGGCAAGCGAGGCCAGGTTCAAGACCACCGCCTTCACCGCGAGGACGATCGAGCGGAAGGCCCGCGTGAGCAGGATCAGCGTCAGAAGCAAGACAAGGGCGAGCGCGTAGGGGAAGCTGCCGAAGAGGGCGTGCAGGAAGTCGCGACCGGTTGCGGCGACTCCCGTCAGCGAGCCGTTGGTTCCCTCGAGGCTCGCATTCGCGCGGTCGATGATCGCCTGGATGCCTGGAGCGGCACCATCGATGTCGGCAAAACCCTCGACGAACGAGCTCGAGCCGCGCCTCCACCCCGGCGGCGCCGTCGCCCCTACGACTCCCGGCACTGCGCGCAGCTTCGCCGCGATCAGTCGCGGGTTGCCACCGTTCGAAACGAGAACGTCGAGCGGCTTCATCACGCCGGGGCTGATCCCAGCCGCGGCAAGCTGGTCGCGGCCGGCGATCGCGGTTCCGGCGCCCGGAAAGTACTTCAGCTGCGCCTCGCTCAGATTCAGCTGTGTTCCCAGGCCCACGAGCACGCCGACGATGATCAGCCCGACCGCAGCGACTGCGATCGGGCGCCGGAGCACGAACCGCGCCCAACGCCCCCAGGCTCCGTCTTCACCATGGCCGTGGTCGGCAAAGCGCCGCGGCATGACCCGGACGCTGTTGATGCGTGTCCCGAGCACCGCGAGGAGCGCCGGCAGCAACGTCAGCGTCGCGAGCACCGAGACGACAGGGATCAACATCCCACCGATGCCCATCCCGCGCAGCAACGGCAACGGCAGCACGACCATCGCCAGCAGACCGACTGCCACGGTCGATCCCGAAACGATCACCGAATGGCCGGCATGAGTCATCGTTTCGACCAGCGCCGACTCGACATCGTTCCCCTCGCGCAGCTCGTCACGGAAGCGGAAGATCATCAGCAAGGCGTAGTCGATCGCTACGCCCAGCCCCACCAGCGCGATCAAGAACTGCACGATGACCGAGACGCTCGTGATGTAGGTGAGCGCCCACACGAGCGTGAAGGTGTTGAGAATCGACGCGACCGCGACGACCAGCGGCATCAGCACCGCAGGCAACGTCCCGAAGACAAAGAGCAGGATCACGAGCGCGCCGAAGCCGCCGATCAGCGCCTCGAGGAGAACGCTAGACCCTCCGCTCTTGTGGTTGTTCGCCTCGTCGAGCGCATCGCGACCGGTCACGTTGACGGTGATCCCGGCCGGAAGACCCTTCGCCGCCGTGGCCCGCATGCTCACCGCACCACTCTTCTTGTCGACCCCGTCCCGACCCGGAAGATAGACCTCTTGGAACGCCGTGTGCCGGTCGCGCGACACGTACGCGAGACTGCGAGTCGAGTAGTACGAGCTCGTCAGTGCGCCCGGATTCGCCTTCACCACGCGTGCCATCGCGGCGCGCACGGCTGCACTCCGGGTGACGTCACCGTTCGGTACGTGGAAGACGACGACATTGGGCGCGCGCACGCCGGCACCGAAGGCCTTGAGCGCACGCTGGCCGGTCTCGTAGGCCGGCTTCCCGGGGATGGCCGTGCTCTGATACCAGCGGGAGGAGAGCTTCCCCGCCGCAACGCCTCCAACCAGCGTCAGCACGATCCAGACCGCGATCACGGGCCAGCGATAACGCGTCGTGAGATGTGCCAGACGGCCGAGCCCGGTTGCACCGTTCATGAGGTTCCCCTCTCAATCGCTACCTGCGAGCCGGCCGGCACCGCAGTGCGCATTTTCCCGAGGGACGCTCAGAGCCTGAAGGGCCGGCGGCTATCGAGCCGCGAAGCGAGAAGCCTCGCGGGTCAGCGGTGAGCCCACGCTACTCCTTTGGGCATCACAAACCAAGCGCACCCGTGTGCATCAACGCGCGTCGAGCCCGACGAGCGCCGAGACGCGATCCTGAAGCTGGTCGGCCGCCGGGAGGGTCGCGGTCGCGAGAACCGCGCCGGCCAGGACCGAAGTGACCACGAGCCCGATGCGGAGCGCAGCGCCCGGAACCCGTTGCCGGATGAGGCGCGGCAAAGCCGGCGCTCGGGTCAAGACGTGAACACCGGCCGCGCCCAGCCACACGAAGAAGCTGGCCTTATGGAGGCCCACGACCGTTCCGCGTGTCTGGTCGAGGACGAGGAGCGCGACGCCGGTCGCGAAGAGGGCGAGTGTCGATACGACGAGCACGGGCGCAACGAGCACGCGCAGCACGACGTGTGGCGGGCCACGCCGGACGTACTCCTCGCCGCGGCGGTAGTAACGGAGCATCCGCCACCCAGTGCTGGCGAGCTTGAGCACGACCGCAGGGATGAGGAGCATCCCCACGAACGCGTGCACGGTCAGCAGCGAGCCGAGCTGAAGCAAGGTCGCGCCCTCGATCGCGAGCAGCAGCACGAGGAGCGCAGCTACGACTGCAGTCAGCTGTTCATTGCCGGCGCTGCCGCCGGCGAAGAGTCGCTTCAGCTTCCGCACGCAGGCACCGAGCCTTCAGGCTAACTATGTTCGCCTACACCGCCCAACCCCGGACCAGGAGACCGCTCATGCAGATCACGAGGAACAGCCTCGATACCGCGCCGGGACCCGGCGACTGGTTCACCGGCTCGGTCTACATCGACACGGTCGCAGCGCCCTCGGGCGCGTCGCGCGTGAGCGCGAGCAGCGTCCACTTCACTCCCGGCGCACGCACCGCGTGGCATACGCACCCGAACGGCCAAACGATCTGGGTGCTCGACGGCGTCGGCCTGTGCCAGCGGCGGAGTGGGCCGATCGAGGTGATCCGGCCCGGCGACCGTGTCTTCTTCGAACCCGGCGAGGAGCACTGGCACGGCGCCTCGGCGAACCGGTTCATGACCCACATCGCGATGCTCCAGGTGGACGACGAGGGAAACGCCGCCGCCTGGGGCGACCCTGTCACCGACGAGGCGTACGAGAGCGCGCCCGCGATCGACTGACCCGACCCGCGCCGCGGGCGCTAGACGGCGAGCCACTCCAGTGCGCCCTCACGGGTCCGGAAGACGTCGAGGTGCCCTTCCGAGTCGGAGCCGGCGACGCCCGCGGCCATCCGGTTCAGGCCGAACATCACGAGCGACGGCGCGATGACCGCGATCTTCCCTTGCTTGAGCGCTGTCGCTCCTCGCCACCGATTTATCCACTTCCCGATCTCCGCCGCACCGAGCAGGCCCGCCCTCGCGTCCGTCTCGTCTATGAGGATTTTGAGCTCGCCCGGGAGCGCAGCGGTCGCCATGCCTTCCAGCTCGACGAGCAACGCGTCGATCGTGCCGTAGTCCAGTCTCCCGCTGAGCGAGACCATGACGAGCCCGTCCTCCGAGTGGATTCCGTACGCCGCAATGTGCCCTTCCATCGCCACCGACACTTCAGGATGGGAGGTCGCTCGAGACGGCCATCGCGGCGACCTGTTCGATCGCGTCGTTGATCGCGTCCGGGTCGGCGCTCTTCGAGAGATAGAGGACGGCACCCCGTTCGATCGTCTTTTCGGTGACGGTCGCCATCGAAAAGCCGCTGAAGACGATGACCTTCGCTTGCGGCGCGACCTGTCTTAGCTCCAGGAGAGCGTCAAGCCCAGTTCGGTGCGGCATCGCGAGATCGAGGAGGATCACGTCGGGTTGGAGGCGACGCGCCTCGGCGACTGCTTCGTTTCCGTCGCCCGCTTCTCCGACCGTACGCAGTGACGGACGGAGTCCGATGACCGACCTGATCATCCTCCGGATGGCCGCGTCGTCATCGCAGATCAAGACGCCGATCGAGCCGTTTCCCGAAGGCTCGGCTACAGCCACGCGTCAGCCCGGTGAGGCATCTTCGACCAGTTGCTCGATTGACACGCCCTCGTCCCGTAGCTCGTCCATCGCACGGCTGACGATCGCCTGCGCATTGCCCAGCGCAAGCAACACTGCGTCGCGAGACTCCTCACGGCGGTCGAGATGGAGGCCGAGCTGCGCAACCGTCAGCGCCTGCACGACTCCGTCGTGCAGCTCGAGCACCTGCCGTCTCCGAGAGAGCATTACCGCCGCCTCCTGAGCGATCTGCGCGTTACGACGCTGGAACGCACCCTGGATCTCCTGATACTCCGCGAAACGGCGCAGCGTGATCTCGATCGCGCTCTGCAGCTCCTCCGGCCGGGTATCGACGATGTAGGCGTAGACGCCTCGTTCGGCCGCCTTGTCGATCCACTCCGCGTCGTAGCCGCGAAGCAACGCGATCACCGGACAGAACGCGCCCCGCACGATCTCCGTGATCAGCTGGAGCGCGTGCTCCGAGCTCTCGCCGAGCCCGACGAGCGCCACGTCGGGACGATCGCGAGCGGTGACCGCAGCAACGTCCGGGACGTGAGTCTCGCTCGCGATCACCTTGTGGCCTAGGCCCTGCACGACTTTGGCAAGCAGCGCCAGGCGATCGGGGCGCTCGTTCGCGATCAACACACGAAGGTGATGGGTCCTATCCACTGCTCAACTCCAAGTAGAAGCCGAGAGTCAGGACGGGCACACTGCGGTGCCCGACGCCGACGGTGCGTCATTTCTTGCGCGCCGATCGACGTCTCTGCTGCAAATTGTAGCCTTCTTTGCCAACTTCGGTGCCAACGGCTCTTTTCGAGCACCGAGGGCTGCTCATCTCGCGTTCATACCGGGCGCCAGCCGCAGTTCGTTCCTGGCGCGCACAGGGTTCCGAGTGATGGCAATGGCGAAGATCCTGGTTAGCGAAGCGGACCCCGACGTTCGGCGGCTGCTGGTGGTGCTCATCGAGCGCCTCGGGCACGACGCGATCGTCCTCGACGCCGACGTCGAGGTTCCGCCTCGCGCCGACCTGATGCTCGTCGAGCCCGAGTCGGCGGAGTGCCTCGAGCACGCCCGGCTCGTGCGCGCCTGCTTCCCCGAGCTGCCGGTGCTCTGCCTGAACGCGATCCCCGAGGGCGGCAGCTTCCTCGAGCAGGGCCCGCTCGGCTACCTGCAGAAGCCCTTCTCGATCGAAGCCATGCGCACGACCGTGCAGCGCATGCTTGCCTGACCGAACTCAGGTCGTTTGCTCGCCGCTCGGAGACTCGTAGTTTTCGCTCAGCGCCGCCGCCGGATCCTCGTCGCGAAGGGGTACGCCGGCTTCGTCCCACGTCGGGCCGATCTCGGGCTCCGGGTCGGGCTCGAACTTGGCGTCGATGATCGAGTCGAGCGGGCAGGTCTCCCGGTCCCCGAGTGAGATCCGCCCGTCCTTGCTGGCTCGCTTCAGGATCTCGAACGGCGTCTCGTCGGCCGTCGCGGCTTCTTGAGAGAACAGCTGCTCACGTCCGTCCGCGAGATAGAGCCTGAGCGTGACGAGCACAGCGGCGAGTCTATGTGTCAGTGCCTCATCGCGTACCCGCGGAGCTCGACGACGAAGAAGCGATCCGCCGCCCTCACCACGATGCCCGCGCCGAAGTGGCGTGGCACGACGAGGAAGCGGTCGGCCTTCCCCCGGTGAGGCTCGGCAGAAGCGGGCAGGGTGCTCGTGCAATGCCGCCGCGAGCATTCGCAGCGAAGCTCCGAGACTCGATCGGCGCGCGTGCGGTTCCCGTTGCGTCTGGCTTCACTCAAGGCCAGCGGGCGGCTGGATGCCGACGCAGCCCGACGCTTCGGGTACGCCACTACGGGTGCTGGAGCCATGGTCTCCTCCGGGTCAGTCGAAACGTGATCGCCGACCGCGCTCGTGGGCCGGCGCCTACCGCTCCAACCCGCACGCCTGTGGGAGGATCTTCCGCCGTGCCACATGGCTTGGACCCGACACACAAATCGTATCAGGGACCCCGAAAAAGCTCACGGCTGGCGCATCGAGCGACGAGAGCACCCTCTCGGCAGCCCCGACGCTAGGCTGCTCCTTTCATTCGGAGAGGTGTCCGAGTGGCCTAAGGAGCGCGACTGGAAATCGCGTACGTGCTGAAAGGTGCGTCGCGGGTTCAAATCCCGCCCTCTCCGCTTTTTAACCCACTGCCCGCGCCGCACCCGAGACCACGCTCTCGGGTGCGGCAGAACCCGCCGGCCCGTTGCGCGAAAGAAGGGGGCACACGGGGGAAACATGGTTTCCCCCGTGAGAGAGAGCCCGCGCGCGCAGCGCGCGGCGAACGGAGAAGGAGGGATTCGAACCCTCGATGGAGACATTCATCCCCATAACGCCTTAGCAGGGCGCCGCCTTCAGCCACTCGGCCACTTCTCCGGGAGTGCCGACAGCGTATCGAACGGTTTTTCGTGCGTGAGGCGCGAAATCCCCCATTTGCGGGAAGGCCTCGGACGCCGCTTCTGTCGAAGATCCCAGTGCCGGATCTTCCCCCTCCCCGGCACCCTCACTAAGCCCGCTGCGGCCCCCCTCGGCGGGCTTTCCCCTTTTCCGGGACGGTTTCAGCCGACGGTGAGCTTCGCGGCCATGCCCGCCGCGCGATGGCCCGGCACGGAGCAGTAGAGCGTGTAGCTGCCCGCTGCGAGCGTCACGGTCACCTTTGCCGACTTGCCCGGGCCGATCAGCGGCGTCTTCGCCGTGCCGCTGCCACCGGCCCCGCTGACGGCGAGATCGTGCGGGATCTTGCCGATGTTCTTGACCGCGAACGTGATCTTCCCCGGGCCGACCTTCGGCGCCGGCAGCGCGATCTTGAACTCGGTCTCGCTCACGGACACGGTGTGCGCAGGGCCGGCCTTCACGGGAGCACCTTCGGCCCCTTTCGCCTCGCTCTCGACACCGAAGACGACGACCGCCGTGAGCATCGCGAAGAAGAACACGAAGCAGGCGAGGACGAACACGCTGAGCCCGTTCTTCCCAGGGAAGTCCGGGCGGCGGCGGGGCAGGACGAACGACGAGGTGAGCGCGAAGAGGATGAACGCGCCGCCGACGACGGCGAGGCCGATCTTGTGTCCCGTCGACAGCGCGGCCAGCAGCACGGGCGCTATTTCATCAGATCGTCAGGTCGCGAGGAGCCGGTCCACCGCCCGGCGCCGCCAGAGCCAGAGGAGCGCAGCGATGAGAGCGATCGGAGCGATGACGATCAGCGCGAAGAGGGCGATGATGGCCTCGAGCGCGAGAAAGCCGACGGCGGAGTGGACGATCCGGCCGAGCCGGCCCCGCGGGTGCGACGCGGGAGCGATCGACCTCTTCGTCCCGATCACGAGCGAGATGGTCGACGTCGTGCCCGACGCGATCGTTCCCTTCTGCGCGTGGAGTCGTTGCGAGAGCGCGCGCTTCGCCTCGGCAAGCCGGATGCGGAGCAAGACCTTCTGCGCGTCCGCGAGCGCCGGATCCTCGATCGCCGCCCGCAACGCCGCGATGCGGCGGTGCAGTTGCGCGATCTGAGCGGACTGCGTCTGGAGCTGCTGCTCGAGATCGGTGACGGAGAGCTGCTGCGAGACGAGCGTGCCGAGGCCCGCCAGGCGGGTGAGCGCCGGCTTGACGCTCTGCGTGGGGACGCGAAGGTCGAGGACCGACGTGCCCTGCGAACGGTAGTCGACCGACTTCGCGTACCCGCCGAGCGACGTTGCGATGCGCGTCGCGCGCGTGGTCGCCTGCGCCAGCTCGTCGCCGCTCTTGACGCTCAACTGCATCGATGCGGCGGTGTGCTGCAGGCGCGCGGGCGCGCCGATGGTCGGTGCGAAGGCCTTTTTCGCCGTATCGGGAGTCGCCGGTGCGGCGGCGGCGCTCTGGACGGCCGTCCGTGCGCCCCAATGTGCGGCCCCCGACCCTGCCGCAGCGCCGTGCGCGACCGTCTTCGGTGAGCCCGAGCCGACGACCCCGTGCACGACGGCGACGGACACCGCAACGCCGAGTGCAGCCGTCAGCGCCACGAGAGCGAGCCGGCGCGACGGCAGACCGAGCCGCCGTTCTCTCGGCTCGAGCGCCAACACGCGCTCGCGCAGCGAGTCGGACGCGTGCGGCGCATGTGCGCGCAGCATTGCTTCGACCGTCATCTCATTCGCCGACATCGCTCATCCTCTCCTCGAGCTTTTTCAACGCACGGCTGAGCCGCGTCGAGCATGCGGTCTGGCTGATGCCGAGCACGCGCGCAACGCTCGGGCCGTCCAGCTCGAGCACGATGCGCAACGCGACGACTTCGCGCTCGGCCGGCGCCAGCTCGTGCAGTGCCGCTTCCAGCGGGCCGGGCAGCCCGTCCCCGAACTCTTCGACGAGTGGAACGCCGTGTGCATACGTCTCCTCCCGGCGCTGCCGACGCGACTCGGCACGAAACCAGTCGACCGCCACGTTGCGGGCGATCTTGCACAACCAGGTGCGAGGCGAGCTCCGCCGCGGATCGAAGCGCCGCCAGGAGCGGAATGCCTTCTCGAACGTCTCGGCGGCCAGGTCTTCGGCGGCGCTGCGGTCGCCGGTCAGATAGACGAGGTACCGGTAGACCGCGTCGAGTTGCTCGGCCGCCACCTCGGCAAACACCGGCCGGGGGGTGAGAAACCGTGGGGCCTCGAGCGAGGATGTCGCCG
The DNA here is from genome assembly GCA_963848665.1 of uncultured Actinomycetes bacterium. GTDB lineage: Bacteria > Actinomycetota > Thermoleophilia > Gaiellales > Gaiellaceae > Palsa-739. The sequence continues at coordinate 281,712 of CAWKEF010000002.1, forward strand.
CGTTCACGCCCCTTGATACGGCGCCGGGGCCCTTGATCGTCACAGCGGAAGCCTAGAGCGGCTCAGCAGGGGCCGGGCAGCGGCTGCCCGCCGGGGCCGAGCTCGTGCTCGGTAGCCGACTGAAGGCAGAACGATGTCGCGTCCGCGCGCACGACGGTGACGCCGTAGACCGGAGGGAGGGTCACGCCCACATAGGAGCCGTGATCCGCGAACCAGGCCTGCAGGACCGGCGCGGCGGCTGCGAAGTTCGTCGCCGAGGCTTCGACCGCCGCCTGGGTCTCCGCGCGCGCAGCAACGGAGGACGTCGGCCCGACGGTCTGCGACTGCTTCACGAAGAGGAAGCCGCCGACGGCGAGGCAGATGATGAGAAGCGGGAGTCCCAGGGAACGGGTCATGGCCCGGTTATCGGCACGGACGGCCGCCTTCCTGAGCGTTGGTAGCGTGGCGCGAGTGCGCCGGCTGCTCCTCCTCGTCGCCGTCCTCGTGTTCGTCGACACGATGCTCTATGCGGCGCTGACGCCGCTTCTCCCCCACTTCGCGCACGACTTCCACCTCTCGAAGACGCGCGCCGGAACGCTCGTCGCGGCCTATGCCGCGGGCGCGCTCCTCGGCGGGTTGCCCGGAGGCTGGGCAGCGGCGCGGCTCGGGCCGCGCCGCGCCGTCCTCGTCGGGCTCGCCGGGATGGGCCTCGCGAGCCTCGGCTTCGCCTTCGCAGGGAGCTTCTCGACGCTCTTTGTCGCACGCTTCGTCCAGGGGTTCGGAAGCGCGTTCACGTGGTCGGGCTCGTTCGCGTGGCTGCTGGCGGCCGCCCCGCGCGAGCGACGCGGCGAGCTGATCGGCAGCGCAATGGGCGCCGCGGTCTTCGGCGCGCTCTTCGGCCCGGTGGTGGGCGCGGCAGCAGCACTCGTCGGCAGGGCCGCGATCTTCTGCGCTCTCGCCGGGCTCTCGATCGTGCTCGCCGTCTGGACCGTCCGCCTCGGCTCGTCACCGCCCGCCGAGGCGCCGTCGCTGGCCGCGTTGCAGCGCGCGCTTCGCAACCGCAGGCTCATCGGCGGCCTCACGTTGATGGCGCTGCCGTCCCTCCTCTTCGGGATCCTGTCGGTGCTCGGGCCGCTGCACCTCTCCCATGCGGGTTGGGGTGCAGCCGCGATCGGTGCCGTGTGGCTCGTCGGCGCGGCCTTCGAGACGCTCCAGGCGCCGATCGTCGGGCGCCTGAGCGATCGCCGCGGGCCGCTCGTCCCCGTTCGCTTCGCGCTCGCCCTCGGCGCGCTCGTGTCGCTCGGGCTCGCCACCGGAGCGCGCCCGCTCTTTTACGCGCCGCTGATCGTGATCGCCGCGGTTTCGTACGGCGTGCTCTTCACGCCGGCGTTCGCGCTGATCGCGGACGGTGCCGAGCAAGCCGGGCTCGCCCAGGGGATGGCGTTCGGGTTGATGAGCGCCGGCTGGGCGACCGGTGCAGCCGCGGGACCGGCTGCGGGCGGCGCCATTGCAACCGCGACCGGCGATTGGATTCCATTCGTGCTCGGCGCGCTCATCTGCGCCTCGACGCTCTACGTCGTGCGCCCGCGGGCGGCTCGCGGCGCCGCCGTTCCGTTGAGCCGCTAGCTCAGTCCTCGACGAGCGGATCGAGGTTCTCGATGTACGCCTTCGCGTCGTCGGTCGGCAGCCGGACATAGACCGCGAGCGCGAAGATCGCGAGGCTGAATGCGGCGACGACGCCGATGTCGACCCAGAACGGAAGCAGGTTGCGCCCGTTGTAGCGGCCGAGGTAGCTGATGAGTGCGGAGCCCGCCAGATACGGCGGCAGCCAGACTGCGCCGCGCAGATCGAGGCGCGGCATGCGCGCCTTGTCGCCGAACGCGCGATACGCGACGAATGCGACGAAACCGATCGCGATCGCCACCATCAGACGCCACACCTTGTCCCAGCCGGCCCAATACACAACGAGATTCGCGACGACGAACCCGAACGGCGCGAGCAGCCAAGCGGCAGGCAGTCGGAACGGCCGTTCGAGGTCGGGAGCCTGACGGCGGAGGGCGGCGAGCGCGATCGCGGCCATCCCGAACGAGAGGTTGGACGCTGCGGTGATGAAGCCGACGAGCTTCTGCCAGCCCGGGAACGGAAGGAACACGAGCACTCCGACCACGAAGCTGAGGAGCGTCGAGACGAGCGGGATACCGCGAACGGAGATGCCGCCGAACCACTCGGGCCACCAGCCGTTCCGCCCGAGTGCGTACGCGACGCGCGCGCTCGTCCCGGTGTAGAGAAGGCCGGTCCCACCCGGGGAGACCGCAGCGTCGATGTACAGGAGAATCGCGAGCCAGCTGAGACCGACGGCCGTCGCGAGCCCGGCGAACGGCCCGACGAGGCCGTTGAACGCCAGCTTCGACCAACCGTGCTGCAGGTTGTGCGGATCGAGAGCGGCGAGGAACGCGACCTGAAGCAGGATGTAGACGACGACTCCCAGGAGCATCGAGCCGATCACCGCGAACGGGATGTTGCGCTTCGGGTTCGCGCTCTCGCCGCCGAGCTGCACTGCTTGCTCGAAGCCCTGGTACGCGAAGATGACGCCGCCCGTCGCCATTGCGGAGAAGACGCCGTGGAATCCGTACGGCATGAAGCCGCCGGCCGCGTGGAAGTTCGATCCGTGAAATCGCGTCGACAGGAGGGCAATGATCGCGATCACGGGAATCGCGATCTTCCACGCCGTGATCGGCGTGTTCGAGCGCGCGAGCCAGCGGACGCCGAGGATGTTGATGATCGTGAAAACGCCCATCAGGACGACTGCGATCCCGTATCCCTGCGCGGTCAGGACGGTCTCGCCGCCGGAGGTCGTCGTGAGCCAGGAGAGGTAGTGCGTGAAGTACTGCAGGGCGGCCTCGACCTCGATCGGCGCGACGGTCGCGGCGCCGAGCCACCAGAGCCAGCCGGCCGCATAGCCCACCGTGCTGCCGTGCGAGTAGTGCGGGAAGCGGGCCGTTCCGCCCGACACGGGAAACGCTCCGCCGAGCTCCGCGTGAATGAGCGCCAGGGTCATCATGAACACAGCTCCGAGACCCCAGGAGATGAGGGCTGCCGGGCCCGCCTCCTGCGCGGCGTAGAGCGCTCCGAAGAGCCAGCCCGAGCCGATGATCGAGCCCACCGAGACGAACGTCAGACCCGTGAGGCCGACGTGGCGCCGGAACCCGCGGTCTTGCATCGCGTCCGAGCGGCTGCGGAGGGCTACGTCCGCGGTTGCCATGTGCGCTCAACGCACACTGGCGCGCGGCGGTTACGGGTACTGGTGCTGCAGCACGCGATATTCGCCGCCGTCGACGTGCCCAGCGGCCTGCCCGCGCCATACTCGCTGCACGTTGTCGTCGCGTCGCGTTCCCGATCTGGACGATGAGCTGCGTAGCCGCCTGAGCCGACGCTTCGGTGCCGGCGTTGCGGCGTGGCTGGATGCCCTCCCGCCCGTCCTGAGCGACCTCGCAGAACGCTGGGACATCGAGTTCGACGCGCTCATCCAACGCGGAAGCATCTCAGTCGTCGTTCGGTGCCGCACCGCGAACGGGAGTCGAGCCGTCCTGAAGGTCAGCCCCGAGCGCAGGCGCGTCGTAGACGAGGCGGCTGCGCTGGCCAGATGGACGACCGTTCACGTGCCCGCGGTGATTGCGTTCGACGACGCGGTCGGCGCCCTTCTGATCGAGTCGATAGAGCCCGGAACGCAGCTCAGCGAGTCGACGGTCTATCCGCCTCTGGAGCGCCTTGCTGCGCTCATCAGATCGATTCACCGCGACGGGAGGGCGGACTCCTCGTACGAGTCCGTTGCGCAGCGCGTCTCGTATCTCTTCGAGGCCGGCAGAAGAAACTACGACCGTCGGCCGGAGCTTGTCGAGTTGGTCCCGTGGGAACTGTACGAACGCGGCCACGAGCTGGCGGCGCGTCTCGCGGAGAGTGCGTCTACACGCATTCTTCTTCATGGCGACCTCACGCCCGCAAACGTTCTCGACGGCGGCGACCAGCGTGGCTTGGTCGCGATTGACCCAGCGCCGTGCCTCGGAGACCCTGCCTTCGACGCCGTCGATCTTGTGCTGTGGCGAGCCGGAAGCGTTGCGGATATCTCGGCGCGTGCGGCGTCGCTCGCCCCGGCGATCGACTCGGAGCCCGAACGGCTTCTCAGTTGGTGCCGCGCGTTTGCCGCGATGGTCGCTTTGGAGATAGCCGAGGCCTCCCCTGAGGCAGCCGAACGCATCGGGCCCTTGGTCGCGCTCGCTTCAGCCGCGCCGACGCCGCACCTTCCGGATTAGACGAGCGTCCGCGCGTCCCGGCCGGAAGCCCGTGCGGTACATGAGATAACCGAGGATCAGCCCGTTCCACCAGCCGAACGACGGATAGGGCGCGAACCTACGCCCCGATCACGGTGCGATCCTTAGCCGGTGACCCATCTTTCGAACTCGGAACAGCCGACACCTCGCGGACGATGCCGTGTCGTTCCAGCCTCGCTAAAGTGCTGGCTTCGGGCGCGTAGCTCAGCGGGAGAGCACTCGCTTCACACGCGAGGGGTCGCTGGTTCGATCCCAGCCGCGCCCACTGAACTCGTCCGTGCCATCCGCTATCCTTACTCGTACTGCAATGTAAGGAGGCCCAAGTGGATGTGACGGCACAACTTTCCTCAAAGGGTCAGTTGACGGTGCCGAAGGCTGTCCGTGACGCCCTGGATCTCGTCGAAGGCGATCAAGTCGTCTTCCGGGTCGAAGGGAAGCGTGCACTCCTGGCCCGAACGCCGAGCCTGCTCGACCTTGCCGGAAGCGTGGCCGTTCCTGCGCAGAAGCGCGGCACTCCCTGGCCGGAGATCAGACGGCGAACACGGGAGGCCCGCGCAAAGACACGCGCTTGAGCGCATTCCTCGACACGAACGTTCTGATCCGGCACCTGACCGGCGACCCGCCGGCTCAGGCGCGTCGGGCGACCGCCTTTCTCGAGCGAGCGGATGAGCTGTTCGTACCCGACCTGATCGTCGCCGAGGTCGTCTACGTTCTCGAGTCCTTCTACGGGATCAAACCGAAGCGTGTCGCGGAACTCCTTCGCGCGATCATCGCGTTCCGCGCCATCGTCGTAGTCGACGAACCGATGCTTCTCCGGGCGCTCGAGGTCTACGAGGTCGAGCGGATCGACTTTGCCGAGGCCTACCTCGTCGCAAGCGCGGAGGCCAGCGGCGTCGGGGCGATCGCCTCGTTCGACCGCTCAATCGACCGAGTCACGACGATTCAGCGCATCGAGCCGTCATAAAAGTCGGCTCAGCCGACGCCGAAGGGCTCAGGCTGCACGCTCTGACCTCCCGCAAACGGCCATCGGCGCGGAACTATCGCTTGATTGCGACCTGTCGCGAGTAGGTCTTGAGGGTTTGGGAGCCGATCGTCGCGGTCGCGAGTAGCCGGACGCTCTTGCCTACGTACGCGCGGGTGATCTTGAGCGTCAGCTTGTTTGCACCGGCGATCGACCGGCACGCCTTCGTCGTGCACAGCTGCCACTGATACTTGATCGTCGCGGGTGGCGAGCTCCACCGCGGCGGGACGGCGCGTACAACCCCTCCGGGTCTCCCAGCTCCGGTAACGCTCGGCACGCGCGTGACACGCGCCGGCGGCGTGAAGGTCCCGCCGGCGGGCGAAGGCGGGGCAGCCACGGGCAGGAGCTTCAGGGTGGTCGTATTGTCTGCGAGGGTCGAGGCCGTCTCGGTCTCGACGAGGCTCGTGACGGTCGCGGTCAGGTCTTGCTCGCCGGCCTGGCCGACGGTGCCCCAGATCGTCACGTTGCTATTGATGCCGAGCTCGACCCAGGCGACGTCACACGTCAGGTTGGGCGCGGTGCCGGTGCAGCCGGGGCCACGATCCGTGTAGGTGCGCGTCACGGTGAATCCGGCCGGCAAGGTCAGATCGAGCCGTACAGCGGACGCTGACCCCCCACCCTTCGCCGAGACTTTCACGAAGTAGATCACCTCGGAACCGACGGCAGGTGTCTGCGCAACATTCGCAGTCACGTCGACGTGCAGGTCGGGCGGCAGGCCGCCGCCGCCACCACCCCCACCGCCGCCGCCGGCACCGCCGCCGCCTCCCCCGCCGACGCTGGGAGGCGCCGCCGCCGGGATGAGGAAGCCGAAGTTCCACGTGCCGGCCGCGGCCGTCAGGATCGTGATCTTCACGTCGTCGCCGCTTCCTGCCTCGCGCTTCGCGACACACGGGCTGGGAACGGCCTTGCCGCTCGTGTCGCTGCAGGCCGGGACCAACGAGCCGTTCCGGAACACCGCCAGGGTGTCCTTCGTGAAGCCGCTCGGGATCAGGGAGCCGTCGAGCGTGAACACAATGGTGAGCGGCTTGTCAGCGCTCTCGGCCGGGGCAGTGATGTCGACCTGGTAGGCGGCCAGCGTGTAGCCGGACGGCGCCGAGATCGAGGCTGTCCGAACGGTCTCGTCGACGGATCCCCCGGTGGGCGTCGTCACGCCGACCTGCACCGGGTCGGCCGGCGTCGAACTCGAGCCGGTGCTGAGGGTGCCGCCGGCTGCAACGGCAGGGTTGTGCGCCTGCTTCACGACCGTGTAGTGACGGACGACCGTCGTCGTGTTTCCCGCCTTGTCCGTGGCGGTGACGGTGAAGGTACGACTGCCGATCGAGGCCGTGTTGATCGGATCCCCCGAGCTCGCGACGTCCGCGATGCAGCTGTCGATGCCTGACCCTCCCGCCTCGTCGGTACAGGCGAAGGCCGAGTTCACGGTGCTGCCGAGGTCGTACGTCGCTCCCTCGGCGGGGGTCGTGACAGTGACTGCCGGCTTCGTGCCGTCGTCGACCGAGTAGTGAACCGTTAGCGTGGTCGGATTGCCGGCGTTGTCCGTCGCAGTAACGGTGAACGCCTTCGAGCCGAGGCTGCTCGTATCGATCGAAGCCCCGTTTGCGACCGTCCCTGCGCAGGACTTCAGGCCTGAGCCGCCGGCATCGTCGACGCATGCGTACACCGCGGCAACGTTCGCACCCCGCACGTAGTGCGCGTTATCGGTCGGCGTCGTGATCGTGACTGCGGGCGCCGCCTGGTCGGTGACGTGATAGTGGACCGTCAACGCAGCGGCGTTCCCGACGTTGTCGACGGCATTGATCGTGAAGGTCTTGTCCCCCAGCGTGCCCGTATCGATCGCGCTTCCCGGCGGCACAGGGCCGACACAGCTCGCAACGCCGGAACCGAGAATGTCGTCGCACGAGTAGGCAGCGATTTGGACGGACCCGCGCGCGTAGGTCGCACCCTCGAGCGGCAGAGTGACGTGAATCGCGGGAGCGGTTCCATCCACCTTGTAGTTCACGACCGCGCCCCCGACATTCCCCGCGTTGTCCTGCGCCGTCACCGTGAACGAGTGCGGACCCTCCGTGGCTGTATCGATCGCCGCGCCGTTCGCGGTCGTTCCGACGCAGGTCGCGATTCCCGAGCCACCCGCTTCGTCGTCGCAGTGGTACGACGCATTGACGCCGGCACCCTTCTTGTAGGAGGCGTTGGCGCCCGGAGTGACGATTGTCACCGTCGGCTTCGTGACGTCGTCGACCGTGTAGTGCACCGTCTGACTAGTTGCATTGCCTGCGTTGTCCGTCGCGGTGACGGTGAATGCCTTCGAGCCGAGGGTGGTCGTATCGATCGAAGCGCCGTTGGCAGCGGTCCCGACGCACGACTTGAGGCCGGAGCCGCCGAACTCGTCGGCGCAGGAATAGTCGGCCTGCACGCCGGCGTGCTGTGCGTAGTGGCTGCCCTCGGTCGGCGCGACGATCTGGATGGCGGGAGGCGTCAGATCCGCGCCCAACACGTTGATCGACGCGCTGCCGTTGATCGACGCCTGCGCCGCGTCGGTCGCCGTAATCGACTGCGGTCCAGGCGTGTGCAGTGTGAACGCGCCGGCAAAGGCATGCACGCCCGCGTCGCCGGCGGTGAACGTGTAGTCAGCCGGCAACCCTGCGCCACTCTCCGAGCTCGTGAAATGGATCGTCCCTCGGTAGCTCGACACGGGGTTGTTCGTGGCGTCGAAAGCCTGGACGACGATGGAGAACGGAATGCCGGACGTCGACGTCGCAGGGGCGGCGAGGGAGAGGTGTGTCGCAAGCTGAGGCAAACTCAGATGCAGGCCGCCGGCTCCGAACAGGTTGTCGATGCCCGGCGTGCCAAGATCGATCGCCTGCGCCTGCAACGCCGACTCGACCTGCCGGTAATCCCAGGTGGGATGCAACGACCACAAGAGCGCGGCCGCACCTGCTGTCGTCGGCGCCGCTGCCGAGGTACCGCTGAAGCCGGAGGTGCCACAGCCGCTGAAGCCTCCGTAGGTCGCCGACGACTCCGAGTCCTGGCCGGCGATGTCGGGCTTCGTCCGGCCGTCGATCGTCGGCCCTTGTGAGCTGTAGGGCTCCAGCGCGCTGTTCTGCCAGCAGATCGCGCCCGCAGCGAACGTCTGCGGAGAGGAAGCCGGCTCCGTCAGACTTCCGGCGGGAACCTGGTACTGCGGTGGCCCGACATCTCCCTCCACGAACAGGTCGAAGCGTGGAGCGGATGTTGCGGCGAACTTGACGATCGCTACATAGAACGGCGCAGTCGGGCCTGGGTTTGTGTAACAGAGCGCTTCTACCGGCGGAGCGCCCGTCGTCTGATCGTTCACCGACGTCGCAACCGGGCTGCCACCACTCTGGCTGTAGAGCCCGAGGTCGTAGTCCTGAGTCGTGATGGGCCAGCCGTCCCACTTCAGGAAGACGCACGCCGTGCCTCCGCCTGCAACGAAGAATCCGTCTGTATGAACGCCCGGCGCGAAGGCGTTGAAGGAAGACCCGTCGTCGACGAAGTTCCCGCTCCAATGCTGCTGCGCCTCGTTGCCGGCCGAGTTGATCCAGAGGATTCCGTTGGCCGTTGCATCAGCTGCGATCGCGTCCGGCGTACCCGCACCGCCGCTTCCGTCGCCGCGACTCGTGTTGAACCACCCCACCGAGTGGCTGATGATCTGAATGTGGTTCGCCTTGGCGTAGGCCTCTGCATTGCCGAGTGAGACCTCGTCGTCGATGCAGATCAAATAGAGCTGCGCGCTCGGCGCCATCTCGTGCACGATCTCGGCGACCGCAGTCCCGTGCACCTCGTTGCTGTAGCCATCCACCGGACACATGTCGACGTTGACGGCGCCGGCCGGAATCTCGCCGGCCGCCTCCCGCGCGGCGAGGCCGCCGAAGCCGAGGTCGATGATCGCCACCTTGACGCCGGCGCCGTTGATCCCGGCTGACTGGAGTGCAGCGGCGTTCGTCGCAGAGACTTCCTCACCGCTGACCGCATCGACGGAGTGCGCATACGGCGGCCGGACGAGAGCAACCGCCGGGCTTCCTGCAACCGCGGTAAGGGCCGCCGGCGGGACGAGCGCCTCGACGAGGTTCGCAAACGATGCGTCAACGTGACCGCCGGCCGCGGTGATTGCCGAGCTCGCGGCGCCGGTACCTCCCGTACCTGCCTCGACGATCACGTGGACGAGGCCGCTCCGAACGCCCAACCCGTCGGCGCGTGCTGCAGCGAGTGCCGCGGGGACTCCCTGCCTGCCCGCGATCGAAGCGACGCGTGCGAGACCCGAGTCGATCTCCGGCGCCTTCGCGGCGTGCGGAGCTTGGAGCGGGGCAAGAAGTGGCGGTACCGTCGGCGGCAGCGACTCCCCGTGCGCGCCCGACGCCGCAACCATCGCGACGATCGTAAAGAGCCCGACGCCGGCGACGCCGGCCCGCCGCGCCCATTTCCATGGGTTCACCGCCACGCCGGCGACGCTACTCCTCTGGCTGACTGGAGACAATCGGCCGACCGTGGGTCCAGCCGCCCGGCTAGTGGCCGACTTGCGTCGGGATCGCGTCGCCTAAGGTCGCGGCGTGTGGAACACGGCCTCGACGTTGTTGCCGTCAGGGTCGAGCACGAATGCGGCGTAGTAACGGCCCGCGTACTCGGGCCGTAAGCCTGGCGCCCCGATGTCGGTGCCGCCGTGCCGCACCGCGGCTTCGTGCCAGCGCATGACCGCGCCCTCATCCTTCGCGCAGAAGGCGATGTGCGCACCGGTGGTCACGCGATCGCGCCCGGGCTTGGTGCCCATGGTGTGCAGGCAGAAGTCATCGCGGTCGCCGCGCCCGAACAAGACGTATGCATCACCCTCGAACTCGCCCTCGGAAAGCACCTCGAAGCCGAGTTCGGGTAGCGCCGCCTCGTACATCCCACGGCTCGCCGGCAGGTCACTGACCCGGATGCCGACGTGGTCGATGACCTCGCTCACTGCATCGTCCACGGCACCGCGCGATGCTAACGCATTCGTCTAAAATTCCTCGCGGAGTGTCGGGAGAGGTCGAGCCACAGGGAGTCATCACCTGGGAAACCGGCCCGACGGTCGCGCTGTCCTTTCGGGTGAACTTCGGGGTGTTCGCCGGGCGGGACGTCTCGCGACTGGAGATCAAGCGGCTGAGCGCCGTCCTGCTCCCACTCGTCGACAACATCGCCATTACGACCGAGCATCGCTCCGAGTTCGGACACGGCACCTCGGTCGACCTGCACCAGGTCAGGGTCGAGGTCGACCACAACGTCCTACCGCCCGCCGAAGCCGACATCGAGGCGCTACGACGCGAGCTCGCGGCGAGGCTCGAGACCTGGCTCCGCGAGTGCCTGACCGGATTCAGCGGACAGGAGTTCACGTACGCCGAGATCGAGGCACGTGATGCGGTCGTCGAAGGGGTGCTGTCGGACGAAGGTCCGTAGGACGGCGCCGGTGCCGGTTGACGGCCTGGCCTCGTGCTCAAGCTGATCCTCTTCGTCATCCCGCTCGGCCTGGACACGTTTGCGGTGTCGGCCGCACTCGGTATCTCCGGCATTCCTGGACGGACGCGGCTTCGAGTCAGCCTGCTCATGTCCGGATTCGAGCTGGCGATGCCGCTGGTGGGTCTCCTACTCGGCCGTGGTCTCGGCGCGGCAATCGGTGTCCCTGCCGACTACGTGGCGATCTCCATCCTTGCGGGCCTGGGCGTCTGGATGCTCGTGCACGACGAAGAGGGCGAACGCGCGGCGCAGCTCGTTACCGGACGCGGACTCGCGTTACTCGCAATCGGTGTCGGCGTCAGCCTGGACGAGCTGACGATGGGATTCACGATCGGCCTTCTTCATCTGAGCCTCTGGCTCGCGATCGTACTCATCGGCGCGCAGGCGTTCCTGGTCGCTCAGCTCGGGATGACGATCGGCTCTCGCCTCGCTGAGTCACTGCGCGAGCGCGTCGAGAAACTGGCGGGCGTCGCGCTGATCGGGCTGGCCGCGTTTCTCCTCATCGACCATCTGACCGCGACCTAGTGCTCACGAATCGACTTGAGGCGCCCCTCCAAATTCCCGCTCGGCGCAATCCGGGCAGAGGAACATCGGCTGATCGTGCACGTCGAGGTACGCGCGCCAGCGATCGCTGCTGTCCGTCCAGGTGTCTCCGCACTCCGAGCACCGGATTGCATCTGCAGTTGGCTCGTTCATTCGGCCGGCAACGGTCCGCTCCGCCTAGGTGTGCAGCGGGAGGGGTTCGTGGACTCGCGGGTCGTCGCGCGTCGCGACGGTTGCAGCAACGCCATGTTTCTCCACGACCCAGTAGCTCTCGTGACGCTCGACCACGCGCTCGAGGTCGAGGAACACGTGCTCCTCGGCGGGAAGAACGAAAAAGCGCGTGCCGTGCCGACGCACCGCTTCGTACTGGTCGAGCAGCATCGCGACCTTCTCGACGCAGGTGTCGCTCGAGCACTCGCACAGCCAGTCGCCGACCGGTATGACGACTCCGAAGGCGACGTTCAGGTCTTTCACCCGTTCGTTGATCTGGCGAAACAGGCTCGCGGCCTTCAATTGCCCCTCTTCGACAACCATTCGCACAACCCCCAGGCCACGTTCGTTGACCACACCAAGCCGGGGTTTGACTCTCGAAGCGCTCCGCCGCTCAGCGGCGCAGTCTTGAGAAGGAGAAAGGGCACCAATAAGGGCCGAGCCTCGGACTGACGACCATCCTAGCGCCGAGAAACGGCGACCGTGCCTCGCGACTACGTCTCGCTTCTCGGGTCGTTCTCGTCCGCGTCCACCGCCGCGAGGCCTTGCTTTTCCACGACGAAGAACCGCTCCGTCGAAGAGGCCACGCGCTCGATCGTGGGATCGTCATGTCCCGGGAGCACGATGAAATGTGTCGACACGGCGCGTACGGACTCGTACTCGGCTCGTGTCGCCTTCACCCGCTCATAGCAGCCTGGCCGGTCGCACTCGCAGAGGAACTCCATCTGCTCGTCATCGAGCGGAACGGTCGCGCTCACGTCTTCGATCCGCTCGTTGACCTTGCGGAAGAGCTCCTCGTTCCTGGCGGCGGCCTCGCTCGTCATCCCGGTCAGCCTGCCCTCGGGTCGCTGCGCTCGACGATCTCCCGCTCCGGCCCGCGCTTCTCGACGATCGTGAAGCGGCTGAGCTCCTCGACCACCACCTCGCCCGCGGTCAGATCTTCGTGGCCCGGGACGACGAAGAACCGGGCGGGATGCGACCGCACCGACTCATACTCCTCGTGGGTGAGCGAAAGCGCCTCGAAGCACGTCTCCTCCCCGCACTCACACAGATACGGCCCTCGCTCACCCTCGGGCAGGGCAGAGTCGATCAGCTCGTTCCCCGAGCGAAAGACCGCTTCGTTTGCCGCCAGCCGTGCCGAACGCTCACCCATTGTTGGACGCTCGTTCCCACCCGCGCGCTCGCTGAACCCAACCAGGTGCCGCAATCCTCAGGCGGACTCGGCCGTCGGCTCGAGGGCGGTGATCACACCACAGTCGATCAGCAGGCGCCTGCCGGCCTCGATCTCGACGACGCATTCGTTGCTCGAGGGCGTCTCGACCACGACGCCGAGCGTTCCGGCCGGATAGTCACCGATCCGATGGAGGAGTCGAACCGGTGTTCCCGCAGCAAACACTGTCCACAAATTGTCTACAGGAGTGAACCCCCCTGCACAAGGCCGGACCCGCGATTCCGGGTGCCGGAGCTGCCCGTAGTAGCCTCAAGCACGCATGGACGCGCGCGCGGAACGCCTGGCCCGCAACGAGCTGCTCTTCCGCGACCTCAACGAGCAGGTTGAGCTTGTCGCACGCCCGGTGGACGCCGACCGCCGGACCTTCGAGTTCTTCTGCGAGTGCGCAGACGTCGACTGCACGATCCGCCTGCCGATGTCGCTCGCGGTCTACGAAGAAGTCCGCTCCGACCCGACCCTGTTCGTCGTCGCCCCGGGACACGACCGTCCCGAGATCGAGGAGGTCGTTCAGAGCACTGACGCCTACCAGATCGTGAGAAAGGAAGGCGAGGCGGCGCGCTTTGCCGCCGCGCAGAATCCTCGGGCCTAGACGCAGTCGAGGCCGACGTAGTTCTCGGCGAGGCTGCGGGCGGCCGCCTCGGACGTCGTCACGTAGCGAAGCTGCGAGAGCTGGAGCCGGGTGTCGAAGGGGTCGTCGCCGGGCAGCTTGTGCAGCATCGAGGTCATCCACCAGGAGAAATGCTCCGCGCGCCACACGCGGCGGAGGCATTGCTCGGAGTAGCGCTGCAGGAGCTCGTCGCTTCCGGTCCGGTACCAGTCGGCAAGCGCCTCGGCGAGCACGCGCACGTCGGCCATCGCGAGATTGAGGCCCTTTGCTCCGGTGGGCGGCACGATGTGGGCGGCGTCGCCGGCGAGATAGAGACGGCCGTACTGCATCGGCTCGACGACGAAGCTCCGCATGCCGGTCACGCCCTTCTCGAGCACGGGCCCCTCCTCGAGCGCCCATCCCTCGAGTGCCGTTCTCGTCTGGAGCTCATTCCACACTCGTTCGTCCGGCCACTCCGCGACGTCCTCGTCGTGGCGGACCTGGATGTAGTAGCGGGACAGCTCGGGCGAGCGCAGCGAGAGGAGCGCGAAGCCGTGAAGATGATGTGTGTAGACGAGCTCATCCATCGACGGCGCGACCTGGGCGAGGATGCCGAGCCAGCCGAAGGGGTACTCGCGCTCGAAGGTTCGCAGCACGCCGTGCGGAATGGCGTCGCGGCAGATCCCGTGGAAGCCGTCGCACCCGGCGATCACGTCGCACTCGAGATCGCGCGCCGCGCCGTCGTGTGTGTAGCCGATGCGCGGGCGACCGCTGTCGAGGTCGCGCACGCTCACGCCTTCGACCTCGAAGTGGAGGGGCAGACCGCTCGCGACCCGCGCGGCGATCAGATCCTTCACCACCTCGGTCTGCCCGTAGATGACGATCGACCGGCCCGTGAGCTCGCTCAGCGCAACGTGATGCCGCTCGCCGTCGAACTGGAGGTGGATCCCGTCGTGCCGGATCCCCTCTCGCTCGAGCCGCTCGCCTACACCCGCGTCGCGGAGCAGCTCGACCGTCCGCTGCTCGAGCACGCCGGCGCGGACGCGGTGCTCACAGTACTCCCGGCTTCGATTCTCGAGGACGACGCTCTCGATCCCCTCGATCTCGAGCAAGCGCGCAAGCGTCAGACCGGCAGGCCCCGCACCGACGATGCCGACCTGCGTCCTCACTCGCCCGCGTCGAGCACACGCTGGAAGACGTGGAACGCGCTGTTCGCGGCCGGAACGCCGCAGTAGATCGTCGTCTGCAGGAGGACTTCCTCGATCTCCTCGTTCGACAGCCCGTTTCGCTGCGCACCGCGGATGTGCAGCTCGAGCTCGTCGAAACGACCGAGAGCGATGAGGGCGGTCATGGTGACGCAGCTGCGCGTGCGCCGGTCGAGACCCGGCCGCGCCCAGATCTCACCCCAGGCGTAGCGCGTGATCAGCTCCTGGAACTCCCGCGTCCGCTCGCCCGCACGCTTCAGGGAGCGGTCGACGTGCTCGTCGCCGAGCACCTCTCGGCGAATCTTCATGCCACGCTCGTACCGCTCGTCGCTCATGCGGCAATCCTTTCGGTCAGATGCGACAGGACGGCTGCGTTGAACGCTGCCGGTTGCTCGACGTTCGCAAGGTGGGCGGCGCCGGGGATACCGGCTCGGCGCGCGCGCGGAATCCCCTCCGCCAGCGCATCGATCACAGGAGCAGGCGTCACCGGATCCTCCTCGCCGTACACGACGAGCGTCGAAGGCTCGACGCGCGAGAGCTCCCGGTGGAAGTCGAACTCACCCACCGCCTCGCAGCAGGCCGCGTAGCCCTCGGGCGAGATCCGGAGCAGCTCGCCGAACATGCGCTGCGCGGCCGGCGAATCTCGGAATGCCGGCGTGAACCAGCGCTCGCGCGCCCCCTCGAGCGTGACTGCGGTCCCCTCGGCGCGAACGAGCGTCGCGCGCTCTTCGTACATCTCGGGCGTGCCGAGAGCTGCGCCCGTACACGCGAGAACGAGGCGCTCGATCCGATGCGGCGCATTCGCGCCGAGCCACATGCCGACCATGCCTCCGAGGGAGATGCCGCAGAACGACGCCCGTTCGGCCTCGAGGTCGTCGAGGAGCTCGAGCACGGCGCCGCCGATGTCGGCGACCGTCACGCGCCCGGTCGGCAGCTGCGACGCGCCGTGGCCCGGATGATCGTGGCGAACGACGCGGAAGTCGCGCACGAGGGCCGGCAGCTGCGGCTCCCACAGCGCCATCGTCGTCCCGAGGGAAGGCGAGAGCACGAGCACACGCGCGTCGCGCGGCCCGTCGACATGGAATGCGAGCTTCACGCCGAGGCCTCATACCGATCGAGCGCCATGTCGACCAACGCCTCGACAGAGCCGAGGTAGCTCAGCGGGTCGGGATCGTCGTCGCCGCGGGCCTTTCGCTCCGACAGGAGCTCGTCGCGCATGTTGGCGCGCATGCGCTCGGCGTCGACCTGCAAGCTCGCGAGACATTCGTGCGCCGCGGCGGCAGCGCCCCCCGCGAATGCAAGCGCCTCCGAAAGCGCATTCCATTCCGCGTGCCAGGCGCCGGCGGCGCGCTCCAGCTCGTACTCGCCGCTCATGAGCAGTGCCGTCTGCGCGCAAGCGGCTCGAGCGCAGGCTCGCGCGAGGACGGCGCGCACCGGATTTCGTTTGTGCGGCATCGTCGACGACGCTCCGCCCTGCGCCTCGGCGAGCTCCCCGATCTCGGTCTGCGCGAGCAGGACGACGTCGAGCCCGACCTTGCCGGAGGCCGTCGCGACCTCGGCGAGCGCAGCCGCCAGGCGGGCGACCGGCTGCCGGCGAGTGTGCCAGGGCAGTTCATTCTCACCGGAGAGATCGAGCTCGCCCGCGAGAAGCGACCGCACCTCGAGGCCCTTTCCACCGAGCGCCGCAAGCGTGCCGGCCGCACCTCCGAGCTGTACCGGGAGCGCGACGCCGCCGAGGAGAGCTCGTGCCTCGCCGACCTGCTCGAGCCAGCCGGCGGCCTTGTAGCCGAACGTCGTGGGTACGGCCTGCTGAAGGAGCGTGCGCGCGGCCATCGGCGTCGAGCGGTGCTCGCGTGCGAGGCGCGCGCACTCGCGCGCGAGACCCGCCAGCTCGGAGTCGATCAGAGCGATCGCGTTGCGCGCGACGAGCATCATCGCGCTGTCGATCACGTCCTGGCTCGTCGCGCCGAAGTGCACATATCCGGCCTCCTCCCCGCCGACCTGCGCACGGATGGCGCGGACGAGGGGCTCAGCGGGATTCCCGGCTGCACGGCCCTGCTCGCACAACGACTCCATGTCGTAGAGCGACGGCTCGCACTTCTCGGCGATGGCGGCGGCGGCCTGCGCCGGGATGACGCCCGCAAGGGAGAGCGAGTTCGCAAGCCCTCGCTCGACGTCGAGCATGGCGTCGAGCCATGCGGCGTCGGACACGGCCTCGCGCAGGTTCGCGGGCACAAAGAGCGGCCCGAACGTCGTCAATGCGCGAAGAAGACGGTTGCCCGGACGCCCTGCATGTGGATATCGAAGCGGAACGCGCCGCCCTCGTCCAGAACTGCCCCGAGAGGCCGTCCGCAGCTCGTGGAAGAGAAAACCGGACATCGATATGTTCTGGGCCGATGGCCGGTGAGCCCGGAGATCTCGAGGCGGCGCTCGACGAGCTGTACGGAGCGTCGCTCGAAGACTTCGTCAGCGTCCGATCCCGGCTGGCGAGGCAGTTCCGCGATGCGGGCGACCCCGCCGATGCGGACGCGCTGGCGAAGCTCCGCAAGCCGGTGGTCGCGGCATGGGTCCTGAACCAGCTCACCCGCCGCGATCGGCGCGACGTCGACCTGCTGCTCGACGCCGGCCACCGGCTCCGCGAGGCCCAGGTCGGCGCGCTCGGCGGAGCCGAGAAGGAGGAGTTCGAGCGCGCTCGCAAGTCGGAGAGCGAGGCGCTGCGCCGGCTGACCCGCGAGGCCGAGAAGCTGCTGAGCGAGCGCGGCAGTGCGAGCGGGAGCGCGCTCAACCAGGTCGCGGCCTCGCTCCGGGCAGCGGCGATCTCCTCGACGGGCAGAGAGCTGCTCGCTCGGGGCCGCTTCACCGAGCCTCTGCGTGCAGAAGGCTTCGACGTCGTCAGCGAGCTCGCAGGAGAGGCACCGCCTGCCGGTCTCCCGACCCGGAGGCAGGGACGGCGCCAGGAGGCGGCGCGCGAGGCCCGCGAGGCGCTGCGGGAGGCGAAGGAGCGGCTTCGCGACGCGGAGCGGAGGTCGCGCAAGGCCGAGCAGGAGGCCGATCGCCTCCGGGTCGAGGCGGAGCAGGCTCAACGCGTTGCCGACGAGGCACGCGCACTTGTCGACCGGGCGGCGCAGGAGGTCGACGCTGCCAAACGTCGTTCTGGCGGATGATCGTTCCCGGCGTAACGGCCGCGCTTCCGGCGAGACAATGGGGCATGCGCGTGATCGCCAGCCTCGCCGCCGGAGCCGCCGTGCTCGTGCTCGCGAGTCCCGCGATGTCCGCCACGCGCCCGACCGTCAAGATCCATGCGTCGCAGTACGGGACGGTCGTGTTCGATGCACGAGGCTTCGCGCTCTACGCGTTCACGCGCGATACGACGCGACGTAGCACCTGCTCGGGCGACTGTGCAAAGGCGTGGCCGCCCTACCTCGTCCGGAGCGGCGCGGCGGCGAGCGGCAAGCTCGTCGGCACGATCCGGCGCAGCGACGGCGCGACGCAGGTCACCTACGCGGGCCGGCCCCTCTACCACTACGTCGGAGAGCGCAAGCCCGGTCAGATCCTGTGCCAGGACGTCACCGAGTACGGCGGCATCTGGCTGCTCGTCGGTCCGAAGGGGAAGCTCGTCCGCTGAGGCCGCTGCGGCGCCTGCGCATTCCTACACGGGCAGCAACGGGGCATCGGAGGCGGCCGGATCGAGGAGATCCCGCAGCGTGCGCGCGAGGTCTTCGAGCGCATAGGGCTTCGCGAGGCACGGCGCGCCGACCAGGTCCTGCAGGCTGCCGCCGCTCCCGGACGTATAGAGCACTTTCAGCTCCGGTCGCAGAAGGGAGAGCCGCTCGGCGAGCTCGACCCCGCCCATCCGCGGCATCCGGAGGTCGGTCATCAGGAGGTGGATCGGATCCGGGTGGCTCGCCGCGACCTCGAGCGCCTCGACGCCATCGGCCGCGACCAGAACCGAGTACCCGAACAGCTCGAGGATCTGCTTGCCGAGCCCACGGACTGCGTCCTCGTCCTCGGCGAGCAGAACGGTCTCGGATCCCGTGAGCGGCCGTTCGTCCGGCGCCTTCGGGCTCGACGCGGCGGGCAGTTCGGCAACCGCAGGGAAGAAGGCGCGGAAGGTCGTTCCTTTCCCCGGCTCGCTCTCCACTTCGACGTGACCGCCGCTCTGCTGCACGATGCCGTCGACGGTAGAGAGGCCGAGACCGGTCCCGACGTCTCGCTCCTTCGTCGTGTAGAACGGCTCGAAGATCCGCGCAATGGCCGCCTCGTCCATGCCTTGACCCGTGTCGGTGACGGCGAGCATGACGCGGCCCTCGAGCACGTCGCTGCGCGTCGCCACGATCAAGGAGCCGCCCTCCGGCATGGCGTCACACGCGTTCACGACGAGGTTCATGACGATCTGCTCGATCTGCCCTACGTCTGCGCTGATGCTCTCGAGCTGGGAGTCGAGCTCGGTCGAGAACTCGATGTTCTCGCCGATCAGCCCGCCGAGCATCTCGTGCATCTCCGTGACGAGAGCGTTGAGATCGATCGCGCAAGGCTCCAGCAGCTGTTTCCTGCTGTACGCGAGGAGCTGTCTCGTAAGCCGAGCGGCACGCACCGCTGCGTTGTTGATCTCCGAGATCTCCTTGCTCGCCTCGGTGCGGCGCAACAGGATCTGCGTGTAGCCGCTGATCACCGTCAGCAGGTTGTTGAAGTCGTGCGCGATTCCGCCGGCGAGCCGGCCGACTGCCTCCAGCTTCTGGGAGTGCCGAAGCTCGTCCTGGAGATACTCCCGCGCCACCTCGGCGCGCTTGCGCTCGCTGATGTCGCGTGCGATCTGGGCGAACCGCGAATCGGTCGGGCCGGCGATCGCGTAGCTCAGACCCTCGACCCAGAGCCAGGTGCCGTCGGCCTTCCGCAGGCGGGCCTCACGAAGGCCGCCCGACGCGAGGTCACCGACCGACCCGTCGTCGTCCGGATGGAGGAGGTCCGACGCGAGCGTGCCGAGCAGCTCGCCCGGCCGGTAGCCGAGAACCGACTCGCACGAGGGGCTGAGATAGCTATACCGGCCGTCGGCGTCGAGGAGCGCGATCAAGTCGCGAGCGTGCTCGGCGATGAGACGGAAGCGCTCCTCGCTCTCCCCCAGGCGCTGTTCGCTCCGCCCAAGTGCCGCTGCCCCCTCGCGTTCCCGCCTGCGGGCCTCGACCTGCTCGAACTCCCGCGCGACCGCCGGGACGAGGCGCGTGAGGTTGCTCTTGTTGACGAAGTCGCGCGCTCCCGCCCGCAGGGCATCGGCAGCCTCCTCCTCGCCGATCACACCGGAGATGAGGATCGCCGGCAGGTCGATGTCGAGCCCGGCGAGGGCGGCGAGCGCCTCGAGCGCGGTGCCGCCGCCGGGGAGCGGGTAGTCGAGCAGCACGAGCTGCCAACCGCCGCCGTCCAGCGCTTCGAGCATCTCTTCGCGACTCGTGACGCGCCGGGAGACCAGCGCGTAGCCGCCGCTACGGAGCTCGTCGAGGATCAGGTCGGCATCGACCTGAGAGTCTTCGAGCAGCACGACATGAAGAGGTGTGGGCGGCGCGGCGGCCCTGCTCTTGACCAAGAGTGCTCCTGCTGGGGGTCCGGCACGTCCGCATCCGCTAAGGCGTGTCGGGCACCGACAGGACCCGTTCGCGGCACTTGCGCAAGCCGGCTCAGCCTACCAGCATCGCGCCGGGGGTGTTGACTTTCGGTCCACGCACCTCGAAGCGGACGCGCCGAGTGTCAGTGCTTCGCGGCGACGAAGACGCGCTCGATCGTTCCGGTGAGCGCGACCACGCGCCCATCGGCCCGGATCGTCAGGTTCGACGCGGATCCGAAGCGGGCCCAGAGTCGCCTGCCCGAGAGCCGGATCGGCTGCCCGGGGGCGAGCTCGCCGCTGAAGAGCGTCCGGCCGGCGGCCGAGCGGCGGCGAATCTCGAGCCAGGACGGCGCGTTCGCGCTGATCACCAGGTGCACGGCTTTGGGAGCGGGCGTGGGCGCGGCCGGAGGCGTGACCGCAGGCACAGAGGCCTCGGCGGCCGGCTTCGGCTTCGCCGCCGCGGCGGCGGGGGTCGCTCCCGCGCGAGGGACATGCCGCCCGCCCGGGACGAACAGGAGGTACGCGGAGAAGGCGAGGGCGGAGAGGAGGCCGGCCACGCTCACGAACGTGATGATCCTGTTCCGCTCCGGCCGCTGCCTCTGCACCTGCACAGGCGCCGCCGGAGCGGCCGCGAGCACGCGAGGCGGCGTTACCGGCAGCTGCTCGCGCGTGCGCTCGACTCGGGGCTCGACAGGGGGCTCGACCCGGGGCTCGACTGGGGGCTCGACTGGGGGCTCGACTCGGGGCGGAGGCCATGGCGCCGCCGCTTCGCGAAGGATTCGACGCTCCGGCTCGACGTGACGGGGTGCCTCGGGTTCCGCAGGTGCGTCGACCGTCTCGGCTGCCTCAGGCTCGTCCGGCGGAGACGTGTCGACCGGGACGGCAACGAGACGTGTGAAGCGCGAGCCGTACCAGGCCTCGGCCGGCTCCTCGCTCCGAGCCCAGCCGAGCCGCCGAAGCTCCGCGCAAAGCTCGTCGTACGCGGCGCGCGCGGGGCCGGTATCCGGCGGGGGCGCGCCGCCGCGGGCGCGAAAATCGCCCGACTGCGCCACGAGCGTTCCGTCTTCGAGGGTGGCGACGAAGGACGATGTGACGTAGCCCCGCCAGCGCTCGATCGTGCAGCTCTCGAGCTCGAACTGCTCGCTGTCGTCCCGTGCCCGAACGGCCATAGGCGCAGAGTAGGCGGGGTTCGGATCGATCGCTAGGGTGAAGGGCCGATCTAGCCACTTGGATAGGTCGAGCGCCGGCTCGGCTCGGGTTGACAATGGGCCGCGGAGTGTGAGAATCCTGAGCGGGTTCAGCGGGGACACTTGCTGATCTCTCGAGGTGGCCCGGACACGTAGGCGGCCCTGCGCGACCGGGTCACTTCCCTTGCAGGAACGCCTCCACGGCGGCGGCGAACCCGTCGACGTCGGGCTCGTCGAGCGGCAGCGAGAGCGCGACGAACCCGCGGCGCGCATACGAGTAGCCCTGCTCGAGCAGGTGGAGATGGAGCAACGCGCGCTCCTCCGGCGACGAGGGTATGTCCCCGATCCGCCGCACAGGCCCTGCGGTGAAATGGAGACCGACCATCGAGCCGTAGCCCGTCGCGCAGAACGCGAGGCCGTGCTCGGCGGCGAAGCCGTTGAGCCGGTCGCGGAGGCGGTCGCCGAGGCGGTTCAGACGCTCCACCTCCGCCGCTCCGTAGACCCGGGTGAGGCCGGCCGCCCCCGCCGCCATCGTCAGCACCGCGTTGTTGAACGTGCCCGCGTGTGGTAGCGCAGTCGCGCTCGCAGGGTCGAAGCGTCGCATGAGATCGACGCGGCCCCCGAAGGCGCCGAACGCGAGCCCGCCGCCGAGGTACTTCCCGAGCGTCGTCAGGTCGGGCGTCACGCCGGCGACCTGCTGAAGGCCGCCTGTCGCGAGGCGCGAGGTCATCACCTCGTCGAACACGAGCAACACGTCATGTGCCGCCGTCACGTCCCGCAGCGTGCGCAGGAAGTCGTGCTCTCCGGGGATGACTCCGCCCGATCCCTGCAACGGCTCGACGATCACCGCTGCAAGCTCGTGCGCATGCGTCTCGATCAGCTGTGCCGCACCCTCGGCATCGTTGTACTGCGCGACGACGAAGGGGAACGGTGCGTTGATCGGCGAGCCCTCGGCCGACGCGAAGAAGAAGACGCCTCCGTGATACCCGCCCTCGAATACCATGATCGCCTGCCTGCCGGTCGCAGCCCTGGCGAGCGACAGTGCGAGCAGGTTGGCCTCGGTGCCCGAGTTGCAGAACCGCACGAGCTCGAGCGACGGGAAGCGCTCGCAGAGCGCCTGAGCCAGGATCGCCTCGTGGCGGTTCGGGGCGCCGAGCACGATGCCCTCGTCCAGGGCCTCGCGGATCGCCTGCAGGATCACGGGGTGCGAGTGGCCGTACAGGCCGGCGGTGTACTCGCCGAGGAAGTCGAGATAGACGTGCCCGTCGACGTCGTGGAGCCGAGCGCCCTCGCCGCGGGCGATCGTGAGGGGGAACGGCGGCACGTGGATGACGGAGCGCGTATTGCCGCCGGGCATGAACCTCGCACGCTCCTCGTGCAGCCGGCGCGACTCCGGGTTCCTCTCGACGTAACGGCGCTCGGCCTCGACGACGCGCGCAGCGACGTCGAGGCCGACCGACTCGAGTGTGCTCACTACGGGTAGGAGACGATGTCGACGGGCGTCGTGTCCAGGTTGTTCGGAGGACCGGTGTCGTTCACGACGTGGTCGATCGTTCCCTGACGCGAGATCGAGAGGTCGAGGATGTCGTGCAGCCTCACGCCCGGCCGCACGGGAACCTCGAAGGCGCGGCTCGCGTGGATCGTCGGATCGACGTTGAAGAAGCAGTAGCTTCCGAGGCCCCAGCCCTCGTGGGTCCGGACCCGGTCCGAGACCTTGTAGGCCGCCCACCCGAGCACCGCCCCGTGCCGCCAGGCCGCCTGGTTCGGCGGGTCGTACGGCATCTCGTTCTGGAACATGATCGTCTTGCCGTTCTCGCCGTTCCAGACGACGTCATAGCGCTGGTAGTGCTCGACGAAGAGACCGGTTGCGGTGACGTTGTCGCCGTTCACGACCACGCCGTTGTCGGCGGTGTTGCTCGTCCAGCCGACTCCGGAGCCGTGATCGGCGCGCCACGCCCAGGTGTCGTCGAGGATCGCGTTGTCGCTGTTCACCTCGAGGCTCACGGTCGCCTTCCCGAGGTGCGGCCCGCCGATGCGGAAGAACACGTCCTGGAGTGCGCTCGGATCCCTCGCGTCGCTCCGATGGTTCGAGCCGTGCTCCTTGCCGAGCTGCAGCAGGACGGGCGAGTTGACCGGGCCTGCGTCGAAGATCAGGCCGGCAGATGTCGACGCCCCTCATGTCGGCGACCTCCATCGGAACGACGCCGTGCTGCGCGGTCAGCGTCGCCATGCCGAGCCCGAGGACGACCGTGTCGGGGCGGTCGACCTCGATCGTCCTGTCGATGTCGTAGACGCCGGGCGTGAAGATGAGATTCTCGCCGCGCGAGAGCGCACGATTGATCGTCCGAACGCTGTCCGTCGGCTTCGCGATGAAGAAGTCGTCGATCGGGATCGACCGACCCGGCGTCTGCCCCGACGCCCACGTCGTGCCGGCGGAGTTGAACTGCGCGGCCGGGACGAAGACGTTGAAATGCTTCCTCGCGTCGACGTAGAGGAACGGCTTCTCCCGAGAAACGGGAGTCGTCGCGAGCGTCGTGTACGGCGGGTTCGGGAAGGACTGCGGGGGCGCACCCTCGACGCCGGCGAAGACCTGGTTCCAGACCCCGTTGCTCCAGCCGTCGATCTTGCTGTTGCGGACGAGGTATTGCTGCTGTGACCCGTTGATGACGTTGCCGCCGGAGAACTGCGAGTCGGCGACGAAGCCGCCGCTCGCGTAGGACGGGCCGGAGCAGTAGTCCATGAACGTCGTCAAGCCGTTCACGTGCACGCGCCGCATCGGCGCGGCCTGCGAGGTTGCCCAGAACTCGCCGAATTGACAGCCCGTCTTCCCCGCGACGTCGATGGTGAGATTCGACACGGAGCGCCAGAAGTTGTCGAGGGCGATGCAGTTGCCCGGACCGAAGCACTGGTTGTACACATCGATCGTGCCGTTCACGGTCACGTCGTTCGGGGACGCACCGAGGCCGGCGACGTCCGTGTAGTAGCCCACCTGGAAGTTGAGCGGGTCAGCGGCAGACCCGTAGGTGCCGGGCATGAAGAGCAGCGCATAGCGCTCGGTCCCGAACTGGTTCGAGAGCTGCTGGTCGGCGATCGCGTCGACCGTTGCCTTGATCGCGCTCGTCGACATGCTCGGGTCGAAGATCTTCACGTTGGGCCCGAAGTCGGGCACGGACGGATCGTGCCGGGCGGCTGCCGCGGCGCCGGAGATCGCGAGCACTCCGGTGAGGAGCGCCGTCGCAACGACCAGGCGGCGGGCGGACCGAACGATGCGCCTCTGCGGTGGCGAACCCATTCTGAAACCCCCTTGGCGAGCTGGACGTTCTACGGGCCGGAGCTTAACGGCGGAGCCACGTAGACGTGCACCTCGTACGGCGCAAAGGAGTCGCGAAAGATCGACTTCCTGACAGGCTTGATCGTGCGGCCCTCGCCGAGCACGGTCAGGGTGCGTGCGGCCAGCCCGTCGACCCGGAACGGGACGTTCGTCGCCTTGGCGCTCCCGTTGACGGCAAGGACGTAGAGCGCACCGTTCAACGTGCGGCTGCTCGCCACGACGGTGCCGTTCCAGGGAACGACGACGTCGCCGTAGTGTCCGTCGCAGAGCGCGGGCGCGAGCCGCTGCACGGCCCCGACCGTTGTGGCGATCTGTTGCTCGACGCCCGGATCGAAGTCGAAGCGATTCCAGAGGTCGCCGGTCCAGCTGTTCGTGAAGTAGCCGATCGCGCAGGCACCGCCGGCAACGGCGAGCCAGGTCTCGGCGTTGACGATCTGCGGCGTGATCGCGAGCGAGGCACACTCGCCGGTCATCCGGCTCGTCTCGATCCACTGGAAGGTCGGCTTGCCGGGCGCGTAGATCGTCATCAGCTCGCGCTGCGCGTGGAACATATCGGTCAGCGGAACGCGGCCGCAGAACTTCACAATCGGATACATGTCGAACCCGACGACGTCGGCCTGCGCGGCAAAGCGCTTGTAGTCATTGCGATCGAAGCCGGAGTTGATCGGCGCCTGGCCGCTGTAGAAATGCTGCGAGACGTTGAGCACGCGCAGGTGGCCCGTCTGCGCCGCGGGCGGCAATTGCGGCATCGCGTCGGGTGTGATCCCCCAGCCGTCCGGCTCGTCGGGCAGATACCAGCCCGAGCCGCTCTGGCCGGCGTAGTCGTCGCTCAAGACGTACGGCGGCACGACACCGGCAGGGTCGGCACAGCCCGTGAACGGCACCTGCACGAACATGTTCACGCCGAGCGCGAGAGCCCGGGCGAGCGTGTCTGCGCACTGCTCGTACGACAGCACCGGGAAGAAGAGTGAGCCGTTCGCCGTGATCCTCGTGCCGTCCGTGCCGAAGCGAACGGTTGACGCCGCGGGCGCAGTCGTCACCTGTCCGGTGGCGGAGCCCACGCGATATACGTAGGTCGTCGACGGCGCGAGATCGTCGAGCGTCACGGAATGCGACGTCGTTGCAACGGCTTCCCGCGGGCTGTAGAGATAAAGGCCGCCGACGCCGTACGCAACCTGGCCGCGCGACGGCGCGCTCGTGTGCCATGTGACCGTTGCGAGAGGTCGCCGCAGCTGAGGCAGGCGCGGCGAAGACACGGGCCGCTGCAGGCGACGACGGCGAGCAGGCGCACGCCTGGAGCAAAGCAGGCCGCGCCCGGGAGCGCCGGGCGCGGCCTCATCAGCTTGCTACCGGTTCTGGACGCGCGAGAGCGGCGGCGCGGCGGCCTTCGCCTTCGCCAGCGGCCGTGCCTTCACCGCGACGGATGCCGGCTTCGCGGAGATGGTGATCTCCTCGCCGGTCGCCGGGTTGCGGCCCGGGCGCTCCTGCGTCGCCGGACGCACGCGCACGTCGAGCTGCACGACGCCGCCGATCTTCACTTTCTCGGCGTTGCCGATCTCATCGAGGATGACTTCCTCGAGAGCGGCGATCGCCTTTTTCGCGTCGGCGCGCGTGAGACCGGCCTTCTCGGCGACGGCGTCTGCGAGCTGCGTCTGCGTCATGGGCATTCCGAAAACCTCCTGGGTTTACGTGTCAGCGGTGGATTCAAGCGTAGGCGCAGGACGGAGGCGGTGGGGAACCGTGCAAAACTGGCCCGGATGGAGGACCTGGAGCGCCTGCGCGAAGAGATCGGAGCCCTCGATCGGTCGGTGCTCGAGACGCTCAACCGGCGCCTCGAGCTCGTACGTCGTGTCACCCGGCACAAGGAGGCGACGGGCACGCCCCTGATCGACGCCGAGCGGGAGGCCGAGCTCCTCCGGGAGCTCGCGGCCGCGAATACAGGGCCCCTCTCAGAACGCGCTGTGCAGGGAGTTTTCGCCGCGGTGCTCGACGTGATGAAGCAGGAGGCCCGAGGCGCGGCGCGCGCCGTCGAGGCGCCTGCGGGCGCCCGAACGGCCGCCGTCGGCTCGCTCGCGGTCGTCGGAACGGGGCTGCTCGGCGCCTCGGTGGCCCTCGCGGCGAAGCGCTCGGGGGTCGCCCGCGTGAGCGGCTGGGACGCCGATCCGGCCACGCTCCGGGAAGCTCGCGGGGCAAACGCGATCGACGCCGCAGGGGCGTCCCTCGCCGAGGCCGTGGCCTCTGCCGAGCTCGTCGTCGTCGCGGTCCCGGTCGGCGCACTCGTCGAGACGACGCGGGAGGTCCTCGCCTCGGCGGCTGCGGAGGCGACGGTGACCGATGTCGGCTCGACAAAGCGCGCGCTCGCGCAGGCGCTCGAGGACCCGCGGTTCGTGCCGGGCCATCCGCTCGCCGGCGGCGCGACGGGCGGTCCCGCGCGCGCGGCTGCCGACCTGTTCGACGGCGCGACCTGGTTCCTCACACCGGTCGCGGCGACTGACCCCGCCCGGGTCGAGCTCGTGGAGCGTTTCGTCTCGACGCTCGGCGCCCGGGCGATCCGGCTCGACGCCGAAGTGCACGACCGGCTGCTCGCCCTGACGAGCCACCTCCCCCACGCACTCGCAAATCTCCTCATGCAGAGCATCGCCCGAGCCGGCGACGAAGCGCTCGGGTACGCCGGCGCATCGCTCCGCGAGATGACGCGCGTCGCGGGCGCGAACCCGGTCGTGTGGGCCGACATCTTCGTCGAGAACGGCGATCTGATCGCCGAAGCGCTCGCAGCGCACGGCGCTGCTCTCGCCGAGGTGGAACGCGCGCTTCGTGCGCGCGATCGCGCCTTCTTCGAGCGGTGGATCGCAGAGGCCGCCGAGACACGCAGCCGAATGCTCGAGTACGCCTATCGCACGGAGGCGCGGATGCTCAACCGCATTCGCGTGCGCGTACCCGACAAGCCCGGCGTGCTCGCGCGCATCACGCAGACGCTCGGCGCCGCGGGAATCAACATCGAGGACTTCGAGCTGCGGCACGTCTCGCCCGAATACGGCGGCGTGCTCGTCATTCTCGTCTCGGGCGGCGACAACGCGGAGCTCGCCCGGAACCTGCTGCGCCGCGAGGGCTACTCGGCGGCCTAGGTGCCGGCAGCACTTTCACCAGCAACCAGGTTGCATTGCAACCTGGTTGCCGATTCGAAACGTCCGCCGGCAGCAAAGACCTGCAACCTGGTTGCGATAGAAGTCGCAACCAGGTTGCTGACGATTACGCGATGACGGAATCGCGCAGCGCGACCGCGACGGCCTGCGTGCGTGTACGTGCGCCGAGCTTCTGCATCGCGCGCTGAGCGTGTGCCCGAACAGTGTCGGGCGAAAGGAAGAGCGACGCGCCGATCTCCGCATAGGAGCCGCCTTCGGCGAGCAGGCGCAGCACCTCGCGCTCCCGCTCGGAGAGCGGTTTGCGGTCGTCGCCGCGTCTGCTGGCGACGGAGGCGGCAAGCACGGGGTCGATGTAGAGGCCGCCGGCCGCAACCGTGTCGAGCGCCCGGCCGAGATCGTCGAGCGGAGCGTCCTTCAGGGCGAAGCCGCGCGCGCCCGCGTCGAGTGCGTCCGACACGAGACCGCGATCCGAGACTCCGGAGTAGAGAAGCACAGCCGTCTCCGGGGCGGCGTTCGAGGCCTGCCGAGCGAGCTCGAGCCCGTCGATGTGGGGCATGCGGACGTCGGCGATGCAGACGCGTGGTCGGAGCGCGATCAGCTGCGAGAGCGCCGCTGCGCCGTCAGGCGCGTTCCCGACGACGTTGAAGCCTGCGCCGGTGAGGTAGCGGGCGAGACAGTCGATGATCGGGGGGTGATCGTCGGCAATGAAACAGGTCGTTGCCGCGCGGTCGTGGATGGGGCGAAGGTGGGCCATGATCAAGTCATCGTCCCGTTTCCGGAGTGCCGGTATCGACATCCCGCCGTACTCGGTATCACCCTTTTCGGTGCGTCTTCGCCGGCTTGATCGAGGCAACCTGACGTACAGCAGACTGGAGGCCGAGCGAGGTGATTGCGGCGCGGAAGGCCGCAGGAGCCAGCTGTCCGCCCTCGTCCGAGGCCGAATCCGGCTTCATGACGTTGTCGGGCGATTGCCAGTAGGCCCACGCGAGCTCGTCGGCGAAACGCTCGCAGCCGAGCTGGGTGTGGTCGGAGATCGCTCCCCACCACTCCGTCGCCTGGAGCGGCGGCAGGAGCGCGGAGCGCATCGAGTCCGTCATGAGCCCGAAGTCGACCTGATGCGCGTATTCGTGCTGGACGACGCCCCAGGAGAAGCGACCGGTGTCGAGGAGCCCGGAGTCGAGCCAGATCTGGCCCGCCACCGCGTGCGGCGAGATTGCGGTGCCGACGTGGATCACGATCCGCCCCGGCACGACGTTCCAGTCGAAGCTGCTCGCGTTCAGCGCCTGCGTGACCTGGCCGTGCTCGGCCGGCGTGCCGCCGTCGAAGAGGTAATGCCCGCCCGAGGCCTGCGCTGCCGGCGCGAACGCGAGGGCGAGGAGGAACGGAAGGACGAGGCGCTTCAACATGTCCTTCATATGAGTCGTCGATGCCTCCCCGAGGCGTCACGCGCAGCCGGGGAAAACTTGCGTCGCTGCCGCGAGGGACCCATCTGACCCCGATCACCGCCCGGGTAACGAAACGACGTAGAGCGGTTACGCGCTTCCGGGACTCGACAGGAACGGGCTTCACGTCAAGGTGAGATGTATGGCTGCTGCTGCCCCCTTCACCGAACTTCCCCCGCTGACGACGCTCACGCTCGTCCGAGACGACCTGACCGAGGCGCTCAAGGCCGCGGAGGACCTCGTCGCGCGAAACCTGCACGGGCAGGCAGTGGAGCAGCTCGAAAACCTGTGGAGCGAGGTGCGCTCCGATTCCGCGCTTGCGCTGCGCCATCGGCTCGCGCTCTCGTGGAGCGAGATGTACCGCGGCGAGCTCGAGCATGCGGCCGAGCTGCTCGAGCACGCAAACGCGATCGTGCAGTCGCCGCGATTCGACGCCGGCGACCGCGCCGAGGTTCTCTATCGTCGCGGCTGCGTCGCGCTCAAGTGTGCGAAGATCGCGGACGCGACCTCGTTCTTCACTCGGGCAATCGAGCTGAACGAGCACGCCCCCCAGCCTCGGATGCTCCTCGCGGCTCAGGCCCACGAGTGGCGTTCGCGCTGCTACCAGTTCCGCCGGGACTGGGACGCTGCCGGCCGCGACGCAGATCGCTCGCACGAGCTCGCGATCAAGGCGGGCGACGAGCCCGCCCAGGCACACGCACTCTTCCAGGCCTCCCTCGTCGCCGAGAGGCGCAAGGAGTGGCTCGTGTCTCGCTTCTATGCGGAGCAGGCGCTCGAGCTCTACCGCAAGCACGGCGACCGGCTCGCGACCGCGCGGATCCTCAACAACCTCGGCGGCATCGACTTTCTGCTCGGCGATCTCGCCGAGGCCGAGGAAAGCCTGATGGAGTCGATGGAGACGGCTTCGGAAATCGGCAGCGATCCGGATCTCGCGCAGGCCGTGAACACGCTCGCGCACATCCTCCTGCTCACGGGACGGCACGCGGAAGCGCGCGTTCGCGCCGAGCGCGCCGTCGAGCTCTTGCGCGGCAGAATCGACTTTCGCGAGGAGCTCGGAAACGCACAGCTCGTCGTCGGGCGCTCACTCGCAGCCGAGGGAGAGCATGCGCACGCGCTCGAGTGGATGGACGCTGCCGACGAGACCTTCGAGGACGTCGGATCGACAAGTCATCGCGCCTCGGCGTGGCTGGCGCGCGGCGACATCGTCCGCGAGACAGGTGACACCGAAGCAGCCGCCGACCTCTACCGCCGCGCCGCCGATTCTCTCCAGGACATCCACCTCTAGAAGGAGGTGACTGCAAATGCGCTTCTACGCCTTCCTCACCCTCATCGCGCTGTCCGCCTCCGCTCTCGGATCGTTTCTCTTCCAGAGTGCGGGCTTCAGCGGCGGGCGGTTCTAGCTTTTCGGTGCCAGGTACCGCTTGGTGCCTGGCACGCTTTCTAGCTGATCAGCGACTCGCGTAATGCCATGGCGACGGCCTGCACGCGGGTCGTCGCGCCGAGCTTCTCCATCGCCTTCTGCACATGCGTACGCACCGTCTGAGGCGAGATGGTCAGCGCGGCGCCGATCTGGTCGTTCGTGTTGCCCTCCGAAAGCAGCCGCAGGACGTCCCGTTCGCGCTGCGTCAGCTCGCGGTTGCGGTTGCGCCGACGCTGCTGGATCAAGGCCGCAGCGGCGATCGGATCGAGGTACGTGCCGCCTTCGGCAACGATCTTGATCGCCCGGACGAGGTCGTCCGGCGGGGAGTCCTTGTCGAGCACTCCGGCAACGCCGGCATCGAGCGCGTCACTCAACAGGGCGTCGTCGCCGAAGCCGGTGTAGAGAATCACGCGCGTCGGCGACTTCGCCTCGGTCAGCGTTCGCAGGACATCGAGCCCGGACATCCTGGGCATGCGCGCGTCGAGCACTGCGACGGTCGGCTTCGTCTCCTCGATCTTCCTCAGCGCCTCTTCCCCGTCGCGCGTACTCGCGGTGATCGTGATCCCGTTGGTGCTGAGATACCGCGACAGGAACTGCAGCACCGGCGGATGGTCGTCCGCGATCACGCAGGTGATGCTCACACCGTCACTGCGTCCGTGGCGCGCACGAACGCGTCGACGACGCCCGGGTCGAACGCGTGCCCGGAGCCCTCGACGATCCAGTCACGGGCTTCGTCCATCGAAAGCCGCGGGCGGTAGGGCCGATCGCTCGAGAGGGCGTCGAACACGTCGGCCACCGCGACGATGCGCCCCACGAGCGGTATCTCCTCGCCCTCGAGCCCGCGCGGATATCCGGTCCCGTCCCAACGCTCATGGTGCGTCCACGCAATGGTCGTGGCGAGCTCGAGCAGCTCGCTCCCCGACCCGCCCAGAAGGTCGCGGCCGATCTCCGTGTGCATCTCCATGAGATTGCGCTCCTCGTCGGTGAGCATGCCGGTCTTGCGCAGGATGCTCTCGTTCACCGCGACCTTGCCGATGTCGTGCAGCGGCGCCGCCATGCGCAGCAGCTCGACCTGTGCGTCCGGTAGACCCAATCCGACAGCGATGTCCGCCGTGTACGTGCCCACGCGCTCGATGTGAGCACCGGTCGCGCTGTCGTGATACTCGACCGCGCGGCTCAGGCGGGTGAGCGTTCCGGCATACGCGCGCTGAAGCGCCGAGGCTGCCGCTTCACGCCTCTCCGCCTCGAGCTTCCTGCGGTGCAGGGCGTTCGAGATGTCGATCATCAAGTCGTTCGGTGCAAAGGGCTTCGTGACGTAGCCGTACGCGCCGAGCCTCAAGGCGGCGTCGACGAGCCCGACGTGATCGTGCCCGGTGACCATGATCGTCGCGATGTCGGGCCGGGTCTTCCCGAGCTCCTCGAGCAGCTCGAGCCCGGAGCTGCCGGGCAGGCCGATGTCGCAGAGAACGACGGAGAAGTCCTGCTTCGCCAACAGCGTTCGGGCGTCGTCCACCGATTCTGCGGCAGTGCATTCGTAACCGGCTCCTACGACGACGCGCTCGATCAACCCTCGGACTTGCGCATCATCGTCGACGCAGAGGACGCGCTCGGAGTTCACGCGATCTCGACCTTTCCGGTGTCGTCGAGGGCTGCGCGGACCGCGCGCACGAGCTGCTCGGGCGCGAACGGCTTCTTCAGCAACGGGCCTTTCACGGCTTGGACCCGCGGTGCGTAGCCCGAGATGAACAGACGGCGGACGTCGGGGCGCCGCTCGCCGACGCGGAGCGCGAGGTCGTAGCCGCTCATCTCCGGCATGACGATGTCGGTGAGCAGCAGGCTGATCGCCGCGTTCTCGTCGAGGAGACGCTCGGCTTCGCTCGGCAGGCCGGCCGCGACGACCGTGTAGCCGGCGCTCTCGAGCACACGGTGGACGAGCTCGCGCACAGGCGCCTCGTCCTCGACGAGCAGGATCGTCTCCGTCCCGCGCGCGAGCGACTCGACGGCCGCGTCGGCCCAGGCGGCGTCGGCGATCGGCCCCGCTGCTGCGGGAAGGTAGACCGTGAAGCGAACGCCGCCTGTGTCGGGCGTGACGACCTCGACGCCGCCGCCGCTCTGCGCGACGATGCCGTAGACGGTCGAGAGGCCGAGGCCGGTGCCGAGCCCATCGGTCTTCGTCGTGAAGAAGGGCTCGAAGAGATGCGGCAGAGCCTCCTCGGAGATGCCGGGTCCGTCGTCGGTGACCGAGAAGGTGACGTAGCGGCCGGCGACGAGCGGCGGAGCGATTCCCTTCTCGGCGCCCGTCCGCACGGTCTCTCCGACCGACAAGATGATCGTCCCGCCCGCGAGGAGGGCGTCGCGTGAGTTGAACGCCAGATTGACGATGACGGTCTCGATCTGCGCCGGGTCGGCAACGATTGGCGCCACGCCGTCTGCGAGCTCGACCTCGACGGCGATGTTGCCGGGCATCGCACGCCGGAGCAGCTTCTGCATGCCCCGAACGGTGTCGGCGAGGCCGAGCAGCCGCGGCTCGAGCACCTGGCGGCGGCCGAATGCGAGCAGCTGGCGGGTCAGCTCGGTCGCACGGTCGGCTGCGCTCACGATCTCGTCCACGTCGGCGATCTGCTGCGGTTCCTGCAGCGACGCCCGAAGCACGCTGCTGTAGCCGCGGATGACGAGCAGCACGTTGTTGAAATCGTGCGCGACGCCGCCGGCCAGCTGTCCGATCGCCTCGAGGCGCTCGGTCTGCTTGAGCCGCTCCTCGAGCGCGCGGCGCGCGGTGACGTCTCGCGCAGTGACGACCATGCCGCGCACAGCGGGGTCGTCGACGAGGTTGAGCCCGACGGCGTCCATCAGGCGCCACGTGCCGTCCTTGTGGAGCGCACGGAACTCGTCGGCCCGCAAGATCTCCGAGCCTTCGAACGCGCGCGCGAACAACTCTGCGAGCACCGGTGCATCATCGGGGTGAACGACGTCGAGCGCGAGTGTGCCGATGAGCTCCTTGTCCGAAAAGCCGAGGATGCGACTCACCGAAGGGCTCACGTACTCCATCCGCAGCGACTCGTCGACGATCGCGGTGAGGTCGACGGAGTTTTCGATCAGCGCGCGGAAGCGAGCCTCGCTCTGCTGCAGCGCCGCACCGAGCTCAGCCGTGCGCTTGGCGACGCGGCGTTCGACCTCCTGCTCTGAAAGCAATGCACCCATTCATCAGACCATCGGCGGAATCCGGGCCGCTCTCATGCACCCGAACGACATTCAGCGTACGGTCAATTGTGGAACTCCGATCCCCTAAAAGGGTGAGGCGCTCGTCACGCGTGAAGCGCAGCCCCGACGGCCGCACGAAGATCCTCGGGCGAATATGGTTTCTGGACCGTCAAAGAGTGGGCGGCTCCGAGAGCCTCGGCTACCCGATTCGCAGCCTCCTCGTCCAGTTCCGTGACGAGCAGGTCGATCCCGTCGGGGAGCCCTTCTGCCAGCCGGAGCGCAGCCGTCGGCGTCGGGGCCGTGACGGTGCGATAGCCCGCGTCCGACAGCACCTCGAAGAGCACGTCTCGCACGGCGGGATCGCTTTCGACGACGACGACGGTCTCGCGCGACACGGACGCTGCGGGCAGATAGAGCGTGAACGTCGAGCCCGCGCCGGCGGCCGTCGACACGGAGATCGTGCCGCCGCTCTGCTTCGCGATGCCGTAGGCGGTCGCGAGCCCGAGGCCCACGCCCTCGCCGACGCTCTTCGTCGTGAAGAACGGCTCGAACAGATGCTCGAGTGCCGAGTCCTCGATGCCGGCTCCGGCGTCCTCGACCGAGACCGTGGCATAGCAACCCTCCCGGAGCTGGTCGAGTGAGACCGAATCGGCGTTGCCGGTGCGAATGACGACGCGGCCGCCCGGTGCCGTGACCTCGGCGGCGTTGACGACGAGGTTGACGATCGCCTGCTCGATCTGGGCAGGATCGACGCGAATCGGAAATGCCGCGGAATCAAGCTCGAAGGCGAGCTCCACCTCGTCTCCAGCGAGCCGCGCGAGCATCTCCGCGAGGTTTTCGACGAGACGGTTGAGCTCGACTGGGCGCGTTTGCAGCACCTGGCGCCTGCCGAACGCGAGCAGCTGCGCGGTGAGGGTGGCCGCCCGGTCGGCTGCTCGGTCGATCTCCTCGGCATGGTGATGCTCGATGCTGCCGGTCTCGGCCCGCGCAAGCAGCAGCTGCGCATAGCCGCGGATCGCGGTGAGCATGTTGTTGAAGTCCTGCGCGACGCCGCCGGCAAGGCGGCCGACGCTCTCGAGGCGCTGAGCCCGCCAGAGGTCGTGCTCTAGCTGTTTGCGCTCGGTCACGTCGCGGAGCACGGAGACGTGCAGCCCAGGCAGGACGTTCGCTCGCGCGGAGTACTCGATGTCGCGCACGGTGCCGTCGGGCCGGACGATCTCGGACTGGCCCGACGCAGATCCGCCGGCGAGCAGTGCCTCGCTCAAGACGCCGATCGTCGTGCCGACCAGCTCGTCGCGCGTCCGGCCGAGGATCTCGCACGCCCTCGGGTTCACGTCGACGTAGATCCCTTGCTCGTTCGTGATCGCGACACCCTCGAACGCGCTGTCGAAGACGGCCCTGAAGAGCTGCTCGCTCTCCTTCCGCTCCGTCACGTCGACGACGAAGCCTTGCTCCATGTACGGCTTGCCGTCGGCGTCGGGCACGGCGTCCATGATGTCGAGCACCCATCTGACCGCGCCGTCCGCACGCACGATGCGGTACTCGTGCTCGTAGCGACCATTTCGCTCTCGTGCCGCCTGCTCGAGCGAGGTGACCTGCGCGACGTCGTCGGGGTGCACCACGCGATCGAGGAGCTCCGGATCTTCGAGCCACTCCGAGACCGGGAATCCGTAGAGCTCCTCGATCTGCGGACTCACGTATGTCGAGCGACGCTCGGGCGCGAGCGAGTTCACGTACGTCACGAGCGGCAGGCTCTCGATCAGACGCCGGTACTGCTCCTCTGCACGACGCTGCCTCGTGATGTCGGTGACGATGCGTCCGTAGCGCGTCTCGCCCTCGACCTCGATCGCGAAGTACGAGGCGAGGTAGGTGCGGCGCTTGCCGTCGCGCTCGACGGACACTTCCTGCTGAAACACCGCCTCGCCTGTTCGGCGCACTTGCTCGAGCAGCGGGCTCACCTGCGCCGCCATCTCGGGAGCGACCTCCGCGAGCGTCCGCCCCTTCTGCTCGGCCACGGAGACGCCGTTCATCCGGGCGAGTGCGTCGTTCACGGTGAGATAGCGGCCGGCGGCATCGGTGATCCCCATGCCGGTCGGCGAATCGCGGAAGAACGCGTCGGCCTGCGCGCGCTCGGCGGCAAGCGCGCGCTCGAGCTCCTTCTCGCGCGTCACGTCGGTGAGGTAGCCGTGGACGTAGAGCTCGCCGTCGTCTCCTCGGTCGACGACGCCGACGTCGCGAACCCACACCTCGCGCCCGTCGCGTGCTGCGATTCTGTACTCGACCGACATGCGGCCGTGGTCTCTTCGGAGTTCGGCGAACGTGGCACGGAATTGCGTCAGGTCCTCGGGCACCATCCGCTGCTCCCAGAAGTGAGGCGAGTCGAAGTCCTCGGGAAGGAAGCCGAGGAGGGCCTCGACCTGCGGGCTGACGAAGACCGCTCGCGACGGCGGCTCGAGCCGCACCATGTAGGTGACGAGCGGCAGCCGGTCGACGAGGGCTCGATGCGCGTCGAGCGTGGTTGACACGTTCGAGCCGCCCGCGCCTAGCGAGGAACCACTCGACGGAGCTCTTCGAGCGAGATGCTTCCCGACTCGACCTTGGCGAGACCATCGGCCCAGAGCGGAGCCATGCCGGCCTCGGTGGCGGCGAGACACAACTGGTCGTAGGAGCCGCCGGCCGCGATCAGAGACCGGAACTGCTCGTCGATCGTCAGCAGCTGGAAGATGCCGACGCGGCCGCGATAGCCGCCGCTGCAATACCGGCAGCCCACCGCCCGGAAGAAATGGGGGTCGTCCTGGACCGAGCCGATCTCCGCGAGCACGTCCTGCGGCGGCGCGTACGCCTCGCGGCAGTACAGGCAGAGCCGGCGGGCCAGCCGTTGCCCCAGCACGCCCGCAAGGCCGGCGCTCACGACGTAGGGCTCGACGCCCATCTCGATGAGGCGGGTGACGGCGCTCGGTGCGTCGTTCGTATGGAGGGTCGAGAGGATGAAGTGACCGGCGAGCGAGCCGCCGAGCGCGAGATCGGCGGTCTCCGCATCGCGGATCTCGCCGATCATGATGATGTCGGGGTCGCCTCGCAGCACCGTGCGGAGCGCGGTCGAGAACGTGACGCCCGCAGCCGTGTTCGTCTGGATCTGGTAGGTGCCCGGCAGCTCGTACTCGACCGGGTCCTCGATCGTGATCACCGTGCGGTCGGGCCGCGCGAGGTCCGCGAGCGCACCGTGCAGGGTCGTCGACTTGCCGGAGCCGGTCGGGCCGGTCACGAGGAACGAGCCCACCGAGCGGTAGACGATGCGCTCGATCTCCATCTGCATGGCGTTCTCGAGGCCGAGGTCGGTGAGCGAGGGCGGGGTGCGCGACTTCTCGAGCAGGCGGATGACGACGCCCTCGCCGGCGACCGTCGGAAGCAGTGTCACGCGGGCGTCGACCGCGCGGCCCGAGGTCGTGCGAACGGAGAAACGGCCGTCCTGCGGACGGCGACGCTCGGCGAGGTCGAGCCCTGCGAGCACCTTGATGCGCGACACGATGCCCTGCACTTCCTCGGCAGGAAGGCTGCCGTGCTCCTCGACGACGCCGTCGACACGCAACCGGACGTGCAGGTAGTTCGCCTCGGGAATCAGGTGCACGTCGCTTGCACGTGCCTCGATCGCTCGGCGCATGACGTCGTTCACGGCCCGGACGGCAGGCGCGTCCGAGAACTGGTCGCCGTCGAGGTGGAGCTCGTCCTCCCGCAGCGTGCCGCCGGCGGCGAGCTCGTGCAGGAGACCCTCGATCTCCTCGCGCCGCGAGATGGCGAACGCGACGGGCAGGCTGCTCGCCTGCCGAAGCTGCTCGGCGACGGCGGGAGCCGGGTCGGCGAGGGCGACGTGGACGACGCCGTCGCCGATCGCGTACGGCAGGGCCACGAGCCGCTCCAGCAGCTCGAGCGGCACGCTGCGGACGGCGGTGGGGTCGAGTGCGCGCAGCGAAAGGTCGACGTACGGCAGGCCGTTCGTCTCGGCCAACGACCGGGCGCGGATTACCGCGAGACGGTCAGACATTCGGTCAGCGCACGGACGCGGGATTCCAGCTCTTGCGGGCTGAACGGCTTCGTGACATAGGCGTCGGCCCCTGCGGCGGCGCCTTCCGTCACGTCGGCGTCGCTGGCGTGCCCGGTCAGGAGGATCACCGGGAAGGTCTTTTGGCGCGCGCGAAGAGCCTGGGTCACTTCCACGCCCGAGAGACCGGGCATCGAGACGTCGAGGATCGCAACGTCCGGCTCGCATTCACCCGCGAGCTTCAGCGCCTCCACGCCGTCATTCGCGGCGACAACGGTGTAGCCGGAACGCTCGAGCCGAACGCGTACGAGCATGCGGATGTCGGGGTCGTCGTCCGCGATGAGAACCAGAGGTTTCGGGGTCATGGTAGGAGCATCGACCCGTGATCCGTCCGGCGTTATCCGCAGACCGTCGTAGAGGCGACTCCCCTAGACGGGGGACATCGCGGGCTGCGCGCAAAGCGCGCTCAGCACGGTCGTGCGCATGGCTTCGATCGAGAAGGGCTTCTGCAGGTAGCCGAGCGGGCCCTGCTCGAGGAAGCTGCCGCCCTCGGGGATCGCGTTCAGGCAGAGCACCGGCAGCTCGGGGAAGCAGGCGCGCACGAGCCGGGCGTGCTCGAGGCACTCCGCCGACTCGGGCTCGACGAGCATGAGGTCGGCGCGAGGCGGGACCTCGACGTCGGCGTCGAGGACGATCGCGTCGTGCCCGAGGCGCTCGATGAGCACCACCAGCAGCCGCCGAACGTCGGGGTCCGCTTCGCTAACCAGGATCTTCGCCATTGCCATCACTCGGAACCCTGTTCCCGCGAGGGAAGAAGCACGCTCGCGTCCCGGTATGAATCAGGTGTGAGGCGCAATCCGTCCTCGGACCTCGCCGAGCTCGACCTCCGCGCCCCGGCCGCGTAGGACCACCTCGTCGCCGTCGGCGAGGAACGACGTGTTCCGGGTCAGCTCGATCAGCGATCCCTCGGAGCCTGGCTCGGAGCCCGAGATCGTGCCGGACGCCATGAGATCGCCCGTCCGCAGGGAGGCGCCGTTCGAGGTGGCGTGTGCGAGCTGCTGCGGCATCGTCCAGTAGAGCGTCCGCGCGTTGCCGCGCGAGATCACCTCGCCGTTCAGCTCCACCTCGAGGTCGATGTCGAGCGCCCAGTCGCGGCCGGCGGCGAGATACGGGAGCGGGGCCGGCTCCTGCTCGGGCGCCTCGACGCGGCACTCCTCGAGCAGCGCGAGCGGCGTCACCCAGGCGGAGACCGACGTCTGGAACGACTTGCCGAGGAACGGGCCGAGCGGCACGTACTCCCAGGCCTGGATGTCGCGGGCGCTCCAGTCGTTGACGAGGACGACGCCGAACACGTGCTCGGCAAAGCGCTCCGGCGGCACGGGCTCGCCGAGCGGGCTCGGGACGCCGACGACGAAGCCGAGCTCGAGCTCGATGTCGAGCCGCTGCGACGGCCCGAACACCGGCGCCTCGGCGCCGGGCTGCTTCAGCTGGCCGCTCGGGCGCCGGACGTCGGTGCCGCTCACGACGACGGTGCCCGCGCGCCCGTGGTAGCCGACCGGGAGCCAGCGCCAGTTCGGCAGCAGCGGCTCGGAGTCGGGCCGGAACAGCCGGCCGAGGTTCGTCGCATGCTCGAGCGACGAGTAGAAGTCGACGTAGTCCGCGACCTCGAACGGCAGGTGCAGCGTCGCTCTGCAAGTGCGAGCCGCGGGCCGTCGTATGTGCGCGCCAGGCCGAGCGACTCCTCCCACGCGTCGGGGCCGCGCGCCATCAGGGCGTTGAGCGACGGCCGGGCGTAGACGTCGCCGAGCCCGGAGAGATCGACGACCTCGTCGCCGTCCCGCCAGCCCACGCGAGGGGCGCCCCCGGGCGTCGAGAAGACGCCGTAGCCGCTCACGGCAGGATCTCGAGCGCGCACAGCTCCTCGACGGGCTCGAAGAACGAGCAGCTGCCGATCGAGTGGAGGAGACGGTCCGGACGCGCGCGAGCTCGTCGGCGCCGGCCTCGCGGCCGTCCCAGCGGAACGACCGCGCGTCGAGCTCGAACGAGCCCGGCGCGGCGCGGAGCGCGTGCTCCTCGTCGCCGAACACGGCGGCCGCGAGCAGATTGAGGAACCCGTGCTCCCCGGCGTCCGTCGGATAGGCGTGGTGGAGCCCGGCGGTCGCCTTGAAGACGAGCCCGCGCTCGCGGCACCCGCGGACGAACGCTGCGAGCTCCTCGACCGACGGGATGCGCTCGCCTCCGCAGCGAACCTTCGCCCGCCGCCCGGCGGCCGCGATCTCGTCGAGCGGTGCGCCTTCGACGTAGACCTCGCCGTCGTAGTCGCCGATCGCGCTCGTCTCGAACGCCTCGATCCGCTCGTCGACCACGGGCGCATCGGCGACGACGCTCAACGCACGGTCCTCGGCGCCGAGCTGCGAGAGCCTGGACGCGGGCACGACGAAGCGGCCGAGCAGCCACGCGTGCTCGCTCTCCCGCGCGCGGCGATCCTCGGCGAGCGCGTCGGGCATCGCCATGCTCGCCGGCGGAAAGAGCGCAGCGTGGTCGATCAACCCCTCGAGCAGCGCGCGGCGGGCGTCCACGGCGGGCAACGCTACACTGCGGCCGGGTCGGGCTCCGCGCAGTGGGAGCGTGCGAACCGCGTCAGATCCGGGAGGAAGCAGCGCTAAGCATTCACTCCCAGGTGTGCGGTCAGCCCGGCCCGTAAGGTCTCGCGAGATGTCCCGCTCGGCCCTCCTCGGCGCCGTCACGATCGGCGCAATCGCGCTTGCGTGGGCAATGCCGCTCGCCTCGGTCGGATGCGCGCAGTCGGCGCACTATGCCGCGACGCAGGCGATTGCGCACGGCCATCCGTACATCGATCGCTACGCGAACACGACGTGCGACCTCGTGCGCGATGCACGGCCACTACTACGCCGCGAAAGGTCCCGCGCTCGAGCTCTGGTCGGCGCCGTTCTACTTGCTGCTGCACGCGGTCGGGCGCCGTGCCGAAGAATCCGAACGCCGGGCTTTCCTATCCGGATGCGATGGCGGGCGTGCCGCTCCGCGCCGTCTGGCAGATCGGCCTCTGGGCGGTCGTGCTGCCGGCGATCGGGCTGCTCCTGCTGCTGCGGCGCGCGGTCGAGTGGATCGAGCCCGGGCTCGGCACCGCCGCCGCCGCGATCCTCGGGCTCGCGACGCTCGTGCTCCCGTTCTCGACGTTGCTCTTCGCCCACGTGCCTGCCGCTGCGTTTGCGTTCCTCGCCTTCTGCCTGCTGTTTCGCGAGACAGCCGCACGTCACGGCCGCCGGCGCCGCGGCCGGGCTTGCGGTCGCGATCGATCTGCCGCTCGCGATTCCGGCCGTCCTGATCGGCCTCTATGCGGCCTGGCGCGGCGCCGCGCCTGCGGCGTCTCGCGCGTTTGCGCGCCGGCGGTCTCGTCGGCCTGCTGCCGCTCTTCGCCTTCGACATCTGGGCGTTCGGCAATCCACTCCAGCTCGCCTACGCCGGCACGCCCGGCCAGGGGGCCGCGGGCGGCTGGCAGTCCACGGGCTTCTTCGGCCAGGGCCTCCCGAGCTTCCGCATCGCTGGTCGAGCTGCTGCTGAGCCAGCGCGGCCTGCTCGTGCTCACGCCGGTCGTCGCGGCCGGAGCCGCAGGCTGCGTCCTGCTCTGGCGGCGCGGGCTGCGCGCGGAGGCCGGGCTGATCGCCGCGCTCGTGCTCGTCGAGCTCGTGTGGAACTCCGCACGCCATCCCGTCGGATTCGCGCTCGGCGGCTGGGTGCCGGGGCCGCGGTTCCTGATCCCGCTGCTGCCGTTTCTCTGCTTCGCGCTTGCGCCGGCGCTCCGCCGCCGGCCCGCAACCGTCGGCGGCGCTCGCCCTCATCTCGGCGGCCGCGATGGTGGTCGCGACGAGCGCCGAGCCGCTGCTGCAGAACGACGACACGCGCCACTGGCTCTCGCGCATCGTGCACGGCAACTTCACGGCGACCGTCGTCAGCCTCGGCGGCGTCGGTCACGGCTGGCTCGCGATCCTGCCGTTCTACGCGTTCGTGCTCGTCGCGGCCGTCGCCGCGTTCCTCGCGACGCCGCTACCGGTCTCGCGACGCGATCTGCTCGATGGCGGGCGCGGCCGTCCTCGCCTGGATCCTCGTCGAGCACGGCGCGCCGGAGCTGCTCCGCGTCGACCGCCTCGTGCACGAGAGCTGGGGGCTCGCCGCGGCGATCGGCCTCGTGATCGCGGCCGTCTGGGCGGTCGCTCCGGCTGCGGCCCGGAGGGCCTCCTCCTGTTGCCGTTTCGCACGGTGCATTTCGACGATCACACGAAGTTCGCCCTTCTGCTGGCCGTTCTCGCGCTCGCGGCGCTCGGCCCTGCACGGCCGACTGCGGCGCACCCTCGGTCCTGCTTGAATCGTTCCGTGGCCGCTCTCTACCGGAAGTACCGCCCGCAGACCTTCGACGACGTCGTCGGCCAGGAGGCGGTCGTCCGAACGCTGAAGAACGCGATCACGTCGGAGCAGGTGCGCCAGGCGTATCTCTTCGCGGGCCCGCGCGGCACCGGCAAGACGTCGATGGCGCGGATTCTCGCCAAGAGCCTCAACTGCGTGCAGGGCCCGACGCCCGAGCCGGACGGCACGTGCAGCGTCTGCCTCGGGATCGCAGCCGGAAGCGTCGCTCGACGTGATCGAGATGGACGCGGCGTCGCAGCGCGGCATCGACGACATCCGCGAGATGCGCGACCGCGTCGTCCTGCAGCCGGTCGAGGGGCGCTACAAGGTCTACATCCTCGACGAGGCGCATCAGCTGACCGATGCCGCCTGGAATGCGCTTCTGAAGCTGATCGAGGAGCCGCCGCCCCATCTCGTCTTCGTCTTCTGCACCACCGACCTCTCGAAGGTGCTGCCGACCGTGCGGTCGCGCTGCCAGACGTTCGTCTTCCAGCGGCCGCGGCTGCAGGATCTCGTCTCCGTGTTGAGCCGCGTCGCCGAGGGCGAGGGCATCGACGCGCCGCCGCAGGCGCTCTCGCTGATCGCGCGGGCGGCGCGAGGCTCGTTCCGCGACGCCACCTCGACGCTCGATCAGCTCGCGTCCGCCACGGGCAAGGAGATCACGGTCCAGTCGGTGCTGCAGCTGCTCGGAACGGTCGAGGAGGATGC
The DNA here is from genome assembly GCA_963848665.1 of uncultured Actinomycetes bacterium. Lineage (GTDB taxonomy): Bacteria > Actinomycetota > Thermoleophilia > Gaiellales > Gaiellaceae > Palsa-739. The sequence goes on from CAWKEF010000002.1 coordinate 324,797, forward strand.
GCTCTTCCGCCTTTGCGACCTCGTCGTCGATCGCGACACGGCGGGCGCGCTGACCTTCATCGAGGAGCTCTCGGAGCAGGGGCACGATCTCGGCCGGCTCGTGAGCGAGCTGATCGAGCACCTGCGGCATCTGATGCTCGTGCAGCACATGCACGAGGTGCCGGAGTCGCTGCCCGTCACCGAGGAGACGCGCGAGCGGCTGCGCGCGCAGGCGAACCAGCTCGGCGAGCCGACGGTTTTGCGTCTGATCGATCTGCTCGCCGTCGCCGTCGACGACATGCGCCAGGGCGGCGATCCGCGCCTGCCGCTCGAGCTCGCGCTCGTCAAGGTGACGCGGCCGGCGGCGGATCTCTCGCGCGAGTCGACGGCCTACCGGCTCGAGCAGCTCGAGACGCGCGGGGCCGTTGCGGCGCGCGCCCGTCCAACAGGCGCCCGACACCGACTCCCCCGGTCGAGGTGAAGGTGCCGGCCACGGTCGGCGCGCCGCCCGACGTCGAGCTCGAGCAGCTGCAGGAGGCGTGGGCGCGAACGATCGTCCCGGCCGTCGCGGAGAAGTCGATCCCGACGTCGAGCCTCCTCGGGGATGCACGGCCCGCCGAGCTCGAGGGCGACACGCTCACGGTCGAGTTCGCGCCGAGCGCGTCGTTCAAGCGGACCCAGGCCGAGGAGCCGAAGAACGTCGCCATGCTCCGCGATGCGCTGTACGAGGTCACGGGGCGAAAGCTCGCAATCGAGTTCGTGGTCGGCGAGGGCGACGAGGCCGAGGACGTCGAGCTCGAGGAGCCGGCGGGCGAGGAGCACTTCCTCGAGCTGATGAAGGAGACCTTCGACGCACGGGAGCGTGACGCTGAGTGAGCTTCGACATGAACAAGCTGATGCAGCAGGCCGCGGAGATGCAGGCGCAGGTGCAGCAGATGCAGGAGGAGGCCGTGAAGGAGACGGCCGAGGCCTCGGCCGGCGGCGGCCTCGTGAAGGTGCGGGCCAACGGCGCCGGCGAGGTGCTGTCGATCGAGATCTCGCCGGAGGCGATCGACCCGTCCGACCCGGAGGCGCTCGGCGACCTCGTGCTCGCAGGCGTGAACGAGGCGCTGCGCTCGGCGGCCGCGAAGGTCGAGGCGAAGGCGCAGCAGATGCAGTCGAACTTGCTCGGGGGTTTGGGGATCCCCGGGTTGGAGGGCTAACCGTTCAGACGCTCAACCGTGAAGACCGCGCTTTTCGAGGCCGCGTAGCACTTGCCGACGGTGCTCTGCGTGGCCGAGGCGCGCAGCTTCGAGCCGCTCGGTGCGACGCGGTGATCGTCGCTGCGGAGACGGAAACGATCGCGGCGGCGTCGAAGCCGGGTGGAGCTTGCCAGATCCGATCGCCTTCCAATGGTGTCGCTTTGCGTCGTAGCGCTCGAGTACGACGTTCTTCGTGAAGAACGCCCGTTCCCCGCAGAGACGTTGACGGCAAAGCTCGTCGCCGAGACCCGCTTGACATCGATTTTCGGTCGCACGGCCAATGGCTTAGGGGCAGCGGTCAGAGTGGCATAGCGAGCATAAAAAGTCGCATTGCGGACGGGTTGCATCACGAACTTGTAGGAGCCGTCGGCGCGCGTTTTGAGGCATTGCGACGGTCTGAGGCGCAGGTGAAGCCGCAGAGCGCGAGAGAATCTGCGATGGTGCTGCCCGCGGGCGCGCCGGCAGACCTTGCCCGAGAGCGTGACCGACGTTACCGAAGTCGAGCGCCTTGGGCGCGAGAGCTCAGCGTCGGCGTGAACCTCTGCAGCGACGTCGAAGTCGGTACCGATGACGTCGAGGTGCCGGTCGTTCGTGGCTTTCGTGGTCGTATCGACTTACCGGTCGTTTTTGCGGTAGTCGTCGTGATCGTCGGCGTGGTCCCGGCAGACGGTGCCGGGCGGACAGGCGAGCCTCGAAGCCATACCGGCCCCGACGAAACCCGCAGTCGCGAGCGCGAGCGCACCGAAAACCATGACGATTCTTCGCAGCATGCTCCCTTGGCCTCCCGGTCGCGTGCAGTTTGTGCTCTCGAAACCGTATTTCGTGCACGCGCGCGGTTCATACGGCTCGAAAGTCGGGTTCGGTGCCACGGGCACTAGCCACTTGGCCAGTGCGTTACCTGGCGAAGTCGAAAGCCCAGCCCCAAACGACGATGCCGGTCAGGGCGAGGAAGAGAAACGCCCAGAACCAGTTGGACGCCAGGGAGCGAATCCGCACCCTGTAAACGGTAACGCCGAACGCCGGGGATGTCCGCAGCGGACGGCTACGCTCCGCAAATGCTGAGCCCTGCGGTCGAGAACCTCGTCGCCCAGCTCACGCGGCTGCCGGGCATCGGCAGCCGCACGGCGCAGCGGCTCGCGTTCCACATCCTGCAGACCCCGAAGCAGGAGGCGCTCGCTCTTGCCGAGGCGATCGTCGACGTCAAGGAGCGGGTGCGCTTCTGCCGCGAGTGCGGCAACCTCACCGAGGAGGAGGTGTGCGCGATCTGCCTCGACGCACGTCGCGACCACTCGATCATCTGCGTCGTCGAGCAGCCGGTCGACCTCATCTCGCTCGAGCGCACGGCCGAGTTCCGGGGTCTCTACCACGTGCTCGGCGGAGCGCTCTCGCCCCTGGACGGAGTCGAGCCCTCGAGCCTGCGCATCGACGAGCTGCTGCACCGTGTCGAGCGGAACGGTGTGATGGAGGTCGTGCTCGCGACGAACCCGAACATGACGGGCGAGGCGACCGCGGCCTATCTCGCCGACCGGCTCCGGGGCCGGGTGCGCGTGACACGCCTGGCGAGCGGCCTGCCGATGGGCGGCGACCTCGAGTATGCGGACGAAGTGACGCTCGGGCGGGCCCTCACAGGCCGCCGCGAGATGGTCTAGCTCGGGAACTTCGAAGGGATCGGGTTCGGCGGCGTGCCGACCACGACCGCAATTTCTGTCCTGTCCGCGAGCAGGATCGCGCGAGGGTCGCCCTTGTAGCGGCGGCCGTTGACGTAGAACTGCACGTGCTTGCAATAGCTGCCGACACAGGTCCGGCTCAGCCGGACGTTCCACTCGACGAAGAACTGGCCGAGGCGATTCGGTATGCGCTTCGACGTCTCCGTGTGGAGGATCCCGGTGTCGTCATGCGTGTGCAGCGGAGAGATGCAGACGTGCTTGCATTTGACGATGCCGCCGTAGGCCGTCGAGCCGTCGGGTACCGGGAATTTCTTGACCGCCGGATCGGCGATATTGATCCCGATCCCTGCAGGCACGCGCACCGGCTTACCGGCGACGAAGACGTCCAGGTGAGAGTGGACGTGGTAGGTGAGGTGCTCGTTCACCTCGGGCACGAGGCCGGCGGTGCGTGCGAGGGCCATCGGGTTCGGCGGGGCGTGCCAGTTCGGGACGGCCGCTGCGGTCGCCGCGGTGAGGAGGGCGGCGGCGAGCACCCGAAGCATGGCCCGAGTTTATGCCCCGACGGGTGTAACGCCGCAAAAGGCGGGAATCTTCGTGTCGTTCCACCAGTCGAAACCATCTCAAGGAGGGACGCTGGTATGGGCATTAGCGTGAGTCTGGTTCTCATTGCCGTCGGGGCGATCATCGTTGCCGCCACGACGTACAACACGATCGGCTGGATCCTGCTCGCAGTCGGCGCGCTCGGAATCCTGCTCTCCCTCGTCTTCTGGTCTGCCTGGGGCGGCTTCGGCGGCGCCCGCGGGGGCCGGCGCACGACCGTCATCGAGGAATAGCGACAGCCTAGAAACGTGTGAGGGCCCGGCTGAAGCCGGGCCCTCACATACTGCTCTTTTTCGCCGCTACCAGCTGAAGCGGGTGAGCACGCGGAGCAGGCCGAGTCTCCTGAGCCGCGGCTTGATGTAAGTCTTCCGCACCTGGATCGACTCCTCCTCGTTAGCTCGAGATACTGATCATTGCCGCGGACGCCTTCGCGCCCTTGACACGGACAGTGACCTTGTTGTTGTTTCCCTTGTGCATCGCAGGGGCGACGTTGATCGTGCGGCTGAGCCGGCCTGCGACCTTCATCGTGAACGTCTTGCCGTTCACGCGAAGCGTGAAGAAGCGAAGCGCCGAGCTTCCGTTGGCGACTGTCACCTTCGACTCCTCCGCGAGGAGGTTGCTGAACGTCCGGCCCATGACGCCGTTGAGAGCACCATGGTGCGCAAGTCCCGGCACGATCGGATCGCACTTGGTCACGTTGCCGGCGACGTCAGTCACCGTCAGCGCAAGCGAGGAGCCCTGGGACTGATCGATCTTCGTCGACGTGATCGTCACCGGATCGGTGGTGCCGACCGTAAAGGGCGGGACAACCGTGTCTGCGTTGTTCGACTCGGTGACGGCTATCGACTGCAGGCCGCTTCCCGTGTCCTGCACGCTCACCTGGATCTGCTTCGGCGGACCGGCGATCATCGACGAGAGCGCGCAAAGCGGCGGCGTCGTGTCGCCCGCATTGGCCACCCACGTCTTCGTGGCCTCATTGGAGGTGTGCTTGACGCCGGCAGTATCGGTGAAGCTTGCCGTGAAGGTGTCCGTGCCGGTCACGGTCGACGAATAGGTGAACGTCGCATGCCCGTTAGCGTCCGTGACACCCGTGCCGTGAACACCGGCGTTCGGGCCCGAGTTTGCAGTGAACGTCACCGTCACTCCCGCGACGCCTCCTCCGTTTGCATCCTGCACCGTCGCGGTGAACGTGTGATTCGCTCCCACCGTGTTCGTCGCGGAGGCCGGACCGAGCACGATTCCGGCTCCGACGATCGCGGCGCTCGCATGGACGTTAAGCGCAGCGAAGAAGATGTCGTCGTCATTGGACGGGTTCGTCGTATTGAACGTCAGAGTGGTGTCGCCGTTGTTGACGAACGGAAGGAGGTTGTAGAGCTCGTCGTCGCAGCGCGGCGACGGCCCCATGACGCCCACACAGCCGGTTTCCGGCGTCGCAAGCGGATTCGGCGGATTATCGTTGAGGTCGCCGATACCGCCGGCCGTAATCAACGTCCCGTCGGGACAATTCGAAAAGTCCCCGGCCACCGCGTCCGCGCAATCATCCTGGCCACCGGCCGACGAGGACATCCGGGTGCCGTTGACGTCCACCGTGCTGAACTGGCTACCGCCGCCGGGGTCGTAGCTAAACGAAATTCCGATTCCGAGATCCAGCCCGAAGTTGGGATTCGTCTTGTCGACCGGATCCGAGAGCGCGACGTTAAATGTATCGCCGGCCGTCGACTGAGTCCCGTATAGAAGGATGACGCTTCCGGGATGCGTGACGGTTGGGTCGTCCAGGATGACGGCGAGGACCTCACCGTCGTATAAGTCGGTGTTGTCGCCCTCGGCGGCCGTGAAGTTCACGAGCCCAGGCGGCGCGGCGTCGACAATCGGTTTCACGATCGACGTAACATCCGCCGCAGCCGTGAAGTTGCCGAAGGTGCTGCTCACAAACGTCGACGGATCCCAGGTGATCGGGTTTCCGTTGAGCGTGACCTCGCCGTCCACCGGCTGACCGGTGAAGGGGATCTTGGCAGTGAACAGGTAGGCCTTCCGAACCGTCGCACCTGCGTTCTTCTGCACTGAGATCGCTGAGCCCGCTGGGTCATTCGTACCCAGCGCGTCGACGGACAACGAGATCTTGCCCGTTTCACTGGCGAATGGGCTCAGCGCCGCACGGGCGTGCCCCGCCCCAAAAATGAGCGCCGCCAAGAAGACGGTCGCGCCAACGAAGAGGAACCGCGCCGGCGAGGCTGCTCGCCCGCAGACCGGAACCCGCCATTTTCTCCTCGAATTGCTCACGCTGCCTCCCAAGGCTCGATTCGCCCACAAAAGGCCGGGCCGGTCTTTGTTCTTATGCACACGTAAGCCTCCCGCAGCAGCTGCCTGAGCGACAACTGGTCGAGAGGGGAGTCCGAAGGCCAGGCTCCTCTTCTTCGGATGGGTCCGCTTCGACTGCACCCCAGGCGGGGCCAAGACCGGACGGTCGGCAAAGGGCCCGTCGGGCCCCGCCTACACTTTTAGAGGTGGCGACCACGAGCCCGCAGCTTCGAGGCAGTACCCGAGGTCGCGGCCGACGCCGAGGTTCGCGGACGCGATCTCGTCGTGATGAAGTTCGGGGGCACCTCGGTCGGCGACACCCAGAAGATCAAGGACGTGGCGCGGCGTCTCGTCAGCGCGCGCGAGACCGGACAGCGCGTCGTCGGCGTGTTGTCCGCGATGGGCGACACGACTGACGAGCTGATCCGGCTCGCCCACGAGGTCTCACCGCAGCCGCACCCGCGCGAGTACGACATGCTCGTGTCCGTGGGCGAGCGGATCTCGAACGCGCTCTGCGCGATGGCGATCCGCGACCTCGGGCATGAAGCAGTGTCGCTGACCGGCTCGCAGGCCGGCATCGTCACCGACACGGTGCACGGCAAGGCAAAGATCGTCGAGGTCCGAGCGCGCAGGCTGAACGAGGAGCTCGACAAGGACCGCATCGTGCTCGTCGCCGGCTTTCAGGGCGTCTCGACCGACCTCGAGGTGACGACGTTGGGTCGCGGCGGCTCCGACGCGACGGCTGTTGCGCTCGCGTCAGCGCTCGGCGGCGCGTGCGAGATCTACACCGACGTCGAAGGTGTCTTCACGGCAGACCCGCGGGTCGTGCCCGACGCGCTGAAGCTGCCGCGGATCTCCTACGAGGAGATGCTCGAGATGGCCGCGAGCGGCGCACGCGTGATGATGGCGCGGTCGGTCGAGATCGCCCGCAGGTACGGTGTTCCGCTCCACGTCCGTGCTGCGCACGGAGAAACCGAAGGCACATGGATCGGCGAGGAGGCCGGGCTCGTGCTCGAGAAGGCGATCATCTCCGGCGTCACGCACGACACGTCCGAGGCGAAGGCATCGATCCTCGCCGTGCCCGATCAGCCCGGCGTCGCGGCGCGCGTCTTCCGCGCCCTTGCAGATGCAGGCGTGAACATCGACATGATCGTCCAGAACAGCTCCGCCGACGGCACGACCGACATCACCTTCACGCTGCCGAAGACCGACCTCGCCGCGGCCGAGCCGATCCTCGAGCAGCTCGCGAAGGAAGTTGCCGCGAAGGGTGTCGTCTACGACCCCGACATCGCGAAGGTCTCGCTCGTCGGAGCCGGCATGAAGAGCCATCCGGGTGTGGCGGCCGACATGTTCGAGGCGCTCGCCGAGGCGGGGATCAACATCGAGATCATCTCGACGTCGTCCATTCGCGTGTCGTGTGTCGTGCGCGCTGCCCAGGTCGAGGAAGCCGTTCGGGCCGTGCACGAGCGCTTCCGGCTGTTTGCCGAGGAACGCGTCAATGGCTGAGCCGCGCATCGCCGTCATCGGTGCGACGGGCGCGGTCGGCTCGGTCACGTTGCGGCTCCTGCGCGAGCGCGGTCACGAGAACGTTCGTGCGTTCGCTTCCGGCCGGTCGGCGGGCAAGACCGTCGAGGGTGGCCTCGTCGTCGAGGAGGCGACGCCCGAGGCGCTCGCCGCGGGCGACATCGATCTCGCGTTGTTCTCCGTCGGTACGTCCGCGTCACGCGAGCTCGTTCCGGAAGCTGTCCGGGGCGGCGCGGTGGCGATCGACAAGTCGGCCGCCTACCGCCTCGAGCCTGGCGTTCCGCTTGTAGTGCCGGAGGTGAACGGCGCGAGCGCACGCGCTCACGAGGGCATTCTCGCCAACCCGAATTGCTGCACGATCCCGTTGACGTGCGTGCTGAAGCCGCTGCACGACGCGGCCGGACTCGCGCGTGTGCGCGTGTCGACGTATCAGTCGGTGTCGGGCGCCGGCGCGCAGCGCATGGAGCAATTGCGCGCCGAGCCGCAGGACGAGCACAACCTGGCGATGGACTGGAGCTGGGATGGCGACGAGACGGACGAGGAGTCGAAGATCCGGTCCGAGGCGCAGAAGATCCTCGAATTGCCCGAGCTACCGATCAGCGCGACGACCGTGCGCGTGCCGGTGCTCGTCGGCCACGCCGAGGCGGTCTGGATCGAATTCGACGATGCGCTCACGGCCGGAGCAGGCGACGGAGATCCTGTCGCAGGCGCCGTCGGTTCGCGTGGTCGACGTGCCGACGCCGGGCGATGCGGCGCAAGACCGATCAGGTGCTCGTCGGGCGCATCCGACGCGATCGGGCGGCCGAGAACGGCCTCGTGCTCTTCCTCGCGTGCGACAACCTCGTCAAAGGCGCCGCGCTGAACGCGATTCAGATCGCCGAGCTCGTCCTCGCGCCCGACCGCGTCGAGGTCTAGCCGACGATCTGACCGCTGACGGCGCCGGCGTAGCAACCGGTCGCCGGCAGGGCCGCCCGGAGCTTCGCGCCGTAGAGGCTCTTCGCGACCGTGGCCGACGAGGTGACCGTCAGCAGATCCTCAGAGGAGCTCTTCGCCAGTAGTGCCGGTGACCGCGTTGACCCAGTCGCCCCCGACGCGACGCTGGATCACGACCTGCTTGACCGTCGAGGAAGACGCCGTTCGTCGTCGAGACGTCGATGCGGTAGCGGCCTCCCGATTCACGCGTGAGCGCGACGAGCGGCTGGACCGAGACGCTCGCCGTCTTCGTGACGCCGCCCCAGCCAACGAGAAGACCGTGCTGAGCGCCGGCTGGAAGTGGAACGAGTAGGCGCCGGTCTTCGCCGACCTTCACCTTCGCGAGCGCGCTCGCTCCGCTGAACTTGCAGGACTGGCTCATCAGCGTAACGGTCTGGCCCGCAGCTCCTGCGATCCTCCCGGAGAGGGTCACGCCGCGGGCTGCGCCGTAGACGATGTGCCCGACGCTCGCGACGAGCGAGAAGCTCGACGAGCCCGCGCGAAGCAGCCCCTTGTGCAGTGAGTGCCAACCTTCTTCACGGCCGGCAGGACCGGGTCGCACACCGTCGAGAGTCCCATGCCGTTCGTGACCGTCAGGCGGATGAAGGAGCTCTGCGCCGGATTCGTCTTGGACGCGGTGATGAGCACCGGTGCCGTCGTTCCGGCCGGAACCGGGCTCGGCGAGGTCGCGATCGTCGCGTTCGTGAGCGATGTTGACGGTGATCGTGGTGATCCCGCTCTCCGCGTCCTGCACCGTGATCTTGACGCGCCTTGGGCGGACCGGCGACAAGGCCGGTGAGCAACGCAGCGTCGGCGGGGTCGTGTCCTTGTCGCCGACGACCACGGACTCGTTGGACTGGTTGCAGGCTGCGGGAATGGCGAGGTTGGTGAGGTCGCCCGTGTAGGCGGCCGTCCACCGGTAGGTACCGGCGAGCGTCGGCGTGAAGGAGCCCGAGCCGTAGTTGCCGTTGCCGTTCACGGGGATCGCCGCGCTCGTGAACACGGGCGCGTTGCCGCAGGTCGCGTCGTTCGGGCCGTAGAGCTTGAAGGTGATCGATCCGCCGGCGCCGGCACCCGCGCCGGTGATCGTCGCGGTGTCGCTCACCGCGGTACCGAACTTCACGCTCGCGTTGGCCACCTGCGTCGTCATCGCGGGGCCGTGCGGCGAGACGAGAACGGACTCGTTGGCACCGTTGCA
>CAWKEF010000003.1:0-85000 GCA_963848665.1 uncultured Actinomycetes bacterium
GGGCGGCGAGAACGGGATCATCGTCCTCGAGGATGCCGACCTGGAGTCGCGGTCGAGGGCATCGTCTGGTCTGCGTTCGGCACCTCCGGCCAGCGCTGTACCGCGGCCTCGCGCGTCACGCGCACGAGGCGGTCTACGAGGCGCTGCAGAAGCGGCTCGTGGAAGCGTGCCGAGGGCATGCGGCTCGGCCCGGGCTGGGAGGACGACACCGATATCGGTCCGGTGATCAACAAGGCGGCGATCGAGAAGATCCACTCCTACACGAAGATCGGCGAGGACAAGGGGGCGCGCTGCTCACCGGCGGCGAGGTCGCGACCGAAGGCGGTTCGGCAAGGGCTTCTTCTACCGTCCGACGATCTTCGGCGACGTCGAGGCGGGCATGCGCATCGCGCAAGAGGAGATCTTCGGCCCGACGACGGCCTCATCAGGGCCGGCGACTTCAAGGAGGCCCTCCTCGTCGCCAACGATCCGCTACGGTCTCTCGTCGTCGATCTTCACCCGCGATGTCAACAAGGCGTTCCGCGCAATGCGCGACCTGGGACCGGATCACCTACATCAACGCGGGAACAACCGGCGCCGAGGTGCACCTGCCGTTCGGCGGGACGAAGGACACCGGCAACGGCCACCGCGAGGCCGGCCAGACGGCGCTCGACGTCTTCACCGAGTGGAAGTCGATCTACGTCGACTACTCCGGGCATCTCCAACGGGCGCAGATAGACAACGCCTCCTGACCGAGGTTCACCACCCGTGTGAAGCTCGTTGTGGTTCGTGCCGAGGAAGCGCTCGACGCGACGCGCGAGGCCGTCTTCGCAGCAGGCGACGGACGAATCGGCGATTACGAGCGCTGCTCGTGGTACACGCCGGGGACCGGCACGTTCTTCGCGCGTGGAGCGCGCCCGCGATCGGAGAGGTCGGGCCGCGACGAGCGCGTCGCCGAGCTCGCGTCGAGACCGTTGTGCCCGCCGACCGCGTCGAGAGGCGGTTCGAGCGCTGGACGCGCATCCGTACGAGGAGGCCGCGTTCGACAAGGTCTACGCGCTCGTCGAGGTCGACGGATGAAGGCGCGCTTGTCGACGAACGGCGGTGCGCGCGGCAATCCCGGGCCGGCCGCCTACGGGTACGTGCTCGAAGCGGAGGATGGCACCGTGCTCGCCGCGCACGGCGAGAAGATCGGAGTGGCCACGAACAACGTTGCCGAGTATCGAGCTCTCATCGCCGGCCTCGAGAAGGCATCGACCTCGCGCTCTCGGAGATCGAGGTGATCTCCGACTCGGAGCTGCTCGTGAAGCAGATGACGGGCGAGTACCGGGTGAAGAACGACGCATTGCGCGAGCTCTCGCTGCAGCGCCTCGCGGCTTGCCCGCCAGATCGGAAACGTCAGCTATCGCGCGGTGCGCAGAGAGCACAACGAGCTGGCCGACCGCCTCGTGAACGAGGCCCTCGACGCTCCCTGACGCTGGCTATACTTGCCCCGCCCGCGGATGTAGCTCAGTTGGCTAGAGCGTCTGCTTGCCATGCAGAAGGTCGTGGGTTCGAGTCCCATCATCCGCTCTCCACGAAGCCCCGGAAACGGGGCTTTTTCGTGCTCGGGCGACTACGTTGTCGGAACGCGCACAACAGTCGCGATGCGCGAGCCCTAGGCTCCAACGGCGCCGTCAGCGGTGCGGTCGAGGCGGCCTTCGCGCGGCCGGCAAGCGGAATGACCGGCAGCTCGACGGTGAAGGTCGTGCCAAGACCCTCACGGCTCGTGAAGCCGATCGTTCCGCCGTGGCTTTCGACGATCTCCTTGACGATCGACAGCCCGAGGCCCGTGCCTTGGATCGCAGCGTTGTTCGCGCCGCGGGTGCGGAAGAATCGCTGGAAGAGATCGGCTTGCTCGTCTTCGGGTATGCCCATCCCGGGGTCGCAGACCGAGAGGACGACGTGCTCACCTCGGCCGGCGACGCGCACGACGATGTGTCCGCCGGTGGGCGTGAATTTGATCGCGTTCGAGACCAGGTTGTCGATCACCTGCGAAAGCCGGCTCGGGTCGCCGTGGAGAAGGGCAGGCTCGCCGTGGAGGTCCAGGGTCACGGCCGCGGTGCTTGCCTGCGGCCGCGCCGCTTCCAGTCCGTCGCGCGCAAGCTCCGTCAGGTCGAGCTCCGAGATCTCGCCGACGATCTCTGCGTCTTCGCGCTGGGCGACGAACAGTAGGTCGGAGACAAGGCGAAGCAGGCGGTCAGCGTTTCGGTCGACGATCGAGAGCAGTTCTTCTGGTCCTCATCGAGGTTCTCGTCGTCCCGCATGAGCTCCAGGTAGCCGCGGATCGACGTGAGCGGGGTACGGAGCTCATGCGAGACGGACGCCACGAACTCGTCCTTCATCTTGTCGAGCTGGAGCAGCCGCTGGTTCTGGTCGGCGACCTCGAGGCGCAGCCGCTCGCTCTCCCGCACGGTGCCTGCGACACGACCGAGCACGAGCAGAGCGAGGGCGCTGAGCAGACCGACGACGGGCAACGAACCGAAGATCCGGCCGGAGAGCTTCTCGGCGAGGTGGAGCCCCGGCGAGACGAGGAGCGCCGCGCCGAGCACGAGCAGGTAGAGCTTTCCGAGCGCAGGCTGACGCACGTCGTTCGTTCTCGACGACGACCTGCTCGGGCTCTCCCAACCCGGCCATGGAGGGATGCAGGGACGCCGCTCCGGTGAAGATGTAGGCGAGGAGCCAGCCGACGTCGGCCGACGAGCCCGGTTGGTAATTGCCGAGAAGGGTCAGCCAGCTCCAGACGAAGTCGGAGGCGAAAAAGCAGGGCACCGCAGCAAGATCAGGAACGTGGCAGGCGACAGCGCGCCGCCGGCAGAGACGAGCCGGAGGAAAACCGCCGCAAGGACGACGTCGCCGAGCGCCGCCGCGATCTGCGCCGCCTTCCCCATCGCGGGCAATGCGTTCACGGCGATATAGGGCTCGATAAGGATCAGCACGGTCGGCACCGCGCCGGCCACGGCCAACAGGGCGGCGTCGAGCACTGCAGCCCGGTTCGAGCCCCGTCTGCGCAGGAGCATGATCAGGGCAGCGGAGAAGAGCACATAGAAGCTGATCCAGAATGGGTCGTTTGCCGATCCCGGCGGCGGACGCGCCCGACTCCAGAACCGGGCGAAAGAAGAGGGCGGTGCCGATCACCTCGGCCGCTTGCGCCGCGCCCACGAGGATCCAGACGATCCGTCGCTCGGGTCGCCAGAGCACGATCGCGGCGAACGTCGCCAGCACGGACGACACGCCGAGGCCCATGTTTATCGCCCCGTGCAAGGCAAGCGAATCTGACCGCAGGTAGACGACCGTGACGGCAAGCGTCACTGCGAGGTATACGAGCCAGAGCTTCCGACGAACCACCATGAGGATCTCGGCGGTTGCCCGAGGGGCGCGCATCCACGATTCGGCGTAGGGGCCGCCTCTAAAGGGGCAGAAGCGTCCATCGCCTGAAAACCACGGTGACGAGCTCGTGCCAGGTCTCTGACAGACGCATCGACGGGCACGACCGGCTTGATTAGATGATGCCGCCGGTGCCTCGTAACTGCCAGCCTCGCGTCATGCGGGCGACTCTCCTGGGAGTCGCCGGCGCACCGGCCGACCGGACGTTGTGAAGCGGCTGGCGTCAGGAGCACCCGCCGCATTTCTCTCCGCCTCGGTCGTCGGCCTCTGGCTCGCACTCGGCGTACGACTAGTCGAAATCCTTCGCTTCGTCGGCTACGAACTCCTCTTCGTCGTCGCGCCGGGGCTCATCCTCTATCGCATCCTGACGGGGCGGACGGCGCGCTCGATCGAAGCAGCCGCCGTCGGGATACCGCTTGGACTCGCGCTCGAGATCATCGTGGAGACCGCCTCCGCCGCACTCGGTCACCGGCAACTCATCTTCCTCGTCCCGGGGAGCGCGTTGGCAGGCATCGCGTTCGTGTCGACGCGGTCAGCGCCGCGCGATCGGCCCGAGGCGTCTCCCCAGAAGTGGTGGGCGATCGTCGCAGTCGAGCTCGTGATGCTCGCGTGCAGCGCTGCGCTCTTCCTCGTCCCATCCGCGCTACCAAGGGACGTCCACGAGGGAGCTCTCAGCGGCGACACGACATACCTCTTGTCGATCGCCGGCGAGGCGAAGCATCACTGGCCGATTACGGACCCGACGGTCTCAGGGCTGCCGCTCGCTTACCACAAGTTCGCGATGATCGACATGGCCTCGATCAGCAGCGTCGCGCACATCGACCTGTCGGTCGTCTTCCTTCGCCTCTACGACGTCGCGCTGCTCGCACTCCTCGTGCTTCAGATCGCATGGGCGGGTGGGAGGGGCCGACGCCAACCCTGGCTCGGCGCGGCGGCAGCCGCATTCGCCCTGCTCGTCGGCGAGATCGACGTCAGCCCGAGCCTCGACTATCCGTTCCTCGACGTCAGCTCCGCCAACCTCGTGTTCGCGCCGAGCATCCTCTCGTACGTCTTCTTCGTGCCGCTCTTGTTGCTGCTGGGGGATTCGCTCGACGCATCGCGGCGCCGGCCGCGGTGGCTCTACGCGGCAATCTCGCTTTTCCTCGTCGGCGTGGCAGGCGCGAAGGGCGGCACTGTCCTGCCGGTGCTCACGCTCGCTGTTCTGATCGTGCTCGGGTGGCGTACATTCACGCAACGGCGTGTCGATCGCCGCGGACTCGCGACCTTCGCCGGCCTCGTCGCGTTCAGCGCGATCGTGTACCAGGTCGTATATCACGGTCGATCGCAGGGCGTATCTCTCGCACCATTCGCAAGCTTCGGCGAGATGCAGCCGCTTCATCTGCTGAACGCCGCGTTGCCCGACGGCGCGCTACTGCACGGCATCTACTGGACGATCGCCTTCTTCGTCGGGCTCGCCGGATGCGTAGGCGTAGCCGGCGCCGCAGCGATTGCGTCATTGCGGCCGCTGCCGCTCAGCCTCTCTCAGGTGTGGCTCGGATCCGTGTTCGTCGCCAGCCTCGTGCCATTGCTCGCGTTCGACCACCCCGGTCTCAGCCACGTCCAGTCGATTCCGTATGGGCGCGTGGCAGTGGCTGTGCTTGCCGGAAGCGCGATCGTCGCTGCGGGACGACGTGTCCCCCGCAGCGTCGCGGTCGCTGCACTCGTGGCGCTCGGTGGCCTCACGTCCTTGCCGTACTGGTGGTCGCTCCCACCGGGCCGGATGCTGCTCGTGCTCGATGGAGCGGTGCTCGCGGGGATCGTGGCTGTCTATGCATTCGCCCGCCGCAGGCACTCGGCTCGGACGGCGTTGATGTTCATGATCTCGGCGGCCGCCATCGTCGCGTCGGTGAACAATCCCACGGACGTGATCCCGTCGCTTGTTGCCAAGGCCGTGCGCGGCCAGCCCCTGCACCTAATCGGAGGCCGCGACGTGACCTGGGGGATGTACCGCGCGTTGATCTGGCTCCGGACAAACAGTTCGCCGAACGACGTTCTTGCCGTCAACAACCAGTTCGTGGGCACGGATGGCACAGGTCCATTCAACTTCGACTACTCGGCGTTCGCGGAACGACGCGTCTTCCTCGAGGGATGGGCCTACAACGAGCGTGCGCTGTCGATCGGGTACCGAAAGGTCGTCAACGACGGAGTCCAACCCTTCCCACGCAGATTGGAGCTCAACAAGGCGGTCTTCGATCGTGCAAGCCGTCCAGCACTCGCAACGATGGCGGGGGACTACGGCGTCCGGTACCTCGTGTTCGATCCGGTCGCGGGGCGGCCGCCGGAGGGGATCGAGAAGATCGCGCGCCTGGTCTACCGCAATTCCGGGGCCAGAGTCTATGTGGTTCGCACCGGCTTGCTGGGAGCGCGCTCGTAGAATCGCGTCCTTGACGGCCGCGGCGTCCAAGCTGAACGCTCTTCGCCGCTCGGGGCGCGCGCGCGCCGAGCGCTCAGTCGTCCTCCTCACGGCCGCCGCGGCGATCTGCTTCGTCGTGGTTGCAAACATCGCGTCCCTCACCCGTGCGCCGGAGCCGTACGGCGACGAGGCGTGGGTCGGGTCCGCAGTCTGGTCGTTCACCCACGGCCACGGACTTCGCCCCGCAATCGCCGCCGGCAGCGGGATCTACGACGGGACGTTCGACCACTGGTTGCCGCGAATCGGGATCCTGCCGCAGCTCGCGGCGGAGATCGCTTTCGGCACGTCGTTCACCGCTTACCGCGCCGCATCGCTCGTGGTCTCGTTCCTCGCGCTGTTCGTCCTGTGGCTGGGCCTTCGGCGCCTCTATCCGGCAACAATCGCCGCCCTGAGCGTCGCAGTTGCCGCGACCACGTGGATCTTCGTCTCGGCGAGCCACTACATCCGGTGGGACGACGTCACGCTGCTCTGGGCATCCACGATCTTCACCCTGCTCGCGTGGGGGCCACCGACGCTCCGGCGGACGGTCGCGCTCGGCTTGCTCATTGGCGTGTCACCCGACTTCTCGGTGCCGACCTTCGCAGTCCTCCCCGCAACGGCGTTCTTCGTACTCCTGCCACACGACGGGCGTCGCGCGCGCGCTACGGGTCTCGGCGTGGGCGTCGTGGCCGGTCTCGCGCTGTACGCAGGAATGCATTTCGTGCCGGACGTTTCGGCGGCGCGCAGGCAGTATCGGCTCGTCTACGGCACCGCGTACCGTCTGCCGCTGTTCGCTGCACTGCAGGAGCACAGCCTCGGCCCGATCCTCCACGAGGCCGACCGCTATCGGCGGATGGCCGTCGGCGCGTTCGCGTTCTCACGCACCTTTCTCTTCGCGGGCTGCGTCGCCGCGATGATCGCGATCCTCGCGGCAGTTCGCCGCCGCGGGCTCCCACAGCTTGCGGTCGGCTCTGTGCTGCTCCTGTCGCAGCTGGCCGGGCTCGCGCTCCTCTACGCGAACAAAGGCCCGGCGTACGCCGTGGGGGCGGTGCCCTTCGGTGCAGCCTCGCTCGTCGAAGGGCTCTGGGCGCTGCCTCGCGCACGCTTTGTCGCGGCAGCCCTCGTCCTCACGGCGGGTGCGGTCCTCGGCGGCCGCGCCATGCTCGACGGGATCCACTCGTCGCAACGCGGGGCTGCGACCGACGCCCGGGTCTCGCGCGTCGCTCGAACGCTTGTGGGGAAGGATCAGGTCGCAATCGGCGACTTCGTCTACTGGTGGCTTTTTCGTGACCAACGCTTCCGATTCAACGCGATCCTGTGGTCGGACGAATCCCGCAACCACGTGACTCTCGCGCACGCGTTCCGCGACGCGTGCCCCGACGTCGTCCTCTACGACGACTTCTGGCAGGCGCGCTATCCGGCGAACGCCCCCGGCTCGCTCGGGTATCAGTTCCCGGCGCTCGCGCCCACTGATCCGAATGAAGAGCCCAAGCTGCTCAGCATCTTGACCCACATGTATCGATTCCCGCCCGTAATCGAGACCGCCGGCACACGAACCGTGACGTTCTGGAAACGCCGCGCGCCGACTTGCCGCAGCAGCGGCTAGCGCTGGACGGTGAACGTTGCCGCATCGGTCGCTCCGTGCCTCGTGACGACGAGCAACTCACCTGAGCGGGCTCGAGGAGGAACAACCGTGCGCAGCAAACTCTTCCCCTCGGTCGCGAACGGGGCGCGAACGCCCCCGAACTCGACCGCGCTCACGGCCGTGAGGTTCTCGCCGTCGAGGTGCACGATCGTGCCCGGCTGCCCTTCGAGCGGATAGACGCCCGATACCGACGGGAGCTGCGCGGGCAGAAAGCGCCCGGCGTTTGGCAACGGTGCGCCGGAGACGGTGAAGTGGACGCTTGTCGTTGTCCTTCCGTGCGCGGTCGACAGCGTGATCGGGCCCGACCGCGCCCCGGCGGGAACCTCGGCCCGCACCTGCGCGCCGCTGTCCTCGGAGAATCGTGCAGGTGTACCGCCGAAGCCAACCGCTCTCGTCCCGTCGAGGTGCGCCCCGCTCAGGGTCACGACCGTCCCGGCAGGCCCGTCAATCGGCCCCATGCTCATGATGACCGGCGCCGCACCGGCACCTCCGCTCCCGCGGCCGCACCCGGCCAGGAGCGCGACTGCAGCGAGCAGCACCCAGACGCGTCTCATGGGGGAAGGACCTCGGCGGTCGCCTCGGCGAGAGCGGCTACGACCCTCTGCACATCCGCAGTGCACATGTGGGGATGCAAAGGCAGGGTCAGTAAGGAGTTCGACGCCCAATCACTCACCGGCAGCGGCTGGTCACCGAATCGAGCACCGTAATACGGATGGCGGTTGATCCCGATGTAGTGGACGGCGACCCCAATGCCACGCTGCCGCATGCGGCGGAGCACCTCGTCCCGACCGCCTGCCGGTCCCTGGATCTCGACTTGGTAAAGGTGCAACGCGTGGCGCATCCCGAGCGAGGGCCGCGGGCGGAACGTTGGTCGAACGCCCGGGACCGTCGCGACGAGCTCGTCGTACGACGACGCCAGGGCCTCTCGTGTTGCGAGAAAACCCTCGAGTCGCTCGAGCTGGGGTACGGCGACGGCCGCCTGAAGGTCTGTCCAGTTGTACTTGTAGCCCGGACGAGTTGCGAGGCTCGGCTGGTACGCGACCTGCCGGTAGCGTTCCCAGGCATCGCCGGAGAGGCCATGGAGGCGCAACTCGCGCGTACGCTGCGCGAATTCCTCGTCGCGCGTGCAGATTGCTCCTCCCTCGGCCGACGCAAGGTTCTTGTTCGGGTAGAAGCTGAAGCAGGCGACAATTTTGGTGCCGGCGACACCGCCGACGCGGCGGCCGCCCGATACGGCGCCCAGCGCATGCGCGGCATCCTCGATCACCCAGACATCCGCGTCGCGGCTGATCGCCGCGAAAGCGGCGACGTCGAGAGGGAGCCCGCCGAAATGCACCGGCAGGACGGCGCGCGTGCGCGACGTGAGCGCGCGCGAGACCGCCTCCGCCTCTAGATTCAGGGTTCTCCGGTCGACGTCGACGAGAACGGCGGTCGCCCCGGTGTGCTCGATCGCGTTCATCGTCGCCACGAACGTGAACGGCGTCGTGATCACCTCGTCACCGGGACCGACGCCCGCCGCCACGAGCGATAGGTGCAAAGCCGCTGTACACGAGCTGACGGCGACGACGTGAGGGACGCCCGCGTAGTCGGCCAGCCTGCGCTCGAACTCCTCCACGACCGGGCCCTGGCCTATCCAGCCACTGCGTAGCGTCCGTACGAGAAGCTCCTCCTCTTCGCTACCGAACCACGGACGTCCGAAAATGATCGGGGCGTCGCTCAATGCAGCAGCGCACCGTTCGGCAATCCGAGCTCTCGGCCGTCGATGAGTTCACCGTCCCGCACCGCCCTGCGGAGTCGGAGCGGACCGTCGGAAGCCCACACGAGCGGATACGAGCCGGAGTCCTGTTCGACCATGCCCACCGGGTGCGTCGCCAGCGACCCTGGCGCAACCACCTCGACCTCCACGATGCCCACCTCGGTACCCTCGTATCGCGCAAAGGCCCCGGGTAGCGGCGGGGCGAGGGCCCGAACGATGTTGCGGAGCCGCTCCACCGGCTGCGTCCAGTCGAGGTGATTCACCTGCGGATCGCGGCGCGAGTGAACGGACGCCGTGCCCGTCTGCTCGATCGCAGGCGGGAGCGCTTCGCCGGCAAGCCAATGGCGCAGCAGGTCGGCGGCGGTTGCGTGCACCAGTAGGGCCATCTTGCGATGCAGATCGAAGCCGCTCTCGCGGGGGTGGATCGGGAGCGAGCGCCTGTACACGAGCGGACCCGTGTCGACACCCGTGTCGATGTGATGGACAGAAAGGCCGGTGACCGCATCACCCTCGACGATCGCCCAGATGATCGGTGCATGCCCGCGGTGACGTGGAAGAAGAGACGGATGGAAGTTGAGCACGGGCCCGTCGATCGCACTCAAAAGAGCCTCACGGAAGAGTTGCGTGTAGTAGATCGAGAGCAGCAGCTTTGGACGGTGGCTGCTTACCAATGCGAGCGTCTCGTCGTCGTTGACATCGTCGGGGGAGATGCACACGACGCCACGCTCGGAGGAGGCGGCCACGAGCGAGGCCTGCCAGGTCGATGCGACCGACTGGGGCGGCGCGACGGCGAGGATCGCCTCTGGTGGGAGCGCCTCGAGCAGCAGGTCGAGGACGCCGATGGCCGCTGCGTTGTTTCCGGCGAGCACGACGCGCCCGGCTTCGGTCAATGCCTGGTCACCTCGCGCACGATGTAGTACGGCCGCCGTTTCGTCTCGGTGTAGATGCGCCCGACGTACTCGCCGATCAGCGCGAGGATCAAGAGTTGGATGCCCAGGAGGAAGAAGAGCATCGCGTAGGCCGACACCTGACGCGCAAGGCCGGCGCCGATCACGACGCGATAGACGACGAACCCCGTCGTCGCGACGAATCCGACCCCGGAGCCGATTAGCGCGAGGAACACGACCAGCCGAAGCGGGAAGATGGAGTACCCGGTGACGAGGTCCAGGACCATGTCGATCAAGGAGCCGAGCCGATATCGCGAGCCTTGCGGCCCGCGCGCTTCATGCTCGACCGGGATTTCCCGCACCGGAACGCCCAGCCACGCGACGAGCGCGGGAACGAACCGCCGCTGCTCCTGAAACTCGAGCAGGCGCTCGACCACCGAGCGGTCGTAGGCCCGGAACATCGACCCGAAGTCGCGCAGCCCGGTCCCGGTCTGCTTCCGCAGCCAGGCGCCGAGCACACGCGTGATCATCCGGCGCATGAACGGATCGCGACGCGCGTGTCGGTATCCGGAGACCACGGGATAGTCCGGCGACAGCCCTTCGATTAGGCGGCCGATCTCCTCGGGGGGGTACTGCATGTCGCTGTCCATCGTCACGACAATCGCACCAGAGGAGGACTCGAACCCTGCGAAGACGGCTGCGTGCTGGCCGAAGTTGCGGAGCAGCCGCACGACGGTCGTGGGATGCGGTGCGGCTTCGGCGAGGCTCAATGCGACCTCGCCCGTGCGGTCGGGGCTTCCGTCGTCGACGATGACGACCTCGACGATCTTGCCGAGGTCGGCGATCACCGGTGCGAGCCGCGCGAACAAGGCGGGGAGCGTCGACTGGTCTCGATAACAGGGAACGACGATGCTGATGTCGACCGCGTCGGCGGCGTCGGGCTCGGTCGGCACGAGCGAGGCGGACACCGGTCGAGGCTAACGCATGGCCTCGCTTGCCGAGAACCGGAACGCACGGCGATATCCTCGGCTCCGTGGACCAGCCGTTCGAGAAAGAGCTTTTCGCGGAGCTCGCGAGCCTCGAGGACGGCCATTTCTGGTTCGAGGCGCGCAACCGCGTGATCCTGTGGGCACTGCACGAATGGTTTCCGGACGCGCGTTCATTTCTCGAGGTGGGGTGCGGCACGGGATTCGTGCTCGCCGCAGTCGCAGCAGCGCTTCCGCGCGCCGAGATTCGCGCAACCGATCTGTATCCCCAGGGGCTCGTCTACGCGCGACAGCGGGTCCCGCGGGCCGAGGTCTTCCAGAGCGACGCTCGAACGCTTGCGTGCGCCGAGCCTTCCGACGTCGTGGGCGCATTCGATGTGCTGGAGCACATAGAGGACGACGACGCCGCGCTTGCGGCCATCGCCAGGTGTGCAGACGATGGTGGCGGCCTTATCGCTACCGTGCCACAGCATCCGCGTCTCTGGAGCGGCTTCGACGAGGCGAGCCACCACGTGCGACGGTATCGGCGCGGCGAGCTCGAGCAAAAGGTCGCGAGTGTTGGTTTTACCGTCGTCCACTCCACGTCGTTCGTCTCGTTGCTGCTCCCGCTCCTGGTAGTCGCGCGGCGGAAGAGTGGCAGCGGTGCCGTCTCCGTCGGAGACGTGCTACGGCGGACGGAGAAGCTCAACGCGCCCTTGGCCGCCGTGATGCACGCCGAGTTCGCGCTACTGCGACGAGGCGTTCGATTCGGGGCCGGCGGGTCGCGGCTCATCGTGGCACGCAAGGGCCACGGTCTAGTCTGAGCGTTTCGTCGCGGCAAGGGAGACGCGAAGGTTCGAGCTCGATTCGGCGTCTACTGGAAGCATCACTCAGGCGGCGGGTGGCCGGTGTTGCTCCGTGGCCATCCGCCGCTTTTTCAAAACGGCGCCGTTGACCCAAAAGTCTGGGGCTATGGGAGCTTCGGATTGCAGGTCCAGATTCCGGTCGACTGGTCGGCGAAGCGGAAGTTGCACGGCCCCGGTTGTGCAAGCGGTGCGATCAGGTGGAACCCCGTCGGAAACGGTCGCCAGTTGGTGCACGTCCAGGCGCCGTGCGTCTGGCTTTCCCGGGATTCCTGATCGCAGAAGAGGGAGCCGCTTCGGGTGACGCCGAAGACGACGAACGTGTGCACGGGCCCGGTGTTTCGCGCTGCCTGCGGTACCGCGATCTTGGTCAGGCAGGTCCAGACGGGCGAGGCGATGCCGGCCTTCCGGTGCGTGCAGAGACCGCCGGGATCGCGGGCGGGGCGGCCGATGTCCAGGCGGTTCAGGAGGGCGTAGCCGTTGCAGCGCCACATGCCGTGATCGGGCTCGTACCGCACCTGGTCGGTGCAGACGCTCCGCGCTTGACTGGGACTGCTTCCGTGGTGCGCCGCGGCCGGGGAGGCCAGGATGCCGTAGTAGATGCTGTAGCCGATCGGGCCATGCGGCCCCGGGATGATCGGCCCGACACCCGGTGCTTCCCTCGTCACGAGTGTCGGCCGGGTCGTCTCGAGCCGCGAGACGAGCCCGATGACCGCGCCGATGAGCGCGATCGTCCCGGCGATGACCCGCAGCACTTCGGGGCGAGGCATGTAGCGGTGCTGCAGCTTCGGCTCCTCGTCCGGCTTGTCTGGGAGGAGCGGCGTATCCACCCTGGTTGTCTCGACCGCCTGCGCGCTACTGCTCTCACCCGAACGGGGGACGCCCGACTCTCTTTCAACGCGTCCTCGAGCAATCTGCAACGCTCTCGGTGCATGCAGCCCCTACGTGGCGACGCCGGACTCCACGCCAGCCCGTTCCCGCCGATCGCGGAGTACGGGTTCCTCTCGGACTGCCAGACGTGCGCGCTCGTGGCGCCGAGCGGGAGCGTCGAATGGCTGTGCCTGCCCCGCTTCGACTCACCGAGCGTGTTCGGTGCCGTCCTCGACCGCGACGCGGGCATGTTCCGGCTCGGGCCCGACGGGGTCGCCGTTCCGGCCGCACGCCGCTACCTGCCGGGGACGATGGTGCTCGAGACGAGCTGGGGCGCGCGCGGCGGCTGGATCATCGTGCGCGACGTGCTCCTGATCGGGCCGTGGCATCACGAGGACGAGCGCGCATACACCCGACGGCGCTCACCCACCGACTACGACGCCGACCACGTGCTCCTGCGCCTCGTTCGCTGCGTGAACGGCGAAGTGCAGGTCAACCTCGACTGCGAGCCGTCCTTCGACTACGGCCGCGCGGCCGCGCGCTGGGAATATGCGGGCCCCGGCTACCACGAGGCCGTCGCTGTGGCCGAGGCCGACGAGATCGAGACGAAGCTCCGCCTCACGACGAGCATGCAAATGGGCTTCGAGGGGCCGCGCGCCACCGCCCGCACGCTGATGAAGGAGGGCGACACGCTGTTCGTCGCGCTGTCGTGGTCCGAGCATCCGGCGCCCTCGACCTACGAGGAGGCGTACAAACGCCTCGTCTGGACCGCCCACCACTGGCAGCACTGGCTCGACCACGGCGAGTTCCCCGACCATCCGTGGCGCACCTTCCTCCAGCGCAGCGCGCTCACGCTGAAGGGCCTCTCCTACGCACCCACCGGCGCTCTCGTCGCTGCAGCGACGACGTCGTTACCCGAGACACCGGCCGGCGAGCGCAACTGGGACTACCGCTACACCTGGATCCGCGACGCCACCTTCATGCTCTGGGGCCTGTACACGCTCGGCTTCGACTGGGAGGCCAACGACTTCTTCTACTTCCTGGCCGAGCTCGCCGAGGCGGAGGAGGGCAGGCTCCAGATCATGTACGGGATCGGCGGCGAAGCCGAGCTGCCCGAGCGGACGCTCGATCACCTCTCGGGCTACGAAGGCGCTCGGCCGGTGCGCATCGGCAACGACGCCTACAGACAGGCGCAGCACGATGTCTGGGGAGCGATCCTCGACTCCTTCTACCTGCATACGAAGTCCCGCGATCAGCTGCCCGAGCGAATCTGGCCGATCCTGGTCAAGCAGGTCGAGTCCGCCCTTGCGGCGTGGCGAGATCCCGACCGCGGCATCTGGGAGATGCGCGGCGATCCGAAGCACTTCACGTCGTCGAAGCTCATGTGCTGGGTCGCGGCGGACCGCGGCGCGCGTCTCGCCGAGATTCGCGGAGACCTCGAGTACGCGGCCCGCTGGCAGTCGGCGGCGGACGAGATCAAAGCCGACATCTGCGCTCATGCAGTCGACGACCGCGGCGTCTTCTGCCAGCACTACGGCACCACGGCACTCGACGCCTCGGTGCTGCTGATGCCGCTCGTCCGCTTCCTGCCGCCGGCTGACGAGCGGATCCGCAGCACGGTGCTCGCGATCGCCGATGAGCTGAGCGTGGACGGGCTCGTCCTTCGCTATCGGACCGAAGAGACCGACGACGGCCTCTCGGGCGAAGAGGGTTCGTTCACGATCTGCTCGTTCTGGCTCGTCTCGGCCCTCGTCGAGATCGGAGAGGTGGCACGGGCGCACGACCTCTGCGAGAAGCTCCTCTCCTACGCCAGCCCGCTCCAGCTCTACGCCGAGGAGATCGATCCCCGCAGCGGACGTCACCTCGGCAACTTCCCGCAGGCGTTCACCCACCTCGCTCTGATCAACGCCGTCATGCACGTGATCCGCGCCGAGCACGGCATCGAAGCGGGGGCCTTCCCGCCGGTCTTCGAGCCCTCCCGCCAGCGCTCGGACGCGTGGTGAGATTGCTTGTTAAGACCCCGTAAGACTTGGGGTCGCTCGCCGCTCGCATCGGTACGGTGGCGCGATGCGCCGGCTGACCCTCCTGTTGCTCGTCCTCCCGTGCGCGGCGCTCGTCTCCACGGCGGCGGCGCGGACGTCGGCGACCGGAGCAGCCTGTGAGACGCAGGAGGTGCGCGTCCACGACGAGGCGGTCTTCGGGCACTTCTCGAATCTGACCGCAGCGAGGCGGCTGAAGGCCCGCGCGGCCAAGGAAGGGTTCGCCGGCATCAAGATCGAGAACGAGGGCTGCGGGGACTACGAGGTCGAGATCGACGGAGCGGACACCCAGGCGCAGCGGACGAGCTTCGCCCACGAAGCGCTCAAGGCCGGCTACCCCGTCACCTTCGAGCAGACGGCCCCACCGCTCCAGTACCGGGCGGGCGAGGTCTACGGCGTCTTCGCGAAGAAGCGCAGCGTCGCCGAGGCGAATGCCTACATGTGGCGGCTGTCGCGCAGCGGCTTCCTCTTCATCGATCTCGTGCAGCAGGGCAGCTCCTGGCTCGTCGTAATGCCCCAGGTGCCGGTCAAGCATGCGCTCTCGATCGCGCACGAAGCAGCGTCGCGTGGGCTTCCACATCCAGTTCCACCCCGGCACGAAGTAGCTCCTGGGAGGAGGGTTCGGCGAAACAGTGGCTGTGTCGCGCGGCCGCGCAACGAGCACCGTTCCGCCAAACCCTCCTAAGGCGTGGAGCCCTTGACCCTGAAGAAGGCCTGGTAGATCTCCTTCGCCGCGGGAGCAGCCGCCTGCGCACCGAACCCGCCGTGCGCGATCAGCACGACGACGACGACCTTCGGGTTTCCCGCCGGCGCCCACGAGGCGTACCAGGAGTGGTCGCTCCGGCCGGTCCCGGTCTCCGCGGTGCCGGTCTTGCCGGCCACGGGAACGGGGAACGTCCCGAACACCGAGGCCGACGTCCCGGCGGGGGAGTGGGCTGCCTCGTAGAGCCCCTGCTTGATCGCCCAGTCGTCGGTCAGCTTCACCTTCCGCACCGGCTTGAA
The DNA here is from genome assembly GCA_963848665.1 of uncultured Actinomycetes bacterium. Lineage (GTDB taxonomy): Bacteria > Actinomycetota > Thermoleophilia > Gaiellales > Gaiellaceae > Palsa-739. The sequence goes on from CAWKEF010000003.1 coordinate 15,864, forward strand.
CGCGAGAGGCTGAACCGACTCGCCGCGGATGATCGCCTTTGCGACGTGCGGACGGACGACCGTGCCGCCGTTGGCAAGCGCCGCATATGCGACCGCGAGCTGGAGCGGCGTGACGTCGAGGTAGCCCTGCCCGATCGAGAGGTTGATCGTCTGACCCTCGTACCACTGCTCGTGCAGCGTCTTCTGCAGCCACGTGGGTGTGGGAACGAGGCCGTGTGCCTCTCCCGGCACGTCGAAGCCCGTCGGATGGCCGAGCCCGAGCCGCTTCGCCCAGCGCTGGATGCCCTGGCTGCCGCGGAGGAAGAATTTGTCGCCGAGGCGGTAGAACCATGTGTCGCACGACTGTGCGAGCGCGGTCGGGAGCGCCATTCCCTCGAAGATGCCGGCCTCGACGTTGTGGAACGTAAAGCCGCCGATCGTGAAGGAGCCGCTGCAGAGCTGTGACGTCGACGGCGTGATGATCCCTTCCGAGAGCGCCGCCTCCGCGACGATCGGCTTGAAGGTGGACCCCGTCGGGAACATTCCCTGGGTCGCCTGGTTCAGAAGCGGCGGATTGGGCCCGGTGTCCGCGTAGAGGCTCGCCCGGTACTTCGGACTGTTCGCGGCCGCGACCTGGTTGAAGGTCGGATAGCTCGAAAGCGCGTAGATCGCGCCGGTCCGCGCGTTCATCACGACGGCCGCGCCGGCATTCGCATCGGCATGGCCGTTCGCGTGGGCGAGCCCGATCCCGTCCTTGACCGCCTTGTCGGCAGCGCGCTGGATGCGCGCATCGATCGTCAGCTGCAGCTTCGGCAATGCGTGCAGCGTTCCGCGGTGCAGCGTTCCGACGACGCGGCCCATCGAGTCGACGCGCACACGCGCGCGGTCGAAGCCGCCGTTCAGATACCTGTCGTACTCCGCCTCGACGCCGGAGACGCCGACGGTCTGACCCGGACGAGCCTTCGCGTAGCGCTTCGTCCCGAGCATCGACGGGCTCACTTCGCCGAGCAGGCCGAGGAACGTGCTGCCGAAGTTGCCCTGGAGATAGCTGCGCGACGGGAGATATGTGACGTTCACGCCGGGGTAGGCGTCGGAGCGCTCCTCGAGATACCCGGCGAGCGCGTCCTCGGGATGCGGGATCACGACGGCGGGAGCAAACGGCGAGCGTACGACGGAGCGACGAATGCGCACGAGGAACTTCGAGACCGGCACATGGGCGAGGCGCGAGAGCTTCCGAAGCGCCGTGAAGCCGGCCGCCGACGGCTTCCAGCCCTTCGTGTCGAACCCTCCGAGCGCTGCGACATCGGCGACGACGACGACGTGCCCGGTCGTGCCTGCGATCGGCCGGCCCTTGGCATCGACGATCGGCCCGCGCGGGCCGATCAGGTCGACGGTGCGGAACGACTGGCCGTTCGCAAGCGCGGTGTAGGCCGGCCCATGGAGGATCTGGATCGACCACGCGCGCAGCGCGAGCAGGCACAGGGCGACACAGACGAGCACTGCGAGCCCCCCGATGCGCAGGAAGAAGCCGGGGCTGCGAAAGAACGGCGCGTCTGCGCGCGAATACGGCTGCACCCGGCGGCGGCCGGGGAGAGAGCGCGGGCGCTTGCCCCGGCGCCGGGGATCGGGACGCGAGATGGCTACGGCAGGTGCGGCGGGTCGAACGACGTCTGGCGTTTCAGTGTAGGGAGCGTTTCGGCGGCCCGCTATTCCTCCGCGAGCTCGTCCGCGAGCACCGCGAGCCCGAGGCAGCGCCAGGCCACCTCGGGCTCGTCGAGGAGGGCGGAGAGACCGGCGCTGACGGTCGGCAAGCCGGCGGCGTCGAGCGAGGAAAGCGCTTCGTGCAGGGCTTTTCTCCGTTCCGGCGAGTCGAGCTCCGCGGAGAGGCGATCGGCGGCGACCGAGTTCAGGTCGAGCTCGCGGTGCGGGTCGCCGCCTGCCGCGAGCACGAACATCGCGCGCCTGCGGGCAGCGTTCAGCTCGCCTTCGCCGATCGGCAGGTCGCCGAGCACGAGCCAGACGAGCGCGACGAGGAGCTCCCCCGACAGCGGCTCGAAGCCGGCTGCCTCGAGCGCCTCGAGCCTTGATCTCGGCAATCCCCGGCCTTGCCTCTCGCGGCAGCCGAGCTCAGTCGGCGTAGTACTCGTCGGCGATCGAGAGGACGTCGTCGAGGATCGCGATGCCCTCCTCGAGCTCGTCATGCGTGATCGTGAGCGGTGGGCAGACCATGACGACGTTCCAGTGCGTCATCAGGTAGAGGCCACGCTCGAGTGCCGCCTTCGACATGCGCGCCACGGGCGCAGCCGCCTCCCCTGAGCCGTTGAACGGGACGAGCGGCTCGCGCGTCTGCCGCGACTTCACGAGCTCGAGACCCCAGAAGCAGCCGAGCCCGCGCACCTCTCCGATCGACGGATGCCTCGCAGCGAGCCCGTCGAGCGCCTCGCGGAACGCGTCGCCCATCTCCGCCGCGTGCTCGACGATTCCCTCCTCGCGGAACGCCTCGATCGACGCAACCCCGACCGCGCAGGCGAGCGGATGCCCGCTGTACGTGAGGCCGCCGGCGAACATCTTGTCGCGCACCCACGCAGCGATCGGCTCGCGGATCGCCATTGCGCCGAGCGGCACGTAGCCCGAGTTGATGCCCTTCGCCATCGTGATGATGTCCGGGACGACGTTCCAGTGGTCGACGGCGAACCATTTGCCGGTGCGGCCGAAGCCCGCCATCACCTCGTCGGCGATCAGCAGGATGCCGTGCTTGTCGCAGGTCTCCCGGATCGACTGCAGATAGCCGTCGGGCGGCACGATGATCCCGTTGGTCCCGGTGACGGTCTCGAGAATGACGGCGGCCACGGTGTGCGCGCCTTCGTACTGCAGGATCTCCTCGAGATGCGGCGCGCCCGTGCAGACCGGGCACGGATCGGGATGACCGGCGGGACAGCGATAGGTGTACGGGTCGAACATGCGGACGACGCCGGGGATGCCGGGCTCCGCCGCCCAGCGGCGCGGGTCGCCGGTCAGCGTGATGCCGCCGGCCGTCGCCCCGTGATAGCTCCGGTAGCGAGCGACGATCTTGTGCCGGCCGGTGTACCACCGCGCGAGCTTGATCGCGTTCTCGTTCGCCTCAGCGCCGCCGTTCGTGAAGAACGCCATCGAGATGTCGCCGGGCGTGACCTCGGCGAGGAGGCGCGCGAGCGTCGAGCGCGGCTCGGTCGCCATCGGCGGGCCGATCGTGCAGAGCTTGTCGGCCTGCTCCTTGATCGCCGCGACGAGCCGGGGATGCTGATGACCGATCGAGACGTTGACGAGCTGCGACGCGAAGTCGAGATAGCGCTTGCCGTCGTAGTCCCAGAAGTAGCGGCCCTCGGCTCCCGCGACGGGGATCGGGTTCAGCGCGTTCTGCACCGACCAGGAGTGGAGAACGTAGCGCTTCGCGTCTTCGACGACCTGCTGGCCGAGCTCCGGGTTCGTCTCGATCGTCGCCATGCGGAGAGCCTAGCGCTAGGCTGCCTGCGACATCTAGGAGGTTCGAAATGACCGAGCTCGCAACCCCGCCGGTGGCGGAAAACACAGGCATCAAGCGCATCAGCCACTGGATCGGCGGCCGGAGCGTCGCCGGCGAATCCGGGCGCACGAGCCCGGTCTTCAACCCCGCGACCGGCAAGCAGACGGGCGCCCTCGACCTCGCCACGGTGGCCGAGGTCGACCAGGCGGTTCAGGCCGCGAAGCAGGCCTACGAGTCCTGGCGCACCGTGTCGCTCGCGAAGCGGGCCGAGCTCTTCTTCCGCATCCGCGAGCTCCTGCACGAGCGCCGCGAGGAGGTCGCGAAGATCCTCACAGCCGAGCACGGAAAGGTCTTGTCGGATGCGATCGGGGAGGTCACGCGCGGGCTCGAGGTGATCGAGTTCTGCTGCGGCCTGCCGACGCTGCTGAAGAGCGAGTACTCCGAGCAGGCGTCGACCGGAATCGATGTCTATTCGATCCGGCAACCGCTCGGCGTCGTCGCGGGCATCACGCCGTTCAACTTTCCCGCGATGGTGCCCATGTGGATGTGGGCGCCTGCGATCGCAGCCGGGAACACGTTCGTCTTGAAGCCGTCGGAGAAGGATCCGTCGCCGTCGCTTTGGACGGCCGAACTCCTGAAGGAGGCCGGGCTCCCGGACGGCGTCTTCAACGTCGTCATGGGCGACAAGGTCGCGGTCGACGCCGTGCTCGACCATCCCGACATTGCGGCTGTCTCGTTCGTCGGCTCGACGCCGATCGCGAAATACGTGTACGAGACCGCGACAGCGAAGGGCAAGCGGTGCCAGGCGCTCGGCGGCGCGAAGAACCACATGATCGTCCTGCCCGACGCCGACATCGACATGGCAGCCGACGCGGCGGTCTCTGCCGCCTACGGCTCGGCCGGCGAGCGTTGCATGGCGATCTCGCAGGTCGTCGCGGTGGGGAACGTGGCAGGCCCGCTGATCGAGGCGATCAAGCAGCGGATCCCGAACGTCAAGGTCGGCGACGGCATGGACCCGTCCTCGGAGATGGGGCCGCTCGTGACGAAAGAGCATCGCGACCGGGTCGCCTCGTACGTGGAGAATGCGCCCGGCGAAGGCGCGAACGTGCTCGTCGACGGGCGGGAGGGCGCGCCGGAGGACGGCTTCTTCCTCAAGCCGTCGCTGATCGACAACGTGAAGCCCGGCATGAAGGCCTACGAAGACGAGATCTTCGGGCCGGTGCTCGGCGTGACCCGCGTCGACACCTACGACGAGGCGGTCAAGCTCGTGAACGACAACCCGTACGGCAACGGGACGGCGATCTTCACGCGTGACGGTGGGGTTGCGCGTGAGTTCCAGTTCCGCGCGCAGGCCGGCATGGTCGGCATCAACGTGCCGATTCCGGTGCCCGTGGCGTACTACTCGTTCGGCGGTTGGAAGGCATCGCTCTTCGGCGACCGCCACATCTACGGCCCTGAGGGAATCGACTTCTACACACGCGGCAAGGTCGTCACCTCGCGCTGGCCGGATCCGGCGACGTCGAAGGTCGACCTCGGCTTCCCGCAGACCCGGTAGAGCCGCAGCGATGGCATTCGTCGAGACCGTTCCCGAAGGCGAGGCGACCGGCGACGTCGCCGAGCTCTACGAGCACGAGCGCAAGCGAGTCGGCTACGTGCCGAACTACGCTCGCGCATTCTCGCTTCGACCCGAGGTCTACGCAGCCTGGCGCCAGCTCGTCGCGTCCGTCCAGTCGGGCTCCGACCTGCGGCGGTACGAGCTCGCGACGTTCGCGGCCGCGAAGCGCCTGCGCTCGAGCTACTGCTCGCTCGCCCACGGACAGCTGCTCGCCGAGAAGTTCTATGACGCCGAGACGGTCGGGCGCCTGCCGGCCGGCCTCGACGCAGCGGATACGGCGGTGACGGAGCTTGCGGAGAAGGTCGCCGACGACGCGTGCTCGGTGACGCAGGCCGACGTCGACCGGCTGCGATCGCTCGGTCTCGCGGACGGGGAGATCATGGACGTCGTTCTCGCGGCTGCCGTGCGCGCGTTCTTCAGCAAGACGCTCGATGCGCTCGGCGTCGAGCCCGACTCGGTCTACGGCGAGCTCGAGCCGGGATTGCGCGACGCACTGACGTTCGAACGCTCCGGCGCGGCGTAGATCTCGGCGGCTGCCGCATGAAACCCGGGCGGCAGGGCGTCCGCCTCGAGTGCGGCGGCGATCTCCGTCATCTCGCCGACCCAGCGCCACCCCTTGGCGGCAGCTGAGCGTTCCGCGCCGGCCAGCCGATCTGCGAGGTCCGGCTGCGAGCGAGCCCACTCGTCGGCGAGCGGCTCCCAGACCCCCTCGGCCCGGGCGAACTCCCGAATCGCGAGCAGCAGCGCCCCGGAGCCTTTCGTCCAGCCTGCATACGCGCACTTGAGCGCGGACGCGCTCGCGACGATCTCCGTCGCGACCGGAGAGCCGTCGAAGAGCGCCGCCACGGTTCCGGCCTCGGCGCCGGAGAGATAGAGGCGCGGCGCAGGCGGTCCGCCCACGATCCCTCCGTCGACGAACCGCTCGACGGCAGAGCCGACCCGCGCGGCCGTCGCGGGCGATACCGCATTCGCGTCGACGTAGATGCCGGCGAACGCCGGCAGCGACGCGGCGAGCTCCACCGCCCCGTGCGGCGGCACGACCGAGAAGACGACGTCGCTGCGGGCCACGACCTCGGCAGCGGTCAGCGCATCGGTGAAGCCGCGTGCGCGAGCGCGAGCGCGGGTCGCATCGCTGCGGCCCTCGGAAGCCCAGACGACCTCGTGGCCCGCAGCCTGCAGCGCGGCTCCGATCGCCGCGCCCATCTCACCGGGATGAAGCAGGCCGAGGGTCATGCCGGCGGCGTGAAGGTCACCGGCTCGCCGAGGAGCGTCGTACGCGCGGGCGTCGTCTCGGCGACGACACGGCCGCGTCGAATCACCCAGCGTCGAGGTGGATGCAGACGGAGCACCTCGAGCGCGGTCGGCGCGTCGTACACGACGAGATCCGCGGGCTTGCCCTCCTCGATGCCGTAGTCGTCCTCGACGCCGAGCGTTCGCGCTCCGCGCTCGGTCGCGCATCGCAGCAGCTCCGGGATCTCCTCGAGGCCGCTCATGTAGGTGAAGTGCAGCGCGAGCGATGCAGCTTCGACCATGTCGGCACGGCCGAGCAGGTACCAGGGATCCATGATCACGTCGTTGCCGAGCGACACGTTGACTCCCGCCGCGAGAAGCTCTTTCAACTGTGCGAAGCCGCGCCGCTTCGGATAGACGTCGAGCCTGCCCTGGATGAGCGAGTTCGCGAACGGGTTGACGACGATGTTGATGCCCGCACGCCGCAAGAAGCCGTGCAGCTTCGAGGAGTAGTACGGCTCGTACGAGCCCATCGCCGTGCAATGCGAAGCGGTCACGCGGCCGCCGAGCCCGAACTTCACGGTGTCGTCGGCCATCACCTCGAGAAAGCGCGAGCTCGGATCGTCCGTTTCGTCGCAATGCACGTCGATCCGGCGCGAATACTGCTTCGCGAGCTCGAACACACGATGGACTTCCCTGAGGCCGAGCTCGGACGTCGGCTCGTAATGGGGGATTCCGCCGACGCAGTCGACTCCGAGGCGCAGCGCGTTCTCGAGCCGCTCATCGTCGCCTTCGCGCGCGAAGATGCCGTCCTGCGGAAAGGCGGTGACCTGCACCGTGCAGAGGTCGGCGACCTCGTCGCGCAGGCGCAGCAGGCCGCGCACCATCGCCTGGTTGTCCCCGGAGACATCCGCGTGGGCGCGAATGAAGAGCGTGCCCTGCGCAACCGACCAGCGGACGATCTCCCGGGCGCGCTCGAAGACGTCGTCCGCGGTGAGGCTCGGCTTGAGCTCGCCCCAGACGTGAATGCCCTCGATCAGCGTGCCCGACTCGTTGTATCGGGGTTTCCCCGCCGTCAGCGAGGCGTCGAGGTGCAGGTGACAGTCGACGAGCGGCGCGGTGACGAGCCTTCCGTCCGCGTCCAGCTCTCGGCCTCCGTCGGCGTCGAGCGACTCGCCGATGTGCGTCCAGCGATCCTCGTCGGCAAGGAGGTCGACGATCCGCCCGTCGAGCAGGCGGGCGTTGCGCACGACGAGGCTCACGCGCGCGAGTCTACGGGCCGTGGAACGTGAGCACGAGCGCTGCGCGGCGACCGTACGGATCGGTGGCCGAGATCTTGAGGCGCGCGGCGCGACCGCGGGGAAGATGGAGTCGCACGTTCACCGGGAACGCGCCCGGCTTCAGCAGCTGCAGGCGCTTCACCGGCGTCCGGGCGATCACGTTCAGCAGGACATGGGCCTGGGAGGGGAGCGAGACCCGCCCGGTGACGTGCACCGAGCCGTCGCGGAGCCGGGTGACCGAGAGTCGCGAGACGAGGTGCGGCGTCGGGAGGCCCGCGGCGACGAGTGTCGGGTCGCCGAACGATCCGGGCGCGAAGAGCCGAAGCTGGAGAGCGCCGCGGGTCAACACGTGCAACGCTCCGTTCACGTCGATGTACGAGCCGGCCATCTGTCCCACCGGCAGCGCGGCGCTCTTCAGGGCTGCCGCGGCGAGCCAGACCTTGCCGTCGGCGGAGTAGCCGACGACGCTGCCCGCGGGCGCCGCCGCGAACGCGACGTCGACCGGCCACGCGAGTTGCGCGACGGCCGGCGAGACGCCGAGCACGATCGCTTGACCGGAGGCGCTGAGCGACACCGTCGACCCGAGCGGCACCGCTCCCGGTTGCCAGGTGACCGTCGCCCGGCCGTCGAGCGAGCTGACGGCGCCTGCGAGCGCCGGTTGCGCCACGGCCGACCCCTGAACCGCCGCCGGAACGGGCGCAGCGGCGACGATCGCGGACGTCGGCGCCGGCGCCGAGGTCGCGCCGCCTCTGCCGGTGGCGGTGACGACGAGGGAGACCGTCGAGCCGATGTCGGCAGGCGAGAGCACGTAGGTCGAGGTGGTGGCCCCGACGATCGACAGGCACTGCGCACCGACCGCGTTGCAGCGCCGCCACTGATAGGTGAACGAGGTCGGTGCTCCCGTCCAGGTGCCGACGGAGGTGGTCAGCGTCTGCCCGGCCTGCGCCGTGCCGCTGAGTGACGGCGCAGTGGTCGCGGTCGGGCGCGTCGCCGACGCGCCACCGGCGGTCACCGCGACCGTCGCCGGCGAGCTCGCGAAGGCAGCGCCGCCCGCGGTCTGAGCCGTGACGCCGAGCCTGATCGCGTATCCGACGTCGGCGGTGACCGGGACATACGTTTCGGACGTCGCGCCGACGATCGGCAGGCAGTTCGCGCCGGAGGCATCGCACCGCTGCCACTGGTAGAGGAACGTCACGGGCTTCCCGCCTGCCCACGAGCCCGGCAGGCCCGCGAGCTGCTTCGCGACCTGAGGCGCGCCGACGATTCCCGGCGCGAAGGACGATTGCGGTGCGCCGGTCTGATACGGAGCGATGGCTGCCGCCGACGGATCGGCGCCGTGGTAGCGGTCGCCGTCGACGCAGTGCGCAAAACCGGGAACGTGGGAGCAGTCGCTCCACTGCCAGAACGTCCAGCCGAATCCTCCCCAGTTCGCTCCCGGAACGAGCGGCGCGGCATTCGTCGTCCAGTGAGCGACCCAGAGGCGGTGGCCCTCGTCTGCCACGGCGGCCGTGTCGGCGACGGAGGTCTTCCAGAAGTTCGGCGAGGAGTACACGACGGCGTCCACGCCGGTGCGGGCAGAGATCTCTCCGAGCCAAGCCTCGGTCCATCCTTGCAGCGCCGTCTGCGAGAGGCCGTTCTTCGTCTCGAGGTCGAGCGCCGGGGGCAGGTCGCCGGGCGCCGGCTGCGCGACCGAGAGCAGGAAGTCTGCCTGCGCGATCGCGTTCGCGGTGCGTGCCGCGTCGGTCGAGCCCGCGGGACGCGCGAAGTGGTATGCGCCCACGCGAAGCCCGAGGCTTCTTCCCCCCGTGCGGTTGATCGAATACGTCGGGTCGACGAGTGTGGAGCCTTCCGTCGCCTTGGCGTAGACGAACCGGTATCCGGCTGTTGCAACCTGCGTCCATTCGATCGCACCGTTGTAGTGCGAGACGTCGACGCCTTTGGCAAGCGTCGCCGCGCCTGCGGGCGCGCTGAGGAGAGCGGCGAGTGCGAGCACCGCCCCGAGCCTGCCGACGTACGACCCCACGCCGCCGAGGCTAGTCAACGGGATGTTTGCGCAGGGTAAAGCCGTAGTAGGCTCTTTGCCTGGCCGGGCCGCCGTACAGACCGCTCGATGCGCAGGTGCACCCGCGTTTTGCGGGGATCCGGACGTTCATGCGGGCGCCGCACGTCACCGACCTCGACGGGGTCGACGCAGTCGTGTACGGCATCCCGTTCGACACCGCGACGAGCTATCGCACCGGGCCGCGCTTCGGGCCCGAGGCGATCCGGTCGGCGTCTGCACTGCTGCGGCCGTACAACCCGGCGCTCGACGTGAACGTCGTCGACGCGCTCTCGATCGTGGACTACGGCGATCTCCCGGTCTCTCCGGGCGACACCGAGCGAACCTACGCGCAGATCGAAGAGGCGCTGGCGCCGATCGTCGCCGCTGGCGCGTTTCCCGCCGCGCTGGGAGGCGATCACTCGATCACGCTTGCAGAGCTGCGCGCGCTGGCGCGCAAGCACGGCACGCTCGCCCTCGTGCAGCTCGATTCGCACGGCGACACCTGGGAGCAGTACTTCGGACAGAAGTACTTCCACGGCACGACGTTCAAGCGCGCCGTCGAGGAAGGGCTGCTCGACCCCGGCGCATCGGTCCAGGCGGGGATGCGCGGTTCGCTCTACGGCACACAGGACCTGCAGGACGCCCGCGATCTCGGGTTCACCGTGCTCTCGACCGATGAGCTGCGCGAGCTGGGGCCGGCGGCCTACGGCGAGCTCGTGCGCGGCGCGGTCGGCGAACGGCCCGTGTTCGTCTCGTTCGACATCGACTTCCTCGACCCGGCGTTCGCGCCCGGCACCGGAACGCCCGAGGCAGGCGGCTTCTCGACCGCCGAAGCGCTTGCGTTCGTTCGCGCATTGCGCGGAATCGACCTCGTCGGTTGCGACGTCGTCGAGGTGTCTCCGCCGTACGACGGTCCCGGGATGGTGACGGCGCTGGCGGCCGCGACCGTAATGTACGAGCTGTTGTCGCTCCGAGCGCTCAGATGAAGATCCAGGCGTGTCTCACGTTCGACCTCGATGCGCACACGCCGATCCTCGCTGAGAGCGGCCTCTACGCGCGCAATGCCGGCGTCATGTCGCACCAGGCGTACGGCCCGCTCGTCGGCGGCCCGCGCATCCTCGATCTGCTGCGCGAATACGAGCTGCCTGCGACGTTCTTCGTACCGGGCTGGACCGCCGACCGCTACCCCGCGATCGTCGAGGCCGTTCTCGCAGGCGGGCACGAGGTCGCGCACCATTCCTACGCGCATTTCTCGCCGTTCGCGCAGACGGAGGACGAGGAGCGCGCCGACTTCGAGCGCGCGCTCGAGACGCTGCGTCGGTTCGGTGTGGAGGTCGAGGGCTACCGGGCGCCGAGCTGGGAGCCGGGGTGGCGGACGCCGCAGATCGTCGCCCAGTACGGGCTCGCGTACGACTCCTCGCTCATGGACTCCGACAAGCCGTATGTCCTCGATACGGGAGCGGGGGAGATCGTCGAGCTGCCGGTCCATTGGTCACTCGATGACTGGGAGCAGTACGCGTACATTCCCGATCCGCCGTTTCGATCCGCGATCGAGTCGCCGGCGAAGGTGCTGGATCTCTGGATCAGCGAGCTCGATGCGATGCGCCGCTACGGCTGTCTCTTCCTGCTGACCTGCCATCCGTTCCTCTCGGGTCGTCCGCACCGCGTCGAGGTTCTGCGCACGTTGATCGAGCACGCGATCGAGACGGGCGAGGTCGAGTTCGCCAGGTGCGGCGACGTGGCACGGCGGGCGCGCGAGGACCCGAACGTCGACCGGCGCGTGCTGTCGCCGGTCGACGTCGAGCCCGGTCTCTACCCGGATTCGGCCTAGGATCCGTGGGCCGGTAGCGGCGCAGGCGCGGCGGCTGCGCGGCCCTCGGCGACGCTCGCGATGTCTACGACCGCATCGCTCGAGATCAGGTCGTCCGCGATCGTCCTCGCGAAGCCGAGCCCGGCGCGCACCGGCACGACTGCCCTTGCGAGTGCGACGAAGGCGATGTAGAGCGCACCCGCGAGCGCCCACGCCTCGAGGGGAACCGGGCCCCACGAGTTCGGCGGGGTCGCCTCGAGCCAGCCGTGTGGCCAGCTTGCAGTCCCGGTGACGCCGAAGAACACGGCGCCGAGGAGCGCGAGCGTCGCCGGCAGGTTGATGAGCCCTGCCTCGTCCCAATGCGGCACGTGGGTCAGCGGCCGCGAGATGCGGAAGAGCCGCGGCAGGAGGAAGTGATCGACGACCATGATCACCGTCGCGCAGGGGACGCTGACGGCCAGGAAGCTTGCGACCTTGAACCAGCCGTTCAGGAAGTGGAAGTTGACGAGATCGGCTGCGATGACGCCTCCTCCGGCCACGATCAGGCAGGTGAGGGGACGCCGCCAGCGCTTCCAGCTGCCGATCAGGTTCTGGCCGGCATTCACCGACTCGTAGTAGTTGCCGTCGTTGATCGCGAACTGGCTGATCGTCGCGATGATCCAGGCGAGCCAGAACGCTCCGAAGAGCGAGTAGTGCACGGTGAAGCGGAACACCTTCGCCGTGTCCGTCGTCCCCGAGATCGCGGCCATCATCCAGCCGGCCATGACGAAGAGGGTGAACCAGAGCGCGGCGAAGATGTACGTCGGGAGCGGCCAGGTGAATCGCGGCTTGCCGTAGCGCCAGAAGTCCGGCTCGTTGCCCCACATCGAGAAGCCGATCACGGCGACGACCGCGACCCAGAACGGCAGGGAGAACCCCGTGTGCGGCGTTCCGCCGAGGCTTGCGTGATCGCTGATCACGGCCTTCAGCACCATGTAGATGCACCAGAGGATCAGGAGCGGCGTCACGAGATAGCGCGCGAAGACGCTGATGCCGGTGAAGCCGAGGAGGTTGTTGAGGATCATCACGCCCGCGAGCACGAGCGTCAGCGTGAAGAGGTGCCCCCAGCTGTAGAAGCCGTCCCACAGCACGGCGAGCAGGTTCGCCTGGTAGCCGACCCAGCCGAGCGGGGCCACGAGGATGAACGCGGAGACGATCCACGAGCCTACGACGCCGAAGATCGAGCGCGTGAGCAGCGCGTGTGTCTGGCCGGTGCGGGCACCGAGATACGAGCCCGTCATCGCGTAGGCGACGTAGAACCCGTAGCCGATCAGCGTGATCGCGGCGGTCGCCGCGAGGCTGTGTCCACCGTCGTGGATCTCGAAGCCGAGGAACATGTACGAGAAGCCCGCGACGAAGGTCGTCCACAGTCCGGCGAAGTGCCACATCGGCCTGCGCCGGTCGAGCGGGACGATGCCGGTATCGGCCGTCGAGTAGTCGTGCGTGATCGACTCGTCGAGTGTTGCCCGTTCGAACGCGAGATCGTGGCGCAGCTCCTCGACCTCGTGCTGCCCGTGCCCATGCCCGTGCTCGCTCATGCGCTCACACCCCTGTGTGGAATGACACCTGGGGCGAGTCTAAGAGCTTGTGCGGACGGCCTCTAGTAGCCGCCGCCGCCCTTGCCGCCGCAAGCGACGAGCATCAGGACGGTCAGGACCACAGGGAGAGCCAGGAGAATCAGTCGCATACATGGTCGTACGCCGCCCGCCCGCGGTCGGATTCCGCGACGAAGCCGTGCGGGCCGTTCCCGGGCCCGCCGGGGCCGGGCCCCGTCGTGAGAGCCGCACGGATCCCTCACGGCTTCTGCCCGCCCCGGGATCAGGACGCAGCCGCCAGGCGCGCCGGCTTCAGCTCCTCGCCGAAGCGCGCCCGCTTCACGAACTGGCCGACGCCGGGCGATGCGACGAGCTCGCCGTTCTCGACGAGCACCTGACCGCGCAGCAGCACGACCTCCGGGGAGCCCGTCACCGTCGTGCCCTCGTAGAGCGAGTAGTCGGCTTTGGAATGGTGGGTCTTCGCCGAGATCGTCGCCCGCTTCTCGGGATCGAAGACGACGAGGTCGGCATCGGAGCCGACCGCGACCGTCCCCTTGCGCGGATAGAGACCGAAGAGCCGCGCGGGGTTCGTCGCAAGCAGCTCGACCATGCGGTTGAGCGAGATGCGGCCCGCGCGAACGCCGAACTCGTGGATCATCTGGAGCCGGTTCTCGAGTCCGGGGCCGCCGTTCGGAATCTTCGAGAAGTCGTCCTCGCCGAGCGTCTTCTGTCCGTCGAAGAGGAACGCGCAGTGATCGGTCGAGATCACCGAGAGCGCATCGGTTCGAACGGCGTTCCAGAGCACCTCGTGGTTGGACGCGTCGCGCACCGGCGGGGAGTACACGTACTTCGCACCCTCGAAGTTCGGCTTCGCGATGTCGTCGAGGCTGTTGAAGAAATACTGCGTGCACGTCTCGCCCCACACGTCCCAGCCCTTTTCGCGCGCGAACGCGATCGGCTCGACGGCTTCCTTGCACGTCACGTGCACGACATAGAGCGGCGCGCCGGCGAGGTGTGCGAGCTGGATCGCGCGGTTCGTCGCTTCGCCCTCGGCCTCGGGCGGCCGCGTGAGCGCGTGGTACAGCGGCTCCGTATTACCCGCCGCGAGCGCCTGTTTCACGAGCACGTCGATGACGTCGCCGTTCTCGGCATGGACCATGACGAGCGCCCCGGTCGTCGCGGCGACCTCCATCGTGCGGAAGAGCGTCTCGTCGTCGACCATCAGCGCGCCCTTGTACGCCATGAAGAGCTTGTAGGACGTGATGCCCTGCTCGGGCAGCGTTGCAAGCTCCTCGAGCGTGCCGCCGTTCTCGAGGTCGGTGACCGCCATGTGGTAACCCATGTCGATCACCTGCTTGCCGGCCGCCTTGCCGCGCCATTCCTCGAGCGCCGCCGCGAACGTCTGGCCCTGCGGCTGGATGACGAAGTCGACGTGGCACGTTGTGCCGCCGAAGGCCGCCGAGGTCTGACCGGACTCGACGTCGTCGATCGTCACGGTGCCGCCGAACGGCATGTCGAGGTGCGTGTGCGGATCGATGCAGCCCGGAAGCACGTACTTTCCCGCTGCGTCGATCGTCCTGTCGGGCTGCACGTCGAGCGAGGTCCCGATCAGCGTGATCGTCTCGTCCTCGACATAGAGATCCGCGACGTAATCGTCTGCGGCCGTGACGATACGCCCCCCGCGAATCAGAACCGACATCTCGCCTCCTTTGGGAGTGCCTGGCACCGCTTGAGCGGTGCCAGGCACAGCTTTGCTCTTACTTGCCGCCCGGCGTGAGCTTCACCGTGATCGGCGCGTAGCTCTTTCCATTCACGTCGATGCCCTTGACGTGGTTCTTCAGATATTGCAGCGCAGCCTTCGCGAGCTGCGCGTCGTATGACTTCGTCGACGCGGGCTTCTTGATCACCTTGTACTTGAGGGCGATCGCCGCGGTCTGCTTGAACTGGCCCGGGACCATGATCCCGATGCCCTTGGCGTTCGGCCAGATGAGCTTGTTGATCTCGTTCATCTGCCACGTCTGATGCGTCTTCCCCAGCGTCGGCCCGTTCTGGAGCACGATGTTCGTGCAGGCGGCGACGTGGTCGCGGCAGTAGATCCAGCCGCGGTCGGACGCTGCGATGAAGCGCATTGCCACGTCGCGGTTGCTCTGCACCCAGCTCTGGTCGGCGAAGAGGCCGTCCTCGAGCATCCCGGTGCCCGCATTCTGGAGCTTGAAGACGTTGAGGTCGTTCAGGGTGTAGAGCTTCCCGGTTGCCGGGTTCTTCGACTCGAGGACCTGTGCGAGCTCGTTGTACGTCATCGCCGCAGCGGCCTGGATCTTCCCCTGCAGGAACGCGTTCATGTCGAACGGCTGGTTGAAGATCTTGACGCCCTTGTTCTTCTGCGGATCCATGCCGAACTTCGTGAGAGCGGCGTACAGCTCGAACTGGTTTCCGCAGCACCACACGCCGACGGTCTTGTTCCGCATTGCTGCGATCGAGGTGATGCCGGTCGACTTCTTCGCGATCTCCGTCATGCCCGAACGCGCGAACATCTGTGCGATGTTCACGAGGTTCGTGCCGGTGTCACGGGTCGCGAGGAGGCTCGGCAGCCAGTCGATCCCGATCTGCGCCTGTCCGCTCGCGACGACCTGCTCCGGCGTGATGCTCGGCCCGCCGAGCTTGAGGTTGACGTCCAGCCCGAAGTCCTTGTAGTACCCGAGCGCCTTCGCCGCGTAGTAGCCGGCGAACTGCGACTGCGTCACCCACTTGAGCTGCAGGGTGACCTTGTCGAGCTTCGCCGCTCTCGGCTGCGCCTGCGCGGTGCCGAGGCCGGCACCCAGAGCGACGGCGACGACGCAGAGCGCCATCGCCACCCCAACCACATGCTTACGACCCATCCCTTTGCCCCTTTCGGTTTGTCATGCGCCCACCATCTCGACTCGCGGTTGCCAGCGTGTGGCGACCCGCTCGAGCGCCACGACCGCGAGGTAGAACCCGATCCCGAGCAGCGAGGCGATGATGATCTCCGCCCACGCTTTTTCGAACTGGAAGAGCGATGCGTCCTGCTCGATGTTCGCGCCGAGCGCATCGAGCGAACCGCCGTAGTACTCGCTGACGATGGCACCGATCATCGCGAGCACGCTCGCCACGCGAAGCGCGGTGAAGAGAAACGGGAGCGCGGTCGGCACCCGGACGAGCCGGAAGACGGTCAGCTCGCCGACCGCATACGAGCGCATGAGCTCGATCTGCTCCGGCTTCACCGACCGCAGCCCGCGCACGACGTTCACGAACACCGGGAAGAAGCAGAGCACTGCCGCAATCACCATCTTCGAGGTCTTCGTGAGCGGATCGAACCACGCATTCGTGATCGGTGCGAAGGCGATGATCGGAATCGCATTCGCCGCGATCGCGTACGGCATCAGGGCGCTCCCGAGGAGGCTCCAGCGCGCGACGATCACCGCGAAGACGACACCGGCGGTGCAGCCGATCGCGAATCCGCCGAGCGCCTCCTGGAACGTGAACCACCCCTCGTGCCAGAGCTGGTTCTGGTTCCCGGCGAACGCGGTCCAGATCGCACTCGGCGCGGGGAGGAGGAAGCGCTGGACACCCAGGCCCTTGACGAACGCCTCCCAGAGCCCGATTCCCGCGGCGAAGACACCGACGGCGGGGAGCCAGGTGCGCGTGCCGCGGAGCGTCACGCCGCGCCCTCGGAGAGACCGGTTGCGGCGAGCGGCATGTCGTGGCCGCCGCCCAGGTGGAGCGCCTCGCGCACTTCGGTCGCGAGCTCGAAGAACCGCGGATCCTCGCGCGTCGCCGCGCTGCGCGGCTGCGGCAGGTCGACCGGGATCAGCTTCGAGATCCGGCCGGGCCGGGCGGACATCACGACGACGCGTGTGGACAGGAAGACCGCCTCTGCGATCGAGTGCGTGACGAAGACGATCGTCGAGCTGCTCGCCTGCCAGATCCGCAAGAGCTCGCCGTTCAGCCGCTCACGCGTCATCTCGTCGAGCGCCCCGAACGGCTCGTCCATCAAGAGGAGCGCCGGGTCGAACGAGAGAGCGCGTGCAATGGAGACGCGTTGCTGCATCCCGCCCGAGAGCTGCCACGGGTGATGCTCGTCGAAGCCGCGAAGCTCGACGAGGTCGAGCATCTCGTCCACGCGCTGCGAGCGCCGGTTGCGGTCCCAGCCGGCAAGCTCGAGTGGCAACGCGATGTTGCGCGCGACCGTGCGCCAGTCGTAGAGAACCGGGTCCTGGAAGACGATCCCGTAGTCGTGATCGCGGCGCGCCTGCCGCGCGGGCTTGCCGTTCACCGTCACCGCGCCGTGGCTCGGCTCGATCAGGTCGCCGATGATGCGCAGGAGCGTCGACTTTCCGCACCCGGACGGGCCGATGAGCGAGATGAACTCTCCCTGCTCGATCTCGAGGTCGATGCCCTCGAGTGCGATCGTGCCACCCTGGAACTGCTTTGCGACGCCGTTGATCGAGACTGCAGTCACGCGACGTGCTCCGGGGCACGGCGCACGATGAGCTTCTCGGCACCGACGACGACGAGGAAGAACACGATCCCGAGCGCGGCCGCGATGATGTTCGTCGCCCACAGGTTCTGCGGCTGAAAGCTGTAGTACTGCGCAAAGTTGAGGATCGCGCCGCCGAGCCCGCCCGCGATCGACGACGGCTGCTCCCCGATGATCGCGCCGACGATGCTCGCCGTCGCAGACACCTTGAGGGCGGAGAAGAGGAACGGCAGCGCCGCCGGGAAGCGCAGCTTCCAGAGAACGGTCCAGCGGTTTGCCGCGTACGAGCGCATCAGCTCGACCGCACGGTGATCGGCGGCGTGGAGGCCGCGCAGCGTCGCGATCACGACCGGGAAGAACGTGAGGTAGGCGGCGATCACGGCGACCGAGACCCACGCTGTGACGTGCACCGACGCAAGCCAGATCACGACCATCGGCGCGATGGCGAGAATCGGGATCGTCTGTGACGCGACGACGTACGGCAGCATGCCCCGCTGGAGCATCCGCGAGTGCGCGAGGACGGCACCGATGACGAAGCCGCCCGTGGCCCCCATCGCGAAGCCGAGTGCGGCCTCCTTGCCCGTGAAGACGGCTGCCTTCAGGAGCGTCACGATCAGAAGCGGCGCCTCCGGGTTCGGACGCTGGAAGAGCGCCCAGATCATGTCGTGGATGTGCGGCATCGACGTCGCGTCGATCGTGAACGGGTGGTGCCAGCCGAAGTGGATGCCGAGCGCGCGGATGCCCTCCCAGAGGCCCCAGAGGACGGCAAGCACAGCGAGCAGCAGGACCCCGCGCCGCCTTGCCCAACTGACCTCAGCGCCCCGGTCCAGGGGACGCTCGACTGCGACAGACGCCACCGCTTGGTTCTAACACAGTGATTGAATCTGCGCCATGGCATTGCAGCCGCAGCGCACGGTGGCGGAGCTCGAGGAGCTCCGCGAGCTGACCGGAGACGAAAACGGCGCGCAGCGGGTGGCCTGGACCGACGTCTGGGCGCAGGCGCGCGTATGGCTGCGCGAGAAGGTTGCGGCGACCGGTGCAGTCGAGGAGATCGACGCCGCGGGAAACCAGTGGTTCACGCTGCCCGGGGCCTCGGAGAAGGCTCTCCTCATCGGCGGGCACATCGACTCGGTCCCAAACGGCGGCTGGCTCGACGGTTGCCTGAACGTCATGGCGGGCGTCGAGGTCCTCCGGCGCATTGCGGCCGAGGGCACGCCGCCGCTCACCGTGCGGCTTGTCAACTGGGCCGACGAGGAGGGAGCGCGATTCGGCCGCTCGCTCTTCGGCTCCTCTGCCGCAGCGGGCTCGATGAACGACCAGGACGAGCTGCGGCAGCGCCGTGACGCGAGCGGGATCTCGCTCCCGGACGCGTTACGAGAGCACGACGTCGACCTCGACCGCGCGCTCGACGCGCGGAGCGAGCTAGCGAGCGCCGCGGCCTATCTCGAGCTGCACATCGAGCAAGGCCCGGTGCTCGAGTCGATGGAGCTCCCGCTCGGCGTCGTCCTCGGCACGTTCGGGGTCGAGCGCCACCAGATCACCTGGACCGGGCAGGCCGCACATGCCGGCTCGACGCCGATGGACAAACGGCGCGACGCACTGGCCGGCGCGGCAAAGCTCGCCCTCGAGATCCGCCCGATCGCGGCCGAGGTCGGCGAAGGCGCCGTGTGCACGTGCGGGGGCGTCGTGTGCAGGCCCGGCATCGTGACGTCGGTCGTCGAGACCGCGGAGCAGCTGCTCGACCAGCGACATCTGAACGCCGGCTCGCTTGCGCGGCTCCTGTCGCTCGCACAGGCTGCGAGCGAGCGGTTCGCCGCCGAGGAGGACGTCGAGGTGTCGTGGGAGCGGATCTGGTCGATCGAGCCGATTCTCTTCGACCGAAAGCTGATCGACCTTGCCGACGCCTCGGTCCGCGAAGTGAGCGGTACGTCGCACCAGCTGCCGAGCGGGCCGCTGCACGACGCGGCAGAGGTGGCGCGCGCAGGCATCCCGACCGTCATGCTCTTCGTGCAGTCGCTGCGGGGACTCTCGCACACGAAGCTCGAGGACACGAAGGCGGAGCATCTGCAGATGGCGGTCGACGCGCTCGACCGGTTGACGACCAAGACCCTGGAGGCGTTGTCGTGAGCGATACCGAGCTGTTCGGCGAGGAGCACGTCCGCCGTTACGTCGAGACCGACGGAGAGGTCGGCTACACCTGGCGCGAAGGCGCACCGATTCTGATCCTCACCGTCCAGGGAAGGAAGAGCGGCAAGCAGTACTCGACGCCGCTCATCTTCGGCGAGGACGACGACCGCTATGTGCTCGTCGGATCGCAGGGCGGTCGGCCGGAGCATCCCGACTGGTACCTGAACCTCGCCGAGCATCCCGAAGTCGGCGTGCAGGTGAAGGCGGACAAGTTCCGCGCACGCGCCCGGACGACCGAGGGCGAGGAGCGCGACCGGCTCTGGACGCTGATGAACGGCATCTGGCCGCATTACGAGGAGTACCAGGCGAAAACCGAGCGGGTGATCCCGGTCGTCGTGCTCGAGCGTCTCTGAAACGTCTTACGAGAGCGCCGGCAGAGCGACGCGGAACGTCGTCCCGACGCTCTCCTCGCTCGACACGTCGATCAGCCCGCCGTGCGCAACGGCGATCGCCTGCGAGATGGAGAGGCCCAGACCCGTCCCTTGAACCGCGTTCACGTCTGCGCTTCGAGCTCGGAAGAAGCGGTCGAAGAGCTGCGGCTGCTCGTCGGCGGCGATCCCGATGCCCGTGTCCTCCACCTCGAGCACTGCCGACCCGTTCGAACGCACCATCCGCACCGAGACGGTTCCACCGCGTGGGGTGAACTTGAGCGCGTTCGAGATCACGTTGTCGAAGACCTGCGCGATCCGGAGGCCGTCGCCCGTGGCGGCGACCGCTCCGTCCGCCGTGAAATCGAGGCTGATGCCGAGCTCCTCTGCCGCCGGACGAGAGGACTCGACGGCCTCCTCTGCGAGCGCGCGAAGGTCGAGCTCGCCGAGGTGGAGCGCGAGCTTGCCGGCGTCGAGCTCGGAGACGAGTAGCAGGTCTTCGACGAGACGCCGGAGACGACGCGTGTTGCGGTCGACGACAGCGAGATACTGCCGGTGCTCGTCCGAGAGCTCGTCGCCTTCGATTATCAGCTCGAGATAGCCGTTGATCGACGTGAGCGGCGTTCGCAGCTCGTGCGAGACCGTCGCGACGAATTGATCTTTCAGCCGGTCGAGCTCTTGGAGTCGGACTGTCGTCTCCTCGAGCGACCGCTCACGTGCCGCCGACGATTCCTGCTGCCGCACGACTCCGGACATTCGCACGAGCACGAGTACGAAGAGGACGATCGCCGAGCCCGCGGTTAGAAGCCGGTCGTCCCACGCGGAGGCGCCGAGAACACCCGTGACAGGGGCGATGCAAGCAGCAGCGGTGAGTGCGGCGAGGCGCGTTCGAGTGAGCCGGACCCGCGCCGGCGCTTGTTCGGGCGCTGCCATCGACGGATGAAGCGCTGCTGCGCCGAACAGGAGGTAGAACGCAATCCACCCTCCGTCCAACAGGCCTCCGGTGAGATAGCCGCCGTGCAGCTGCAGCCAGCCGTAGACCATGTCGGTCGCGAAGAGCGCGCCGATCGAGGCCACGGTGAGCATGGAGGCCTTGCTGCGGATGCCGCCGAACGCGAGACGGAGCGCCGCCGACAGCATCAGGAGATCCATCATCGGATACGCGATCGACGTGAGCTTGACCGGGAGCGAAAGGGTCGCGTCGTCCACGTAGGGCGAGATGAGGAAGATCCAGGAGACGAGTCCGGCGGCGATCGCGACGATCAATGCGTCGATCAGTCCGCTCCAGTCCTTTTTGCGCCTCACCTGGCGGATCAACAGCACGAGACCGAGCACGGTCGTGGGCCCCACCGCGAGATAGAACGCGTCGGCGATCGAGGGGAACGGCAGCTCGTGTCCGAAAAACCGCCGGTAGTTGTACGCCAGCACGTCGCCCGACACGAACAACGTCTGCCCGGCGGCGAACAGGTACCAGGGGACCGAGGAGCGCGGCCTGTGCCAGCGCACGCCGACGAGGATCGCGGCGACGCCGGTGAGGCCGATCGCGTTGAAGACCGGTCCACTGTTGCAGATCGCCGGTCCGAAGAGATACACGCCGACGACCGGGGCCATCAGCAGAAGGAAGAACCACCACGCGCGCGCCCTCACGATCCTCGCATCGACCCAGAACGTGGGAGTCACGACCCACGGAACCGCGCGCCGAGGCCCACCAGAAGGGGCATCCCCCGAGCCTCGGTCGTCTAGGCTCGCGCGTCGTGGACCGGATCGGCGGCATCGGCGTCGGCATTGCCGTGGGCTGGAACATCGCGATCCTCGGCCCGATCGCGACGCGCCTCGCGCACACCTACGGCGTCAGCCTGACGACGATCGGCCTGCTCGTTACGGTGCAGTTCGTCCTGCACATGGTGATGCAGGTCCCGGGTGGCCGCGCGGCCGACCGTTTCGGTGCACGGCGGAGCGCGCTCGTCGGCCTCGGCCTCGTCCTTGCAGGCAATGCGGTGTCGCTTCCCGCTCCGCACATCTGGCTCGCGTTCGCAGGACGAGCGATCGTCGGGCTCGGGACCGGTTTCGCGTTCGTCGGCGGCAGCGACTACATCCGCGCGCGCGGCGGATCGCCGTTCGTCCAGGGTCTCTACGGTGGCGGATCGGTGCTTGCGCCGGGGATCGCGGTTGCGGTCGTGCCACCGCTCGCCGATGCAATCGGCTGGCGCGCGCCGTTCCTGAGCGCGGTCGTCGTTGTGGCGCTCTGCGGCGCGCTGCTGGCGCTCGCGCCCTCCGCACCGCGAACCGTGCGCCACGCCGGCGAGCGCCTCGATCGTGGCTTCCTCCGCGACCACGCGCTGTACCGTCTCGCCGCGGTACACGCGATGTCGTTCGGCTTCAGCGTGATCGTCGGCAACTGGGTCGTCACGCTCCTCGAGCATCACGGCCACTCGAAGGGCTCCGCCTCGATTGCGGGATCTCTCACGCTCCTGCTCGGATTCTTCACCCGTGCCGCGGGCGGCAAGCTCCTCCGGCGGCACGACGCCGCCCGCTGGGTCGCCGCGAGCCTCGTGATCGGCGGGCTCGGCGCCCTCGTCCTCACGCTGCCGCTGCCCCTCTGGGCGCTCGTGGTCGACGCCGCGATCGTCGGTCTCGCCGCCGGCATGCCGTTCGCGATGGCCTTCAGGGTGCGGCCCAGGCGCGGCCCGATGCACCCGGCGCCGCGGTCGGCTTCGTCAATGCCTGCGCGTCGCTCGTGATCGTCGCCGGGACGCCCCTCGTCGGCTTGACCTTCTCGCTGCCGGGAGACGGGCGGATCGGCTTCATCGTGCTCGGCGTCCTTGCTGCTCTCGCCTCGCTCGCAACGCCGCGATAGGCTTTTGCCGATGGACTTCGGGGTCACCGTCCTGCCCGACCCGCCGTACTCGCGCTGGCTCGAGCTGATCCAGCTCGCGGAGAAGCACGGCTTCGGCTACGCGTGGACGTACGACTCGCACGTCCTCTGGCAGGAGTCGATTCCGCTGCTCGCCGTCGCAGCGCGCGAGACGTCCAAGATCAAGCTCGGGCACTTCGTGACGAATCCCGCGACGCGTGACCCGACGGTGCTCGCGAGCTCGTACGCGACGCTCCACGACCTCTCCGACGGGCGCATGGCGATGGGGATCGGCCGCGGAGACTCCGCCGTGCGCTTCATCGGCAGACAGCCGATGAAGGTCGCCGAGTTCGAGCGCGCGTGCGCGATGGTCCGCGAGTTCATGAACGGCCGCAGCGTCAACTGGAACGACAAGGACCTGGAGCTGAAGTGGGTCCGCGAGGAGCTGCCGGAGATCCCCATGTGGATCGCCGGCTACGGCCCGAAGGCGCTGGCGGTCGCAGGCCGGGTCGCCGACGGCGTCATCATCCAGCTCGCCGACCCGGAGATCATCACGTGGATCATGGACACGGCCCGCAAGGCGGCGGCGGCGGCCGGTCGCGATCCGGCCGCGCTCAAGTGCATCGTCGGTGCTCCCAGTCACGTCACCGACGACCTCGCCGACGCGCGCGACCAGGTGCGGTGGTTCCCTGCGATGGTCTCCAACCACGTGATGGATCTGATCGAGCGGTACGGAACGGACGGCAGCTCCGTGCCCAAAGCACTGACGGACTACGTACAGGCGCGCAAGTTCTACGACTACAACGACCACTCGCGCGTCGGTGCGGCGCACGGGGAGTTCGTCACGGACGAGATCTGCGACCGCTTCTGCGTGATCGGCAACGCGGGTGAGATCAAGGCGAAGCTGAAGGAGCTCGAGGGCGTCGGCGTCGACCAGTTCAACGTGTACCTCATGACGCACGGCCAGGAGGAAACCCTCCAGGCCTACGGCGACGAGATCATCCCCGAGCTGTCCGGCGTCGCTGCGTAAGTACGGTTCGGGTCGCATGGCCGACCTGCGCTCGCTGCTCGAGATGCGGCAGACGGTGCCGCTTGCCTTCTCGAGCGACGGCACGCGGCTCCTCGTCGCCTCGAACATCCCCGGCACGCACCAGCTGTACGAGCTGCCGGCGCGCGGCGGCGAGCTCGCGCAGCTGACCGACTTCGCAGAGCCGGTCTCGGGGCTCTTCCTGCCCGACGGTCGCGTGCTGGTGGAGATCGACGCCGGCGGCAACGAGCGGACGCAGCTGTACGTCCTGGCCGGCGGCGAGCTCGACGAGCTCGTGGTCGACCCGCGCTTCGTCCACCGCGCTCCGCGCATCGGCCGGAATGTGCTCGCCTACTCGACCAACCGCCGCAACGGCGTCGACTTCGACGTTGTCGCGCGCGACCTCGACACCGGTGCCGAGCGCGTGTTCGAGATCGGCGGCAACGTGAGCGTCGAGTCGGTGTCGCCCGACGGCACGCGCGTTGTGGTGGAGCGAATCGGCGAACTGAGCGGCGACGGCGACCTCTACGTTTGCGATGTCGCGAGCGGCGAGGTCGAGCACGTAACCCCGCATCGAGATCGAGCCGAGTTCTTCTCCGCGCAGTGGGCCGGAGAGCGGCTCGTCTTCGCGACGAACGAGGGGCGCGACACATTTGCGATCGTCGCCGGCGGCGAAGTGGTCCACGCGTCGGACTGGGATCTGGACTGCCGCGTGGACGACGCTGCGCGCCACCTCCTCGTCCTCGCGAACGAGGACGGCTACTCGAGGTTGACACTGCATGACGCGAAGACGAACGGGTCTCGCGGCGAGGTGCCGCTGCCCGGGCGCGGCGTCGTGGAGCATCCCGTGTTCTCGCCCGACGGCTCGCTGCTCGCGTACTCGTTCTCGAGCCCGGTCGAGCCACACGACGTCTATCTCTTCGACGTCGCCGCCGGCAGCTCGGCGCGCCTGACCACGAGCCCTCGCTCGGTGGACATCGAGACGCTCGTCGAGCCGAGTCTCCACCGCTTCGAGAGCTTCGACGGCGAATCGATCCCGGTCTTCCTCTTCGAGCCCGAGGGTGACGGGCCGTTCCCCGTCGTGGTGACCGTGCACGGCGGGCCCGAATCGCAGTGGCTGCCGTGGTTCGCGCCGTCCTTCGCGCCGCTGACGCAGTTCCTCGTTTCACGGGGGTATGCGGTGGCGGCGCCCAACGTGCGCGGCTCGACCGGGTACGGGAAGCGGTACGAGCATCTCGACGACATCGAACGACGTCTCGACTCGGTCGCAGACCTCGCCGCGCTGCACGCGTGGTTGAGCGCGCAGCCGCTGATCGACGGCGATCGCGCGGTTGTCTACGGACGGTCGTACGGGGGATACATGGTGCTTGCGGCGCTCGCCCTGCAGCCGGAGCTCTGGGCGGCCGGCATCGAATGTGTCGGGCATCTCGAGCCTCGTCACCTTCCTCGAGAACACGTCGCCGTACCGGCGTGCCGCGCGCGAGCGGGAGTACGGCTCGCTCGAGCACGATCGCGCCTTCCTGATCGAGGCGTCGCCGATGACGCACATCGACGCGATCCGCGCGCCGCTCTTCATCCAGCACGGCCGGAACGACCCGCGCGTGCCGGTGTCCGAGTCCGAGCACATCCACGCGGTGCTCGCGCAGAAAGGCATCCCGAGCGAGCTCTTGATCTTCGAGGACGAGGGGCACACGGTCGAGAAGCTGCACAACCGGATCGAGACGTTCACGCGGATGACCGAGTTTCTCGACCGGGTGCTCGGCAGCTAGCGGGGTACCATGGGCGCCGCCAAGGCGCCTTGGCCGAGTGGTTAGGCAGCGGCCTGCAAAGCCGTTTACAGCAGTTCGAATCTGCTAGGCGCCTCTACTGGTAGTAGTTAGGGAAGAGCGGGGTTCGACTCCGCGGTGACGCGGGCGGTCGTGATCGAGTCGAGCTTGGGGTAGTTCTTCTCGAGCCACGCGTTCCCCTGCGAGAGCATCTCGCCCTGCTGCGGCGTCGGCTTGTCGCCGTAGCCCGCGTAGAGCTTCTGGACGACGTCCAGGCCCGATTGAACGGAGCCGAAGGGCGGGAACGTCGGGTCGAGGCTCTCGTTGCTGCCGAGGTTGATGAATACCTGTGTCGTTCGCGTGTTCGGGCCGGCGGAGGCGAACGTCACGCCGCCGAGGTCGTTGTGGACCCTCGTGATGTCGTCGGGGATCGTCGCCTTCTTCCAGGCAGCTGACACGTCCGGGTAAGGGCTGATCCCGAATTGCACGACGAACTTCGGCACGACGCGGAAGAACTTCGCCCCGTCGTAGAAATGCGCCTTCACGAGGTTGTAGAAGCGGTCGGCGCCGTGCGGTGCCCACGTGCGGTGCACGCCGACGGTGAACGTCCCCTTCGTCGTCTTGAAGGTGACGGTGTAGAGCTGCGGAGCCTGTGCATGCAGCGTGCCCGGATGGAGGAGCGCGCTCGGCGGCCCGCTGCTCGACGAGCCGCCGCAGCCCGCGACGAGGACGGCGCAGGCGAGCAGGAGGAGAGTGATCGTCTTCCGCATACGGCCAGGCTAGCTAGACGTTCCGTCTGTAGAGGAGGAAGCCGAGGGGCAGAACGCCGCCGAGAACGAACCAGGGAGCGAGCGCGATCCGTGCGTAGGCATCGATGTGCGTCCGCGTGCCTGCGTAGCCGACCGCGTCGCGCGCCGCGCGGGCGACGCCGCCGGTGTCGCTCTCCTGGAACGCGTGCGAGACGCCGATGATCCGAGCGACGTTGTCGAGTGCCGCCATGCTCGTCGGGTCGGACCTGTACTTGGGATCGGGCTTGCCACGGTTGTAGATGCGCTCGCCCGCCTGCCAGACGTGCACGAAGACGGGCGTCACACGCCGCTGGAGCTCGATGCGAAAGAGCGGTGAGATCTTTGACGACTCACCGTCCGTGTAGACGATCAGCAGGCGTCGCTGGACGCCGTCCGAGAAGAAATGGGAGCCGACGAGCGGTATCAGCGCATCGAAGGTCGTGGCCCGGTCCGGGTAGAGCTGGCTCGGCGGCGGCTGGTCGATCGCGACCGACTGCCTGATCGCGCGGTCGAACAGCGCCGGATCCGTGGTCGGCATGATGTTCGGAAGCGCGCGGTCGGTCATCGAGACGATTCCGACCGGGACGTCGCGCAGGCTCTGCTGGATGCGGATCGCCAGCTTCTTCGCACGCTCCAGGCGCGACGGCTTACCGGGCCCGGCCGAGGCGCGCATCGAGAGCGACGTGTCGAGGACGACGAACGCCTGCGCATCGGCGCGCTCGCTCACGAGCTTCTGGCGGACGACGACCGGCTGCGCGGCCGCGACGGCGACGAGCCCCGAGAGCGCGACGACAGCCACGACGATGGGCACGACCGCGCGGCGGCCGGGACCCGCGACGGCCAGCAGCCGCCGGATCCGGGCTGCCCGCCGCTCCATCACGAGGAGCGCCGCGAGCGGCACGGCGGCGGCGAGCACGAAGAGCCCGTCGAGCGGCGAGAGGAACGACACGCCCGCGACCGCGACGAGCATCAGTAGCCGCCGCCCGGGCTCGTCACGCCGCGGCCCCGGCCGAACCCGTAGCCGCTGCGCGCGTCGTGGCCGAACCTCCCCTGGCCCGGGCGCTGCAGCCGCAGCACGAGCTCGAGGTTCTCCTTCGCATCTCCGTTCGCGGGATTGATCGCGATCGCCTGCTGGAAGTACTGCGCGGCACGGGTGAGGACCGTGGTCGTCCCCCCGGTGCTGCCGACGACCGGCGTCGTCACGACGAGCACGCCGAGCAGGTTCGCCGCGGCCGACCGCTGCTGCGCATTCGGCGCCGAGGAGATGAGGTCGAGGAGCTTGTTCTGGGCTGCCGCGCGAAGCGTCGGCGTGTCTTGGCGCACCTCTGGATTGCTGCCGATGCGGGCAAACCAGAAGTACTGGAGCGCGCGCCGGTAGGCGACCGTGCTCCCGGTGCCGAGGAGGAGCGAGGCGGGGTCGCCCGGCAGCACGGTCGAGGGCAGCCAGAGATGCCGGTGCGCCGGCAGCGCTCGGAACCGCAGATCGTCGCGCGCGACCGTGGAGCGCCAGGCGCCGACGTCCGCCGCGAGCAGGGCGAGCACGACGGCGATACCCGCGCAGAGGAGTGCGAGGAACGCTGCACGGTGCTTGCGGAAGCGACGCAGTCTCATGCAGCCGCGCTCCCGACTTCGAGCCGGCGGTTCCAACGCTCGTTGCCTGCGAGCAGGATGATGAGGAGCCCGCCGACCAGCATCAGCGTCTCCGGCGCGGGTGCGGCCACCGACGCTGCATGGCGCTTTGCCGTATGCGTGAAGACGCTCGGATCGACAAATGCGTTCTCGCCGAAGACCGCGGAGAAGAACCGGACGTCGACGGGCGCCGGGAAGAGCGGGACGATCCGGACCGGGATGTGCTCCTTGCGCAGACGCAGCGCCTCGTCGGACATGAGGCCCTGATCCGAGCTCGCGTCGTCGAGATCGCTCACGAGGAGAATCGCGCCGTGCGCCACCTTCGCCCGCAGCAGGGCTCGACGGGCCATTTCGAGACCGGACTCGATCTTCGTTCCGCCGGAGAACGTGTCCCACGGAGTTTGGGCGAACACCGGCGTGCCACCGTAGTAGCGGGTTGGCGTGAAGAACGGAATGAACTGGAGCAGCGCGCCCGGCGGGGAGTTCGGCGGCAGGAGCTCGTAGGCGGAGTCGGAGAACATGACGAGCCCGATCGACTCGTTCGCGTTGACGATGCCACGCAGCGTCGTCGCGACGCGCGCATACGTCGGGCCGGAAATACTCGCCGACAGGTCGAGCGCGACGACGCCCGTGCTCGCGCCTTCCGGGAACACCGCGGCTCTGCCCGCACCGGCCGAGCGCGCAACGTGGAAGAGCAGGCCGAGCGTTCCGAGCAGAGCGGCCGCGAGGGCGATCCGAACGACAGCCGTCCGCTGCGCGCGTGTGTGCAGCTCCCAGTCGTCGGCGAGTACGACAGCGTGCTTCCTGCGCAGGGTGGGAATCGTGAGCCTCACGCGTCGCCCTCCTGCGCGCCGCGCGCCTGCTCGGCGAATTCCTCGACTTCTTCGTGCTCCGGTGTGCGCTGCGACCACGCGAGCTCGCGTGCGATCAGCGTGAGCTCGTCGGCGCGTTCGACGCCGAGCTCGCCCGCGACGCGCTCGAACGCCTTTCGTTGCAGCGTCTCGTCACCGTGCTCGTGCGCATACTGAAGCACCGCGAGCGCACGTTCGAGCGTCGTAGCCGAATCCACCGCCGTCGCGGGCTCGCGCCGAGGTCGCACGACGAGGTACCAGCGCCAGGCGAACGCGAGCGTCGCGAGCCCGAAGAGGGCTGCGAGGCCGATCGCGAGCCAGATCAGCAGCCCGGGCGAGGTCCGCCAGGTCGGTGCGGCCACCGGCGTGATGCCGATGCGCCAGTTGAGATTGTTCTTCTTCTGCAGAAAGGCGACGAGGCCCGGGCTGACCTGCGAGAGGACCTCGATCGGCGGCCAGTTCGCGTTGAGGCGGTACGCCGCCTTGCGATCGGCTCGCAGATATGCGATGCGCGCCGGGTGGAACTGGAACAGATGGAACCTCTCGCTCGGCGGGGCGCGCGGCACGCATTTCACCGTGAGGCAGCGGAGGGTCCACGTCCACGTCACCTGGGCGAAGCGGCCCACCCGAAGCCGGATGATGCTCGGGGCCTGCGTGGGCTGGTAGGGGGCGAAGTCGGTGTTCACCTGCAGACGGGAGGGGTCGACCCATTTCGTGTCCGCGACGATGGCGATCTTCGCCGTGATCGCATCGCCGAACAGATGCACGGTCGGCGTGATCGTCGCGTACGCCTTCAGCGGCAGACCCTCGCCGACTGACGACCCGCCCTTGACGACGGGAAGACGGGCAGCGGCGGAGGCGGATACGACGAGTGCCGCGGTCGCGATCGCGAGGATCGACCGGGTCACGCGATCGCTCCGCGCCACATCTGGCGGAGGTCGGCCCAGCGGAGGAATGCGCCCAGCATCTCGCCGAGGTCGTGCGTCTGGACGTTGACCGGCTCGCAGCCGAGCGACCTGAAGTCGCGCACGAGGCCGTTCCAGCGAGCTTCGTGCGTCGCCCGCAGATGCGCAGCCTCTTTGACGGTGACGTACACGGGGTCGACGCGGCCCGTCTCGGGGCTTGCGTACGGGACGGTGATGCCGCCGACCTCGGGAAAGCTCCGCTCCCACACCGGATCCTGGATCAGAACCGGCACGAGCTCCCAGCGGTGCTCGAGGGCGCGCTGCCAGGCGCGCAGGTCGGGTGGCACGAGAAAGTCGGAGAGGATGAAGACGAAGGCCTGGGTCGGAAGCTCGCGGCGATGCTCCGCGAGAAAGTCGAGGCCGCGGGACACCGTGTCCTCGGGAGCGCCGAAGGGACGCTCGTATGTCCCCGGCTCGGCACGCGCCTCGCTGCGCGGCGCGCGCCAGTACGCCTCGTCCTCCGCGTAATCGAGATAGCCGGTGAGGCTGCGCGCGGCGAGAGCGCTCTGTCCGATCAGGTCGAGCGCGGTCAGGAGGGCGCGCGGCTTGTCGAGCCGGCGCAACGGCGAGGCCGCAATCGACATCGACGCGCGACGATCGACGAGGACGACGACGCGCGGCGCCTCGTCGGCGAAGCGCTCGCGCACGATGAACTCGTCGGAGCCACGCGCTGCGGAGAGCCGAGCCGAAGCGGCCCAGTCCATCCAGCCGACGTCGTCGCCCGGGTGGTACTCGCGGGTGCTCGCGACGTCCGAGCCCACACCGCGGCGGGCGCTGCGCACGCCGCCGAAGGCGAGGCCGATCACTCGCCGGCGCGGGACGAGCGGAAAGACGGTCGCCACAGCGTGCTTAGACGGTCGCCGCCGCCGGGACGTCGAGATCGATGTCGAACCCCGGCTTGGGCGCGATCTCGAGGCAGCGCGACCGAACCTCCTGCGCCGCCGCCTCCCAGCCGCGATCGCGGATCTCGGCGAGGAAGCTCGGCCGGAAGAGGATGCGGTGCAGGAGCACCGGGATGAACAGCTGCTCGACGTCCTCAGGTGTCACGTAGCGGCGCGAGTGCAGCACGGCCCACGAACGTGCCGCGCGATTGAGCGCCAGCGTGCCGCGTACGGAGCTGCCGATCGCTACGAGGTCGATCGCGCGCGTTGCGCGCACGAGATCCACGATCCAACCTGCGACAGCCTCGTGCACGAAGACGTCGGCGACGGAGCGGCGGAGCGCGGCGATCTCCTCGAGCCGGATCACCGGCTGCAGCCGTCCGAGCGGGTGCCCGCCGAGCTGCTCCTCGACGATGCGGGCCTCGTCCGCGGCGTCCGGGTACCCGAGCGTCGTCCTGACGAAGAAACGGTCGAGCTGCGCCTCGGGCAGCGGAAATGTCCCCTCGTACTCGATCGGGTTCTGGGTCGCGAGCACGAGGAAGGGGTCCTCGAGCCTGCGCGTCTCGCCGTCGACCGTGACCTGCTGCTCGGCCATGGCCTCGAGGAGCGCGGACTGGGTCTTCGGCATCGCACGGTTGATCTCGTCGACGAGGACGACGTTCGCAAAGACGGGGCCGGGACGAAACTCGAAGTCGCGCTCCTTCTGGTTGAAGATCGAGAGGCCGGTGACGTCGGTCGGCTGAAGGTCGGGCGTGCACTGGATCCGGCTTGCCCGCGAGCCTTCGATCGAGCCTGCGATCGCACGTGCGAGGACCGTCTTCGCCGTGCCGGGAACGTCCTCGAGCAGCGCATGACCGCCGCACATGAGTGCGGCGACGACGAGCTTGATCTGCTCGCGCTTGCCGTGGACGACGGTCTCGATGTTGTCGAGGAAGCGCTCGGCGATCTCTGTCGCTGCGGTGAGCTCGTCAGCGGACACGCACGACCTCCGGGGTGAAATGGATGAGGGACACCTGAGACTTAGACGCGCGCAGGACGATTTGGATTGCTTATGGGTTGTACGCCGTACGGCGCTCATTTGCAACCGGGTTGCTCTGCAACCCGGTTGCGAAGTCCCGGTAGTCCCGCGGAGACCCGAAGAGATTGCGCACGAACTCGACCGTCAAGAACGCCGGCCGCCTCTCCAGGGCCCGTCGCGCGGTAGCTCGACCACGGCCAGTCACCCGGTTGGTCCACGAGACGCGCGCGGACCGGGTTGCGGACGATGTATCGGCACGTCTCGAGCAGATGTTCGTCTCGCACGATCGGCTCGACGCGGTATGGGCCTTGGAACACGTGGCCGTCGAGCGCGTGCCGACGGTTCACGTAGCGAGCGTAGGAGCCGTTGATCAGCAGCATGCCTCGACCGAGGTTGGGCTCGGGCGTCTCGAGCAGAAGGTGAAAGTGGTTCGTCATCAAGCAGTAGGCATGGCACAGCCATCCGAACCGATCGACGGCCGTGGCGAGATAGCGAAGCAGCGTTCGGAAGTCTCGTTCGTCGAAAAAGATCCCCTGCCGACGGTTGCCACGGCAGGTGACGTGGTGGAAGCCTCCGGGCCGTTCGAATGTGGGGGGACGCACTCTGCGCTGAGCGTACGTCTCTCAAACGCGCAACTCGGTTGCAACTTCGTTGCAACCGAGTTGCGGGAGTGCAACGTCAGTCGATCTTGAAGGCGGCGTGCTTGATCTGCGTGTACTCCTCCATCGAATAGAGCGACATGTCCTTGCCGTAGCCGGACTGCTTGTAGCCCCCGTGCGGCATCTCGGACGTGATCGGCAGCAGGTGGTCGTTCACCCATACCGTGCCGAACTGGAGGCGCCGCACCGCGTTCATCGCCCGGCCGACGTCGCGCGTCCAGACGGACGCGGCAAGCCCGTACGGAACGTCGTTCGCCCAGCGGATCGCCTCGTCGTCGTCTGCGAAGCGCTGCACCGTCACCACGGGGCCGAACACTTCCTTCTGCACGATCTCGTCGGTCTGCTTCACGTCCGTCACGATCGTCGGCTGCACGAAGAAGCCCCGCGAGCCGTTCCCGGCGCCGCCGCCGGTCAGCACGGTCGCACCCTTCGCCCGCTCGAGGAAGCCGAGGATGCGCTCCTGCTGCGACTGCGAGATCACGGAGCCCATCTCGATCTCGTCCGAGTCCATCGGGTCGCCGACCTTGAGCGACTCCACCTGCGGAACGAGCTCCTCGAGGAGCTTGTCGTAGATCTTCGGACCGGCGATCACGCGCGACCCCGCCGTGCAGTCCTGGCCCGAGTTCCAGAAGCCTGCGAGCCGGATCCCCTCTGCGACCGCGGCGGGATCGGCATCGTCGAACACGACCATCGGCGCCTTGCCGCCGAGCTCGAGGTGGACGCGCTTCAATGTGTCCGCCGCATTCTTCGCAATCGCCTTGCCGGTCGCGACGTCCCCCGTGAGCGAGACGAGCCGCACGTCGGGATGTGCGACCAGCCGTTCGCCGACCGGGACGCCGTCGCCGGTCACGATCTGCAGCACACCCGGAGGGATCACCTCTTGCGCAAGCTGCACGAATCGCAGGAGCGAGAGCGGCGTCTGCTCGGACGGCTTGAGGATCTGCACGTTGCCTGCCGCGAGTGCGGGCCCGAGCTTCCACACCGCCATCATCAGCGGGTAGTTCCACGGGCAGATGCCACCGACGATCCCGAGCGGCTCGCGGCGGACGATCGACGTGTAGCCGGCGATGTACTCGCCGGCGGACTTCCCCTCGAGCTGCCGCGCGGCGCCCCCGAAGAAGCGGAGATTGTCCGCCGAGAAGGGCATCTCGTCGCGCGACGCCATGAGCGGCTTGCCGACGTTCAGCGACTCGAGCTGTGCGAGCTCCTCCGCATTGTCCGTGAGCACGTCGGCGAGCGCGTGCAGGAGCTCCGAGCGGTCCTTCGGCGTCTTGTCGAGCCACTCGGGCAGCACCTTCGAGGCCGCGGCGACCGCGCGGTCGACGTCCTCGCCGGAGCAGCGGGGCACCGCCGCCACGACCTCTCCCGTCGCCGGGTTGATCACGTCCATCGTCTCGCCCGACGCACTGTCGACCCAGTCGCCGCCGACGAACGCCTTGTAGCTCGTCTTCGTTGCGCTCATGTCATGCCTCCTTCGCAATTGCTGCTGCTGTTGCCCCGCGACGGATGATCCCGGTGTCGCGCGTGAGCCGTTGTGCGAGGGCGACGGGCACCACCGTCAGCACGATGACGACGAACGCGACGACATTGATGATGGGCAGCTGCTGCCCCTGTCGCAAGTTGTCGAGGATGAAGATGGGAAGCGTGGCCTGCGCGCCCGCGGTGAACGTCGTCACGACGACCTCGTCGAAGGAGAGCGCGAACGCGAGCAGACCGCCGGCGACGAGAGCGGTCGAGAGCACCGGCCATACGACGAACCAGAAGGTCTGCCACCCGTCCGCGCCGAGGTCGGCGGAGGCCTCGAGGAGCGACGGCGCCGAGCGGCGCAGCCTTGCGAGGACGTTGTTGTAGACGACGACCACGCAGAAGGTCGCGTGACCGATCACGATCGTCCAGATCGAGAAGCCCAGCCCGGCGAAGACGTAGAACGAGTTCAGCGCCATGCCGGTGATGATCCCGGGCAGCGCGATCGGCAGCACGAGCAGGAACGAGATCGATTCGCGTCCGAAGAAGCGGAAGCGCGCGATCGCCGTCGCCGCCATCGTTCCGAGGACGAGCGCGATCGCGGTCGTCAGTGCGCCCACCTTGACCGAGAGCAGGAAGGCCGAGCGCGCCTCGTTGTTGTGCCACGCGTCGCGGAACCAGTGCAGCGTCCAACCGGGGATCGGCCAGCTCTGGACATTCGAGCTGTTGAACGCGTAGATCGCGATGATCAAGAGCGGGACCCAGAGGAACAGGATCACGAGCCCCGACCAGGCCGCGAGACCGACGCGTGTCGTGCGCGTCTCCATCAGAGCGCCTCGAACGCGCCGAGCCGCCGCGCGATCGTGAGGTAGACGCCCATCACGAGCACGGGCACGACCGCGAATGCAGCGGCGAATGGGATGTTCGCGTTGATGCCGATGAAGTCGTAGACGACGTTGCCGATGAAGCTCGAGCTCGGGCCGCCGACGAGGAGAGGCGTAATGAAGTCGCCGAGCGTCAGCGAGAACGTGAAGATCGAGCCTGCGACGAGACCGGGGAGCGCGAGTGGGAGGATCACGGAGCGCAGCGTCCGCGCTCCGCGCGCTCCGAGGTCGGCGGAGGCTTCGATGTAGGAGTCGGGGATCCGCTCGAGCGCCGCGTACGCCGGCAGCACCATGAACGGCAGCCAGACGTACGAGAACACGATCCACATCGCCCAGTTCGTGTACGCGATGTTCTGATCCGGGAGGCCCACGCCGTTGAGCACCCAGTTGACGGCGCCGTCGTGGGCGAGGATCGTGCGCCACGCATAGATCCTGACGAGGTAGCTCGACCAGAGCGGCAGCAGGACGAGCACGAAGAGAAACGCGCGGGTGCGGCGACTTGCGAGGCGGGCCATGAAGTAGGCGAGCGGAAACGCGAGCACGGCGTCGGTGACCGTGACGGCGGCCGCGATGCCGACCGTGCGGCGTGCGATGCGCAGGTACGGCTGCGACGTATCGACGATCTGCCGGAAGTTCGCGAGCGTCCAGTGATGGATCACCTTGCCGGTGAACGAATCCACCGTCCAGAGCGACGAGATGAAGAGCACGACGAGCGCGCCGGCGTAGATGAGGATGAACGCGGAGAGCGGCGGCGTCAGGAGCCCCATCGCCTTGAGCCACGGCCGTCGCCAGAGCGCTCCGGAGAGGCGGAGGCGGGCCCGTCGCGACGACGAGCCCGCCGGTGCCGTTGCGTCAACCGCCAAGCGTCACCCGGTGACTTGCGTCCAGGCCTGCTGCCATGCGTTGTAGTCCATGCAGCTCGACCCGCTCTGCCAGCCGCACTGCGCGACCGGGGTCTTCCAGAAGTGGATCGTGCTGTAGTACGAGAGCGGCTGGTTCAGGTGGTACGCCGCGCACGAGCCCTTCTGCAGCTTGTTCATGTACGGGCACGCCTTCGGGTTCACGGGCGTCTCGCCGAAGACGAGCGCCTGCTTCGCCTCGACCTGCGGCTGCGTGACGTACTTCATCCACGCGTAGGCGCAGTTCGGATGCGGCGCCCGCTTGGCGAGCATCCACGTGTCCGCCCAGCCGGTCGCGCCCTCGCGCGGGATCGTCTCCGCGACGGGCGCCTTCGCAGCCTTCAGCTGCAGCGTCTGGTACGGCCAACCCGCTCCGATCACGACGTCGCCGTTCTTGAAGTCGCCGATCTCGTCGGTTGCCGAGCTCCAGTACCGCTTCAACAGCGGCTTCTGCTGCTTCAGCAGCGACACCGCTGCGTCGAGCTGCGTCTTCGTCAGCTCGTACGGATCCTTGATCCCGAGCTTCGGCTGCGTCTTCATGAGATAGAGGGCCGCATCCGCGATCTGGATCGGGTTGTTCGGAACCGTGATCTTGCCCCGGTACTTCTTGCTGTAGATCGCACCCCAGGAGGTCGGGGCCGGCTTCACGAGCTTCGTGTTGTAGATGAGCGTGTTCGGTCCCCACTGCACGGAGACGCCGTAGTGCACGCCCTTCACCGTGTTGTGAGCCGGGGACCGGAAGTTGGGCAGGAACTCCTTCCAGCTCGGGATGAGGTTCAGATTGACGGGCTGGACGTCGCCGCCGTAGATGAGTCGCAGGCTCGCGTCGCCGGATGCCGAGACGAGGTCGTACTGACCGCCGCCGCCGCCCCCGCCGCTGCGCATGAGCGCCACCATCTCGTTGGACGAGCCCGCGTCCTTCCGGTGGATGATGCACCCGGTCTGCTGCTGAAACGCCTTTGCGAACGACGGGTCGGTGTACGCCGCCCATTCGATCACGTTCAGCGCTCCTTCACCCTTGCCGATCTTCGTCGGAAGCCCGTTCCCCGACCCGATGCCTGCCGCCGGTACGCACAGCGCAGCGGCGAGCGCCGCTACGAGCACGTGTGCCCTCCTGATGCGACTCACTGATCCTCCTTGGGAATCTCGTACGTGTGCTCCGGCCGCCATTCGAGCCGGACGCGTTTGCCCTGTTCATCCAGTGCCTGCTGCGACGATGTCTCGAGGTTCTGCCGGATGACGACGAGCTCGCCGCCCGAGTCGAGATCGACGATGAAACGCGTGACCATCCCCACGTAGACGACGTCGCGTACGACGCCCGTCTCGCCGCCGGTGCCGTCGTCGAGGCCGCGCATGAGAATCTTCTCCGGACGCACGATGATGCGGCGTCCGTTCCGTTCGAGCAGGTTGGAGATGCCGACGAAGCCTGCGACGAACTCCGTCTGCGGATGCTCGTACACCTCGGCGGGTGTTCCGATCTGCTCGATCCGGCCGTCGTTGAAGACGGCCATGCGGTCGCTCATCGTCAACGCCTCCTCCTGGTCGTGCGTGACGTAGACGAACGTGATGCCGAGGTCGCGCTGGAGGGCCTTGAGAAAGACCTGCATCTCCTGGCGCAGCTTGAGGTCGAGCGCGCCGAGGGGCTCGTCGAGGAGCAGCACCGAGGGCGAGTTGACGATCGCGCGCGCGAGCGCGACCCGCTGCCGCTGACCGCCCGAGAGCTGCACCGGCTTGCGGGAAGCGACCTGGGGAAGGCGGACACGCTCGAGCACCGCCTGTGCTTTCTCGCGCCGCTCGCGGCGGCCCATGCCCTTGACGCGGAGGCCGTACTCGACGTTCTGCTGGACGCTCATGTGCGGAAAGAGCGCGTAGTCCTGGAACACGGTGTTGATGTCGCGCTCGGACGGCGGCACGCGAGTCACGTCGACACCAGCGAGCTCGACGTGTCCCTCGTCGGGCTGCTCGAAGCCGGCGATCACGCGCAATGTCGTGGTCTTGCCCGAGCCGGACGGCCCGAGCAGCGTGAAGAACTCCCCTTCTGCAATCTCGAGATCCAGCCGGTCGATCGCAACGACGTCGCCGTAGGTCCGGCGGATGCCGCTGAGGCGCACCGCGGGGCTCGCCGCGCCGCGCTCCTGCGCCGGCCTAGCCGGAGCTTGCGTCGCCAAGTGCCTCCTCGAGGATCCCGAGCCCGCGCTCGAGCTCGTCGTCGGTTGCCGACAGCGGCGGCAAGAGACGAATCACGTTCCCGTAGAGGCCGCACGAGAGGAGGACGAGCCCTCGCTCGCGCGCCGAGGTCGTGACCGATCTCGACGCGTCGCCGCTCTGCTCGGTGAGCTCGAGCGCGAGCATCGCTCCGAGCCCGCGAACCTCGCCGACGATCGGATGCGCCGCCGCGATCTCGTCCAGCCGCGTTCGCAGCAGCTTCGCGATCTGCTCGGCGCGCTCCCGGAAGCCGGGGGCGGAGAGCTCGTCGAGCACGGCGAGCGCCGCCGCGCACGACACCGGGTTGCCGCCGAAGGTGCCGCCGAGCCCGCCGGCGTGCGGCGCGTCCATCAGCTCCGCGCGCCCGGTCACGGCCGCGAGCGGCAGTCCGCCGCCGAGCGTCTTGCCGGAGACCAGGAGGTCCGGCTCGACGTCGAACCGCTCGATCGCCCACATCGTCCCGGTGCGTCCGCAGCCGGACTGGACCTCGTCGTCGACGTAGACGATGCCGTTGTCGTCGCAGACCCCTCTCAGCGCCTGGATGAACTCGGGCGGCATCGGGATGAAGCCGCCCTCGCCCTGCACCGGCTCGAGGACGACGCAGGCAACCTCCCGGGGATCGACGTCCTGCTTGAAGAGGAGCTCGAGCCCGTGGAGCGCATCCTCCGTCGAGACGCCGCGATACGGATACGGCGCGGGGGCGCGGTGGATGTCCGTCGCGAGCGGCCCGAAGCCCTGCTTGTAGACGAGCTTCGACGTCATGGCCATCGTCAGGTTCGTGCGGCCGTGGAAGGCGCGGTCGAAGACGACGACGCCCGCGCGCCCCGTCGCGGCCCGGGCGATCTTCACCGCGTTCTCGATCGCCTCCGCGCCCGAGTTGACGAGAAGCGTCTTCGTCGCGGCTTTGCCGGGCCAGAGCTCGTCCAGCTTCTCGGCCACCGCGACATACGGCGCGTAGGCGCCGACCATGAAGCACTGATGGAGGTAGCGGTCGACCTGCTCGTGGACCGCGCGCACGACCGCGGCGTTGCCGTGGCCGAGGTTCTGGCAGGCGATCCCCCCGCCGAAGTCGATGTACTCGCGGCCCTCGGCGTCCCAGATCCGCGCACCCCAGGCGCGCGAGACGACGAGATCGGTGCCCGCGACGCCCCGGGGCACGTAGCGCTCGCGCCCCTGGCGCACCTGATCCGTCGACGAGCGTTCCTCGACCCGCATCGCCCTGAGTATCTCACTACTGCAATGCGAGGCAAACGGGTGCTTTGACCTACGCAATGCGCAGCCCGGACCGCTGCGCAGACGGCTGCCCGGCGTCCGGCGGGGGGTGTCTCCGTGGCGGCCGGCGACACAGGGAGCCGCCGGACGCGAGGCAGCCTGTGCCTGCCTACGGGCCGGAGGCGGATTCGGTTTCCTGCGCTACCGGGTGACGCCGTGGAGTCGGTAGCCCGCCAAGCAGCGCCAGTACTCGACGGTTCGTGTGGTCTCGGCGCTCGTGCAGCCGCGGTGGGCGAGGTTGGGCTTCCCATCGAGGCGGCCGGCGCGGCAGGAGACCATCGCGGAGGAGTCCGGGTAGGACTGGACGACCGCGCACGAGCCGGTCAGGCCGGCGAGCCGCGGGACGCGGCCGTCCTTGACGACGAGCATGAGGGCGAAGATGCAAGCCCCGACGGCGACGATCTGTTTCAGGAGCATGCGGGCACCTATCCTCCGGGCCGCGGGAGGCCGGAATCGTTGCCTCGCTTATCGGCCTTCGGGGCGGTCGGCTTGAGCCTCCGGCCACACCGTCTCGAAGGTGCCGAAGCGGAGCTCTTGCTCGTAGTGGAAGCGGCTGTCGTCGACCCGGCGCATGTACTCCTCGCGGTTCGCGGTCGCGAAGCCGTTGTAGGCCTCCGGCGACTCCCACCGGTCGATCACGAGGTACCGGCTCGGCAGCTCGACGTCGCGCAGGAGCTCGGTGCCGATGTAGCCGGGCGCGCCGGTGAAGAACCGGGCCCACTCGCCCCCCGGGCCGTAGACCCGCTCGAACTCGCCGGCCTCGCGCACTTCGTAGCTGAAGACGAGCGCGATCATCCGGCCATTCCTATCAAGCGGTCACGCTAAGGTCCGCCCGGATGAGCGCGGAGCCTGCGGCGGAGGTGGAGGACCGGAGCAAGTACGCGGGTGTCCTCCGCTTCTACGACCTCGCGAAGCACCAGGAGTGGGCGGTCCGGGACGTGCCGTGGCAGGACCTGCCGCCCGTGCCCGAGGGCAAGGGCTCGCCGGAGCGGCAGGCGCGGCGCCGGGACGTCTGGCGCTCGGTGATCATGCAGCAGCTCCAGGCCGACGTCCTCGCCTGCGAGATGGCCGCGCAGCTCCTGAACGCCGCACCCGATCCGGAGGCGAGGCTCTATTACTCGACGATGGTGCAGGACGAGTCGCGCCATACGGAGGCGTGGCTCAGGCTGATCGGCGAGGTCGGCGGCGAGGGCGAGCGCGACCCGCATCTCGACAAACTCGGTCACATGTTCCTCGAGGCGGAGACGCTCGAGGAGAAGGTCTTCCTCATGCAGGTCTTCTTCGAGCGCCTGATCATCCCGCGCTTCCGGCTGATCGCCCGCTCGTCGCGCGGGACGATCCTCGAGGACCTGTGCAACCGGCTCGCGACCGATGACGGCATCCATCACGGCGCCGGGATGGCGTACGAGCGCGTGCTGCTCGAGGGCGCATCGGACCGGACGAAGCGCACGCTGATCGATGCCGCCAATCGCATGCTCCCGGAGTTCGCAGCGCACGCGATGTGGCGACCGAAGGCGCGCGAGATGATCGGGCAGCTGATGGAGGCGCGCGACCGCGAGCGCCTGAAGACGGAGCTCGCCCACGGCGTGCGCCTCGCCCAGTCACTCGGGCTGGACGTCTCCGAGGTCGAGCTTCCGTTCTGAGCCTGTAACGCTTCGCGCCGCGGCGACATAGACGGGGTGAGATGCAGCGGTTCGAGCAGCTCTATGCCGAGCACGGGGACGCGATCCGTGCGTACGTCCGCCGGCGGGCGCCGGAGGATGTCGTCGACGATGTCGTCGCCGACGTCTTCCTCGTCTGCTGGAAGCGGCTCGACGATGTCCCGCGCGAGGCGCTGCCGTGGCTCTACGCGGTCGCCCGCAACACGCTGGCGAACGACCGCCGGCGGCGTGCGCGGAGCACGCACGTTCCCGTCGACGTCGGTCACGAGCCCGAGCCGGTCGGCGACTCGGTGCTTGCGGCCGCGTTCGCCGGGCTGAGCGACACCGATCGCGAGGTATTGCGGCTCGTCGCGTGGGAGGGGCTGTCGCTCCGCGACGCCGCCCGCGCGCTCGACTGCTCGCCGGTTGCCTGTCGCGTGCGCTACCACCGCGCGAAGTCGCGGCTCGCGTCACGCCTCTCGGTCGCTGCGTCCTTTCGCCCCGAACCGAAGGGAGTGACCGAATGAGCAACGACCTGATTGCGCGGCTGGCGGCCGCGAACCCCGTCCCGACCGGCGCGCAGCCGAGCGTTGCGAGCCCCGTGCGCGTCCGTCGGCTCGCAGTTGCGGCGATCGTCGCAGCGGCGATTGCGATTCCGGCCGTCGCGTTCGCGGGCCGTCTCGCCGATGCGCTCGGGATCTCGAATCAGGGAACGCCGGTATCGACGAGCTCGGTGCTGCCGGGTGCCGGGAATCTCGAACAGGCGATGGCGGAACTGAAGGTCGGCTCGACGATGCAGTTGCTCGGCACGCTGAACGGCGTCAGGTTCTACGCCGCGCGGAACGCCGACGGACACTTCTGCTTCGCGATCGATCACGTCGACGAGCAGTACCACAAGGGCTTCGGCTGCGACCTGAACACGAACGGATTCCCCTCCGCCGGTGTCCAGGCGCTCTCGTTTCCGCCGTTCATCGAGCTACAGGGAATCGCCGCCGACGGCGTCGCAAAGGTCGCGTTCCTCGGCGCGAACGGCGACGTGATCGACTCGACGCCTGTCGTGGACAACCTCTTCGCGTCGGGCGTCCAACTGCCCCGGGGCGAAGCCGCCGTGATCGAGACGTTCGACGCCCAAGGCAACGTGACGTCGAAGCGGGCCCTCCCTTAGCGAATCCCTCCGCGCTCGAAGTGCGCGCGGAAGAAGTTCTCGGAGCCGGCGGTCGCCATCGCTGCGGAGGCGGAGATCTCCAGGGCGAGGGCGGCCGCCGCGACGATCTGCGCGAAGCGGTAGACCTTGCCGGGACCGGCACAGCCCATCAGCTCGAGCCATTCGCGCGCGGTGGGCAGGGTCGTGCCGCCGCCGACCGTTCCGACCTCGAGGCCCGGGAACCGGATCGATGCGTGGAGTCCGCCCTCGACGCGGCGGCCGGTTCCGTGCGCCATCGAGCTCGTGCCGACCATGCCGAGGTCCTGTCCCGTCGCGGCGAAGACGGCGGCGATCGCGGACGCCGGCGTGAATGCGACCGACTGCATGCCGGAGGCGACCGCGCCGTGCGTGCCGGCCCACGACAGCGCTTCGAGATCCGCGGCCGTCGTTCGCAGGACGCGCGCGATCGCGTCGTCGGTCAGCGTCGCCTCCGCGATCACCGTCTTGCCGTGGCCGGACTGGAAGAACTCGTACGACGGCTTCTTGTCGCCGCCCATGTTTGCCTCGAGCATCGTCCGCTCGATCGCGACGGGCGCGTTCGGGAGCACGTAGGCCATGTTCAGCGCGTACGCGTTGCGGGTCATCATGTTCGGCCCGACCGCATCGCCGGTCGTCCAGCGCCAGAGCACGTGGCACATCGGGCCGACGACATGGGTCTTCGCCTCTCGCAGGACGGCGTAGCGCGAGAGCTCGGGGATGCCGCTCGAGCGCAGCCACTCGCGCATCTCGTCGACGTGCTCGCCGATCCAGCGCGCGAGGGCGAGCGCATCGCCCGCGTCCTGGCAGACGAAGCACGAGGCGCGAGTGATGCGGTCCGCGACCACAAAGGTTCGGAACCCGCCGGACAGCTCGACCGCCTTCGCTCCACGCTGGACGGACGCCGTCAATCCACCCTCGGAGTGGGCGAGCGGAACGGTCACCTCCTCGAGCGAGCGTCCCGACTCGACGACCTCGCCGTCCTCCGAGAGCGCATAGTCGGCGAGCGCCACCGAGAGCTGCGCGACCGAGACCGGAATCACGGCGACGCCCGTCACGGACTCCGCGACCTTCGCGTACGGCTCGAGATCGACGTTGCCGTCGAGGCCGAGCGCCTCGCGGCGCGCGGCGATCGACGCGGGATCGTTCTTTCGCGGGAAGCGGTCCGCCATCCCGCCATTCTGGCGTACGCTCACCCGATGGCCGCCCACATGATCGACGGCAAGGCGCTCGCGGCAACCGTGCGCGAGGAGGTTGCCGCGGAGGTCGAGGAGCTCGGCGAGGTCGGCCTCACGACGGTGCTCGTGGGCGACGATCCTGCGTCGCACGTCTACATCGGCGGCAAGCAGAAGGCCGCAACCGCCGTCGGCATCCATGCGAACGACCTCCGGCTGCCCGCAGACACCACCGAGCACGACCTGCTCAAGATCCTGGCCGAGCTGAACGCCGACGACGGCGTGGACGGGATCCTCGTCCAGCTGCCGCTGCCCTCACACCTCGACGAGACGAGGGTGATCGACGCGATCGACCCCGCGAAGGACATCGACGGCCTCCACCCGCTGAACGCCGGGCGCCTCTACCTGGGGCGGCCGCGGCTCGTGCCGGGCACGCCGCTCGGGATCATGCGCATGCTCGCCGAGCACGACATCGAGATCGAGGGCGCCCGCGCCGTCGTGATCGGCCGCTCGGCGATCGTCGGCAAGCCGATGGCGCAGCTCTTGCAGCAGGCGAATGCGACCGTCACGATCTGCCACTCGCGGACGCAGGACCTCGAGCGGCATACGCTCGACGCCGACATCCTCGTCGCCGCGGTGGGGCAGCTCCACCTCGTCGGGCGCCGACATGGTCAAGGCGGGCTCGACCGTGATCGACGTCGGCATGAACCGCACCGACGACGGGCTCTTCGGCGACGTCGACCCGGGCGCCGCCGAGCTCGCGGCCTACATGACGCCCGTCCCGGAGGCGTCGGCCCGATGACGATCGCCATGGTCCTGAAGAACACGGTGACGGCCGCGAGGGCGCGCCGAGGTCTTGTTTCCCGCGTGTCCTGAGTTACAATCGGCCGGATTCATCATCGGTCGGCGGCTTGCACCGTCGTTGTTTTTGCAAGGAGGAGCACAGTTGGCAGAAGGCACCGTGAAATGGTTCTCGAACGAGAAGGGCTTCGGCTTCATCGAGCGCGAAGGCGGCGATGACGTGTTCGTGCACTTCTCGGCGATCGGCATGGAGGGTTACAAGTCGCTGACCGAGGGTCAGAAGGTCACGTTCGAGGTCGTGCAAGGCCCCAAGGGCGCACAGGCCGCGAACGTCATGGCGATCTAGAGAACCTGTCGGACTCAAGTTGTGAAGGGGCCCCGACAGGGGCCTCTTCCGTTTTCTGGAAGGATTTTCGCCGGATGGCAATCGACCGCGAGCAACTTCTGCATGTCGCGCACCTCGCGCGCCTCGAGCTCCGTGAGGACGAGCTCGAGCGTCTCGGC
This sequence comes from uncultured Actinomycetes bacterium, assembly GCA_963848665.1. Lineage (GTDB taxonomy): Bacteria > Actinomycetota > Thermoleophilia > Gaiellales > Gaiellaceae > Palsa-739. The sequence goes on from CAWKEF010000003.1 coordinate 60,410, forward strand.
GCGCAGTTGAACGACATCCTCGCCGCCGTGTCGAAGGTCTCGGAGCTCGATCTCTCCGACGTGCCGCCGACCTCACACCCGCTCGACATCGTGAACGTCTGGGCGGAGGACGAGCCGCGCGCGTGCCTGACCGTCGAAGAGGCGCTCGCGAACGCGCCGGAGCACGAGGGCGACTACTTCAGGGTTCCGCCGGGAGGGTCGTGATGCTCGACACGCTGCGACTCTCGGCCGAGGAGGCCGCGCGCCTCGTCCGCGAGAAAGAGGTCTCGAGCGCGGAGCTCTACGCCGCGTATCGCGCCGCGATCGACGAGCGCGACCCGGAGCTGCATTGCTACCTGCACGTCTGCGAGGACGACGGCGGCGACGGGATCCCGATCGCGGTCAAGGACGTGATCGGCACCAAGGGGATCCCGACGACTGCCGGCTCGAAGATCCTCGAGGGCTACGTGCCGGTGTACGACGCCACCGTCGTCGAGCGCTGCAAGGCACGCGGCCTGCGCGTCCTCGGCAAGACGAACACGGACGAGTTCGCGATGGGCTCGTCGACCGAGAACTCGGCGTACGGGCCGTCGCACAACCCGTGGGATCCTGCGCGCGTGCCCGGAGGATCGGGCGGCGGCTCGGCCGCCGCGGTCGCCGCCGGCCTCGCCCCATGGGCGCTCGGCTCCGACACCGGCGGCTCGATCAAGCAGCCCGCCGCGCTCTGCGGCAACGTCGGGCTGCGCCCGACCTACGGCACGGTCTCGCGGTACGGCGTCGTGGCGTTCGCGTCGAGTCTCGACCAGGTCGGTCCGGTCGCGCGGAACGTACGAGACTGCGCGTTCCTCTACTCGGTGATCGCAGGCCGCGATCCGTGCGACTCGACGACGGTCGACCTTCCGAACGAGGTGGAGCTGCCCGAGAGCGACTCGCTGAAGGGCGTGCGCATCGGCGTGCCGACCGAGTTCACCGAGCACGAGGCGATCGAGCCCGGCGTGCGCGAGGCGGTGCAGCGGGCGATCGAACTCTGCCGCGAGCTCGGTGCCGACGTCGGTGACTGCTCGCTCCCGCTCTCTCTGGACTACGGCGTCCCGTGCTACTACCTGATTGCGCCGGCCGAAGCGTCCTCGAATCTCGCGCGCTACGACGGCGTGCGCTTCGGTTACCGCTCGGCGAACGCCGGCGATCGGCTGGAAATGTACACCCGTACGCGCGACGAGGGCTTCGGCGACGAGCCGAAGCGGCGCATCCTCGTCGGCACCTACGCGCTCTCGGCCGGCTACTACGACGCGTACTACGGGCAGGCGCAGAAGGTGCGCACCGTGTTGATCAGGGAGCACGCCGCGGCGTTCGAGCGCTTCGACATCCTGCTGACGCCGACCTCCCCGACCGTCGCGTTCGAGCTGGGCGCGAAGTCCGCGAACCCGCTCGCGATGTACCTGAACGACCTGCTGACGATCCCGTCGTGCATGGCGGGGCTCCCGGGCCTGAACGTCCCTTGCGGCCTCTCCGAGGGGCTGCCCGTCGGCGTGCAGCTGATCGGCCCGCAGTTCTCGGAGAACGCGCTCTTCGAGGCCGGGTACGCGCTCGAGACGGCGATCGGCTTCGACCCCGTCCCCACGAGGCTCGCATGAGCGGAGGCTCGACGGAGCTCATGAAGGAGCGGAGATGAGATTCGAGGATCCCGCCGCCGACTTCATCCCCGCCGTCGAGCGCGTCTTCGGCACCGCGCCGCGCGTCCTCGACGGCTCGCGGGCTGTCCTCGTCGGCGACCTGAAGCTGCAGCTCGAGGCGGGCGAGCGCGAGCTCTGGCTGATCGAGCGGAAGGGCGTGCTCGAGCACCGCCTGGGGATGGTCGAGGTCGACCTCGACATCGAAGCGGCGCTGCAGGAGGCGAAGGCGAGGCTCGATGAGCTCGGCTGAGTGGGAACCCGTGATCGGGCTCGAGGTCCATGCGCACCTCAAGACGAAGACGAAGATGTTCTGTCGCTGCGCGCTCGAGTACGGAGCCGGCGAGAACACGCGCACATGTCCCGTGTGCCTGGCGCACCCGGGTGCGCTGCCGGTCCCGAATGCGCGGGCGATCGAGCACACGATCAAGCTCGGGCTCGCACTCGGCTGCGAGATCTCGGAGCACGCGATCTTCGCGCGCAAGAACTACTTCTATCCCGACCTGCCGAAGGGCTATCAGATCAGTCAGTACGAGGCACCGCTCTGCGGCCCCGGTGCATTCGTCGTCCCGACGGCCGGCGGTGACGAGACGGTCGGCATCGTACGCGCGCATCTCGAGGAGGATGCGGCGAAGACCGTGCACGCCGGCGGCGCAACGGGACGGAGCGTCGGCGCGGCCTATTCGCTCGTCGATTTCAACCGCGGCGGCACGCCGCTCGTCGAGATCGTGAGCGAGCCCGACCTGCGCTCGGCCGACGAGGCCGACCGCTACCTGCGACTGCTGCGGCAGACCATCGTCGAGCTCGGGATCTCCGACGCCGAGATGGAGAAGGGCACGCTCCGCGCCGACGTCAACGTCTCCGTGCGCAAGCGCGGGGAGGAGGGCTACAGGCCGCGCTGGGAGCTCAAGAACATGAACTCGTTCACCTTCATCCGCCGCGGCATCGAGGCCGCGGTCAGGGAACAGGTCGCAGCCTACGAGCGTGGCGAGGAGCTCGATCAGTCGACCTACGACTACGACGCCGACACCGACCGGCTGACGGTGCATCGCTCGAAGGAGGAGGCGGACGACTATCGCTACTTCCCCGAGCCGGACCTCGTTCCCGTCGAGGCGCCTGCGGAGCTCGTCGAGCGGTTGCGCGGCGAGATCGGCGCGCTTCCGGGCGCGCGCATCCGCGCGCTCGAGGAGGTGCTCGGCTTCGATGTCGCGTACGCGCTCGTGACGACCGAGCGGGACGCGCTCTACGACGGCCTCGTCGCGGACGAGGTGGAGCCGCGGATCGCGGCGAACTGGGTCATGAACGACTTCGCTGCGACGGGACAGGATCCCGCCGCCGTGACCGTTGCGGAGATGGCGCTCGTGTTGAAGACCGCGAACCTGACGCGCGACGCGCTTGCTGCTGCGACCGCCGAGAGCGGCAAGCCCGGCTTCAGCGCGTCGGCCTACGTGTCGCAGACGTCGGTGAGCGACGAGTCCGAGCTCGGCCCGGTCGTCGACGGCGTCCTCGGCGCGAACCCGGAGCAGGTCGCGACGTATCGCGGCGGCAAGGAGGGGGTGCTCGGCTTCCTCGTCGGCCAGGTGATGAAGGAGACCGGCGGGAAGGCGGATCCGAAGGTCGTCAACCGCTTGCTACGGGAGAAGCTTCGGCCGTAGGCAGGTCGTCGAGCTCGTCGAGGCTCGGGGCGTTGCGGATCGACGGGCTGGACGTTGCGATCACGCAGAGCAGGAGAAGGAGGCTCGTGTAGACGGCGACGGTCGTCCGCGCAGAGAACGAGCCGAGCAGCAGGCCGGCGGAGAGAGGGCCGAGCGGCATCCCGCAGAGCGCGATCGTGCGCGCGATGCTGTTCACCCGGCCGGTCAGGCGATCGGGCACCACCGCGACGCGGTAGCCGATGACCACCGCGTTCACGCTCGGGGCCGTGAATGCCGCCGGGATCGAGCCGGCGAGCAGCACGTAGATGCTCGGCTTCAGGAGGAAGGCGGCGATGCAGAGCTGGAGCCAGAGGGAGCCGACGACGAACTGGCGCATCGAGAGCCGCCGTTGGAGCCGTGGTGACGCGAGGGATCCCGCGAGGGACACGAATCCGATCGCGGCGATGAGCGCTCCGATCTGCCCTCCCGAGAGCCCCTGGCGGCGCCCGACGATGATCAGCACGAGAAACGTCCCCTCGAACACGACGTTCACCCAAGTGAAGAGGATGGCGCACGACCGCAGGAACCTGTGCCCCCAGAGCCAGCGGAACCCCTCGGCGAGCTGCGCTCGAATCGCGACCTGCTCGTGCTCGCGCTCCTCCTGGAAGGGCGTTCGAATCGCGAGGAGGGAGGCGAGGGAGAACGCGTAGGACACGGCGTCGGCGAGAAACGGCAATGCGCGGCCGATGCCGAAGAGCGATCCGCCGAGCGGCGGCGCGACGATCGCCATCGTCGAGTACCGCGCTTGCTCCGCTGCGGCCGCCGCAGGCAGCTGTCGGCCGGGCACCACCGAACGCAGCGCGCCGATCTCCGCGACGTTGAAGAACACGTACATCGTGCCTTCGACGAACGCGACGATTGCGATCTGCGCGAATGTCAGCCGGTGCACGGCGATCGCGACCACGAGGCTCGTCACGGCTCCGGCGCGGACGAGGTCCGAGGCGATCATCATCCGCTTGCGTTTGAAGCGGTCGACGGCGACCCCCGCGAACACGCCGAAGAGCGCCCACGGCAGCACGCGCGCGAAGCCGACGACCCCCGCCTCGACCGGCGAGTGAGTCACCGCGAGCACGAGGAGCGGATATGCGATCCCGGTCGACTCGGAGCCGATTGTCGAGAGCGTCTGTCCGACCTGAAGCAGGACGAAGTCGCGGTTCTTCCGCAGCGGCGTCAGCGGCGTCGGCGCCGTCAAGCCGCGAGTGTTGCCTCGACCTCGGCCTCAACGGCCTCGTCGGCGCTGCGTGTCAGCAGGTAGCACGCGGCGACGAAGAAGACGACGGCCATCGCCACGATTTCTATCCGGTAATCGATGATGGTGATGAGCGCGGCGCCCGCGGCGATCGAGATCGTCTGGGGCACGCTGAAGAGCATGTTGGCGGCGGCCGCCACCCGGCCCTGCATGTGGCTCGGGCTTCGCACCTGATACGCGGTCGCGAGCGAGACGATCGCCCAGACGATGCCGAGCCCCGCGATCGCCGCCGCGACGAGCACGAGCCCCGTGCTCGGGATGATCCACAGCGAGTCGCCGAGACCGAACAGGGCGATTCCGAGGCCGGCGAGGCGCAGGTCGCCGACGCGTCGCATCAGCCGCGCAGCGGTGACCCCACCCACGATCGCACCGACACCCTGAAAGCTCGCGAGGACGCCAATGAACGAGGGCGGGCGATGCAGGCCCTGGCTCGTGACCGCGAAGATGATCGTCTCGCTGAAACCGGCCACGGCAAGCGCCGCGCCGATGCCGATCGTCAGCTCCCGCAGCACGCGGACGCGCGCGATGTGCGATATCCCGGCAGAGACCTCCCGCAGGAAGTGGTGCTCGCGCTCGGCTGCGTCCGGCTCGTCGAAGCGAAGCGCGACGAGCGTGGCGGCGGATAGGAGGAACGTTCCGGCGTCGACGAGCGCGACGGTTGCCCCGCCGAACACGGCGAAGATTCCTGCGCCGGCGAGAGGCGCGACGAGGCGGAGGCCCTCGCGGATCGACTGGTAGGCACCGTTCGCGTCGCCGAGCAGCTCGTCGGGAAGCATCGCCTTCAGCATCGAGGCTCGGGAGGCGGCGAAGATGTCACCGCCGAGCCCGTACAACGCGGTGACGAGATAGATCAGCCAGATGTCGCCGCGGTCGTGCACGAAGAGCAGCAGGCACATGATTCCGGCCAGCGCGAGATGCGTTCCGATCATCAACGGGCGCTTCCGCACGCGGTCGACCACGAGGCCGCCGAACGGGGCGACGAGGCCCGCGAGCGACAGGACGAAGAACACGAGTCCCGCGGCGCTCGCGGAGCCGGTGAGCACCTTCGCCCAGATCGCGAGCGCAAAGAACATCATCCAGTCGCCGAACATCGAGAGGGACTGGCCCGCGAAGAGCAGGCGGACGTCCTTGCGCTGAAGGAGCAGCCGCATGTTAGGAGGGCCCGGCGCAATAGTGGCTATGTCGCGCGGCCGCGCTGGATCGCCGCGCTGCGGCGTCCTCAGTCGTCCCGCTAGCACCACTAGCGGGACTCCCTGCGTCCTTGCATCGCGGCGCCCAGCACGCCCGCGCAACGAGCACCATTCCGCCAGGCCCTCCTTACCCGCGGAAGACGCGAAAGTCGCCGCTGACGGTCTTGCCGCGCACAACGAGCGTGGGGCCTTCGCCCCCGATTGCGTCCGGGTCGCTGCCGAGCGGCACCTCGGAGTCGAGCTCTCCCGAGACCGAGCCGGCGTCGACGTCGAGCTTCGTGCCCGCCGCCACGCCGAGCTCGATGTCTCCGGACACGCTCTGCGCCGTAACGTGGCCCTCGCGCAGCGAGTCGATGCGGAAGTCCCCGGACACCGTCTTCGCGGTGACGGCCGAGCCGACGGTTTGCGCGGTCACGTCGCCCGACACCGTCTGCACGCGGAGCTCGCCTCCGATTCGTTCGAGACGGGCGTCGCCGCTCACGGTCTTCACGGTCGCGTCGCGCTCGATCTCGCCGTTCACCACGAGGTCTCCGGACGCGGACTTCACCTCGAGCTCGTGGATGCGTCCGCGCACGGTCATGTCGGCCGACGCGGTCTGCAAGTCGATGCTGCTGCCGTTGGGAACGCGGGCGCGTACGTGCATCTGCCCGCTCCCGAAGCTGAAGTCGCCGATCGAGATCGTGATCCCGAACGACTTCTTGCTCTTCAGCTCGACGACGATGCGCCGGCCCTCCTGGCGGACCTCGGTGAGCTCGATCAGCTTCTCGTCGCCGTCGAGGGAGACGAGCGACTCGTCTCCCTCGACGGTCTGGACGTCGATGTCGCCCGAGGGGACCTTGACGACGAGCTCGACGGGCTCCGGCGTGTGGAAGCGCTGCTCGGGCATGTCAGGCAGCCTTCGGGGCGGCGGGGAGGGACAGCGGGAAGCGCACGACCTTCCCGGGCTTCTGCTTGCTCGCCTGCACGGGTGCAGGCATGTCGGGCACGCCGGACGGATCGTCGTAGACCCAGTGCGCGTCGCCCTTCGGAGGTAGGAGGAACATCGCTCGCTCCTTTCAGCTCCGGCCGTAGCCGGATAGGCGGCGGCGGCTGCCGCCGGAGGATGGGCGCGGCTCGTGGTGGCGCTGGAGCGCCTGCACGAGCCACGTGTTCACGGAGACCCCTTCGCGGGCGGCGGCGGCCTCGAGCCGCACCTTGAGGCTCTCCGGCAGGCGGAGGGAGATCCGTGCCGTGTACGCCTCGTCGGTTGGCTCGAGCGCCGGTTCCGCCTCGTCGCGGACGAAGACGAGCTCCGGATCGCTGCCTGCGAACCGGACCTCGACCCGTCCCTCTTCGAGCTGGCCGGAAAGCTCGAGTGCGGCCTCGCCGAGCGCCTCGAGCAGGCGCCGGCCGAGGGAGGACTCGAGCGCGCCTGCGAGGAGATCCGCCGCGCGGGCGGTCGACTCGTCGCCGACCGCCGCGATGCGGGCGAGGTCTTCGCGAAGCGCCTGGACGTAGCCGTCGATCTGCATGACCGCAGTATGACATCACAGTGATGTCATTGTCAAGTCATCGTGACGCTACGGCGATGTCAGAACTGGCGTCAGATCAGCCCGCACGACCTCGCCGTGTTCGGCCAGGGCCAGAAACCCCTGCTCTTGGCGGCCTTTTCCGCCGTCCAGATCTGCTCGAGCGGCGTCCAGTGGTCGGCCGTCCCTTTCGTCCGAAGGAGCCAGGACGCGTACGTCTCCTGGAAGCCCAGGTCCATCTGCAGGCCGCCGTAGTAGGGGCCGCCTCCGTCCGTCCAGCTGCCTTCGTAGCGGTGGATGCAGCGGAACGCCGCCTCGTGGGGCGGATGCTCCGCCTTCCGCCGGGCGTCGGCCGCAAGGCGCTGCCAGTAGCGCACCGCCGCCTGGATGTCCGCGATGCTCATCGTGCTGAGCTCGCGCCCTGCCGTTTGCACGCGGGGCGCGCCCATCAGGCGGTCCCAGCGCCACGTGGCGTGCTGGTAGCCGGCGATCTGCCCTCCGAGCCAGCTGATCGCCGCCTGATGCTCTGTCGTCTTCGCCTTCGTTACTGCCGCAGGTGCCGCAGTGGCCCGCGGAGCGCCGTGTCCGATGCCGCAGGTGCAGCATGCGAGCAGGCCGGCGCAGGCCAGGATGATTCGCCGCAAATTCCCACCTCCAAGTGGTCTACCGCTGCCAGTCGTAGGCCGGACGGGTGCGGGCTCTGGTCGAGCGACACCGTCCGGCGCGGCTATGCCGTGCGTACGGGAAGGTTAGACGCTGAGAGCACTTGAAGAGTTTGTGAAGGTTGTGTCCAGGGTTTCCGAACCGGCCGATCTGGGCTACAAAGGGGCCGGTTCCGGGGGCTTTTCCGATGCTTACTCGCGCTACAGCCATCGCAGGGCTCCTCTGCGGCCTCGTTCTCGCGGGCGGCGCGGGGGCAGCGCCCTCCCCGGGCGAGCTCGCCGCCGCGACGAACTACACCCAGGCGCAGCGGGCGCCGAGCCGGATCCGGTTCATCGTCATCCACGTGACCGAGGGCTCCTTCCTCGGCACCATCTCCTGGCTTCGCGATCCGCGGGCGCACTCGTCCGCGAACTTCGTCGTCAGCCGCACCGGACGGGTGCAGGAGCTGGTGCCGCTCCACGACATCGCCTGGCACTCCGGCAACTGGGCCTACAACGTGCGCTCCGTCGGGATCGAGAACGAGGGCTACACCGCGAGTCCCGCCGGTTTCCCGCTGGCGGAGTACCGCGCGACGGCGCGTCTCGCGGCGGTGATCGCGCGCCGCTCCGCGATTCCGATCGACCGGCGCCACATCATCGGCCACTACCAGGTGCCCGATCCGAACGACCCGTTGCAGGGCGGCGGCATCGACAACCACACCGATCCGGGCCTGCACTGGAAGTGGGGCCTCTTCATGCACCTCGTCCAGCGCTTCGCCTACCCGCAGCGCTTCATCCGCCACAAGCACATCGGCCTCGACATCGAGGCGAGCACCCTCACCGATCGTCAGGTCGTCGCGGGCGAGGTGCCGTGGCGCACGAAGGTCGGCGGCCCCGTGAAGCACGTCTCGTTCCTCGTCGACGGCAAGCTCGAGTGGACGGACCGCGTCGCGCCGTATGCCTTCGCAGGCGGGCAACGACTCTTGAACACGCTCTCCCTTCGGAACGGCAAGCATGTGCTCGAGGTGCGCGCGTACGGGTCGAAGTCCTGGACCCGCCAGCGGTTCGTCGTCCGGGTGCGAAACGAGCCGTTCACGCTCGCTCCGGTCAATCTCAAGGCGAGGCAGCAGGTCTCGGGCGTCGTGCCGGTGCAGGCGGTGTTCACGGGTGCTCCGCCTGCGCGGGTGCTGCTCTATCTCGACGGGCGCCAGATCGACCACGACACCTCGCCGCCATACGTCTTCAAGTGGGACACGCGCCGCACGAGCGACGGCGTGCACGTCGTGACGCTCGCCGGCCGCGCACGGGACGGGCGCGTCGTGCGCTCACGCACCCAGGTGCGCGTTGCGAACGCTGCGCTGCAACCGGCTGCGATCGTCTCGGACTCGCTGGTGGAGGGACAGATTGTCACGGGCATGCAGCACTGGCTCGTGCAGACGAGCGGCAGCGTCGGCCGGGTCGAGTTCGTCGTCGACGGCACGGTGCGCGGCACATCGGCTGCCGCTCCCTACTCCTACGATTGGGACACCGGCGCCGAGACCTCCGGACAGCACGTGCTCGTCGTACGCGCCGTGGGCAGGAACGGGGCTACGGCGCAGCAGAGCTTGACGGTGACGGTCGCGCCGCCGAGCGCGCGCTGAAGCCGGCGTAGAGCAGCACTGCGCCGGCGGCGATGCCGACGGCCGCGCCGCCTGCTCCGAGGCCGGCTACACCGCTCCCGATCGCCGCGGCAGCGACACCGAGCACGATCAGCGTGTTCCCGAGTGGTCGGCGCCGTAACGAGCGCACCGCGACGACGACGACCGCAAGCGTTCCGAGCGAGTTCGCGGCGATCGCGAGCAGGCGGCCGGGAACGAGTGCGAGGTGATCCTGTGCGGGCGGGAGCCCATGAGCCGCGAAGGCTCCGTGCACCGGCATCGCGATCGCGACACCGACTGCGAGGCCGGCGTAGAGAAGTCCGCCCGCTGCGGCGCGTCGTACGCCTGCGAGCATGAGCGAGCCGGTGCCGAGCAGCGGCGCAGTCAGAAGCGCCCCGCTCGCGTAGTAGACCCGGAACGCGCGGCCGTCCCACTGCGCAGCTTCACCCCAGGCGATCGCCGCAGCGGCGACGGCGTAGGCCGCGAGCGCCCACGACCAGGCGACGAGCTCGGCCCTGCGGGTCGCCCGCCAGCGCCGCGCCAGGAGGCCGGCAAGTCGGAGTGCGAGCAGGGCGGCGCCGAAGGCGACGAGCGCATTCATGGGCGATAGGCTCGCACGTGTGGGGCCGACCGTGGTCGCGATCGCCACGGTCGCCCCGTCGTCGTCTTCGGGTCCCATCGCTAGCCTGAGATCGTGAGCGCCAAGAAGTACCTGTTCGCGCCGGGGCCGACGCCCGTGCCGCCGCAGGTCCTCGCCGCCCTCGCCGAGCCAGTCGTCCATCACCGGAGCCCGGACTTCCGGCCGATCTACGAGAGCTGCCTCGGGCGCCTCCGCGACGTGTTCCGGACGGAGCAGGACGTCCTCCTCTTCGGCGCCTCCGGCACGGGCGCGTTCGAGTCCGCGGTCGCGAACCTCGTCACCCCCGGCGAGCCGCACCTCGTCGTCTCCGCGGGGAGCTTCGGCGAGCGCTGGGTCGCGCTCGCGACGGCGTACGGAGCCGACGTCGACCACCTGCGCTACTCGTGGGGCGAGACGCCCGATCCGGACGACGTGCGCTCGCGGCTTGCGGAACGGAGCGCGAAAGCAGTCTTCGTCGTGCAATCCGAGACCTCGACCGGCGTCGTCGCCGACGTGCAGGCGATCGCGGCCGCTGCGAAGGACGCCGGCGCGCTCGTCGTCGTCGACGCGGTCTCGAGTCTCGGCGCCGTCCCCTGTGAGACCGATGCGTGGGGCCTCGACGTCGTGGTGTCCGGCTCGCAGAAGGCCCTCATGACGCCGCCCGGCCTCGGGCTCTGCGCCGTGTCGGCGCCTGCGCTCGCGGCGACCGGGAGCTCGCCACGCTTCTATTTCGACTGGGAGCGCACGCGCAAGGCGCAGGCCCCCTCGATGCCGCTTTCACGCCGCCCGTCTCGCTCGTTGCGGCGCTCGACGTCGCGCTCGGGCTCCTGCTCGAGGAAGGGCTCGAAGGCTCGTTCGAGCGACACATCCGGCTCGGCCGTGCCACGCGCGCAGGCGCGAAGGCGATGGGGCTCGAGCTCTTCTCGCCCGACGAGGACCGGAGCGCCGTCGTGACTGCCGTCCGGCCGCCCGACGGAATCGACGGGCGGGACGTCGTCAAGGCGCTGCGCGACCGTTTCGGCATGACGATCGCAGGTGGCCAAGGCGAGCTACAGGGCAAGATCTTCCGCCTCGGCCACATCGGCTGGTTCGATGTCTTCGACATCACGACGATGCTCGCGGCGGTCGAGCTCGTGCTCTCGGAGCTCGGCGCCGACATCGAGCGAGGCGTCGCCGTGACGGCCGCGCTCGAGGCCTACGAGCACACGCGCGTCGCGTGACGCAGCGCGTGCTGGTCCGCGAGGCGATCGCCGACGCGGGCGTCGACCTCCTGCGCGAGCATTTCGACGTCGACGTCGATACGGACAGCGACCTCGCGACGATCATCGGGCGCTACGACGCGATCGTCGTGCGCTCGGCGACGAAGCTCACGGCCGACCTGATCGATCTTGCGCTGCGCCTGAAGGTCATCGGCCGAGCGGGGGTCGGCGTCGACAACGTCGACGTCGAGGCCGCGACTCGCCGCGGCATCGTCGTTGCGAACGCGCCGGAGTCGACCGTCGTCTCGGCCGCCGAGCACACCGTGGGCCTGCTCGTTGCGCTCGCGCGCAACATCCCGCAGGCACACGCGGCCCTCAAACAAGGACGGTGGGAGCGGAAGACCTACGGCGGGATCGAGCTCGCAGGCAAGACGCTCGGCGTGCTCGGCTTCGGCCGCATCGGTCAGCAGGTTGCGCGACGCGCCGGCGGCCTCGGGATGCACGTCGTCGCGTATGACCCCTTCGTCGCGCCGGATCGCTTTCGGGAGCTCGGCGTCGAGCGCGTCGAGACGCCAGCCGACGTCTATGCGGCCGCCGAGTTCCTCACCCTCCACCTGCCCCTCACGCCCGAGACGACCCGCTCCGTCGACGCGGGCGCGTTCGCGCTGATGCGCGACGGCGTCCGGCTCATCAACGCGGCCCGCGGCGAGCTCGTCGACGAGGTCGCGCTCGTCGAGGCCCTCCAGGCGGGCAAGGTCGGCGGCGCCGCCCTCGACGTGTTCTCGCACGAGCCGTACTCCGGTCCGCTGCTCGAGTTCGACAACGTCGTCGTCACCCCACACCTCGCCGCATCGACCGACGAGGCGCAGGACCGGGCCGGCCTGATCGTCGCGGAGCAGGTTGCCGCGGCGCTCGAGGGTGGCCTCGTCACGAACGCAGTGAACATCCCGGTCATCGGCGCGGAGGAGCTCGAGTCGCTCGGTCCGTACATCCCGCTCGCGGTCAAGCTCGGCCGCCTCGCGATGGAGCTCGCAGCAGGCAGGGCCGAGGAGATCGTCGTCACCACGTACGGCGGCCTCGCCGACTACGACACGCGCCTCCTGACCGTCTCGGCGCTGAACGGCGCCTTCCAGGGCCGGGCCGACCGCCCCGTCAACTACGTGAATGCCCCGCTGATCGCACGTGAGCGCGGCATCGAGGTACGCGAGGAGCGCTCTCGGTCGGCGCGCGACTACACGAACCTCGTGCGAGTCGAGATCCGGAACGGCGACGAGCAGACCCGCGTCGCCGGGACGCTGATCGGCAGCGACAACCGCCAGTGGCTCGTGAGCGCCCTCGGCTTCGAGCTCGACCTCGAGCTCGCGCCGCTGCTCGTCCTCTTCCGCTACGACGACGTGCCGGGCGTCATCGGCCGGGTCGGCACGCTCTTCGGCGACGCCGGCGTCAACATCGCGAACATGACCGTGTCGCGCACGAGGCGGGGCGAGAAGGCGCTGATGGTCTTGACCGTGGACTCGATGCCGCCGCCCGAGCTCGTCGAGCACGTTCGGGCAAAGGGGTTCGACGACGCGCGCGTCATCGAGCTCGGCCCGGAGCGGTAGACCTCTTCTACGCCGCCTGGGCGCGCGGGTTCAGGCGAAGCACCGTTGCGCGGACCGTCTTCTGCATCTTCTCCACGATGTGGAAGCCGCCGCGGACTTCGACGACGCGCTCGATGTCGTCATGCGCGTGTCCAGGCGCGAGCATGAACGTCGCGCCGTCGGCGCGCACGTCTTCGTAGTCATCGAGAGACGCCTCGAGCCGGTGCGTGCAATTCGGGTCGGCGCACTCGCAGACGAACTGCGTGCTGTCGGCTTCGAATCGGTGCGCGCTCTCGGCGATGCGTTCGTTGACGTCACGGAAAAGCGCTTCCGTGCGCGCACGCTTGACCTTGTCCTCCACGGACCGTCTCCCTTCGTTTCGTCTCCCAGCGAGACAACGAGCGGGCCGTCCCTCTGGTTACGCTCGTCCGGTGAAGGAATGGCCCGAGCCGGTGGAACGCGTGGCGGCGTTGCTGCGTGAGCGCGGTGTGGACGCGCGACTCGAGGAGTTCGCGGACGGTACGGGAACGGCTTCCGCAGCCGCGCACGCGATCGGCTGCGACGCGGGCGAGATCGTGAAGTCGCTCGTCTTCATCTGCGACGGCCGCCCGGTGCTCGCGCTTCTACCGGGAGACCGGCGTGCCGATCCGCAGAAGATCGCCCTCCTCGCCGGCGCCGGCTACGCCCGTGTGGCGGCCGAGGACGAGGTCCGCTCGGCGACGGGATTCGAGCCCGGCGCCGTCGCCCCGTTCCCGTCCCCCGAGGTGACCAAGGTCCTGATCGAGCGCGCGCTGCTCCGGCACCCGACCGTCTGGGCCGGCGCGGGCTCCATGAACCACCTCGTCAATCTCTCACCGCTCGACATCGCCCGCCTGACCCGCGCCGAGGTCGCAGACCTGACCGAGGCTTGAGTACCATTTGTCCATGGAAGAGACCTCGAAGATCTGGATGAACGGCGAGCTCGTGGACTGGGCCGACGCGACGGTTCACGTCGGCACGCACGGACTGCACTACGGCTCCGGTGTGTTCGAAGGCATTCGCGCGTACGAGACGCCGCGCGGCTCCGCTGTCTTTCGCCTCACCGAGCACATCGACCGGCTCGAGAACTCGGCGCGCCTCCTCTATATGGAGCTGCCCTACTCGCGCGAGGAGCTGAAGACCGCAGTCTGGGATCTCATCGGCGCGAATGGACTTCCGGAGTGCTACCTGCGCCCGATCGCGTACTTCGGGTACGGCCAGCTGGGCGTGTCGTCGCGCGGCAACCCGGTCGACGTGGCGATCATGTCGTGGCCGTGGGGCGCGTACCTCGGCGAAGAGGCGCTCCGCACGGGCATTCGCGCGAAGATCTCCAGCTGGCAGCGCATCGGGCCGAACGTGATCCCGCACGTAGCCAAGGCGACGGGGATCTATCTGAACTCGATGCTCGCGGTCCTCGAGGCGAACCGCTCCGGCTATGAGGAGGCGATCCTGCTCACCCAGGAGGGCTACGTCGCCGACGGCTCGGGCGAGAACATCTTCATCGTCAAGAACGGCGTCATCTACACGCCCGACCTCTCCGCCTCGATCTTGCCCGGCATCACGCGCGACACCCTCATCCAGATCGCGCAGGACCTGGGCCACCAGGTGGTCGAGAAGCCGCTGATCCGAACCGATCTCTATCTCGCCGACGAGGTCTTCATGTGCGGGACGGCCGCCGAGGTCACGCCGATCCGCGAAGTCGACGACCACGTGATCGGTCCGCCCGGACCCGTGACGCTCGAGATCCAGGAGGCGTACCTCGACACCGTGCACGGCCGCACGGAGCGCTGGGCGCAGTGGCTCGAATACGCGCCGGCGGCCAAGACGCAGGCGTGAAGCAGGAGACGCGGGGCATCCCGCTGTCGTGTCCGTACCTCGGCGAGCGCGAGGAAGAGCTCGTGCTCGAGGTGCTGCGATCGGGGCGGCTCTCGCTGGGGCCGACGATCGACCGGTTCGAGGAGCTGTTCGCTGCGGCGGTGGATGCGCCGTACGCGGCCGCCGTCTCGTCGGGGACGGCTGGCCTGCACCTGCTCTGCGTCACGGCGGGCATCGGCGCAGGCGACGAGGTGATCACGAGCCCGTACTCGTTCACCGCCAGCGCAAACAGCTTCATCTACGAAGGCGGCGTGCCGGTGTTTGCGGACATCGACCCGCAGACCTTGAACCTCGATCCGGCTGCGGTCGAAGCGGCAGTCACCGAGCGGACGAAGGCGATCCTCGCCGTCGACATCTTCGGCTATCCGTGCGAGCTCGACCCCCTGCGCGCGATTGCGGACAAGCACGGCCTCGCGCTCATCCAGGACTCGTGCGAGGCGCTCGGCGCCGAGTACAAGGGAGCGCAGGTCGGCTCGCACGGGCCGAGCGCCGTGTTCGCCTTCTACCCGAACAAGCAGATCACGACCGGCGAAGGCGGCATGGTCACGACGCACTCCGAAGCGGAGTGGCGCGCGCTTCGCTCGCTCCGCAACCAGGGCCGCGGCGACGAGGGCGGCTGGCTCGAGCACGTACGGCTCGGCTTCAACTATCGGATCGACGACGTGCGCGCTGCGCTCGGGATCGGACAGCTCGAGAGGCTCGATGAGATCTTGCGCCTGCGGCGCGAGGTTGCCGCGCGCTACGGCGAGCTGCTCGACGGCATCGACGGCGTGGAGACGCCGTTCCCGGACGACGCCGACCACCGCCGGTCCTGGTTCGTCTACGTCGTGAAGCTGCCTGACAATGCGACACGCGAGCGCGTGATCGGACAGTTCGAACGGGACGGCATCGGCTTCAACCGCTATCTCCCCTCGATCCACCTGCAGCCGTACATGCGCGAGCGCTACGGGTTCCGGGAGGGGCTCTGCCCGGTGTCGGAGGATGCGAGCTCGCGGACGCTCGCACTGCCGTTCTTCACTGCGCTCGAGCTCGATGCACAGCAGCGCGTGGTCGAGACGCTCGCCGCCTCCCTGTGAAGATCGCGTCGATCTCCGGCGTCGAGTTCTTCATCACGAAGGACGGCTCGACGGTCCGAGAGCTGCACCACACGGCCGAGCAGAGCCTTGCGGAGGCGACGCTCGAGCCCGACGAGGCGACGCAGCGTCATTATCACCGCCGGTCGGAGGAGATCTACTTCGTCCTGAAAGGGTCCGGCCGGATGGAGGTCGACGGCGACACGAAGATGATTCGCCCCGGCGACGCGGTCCTGATTCCGGCGGGCGCGTGGCACACGCTCGAGAACAACGGCTCGAGCGAGCTGCGGATCCTTTGTTGCTGCGCGCCGCCGTACTCCGACGACGACACCCTCTTCGAGTAGCGTCCGCGCTATGGCGCTTGCGAGCTCGCGCATGGTGTTCCTCGGCTTCGGCAAGTGGGCGCGCGCGGACCGCATCTATGCGCTCGAGCCGCTCGAGGGCGCCGATCGTGGACACGGCAGGCGAACGCGCGTGTGGGTCGAGGGGCTCCAGGACCCGATCGTGGCGTCGCGCACCGAGCGCGCGATCCTCGCCGAGATGGGGCATGACGGCGGGCAGGTGAACCCGGTGCTCGACGACGCGCTCGACCTCGCCGAGCGCCTGGCGACGGCGGTCGAGCAGGGCCGGGTGGATCTCGGCGATCTCGGCAGGCGTGCGCGCCGCGTGCTCGAGAAGACGGCACGGCCGCCGGAGGCCGAGCAGCTGTTTTGAGCGAGCCGGTCGGCCCGCGCCTCGACCGACGCTTCTTCGCCCGCTCGGTTCACGAGGTCGCACCCGACCTGATCGGCGTCACGCTGCTCGTCGACGGCGTGGGCGGTCGCATCGTGGAGGTCGAGGCGTACGACCAGGAGGATCCCGCGAGCCACGGCTTCCGCGGGCGGACGGCGAGGAACGCCGTCATGTTCGGTCCCGCCGGGCACGCATACGTCTACCGCTCGTACGGCATCCATTGGTGCCTCAACTTCGTGTGCGACGAGCCGCAGCGCGCGGAAGCGGTGCTGATCCGTGCGCTCGAGCCGACCCAAGGCCTGGACAGCATGCGCGCGCGGCGCGGCCTCGAGCCCGAGCGTTCGCTCTGCTCGGGCCCGGGCAAGCTCTGTCAGGCCCTCGGCGTGACCAGCGAGCACAACGCGCTGCTGCTCGACCAGCCGCCGTTCGAGCTGCGTGCGCGGGTGCGGGAGCCTCGGCTCGTGACCGGTCCGCGCATCGGGATCACTCGCGCGGTCGAACGCTCCTGGCGCTACGGCCTCGAGGGCTCGCCCTTCCTCAGCCGTCCCTTCCGACCGTGACGGTCACCTTCATGCCCGGCGCCGCGGCGACGCCGCCGCGCGGGTACTGCGCGAGCACGCGTCCTCGCTTGCCTCTACCGGATTGCAGCGTGACGTGCAGCTTCAGGTGGCGCAGCTTGGCGCTCGCCTTCCTCCATCTGAGTCCGACGATTTTCGGCACCGTGCCGTGGAGAGGCTTCGCGAGGACGAGCGTGACCCGGCCGAAGGACGACAACGTGCCCTTCTTCGGGAACTGGCGCTGCACGACGCCGACCCGCTGGCCGGCCGTCGCCGGCTCGTAGACCACCTGCGGCGTCAACGGCTGCGCCTCGAGACGTGCCCGGGCCGCCTCGACCCGCGAGCCGACCACGTTCGGCACGTCGACCTCGTTGCGCTTGCACGCGGCGGTCGTCCCAGGGCCGCGACCGCTGAAGTACACGAGCAGCGAGACGTCGCGGCAGCGCCCGTTGTCGAGCTCGATGCGATTGTCGCGATAGGTCACGCGCTTCGTGGTCGCAGACAGGTACGGCGGCGCGGGGAAGCCCTCGGGCTGCGCGCCGAGCAGCTTCAGCGCGGGTTGCATGAACGACTTCCAGATCGCCGCGGGGAACGTTCCTCCCGCGACCGGACCGCCGTGGAACTCGGTCAGCATCGGCCGCAGCCCCTTGGGATACCCGACCCAGACCGCGGTCACGAGCTGCGGCGTGTACCCGACGAACCACGCGTCGCCGTAGTTCTCGGTGGTGCCCGTCTTGCCGGCCACCGGACGGTCGGGCAGCGCCGCCGCGGTGCCGGTGCCGCTCGTGACGACGCCTTGAAGCAGCTGCGTCAGGAGCGCTGCATCGGTGCCCGTCAGCACGCGCTTCCGCACCGGCGTGTTGTCGTAGATGACGTCGCCGTTCACGTTCTTGATCGTCATGATCACGCGCGGCTTGTTCGTGAACACCTTCCCGCTGACGTTGTAGCCGCCGTTCGCGAACGTGCCGTAGGCACGCGCCATCTCGAGTGGGTTCACCGCCTGCGACCCGAGCCCGATCGAGAACACGCCGTCGAGCGGGCTCGTGATTCCGACCTGGTGCGCCGTGCGCGCGACATTCGACGGTCCGACGACCTTCGTCAGCTGCGCGAACACCGAGTTGTCCGAGGCGGAGATCGCCTTCACGAGGTCGATCGGCCCGAGATACTCGCCCTCGTAGTTGTGCACGTTCCAGTATTTGTTGCCGAGGAAGATCGAGACCGGTTTCGACACGAACGTCGAGAGAGGCGAGATGCCCTCTTTGAGGGCCGTAGCGAGCACGAACGGCTTGAAGGAAGAGCCCGGTTGCCGTTCACCCTGCACCGCGAGGTTGAACTGGCTCACGTGGAAGCTGCGACCCCCGTACATCGCGAGCACCGCGCCGGTCGACGGATTGATCGCGACGAGGGCTGCCTGCGGGCCGTCGGGGCTCGGCAGCCACTTGTCGATTGCGCTGCGGGCGATCTTCTGCAGCCTGAGGTCGATCGTCGTGTCGACGCGGAAGCCGCCGCCGAACACGCGCTTCGCCCCGAGCTGGTCGATCAGCTGTGCTTTCACGTACTCGCCGAAGTACGGCGCCTGCCCCATGACGCCGGAGAGATGGACGTCTTGTGGTCTCGGCATCGGCGCACGCACCGCGCGGATGAATTGCCCGTTCGTGATGTCGCGCTGCTCCAGCATCAGCCGCAGCACGAGCGCACGCCGCCGCTCGGCCGTTCGGGGATGGGCCACCGGGTCGTAGCGACTCGGGTCCTCGGGGATGCCGGCGAGCAGGGCGGCCTGCGGCAACGTCAGCTTGAGCGCGTCGTGCCCGAAATACGTGCGCGCAGCCCGCTCGATTCCGTACGCGCCGTTCCCGAAGTAGATGGTGTTCAGATAGGCCGTCAGGATCCGGTCCTTCGACCAGCTCTGCTCGAGCCGCCACGCGAGCGCGGCCTCCTTGAGCTTTCGTGTGACCGACGGCGCGTTGCCGGTGAGCTGGTTCTTGACGAACTGCTGCGTGATCGTCGAGCCGCCCTGCACCGTCGCCTTGTGCTCGATGTCGGCGAGGAGTGCGCGACCCATGCCGCGGATGTCGACGCCACGGTGCTCGTAGAAGCGCTTGTCCTCGGTTGCGACGATCGCTTGCTTGACCCACGGCGAGATCTGATCGCTCTGCACGAGCACCCGGCTCTGACTCCCGCGCAGGACGGCGAGGATCGTGTGGCCGTCGCCGGCGTAGATGTACCCGTCGACCTGCTGCCGCGCGGCCTGGGTGAACGGGTCGAGCCCGCTCAGCTGGTGCGAGACGGCAATGATCAGCCCGTACGAGAAGGCCGTGAGCGCGAGCACCCCGAGGACGCCGATCATGGCGAGAAGGCGGAGCTTGCGGATCCGGCGCTTGGGCCGGCGCGGAGCCGCCGACTCGGAGCGATTTCTACGGAGCAGCACGGAAGCGGCCTCGATTGTACCGCGGCGGAAGACCTGGACATGTGCCTTGGCACCCGGTAAAGAAGGCTCCGTGGCGACCCGCCCGTACGGCACCTGGCCCGCTGCGATCGATGCGGAGCTCGTGGCCCGCGCGGCGAGTCCTCGCTACGGCCGAGTCGACGTCGAGGCCGGCCGCATCCGTTGGGTCGAGTCGCGGCCCGCCGAGGGCGGGCGAGCGGTCGTCGTCGAGCGCCGCTCGAACGGGGACGTCGTCGATGTCACGCCCGCGGGCGTCAACGCCAGGACGCGCGTCCACGAGTACGGCGGCGGCGCGATCACGTATCACGGCGACTCCGTCTTCTACTCCGATTTCTCCGACGGCCGTCTCTACCGTGTCGACGGCCCGGGCCTCGAGCCTCGGCCGATCACGCCCGAGCCGGCCGAGCCGCATGCGCTGCGCTATGCCGACGGTGTCGTCACACCGGACGGCGGGGCGCTCGTCTGCGTCCGCGAGCGTCACGACGGCGACGCGGTCGTGAACGAGATCGTCTCGCTCCCGACCGACGGCTCGGCCGAGCCGAGCGTGCTCGTCTCCGGCCACGATTTCTTCATGGCCCCGCGCGTCGATCCGACGGGGAGGCAGCTCGCGTGGCTCGAGTGGGATCACCCGCGCATGCCGTGGGACGGCACCGAGCTCCGCGTGGGCGAGCTCGCCGCACCCGATGCCGCGCGCACAGTCGCCGGCGGCGTCGACGAATCGGTGGTCGACCCGCAGTGGTCGCCTGACGGTGTCCTTCACTACTGCTCGGACCGCTCAGGCTGGTGGAACCTCTATCGCGAGGACGGCACGGCTGCCACGTCGCTCGAGGGAGCGGAGCTCGGTTTTGCCGCGTGGACGTTCGCGATGACCTGTTACGCGTTCCTCGACGACGGGCGGATCGCCTGCGTCGTCACCCGCGACGCCGTGGACTCGCTCGAGTTGCTGGATCCCGAACGCGGGGTGCTCGAGCCGGTGGGGCTCGAGTGGACCGCGATCTCCCCGGGATCGCTGGCGGCGGGCGCCGGCCGCATCGTCTTCGCGGCAGCCTCGCCGACGAAGCCCGCCTCCGTCGTCTCGTTCGACCTCGCGAGCGGCCGAGAGGAGACGCTGCGCAGCGCGCTCGACGTGGAGCTCGAGCCCGCGTCGATCTCGGTACCGCGGCCGATCTCGTTTCCGACGCGCGACGGAGCGGTCGCGCACGCCTTCTACTACCCGCCGCAGAGCGCGGAGTGGGAGGGGCCGGACGGCGAGCTGCCTCCGCTCCGCGTGATCTGCCACGGCGGTCCGACGGCGCATTCGAGCCCGGAGCTCGAGCTCAAGACCCAGTTCTTCACGCAGCGGGGCATCGGGGTCGTCGACGTCAACTATCGCGGCAGCACCGGCTTCGGCCGCGAGTACCGCCGGTCATTGAACGGCCGCTGGGGCGAGATCGACTGGCAGGACTGCGTCGCTGCAGCGCGCTCTCTCGCCGACCAGGGCGAAGCGGATCCGGAGCGAACCTGGGTCGAGGGCGGAAGTGCGGGCGGCTACGTCGTCTTCTGCGCGCTCGTGTTCGATCCCACCGCCTTCGCAGCAGGCGTCAGCTACTTCGGCGTTGCCGACGCAGAAGCGCTTGCACTCGACACGCACAAGTTCGAGTCGCGCTATCTCGACTCGATGATCGGTCCGTATCCCGAGCGCAAGGAGTTGTACCGCGAACGCTCGCCGGTGCATTTCGCGGATCGACTCGAGCGGCCGTTGCTCCTGCTGCAGGGCTTGGACGACGAGGTGGTGCCGCCGCGTCAGGCGGAGATGATGGTGGAGGTGCTCGAGCGCAAGGGCGTCCCGCACGCGTACCTCGCGTTCGAGGGCGAGGGCCACGGCTTCCGCAGGCAGGAGAACGTCCGCCGCTCGCTCGAGGCCACGCTCTCCTTCGTCGGTCAGGTCTTCGGGTTTCGAGCGGCCGACGAGCTCGAGCCGGTCGCCCTTACGTCTTCGCGCTGAAGACCGGCGTCCGGGTCGGCCTGTCCGCTCCGCCGGCCCGTTCGACCGTCGCGGCGACCACGGCGCCCTTCGGCACGTTCTCGCCGAGCGGCACCATCGTCGTCGCCCCACCGCTCTCGAAGAGGCCGGCTTTGTGCGGGACGCCGCCGGCAGGGATCACCCAGGCCTCGTACGTGTTGCCCGAGGGCGCGGCCGGCAGGTTGTTCACGACAAGCACGGCGCGGCCCGTCTGGTCGACCGCGAGCTTCCCCTTCCCATTCGTCAGGGCCACCGTCGTCGAGCTTGGATCGGCGAGGACCTGCGCCGCCTGCTGTGCGCGCGCGGCCGACGCGTGAGCGCGGTCGAGCGAGTGCGAGAGTGTCGCAGCCCAGATCCCGAGGCCGATCGCCGCGCAGGCTGCAACACTCGCCGCGGCCGCGCTCGCGCGGAGGAGCCACGGCCGCCGCATGGGCAGTGGCACGACGTTCTCACGCTCCGCTACAGCCGCGGCGAGGATGTTTCCACGCAGGCGCTCGGGCGGCGGGGGGAGACAACGGCGAAGGCAAGCGCCGTCGCAGCCTCGCCGAGACCCACGAGCTCCTCGCGGCACCGGGCGCACCGGGCGAGGTGCGCCTCGTAGCCCTCGCGCTCCTCCGCATCGAGCGCGTCGAGTGCGTATGCGGCGGTCAGGTCGTGGATGTCCATGAGAGCTCCATTCCAGGATCGCCGAGAAGCTCGCGCATGCGCGCCAGCCCCATGAACATGCGGCTCTTGATCGTGCCGAGCGGCTGGCCGAGGCGTTCGGCGAGCTCCGACTGCGTGAAGCCTCCGTAGTACGCGAGCTCGATCGCCTCGCGCTGCTGGTCCGGCAGCTCGCGGAGCGCGGCCTGCACGCGCTCGCGTTGGAGCCGCAGCCAGGCCTCCTCGTCGACGAGCGTCCGTGACTCCGGCTCCGGCGCCTGCTCGAGCGCGTCGGTCCGGCGGCGCTCCTCGTGCCGGACGAGGTCGACGGCGCGCCGGTGCACGAGCGTGAGGATCCACGTGCTGGCTTTGCCGCGCTCGGGCACGAAGCGCGCCGCGCTCCGCCAGAGCGCGAGAAACGCCTCCTGCACCGCGTCCTCGGCGAGCGCCTCGTCGTGCAGGATCCGTAACGCGAGCCCGTAGGCCGGCCGGCCGAAACGATCGTAGAGCTCGGCGAGCGCAGACTGCTCGGATCGGGCCGCGAGCGCGACGAGCGCCTCGTCCGAGAGATGGGCGAGCTCTCGGTTCATCCCTCTTGTTCGCACCCGGCCGCCCATCGGTTCATCGCGTGACCGTATTACTAGACTCGCGCCGATGGAAGCGTTCCCGCCGACGCAGCTTGCGGTGCACGTGCTCCCGGAGGGAGAGCTCGAGCGCAAGCTCGCGCTCGGCCGGCCGCTGCGTGTGAAGCTCGGCGTCGATCCGACCTCGCCCGACGTGCACCTCGGCTTTGCCGTCGTGCTCGATCGCCTCCGCGAATGGCAGGACGCCGGCCACACGGTCGTGCTCATCGTCGGCGACTACACGGCGCGGATCGGCGATCCCTCCGGTCGCTCGTCCGAGCGTCCGGTCCTGCCCGACTCCGAGCTCGACGCAAACGCGAAGCGGTTCGCCGACCAGGCGTTTCGCGTGCTCGATCGCTCGAAGACCGAAGTGCGCCTGAACGGCGAATGGCTCGCGAGGCTGAGCTTCGCCGAAGTCGTGCGGCTGACCCGCATGCTCACGGTCTCCCGTCTGCTCGAGCGCGACGACTTTGCGAAGCGCTTCGCAGCCCGGGAGCCGATCTCGCTGTCCGAGCTCCTGTACCCGCCGATGCAGGCGTACGACTCGGTGGCGATCGACGCCGACGTCGAGATCGGCGGCACGGACCAGCTCTACAACCTCCTGACGGGCCGCGACGTGATGGAGCGCTACGGGAAGGAGCCGCAGCTCGTCGTGACGTACCCGCTGCTCGTCGGGCTCGACGGCGTGGAGAAGATGTCCAAGTCGCGCGGCAACTACGTCGGGATCGAGGAGCCGCCCGAGGAGATCTTCGGCAAGACGATGTCGATTCCCGACACCGCACTGCCGCAGTGGTGGGAGCTCCTGGCGGGCGGCGGTGAGCATCCCGAGGATCCGCTCGAGTGGAAGCTCGAGCTCGCGCGCCGCGTCACGGCGCGGTGGCACGGCGAGGAGGGTGCGCGCGCCGGCGAGGCGCATTTCACGAAGGTCGTGCGGCGGCACGAGGTGCCCGACGAGGTGCCGGAGGCGGCCTTCGAGGCGACCGACGGCTCGGTCTACCTGCCGTCGCTCCTGCAGAAGGCGTTCGGCAATTCCGGGAGCCACTGGCGCCGGCAGATCGACCAGGGAGGCGTCAAGGTGGCGGGTGCGCCGGTCGTCTCGTACGACCTTCCGGCCGCCGAGATCGACGGGGCCGTGCTCCAGGCCGGGAAGCGCCAGTTCATCCGCGTCCGCCTCGTTTGACAGGTGCCGCGCGGGTGGTACTATTCCCCGGCTGCCCGAGCGGGCGGTGTTGGAAAGTCCCTGCAAACGACCACAACGGAGTAGCCTCAGACGCGAATCGGAACCCACTAGTTCCATGGTTCTGAGGCCTCGGGCGTGATCGGGGCCTTTTTTACGCCGTCAGTGACGGCT
Source organism: uncultured Actinomycetes bacterium (assembly GCA_963848665.1). Taxonomy (GTDB): domain Bacteria; phylum Actinomycetota; class Thermoleophilia; order Gaiellales; family Gaiellaceae; genus Palsa-739. The sequence goes on from CAWKEF010000003.1 coordinate 84,695, forward strand.
TGGTCTTTGAAAACTCAGCAGCGTGCGTTTACGTCGAGACCTCGACTGTGCCGCGGCTTGCCCAAAAGGCGGGCAGCGTCGCAGGAGAGGAACTAGACCCTGTCTTGTCCCGGATTTGGTGGGACAGACTTTGAGCACAAGCTCAAGGTGAAAAGACTGGCCGGCCGTGTCTTTCGAGACACATTCCCGGCCATCCATCTTCACGGAGAGTTTGATCCTGGCTCAGGACGAACGCTGGCGGCGCGCTTAACACATGCAAGTCGAGCGAGAATCAGGCCTTCGGGCCTGAGGACAGCGGCGAACGGG
>CAWKEF010000004.1:0-260119 GCA_963848665.1 uncultured Actinomycetes bacterium
ACTTCGAGGTCCGCACGCACAAGCGGCTGATCGACATCCACTCGCCGACGCCGAAGACGGTCGACTCGCTGATGCGGCTCGACCTCCCGGCCGGCGTCGACATCGAGATCAAGCTCTAGCAATGAAGGGGATCGTGGGGAAGAAGCTGGGAATGACGCAACTCTTCGACGAGGAGAGCGGCTCCGTGACATCCGTCACGGTGATCGAAGCGGGCCCGTGCCCGGTCGTCGCGGTGCGCACGCCGGACGCCGACGGCTACGAAGCCGTCCAGCTCGCGTACGAGGAGGTTGCCGACCGCAAGATCTCGAAGGCCGAGCGCGGCCATCTCGCGGCCAACGGCGTCGCCGCCGCCTACCGGCACCTCGTCGAGTTCCGCGGGCACTTCTCCGACGCGGTGCAGGGCGAGAACGTGACGGTCGAGATCTTCGAGCCGGGCGACAAGGTGAAGGTCGCGGGCATCGGGATCGGCAAGGGCTTCCAGGGGACGATCAAGCGGCACAACTTCCACCGCGGCCCGGTCACGCACGGCTCGCACAACATCCGCAAGCCTGGCTCGATCGGCGCGAGCGCCACTCCGTCGCGCGTGTTCAAGGGCATGAAGATGGCCGGCCGGATGGGCGGCAAGCGCGTGACGCAGACCGGCCTCACCGTGCACTCGATCGACGTCGAGCGCAACTTGCTGCTCGTGAAGGGCGCCGTCCCGGGCCCGAAGAACGGCGTCGTCGAGATCCGGGAGATGTCGAGGTAATGGCTGCCCCCAAGGCACCCGTGCTCGGCGGCTCGAAGAAAGAGGTCTCCCTCGAGGAGTCGGTCTTCGGCGCCGAGATCAAGCCGCACCTCGTGCACGAAGCCGTGCGCTCGGAGCTGAACGAGCACCGCCAGGGCACGCGCGCGGCAAAGAGCCGCGGCCTCGTGTCCGGCGGCCGCTCGAAGCCGTGGCGCCAGAAGGGCACCGGCCGTGCGCGCCAGGGCACGATTCGCGCGCCGCAGTTCACCGGCGGCGGTGTCGCGTTCCCGCCGACGCCGCGCGACTTCAGCGTGAAGGTGAACAGGAAGGCCCTGAAGGCAGCGCTGCGTTCGGCGCTCTCCGATCACGCGCAGGCGGGCACGCTCGCGCTGCTCGATCCGAAGTCGTTCGACGCTCCGTCCACGAAGGTTGCGGCGGAGCTGCTCGCGACATGGGGTGCGTCGACGCCGACGGTCGTCGTCGTCGCCGAAGAGGAAGAGAGCGTCACGAAGTCGTTCCGCAATCTCGACCGCGTGCTCGTCACGGTGCCGTCGGAGCTCGAGGTCGCCCACGTCGTGTGGGCGCGCTCGCTCATCGTCAGCCAGGCGGCGCTCGACGCGGTGCAGGGGAGGGCCTCATGAGCGCAGGCTTGACGGAGCTCATCAGGGAGCGGAGGCGCCGGCTCGGCCGGCGCCGGGAGCGGGCCTCATGAGCTTGCATCCAGGCCAGGTGCTGATCCGCCCGGTGGTCTCCGAGAAGAGCTACGAGCAGATCGCGCAGAACCAGTACACGTTCAAGGTGCACAAGGACGCGCACAAGACGCAGGTCCGCCAGGCCGTCGAGCAGCTCTTCGACGTCAAGGTGGAGCGCGTCGAACATCATCAAGGTGCAGGCCAAGCCGAAGCGCCGCGGCCGGATCCTCGGCTCGAAGCCGGGCTGGAAGAAGGCCGTCGTCCAGCTGCAAGAGGCGACTCGATCGAGATCTTCCAAGGAGCGCAGCTCTAGATGCCGATCCGCAGATACAAGCCGACCTCGCCGGGCCGCCGCTTCATGTCGGTCTCGACGTTCGAGGAGATCACGAAGACGAGGCCCGGAGAAGAGCCTGCTCGAGCCGGTGACGAAGAAGGGCGGCCGCAACAACAACGGCCGCATCACGACGCGTCACCAGGGCGGCGGCCACAAGCGCCGCTTCCGGATCATCGACTTCAAGCGCGTCGAAGGACGGCGTGCCGGCGAAGGTCGCCGCGATCGAGTACGACCCGAACCGGTCGGCGCGCATCGCGCTGCTGCATTACGTGGACGGCGAGAAGGCCTACATCCTCGCGCCCGCGCAGCTTCGCGTCGGCGCGATGGTGCAGTCGGGCCCCGACGCGGACATCAAGGTCGGCAACGCGCTTCCGCTCGAGAACATCCCGACGGGGACGCTCGTCCACAACGTCGAGCTGAAGCCGGGCCAGGGCGCGAAGATGGCGCGCTCCGCGGGCTCGGGCATCCAGCTCGTCGCGAAGGACGGCCGGCTACGCCGTGCTGCGCCTTCCGTCGGGCGAGATGCGCCGCGTGCCGCTCGCGTGCCGCGCGACCGTCGGCCAGGTCGGCAACGTCGACCACCAGAACATCACTGGCGGCAAGGCCGGCCGCAGCCGCTGGAAGGGCAAGCGGCCGACCGTGCGCGGCTCCGCGATGAACCCGGTCGACCATCCGCACGGCGGCGGCGAGGGCAAGTCGAAGGGCGGCCGCCATCCGGTCACGCCGTGGGGCGTGCCGACGCTCGGCAAGCGCACCCGCTCGAAGCACAAGGAGTCGAACAAGCTGATCGTCCGCAGCCGTCGCCGCGGGAAGGAAGGACGTCGCTAATGAGCAGTAGCTCGAAGAAGGGGCCGTTCGTGCAGGAGCGCCTGCTCTCGCGGATCACCGCGATGAACGAATCGGGCCAGAAGAACATGATCCGCACGTGGTCGCGCAGCTCGACCGTCTTCCCGGAGATGGTCGGCCACACGATCGCCGTCCACGACGGCCGCAAGCACGTGCCGGTGTTCGTCTCGGAGCAGATGGTCGGCCACAAGCTCGGCGAGTTCGCGCCGACGCGCACGTTCCGAGGGCACGCCGGCGACCGGCGGCGAAGGTCAAGCGCTGATGGCAGTCGTCGAGACACCGAGCAGACCGTGCGCGCCCAGGCGAAGTAGGTGCATTCGAGCGCGCGCAAGGCGCGGCTCATCACCGACCTCATCCGCGGACGCTCCGTTCCCGAGGCGCGCACGATCCTCGCGTTCTCGAAGCGTGCCGTCGCCGAGGACGTCGAGAAGGTTCTGCGCTCGGCCGATCGCGAACGCCGAGTCGCGGCCCGACCTGCACTGGAACGGCGACGATCTCGTCGTCGTCACCGCGTACGTCGACGAGGGCCCGACGCTGAAGCGCTTCCGCCCGCGCACGCGGCCGCGTCGGCCGATCTGAAGCGCACGTGCCACATCACGGTGGAGCTCGCGCCAGAGCCCGCGCGGCGCTCGCCGCTCGCGGAGGCGGCCGCAGCGGCGGCGCCGAAACGCGCAGCGCGCACCGAAGAAGGCTGCAGAGCCGCACGCACAACCGAGAGCCACGAGGCAGCGACGAGGTCGCAGTCTCCGAGGAGAGTGAGAGCTAATGGGTCAGAAAATCCATCCGGGCGGAATGCGCGTCGGCGTCATCCACGACTGGAAGTCGAACTGGTACACGGGCAAGAAGGAGTTCCCGGCGTACATCCTCGAGGACGTCAAGCATTCGCGAGCACATCTACAAGAAGCTCGCGCACGCGGGCCTGTCCGACATCCTGATCCGCAAGGACAAGCAGCGGATCACGGTGGACATCTACACGGCGCGTCCCGGCATCGTCATCGGCAAGTCCGGCGTCGAGGTCGACGCGCTGCGCAAAGAGCTGCACGCGCTGACGCAGAAGAACGTCCACATCAACATCAACGAGATCAAGCGGCCGGAGCTCGACGCGAAGCTCGTCGCGCAGTCGATCGCCGAGCAGCTCTCGAATCGCGTCGCGTTCCGCCGCGCGATGAAGCGCGCGCTCGCGTCCGCGATCCGCTCCGGCGCAGCCGGCGTGAAGATCCAGTGCTCGGGCCGCCTCGGCGGCGGCGAGATGAGCCGTCGCGAGACCTACAACGAGGGTCGCGTGCCGCTGCACACGATCCGCGCCGACATCGACTACGGCTTCGTCGAGGCGCGCACCGCCTCCGGGCGGATCGGCGTCAAGGTCTGGATCAACAAGGGCGAGATCATGCCGGAGGGCTTCGAGAGCGTCAGCGGCGGCGAGCAGCGCCTCGGCGACCAGGATGCGCGCAGCCGCCGCGGCGGCGCGACCGAGGGTCTCGGCGCATCGCGCGAGAGCGCGCGCGGCCGCGGGCCCGACCGCGAAGGCCTCGGCCCGGTCAAGCGCAGGCGCGGTCCCGGCGGGAGCGGCGGCGGCGGCGCTGGTCGCGGCCCCGGCGGCGGCGGCGCCGGACGTCCGGCCAGCGGCGCGGGCCTGCCTCCGGCGCACGCCCTGCGGGCGGCGGCGGCGGCGCAGGCGGAGGCGCACGTCCGGCGGGCGGCGGGGGCGGCGGACGCGCAGCGTCGAGCCGGGCGCGCAAGCCGGATGCCTCGGTCGAGAAGCCGCGGACGGACGATGCCGGAACGTCGGCCGAAGGACGCGAGCAGCCCGTGATCGAGCCGCAGGTCGAGACGACGCCGGCGCCTGTCGCGGACGCGCCGGACACGACGACGCAGAAGAAGCAGGTCGAGGACCCGACGAAGCTCGACGAGTCCGGAGGTAAGGGCTGATGTTGATGCCGAAGAAGACGAAGTTCCGCAAGGTCCATCGCGGCCGCCGGCGCGGCGAGACGAAGGGCCAGTCGACCGTGCAGTTCGGCGACTACGGCCTGAAGGCGATGGACCGCGGCTGGATCACGAACCGGCAGATCGAGGCCGCTCGTATCGCGATGACGCGCAAGATCAAGCGCGGCGGCAAGGTCTGGATCAACGTCTTCCCCGACAAGTCGTACACGAAGAAGCCCGCCGAGACGCGCATGGGCTCCGGCAAGGGCTCGCCCGAAGGCTGGGTCGCCGTGATCAAGCCCGGTCGCGTGATGTTCGAGCTCGCCGGCGTGCCGGAGCCGCTCGCGAAGGAAGCGCTCCGGCTCGCCGGCCAGAAGCTGTCGGTGAAGATCGAAGGTCGTGAAGCGAGAGGCTGAGCTTTTTGACTAGGCCGAGCGAATTGCGCGAGCTGTCGGACGACGAGCTCGATCACCGGCTCACCGAGCGGCGGCAGGAGCTGTTCAACCTGCGCTTCCAGTCCGTGACCGGAGCGCTCGAGAACTCCGCGCGCCTGAAGCTGACCAAGCGCGAGATCGCGCGGATTCTTGACGGTCGCGACCGAGCGGAAGTTCGCGGCTCAGAAGGAGAGATAGAGATGGCAGACGAAGAGACAACGACCGAGACAACCGAGGAGACTCCGGCGGCGGAGCCGGTGGCCGAGGTGGAGGAGGCTGCCGGCGGCGGAGCCTGCGGCCGAGGTGGAGGAGACTCCGCCGTGGCAAGAGCCTGCTGCTGCCGAGGCGCGAGACGCCTGCGGCCGAAGCCGAGCCTGCGGAAACTCCGGCACCCGAGCCCGAAGCCGAACCGGCCGGACCCGCACCGCAGTCGCAGCCGAAGAAGAAGCACAAGCGGCTGCCCCGCGCGCTGCGCCCGAAGAAGGGGCGCCGTCACGCGCACGCCTGCGACCGAGCGCAAGCCGATCTCCCGCGAGCCGAAGCCCGAGCACGATCGCGGCCGGCGCCAGGAGCGCCGCGGCGTCGTCGTCTCCGACGCGATGGACAAGACGATCGTCGTCAAGGTCGACACGATCCGCTCGCACCCGCGGTACAAGAAGGTCGATCCGCCGCTCGATCGAAGTTCCACGCGCACGACGAGGCAGAACCCGCGCAAGGTCGGCGACGTCGTCCGCATCGTCGAGACGCGGCCGCTGTCGAAGACGAAGAACTGGCGGCTCGCCGAGATCGTCGAGGTCGCGAAATGATCCAGCAGGAATCCCGTCTCAAGGTGGCCGACAACACGGGCGCCCGCGAGCTCCTCTGCATCCGCGTGATGGGTGGCCATCATCGCCGCTACGCGCGGGTGGGGGACATCATCGTCGGCACCGTCAAGACGGCGACGCCGCAGGGCGCCGATCAAGAAGGGCGAGGTCGTGCGCGCGGTCGTCGTGCGCACGAAGAAGCCGTTCGGCCGCAACGACGGCACGCACGATCGCGTTCGACGAGAACGCGGCCGTGATCATCGACAACGCAGCGCAATCCGCGCGGCACCCGCATCTTCGGGCCGGTCGCGCGCGAGCTGCGCGAGCAGAACTTCATGAAGATCGTCTCGCTCGCCCCGGAGGTTTTGTAGATGGCCCAGACCATGAAGGTCCGCAAGGGCGACACCGTCGAGGTGATGAAGGGCAAGGACCGCGGCAAGCACGGCCGCGTCATCGAGGCGCTGACCGAAGCAGAGCCGGGTCCTCGTCGAGAACATCAACATCGATCATGCGCCACCAGCGTCCGCGGCCGATCCAGAACTCGAGCCGCATGGGCGGCCCGTCGATCATCCCCGGCGGGATCATCGAGAAGGCGGCGCCGATGCAGGTCTCGAACGTGATGGTCGTCTGCCCGACCTGCAAGAAGCCGACGCGCGTCGGCACGCACCTGAAGACCGTCAAGGACAAGACGATCCGCGTGCGCGTCTGCCGGAACGCCGGACTGCGGCCAGGAGATCGACAGGTAATGGCGACCGACCGAGACCTACGTCCCGCGCATGAAGGAGCAGTACGAGAACGAGATCCGTCCCGCGCTCAAGGACGAGCTCGGCCTGAGCTCGATCATGCAGGTGCCGCGGATCGAGAAGATCACGCTCAACATGGGCGTCGGCGAGGCGAAGACCGACGCGAAGCAGCTCGACGCGGCGATGGACGAGCTGACGACGATCGCCGGCCAGCGCCCGCAGATCCGCAAGGCGACGCAAGTCGGTCGCGCAGTTCAAGATCCGCGAGGGCATGCCGATCGGCGCGAAGGTCACGCTGCGCGGCGCGCGCATGTACGAGTTCCTCGACCGGCTCGTGGCGATCGCGCTGCCGCGCATCCGCGACTTCCGCGGGCTCAACCCCGGCTCGTTCGACGGCCGCGGCAACTACTCGCTCGGCGTCCGCGAGCAGATCATCTTTCCGGAGATCAACTACGACGACATCCAGCAGGTTCGCGGCCTCGACGTGACGATCACGACCAGCGCCGAGACCGACGACCAGCCCGCGCGCTGCTGCCAGGCCCTCGGCCTGCCGTTCAGCGGCGAGGACGGGAGGAGGGACTAGATGGCGAAGACATCGCTCGTCGTCAAGCAGAAGCGGCCCGCAGAAGTACAAGGTGCGCAACTACACGCGCTGCAACCGCTGCGGTCGCCCGCGTGCCGTGTTCAGGAAGTTCGGCGCTTTGCCGCATCTGCCTGCGCGAGCTCGCGCACCAGGGCGCCATCCCCGGCATGACGAAGTCAAGCTGGTAGGAGAGAAGACGTGCTGACCGATCCGATCGCAGACATGCTCACCCGCATCCGCAACGCCAACAAGGCGCTCCACGAGAAGGCGACATGCCGACCTCGAAGATGAAGGTCGAGATCGCCCGCCTCCTGAAGGAGGAGGGCTACATCCGGGACTATCACGTCGAGAAGGGCGAGTCCTTCGATACCCTGGTCGTCGACCTCAAGTTCGGCCGCAACCGCGAGCGGGTCATCTCTGGCCTGAAGCGCGTGTCGAAGCCGGGCCGCAGGGTCTACGCGCGGAAGGATCGTCTGCCGCGCGTGCTGGGCGGGCATGGGCGTCGGCGATCCTGTCCACGTCGTCCGGTCTCGTCACGAGCCGAACCGCGCAGGAGCGCGGCATCGGCGGCGAGGTCGTTTGCTTCATCTGGTGAAAAGCATGAGCCGAATCGGAAAACGCACCCATCGAAATCCCCAGCGGCGTGACCATCCAGCTGGAGCCTGGCCGCGTGGCCGTGACCGGCCCGCTCGGCTCGCTCCAGCAGGCGATGCCGCAGCGCATGCAGATCGCGCAGGAGGACGAGCACGCTCACCGTCACGCGGCCGACCGAGCGCGGCGAGGATCGCGCGCTGCACGGCCTCACGCGCACGCTGATCGCGAACATGGTCGAGGGCGTCACGAAGGGCTTCGAGAAGCGGCTCGAGATCCAGGGCGTCGGCTACCGCGCCGCGCTCAAGGGCGACGACCTCGAGCTGCAGCGTCGGCTACTCGCATCCGGTGACGATCAAGCCGCGCACCGGGATCACCTTCGAGGTGCCCGTACCCGACGCAGGTCATCGTCAAGGGCACCGACAAGCAGCAGGTCGGCCAGACCGCTGCCGAGATTCGCAAGGTGCGGCCGCCCGAGCCGTACAAGGGCAAGGGCATCCGCTACGAAGGCGAGTACGTGCGCAGGAAGGTCGGCAAGCGTGCCTAGCCTGACCGTTCGCGACGCCGGCTTCGCCGTCACCGCCGCGTTCGCGGCAAGGTTGCAGGGCACGGCCGAGCGCCCGCGTCTCGTCGTGTTACCGCTCGAACCGTGGCATCACGGCGCAGCTCGTCGACGACCAGGCCGGGCAAGACGGTCGCGTCTGCGTCGTGGCTCGCACTGAAGCAGGCGATTCAAGGGCGACAAGTCCGAGCAGGCGGCCGAGGTGGGCAAGCTTCTCGCGACGAACGCGAAGCAGGCCGGCGTGCGAGTCGTGTGTCTTCGACCGCGGCGGCTACCTCTACCACGGTCGTGTCAAAGCGCTCGCCGACGGTGCGCGCGAGGGAGGGTCTGCAGTTCTGATGGGAATGCTCGATTTCACAGAGACACGCGAGCTCAAGGAGCGCGTGGTCGAGATCAACCGCGTCGCCAAGGTCGTCAAGGGCGGACGGCGCTTCTCGTTCACGGCGCTCGTCGTCGTCGGCGACGAGGTCGATCGCGTCGGCGTCGGCTACGGCAAGGCGCGCGAGGTTCCGCTCGCGATCACGAAGGCGGTCGAGGACGCGAAGAAGAACATGTTCACGGTGCCGAAGCACGGGTCGACGATCACCCACGAGGTGCTCGGCCGGTTCGACGCGGCGCGCGTGATGCTGCGCCCGGCCTCCGAGGGTACCGGCGTGATCGCCGGCGGCGGCGTGCGCGCCGTGCTCGAGCTCGCCGGCGTGCGCAACGTGCTCGCGAAGAGCCTCGGCACGACGAACCCGATCAACATGGCGAAGGCGACCATGGCGCGCTGCGAGGAGCTGCGCCGTCCCGAGGACGTCGCGCAGATCCGCGGCAAGCAGATCAGCGAGGTGCTGCCGCTGCCGTCGGATCAAGACGAAGCAGCAGCTCGACCAGGCCGAGGCAGCAGCCGTCGTCGCGGCAGCCGCCGCTGCCGAGGCATCGCCGTCGAGCGAGGCGCCGAAGCCGAAGAAGGCGCCCGCGAAGCCGAAGGTCGAGGCCGCCGACGAAGCGCGCCGGTTGCAGACGTGCCGTGTGGTCGAGGAGGCGCCCGCCGTCGAGCCGAGCCCGAGCCGGCGCCGAGCTCGCCGCAGGCGGCCGCCGAAGAGAAGCCGAAGCGGCTCGAAGACCGTACCAGCAAGAAGAAGGAGCGACTAGGATGGCGAAGGTGAAGATCACCCAGGTCGAAGCCAGATCGGCCAGAGCGAGCGGCACCGCGGCACGCTGCGCGCGCTCGGCCTCGGCAAGATCGGCCGCACCGCCGAGCAGAGGAAGGCCCGGTGCTCGCCGGCATGCTGCGCAAGGTCCGCCATCTCGTGAAGGTCGAGGAGGCGTAGTAATGGCCGAGCGCAAGCTGAACCTCACCGATCTCCAGCCGGCCCAGCCGCGCGAAGGACCGCAAGCGCGTCGGCCGCGGCCCGGGCTCCGGCAAGGGCAAGTACGCCGGCCGCGGCATCAAGGGCCAGAAGTCGCGCGCGGGCTCGCACAAGATGCGCGCCGGCTTCGAGGGCGGCCAGATGCCGATCTACATGCGCATCGGCAAGCTGCGCGGCTCGACGTCGAAGGACGCGATGCCGGTCGGCCCGTTCCGCACGCGAGACCGTGCCTGTGAACCTGCGCGACCTCGACCGCTTCGACGCCGGCGACGAGGTGACGCCGGAGTCGCTCGTCGAGAAAGCGGCTGATCAAGAACACGAAGATCGACGTGAAGCTGCTCGGCACCGGCGAGATCTCGAAGAAGCTCACGTTCGCGTGCACGCGGTCTCGGCGGCCGCGCGCGAGAAGATCGAAGCGGCAGGCGGCACCGTCGAGCTGCTGCGCGAGCCGAAGGTCAAGCAAGGCGAAGCAGCACAAGGGCGAAGCCCGACAGCGGCGCCGAGCAGCGAGGCCGACGGAGCAGACGGAGGCGGCCGACGAAGCCGCCTCGACGAAGCAGCGAGGAGTAACGGATGCTCTCAGCTGGCTCGCCAACGCCTGGCGCGTCCCGGAGCTTCGCCGCCGGGTGCTCTTCACTGCGGTCGTTCTCGCTGCGTTACCGCCTCGGCTCGTGGATCCCGGCTCCGGGGATCGACCAGGCGGCGCTCGCGAGCCTACTTCAAGCGGCGGCGGCATCCTCTCGCTGCTGAATCTCTTCTCCGGCTCCGCGCTGTCGCGCTTCTCGCTCTTCGCGCTCGGGATCATGCCGTACGTCACGGCGTCGATCATCATCCAGCTGCTGACGGTCGTCATTCCGACACTCGAGCGGCTGCAGAAGGAGGGCGAGGCCGGCTACGCGAAGATCAACCAGTACACGCGCTACCTCACGGTCGTCGCTCGCGGCGGCGCAGGCGACCGGCTACGCGTTCCTCTTCAAGCGCCAGGGGCGCTCCCGAACGTGAACGCGGGCAGGCTCGTGATCATCATCCTGACGCTCACGGCCGGCTGCGTGCTCCTGATGTGGATGGGCGAGCTGATCACGAAGCGCGGCATCGGCAACGGCATCTCGCTGCTGATCTTCGCGTCGATCCTCTCGTACGCGCCGAGCGGCATCACTGCCTGGATCAACGGCGGCACGGTCGAGCGGCTGTTCTTCCCGATCATCGCCATCGGAGTCGTCGTCGTGGTCGTCTTCGTGCAGGAAGGCCAGCGCCGGATCCCGATCCAGTACGCCCGGAGGCAGCTCGGCAACCGGCAGACCGCGGGCGGCGCGACCTACATGCCGCTGCGCGTGAACATGGCGGGCGTCATCCCGGTCATCTTCGCGGCGGCGATCATGGCGCTTCCGCCGACCGCGGCGGAGTTCGAGCCGAAGTGGACGGGCTTCGTCAATCGCCACTTCCTGCCGACCGCCTACACGTACCTCGCGATCGAGGCCTGCCTGATCATCCTCTTCACGTACTTCTACACCTCGGTCCAGTTCAACCCGGTCGACCAGGCCGACAACCTGCGCAAGTACGGCGGGTACATCCCGGGGATCCGTCCGGGGCCGCCGACGGCGGCCTACCTCGACCGCGTGCTGCAACGGCTCACGCTGCCCGGCTCGCTCTTCCTCGCGTCCGTCGCGGTCGCGCCGTCGATCTTCATCAATTACTTCGGCTTCTCGCAGGCGACGAGCCGCGCGCTCGGCGGAACCTCGGTGCTGATCGTCGTCGGCGTTGCGCTCGACACGATGCGACAGATGGAGTCGCAGATGATGATGCGCCACTACGAAGGATTCCTGCGCTGAACATCCTCGTCCTGGGACCGCAGGGGTCGGGCAAAGGCACACAGGCGAAGAAGATCGCCGCGACGTACGGAGTGCCGCATATCGCCACGGGCGACATGGTCCGCGAGATGAAGGAACGGCCAACGGAGCTCGGAGCTGAGCTGCGCGACGTGTACGACCGCGGCGACCTTGTCTCGGACGCGCTGATGATCCGGCTCATCCGCGACCGGCTCGATCGCGGGGACACCGTGCCGGGTTTCGTGCTCGACGGCTTTCCGCGCACGATGGTGCAGGCCGAAGCCCTCGACGATCTGCTCGCCGAGCTCGGACGCAAGGTCGACATCGTCTTCGATTTCCACGTCGCGGACCGCAGCCAGCTGCTCGACCGGCTGTTGAAGCGCGCCGCCGAGGAAAACCGGTCCGACGACACGCCTGAGGCGATCCAGCGCCGTCTCGAGCTCTACGACAGCGAGACCGCGCCGGTCGCCGAGTTCTACCGGACGCGCGGCAACGTCGTGGGCATTCGCGCCGAGCGCACGATCGACGACGTCTTCCAGGAGATCCAGCAGTCGCTCCAGGCTGTCGAGGCGCGCGCATGATCATCCGCAAGTCGAAGCAGGAGATCGACGGCATGGCGCGCGCGGGCGAGCTCGTCCACGAGACGCTCCAGATCGTCGCGGCGGAGCTCGAGCCCGGTGTGACGATGCTCGAGCTCGACCGGGTTGCCGACGAGCACATCGCGTCGCAGGGGGGCGTTCCGACCTCGAAGGGCTACAAGGGCTTTCCGGCCGCACTCTGCATCTCGCCGAACTCGATGGTCGTGCACGGGATCCCTAGCGACTACCGCGCGCAGGAAGGCGATCTCATCTCGGTCGATCTCGGCGTCACGCTCGACGGTCTCGTCGCCGACAGCGCGGTGACGATCCCCGTCGGCGAGATCTCCGCCGTCGCGCAGCGGCTCCTCGCGGTATGCCAGGACGCGCTCGCCGCCGGGATCGAGCAGGCGGACGTCGGAAACCACCTCTCCGACATCTCCCACGCAGTCCAGCTCGTGGTCGAGGAGGCCGGCTTCTCGGTCGTCAGGAGCCTCGTCGGCCACGGGGTCGGCCGCTCCTACCACGAGGATCCGCAGATCCCGAACTACGGCCCTCCGGGCCGTGGGCCGGTGCTCGCCGAGGGGATGACCCTCGCGATCGAGCCGATGATCACGGCGGGCCGGCCCGAGGTGTACGTCCACGACGACGACTGGTCGATCTCCTCGGTCGACGAGTCGCTCGCGGCGCACTTCGAGCACACGGTCGCGGTCACGGCGGAGGGGCCCCGGATCCTGACGAAGGCCGGAGCCGCTTTGCTACGCTGATTGACCGCGCAACCGGCTTTGCCGTGCGTGTAAACCCCGTATTTTGGAGCTCGATCTGAGATGAAAGTCCGTCCGTCCGTGAAGACCATGTGCGAGCGCTGCCGCGTCATCAAGCGGCACGGCACGATCCTCGTCATCTGCTCGAACCCCCGCCACAAGCAGAGGCAGGGCTAACCCATGGCGCGCATCGCAGGCGTCAACCTGCCGAACCAGAAGCGGCTCGAGATTGGGCTGACGTACATCTACGGCATCGGCCAGCCGACCGCGCGCAAGATCGCCTCGTCGCTCGGCCTCTCGCCGGAGACGAAGATCCGCGACCTGACCGACGACGAGGTCACGAAGCTCCGCAACTACATCGACACCGAGCTCGAGGTGGAGGGCGACCTGCGCCGCGAGCGGCAGCAGTCGATCAAGCGCCTCTCCGAGATCGGCGCGTATCGCGGCCTCCGGCACCGCCGCGGGCTGCCGACGCACGGTCAGCGCACGAAGACGAACGCGCGCACCCGTAAGGGCCCGAAGAAGACCGTCGGCCGCGGCAAGTCGAAGGCGAAGTAACGTGGCGCCTCCGAGGAGACAAGCCGCCACGCGCGGTCGCACGCGGCGCAAGGCCAAGAAGAACATCGCGATCGGCCAGGCGCACATCAAGACGAGCTTCAACAACACGATCGTCGCCCTGACCGACAAGGAGGGCAACGTGATCGCGTGGGAGTCGGCCGGCTCGGCGGGCTTCAAGGGCTCGCGCAAGTCGACGCCCTTCGCGGCGCAGGTCACCGCAGACGCATGCGCTCGCAAGGGCATGGAGCACGGCCTGCAGAAGGTGGAAGTGTTCGTGAAAGGCCCCGGCTCCGGCCGCGAGACCGCGATCCGCTCGCTCCAGGCGGCGGGCCTCGAGATCTTGGGCGTCAAGGACGTCACGCCGCAGGCGCACAACGGCGTCCGCCCCCGAAAGCGCAGGCGCGTCTAGATGGCGAGGGATCTCGGCCCGAAGTGCCGCATGTGCCGCCGCGAAGGCTTGAAGCTCTTTCTGAAGGGCGAGCGGTGTCTCACCGAGAAGTGCGCGATCGAGCGTCGCTCGTATCCGCCGGGCGAGCACGGGCGCGGGCGCATCAAGCAGAGCGAATACCTGCTGCAGCTTCGCGAGAAGCAGAAGGCTCGCCGCTACTACGGCCTGCTCGAGAAGCAGTTCCGCGCGTACTACGAAAAGGCATCGCGGCGCTCGGGCGTAACGGGTGAAGAGCTGCTGCGCATGCTCGAGACGCGGCTCGACAACGTCGTCTACCGTCTCGGCTTCGCCGCGTCACGGGCGCAGGCGCGGCAGCTCGTGCGCCACGGCCATTTCCAGGTGAACGGCCGTCGCGTGAACATCCCGAGCTACCAGGTGCGGCCCGATGACATCGTCACCGTTCCGCCGGGATCGGCGGCGGCACAGGTGATCCGCGACGCCACCGATCTCGTGTCCACCGTCGCGTCCTGGCTCCAGGCCGACCACGACGGCCTCACCGGCAAGGTTTTGAAGCAACCGGAGCGTGGCGACATCGACGCCCCGGTGAACGAGCAGCTCATCGTCGAGCTCTATTCGAAGTAAGTACTGAACGAGGGAAGGGATTTCTTTGGCGACACGCGTTATGGACTTTCAGATCCCGAAGATCGTCCACGAGGAAGTGGACGAGCATCGCGGGGTCTTTGTCATCGAGCCGCTCGACCGCGGTTTCGGTCACACATTCGGCAACTCGCTGCGTCGCGTGCTGCTCTCGTCGCTCGAGGGCGCCGCAGTCACCTCGGTGAAGGTCGAGGGGACGGCGCACGAGTTCACGACGCTGCCGGGCGTCCGCGAGGACGTCACGGACATCGTCCTCAATCTGAAGAACCTCGTCTCGCGGCTGCACGGCGAGTCGCCCGAGGTCGAGGTGCACATCTCTGCGAAGGGCCCCGGTGCCGTCACGGCAGCGGACATCGATCCGCCGGCTGAGCTCGAGATCCTGAACCCGGAGCTCGAGATCGCGAACCTTGCAGGCAACGGCAGGCTCGAGATGACGTTGACGGTCGGCCGCGGACGCGGCTACGTCCCCGCCGAGCTCAACCGCGGCCCGCAGCACACGATCGGCGTCATTCCGATCGACTCGATCTTCTCGCCGGTTCGGCGTGTCTCGTACGCGGTCGAGTCTGCGCGAGTCGGGCAGCGCACCGACTACGACAAGCTGACGCTCGACATCACGACCGACGGTTCCGTCGATCCGAAGGACGCGCTCGGCGAGGCGGCGGAGATTCTCATCCGCCAGCTCGCGATCTTCACCGACATCGAGAAGATGGAAGGCTTCCGCGATGCGGCGGATGCGCTGGCCGACGGAGGCGTCGGGCCAGAGTCGCCGTCGCTCCACGGGATGGAGAACTTCCCGATCGAGGAGCTGGAGCTCGGTGTCCGCTCGTATAACTGCTTGAAGCGGGTCGGCATCGAGACGATCGGCGACCTCGTCATGAAGACCGAGAACGAGCTCGCGGCGATCCCGAACTTCGGCAAGAAGTCGATCGAAGAGGTCAAGGAGACGCTGCAGCAGCACGGGCTCAACCTCCGCGGCGACAACGGCGGCAGCTCCGGCAGCGGAAGCAGCCTGGAGCTCTAGTCCGATGCGCCACGGCATGACCGGCAGGAAGCTCGGGCGCGACTCGTCGCACCGTAAGGCGATGTACGCGAACCTCGCGTGCTCGCTGATCGAGCACGGCCGCATCAAGACGACCGAGGCGAAGGCCAAGGCGGTCAAGCCGTACGCGGAGAAGATGATCACGCTTGGCCGGCGAGGCGACCTGCACGCCCGCCGGCAGGCGTTGTCCGAGCTCCGCTCCCAGGAGATCGTGCACCAGCTGTTCGCGGAGATCGCGCCGCGGATGGCCGATCGGCCGGGCGGCTACACGAGGATCATCAAGATCGGCCCGCGGCAAGGAGACGCCGCGGCGATGGTCTTCCTCGAGCTCGTCGACTACCAGCCCTAGCGCGCCCACGGGCGCATCCGTACTTATCCCCCTGCGAATCGGCGGGTGCCCGGATGCTGTGGGAGCCGTCGCGACCGACGATCTCTCCATGGGGAAGACGATCCTGATCGCGACCGACGGATCCGCCGAGGCTCGCGAGGCTGTCGCGTACGGCCTCGAGCTCGCCGCTGAACGCGGCGCCGGCGCGATCCTCCTCCAGATCATCCCGTCTGTCGGCCGCTCGATCCGCAACGGCGAGGCGTTCATCCGGCCCATCCCGGACGAGATCGCGAGGCGGCGCGGCCCCGGCCTCGCCGATGCAGACGTCCTCGCAGTCAGGTACGGCGTGCCGGTCAGCTTCGAGGTCCTGGCCGGCGATCCGGCCGACGAGATCGTCACCTATGCCGACAACCACGACGTCGACGTGATCGTCGTCGGCGCGAGCGGGTCCGCACGCCCCGGCAACGTCTCTGCGGCCGTCCTGCACGATGCGCACCGCCCCGTGCTCGTGGTTCAAGGCACGACGCTGCAAGCGGCCGTCTGATCTACGGGAAAGCCGCACACAGTTTCAGCGGACACCCCGATGGTGCCGGAGCGCATGGAGGCGAAGCTCCATGCAGAAGGCCGGAGCCCAAGACGTGACTCGGCCGCGACTTTAAGGAGCTTCAAATGCGCAAGGTATTCGAGATCGGCGGAATCGTCGCCGCGGCAGTCCTCGTCGCGTTCGGCATCGCTGCGATCGTCATGGGAGTCAACGGCCGGAGCACGGTCGGAAACAGCCTCAAGCTCGAGCAGATCGTCGGGTCACCCGACATGACGCCGACAGCCATCAAGGTCGAGGCCCAGAAGGCAGGGCTTCCCGCCACGCTCGCCCTGCCGACGGTGTCGGTCGCCGGCAAGCAGATCGACAACGGCGCACGGGCACGCGCGTTCGCAAGCTACATGCGCATCCACGTGCTCGAGTCCACCGGCAACCTGACGTACTCGCAGATGGGGCGCTTCACCGCGAAGCCCGGCACGCCTGCGAAGTTCACGGACGGCCACGGCGCGACGAACATCGACACGTACGCGGTCGTAGACCCGAAGACCAAGCAGCCCGTGTCGAACGGCCTGCGCAACCTCTGGGTCACGGAGACCGCACTGACGACGGCGCTCAACACGAGCTACATGGCCGAGCAGCTTTCGCTCTTCGGCATCGTCGTCGGCGTCGCGCTCCTGCTCGCCGGGATCGGATTCGGGATCCTCGCGATCGGCGGAGCGCTCCGCAACAGCCCGAGGACCGCGACCGCATTCCTCCACAGGACGAAGACCGCAGCGTCGCACGCCTGAGCGGCACGCCCCTATTCGTCATCGAGCGGAGCCGCCTACGGGCGGCTTCGCCGTGCCGCGTGTCACTGCTGAAGGACGCCCCTGTCGATCGCGTAGCGCACGAGCTCGGCTCGGCTCGAGAGGCGGAGCTTCTGCATGATGTGGGCGCGGTGCGTCTCGGCCGTTCGCACGGAGATGAAGAGCTGGGTCGAGATCTCCTGGTTCGTGTGACCGAGTGCAAGCAGGCGAAGCACTTCCCGCTCGCGGTCCGAGAGGGGATCCTCTTCGGCCCGTCGCGCCTCGGCGGCCTCGGTCGCCAGGAGCCTCGCGCCGACGGTCGGGTGCACGTAGTCGTGTCCCGCGGCCACCTCGCGGATTGCGGCCACCACCTCCGTGTCGGCGGCCTCCTTCAGGATGTAGCCGCTCGCACCGACGGCGAAGGCCTGGCGGACGTAGTGCGGATCGTCCTGCATCGACAGCACGAGGACTTTGGTCTCGGGCCGCTCGTGCAGGAGCGTCGGGAGCACGTCGAGCCCGCTCTCGTCGGGCATGACGACGTCCATGAGAATCACGTCGGGCTTCAACGCGCGCGCCTGGAAGATCGCGTCGCGTGCGTTGCCGGCCTCGCCGACCGCCTCGAGATCGTCCTCGGCGTCGAGCAGCAGCTTCAGCCCGGCGCGAAACACCGCATGGTCGTCGACGATGAGGACGCGCACGCTCACGGCAGGGGGACCTCGGCGACGATGGTCGTTCCCGTGCCCTCCCCGGAATCGATTTGCAGCCGGCCTTCGAACAGGCCGACCCGTTCCCGCATTCCGTCGAGGCCGAAGCCGCCGTCCCGGGTCGTCGCAGCGTCAAATCCGCGCCCGTCGTCCTCGATCATCGCGACGGCCGCGCCGGGCAGTCGAGTGAGCGCGACCCTCACGTTCTGCGCCCGAGCGTGCTTGACGACGTTCGTCAGTGACTCCTGCACGATGCGGTAGAGCGCCGTTTCGACTTCCGGGGAGAGCCGCTCGTCTCCGAGCCCAGACTCGAGCCGGACCGTGATCCCCGTCTGGTGCTCGAGCGTCTCCGTCAGCCGCTCGAGCGCGGGGACGAGCCCGAAGTCGTCCAGGACCTTCGGCCGCAGCTCGACCGCAAGGCGCCGCACGTCACGCAGCGTGGCGACGACGAGCTCGCGCACGCCCGCAACCGCCTGGTGCCCGTCAGCCGACTCGACCTTCTCGTCGAGCGCCTTCAAGCCGAGCAGGATCGACGAGAGCGCCTGGCCGGTCTCGTCGTGCAGCTCCCGCGCCAAACGGCGACGCTCGAGCTCCTGCGCCGCGACGATCCGGCGGAGAGCATCGCGGGCGACACGCTGCGAGAGATCGACTGCGACCGCGGCACGGGACGCGAATGTCTCTGCGAGGCGAAGGTCGTTGTCGGTGAAGCGCGGGTCGGCACCGAGCTTGTCGTGCACGGCGATCAGCCCGATCGTCAGGGATCGAGCCACGAGCGGAACCCAGAGGCCGGTTCGCGCGCCGAAGCCGCGCACGACGTCACGGGACACTTCGGGATCGTCGAGCACCGAGTCGCTGCGCTCGCTCTGCCCACGCTCGAAAACTCGACCGCTCACCGACGAGGAGCGCGGCATCGTCGTGTCGAGGAAATCCTGGCCACCTTCACCTGCAACTGCGGCGAAGCGGAGCTCGTCCTCACCGGCCGGGAGCATGACCGCGACGAGCCGCGCGTCGAGCAGCTCGCGCAGCCGTCGGGCGACCAGATCGAGGAGCCGCTCCAGGTCGGCTTCCGTCGTGAGCGCGTTCCCAACCTCGTGCAGGGACTCGAGCTGCCTCGACCACTGCGTCGTCGCTTCGTAGAGGCGGGCGTTCTCGATCGCGACCGCAGCCTGCGCGGCGAGCAGGGTCACGATCTCCTGGTCCTCCGCCGTGAAATCCTCGCCAGTCTCCTTCTCGCTGAGATAGAAGTTTCCGTAGGCGACGCCGCGCAGCAGGATCGGGACGCCGAGGAACGTGTGCATCGGCGGATGGTTCGACGGAAAGCCGACCGAGCGTGGATCGTCGAGGAGATCGTGCAGCCGCAGCGGGATCGCGTCGTCGATGAGCGTGCCGAGAATGCCGCGGCCGCGCGGCAGCTCGCCGATCTCGCGATGCGTCTCGTCGTCGATCCCGGTGGTGAGGAATTGCTCGAGCTCGCGGCCGCTCCGATCGATGACCCCGAGCGCGGCGTATTTCGCGCCGGTCAGGTCGGCCGCCGCCGCGACCAGGCGATCGAGGAGCGACTCGAGCGAGAGGTCGGAGGCGATCGACACGCCGGCGTCGAGCAGGGCACGAAGCCGGCTCTCGCTCGGCGTCACGGCGTCCATCGTCTCAGGGTAGCGGCGGACTGTGGAAAACCCACCTCACGCGTACTCGCGCCTCACGGTCACGGTAGCCTGAGCCCATGACCGACCTCCCCGGCAAGAGTCCCAACGCAACGATGCTCGCGACCGCGGCCGCGTTCGACATCGAAGCGGTGAAGAAGCGGTTGATCGAGGGATCGGGAGGCTATGAGGTCGTGCATTCCTCCCCGGGCCTCGAGCTCGGTGTCTACGTGCTCGTGGCACCTGAGCCGGATCGGCAGCAGCCGCACGAGGACGACGAGGTCTACATCGTCCTCGAGGGTGCGGGCGTCCTCGACGTTGCGGGCGAGCAGGTCGACCTGCGCGAAGGCCATGCGCTCTTCGTGCCGGCGGGCGCGGAGCATCGCTTCAGCGGGTATGAGCACCTCAGCCTGCTCGTCATCTTCGAGAAGACGCCCTCGCGCGCCCTCTGACGCCGTCGGAACCGGCTAACCCGCGCCCGGCGTGCCGAGCAGCGAGCCGAGCCCGGCGCTGATCGCGGCGATGATCACGCCTGCGAACGTGACGATCCCGAGCGCGCGCACGAATGTGTCCTGGAAGAAGCGGTAGCGGAAGTACGCGAGCAGGAGCAGCTCGAGGCCGACGACCGCGATCGCGAGGAAGAGCGCCGCGTGATACTGCGGGATGAGGAACGGCAGGCTGTGGAGGATGCCCCCGATGAACGTGCCGCCGCCCGTGATCGAGCCCCGCATGATCGGGCTGCCACGGCCCGTGAGCTCGCCCGTGTCCGACAAGCCCTCCGAGAAGGCCATGCTGATGCCCGCGCCGAGTGCCGTCGCAAGGCCGGCGATGAACGCGTAGCGGGTGTTGTGGGTCGCGAGCGCGATCGAAAAGATCGGGGCAAGCGTCGACAGGGACCCGTCGACGAGGCCGACCATTGCAGGCTGGACCTTCTGCAGCAGGAACTCATGCTCGTCGGACATCGGCTAGAGTATATCAGTCAGTGTGCAAACTCCTAGAGCATAAGGCATGCCTGACAAGTTCCGTCAGGGGTGCCTGACGTGCACTTGAGACTGACGCTCGAGTACGACGGCACGCCGTTCTACGGGTGGGCGGCGCAGCCCGGTCTCCCGACGGTCGAGGGCGCGCTGCGCACGGCACTCGCCCAGACGTTCTCCACCGTCGACGGCCTTGCCGTCGCGGGCCGAACGGACACCGGCGTGCATGCGCTGGGCAACGTCGTCTCGGTCGAGGTGGCGGGCGGCCCGCCCGCCGAGCGCACCCGGGCGGCGCTCAACAGCCGCCTGCCGGACGCCGTTTCGGTCGTCGCTGCAGAGGAGGTGCCGGCCGAGTTCAACGCCCGCTTCTCGGCGCGCTCCCGCACCTATCGCTATCGCGTCTTCAACCGCCGCATCGCATCCCCGTTCGAGCACCGTCGCTCCTGGTGGATCACGCGCACGCTCGACGAGGAGGCGCTCGACGAATCCGCGCGGCTCCTCCTCGGCGAGCACGACTTCGCGGCGTTCACGAAGACGCAGACGCGGCACCGCAGCTTCACGCGTGTCGTCGAACGAGCGGAGTGGTCCGCCGCGGCGATCACGTCGAGTTCGAGATCGCGGCCGACAGCTTTCTCAGGCACATGGTGCGGACGCTCGTTGGGACGATGCTCGAGCTCGATCCAGGCGAGATCCGTCCGCTCCTGGCCGGCCGTACACGATCCGAGGCCGGCACGACGGCGCCGCCGTGGGGGCTGTATCTCGTCTCGGTTGCCTACGATGGGCAACCGTGATCCGCTTCCCGGTCGTCCTCTTCGATCTCGACGGCACCGTCGTCGACTCCGGCTCGATCATCCTCGCGTCGATGCGTCACGCGACGCAGGAGGTGCTGGGGCTCGACTTCGAGGACGCCGAGCTGATGCAGGCCGTCGGCGGTCCCGGGCTCGAAGCCCAGATGGCGGTCTTCGCCCCGGAGCAGGTCGACGAGCTCGTGCGCGTCTACCGCGCGCACAACGAGCCTTTGCACGACGAGCTCGAGGCCTGCGCCGGGATGGAGGACGTGCTCAGGCAGCTGCACGACGAGGGTCGACGCCTCGGAGTCGTGACCGCGAAGCGCCGCTCGACCGTCGAGCTCGCCTTCGCCAGGGTTCCGGTTGCGCATCTCTTCGAGACCGTCGTCGGCGGCGACGAGACCGAGAGGCACAAGCCGGACCCGGAGCCGCTCCTGCTCGCAGCCCAGCGCATGCACGCTCGCCCGGAGGAGACCGCCTATGTCGGCGACTCGCCGTTCGACATGCGCGCGGCGAAGGCCGCAGGCATGTACGCGGTCGCCGTCACTTGGGGGCGCATCCACGACCGCGAGCTGCTCGAGCGTGAAGAGCCGGACGCGATCGTCGACACGGCCGAGGAGCTGCTTGAGCAGCTCTGACGCGCGTCGTCGCGCGGCAGAGCTGCGCGACCTGCTGAACCGCGCGTTGATCGCGTACCACGTCGAGGACGACCCGGTCATGACCGATGCCGCCTACGACGTGCTCTACGACGAGCTCGTGGCCATCGAGGCCGAGTATCCGGAGCTCGCGACGCCGGAGTCGCCGACCCGGCGGGTCGGCGCGCCGCTGTCGTCGAAGTTCCAGAAGGTGCGGCACCTCTCGCCGATGGGATCGCTCGACAAGGTGACGACCGACGAGGCGGTCGCGAAGTGGGCGGACGACATCCGGAAGCGCCTCGGGAGCGACGAGCCGGTGGCCTTCGTGCTCGAGCCGAAGATCGACGGGTCGGCGATCAACCTCCTCTACGAGGACGGACGCTTCGTGCGCGGCGCGACGCGCGGCGACGGCGTGCAGGGCGAGGACGTGACGCCGAACCTTCGAACGATCGGGGCAATACCCCTTCAGATGCAGGACAAAAGACCGCCGCACCTGCTCGAGGTTCGCGGCGAGGTGTACATGCCGCTACCCGGCTTTCGCGCGTTCAACGAGCGGCTCGCGGCCGAGGGCAAGCCCGCCGCGCCGAACCCGCGCAACGCCGCGGCGGGCTCCCTGCGGCAGAAGGATTCGAGCATCACGGCGCAGCGGCCGCTCTCGATCTGGGTCTACGGCACGGGTCACCGCGAGGGCGTCGACCACCTCGAGTCGCACTGGGAGACGCTGCAGTGGCTGCGCGAGCGCGGTTTCCGCACGAACCCGTTCGCGGAGCGGGTCGGGTCGATCGACGAGGTCGCGGAGCGCTGCCGCGCGTGGGAGCTGCGGCGCACCGAGCTCGACTACGAGATCGACGGCATCGTGATCAAGGTCGACTCGTTCGACCAGCAGCGTCGTCTCGGCGCGCTGCACGAGCGTCCGCGTTGGGCCCGCGCGTTCAAATGGGCGCCGATGACTGCGGTGACGCGGTTGAACAACATCCTGATTCGCGTCGGCCGCACCGGCGCGCTCAACCCGTGGGCGCTCCTCGAGCCGGTCGAGGTCGGGGGCGTGACGATCTCACGGGCGACGCTTCACAACGAGGAGGACATCAACCGGAAGGACATCCGCGTCGGCGACGACGTGATCGTGCAGCGGGCAGGCGACGTGATCCCGCAGATCGTCGGCCCGGCCGGCCCGCACCGGCGCGGCACGAGGGCGTTCGCGATGCCGACCCACTGCCCGCTCTGCGGCGTCGAGGTTGTGAAGCCGGAAGGCGAGGTCATGCACCGGTGTCCGAACAAGGGGTGCCCGTCGCGCGGACTCGAGTCCCTGAACAACTGGGTGATGGCTGCGGCCGACATCGACGGCGTGGGGGAGCAGACCGTGCGCCGGCTCTGGGACCTCGAGCTCGTTCGCTCGGTTCCGGAGCTCTATCGCCTCTCGGCCGAGCAGTTGCTGGAGCTCGAGGGCTTCGGCGAGATCAGCGCCCGTAACGCGATCTCCGCCATCGAGGCGTCGAAGCAGATCTCGTTCTCGCGGGTCTTGTTCGGCCTCAACATTCCCGATGTGGGCTGGGTGACCGCGCAGACGCTCGCGCGTCACTTCGGGAACGTCGACCGTCTGATGAACGCGTCGCAGGAGGAGCTCGTCGAGGCCGAAGGGATCGGACCGGAGCGGGCCGAGGCGCTCGCCGAATGGTTCCGGGACGAGGACAACCGGCGGCTCGTGGAGGAGCTGCGCGGGCTCGGCCTCCGCTTCGAGATCGGCGAGGAGGACAAGCCCGTCGAAGGTCCGCTCACGGGGCACACCTACGTGATCACCGGGACGCTCGAGCGCTTCACGCGCGAGGAAGCGGCCGAGCGGCTCGAGGCTCTCGGCGCGAAAGGTCTCGAACTCGGTGTCGTCGAAGACGACGGGCCTCGTCGTCGGCGAAGAGCCGGGCAAGTCGAAGCTGACGAAGGCTGCGAAGGCCGGCGTGCCGCAGCTGGCGGAGGCCGACCTGCTCGAGCTATTGGGCGGCGGCTAGCGCCGTCGCGAAGCGATCCTGCGCGACGCGGGCCCACGACCAGGAGATGGGCCAGCCGTTCTGGAGGATCGAGAAGACGTAACGGTCGCCGGCGAAGCCCGAGAGCGCGGAGGCGTTGTCGGTCGTGCCGGTCTTGGCGCGGACGACTCCGGCCGCGGCGCCGCGGCGCATGCGGTCGGCAAGCGTGCCCGTGCGGCCTGCGACCGGCAGCGAGGAGATCAGCTCGAGGCGAACCTCGACGTCGTTCCACATCGTCGTGAGCAATGAGGCGACTGCGGCGGGGGTCAGCCGGTCGTAGAGCGAGAGCCCCGAACCGTCGACGAGCCGCACGCCGGCGAGCGGGACGGTCGCCTGCGCGAGCAGTCCGGTGATCACACCGACTCCGGTTGCGGTCGTGCCGTGATTTGCCTGCACAGCGCCCAGTTCCTTCACGAGCATCTCCGCGACGAAGTTGTCGCTGACGCGATCCATCCAGTGGACGATCGCCGCAAGGGTCGGCGAGTCGATCTCTCCGATCGGGAGAGCGGCGTCGGTTGCAGTGCCGTGCGCGACTCCGCCGTCGACGTGGACGCCCGCGTGCACGAGCGCGCTGCGGAAGAGCTGCGCGGCGGCAAGCGCAGGATCGCGTGAGGTCGTGCGGCCGACCCGGCCGCGGTCGACGATGAGCGCCGAGAGGGGCGGCGACTCGTTGATGTAGAACGCCGCCTTCCAGCCCGGAGCGGTGCGTCGGGAGTCGAACCACGACTCGTCGCCGAGTATCGAGCCGGTGACTCGCGTGATGCCGCTCGCCCGCACCTGGCGCGCGAGCGCGGCAAGGCCGGCGGTCGAGAGCGTCGGATCGCCGTAGCCCTTGAGCACGAGGTCGCCCTGCCAGGCTCCGTCGGTCTGCTGTCCCTCGCCGAGCACGTCGGTCTCGATCGTGAAGCTCGGCCCGAGCGCCGTGAGCGCCGCGTAGGTGACCGCGAGCTTCTCGTTCGATGCAGGCAGGAGCGAGAGCGTCGGATTGCGTGAGTAGATGGTCTCGCCTGTGTCGAGGTCGAGCGCGACCGCGCCCGTGGCGGCAAGGCTGACGTGCGGCACGCGCAACGCCGAAGCGAGCGCTGCCGGCAACGAGGCCGCAGCGGCCGCAGGAGTGGTGAGCGCAACGAGGAGCGCGGCGACGGCGAGGCGGGCGCGCACCCGCTCAGTGTAGCCCCGGCGCGAGGTGGGCCTCAGCTGGACAAAAGATGGGCCGCCCGGCCCATATCGGAGCCTGCCGTGCCCGCGGATAATCGATTGGCGATGGAGCAGCAGATCGAAGACCTTCTCCGTGCCGAGGCACCGACCCTCGCGCGCGTCGAAGACACGCTGACCGAGGGGTATGCGCAGGCGCTCGCGCTCGAGGCCGAGCGCTGGCGGCTCGAACGTCGTCTCGGCGAGGTGGCTCGCGAAGGCGGGCGCGATGCGAGTGACGAGGTGCGCTCCCTCGGCACGCGCCTCACCCGAACCGACAGCGAGCTGATGGAGCTTCGCCGCCTGCTCGGCACCCTGCACGAGCGCGCCCGCACGCTCCGCGCGGCGAGCTGACGTCAGACGATGCCGGACCGCACGGCGTAGACGGCCGCCTGGATGCGGTTGTCGATCTGCAGCTTCATCAGGATGTTCGAGATGTGATTCTTGACCGTCTTCGGGCTGATGTGCAGCTCGCCGGCGATCACGGCGTTGTCCTTGCCGTTCGCGATCAGCTTCAGAACCTCGATCTCACGGTCGGAGAGCTCGGCCCGGATCGTGTTCGCGATCTCCGGCTGCGTGCTCGTCGCCCGAATCCGCTGAAGCACCTTGGCCGCGATGTTCGGCGAGATGAGGGACTCGCCGTGGGACGCCGCGCGAATGCCGACCATCAGCTCCTGAATCGAGGAGTCCTTCAACAGATACCCGCAGGCGCCGGCCATGATCGCATCCATCACGTCGCTGTCGTCCTCGGAGATCGTCAGCATCACGACGCGCGTGAGCGGCGCAATGGCCGTGATGTGGCGCGTCGCGTCGACGCCGCCCATCCCCGGCATGTTCAGATCCATGACGACGACGTCCGGCGCGATCTCACGCACGATCTTGACTGCCTCGGCGCCGGTGGCCGCCTCGCCGACGATCACGATTCCCTGCTCCTCGAGCAGGTTGCGAAGACCCGTGCGAAACAGGTCATGGTCGTCGACGATCAACACGCGGAGCGATTCGCCCGTCGGTTCCTCCGCTACGTGCAGCAGTTCGCTCAGTGACACCCCATTCCCGCGCGGCGCATTCTAGTGGAGGGTGATCGTGACCGTCTGGCGCCCCCAGGCGCGCGCCTGGGCAAGCGTAGGGAACCAGAGGTCGATGTCCGCTCCGCGGACCGCGCTTCCGGTGTCCGCCGCGACTCCCTCGCCGTAGCCGGGAACGCTGAGGTGCGTGCCGAGCGGGATCACGGCCGGATCGACTGCGACGACGCCCCAGCCGACGGGAATGCCGGTCGACGCGTTCCCGGGTAGTGAATAGCCGGTGGAGCTGACGACGAGCGTGCGCTCGCCCGAAACCGGTGCAGTGAGCGTCGCGGTGGACGCCGGATCGGCGGGAGGAGGGGCGTCGGGCGCCGCTCGCGCACGTGCCTGGATCGCGTTCGACTTCCGCTCCACACGGGTCGCAGCGGCCTGAAGCGCCTGAATCTGCGCCGTCTTGAGGCGTTCTCTCGTGTGCAGTCGCGAGATGAGCGCCAGGCGGGCCGCACGCGTCGAGGCGAGTGTCTGCGCGAGTTGCGCTGCAGCCCCGATGTCGGCGTCGATCGTCGCGCGACGACGGCTCAAAGAGCTCCTCAGATGCGCCAGGCGCAGCTGCGCAGCCGACGTTGCTTGCACGATCGTCCGGCTCTCGTCCGTCATGCTCGACAGCGCATCGAGCTTCGTCACAGCTTCGTCGAGGTTTTGTGCACCAAGAAGGACGGCGAGCGTGCTGACGTCGCCCTCCTTGTAGAGCAGTCGAAGATGTGTCCCGAGTTGACTTCGAGAAACGTTGAGCGTCTCACGTGCAGCTGCGAGCCGTTGTCGCAGCAGGATCTGCTGTGCACGGAGGCGATTCGCTTGTGCGTCGAGCGCAGCGAGCTCTGCGTCGGCCCTCTGCAGCCGCGTATCGAGCGCGTAGAGATCGAGCAGCGCCTGATGCGCCTGCGACTGCAGGCCGCTCACCTGCCGGCGCAGTGAATCCCCTGGTCTTGCCGCGGTCGCCGCCGACACGCCGGCGAGGACGAGCGCGGCGGAGAAAGCGGCGAGGCGTGCCGCGGATCGTTGCCTTCGGCCGCCCACGAGGGCGGGACCGTAGCACAGTGCACAAGCGTCTTTTGCGCGACTTTGTGCGGTCCACCACCAGCCAGTTTTCGTCAGCTTCTTCGCGCAAAAGCAGTAGCTTTGCGCGTCTTATCCGGTTGCGCCTGTCCGAGACCCCTGCTAGCCTCCTGAACTTGTGACGTACCGGCCCCTCCGGTGCGCCTGCCGCAAGCGATTTCTCGGGACTCCGTGATCAGGCTTTCAACGCGACAGGCGCCGGTTTTCGTCATTGCCATTGCTGCGGCTTGCATCGCAGCGGGCACAGCCACAGGTGACCCCTCAGTCAGCGCGAAGCGCGCGCAAGCGCAGCAGGTCATGGCGCAGATCGCGCAACTCGACGGCAGCCTGCAACGAGCGACCAACGCGTATTACGAGGCAACGCACAAGTTGCACGCGATCGAACACAGCTTGAAGGTCAATGCGATCGCTCTGCACGCGGCGCGCGCGAATCTCCGTTCGTCACAGCACGCCTTGATGGGACGCCTCGTCACCATCTACACCTCGCGCGACGACCAATCGACACTTGCCGTGCTGCTCGGCTCGCAGAGCATCGATGATCTCGTCAATCGCATCGAAGCGGTGCAATCCGTCTCATCGCAGGATGTCGCAGTGATGAACGAGGTGATCCACTTCAAGAAGGCGGTCATCATTCATCAGCACGCGCTCTCCGTGGCGCATCGCTCGCAGACGCACCTCGTGCAGCAGCGCGCCGCCGCGAAGTCGCGTATCGGCTCCCAAATCGCCCGCGAGCAACGGTTGTACTCGTCGATCAAGAGCGAGATCCAGCAGATCATCCAGAACGAGCACGCGCGCCAGCTTGCGCTGGCACGTGCGGCGACGGTGCGGAACGACGCGGCGCAGCAGCAGGCGGCATTGGCGCTCGCCGGCACAACGGTCGGCGCGAGCGCGTCGACGGGTTCCGCTTCGGTTGCTCCGCCGTCGCAATACACCGGGGTCGTCGGCATCGCGATGCGGTATCTCGGCACGCAGTACGTCTACGGCGGGGCGAGCCCGGCGGGCTTCGATTGCTCCGGTCTCGTGATGTACGTCTACGGCCAGATGGGCGTCTCGCTTCCGCACTACACGGGCTCGCAGTGGAACATGGGCGTCCCGGTCGACCGTGCCAATCTCGAGCCGGGCGATCTCGTGTTCTTCGACGGTCTCGGGCACGTCGGCATCTACATCGGCGGCAATCAGTTCATCCACGCGCCGCACACGGGCGACGTCGTCAAGATCAGCTCGATCACCGGCTGGTACGCCGACACCTACGTCGGCGCCCGCCGCATCACGGGCTAGACGCGCGCCGAAGCGAGAGCGCGAGCACCGCCGCAACCGCGACGGGCATGAGCCACCACGCGTTGAGACCGGCTGCGACGAGGCCGGCCGTGACTCCGAGACCGAGGATCACCCCGGCGGCAGCGCGCCAGTCGTCCCCGACGACGAAGTCCCACCAGAAATGTCCGAAGGCGCGGATGCGCCTCATGCGAAGACGAGCCGCCGGCGCTTGAGCAATGCGACCGCGCCCGCCGAGAGCAGCACGACGAATGCGAGAATGACCGGCAACGCAGCATCGTCGCCGGGCCAGTGCGCACCGGCGCCCTCGGTCGACCAGAAGATGCCGAAGGTCGTCAGCATGACGCCGACTGCGAACTTGAGCGTGTTCTCCGGCACGCGTGTCAGCGGTCCGCGCACCGATACGCCGACGATCGCGACCAGGACGAGCGCGATTCCGGCGCCGAGCGCGGCGAGGCTGATGCTGCCCTGCGCGCTCCCGAACGTGATCACGATGAATGCCACCTCGAGCCCTTCGAGCAGCACGCCCTTGAACGCGAGCGTGAATCCGTACCAGTCGAGGCCTGCCCGTACCTCGCTGCCCGCGGCCTGCGCCTCCGCTTGCTCGCGCGCAAAGATCTCGGCCTCGTCGTGGAGCGCCTTGTAGCCGCTCGCGCGCAAGATCGCCTTGCGGAGCCACTGGAGGCCGAACGCCAGCAGGAGCGCTCCCACGACGAGGCGAAGGGCGTTGATCGGGATCAGCGTCAGCGCCGGGCCGAGTGCCGCGACGATCACCGCGAGCGCAACGGTCGCAGCGCCGAGCCCCGTGAGCGCAGAGCGCCAGCCTCGCGTGATGCCCGCGGCGAGCACGATCGTCAGCGCCTCGACGAACTCGACCGCGCTCGCGAGGAACGCGGAGGCAATCAGGAAGCCGGCGGTCATCCTGGCACTACGCGTAGAGCTGTTCGATCTCGTCGGCGAAGTGCTCGTGCACGACCTTGCGGCGGAGCTTCAGCGTCGGCGTCAGCTCGCCTTCCTCTTGCGAGAAGTCGCGCGGGAGGACGGTGAAGCGCTTGATCTGCTCGACGCGCACGCGGTCGCGGTTGACCTCGTCGACGATCTCCTGCACGAGCTCGCGCGGGTCGCGGTCGGCCGTGCGCACCTCGACGGGGTCGAGCGTGATGAGCGCCGTCACGTACGGTCGCCGGTCGCCGATGATGACCGCCTGGGAGACGAAGCGGGAAGCCTTGAGCGCGTTCTCGAGATTCTGCGGCGCGATGTTCTTGCCGCCCGCCGTGATGATCAGATCCTTCTTGCGGTCGGTGATCTTGACCCACCCGTCCTCGTCGATCTCGCCGACGTCGCCCGTGCGAAACCAGCCGTCCTCCGTGAAGGCCGCGGCCGTCGCTTCGGGCTCCTTGTAGTAGCCGGTGAAGATCGTCTCGCTGCGGACGAGGATCTCGCCGTCGGTATCGAGCTTCAGCTCACAGCCGTCGACGGCGCGGCCGACCGTGCCGAAGCGGTAGTCGTCGGGGTCGTTCACGCTCAGTGAGCTCGAGGTCTCGGTGAGCCCGTAGCCCTCGATCACGAGCATGTTCAGCGAATGGAAGAACTCGAGCACGTCGATGCCGAGCGGGGCGGCACCGGAGACGCCGACCCGCAGCCGGCCGCCGAGCCGGTCGCGGACTTTCGAGAAGACGAGCTTGTCCGCGATGCGCTGCTGCAGCCGCAGAGCGAGCGGCAAGGGCTTTCCCGCCCGGCGCAGGCGGCTCGCGCGCGCGCCGATGCGCAGCGCCCAGCGTCCGATCGCCCGCTTCGCACCGCTCGACCGCTCGATCTCCCCGAGCGTCGCGGCGTGGATTTTCTCGTAGACGCGAGGCACGGCCGGCAGGATCGTCGGGCGTGTCTTCGCAAGGGCCTCCTGCACGCGCGTCGCATCGGATACGACCACGAGCGTCGCGCCGTGGAACGCCGCCGAATGGTGCACGATCCGCGCGAAGCTGTGTGCGAGCGGCAGAAACAGCAGCACGGTGTCGCTCTGACCCTCGAGATGCGTCTTCACCCGCAGGGCGGCGGTGACGAGGTTCCGGTGGCTGAGCATGCAGCCTTTCGGCGGCCCGGTCGTGCCCGACGTGTAGATCAGGGTGGCAAGGTCGTCCTCGCGCACCGGCTCGGCCTCCACATCGCCTGGTTCCCGCTCGAAGGCGGGCAGCTCGCCGAAGCGGATCACCTCACGGATTGCCGGCAGCCGGCCGCGCACGGATTCGAGCTTGTCCGCCTGCACGTCGTCCTCGACGAAGACGAGCACCGCCTCCGCATGAGCGAGGATGTATTCGCACTCACCGGCCGTGTTCGTCGGGTAGAGGCCGACGACGACGGCCCCGATCGACATGATCGCCCAGTCGAGGAGGATCCACTCCAGGCGGGTGCGCGAAACGACGGCAACCGCGTCGCCGTGCCGCACCCCACGGGCGAGCAATGCCCGGGAGAGGTCCTCCACGCGCTTCCCGGCCTCCTGCCACGAGACCTCGCGCCAGCCGTCCGCCTGCTCCTCGAGGTAGGCCGGCGTCGTCCAGCCCTGTGACTGCACGTAGCGCCACAGCGCGGGCGCCGTCCGCTCCTCCAGCGGGTATTCGGCCGGAGGCGCAGTCGGGGACGCGGTCGTCACGATCCGCATCGTAGAGAGAAGGGAACACGTAAGGGAGGGCGAAAACGCCCGGTCCCTCTAGAATTCGGAGTGGCGTCATGCGGACCATCTGGAACGGATCCATCAGCTTCGGCCTCGTCAACATCCCGATCGGGCTCGCCCTCGCGACCCAGCGGTCGGATGTGGCGTTCAGGACGCTGCACCGCGAGTGCGGCACGCCGATCAAGCAGAAGCGCTGGTGCCCGCTCCACGAGCGCGAGGTCGAGCCGGACGAGCTCGTGAAGGGCTGGGAGGTCGCGAAGGGCGAGTTCGTGCTCGTCGAGGAGTCCGACCTCGAGTCCGTGGCACTTCAGCGCTCGCAGTCGATCGAGATCGTCCGCTTCGTGAAGCTCGAGGACGTCGACCCCGTGTACTTCGATCGCACCTACTACCTTGCTCCGGCTGCGGCCGACGCGGCACGGCGCCCGTACGTGCTCCTGCTGCGCGCGATGCAGGACACGGGCATGGCGGCCGTCGGCAAGTTCGTCCTTTGGGGCAAGGAGAACCTCTGCCTCATCCGCGCGCAAGGCGACACGCTTGCGATGGAGACGCTCTTCTTCGCCGAGGACGTTCGCGCGAAGAACGAGATCGAAGAGGCCGTCAGCGCCACGAAGGTGCAGAAGGCCGAGCTCCAGCTCGCCGAGCAGGTGATCGACAGCCTCGTCGGCGAGTGGAACATCGCCGAGTTCGAGAACGAGTACCGCGGCGCCCTGCGCGCGATGCTCGAGGCGAAGCTCGCGGGGGAAGAGATCAAGCGCCCCGAGCCGGCCGCCGAGACACCCGTCATCGACCTGATGGAGGCGTTGCGCCGAAGCGTGGCCGACGTGCAGGATCGAAAGCAGGGCAAGCCGAAGACGACGAAAGCCGCCGCCGCCCCGAAAGAGCGGGCCGGGGGCGGCTCCCGCCGAAAAGCCCCGGCGCGTAAGAGCGCCTAGATCTCGCCTGCCTCGTGCTGCTGCGGCCCTAGTGGTGCTGCGGCAGTGCGCCGAGCGCCTGCAGCTGTGCCTGGAAGAGGTACTTGTCGATCTTGCCGTGGTAGATCGGGACGCCCTCCTGCACGCACACCCGAATCACCTCCTGCTGTTCGATCCCCAGCTCCTTCGAAAGCTCTTCGGGCGTGAGGTGGTTCGCCATACACGTGCTCCTTTCCCTGGGTACGAAAAAACCCGCCGGCGCCGAGCGCTCAGACGGGTTAGACCAGACCCTCGCTTGTCGTTCCGACAGGCCTCACCGGGCCTGCCCTCCAAAAGCAATCATCTCCGGAAGAGTATCCCCTGATGACGACGGCGTCCAAACTGGATTGGAGTGCGTTCGAGGAGCTCCGCGTGGGCGGCAGCCGCTACTTCGTCGCTGGGGAGGGGCCGCCGCTCGTGCTGGTCCACGGCCTCGGGGGGATGGCCTCGAACTGGCGCCTCGTCGCCCCGCTCCTGGCCCGGGAGCGGCGGGTGATCGTTCCCGAGCTGCCCGGCCATGCCGGTTCGGCGGCGCTCGGCGAGGCGGAGAGCCTCGATCAGTTCGCGGACGCAGTCCTCGCGATAGCCGAGGCCGAGGCGGCCGTGCCGGCGCCGTGGGTCGGCCACTCCTTCGGCGCGGTCGTCGGCCTCCGGGCGGCGGTGCGCCGGCCCGAGGCGGTCGAGGGTCTCGTGCTCGCCGCCGGAGCCGGCATCTCGTCGGCGACGCGGATCGGCGAGGCGACCGTCACGGTGCTCGGCGTCCTCCGTCCGGGACGCCTCGTCGGGCGGCGGGCGCGCGGCGTCTCGCGCTCGCGCGTCGGTCGAACGCTGGCCTTCGGCTGGTGGGGAGTCGCAGACCCGGCAGGCCTCGAT
Source organism: uncultured Actinomycetes bacterium (assembly GCA_963848665.1). GTDB lineage: Bacteria > Actinomycetota > Thermoleophilia > Gaiellales > Gaiellaceae > Palsa-739. The sequence continues at coordinate 32,918 of CAWKEF010000004.1, forward strand.
CCGGAGATGGCCGAGGCCTTTCTCCTCGGGCCGCCACAGCACACCGACACGCTGAGCGCGGGTCGCCTGCTCGTCGCCACCGACCCGCGCCGCGACCTCGACCGCGTGCGCTGTCCGTGCCTTTGCCTGTGGGGCACCGATGACCACTGGGTGCCGTTGAAGGACGGAATGGAATACGCGCGGCGGCTGCGCGCGCCGTTGCGGACGATCGCCGACTGCGGCCACCTCTTGATCGGCGAGCGACCGGTCGCGGTCGCTCAGGCCGTGCGCGAGTTCGTCGCAGCGCTCGAACCGGGTTAGTTCGTCAGCACGCGGGTAGAGGCAGAGCATGCTCCCCGGCAGGCCGGCGGCCACGCGAACGGTCGAGCGAATCGACGACGCGTGCGAGGCGGACGAGCGCGTGCTCGACCACCTCGCGAAGCGCGGCTGCGATCTGTCGTCGCCTCGCGAGGCCCGCCACTTCCTCTATCTGCCGGCACGCCTGGCTGCCGACCACGTCGCGGACGTGCTCGACGCCGACGGCTGGTCGACCTCGGTCGAGCAGAGCGACGATGCATGGCTCGTCGTCGCGACACGAAGACGCGCACTCACGTCGAGACACGTGCGCGAGACGCGTTCGCAGCTGGCATCGCTGGCCTCGGACAACCACGGCGTCTACGACGGCTGGGAGGTGCCGCTCACGCGGTAGCCGCCTCGAACGGAATCACCTCCGCTCCGTTCTCGCGCGCCGGGCCGGTGAGGAACTCCACGCGCCGAGCGACGACCTCGACCGCATCGCGTCGCCTGCCGTCCTGCTCCCACGTCCGGCTCTTCAAGCGGCCGTCGACTGCCACCCTGCTGCCCTTGTCCAGGTACTGGGCACAGAGCTCCGCCTGGCGGTCCCAGGTCGTGATCCAGACGAAGTCCGCGCCGCCGTCTCTCGAGCCTCGATCCACGGCCAGCAGGAAGCTCGCGACCTTCTTCTCGTCGGCCACGTCGCGAAGCTCGACGTCCGTGGCGAGGTTGCCGATCAACTGCACGCTGTTCATGTCTCGAAGGTAGACGCGAACCGGTCACGAAAGAGTCCAGGCTTCGTCGGGAAAGTCGCAAAGCCGTAGCTAGACTCGGGAGCGCTCATGGGCCTCTTCTCCTCGCTCACAGGTTTCGGTGGCCGCGACATGGCCGTGGACCTCGGCACGGCCAACACGCTCGTCTACGTGCGAGGGCGCGGGATCGTCCTCTCCGAGCCGTCGGTCGTCGCGATCGACCAGCGCACCGGCGAGGTCCATGCGGTCGGCGTCGAGGCAAAGCGGATGCTCGGCCGCACGCCGGGCACGATCCAGGCGATCCGTCCGCTGAAGGATGGTGTGATCGCGGACTTCGACGTGACCGAGCAGATGCTCCGGCACTTCATCCAGAAGGTGCACCAGCACCGCTTCGCGCATCCGCGCGTGGTCGTCTGCGTGCCGTCCGGCGTCACGGGGGTCGAGAAGCGCGCCGTCGAGGAGGCGACGCTGAGCGCAGGTGCGCGTCAGGCGTATCTGATCGAAGAGCCGATGGCTGCCGCGATCGGCGCGGGCCTTCCCGTCGCAGAGCCGACCGGCAACATGATCGTCGACATCGGCGGAGGCACCACCGAGGTCGCAGTCATCTCGCTCGGCGGCATCGTCGTCTCGCAGTCGCTACGTGTCGGGGGCGACGAGATGGACGAGGCGATCATCAATCACATCAAGCGCGACTACAAGCTGCTCATCGGCCAGCAGACGAGCGAGGAGATCAAGCTCGAGATCGGATCCGCGTGGGACATGAAGGACGAGCTGCAAGCGGAGGTACGCGGCCGCGACATGCTGACCGGCCTGCCGAAGACCGTCATCCTCACCTCGGAGGAGATTCGTCGCGCGCTCGACGAGCCCGTCACGCAGATCATCGAGGCGATCAAGTCGACGCTCGACAAGACACCGCCCGAGCTGGCGGCCGACATCATGGACCGGGGTATCGTGCTCGCCGGCGGCGGGTCCCTGCTCACGGGGCTGGACGAGCGGCTCCGGCACGAGACGCAGATGCCCGTGCACCTCGCCGAGAGCCCGCTGACCTGCGTCGCCGTCGGCTCCGGCCGCAGCCTCGAGGAGTTCGAGGCGATCCACCGCTCGAATCGCGCCCGCGCCCGCGGCCGCAACGGCCGCCGCTACTAAAGGCGTAACGCCGCCGAACGATCTGGCGCTCCGCGGTGTTCTCTAGTTGAGTGGACGCCGTGAGCGCAGAGTCGTGGACGTCCCGCCGGGTCGACCTCGTCCACGAGCGCCTACGCGCGGTCGAGGCGGTCACGAAGGAACGGCGGTTCGAGAGCCTGCTCGAACGGCACGAGGCGAGACTGCGCCGCGTCGCCTTCGGGGTGATCGGCGATCCGCATCGCGTCGACGACGTGCTGCAGGAGGCCCTCTTGAAGGCGTATCGCGCGCTCCCGACGCGCTTCGAGAGCGAAGGACACGAGGCAGCCTGGCTCTATCGCATCGTCTACCGCTCGTGCCTGAACGAGCTCCGCGGCCGGCGGCGCAGGCCCGAGACGCCGGGCGTGCCGGAGTCCGCGATCGGCTCGACCGACGAGGCGACGCTCGCCTCGCTCGCGGTTGCAGCCGCGCTCGCCGAGCTGCCGCCCGATGCGCGGGCCGTCGTCCTCCTCGTCGATCTGATCGGGTTCGACTACGAGACGACCGCGGCTGCGCTTCGCATCCCGCGCGGCACGGTCGCGTCGCGTCTCAACGTCGCGCGCGGACTGCTTCGCGCCGCCTTCGACCGGCCGCAGCGAGCGCGATGACCGACGAGCGCGATCCGCGGCTCGACCGGCTGGCAGCACCCCCTGCAGGCGTCGACTTCCGCAGCAACGTGTGGGATCGGATCGACCGGCGCGAACGAGCGCTCCGCCGCCGTCGCCGCGCAGCCGCCGCGAGCGTCGCCGGCATCGCCCTGATCGCCGCGAGCGCCGCCGGTGTGTTCGCGTTCGGCGAGCAGACGCGGCCGCTCGATCGCACGATCTCGTGTCCGCTGCCCGAGCAGGGCGGGGTGAACGTGCTCGAGCTGGCGGCGCACGTGAAGGCGCCGCCCGTGCACTACGGCGGCAATGCGATCGCGAGCCCTGCACTCGTCACGCTCTCTCCCGGGGCGAACGGACTGTCGCAGTCGCAATACGCGGGCGTCACGTCGGTGAACGGCGGCTACCTGTTCGATCAGACCGTGTGCAAGGGAGCGCGCACGATCCCTCTCGCGCGCTCGGGTCTCCCGCTCACGGGCACGTACCGGGGCGCGTCAGGTGCGGGTATCCAGGAGGAGTGCTGGCTCGCGCCGACGATCGTGATCCGAATGCACGTCACGTTCGGCCATCCCGGCGTGCCGGTCTCCGCCCGGATCGCCGTCCGTGCCGGCGCCAGGCTCCATCCCGTCGCCTACATCGAATGGGCGCCGGCACTCGTGCGCGCGTACGTCTCTCCGAGCTGCCAGGTGCGCTAGCAGGTGGCGGCGTTCCTCGGCCGCCGGCTGCTCCTCGCGGTTGCGGTGCTCTTCGCCGTCTCGTTCGGCTCCTTCGCCCTCATCGCGACGAAGTTCAGCTCGGTCTGCCCGGGTAGCTTCAGCCCCAGCGTGACGTATCCGCCGCTCGCGTCGAACGCCGGTCAGGTCGCGCAGCTCTACTGGCGCTGGCTCAAGGGGGTTCCGAGCGGTCGCAGCCTCGGAGACGTCTGCAGCGGCGCGCCGGCCCAACAGATCTGGCCGAGCCTCGGCCGCACCGCGCTCCTGCTCGGAGCGACGGGGCTGCTCGTCGTCGCGCTGAGCCTCTTCGTCGGAACGCTCGCCGCGACCCGCGCCGGCTCGGCGCTCGATCTGATCTTTCGTGGCTTTTCGTATGCCGCCTGGGCCGTGCCGTCCTTCGTGCTCGCACTCATGCTGCAGTCGGTCGTCGGCTGGGCGGGCACGCGGTTCGGGTTTCACTTCTTCGCGTCGAGCGGCTGGCCGGGCTACTGCCCGAACACGTTCCTGTTCAACGAGCCCGGCTGCGCGCCGGCGGGAACCGGCGCGCATTACCTCGTCGGGGTCGTTCGCCACCTCGTCGTGCCCGCGGTTGCGCTCTCGCTTGCGTTCGTCGGCCTGCACAGCCGCTACCTCCGCTCGTCGCTCCTCGTCTCCTTGCACGCGCCGTTCACGACCACGGCGTACGCGAAGGGCCTGACCGAGCGACGCGTCGTGCTGCATCACGCGTTGCGTAACTCCCTGGCGACATTCGTGAGTGCGCTGCTGCTCGACTTCGGAGCGATCTTCGGTGCGGCAATGGCCGTCGACTGGGTGTTCCGTCTCAACGGCCTGGGCATGTTGCTGATCAACGAGCTCAACGGGGTCGGCAGCGGCGACGGCCCGAGGTATCTCGACGCGTATTCGATCGAGACGCTGCTGGCGATCGCGGCGCTCCTCGTCATCGGCGCGTCGGTCGTCGCGGAGATCGCCGTTGCCTGGCTCGATCCGCGAAGCAGGGTGCGATGACGAGCGCGAGCGTGGCGGCGGATCCGAGGGTCTTCGTCAACCGTCCGCGCGGCCTCGGGTCGCTCGCGCTGCGACGGTTCGTTCGCAACCCGCTCGCACTCGTGGCGCTCGGAGTTCTACTCGCCGTTCTCGCCGCCGGTGCGCTGGCCGGCGTGCTCGCTCCGGCGGGTTGGGACGCGATCAATCTCTCGCCGTCGGTCCTGCATCACGCACCGGAGCTCGCGGGCGGCCACATCTTCGGCACCGACTGGGTCGGCGCGGACATGTTCGTCCGCACGCTGTACGGGGTCCGCACGACGGAGGAGGTGGCGCTCGCCGCCGCACTCCTTGCGACGCTCGTCGGCGTCCTGGTCGGCGCACTGGCGGGGTACTACGGCGGCTGGCTCGATGCGCTCGTCATTCGGGTCGCCGATCTCGTCAGCGCGTACCCGGCAGTCGTGCTCACGCTCGGAGCGATCATCTACTTCGGCGAGGCCTATCCGCACGTCCTCATCCTCATCTTCGGCGGCTACATGTGGACCGTCGTGGCCCGCGTAGTGCGCGCAAACGTCGTCACGTTGCGCGAGACCGAGTTCGTCGACGCGGCGCGCGCGCTCGGCGCGAGCGACGCCCGGATCATCCTGCGCCATCTGCTTCCGAACACGAGCGGGACGATCCTCGTCGCCGCGACGTCGCTCGTCGGCCAGATCATCCTGATCGACGCGACCGTCGAATTCTTCGACTACGGCTTGAACTCGGCCGTCGCCCCCTCCCTCGGGAACCTCGTCGCCGACGTCGTCAAGTTCAAATTCGGACTTTCGAGCGACCCGGCTTCCACCGGGCTCGGCTGGTGGACGTGGTTTTTCCCGGGCCTCGTGCTCGTTCTCATCCTCGTCTGCATCAACCTCGTCGGCGACGCCCTCGACGCAGCTCTCAATCCGGCCGCGTCGCGCTGAGCGGCACCCGGCCGGGTGCCGCGGTACCCTACGGCGGTGTCATCTCGCGACCGCACCGCGCGCGTGGCGGTGCTGGGCTCGTCTGCTCGGCGCTCCAGAGGACCCGACCGCTTCTCGTCGAGGAGCCGGAACGCCGTGGTCCGGCGGATCGTCCTCGCCGTCCTCGTCATCGGCGCCCTCGCGCTCCTGACAGTTTCCTTCCGCTCGCCGACGAGCGGGGCGCTCCACGACGTGCAGGGCTACGGCGCGACGGCACTGAAGCCGTTCCAGGTCGCGGCGGATCGCGTGGCGCGGCCCTTCCGGGACGTCTACGGCTACTTCAGCGGTCTTGCGGGCGCGAAGTCGGAGAACGCGAAGCTGCGCCGCGAGGTTCGCCGGCTGCGTGCGACCGCAAGCGCGAACCTCGCCGCCGCCGAGAGAACCGGCGAGCTCGAGAAGTTGCTTCGCGTCGAGCGCGGCTCGACGTATCCGACCGGCTACCGGAGCGTCAACACGACGGTGATCTCGTTTCCGAGCGAGCCCGGCACCGAGCAGATCACGATCGCCGCGGGCTCGAGCGCGGGCCTTCGCGTCGGTACGCCGATCATGACTGCAGACGGGCTCGTCGGCCACGTGACGAACACGAGCCCCGACACGGCCCAGGTGATGCTGCTGACCGATCCCGACAGCAGCGTTCCATCGCGTGACGTGTCACGCTCGGTCACCGGCCTGATCCGGCCGGGCCCGGGCGGCGGATTGATCCTCGACCGCGTCGCGAAGTCTCTGCCCGTACAGAAAGGCGACTTCATCGTCACGCAGGGCACGGTCGACAAGCGGTATCCCGACCTCTACCCGTACGGCCTGCCGATCGGCCAGGTCCAGTCGGCGTCGCCGAGCGACATCGCTTCTTACCTCACGGTGCAGGTGACACCGTTTGCCCGATTCGACTCGCTCGACGTCGTCGCGGCGCTGATCCCCACGAAGAAGCGGTGAACGGGGTCGACGGCCTCAAGGCCGCGGTGCTGCTCTTCCTCGCGGCGATTCTCCAGGTCTCGGTCTTCTCGGAGGTGCACGTGCTCGGCGGCGTGCCCGACCTGTTGCTCGTCACGCTCGTCGCGGTCTCGCTTCTGCGCGGCGCGATCGTCGGCGCGATCGGCGGCTTCTTCGCGGGTCTCGTCGTCGACACGGCGACGCTCGGGACGCTCGGGCTCACGTCGCTCGTGCTCACGATCGCCGGCTACTGGATCGGCCGCTACGGCGAGACGACCGGACGCGACCGTGGGCATGCGCCGTTCACGTCGGTTGCCGTCATCACCGTGCTCTACGCCTTCGGGCTGCTCGTCGTCCACTTCGTGCTCGGAGAGCGTGCGCCGGCGGGAGCGGTGACGCGCGGCCTTCTGTCGGCCATCCTGCTGAACCTCATCCTGACCGCGCCGGTGTACGGGCTCACCCGGCGCCTGCTCCGCCAGCGCGAGCACGGCGACTACGCAACCGAGGTGCAGCTCCTTGGCTAGCACGGCAACCGACCGCCCTCCGCGTCGAGTCGCGCCGCCACGCGAGCAGGTCGTCGAGCCCTATCGCGTCACGCCGAAGCTCGCGCTCCGCGTCGCGATCCTCGGCGGGGTCCTGCTCGCGATCTTCGCCGCGCTCTTCCTGCGGCTCTGGGCGCTGCAGGTGATCGCCGGCTCGAAATACGTCGACCAGGCGCAGGCGAACTCGTTCCGGACGCTCGATCTTCCGGCCCCGCGGGGCCTGATCCTCGACCGCAACAACGTCCCGCTCGTCACGAACACCCCGTCGACCGCGATCGAGCTCTGGCCCTCGGACCTGCCGAACGTCTACAAGACGCGCTACGCCGAGCTCGCCCATCTCGCGCGCATCGCCCGCGTGCCGCTGTACGAGATCGCGCGGGGCATCAAGGAGCGCCAGAAGAGCGGCGACCTCGTCACCCCGGTCACCATCCGTGAGTCCGCGAGCAGCCTGATGGTCAACTACCTGTCGGAGCATGCGTCGCAGTTCCCGGGCGTCGGCACCGGCCGGGCCTATCTCCGCCACTATCCGTATCAAGACCTCGGTGCGCAGGTGCTCGGCTACGTCGGCTCGATCACCCAGACGCAGCTCGAGCGGCTCGGCTCCGGTTACCGACCGAACGACGAGATCGGCCAGACGGGCGTGGAGTCGGCGTTCGACAAATATCTCCGCGGCGTCTCGGGCTCGGAGAAGCTGCACGTCGACAACCTGAGCCAGCCGGTCGGAAGCGTGCAGCTGACCGCGGTGCCGAAGGCCGGGAACACGGTGCGGCTGACGCTCGACGAGAAGCTGCAGTCGGCGGCGGAGAAGGCGCTCGCCTACGGCATCCGGCTCGCACAGGGGAACGGAGAGTGGGCGGCGCGCGGCGGAGCGATAGTGGCGCTCGACCCGCACGACGGGTCGATCCTCGCTATGGCATCGTCACCGACGTACAAGCCGTCCGTGTACTCCGGTCACGTGACGACGCGGGAGCTCTCGAATCAGGGCCTCACACGGAAGACTGCGCCGGCGAAGAACTATCCGGCGCTGAACCGCGCGATGCAGGCGACGTACCCGCCGGGATCGGTGTTCAAGCCGGTGACCGCGCTGGCGGCAATGGAAGAGCACATCGTCTCTCCGTTCGCGTACCTGCCGTGCACCGGCACGTATCAGTCGCCGAACGACAATTCACACCAGGTCTTCCACAACTGGGACCCGTTCATCAGCCAGCAGATGGACCTGCCGACGGCGCTCGCCTATTCGTGCGACACGTACTTCTACCAACTGGGCGACAGGTTCTACTCGCTCCCGAAGGACCGGGGCCAACCGCTGCAGCGCTGGTCGAGGATGTTCGGCTTCGGCAGGCTGACCGGGTCCGACGTCGGCCCGGAGGTGCCCGGGCTCGTGCCCACGATCGGCTGGAAGATCCGGAACTTCAAGACGGCGATCGACCGCTTGTGGAAGCCGGGCGACTCGATCCACCTCGCGATCGGGCAGGGCGACCTGCTCGTCACGCCGCTGCAGATGGCCCGCTTCTACGCGCTGCTCGCGAACGGCGGCAAGCTCGTGACGCCGCACCTGCTGTACGACGTCGAGGACTCGAACGGCAACCCCGTCCCGCTGCCGCCGCTCGCCCCGCCGAAGGATGCAAAGGTCGATCCCGCGGCGCTCCAGATCGTCCGCCAGGGCTTGCTCGAGGGCACGCATCTCTCGTTCGGCACCTCCTACCCCGTCTTCGGGCAGTTCCCGGTCTCGATCGCCGGCAAGACGGGGACGGCCGAGAAGGTCGTCACGCTGCCGGGCTACGTGGGCGTCAAGAACCAGTCCTGGTGGTGCGGGTACGGCCCGACCGACAACGCGAAGATCGTCGTCTGCGCCGTGATCGAGAACGGCGGCCACGGCGGAACGGCGGCCGCTCCCGCGGCAGCCCAAGTCTTCGGCGCCTTCTTCCACGTCAAGGTTGCGGGGGCAACCTCCACCCACTCCGACTGATGACCGGCACCATGCGCTGATGCTCGAGTACGCCGGATCCCAGAGAGCAGGTCTGGAGCGCAACCGCGACGGCTTGGCACTCGGAAGCGTGCTGCGCTCGCTCGACTGGGTGCTCGTCGCGGGCATCGCCGGGCTCGTCACGGTCGGCCTCTGGGCGATCTCCGGCGTCACGCAGTTCGACGTCGCGGGGCAGCCGCACCACTACCTGCAGCGGCAGATCGCCTACGTGGTCATCGGCACGGTCGCGCTCGTCGTCGCGATCCTCATCGATCCCGACATGTACCGGCGCTACTGGCGGCCGATCTTCATCGGCACAGTCGGGTTGATCGCGATCGTGCTCGTCGTCGGCCGGGCGGCGCGCGGCTCGACGCGCTGGATCAACGTCGGCTTCTTCACCTTCCAGCCGTCGGAGTTCGGGAAGCTCCTCTTCGTGCTCGCGATCGCCGGGTTCATCACCGAGCGATCGCGCGGGGGCAGCGACGTCCGCTCGACGGTGCGTACCCTCGGGCTCGGCGCAATTCCCGTCGTGCTCGTCTTTGCGCAGCCCGACCTCGGGACCGCGCTCGTCTACATCGCGGCGCTCGCAGCGATGCTTTTCGTCTGCGGCACGTCCTGGAAGCAGCTCGCGGTGCTCGGGTCGATCGGCGTGCTGGCGGTCGTCGTCGTGCTCTGGGCGGGGCCGGCCGCGGGCGTCAACTTCCTCCAGCCGTACCAGAAGTCGCGACTCACGTGCTTCGTGCACCCGCAGAAGTGCACGCTCGGCGCCCGCTACAACCTCGAGCAGTCGATCGCCGCGGTCGGGTCCGGCCAGTTCCACGGACGTGGTCCGAAGAACGCGACGCAGACCCGGCTCAACTTCCTCCCGGAGCACGGGACCGACTTCGTCTTCGCCTCGTACAGCGAGCAGCGCGGGTTCGTCGGTGCGTCGCTCCTGCTTGCGCTGTACCTGCTCGTGCTCTGGCGAGCCTTGCGAATCGTCACCGTTGCGCGCGACCTCTACGCCGCGATCGTCGCCGGTGGGATCGTGATCGCGCTGCTGTTCCAGATCTTCGTGAACGTGGGGATGACGATGGGGATCGCGCCGATCACGGGCATCCCGCTGCCGTTCGTGAGCGTCGGCGGCTCGTCGATGATTGCGAACCTTGCTGCAATGGGCGTTCTCCTCGCGATCCACGCTCGTGGACGCGGGGCGCGCTCGTCGCGGCGGCGTTGATGGCGTTCCCCGTCGGCCTCGGCGTCCTGCGTGCGCTCGTCAAGGAGATCTCCGTCTCCGGCGACGCGGCGAAACCGCTCGTCGTCGGCGGAGCGCGCGAGCTCGCAGCGGTCTTGCGACGCGACCTCGGGCGCGACGCGACTCCGGGCGCCGTACGGTCCGACGACGAGCCGAAAGGCGGTGCCGTCTATGTCCACGTGCTCGGCAACGCTCCGACCGCCGACGACGAGGCCGCGCTGAAGCGCGCGCGGCGGGCTCGCGTGCCCATCGTCGCGGTCGCCGCGGCACCGCTCGCCGACGACGTCTCGCTCCCGTACGTGCTCGCAACCGACGTCGTCCAGCTCGCACCCGGGCAGGGCTTTCCGCTCGAGCGGATCGCGGGCGTGATTGCCGCGCGACTCGGAGAGGACGGAGCGCCGCTCGCCGGACGCGTGCCGGTGCTACGCCGCGCGGTCTGCGAACGGCTCGTTGCGTCGTTCGCGCGCAAGAACGGGATCGTCGGCGCCGCCGTGTTCCTGCCCGGCGTCGACCTGCCCGTGCTGGCGTTGAACGAGATCCGGCTTCTGCTGAGGCTCGAGCAGGCCTACGGGCTCGAGATCGACCCGCGTGAGCGACTGCCAGAGATTGCGGCGACGCTTGGCATGGGCTTCGGCCTGCGGGCGCTCGCGCGTGAGCTGCTCGACCTCGTCCCGGTAGCGGGGTGGGCCGTAAAAGGCGCCGTTGCGTATGCCGGTACGCGCGCGCTCGGTGAGGCCGCTGTCCGTCGGCTCGATGCCGTCGGCCCGCCACGCGGCCACTAGCTTTTCACGCTGCAGCCGGACGGAGCTTCGCCCGGCGCGCCTTGATCGCTCGCATGCGCTGCTGGAGCCGCGCCCACGCCCACGGCTCGACCTCGCGGTAGCGCGTGGCCAGCTGCGCACGGGTCGCCTCGAGGTACTCGAACCAGGCATCTGCCTCTTCGATCAGCAACAGCTCCTCGGCCTCGCGCTTCCCCGTCACGGTTCGGTCCTCCTCTCCGGTCGTGGATGGGGCGGATCGTAGGACCGGGATCGGACGGCGCCCGAGGCCGTTGCTACCCTGGTGGACGTGAGGCACATGCCGACGTTTTTCAATGACAACCACGAGCGCGCGCCCCTGAGCCGGGATCCGGCATGGGACGCAGCGCGCTTCGCCTACGAAGGAGTTTTCGCTTGCCCTGGTTCCGCCGACGCAAGAATGCATCTGACGTCGCGGCAGCTCCGCCTGCCGCACCTCCGGCCGAGGTACAGCCCGACCGCATAGCCACACCTCCGCCCGCCGCGAGCCCTACTGCTGGTGAGGGGGGCGCGGGCGCGACAACCGATCCCGACCGGCCGAAGCGCCGCCGAGGAAGCCGCGGAGGCAAAGGCCGAAAGAAGCCCGGGTCCACGCCGGCCGCCGAGGGCGCCGCTTCGACGGCGGCGAAGCCTGCCGCGAAGCCCGAGCGAAAGCAGCCCGAGCGCAAGACCGTCTCGCAGCGGCAGGAGCGTCGCCGCTCGGAGGGCGGCAACCGCCGCCGACGCGAGCCGCAGCGTCGCGCACCGCTGCCGGCTGCGAAGCGCGAGCTGATCGTCTCGGTCGACGTCGGCGAGCAGCGTGTCGCCGTGCTCGAGGACGACAAGGTCGCCGAGGTCTACCTCGAGCGGCCCGAGCGGCGCTCGATCGCGGGCAACATCTACCTCGGCCAGGTCGACAACGTCTTGCCGGGCATGGAAGCGGCCTTCGTGGAGATCGGGCTCGAGAAGAACGGGTTTCTCTACGTCGACGAGATCGTCGGCCCCGAGCTCGAGCGTGGCCACGGCCGCAAGATCCAGGACCTGATCAGCAAGGGCCAGACGATCCTCGTGCAGGCGGTCAAGGACCCGATGAAGACGAAGGGCGCGCGGCTGACGACGCAGATCTCGCTGCCGGGCCGCTTCGTCGTCTTCGTGCCGCAGGGAGAAGGACTCGGCGTCTCGCGCCGGCTCGACGACGAGGAGCGCACGCGCCTGAAGGACATCCTGCGCAAGCTCGCCGTGAAGGAAGGCGGCCTCATCGTGCGCACGGCGGCCGAGGGCGCATCCGAGGAGGACATCGAGCGCGACCTCGTCTTCCTCCAGCGCCTCTGGAAGTCGATTCAGGCGAAGGCGAACCAGGCGACTGCGCCCGAGCTCATCTACCAGGAGGCGGAGCTGCCGCTGCGCGTCACGCGCGACCTCTTCACCGGCGACTTCGAGAAGGCGTACGTCGACAACGACCAGGCCTTCAGGCGGATCACCGGCTATCTCAAGAAGACATCGCCGCACATGGTCGAGCGCGTGATCCGCTACAAGGAGAAGACGCCGCTGATGGAGGCCTTCGGCGTCGAGCAGGAGATCAAGTCGACGTTGCACCGTCGCGTCGATCTTCCGTCGGGCGGCTATCTCATCTTCGATTACGCGGAAGCGTTCACGGTGATCGACGTGAACACCGGCCGGTTCGTCGGCTCGCGCGGCAAGAACTCGGGCGCGCGCCTGGAGGACACGATCACCAAGAACAACCTCGAGGCAGTCAAGGAAGTCGTGCGCCAGCTGCGACTGCGCGACATCGGCGGGATCATCGTCATCGACTTCATCGACATGGCGAATCCGAAGAATCGCGCGACCGTGGAAGAGGCGTTGCGCACGGAGCTCGAACGCGACCGGACCAAGACCTATGTCGTCGAGATCTCGCCCCTCGGTCTCGTCGAGATGACGCGGCAGAACGTCACGGACGGGCCGCGTGAGCTGATGACGAAGAAGTGCCCGACGTGCGGAGGCGACGGGATCGTGTACTCCGAAGCGTCTGCGGCAATCGACGTCGAGCGGCGGCTGCGCTCGCTCGTCGCCGGTTCTCGCTCGCAGGTCTACCGCGTCGAGCTGGCAGCACCGATCGCGTCGGCGCTGATCGGCCCGGGCGCTCGGCGGCTGCAGGAGCTCGAGGCGATGACGAAGCGCCGCTTCTTCCTCGACGGCAAGCCCGACATGCACTCCGACCACTTCGTCGTGCTCGCAGAAGGCAAGCTCCTCGACCTGGCGCCGAAGGCGCCGGTCGAGGAGGACGCCGAGCTGCAGCTCGAGCTCGTCGAGATCGACCGCCACGACGGCGGCGCGGCCGTCGGGAAGGTCGACGGGTTCGACGTCTGCGTCGCCGACGCGGCCTCGCTCGTCGGCAAGCGGGTCAAGGTACGCGTCGAGCGCGTGCTCGACGGCGTCGCCTACGCGACGCTCGTGCGCAGCGTGAAGAAGGCGCCGGAACCCTTGACCGCCGAGGCCGAGGCGGAGAAGCCGACCCGCAAGCCGCCCGCACGCAAGGGTGCCGGGACGGTCGAGGAGAGCTCGACCGACGGCGAGACCGGCGAGGAGCCCGCGCTCGAGGAGCTCGACGAGGAGCCGGAGGAGCCCGCGGACGGGGACGAGCTCGAGGACGAGGACGACGACACCGAGGTGCCCGAGGACACCGCAGTCGCCCCGGGCGGCGCCGCGCCTGCGAAGAAGAAGACGCGCCGCGGCTCCCGCGGCGGCAAGAACCGCAAGAAGCCGGCAGGCACGCCCGCCGTCGCCGAAGCGGAGAGCCAGCCGGAGGATGTGCCGCCTCCGGATGCGGTCGAACCGGCCGCAGCGGGCGAGCAAGCGGCGAAGCCGGAGGCGGAGAGCGCAGAGAAGAAGGTGACGATCCATCTGCCCGCCGGCGATCTCGGGCGCGACGGCGAGGTCGGCGACGACGTGGCGGGAACGGCCGAGAACGGCGCGGCGGCGGGCGCAAAGAAGAAGACGAGGCGCGGCTCGCGCGGCGGCAAGAACCGCCGCAAGCGCGCCGCTGCCGGAACGACCGCGACGAACGGTGCGGAGCCTGCCGCAGCCGAGCCCGCGGCCGTCGCGGTTGCCGCGACCGAGACGGTCGAGCCTGAGACCGCCCCCGAGCCCGAAACCGCTCCCGAGCCCGAGGTCGCCGCCGCACCGGAGTCCTCGAACGGCGCGCCTGCGGACGATTGGGGCTATGTGCCCATGGCCGAGTGGGTCGACGAGCTCGAGAGCTGATTTCGCTACACTGGCGCCGCTCGCGGGGGCCGTCCGGCACCCGCGTTTTTCCACGCTCATGAGCTATGCGATCATCACCGTCGGCGGCAAGCAGTACCGCGTCCGGGAGGGCGAGCGGTTGCTCGTCGACCGCCTCAAGACCGATGCGGGCAAGACGTTCAGCCCGAAGGTCCTGCTCACCGGCGGCAACGGCAAGACCGACCTGGCGCCCTCGATCACGGTGACGGCGCGAGTCGTCGGCCACGAGCTCGGCGAGAAGATCCGCATCGGCAAGTACAAGAAGCGCACCGGCTACCGCAAGCACACCGGCTTTCGCGCGAGTCTCACGCAGATCGAGATCGAGTCGATCGGCGGCGGGGCACGCAAGGCCGCCGCGGCCGAGAAGCCGAAAGCCGAGGCTGCGCCCAAGGCTGCGGCCGCCGCCGATGCTCCCGCGCGCACGGCGCATCCGCCGAAAGGCTACGAGGAGATGACCGTTGCCGAGATCAGCGCCGAGGCCTCCGGCTGGCGCAGGCCCAACCTGGAAGCGGCCCTCGAGTACGAGCTCGCGAATGCGAAGCGCAAGGGTGCGATCGCCGCGCTCGAGTCGGCGCTCGCAGAAAAGGAAGGTCACTGAGATGGCACATAAGAAAGGTCTCGGTTCGTCGCGGAACGGGCGCGACTCGAATCCGCAGATGCTCGGCGTGAAGATGTTCGCCGGCCAGGACGTGTCGTCCGGGATGATCCTCGTGCGCCAGCGCGGTACGCGCTTCCGCCCGGGGCCCGGGACGGGCATCGGCAAGGACGACACCATCTTCGCGACGCGCGACGGCATCGTGGCGTTCCGGACGAGCGGCGAGCGCCGCTTCATCTCGGTCGTCGACGGCGTCGAAGCCTAGAGAAGCGCCTTTGGCGCTGTGTTCCACGATCGCGCTCGGCTGACGGTCGTCGCAGGTCGCGGCGGCGACGGCTCGATCCATTTCCGGCGCGAGAAGTTCGTTCCGCGGGGCGGGCCGGACGGCGGCGACGGGGGAGAGGGCGGCGATGTCGTGCTCGTCGCCGATCCGCGGCGACGCGACCTTTCGGGCATTCGCCC
This sequence comes from uncultured Actinomycetes bacterium, assembly GCA_963848665.1. Taxonomy (GTDB): domain Bacteria; phylum Actinomycetota; class Thermoleophilia; order Gaiellales; family Gaiellaceae; genus Palsa-739. Next base: position 48,182 of record CAWKEF010000004.1, read on the forward strand.
GAATCAACGGCTGCGCGCCGGGAAGGGCGGTGCAGGCGGCGGTCGCCTCTCGCACGGAGCCGACGGGGAAGAGGCCGTGCTGAACGTCCCGGTGGGGACGCAGGTGCTGGACTGCGAGGAGCGGCTCGTCGCCGACCTCGCGCATCCGGGCGCACGCGTCGTCGTCGCGAAGGGCGGCGGCGGCGGCCGGGGAAACAAGCGCTTCGCGAATCCGACCCGACAGACGCCGCGCTTCGCCGAGGTCGGTTGGCCCGGCGAAGAAAAGACGATCGAGCTGCGGCTCAAGCTGCTCGCCGATGCCGCGCTCGTCGGCCTGCCGAATGCAGGCAAGTCGTCGCTCGTCGCGCGGCTCTCGAACGCACGGCCGAAGATCGCCGACTATCCGTTCACGACGCTTGCGCCCGTGCTCGGCACGGTCGAGGCGCCCGACGGGCGGCAGCTCGTCGTCGCCGACGTGCCGGGGTTGATCGAGGGAGCAAGCGAAGGGATCGGCCTCGGTCACGAGTTCCTCGCGCATCTCGAGCGGGCGCGACTCCTCCTGCATGTGATCGACTCGTCCGAGGGCGATGCCGAAGAGCGCTGGAGCACGATCGACGCCGAGCTCGCTGCGTACGGCGCCGGCGTCGACACGCGGCCGCAGGCGATCGTGCTCAACAAGATCGACCTGAGCCCCGAGCTGCCGTCGTTCGAGATCGACGACGAGCGAATCGTGCGCATCTTCCGGGTGTCCGCGGCGACGGGTGCCGGCATCGAGGAGCTCAAGCGCGCACTCTTCGAGCTCGTCCCGCCGGACGAGATCGTTCCGGTCGCGCCCGGCGACGAGCTCGAGCTCGTGGACTACCTCGTCTACCGTCCGCAGCCCTCGCGGCGCACGTATCGCGTGTTCCGGACCAAGACCGGCTTCCGGGTGACCGGCCGCCCGCCTGCCGGTGAGGAGCTCGAAGCAGTGCTGAAGTCGGCGGGGGCACGCGAAGGCGACGAGGTGCAGATCGGCGACGAGGTGCTCGAGTGGACGTGACCGGCCTCTTCGGCGGCGCGTTCGATCCGCCGCACGCGGGCCATGTTGCGCTGGCGCGCGCGGCGAAAGCGCAGTTCGGACTGCCGCGGCTGACCGTCCTCGTCGTTGCGGATCCGGGCCACAAGCAGACCCATCTCCCGGCAGAGGAACGACTCGACCTCGCGCGCGCGGCGTTTCCGGACGACGACGTGCGCCTCGACTTCCATGCGCGCACGATCGACCTGCTCCGCGCCGAGCGGTTCGACGATCCGCTCTTCATCATCGGCGCCGACGAGTTCAGCGTCTTCCCGATGTGGAAGGAGCCCGACGAGGTGCTCGAGCGCGCCCGGCTCGCCGTCGCGACGAGACCGGGCTATCCGCGGGAACCGCTCGAGGCAGTGCTCGCTGAGCTCGACCGTCCCGAACGGGTCGTCTTCTTCGACCTCGAGCCGAATCCGGCCGCCTCGAGGGACATCCGAGTGCTCGCGGCCGCGGGCGAGCCGCTGACGGGCCTCGTCCCCGACGCGGTCGCCGAGCGGATCCGGGAACGGAATCTCTACGCCCGGCATTGACGTCCGCGGGTCGTGGATAGACTGGTGCCGACCCCGAGAAGGACACTGATCCAGCCCTGAGCTCCCTCGAACAAGCCCGCCGCATCGCCGCTCTCGCACAGGAGAAGCTGGCGGAGGACGTCGTGATCCTCGACATGCGGCCGGTCTGCACCTTCACGGACTACTTCGTGATCGCGACGGGCCGCAACCCGCGGCAGACCGCTGCGATCTGGGACGAGGTGCACGGCCGGATGAAGCACGATCAGGATCTCCTTCCGCGCGCGGTCGACGGGAAGCAGGAGGGGACGTGGATCCTTGCCGACTATCTCGACGTCGTGCTGCACGTCTTCACGCCCGAGTCGCGCGACTTCTACAAGCTCGAGGAGCTGTGGAACGACGTGCCCGCAGTCGAGCTCGAGGCAATCGCAGGCTGAACCGGGCCGGCAACGTTGCCCCAGCCTGCGCTTCCCTGAACCGGATCATCGCTGTACGATGTATTGGATGGCCGCCGATCACTTCGTAACCTGCTCGGGGTGCGGCGACCGCTTCTCGGTCCCGTACGAGGTCGGGCTCTGGAGCTGCCCCATGTGCAGGGCGGCCAACGAATCGTCCGAGACGCTCGCGGGCACGATCCTCGGGTCGGCGACGGCCGAGGTGCGGCGAAAGCCGGTCGCGATGCAACTGGGCGACGCCTGGGGTCGGCTGACGGGCAAGAAGCCGCTCTACGGGTATGCGGACAGGGTGATCGAGGTGGAATGCCCGCAGTGCCGGTCCGAGCTGACGATGACCTTGAACGTCCGGATCGTTCAATGCGCCAACTGCGCTGCGGTCGTGCGGCGGGCGTAGAGCGAGGCAACTCTTGGATTGAGCGATCCGAGCCAAGGGCCCTCAGCCCCGAGCAGAAAAGCGAAGCCGTAGCAACGGGGTGCGCCGCGTAGCGGCGCCGGACGATGGACCCAGCCGGGCTCGAACCGGCGACCTTCGCGCTGCCAGCGCGACGCTCTCCCAGCTGAGCTATGGGCCCAGGAGCACGTCGAGTTTAGCGGCGAATTCGTAGTCGCCGGCCCACCGGAGGCCCTTGGCCTGATTGTTCCTCGCGGGCTCGAGCCGGAGATGGAGGGCTTGGAGAACGCCGATCTCTTCGAACTCGGCGAAATAACAGCGCCCGGTCTCAGGTGCGTACCGCGCCCGACGGACGGTGCAACCGGCAAATCGTTGTCACCGGTGGACCCGCCTGCAAGGATCACGACCGGTGGAGACCGCAGCGGAAGCCGGCCGCCGGGGAGGCCGCGAACGGGCGGCGCGCGAGCGGCTGGCCGTGCCGGTTGCCTACGCGCTGCGGCGGCTGCGCGCGAACTGGCCGCGGACGCTCGTCGTCGCGCTCGGGATCGCCGTAGGCGCCGCCGTGCTCGCGATGACCGCGGTCGGAAGCGCCGCCGTCCAGGACCGCGCCGTCCAGCGGGCGCTCGCGCAGCTCCAGCCTTCCGACCGCGCCGTCCAGGCCGTCTGGAGCGGCGTGCCCGCGCAGTCGAGCCTCGACTATGCCCAGCTCGACCGCCTCGCTCGGGCTGCCACCGAGCCGATCCTCGGCCAGAAGCCGTTCGGCGTGCTCGTCTTCCGGCAGGCGACGTGGGGCGGGGCGTTCGTGAACCTCGGCGCCGTCGACGGCCTCGCGCGCTGGCTCGACCTCCGCAGCGGCCGTCTGCCCCGCCGGTGCACACCGGCGGACTGCGACCTGATCCAGGTCGGCGGCGCGCCGGCCGCACCGAAGCTCCCGTTCCTGCACGTCGTCGGTCGCGCGACGTTCAAGCCCGGAGCTCCGCTCGCCACCTACTTCGGGGCGGCCGGCGGCAAACGCCCGCCGATCCTGCTCGCGGAGGGCGTCCGGTCGTTCGGGAGGACGCCGCTGCCCGATGCGCCCTTGGTCGCGCGCTCCTACGGCTGGGTCGTGCCGGTCGCCCCCCGGTCGATCCATGACTGGCAGCTCGCAAGCCTCGGCGCGAGACTCGACCGCGCCCAGTCGAAGCTGGAGCGTCGGTCGGACATCTTCACGATCGCAGCTCCGACGGACACGATCGCCGCGATTCGAGCGACGAGCCGTGTCGCCGCGGAGCGCCTGCTCATCCTCGGCGGCGACGCCGCAGTTCTGCTGCTCGGCTTCGCCGTGCTCGCGTCCACGCGGCTGCGTCGCGATCACCGCGACGTACGACGGCGGCTGACATGGTCGGGTGCGCGGCGCTCGCAGATCCTGCTCGTCGAGGCGACAGAGGTCCTCGGGATCACCGTGGTTGCGAGCCTCATCGGCTGGGCTGCCGGCACCGGCGCCGGCGCACTGCTCGCCAGGCACCTCGGTTCGCCCGGTTGGCTCGTCGTCGAGCATGCGATCTTCACTCTGCGCGTCCTCGGGATCGGCTTCTTGCTCGCCGCGGTCACGGCAGCGGCGATGCTCACCGCGCTTCGTGTCGACGCGGTCACGTTCGGCGGCCTGCGGGTGACGGTGGCCGACGTCGCAGCCCTCGGCGCCCTCGCCGCGATTCTGCTCGCACTGGCGCGCGGGAAGGCGGACGCGTCCTCGCTCCAGTCGAGCGGCGGGACCGGGGTGTTGCTGCTCCTGCTTCCGGGCCTCGTGCTGTTCGTGCTCGCGGTCTTCGTCGCGCGACTCCTCTCGCCGACGCTGCGCCTGCTCGAGCTCGTAGCGCGTCGCGCGTCGCCGTCCGTCCGCGTCGCTCTCCTTTCTCTTGCACGGTCACCCGGCGAGGTATCGCTCACCGTCGTCTTCTTCGTGCTCAGCATCGGGATCGCGGTCTTCGCGATCGCGTACCGCGGCACGCTCGTGCAGGGCGAGCGGGAGCAGGCTCGCTATGCGGTGCCGGCGCCGTTCGTCCTGAGCGAGGACCTCGGCAAGCTCGTCACGATCCAAGAGGCAGGGCTGCCTTCGCGCTACCACGCGACCGAGGTCGTGCGCAGCTCCGGCTATGTGAACGGCTCGAACGGACGCGACTTCACCTTGCTCGCGCTGCCGGCGCAATCGCTCGGCTCGATCGGCGGCTGGCGCTCCGACTTCTCGTCGCGGCGGCCGGCGGAGCTCGGCCGCCTGCTGCAGCCCGCAGCGACGCCGGCGCTGCGTGGCATTCGACTCTCGCGCCACGGGACGACCTTGACCCTTCCGTTCACGACCACGGGCGACCGTCTGGGGATCACCGCGATCGTCGAGAACCGGCGCGGCGACTTCACACCGCTCGATCTCGGCGAGCACGACGCCGGCACGCACACGCCGACCGTGCGCATCCCGGCCGAGGCTCGCGGAGGCGTCATCGTCGCGCTCCGGCTCTCCTTCCCGGTGATCGCAGCCTTCATTGCCGGACACCGCGCGTCCGGGACGGCGCTTTCGGTCAACGACGCCTCGACCGGAACGCTCCGGCTCGGCCGCGCCTTCTCGCACTGGTTCGGCACGCACGGCATCACCCCCGACGGTCGCGCCTTCCACTTCGTCGTCAACAACGCAGCCGATTCGATCCTTCGTCCGCACGAGCCCCTCGAGGGCGAGCTCGTCCCGGTGGTCGTGACGCCGGCCATTGCCCGCGCCGCCGGGCCGAGCGGAATCGTGCCGCTGCACGTGGAGGACAGCGTCATCGACGGGAAGATCGTTGCGACGACTCGCTACTTCCCCTCGGTCGAGGGCGACGCGGTGGTCGCGGACCTTCCGACCTGGCTCACGGCAGCGAACACTGCCGAGCCCGGCGTCGCGACTGCCTCCGAGCTCTGGCTCGACACGCCTCCGCCGCGCGGCCTGCCGCTCGACGTCGCATCGCAACGCGCGCGCGTGCGCGAGCTGACGAGCGACCCGCTCGCGCGCGGTGCGATCGCTCTCCTTCTCCTCACCGCGCTCGTCGGGCTCGCGCTCGCGGCGGTCGGGCTCCTGCTGACGGTGGTCGGCGACCTGCGCGAGGAGCGCGGCTCGCTCCGGGATCTCGAGGCGCAGGGCGCGACCCCTGCCGATCTGCGGGGGCATGTGCTGCTCCGCGCAGGAGTCGTCGGCGCGCTCGGGCTGGCAGCGGGCATTGCTGCTGGTGCGATCGTGAGCGCGCTCGTCGTGGCTGTCGTCACCGTGACGGCCGGCGCGGAGAACGCACTGCCCCCGCTCCAGCTCGCCTTCGATCCGAGGCTGCTCGCGATCATGCTCGCGGCGCTCGTTCTGGCCTCGGCCGCGGCGGCCACGGCGACTGCACGGAGGCTCCGGTGAACGCGGTCGCGGCGAGGGACCTGTTCCGCCTCTACGCATCGCGGCAGGGAACGTCGGTCGCACTCCAGGGCCTGTCGCTCGACGTCGAGGCCGGCGAGCTGCTCGTCGTCTTCGGCCCGAGCGGATCCGGCAAGAGCACGCTGCTGCGAATCCTCGCCGGGCTCGACCGGCCGTCGGCCGGCTCCGTGAGCGTCTTCGGGCACGACCTCCGGACGCTGCGTGGGCGCGCGCTCGTCGACTACCGGTCGCGCACGCTGGGCTACGCCGACCAGCACTACTCCGCCGCGCTCGCACCCGAGCTGACCGTGCGGGAGCTCGTCGCGCTGCGGCTCGCCTTGCTCGGCGCCGACCGCACCGAACGTGAACGATCGGCCGACCGCCTGCTCGATCGGGTCGGCCTGCTCGACCGCAGGCAGGCGTTGCCGGCGGAGCTCTCGGGCGGTCAGCAGCAGCGCGTCGCGATCTGCGCGGCGCTCGCCCACCGTCCGAGCCTCTTCATTGCCGACGAGCCGACGGGCGAGCTCGATGCCGCGAATGCGGCGGAGATCTACTCCTTGATCGGCGGCCTGACCCGCGAAGCGGGGGCGACGACGATCGTCGTCAGTCACGATCCGAGCTCGGCGGCGGTCGCCGATCGAGTCGTGCAGATCCGCGACGGACGCGTGAGCGCCGAGGACGGCGAGGCGGTCGTGAATCGGGGCGGCTGGGTCCGCATTCCGGAAGAGCTCCTCGGAGGTGCCTCGAAAGCGCGCCTCGATCGCGTGCCGGACGGCGTCGTCCTGCACGTACGCGAACGGGACGCCGCTCCGGCAGCGCCGCCGGTTGCGCTCGAGCCCGGCGAGGTCGTCGTGCGAACGGTCGGGCTTGCGAAGCTCTATGGGGCCGAGCCGGTGTTCCTGGACCTGTCGCTCGAGCTCGAGTCCGGACGCCTCTCCGCGGTCACCGGCCCTTCCGGCTCGGGCAAGTCGACGTTGCTGCACCTGATCGCCGGGCTCGACGTGCCGACTGCCGGCGAGGTGCAGGTCCTCGACGAGCCGATGTCCCAGCTGGATGCCACCCAGCGGGCACTCGTTCGTCGGAGGCATATCGGCGTCGTGACACAGGGCGCCGACCTCGTTCCGTTTCTCACCGCGCAGGAGACGGTCGAGCTGTCACTTGCGATCCGGGGCTTGCCCGCCGCCGGCGCCGCCGAGACGCTCGCCGCCGTCGGGCTCGAGGAGCTTTCGCAGCAGCGCGTCTCCCGCCTCTCGATGGGCGAGCGGCAGCGCGTTGCAGTCGCGCGCGCTCTCGCCGCACGTCCGAGGCTGCTCCTCGCCGACGAGCCCACCGCTCGCCTCGACGAGGCCAACGCGCGCGCGGTCGGCGCGCTCTTTGCCGAGCTCGCGGCGACGACCGGCACGGCGATCGTCTGCGCGACGCACGATCCCGTGCTGATCGAGCACGCGCGCGCCGAGGTGCCGCTCGCTACGCTCGCACTCTGAGCCAGGCAGCCGTCGATCTGCTCTTGCGGGGCTATCGCGCGTTCGTCGCGGGAGATCTCGACGCGCTCGAGCAGATGCTCGATCCGCAGGTCGAATGGATCGGGCAAGGCGAGGTCGCGGCGATCGCAGATCGAGCCGACGTCCTCGAAGTGCTGCGCGACCGCGTTGCCGAGGACTACCAGGTCACCGTCGATCGCTGCATCGGCGTCGGCGACGACGTCGTCGTCAGCATGCGCTTCTCGCGCGTCGAGCTCGACCCGACGGATGAGCGGCCGCTGCAGTCGCGCCGCTCGTTCCTCGTCGGACGGTACGCGGCGATCGTCACGATGCGCGACGGCCGCGTCGCGCGGGTCGTCGAGTATCCGCATCTCGCCGGCGCGCTCGCGGCTGCCGGGCTCGAGGACGAAAACCCGTGACCCGAGTCCTCGTGACCGGCTTCGAGCCTTTCGCCGGGAGCACGGTCAACCCGTCGCTCGAGCTCGTAGACGCTCTCGACGACACCGTCGCGAAGGCGCACCTGCCCGTCTCTTACGCGCGGGCCGGATCGGAGCTCCGACGAGCCGTGCGCGAGGTAGAGCCCGACGTCGTCGTCTGCTTCGGCCAGGCCGACGGGCGGACCGGCGTCTCGATCGAGCGGTTCGCACACAATCTCGACGAGGCCTCGACCACCGACAATGACGCCGCAGCAGGCTCGGGCACCGCGATCGACCCGGCCGGCCCTGCCGCCTACCCCTCGACGCTGCCGGTCGACGAGATCGTCTCGGCTCTCCATGCCGAGGGCATCCCCGCGGCGCCGTCGCGAGATGCGGGCGGCTTCCTCTGCAACCACGTCTTCTATGTCCTGATGGGCGTCCTCGCGAGTGAGCGTCCGCGGGCGATCGGCGGCTTCGTGCACGTGCCGCTGCTGCCGGAGCAGGCCCTCGAGCACGAATCCGCCAGCATGCCGCTCGAGACCCTCATGCGTGCGGCCCGGATCATCATCCGTACGGCCGGCTGACGCACGGGGCTCCATCGCCCCCCGTAGGCGCGGCAAAACCGGGGATTACGCCACGCCGGTGACTCGTTGGGAGCAGGTACAATCGGGATACCTAGTACATGGATTGGAGAGTGACCTGTTGTGAGTGACCTGCTGCTCGTGCCGCTCGAGGACACGGTGGTGTTCCCGGGCATGACCGTCACCCTGGCGGTCGACGTAGGCGACGAGGATCGCGTCCTGCTCGTCCCGAAGCACGAGGACGAGTACGCGAAGGTCGGCACCGTCGCCGACGTCGCCGATCGCGTCCGTCTCCCCGGTGGCGGCCAGGCCGTCGCGTTCAGCGGCCTGCATCGCGCCGTGATCGGGGCGGCGCACACCGATGCACAGGGCCGTCTGCGCGTCGAAGTCGACGAGCGGCCCGACGAGAGCCTCCCGCCCGTCCAGACGCGCGAGCTCGAGCGCGAGTACCGCGCCGTCGTCGAGGAGATTCTCGAGATCCGCAATGCGGATGAGCGCATCAGCGCGTTCCTTCGCTCGATCACCGAGGCCGGTGCGCTCGCCGACACCTGCGCGTACGCGCCCGACATCTCGTTCGCCCAGCGCGTCGAGCTGCTCGAGAAGGTCGACATCATCGAACGCCTCGACCTCGCGCTCTCGTTGCAGCGCGAGCGCCTCGCAGAGCTGCAGGTTCGCCGCCGGATCCGCGAGAACGTGGACTCCGACGTCCAGAAGCAGCAGCGCGAGTATGTCCTGCGCAAGCAGATGGAGTCGATCCGGAAGGAGCTGGGCGAGGACGAGGGCTCGGTCATCGACGAGTACCGCACGAAGATCGAGGAGGCGGGGATGCCGGACGACGTCCGGGCCCAGGCCGACCGCGAGGTGCGCCGCCTGGAGTCGATGGGCGACTCCTCGGGTGAAGCGTCAATGATCCGCACGTACCTCGACTGGCTCACCGCGGTTCCGTGGTCGAAGCGGTCGGACGAGCACCTCGACCCGCAGCACGCACGCGAAGTGCTCGACGCCGACCACGCGGGGCTCGATGACGTCAAGGACCGAATCGTCGAGTATCTCGCGGTGCGCAAGCTCCGCCAGGAGCGCGGCATTCCGAACGACAAGAAGAGCGGCGCGATCCTCACGTTGATCGGACCGCCCGGAACGGGCAAGACGTCGATCGGCGAATCGGTCGCCCGCGCCTTGAACCGGGAGTTCGTCCGCATGTCGCTCGGCGGCATCCGCGACGAGGCCGAGATCCGGGGTCATCGCCGCACGTACATCGGCTCTCTGCCCGGGCGGCTCGTCCGCGCGCTCCGCGACGCCGAGACGATGAATCCGGTCATCCTGCTCGACGAGATCGACAAGGTCGGCGCCGACTGGCGCGGCGACCCGTCGGCCGCGTTGCTCGAGGTGCTCGATCCGGCGCAGAACCACTCGTTCCGCGATCACTACCTCGACGTCGAGCTCGACCTGTCGGATGTGTTCTTCATCGCGACCGGCAACGTCGCGGACACGATCCCCGGCCCGCTCCTCGACCGCATGGAAGTGATCCGCTTCGACGGCTACACGGTCGATGAGAAGACTGCGATCGCACGCGACTATCTCTGGCCGCGGCAGCGAGAGCGGAACGGCTTGCTCGAGGACGAGACGGCGATCGCCGACAACGTCATCCAGACGGTCGTCTCCGAGTACACGCGCGAGGCCGGCGTTCGCCAGCTCGAGCGGGAGCTCGGCAAGATCCTGCGCAAGACCGCAACGCGGATCGCGTCGAAGTCCGTCGAGCCGCCGGTCGTCGTCGATCTCGACGTCGTCCGCGACGCGCTCGGCCGCCAGAAGTTCTTCCAGGAGGCGGCGGAGCGGACCGCGGTGCCGGGTGTCGCGACCGGGCTCGCCGTCACGGGAACCGGTGGGGACGTCTTGTTCGTCGAGGCGACCTCGATGGACGGCAACTCCGACCTGACGCTCACCGGCCAGCTCGGCGACGTCATGAAGGAGTCCGCGCGCATCGCGCTCTCGTACATCCGCTCGCATTCGGAGGAGCTCGGCATCGAGAGCGAGGCGTTCAAGGATCGGATGTTCCACGTGCACGTGCCCGCCGGAGCGATCCCGAAGGACGGCCCGAGCGCGGGCATCACGATGGCGACCGCACTCGCGTCGCTCCTCTCGGAGCGGCCGGTGAAGCACACGGTCGGCATGACGGGCGAGGTGACGCTTCAGGGCAGGGTGCTGCCGATCGGCGGCCTCAAGCAGAAGGTGCTCGCCGCGCATGCCGCGGGGCTCACCGATGTGATCATCCCCGAGCGGAACCGCGCCGACCTCGACGACGTCCCTGCGGACGTGCGCGATGCAATGCGCTTCCATCCGGTCATGACGCTCGGCGAGGTACTCGATCTGGCGCTCGAGCCGAAGGCCAAGCACCAGCTCCATGCGGTGTAGGCAGTGCAAGCCGCTGCCCGAGGAGGTCGCCCGCGCGGCTGACCTCCTCGGGCGCCGCTGGATGCTCGCGATCCTGTGGGCCTCCGCGGAGGAGGGGGCGGTGCGCTTCAACGAGTTCAAGCAGGCGCTCGAGGGCATTCCGCCGCGAACGCTCGCCGCGCGTCTCCTCGAGCTCGAGCACGCCGGCGTGCTCGAGCGGCGCGTGCTCGACACGCGGCCGCCGCGCGTCGAGTATCGCCTGACGGCGGCCGGCCGCAAGCTGCGCGTGCTCGTCGACGCGATGCGTGCGTATGCCGAAGTGTGACATTCAGTCTGGTTGAGTACGGACCATGGACGTCGAGCGCTTCCTCCGCGATCTGCCTGCGCAGCTCGAGGACGTCTCCCGGTTCGAGGAGATCCTCGAGGCCGTGCCCGGGCTCGCGAAGGCGAACAACCTCGCGCTCCTGAACGCCGCCGCGCGCTGCCTCGGCAAAGGCGAGTCCTATGTCGAGGTCGGCACGTACCACGGGACGAGCCTCATCGCTGCCCACGTCGGCAACGAGGGCGACTTCGTCGCGATCGACAACTGGTCGATGGGTGACGGCAGCCGCAAGCAGCTGGAGTCGAACCTTGCACGCTACGGGTTGCATGGGTCGATGATCGAAGGCGACGCGTTCGAGACTCTCCGCGGCGACGCGCTCGCGGGACGTACGGTCGGCGTCTACTACTACGACAACGGCCACGAGTACGAGCAGCAACTCGACGGCCTGCGGCTCATCGAGCCGTACCTCGCGTCACCCTCGCTCATGATCGTCGACGACACCGACTGGGAACGGGTCGAGCGCGCAGTCGACGACTATCTCGCGGCTGAGCCGCGCGCGAAGGAGATCTATCGCGCCGACGGCGAGGACCGCGGCCACCCGGAGTGGTGGGCGGGGATGCGCGTGCTCCGCTGGGACTAGACGACGGGGCTTAGCGAAGCGATCTCGCGTTGCTCTGCCAGCCGCGAGAGAGCCTGCGTCTCGATCTGGCGCACGCGCTCGCGCGTGATACCCATGCGCCGCCCGATCTCCTCGAGCGACTTCGGGTCGTCGTCACCGCCGAGGCCGTACCGCATCCTGATCACATCCTGCTCGCGCGGCGGCAGCGTCTTGACGGCGGCGTGGAGTGCATCGTCGCCGAGGGCGACGACGACCTCCTCCTCGACCGAGCCCGAATCCTGCGCGACGAGATCGCCGAAAGCGGTGTCGCTGTCGTCGCCGACGGCCTTGTCGAGGCTTGCCACGGTCCGCGCGGCGTTGCGCACCTCCCGCACGTGCTTCACGTTCAGCTTTGCCTTCGACGCGACCTCTTCGTCTGTCGGGCTGCGCTCGAGCTGCAACACGAGCTCGCGCTCCGCGCGCGCCATCTTCTGCTCGCGCTCGACGATGTGGACGGGAATGCGGATCGTGCGAGACTTGTTCGCGACGCCGCGCTGGACCGCCTGGCGGATCCACCACGTCGCATAGGTCGAGAACTTGAAGCCGCGGCGCCAGTCGAACTTCTCGACCGCGCGGATCAAACCGATGATCCCTTCCTGGATCAGGTCGATCAGCGGCAGCCCGTGGCCCTGGTACTTCTTCGCGATCGAGACGACGAGGCGGAGGTTCGAGTTGACCATGCGATCCTTGGCGCGCTTGTCACCGCGCTCGATCGCCTTCGCGAGCTCGACCTCCTCCGCCGCGGTCAGGAGCGGATAGCGGCCGGCCTCGTTCAGGAAGAGCTGGAGTGAGTCGGTCGTCATCGCGGCGACCTCGCTGTTCACGTAGGTCGGCTCCTGGATCTCCGGCAGGGCGCAATCGTCGGTCAGCTCGATTCCGCGCCCCTCGATCTGCTCGTAGAGGCCGTTGAGCTCGTCGTCGTCGAGCTCGAGCTCCTGGACGAGCGCGGTGAAGGCCGACATGTTGATGCAGCCCATCTCTTCGCCCTGCTCCATCAGGATGCGCAACTGGTCGTAGCTCATAGGGTTCTTCTTCCAGGGGACGCCGGGCCCTAATCAGGGTTCATGTAAGAGAACGGTGAAGCCACCCGATCGGTTTCCCCGGTAGACTTCGGCGCGTGCCGAGGCACGCGGTTCTCGAGCTGGTCTTCCTCATGGTGATCCTCAAGATCCCGATCGTGTACCTCTGCGGTGTCGTCTACTACGCGATCAAGGCCGGTCCGAAGCCCGAGGCCGGCGCGGCGGTGACGGCCTCGTACGGCCCGGAGGACGGCCCGAACACCTATCGCTCGAGGGGCCGGCGGCTCCGGCCCCGGCCGCACGGCGGGCCCGTCCGGACGTATGCCCGCTCGCCGCGGAGCGCCTATGCGAGGGCGCAGCGCCGGTGAGCACGCTCGAGCCCGCCCGCTCGCGCCCGGTCGACTCGATCGCCGGCTTCCTCGCCGCGATGTCGATCTTCATCTGCCTGATCGGGATCGCCTGGCATCCGCTGCGCCTGATCCTGCCCGGAATCCTGATCGCCATGATCGCAGCGGGGATGGGCGGGCGCAGCCAGCGACTCGCCTTCGCCGCCGTCATGATCGCGGCCGCGAGCTTCTTCTTCGGGATGATGGTCGCCGTGATCACGTCTCACCCGCTCTGGTAACGCCGGTCACACTGCTACAACAGGGAGTGAATGAACCGGCCCGAGGTCGATGGACTGAACGCGGGCTATGCGGCGCTCCTGCTCGAGCAGTACCTCGATAACCCGAGCTCCGTCCCGTCCGAGTGGCGCGCTCTCTTCGAGAGCGCCCCCGAAGCGCTGCTCGCGATCCAGCCGGGCCTTGCCCTCCTGCTCGAGAGCATCGAGCGGGACGGCGGCGGAAACGGGCACGCGCCCGTCGTCGAGGACGTACCTGCGACGGCACCTGCGCCTGCCCCCGCCTCGCCGGACGCGCCGGCCCCGGACGACGAGCTGATCGGCGGGGTCGCGGCGGCGATGTCGCTCGTCAAGGCCCACCGCACCCACGGCCACCTCGCGGCGCGCCTCGACCCGCTCGGCTCCGAGCCGCCGGGCGACCCGGCCCTCGAGCCGGAGCACCTGATCCCGAAGCTGACCCCCGCTCTCCAGGCACGGATCCCGGCACCGCTTCTGCGCCTCTACGTCGAGGGCGAGACGCTCGCCGACGTGTACCCGCGACTGCGCGAGATCTATTGCGGGGCAATCGCGTACGAGAGCGAGCATCTCTCCGACCACGAGGAGCGCGTCTGGCTGCGCCAGGCGATCGAGTCCGGCCGCTACCGGCAGCCGCTCTCGAAGGACGAGAAGGTGCGGCTGCTCGGCCGGCTCAGCCAGGTGGAGGGGATGGAGCGGTACCTGCGCCGCGCATTCCTCGGCCAGAAGCAGTTCTCGATCGAGGGCCTCGACGTGCTCGTGCCGATGCTCGACGAGGCGATCGAGCTCGGTGCAGACGCCGGTGCGCACGAGGTCGTGATCGGGATGGCGCACCGCGGCCGGCTGAACGTGCTCGCGCACGTCGTCGGCCGTCCGTACGAGGTCATCTTGCGTGAGTTCGAGGGCGAGCGAACGATCGAAGCGGTCGTCGTGAACGAGGAGGGAGGGAGCGGCGACGTCAAATATCACCTCGGCGCCGGCGGGACGCGCACGACGCGTGCGGGGGAGATTCACGTGACGCTCGCGTCGAACCCGAGCCACCTCGAGGCAGTCGACCCGGTCGTCGAGGGGCGGGCGCGCGCAGAGCAGACCGATCGCTCGACGCGCGAGGGCTACCACGACCCTACGGTGGCGTTGCCGATCCTCATCCACGGCGACGCCTCGTTCGCGGGCCAGGGCGAGGTCGCGGAGACGCTCAACCTGGAAGGCCTGCCCGGGTACTCCACCGGCGGCACGCTGCACCTGATCGCGAACAACCAGGTCGGCTTCACGACCGACCCCGACGACGGACGCTCGACCCGCTATTCGAGCGACCTCGCGAAGGGCTTCGACATCCCGATCATCCACGTGAACGCGGACGATCCCGAGTCCGCCCTCGCCGCAGTCCGGCTCGCGCTCGCGTACCGGCGTCGCTTCGGCCACGACGTCGTCGTCGACCTCGTGGGCTATCGCCGCCACGGCCACAACGAGCAGGACGAAGCCGCGTACACGCAACCGCTGCTCGCAGCCGCGATCGCAGACCACCCCACGGTGCGCGAGCTGTACGCGAAGCAGCTCGTCGAGGACGGCATCGTCTCCGCCGAGCAGGCCGACGCGCTCGAGCAGGACGTCACGACCGCGTTGAAGAGCGCGCACGAAGCGTTGAAAGAGACGTTCGGCTCCCCGGGCCAGGCGAGGCCGGACGGACGCATCCCCGCCTCGACACTCGACCGGATCGTCACAGCGGTCGCAAGGGACGAGCTCCACGACCTGAACGAGGAGCTCCTGCGCGTGCCCGAGTGGTTCTCGCCGCACCCGAAGCTGATGCGACAGCTCGAGCGTCGCCGCGACCAGCTCGAAGAGGGAACGATCGACTGGGGCCAGGCCGAGGCGCTCGCGTTCGCATCGCTCCTCGTCGACGGGATCCCGATCCGCATCACGGGCCAGGACACCGAGCGGGGCACGTTCTCACATCGCCACGCGGTGCTGCACGACGTGAACACCGGTGCGACGTTCACGCCGATGCAGCATCTCGACGATGCCACGGCCTCGTTCGAGATCCACAACTCGCCGCTCTCCGAGTACGCGTGTCTCGGCTTCGAGTACGGCTACTCGGCCGCAGCGCCGGAGGCGCTCGTGCTCTGGGAAGCGCAGTTCGGCGACTTCGTGAACGGCGGCCAGATCATCATCGACCAGTTCATCTCGGCAGGTCTCTCGAAGTGGGGCGAGACGTCTCGGCTCACCCTGCTGCTGCCGCACGGCTATGAAGGCAACGGGCCCGAGCACTCGAGCGCGCGACTCGAGCGGTTCATGCAGCTTGCTGCGCAGGAGAACATCCGCATTGCGAACTGCACGACTGCCGGGCAGTACTTCCACCTGCTGCGCAAGCAGGCGCTCGACGTGACTGCGCGCCCCCTCGTCGTGATGACGCCGAAGGGGCTCCTGCGCCTGAAGCAGGCGGCCTCGGCGCTCGCGGAGCTGTCCGAAGGAGAGTTCCGGCCCGTGATCGACGACGTGTCCGCCGACCACTCACGGGTGACGCGACTCGTCCTTTGCCAGGGGAAGATCTATTACGACATCGTCGGCCACGAGGACCGTGAGCGCGCGGGCAGCGTTGCGGTGGCGCGCATCGAGCAGCTGTACCCGTTCCCGGTCGAGCAGGCTGCGGCGCTCGTTCGCAGCTATCCGAACCTGCGTGAGGTCGTGTGGGCGCAGGAGGAGCCGCAGAACATGGGTGCGTGGCGGCCGATCAGGCACCGCCTCGAGGAAGCGAAGCCCGAGGGCGTTCCGCTCCTCTACGTCGGCCGCCCCTGGCGCGCGAGCCCGAGCGAGGGCTATCCGACCGCGCACCTGCGCGAGCAGGACCGGATCGTGCGCGCGGCGCTTGCGCCCTCCGCGCTCTCCTGGCTCGCCTCGTAGACGTTCTTCAGCGCCCGCGACGGGCGCGCTGGAACTCCATCAGCTTCTTGGCCGCCTTCGGCCCGTGCTTCCGCGCCAGCTGGAGCGCGAGCTTGCGCTGCTTGGGCGGGAGCCGACGCCAGAGATCGAACATCGCGATCGCGAGTCCCAGGGGGCCGGGACGGAGTCTGCCGAGGCGTGCCACGACCGCATCCTAGTCAACTGCCGGCGGTCGACCCGTGCTTCGAATGACCGTCGCCCTCGCCGGCACCCGTCTGGCTCGCGGCAGGCGAAGCCGGTGGAGCGACGGCGGCGTCGGATACCGCCCCTGCCATGGGCGGCACCGGCAGCGGCCCGCCGCCGCCGTGATCCTTGGGGCCGGAGCCCGGCTCGTACTGGTCGTGGCCATCGGCCTTGTCGCCCGGGACGGTGCCCGGGACGGTTCCGGGGGCGGTGCCCGGGACAGTTCCCGGAACGGTGCCCGGAGCGGGGGTCGGCGCAGGGGTCGGCGCAGGGGCCGGCGCGGGCGGCACCGGGACGGTGGCGAGGGCGCGCGGCGGCTCAGGCGCCGGAGGGGCGGGCGCCGCGACGGCCTGGGCGGGCGGGGGCGGGGCTGCGGCAGGGGGCGAAGGCGTCACGGGTGCGGCCGGCGTCGGGGCGGGAGGCGGAGCTGCTTGCGGTGCGGCCGGCGTCGACGCGGGGGGTGGAGGCGGCGTCGAGGGTTGTGGCCCCACTGCTTGCGGGAGAGCGGGCGCGGCCCGGCGGATCGAGGCAATCGAAGGCTGCGGGACGGCGAAGACCGCGACCTGCGGGCCCCGCGCGACCCGCGGCTTCCCGGCCGCAAGCGGTGCGGGCGTGCCCTTTCGTTCCAGCGGCGGCGCGATGACGATCGTGCTCGCGTCGCCGACATGCTCGGGAGGAGGCGTGGAGAGTTGGACGAGGCCCGCGGTCGACGCGCTGCCGCTCTGGCGCGCAAAGGCGGCTGCTCCACCCACTGCCCCTGCGAGCAGAATGGACGCGAGAACCCGATCTATGCCCCTCATGCTTGCTGCCCCCCTTGCCGACAACATCACTCAGATGAGGTATCGGCAGGGAGGTCCCGACCCTTGAACATCGTCGGCAATGAGGTACGTCACAGTGGGTAGCTTCAAGATCAAGCTCGTCGTCTATTTCCTGCTCCTGTCCCTGCTTCCCATCGCGGCGGCGTTCTGGGGCTTTTCGCAGGTGGCAGGGCAGAGCGAGACGCGCCGGGTCGATGCGCGCCTTCAGACGGGCATGCGGGCGATCGTCGCCTCCTACCAGCAGCGACTCGATGCCGCCCAGCATGAGGCGACCACGATCGCGAAGGATCCCGCGTTCCAGCACGATCTCCAGACGCACGATCTCTCGAGCCTCGACCAGATGGTTCGGAACGCCCGCGGCGTGTCGATCAACTCGATCGACGGGCTCATCGGCCGGCCGCCGATCTTCGCCGCGACGCGCCAGGCGAGTGTGATCTCGCGCCGTGGTCTCCTCGGCTACGTCACCGTGTCGGTGCCGTTCGACCGAGCCCTCGTCGACGTGTTGCGCAGGCGCAGCGGGCTCGCCGCGGAGGACTCCCTCGTCATCGTCAGGCGCAACCAGATCGTCGCATCGTCGCCGACCGTCGTAGGCGCGCTCGTGGCGCCCGCGGCTCAGCTGAAGACGGTCGCGGTCGGGAAGGAGCGCTTCCGCACCCTCGTTGCACCGGCGGTTGCGGACGACCCCGTCGTGCGCTTTGCGGTCATGCGCCCGCAGGCGCTCATCGACGCGGCCAACTCGAGCTCGCGCAACAAGCTCCTGCTCGGCATGCTCGCCTCACTCGCGCTCGTCGCGCTCGTTGCGTACTTCGAGGGTCGCTCGATCGTCCGCACGCTCCGCGCGCTTGCCGAGGCGGCACACGGCATCGCCAGGGGCAGGCTCGGCGAACGCGTCCCGGTTCGGGGCCGCGACGAGCTCGCGATGCTCGGCACCGCGTTCAACGACATGGCGAATCAACTCGAGTCGAGACTTGTCGAGCTCGATGCGGAGCGGGCGCGCCTTCGCGGCGCGATCACCCGCTTCGGCGAAGCCCTCGCAGCCACACACGACATCCACCAGTTGCTCCGCGTGATCGTGGAGGCAGCCGTCGAGGCGACCGGCGCGGAAGGCGCCCGCCTCGTCGCAGACGACGGCACGGTCGTCGAGGCCGGCGATCCGGACGCTGTTCCCGAGCGGCTCGAATTCGCGCTCAGCGCCGCGCGGACGACCTTCGGCGCGCTGACGATCGTCGGCGCCTCGTTCGACGAGGAGCAGCGACTGGCCGCGAGCTCACTCGCCTCGCATGCGGCGATCGCACTCGAGAACGCGCGGCTCCACCGCATCGTCGAACAGCAGGCGCTCGTCGACGGTCTCACCGGGATCGCGAATCGGAGGCAGTGCGAGGACGCACTCACCGCCGAGATTGCACGCGCGGAACGCCTCGGGTCGACGCTCACACTCGTGCTCGCCGACCTGGACGACTTCAAGGCGGTCAACGATCTCCACGGCCACGTGGTGGGAGACGACGTTCTCCGCCATTTCTCCGAGGTGCTGCGCGCGACCGTCCGCGACTCCGACCTCGCCGGCCGCTGGGGCGGCGAAGAGTTCCTGCTGCTGCTGCCGGGAGCGGACGCGATCGGCGGCGCTCAGCTTGCCGAGCGCGTCCGCGAGGCGTTCGGCGAGCGGACGGACGAGCGGACAGTCGAGGTCACCTGCAGCTTCGGCGTGGCCCAGCACCGGCCCGGCGACGACGTTCGCGACCTCTTCTCCGCCGCAGACCGGGCGCTCTACCGGGCCAAGCGCGGTGGGAAGAACCGGGTCGAGCTCGAAGCACCCGTCCGCAGCTTTTAGTAGATTCAACCGGCAATCACCCGGGAAACCGGCCCGAAACCGGGTTACACTGCCGGGCTGAGCAGGACGTCCCCGAGTCGGAGGAAGAGGTATGCCGGTAGAGACACCGTCGTTGTTCGCACAGGTGATCAGAGATCACCTCGAGTTGAAGGAGCGAAACTCGGATCTCGATCGCCAGATGCCGATCGAGCGCTACAAGTCAGCAGACCCGTTCGAGAACCATCCGCTGTTCAAGACCGAGGAGCAGGCACGTCTGGAAGACACGATGGACGGTGTCGATCCGGACTTCGTCGCGGCCAACGCCGACGTGAGCCTGCCCTGGCCCGGCGAAGAGACTGCAGAGGCGGCCACCCCGGCTGCTCCGGTGCCCGCAGGCGACATCGAGGATTCCGGCTTCTGGGCCGTCGATCGCGCCCGCGACTTCGACTGGGGCGATTAGTTTGGTGCCTGGCACCGCGTAGCGGTGCCAGGCACTGCTTTCACAGCACGGACGCGGCGAGCCGCAGGTCCTCGACAAATTGCTGCAGCTCGCGCTCCCGCGCGTCGCTGTCGCGCTGGCGGAGGATTGCGCTCGGGTGGATCGTCGCGGTCACGTGCTCGGCGAGCTCCGATTCGAGCCAGCGGCCGCGCTCCTTCGTGACGCGGAAGCTCTTTCCGAGGAGCGACTGCGCCGCCGTCGCTCCGAGCAGGACGAGCACGCGCGGCTCCAGCACGGCGAGCTCCGCTTCGAGCCACGGCCGGCACGCCATCTGCTCCGACCACGTCGGCTTGGCGTGGATGCGCCGCTTCCCGCGCGCCTCCCACTTGAAGTGCTTGACCGCGTTCGTGACGTAAGCGGCGCCGCGATCGACCCCGGCGAGCTCGAGCGCCTCGTCGAGGAGGCGGCCGGCCGGCCCGACGAACGGCCTGCCTTCCTTGTCCTCCTGGTCTCCCGGCTGCTCCCCGACGAGCATCAGCTTCGCCGTCGCGGCGCCCTCGCCGAAGACCGTTTGCGTGGCGTTCTCCCAGAGCGGGCAGGCCCGGCAGCCGGCGGCCTCCGCCCGCAGCGATTCCAGCGTTCTCTCGCTCACCTCGGCCTCAAGGTTCCCTCATACGGGGGACGTCACTCTTCGCTTTGGAGGCGATCCTTGGGTACGGATGGTTGTGCGGCCAGCCCCACATCTTCGGCTGATGCCGGGAGACATCTCTGAGCCTGCAGCCCCCGAGCTCGTCGAGTCGTACCAGCGACTCGCCGACGTCTTTCACGAGGTGCTGGCCGAGCAGAGCCTCGACGCGCTCCTCGTCCGGATCGCCGATGCGCTCGGTGATCTGATCCCCCATGACACCCTCACGATCTACGAGGCCGACGAGGTGCAGCGCGTGCTGAAAGCAGTCTTCGCGCGCGACCAGTACGCCGACGAGATCATGGCGACGCAGATCGGCTTCGACGAGGGCATCACAGGCTGGGCTGCGCGGCGCCGCGAAGCCGCCCATGTCAATCAGGCGCATCTCGATCCTCGCGTTCGCTTCGTCCCCGGAACGCCGAACGACCCGGAGGCACTGATCTCGATCCCGTTGATCTCACGCGCGCGGATCAAGGGCGTGCTCAACATCTACCGGATCGGCGAGGACGGCATCTTCAGCCCGGCCGAGTTCGATCTGGCGAAGCGCTTCGCCGACGCCGCGGCGCTCGCACTCGACAACGCACAGATTCGCGCGCGGCTCGAGCATCAGGCGCAGACCGACTCATTGACCGGCCTCTTCAACCATCGGAGCTTCCACGAGCGCCTGCTGACTGCGCTCCAGGAGGCGAGCCGCATCCACAAGCCGGTCGCGGTGCTGATGCTCGACATCGACGACTTCAAGCGTGTCAACGACGTGCACGGCCACGGCGTCGGCGACGAGCTCCTCTGCGCACTCGCAGACACGCTGCGCGCCTGCGTCCGCCCCGAGGACGTCGTCTGCAGGCTCGGGGGCGAGGAATTCGGCGTGATCATGCGGGCGTGCGACGGGCGCGATGCGGCGCGGGTGGCCGAGCGGGTCGTCGGGCGCCTCGGCGACCTCGACGTTCCCGGCGTCGGCGGCCTCACGGTCTCGATCGGGCTCTCACTCGGCCCGGAGCACGCGATGAATCCCCGCGAGCTCGCAGCGTGTGCCGAGGCCGCGATGATGACCGCGAAGGCGCAGGGAAAGAACCGGGTCGTTCTCTACGAGGAGGACGCGAGCGAGCGCCCGGATACGCCGGCGCACCAGCGCGACCTTCGCTCGATCGCCCACATGAAGATGTTGCAAAGCCTCAGCGGCAAGCTGAACCGGCTGAACGACGTGCGCGAGATCGGTGACGAGATCGCCGCGGAGCTCCGTTCGCTGCTCGACTACCACAACTGCCGTGTCTTCGTGGTCGACGGCGAGGAGCTCGTGCCCGTGGCGTTCCGCGGAGAGTTCGTCGTCGAGACCCTTGCTCTCCCGCTCGAGCTGCTGCGCACGAAGATCGGCACCGGCATCACGGGCCGCTGCGCCGAGCGCGGCGAGTCGCTCTTGATCCACGACGCCGCCAACTGCGAGTTCGGATCGCGCATTCCGGGAACGCCCGCGATCGAGGAGTCGCTCGTCGCCGTCCCGCTCCGCTACGGCACGCGGGTCGTCGGCGTGATCGTCGTCTCGAAGCTCGGCCTGAACCAGTTCGACGAGGACGACGTTCGGCTGCTCGAGGTGCTCGCCGGCCATGCAGCCGTCGCCGTCGAGAATGCGAGCCTCTACGAGTCTGCGCGACGCGAGGCGGAGAGCGCGACGCAGCTGCTCGAGTTCGGCCGCGAGCTCTCGTCCGCGTCGACTCTCGAAGACATCCTCGAGCGAGTCGTCGAGCTGACGGCGTCGCTCATCGGCTCGCCGCGCACGTCGGTCTGGCTCGAGGACGAGGAGGGCTGGCTCGTGCCGCGCAAGCTGCACGGCCACTCGGACGAGGAACGGACGCGGGTGCAGGACCGCCGCTACCACGTGACCGCCGCCCGTAAGGGTCTCGGCGTGGGCTCCGAGCCCTTCGTGCTCCATCCCGACCAGTTCGCGAGCTTCGAGTCGGAGCCGCTCGACCCGGAGGCGTCGTACGCGATCGCTCCGTTCGGCGTCGGGCGTCGCATCGGGTGCGTCATCGCCGAGCTTCCGAGCACGGACTTCGGCGAGCGCGAGCTCCGCCTCCTCGGCGGTCTCGCGCACCAGGCGCAGCTCGCGATCGCCAACGCGAGCAACTACGAGGGGCTCGAGCAGACGTTCGTCTCGACCGTCGAGGCGCTCGCAAATGCGCTCGAGGCGAACGACGAGTACACGTCGATGCACGCCCGCTGGATCACCGATCTCGCACTGCGCGTCGGCGACGAGTTCGACCTCGACAAGCGCGGGCTGAAGCGCCTGGAGCTCGGAGCGCTCTTGCACGACATCGGCAAGATCGGAATCCCGAGCGACATCCTCTCGAAGCCGGGCAGGCTCACCGCCGAGGAGCGTGCACTCATCGAGAAGCATCCCGAGCTGGGCGAGCGGATCATCGCGCCGATCGACCGTCTCCAGGAAGTGCGGACGATCGTCCGTCACTGCCACGAGCGTTGGGACGGCTGCGGTTACCCCGACAAGATCGCAGGAGAGGACATCCCGCTCGAGTCGAGGATCGTCTTCGTCTGCGACGCATACCACGCGATGACGACCGACCGGCCGTATCGCAAGCGCTTGAGCCACCCGGAGGCGGTCCGCCGGCTGCGCGAGGGCGCGGGCACGCAATTCGACGCCCGCGTCGTCGAGGTCTGCGTGAGCGTCCTCGCCGACCTGCGCCGCTGACGCCAGCTGCCTCTAGCTCGCCGCGGACTTCACGCCCGCACCGCCCGTGAGATCGTGCGCGAGCCTGCGGAACGGCCCGTCCTCGGCGAGCAGCTCGCGCTCGGTGCCGCGCTGGACGATGCGACCGTGCTCGATCACGACGATCTCGTCGGCGCGGCGAACGGTGGAGAGGCGATGCGCGATGATGATCGACGTCCGGCCGTGCAGCAGCCGGTCGAGGGCGTGCTCGATGATGACCTCCGTCGGACGGTCGATGTTCGATGTCGCCTCGTCGAGGATGAGGATGCGGGGGTCGGCGAGGAGGGCACGGGCGATCGAGATCAGCTGGCGCTCGCCCGCCGACAGGCCGGATCCGCCCTCCCGAACCTCGTGGTCGAGCCCGCCGGAGAGTCGGGCCGCGACGCGGTCGACGCCCACGGCCGCAGCGGCCGCGGCGACCTCCTCGTCGGTCGCGTCCGGCTTCGCGAAGCGGATGTTCGACGCGATCGTGCCGCTGAAGAGGAACGGATCCTGGAGAACGACGCCCAGCTGCCGCCGGTACGAGCGCAGTTTCACCTCGCGCAGGTCGACGCCGTCGACCCGCACTGAGCCCTGGTCGGGATCGTAGAAGCGGCCCACGAGGCGCGCGAGCGTCGACTTGCCGCCACCCGACTCGCCGACGAGCGCGAGGCAGCCGCCCGGCGGGCACACGGATGTCGACGCCGTGCAGCACGGGCTCCGCGCCGTAGGCGAAGACGACATGGTCGATCGCGAGATCGCCCTCGATTCGCGGCAGCTCGATCGGGTCGCGGCGGTCGCGGATCTCCGGCTCCTCGTCGAGGACGGTCGCGATCTTGACCATCGCAGCGGCTCCCGACTGGAGCTGGCCGTAGACGTCCGAGAGCTCCTGCAGCGGCTGGAACACGAGCTGGAGCAGATAGAGCGCCGTGATGAGCGTCCCGATTGTCAGGGTGTCATGCGCGAGGAGCGTGTTGCCGGTCCAGAGCACGGCGCCGGTCGCGAGCGCGCCCAGGAACTCGATCGACGGGAAGAAGATCGAGAAGATCTTCTGCGTGTAGATGTTCTGCTCGCGGTTTGCGACGTTCAGCTCGTCGAACTGCGCCTGAAAGGTGCGCTCCCGGTTGAACGCCTGCACGACCGCCATCCCCGAGACGGACTCGGCGATCTGCGCCGTGACCGAGGCGATGCGGTTGCGCGTCTCGATCAGCGCCACGTGCGACGTGCGCTGGAACCAGCGGGTGAGCACGAGCGCCGGCGGCACGGTCGCGAAGAACGACGAGCCCTAGCCGCCAGTCGGCGACGAGCAGCGCGACCACCGCGGCCGGCAGCAGGATCACGTTCGCGACGAGCGTAGGCATGCCCTGGGAGAGGACGTCCGAGACGGCGTCGACGTCGCTCGTCAGCCGCGCGATGATCCAGCCCGCCTTCTGCTGGGAGAAGTAGCGGAGCGAGAGCCCGGTCAGGTGGTCGAAGAGGTCGCGGCGAAGCCCGAGCACCATCCGCTGGCCGAGCCCGGCGAGCCCGCGGATGAGGACGGCCTGCAGGATCCAGCCGCAGCCGGCGACGACGAGGTAGATGGCGACGATCACCGTCAGGTGGTGCTCGTTGCGAGCGGAGATGCCCTTGTCGATCGCGTTGCGGACGAGGAGCCAGCCGCCCGTCTGCGCAGGCGGCGTTGCCCGTCGCGACGAGGACGAGCAGCACCGCGATCAGCTTCCGCCCCTCCAGGTACCGCCACAATCGTTTCACGCCGCAACCACCTCGTCGCAAAGAGCTCGGCGAACGCGCCGCCCGCGAGCAGGAGGTCGCGCGGGCGTGCCCGACTCCACGATCACGCCGTCGACGAGGACGACAGCGCGGTCGGCGAGCTCCACCGTCGAGAGCCGCTGGGTCGCGACGAGCACGGTCTTGCCGGCGAGCGCGGGACGCAGCCGCTTGACGAGGCGACGCTCGGTGAGCGTGTCGACGGCGGAGAGCGGGTCGTCGAGCACCATGACGCGGGCGCCCGTGACGAGTGCGCGGGCGAGCGCGACACGCTGGCGCTGGCCGCCGGAGAGGTTGATGCCGCGCTCGCCGATCAGCGTGTCGTAGCCGTCGGGCAGCTCGTCCACGAACGCGTCGACGCCCGCCGCCTCGCAGGCGGCGAGCACGTCGCTCCAGTCTGCGTCCTCGCGGCCCGGCGGGAGGTTGTCGCGCAGCGGCGACCGAGAAGAGCACCGGCCGCTGCGTGACGAGCGCGACGTCGGCGCGAAGCTCGGCGATCGGGAGGTCGCGCGTGTCGACGCCGCCGACGAGCACGCGCCCGCCGGTCGGGTCGTAGAAGCGCGGCAGCAGGTTGAGCAGCGAGGTCTTGCCGGCGCCGGTCGGCCCGCAGACGGCGACGATCTCGCCCGGCTCGACCCGAGGTCGAGGTCGCGCAGCACGTCGGCCTCGCCGCCGTACGCGAAGTGACCGCCTCGAAGCGCACGCCGAGCGGCCCGGCGGGCAGGTGCTTCGGCTGCGTCGGCTCGGGAAGCGGCTCGATACCCTCGAGCCACGCGAAGCTGCGGCCCGCCGACGCGAGCGCGCGCTGGGCGAGGTTCGTGATCCAGCCGAGCGCCTCGAGCGGCCAGACGAGCTGGAGCAGCAGCGTCTCGAACAGCACGAACTGGCCGATCGACAGGTGCCCGCCGATCACCTGCCGGCCGCCGAAGAAGACGACGGCGGCGATCGAGAGCGACGGGCAGGTAGTAGAGGCCGGGGAGGTGGCGCGCCTCGACGCCTGCCTGCTCGCAGCACCGTGTCGCGCACCGCCTCGCGCCTTGCCGCCGAACCGGCCGCGCACGTCCTCCTCGCGGCCGAACGCCTGCACCATCTCGATCCCGACGACCGCCTCGTCGGCCGCCTCGGTCACGTCGCCCTTGCGCTCCTGCACCTTGCGCGAGAGCGGCGAGACGCGCCGCGCGAAGCGCAGCGCGAGCACCGTGATCGGCGGCATCGCGACCGCGGTGTAGAGCGCGAGCCGCGGATTGACGAGCACGAGGACGATGCCCGCGGCGATGATCATCATCACGCTCTGCATGCCCTGGATGAGGCCCCAGCCGATGAAGTAGCGGATGGGGTAGAGGTCGTTCGTCGCGCGCGAGAGCACCTGGCCGGTCGCGTGGCGGTCGTAGAACGCGCGCGGGTAGCGGAGATAGGCGTTGTAGAGGAGCTCGCGCATGCGCGCCTCGATGCGGATGCCGATGCGCGCCGTCGCGTAGCGGCGCGAGAAGTTGATCGAGGAAGCGCACGGCGGCGAGACCGACGATCGCGAGGATGTACGGCCACAGCGGCTGCGTGTGGTTGACGATCGCGTGGTCGACCGCCTGCTGCGTCAGCAGCGGGATCGCGATCGAGATCAGCGTGTACGCGAACGCGAGCGCGAGCCCGATGCTGCCGAGCCGCCACTCCGCCCACCAGAGCCGGAGCAGCCTGCGGAAGGTCGGCAGCAGGCCGAGATCGGGCGGATCGACGGGATTCACGCGCTCGGGCATGGCGAATGAGCCCGCCCGGAGGCGGGCCTGAAGCGTCTTCGACGATAGCAACCGGCGCTCGCCGAAAAGACTCAGCGCGCGCGCGCGCCGATTCACGAACGCGGCGAGGCCCTCGCTGAAGCTCGGGGCGCGGAGCGGCGTCTCGTACGACTGCCGCACCTCGGCGACCTCGCGGCGCCGGAGCGCGCGCTCGCGGTCGAGGAGCGCGTTTCGCTCGGCGTCGAGCCCTCGGCGGACGAGTGCGAGCTCGCGTTCGCGCGCTTCGAGCTGCGCCTCGAGCCGCCGCAGCTCGCTCTCGCGCTCGGCGTCGGATCCGGTCGCGTCTGCCGGCTCTCGGGCCGGGCGACGGCCTGCGCCTGGCGCGCCTCGACCGCAGCGCGTGCGCGCCTCGACCTCGCGCGCGCGGGCTTCGAGCCGTGCCGCTCCTCCTCGAGCTCGACCCGCCGGGTCGCGAGCTCCTTCTCGACGCGGCGCGCATCCTCCGACGCGCTCCTCGAGCCGCGCGCGCTCGGCGTTCGCGAGCTCGCGCTCGGACAGCGACTCGTTCAGCTGCTCCTGCGCCCGCGCGAGCTCTGCGGCGAGCTCGCGTTCGCGCTCTGCGATCCGCTCGGCCTCGGCCTCGAACTCGGCCGGCCGCGCTGCCTGCAGCTCGCGCTCGCGTGCGTCGAGCGTCTTCGCGCGCTCGAGCGCCGCCCGCTCTCGAGCGGCGAGCGCCTCGGTGTCCAGCGCGCCTGCGTTCGGCGTGCGGACTGCTTCCGCGGCTTCTCGTCGCCGAGGCTTCGCTGGAGCTCGAGCGAGCTCCCGCTCGCGCGCCGCGATCGCCTCGGCGCGCTCGCGCAGCGACTGCTTCAGCCGCTCGAGCTCGGCGCCGGCGCTGCCTCCTGGCTCGGCGCGCCGCTGTCTCCGCGAGCTCGCGCGCGAGCCGGAGGAGCTCTTCCCGGTCGAGGTCGATGCCGGTGTCGTCCGGCGCGCCGCCGGCGCGCGGCGTCCACGAGTCGAAGCCCTCCTCCCAGCGGTCGACTATGCCTGCTCCTTTCGCCACACGATGCTCACCATGTACGGGAGGCCGGCGACCCGCGTCCGGCACGTGAGCCAGTCCACGGCGACCGGACGGTCGTCCCGGCTGATCTCGTGCGAGCCTCGGTGCACGAAGCCATGCTGCACATTCTCGAAGTGCGGCGACGGCGCGGTTCGGGCTGAGGTCGCCGACGTGCATCTGCAGGATCTCCTCGCGCGTGCTGCCGACCAGCTCGCAGGCTGCGTCGTTCACGGCGACGTAGTTGCGATCGTCGTCCCAGAGGAAGACGGCGGCCTGCTCGGAGGCTGTCGACCGCTTCGCCGAGCAGCGCGAGCTGCGTGATGTCGACGCCGAGGAGTGCGGCTCGCTCATCGCGCTGCATCGGGAGGACGAGGCGGAAGCGGGCGCCGTGAGGCTCGCGCGTCCTCGTAGACGAGGTCGCCGCCGTGTGCGCGCGCGTACGAGCGTGCGATCGCGAGCCCGAGCCCCGTGCCGACGGCGACCGCGCGGGAGCCCTCGCTGCGCGAGAAGCGCTCGAACAGGTCGGGGACGAACTCCGGCGCACGCCGCTGCCTTCGTCCTCGACGGTGAGCCGGAAATGCCGGTCGGTCTGCTCGGCGCGGACGGTCACGGGCGGTGTTCCGTAGCGGAAGGCATTCGTGACGAGGTTGGTCACGATCCGGTCGAGCGCATTGCGATCGACGATCGCGATCGTGTCCGCCGGCACGTCGATCTCGACCGCGTCCGGATCGGGCGCCGAGGCGCGGACGATGTCCTCGACCTGGGAGCGGATGTCGACTCGCTCGGGCGCGATGTCGATCGCCTCTGCGTCGAGGCGGGAGAGATCGAGCAGCTGCTCGATGAGCGTCGCCATGCCGCTGCGGTCTGCTGGATGAGCGCGTCGCGAACGGATACTCGCTGCTCCTCGTCGAGCCGGTCGCCCAGGTGGTGCAGCGTCGTCACGAAGCCGTGGATCGTCGTCATCGGCGTGCGCAGCTCGTGCGCGGCGAGCGCGATGAAGTTCGTCTTCACCTCGTTCGCCCGCTCGAGGGCGACGCGCGCTTCGTGCTCGGCCTGGAAGAGCCGGACGCGATCGAGCGCGAGGCCCGACGAGCGCGCCGAGCGTCTCGAGCAGCCGCGAGCTCCTCCTCGCCGAAGAAGGGCGCGTACGGAGACGTCCAGACGATCATCCTGCTCCCGCCGGCGACCGCGACCTCGACACCCGCGCGTCCTCCAGACGGCGGGCGTCGCCCCGCGCTCGAGGCTCGGCCACGCGGCGTCCGGGACGTTCCAGGAGGCGACGTACTTGCCCTCGGCGTTGCCGATCGCGATCGCGCGCGCGCCGACGATCGCTGCGGCGGGCTCGAGCACCCGGGCCGCGACCTCCTCCTGCGTCTCCGCGAACGTGAGCAGGCTCGCGATCGCCTGCTGCATGCGGGCTTGCTCCGGCGTCCGCCAGAGGATGCGCAGCACCTGCGGCGGCGCGAAGGCGAGGAAGAAGGCGACGACGCTCACGAGGGCGAGCGTCTGGCGAGCCGAGCGGCGAGCCACGACGCCTGCCTCGACGACGGCAGCGCCAGCAGCAGCGCGAGCGTGATGAGCGCCGCTGCGCAGCGCGAGGAACTGCATCCGCCGGCGCGCGACCGTCGGCTGCGCGCGACCGGCGCGCCAGAGGCTCCATGCCGACACGATCGAGAGCACGGTCCAGTGGACGAAGAAGACGGTGATCCACGCCTCGAACTCGGCGGAGCGATGCTCGCCGGGCTTCGGGATCCGGGGCAGCGCGAACGTCCAGACGACGAGGATCGCGCTCAGCAGCAGGAGCCCGTTGGCGAGCCTCGGATTCGGAACGCGGAACGCGTTCGTGAACCGGAACAGGAGATACGGGAAGAGCACGAGCAGCGCGATGACGACGCGGACGTTGACCTGCTCGAGCAAGTTGCCGTGGTTGGCGGGGATGAGCGCGAGGAGCTCGAGCAGCCCGAGCGACCCGAACGCGACGGCCGCCCACCTCGCGGGCCGGTCGCGCCGCCGCAGCCAGTAGCCGAACGTGACCGCGCCAAGCGCCACGTACGCGACGAGGTTGACGTATCGGAGAACCTGGACCGCGTTGTGCAAAGCCGCTCCCCCGGGGCGGGGTACCGTCGGACTGTACGCGCGCCGGAGGTCGGCGTAAACCCGCTCAGGCGCTCTTCGGCGGTGCTGTGGTTCCGCGTGCAACGAGCTCGAGCGGCATCGTCTCGGTTCGCACCGGGAGCTCGTTCCCTGCAAGCGCCTGCAGCAGGAGTTCGCAGCCGCGAGAGCCGCTCTCGTAGAGCGGCTGCCGGATGGTGGTGAGACTTGCGTACGAGGCGATCTCGATGTCGTCGAAGCCGACGACCGAGAGGTCGCCCGGCACGTCGATCCCGAGTGCGCGCGCTGCCTCGAGGACTCCGAGCGCCTGGATGTCGGAGGCGGCGAAGATCGCACTGGGCGGCTCCGGAAGGCGGAGCAGGTCCTCGGCGATGCTGCGTGCGAGGTGGCGGCTGTGCGTGCCGGCCCGGACGTACTCCGGGCGCAGCGGCAGACCCACGGCTGCAAGGGCGCGCTCGTACCCCTCGGTCCGGTCGCGGCTCGCATGGAACCGGAACTGATCGGGCGGCTTGTCGCCGATGAACGCGATCCGCCGGTGGCCGAGGTCGATGAGATGCCGGGTCGCGAGCTCGCCGCCGAAGACGTCGTCGACGACGACGTTCGGCAGGACGGCGCTCGGTGCGTCGACGAGCACGCAGGGGATGTGGGCCGCCTCGAGCCGCGCTAGCTCCTCGGGAGGCGGGACGAGCGAGACGATCAGCAGGCCGTCGGCGCGGTCGCCGTAGCCGAGCATCTCGAAGGCACGACGCTGGCGGTCGGCGGATTCGACGTCGAAGAGCGCGAGATCGTACGGCGAGCCGTCGAGCGCGGAGACGATGCCGCGGACGCGTACGACCGCCGAGGGGCTCGTGAAGAAGGGGACGACGACGCCGATCACGAGCGTGCGCCGGAGCGAGAGGTTGCGGGCGACCGAGCTCGGGCGGTACTCGAGCTCCCGCATGGCGTCGAGAACGCGCGCGCGGGTCGGAGGCGAGACGGCGCCGCTGCCGTTCAGCACGCGGGACACGGTCGCGACGCCCACCCCCGCTCGGGCGGCGACATCGACCATCCGGGACGGAGGGGTTGGAAACGTTTCCATCCGGGGCCCCAGCCTTGCACCGCCAACATTTCCCGTCAAGCGTCGTCCTTGACTTTTACCAGGCGTCAAGCATAGGGTCTCGCCGCCTGCCCGCTTGAAACCGGTTCCAACAGGAGGGTTCGAATGCGCAAGGGTTCAGCACTGGTCTTGGCGCTCGTCGCCGTCGGCGTGGCACTGCTCGCCACCACCGCCCAGGCCAAGACGAAGCAAGCGAAGGTCACGACCATCACGCTCGCGGGGTGGTCGGCCGGCGCCGACGAGGACAACCTGCTCCAGCAGGTCGTCAACACGTTCATGAAGTCGCATCCGTCGATCAAGGTCGACTACTCCGTGATCAACGGGGACTACACGACCGCGATGACGGCGCGCTTCGCCGCCCGCACGCCGCCGGACGTCTTCTACGTCGACTCGAGCCTCGCGTCGACGTGGGCGAGGTCAGGGCGTGCTCCAGCCGCTCGACAGCTACATCAAGTCGAGCAAGTACAACACGAAGGCGTTCTTCCCCAGCCTGCTCAACACCTTCAAGGTCGGCGGCCACATCTACGGCTTCCCGAAGGATTGGTCGCCGCTCGCCATGGAGATCAACACGGCGATGCTGAGCCAGGCCGGGATCAAGAAGGCGCCGACGACCTGGGCCCAGCTCCAGGCCGACGCCCAGACGATGTCGACCAAGGGCGTCGTGAACGGCGGCAAGCCGATCTGTCTCGGCGCCGACTGGGCCCGGATGCTGCCCTTCGTCTTCCAGAACAAGGGGTCGCTTGCAAGCATCCAGTCGCCGGCAGCGACTGCGGCCGTCAGCTTCTACGTCGGCCTGATCAGCAAGGGCCTCGCCCAGACGCCCGACAAGCTCGGGGCGGGCTGGTGCGGCGAGGCGCTCGGCAAGGAGAAGGCGGCATTCGCGTTCGAGGGCAACTGGCTCCTGCCGTTCATGAAGTCGACCTATCCCGCGGTCCACTACGGGATCTTCCCGATGATCAAGCAGAAGACGGGCGGCAATCTCGCCTTCACCGTCTCCTACTCGCTCGCAAAGGACTCGAAGAACAAGCAGGCCGCGTGGACGCTCCTCAGCTGGCTCACCGGCCCCGTCGGCCAGAAGATCTGGGTGTCGAAGGGGCTTGCGCTGCCTTCGCGCACGGATGTGAAGGCAATCGGCGGACGCGGTGCGTTCCTCGGCCAGGCGCCCTACGCGCACGGCTGGGGCTTCAGCAACTTCACCAACACGTACACGATCATGAACAACGACCTGACCGCCGTGATCAACGGCGGGAAGACGGTTCAGCAGATGCTCGCCGAGGTGGCGGCCGCGCTGAAGGCCTAGTACACCGCGTCGTCCCCCCGCGCGTGACGGGCGCGCGGGGGGACGGTTCGGCTTCTCGCAGGAGGGAGACGGATGGCGGCCGCACCCGAGACGATCCATCGATCGAGACGCGCGTCCTGGTCGCGCTTCCGCATCCAGGAGGGGCTCTGGGGCTACGGGTTCGTGCTCCTGCCGATGGCGGTCTTCGGGGTCTTCTTCATCTATCCGTTCGGTTACGCGATCTACATCAGCTTCTTCAAGTGGGGCATCCTCGGCAAGGAGCACTCGGTCGGGTTCGCGAACTACCACGGCCTCTGGACGGACCCGATCTTCCACAAGGCGATCAAGAACACGCTCGAGTACACGGCCGTCGTCGTGCCGCTCGAGATGGCGCTCGGGCTCTCCGTCGCCCTGATCGTCAACGCGAAGATCCGTGGCGAAGACGTTCTTCCGAGCGGCGTTCTACTTCCCGTCGCTCGCGTCCTCGGTCGCGATCACGACGATCGCCATCTTCATCCTGAACTCGTACGGCCTCTTCAACCGAATCGTCGGCGGGCACCGCTCTTGGTTCAGCGACGAGCACACGGCGCTCTGGTCGATCGTCGGACTCAACGCGTGGACGACGTCGGGCACGATCATGCTCTTCTATCTCGCCGCGCTGCAGTCGATCTCGACCGACGTCTACGAAGCCGCGGCCCTCGACGGCACGAGCGGCTGGCGCACGTTCTCGAAGATCACCTTCCCGCTCCTGCGGCCCGCTCACTTCTTCGTGCTCGTCGTGTTCGGCATCGGGGCGCTCAAGATCTTCGACCAGGCATTCCTCGTCTCGGGAGGCGCGGGCGGCCCGAACTACTCGACCTACACGGCCGTCCTGTACATCTACCTGCAAGGCGTTCCACGAGCTTCGACTTCGGCCTCGCCGCCGCGGCCGGGGTCGTGCTCTTCGTGATCATCTTCGTGCTCACGCTCCTGCAGCGCGCGACGGTCGGACGGGCGGAGGTCGGCTGATGGCGCAGACCGTCGCCGCCCCGAGACGTTCGTCCCGGCCCGCGCGCGCTCGCAGGTCATCAACCGCGTGATCCTCTACGTGCTGCTCGCGGCGGTCGCCGCGCTCTTCTTCGTGCCGTTCATCTGGTCGGTCGTCGACGTCGTTCAAGACGCTTCCCGACAGCGTCAACGTCAACTTCATCCCGCATCCATGGACGAGTCCGGCCTGGCACGAGCATCTGGACGCAGTACGACTTCAAGCTCTACATCAGGAACAGCCTGTTCCTCGCCGTCGTGATCACGGCGACGAACATGTTCCTCGGCGCGCTCGGCGGCTACGCGTTCGCGCGGCTGCGCTTCCCCGGCCGCGAGCTGCTGTTCCTGCTCGTGCTCGGGACGCTGATGATCCCGGACCAGCTGCGGCTCGATCCCGGTGTTCGTGATCCTCACGAGACTGGCATCTGATCGGCAGCTTCATCGGCTACATCCTCATCAGCTGCGTCACCGCGACGAACCTGTTCTTCATGCGCCAGTACTTCCTCACCATCCCGAAGGACTACGAGGAGGCGGCGAAGCTCGACGGTGCGGGCCACTTCAAGACGTTCTGGCGCGTGATGCTGCCGCTCGCCGCGCCGGCGATCGCGGCGCTGACGATCCTCCAGTTCCAGGGGACGTGGAACGACTTCTTCTGGCCGCTGATCCTCTTCGGCCAGGGCAACACCGCGCATCTACACCGTGCAGCTCGGGCTCGCGCAGCTGCGATTCTGACTACCGACGCTCTGGCCGGCAGATCATGGCGGGGAGCGTCGTCGCGATCGTGCCGATCCTCGCGATCTTCGTCGTCTTCCAGCGCTACTTCGTCGTCGGGCGTCGTCGTCCGCGGGGGTGAAGGGATGATGCGCGTCTGGCCAGCTTCTGCGCGTCTCGCTGCACGACTTCTACGACAACTCGTGGCGGCTGCTGCCGGTGAACGCGGCGCTCGGGATCGTGCTCGTCGCTCGTCGGCTTCGCGGCCGTGGCCGTGCACGCGGCGATCGTGCTCGTCGTGCTCGCCGGGCCGGTCGCCGCGGCACTCGCGCACTGCGCGGTCGTGCTCGTGCGCGACGGCAACGTCGACGTTCGCCGACGCGCGACGGGCTGCGCCTGCACTGGCGCGCGGGCCTCGCGCTCGGAGCGGCCGGCGCCCTCCTGCTCGGCTTCGCGCTCCTCGCCGTCGTCTTCTACAGCCGCTCCTCACTGCTCTGGCCGCTCGCGTTCCTGCACGTCTACCTCCTGATCCTGCTCGGCGTCTACCAGGTCGTCCTCTGGACGCTCGCGATCGCGGAGCCCGAGCCGGCCGCTCGTCGCGCTAGCGCGCGCGAGGCGGCCGTCCTCGTGGCGCGCAGGCCGGGTCGACCCTCCTGCTCGGTCTCGCGCTTCTGCTCGTCAACGTCGCTCGGCATCGCCGCTGCGGTGATGCCGTTCCTGACGCTGACGATCGCCTATACCTTCATTGCTGCGGCGCACTTCGCGCTGCCGCGATCGACCTCGGAGGCACGTCCCTGATGGCATCCATCACGTTCGACCACGTTACGAAGCAGTTCGACGAGTCGCGCGCGGTCGACGATCTCGTGATCGAGGTCGAGGACGGCGAGTTCCTCGTGCTCGTCGGGCCTTCCGGCTGCGGCAAGACGACGGCGCTCCGGATGCTCGCCGGCCTCGAGGAGATCTCGAGCGGCCGGATCCTCATCGGCGACCGGGTCGTGAACAACGTCGCGCCGGGAGCGCGCAACGTCGCCATGGTCTTCCAGTCGTATGCGCTCTATCCGCACATGACCGTGTACGACAACCTGGCCTTCAGCCTGCGAAACCAGAAGCTGCCGAAGGCGGAGATCGACCGCCGCGTCCAGAGCGCTGCGAAGACGCTCGAGCTCGACACCATGCTGAAGCGGAAGCCCAAGCAGCTCTCCGGCGGGCAGCGCCAGCGTGTCGCGCTCGGCCGGGCGATCGTGCGCGAGCCCGAGGCATTCCTGATGGACGAGCCGCTCTCGAACCTCGATGCCGCCCTCCGCGTGCAGACGCGCGCCGAGATCCTCAAGCTGCAGCAGCGGCTCGGACACGACGACGATCTACGTCACGCACGATCAGGTGGAGGCGATGACGATGGGCGACCGGATCGCGGTGATGCGACTCGGCGTCCTGCAGCAGATCGGGACGCCCGAGGACCTGTACACGAATCCGGCGAACACGTTCGTCGCGACGTTCATCGGCTCGCCGGCCATGAACCTGTTGCCGGCCTCGACGCTCGGGATCGGCGCCGACGGCAAGCTCGCCGGCTTCCGCCCGGAGCACATCCAGCTCGGCAACGGGAGCGCCGCGGCGGCGCACTACAACGCGACGGTCGAGGTCGTCGAGTACCTCGGCGACGAGCAGCTCGCGCATCTTCGCGTCGGCGACCGGGACCTCGTCGCGAAGCTTCCCGTCGAGCCGCGTCTGCAGGCAGGAAACGAGCAGGCGTTCTCCGTTCCCTTGCACAAGGTGATCCTGTTCGATGCGGAGAGCGAACGATCGCTCGGGGCAGCAGCCTGATCCCGTGCCGCTGAAGGTCCTCGAAGGCTCGACATTCTGTGTGTGCGACGAGCGTGGCGATGTCGACGGCACCGCCGCCGCATCGGGCTTCTTCGCGTCCGACACACGGTTTCTCTCTCGTTCCGTGCTCACACTCGGCGGCGAGCGTCCGGAACCGTTGTCGCACGCGCAGACCGTGCCGCACAGTGCGTCGTTCGTGCTGCGCAATCCGCTCGTCTGCGGCCTCGAGCCGAACGAGCTGTCGGTCGAGCGGGGGCGGTTCGTCGGCGATGCGATGGAGGAACGGATCGCTGTCGAGAATCACGGGCGCCGTTGCGTCGAGGTCGAGCTCGCCCTCGAGATCGCCGCAGACTTCGCGGACATCTTCGCCGTCAAGGAGCTCGACCCGACGTTCGGGCATCCGAGCACGGCCACGCTGCCCGCTCCGAGGCCGCTCGAGTGGGACGGCGACCTGCAGCTCCTACGCTTCTCCGACGTCGGCTACCCGGCGGGCACGATCGTCCATCTCTCGAAGCCGTGCGTGCCCGAGCAAGGGCGTCTGTGCTTCCCGCTCCGTCTCGAGCCCGGAGACCGCTGGGAGCTTCACGTCGGCGTGCAGCCGCTCCTGAACGGAGACCTGCCGCTCAGCCGATCCTCCTTCGAGCGCCACTTCGCCGACGAGCGCACGCGCGCGGACAAGTCGCTCGCGTCGTGGCGCCGGCTCGCGCCACAGCTCCGCTCTGACTGGGACGATCTCGCACGCACGTACGAGCGCTCGGTCGCCGACCTCGGTGCCTTGCGAATGCACGTCGACGGCTTTGCGGCCGGCGAGCTTCCCGCAGCCGGCACTCCCTGGTTCATGACCGTCTTCGGGCGCGACACCGTGATCACCTGCCTGCAGACGCTCATGTTCGGGCCGGGACTCGGCGAGAGCGCACTACGCGTGCTCGCTGCAACACAGGCAGACGTGGACGACCCCGAGCGCGACGCCGAGCCGGGGAAGATCATCCACGAGATGCGCCGCGGCAAGGCCGCGCTCGCCTGGACCGACCGCTACTACGGGACCGTCGACGCAACTCCGCTCTTCCTCGTTCTGCTCTCGGAGCTCTGGCGCTGGACGAACGATCCGACGCTCGCCGTCGAGCTCGAGGAGAACGCCCGCCGTGCGCTCGCCTGGATCGACGGGCCCGGCGATCCCGACGGCGACGGCTTCGTCGAGTACGAGCGCCGCGCACGCCGTGGCATCAGGAACCAGAGCTGGAAGGACTCGGAGATCTCGATGGCCTTCCGCGACGGTGAGCTCGCGAAGGCGCCGATCGCCTCGACGGAGGTTCAGGGATACGTCTACGACGCGAAGGTGCGCATGGCCGAGCTTGCACGTGCTGTCTGGGGCGATCCCGCGCTCGGTGCCCGCCTCGAGCAGGAGGCCGCCGATCTGAAGGACCGGTTCAACGAGACGTTCTGGGTGGACGACGCGTACTACGCGCTCGGCCTCGACCGCGACAAGCGGCCGATCGATGCGGTGGGCTCGAACATGGGCCACTTGCTGTGGAGCGGAATCGTCCCGCCGGAGCGGACTGCAGCCGTGGCCGACACGCTGATGGGCGACTGCCTGTGGTCGGGTTGGGGCGTGCGCACGCTGGCAGCGGGCGAGCGCGCGTACAACCCGCTCGTCTACCACAACGGCACCGTGTGGCCGCACGACAATTCCCTCATCGCGTGGGGTCTGGCGCGTGCTGGGCGCGGGCAGGACGTCGACTTGATCCTGCGGCGCATGGTCGAGGCTGCGACCTACTTCGACTATCGGCTGCCCGAGGTGTTCGCCGGTTTCCCACGGGCGCGCACTCACCTGCCGGTCGCGTATCCAACCGCGTCGCAGCCGCAGGCCTGGGCCGCGGGGACGCCGATCCTGCTGCTTCAGATCGTGCTCGGCCTCGAGCCCGACCCCGCCGCCGGCGCTCTTCGCTCGACCGTGCGCGAGGCCCCCGAGTGGGCGGACGGCCTCGAGCTGCGCGGCGTGCACGCGCACGGCCGCGACTGGGTGGTCCAGGTCGAGCGCGGGGCGGTCAGCGTCACCGAAGCCTGACGCGCCGCCCCTCGCCCGAGTTCGCTCAGCCCGTCGGCAGGTCGTCGCCGGCGCCGGCACACCAGCCGGCACCCGCCGCCGAGTCGTTGCTCCACAGGCTCTGCACGGCGTACTGCTTGCCGTCGTTGCCGGTGATGTCGTTCAGGCCGCCGGGAACGGTCGACGCCGGGACGAGGCCGGTGTAGCCGACCCACGCGCACTTGTCGCCGTTCTCCCAGCCGCTGAAGTCGTACCACCCGCCGAGGTTCTGGCCGTTGATCACGTCTTCGGCGCCCGGATCGGTGACCGTCTCCTCGATCTCGTGGCCCAGCACGATCGTGACGCCGTCGAGTGTCCCCGCAGGCCCCGCGTTCACGCTCTGCTCGCCGCAGCTCGTTCCCATGTTGAGGACGTACGGCATGTTCGTGAACGAGATGCCGGCTTGCACGCCCGGGTACGTGGAGGGCTGCGTGTAGTCGTGCCACGCGCAGTACCCCGCGCCGCTGTTGAAGCCTGCTTCGTTGAACTTCTGCGGCTGTGCGACCACGACCTGGCTGTTGTGCAGGTCCGTGATCCCGAAGTGCGAGACCGCGCGCTCCGCCTCCTGTGCGAGCTCGAGGCCCGTCACGTTGTCGTGGATCGGGTTCACGTCATCGGACCAGACGCCGCCGAGCTGGCTCGTCGGGTTCGTGATGTTCACCTGCGTCCCGTTCTGGATCATGTAGTACTGCGTCTGGCTACCCGCCCAGGCGGTGCCGCCGAGCGCGGCGATGAAGTCCTGCATGCGCTGCCCGGCGCCGTCGGGATCGCTGGCGGGGTTGCCGGCCGTCGTGTGGTCGAAGGCGCCCGGCTCGCCCCAGCCCCAGAGCACGAGATAGATCTTCGGGGCGACCTGCACGTGGCCGCCGAAGTACGCCATGTTCACCGGTGCGGGTTCGCCGGCCGGCGGGATGCCGACGGGGGCGCAGCAGACCGGCGGCGGTTGCAGCGCCGGGCGTCCCGCCTGGCCGACCGCCGGCATGTAGAGCGGGTGATGGAGGGACGCGCCCGCCCGGGCGGCACCGCCGCCGAGGAGGGCCGCCCCCAGCACGAGCGCGAGCGCGGAGGCCCGCAGCGAGAATCGCCTCATCCGTTCGTCTCCTTTGCGAAGGGTTCGAAAGAGGCGATTTACGATTTACAAAGGATGCAAACCCGTGCCGGCCGAAGGATGGAAGAGCGGGACGGCCGGCCGCCAGCCTGCAGAGAGCACGTTGACGAGCGAGGGCGGGGTGAGGACGAGCGCCCGCCCTCGCGGTCGCGGCTCGCGTGCGGTGTAGCCGGCTGCACTCCAGCGCAGGATCTCCCCGTCGAGCACGAGCCACGGCGCGCCGTCCCGGAGGACGAACGCCCCGTCAGGCAGGCCGTCGAGCGGCCCCTCGTGCTGCCGCTGCCCGCGTGTCCGCGGATCCAGGCGCTCGCCGTGCAGCCGCTCGTCGATCGCATCGGCTTTCAGACCGAGAAATGCGGCGAACTCGTCGTAGTCCTCGCGGCGGCAGAGGGCGCACGGCCGATGCCCGGCGGCGAACGCCGTCGCCTCGTCGAGGAAGAACAGCTCGGTGAAGCGGCCCGGCTGCTGCAGCGGGTGCCGGTGCCACCCCTTGAACTCGAGCCGGCAGGCGATCCAGCGTCTGCCGTTGTAGCGCCGGCGGATGCGACCGCTCGCGTCGTGCAGGCAGCCCCGGTTTCCGTACACGAGACCACGCGCGGGGTCCGCGATCAGCTCGCTCAGCGGCGTCACCCGGTTTTGCAGCGGTCCGGCCGTGCCTGCGGACATCGGGAGAACGGAGCCGCGCCCGACCAGGTCGGGCGCGGCTCGCATCGTTCGCGTCTCCGGCCGCTACCTAGCGGTCCTGGCCGCCGCCGCCGTCGTCACCGCCTCCGTGATCGCGGCCGGCAGAGATCGCGAGCGCCGGGACGAAGCGCAGGGCGTCGATCGTGCCGAGGCCGCTTGCGAGGTCGTACCCGGGCCCGGCCGCAAAGCCGGGAACGTGGTAGGTCTGCCCGTCGCTATTCGTGAACGGGCCGATGTCGTTGTTGCCCTGCGTGACGTCGACGACCCCACCGCGGTTGCCCAGGCTGTACAGCGCGTCGTTCAGCCAACCGAGCGGATGCCCGGCGAGCTGGTCGGCCATTGCGACGATGCCGGAGAACTCCGGTGTGGCCGCGCTCGTGCCGCCGAAGATGTGGTACGGCGAGGTCGGATTCACGAACGTGTAGTAGACCCAGACGCCGCCGTCCACAGCGGCGTTCAGGCTGATGTCGGGCGTGCCGCGCGCGTGGCCGACGACCGAACGCACCCGGTTCTGGAAGTCGGGCCGCTGGAAGACATGGCTCAGCCCGCCACCACCCGCGGCCTGGATCCCGATCGCCGAGTCGTTCCAGACGACGTCCGGCGACAAGCGGTTTCCGTTGTCGTCGAGGTTCATCTGGGTCCCGCCGATGCTCGTCACGAGCGGATCGCTCGACGGCCAGCTGTTGACCTGCATCGGGTAGAGGTCGTTCAGGTTCAGCTCGAAGTCGGTCGAGCCCTCGTCTCCCGAGGCTCCGAGCACCGTCACGTTGTGTCGTTGCGCGTTCCGGAAGGCGCTCCGCAGGTTGAAGATCGCCTGTGGATTCGGGAACGTCTCCTCGGTCGCGCCGAAGCTCTGGGAGATGACGCTCGCCAGGTGGTGGTCGATCACGTAGTTCTCGGCCTTCACGATCTCCGGGAATCCCTGGACGCCCTCGGTCTCGCTGACCGGCGTCTCGACGAGCAGGATCCTCGCGCGGGGGGCCATCACATGCGCCCATTCCACGTCGAGCGTCGTCTCCTGCGCCCAGCCGACCATGTCGGAGTCGTTGGGATCGAACGCGGGAACCGGACCGGCCGGCTGGATAATCGTCAGCTGCGGGTCGGCCGCGATCGCCGGATCAGCCGGGATGCCCGAGCCGGCCGGCGGGTGCGCAAAGGCCTGGTCGAACGCATGCAAGTCGGCCGCGATCGTCGGCGAGCCGAACGAGTCCACGATCGCGATCGTCTGGCCTGTGCCGTTGATCCCGAATGCGTGGAGCGGGCCGAGGTTGTACGCCCGCTCGAACTGACCGGGTGCGTAGCAGCGGATGCCGAGCGCGGCGACACAGCTCGAGGTCTTGAGCGGTGCAGTGCGGGCCTTGCCCGCGATGTGGTCGGCTGCAAACGGATGGGCCACCGCCCCTGCCGCGTGGCCCGAACGCGCAGCCCCGTGGGCCGTGACGGCCGCAAGGCCGACCAAGATCAGGACCGCCGCGAGCGGTCGCAGAGTTCTCCCCGAGTTCATCCCTCTCCCTCCTCCGTGGGTCTATGAGCACCAACCGAGGTGCCGGTGGCAGTGTGCTATTGCGCGGAGCGCGATGCAAGTGCCGAGCCCGCGGCCAGGGTGGCTCGGCTCAGCTGAGTCGCTCGGCGAGCTCGGGATGGCAGCCGAACTGCGCCCAGCCTGCAGGCGTTCCGCCGTGGATGGCGTCGCGGAGCGTCGGGTCGGCACCGAGCTCGAGGAGCGTCTCGACCGCCTCGGCCTGTCCGGACTGCGCGGCGAGATGGAGGGCGGTCGCGCCCTGCCCGTGGTCGGGCCCGCCGAAGGTACCGCGCCGGTTCACGTCGGCGCCGAGCTCGACGAGGCGGCGGATCGCCGAGCGGCGGCCGTTCGCCGCGGCCCAGGTGAGCGGCGTGCCGCGGTACGGATCTGCGTTCGGGTCCGCGCCGAGCTCGACGAGGCGCTCGATCGCCTCCACGCGGTCGCTTTTTGCGGCCCACACGAGCGCCTCGTCCAGGATCTCCTGCGGATCGTCGGAAGGCTGCCAGGCGGGAAAGCCGCCGTGCGGCCGGTAGAAGCCCCGGTGCGCACCCGCCGCGGGTGTGCCGGCGAGCTCGTCGATCAGGTCGACGAGCCCGAGCCCGGCGGCGACGCGCAGGTTGCGCGGCTCGAGCCCGAGCACGTCGACGACCTCGCGATGGCCCCAGAAGAGCGCGGCGGCGAGCGGCGTGCCGCCGTCGCCGCGCGCGTGGAGATCGGTGCGGGCGCCGGCCGCGAGCAAGAACTCGGCCAGCTCCCGGTCATTCCCGTAGCCAGCCGAGTGGAGCTTCGTCCAGCCGTAGTCGTTGCCGCGGTTCACGTCGGCGCCTTGCTCGAGGAGCATCCGAACGATGTCGAGGTCGCCGGCCATGCCGAAGAGGTCGTTGCCGTTCGTGCCGCGCTGCCGCACGAGCTCCGGATGCTCGTCGAGCAGCGTGCGCAGCCGTTCGCGATCGCCGTCCTCGACGGCTCGATACGCGAGCATGAACGGCGTCGGCGGCTCCTCGCCGCTCGCAAGCGCCTGTACGCGTCGGGTGAGCTCGGCCCAGCTCGAGAGCCCGTGCCGTTGCGCAAGGTCGCGGCGCGCCTCCGCGAGGGAGGAGCCGTTCACCGTCGCGATCCCGTACGCACGCCCCTCGTAGTACTCGAGATCCGTGTGGAAGGGCTGCTCGGCGACTTCGTGCACGAGCGCGGGCCAGCCGGAGTAGCCCTGCTCGCGCGCGAGCACGAGCTGTGCGCTCGCGAGCCGCGTCGGCAGGTCGCCGAGCCGCGCCACGGCCGCCGGCTCTCCCGCGCGTGCGGCACGGGCGAGCTCCTTGGCCTGCTTGCGAAGCTGTTCGAGGTTCACCATGACCTCCTCCCATGTGGGCCCGCGGTCCGCGGCATCGGGCGGGAAGAAGATCGGTTGGTGCTGCCGGGTCGTTTCTGACGAGGTGGGCTCAGCCCTCTCCGCGGACCGGATGCGCCCTCGCGGCGCCTCCGGAGTCTACGCATCCGCGCCGGGCTGCAGGAGGAAGGAGCCCGGCGGCCCCTTCCTCCTGGCGCGGTGTCGCTAGGGCCTGAAGCTGTAGACGGTGCCGGTCAGGTCGCCGACGTACACCTTTCCGCCGTGCGTGGCGAGGGCGACGACGGGAGCGGCGAAGCCGACAAGCGCCGGTGCGAACTTCCCGCCGCTGAGCGGCAACGACACGACCATCGGCCCTTTGCCCGTCCCGCCGAAGAGCGCGACGTAGAGCTTGCCCCCGAGCGCGCCGAGCCCCATCGGCGACGCATGCGCCGGGAATACCGCGAACGGCTTGTCGTAGCTCGAGCAGGTGGCCGGCTTGGCCGGGCACGAGGGGAAGCCGAAGTCGGTGCCCTGGCCGGCCTCGACGACGCGGTCGATCGGCCGCTTCTTGCCGAGGTTCTCCTGGCCGAGGTCGGCGATCAGCGGGCCGTCATGGCCGGGGACGAAGACCGGCTGCCACGGCTGCCGCATGCCCGTCGCCACGACGTTGACCGCCCCGGATGCCGGGTCGATCGAGACGACGTCGTTTGCGTACAGCGTCGAGCCCTTGCTGTAGTCCGCCTTCTTCGCGTCCCCGAGGCTCACGCCGGCGTAGAGCTTTCCGTCCGGGCCGACCGCGATTCCGTTGAAGGAGTTGAACCCCTTGCGCGGGGCGAAGACGACGCGCGACTTGGCGAAGCGGGTGCCGTTCCAGCCGCTCCAGGCGTAGATCCCGCCGGTCCTGACGCCGCCGCTGACATAGAGCGTCCCAGCGTGGTACGCAATTCCGAAGACGTGCGGGGGCGACCCCGGAATCTTCACCGGCTTCCCGCCCTTGAGCACGTAGACCCCACCGGTGACCTTCGGGTTCTGCTCGTCGCCGAACCCGGCGACGAAGATCTGCCCGCCGCCGAAGGCGAAGGTGGTCGGCGTCGGCACGCCACGGGCGACGACGGTCACCGCGTGGCCGTTGACCGCCTTCGGCGGCGGGGGCGGACCCTTCGCTCCGCCGGCTGCCGAAGCTGTGGCGAGGGCCGCGGCCGCCGCGACCAGAACCGCAATTCGGATGCTCATGAAGAAACTCCTCCTGCCTCGTGAGAACGATCTGGGCCGGAGGCGAGAGTTCGCCTCCGTCACTCAGTGTTTTAGAGCATCTACCAACCGGCGGCGTCCGCACAAGCCGAGTGCTCCGACCTCGGGCTACACGCGGCCTCGTGTTGCCCAGGCCCGAGCCGTCAGCACGAACGGTGCTGCCGGCAGCAGCTCGCGGCAGAGTTCGCGCAACTTGGCCTGCCCCTTCGCGTCGAGGCCGGCCGCGAAGCCGCCGGCCGGCCCCACGCCGAGTGTGAACGGCTCCCACCACTCATCGAAGCTCGGATGCTCGACGTCGACCGAAAGAACGCCCTCCTCGACATCGCGCAGCCCGGCTGCTCGGAAGAGCTGCGCGAGGTGGCCTTCACGGGTACCCGCGAGCTGCGACTCATCCTCGGCGTCGCGATCAAGCTCGAG
Source organism: uncultured Actinomycetes bacterium (assembly GCA_963848665.1). Classification (GTDB taxonomy): domain Bacteria; phylum Actinomycetota; class Thermoleophilia; order Gaiellales; family Gaiellaceae; genus Palsa-739. Next base: position 92,027 of record CAWKEF010000004.1, read on the forward strand.
CGCAGCCTTCCAGAACACGCCGAGCGGCCCCTGGCCGCCGGCGTGATCCCAGACGCACGCTGCTACGACGCCATCGTTGCGCGTCACGCGCGCCATCTCACGAAGTCCGCCGACCGGGTCCGTCATGAAATGAACGACGAGTTGCGCCAGGGCGGCGTCGAACGTCTGATCTCCAAACGGCAGGTGCTCCGCTGCGGCGCGTTGCACGCTCACCCCGGGGTGGCGCTGCTGGGCTGCCGCGACGAAGGGTTCCGACGGATCGACAGCCGACACGGCGTCCGGTCCGAGCCGTCTGACCAGCTCGGAAGTGAGTGCGCCCGGGCCACAGCCGACATCGAGGACCCGCCGGCCAACGGCGATCGTCGCGAAGTCGGCAAGCTGAGGGGCGAGCGGCACTGAATACCTGCCCATGAACCGGTCGTAGGCGTCCGCCCCAACGTTGAAGCTCACGAGCGGAATCTACGCCTTCCGCTCACCGAGAGGTCAGCGGTTGAAGGCGTACACGATCTCCACCGCACCCTCGGGGAGGCCGCGCTCACTCTCGAGCATCAGTTCGCAGCCCGACGCCGCCGGCGAGGTCAGGCGCATTCCGGTTCCCAGAAGCAACGGAAGCACGATCAGTCCGAGTTTGTCGAGCGCTCCCAGAGCGCGGAACGTCTCGATCGTGCGGGGGCCGCCGACGAGGTGTACGTCGCCGCCGTTATTGCCGGACCGAAGCCGTTCGAGCAGCCGCCTCGGATCGCTCTCCACGACCACGTCGTCCGGGGTACCCGGGGGCCGATGCGATCCCAGCACAAACACCCCCAGGTTCGGCCACGGCCAGCGGTCGGCGCCGAGCGCCGGCTCGAACGTCGTGCGGCCCATCAGGACGGATTCGCAGCTCTGCTGGAACTCCGGAAAGCCGTGGCTCCTGCCCGGAACGAAGGCGGGGTCGGCGAGTTGCGCCGGCCGTCCGTCCGCTGTGGTCACGTAACCGTCGGCACTCATGCACATTCGAGTCCGGATCTGCATCTGGGCGCTCCTCTCATCCGTGTGTGCCCTTCATCGTCTAGGACCGGCGTCATCGGGGAGACTCATCGATGCCCCAATCCAGCAAGTCCGCTGCCGATGCCGGCTTTGCCGGCGTCGGCTCATGACGCCGGGCTCTCGAGCCTGCAGCTCGTCCTCAGCCCCCGAGCAGCAAAGCGAAGCCGTGTAACGGGGTGCGCCGCGTAGCGGCGCCGGACAATGGGCGGAACCAGACATTGCGCAAACCAGGCGACTGTCGTCGCCGAAGCGCTATGACTCCCATGATGCAGGAGTCGGGCCGCGAGCCGGGCTCGTCACTGGATGCTGAACGGGTTTCCCTCTGGGTCGCGCAGCATCGTCCACTTCCGGTCGCCGGCGTGCTTCGTCTCGACGAGCGTCGCGCCTGCTGAGGTCAGGCGGTCGATCTCCGTGTCCGGGTCGTCGGCGAGAAAGTCGAGGTGAATCGGATACCACTCGGGCCGGGACTTCTCGCGCCGCTGGAACAGGAAGCGAGGCCGCGCGTTGTCGCGATCGATGGCGTAGGACGCGTCGAACTCTCGGTCGACGTCGACGTGCGCGTCGCGGAGCATCTGCAGGAAGCTCTCGTCGACCTCCTGTTCCGGCGAGTCGAGCGCCTTTGACCAGAAGGGCCCAAGGATGCGTCGCGGCTCGGCGCACGAGAAGGTCACGTTGCCGACGTATGGGTGCGGTCGGCGCGGGTCCGGCCCTTGCACGCAGAATCCGTTTCCCTCAGGGTCGCGCAGCACCGTGAAGGTCTCCTTCAGCTCGCCTGCCTCCGCCGTTTTCGTCTCGACAAGCTTGGCGCCGAGTCCGATGATTCGGTTCACCTCGGCCTCGCGGTCGGGCACGTTGACGTCGAGGTGGATCGGGAGCTCGATCGTCGGTGACTTCCGCATCCGCTTGAAGAAGAGCTCAGGCCCCTCGCCCCGTGCGAAGCAGTCGGCGTCGCTTGGCACGACCTCGTAGCCGAGGACCCCCGCCCAGAACTCGGCGAGGGCGCATGTGTCCTCGGAGGCGAAGGTGATATGCCCGAACCGCAACACGCCGTGATCTTAGGCCCGTCGCCCTACATGCGAGGGTTAGGCGCGCGCCACGCCCGAGGTTTGCGCAATGTCGGTTATGGGCGGAACCAGACACTGCGCAAACCACGCGATCCGCGCTGAGCCCCTGACCATCTAGCGGGTCTTGAGTTTGCGCCAGCCGCCCGCTCGGTTGTTGGCGACGATCTGCTTGAGCATCCTGGTCAGGGCCCGGCGGGGAATGGTGTCTCCTGAACAGAACGAGATCATTCGCGCTGTCTTGTTGTTGTGTCCGCCGGTGATGATTCGGTCGGGGTCGGCGACGATCGCGCCGTCGTAGAGGAAGAGGTTGACGTGGTCCTTAGCGGCGAGCAGCGCGCAGACATTGCCCTGGAGCACGAAGTAGGGCTGCACCGTGCGCTTGATCGTCTCTGTCATCTCCGGGTCGATGGCGTGGATCAGGTCGCGCAGCTGCCGGCAGATCTCGTGTTGCCAGTCGGGCAGCCCGGCGAAGTAGTCGTCGACCCGCGGGTCGCGTTCGTATGCCTTCGCTGATGTACTCATAGCCAGAGGCCGACGATTGCCGAGACCACGACCAGCTTGAGCAGCCAGTCGCCCGCGTGCAGTGCGGCAGTCGGCGCCGGGACCTTGTCCCAGATCATCGAGCCGGTCAGCAGCACGAACGGGAACCCGAGCAACAGAGCGAGGCCCAGCAAGATCGTCGCGCCGACGGTATGCAGATCGGACGTCCGCGCCACGCCGGCGATGACCGCGGCGACGAAGACGCTGCGCAGGAGCTCGAGGAGCGCCTTCCGCGGGGAAGGCCTGCCGCGATCGGGGGCGGCCGGCCCGAGCGCGCGAGCCTCGAGTGGGCTCAGCGCCCCGTACCAGATCGAGCTGACCAAGAACACCGAGACCGCCGCGACTGCGACTGAAATCGTTGCGTTCATGGGTTCCCTCCGGGCGGAGAACGAAGCGTCACTGAACAGACTGCCCCGCACCGGAGAACTCATCGCTCGACGAACAAAGACCGTCGACGGTCCACACCACCGAACGGTTTGCGCAATGTCAGTTATGGAGCGTGCCGGGATCGAACCGGCGACCTCCGGCTTGCAAAGCCGGCGCTCTCCCAGCTGAGCTAACGCCCCGTGCCGGTCGAAGTGTAGAGCGTCGTGGCTACGCCGCTTCGAGCGGCGTGCCGAGCTGCTTCGACCACCAGTCGTCGCCGGCCTCGATCTTCTTCGGCGGCGGGACGTCCTCGGTCAGCTCTTCTCGCTCGATGCTCGCGGCCACGAGCCGCGCCTGCTCGAGACGCAGCCGGTCACGCTCGGCCTCGACCTCGACTGTCCGGCTCTTGAGGGTTGCGCGGCGCGATTCGTATTCCGCCACGACCTCATCGAGCCGCAGGCGCTGCGCTTCGATCGCCTCGAGCATGCGCTCGAGCTCGCGCTCGCGCAGGTCCAGTGCCACCGAGCGCGCATCGGCTTCGCTCCGCGATTCCTCGGACCGGCGAACGGCCGCTTCGCGCCGGTTCAGCTCCGCCTCGCGAGCGGCAAGCTCGAGCTCGCGTTCGGCGAGCGACGAGGGCGAGACGGTCATTTGCGACATGCGGCGAACTCCCTGGATTGAACCGGCGGGCGCCGCAGGCGACAAGAAGAGAATCGACGCTGGAGGGCCGGCCTGTCGACCCCCATTCGAGGGATCGCCAGGCCGGGTCGTGCACAGGCTGAGCGTCAGGCGGCTCGCTCGAGCCGCTCTTCGACCCGCGCGCGCGCGACGATCGAGTCGCGATCGCCGAAGCGCAGCCGGGCCCTGAGGGCGCGGTGCTCGTCCCAAAGGCGGCCGAGCTCCACGTCGAGGGAGTGGATGTTTTCCTTGATCTCGGGGTCGTACTCCGCGGACAGGCGGTGCCAGAGCTCGGCACGCTCCTCGCTCAAGCGCTCGATCTCCGCGTGAATGGAAGAGAGGGTGTTCATGCCTCTTAAAACGGCGGCCCGGGCCGCCGCATTCCAGCCCGAACCCTCAGGAAAACCCGAGCTCGTCGAGCCGGTCCTCGTCGATTCCGAAGTAGTGCGCGACCTCGTGCAGGACCGTGATCCGGATCTCCTCCTCGAGCTCTGCCGGGTCGGGAAAGGACTCTGCGAGCGGCACCCGGAAGATGCGGATCCGGTCCGGGAGCTCGCCGGCCCAGTCGCCGCGCTCGGTCAGCGGCACCCCCTCGTAGAGGCCGAAGAGTTCGGGCTCCTCGGGATGCTCGTCCTCGACCGAGATCTCGACGTTCCGGATCGCCTCGCGCAGCTCGGCCGGAAGCGAGGCGACGGCACGCCGGACGTGCTCGTCGAACCTCAATAGACGGGAAGCCGCGCGGTCGGGGCGCGCGGGCGCTTCCTCGCGACGAGGAGGATCGTGGCCGCGCCGAAGACGAAGCCGCCGATGTGGGCGAAGAAGGCGGTGCCGTCGCCGGCGGAGGGCTGCACGAGCGAGAGGCCGCCGGTCCAGATCTGGAGGGCGATCCAGACGCCGAGGAACCAGATCGCGGGGATCTCGCGGATGAGGATGATCCCGAAGAAGATGACCGTCAGGACTCGTGCCCGGGGGAGGAGCACGAAGTACGCGCCGAGCACGCCGGCGATCGCTCCGCTCGCGCCGATGTTCGGGATGCTCGCGTCCTGCGTGTTGCCGAACCAGAGCGTCACGACCGTCTGGGCCGCCATCGCCGCGATCCCGGCCACGAGATACCAGACGAGAAAGCGAAACCGGCCGAGCGCGTCCTCGATGTTGTTCCCGAAGATCCACAGGAAGAGCATGTTGAACCCGATGTGCTGCCAGCTTGCGTGCATGAACATCCCCGCGAACACCCCCTCGTACCAGGGCAGCGGATGCACGTGGAACGGCACCGGGACGTGGCACGGCCCGCTGACCGTGCACGGGTAGAAGCCGTCGCGGAAGACGTGGACCTCGACGCCCGGCTTCGAGAGCTCCCAGACCCAGACGACGACGTTCGCGACGATCAATCCGACCGTGACGACCGGGAACGTCCGGGTCGGGACGTTGTCGCGCAGGGGCAGCACGGGGTCGGGAGTCTACGCCAGCGAAGACTTGACAGTGAGACACTCAGTTTTTATCCTGGCAGATACATTAGATAGCCACATCGACCGAAGGAGGAACGAGCCATGGCAACGCTGGTTCGCTGGGCGCCCTTCAGCGAGCTCGCCTCGCTCCAGAACGAGATGAGCCGGGTGATGAACGGGCTGCTCGAGGGCAACGGCCGCGCGTCCCAGAGCTGGATCCCGACCGCGGACGTCTGGGAGACCGAGCGCGAGCTCGTCTACGCGTTCGACCTGCCCGGCATCCCCGAGGAGAAGATCTCCGTCGAGCTCGACGACGGCGCGCTCACGATCAGCGCGGAACGCGAGCGCGAGGTGGCTGCCGAAGAGGGGCGCTACTTCCGCTTCGAGCGGCGCTTCGGCAGCTTCACGCGCACGATCGGCCTGCCGCAGGGCGTGACCGACGAGTCCGTCAGCGCGACCTATGCGAACGGGGTCCTCGAGGTGCACGTCGCGAAGCCGGAGCAGCCGAAGCCGCGCAAGATCCAGGTCGGCGCAGGCGGCGGCAACGACGCTGCGACGATCGAGGGCAGCTCCACCCGGAAGTAGGGGGCGAAGCTCAGGCGGCGGCGAGGACCTCGCGCACGCGGTCAGCCGCCGCCTCGAGCTCGAGCTTCGCACCTGTGACCTCGTGCAGGAGCTCGTCGGCCGTCGGCTTCTGCCCTTCGGACCAGAGCTCGCGGATGAGCGAGCCCGCATCCTTGCGCGTGAACCAGTCGTTGCCGAACCGCTCGCGCAGGTACGCCCGCAGCTGCGCCTCGAAGGCCCACGACCGCAGATACCCGGACGAGTAGAAGCCGTCGTCGATGTCGGCGAGATAGTCGGTGTCGCTCGGCGCGACCTTCAGCGCGTCCCCGAGCAGCTCGACGTAGCGTGAGCGCATCGTCGTGACGTCTGCGACGGTGTGGAACTCGAGCTCATAGATGAGCTTGGCGCAGTACCGGCGCAAGAACAGGAGCAGAATGGTCGCGCCCTCGGCCGCGAACTCGAGCGGGCGCGGCACGTCGAGGTGACGCTCGAGCCAGGCGGGCTCCATCGTCAGATGCTCGAGCAGCATCGCCCAGCCTTCGGTGACAGCATTGTCGCCGAGCCGCTTTTCCTCGACCGTCAGCGAGGGCGACGTGTGCGCGAAGTGCTCCGTGTGACCGGCCTCGTGAAAGAGTGCGCGCCAGTCGTCGGGCCCGCCCTGCGGCTTGATCACGAGGATGACGCGCGCCGGGATCTCGATCGGAACGCAGAACGCGCGGGGCGTCTTGTTCGGACGATCCTCGAGGTCGAGCTCGACATTTCGCTGCGAGCGCAGATCGACGCCGAGGTCGGTGAGCGTCGCCTCGAGCGCGGGCAGCATGCGGTCCTTCGGAAAGACGTCGTCCCAGCCCGCGCCGCGGAGGACGCGGGCGACGTCCCAGCGCTCGATCTCGCCGAGGCCGAGGCCGATTCGTGCGCGGAAGTAGCGGTCGGCAGCGTCCTCCCAGAGCCGCTCGGTCGAGTCGAGGAACCGCCGGCACTGCTCGGCGAGATCGTCGAGCGGGAACTCAAAACGTCGATACAGGTCGGTGTAGTTGGGAGCGCCGAGTCGTTCCGTCTCCCGGTGCACGACCTGGTGCTTGCGGGTGTACAGGCCGTTGTGCTCCTCGGTCGCGTCGTTTCGCGCCTGCTCGAGCGTTCGTCGCCTTGCGCGGTCTTCGTCGTTTCCGATCCGGGGGCGCAGGTCGCGGTAGGGAATCTCTTCCTCGCCGACCTTCACCGTCTTCGTCTCGGCCTCCGCGATCTTCTCCTCCTCCAGGCTCACGAAGTTGCCGAGGTAGCCCTCGCAGGCGAACCGCCAGAGCTCGCGGACGTTACGCCCGCCGTTCACGGACGCGCCGATGCCGAGCGCGGTCTCGAGCTTCGTCAACTCGGCGTGACGCTCGTAGATCGGCACGAGGTCGTACGTCTCCTTGTGCCCGGCGAAATGGAGGTACGCCTCCTCGTCGAGCTCGGCGATGAAGCGGTCGGCGTCCTCGCGAAGGGCGTCGAGCTTGCGTTGACTCAGCGGGGTCGTCACGGCGTGCCTAGGATAACCCCGTGCAGGAGATCAATCTCAAGACCGACCGGAAGACCCAGCTTGTCAACATCACGGACCAGGTGCAGGCGGCCTTGGGCAACACGAACGGAGCCGCCGCCGCACTCGTCTACGTTCCGCACACGACGGCCGGCGTCACGATCAACGAGCATGCCGATCCACTCGTTGCGCAGGATCTCGAGAATGCGCTGCAAAAGGTCGTGAACGACTCCTGGGACTGGAAGCACACCGAGGATCCGGACGGCCCGAACGCCCCGTCACACGTCCGCGCGTCGCTGATGAGCACCCAGATCCTCGTGCCGATCGCCGACGGGAAGCTCGCGCTCGGGCGCTGGCAGGGCATCTTCTTCTGCGAATTCGACGGACCGCGCGACCGCAAGGTCTTCGTCACTCCGCTCGCCTGAATCAAGGCGCAACGTCAACGCAACAATTGCCGACTACGGTCTGACCATGCGCGGGCGGGCAGCTTTCGTCGTACTGGCGGTCGCTGCGCTTTTGTGCGCGCGCGAGGCGTCGGCGGCTCCGCACGAGGGCCTGCGCGGGATCCACAAGATCCAGCACGTCGTGATCATCATGCAGGAGAACCGCTCGTTCGACTCCTACTTCGGCACCTATCCGGGCGCCGACGGAATCCCGAAAGGCGTCTGCGTCCCGGACCCAGCCGGAGGCGCCTGCCTGCGGCCGTACCACGATCGCCGCGCCCGGAACTTCGGCGGCCCGCACGACCACATCGACGCGGTCAAGGACGTCGCCGGCGGCAGCATGGACGGCTTCGTCGGGCAGGCGGAAGCCGGCCGCCGTGTGTTCTGCAACAAGCACATCAACTCGCCGCACTGCTCGCTCTCCCCGAAGGCCCCCGATGTCATGGGCTATCACGACTGGCACGAGATCCCGAATTACTGGGCCTATGCACAGCACTTCGTGCTGCAGGACCACATGTTCCAGTCGGATGCGTCGTGGAGCCTGCCCGGGCATCTGTACCTCGTCTCGGGCTGGTCGGCCCGGTGTGCGGAGAGCGGCAATCCGATGAGCTGCGTGGCCGCTGTTCAGAATCCGGGCTCGCCGCCCGGTGAGCCGCAGAACAAGACCGGAGCGGTGCCCGACTACGGCTGGACGGATCTCACCTACCTGCTGCACAAGTACGACGTGAGCTGGCGCTACTACGTCTTCAAGGGCGAGCAGCCGGACTGCAACGACAATGCGATGTTCTGCAAGGCGCTGCCGCAGAGCGCGTCGACGCCGGGCATCTGGAACCCGCTTCCCTGGTTCGAGACGGTGGAACAGGATCGTCAGCGCGAGAACGTCGCGCCGTTCAACGAGTTCCTGCAGTCCGCCCGGGCGGGAGACTTGCCGGCGGTCTCGTGGCTCGCCCCGGCCGAGTCGGTGAGCGAGCATCCCCCGTCGTCGATTCGCCGCGGCCAGGCGTATGTGACCGGAGTGATCAACACGATCATGCGCAGCCGCGACTGGAGCTCGACCGCGATCTTCCTCGCCTGGGACGACTGGGGCGGCTTCTACGACCACGTCGTGCCGCCGGTCGTCGACGCTCAGGGCTACGGGCTGCGCGTACCCGCGCTCGTGATCAGCCCCTACGCGAAGCAGGGCTACATCGACCATCAGGTGCTGAGCTCCGACGCGTATCTCAAGTTCATCGAGGACGACTTCCTGCACGGGCAACGGCTCGATCCACAGACGGACGGGCGACCCGACCCGCGCCCGGATGTGCGCGAGAACGCAAAGATCCTCGGCAATCTGCGGAACGACTTCGATTTCTCGCAACAGCCGCGGCGTCCGCTGCTCCTGCCGCTGAAGCCGAAGTTTTCGTAGCTACCGTGCGGCGATGGCCGCGCCGGTGACAAAGGACCAGGAGATCGAGCTCGACGTCGAGTCGCTCGCGTACGGCGGCAACGGCGTCGCCCGCCTCGACGGCTTTGTCGTCTTCGTGCGCCGCGGATTGCCCGGCGATCGGGTGAAGGCGCGGGTGACGAAGGTGAAGCGCTCGCACGCCGAGGCGCTCGCGACGGAGATCGTCCGCCCGGGGCCGCAGCGCGTCGAGGCGCCCTGCGAGCACTATCCCGCGTGCGGCGGCTGCCGGTTCCAGGACCTCGAGTACAGCGCGCAGCTGGCGCAGAAGCAGGCACAGGTGCGCGATGCGTTCCAGCGCATCGCGGGAATCGCAGAGCCACCGCTCCAGGAGATCGTTCCGTGCGAGCCCGAGATCTTCCACTACCGCAACAAGATGGAGTACTCGTTCGCTCCCGCGCCGGACGGGCTCGTGCTCGGACTGCACCGCGCCGGCCGGTGGGACGAGGTGCTCGACATTCGAAAGTGCTGGCTCACGACCGACTTCGGCAACGAGCTGCGCGACGCCGTCCGCACGTGGGCGCGCGAGGAAGGGCTCGAGCCGTACTCGCAGGCGGACGGGACCGGGTATCTGCGCCATCTCGTCGTCCGCGAGGGCCGCAACACCGGGCAGGCACTCGTCCAGCTCGTGACCGGTCCGGGGGAGCGCTTCGAGCGCGGCTACTTCGTCGACGTCGTGCGCGCGTTTCCCCAAGTGCGCTCGCTCCACTGGTCGATCAACGACACGCCGTCCGAGGTGACGAATCTGCCGAGCGAACTCCTCTGGGGCGACGGCTGGATCGAGGAGGAGCTGTGCGGCCTGCGCTTCCGCGTTCGCCCGAATGCGTTCCTGCAGACAAACACCGCGATGGCGGAGAAGCTGTACGGGCTCGCGCGCGAGGCAGCGCAGCTGACCGGAACCGAGACCGTGTGGGATCTCTATTGCGGGATCGGCACGATCGGTCTCTCGCTCGCGGCCGAGGCGTTGACCGTGTGGGGGATCGAGGTGTCGGAGGAGTCGGTCGCCTGCGCGCTCGAGAACGCCGAGCTGAACGGGATCACGAACACCGCCTTCTTCGCCGGCAACGTGGGCCAGGTCGTGCAGGAGCTGCTCGACCGGTCGGGGCCGCCCGAGGTTGTCGTCGTCGATCCGCCGCGGGCCGGCCTCGCGGGCAAGGCGCTCCGGCGCCTCGGCGAGATCGGCGCGCCGAGGCTCGTCTACGTGTCGTGCAACCCGACGACGCTGGCCGGCGACGTCAAGATCCTGCGTGGCGACTACGGCTACGAGCTCATCAAGGCGCAGCCGGTCGACATGTTTCCGCACACGCCGCACGTCGAGACGGTTGCGTTGCTCGAGCGCGCCTGACGTTGTAGGCTCCGCCCGTCAACTGGGACACGGAGGCCACGATGAACGATCACGGCGCTCCGGTTGCGGCCCGGAACGAACCTGCGGCGGTCAGGAGCGACGCCAACCTGCATGTGGAGGTCACGGGCTCGACGAAGCGGTTCCATCTCTGGCAGCAGGTCCCGGCCTGGGTGCTCGGCTTTGCCGGGATCGGGCTCGGCTTCTTCATGGTGCTTCGCGGCTACGACTCGGCGGCCGGCTGGTTCGCCGTCTCGACCTCGATCGTCCTGTCGGTGATCGCGTCCTTCCGCTCGCCGTTCTCGATCGGGGAGACCGCGCTCAGCACACAGCCGGGAAAGCGGCCTAAGAAGAAGCCGGCGACGAGTCCGACGAACCCGCCGACGGGCGCATAGCCCGCCACAGCAGGTCGCCGTTCGCGACGAGAAAGCCGAACGAGAGGAACGGCAGCGCGGGGAGCCCGCCGACCTTGGTCGCGGTCGCGATGATCACCGTCAGGCCGTACATGAAGGTGGTCGCGAACCACGTCCAGTTGACGCGGAGCTCCCAGCGCGCGGCCGCGGCGAGGAAGAGCGCGTAAAAGAGAACGTCCGGCGGTCCGAGATATGCGGCGCCGCCGCCGGGGACGAGGAACGCGATCGCGACGGCCGTGTACACAGCGAAGTGGTGCTGCGTGATCGTGTGTGTCGGCCCCTTGTAAACAGAGACGATGTCGACGAGCGGAATCACGAAGGCGACGAGGACGACCCACGACAGCCGCTCGAAGAGCCGCAGGAACGCCCAGCCCGCGAAGACCGCGGCCCACATCTTCGCGAAGTTCGACTCGAGGCCGAGGTCGGCGAGCGAGCAGAGGAACGCGACCAGGGCGAGAACGAGAACCGCAACCGGGAGCCAGGGCCTGTCCCACAACGGGATGGCGATCAACACGAGCAGAAGCGTCCCGGGAAGGATCACGACGGAGACGAGCACGATCGCGGGCCAGAGCCCGATCCGCGCGATGTGGGGCGCGATCAGGAACCACGCACAGACGACGGCGGCGAGCGCAACGAACGCCGCCAGGCGCCGGCCCGCTAGTAGGGAGGTAGCGATGCCCACCACTCGCCGAGCAGCTTGAACGCGTTCCAGAATCGCGTCTTCTCGGGCTGCTCGTCGAGCGAGTCGTCGATGTCTGGCGTGAACAGGAGGTCGATCGTCGGCGTGAATTTCTGCAGCTGGCCCTCCGTCGGGAGCACCTTTCGCGCGAGCGGGAAGGCCACGGAGTCGAGGAAGGCGAGGGCAGGCTCGCCCATCACGACGACGAGCTTCGGTTGCACGATGTGCAGCTCCCGCAAGAGGAACGGGCGCGACTCCTCCTCGTCGCTGTCGGCGAACTTGAGGCAGTTCGTCCCGTACACGGCGAGCGGATCGACGCGCAGGCGCTGCAGCGACTTCAAGAGCGCGTTGCCGGCGCGTCCGTAGAACGCGACGCCCTCTTGCAGCTCCGAGGGCCGCGGCGCGTACTTGAGCAGGAAGACGTCCGCGAGCGGATGTCCGGATCCGACGACGGGCACGCGCGTGCCCGCGCCGGCCTGCGCGACCTCGTCACCGAGAGCGTTGATCTCGGTGATCGCTTTTTGCAGGTACTTCTCATAGATTTCGTCGGTCGCCACGGTCACTTGAGCCCTAACGCAGGTTCGTGCTCAGCGCACCCGTTCCTTGGCCTGAGCCACCCACTTGAGCCCTTGAAGGTATGCAAGCGACTTCGGGCGGCGCAAGACCTCGGCGCTTCGCAGTGAGAGCAGGAACTCCTCCGGGCCGTCGAAGCGGCGCATGCGCACTGCGCCCGTGCCTATCCCCTGCAGGACGTGGGCATCGGAGCCGGCACCCGCCGTGAGGTTGTACTTGCGCGCGAAGCGCAGAGCCTCGTCGTTGTACCCCTCGAAGAGCAGGCGCGCGTTGTAGACCTCGAACACGTCGATCTCGGCGAGGTGGCGGTGGAGCGTGGCGGCATCGGGAATGGCGTGCAGACGGTCGAAGGGATGGGGGACGTAGACGAGCCCGCCCTGGCTGCGGATCGCGTCGACCGTCTCGGCAAAGGACATGCCGCGAGGGATCTCCTCCTTGAGGAACAGGCCGATCACCTCACCCTGGCCGTCGGTCTTCACCTCTTCCCCCGGGATGACGATCAGCTTCCGGCCTCGCGCCCGCTCAGCGGTCTCGAGCGCTCCCCCGAGGACGTTGTGGTCCGTGACCGCGACGGCGCCGAGGCCTTCCGCCTCCGCGTGGTCGATCAGCTCGTCCACGTCGATCGAGCAGTCGTGTGACCAGGTCGTGTGCATATGCAGGTCGACCACGATCCAGTCGCGCGACTCGAGCGGCTCGCGGGGCGGCGCAGTGGGCCGCCGGCGGGAAGTGATGTCTGTGTATGTAGCCATCACACTGTCCCCAAGGGACGCGAAGCTCTGTGCGCGCGCGAGTGCGAGCCCCTCCTCGGCCCGGCGGGTGCGGAAGGACTCGTCCTCCATCAACCTGGCCGCCTCCGCCGCTGCCAGCTCCGGCTGCCCCGTCCGGCCGGGAGGCGAGGCGACGGCCGCACCGGCGGCGCGCGCCTCGAGCTCGACGCGCGCGATGCCTTCCAGGGCAGGGACGAACACCGCCGCCTCGCGGAGGAGCTCCGCACGCGACGCCGCGTCGAGCGCCGTGCGCACGCGCGCGCGTCCACGAAGCGTGCGGGGGATCGGCGGCCGCGACGCGAGCGGACGCGGGCGGAGGATCGCGAGCTGCCACTCGGGCTGGTCGGCGAGCTCGCGCGCGAGCGCTCGCAGCAGCGGCCGCTCGGTCGGGCCCCACTCGAGCACGACGAGCTTCCGCTTCTGCGCGGAGTCGACGACGTCGACGCCGAGCGGGACGAGCTCGTAGCGGCCGGGGAAGCGCTCCGCGGCGGCGTCAGCGGTCTCCCTGCTCGTCGCGAGCAGCGCATCGAGGCGGCCGAGCAGGCGCTCGCGCCGCGTGCGGGCCGGCGGGTACGAAAGCCGCTCCGGCGACAAGAACGTCGCGACCGTCAGCGCGCCCGCATCGCGCAGCGCGAGATACGAGAGGCTCGGCAGACCCGGCTCGAACCCGTGCACGATGTCGAAGCCGCCTGCGAGCGCGACCGCGAGGTTGGCCCGCACGCCGACCGGCACGCCCATCCGGCTCCGGCGGGAGATCGGCACCGCCGGCCCGAGCGCGACGAAGTCGGCGTGGGCACCTGTGGCGAGCGCCCGGCGCCCGGCGGCGAGATCGCGCGCCCGGTTCGAGGGGGCGAGGACCGTGACGCTGTGGCCGCGTGCGCGAAGCTCCCGTGCGAGCCCCGCCACGTGCTCGTTCACGTCGTGCGGCTGCGACCAGGCAAAGGGGGTGACGAGGGCGACTCGAAGGGCCATCCCAGAATCGAGTGTAGTGCCTTGCTCGATCACTCCCGTGCGCGCCACAAGCGGAGCGACGACCCCCGGCCGGCGCATTAGAGTCCCCGTTCGTGAGCGTGCGCGACGGAATCGTCGCTGCGGCGCGCTGGGGCATCGAACACGAGCCTCAGATCCATTACGGGCAGGTCAGGCCGATCCCGTTCGGCCGTGCGCTCCCGCTGACGACCGACTGCTCCGGCTTCGTCACGCTCTGCTACTACCTCGCCGGCGCGCCCGACCCGAACGGCCGCTACTACGACGGCTCCGGATACACGGGAACGATGCTCGGACACCTGCCGCGCGTTCGGGGACGCGCCCGGTGCGGCGATCTCGTCGTGTGGGGCACGTATCCCGGCCGCCATGTCGCGCTCGTGCTCGAGCCCGGCGACGATCCGCTCCTGTGCTCGCACGGGCAGGAGCACGGGCCGTGCGCGATCCGCTACTCCGACGAGAATCGCTGGCAGGCGTGTCAGGTGACCTGGCTCGCCGGTCTCGCTCGGTAGGGCGCGGCGGCAGCGAGTGCCGCCGCGCCCAGGTCGAGCAGCGCCCTACGCAGCGGACGGCGTCGGCGCGGTAGCCGGCGTCTGCCGCTTGTTCTTTTCGATGAACTCCTCGGTCAGCGTGTGAGCCTCGTCGTCCTGGATCTGCTCCGGGGGCGACTTCATGAGGTACGAGCTCGGGCCGACGAGCGACCCCGCGATGCCGTTGTTCAGCGCGAGCTTCGAGAGCCGGACTGCATCGATGACGATGCCGGCGGAGTTCGGCGAGTCCCACACCTCGAGCTTCAGCTCGACGTTGAGCGGCACGTCGCCGAACGACGAGCCCTCCATGCGGATGTACGCCCACTTGCGGTCGGTCAGCCACGGGACGTAGTCCGACGGACCGACATGCACGTTCCCCGGCCCGAGGTCGTAGTCGAGCATCGAGGTGACTGCGTTCGTCTTCGAGATCTTCTTCGACTCGAGGCGCTCGCGCTCGAGCATGTTCAGGAAGTCCGAGTTGCCGCCGACGTTCAGCTGCATCGTCTTGTCGAGATGCACGCCGCGCTCGCGGAAGAGCGAGGTCAGCACGCGGTGGGTGATCGTCGCGCCGACCTGCGACTTGATGTCGTCGCCGATGATCGGCACCCCGGCATCCTGGAACCGCTTGTTCCAGTAGTCCTCGCGGGCGATGAACACGGGCATGCAGTTCACCATCGCGCAACCCGCCTCGAGGATCTGCTCGGCATACCACTTCGTCGCCATCTCGGAGCCGACCGGGAGGTAGTTGACGACGACGTCGGTCTTCGTGTCCTTCAGGATCCCGACGATGTCGTCGGTCGAGCCGGGCGCCTTCTCGACGACCTCGGAGAGGTACTTGCCGATGCCGTCGTGCGTCATGCCGCGGGAGACTTTGATTCCCGTCTTCGGGACGTCTGCGAACTTGATCGTGTCGTTCGGGTGCGCCCACATCGCGTCGGCGAGATCCTCGCCCACCTTGCCCTTGACGACGTCGAACGCCGCAGTGAACTCGATGTCGCGAATGTGGTACCCGCCGAGATTGACGTGCATGAGGCCTGGGACGAACTGGTCCTCTGCCGCGTCCTTGTAGTACTCGCAGCCCTGGAGCAGCGAGTTGGCGCAGTTGCCGACGCCGATGATCGCGACGCGCACTTTGCCGTCGTCTACGCGCGCGCGCCCGTTCGAGTTGCCGTTAGTGGTCGACATGCGTTCCTCCAAGAATCAGTTGCTTGCGGACGTGCAGGATGCGCTGGAGCACCGTGACCCACGAGGTCGCGGCGAGAAGGTAGATGGCCCATTGGAGGCCGCCCCACGGCGCGAGCACGAGGCCCGCCGTGATCACGACGACGCGCTCGGCACGAGATCCGAGCCCGACGTCGCCGCGTAGGCCGAGCGCCTCCGCCTTCGCCCGTACGTACGGCACGAGGAAGGAGCCGGCGACGGCCGCAACCGTGAAGACGACCGCAATGTCGTTGCCTGCGCGTGTGAAGATGAGCCCGATCGCGGCGAGCATCGCTCCCTCGCCGACGCGGTCCGTCGTGGAGTCGAGGAAGGCGCCGAACAACGTCGACTTGCCCCCCGCGCGTGCGAGCGCGCCGTCCAAGACATCGAGAATCGAGCCGACGACGAACACGCCTGCGCCGAGCCAGTAGTAGAGGAGCTTGTCCCGGCTCTCGAACGGGACGAGCACCGCCGCGACGAGGCAGAGCGTGACCCCGGCCGTCGTCAGCGCATTCGGCGTGACGCGGGTGCGCGCGAGGCCGGTGACCGAGCGGCTCGCGAGTGTGCGGGCTCCGGTCGTATAGCCGTCCTTCACGCGGGAGATACGCGGGGTCGGTGCCTGGTTCATCGCGTGCATGCGGAGGGTCTCGTGCTCGTGGTGTATCGCAATCCTGCTATGGGGCGACTATAGCAGGTTTGCGATGGGCACAGCCTCCGCAGGCTGTCCCCGGTGCTTCGCGACGCGGGCGACCACCGCGACCGAGACGAGCGCGACCACGATCCCCGCGAGCACGTCGAGCCAGAAGTGGTTCGCCGTCGCGAGCACGCAGAACCAGACCCAGGCGGGCCAGAGCGCCCAGAGCGCCTTCGTCCAGGGCCGGCGGCAGGCGCGGAAGAGAAAGATTCCGACGATGAGGGCGTCCGCGGCGTGGAGGCTCGGCATCGCCGCATAGGGATTGGCGAGCGCTCCGAACCCCGTCTGATGGTTGACGCCGTCCACGAAGCCGTAGCGCGGGAACATCCAGGGCGGCGCGGTCGGCACAAACACGTAGCCCACGAGCCCGATCATGTTCGCGAGCAGGATCGTGTTCCGGAACCGCGTGAACAGCTCGTGATGGCGCAGATAGACGTACAGGAGCGTGAGCCCGATCACGGTGAACTCGGAGTTCCAGTACGTCCACGCGGCGGCGGTCAGGAGCACGTGCGAGGAGTCGGCGACCCGCTGGGCGGTCTGCTCGAAGAAGCTGCTCGTGATCCGCTGCTCGAGGTCGATGACGCGAAAGCCGTTGACAAATGCCTTCGAAGGATCGCGATCCGCGAGCGAGCGGACGCCGAGGTAGCTGACGTAGAAGCCGACCCAGAGGACGATCTGCAGGCCGAAATCCCGCCAGCCGCGCGGAAGAATGCGACGTCCTGCTGCAACGACAGCGGTCACAACCCGATTCTAATCATGTGGGCGGAGGCCACAATCACCCGCCGATATATGACATCTCCACCTTCGGGAGGGCACTCGTCTCGGCCGTTCGAAGCTCCGAATAGCGGTCGGTGCGGCGTCCCCAGATCCCCCGCAGGCGCTCGGCGAGCTCCTCGTCGGAGGCGCCCAGGCGAAGCGGCGCGCGCAGGTCGTGGCCCTTCGAGGCGAAGAGGCAGGTGTGGAGGCGGCCCTCCGCCGAGAGGCGGGCACGGGTGCACCCGCCGCAGAAGGGCTGGGTCACCGAGGCGATGACGCCGATCTCGCCGGCGCCGTCGCGGTAGCCGAAACGGCGGGCCGTGGCGTCGGGGCGTGCGGCCTCGAGCGGCTCGAGCGGCCAGACGGCGTCGATCGCGCCCACGATCTCGTTCGCCGAGACGACGTCGTCGAGGCGCCAGCCGTTCGTATGGCCCACGTCCATGTACTCGATGAAGCGAAGGGTGTGCGGCGTGTTGCGGAAGTGCCCGGCCAGCGCGACGATCCCGTCGTCGTTCGCGCCGCGCTTCACGACGGCGTTCACCTTCACGGGAAGCCCGGCCGCTGCGGCCGCGTCGATCCCCTCGAGCACGCGCGCCACCGGGAAGTCGACGTCGTTCAACGCGCGGAACGTCGCATCGTCGATCGAATCGAGGCTGACCGTGACGCGATCGAGGCCGGCGCGCGCGAGCGCTTCTGCCTTCTGGGGCAGCAGCGCGCCGTTCGTGGTCAAGGCGATCTCGAGACCCGGGATCTCGTGCAGCAGCGCGACGAGGTGCTCGACGTTCCGCCGGACGAGCGGCTCGCCGCCCGTGATCCGCACGACGCGCACGCCGAGGCCGGCGAAGACGCCCGCGACCCGCGCGATCTCCTCGAGGCTCAGCAGTTCCTTGCGCTCGAGGAAGACGTGGTCGCGGCCGTAGACCTCCTTCGGCATGCAGTACACGCAGCGGAAGTTGCAGCGGTCGGTGATCGAGATGCGGAGGGTCTCGAGCGGGCGGTTCAGGCGGTCGAGGAGCGGCTCCACAGCTACACGGTACCCAAGTCAACGTCTGGGGCCTGACCCCTTCGGGGTCAGGCCCCTACTCGGCCCAGATGCTCGCTGGTTCGATGATCGTGGCGGCGGCCAAGCCCTATTCGGCCCAGATGCGCGCTACTTCGATGATCGTGGCGGCGGCCAGGCCCATGTCCTCGACGCAGATCCACTCGCGCTCGCTGTGCGCGTCATGGCCGCCGGTGAAGATGTTCGGCGTCGGGAGGCCCATTTCCGTCAGCGCGGAGCCGTCGGTGCCGCCGCGGATCGACGACCGCCGCGGCTCGAGACCGATCCGGCGGACGGCCTCCTCGAGGTTCGCGACGATTGCGGGATGACGGTCGAGCGCGTCGCGCATGTTGCGGTACTGGATGCGCGCCTCGACGTCGATCGTGCACCGCTCGTCGGTCTCGGCGACCTCTTGCGCGATCCTGCGGAGAAACTCGATGTGCTCGTCGAGCTGGTCGTTCTCGAAATCACGGGCGATGAAGCGCAGCTCGACCATTGACGAATCGCCCGAGATCACGACCGGGTGGACGAACCCCTCGCGCTCCTCGGTCGTCTCCGGCGAGCGGGCGTCCTTCGGCAGCTTCTCGACGACGGCTGCGGCGAGTTTGATCGCGTTGACGAGCTCGCCCTTCGCCCAGCCGGGATGGATCGCACGGCCGTGGACGTACATCCGCACCTGCGCGCCGGAGAACGTCTCGCTCTGCACTTCGCCCGCGGTCGATCCGTCCACCGTGTACGCCGCGACGACGCCGAACGTGTCCACCGGGAAGTGGACGACGCCGCGTCCGATCTCCTCGTCCGGGTTGAAGGCGACTTTGACCGGCCCGTGCGGGACTTCCGGATGCGCCTGCAGGTATGCGGCCGCGGCCACGATCTCCGCGACGCCGGACTTGTCGTCCGCGCCGAGCAGCGTCGTGCCGTCGGTCGTGATCAGCTCGTGCCCGACGTGCTGCTCGAGCTCCGGCGATTCGCTCGGCCGGATCACCTGGCCTGAGTCCCCGAGGGTGATCTCGCCGCCTTCGTAGCGCAGACGCTGTGGATCGACGCCCGCGCCCGACGCCTCGCGCGCCGTGTCCACGTGTGCGAAGAACGCGATCGCCGGCACCTCATGCTCGACAGTCGATGCAAGCGTGGCCGTGACATAGCCGTGCTCGTCGATCGCGGCATCCGCAAGACCGGCTTCCTTCAGCTCGTCAACGAGCAGGCGGAGGAGGTCGAGCTGCTTCTTCGTGCTCGGGTACGTCTCCGAGTCCTCGTCGGACTGCGTGTCGATTCGGACGTAGCGGAGGAAGCGCTCTGCCGCGTCCTCGGCAAGCTCCGCGGCGAGTCCCTGCGTGTCGGTGGCCATGGCGGGAGCGTACCCATGTGCGGGAAGATCGAGCGCATGTCGCGGCTCGACGAGTTTCTCCCCGTGTACGACGTCCGCGAGCGTCACACGCGGCGCGTCCCCGGACCGCCCGAGCTCGCGGTCGCGGCCGCGCTTGGGGTGCCCGTCGCCCCCGACGCGCTCGTCAGAACGCTCTTCCGTGCTCGCGGCCTTCCGGGCGGCGGGTCGGTGATCGGAGCGTTGCGGTCGATCGGGTTCACGCTGCTCGTCGAGGAGCCCGACTGCGTCGTGCTCGGGGCTGCGGGGCGGCCATGGTCGCCCCGCTCGAGGCTCGTGCCGTACGCCTCGGCCGGCAGTGGCCAGGTGCGGGTCGTGTTCGACGTGACCGCGTCGGCCGGTGCCGACGGGAGGTCGACGCTCGCAACCGAGACGCGGGTTGCCGCGATGGACTCGAAGGCACGTCGCGCCTTTCGCGCGTATTGGCTCGCGGTCGGCCCGTTCTCGGCGCTCGTCCGGCGGCGCTGGCTCGCCGCCGCGGAGCGCGCGCTTCGTTGACCGCGATCGGCCTTGCCTGCGTGTCGGCGTTTCTGTTCGGCGCGATGAGTGTCGCCCTCCGCGTCGGCCTGAACCGGTTTCCGGACGTCGAGGTCGCGACGTTCGTCACCGTGGGCGGCGCGCTTGTCGTGTCGCTCGTGGCAGCCGCGGCCGAGGCGCCCTCCCGCGGTGTGCATGCCGCTGCCGCCTGGCCGTTTCTCCTCGCAGGGCTGGCGCAGCCCGGCGTCGGTCAGCTGCTCGTGACGATGGCGATCCGCGAGGCCGGCGCTGCGCGGGCCTCGGTCGTGCTCGGCACGGCGCCGCTCGCGGCCGTGACGATCGCGCTCGTCCTCCTCGGGGAGCCGGTCCGCTGGCCGCTCATCGCCGGGGCGGTGCTGATCGTCGCCGGCGGCGTCGAGCTCGCGCGGGACCGGGGGAGGCCCGCGCACGTGCGCCGGCGCGGCTACCTCTTCGCCTTTGCCGTCACGCTGCTTCTCGCCGCGCGTGACAACCTCGCTCGTTGGCTCGCCGGCAACACGACGACGCCGCCCGGCGTTGCCGCGGCGGCCGGGCTCCTCGGGGGGATGCTGCTCCTCGCGGTCGTGCTCGGGCCGCGGGTCCGCCGACGGCTCGCGCTCCGTCCCGTGCTGCCGTTCCTCGGCGTCGGCCTCCTCTTCGGAGTGTCGTATGTCCTGCTCTTCGAGGCGTACTTCCGCGGCCGCGTCACCGTCGTCTCGCCGATCGTCGCGACCGAGTCGCTGTGGGGCGTGGCGCTCTCCGTGCTCCTGATCCGGCACACGGAGCTCGTCGGCCGGCGCGTGCTGGTTGGCGCCGCGCTCATCGTCGCCGGAGGGGTACTGATCGGCGTGTACGCGGGCTAGAGGATCCGCGACAGGAACTGCCTCGTGCGCTCGTGCGTGCACGCATCGAAGAAGTGCTCCGGCACGCCTTCCTCGATGATCACACCGGCGTCCATCATCACGATGCGGTCGGCAGCCTTGCGCGCGAAACCCATCTCGTGCGTGACGACGATCATCGTCGTGCCCTCGCGCGCGAGCTCCTCCATCACCTCGAGCACCTCGCCGGTGACCTCGGGATCGAGCGCGCTCGTCGGCTCGTCGAAGAGCATGAGCGCCGGCTTCATGGCGAGCGCGCGCGCGATCGCGACGCGCTGCTGCTGGCCGCCGGAGAGCTTTCCGGGATACGTGTCGCACTTGTCGGCGAGCCCGACGCGCGTGAGGAGACGAACCCCGTCCTCCTCCGCCTGCTTGGCCGGCACCCCGAGCACGTGGGTCGGAGCCTCGGTCACGTTCTGCAGCGCGGTCTTGTGCGGGAAGAGGTTGAAGCGCTGGAAGACCATGCCGACCTGCGTCCGCTGCTGCGCGATGTTCCGCTCGGTGTCCTCCCTGATCTTCCCGTTGCTCTCCCGATAGCCGATCAGTTGGCCGTTCACGGTGATCCGGCCGGCGTTGATCTTCTCGAGGTGGTTGATGCAGCGGATGAACGTCGTCTTGCCGGAGCCCGACGGCCCGATGATGCATACCGTCTCGCCCTTGGCCACGTCGAGGGAGACCCCTTTCAGCACCTCGAGGCGGCCGAAGGACTTGTGCACGTCCACCGCTTCCATGACGGCGTCGCTCATCGCCGGACGAACGCTCCCGCAGGGGCCCACGCCGAGACGAGCCGCTCGCGGAACGTGAGCTCGTCGCCGCGCTCGCTCGCGGCGAGGCGCCGCTCGATCGAGGCCTGGATCACGCTCCACACGCCGGTCAGCACGAGGTACCAGAAGGCGACCGCCCCGAAGTATTCGACCGGCTGAAACGTGTTCGAGTAGTGGATCTCGGCGTCGGCGAACATCTCGTACACCCCGATCGTGAACGCGAGCGACGTCGTCTTCAACATGTTGTTGAACTCGTTGCCGAGCGGCGGCACGATCACCCGCGCCGCCTGCGGCAGGACGACGCGCCGCATCGCGAGGCCGTATCGCATCCCGAGCGACTTCGCCGCCTCCATCTGGCCGGAGTCGATCGAGTCGATCCCTGCTCGGATGATCTCGCGCATGTACGCCCCCTCGTTGATGCCGAGCGCGAGGATGGCCGCGACGATCGCTCCGTCGAGGCTGAAGAGCCCCAGGTGCAAGGTCGTCGGGATGAGCGTGAAGCCGAACAGGATGTTGACGCCGAAGTAGATGAAGTAGAGCTGGACGAGCACCGGCGTGCCCCGGAAGAGGAGCACATAGATGCCCGAGAGCCAGCGCAGCGGCGCGACCTTCGAGGAGCGCATCAGCGCCGCCACGAGGCCGAGTGCGACGCCGATCAGCTGGGCCGCGATCGCGATGTACACGGTCGTCCAGAGCGCCCGCGCGAAGATTCCGTCCGGGTGGAAGATGCGCTGCCAAACGACGTGCCAGTCGACCGCGGCCAGCATGATCAGTCCTCCTTATTTGAGCAGCGTGACGGCGCTCGACATGCCCCACTTCGCGACGACCTTCTTCATCGTCCCGTTCGCGTACAGCTGGTTGAGCGCCTTCGTGACCGCCGCCTTCAACGGGTCGCCCTTACGGATCGCGATCCCGATCGCGAGCGGGTTGATCGGGGAGCCGCCGATCGAGAACGACTTGTCCCGCGCGGCGTAGTAGACGACGACCGGCGAATCGCCGAAGTAGGCGTCGACACGACCGGTCTTGAGCGCGGCGGCCGCGTCGGTGTCCTTCGGGAACGTGACGATCGAGATCGCCTTCTTGCCGCCCTTCGTCAGCTTCGTCGACTGGGCCGCGAGGAAGTCACGGTTCGTCGTGCCCGACTCGACGGAGACGCGCTTGCCGGCGAGCGAGGCGAGCGTGGAGATGTGCTCGGGGTTGCCCTTCTTCACCATCAGGGACTGTCCGACCTTCAGGTAGTCGACGAAGTCGACCTGCTTGCGGCGGTCGGGCGTGTCGTTCATGCCGCTGATGATCGCGTCGCACCGCTTCGTCTTCAGCGCGGCGATGATCGAGTCGAACGTCGTGTTCTTGAAGGTCGCCTTCACGCCCATCAGCTTCGCGATCGCGGTGCCGAAGTCGATGTCCGAGCCGATCGGCTTCGAGCCCTGGTAGGACTCCTCGGGCGGGTAGCTGATGTCGGTGCAGTAGACGATCTGGCCGGCCGACTTGACGGCGGGCGGCGGTGTGACCGCTGCCACGGCGACGGCCGCGAGCAGGGCGGTCGCGATGAGGGCTGCCAGAAGCGCGGAATATCTCATGCGGGTTCCTTTCGGGAGGGGGCGTTGCTACCTGCGGAGGGCGTAGGCGACGTTGACGACTGCGATCGCGATCCAGGCGACGATCGCGACGACGATTCCGGCGGCGCCCATGCCGTTCGCGACGGCCGTCGCGCCGATTCCGAGGGCGATCGAGCCGAGGGCGAGCCGCGTCTCGTAGTGGTGGTGCCGCGGCGACGGCACGGGCCGGCGCTCGCCCAGGCGCTCGTCGAGCCGCCGCTCGATCTTGTCCACCAGCGCGTCGACGATCTGGGGCTCATAGGCCTGGCCGAGCTCGCGCCGGGCCCCGAGCGCGGCCTCGACGTCCTTCCGCTCGACCATGCGCTGACGATACGCCGCCCGCGAGGATCGGCCAAATCTGCTATAACAAGACTCAGATTTTCTCACGAGGAGGCATATAGCAACGATGGCAAAGACAATCGGCATCGACCTGGGCACGACGAACTCGTGCATGGCCGTCCTCGAGGGCGGCGAGCCGACCGTGATCCCGAACGCCGAAGGCGGACGGACGACGCCCTCCGTCGTCGGGTTCACGAAGGACGGCCAGCGGCTCGTCGGCGCTCCGGCGCGGCGGCAGCAGGTCACGAATCCCCAGAACACGATCTTCTCGATCAAGCGCTTCATGGGACGCAAGTTCGACGAGGTGACCGAGGAAATGACGATCGTCCCGTACGAGGTCAAGAAGGGCCCGGGCGGCGACGTGCGCGTCACGGCGGAAGGCAAGGAGTACGCCCCGCCGGAGATCAGCGCGATGATCCTGCAGAAGCTGAAGGCCGACGCCGAGTCATATCTCGGCGAGCCGGTGAGCGACGCGGTCATCACCGTCCCTGCGTACTTCAACAACGCCCAGCGCGAGGCGACGAAGGACGCCGGCAAGATCGCCGGCCTCAACGTCCTGCGCATCATCAACGAGCCGACGGCGGCTTCGCTCGCGTACGGCCTCGACAAGGAGCAGGACCAGACGATCCTCGTCTTCGACCTCGGCGGCGGCACGTTCGACGTTTCGGTGCTCGAACTCGGCGACGGCGTCTTCGAGGTCAAGTCGACGGCCGGTGACAACCACCTGGGCGGCGACAACTTCGACAAGGCGATCGTCGACTGGATGGTCGCGGAGTTCAAGAAGGATCAGGGCATCGACCTCGCGGCCGACAAGATGGCGCTTCAGCGCCTCTACGAGGCGGCAGAGAAGGCGAAGATCGAGCTGTCGTCGACGATGACGACCCAGATCAACCTTCCCTTCGTCACTGCGACGCAGGACGGCCCGAAGCACCTCGACCTGCAGCTCACGCGGGCGAAGCTCGAGGAGATCACCGCCGACCTGCTCGAGCGGACCGTCGGTCCGACGAAGCAGGCGCTCGCGGATGCCGAGCTCGACTCGTCGAAGATCGACCACGTCGTGCTCGTCGGCGGCATGACCCGCATGCCTGCGGTGCAGGAGAAGGTCAAGCAGATCGTCGGCAAGGACCCGCACAAGGGCGTCAACCCGGACGAGGTCGTCGCGATCGGCGCCGCGATCCAGGCGGGCGTGCTGAAGGGCGAGGTCAAGGACATTCTCCTCCTCGACGTGACACCGCTGTCGCTCGGCATCGAGACGAAGGGCGGCGTCATGACGAAGCTGATCGAGCGCAACACCACGATTCCGACGAAGAAGTCGGAGACGTTCACGACGGCGGAGGACAACCAGCCGTCGGTCGAGGTGCACGTGCTCCAGGGCGAGTCGGAGATGGCGACGTACAACAAGACGCTCGGCAAGTTCCAGCTCGTCGGCATTCCGCCGGCGCCGCGGGGCATGCCGCAGATCGAGGTCACCTTCGACATCGACGCGAACGGGATCATCAACGTCTCGGCGAAGGATCTCGGTACGGGCAACGTGCAGCAGATCCAGATCCAGGGCGGCTCCGGTCTCTCCGAGACCGAGGTGCAGGACATGATCCGGAACGCGGAGTCGCACGCCGACGAGGCGCGCAAGCTGCGCGAGACGGTCGACGCGAAGAACAACGCCGAGACACTCGCCTACCAGACCGAGCGCTCGCTCAAGGAGCACCGCGACAAGCTCGACGAGTCCGAGGCCTCGACGATCGAGGGCCGGATCATGGAGCTGCGCCAGGCGCTCGAGGGCGACGACGTCGGCGACATCAAGGCGAAGACGGAGGCGCTCCAGGAGGCCTCGCACAAGCTCGCCGAGGCGGTCTACGCCCAGGCGACGGCACAGGCGCAGGCCTCCGCCGGCGGCAACGGCGCGACCACGCCGGACGACGAGGTCGTCGAGGAGGGCGAGTACGAGGTCGTCGACGAGGAGGAGGCCAAGACCTCCTGATGAGCGAGCAGTCGCACGAAACAGAAACAGAAGCGGTGCCGGAAGCGCTGCCCGGCACGGCTGCGCCTAGCGAGGCACCCGAGGGCGACGAGGCCGCGAGCCTCGCCGCCCTCGAGGACAAGCTGCTGCGCGTTGCGGCGGACTTCGACAACTACAAGAAGCGCGCGGCGCGTGAGCGCGCCGAGTACGTCACGCATGCGAACGAGCGGCTCGTGAAGGAGCTCCTGCCGATCCTGGACGATCTCGAGCGCGCGCTCGCCGCAGTCGGCGAGCACGAGGAGGCGACGGTCGAGGAGGGCGTGCGCCTCGTGCACCGCTCGCTCGCGTCGCTCCTCGAGCGCAACGGCGTCAAGCAGATCGAGACGGAAGGGAAGTTCGATCCGCACGTCCACGAGGCACTTCTCTCCCAGCCGTCCGAGGCGGAGGAGGGCTCCGTAATCGACGTCGTGCAGAAGGGCTACACGCTCGGCGACCGTGTCGTGCGCCCCGCGCGCGTCGTGATCGCCGCGGCGCCCGTGTCCGAGGAGAGCAATGGCTAAGACGCTCTACGACACGCTCGGCGTGGCGAAGGGAGCGTCGCAGGACGAGATCAAGAAGGCCTACCGCAAGCTCGCCCGCCAGTACCACCCCGACAAGAATCCGGGCGACCAGGAGGCGGAGGACCGCTTCAAGGAGGTGCAGTCGGCCTACGACGTCCTCTCGGACGACGAGAAGCGGAAGCAGTACGACCGCTTCGGCGCGACGAACGGACGGCCGGGACCGGGCGGGCAGAACGTCAACTTCGACTTCAGCGGCTTCGACGTCGGCGATCTCGGCGACCTGTTCGGCGGCATCTTCGGCGGCGGTACGCGTGGCGGATCGCGAGCTCAGCGACAGCCTGTGCGCGGGGACGACGTTCTCGCGGAGGTGCATCTCTCGTTCGAGGATGCGCTACGCGGCTCCGAGGTGAAGGTGCCCGTCGAGCTGACCGTGTCGTGCCGCGAATGCGGCGGCACCGGCGCGCGACCGGGGACTGCGCCGGTCATCTGCCCCGAGTGCAACGGGCGCGGCGTGAAGGCGGAGAGCCAGGGGCTCTTCGCGCTCTCACAGCCCTGCCCGCGCTGCCGCGGCAACGGCACCGTGATCGAGCAGCCGTGCCCGAAATGCCACGGCAGCGGGCGCGAGCGGCGGATCAAGACGTACACCGTGAAGATCAAGCCCGGCGTCAAGGACGGAACGAAGATCCGGCTGAAGGGCAAGGGCGAGGCCGGCGAGAACGGCGGCCCGGCAGGCGACCTGATCGTCGTAACGCGCGTCAGTTCATCGGACACCTACGAGCGGCGCGGCGACGATCTGATCGTGCAGGTGCCCGTGTCGTTCGCGACGGCGACGCTCGGCGGCAAGGTGGACGTTGCGACGCCCGAAGGTCCGGTGTCGCTGAAGATCCCCGCGGGCTCCGAGGACGGCAAGCTGCTGCGCATCAAGGGCCGCGGCGCCCCGCGCCTCAGCGGCTCCGGCAAGGGTGACGTGCTCGCGCGCGTTCGCATCGAAGTGCCGAAGCGGGTGAACAAGAAGGAGAAGGAGCTCCTCGAGCAACTGCAGGACCTGGGCCGATGAGCGAGCGGCCGATCTACATGATCAGCGTCGCCGCCGAGCTCGTCGGCGTGCACCCCCAGACGCTGCGCCTGTACGAGAACAAGGGCCTCGTGCGCCCGAAGCGCACGCCCGGCGGCACGCGTCTCTACAGCGAGGCCGACGTCGAGCGCCTTCAGCTCATCCAGCGCCTCACGACCGAGGTCGGCCTCAATCTCGCGGGCGTCGAGCTCGTGCTGCGGCTCGAGGACGAGCTGCGCAAGGCGCATACGCAGATCGACCGGCTTCAGCAGCAGCTGCGCGAGGAGGCGCAGCGCATCCACAAGCACTATCGCCGCGACCTCGTGCTCTATCGCGAGGAGCGGCACCCGGAAAGAAGGTAAACGACATGGACTTCACCAAACTCACGATCAAGTCACAGGAGGCGGTTGCGGCTGCGCAGGAGCTTGCGCGCCGCAGCGGTAACCCCGAGCTCTACCCCGAGCACCTGCTTCTCGCACTGCTCGACCAGGAGCTCCCGCGCGAGCTCGTGCCCGACGCCGAGGCGCTGCGGGCGCACGCGGAGGCGACGCTCGCGGCCAAGCCGCGCATCCAGGGAGCGCAGCAGCAGCCGAATGTGTCGGCGCAGTTCTCGAAGGTGCTCGACAAGGCGTTCGACGAGGCGAAGCGCATGCAGGACGACTACGTGTCGACCGAGCATCTGCTGCTCGCGCTCGATGTCGTCCCGCGCGAGCAGCTCGAGACGAAGATCGCAGCCGTCCGCGGCGGGCAGCGCGTCACCTCGCAGGATCCCGAGGGCACCTACCAGGCGCTCTCGAAGTTCGGTCGAGATCTCACCGAGGCGGCCGAGGCGGGCAAGCTCGATCCGGTGATCGGCCGGGACGAGGAGATCCGCCGCGTCATCCAAGTGCTCTCGCGCCGCACGAAGAACAACCCGGTGTTGATCGGCGAGCCGGGCACCGGCAAGACGGCGATCGTCGAGGGCCTCGCACAGCGCATCGTCGCCGGCGACGTGCCGGAAGGTCTGAAGGGAAAGCGCGTGTGGGCGCTCGACATCGGCGGCCTGCTCGCCGGCGCGAAATATCGCGGCGAGTTCGAAGAACGGCTCAAGGCCGTGCTCTCCGAGATCCAGAATGCGCAGGGCGAGCTGATTCTCTTCATCGACGAGCTGCACACGATCGTCGGAGCAGGCGCCGCCGAAGGCGCGGTCGACGCGGCGAACATGCTGAAGCCGATGCTTGCGCGCGGTGAGCTTCGCTGCATCGGTGCGACGACGCTCGACGAATACCGCAAGTACATCGAGAAGGACGCTGCGCTCGAACGGCGCTTTCAGCCGATCTTCGTCGGCGAGCCGTCGGTCACCGACACGATCGCGATCCTGCGTGGGCTGAAGGACACGTACGAATCGCACCACGGCGTGCGCATCCGCGACGCGGCGCTCGTCGCCGCAGCGGTCCTTTCGCACCGCTACATCGCCGATCGCTTCCTGCCCGACAAGGCGATCGACCTGGTCGACGAGGCAGCGTCGCGCCTGCGCATGGAGATCGACTCTTCGCCCGTCGAGCTCGACGAGGCCGAACGCCGCGTGCGCCAGCTCGAGATCGAGCTCGCTGCGATGGCGAAGGAGTCGAAGGACGTGCGCGAGCCGGTCGAGCGAGAGCTCGCGGACGCGCAGGAGGTGCGGAATGCACTGGCGGCGCGGTGGGGGGAGGAGAAGCAGGCGCTCGAGCGTGTGAAGGCGATCACGCGATCGATCGAGGAGCTGAAGCGCGAGGCCGAGCGGCAGGAGCGGGCCGGGAATCTCGAGCGCGTCGCGGAGATCCGCTACGGCGAGCTGCCGTCGCTCGAGGCAGAGCTCGCAGAGCGGGACGGCGCGACCACCGAGTCGATGGTGAAGGAAGAGGTCGACGAGGACGACATCGCCGCCGTCGTGGCGCGCTGGACCGGGATCCCGGTCGACCGGCTCCTTGAAGGCGAGACGGAGAAGCTCATCCACATGGAGGAGCGGCTGCACCTGCGGGTGATCGGCCAGGACGAAGCCGTCGAGGCGGTGGCGAACGCGCTCCGGCGCGCCCGCACCGGGCTGCAGGACCCGAACCGGCCGATCGGCTCGTTCATCTTCCTCGGTCCGACCGGCGTCGGGAAGACCGAGCTCGCGCGCGCCCTCGCCGAGTTCATGTTCGACGACGACCGCGCGATGGTGCGGCTCGACATGTCGGAGTATCAGGAGCGGCATACCGTCGCCCGGCTCATCGGCGCGCCGCCCGGTTACATCGGCTACGACGAGGGCGGCCAGCTCACGGAGGCGGTCCGCCGAAGGCCGTACAGCGTCCTGCTCCTCGACGAGATCGAGAAGGCGCACCCCGAGGTCTTCGACGTGCTCCTGCAGGTGCTCGACGACGGGCGCCTCACCGACGGCCAGGGCCGCTCCGTCGACTTCCGGAACACCGTGCTGATCATGACGTCGAACATCCGCAGCGCAGACGACCTGCGCGACCGGTTCCGGCCCGAGTTCCTGAACCGCGTCGACGAGATCGTCGAGTTCGAGCCGCTCTCGCGCGACCAGATCGCCGAGATCGTCGAGCTGCAGCTCGAGCGGCTCCGGCACCGGCTGGCCGAGCGGCACATCACGCTCGAGCTCACCGAAGAGGCTAAGCAGGCTCTCGCGGACGCCGGCTGGGATCCGGCCTACGGGGCGCGGCCGCTGAAGCGGGCGATCCAGCGGCTCGTCGAGAACCCGCTCGCGTTGCGCCTCCTCGAAGGCGACTTCGCAGACGGCGACACGATCCGCGTCGACGCCCACGGCGACGAGATCGCGTTTCAGAAGGTTGAGGCGGCTGCTCCCGCAGCCGCCTAAACCGATCTCGCGCTTCCGGCGAACTACCTCACGTCGATCCCTAGGAGGGCAACGTGAAGAAGCTCGTCTCGATCTTGACGGCCGCGGCCGTCGCAGCGCTCGTGTTCGCCGCGATCTCGGCTGCGCGCCCTGCGGCGGCGCACCAGTTGGGCACGACGCTCAACGCCGGGCAGGAGATTCCGAAGCAGGTCGTGAAGAACGCAGCCGGCAAAGGCTCGTTCACCGGCACGCTCACGGGCACGAAGCTCAAGTGGAAGCTGACCTGGTCGAAGCTGAGCGGTCCCGCGACCGCCGCGCACATCCACCTCGGAGCAAAAGGCACGTCCGGCAACGTCGCCGTCCCGCTCTGCACGCCCTGCGGGGGCAAGAGCGGCAGCAAGTCGGGAACCGCGACGATCCCGGCCTCGCTCCTCAAGACGATCCAAAGGCACGGCACCTACGTAAACGTGCATACCGCGAAGAACCCGAACGGGGAGATTCGCGGCCAGCTCCTCGCAAAGAGCTGACGGCAAGCGGCTCCCGCTCGGCTAGCGTCACGGCGTGCTCGTCGTTGCCGCTACCGAGCGGGAGCTCGCGCTCGTGCGCGGCGCGGACACATTCGCGTGCGGGATCGGGCCCGTCGAGGCGGCACTCCAAACCGCCCGCGTCCTCGCGGAGCGCCGGCCGGACGCCGTGCTTCACGTCGGGATCGCGGGGGCGCGCGGCATCGAGCCGCCCGCACTCGTGCTCGGCTCCGAGTCCGTCTACTGCGACGTCGTCGATCCCTCCTCGCTCTTGAAGCGGATCGAGCGCGTCGCGCCGGACGCCGCGTTCCTCGCGCGGGTGCGTGCGGCGCTGCCGGAAGCGCATGTGGTGCCGATCGCGACGGCCGGCAAGGTCGGCGCCGGGACGGCGTGCGACGTGGAGGCGATGGAGGGATTCGGCGTGCTGCGGGCCTGCGCGCTCGCCGGTGTCCCGGCGGTCGAGCTTCGCGCCGTCTCGAACGCGCCCGACGAAGCCGACCGCGGTACCTGGAGCTTCGAGGATGCGTTCGCCGCGCTCGGCGACGCGGTTGCGCGCGTGCTCGCCTCCTGAGCCGACGTTAGGCTCCGCGCCGGTGGCGAGAATGTCGTACCCGCAAGCCGGGGAGCCGCGGCCGGCGGCGTTGCCTCCCGGCCGCCGCACGGTCGGCCAGCTCGTCGCAGAGTCGATCCGTCTCTACGGCTCGCGCTTCTGGGCGGTGATCCCGCTCGGGCTCACCTTTGCGGGTCTCGACGTGGCGAGCTTCGGCCGCGGCGTCGCCGTGCAGACGCTTCTGCTCTGGGCGTTCGGTCCGCTCCTCACGGCCGCGTATGTCTATGCGTGCACGCTCACGCTGCCCGAGCGGCCGCCGCGACGGTTCCTCCTGAGCGCGTTCGCCGCAGGGCTCATCGTGTTCCTGCCGTTCCCGGTGCTCGTACGCCTCTACGTGCTGCCGGGGCTCGCGCTCTTCGGGTTGGTGGGGCTCGCCGTCCCTGCGGCCGTCGCCGAGCGGCTCGGCGTTCGCGCGGCGCTTGCGCGCGGCTGGCAGCTCGGGCGCGCCGATCCCGTGCACGCGGTGGGGGGGATGGCCGCGGTCGGGCTCGTGTACGGCGTCTCGCGCGGCGCGCTGCTCGTGCTGCTGCACACGCAGGGGAGCCAGGCGCAGGACGTCGCATTCGTCCTCGCGGATCTCGTGCTCTCGCCGCTCCTCTTCATCGGTGCGACCCTCCTGTACGTGGATCAGGCGGCCAGGGTCGAGTAACGTCCAGGCATGCCGATCTACATCCTTCTCTCGAGGTTGTCGCAGCAAGGCGTCGCGACGCTGAAGTCGAACCCCGACCGGTTGCGCGAGGTGAACCGCGACGTCGAAGAGCTCGGCGCCAAGGTCCTCCATCAGTGGGCAACGCTCGGCGAGTTCGACTTCATCAACGTCGTCGAGGCGCCCGACACCGCGACGATCGCGCGCGTGTCGGTCGCGCTCGCAGCGCGCGGCTCGACCAAGGTCGAGACGCTGCCCGCCCTGACGATCGACGAGCTACTCGCGACGCTCAGCTAGCGCCCGCCAGCTAGCGCCCGGGCAGCTAGTAGCCGTCGAGGACAGGGCGGACTCGGGCGGGTCCGGCGGAGCCACCGGGGACACTCCCCGTTCACGGAACCGTCAGGCCCCGATCACGAGAGTGCAAACCGGCGCCTCTCCCGAGCGTTCAACGGCCTCGAGGCGCCAGCGGCTCGAGAGGCTGGGACACTCCCCCGTTACGGGACCGTCACGACTTCGTCAAGCGACTGCAACGCGGCGCACGGTCACGCCCCACGCCTTGCCCGACTCGAAGAGCTCGTCCGGGTCGACCTCGTTCAGCCACCCGAGGAAGTGCGGCTCCGGATCGTCCTCGGTGCAGCCGTAGACGGCGGGATACGCAGGCGGCGGCTCTGCGTGGACGACTCCGCGCTCGAGCTCCTCGGCGCGGCGCTCCGCCTCCTCCGACGCCGGTCCTTCCATGTACCCCCGGGGCATGGGTGGAGGGTACTTTGACCGCCGTGCCGAGCGCGCTCGCCGTCCGGGGACTCGTCAAGCGCTACGGCTCGGTCGAGGCGTTGAAAGGGGTCGACCTCGAGGTCGCCGAAGGCGAGCTCGTCGGCCTCCTCGGCCCGAACGGCGCCGGCAAGTCGACGCTCGTGAAGATCGCCGTCGGGCTCGTCCGCCCCACCGCAGGGAGCGCCCAGGTCGCAGGGGCACGGGCCGGCTCGCGCGACGCCCGCGCGGCGCTCGGCTACCTCGCCGAGCTCTTCCGCTTCCCCGGCTGGTACACGGCGGACGAGGTCCTCGAGCTGCACCAGCGCCTCGCCGGCTCCCGCGGCGGCGCAGCCGAGCGCAAGCGCCTCCTCGCGCTCGTCGCGCTCTCGGACGCGACCGACCGCCGGGTCGACGGGATGTCGAAGGGCATGCAGCAGCGTCTCGGGATCGCGCAGGCACTCGTCGGAGAGCCGCGCATCCTCCTCCTCGACGAGCCGACCTCGGCGCTCGACCCGGTCGGCCGCCGCACCGTGCGCCTGCTGCTCGAGGAGCTGCGCGCACAGGGCGTCTCCGTCCTCCTCAACTCGCACCTGCTCTCGGAGATCGAGCTCGTCTGCGACCGCGTGACCATCCTGCTCGGCGGCGAGGTCGTCGCCGCCGGCACACCCTCCGAGCTTTCGCGCCCACGCGGCGTCGAGCTCGAGACGGACGCAGGCATCGAGACGATCCGGGGAGCGATCCGCGAAGACGCGCCGCGGCTCGTCGCCGATGCGATCGCGGCCGGCCGCCGCGTCTACGGCGTCCGCGTCCTCACCTCGACACTCGAGGATACCTACCTCGAAGCGGTCGGAGGTGAGACGGATTGAGCTCTGTCGCCGTCATGGTCGAGTACGGCTTCCGCGAAGCGGTGCGGCGCAAGGTGTTCGCGGTTGTGATCCTGCTCACGGCGCTCTTCCTGTTCCTCTTCTGGCTCGCGAATCACTACGTGTTCGACCAGCTCTCGACGATCACGCCGCCCGCCGACGTCCATGTCGACACGCGCACGTTCGCGGGAGCGTTCCTCATGGGGCTCGCGATGTTCGCGACGCTCTTCCTCGGCGTCGTGCTGGCGGTGTTCCTCACGATCGGCGTCGTCTCCGGCGACGCGGAGCGCGGCCTGCTCCAGCCGCTCGTCGTGCGTCCGGTCGGCCGCTCGACGCTCCTGCTCTCCCGCTTCCTCGGCGCGGCGGGCGTCTGCGTCGCGTACGTCCTCATCGTCTACTTCTCGGCGATGGTGATCACGGGACTCACCGGCCACTGGTGGCCCGATCAGATCGTGTGGCCGGGGCTCGAGCTCGCCTTCGGCGTCGTGATCGTGATCGCGCTGTCCCTCCTCGGATCGATCGTGCTCTCCTCGACCGCGAACGGGATCGCGGTGTTCATGCTCTTCGGGGCGGGTCTCGTCGCGGGCCTGCTCGGGACGATCGGCCATGCGCTCAACTCGCACGCCGTCAAGCACGCGTCCACCGTCGCTGCCTGGGCGCTCCCGTTCGAGGCGCTCTATCAGGACGCGCTGCGGATGATCACCGAGAAGGCTTCGGGGCTCACGGGCTTTCTGCTCCAGCTCGGTCCATTCGGCGGCGCGTACGTGCACGGCTGGGGCATCCGCGTGTGGTCCCTCTTCTACCTCGTCGCCGTCGGCGTCATTGCAGTCGGGGCGTTCTCGCGCCGCAATCTCTAAGTTGCGGCGGACGTCGCGATCTCTCCCGCGAGCCGGGCGTTCTGCCCGATCAGGTCGCGGTTCGCGCGCTCGGTGCGACCCCCGCTCTCGCGATGCAGGTAGGAGAGGACGAAGGGCGTCACCGCCTGGCCGGTGACGCCGTCGCCGCGGGCGGCCCCGAGTGCCCGCTCGATCAGCGGCTCGATGTCGTCGAGCGGCTCGTCCGGCGCCCGGCCGAGCAGAAGACCGCCGCCGCCGAGCTCCCAGTGCGCTCGTGCGATCTGGGCGGCCTCGGCGGCGGACTCGACGCGAGCCGACACGGGCGGGCCACCCGCAGCCGCATAGAACAGGGGCAGCGTGTCGACGCGAAAGCCGAGTACGGGCACGCCGAGCGACTCCAGAAGCTCTGCGGTCGCGGCCACGTCGAGCAGCGATTTCACGCCGGCCGACACGACGAGCAGAGCGGTGCGTGCAAGCTGCGCGAGATCCGCGGACACGTCGGGCGGATCGGGGAAACCGCGGTGCACACCGCCGAGCCCTCCGGTCGCGAGCCAGCGGATTCCCACGGCGCGTGCGACCGCGAGCGTCCCGCCGACCGTCGTCGCGCCGACGGCACCCTGCGCCGCCGCGACCGCAAGGTCGCGCGGCCCGACCTTTCGGGCTTCGGATGTGAACCGCCCGAGCTCGTCCTCGGTGAGCCCGACGACGATCTCTCCGTCGAGCACGCCGATCGTCGCCGGCACGGCGCCCGCCGCGCGCACCTGCCGCTCCGACTCGAGCGCGACCTCGATTCCTTCGCGCGGCGGGAAGCCGTGCGCGACAAGCGTGGTCTCGAGCGCCACGACGGCGTCCGACTCGCGCACCTCGTCGGCGATGCGGATCACGCGGGCCGCTCCATCTCGATGAAGCGCCGCCTGTCTTCGTCGCGGCCGACCTCCTCGAAGCCGGCGCGCCGGTATGCGCGGAGCGCGCGCTCGTTCCACCAGGCGACCCAGAGGCGGAATCGTTTCGGCGACCACTCGCTCGTCGCATAGCGCAGGCCCGCGTCGATGAACTGCGCGCCGAGGCCGCGACCGGTGAGATCGGGGCGGATGCCGAGGCCGACGCGGATCTCATCGCCCTCGCGCACGAAGTTGAAGAAGCCGATCAGCTCGCCGCCGTCGTCGACGACCGCGCGCAGGCCGTCGCGTCGTGCCGGGTTCGCGAAGAGCTCGACGCGACGCGGGTCGGCCGCCGTGTCGTACCACTCGTAGGGAAACTCGTAACGCCACTCCGCGATCTCTCGCGCGTGCTGCTCGGTGAGCGGGTCGATCCTCACGGCAGCGACCCTACGCGCGCGACACAGCGGGCCGCCGCCTCGAGCCCGCGTCGCACGGCCTCCTCGAGCGAGCCGCCGAGCAGGAACCCGGCCGCGAGCGCATCGCCGGCGCCGGTCGCGTCGACGACCTCTGCCTCGACCGGCGCGAGGTCGAGCCGGGCGTCGTGCGTCACGACGGTGCAGCCGCGCGCGCCGCGCTTGATCAACCCGGTCGGCGCGGCGAGGTACGCACCTCCGAGCATCTCCCATTCGGCTTCGGTCGCAAAGAGGACGTCGGGCGCGATCGTTTCGAGAAGCTCGCGGAAGCGTACGGGCCCGTAGGCGCGGATCTCGGTCCAGGCTGCGACGTCGACGGAGATGCGTGCGCCGCCTTTGCGCGCCAGCCGTGTCGCGAGCAGCGCCGTCCGCGAGACCGGCTCGCGCAGGAGCGCGTAGCCGGAAACATGCAGCACGTCGCAGTCGAGCCACGCAGCCGCGAGCTCCTCGGGCTCGAACGTCGGTGCGACGCCGCGGTCGGAGGCCATCGAGCGGTCGCCGTCCGCGCCGACGAGCGAGACGACGACGCCGGTCGCGCCCGGGCCGATCGGCCCGACGAGCTCGACGCCGTGCACCTCGAGCTCCCTGGAGACGAGCGCTCCGGCCGCGTCGTCCCCGAGCTTCGCGATGCAGCGGGCCTCGGCTCCGAGCGCCGCCGCCCAGGCCGCGACGTTCGCCGCCTGCCCGCCTGCGCCCGTACGAGTCTGCGCCCGCACGTCGTCTCCGTGCGCGAGCGGCTGCTCGAGCCGCACGATCACGTCGAGCATCACATCGCCGATCGTCGCGAGTTTCACTGGCACAATCGTCCCATGGACGGCGACGACCGGCTCGGACGTGCGCGCTCCTTCCTCATCGGGAGCCTCGTCGGCGCGTCGGCTGCGCTTGCCACCGCGCGTCGTAGCCGCGAGCTCGCGCGCCGGCGCCGCCAGCGCATGCTGCATCCCGCGGGGCTCGCAGCCTTCGAGGGCGCACCCTGCTACCAGGAGCTGATCGAGGAGGAGGAAGGCCGGACGGCTGACCCCACGGCTACGGTGCGCTGATGCGCGGCGCTCGAGGCCCTGTCGACTGGCTCACCTTTCCGGCGCCGGACGATCCCGACCGCCAGTATCGGGTCAACGTCTCCTTCCTGCTGTCGAACTACATGTGCATCTTCGGCCAGGGCTGCTCGGGGACGCTCAATAAGTATCCGAGCGCCGATTTCGGCTGTTGCGACCGCGGCGTCACCTTCATCGACGAGGACGACTTCGAGCACGTCTCCGAGATGGTCGACGAGCTCACGGCCGAGGACTGCGACAACATCGAGCACGTCCGCACCAAGGGCTGGTACCTCGCATCGCGCTCGGGCAAGCCGTACAAGACGCGGAAGCTCGGCCCGCTCTGCATCTTCGGAAACCGCACCGGTGGCGCGGCCGGCAAGCCGGGCTGCGCGTTCCACCATCTCGCCGCGCGACAGGGCAAGCACCACTCCGACACGAAGCCGTTCATCTGCTGGAGCGTGCCGCTCAACTTCAGCTCCGAGGAGCCCGAGGAGCCGGGCGGGCTCGAGACGACGATCGTCTCCGCGTTCACCGCCGACGCCTGGGGCGGAACCGACGACGACGAAGAGGCCGACGGCCGCGGGCACATGGGCTGGTGGTGCATCGACACGCCCGACGCCTATCGCAGCGCGCAGCCCGTCTACCGATCGCTCGAGCACGAGCTCCGCAGGGGGATCGGCGACGCGGCCTACGAGCGGATGGCGGAGCTCCTCGACGGGATCGAGCGCCCACGCTTCGCGATGCCCGGCCAGCGCGTGAACCGCGGGCTGCCGATGATCGGCGAGATCGTCGCGGAGCGCTTTCCCGACTACGTCCCGGCAGGCGAATAACCTGAGCTGACCGATGCCGATCTACGAATATCGCTGCCCGAACGGCCACACGTTCGAGCGTTTCCAGTCGATGTCTGCGGCCGCACCGGAGAAGTGCGACGTCTGCGGCGCCGCGCCGCTAGAGCTCGTCCTCTATCCGATCGCGATCCACTACAAGGGATCGGGGTTCTATTCGACCGACTACGGCAAGAAGGGCGCGGCGGCGAGCAAGGACGGCGGCGGCGAGGGTGGTTCGTCGTCCGGCGGAGACTCGTCCGGAGGAGACTCGGCGCCGAAGACCGATGCGAAGCCGGCGGGCGACACGAAGAAGCCCGCACCGAGCGGCGAGTAGCGGGCTAGCGCGGGAAGGCCTGGTTTCCGGTGACGCAGCCGGGCCCGTACGGCCCGGCACCCGGCGGCGGCGGCTGCGGGGCGGAGTTGCCGAGCACCATCTGGATGACCGAGATGTTCTCCTGGTCGCCGATGATGTCGCTGCTGCCGGAGAAGGTCCTGCCGCCGAGGCGGCAGTGCAGGGTCGACCCGGCCCGGAACTTGAGCCAGCCGAGCTGCACGAACTGCATCGTCGACAGGTCGGTCGAGAGGGGCTTCATCAGGTCGCCGCCGCTGAACGGGAGCCGGAAGAACGTCCCGACGCTCGCGAGCTTGCTCATCGCCGCCTGCAGCACCTGCTGCTGGCGCTGGCCCCGCGAGATGTCGGAATCGCCGGGGTTCAGCTGGTTCACGCGAACGCGTGAGTAGATGAGTGCGCGGTGTCCGCTCATGTGCTGGACGCCCTTCGCGAACCGCCAGCCTCTCCAGCTCTGGCAGCGGGTCGCCGAGAACGGACAGTCGAACTTGTCGGAGAGGATGTTCTCCGGCACGTTCACGTCGATGCCGCCGACCGCGTCGATGAGCGTCACGAAGGAGGCCATGTCGATGACGACGACATGGTTCACCGGGAGCTGTGGCCCGAAGAGGGCGTCGGCCGTCTCGATCGCGAGCTTCGGGCCGCCGAGCTGCATCGCCGCGTTCACCTTCTGCTCTCCGTAGCCCGGAATCGAGGCCCGCAGGTCGCGCGGGATCGAGAGGTAGACGAGCCGGTGCCGGCTCGGGTCGGTGTGCAGCAGCAGCATCGAGTCCGAGTGCTGGTCGGAGCTGCGTCCGGCCTGCCCGTTCGTCGAGTGGTCGGTGCCGAGGAGCAGGATGTTCGTGGGCGACGAGAAGATCAGCGAGTTCTGCTTCTTCAGCACGGACGCGGTACCCGCGGGGAGGCGCTTGTTCGCGGCCGAGACGCCGCTCGAGACCGAGAGGTACCCCGCGACCGCCCAGATCACGAGCAGGACGAGGAGCGCGAGGAGCGTCACCCACGTCCAGCGCTTCCACGTCCAGCGCCGCGGGCGCCGGCCGGCCGGCCGCCCGTTCCCGCCGCTCGCTCCGCCGGCGCCGCCGCCGGAGCGGTAGGTGGTGCGCACCCGCTTCGCGAGCGGCACCTTCCCCTTCGTGCGACCGCCCTTGTAGACGCGGTACGGCTTCTCCCCGGACGCGGCCATCGGCGGGTTACGGTACCCGCTGGCCATGAGCGCGACGCACGCGATCGGAGTTGACCTCGGCGGCACGAAAATCCTCGCCGGCGTCGTCACGCGGGAAGGCGAGGTCGTCCGCCGGCACGAGCGGGCGACGCCGCAGGACGCCCAGGAAACGGTCGTGCGGGAGCTCGAGGCGGCGGTCGCCGAGCTCCTGAGCGACGAGGTGGGGGCGATCGGGTTCGGCGTGCCGTCGCCGATCGACCAGCGGCGCGGCGTCGTCGTCCAGTGCGTGAATCTCCCTCTGATCGACTTTCCCCTTCGCGAGCACATGGCGAGCCGGTTCGGCTTGCCGGCGGGCCTCGACAACGACGCGAATGCGGCCGCGATCGGCGAGTGGCGCGCCGGCGTCGGCCGCGGGGTGGACGACCTCGTGATGCTGACGCTCGGCACCGGGCTCGGCGGCGGAGTGATCTCCGGCGGCAAGCCGTTCCGCGGCACGAACGGGGCCGGAGTCGAGCTCGGGCACGTGGTGGTCGTCCACGACGGACGGCCGTGCCAGGGCACCTGCCAGGGGCGAGGTCATCTCGAGGCATACGTGAGCGGTCACGCGGCGAGCGCACTCGCCGAAGAGGCCTTCGGTCCCTCCGCCGATGCGCACCGGCTCGTGCGGCTCGCCGACGAAGGGGATGAGACCGCGCGCGGGATCCTCGCCGAGATCGGCCGGGTTCTCGGTTCCGGCATGGGCTCGTTCACGAACATCTTCGCGCCGGATCTGATCGTGATCGGCGGCGGCTTCGGGGTCGCGGGCTGGGAGTACCTGATCTCCTCGGCGGAGGAGGTCATGCGCCGTGAAGCGCTGCGCCCGATGCGCGACATCGTGCAGGTCGCCCGCGCCGAGCTCGGCACCGCAGCAGGTTTGATCGGCGCAGCGTTCGTGGGGTTCGAGGCACTCGAGTAGTGCCGCTCGTCGTCTGCGCGACGCCGATCGGAAATCTCGAGGACATCACACTGCGCGTGCTCGCGGAGCTCCGGGCCGCCGATCTCGTCCTCTGCGAGGACACGCGCCACACCCGCGGGCTCCTCGAACGGCACGGCATCGCAGCGCGCGTGTCGTCGTACCACGAGCACAACGAAGCCTCGCGCACGTCGGAGCTGCTGCCACGCCTTGCGGCGGGCGAGCGCATTGCCCTCGTCACCGACGCGGGCATGCCCGGCGTGTCGGATCCGGGCGCGCGGATCGTGCGGGCGGCGCTCGACGAAGGCATCGAGGTGACGGTGCTGCCGGGGGCGTCGGCGGTGGAGACGGCCCTCGTCGCGTCGGGTCTC
Source organism: uncultured Actinomycetes bacterium (assembly GCA_963848665.1). Classification (GTDB taxonomy): domain Bacteria; phylum Actinomycetota; class Thermoleophilia; order Gaiellales; family Gaiellaceae; genus Palsa-739. The sequence goes on from CAWKEF010000004.1 coordinate 132,215, forward strand.
GTCGGCGAGCGGTATCAGTTCGTCGGGTTCCTCCCGCGGACCGCGAAGGCGTTGGCCGCGTTGTGGGAGGAGCTGCGCCGGTGGTCGTGGCCCGTGGTTGCGTTCGAGTCGCCGCGACGCCTGCCGGCGACGCTCCGTTCGCTCGCCGCCGCGGATCCGCGCCGAGAGGTCGCCGTCTGCCGAGAGCTGACCAAGCGCTTCGAGCAAGTCGTGCGTGGATCGGCCGGGGAGGTCGCGGAGCGCTTCGCCGAGCCTCCGAAGGGCGAGATCACGCTCGTGCTCGGACCGGGCAGCACGCCGGAGGTCGACGAGGCCGGCGCGCTCGCTCTCGTCGCCGAGCTCGTCGAGGCGGGGTTGCCGCGCAAGCGTGCGGCGGAGCTCGTCGCCGAGCTCACGGGCGCGGCGCGCAACCGCCTCTACCGCGGCTCTCTGTAAGCAGATTGGACAACAGCCGACGCCGTTGCTACCGTCGACTCCACTCCGTTTTCAATCGTGACAACAAAAAAGGTGGTGGTGGTCATGCGGTTCCTGCGGCGGCGCAGTGCGCTCGCGCTCCTGCTCTTCCTCGTCTTCGTGCCTGCGGCCGGCGCCTGGACCTGGCCGGTCCAAGGCCCGATCCTGCAGACGTTCTCGTTCGACGAGGCCCATCCATACGACGCCGGGCAGCACCGCGGCATCGCGATCGGCGCCGGGGACGGCTCGCCGGTGCTCGCGCCCGCCGCGGGCGTCGTCAGCTTCGCCGGCACCGTGCCGACGAGCGGCAAGACGCTCACGATCGAGACGCCTTCCGGACTTGCCGTGAGCCTCACGCATCTCGGCTCGATCGACGTTTCACGCGGTGCCGCGGTCGAGGAGGGAGCGGTCGTCGGGAGCGTCGGGCCGAGCGGCTCACCCGAGTTCGACGTGCCCTACGTGCACCTGGGCATCCGCGACGCCTCGGACGACCAGGGGTACCTCGACCCGCTGCGGTTCCTGCCTGTCGCCTCGCCGCCGCCGGCTGCCCAGCCGTCGCCCGCACCCGTTGCCACCCCGGCGCCGGCTCCCGTCGCCGCGCCGTCCGCACCCGCGCCTGCGCCGGCGCCTCCCGTCGCGCAGCCGGCTCCCGTCGCGCAGCCGGCTCCCGTCGCGCAGCCGGCTCCGGCGGCGCCCGCATCCGCTCCCGCGCCTGCGGCGTCTCCGGTGGCCGTGGCCGCTCCTGCGGCGGTCGAGGCTCCTGCTCCGGCCGCCCCGGCGACTCCGCCTGCCGTCGAGGCTCCGCCTGCGCCGGTCTCGCCGGCGACGCCCGCCGTCGAGGCACCTCCCGCTCTCGTGTCGCCGCCGGCGGCGCTGCCCGCGGCGCCGTCGATCCACGGCCACGGCGCCGGCCCGGACGCGCCGCTCGCGCATCCGGCGGCGCCCGGCGACCTCGGCTCGTCGGTCCGCGTGCCCGCGCTGCACCTGGACCGCGCGGCCGTTCGGCGCCCGGCTCCGGCCGCAGGGAACGGCCGGAGCACGCCCCCCGCGACCTGGGGCGGCTCTCCGCACCAGCTCGGAGGAGTCGCCGGCCTTCTGCCGGACGTCCCACGAGACGAGCCTGCCGCGCGGGCCCGCGCGCACGCGCCCAGGAGCCTGCTCCAGCCTCACGGCCTCCCGCTGCTGGCGCTCGTCCTGTTCGCACTCGCCGCGGCAACGGCGGTGGTCATGGGCGTTCGTATGATCTCTAGCCCGTCCGACCGCACCGAAGGAGCACGTTCTGGCCAAGAAGATCCTCGTCGCACCGGCCTGGCCGTACGCGAGTGGCCCGCGCCACATTGGCCACGTGGCCGGATTCGCCGTGCCGGCGGATGTCTTCGCGCGCTATCACCGGTTGCGCGGCAACGACGTGTTGATGGTGAGCGGGACGGACGAGCACGGAACACCGGTGATGGTGTCCGCCGACCGGACTGGCGTGTCGCCGCGTGAGCTCGCCGATGCCAACAACGAGCTCATTCGGGTCGACCTGCGCAACCTCGGGATCTCCTACGACTGCTTCACGCGGACGACGACGCGGAACCACGCGCGCATCACGCAGGACATCTTCCGCACGCTCTACGACAAGGGCTATCTCGTCGAGCAGACCACGCTCGGCGCGTTCTCCCCCGACGGCCGCACGCTTCCGGACCGCTACATCGAGGGTACGTGCCCGATCTGCGGCTTTCCGGAGGCTCGCGGCGACCAGTGCGACAACTGCGGGAATCAGCTCGACCCGGTCGATCTGATCAATCCGCGGTCGATCATCGACGGCTCGACGCCGGAGTTCCGCGAGACGAAGCACCTCTTCCTCGATCTGCCGGCCTTCGCCGAACGGCTCGAGCAGTGGCTCTCGGCGCAGGAGGGCTGGCGGCCGAACGTGAAGAACTTCTCGCTCTCGCTCGTACGCGAGCTCAAGCCGCGCGCGATGACGCGCGACATCGACTGGGGCGTGCCGGTCCCGGTCGACGACTACCCGGAGGACACGAAGCGGATCTACGTGTGGTTCGACGCCGTGATCGGCTACCTGTCCGCGAGCGTGGAGTGGGCGCACAACCGCGGGACGCCGGAGGCGTGGCGCGAGTGGTGGCAGAACCCCGACGCCGGCCACTACTACTTCATGGGCAAGGACAACATCGTCTTCCACTCGGTGATCTGGCCCGCGATGCTCATCGGATACGGCTCGGGCGGCGAGCTCGGTGCCGGCAAGGGGGACCTGCATCTGCCGACGAACGTCGTCGCGAGCGAGTACCTGACGATGGAAGGGAAGAAGGCGTCGACAAGCAGGAACCTCGCGATCTGGGTCGCCGACTTTCTCAGCCGGTACGACCCGGACCCGTTGCGCTACTACCTGACGGCGGGAGGTCCGGAGACGCAGGACACCGACTTCACCTGGGACGAGTTCGTGCGCCGGAACAACGACGAGCTGCTGGCGAACTGGGGGAACCTCGTCAACCGGACGCTCGTCAATGCTCGGGGCAACTTCGGCGCGGTTCCCGAGCCGGGCGAGCTGACCGAGGCGGACACGCTCGTGCTGGAGCGAGTCGCCGCCGCGTTCGACGAGATCGCAGCGCACATCGAGGGAGCGCGATTCCGTGCGGCTGTGGCCGAAGCCATGCGCACGAGCACGCTTGCCAACCAGTACCTGGCGGAACAGGCGCCGTGGGCGCTCGTCAAGACAGACCGTGAGCGTGCGGGCACGGTTCTCTTCGTCGCGCTGCGCCTCGTCGACTCGATCAAGACGCTGCTCGCGCCGTTCCTGCCGTTCAGCTCGCAGACCGTGCACGAGCTCCTCGGCTACGTGGGCCTGCTCGCCGGCGAGCTCGAGTTCCACACGGCGACCGAGGAAGACGGGTCGACGCACGAGGTGTTGACCGGCACGTACGAGGGTGCGGTCGGCTCGTGGCGTCCGAGCGAGCTGCCCGCGGGACAGGTGCTGCGAGAGCCGCGCCCGCTCTTCCGCAAGCTGCCGCCCGAGACGGCAGCCGAAGAGCTTGCGCTGCTCGGACTGTGATCGACACGCACGCGCATCTCGACGCGCTCGACGACGATCCTTCCGAGGTCCTCGCCCGCGCGAGGGAGGCCGGCGTGACGCGGATCCTCACCGTCGGAACCAACGTCGCCGGCTGCCGTCGCGCGCTCGAGCTCGCCGACCGCTTCCCCGAGGTGTACGCGATCCTCGGGATCCACCCGCACGACGCGAACGACGCAACCGACGGCGACGTCGCCGAGGTGCGCTCCCTGCTCGCACACCCCAAAGCGGTCGGCGCCGGCGAGATGGGCCTCGACTGGTTCCGCGACTACGCACCGCGCGAGAAGCAGCTGCGGCTCTTCGACTCGATGCTCCAGGTCGCTGCCGAGACGGGCAAGCCCGCGGTGATTCACACGCGCGCTGCCGACGTCGACACGCTCGCTGCCCTGCGAGACTTCGACGGTCGCGTCGTCCTGCACTGTTTCTCCTCGCCGCACCTGCTCGAACCGGCGCTCGAGCGCGGCTGGTACGTCTCGTTCGCCGGGAACGCGAGCTTCCCGAAGGCGGTCGACCTCCGGCTGGCCGCCCGCGAGGTGCCGGCGGAGCGGATCCTCGCCGAGACCGATGCGCCCTACCTCGCGCCGCAGCCCGTCCGGGGCAGGCGGAACGAGCCCGCCTACGTCATGCACACGCTGGCGGCGCTCGCGCAGGCACGGAACGAGGATGCCGCCGAGCTCGGCCGGCAGATCGACCGCAACGCGTCCGAATGCTTCGACCTGTGAGCGTCTCTCCGAAGAAATCGCTCGGCCAGCATTTCCTCGTCGACGAGAACATCCTCGGCGTCATCGGGCGACTCGCCGAGCTCGGCGAGTCGGACGTCGTGCTCGAGGTCGGGCCGGGGCTCGGCGTGCTCACGCGCTTTCTGTCCGAACGCGTCGCCCGGGTGCATGCCGTCGAGCTCGACACGTCGCTCGAGCCGTACGTCCGCGACATCGGAGGCAACGTCGAGCTGCATTTCGGCGATGCGCTACAGCTCGACCTCGCAGCGCTCGCTCCCGCCGCCACGAAGCTCGTCGCGAACCTTCCGTACAACATCGCGACACCGCTGATCGTCGAGAGCCTCGACGGGCTGCCGGGCGTCGACCGCTGGTGCGTGATGCTCCAGCGCGAGGTCGCAGACCGCCTGTTCGCGGTGCCGAGCACGAAGGCATACGGGGCCGTCTCCGTGCTCGTGCAGCTCGCGTCCGAGCGGACGGGCTTCCACCCGGTCTCGCGCACGGTCTTCCGGCCACCCCCGAATGTCGACTCGGCGCTCGTCGCGTTCCGACGGCTTCCGCTGCCCGATGACTACGCGCGCATCAAGCAGCTCGTCGTCGCCGCCTTCGCGCACCGGCGCAAGACGCTGCCGAACTCGCTCGAGCTCGCAGGCCTCGCGTCGCGCGGGCAGGCGGCCGCGGCGCTCGAGGAGATCGGCCGGAGCACGTCGATCCGCGCCGAAGCGCTCGACCCGCACGCGTTCGTCGCGCTTGCGAAGGCGCTCGCGTGAGAGCGTCCGCGTCGGGAAAGATCAACCTCGCACTCGTCGTCGGACCGCTCCGGCACGACGGCAAGCACGAGCTCCTCACCGTGTACCAGCGGATCGGCCTCGCCGACCGCATCGACATCGAGCCGTCCGAGCACATGCGTGTCGACGGCTTCGCGGGCGACACACTCGTACGCGATGCGCTCGAGCGGCTCGCGGCACATGCGGCCGTCACCGACCGGTGGCGCGCGAGGATCGAGAAGCGCATCCCGGTCGCCGCCGGCCTCGGCGGAGGCAGCTCCGATGCCGCGACCGCGCTCCGTCTTGCGAATGGCACGCTCGCCGAGCCGGTCCCCGAGGACGAGCTGCACGACCTCGCGGTGGGGCTCGGCTCCGACGTCCCGTTCTTCCTCGTCGACGGGCCACGGCTCGGCTCCGCCGACGGGACGATCCTCGCCCCGCTCGACGTCCCGCAGGACTTCTGGATCCTGCTCGTCTTGCCGAAGCACGCGCAGAAGGCGTCGACCGCCGCCGTCTATGCGGCGTTCGACGCGCGGAACGGCGCCGAGGGCTGGGACGACCGCCGCGAAGCGCTGCTCGACACGCTCGACGGGATCAGCCGGCCGCGGGATCTCGCCGCGCTGCCGCCGAACGACCTCGCCTCGTCGCCGCTCGCCGGCGAGCTGGCCGCGCTCGGCGCCTTCCGCGCCGACGTCAGCGGGGCAGGCCCGACCGTCTACGGCCTCTTCCATCACGAGGCGCACGCGAAGGCCGCGAGGCGCGCGTTGCGGAGCGTCGGGCGAACATGGCTGACGGCACCAGCGTGGTACGGTTGACGGCGTGCTGAGCGATTCGCCGCACGCTGTCGACCGCGGCTCGAGCAGGGCCGCGCTCTGGCTTCAGCAGCGGCGGACGCGCATCGCCCTCTGGATCGCGGCGGCCGAGTCGCTCGTCGTTCTCTTCTCGCACGACCTGACGCGCTGGACCGTGATCGTCCTCGCCGTGATCGCAGTCCTCGTCTGGCTCGGCGGCCGGGAGAGCCGGTCCGCGATCGTGCGGCACATCCTGTGGATCTTCGCGGCCTCGCAGCTCCTGGCCGTGATCGGGGTGATCCTCGCCTGGATCGTGAAGTGGGCCGTGATCATGGCCGTCGTCGTCTTCGCGGTGCTCGGGCTCGTCTATCTCTTCCTCGACCGCCGCTAGAGTTCCATCGCCCTGGGGCGTGGCCAAGTGGTAAGGCAACGGGTTTTGGTCCCGTGATCCCAGGTTCGAATCCTGGCGCCCCAGTCGTTTCCTCCTGACATGGCGAACCCCCTTGCAGCAGTCGTGATGGCCGGCGGCCTCGGCACGCGCATGAAGAGCGCAACGCCGAAGCACCTGCACCCGCTGCTCGGGCGCAGGATGGTCGATTGGGTCGTGCAGGCGGCGAAGGATGCCGGCGTCGACCGAGTGGTCGTCGTCGCCTCGCCGGACACCGCCGACGCGTACGACGGCGTCGAGGTCGCGCTGCAACAGATCCCGCTCGGCACGGGCGACGCCGTCCGCTCGGCTCACAGCTCGCTCCGAGACTTTGCCGGCGACGTCGTCGTGCTGAACGGCGACGTGCCCGGCTTGACACCCGACCTCGTTCGGGCGCTCGTCGACACGCACCGGCGCGAGGGCGCGGCGGCCACCGTGCTCGCGTTCGAGCCCGAGGACCGCCGCTCGTACGGCCGGATCGTGCGCGACGGAGGGAGGCGCCTCGCGCGCATCGTCGAGGCAGCCGACGCCTCGCCGGACGAGCTCGAGCTGGGCGAGGTCAACTCGGGGATCTACGTCTTTCGCAGCGAGAAGCTCTGGCCGGCCCTCGAGCGGCTCGAGCCGCACAACGCGCAGGGCGAGCTCTACGTGACCGACACGGTCGGCCTGCTCGTCGCAGACGGCGAGACGGTTGCGGTGCACACGGCACCGGTTGCCTGGGAGGTGGAGGGGATCAACACGCGGGTCGAGCTCGCCTTCGTCGCCTCGAAGCTTCGCGACCGGATCAACGAGGACCACATGCTCGCCGGCGTCACGATCGTCGATCCCGGCTCGACCTGGATCGAGGCCGGCGTCGCGATCGAAGCGGACGTCACGATCCACCCGTTCACGGTGCTGCGCGGCGACGTGCGGATCGCGAGCGGGGTCGAGGTCGGGCCCTTTGCCTATGTGCGGCCCGGAACCGACGTGGGGGAGGACGCCAAGGTCGGCACCTTCGTCGAGCTGAAGAAGGCGATCGTGGGAGCCCGCACGAAGATCCCGCACCTCTCCTATCTGGGCGATGCCGAGATCGGGGAGGATACGAACATCGCGGCCGGCAACATCACCGCCAACTTCTCGCACGTCCCGGGCACGCCGAAAGGCCGGACGCGGATCGGCCGCAACGTCAGGACCGGCGTCGACAATACGTTCCTTGCTCCCGTGGACATTGCCGACGATGCTTGGATTGCGCCGGGTTCGGTCATCACCGATGATGTCCCTGCAGGATCGCTCGCCGGTTTCGCGTCGCGCCAGGAAACGAAGGAAGGGTGGGTCTACGACAAGCATGGACAGCGTGACCGCTGAGCTCACCCTGCCGGGATTGGAGAAGGGGATCGTGACCGAACCCGCGGCAGGACACTGGATCGAGCGCGGGACGCACAAGCGTCTGATGGTGTTCGCCGGCCGCTCGCATCCCGATCTCGCGAGCGCGATCGCCCAACAGCTCGGAGTCGAGCTGGGCGGCGTCGAGCTCGACACGTTCAAAAACGGCGAGACGTACTGCCGCTACGAGGAGTCGATCCGCGGTGCCGACGTCTTCCTCGTGCAGACCGGCTGCATCCCGGTGGACGCGTATCTGATGGAGCTCATGTTCATGGTCCAGGCCGCGAAGCTCGCATCGGCGAAGCGCATCACTGCCGTGATCCCGCTCTTCCCCTACGCGCGGCAGGACCGGAAGGCGAAGCCGCGCGAGCCGATCTCCGCACGACTCGTCGCCGACATGCTGCAGCTCGCCGGCGCCGACCGCGTGCTGACGATGGATCTGCACGCCGGCCAGATTCAGGGCTTCTTCACGATTCCGGTCGACCACATGACCGCCCTGCCGCTCTTCGCGCGCCATTTCCGCGACCTCGGGCTCACGGGCTCGACGATCGTCTCGGTCGCGCCGGACGAGGGGCGGGCGAAGATGGCCGTCCGGTTCGCCGAGATGATCGAGGCGGAGTTCGCGATCATGCACAAGACGCGACCCGAGCACGATCGGGTCGAGGTGACCGAGGTCACGGGCCGCGTGAAGGGCAAGACCGCGATCGTCGGCGACGACGTGATCATGACCGGCGGCACGCTGATCGCGAACGTCGAGGCGCTGCGCGCGCACGGCGTCGAGGGCGTGTGGGTGTACGCCACGCACGGCGTCTTCTGCGACGGCGCGCTCTCGAAGTTCCACGGGGCGCCGATCGACGGCATCGTCGTCACCGATACCGTGCCGATCAATCCGCTCGAGATGCCGCCGAACATGACGGTGCTCCCGGTTGCGCCGCTGCTCGCCGAGACGATCATGAACGTGTTCGCCGACGACTCGGTGTCTGCGATCTTCGGCGGCGAGAACCAGCTCTTCTAGGCTCGCTTCAGGCACGCGAGCAGCAGTCGCGGCGGTTTCTGCGCGCACACACCGCGGCGGACGTAGAGCGAAGACTGGTCGGCCGCGAGACCGACGGCGGCGGACGGCCGGACGCCGACGAGGGAGCGGATGCCGATATTGGCGGGCGACGTGCCGCAACCGCTCGTCACCCCGACGCCGATCGCGACTCCCTCGACGACCTGCGCAGACTCGACGGACCGCGCGAGGTACTCGCGACCCTGGTAGCGGAGCAGCAGAGAGCAGTGCTTTCCGCCCGAAGATCCGTTCGTCCGGAGTACGACCGGCGCGACGAGAACCCCGCCGATCACGATCGCCGCACACGCCCCGATCGCGAGGCGGCCCCGTCTCGACAGCACCGGTCCGCGCGCCCGCCGGGGCGGTCCAGATCCGTTCGCTGCGGTCACCGCTAGGCAGCCGCGGCGGCGATGCGCTGCGCGGCGAGCTGCTCTGCCGCGGCGGCGGGCGTCGTGCCGCGTTCATCGGCTTCGCGAAAGAGGCGGCGCAGCGTGTCGCCGATCGTGGCGAGATTCCGTTCGAGCTCCTGCTCGTCCCAGCCGTGGTCTTCGAGGCCGACGAGCTGGATCACGCCGCCCGCGTTGACGACGTAGTCGGGCGCGTACAGGATGCCGCGGTCGTGCAGGCGCTGCGCGTCCTCCGCTGTCCCGAGCTGGTTGTTGGCCGAGCCGGCGACGATGCGGCAGCGCAGTCGCGGGATCGACTCGGCGTCGAGCGTGCCTCCGACCGCGCACGGTGCATAGACATCGCACTCGGTCGTGAGAGCCTCGCTCGCAGGGACGACCCTGCCACCCGCATCGGCGGCCCTGCGTTCGTCGACGTCCGAGACGAGCACGTCCGCGCCTTCGGCCGCGAGGGAGCGGGCGAGATCGTGTCCGACCGCGCCGGCGCCCTGCACGAGCACCCGCCGTTTTGTTAGGTCCGACGAGCCGAATACGTGCTCCGCCGCTGCGCGAATGCCGTGGAGCACGCCGATCGCGGTCCCGCGGCCGCTGTTCCCGCCTGCGCCGGTCGTTCCGTACACCCAGCGACAGCGCTCCTTCACCACGTCGAGGTCGGCGGGCGAGATGTTCATGTCGCCGGCGGTGCGGTAGGTCCCGCCGAGCGATGCGACGAGCTCGCCGTAACGGAGCAGGAGCGCACGGCGCGCCTCGCCCGTCGGCAGCGCCGGCACGGCGAGCACCGCCTTGCCGCCGCCTCGGTCGGCTCCGGCGACTGCCATCTTCACCGTCATCGCCTGTGAGAGGCGCAGCGCATCGGCGAGACCGTCCGCCGGGCGCTCGTACACGCGCATCCGTGTCCCGCCGCCCGCCGGGCCGAGAGCCGTCGAGTGGACGCAGACGAACATCCAGGCGCCGCTCGGCTCGTCGAAGCGGATCACCGCCTCCTCGCCGTCCCAGCGTCGCAGCAGATCTTCGAACACATCCCGATTCTGCAGGCGGGAACGAGGGTTCCGCTACACTCACGCGCCGGTATGGCTGGAGAGCGCACCAAGCTGGTGGTCATGAAGCGCGAGCAACTCGGCTCGCGGGAGACGCGCCGCCTGAGGCGTGCCGGCTTCGTCCCCGGCGTGCTCTACGGCCGGGGCGAGCCGATAGCGCTCTCGATCGAGGAGCGCGAGCTGAGGCGCGCGCTCACCGGCAACGCCGGCCTGCATTCGATCCTCGACGTCGAGATCGACGGAACAGGCTCCTCGCACGCGTCCATCCTCAAGGACTACCAGGTCGACAAGGTTCGCGGCTTCGTCACGCATGTCGACCTGCACGAGGTTCGGCTCGACCAGACGATCACCGCGTCGGTCTCCGTCCATCTGATCGGCGGCGAGAATGCGCCGGGAGTGAAGGAGGGCGGTGTGCTCTCGCAGCCGCTGCGTGAGATTCAGGTCGAGGCGCTGCCGCTCGAGGTGCCCGAGCACATCGATCTCGACGTCTCGCACATGGCGACGGGCGACACGCTTCGCATCGGCGACATCGAGGTGCGGGAAGGCGTCACGTTCCTCGACGATGTCGACACGGTCGTCGCGACGCTCACCGCTCCGACGCGCGCGATCGAGGCGGAAGAGGCCGAAGCCGCGGAGGCCCTGGAGGCCGAGGCCGCCGAGGGCGAAGGCGCCGAGGGCGCGGAAGGCGAGGCGTCCGAGTCCGAGCCTGCGGCGGAGGCCGCGGGCGGCGAGAGCACGACCGAGGGTTAACGCCCGATGCGGTTGTGGCCCCGCCGTACGGGGTCGTCGCTCGATCTCCTCGTCGTCGGTCTCGGCAATCCCGGCCGGGAGTACGCACGCAACCGGCACAACGTCGGCCACCTCGTGCTCGACGAGCTCGCGCGGCGGCACGGCGGCTCCTGGAAATCGAAGTTCTCCGGGCAGCTCGCCGAGATCCGTCTCGACGGCCACAAGGTCGCGCTGCTCAAGCCGGAGACGTTCATGAACGAGTCGGGGCGCGCGGTCGGCGGCGCAACGCGCTTCTACAAGCTCGAACCGCGCGAGGTCCTCGTCGTGCACGACGAGGGCGACTTCGAGCTCGGCCGCCTCGAGCTGAAGGTCGGCGGAGGCCTCTCCGGCCACAACGGCCTGCGGTCGATCGCACAGCATCTGCAGACGCCGGACTTCCTCCGCCTGCGCATCGGCGTCGGCCGCCCGGAGCGCGGCGACCCACGACCGCTCGCCGACTACGTCCTCTCGAACTTCGAGCCGCAGGACGACGCGGAGACCCTCGTCGCGCGCGCAGCGGCCGCGGTCGAGCAGCTGGACGCGGAGGGGATCGAGCAGGCGCAGCGCGTTGTCAACCGCAAGCGGACTGCCTAGATCGAGTGTCACCCGCGAGGGTGGCTGTGGTCACCCCTCCGGTGCGATCTGCCGAGTCAGGTGGCCTATCGCATTCTCGAGAGGAGACGCCGCAATGCGCAGGATCTCGTACGCCTTCGCGCTGCAGGCCGCCGTCGCCCTCGTCGCCGCAACCGGAGCGGGCGCCGCCGTGTCGCCCAGCTACCAGGTGGCGGGTTTCGAGTTCGGCGTCCCGCAGGCGAACACCAGCTCGTTCACAGGCCTCGGTGTGGGCTCCGCAGGAGACCGGGGCTTCTGGCAGGCGAGTGTCACGCACGACCCGCCGGCGAGCTGCGCCACGGCCGGCTCGAGCTGCGCGATCACGGGCGGCACCCTCGCGCTCCGGTCGAACACCGGCTCCCAGCTCGCCGCGACCTTCACCGGCGGCAGCCTCCAGCTCCGCTCCGCCGCTCCCGGGTGCGGGCAGCAGCAGTACGCGCTGACCGCCAACCTCACGAGCGCTGCGGGCGCGTTGACCTTCACCGGCGTGTTGAGCTATCACCGCCTCCAGCTTCGCGGCCGGTGCGTGCTGCTCGCATCGTCCGTGCAGGGCTCGCTTGCGGCCGCTCCACCGGCGGGCGGCGGAGGCGGCGAGTTGTAGCGCCGCGCGTCAGGTCGGCTCTCCCGCGGGGGCGGGGAGCGTGTCGGTGGGGTGGTCGCTGACGCAGACCCAGCGCCCGGCCGCCTGGTCGATCGGCGACGTAGTCGGTGCAGATGCCGAGCTCGCCGGCCAGCTCTGTCGGGATGCCGTAGATCACATCGGATGCAGGCGGGACGACGCCGTAGGCGGGAGGCCGCGCGTGGGGGACCTGCGTGTAGGCGAAGTCCGCGACGGTGAGCACGAGCGGGCCGACCACGGACCAGACGATCTTCCGAGCCGAGAGGGAGCGTCCGCGCGCCGGCGGCCGGAATCCATAGAGCGCGTCGAGCTCCTCGTCGCGCAGCCCCGTGCCGGCGTCCCTCGAACGAGTGAGCGCGGGTACCATCGGCCCGCGCGGAACCTCGGTTCCGCCGCTCGTCATGGACCGGCCGGTATTGCACGCGTTCGTCCGCGAAATTGCGGAGCATGAGCGGCTCGGCGACCTCGCCGAGTCGCTGCCGACCCGTGCGCGCGTGTCGGAGGCGTCGCTCCCGGTCGTGCTCGCCGGCCTGTACGAGCGGCTCGAGCGGCCGCTCGTCTGCCTGCTGCCCGAGGACGCGGATGCGCGTGATGCGGCCGAGGCCGTCGCGTGGTACCTCGGTGAGGAGGTCGTCGGCTACATGCCGTCACGCGGCGTCCGCTGGGAGTCGGGGCTCGAGCCTCCGCCGCACCTCGTCGGCGAGCGCGCACGCGCCCTCGCCGTGCTTGGGGACGGCGGCATCGTGTGCGCGTCCGCGTACGCGGTGGCGGAGCTCCTTCCCCCGGTCACCGCTCGTCCGGAGCCGATCGAGCTCGCCCCCGGCGACGAGAGTGGCGTCGACGGGCTGTCGGAGGCGCTTGCGCTCGCCGGGTACGAGCGGGTCGAGCGCGTCGACGACCGTGGCCAGTTCGCAGTGCGCGGAGGCCTGATCGACGTCTTCCCGACGACCGGTCGAGAGCCGTTCCGGATCGAGTTCTTCGGCGACGAGGTGGAGTCGATCAGGGCCTTCTCGGCGTTCACGCAGCGCGCGCTGCATCCGGTCGATGCCTGCACGATCTTCCCGGCGGTCGAGCGTCGCCTCGATCTGGTCGAGGACTGGCACGGCGATGAAGGCGAGATCCGGCCGGTACCGGGGGATCTCGTCGCAGGCGTTCGACCGGCCGCCCGACTTCGTCTTTCAGCCCGACGAGGTGCGCCGCATCTGGGCCGATGAGCAGCTCACGCCGATGGAGCTCGAGGGTGCGACCGAGCTCGATCCGTTCCCGCAAGGGCAGCCGTTCGCATTCGAGGCACAGCGCCCGGCGATCGCCTCGCGTGGCCTGTCCGAGGCCGAGGTCGAGCTCGCGGCGTTCGTGCGCGCGGGCCAGCGCGTCGTCATCGCCTTTCCGCATCGGGGCGAGGCGCTGCGCACGCAGGGGATGCTGCGCCGCGTCGAGGCTCGCATCCTCGCACCCGGCGACAAGCTGCCGAGCGAGGCGGGTCTCTTCTTCGCCGTCGCGCCGGCGCGGCGCGGCTTCGTCTGGCGCGAGCTCGGGCTCGTGCTCCTGCCCGATCACCAGGTGTTCCGCCGCCGCGCTCCACGCGAGCGGCGCCTCGGCGGGCGCGCACTCCAATCCTTCGCCGACCTGCGCACCGGCGACTACGTCGTGCACGAGGATCACGGCGTCGGGCAGCTGCTCGGCTTCGAGACGAAAGAGGTCGCAGGCGTCACCCGCGATTACCTGCTGCTCGCGTTTCGCGGTGACGACCGTCTCTACGTCCCGCACGAGCAGCTCGGCCGCGTCTCGCGCTACGTCGGGTCGGACGCATCGTCGCCCGCGCTCTCGAAGCTCGGCGGCAAGGCCTGGCAGCTGCTCAAGTCGCGCGCGCGAGAGTCCGTCCATGAGCTCGCCTCCGAGCTGATCGCGCTCTACGCGCAACGGCAGACGCACGAGGGAATCGCCTACGACCTCTCGAGCGAGTGGCTGCAGCAGCTCGAGGCGTCGTTCCCGTACCGGGAGACACCGGATCAGGAGAACGCGATCGAGGCGGTGAAGGAGGACCTCGAGGCTCCGCGGCCGATGGACAGGCTCGTCTGCGGCGATGTCGGGTTCGGCAAGACGGAGGTCGCCGTTCGCGCCGCGTTCGCGGTTGCGATCAACAGCAAGCAGGTTCTGATGCTCGCCCCGACGACGATCCTCGCCGAGCAGCACTGGAACACGTTCCGCGACCGGTTCCGCGACTTCCCGGTTCGCGTCGAGATGGTCTCGCGGTTCCGCTCGCCGAAGGAGGTCAAGCAGGTCCTCGCCGACTTCTCGGCCGGCAAGGTCGACGTCTTGATCGGGACGCATCGCGTCTTGAGCCGGGATGTGATCCCGAAGGAGCTCGGTCTCGTGATCCTCGACGAGGAGCAGCGCTTCGGCGTCGCGCAGAAAGAGCTCTTGAAGTCGTTGCGGCTCGAGGTCGACGTCCTCACGCTCTCCGCCACGCCGATCCCGCGCACGCTGCACATGTCCCTGGCGGGAATGCGCGACATCTCGATCATCGAGACGCCGCCGGAAGGCCGGCGCCCCATTCGCACGACGGTGGGCGAGTACGACGAGGACCAGATCAAGGTCGCGCTCGAACGCGAGCACGAGCGAAACGGGCAGTCGTTCTACCTGCACAACCGCGTGGAGACGATCGAGGAAGCGGCGCGGAAGCTCGAGCAGCTCTGCCCGAACCTCCGCTTCCTCGTCGCGCACGGGCAGATGCGCGAGAAGGAGCTCGAGGAGAAGATGCACGTCTTCCTGCGAGGCGACGCAGACGTGCTCGTGTCCACGACCATCATCGAGTCGGGGATCGACATCCCGCAGGCGAACACGCTGATCGTCGAGCGCTCCGACACCCTCGGGCTCGCGCAGCTCTACCAGATCCGCGGCCGCGTCGGCCGTTCCGACGAGACGGCATACGCATTCCTGCTCTATCCCGACGCGCGCGAGCTCTCGCCCGACGCGCGCGCGCGCCTCACGACGCTCGCCGACCACACCGAGCTCGGGGCCGGGTTCGCAATCGCGATGCGCGATCTGGAGATCCGCGGCGCGGGCGAGCTGCTCGGCGCAGAGCAGTCGGGGCATGTGGCGGCCGTCGGCTTCGAGCTGTACGTCGAGATGCTGAACGAGGCGGTCGCGGAGCTGCAGGGGGAGCGCCGGGTCGCCGCGCGGCCGGTGCGGATCGACGCCCGGATCGACGCGTACGTGCCCCAGCAGTACGTGTCTTCCGAGGCGCTTCGCATCGACATCCACCGCCGGCTCGCCCTCGCGGAGAGCGAGGACGAGCTGCGCGAGCTCCAGGCCTCGCTCGAGGACCGGTACGGGCCCCTGCCCGAGCCGGTCGAGAATCTCTTCGCCTTCCAGGAGGCGAAGATCAAGGTCGCGCGGCTCGGGGCCGACTATCTCGTGTTCCGGGGCGGCAAGGCCACGGTCGGCAAGCTCGTGCTCGGCTCGGGCGAGCTGAAGGAGCTCCGAAGCCGCATCCACACGGCCGTTTACGCCGTAGGAACAAGCGAAGTGAGCCTCAGGAGCGACAACGGTTTCCCCCAGGCACTCCGCCTCGTCGATGCTATCTTGGATGCTCGTCGAGCAGCGTGAAACCTTCCGCCCTCGGCCGTCCCTTTACCGACCTCACTGGATGGACATGAAACTGCGTCGCCTTTCGCCTGTCGCCCTGCTCCTCGTAGTCGCGCTCGTCGCCGCCGGCTGCGGCGGAGGATCGAAGAGCGTTCCGAAGGACGCTGTCGCCAAAGTCGGCAGCACCACGATCACGAAGGCCTCGTTCACGCAGCTCCTCGCGGGCGCGCAGCGCACGTACAAGGTGCAGAAGAAGGCCTTCCCGAAGCCGGGAACGTCGCAGTACAAGTCACTCCAGGATCAGGCGATGCAGTACCTCGTCCAGCAGTCCGAGCTCGAGCAGAAGGGCAAGTCCGTCGGCGTCGTCGTGACCGACAAGGACATCGACAAGCGGCTCGTGCAGATCAAGAAACAGTACTTCGCGGGCAACGAGGCGAAGTACAAGGCGCAGCTGAAGGCGCAAGGGCTCACCGAGCCTCAGCTACGGCTCGACCTGAAGGCGCAGATCCTCTCGGAGCGGCTGTACAACAAGATCACAGGCAAGCTCAAGGTCTCGAACGCGGAGATCACGAAGTACTACAACGACAACAAGTCGCAGTACGGCACCGCGGCCAGCCGCGACGTGCGCCACATCCTCGTCAGCGACAAGAAGCTCGCCGACACGCTCGAGACGCAGCTGAAGAACGGTGCCAGCTTCGCCGTGCTCGCGAAGAAGTACTCGAAGGACCCGGGCTCGGCGAAGCTCGGAGGCAAGCTGACGATCACGAAGGGCCAGACCGTTGCACCGTTCGACAAGGTCGCCTTCTCGCTGAAGAAGAACGAGACGTCGCCGCCGGTCCACACGCAGTACGGCTGGCACATCATCCAGGCGCTCTCCGACGTGACGCCGGCGAAGACGACACCGCTCTCGTCGGTCAAGGCGCAGATCTCGCAGCAGCTGCTGCAGACCAAGCGCACGGCGGCGATGACGAAGTGGCTCGACGGCGTGAAGAAGGATTACGCGAAGAAGGTCAGCTACCAGGCCGGGTACGCACCCGCCTCGACCGCGACCACGGGCATCTCCGTCACGGCGCCCACCACCACTGGCTGAGCTGATCAGGCCCTTCTCGAGCTGCAGCAGCTGACCGAGCGGCTGCGCCGCGACTGTCCCTGGGATCGGGAGCAAACGGCGCGCACGATCGTCCCGCACACGGTCGAGGAGGCCTACGAGGTCGCAGACGCCGCACTTGCCGGCGACGACGAGAAGCTGCTCGACGAGCTCGGCGACCTGCTCTTCCAGGTGTACTTCCTCGCGCTCCTGCTCGAGGAACAGGGCAAGGGAGACCTCGCGCAGGCTGCGCGGTTGATCCACGAGAAGCTCGTCCGCCGTCACCCGCACGTCTTCGGCGACGTCGAGGCAGCGACGCCCGGTCGCGTGAAGGAGAACTGGGAGCGCATCAAGCGCGAGCAGGAGGGACGCGAGGGGGTCTTTCATCATGTGCCGGAGGCACTGCCCGCGCTGCTGCACGCCCGCAAGGTTCAGCAGCGCGCGAAGGCAGTGGGCTTCGAGTATCCCGACGTCGGCGGCGCACTCGCCGATCTCCAGGAAGAGCTGCGCGAGCTGCAGGCCGACCTCGGCTCGGAGGAGCGCCGGGCGGAGGAGCTGGGAGACGTTCTCTTCGCGGCCGTGAACGTGGCGCGCAAGCTCGACGTCGACCCCGAGCTGGAGCTTCGTCGCGCATCGGAGCGCTTCCGGTCGCGCGTCGAGGCAGCCGAGGCGCTCGCACGCGAGAACGGCGAAGATTGGAGCGCGCTGCCGCTCGAGCGGCAGGACGAGTACTTCGACCGCGCGAAGGAGCAGCAGTGAGCAGGATCGCCGACGTCCGAGCCCGCCAGATCCTCGACTCGAGGGGGAACCCGACGATCGAGGTCGACGTGCAGCTCGAATCCGGCGCGGTCGGGAGGGTCGCCGTGCCGTCGGGCGCGTCGACCGGGGTGCACGAGGCGGTCGAGCTCCGCGACGGCGGCGCCGCGTACGGCGGCAAGGGCGTCACGCGGGCGGTGGCGAACGCGAACGGCGAGCTCCGCGACGCGGCGATCGGCCTCGAGGCGAACGAGCAGGAGGCGCTCGACCGCGGCTGATCGAGCTCGACGGCACGCCGAACAAAGGGCGGCTCGGCGCGAACGCGATTCTCGGGGTCTCACTCGCCGCCGCGAAAGCGGCGGCGGAGGACGCGGGGGAGCCGCTCTTCCGCTATCTCGGCGGCCCGATGCGGCCACGCTGCCGGTGCCGATGCTGAACGTGATCAACGGCGGTGCGCACGCGGCGAACTCGATCGACCTGCAGGAGTTCATGGTCGTGCCGGCGGGCGCAGCGAGCTTCGCCGATGCGCTGCGGATCGGGGCCGAGGTGTACCACGCGCTGAAGAGAGTCCTCAGCGAGCGTGGTCTCGCGACGGGCGTCGGCGACGAGGGCGGCTTCGCACCCGACCTCGCGTCGAGCGAGGCGGCGATCGAGGCCGTCCTCGAGGCCGCCGAGCGCGCCGGCCACCGCGAGAGCGTCGCCATCGCGCTCGATCCCGCGACGAGCGAGGTCTACGCCGACGGCAGGTATCGCTTCGAAGGGCGCGATCTCTCCTCTGCCGAGCTGCCCGGCTTCTGGGAGGGCCTCGTCGAGGCGTACCCGATCGTCTCGATCGAGGACGGCTGCGCAGAGGACGACTGGGACGCCTGGGGCGCGTTGACGCGCGGGCTCGGCGAGCGTGTGCAGCTCGTCGGCGACGACCTGTTCGTGACGAATCCCGCGCGGCTCCGCGAGGGGATCGAGCGCGGGGTCGGCAACTCGATCCTCGTCAAGGTCAATCAAATCGGCACGCTGACGGAGACGATCGAGGCTGTGCACCTCGCGCAGGAGAACGGGTACACCGCGGTGATGTCCCATCGTTCCGGCGAGACCGAGGATGCGACCATCGCCGATCTCGCCGTCGCGCTCGGCACCGGGCAGATCAAGACCGGCGCGCCGGCCCGCAGCGACCGCGTCGCGAAGTACAACCAGCTGCTCCGGATCGAGGAGCAGCTCGGCAGTCGGGCCGTCTACCCGGGCTGGGCCGCGTTCCCTCGCTCGGGTCACATGTACCTGGCGTCGTGATTCCCGAGCGCCGCACGAAGATCGTCGCAACCCTCGGGCCTGCGTCGGATTCACCGGAGAAGCTGCGGGCGCTCGTCGCCGCCGGCATGAACGCGGCGCGGCTGAACCTCTCGCACGGCACCCACGAGGAGCACGCCGAGCGCGCCCAGCGCGTCCGCGACGCCGAGGCGGAGGCCGGCCGGCCGATCGCGTTGATCGCCGACCTGCAGGGGCCGAAGCTTCGAATCGGCGAGCTCGAGGAGCCGATGGTGCTGCGGAACGGCGAGACCATCACGGTCTCCGCCGAGGACGCGGCGATCGACGGTGAGCTGCCGGTCGCGCCGGCCGTGATCGGCGAGGTGCTCATGCCCGGCCACGACGTGCTGATCGACGACGGGCTCGTGCGCCTGCGCGTCGGCGAGGTCGAGCACGGCCGCGCCGCTGCGAGGTGATCGTGGGCGGCGTCGTCAGCTCGCACAAAGGCGTCAACCTGCCCGGTGTTCCGCTGCCGATCCCGTCGCTCACGCCCAAGGACACCGCGGATCTCGATTTCGCGCTCGAGCTCGGCGTCGATTTCGTCGCGCTCTCATTCGTGCGATCGGCTGCCGACGTGCGCGACCTGCGGGCGCTGATCGAGCAGGCCGGCTCGCACGCGCACGTGATCGCGAAGATCGAGAAGGCGGAGGCGGTCGACGTGCTCGACGACGTGCTCGCCGAGACCGACGCGGTGATGGTCGCGCGCGGCGATCTCGGCGTCGAGATCGGGCCTGCGCTCGTGCCGCTGCTGCAGAAGCGGATCATCTACAAGGCGCTCGAGCGCGGAAAGCCGGTGATCACTGCGACGCAGATGCTCGAGTCGATGGTGCATCATCCCGAGCCGACGCGTGCAGAGGCGAGCGACGTCGCGAACGCGATCCTCGACGGGACGTCCGCGGTGATGCTCTCGGGCGAGACCGCGGTCGGCGAGTATCCGGTCGAGGCGGTCGCGTACATGGACCGGATCGCGCGCGCGATCGAGCCGAGCATGACGTATCGGCACGAGATTCCGGCGGCCGAGGCCAATCCGACGATCGGCGGCGCCATGTCGAACGCCGCCTGCGACATCGCCGAGGCGCTGCGCGCGAAGGCGATCCTCGTACCGACCTTCCGCGGCCGGACCGCGTCGAGCGTCGCGCGCCTGCGTCCCCAGCGGCCGATCATCGCACTCACGCACATCGACTGGGCGAGGCGGCAGATGGCGATCGAGTGGGGAGTGACCCCGATCCTCATCGAGGAGTGCGGCGACGTCGAGGAGCTGTGGACGCGTCGTTCGCGCCGCCCGCGACGCCGGCCACATCGAGCCCGGCGACCGCGTGGTGATCACCGCCGGCACGCCGGTCAACCTTCCCGGCTCGACGAACGTCATCAAAGTCGACATCGCCTGAGCGCCTCACGGCCTGAGGCCGAGGAGATCCTTGGGGGCAACCGTATCCCTCGAGGCCCCCTTCTCCGCTTCCCGGCCGGCGGTGTCACTGCGTCTCGCGGACACGAGGCGCACCGCGACGGCGCATCGCGCCAAGACGGTCTCTTCGGACGTGGGCCCGAC
Organism: uncultured Actinomycetes bacterium; assembly: GCA_963848665.1. Lineage (GTDB taxonomy): Bacteria > Actinomycetota > Thermoleophilia > Gaiellales > Gaiellaceae > Palsa-739. Next base: position 152,568 of record CAWKEF010000004.1, read on the forward strand.
CTGATCCGTGAGGTTCCGTGACGGGGGACACCCCTCGTAGAGGAAGGGTCAGGCCTTCGTAACGCGAACCTCGCGAAGATGCCTCGGAAGGGTCGCCGCCACGCGCGCTCGCTCGTCGTCCGCCGCTGGCTCGCGGTGGGCGCGCTCGTCCTGATCGCGCTGCTCTACTACCGGCCGATCAAGGCGTACATCGACGCACGCGGCCAGCTCGGCCAGCGCACGCAGGTGGTGCAGCGGCTGCAAGTAGAGAAGACACGGCTCGAGCATCGGCTCGGCTCGTCGAACTCGATCGCGACGCTCGCGCGCGAAGCGCGCGCGCTCGGCTACGTTCGCCCCGGCGAACGGCTCTACATCGTCAAGGGCATCAACCGTTGGCGCAAAGAGCAGCGGGCCAGCATGATGGCCCACCGTGGACGCTGATCGACGCGACGGTCGCCCGCCAGATCGGCCGCGAGCCGCGTGCCTTCGGCCGCGTCGTCGTGCGCTGCCCGTTCGGCCTCCCAGCGGTGACCGAGCAGCGGCCGTACGACCTGGACGGCGAGCCCTTCCCGACGACGTACTACGTGACGTGCAGGCACCTCGTCGCATCGATCTCCCGCCTCGAGGCCGCAGGCGGGGTCGACCGCTGGACGCAGGCCGCGCAGGACGACCCGGAGCTCGCCGCGAGCCGCGCGCACGCAGACGACGAGCAGCGCAGGATCCGGCGAGAGCTCGCCGCCGGCGAGACGGGCCGGGACGGCGGCGCCTCGCTCGAGCTCGGCGTCGGCGGCGCCGGCCGCACGGGCTCGCTCAAGTGCCTGCACGCGCACGCGGCGTTCGCGCTCGCGCGTCCCGGCTACCGCCTCGGCGAGCGCATCGTCGCCGAGCTCGGCCCGCTCTGGCCGGAACGGTGCTGCACCGACCCCGGCTAGCATCGGCGGCCATGTCCGAGCATGCGACGACGCTCCTCCGGGAGGAGTGGGCCGAGGGCGACCGGCGGCTCGAGGACGCGCGGAGCGATCGCCGCCGCTACGAGCAGCTCCTCCAGCAGGTCGCGATCGTCACCGACGAGCTGCGGAAGCAGGTCGGCCAGACGTATTCGCTCGACGAGCTCGCGGCCGCCTACCGCGACGCCGAGCGCTGGGCCCGTGAGGTGGTCGAGGAGCGCGCCCCCTCGCCGGGCTGGCCCCGCGATCTCGCGCTCGTCCTCGCGGCCGCGTTCTATGCCTACCAGCGCGGCGCCGTGGACTACCTCTCGTGATCGCGCCGTCCCGCCGTCCCCGGCGCAGGCGCCGGCCCGGCGTCGTCCGGATCCTCGCCGTCCTCGCGCTCGGGCTGATCCTCTTCGCGGTCGGGATCGCGGTCGGGGAGGCACTGAGGGACAATCCCACGCCCGGTTTGACGGTTACGACCACGAAAACCATCGTCCCGTGATCCATCTTGGTGTAAAAAGCGGAAGCTTTGGCCAGATTCCCAGGGATGGCACAACACCGAGACGACAGCGAGTGGCTCACGCTCGGCCAGGCGGCGCGCTTCCTCGGCGTGGCGCAGAGCACGATCCGCAAGTGGTCTGACAACGGCCGCGTCCCGGCCTTCTACACGCCGGGCGGGCATCGCCGCTACCGGCGCGCCGACCTCGAGACGTTCCTCGACCGCTCCGGCCCCGGCGGCAAGCCGAAGGCCGGCCCGCTCGTCCTTCTCGTCGACGACGACGACAAGGTGCGGGAGCTCGTCCGCGTCAACCTCGAGTTCGAGGGCTACGCGGTGCGCGAGGCGGGGAGCGCCGAGGAGGGCATGAGCGCGATCGAAGAGGCGAAGCCGGACCTCGTCCTCCTCGACGTGATGATGCCGCAGACGGACGGCTGGGAGATGCTGCGGAAGATCCAGGAGCGCTACGGCGCCGGTGCGATTCCCGTCGTCATGTTCAGCGGCAAGGTCGACGAGCAGGCGCTCGCCGCCGCGGCTTCGAGCGGCGCGCAGGCCTTCGTCGGCAAGCCGTTCGACATGCAGCAGCTGATCGACCAGACGAAGCAGATCGCGCCGGTCTGACGCGCGGCGCCGCTACAGCTCTTCTGCTGCCCTCAGGAGGCCGGCGATGATGAGCGCGATTGCGGCGATGAGACTGATGAAGATCCCGATGCCGCGACCGGCCGTGTCGAAGAACGTGTCGGGGATCGAGATGATGCGGATGAGGACGAAGATCGTGGCGAGCGATCCGAGCGCGATCAGGACGAGGCTCTCGGGCACCGTGGCGGGCAGCTCGATCCCCGCCTCGCGCAGCGCCTCGAGGATCAAGGTCGCGAGGCCGGCGAAGAAGACGAGCTTGCCGAGCGCTCCGGTGTGCCAGCCCGTCACGGAGAGCGTCAGCCCGTCGGTCTGGCTCCCGGCGTACCAGTCCGTGAACGCCGAGATGGCGAGGACGAGGCCGGCGATCCACGCGAGGCGCTCGCCCCAGTAGCCCTGCGCAGGCTGGCGCGGCCCCGGTCTGCCCTCGTAGGGATCCGTAGAGGATCGCGGGGGCATCGGCTCGGGCGTCTGCATCGTGCGCAGTATGGCGCCGCAGACGGACTAGATGCCGAAGAGCCGCTGGATCTCGTGCCAGCTGACAACGATGAACGCGATCGCGATCGCGATCAGCACCGTCATGGCGATGTAGAAGCGGTAGCGGGCGAGGCGGCTCTCCTCTTTCGCCCGAACCCGTGCGTGCCGCCTGGCACGGTGGTAGCGATAGCGCAGCTCGATCGCGGCGGGATCGACCGGGGCGTCCTCGTCCTCTGGCACGGGCGCAGCCACCGAGTCAGTGTAATCCGCCCTCTGGAGCGATACTTCCGCTGGGTGGTCGCCCATGCGGATATGCAGGCGTCGGCCGTGCCGGGCGAGGCTCTCGCCGAGCTCGCGCGCGCGGTCGCCTCGGCGGCGGGCCGCCCCACGCTCGCGGCCGCACTCGACGAGCTCGCCGAAGCGGCGCGCGTCGTCGCCGGAGCCGAGCTTGCGCTCGTCCGCGTGGGAGACGGCGAGCGGCTTCGAGACGATCGCCGTCGCCGGGCCGGCTGCCCTCGTCGCGGAGCTCGACGGCACGCGGCTCTCGCGGGAGGATCTGCCGCAGGCGACCGTGGACGACCTTGCGAGAGCCCCGGCGGGCATTCGCCGCGCGGCTGCACGCGCCGGGGCCCAGTCGGTGCTCGCGATTCCCGTGCGGACGGATCGCAGCGTCGCGATCCTCGAGCTCTACCGCGGCGAGCCTTTCGGGCAGGGTGAGCGGGCCGCGGCCGAGCTCGCGGCGGGGCAGGCCGCCCTCATGCTGCGCGCATTCGGCGACGAGGCGCGGCCGGCCGACATCCTGCTGCGCCCGGCGCTCGAGCTGACGGGCGAGGCGCTTGCTGCCGGCCTCGGCGAGCCGCATGCGGCGTCGGAGGTGGTGCGCGTCGCCGCAAGCGTGGCGGGCGCGCGCGCGGCGCTCCTCTGGGAGCGGGTCTCCGACGGCATCGGGCTCACCGGCTCCTTCGGGCTCGATCCCGGAGTCGACCTGCAGGCCGCGAGCGAGCTTGCTCGCGCCGCCCTGGAAGAGACCGGACCGCTGCGCGCCGTCGCAGCCGACGGACTCCCCGAGGGCTGCGATGTCGTGACGTCGCTGCCGCTCGGCCGGCCGCCCGGAGGGATCCTCCAGCTCTTCTTCGGTCGGGCAGAGGCGCCGGACGCCGAGCAGCTCGCGCGTCTCGGCACGTTCGGCGTGCGCGCGGCACACGCACTCCGCGCAGGTGAGCGCACGCGCTCGCTCGCCGTCGAGCTCGAGCGCACGCGCGCGCTGCTCGCGGTCGTCGGGCAGGCGACGGCAGAGCTCTCCCTGGCGCACACGCTCGAGACCGCGGTGGAGCATGTCGCGGAGCTGCTCGTCGTCGAGGACGTGGCCGTGTACCTCTGCGGGGACGACGATCGCCTCGTGCCGGCGTCTGCCCGCGGGCTCACCGGCCCGCACGCCCGCGTCGCCGAGCGGCTGCTCGAGCTTGCACCCCGCGGAAACGCGCTCGTCGATTCGAACGACGTCTCGCGCGATCTCCGCTTGAGCCGTGTGCGCGACGCCGCACGCGAGTCCGGCATCGAAGCGGCGATCGCGGTGCCGCTGCTCGTGCGCGGCGAGGTGATCGGCCTCCTCGCCGTCTATCCCGAGCGTGACCGGCGCCCGACGGACAACGAGGCCGCCCTCCTCGGCGCGCTTGCAGGTCAGCTTGCGGTTGCAGTCCAGAATGCGCAGCTGCACGAGCAGACGACGGAGCTGAGCGGTCAGCGCGAGGCTGCACTCGCATCCGAGCGGGAAGCTGCGCGACGCCTGGGGGCCCTGTACGAGATCTCGCGTTCGTTCGCCCAGGAGCTGTCGCTCGACAAGACCCTCGACGCGCTCGCGAAGACGATCGTCGACGTGCTGGACGTCGACGCGGCCGTCATCGGCATGCCCGACGACCGGCGCGAGTTCCTGACTCCGCGGGCGATCCACGTGAAGAGCACGCGGCTCGAGGAATCGGCGCGCGTGATCCTCTGGAGGTCCCAGGCGTTCGGGAACGCTGCTGTGCAGCGTTTGTTCCACGAAGCCGTGCCGTATCGGATCATGCGCGATCACGAGGTTCTCGAGCCGTTTCTCGCCAGGGGGTGGACCGGTGCGGTCGTTCCGGTCGCCACGACCGCGGAGACGATCGCGTCGCTCGAGCTGCTCTCGTTCAGGCCGGGCGACCCGATCACCGACGACACGGTGGACGCCGCGCTCGCGATCGCCGGGCAGGCGGCGCTCGCGATCGACAACGCGCGCCTGTACCAGCAGCAGAAGGAGTTCGCCGACACGATGCAGCGCTCGTTGCTGCCGCGCAGGGAGCCGGAGATCCCCGGGCTCGAGGTTGGGCAGGTCTACGAGTCGTCGGCGCGTGTCGACGTCGGCGGCGACCTCTACGACTTCATGGAGCTCACCGACGGACGCCTCGCCGTCGTCCTCGGCGACGTGACCGGACACGGCGTCGAAGCGACGGCCGATATGGCGATGGCGAAGTTCGTCTTCCGGTCGCTCGCGCGCGAGCATCTCGAGCCGGGCGACTTCCTGGCCTTTGCAAACGACGTCGTCGTCGACGAGATCGCCCCCGGAAAGTTCATCACCATGACGTATGTCGTGGTCGACCCGGCTCGCGGCGAGGTCGTGTGTGCGAACGCCGGCCACCCTCCGCCTCGACTCGTGCTGCCGGACGGGACGGTGCGCGGCCTCGACGCGTCCGGACTCGTGCTCGGAATCGACTCCGGCCAGACCTACGAGGAGGTGCGCGCCGAGGTGCCCGAGGGCTCGAGCATCGTCCTCTACACGGACGGTGTCGTCGAGTCACGAAGCGAGGGCGAGCTGTACGGCGACCGAACGGCTCGACGCGCTCCTCGCGAGAGAGCGCGGCCTCACAGCCGCAGAGCTCGCGCGCGTCGTGACCGAGGACGCGCGAGGCTTCGCGGGCGGCGAGCTGTCGGACGATCTCGCCGTCGTCGTGATCCAGCGCCGTCTCTGATGGAGCTGCTCCGCGGGGCGGACGGCGTCGTGCGCGTCGGCCACCGCGGCGCGGCCGCACTCGCACCGGAGAACACGCTGGCCGCGATCGAGGCCGCCGCCGCCTGCGGAGCCGACGCGGTCGAGCTCGACGTCGTGCACGGGCTCCTCGTCGCGCATGGGCCGGAGGTGCCACCGGAGGCGCCGCGGCTCGGCGATGCGCTCGCGCTCGTCGCCTCGCTCGGTCTGGCCGTGCAGCTCGACGTGAAGCTCCGCGGCCTCGAACGGAGCATCGTCGAGCTCCTGCGGCGCCACGAGCTCGTCGATCGGAGCTTCGTGAGCTCCTTCTCGCTCCGGATCCTGAACGCGTTCGCCGCCGCCGAGCCCCGGCTGCCCCGTGCGTTCACATACCCGGAAGACAGGCTCGGCGTGACCGGACGGCCGGTGCTCGGCGCAGCCGCGCGGCCCGCGCTCGCCGCGCTTCGTGCGCTGCTGCCCCGCCGACTGCCGCGGTGGCTCCGCGCGGCCGGCGCGAGCGCTGCGACCTTGAACTCGGCCGTCGTGACCCCGGCGGCAATCGACGTCTGCCACCGTCTCGGCGTCGCCGTCTACGCCTGGACCGTGAACGAGCCTGCGCTCGCAATTATCCTGGTCGAAAGCGGTATCGACGGTATCATCAGCGACGATCCAAGAATCATCCCCCGCGGGTAGCACTCCCTGAGAACGTGAAGCGACTCTCATTCCTTCTCATCGTCCTGCTCTCGGCGGGCTACCTCGCGGCGACCGTTCTCGCAGACACGCCGCCGCCCACGGACACGACGGCGACGACGACCACGACGGCGGCGACCACGACGACGCCCGCGCCCGTGCTCGTCCCGGACGGCGTCACGCTCGCCGGGGTCGCGATCGGCGGCCTCGCCCCGGACGCCGCCGCCGAAGCGGTCACAGCCTCCTTCGACCGGCCCGTCACGCTGCGCTTCGAGGGGACGACGATCGATGTCGCACCGAGCCTGCTGGGCGTCTCCGTGCCGGTCGAGTCCGCGATCGCGAAGGCCCTGACGGTGGCGCCGGGGACCACGCTCGCCCTGCGCGCATCCGTCAACAAGCTCCTCGTCCGCTCGTTCGTCGCGAAGATCGCAAACCGCTTCGACCGCAAGCCGGTGTCATCGCGTCTCCTGTTCCGCAACTCGAGGCCGCTCGTGACGAAAGCGGTCGTCGGCCGCACGCTCAACGTGGCGCGCGGCGTCCTCGCGCTCACGTCCGCGCTCGTGCACGGAACACGCCAGACGATCACGCTGCGCGCGAACCTGCACAAGCCCTCTTTGACGCCGAGCACGATCGGGCCCGTGATCGTGATCAAGCGCGCGTCGAACCGGCTCACGCTCTACAACGGGATGAAGGTCGTGCGCCAGTTCCAGGTCGCGACCGGCCAGACGATCTACCCGACGCCGCTCGGCCTCTTCACGATCGTCGTCAAGTGGGAGAACCCGTGGTGGTATCCGCCGGCCTCGCCCTGGGCGCAGGGTCTGAAGCCCGTGCCGCCCGGACCTGGAAATCCGCTCGGCACGCGCTGGATGGGCCTGAGCGCCCAGGCGTCGGCATCCACGGCACACCGGAGGACGGGTCGATCGGGTACTCGCTCTCCCATGGCTGCATCCGCATGCACATCCCGCAGGCGGAGTGGCTGTTCGATCACGTGAACGTCGGCACGCCGGTCTACATCGTCTCTTCCTGATGCGCTCGGTCAAGCTCACCGGCCAGGTCGTCGCGTTGGCGGCGGTGGCCGGGTTGCTGGCGCTGCTCGTCTGGAAGCTGAGCCATCAGACCCATCCGCCGAAGATCGGCGGACCCGCGCCTGCGTTCTCGGCGAGTCGCCTCGACGGCGGCCGTCTGGATCTCGCGTCACTGCGCGGGAAGGCCGTCGTCCTGAACTTCTGGGCGTCGTGGTGTGTTCCGTGCAAGCGCGAGGCCGCGATGCTCGAGCAGCAGTGGCGGCAGTACCGCACGCAGGGAGTCGTCTTCCTCGGCGTCGACTACCACGACGTGACGAGCGACGCGCGCACGTTTCTCGACCGCCACGGCGTCACCTACACGACGGTGCGCGACGGCTCCGGCGCGATCGGCGACCGCTACGGGCTCACCGGCGTTCCGGAGACCTACTTCGTGAACCGGCAGGGCCGGCTCGTCGGCGCGCACATCTACGGGCCGATCACCGACCCGAAATGGCTTGCAGTCTTCCGCGCCGGCATCCGGGCGGCGCTCACGTCGTGATCGCGCGTCTCGTCGCGGCGATCGCAGCCGTGCTTGTCCTGGCGGCGCCCGCCGCGGCCTGCGTGCACCCGCGCACCTCGCTCGGGTACCTCGAGGGGCAGATCATGTGTCCCACCTGCCACACGACGCTCGACCAGTCCGACGCGCCTGCCGCGCAACGGATCAAGGCGCACATCCGGCAGCGGATCGCGCAGTGCTGGACCGCTGAGCAGATCAAGGACGAGCTGTCGTCTCCTCAGATGTTCGGTGCCGGCATCCTCGCCGCGCCTCCGCACAAGGGCTTCGATCTCCTGGCCTGGTGGCTTCCGATCGGCGGAGTCATCCTCGGCGCCGTCGCGGTGGCCTTCGGCGTATGGCGCTGGACTCGCGCGCGCGCGCCCGACGACGACCCGCCGCTCGACGCCGCGACCGAGCGGCAGCTCGACGAGCTCCTCGCTCGCCTGGACTGATGGCAGCCCGCCTCGCGGTCTCGTTTCTCGCCGGCTTCGCATCGGTGATCACGCCGTGCGTGCTGCCGCTCATCCCCGGGTATCTGTCTGCGCTTTCGAGCGTCGAGACGAAGGAGCTCGGCGAGCGCGGCAACGCCCGGCGCGTCGTGCTCTCGAGCCTGCCGTTCATCCTCGGCTTCATGGTCGTCTTCGTCGCGCTCGGCGCAGGTGCAGCGGCGATCGGCAACACCGTCTCGCCGAACGCGCAGACCGAGATCGCGGGCTTCGTGCTCGTCGTGCTCGGGCTCGCGTTCGCCGGCCTGCTGCCCGTTCCGGAGCGCGTCGTCGCGCCGGGCCTCCTCGCAGGTGCGCGGAGCCGCGGCTCGGGCGCGCTGCTCGGCGGCGCGTTCGCCGTCTGCGCGGCGCCCTGCATCGGCACGGTCCTCGCCGCCGTGCTCGTGCTCGCGAGCGACACGGGCACGTGGCTGAAGGGCGCCGCGCTCCTCGCCGCATACGCGCTCGGCCTCGGTGCCGCGTTCGTCGTCGCCGGCATCGCTTTCACCCGCGCGATGTCGGCGTTCCGCTGGGTGCGCGACCGCTACGTCGTGATCCAGGTCGCGAGCGGTGCGATCCTCGTCGCCCTCGGCCTGCTCCTCTTCTTCCACCGCGACTGGTGGCTGCACGTTGCGCTCAACCGCGCGCTGGACGACCTGGGCCTGACGAAGCCGTAACCGCTCAGATCCGCGGCTTCGGCCAGTCGAGCGAGCCGCGCTCGTGGAGGCCCTGCGCCGCGCGGAGCTGGCGCCGCACATCGGAGACGTCGAGCCCCCGATGGCCGGGCTCGTACCGCTCGAGGCGCCGCAGTGCCTTCTCGAGCTGACGCCCCGCCCCGACGGCGTTTCCGCGTCCGGCCTGATACCAGGCGACGGCCACGTGCACGAGCCCTTGATAGAAATCGCGCTCGTCCGGCGCCGCCGCGCGCCAGGCGAGCTCGAGCTCTTCATGCGCCTCGAAGAAGCGCGCGGCCCGGATGTGCGCCAGTCCCACCTTGTACGCGTCAGGCATGCGCTCTAACCTTCCGCCTGTGGCGACGATCCTGCTGTGTGGGGTCGATCTCTTCTTCCGCGGGAAGCTTGAGGCGCTCCTGCCCGACCATCGCCTGATCACGGTCGACCACACCGACCCGCCGGAGCTCGTGATCGCCGACATCTCGCGGATCGACGCGGTGGAGGTGGCGGACGCATACCCGGACGTGCCGATCCTCGGCTACACGAACCACACCGACACGGCCGGCCTGCGCGCCGCGCACGCCGCCGGCTTCGATCAGGTCGTCGCGAAGTCCGCGCTCGTCGAGCGGGCTCGTGAGCTCGTCGAGGAGCTGGCGCCCTCGGGGTGAGCGCTTCGCTAGGGTTGGCCGCGTGACGTACATCATCGCCGAGCCCTGCATCGACATCAAAGATCGCTCCTGTGTGGACGTCTGCCCCGTGGACTGCATCCACGAGGCCGACCGCATCCTCGTGATCGACCCGGAGGAGTGCATCGACTGCGGTGCGTGCGAGCCGGAATGCCCGGTGGAGGCGATCTTCCCCGAGGACGCTCTCCCGGACAAGTGGGCGCCGTTCGTGAAGATCAACTACGCCTACAGCGACGGCATGGCCACGGTCAACGAGCTCACGGACGCCTACGCGACCGAGCACAACGTGCAGAACCCGCCCCTCGACGGGGCGTAACCGGCAGCGCCCCTCCGCCGTTTTTTGGATATGCCGAAAGCATGGTCCAACAAACGAGAACGGCAGTACGAGCACATCGAGGAGAGCCTCGAGGAACGCGGGACGCCGAAGAAGAAGGCGAAGGAGATCGCGGCGCGGACCGTCAACAAGGAGCGAGCGCGGAAGGGTGAGGCGAAGACCTCGTCGCGCCTCTCGCGCACCGACATCTCCTCGGGCCGCCGGGGCGGGCTCCGGTCGGGCACGAACCGCCCCAAGGGCCGCACGAAGGAGCAGCTGTACAACGAGGCGAAGCGGATGGGGATCGAAGGCCGCTCGCGGATGACGAAACAGCAGCTCCAGCGTGCCGTCGACGGGCACAAGAAGTAGCGAGACGCGAAGCAAGGCGTAACCAGTAGTCCGCCGGGTACCTTCGAGGTATGAATCCGACGAAGCTCGACCACGTTGCGTACTGGGTCGCGGACCGCGACTCGCTCTCGGACTTCCTCACGTCGCATCTCGGGATGCACGTGATCGATCAGACGGACAAGTTCACCTTGCTCGGCTCGAACGCGCGGCGGGGCAAGGTGACGCTCTTCGACGCCGACGGCCCGCGGGAGCGAGGCGCGCTCGAGCACGTCGCGCTGCGCGTCTCGGACCTCTCTGCTGCGCTCGCCGCGCTGCCGGAGGGCCTCGAGCTCGAGCGGCGCGCGGGAGGGGGAGGCGTATTTCGACGTCGGACGCGAAGGCGTGCGCCTCGGGCTCGTGCAGGCCGACACGGACGTCGACTACGACCTCGACCACGTCGCGTTGCTCTCGGCGGTGCCGGAGCAGACCGCCGACGAGTACGGATCGCTCGGCTTCTCGCCCGCGCCGCCCGGCGCCTCCGGCGCTCCGCGCGTCGAGGTCGGCGGCGCGTTCGTCGAGTTTCACCCGGGCGATCCGGGCGCACCCGAGAAACCGCTCCTCAATCACCTTGCGGTGCTCGTCGAGTCGGCGGACGAGCACATCGCGGCCGCAAACGACCTCGGCATCGAGATCGACAACGTCGTCGACGCGCCCAATACCTACGCCGTCTTTCTCTGGGGACCGGAGCACGTCCGCGTCGAGTACGTCGAGCACAAGCCGACGTTCTCGTTGACGTAGTTGCTCGTTGCAGGCGCCGGCATGGCCGGGCTCGTGTGCGCCGCACGCGCACGCGAGCTCGGCCTCGCCCCGCGGCTGATCGAGAAGGGGACGCGGGCGGGCGGGTCCATGCTCCTCTCGAGCGGGGTCATCTGGCGCCACCGCGAGTGGGAAGACTTCCGGAAGGAGTGCCCGGGCGGCTCCCCCGAGCTCCAGCGCCTCGTCTGGGAGCGACTCGACGACGCACTCGACTGGCTCGTGTCGCTCGGCGCCGAGCCGGTCTGGCGGGAGACGGAGAATCCTCTGACGACGGGAAAGCGCTTCGACCCGCAGGCGCTCACCCGGCTACTCGCGCACGACGTCGAGTTCGACACGCGTTTGCCATCCGACGCCGAGCCGCCGCTCGTGCTCGCGACAGGCGGCTTCGGCAAGCGGCTCGCCGAGGCGAACGGGCTGCTCCTGCGCGCGAATCCCTGGAGCGACGGCGCCGGCCTCGACTACGCGACCGCGCGCGGTGGTCAGACCACCGCGGGCATGGAGCAGTTCTACGGTCGTGCGATGCCGGCTCCGCCCGCGCTGATCCGCGAGGAGGACTACGTGCCCCTTTCGCAGCTCTACGGCCGCTGGGCGCGCATCTACACGGAGGACGGGCGCGACATCACGCCTGCGACGGTGTCCTGGTCCGAAAACGATCTCGCGCAGCGGATCGGGGCCCGAGCGTGGTACGTGCTCGACGACGACGGGCTCGAGCATGCGCACGATCGTGTCGAGGCGGCGCGCGGCGCCGGTGCGACAGTCGTCGATCCAGCCCAGCTCCCCTTCGAGACTCCCGCCGGATCGCGTGTCGCAGTGCACGTCGCCGCCGCGGTCACGCACACGATCGGCGGCATCGCGGTCGACACCGAGGCGCGTGCGCTCGACGGCGTGCACGCTGCCGGCGTCGATGCCGGCGGCATCGCGACGGGCGGCTACGCGAGCGGCCTCGCACAGGCGCTCGTGCTCGGTCTGGCGGCTGCGGAGGCGCTAGCGCGTTAGGTAGGCGCAGGGACGCTTGTCGCCCGGAAGCGGCGAAGGCGCGACCTTCGCCACCCGCATCGTTGCGCCGTCCTGCTCGATCTCGGCGCCTACGCCCGGCGGATCGCCTTCCCGCTCGTGCAGCTCGTAGCCGGACGTCTTCGACACGAAGAGGAGATACGTCATGCGCGCGCCGATCCTACTCGGAGGCGGCGTAGACCGGGAGCACGATCCGCATCGTCGACCAGCGATCGTCGTGGTCGACCGAGATGACGGCGCTGAGCGTGCGTGCGCGCTCCTCGAGCGCCTCGATCGACCGCCGGCGACGCTCGCTCGGCGCATCGTCGCGGATCGTGACCGCAAGCGTCTGCCGGTCTTCCGGCTCGATCTGCACCGAGAAGGTCTGGGGTGGGCCGCGGCGGATCGCTCCTTCGAGCGCCTCGCGCACGATCTGGTAGAGCGCCGCCTGCGAGCGCTCGCCCAGAACCTCCGCCGCGCCGACGTTGAGCTCGATCTTCATCCGGTGCTCGAGACCTTTCTGCTCGGCGAGCGCGTTCACCGCCATCCCGAAGCCGTGATCGCGCAGGACGACCGGCTCGAGGTTGAAGGAGAGATCGCGCAGCTCGCCGATAGTCGTGCGTGTCCGCGAAAGCGCCTTGTCGAGGATCTCGCGCGCCTGCTCGTTCGAGCCGCGGCTCAGGAAGTCGCCCACCGCATCGAGCATGAGCGCGACGCCCGAGAGCGATTGCACCGGCCCGTCGTGCAGAAAGAGCGCGATCCGGCGCCGCTCGTCCTGCTCAGCGCCCAGGACCTGCTCGGTGACCTCACGGCGCCCGGCGAGATCGGGCTCCTCCACGCTAGTCGATGATCGCTTCGCGGAGCGCGATCGCGACCGCGTGGGTTCGGGTGTCGGCCTCGAGCTTCGCGAGGATGTGGCGCACATGGCTCTTCACGGTCTCCTGGCTGATGAAGAGCTTGGTGGCGACGTCGGCGTTCGACATCCCGTCGGCCAGGAGCTGCAGGATCTCGCGCTCTCTGACCGTGAGCATGTCGTCCTTGTCCTTGCCGGCGAAGAACGCGGGCATGAGCGCAGGGTCGACATAGCCTTCGCCGCCCGCGACCTTCTCGATCGCGCGCAGCAGCGTCGCGTGCGGCGCCTCCTTCAGGATGTAGCCCTTGGCGCCGGACTCGAGGCCGCGGCTCAGGAGCGACCGCTCGCTGTAGGCCGTGAAGATGAGGACCGCGCTGTCCGGCACTCTCTCGGTGAGGAGCTTCGTCGCCTCGAGGCCGTCCATGCCCGGCATGCGCACGTCCATGATCACGACATTGGGACGGCGGCGCTCGGCGAGCGCGACCGCGCTCTCGCCGTCGGCCGCCTCCCCGATCACGCGAATGTTCGGCGCCCGCGACAACGACAGGCGCAGCCCCTCGCGCACGACCTCATGGTCGTCGACGATCAGGCACGTGATCTCGTTGATGGCCACAGTCGGCGGATCGTATCCTGCGCCTCGGAAAGCGAGGTAGTCGCGCTGTAGTGTCCGGCCGTGGCGGACTGGGTCGCGATCTCCTCCCTCGCTACCGCGGGAGGGACGCTCGCGCTCGCGGGGACGACCTACGCGTCGGTCCGGTCGGCGAATCGAGCGGCCCGCGCGGCCGAGGTCTCCATGCTCGCCCAGTTGCGGCCGCTCCTCCTTCCGTCGTCACCGGACGACCCGCCGCAGAGGGTCCCCTTCGCCGACGGCGTCGGGGTGACGGCACCGGGAGGCGGCGCGGGCCTGGCGGTGGTCGACGGGCGCGTCTACATGGGGCTCTCGCTCCGGAACCACGGCACCGGGATCGCAGTGCTGCACGGCTCCCGTTTCTATCCGGACCGCCACGGCGGACCGGAGGGGTACGACGCACCCGAGGACTTCCGCCGGCTGAGCCGCGACCTCTACATCGCGCCCGGGAAGCTCGGCTACTGGCAGGGCGCGTGGCGCGAGGCCGACAATCCGGATCGCGTCGCGGCGGTCGACGCGATCGAGCACGGCCACTTCCGCATCGACCTGCTCTACGGCGACTACGAGGGCGGGCAGCGGGTGATCACCCGGTTCGGCTGTCTGCGTGAGGACGACGGATCCTGGACGGTGCTCGCCGCACGGCACTGGCAGGTCGACCGCGTCGATCCCCGCTAGAGGGCGAGCCGTAGCTGCTCGGGATCGGGCGGCGGCTCGAGCCGGATGCGCCGCCGGTCGCGGATGCCGTGCGCGCGCGCGAGCTCGCGCACGGTCGTCCGCACCGGATCGGAATCGCGCTTCGCGAGGTACGCACGCCGCCCGTAGAGCCGCTCGTACTCGGGGAGGAGCTCCGGCCAGTCTCGGTCGAGCGCCGCGAGGAAGTGCTCTCTCGTTCCCGGCTTGAGGTAGAGCAGGTTCGCCCAGAGCCCGGTCGCGCCCGCCTCCCGCGCGGCCCGCACGACCTCCGCCAGGAGCTCGGGCTTGTCGCTCAGTCCGGGCAGGATCGGCGCCATGCCGACGCTCGCCTCGATGCCGGCGTCGACGAGCTCCTTCAGCGCGCGCAAGCGCTGATGCGGCGGCGCGGTTCCGGGCTCCGTCCTCTGCCAGATCTCGCGATCGAGCGTCGGCACCGAGAACGTCACGCCGACCGATGCGCGCGAGGCGGCGCGGGCGAGCACGTCGATGTCGCGCACGATCATCGGGCCTCTCGTGATGATGCGGATCGGGTTCGACGCGTCGCCGAGCACCTCGAGGCATGCGCGCGTGAGCTTGAAGCGGCCCTCGGCAGGCTGGTACGGATCGGTGGCCGCGCCGATCGCGACCACCTCGCGCGGCCAGGACGGTCGCGCGAGCTCACGTCGCAGCACCTCCGCGACGTTCGTCTTCACGCGGATGCTCGTGCCGTAGCGCTCGTCCGACGGGCGGTCGGCGCGCTGCTCGAACGCGCGCACGTAGCAGAACGTGCAGCGGTGGACGCACCCCATGTACGGGTTGAGCGACCAGGCGAAGCCCATCCCCTGCACCCGGTTGAGTGCGGAGCGGCAGGGCTCTTCGCGATACTCGACAGGCATCCCCATGGCATATCGTACCGAACACACGTTCGCAACGCCGACCGAGGTCGAGCCCGGGATCCTCCGGCTGACCCTGCCGCTGCCGTCAGGGCCGCGCCATGTCCACTGCTACCTCCTGCGAGGCGCCGACGGCTGGACGCTCGTGGACACCGGCCTCGGGCTGATGGACACGTCGTGGGACGAGATCCTCGCGCAGGTCGACGGCCCGGTCGTCCGCATCTTCATCACGCACATGCACCCGGACCACGTCGGCGGGGCGGAGGCCGCTGCCGAGGCGACCGGCGCGACGGTCGTACAGGGCCGGCTCGACTACGCACAGTGCGAGCTCGTCTGGGGCTCGAGCGACTGGCCCGAGCGGATCGCGGAGTGGTTCGTGCGAAACGGCGTTCCACCGGAGGTTGCCGACGAGCTGATCGAGTCCGGTCACGTATTCGCGGACTTCGTCCGCTTCGCATGGAATCCCGCAGCTCGTCGAGGCGGGCGAAGAGCTCGACGGCTGGCGGATCCACGCGACGCCCGGCCACGCGGACGGTCATCTGATCCTCCACCGCGGCGACGTCGTGATCGCCGGCGACACCCTGCTCACCCCGATCACGCCTGCAGTCGGGCTCTACCCGCAGAGCCGTCCGGATCCGCTCGCCGACTACCTCGAGTCGCTGAAGCTCGTGGCCGCCCTCGCGCCGCGCATCTCGTACGGCGGTCACGGCCAGTCGGTTGCCGATCCCGTCGAGCGCTGTGCCGCGATCGCGGCCCACCACGCCGACCGGCTCGACCGCACCGAGGCTGCGCTCGGGGCGGAGCCGCGCTCCGGCTACGAGGTCTCGCACGATCTGTTCGGGCACCTCCTGATCCCGATTCAACGGCGCTTCGCGGTCGCGGAGGCGTTGTCGCATCTCGAGCGGCTCGTCGCCACGGGCCGGGCGAGGCGCGTGGAGGACGACCGGACCGTCGCCTATACTCGCTAACTCGCTGGTGGACGACCTCCCTTCCAGTACCAACGCCCGCTTGGGTCCTAGGGCGTGAACCTCACTCTCGAGCTGATCGGTGTTGGGCTGCTCGTGCTGCTCAACGGCTTCTTCGTCGCGGCCGAGTACGCCCTCGTCACCGCGCGCCGCACGCGGATCATCGAGCTTCACCACCAGGGCAACAGGCGCGCCCGGGCGGTCTTGAAGATCACGAGCGACCCGCCGCAGTTCATCACGGCGATGCAGCTCGGCGTGACGCTCACCTCGCTCGGTATCGGTGCGCTCGGCGAGCACGCGCTGTCGAAGGCGTTCGACACCGTGATGGCGACCGTGCTCGCGGTGCTGCTCGCGTACCTGATCCTGACCTTCTTCCACGTCGTGATCGGCGAGCTCGTGCCGAAAGGGCTCGCGCTCAGCCACGCCGAGAACACGGCCCTGTGGGTGTCTGCACCCGTGCGCTCGTTCTTCGTGCTGTTCGCGCCGTTCATCTGGGTCTTGCGCAGGGCGAGCGACATCGTCCTGCGCGGGATCGGGGTCGAGCCGCCGGGAGCCGAGCGCGACCCCCTCTCCGAGGCGGAGCTCCGCATGCTGCTCTCGCGTTCGAGCGCCGAGGGCGAGATCGAGCACGAGGAGCAGCAGATGATCGACAAGGTCTTCGTCTTCGGCGACAAGGAGGCGGCCGACGTGATGGTGCCGCGTCCCGAAGTGGTCGCGGTATCCGTTTCGATGCCGCCGGAGCAGGCCCTGAAGGCGGTGCTCGACTCGCCGTACACGCGCTATCCCGTCTATCGCGACTCGATCGACGACATCGTCGGCGTGCTCCACGTGCGCGACCTCTTCACTGCGGTCCACGATCGTGGAATCGCCGATGTCCGTCTCGAGGAGATCGTGCGGCCCGCGTACATCGTCCCGGAGACGAAGGACCTCGCGTCGCTCCTGCAGGAGTTCCGCAAGACGAACAACCACTTCGCGGTCGTCGTCGACGAGTACGGCGGCATGGCCGGCATCTGCACGCTCGAGGACCTGCTCGAGGAGATCGTCGGGGAGATCGAGGACGAGTTCGACATTCCCGAGGAGCAGATCGAGCAGATCGACGACGACACGTATCGGGTCGACGGGATGTTCCCGATCGACGAGTTCAACGAGCGCTTCGGCACCGAGCTGCCCGATGACGATTATCACACGGTCGGCGGCTTCGTCTTCGGCCAGCTGGGACGCGCCGCGGAGCCCGGCGACGACGTCAGCTGGAACGGCATGCGCTTCGACGTGCTCGAGATCGAAGGCAGCCGGATCGAGCGGATCGGCGTGGAGTTCATGGAACGTCCGCAGCCTCGTCGCAGCGATGACAATCTTCTCGCGCCTGAAGACGATCTCGAGTAGCTACCCTCGCTTGCGTGAGGCGCACGCGCATCTGCATGCTCGCAGCGGCCGCCGCAGCTGTCGTGGTCGCCGCCGGTAACGCGGCGGCGACCGCCCCGAAGCTGCAAGCCGTCGTCGCCGACCCGGTCAGCATCTCCTTGACCGTCGCCGGCAAGAAGGTCTCGAGCCTCGCGCCCGGCAGGTACGTGATCGTCGTCAAGGACTCTGCCTCGGACCACGACTTCCATCTGACCGGCCCAGGCCTGAATCGGTCGACCAGCGTGAGCGGCAAGGGGACGCAGCGTTGGAGCGTGACGCTGAAGAAGGGGACGTACAAGTACGTCTGTGATCCGCACGCGTTCTTCATGAAGGGCTCCTTCACCGTCAAGTGACGTCCCGGCAGGAGCGGAAAGCAGCCGAGTTCCGTGCGCTGCATGCGGGCGAGCCCTTCGTGATCCCAAATCCGTGGGACGCCGGGTCCGCCCGCGTCCTCGCTGCGCAGGGCTTCAGGGCGCTGGCGACGACGAGCTCTGGGTTCGCGTTCACGCTCGGCCGCTCCGACGGCGAGGTGACGCTCGAAGAAGTCGTCGGGCACACGGCAGCGCTCGACGCCGCGACCGAGCTGCCGGTCTCGGTCGATCTCGAGAACGGGTACGGGTCCGACCCGGAGAGCGCGGCGGTCGCGATCGCGCGCGTCGCGGCTGCAGGCGCGGTCGGCGGCTCGATCGAGGACTGGGATCGGTCGGCCGGCATCTACGAGCTCGGCCTCGCGACGGAGCGGATCGCCGCCGCCGCGGCCGCCGCGCAGAGCCTCGAGTTCCCGTTCATGCTCACCGCGCGCGCCGAGAATCACATCCGCGGCAATCCAGACCTCGACGACACGATTGCGCGGCTGCAGGCGTTCGAGCGCGCCGGCGCCGACGTCCTGTATGCGCCGGGCCTGCGCACGGCCGAGCAGGTCCGCATCGTGTGCGAGGCGGTCTCGAAGCCGGTGAACGTGCTCGCCCTGCCCGGCCTCGCGTTCGCCGACGTCGTTGCCGCGGGCGCACAGCGGATCAGCATCGGCGGCGGCCTGACCTGGGTCGCGGCGCAGGCGCTCGTCGAGGCGGCCACGACCGTCCGCGCAGGCGACTTCTCGGTCCTCGCAGCCCGGAATCCGCTGTGAGCAAGGTCCGGGCCGACCTCACGACGTCCCTCGACGGCTTCGTCGCCGGACCGAACCAGACGCTCGAGCAGCCGCTCGGCGCAGGCGGCGAACGCTTGCACACCTGGCTGTTCGCGGCGGAGAGCTGGCGCCGGCAGCACGGGCTCTCGGGCGGCGAGGCGAACGCGGACAGCGAGATCGTCCGCGATTCGCAGGAGTCGACCGGCGCCGTCGTCATGGGCCGGCGGATGTTCAGCGGCGGCGAGGGCCCGTGGGAGAGCGACCCGAACGCCCAGGGCTGGTGGGGGGACGACCCGCCGTTTCACGCCCCCGTCTTCGTCGTCACGCACCACGCGCGCGAGACGCTCGAGCTGGAGGGCGGAACGTTCGTCTTCGTCACCGAGGGCATCGAAGCCGCCGTCGCGCAGGCGAAGGAGGCCGCAGCCGACAAGGACGTCCTCGTCGCCGGTGGCGGAAGCGTGGTGCAGGAGGCTCTGAGGTCCGGGATCCTCGACGAGCTGCAGGTCCACGTCGTCCCGCTGCTCCTCGGCGGCGGCGTGCGCCTCTTCGACGACGCGCTCGGTGAGGTGATCGAGCTCGAGGCAACCCGGGTGATCGAGTCACCCGCCGTCACGCATCTTCGCTACCGGGTCGTCAGGTGACGTCGAGCGGCCGGATTGCGCCGTCGGCGATCGTCCAACCCGCCAGGGCGTCTTCGCGCACCGAATAGATCAGATAGGGCTTGCCTTCCCACAGGCCGATGTTCTCCACGTCGGTACGCGACGGACGCGGGGGCGAAGAGAGGTGGGAATGGAAGACGGCGAGCTCGTAGCCGTCATCCTCGAGGAACCAGAGCACCGGATCGACTTCGAGCTCGAAGCGGTACGGAGAGGCGGCCGCGTTGCGGCCCCGCTCGTAGCGCTCTGCGACGCCGTCGCGCAGGACGACGAGCCCACAGGCCTCGTTCGGGTCCTCGTGGCGCGAGTGCGCCACGAGCTCCGCACGGACCTGCTCGGAGATCACCACCAGAGCGAGCGCTCCATCGACTCCTCCACGTCGTCGGCATCCCAGAAATCCGCGCTGAGATATTTCCAGCCGGCGTCCGCGAGCACGCAGACGACGACTCCCTCGTCGAGCTCGGCCGCGAGCGTGCGCGCGACGTGCACGACGGCGCCCGACGAGACGCCGGCGAACACGCCCTCGGCATCGAGGAGCGCGCGCACCGCGCGAACGGAGTCCTGGTTCGAGACGAGCAGCTTTCGATCGAGCTTCGAGATGTCGAGGATCGGCGGGATGTAGCCGTCGTCGAGCGAGCGAAGGCCCATGACCGGGTCTCCGGGCAGCGGCTCGGCCGCCGCGACGACGACATCGGGGAAGCTCTCGCGCAGCCGCTCACCGGTTCCCATCAGCGTGCCGCCGGTGCCGAGGCCTGCGACGAGCACGTCGACGCGGTCGAGCGCCGCCGCGATCTCGGCGCCGGTGCCTTCGTAGTGCGCTCGCACGTTGGCGGGATTCGCGTACTGAAACGGCATGAAGTAGCGCGGCTCACGCTCCGCGATCTCGAGCGCGAGCTTCACGGCGCCGTTCGAGCCCTGGTCTGCGGGCGACTCGATGATCGTCGCGCCGTAGAGGCGGAGCAGGCGGCGGCGCTCCTCGGTCGCGTTCGCGGGCATCACGCAGGTGAGCGGATACCCCCGCAGCTTGGCGATCAGCGCGAGCGAGATGCCGGTGTTGCCGCTCGTCGGCTCGAGCAGCTCGCGTCCGGGCAGGAGCTCGCCCGATGCCTCGGCCGCCTCGATCATCGCCTTGGCGACGCGGTCCTTGATCGAGCCGGTGGGGTTCTGGCCCTCGAGCTTCGCGTAGAGGCGGACCGTCGACTTCGGCGCCAGTCGCGTGAGCTCGACGAGCGGGGTGTTGCCGACGAGGTCGAGGAGACTCGGTACGACGATGCTGCTAGGCACCGCCGGCCATGGCGGGCAGCAGGATCACGGTCGAGCCGAACGCGACGGGGGTCTCGAGACCGTCGAGCGTGCGCACGTCCTCACCCTCGACGTAGACGTTCACGAACGGCGCGATGTCGTCGTCCTCCACGAGCTGCGCGCGCAGACCCGGGAAGCGGTCCATCAGGTCGTCGAGCAGCTCGCGCACGGTGTCGCCCTCGGCGGGGACCTGGCGCTCCCCGCCGGTCTCGACGCGAAGTGTCGGCGGAATGCGGATCGTCGTCATGCGTGCGTCGGCCTCCCCGGAGAGACTGAACCCTGACAGAACTCCACATAGTCGATGTACGAGGTGATGGTCGGGTGCTCGCCGCACACCGGGCAGTTCGGGTCGCGGCGCAGGGTGACCTCGCTGAACTCGGTCGCGAGTGCGTCGAAGAGCAGCAGCCGGCCGGCGAGGGTGTCGCCGATCCCCATGCAGAGCTTCAGCGTCTCGTTCGCCTGGAGCGAGCCGATGATGCCCGGCAGCACGCCGAGCACGCCGCCTTCGGCGCAGCTCGGAGCGAGCTCGGGCGGCGGCGGCTGTGGGAAGAGGCAGCGGTAGCAAGGTCCCTCATGTGGCTTGAAGACGGTGACCTGTCCCTCGAAGCGAAAGATCGAGCCGTGCACGACGGGTATGTCGTGGAAGACGGAGGCGTCGTTGATCAGGTAACGCGTGGGGAAGTTGTCCGCGCCGTCGAGGATCACGTCCCAGCCGTCGGCGAGGATGCGATCGACGTTCTCCGAGGTGATGCGTTCCTTGTAGGTCACGACCTCGACGTCGGGGTTGAGCGCCTCGATCGTCTGCTTCGCCGAGTCCGCCTTCCACTCGCCGAGCCGTTCGGTCGAGTGCGCGATCTGGCGCTGCAGGTTCGAGGAGTCGACGCGGTCGTCGTCGACGATGCCGAGCCGGCCGACGCCCGCAGCCGCGAGATACAGGCTCGCCGGGCTGCCGAGGCCTCCGGCGCCGATCAAGAGGACGCGCGACTGGAGCAGCTTCAGCTGACCTTCGACGCCGACCTCCGGGATGAGCAGGTGGCGGCTGTACCGCGCCCGCTTCTCCGCGTCGAGAGACTCTGGGAGCTTCGTCGGGAAGCCGTTCCGCTTCCAGTCGGTGAAGCCGCCGGCGAGCGAGACGACGTTGGTGTAGCCGAGCTCTGCAAGCGTCTTCGCCCCGAACGCCGAGCGATTCCCGCCCGAGCAGTAGACGACGATCGGCTGAGCGTGGTCGGGCGCTGCCGCCTCGACGCGCGACTCGAGGTAGCCGCGCGGGATGTGCACCGCGCCCGGGATCTGCCCCTCGTTCCATTCGTCCTCCTCGCGGATGTCGAGGAAGAGCGGCGGCTCGGGCGAGTCGAGGAGCTCCTGGGCGCCTGCGGCGTCCACCTCTTCGATCTCGGTCCGAACCTGTTGCAGCAGATCGCGATAGGTCGGCATGACTTTCCCAAATATAGCGTTATCGGTCGTGGCTACGCTCAGCCGCGTGAGTCCGCGCACGCGCGTCCTGACGATCGTCGCGGTCGCAGCGTGTGCTGCGGTGGCCGCGACGGTCGGCTCGACCCTGCTCCAGAGCCGGGGCCAGGGGACGACTGCGCCGGGCGAGGTCACGAAGCCGCAGCCGGGTCACCCGCTCGTCTTCCTCGACTTCGGCGTGCGCGGCGACCCGGAGGCGAAGCAGTTGACGCGTGCGGCCAACCTCCTGAACGACGGCAAGGTCGCGGATGCCGCGGCCATCTTCGGCCGCTACCACTCGGTGCAGGCGCAGATCGGCCTCGCCTTCGCGCGCTGGCCCGCCGGTGGGCTCGACGACCTGAAGCGGCTCGTCAACCTGCACCCGGCGAGCCCGACCGTACAGTTTCATCTCGGCATGGCGTACTACTGGTCGGGGCGCGTCGCCGATGCAGCGCGCACGTGGGAGGGCGTGGCAGCGCGCTATCCCGATTCTCCGGAGTCCGTCGAGGCGCAGAACTTCCTCTACCCGAAGTTCAAGAGCGGCCTGCCGCTCATCCTCACGACGGTCGGCGAGCCGAGCGCGCCCTCGCTCGCCGAGCAGCTTCGCATCGTCGCGCACGCGGCGCGCCGGCCCGACGCGTCGGCAAAGCTGCGCTACGGTCTCGCGCTCTGGCAGCTGTGGCGGCCTGTGTCCGCCGAGCGGCAGTTCGCGGCGGCCGCGAGGCTCGCGCCGAATGACCCCGTGATCCGAACGGCGGCCGCGGTTGCGACCTTCACGAAGCGGGCGCCCGTGCGGGCATTCGGCCGTCTCGGACCTCTGACGGCTGCCTTTCCGCACGCGGCCGTCGTCCGGTTCCACCTCGGGCTCCTGCTCAGCTGGACCGCGCAGCCTGCAAAAGCGCTGAAAGAGTTCCGGATCGCTATTGCCGACGAGCCGAAATCGGTCTATGCCAAGGAGGCTCGAGCGATCGTTGCGGCCCTCGGGCACCATGGGACCAAGTAAGGAAAATATGAGCCGAACGGCCTATGGCGCCACGTCCGTAGCGGCAGGCATAGTGCGACATCGTTCAAAGCAGGAGGGGGAAGCACGTGAGCGCAGGGGTTGAACGGGGGGCTACAGCGGTAGCCGATGTACTTGACACGGTCGAGGCGCGCACGCTGCTCGAGGCGGCGCAGGCGGCCGGCTCGGTGACCCAGGACGAGATCGCACTCGCACTCGACGAGCTCGACCTCGACGCCGGACAGATCGACGACTTCTACCGCACCCTCGAGGAGATGCAGATCGACGTCGTCGGCGTCCCCGAGGAGCCGGAGAAGGAGCTGCCGGTTGCCGAGGCGCGCGAGGTGTCGACCGACTCCCTGCAGCTCTTCCTCAAGGACATCGGCAAGGTCGACCTGCTGACCGCTGCCCAGGAAGTCGAGCTCGCGAAGCGCATCGAGCGCGGCGACCACGGCGCGAAGCAGGAGATGGTCGAGGCGAATCTGCGCCTCGTCGTCTCGATCGCGAAGCGCTACCGCAACCAGGGGCTGCCCTTCCTCGATCTGATCCAGGAGGGAACGATCGGCCTCGTTCGCGCGGCGGAGAAGTTCGACTACCGCAAGGGCTTCAAGTTCTCGACGTACGCGACCTGGTGGATCCGGCAGGCGGTCGCGCGCGCGCTCGCCGACAAGGCGCGGACGATTCGCATGCCCGTGCACGTCGTCGAGAAGCTGAACAAGATCGTCCGGTCCGAACGGAAGCTTCGCGCCGAGCTGTGCCGGGAGCCCCTGCCGTTCGAGATCGCGCTGGACCTCGACCTGCCCCTCGAGGAGGTCGAGCAGATCATGCGCAGCGCGCAGACGCCGGTCTCCCTCGAGAAGCCGGTCGGCGACGAGGAGGAGTCGGAGTTCGGGCACTTCCTGACCGACGAGAACGTGCCGCTGCCGGACGAGGCGGCCGAGGTGGCGATGCGCAAGGAGACGCTGAAGAAGATCCTGCACACGCTGTCGCATCGCGAGCGCCGTGTGCTCGAGCTTCGCTACGGCCTCGACGGTGAGCATCCGCGCACGCTCGACGAGGTCGGGCGCACGTTCAACGTCACGCGCGAGCGCATCCGGCAGATCGAGAACCAGTCGCTGAAGAAGCTGCGCGCCCTCGCGGACTCGCACAGCCTCAAAGACGTCGCGTAAGCGGCGCGCTCAGAACTGCACCACCGCGGCGCGGATCCCCCCGGCGTCGAGGCCGTGCGCGGCGCGGTGCTCCGCTCCCGAGCCGTAACGGCGGAACTCCGTGTTCGGCACGCCGAGCGCGAGGATTCGGTGCGGCCGGTCGCTGAGCGCGCGCGATACCTCCGCCGACGACGTGCCCGCGAGGTACGGCTCGACGAGCACGACGTCGGTGCCGCGGAGCGCGGCGCGGAGCCCATCGACATCGAACGGCCTCACGGTCGCGAGATAGGCGACGGTAGCGTCGAGGTCGGCGGTCGCCGCGAGCGTGGGGCCGAGCGTCGGGCCGACTGCGACGACGAGCGGCGCGTCGTCCGACCCGGACGCAGGACGACGAGGCCGTCGCCGCGCACAGGGGCATGGTTCGCCTCGTCGGACATGCGGATGTACACACGGTCATCGCTCGCGAGCGCGCGGGCGAAGAGCTTCTCGAGCTCCTCTGCATGACCCGGCACGTGAATCGTCCATCCGGGAAGCGCGGAGAGGACGGCGACGTCGCCGGGCGCCTGGTGGGTGCGGCCGGAGTGGGCGGAGTCGTACGACGCGCCCGTCGAGACGAGCACGGCGCCGACATCCTGGTGCCCCAGGTCGAGCTTGATCTGCTCGTACGGGCGCTCGACGACGAACGGCGCGTACGAGTGGACGACAGGGCGGTAGCCCTCGAGCGCAAGGCCGGAGGCAACGCCGATCATCAACTGCTCGCGGATGCCGACGTTGAACATCCTCGGATGCTTCGGCATCTCGCCGACGCCGATCTCGGCGAAGACCATGGCCACACGCGGATCCAGCTCGAGCGCCTTCGCGGCGAGCCGATAGAACCGCGCGCGCATCGTCATCGGCGCACCTCGGCAACCACGCAGCGGGGCCGTTCCGGAACGTCCTCACCGAGCGCGGCCTCGAGCGCCTCGTGGTCGCGTCCGTCCACGCGTGTCGCGTGCCACCCCTCTCCCTCGAAGCGCCGCTCGATGCCGCCCGGCCAGTGATAGGTCGAGCTGTGGTTGTCGACCACCACCGCCGTGAGCGCTTGCAGGCCGATGCGGCCCGCCCACTGAACCGCCTCCCAGTTGCTGCCCTCGTCGAGCTCGCCGTCGCCGACGAGGCAGAAAGTGCGCCGGCCGGCGAGGGCCACCCCGACCGCGATGCCGAGGCCGTGTCCGAGCGAGCCGCTCGAGACCTCGACCCCGGGGACGAGCAGGCGGTCGGGGTGGTACCCGAGCGGCGAGTCGAAGCTGCCGAACCCGTCGAGGGCCTCGACCGGGAGCAGCCCCTTGGCGGCGAGGACCGCGTAGTACGCGGTCGGTCCGTGCCCTTTCGAGAGGAGGAAGCGGTCGGTCTCGCCGAGCACGCGGTCGTAGAGGACCCAAAGCACGTCGAGGGTCGAGAGCGAGCTCCAGTCGTGCTTCTCGTCGCCCGTGAGGCGCGTCATCAAGGACGGTAGATCGGCGTAGCCGAGTTGCTGCGCGGTTGCCACACACTCAGCGTAGGACTTAAACTATGGTTCAAGTCAAGTGCCGAGTGAGCTTACGATCGGAGAGCTCTCCGCGCGCAGCGGCGTCGCGCAGTCCGCCCTGCGCTTCTACGAGCGTGCGGGGCTGATCGGCGCGAGGCGGACGAGCGGCAATCAGCGCCGCTACCCCGGTGTCACGCTGCGTCGCGTCGCGCTCATCCAGGCCGGCAAGACAGCCGGCATTCCGCTCGAGCGCATCCGCACCGCGCTCTCGACCCTGCCCGAGGACCGGTCGCCGACCAAGCGTGATTGGGAGCGCCTCTCGAGCAGCTGGCGCCGGGAGCTGGACGAGCGCATCGCAGCGCTCGAGGCGATTCGGGGGCGACTGACGACCTGCATCGGCTGCGGCTGCCTCTCGCTCAAGACGTGCGGGCTCCTCAATCCGGGCGACAGCGCGGCCGCCCTCGGGCCCGGCGCCCGCTACCTCGAGCGAGACGCTACGCGCTGACCGAGCGCTCGCGCGGCGTTCGCTGCGCGGACGTCCACCGGCAGCGAGACACGGAAGGTCGTGCCGGCGCCTTCGGCGCTCTCGACCTCGATCGTGCCGCCGTGCGCGTGCACAATCGCCTTGCTGATCGCGAGACCGAGCCCCGTGCCCTGGATCGAGGCCTTCGTTGCCACGCGCGTGCGGAAGAACTTGTTGAAAAGCCGTTCCTGGTCCTCGGCGTTGATCCCGATCCCTGTGTCCCGCACCTCGAGCCAGACCGCCCCCGACGTCGCGCCCGCAGCAACCTCGACCGTGCCGCCGGCCGGCGTGAACTTCACGGCGTTCGAGATCAGATTGTCGGCGAGCTGCGCAAGCCGGTCGCGGTCTCCCGTGATCGGGAGGTTCGCCGTCACCGCGGCGGCGAGCTCCACCTCGCCTGCCTTCGCCGCAGGAGCGGCGGCATCGAGTGCATCCGCGAGGATCGCGGCCAGGTCGACCTGGTCATGCTCGACGGTCATCTGGCCGTCCTCGATCTGCGCGATGAAGAGCAGGTCGTTGATGAGGCGGAGCAGGCGATGGGAGTTCCGGCCGATGGTGTTCGTGTACGACCGCTGCTCGTCGGTGAGGTCTTGCTCCGCAAGGAGCTCGAGATATCCGAGGATCGAGGTCAGCGGCGTCCGCACCTCGTGGGAGACGAGCGCGACGAACCCGTCTTTCAGGCGGTCGAGCTCGCGCAGCCGCTCGTTCGCCTGGAGCTCCTGCTCGAGCAGGCTCTCGCGCTCGGTCTCGATTCGGTTGCGCTCCGTCACATCGCGCGCGTTCAGGACGATCCCGCGCACGTGACGGTCCCCACGCAGGTCGGTCACGTTCGCTTCGAGTGTGCGCCAGCCGCGCTCCGGCTCCGGCAGCCGGAACTCGAGCGTCGCGGGCTGGCCTGAACGGAGCGCACCCCAGAGAGCAACACGGTCGTCCTCGTGCACAAAGGCGAAGATGCCCTCGCCGAGCGCGGCCGCCTCGTCACAGCCGAGCAGGAGGAGCACGGAGTTGCTCACGTAGCGGCAGCGCCCATCCGAGAACGCGAGGACCAGATCGGTCGTCGAAGCGACGAGGCTTCGGAAGTGGGCGGTTCGCCGCCGCGTGCTCGCGACGAGCGCCCAGCTGAGGAGCCCGAAGACGGCGAGCCCGAGCGCCGCGAACAGCCGCTGCATCGAGAGGAGGCTCGACACATTTCGGTCGCTCGCAAGGGCGATCGAGCGCGACACGTTCAACGACACGTTCGACGTGAGGCCCGTCAGAACGGTCAGCCGCACGATCGGCGGCATCGTCCTGCGCAAGTGCTCGTGCCCCGTGAGGGTGGGCGTGGGGCCGCCGGTGAGGAAGGCGTTCCCGGTCGCCACGAGGTCGTGGATGAGGCTCAGCTCCTGTTGAAGCTGACGCCGTTCGAGCTTGCCGGAGAGCGCTGCAACGTGCACGCCGTCGTCGTCGCCCGAGAGCGCGGGTGCCATACCGCCGTGGAGAAGAGCACCGGCGCTCTGCTTCAAGGCCTTTGCGACGGCGCGCTCGGCGGACGGCGAGCCCGCTTTCGCGAGCAGCACTTCCTTCGCGTACCGCTCGGTGAGCGTCCGCTGGCGTGCAGCGACCTGGAACACCGCGGCCTGGTGACTCGACTTGGTCGCCGCGTCCTGCGACAGGAGGAGACCGAGACCCGTGAAGAGCGAGAAGACGAGGAGGATCGCGACGAGCGTCCGTCGGCTGCTGCCCCCGAAGGGGCGGAACTCTTGATGCCTCCTGCGCGTCACTTATTGCACCCGGAAGGAGGTGATCATTCCGCCCGCGGCGTGACCGTCCATGTTGCAGAAGAGGATGTACCGGCCCGGCGTGAGGTGCACGACGACGCGGCGCACCCCGGTCCCTCCGGCTCGAGCGCGGTGACTTCGCTCTTCGTGAGTGACTCTTCCGCGATCGTGAATCCGTCGGACCGCCGGGGGAGTCGTCCGTTCGCGCGCACGACCAGCAACTCGTGATCGACGGGCCCCTCGTTCCTGACGACGAAGCGCACGTCTCCGGCCGGCACGAGCCTGGGCGCATGGATCGCGAAATCGCGCTCCGTGACGGAAACGGTTGGGAGGGCGCGGTGGGCTGAGCCGCCGCAGCCTGTGCCGAGCAGAGCGGCCGCCGCCACGACCGCCGCTCCAATCGCCATCTGCCGCATTGTCAAGGGATCGGCGTCGCGGCGGGCGAGGAACAGCCCTTAAACGCGATCGGCGCGTAACCCTTTTGGGGAACGTAGAGTCCGGCCCATGGACGAGACCTGGCGCAGCGAGCTCGGCGAATTCATTGCGATTCCCTCCGTGAGCGCAGATCCTGCGCACCGCGAGGACGTGAAGGAGGCCGGGGAATGGGTCTGCGACTTCATCCGGCGGGTCGGCGGCACCGCCGATCTGACGCCCTTCGGCGAGAAAGAGCTCGCCCTCGGTGAGATTCCCGCCTCGAGCGACCCCGGGCAAGCGCCCACGGTTCTCTGTTACGGCCACTTCGACGTTCAGCCGCCCGCGCCGCTCGACCTCTGGGAGAGCGAGCCGTTCGAGCTCACGATCAAGGACGAGTGGGCCTACGCCCGCGGCATCGCCGACGACAAGGGACAGCTCTTCATTCTCCTGAAGGCGGCGCAGAAGCTCGTCGAGGCGAACGCGCTGCCGGTCAACCTGCGCTTCGCGTGTGACGGCGAAGAGGAGATCGGCGGTCACACGATCGTCGACTACCTCGGCGTCGACGAGCGAGGAGCGGACGCGGGCATCATCTTCGACGGCGGGATGCTGCGCATGGACGTCCCCGCGTTCAGCCTCTCCACGCGCGGACTGATCGCCTTCGACGTCAGGGTGACGACGGGGGAGCGCGATCTGCACTCCGGCATGTACGGCGGGGCCGCGCTCAACGCCATCCATGTGCTGATGCAGGTGCTCGGCGCTGTCACCGCCGGACCGAACGGGCTTCTACCGGAGGTGCTTCGGCAGGGGATCATCGCGCCGACGGCCGACGAGCTGGAGAGCTGGACCGCGCTCCCGTCGGGCGAGGAGGAGCTGGCGTCGCAGGGCGCGCGCCCGCTCGATCCCGATGCCGCGGAGCAGTTCAACATCCGGACGATGGCCGAGCCCTCGGCCGATGTGAACGGCATCATCGGGGGCAAGCCCGGTCTCCGCAACACGACCCTTTCGGTGCACGCCGCCGGCGAGATCACGGTTCGACTCGCGCCGGGCCAAGACGTGCAGACGATCGGGGCGGCCGTGGAAACGCTGATGCGCGACGCGGCGCCGCCCGGGGCCGACGTCGACATCAAGTGGAGCGGTGCGCCGCCGGGACTCATGCGTCCCGACTCGCCCGCGGTTCAGCTCGGCGTCAAGGCGTTCGAGCGCGTGCTCGGCGTGAAGCCGCTCCTTCTGCGCAGCGGTGGCACGCTGCCGATCGTGCCTGCGCTCGCCGATCGCGGGATCGCGACGGTGCTGACCGGTTTCGCGTTGCCGGAGTCGAACGTGCACTCGCCGAACGAGAAGTTCCTCGTGCGCTACTTCGAGCAGGGCGTCGACACTGCGGCCGCGCTCTACACGGAGTACAAGGACTTGCCGGCGAGCGTCTAGCCGTGGTCGTGGCCGCACGGCAGCCACGAATGCCCGAACTCGCGCATCGCGTCGATGATCGGCAGCATCGCCGAGCCCTTCTCCGTCAGCTCGTACTCGACGCGCGGCGGCGACTCGGCGTAGCTCCTCCGCTCGACCATTCCATCCTGCTCGAGCGCGCGGAGCCGCTCGGCCAAGGTGCGCGGGCTGATGCCGCTGCACGACTTCTCGAGCTGTGAGAAGCGGCGCGGCCCCTCCGAAAGGTCGTGCACGAGGAGCGCGGTCCATTTCGCGCCGATGATCTCCGCCGACGCCGCGACGGCGCACGTCGTGGCCTCGTGGACGGGGTTCATCGTCCGGTTCATGAGCCGAATTGTAGACGGAGGTCTCAGGAACGGAATGGGCCGGGGCAGGCCTCGATTTTCGGGATCCGGAACCGGGCGATCGTCCCGAAGCCCTCGGCCGGCTTGCAGGCCTGGGCAACGCCCGCGTCGCAGGCGACCGAGAGGAAGATGAACGCATCCTCGAGCGAGAAGTCGTGCTCGTCGACGAGCAGCCTCGCCGCTTCCTCCGAGACGAGCTTCAGCGCATCGTCGTAGGCGTCCGCCGTTGCGTGGGGGAGCCAGCAGTCGTCGAGCTCGGTGACCGGCCACGTCGCCTGCTTCCCCTTCAAGAGGTCGAAGCGGACGTCGACTTCGCCGGCGATCTCGACACCGGTGAAGCAGATCTCGCCGTCGCCCATCGAGGCGTGCATGTCGCCGACCGCGAACAGGCCGCCCGGCTGCCGCACGGGGAAGTAGATGCGCGCGCCCTTGCCGTGGAAATGATCGTCGAGATTGCCGCCGTGGACTCCCGCGAGTCCGTTCGAGAGCTCCGGGCCGTCCGTCGCGACGCCGACGACGCCGACCATCGGCTTCGCGGGCCAGTGCACACGGTCGTTCATGCGGATCTCGCCGTCGCGCACGTCGAAGAGCCGTGTCACGGGCGACCGCACCTGATCGATCAGCTGCCCGAAGCCCGGGATGAGCGTCGCGACGCCCCACTCGATCGGGCGCACGTCGAGGATCTCGGCGATCAGCGAGTCGCCCGGCTCCGCACCGCGCACGGCGACGGGCCCGGTCGCGCTGTTGATGCGCGACAGGTCGATCTCGGTGACGAGATCGTCCTCGCTTCGGATCTGGCCCGTGAAGCAGTCGTTCGTCTCGAACGTGACCGTGTCGCCCGGTTCCACCTCGAGAACCGGGCGCAGGTCAGGCCCGAAGGACCAGATTATTTCCTCACGCGACAGGCGGTATGCCTGCGGCATCTACCCCTACCGTTTCGTCGTCGACGTACACGTGCTCCATGTCGCGCAACCGGTCCGGTCGGGCGATCGAGAGCCAGATCGCGAGCACAACACCCGCGACCACCCAGCCGACCGCGATCCAGTTGGCGTACTTGATCGGATAGGTCGGCTGGAACTTCACGTACTGGTAGTAGAGCGGGAAGAAGAAGAGCACGATCCCGCCGACCGGCAGCACGAGGTGGAGCAGCGGATTGAACTCCGAGCGCCGCTTCGTCAAGTAATGCCAGATCGTGCCGAGGCAGATCAGCATGTACACGAGGACGACGACGATGACCGCGAGTGTCGCGATCAGCGAGAACCCGACGAGCGGTCCCCACTTCCACCCGAGGAGAATCGAGACGACGAACGCGAAGATGCTCATCCAGACAATCGCGATGTACGGCGTCTTGAACCTCGGATGGATGTGTCCGAGCCTCCGTGGCGCGAGCCCGTTCCGCGACAGTGCGTAGAAGACGCGCGTTGCCGCGTTCACCGCTGCATTGGAGTTCGCCGCAATCGAGTTGCAGATCGCAAGGAACACGATGATCCAGCCCGTGCCCCAGAAGACCTTGCCGAGGTTCCGCCATGGATCGGGGCCGGTTGCCTGCGCGACGAAGTTGTTGAACCCCGCGCCGAATACCCACGCATACGAGCAGAGAATGTAGAAGAGCCCGATCGCGAGTGCCGAGCCGACGACCGCGAACGGGACGGTCTTTCGCGGTCGTTTCGCCTCTTCGCCGAGCGGGGCGGCCGCCTCGAACCCGATGAAGGCGAGGATCGCGAACACCATCCCGCGGAATACACCGTTCCAGCCGCCCACACCGTGGTGCGGATTGAACGGCTGCGCGTTCAGCCTGCCGGTGTTCGAGAAGAGCATCCACAGCGCGAGTGCGCCGAAGACGGCGATCTCGAACGCTCCCAGGATCACGCCCGCGGTCGTGGAGAGCCGGATGTCGCGATAGGTGAGCAGAAAGACGACGACGGTCATGAGCGCGACCCAGATCCACCACTGGCCCGTGTAATGCCAGCCGACCTCGCTCTTGAACACCTCGCTCATCGCCCAGCCGAACTCGAGGTAGAGGAACGGAGCCACCAGGGGCTCGAAGAGGATGAAGAACCACGCGACGATGAACCCGGCCCAGGGGCCGAGGGAGCGAGCGGCGTAGGTGTACATCCCGCCCGCCGATGGGTACTGCTTCGCGAGCTGTCCGATCGCGGTCGCGGCGCAGAGGCACGCGAGGAGGGCAAGCAGCACCGAGAGTGCGAGTGCCTGCTGGGCGAACGGCACCGAGATGTAGATGGAGTACGCCACCGCGGCACCCGGAGCCATGTGCGTGATCGACTGGAACAGAACCTGAGGCAGCCCGATCGAGTGCTCGCGCAGGTGCTCGAACTGCCGCCCGGGTGCTGCCGTTCCTGCCTCCATCTCGCCCTCCTTCGTCGGGGAAGGGACGATTTGATCAAATGTTCGGTGCCGTTTGCAACTTGTTCCCGCTAGCCCCAGGGCGGCGGGTTGTGCACCCACCGCCCGGCGACCATCGTCGCCACCACCTGAACGTCGGGAAGCTCCGCCGGGTCGCACGCGAACGGGTCCCGGTCGAGGACGACGAGGTCGGCGAGGCGGCCGGGGAGGAGCGTCCCGCGCACGCGCTCGTCGTGCGAGAGCCAGGTCGGGGCGACGCACGTCGCGTGCAGCGCCTGGTCGAGCGTGAGCCGCTGATCGGCCCGCCAGTGGCCGAGCACCGCGGCCACGACGCCGGCCCACGGGTCGAGCTCTTCAACCGGTGCATCCGAGCCGTTCGCGACGAGCGCCCCGGAGTCGACCAGTGACCGGAAGCTGTAGGCACCGTCGGCCTGATCGGCCCAGAACCGCTTGACGAGCTGCTCGTCGGAGGGCGCGTGCGTGAACTGCGCCGAGACCGCGACGCCGAGCTCCGCGAAGCGCGGCAGGTCGTCAGGCGAGAGACACTGTGCATGCTCGATGCGCTGCCGGAGGCCCGCCGGCCCCCACACGTCCCGCGTCCGTTCGAAAGCGTCGAGCGCCTCGCGGTTCGCGCGGTCGCCGATCGCGTGCACGCCGACCGGCCAGCCCGCGGCGGCGCCCGCGCGCACGATCTCGGCGAGGTCGCCGCCGCTCGTGATCCGGACGCCTGTCCCGTCGAGCATCAACGCCGTCTGCGACCCGAGGGTGCCGTCCATGAACACCTTCAGGTAGCCGACTCGCAGGAGCGGCGAGCCGAACCCGCTGCGGAGCGACAGCGAGCGGAGCGCGGGGAGCATGTCGGCGGGGACGGACTGCCAGACGCGAAGTGTCAGCGCGCCCTGCGCCTCGAGCTGCTGCCAGAGGCCGGCCGCGCCGAGCCAGCCGTCCTTGTCGTTCACGCAGGTGACGCCGCGCGCGTTTGCGAGCTTGATCCCGGTCCGCATCGCGTCGACGTATTCGTCGGAAGGAATCGTGAGGTACCGATCCTTGAAACGCCACGCTGCTTCCTCGCGCAGGATGCCCGTCGGCTCGCCCCGCGCGTCGCGCTCGACGACGCCGCCCTCCACCTCGAGGTCGCCGTCGGCGAGTGCCAGCCCGGCCGAGTTGAGCCACAGCGAGTGGTAGTCCTTCGCGATCAGCGCCGCGGGCCGCTCGCCCGTGACCGAGTCGAGGTCGGCCCTCGTCGGGTCGCGGGAATCGCTCCAGTCGCCGCTGCGCCAGCCGTAGCCGCGGAGCCAGGTTCCGGTGGCACTTGCCGCGCGCACGCGCGCGAGCGCTTCTTCGAGCGACGAGCACCCGTCGAGTGCCACCTCGTGCTGTGCGACGGCCCAGGTCGGGAAGTGGACGTGCGAGTCGGTGAAGCCGGGCAGCACGCACCGCCCGCCGAGATCGACGGTCTCGGGGCTTGCGAGCGCGGTCTCGTGCACGCCCACGCCGCCTGCGATGCGGTCGCCTGCGATCGCAAGCGCGCGCGCCTCGGGAAGCGACGGGTCGAGGGTGCGGACGACGCCGTTTTCGAGGATCATCGGCGGCGAGCCTACTGAGAAAGGAGCGGCCGGTGTTCGACCATGTCGGTCTCAACGTCCGTGACTACGGCGCAAGCCGTGCCTTCTTCGAGCGGGCGCTCGCGCCCCTCGGCTATCGAGTCGTGCTGGCGTTCGACGAGTGGAAGGCGTGCGGCTTCGGCAAGGACGAGAAGCCCGAGTTCTGGGTCTCGGAGCGAGAGCCGTTCGGCAGCGGAACGCACGTCGCGTTCGTCTGTCCGGACCGCGCGACGGTCGCCGCCTTCCACGATGCTGCGCTCGACGCCGGCGGCATCGACAACGGCGGCCCGGGCCTTCGGGAGCAGTACCACCCGACCTATTACGGCGCGTTCGTGCACGACCTCGACGGCAACAACATCGAGGCCGTCTGCCACTCGCCCGAGTAGGCCTAGAATTCGAGGCCGATGGCCTGGGATCAGCTGACCGAGGAGCAACGCGAGATCCGCGACCTCGTGCGCACGCTCGCGCGCGAGCGAATCGGTCCCCGAGCCGCGGAGATCGACGAGTCGCACGAGTTCCCGTGGGACGTGGTCGAGCTCTTCCGCGAGAACGACATCTTCGGCCTTTTCTTCGACGAGCAATACGGCGGGTTGGGTACCGGCACGCTCCTCGCGCTGATCGCGATCGAGGAGGTCTCGAAGGTGTGTGCGACGAGCGGCCTCGTCCTCGCCGTCCAGGAGCTCGGCTCGCTCGGCCTGAAGCTCGCCGGAGCCGGCGAGCAGAAAGACCGCTACCTGCCGAAGCTCGCAAGCGGCGAGTGGCTCTGCGCCTACGCCCTCACCGAGTCCGGCTCCGGCTCCGACAGCGCCGCAATGCGAACGACGGCTCGTCGCGACGGCGACGAGTACGTCCTCAACGGGTCGAAGCGCTTCATCACGAACGCCGGAGTCGCGAACGTGTACACGGTGTTCGCGAAGACGGACCCGGACGCCGGCCACGCGGGCATCTCGGCGTTCGTCGTCGAGAGCGACGCGCCGGGCTTCGAGGTCGCGCGGCTCGAGCCGAAGATGGGGATCAGCGGCTCGACGACCGGCGAGCTCACCTTCGACGACGTGCACATCCCGGCCGCGAACCTGCTCGGCGAGGAGGGCGAGGGATTCAAGATCGCGATGCGCATCCTCGACCGCTCGCGACCCGGTGTCGCGGCGCAGGCGCTCGGCATCGCCCAGGGCGCCACCGACTACGCGCTCGATTACGCGAAGACCCGCGAGACGATGGGCAAGCCGATCGCGCAGCACCAGTTGATCCAGGCGAAGCTCGCCGACATGGAGACCGAGTGCGAGGCGGCCCGTGGCCTGCTCTACCGCTTCGGCCAGATGGTCGACGACGGTGCTGACGACGTCGAGCTCACGAAGGCGTCTGCAATGGCGAAGCTGAAGTGCGGCGATGTCGCGATGGCCGTCTCGACCGACGCGGTACAGATCCTCGGCGGCTACGGCTACATCAAGGAGTACCCGGTAGAGCGCTTCATGCGCGATGCGAAGATCACGCAGATCTACGAAGGCACACAGGAGATCCAGCGGCTCGTGATCGCGCGCGAGATGCTGCGCGAGTCGCGCGCGTTCCTGCTCGCGGGCGTCGTCTAGTCCGCGACCTCGTCGACCTTCTCCTCGGCCTTCTCGCCGAGCTCGACGATGTCGCCCTTCTTGAACAGGACGTTCTTCAGGGCTGTTCGCCACTTCTCGTTTCGCCGCGTCAGGAACTCGAGGCTCATCGCGAAGTGCTTGAACTCCTCCTGCTGTGCGTTCGCCATGATCGCGCGGGCGTCCTCGTCCTTCTCGACCGACATCCGCTGCTCGTACCAGCCGATTGCCTCGGCCTCCTCCTGCAGCGAGGCGATCATGCGGGCGAACGTGCGCGTTTCGGCTGCGAGCTCGTCGGGCGGCTCGTGGTACTGGTCAGTGGGCATACTCAAGCTTATGCGACCCGACGGAATCCACCACGTGACCTGCATCACGGGCGACGCCCCGGCGAACGTCGACTTCTACACCGGCGTGCTCGGGCTTCGGCTCGTGAAGAAGACGGTCAATCAGGACGATCCGAGCGTCTACCACCTCTTCTACGCCGACGAGAAGGGGAGCCCGGGCTCGGACATCACCTTCTTCGAGTATCCGGGCGCAGCCCCCGGCCGCGCGGGCGCCGGAATGGTGCACACGGTCGTCTGGCGCGTCGGCTCGGAGGATGCGCTCGATTTCTGGGCGGAGCGGCTCGGGGTCGCGCGCGACGGCAGCACGGTCACGTTCCGCGATCCCGAGGGGCTCGCGCACGAGCTCGTCGTCGCGACCGTGTCGGACGAGCCGCTCATCGCCGATCACCCTGAGATCCCCCGCGAGCTCGCGCTCCAGGGCTTCGAGGGCGTGCGCGCCTACGCTCGCAACTCCGAGCAGCGTGCAGCCGCGTTCTTCGAAGGTCTCGGCTTCGAACCGGACGCGAACCGCTGGGAGACCCGCGGCGACTCGCGCGGCGGGTGGATTGCGTACGAGGCGGCGCCCGACGAGCCCGGCATCCCCGGCGCCGGCACGGTGCATCACGTCGCGTGGGCGTCGACGATGGAGGACGAGGAACGCTGGCGTGAGCGCGTCGCCGCGGTCGGCGGCCGCCCGACCGACGTGATCGACCGCTTCTGGTTTCGCTCGATCTACTTCCGCGAGCCGAACGGCGTGCTCTTCGAGATCGCAACCCTCGGGCCCGGCTTCGCGGCCGACGAGGATCCCGCCCACCTCGGCGAGACGCTCATCCTGCCGCCCGCGTTCGAGCACCTGCGTGCGCAGGTCGAGCCGATCCTGACGCGGCTGCCGAATCCGCGCGAGAGCTGGACCCGGACGCCGTGACGCTCCGCGCACTCGAGCGCCCCGCTGCCGGGGCGCCTGAGGGCGCGCTCGTCCTCCTGCATGGCCGGGGAGCCGACGAGCACGATCTCTTCCCGCTCCTCGACGCCCTCGATCCCGAACGCCGTCTGCACGGCTACACGCCGCGTGCGCCGCTCGCACTCCCGCCGGGCGGCGCACACTGGTACGTCGTTCCGCGCGTCGGCTATCCCGACCCCGAGACCTTCGCCGCAGGGTTCGGCGCGCTCGCGGAGTGGTTCGACGGGCTCCCCTTTCCGGCGCGCGACATCGTGCTCGGCGGCTTCTCGCAGGGCGCGGTGATGAGCTATGCGCTGGGGCTCGGGCGGGGCAGGCCACGCACGCGCATGCTCGTCGCGTTGAGCGGCTTCATCCCGACCGTCGACGGATGGTCGGCCGACCTCGCATCGCCGTTCCAACCGATCGCCGTCGCGCACGGCAGCTACGACCCGGTCATCCCGGTCGAGTTCGGGCGCCAAGCGCGCGAGACGCTCGCAGGCGCGGGCGCCGAGGTCTGGTACCGAGAGTCGCCGATCGAGCACGGGATCGACCCGCAGATCCTGCCGGAGCTGCGGGCGCTGGTCGCAGCGGCGAAATCAGAATAGGGTCTCGTCTTCGGGTCCATTCACAGGAGGAGCACATGCGCTACGCACTCACGCTGCTCTCCGTGCTGACCCTGCTTGTGGCCCTCGCCGCGGCAGGATCGGCCGGGGCGAGCCGTCACTCCACGACGGCGACGACGTTCAAGTACTGCACCGATCCGACATTCCCGCCTCTGGAATACACGACGACGAGTGGCAAGATCGTCGGCTTCGACGCCGACATGGCAACGAAGCTCGCCGCGACCTGGGGCGGGACGGCCATCGCGTCGAAGACTGCTTTCCCCGGCCTGCTGGCCGCCCTCGCCGCGAAGAAGTGCGACGCGGTGATCAGCGGGATCTTCGTCACTCCCGACCGCGTGAAGCAGGCGCCGGCCCAGGGATACATGGAGTCGCACCGCGTGATCATCGTGAAGGCCGGCAACCCGAAGGGGATCCACGGGCCGAACGGTCTGAAGGGACTCGTCGTCGCCGTGCAGACCGGGACGAAGTACGAGGCGTACCTGAAGAGCATCGCAGGGAAGGTTGGCTTCACGGTACAGAGCTATCCCGGTGACAACGACGCCGTCGCGCAGGTGCTGCTCGGCCGCGCGGACGCGGTCCTCACGCAGGACACGTCGTTCGCGTTCCAGGCGAAGGCTCATCCCGGCAAGATCGCGATCGGTTACACGTTCGCTGCGAAGGACACCTTCGGGATCTACTACCGCAAGGCCGATGCCTCGACCTTGGGCGTGCAGATCCACGACGGCATCGCCCGGCTCAAGGTGACGGGCGCGCTGAAGAAGCTCGCAGCGAAGTACAAGATCCCGGCGGCGGACGTCAAGTAGGAGGGGGCGGCGGGGCTCGTGCTCGCGAGCTTCAACACCCATCTGTTCTGGCAAGCGCTCTCCTCCGGCCCGTACTGGAGGGGAGCGCTTACCGCGCTCGAGCTGACGACGGTCGCACTTCCCACGGCGCTCGTGATCGGCTTCTTCGTCGCGCTCGGAGCGTTGAGCGTGCGGCGATGGGTGCGCTCGGTCGCGTGGATCTACAACTGGCTCTTCCGCGCGACCCCGACGCTCCTGCAGCTCTATTTCGTCTGGTATGCGCTGCCGACGTGGTGGAGCGGCTTTGCGCAGAGCTGGTTCACGCCGTTCATGGCGGCGTGGATCACGCTGTCGCTGAACGAGGCGGCCTACGCGTCCGAGATCATCCGCGCGGGTCTGATGTCCGTCGACCCGGGGCAGGAGCTCGCAGGCCGCGCGCTCGGCCTCTCGCGGCGCCGCATCCTGCGCCGGATCGTCGTTCCGCAGGCGATCCGGATCGCGATCCCTCCGATCGGCAACGAGTTCATCACGCTGCTGAAGCTCACGTCGCTCGCGTCGATCATCTCGTTGCACGAGCTTCTGACGGCGGCGATCCAGTTGACCTCGGCGAAGTTCATCTACACGGAGCCGCTGCTTGCCGCGCTCGTCTATTACCTCGTAATCGTGTCGATCCTGATGGTGCTGCAGTCGCGCCTCGAGCGCCGGTTCACGTGGACGTCGAGGGCCCGCCGCCGGGTCCGCGCCACGCCGATGCCCGCGATGTCGCACGACGCGCGATGAGCTTCCTTCGCGCTGCGGACGTCTCGAAGTCGTACGACGGCCTCCAGGTGCTGCGGGAGGTCACCTTCGAGATCGAGCCGGGGCAGGTGAAGGCGATCATCGGGCCTTCCGGATCGGGCAAGTCGACCCTGCTCCGGTGCCTCGCGCTTCTCGAGCGGCCGGACACCGGCACGGTGATGCTCGGGCGATGCGCCGCCGGCGCCCGGGGAGGTCGGCATGGTCTTCCAGCGCTTCAACCTTTTCCAGAACATGTCGGCGCTCGACAACGTCATGTGCGGGCTCGTCGAGGTGCGTCGGCTGCCGAAGAGCGAGGCGCGCGAGCAGGCTCGCGCGTTCCTCGACCGAGTCGGCTTGACCGACAAGGAGGCGCAGTACCCGGACGAGCTCTCCGGCGGCCAGCAGCAGCGCGTGGCGATCGCACGCGCGCTCGTGATGCGGCCGAAGGCGATGCTCTTCGACGAGCCGACGTCAGCGCTCGACATCGAGCTCGTGCGCGAGGTGCTCGACGTGATCGAGTCGCTCGCCCGGGAGGGGATGACGATGGTCGTCGTCACGCACGAGATGCGCTTCGCCCAGAAGGTCGCGAGTTCGGTGCTGATGATGGACGAGGGCCGCATCGTCGAGGAGGCGCCGCCGGCCGAGTTCTTCTCCACGCCCAAAGAGGAACGCACACAGCGCTTCCTCTCGCTCGTCGAGTGAAGCTGCTGCTGCTCGAGGAGGGCTACCCGCCCGAGCTGCTCGAGGGTTTCGACGTTGTCCGGACGCCGCAGGACGACGTCGTGGGCGTGCTGACGATCGACGAGCCGGTGAGCGCCGAGCTGCTCGCGGCGTTGCCCTCTCTGCGCGTTGTCGCGACGGCGACTGTCGGCTTCGATCACATCGACCTCGGCGCGGCGGAGGAGCGTGGCGTCGCCGTCGTCAGCGTCCCCGACTACTGCACGCAGGAGGTCGCCGATCACGCGCTCGCTCTGCTGCTCGCGCTCGTGCGCGGCATCGTGACGCTCGACCGCGACGTCCTGCGCGGCGGCTGGAATCCAAAGGCGGCCGGTTCGCTACGGACGCTCGCCGAGCTGCGCGTCGGCATCGTCGGGCTCGGCCGCATCGGCGGAGCGATGGCGATGCGCCTGCTCGCACTCGGAGTCGAGGTCTGGGCTCACGATCTCGTGCCGGTGGCGCGGGAAGGCGTGCGCTTCGTCGAGCTCGACGAGCTGCTCGCCGAATGCGACGCGGTGACGCTGCACGTTCCGTTGACGCGGGAGACGCGCGGTTTGATCGGGCGCGCGCAGCTCGCGTCGATGAAACCCGATGCCTTGCTCGTCAATACGTCGCGCGGCGCGGTCGTCGACGTCGGGGCGGTGCTCCAGGCGCTGCGCGCGGGCCGGCTCGGCGGCGCCGCGCTCGACGTCCTGCCGCTCGAGCCGCCGCCGGTCGCTCCGCTCGGGCCGAATCTCGTGCTGACGCCGCACGCCGCGTACTACAGCGAAGCCGCCGAAGAGCGATCGTTCCGGCTCGCGGTCACGCGTGTGCGGGAGATTCTTGGCGCGTAGCGCAGTCGTCATCGGCTCGGGCCCGAACGGGCTGGCGGCGGCGATCGTTCTCGCGCGGGCGGGTCTCGACGTCGTCGTGCACGAAGCGGAGGATCGAATCGGCGGCGGCATGCGCACGGAAGAGCTGACGCTCCCGGGCTTCCGGCACGACGTGTGCTCGGCCATTCACCCGCTCGGCCGTTCGTCTGCGTGCTTCAACGAGCTCGAGCTCGATGTCGAGTGGCTCGAGTCGCCCGCGTGCGTCGCGCATCCGTTCGACGACGAGGAGGCGGCCCTGCTCGTGCGCGGCGTCGACGAGACCGCGGAGGGCCTCGGCGCCGACGCCGGCGCGTACCGGGGGCTCGTCGGTCCGCTCGCCGGCGCGTGGCGCGAGGTCGAGCGGCTTCTGCTGGCGCCGTTCCCGCTCGATCCGCGTGCACCGCTCGGGCTGCTCCGCGAGCTCGGCGCGACCGGCTCGGCCCGAGCGCTGCGTGCGGCGCTCTCGTCGGCCGACTCGCTCGCTCGCCGCTCATTCGCGACGGAGCGGGCGCGGGCGTTTCTCGCCGGCAACGCTGCCCATTCGATGCTTGCGCTCGAGCAGCGGCCGAGCGCCGGCTTCGCGCTGGCACTCTTGACGATGGGCCATGCCGTGGGCTGGCCCTTCCCGCGCGGCGGCTCGCAGTCGCTTGCAGATGCGCTCGCGGACCGCCTACGGGCCGCGGGCGGCGAGGTCCGCGTGTCGTCGGTTGTCGACTCGCTTCCGCGCGCCGACGTCGTCCTGTGCGACGTCTCTCCGCGCGAGCTTCTGCGGTTGGGTCGGTTTCCCGCCCGCTACGAGCGTGCAGTTCGCCGCTACCGCTACGGGCCGGGCGCATTCAAGCTCGACTGGGCCCTCTCGGGTCCGATCCCGTGGCGCGACGACCGGTGCGCTCGGGCCGCGACGGTGCATCTCGGAGGAGGATTCGCGGAGGTCGCGGCGTCCGAGCGGGCGCCGGGCGGCGCGCGCCCCTTCGTCCTCCTTGCGCAGCCGAGCCTCTGGGACGACTCGCGGGCGCCTGCCGGCCGGCACACTGCGTGGGCGTACTGCCACGTACCGAACGGCTCGGCGGCGAGCATGACGGGAGCGATCGAAGCGCAGGTCGAGCGCTTCGCGCCGGGCTTCGCGGAGCGGATCCTCGCGCGCAGCGAGCGTGGCCCGGCGGAGCTCGAGGCGCACAACCGCAATCTCGTCGGCGGCGACCTGAACGGCGGACTCATGGGCCTGCGGCAGCTGTACGCGCGCCCGATCCCGGCGCGCGTTCCGTATCGCACGCCGCGCGACGGCGTCTATCTCTGCTCGGCGTCGACACCGCCCGGCGGCGGTGTCCATGGCATGTGCGGCTTCGCCGCGGCAAAGGTCGCGCTGCGCGATCTTGCGCGGAAGCCGTGACGGTTCCGTGACCGGGGACACTCCCCCGTCACGGCTCCGTCACGGCAGCCGCCGTCGCGCTTTCCGGGCGAAACGTTCCGGAACGCCCGCTTCGTGACGATCCTGTTACGGGGGAGTGTCCCAGGATCCGCCAGGCCAGCGGCGCAAAGCCCGCGACAGTTCCGCCGCTTGGATTGTCCGGCTAACCGGAAGGCGTTCGCACTACTGCCCGGGATGCGGCAGCGAGGCCGTATCGACGACCTCGAGCATCGATCCGGTGACTCGGCCCAGCGTATGCAGGTCGTCGTTCGACCAGTGCGGGCTCGGCGCTCCGCTGATGAACCAGTTCGAGCCGTTGTCCGCGAGGATCATCCCGTACGTCTTCAGCGCCTGCAGCACGACGCGCGCCTGCTTCGGGAAGCCCGAGATGTCGATCGACGCCTTCAGCCGCACCCGCAAGCCCATCGGCGGCAGGGCGGGATCGTCCGACGACGACGCGTAGTGCCGCGCGGGATACACGTACGCCCGCCGCGTCCGCGAGGCCGTGAAGCGCAGCGCATGGTCGATCGCACCGCGAGCTGCCTCGTCGTAGCGCGCAAGGCCGGGAAAGATCGGCAGGCCCGCGGCATCGGCAGACGTCCAGCCTGCAGGGCGCAGCGCATTCGTCCGGAGATTCCAGATCGCGCCCGAGCCCGCCGTCCAGCCGCCACCGCTCGGGTGCAGCGCAAAGAGCTCGTACAGCTTGCACGCGTCCTTGTCGATCAGGAGCGCATGCCGGTCGCCGCTCGACGTGCGACCGCCCTCGATGTGCACCGACTTCGGGATTGGATACGGCCCCTTGTCAGACTCGTCGGCGTAGTCGAACTTGACCCGGAAACGCTTCGTCGTCTTCGACACGACGTCGTACGGGATCCCGATCGGGCCGCCGCCGTACAGCCCCGAGCCGAAGTCCGCATGAAGCCCCGTATCGAGCCCGATCGACTGGATCATCTGCGCGGAGTTTGTGGCGACCGGCAGCGCGTCGACGCGCTCGTTCCACGGGTTGCTCGGCGGGAGGACCGGACACCTGGGCGCTCCGGGCACGCGCTGCGCCGATGCGGCGGCTCCACCGAGTAGCAGCAGGACGCCGACGGCTGCGAGCGAGAGGAGTCGCGTCACGGAACGGTGGACGGGAGGACGACGACGACCTCTGTCCCTTCGCCTTCCTCGCTGCGGAACGTGATCGTGCCGCCGTGCTGCTCGACGAGCGCTCGGGAGATCGCAAGCCCGAGGCCGGTGCCCGGAATCGCGAGCCGCGTCGCCGTCGACGCGCGGAAGAACCGCGAGAACACCTGCCCTTGCTCCTCGGCAGCCACCCCGATGCCGGTGTCGGCGACGATGAGCCGCACGTCCTTGCCCTGCGCCGCGACGGTGACGGTGACCGTTCCACCGTCGTTCGTGAATTTCACGGCGTTCGAGACGAGATTGTCGAGCACCTGGGTCAACCGGTTGTAGTCGCCGTGGACGTACGGTGGATGATCGGTGACGATCTCGAGTCCGACGCCCTTCTCGGCGGCCGCCGGACGCACCGCCTCGATGCTCTGCTCGGCCAGTTCCACGAAGTCGACCTCCGCAAGCTGAAGCTCGACGCGTCGTGCTTCGATCTGTGCGATCAGCAGCAGATCCTCCACGAGCGAATGGAGGCGCTCGGTCCCGCGCCGGATCACATCGAGGTAGCGCCTGCCACTCTCACCGAGCCCTTGCTCTTCCTCTTGCATCATCTCGAGGAAGCCGGAGATCGACGTCAGCGGGGTACGCAGCTCGTGCGAGACGGTGGCGACGAACGCGTCGCGCATCCGGTCGAGCTCACGGTCGGCCGTGACCTCACGCAAGGTCCAGACGCGTCCCGCGGGGCTGCCGTCAGGGTTCGACACCGGAGCCGTGTAGCCGCGGAACACGCGTCCGGTTCCGGCGACCTCGAACTCGTCGATCGTCGAATCGCCGCGGACGTCCGCGAGCTCGCGCATCCGTTGCGCATAACGGTCGGGATCGGCCATCTGGGGGGAGATCGCGAGGAGGCGCTCGGGCACCGTGCCGGAGAGCGGCATGCCG
Organism: uncultured Actinomycetes bacterium; assembly: GCA_963848665.1. GTDB lineage: Bacteria > Actinomycetota > Thermoleophilia > Gaiellales > Gaiellaceae > Palsa-739. The sequence continues at coordinate 196,723 of CAWKEF010000004.1, forward strand.
AGCTCGACGGCCATGCGGCGAAGTGGCCGGTTCGAGATGAGGATCTCGCCTGCCTCGTTCGTCAGGCAGATGCCGTCGAGCGTTGCGTCGATCAACGCGGACTGGAGCGAGGCGATCGTGCGCTGCGACTCCTCGCTGTCGCGAAGCCGCCGTCCCGCGAGCGCCGTCCCGAGTGCGAGCACGAGCAGCGAGCCGAGCCGTACTCCGATCTGCACCCCGTCGACGGTGACGTTGCCCGCCCGGTTCGCGACGACCCACAGCGCGGCTGCGGCGACCGCGGCGACGAGTCCGCCGATCACACCGAGGTCGAATCCGATCAGCGCGACCCACGGCGCGAAGGTGATCACGCCGAGCTTCCCGGACCATGAGAACGCCATCATCAGCCCCCAGGTCGCGGCCAGGGCGGCGACTGCGATGAAGGTGATGATGTACCGGCGCCGAGCGAACGACACGACGGCGGCAAGTGTAGTTGGCGGTCTAGACATCAAAAGAAACGTTGCAGGGCGGGACGCCGCCGCTGGCGTCCCGCCCGCAACTGACTCAACCATCGGCGCGGGCGGGCTGAAACGGGCCGCGTGCGAGGTAGGGAAGCCGTATGAATCGCTACACGTCGAGCGCCGGATACCGTCCGCGCACGTCGTCGATGAAGCGCGCAAGCCGTTCGGCGAGCTCGGGATCGGCGATCTCGAGCACGTTCTCTGCGTTCAGCTCGCCCGAGTGGGAGAGGTTGAAGCTGCCGACGAAGACGGTGTCATCTGCGACTGTGACCTTCGCGTGCATGTAGTCGTGGACGGATCCCGGGGCGTACGGCGTCGAATGCTTGCCGGAGAAAGGGGCTCGAGTGAGCGCAGTGCGCAGCAGCGGTTCCTTCCACGCGGCGTTGCCGTTCATCTGCCACTGATGGAGCACTTCCTTGATCTGCGTGCGGTCGACGACGCCGGCCACGTCGATCTTCCCGTCGGTCGCCACCTGCGCGAGCGTCCCCAGGATCGGCCCCGAGCTGATCACGGGCGACGCGATGCGGACCCGGCGCGTGGCCGTGCCGATCGCCTTCGCGATGCGGTGCGCGACCTTGTCGCCGCGCCCTGGGCAGAACCACGGCCGAACGGATCGACCGTCGACCATGACGGGTGTGCTGTCGACCTTGCCGCTTTTCTCGACGTCGCGGCGCGTCCACAGCTGCTCGAAGTCGACGCCGAAGCGCGCCGCAAGCTCGCTGGAAGCCACCGTCACGATCACGTTCTCCTCGCGCGTCCACGAGTCGGAGGTCCAGTTCGTCGATCCGGTCCAGAGCGCCTCGGCGTCGCGGATCACGTACTTGTGATGCATCAGGTCGGGGACGCCCGGAATCGCGGCCGTCGGGAACGGGAGCGACTCGACGAGCTGTGGATCCGTCGCCGGCGGCGGGGGCACGGGCGTCGATTCGGGATGATCGACGTTGTAGGCAAGCCGGACCGCGACGCCCCGGGCCGAAGCAGCGGTCAGCGCATCGCGAAGGATCGCGGCCAGCGGATCGGGCAGGCGGATGTCGTAGATCGCGATCTCGAGCGTCCGCTTCGCCGCCGAGACGAACTCGGCTAGCGCATGTGCGATGTCCTCCGCCGGCTGGCCGCCGTCGGTCAGCGTGCGGACGTCTATTTCGCGGCCTTGGCGCGCTGCTCGGCCTTGTAGGCGCGCTTCGCCGCCTGATAGGCGACGAGCGCCTCGGGCGAGTCGACGTCGCCGAGCGTGGGATGATCGGGCGCGACTTCCCGGGCCTGCGGCACGCCGTAGCGCTTCGCGAGCACCGCGAGGATCGAGCGCACCTTCATGTCCCCGAAGCCGGGGAGCGCAGCGAGCCGTTTGCGTAGCTCGGCGCCGTCGCTTGCCTCGCTCCACAGGCGCGATGCGTCTCCGCCATACTCCTGCACGATGTAGGAGGAGAGATCCTGCACGCGGCGGGCCATCGCGCCGGGGTAGCGGTGCACGGCCGGTTTCGACTTGAACACCGGCTCGAGATCGGTGCGCGCGAGGCGCGCGGGGTCGAGCGTCCGAACGCGCTGCTTGATGCGGAGCGGGCCGAGAAACGCCTGCTGCACCGTGACCTGCTGATCGAGCGCGAAGCCGACCAGAAGCGCGAACGGATTGCTCGCGAGAAGCGCGTTCGCTTCGTCGTCCTCGGTGAAGTAGAGGCGGTCGGGAGCGGGCATGGACTCGATCTTAGCCCTGAGGCGCTGGGTTACCCTGAGCCTGTGGATTCCCTCGAGGTGTTCAGCTCAGACACCCGCGCCTGGTTCGAGCGCTCGTTCGCTGCGCCGACGCCCGCGCAGGGAAAGGGCTGGCCCGTCATCGCCTCCGGCGAGCACACGCTGATCCAGGCGCCGACCGGCTCCGGCAAGACGCTGGCAGCGTTCCTCTATGCGATCGACCGGCTGACGGCTGCCCCGACCGGCGGGCTGCGGGTTTTGTACGTCTCACCGCTGAAGGCGCTCAACTACGACATCGAGCGCAATCTCCGCGGGCCGCTTGCGGGCCTGCAGTCCTCGCTTCGCGTCGCAGTGCGGACAGGCGATACGCCGCAAAAGGAACGCGCGGCGATGCTCCGCGAGCCGCCCGACATCTTGATCACGACGCCGGAGTCGCTCTTCCTCATGCTCACCTCGCAGGCGCGCCGTCTGCTCCGGGGCGTCGACACGCTGATCATGGACGAGGTGCACGCGATCGCGGGCACGAAGCGCGGCTCACACTTCGCGCTCTCCGTCGAGCGGCTCGAGCGGCTGGTCGAGAAGCCCTTCCAGCGGATCGGCCTCTCGGCGACGCAGCGTCCGCTCGAGGAGATCGGCCGGTTCGTTTCGGGGGGGCGGCCGATTCAGCTCGTCGACGCCGGTGTCGCGAAGCGGCTCGACCTTCAGGTCGTCGTTCCGCTCGAGGACATGCGCGAGCCCGCCCAGACGGGAGTCGAGCCCGGCGTGAACTCGATCTGGCCGTCAATCTATCCCGCGTTGCTCGAGCTCGTGCGCGGCCACCGCTCGACGATCGTTTTCGTCAACAACCGCAGGCTCGCGGAGCGGCTTGCGCTGCGCCTGAACGAGCTGGCAGACGAGGAGATCTCACGCGCGCATCACGGCTCCCTCGCGCGCGAGCAGCGGATGCTGATCGAGGAAGACCTCAAGGCGGGACGCATCCCGTGTCTCGTCGCAACCTCCTCGCTCGAGCTCGGCATCGACATGGGCGCGGTCGACCTCGTCGTCCAGGTCGAGTCGCCGAAGTCGGTCGCGCGGGGCCTCCAGCGAATCGGCCGCGCCGGTCACTCGCTGCACGAGGTCTCGAAGGGGCGCATCTTCCCGAAGTTCCGCGCCGACCTGCTCGAATGCGCGGTCGTCGCGCAGCGGATGCGCGAGGGCGCGATCGAGGAGACGCAGATCCCGCGCAATCCGCTCGACGTGCTCTCACAGCAGATCGTCGGCATCTGCTCCCAGGAGGAGATCGAGGTCTCCGATCTGCACCGGCTCGTGCGCGGTGCATATCCGTTCGCCGATCTGTCGCGCGCGCAGCTCGAGAACGTGCTCGACATGCTCGCGGGCCGGTATCCGTCGGACGAGTTCGCGGAGCTGCGGCCGCGCGTGATCTGGGATCGCACTGCCGGAGTCGTTCGAGGCAGACCGGGTGCGGGACGGCTGGCGGTCACGAACGCGGGCACGATCCCGGACCGCGGGCTCTTCGGCGTCTTCATCGTCGACGGCGGCGGTCGCGTCGGCGAGCTCGACGAGGAAATGGTGTACGAGGCGCGTGCGGGACAGGTGATCATGCTGGGTGCCTCGTCGTGGCGGATCGAGGAGATCACGCGCGACCGCGTGCTGGTGTCGCCGGCGCCGGGGGTTCCCGGAGCCGTGCCGTTCTGGAAGGGTGAGGGCGTCGGCCGGCCGTACGAGCTCGGCGAGGCGATCGGCAAGTTCTCGCGCGAGCTCGTGTCTGTCTCCGAGAGCAAGGCGACGAAGCGGCTCGTCGACGACGTCGGCCTCGACGCGTTCGCAGCGCGCAATCTGCTCGTGTTCCTGCAGGATCAGCTCAAGGCGACCGGTGTCGTCCCGTCGGATCGCGCCGTCGTCGTCGAGCGCTTCCGCGACGAGATCGGCGACTGGCGGATCTGCATCCTCACGCCGTTCGGTGCGCGCGTCCATGCACCGTGGGCGATGGCCGTCGGCGCCCGTCTGCGCGACTCGCTCGGGATCGACGTCCAGTCGATCTGGTCGGACGACGGAATCGCCTTCCATCTTCCCGACGCCGACGCGCCGCCCTCGAGCGACCTGCTGCTCCTGACGGCGGAGGAGCTCGATGAGCTCGTGCTGACCGAGGTGGGGCAGACCGCGCTCTTCGGCGCCCGCTTCCGCGAGAATGCGGCTCGGGCTCTCTTGATCCCGCGCCGCCGGCCCGGCGAGCGCACGCCGTTGTGGCAGCAACGGTTGAAGGCGCAGGGTCTGCTGCAGGTGGCGCGCAAGTACCCGAGCTTCCCGATCGTCCTCGAGACCTATCGCGAATGCCTCCAGGACGTGTTCGATCTGCCAGCGCTCAAGCGGCTGCTGCACGATTTGCGCACCCGCGAGATCGATCTGGTCGACGTCGAATCTTCGTCGGCGTCGCCCTTCGCGGCGTCGCTTCTGTTCGACTACATCGCGACCTACATGTACGAGGACGACACGCCGCCCGCGGAGCGGCGGGCGCAGGCGCTGTCACTCGACCGCGATCTTCTGCGCGAGCTGCTCGGGCAGGAAGAGCTGCGGGAGCTGATCGACGCCGATGCGCTTGCCGAGGTCGAGGCGTCGCTCCGTCCGCGGCCGCTGAATCCGGATCATCTGCACGATGTGCTGCGGCTGCGCGGCGACTATCGCGTGGGCGAGTTCGACGAGGCGCACGCGGCGATCCTCGAGGCGGAACGACGTGCGGTTCGGTTGCGGGTTGCAGGCGACGAGCGGTTGATCGCGGTCGAGGACGCCGGCCGCTACCGCGACGCGCTCGGGGTGATGCCGCCGTCCGGGCTGCCCGACGCGTTTCTCGAGGGTGGCCCCGATTCGCTGCGGCAGCTCGTCGTCCGGTACGCGCGCGGCCGTGGCCCCTTCACGACGGCTCAGATCGACGAGTGGTTCGGGGTCGGCGTGGAATCGCACCTGCGCGAGCTCGAGCGCGACGAGAAGCTCGTTCGTGGGGAGCTTCGGCCGGGCGGGAATGAGCGCGAGTGGTGCGATCCCGACGTCCTGCGGCGGTTGCGTCGCGCGTCGCTTGCCGCGTTGCGCCGCGAGGTCGAGCCGGCCGAGCAGGCTGCGCTCGGCTTGTTCCTTCCGCACTGGCACGGCATCGACCGGCGCGCGACGCTGCGCGAGGCGCTCATCCCGCTGCAAGGACTCGCCTTGCCGGTGTCGCTCTGGGAATCAGAGGTGCTGCCGCGCCGCGTCCCCGGCTATCGCGCGGCGGAGCTCGATCAGGTGTGCGCGTCCGGTGAGCTCGTCTGGGTCGGAGCCGGCCTCGATCGCGTCGCCGTGTTCTTCCGCGAGGACGCCCCCGTGCTCGGGCGTCCTGCGGCTGCGCCTGCGCCCGACGGTCCCGAGCACGCTTCGATCCGCAGCGCGCTCGCGGGCGGCGCGCGCTTCTGGGGAGACCTGCTCGAGGAAACAGCGCTCGAGGACGCGGTGGCGCTGCCTGCGCTCTGGGATCTCGTGTGGGCCGGCGAGGTCACGAACGATGCATGGCAGCCGCTCCGTGCGGAGCGGCGCTACCAGGCGCAGCGCCCGGAGCGCCGCTCGCGCCGTTTCTCGCGCACGCGCGCCTCGAGGCCGACGGCGACACAGGGCCGCTGGTCGCTTGCCGCGCCGTTGTTCTCGGGTCAGCCGGACCGACGTGCGCTCGCCGAGCTGCTGCTCGAGCGGCAAGGCATCGTCACGCGCGACGGTGTCCGCGGCGAGGGCATCCCCGGCGGGTACGGCGCCGTGTACTCCGAGCTACGCGCGCTCGAGACGCTGGGGACGTGCCGGCGCGGCTACTTCGTCGAAGGCCTCGGCGGCGCGCAGTTCGCGCTCGGAGGCGCCGTCGAGCGGCTGCGTGAGCTGCGCCCGCGTGACGGCGACGACCCGGAGCCGCTCGTGCTCGCCGCCGCGGATCCCGCGCAACCCTATGGTGCGGCGATTCCGTGGCCCAAGCGCGCGAACGGCCGCGCAGCGCGTGTCGCGGGTGCGCACGTCGTGCTCCTCGGCGGCGAGGCGGTGCTCTACGTCGAGCGGGGCGGCCGCACGCTCGTGCCTCTGCGCGAGCCGGAGGAAGACTGGCTGCGCATCGCCTTGGCGGCGCTCGTGTCCCATGTCAGACGCGGGGGCGCCAAGCGGCTGGCGGTCGAGCGCTTCGACGGCGAGCAGGTGACGGAGTCGTTCGTGCTGCCGCTCCTGGTCGAGGCCGGGTTCCTGGCAGGCCCGCGGCGGGCCGTCCTTCGCGCGTAAGCCGTGACGGTTCGGTAACAGGGGACACTCCCCCGTCACAGAACCGTCAGGCCTTCGCGACGAAAGACGAACAAGCTACGCCGGCGGGAGCTCATGGCCGCATGCCGCGCATGGAGACCCAAGACGCTCCGGCCGCCAGTCTTTCGCGCGTAAGCCGTGACGGTTCGGTAACGGGGGACACTCCCCCGTCGTAGAACCGTCAGGCCTTCGCGACGAAAGGCGAAAAGAGTTACGCCGGCATGAGCTTGTAGCCCAGCCCGCGCACGGTCACGAGACGCTGCGGCTCCGACGGGTCGCGCTCGATCTTGCGGCGCAGGTTCGAGATATGCACCTCGCAGGCATGCTCGTCACCGACGTGTTCGCTCGCCCACAGGTGCTGCATCAGCTCCTTGCGCGAGACGACGGCGTCCGGCTGCTCCGCCAGGAGCGCCAGCACCTTGAACTCCGACAGCGTCAGATGCACGCGCTCGCCGTCGACGAGCACCTCGTGCCGCCCGAGATCGATGTGCAGGCCGCCGAGATCGCGCACCGTCGTGCGACCGTTCACCCGGTCGAGCTCGCGGCGGCGGAGAATCGCACGCACGCGGCTCAAGAGCTCCGCGGTCGAGAACGGCTTCGTCACGTAGTCGTCCGCCCCGAGCTCGAGCCCGAGCACACGGTCGGTCTCAGCGTCTCGCGCGGTCAGCATCAGGATCGGCACGTCGCTTTCGGCGCGCAGCTCGCGGCAGATGTCGGTGCCCGACATCCCCGGCAGCATCACGTCGAGGATGACGATGTCGTACTGCCGCTCCCGCGCCGCGGCGAGCGCCGCAATGCCCTCGCTCTCCTCGTCGACCTCGAACCCCTCGCGGCGCAGCATGAACGAGACGACGTCAAGGACACCAGGATCATCGTCCACCACCAAGATGGAGCTCACGCAATCGCCTCCTCGCGCACGCGCGCCTGCTCGAGCACGATCCGCACGCGCGTGCCCTGGCCCGGAGCGGAGTCGAGCTCGATGTGGCCGCCGAGCGTGCGCACCGTCTGGCGCACGATCGCGAGCCCGAGCCCGAAGCCCTCGGCGTCGCGATCCTGCCCGCGATAGAAGCGATCGAACACGTGCTGCTGCGTCTCCGCGCTCATGCCGGGCCCCGTGTCTTCGACCTCGATGTTCACAGACGTCTCCGCAGCGTACGCGCGCAGCACGATCCTGCCGCTCGACGTGTGCTTCGCCGCGTTGTCCGCCAGGTTCCTGAGCGCCTGCTCGAGCAGATCGCGATTGACGTAGGCGACGAGCTCCGGCGGGCACTCGATCTCCACGGCGACGCCCTCGCCGGCCCGCGTCCCGTCTGCGAGATCGAGGAGCAGACCGACGAGCGAGACCGTCTCGAGCCGCGGCCGCTCCTGGCCTGCATGCGCACGCGCCAACGTGAGGAGCGCCCGCGCGAGCCGCGCCAGCCGCTCCGCCTCGCGTTCGATGTGCACGAGGAACCGGTCGCGCTCGACGGGATGATCCTTAGCCCCCGCCTGCAGCACCTCGATCGCACCGATGATCGTCGTCAGCGGCGTGCGCAGCTCGTGCGCCGCGTTCGAGACGAACTCGCGCTCTGCGAGCTCGCGCCGCTCCTGCTCGGTCAGATCGTCGAGGACGACCATCACGGTGTCGCCCTCGGGCTGCGACGGGATGCCGACGAGCGCAAGCGCACGCTCCTCGTCGGGACGCACGTGCGCCTGCGCGAGCGCCGCATCGACGTCGAAGAGGCTTGCCGCGAACTCGCGCAGCGAGAACGTCGACCACGGCTCCGGCAGCTGGTCGCCGACGTCGAGTCGCGTCCCGAGCACGCGACGAGCCTCCGAGTTCGCGAACTGCACCACAAGATCCTCGTCGACCGTGACGACGCCCTCGTGCAGCCGCTCGAGCAGCATGCGCAGCCGATCCCGCTCCCCCTCGATGTGACGGAACGAGCGCCGCAGATGTCGTCGCATTCGGTCGAAGCTCCGCGCAAGCGCGCCGAACTCGTCCTGGAAGCGGTACTGCACAGAGCGCTCGAAGTCTCCGGCGGCGATCGCCTCGGCCGCCGAGGTCAGCCGCCTCAGCCGCAGCGCGATCAGCTGCGCGAGCAAGAGCCCGACGAGGACGCCGATCAAGCCGGCGATCACTCCCGCCCGCAGCGCCTGGTCGTTCAGGATGCCAAGCGCCGCCGCGACGTCGGGACGTCGGCTCGCCGCCACGAGCGAGCCGGATGCGAGCGGCATGCCGATCACGACGATGCCGCCGTCGTGGGTGCTCAGGAGCGGACGGTGACCGAGGCCGGCAGCGCGGCGGGCGGCGGCCTCCTCCGCGGGCGCGTGTGCGAACGCGGTCCGCGCCGGCGCCTTCGCGAGGAGCCGGCCGTCCGGCCCGTAGACGACCAGATCGAGATCGAAGTGCTGCGCGATCGCGGGAAGCTGCTTCGCAAGCACCCCGCGCGTCTCCGCACGCGTCACCTCGGTCCCCGCGAGCGCCGCGCTCGACCCGGCGAGCTGCTCGGCGTGGCTCCGGAATGCGTTTTCCGAACGCGACGTGAACTGCGAGACGACGATCGCGGTCGAGACCGCGGCCACCAGGGCGAAGGCGGCTCCGAGCCACCAGCGGACGCCGATGAAGCGCCGGGTCATGCCTACAGGCTACGCCGTAAGCGCGCGAACCGTCTCGACCGCGCCGCGAAGCTCCTGCCCCGCGTACGTCGCCCCGAGGCGGTTCGCGATCGCGCGCGAGGAGCCGGAGCCGCCGAGAACGAGCGAGACGCCGTCCGGCATCGTCGTCGTCGCGAGCGCCGCCTCGAGCGTCCGCGCATGCTCGGCCATGGCGAGGCTGACGCCGAGCAGCCGAGCCTGAACGCGCCGTGCGAGCGCGAGCGCATCGGACAGCGGCGTGTCCGCTCCCAGGTAGACGACCTTCCAGCCGTCGCGCCGCAGCGCGATCGCCGCCATCATCAGCCCGAGCTCGTGTCGCTCGCCGGGTGCGCAGGCGAGCACCGCGACGCCGCGGACGCCGCCGCCGGCGTCGGCAAGCAGATGTCCGAGACGCGACCGGACAGCCTCGCTCACGAGATGCTCTTCCGCGACGGTGAGCGCGCCGGTTGCCCAGCGCTCGCCGACCGTCTGCAGCAGCGGCCGGACGACCGCGTCGAGCGCGTCGTCGACGTCGAGGAGCGCGAACGCCTGGTCGAGGCGCAGCCCGATCTCAGCCGTGTCACCGCGTTCGAGCGACTCGACGAGCCTATTCAGGTGATCGCGCGGCGATCGAGCCGGCTCGCCGCCGACCGTCCCAAGGAGCGTCGCCGCCTCGCCGATCCGGTAGCCCTCGTCGAGGCGCGCTCGCAGCCAGTGCACGCGCGCGACGTCCCGCTCCGAATAGCGTCGTTGGCCTCCCGAGGTTCGGTCGGGCTGCAGGATCTGGTAGCGCTGTTCCCACTTGCGCAGCGTGTCGGGCGCGACACCGGTGCGCTGGGCGAGCGCGGCGATGTTGAGACCTGTCGGCATGTGTTGACTGGAGCATGCCCGACTACCCTGCCTTCATGCCGGAAGGTGACGCAATTCATCGGGCGGCGATGCGCTTACAGGCCCTTGCCGGCCAGCGGGTGGAGGTCGAGACGCCGCACCCGCGGGCTGCGACGAAGGGGCTCGTCGACCGGCTGGACGGCCGCGTGCTCGAGTCGGTGGAGGCGGTGGGAAAGAACGTGCTGCTGCGCTTCGAGGGCGGTCTCGTGCTGCGAAGCCACCTGCGGATGAACGGGCGCTGGCGCGTCGAGCCGCGCGGCTCCCGCCGCAGCGGCCGGCCGTGGCTCATCCTCCGTGGCGACGAGCAGGAGGCGGTCCTCTGGAACGGCCCGGTGCTCGAGCTCCGCCGTGACGCGCAGCGCGTCGCGCACCTCGGGCCCGACATCCTTGCGACGCCGCCCGACTTCGACACGATGCTCGCCCGACTGCGCGCCCAGCCCGAACGCGCCGCCGGCGACGCGCTCCTCGACCAGCGCCTGGTCGCAGGGATCGGGAACATGTGGAAGGCAGAGGCGCTCTGGGCGGCGAGCGTCTCTCCGTGGCGCGCGCTCGGCGAGGTCTCCGACGAGGAGCTGCGAGAGACGCTCGCGGCCGCGAACCGCCTGATGCGCGGCCGGCTCGAAGGCGCCCGCCCCAACCACCGTGTCTACCGCCGCGTCGGCCGGGCGTGCGGCCGCTGCGGGGCGGTGATCCGCTCGCAGCCTCAGGGCGAGGCTGCCCGCATGGCCTACTGGTGCCCGGGCTGCCAGCGTTGACAGTCGTGCGCCGTCGCGAGAAGGTTGCCGGAGACCAACTGGGGAGGAGAAATGAAGCGATTGGTGCTGCTGCTCGCCGGGGCGATCGGCCTCGTGTTCGCCTGTGTCGCACTGGCGGCGGACTCACAGCGTGCGAGCTCCGGTGACCCGTTCGGCGCGTGCACGCTGGGCGGCGACGACTTCGGCGGCGTCGTCTTTCCGGCGACCGAGCCGGAGGTGTGGCTCGCCGCGAACCCGGCAAGCGGGAGGAACCTGATCGGCTCGTTCCAGCAGGACCGCTGGTCCGACGGCGGCGCGAAAGGACTCGTGGCGCCGTACAGCTTCGACGGCGGCCGCTCGTGGAACGAAGTGCCGCTGCCGTTCAGCGAATGTGCGTCGTCGTATTACCACGGCAAGGTCCTGCACTACGATCGCGCTACCGATCCTTGGGTCGACATCGGCCCCGACGGGACGGCGTACTCGATCACCGTGTCGTTCAACGGCAACGACAACGCGAACGCGGTCGGCACCTCGACGTCGAACGACGGCGGCCGCACCTGGGACCGGCCGCGCACGCTGATCGTCGACGACCCGAGCGATCCCACGCTCCCGTTCAACGACAAGGAGTCGATCACGGCGGATCCGGTGGTCGCGGGCCGTGCGTACGGCGTGTGGGATCGCCTCCAGGACATCGCCTGCCCACCGGGCGTGGCGCCGGGAGGGATCGGCACCTCGGACGACCGCACCTACACGAATCATCTGAAGGGGCAGGCCGGGCTTGCTCCGACGGCTCAGGCGCTCGACTGCTACGACGGCCCGACACTCTTCAGCTTCACGAAGGATCACGGGCGCACGTGGTCGAAGCCCCGCGAGATCGTGCCGCCGGTCGCGAACGAGCAGACGATCGCGAACCAGATCGTCGTCGATCCGCGGACGGATGTCCTCTACGACTTCTATCTGTACTTCCACATCGACAACTCGATCACGATCGAGGATGTCGCCTCGCATGACGGCGGCCAGACATGGGGGCCGCGGCAGGTCGTGAGCGACGACCAGGTCGTCGGCGTCACCGACCCGCAGAGCGGTGCGCCGCTTCGCACCGGCGACATCATCCCGGAGCCGGCGATCGACCGACGTACCGGCAAGCTGTACGTCGTCTGGCAGGACCCGCGCTACAACACGGTCGATCCGAACGAGGACCAGCTCGTGATCTCGAGCTCCTCGGCGGGCGGACGGACCGGCACGTGGAGCGTGCCTGCGCCCGTGAACGATCCGCGCGACCGCGCAGCCTTCACGCCCGCGATCAAGGTGCTCCCGGACGGCCGGGTCGCGGTGTCCTACTACGTCCTGCGAGGGAGGAGCCCGCGCAACACGCTGCAGACGCAGACGGTGCTCAAGGTGGGGAATGCGCCTGAGCAGCCGCTGGGCGAGCCGTTCAACATGCTCGCCGCGCCCTTCGCCGAGGGCTACTTCACCGGCGACTACGAAGGGATGGCCGTCTCGAGAGACGGCAGCCCGATCGCGTTCTCGACCCTGACGAACTGCCAGTCGAACCGCTGTGCGGCGGTTGCGGGCTTCGACGCGGACGGGAACCCGATCCCGTCGAATGCGCCGAATCCGACCGACGTGTACGCCTTCGTGGGCGGCGATCCGGACCGGAGGTAGGAAGGACCTCAGGCGTGTCGTAGAGGGTGAGGTGATGCGTTCGCCTCACCTCTACGACACGCTTCAACGCTTCTGTCTCGGCGCGTTCGCCTCGTTCCACGGCGCCGACCTCCCGTTCGCCTTCGAGGAGCACGGGACCTACGGCCGGCCGACGCTCTACGAGTACCGACCGCTCGTGCGCGGCTTTATCGAAGCGCATGCCGACCGTCTCTACCTGCGCGACGACGTTCGACAAGCCGTCGCCGATCTCCAGCGCGAGCCGGCTGCCCGCATCTTCGCCCGCGCGCAAGAAGGGAATACACCCGACGAGACGCGTGCGCTCTACCGCAGCGTCCTCGTGCCGCTTCTCGTCCGCACCGCCGAAGGCTGCGGCGGCTTCGACTGGGACGACAGCGCGTTCGCGCGCGCGTACGAGGAGCTCGAGCAGTCGCTCTACCGCGACGGCCACGCCTACGGCGCAGTCGCGCCGCTGATCGGCATCTCGTGCGGCTCGCAGATCGAGCTCGGCGACGGGATCCGCGTTCGGGTTGCAGCGACCGGCGAGCTCGCGGCCATGTGGCCCGAGGCGCAGGGTCTCCTGCCGCGCGAGTACGGACGCGAGCCGGACCGCCTGTGCGTGCTCGAGCTCGAGCGCTCGGTCGTCGACGAGGCGCCCGACGCGCCCGGCGAGCTCGCCGACGCGGTCACCGCGCTTCGCCTCGCGACCGCCGCCCCCGTCGCCGCGGGCCCGGTGCTCTTCGAGCGGCTCGACTGGCGGCCGTACGGGATCCGTCCCGTGCTGCAGATCGCCGCGACGGCGCCGCCGGGAGAGCCGACGCGCCTCGACCCGTTTCGCGCCTCGGTCGCCCAGAAGCTGCGGCCGATGCTCGCGCTCGCCGACGAGGACGCGAAGCTCGGCGACGCGCTCGACCGCTGGGAGCTCGCCCTCTTCCAGGACGATCCGTTCCGCGGCGAGCAGCTCCGCCACGCGCTCGACTCCGCCCTCGGTAACGGCGAAGGCAGCTGGGCCGGCGCAATGCGCGCCGCCGCGCTCCTCGGCGAGACGCCGCAGGAGCGCGCGCAGCTCGTCGATGCGGCCCACGAGCCGGGTAGCGATCTCGTGCGGCGGCTCCTCGTCGCCGTGCTGCTGCACGGGAACCGGCAGGTGCTCATACGCGAGCTGGACGCGACGCTTCTCGGCACCGAACGTGTTGCACAGCTGCGCGCGAGCTGACACACCTCTCGCGGTAGCGTCGCGTGCGTGGAAGAGGCGCGCGCAGTGCTCGCGAGGCTCGAGCGGATCGAATCGCTCGACCACGCGCGGGCCGATCCGGGCGTGCTGCTCGCGGAGTTGCGCGAGCTCGTGCGCGAGGTCGAGCTGTGGGCCCGACGCGAGCGCGATCCGCGCGCAGAGGCGGCGGCACGACTCCTGGCCGAGCATGCGATAGTCAGCGTGTGACGCTTGTTCACTGGGATGACGTCGAGGAGTTCTCGATTCCGGCCGAGTCGGCACCGCTCGGCGGGCGCTGGCGGCGCCTGGCCGATGCCGCGGGCGGCGTCCGCATCGGCGTGCAGCGCGTCCGGCTCGAGCCCGGGCAGATGATCACGCCGCCGCACTCGCACAGCGCGGAGGAAGAGATCTACTACGTCCTGAGCGGCTCGGCGTTGCTCTGGCAGGACGGCTCGACGTGCGCTGTCGAAGCAACGGACACGCTCGTGTTCAACGCCGCCGGACCGGCGCACACGCTGATCGGCGAAGACGCCGACTGCGAGGTGCTCATCTTCGGCGAGCGCCTGCGAACCGAGTCCGGGCTCCTCCCGCGCACGAACGCCGCGTGGCTTGCCCGGTCGCCGGTACGCGTGCTCGAAGAGCATCCGTGGAAGGCCGAAGCCGCGCTCGGCATACCCGACGGCACGCCCGGAGAGCGGCCGCCGAACGTGATTGCGCTCGACGACGTCGAGGGCGATTTCGGCGGCGTCTCGAAACGCGTGGGACACGCCGGTGGCGCGAAGCGCAGCGGGCTCAACCGCATTGCGCTTCCTCCGAACGAGGAAGGTGCGCCGCCGCATTGCCATTCCGCCGAGGAAGAGGCGTTCGTGATCCTCGACGGCGAGGGCACGCTCGAGCTCTGGGGCCCGCCCAAGCCGGGCGACGCCCCGGCGACCGAGCCGCAGGAAACGCATGCGCTTCGCCGGGGCCACGTCGTCTCCAGGCCGGCAGGTACTCGCATCTCCCACTGCCTGCGCGCGGGCGACGGCGGTCTCACGTACCTCGCCTACGGCACGAAAGACCCAAATGACGTCTGCTACTACCCGCGTTCGAACAAGATCTACTGGCGCGGCCTCGGCCTGATCGCGCGCCTCGAGCCACTCGAGTACTTCGACGGCGAGCCCGGCTAGCCGGGATCGCGGCTAGGGTGGCCACGCTCCCCCGAAAGAGAGAAGCGCGGCCTAATCTCACGCACCTCACCAGCCGATAGCACCGTTAGATCCACTGTGCGCGTGCTACTCCGCAATAGAAAGGTGCAGATCCTCCTCAACGGGGGTCTCGGCCTCGGTCTCCTCGCAGTCTCCTTCTTCAGCGCGAAGCACTTCGTCAAGGGCGGCTGGCCGCTGCACCACGCGGACCCGATCCTCGTCGTCGCCGCGGCGGTCCTCTTTCTGATCGCCTACGCCTTCAAGGCGTGGGGCTGGCAGCGCCTCTTCGCGCCGGACGATCGTCCCACCGCGGGCGCGCTCGCCTTTGCCGGCGGCGCGGCGTGCGTCGGCGGTGTCGCGATGCCGGGCCGGGTCGACGACGCGATCCGCATCGCCTGCGTCAAGCGCTTCCCCGGCACCCGCGCGGGCCTCGGGACGATCGGCCTCAGCCTGATCGTCGTCGGGATGCTCGACAATGCCGCGCTCGCGCCGCTCGCCTCTGTCGCCTTCACCGACGCCCGTTCCTGGACCGTTCGCGCAGGCTTCATGATCGTCGCCGTCGCAGGAGTCGCCGCCGCCGTCGTCGTCTCGCTGCTGCCGAAGTTCGCCGGCATGCGACGCGTCATGAAGTACCGCCTCGGCCGCTGGCTCTCGGAGCACACGCAGTGCCGGAAGGAGTCGCTCGCGGCACTACTCCTCATCTCCGTCTCCTGGGCGCTCCGCGGCACGGCAGTCTTCCTGCTCCTCAACGCGCTGGCCCTTCGCGGCTCGTTCCCGCTCGCGCTCGGCTTCCTCTGTGCGTCGGCCGCCTCGGCGGCGGTGCCGATCGGCCCTGCTGGCGCTGCGATGCAGGCCGGCGCCGGCGCGACGCTCCTGGCCCTCTCCGGTGTGCCGAAGGCCGAGGCTCTCGCCTTCGCCGTTGCTGCTCAGGCGCTCGTCGTGATCACGGGTGCCGCGGTGATGCTGCTCGTCGCTGCGTGGCACATCTCGCTGCGGTTCAGGCCGCGCCTTGCGCCTGCGATCTGACGAAGTCGCGACCGCGCACGAGCGCGAGCCCTGCTACAGCCCCGCAGAACGCGACGATCGCCGCGATGAGCAGGATCGCGTTGAGGGCCGAGACGAATGCGACGCGATCTGCGCCGTGGATCTTGCTCTGGAAGATCGCGCCGAGCGCGCCGATGCCGGTCGCGATGCCGACCTGGCGGAACGTGTTGTTGATGCCCGCGGCCATGCCCGCGCGGCGAGGCTCGACGACGCTCACCGCCGTTGACGCGAGCGGCGCATTCACGAGTCCGATGCCGATTCCGCCGACGATGAAGCCGGGGAGGAGGTGCGTCCAGCGGGAAGACGGAGTGAGTCCGTGCATCAGCAGGAGCGCCGCTCCGACGAGCGACATGCCGACGCCGAACAGAATGCGAACCGGGATCCGCGTCGACAGCCGTCCCGCGATCGGTGCGGTCACGAACGAGAGCAGTGAGAGCGGCAGGAAGCGAAGCCCCGCCTCGAGCGGCGAGTAGTGCAGCTGATTCTGGATGTACAGCGTCAGGAAGAGAAACATCGCGAACATCGAGGACGAGAGCGTGAATGCAACGAGCTGCGCGCCGGTGAACGACGGCTTGCGGAAGAGCGACATGTCGAACATCGGCGACCGCTGCCGCAATTCGACGACGACGAAGATGACGAGGAGAACGGCTGCAGCGGCGAAGAGCGTGCGTGTCCTGCCGCTGCCCCAGCCCCAGCCGTTACCGCGCAGCAGCGCGAGCACGAGTGCGAAGAGGCCGCCGGTCAGGAAGATGAAGCCGAGCCAGTCGAAGCCCCCGTGCTCCTCGTCGCGCGATTCGTGCAGGTAGGCGACGGCGCCGAGTGCGCACCCGACGCCGATCGGCAGGTTGACGAAGAAGATCCACCGCCAGCCCGCCCATTCGGTCAGCGCTCCGCCGACGAGCGGCCCGATCGCGACGGCGGCTCCGACCGTCGCACCCCAGATCCCGAAGGCGGTCCCACGCTCGCGGCCGTGGAACTCCTGCGAGAGGATCGCGAGCGACACCGCGAACATGATCGCTCCGCCGACTCCTTGGAGGCCGCGCGCGAGGTTGAGGAAGATGGGCGAGGTCGCGGAGCCGCAGAGCGCGGAGGCCAGGGTGAAGAGGACGACCCCGGAGATGAAGACCCGCTTGCGGCCGAGCAGGTCTCCGAGCGACCCCGCATTCAGCATGCAGGTGGCGAGAAGCAGGGCGTAGGCGTCGACCACCCACTCGAGGTCGGTCAGCGAGGTGTGGAGGTCGTGCTGGATCTTCGGCAGGGCGACATTGACCACCGTGATGTCGAGGAGCAGCATGAAGATCGCGACGCACACGATGATGAGGGCACGCCACTTGCGCTCCATTCGCGGGAAACTACTTGAGAAGGACTCTGCTACGTTGATCCGAAAGGTGAGCGACTATGGCGCTCACACGGCTGCTCCCGCGTCCATCGACGCGGGCGCGCACGGATAGGGGACCGACACTGGCTCGGGTCATCGCTTTCGCGAATCAAAAGGGTGGGGTCGCCAAGACGACGACCACGCTGAACCTCGGCGTCGCCCTTGCAGAGAAAGGGAAGAAAGTCCTCGCGATCGACCTGGACCCGCAGGGGAACCTGACGATGTCGCAGGGCTGGAACCCGGACGAGATCGACCGCTCGATGTTCGACGTCCTCGTCCACCGGCTCCCCATCTCGGAGATCGTCCGGAAGGGCGAGATCGACGTCGCCGTCTCCTCGATCGACCTGGCCGGCGCGGAGCTCGCGCTCTCCTCGATGATCGGCCGCGAGCGCGCGCTCGAGAAGGCGCTCCTGCCCGTGCGCGAGGAATACGACTGGATCATGATCGACACGCCGCCGTCGCTCGGCCTGCTGACGATCAACGCCTTCGTCGCGGCAACCGGGGTGATCGTGCCGGTGCAGTGCGAGTACCTCTCACTCCGCGGCCTCGTCCAGCTCGAGAACACGCTGACGATGATCCGCGAGAATCTCAACCCGCACGTCGAGATCCAGGGGATCCTGCCGACGATGTTCGACAAGCGGCTCTTGCATTCGCGCGAGGCAGTGGACATCCTGAAGGAGAATTTCGGCGATCTCGTGCTCAACACGAAGATTCGCAAGACGGTTCGCTATGCGGAGGCGCCGGTGAAGGGCATGTCGGTGCTGCGGTACGACCCCAAGGGAGAGGCGGCCGATATGTACCGTGACCTCGCCAAGGAGGTGCTCAATGGCTCGTCGTCGCGCCAGCATGCGTGAAGGTCCGCTCGCGGAGCTCTTCCGCGCGACGGAGGCAGCACAGCGCCAGGGCGAGGGCGAGGCTCCGCCTGGTCAGGAACCGCCTCCCGACGCCGCGGCGGGTGCCGCTCCGGCCGGCGAGCCGGACGAGCGCACCGTCGATCACGTTCCGAGCTGGGAGGAGGCCGCGCGCGGCGAGATGCCCGCGCCGACGCCCCCTTCGCCCCGGCCCGACCCGATGCCGCCGGCCCCGGTGCCGGACCCGGTGCCGCCGTCGCCGACGCCGCCGCCCGGCCCCGACCCGATGCCGGATCCCGCGCCGCCGCAGATCCGCGCCGTGCCGCCGCCGCCTCTGACGCATTACCCGGATCCACTGCCGGAGCAGCCCGCGCGGCTCCACCGTGCGCCCGCGCGCGACACGAGCTCGTATCTCGCGGTGATCAAGGTCGTAGGCGTCGGCGGCGCCGGCCTGAACGCGGTGAACCGCATGATCGACGCCGGCATCAACCAGGTCGAGTTCATCGCCGTGAACACGGACATCCAGGCGCTGCACATGAGCGATGCGCCGGTGAAGATCCACATCGGCCGCGACCTCACGAAGGGGCTCGGCTCTGGTGCGGACCCCGACGTCGGCCGCCGGGCCGCGGACGAAGGCTACGACCAGCTGCGGCACGCGCTCCGCGGCGCCGACATGGTGTTCGTCGCGGCGGGCGAGGGCGGCGGCACGGGCACCGGCGCTGCGCCGGTGGTCGCGAAGATCGCGCGCGACCTCGAGGCCTTGACGGTCGGCATCGTCACGACGCCGTTCAAGTTCGAGGGGACGAAACGTCGTGGCCAGGCGGACATCGGCGTGCAGCTCCTGCGCCAGGCGTGCGACACGACGATCGTGATCCCGAACGACCGCCTGCTCGAGGTGCTCGACCGCTCGACGTCGATGCTCGACGCCTTCAAGGTGGCCGACGACGTGCTGCGCCAGGGCGTCCAGGGGATCTGCGACCTGATCACGATGCCCGGCCTGATCAACCTCGACTTCGCCGACGTGCGCACGATCATGAAGGACTCGGGGACAGCCCTCATGGGCATCGGCTTCGCCTCGAGCGGCGAGAACCGTGCGAAGGAAGCCGCGGAGCGTGCGCTGCGCTCGCCGCTGATCGACGAGGAGATAACGGGTGCGAGCGGGATCCTCCTCTCGATTGCGGGCGGCGACGACATGACGCTGATCGAGGTGAACGAGGCCGCGCAGGCGATCCGGGCCGCCGCGGACGAGGACACGAACATCATCTTCGGTGCCACGGTCGACGAGCGGCTGACCGGCCAGGTGTGGGTCACCGTCGTCGCCACCGGCATCGGTCGCGGCGCCCGCGTCCGCCGTCCGCCGTTCGAGGCTCCGGTGCCGACCCGCCGCTCGCCGAGCGGCGACGACATGGACGTCCCGAGCTTCTTGCGCTAGTCGGAAACCAGATCGCTCGACTCAGCTCGGCGGTGCAGCCTCGCCCGCCAGCCGGAGCCGTGGAACGACCACGTCGACGATCCCGGGCTCTTCCCCGAAAGCTGCCCGCTCGGTCGTATATCCCTCGCACGCGCAGCGGCCGACGGCGAGGGTCTTGTCGACCGCGATGCGCGCAGAGCAGCTCGGACGACCGCCGCCGAACGTGCCACGGTGATGCCGCCGCGCATGACCGCATCGCGAGCACGCAGGCGATCCGTTGCAATGTCGGCACCCGCCGCCGTGGTGCACGACGCGCAGATCCTCTTCGCGACACCGTTCTCCGCAGACCCTGCACGCAGTCACGGACGTCATATCGGCGCCCTGTTGCCGCAGCTTGAGCAAGCGCGAAGAGTGGCATGATCCCGGCGTGGACACGTTCCTCGCCATAGCGAGCCGCCGAGAAGTCCGCGAGTACGCCGACGCTCCGATCCCGGAAGAGATCGTCCATCGAATCCTCGACGCCGGCCGCCTGGCCGGCTCCTCCCGCAACACGCAGCAGTGGGAGTTCGTCGTCGTCGACGACCACGAGGCGCTCGCCGCCGCCGTCTATGCCCCCGACAACGTCCGCGGCGCCGCACTCGTCGTGGCGCTCGCCGGCACGGCGCTCCCGCTCGACATGGGCCGTGCCGCGCAGAACATGCTGCTCGCGGCATGGAACGAAGGCGTCGGCTCGTGCCCGAACGGCATCAGGGACGCCGAGGCCGCCGAGCGCATCGTCGGCGCCAAGGTCGCCATCGTGCTCACGTTCGGCTATCCGGCAACGCCGCGTGACCCGAACGCGCGCACCGCTCAAGAGTGGTCGGCGAAGGCGAAGCGCAAGCCCTTCGACGAGGTCGTCCGCGAAGTCGGTTAAGGCAGCGTGCATTTCGGCTGCTGCCCGACGAACTCGTCGAGCGCGCGCACCGCATTCACCCGGAACGTGAGCCGCACGAAGTGCGGGTGCCGCACGGTCAGCCGGAGCATCTTGTCCTTGCCCTGGCTGAGGCAGCCGAGCGACGCATGCCAGTACGGCGACCAGCGCACCGCGATCCGGTAGGTCCCGCCGCGATGCACGACCGCGCCGATTCGCGACTGCGTCAGCGACGTCAGCATCGGCGAACCGGGTCCGGTGATGATCGACCGCGCGTGCGGCACGCGATAGATCGAGAGGTCCCGGTTGTGGAACACCCGCACCAGGTGGAGGCGCCCGCTTCGCACGAGCCGAGCCTCGACACGCGAGCTGTAGTCGAACGTCGCGTCCGGCAGGACGACGTAGCGCACACCCAGGTCATGGAGCCAGCCGAGATAGGTCCTCGCGCCGAGCCGGTCGTAGAAGAGCTCGTTCTCGGGGAAGTCATCCTGCCGGTACCAGCCTCGAGCGAGCGGGATACGCGCGTCTGCGAGGTACACGGCCGCCGAGTGCGTCGCCGTGTCGACCGCCTCGACGCGGTACGACGGAGCGAGGTTCTTACGCAGATATGAGATCGCGGGGGCCCATGTCTTCGCCTGCGCGGTCACGTCACCGCCGTTCTTGAAGAGGCTCCACGCGAGCGGGGAGACGTTCCAGGCGAAGGCGAGCGCGAGAATGCTCACGCAGATCCAACGCGGCTGCCAGCGGCGCAGCGAGAAGACGAGCACCATGATCGGAATCGACGCGTAGCGAAGCCGCGCGACGTTCTCGCCGACCGCACTCGGCACGAGATACGCCACGATGATCGCTGCGAGATAGATCGCGAAGAAGAAGCGCAGTACGCGGGCGCTCTCGACGCGCCACGTCAGCACGAGCGACGAGGAGCAGAACGCGATACCCGCTGCGAGCTCCACACCCGAGAACGGGAACCGGCCGCCCGCGGGGAAGACGCGCCAGAGCGCGACCTCGACGAGGGCAACGACGGCGATGCAGGCGACCTGGACACGGTTGCGGCGCAACGCCTCGCGGCGCCCGAGCGCGATCCCGCCCAGCACGAAGACGAGCAGGAGGAAGGCGAGCGGGCTGGCCGCGATCGTCAGGGTGGCAAGGGCGGCGAAGCGCCAGCGCCGCTGCGCCTGCAGGGCCCAGATCGCAAGCAGCGCGAGCGACATCCCGAGCGCGAAGGGAAACGCCGCCGAGAGCACGATCCCGGCCCACACGACCGCGAAGGTGCGGCTCGACCAGCGCGTCTCCGCGCCCCATTCGCGCCAGAGCACGACCGCGAACGCGAGCGCGGCCAGGGCGATCGTCGCCACCGCGAGGAGCCGAATCCCGAGCACCGCCGCAAGGGGGTAGTAGATGAGGCTGTAGGTGACGAAGCTGTACCGGCCTGCGTACCAGAAGTTGTTCCAGAGCGTGAAGCCGTGCTCGAGGAAGACCGTGCGCTGATACGCGTGTGCGGCGAAATCGGTCCCGGGCGGGCCGAGCCAGGCGAGCACCGCTGCGAGCCCGCCGGCGGCCGCTGCCGAGAGCAGCGCTTCGCGGACGAGTGGCTGGCGGAGCCTCACGGCTCTTGCGGAAGCGCGGCCGCGAGCGGCGGCGCGAGGCGGCGCAGCACGGGCAGCGTGAGCGCGCGATGGCAGATCCCGCCTTCAACAGCGAGCACGCACGCGAGGCCGGCGATCATCACCGGTCCGGGCGAGTCGTTGACGAGGAGCGAGGCCGCAAGTCCTCCGAGCAGTGCAGTCGCAACGGCGCGTTCCGCACGAGAGCCCGCCTTGCGCGCAACGGCGATGCCGACGATCACGGCGGCGAGGCCCGGAATCAGCAGCCACCATTGCTCGACCATGCGCGCGTACGCGAGCGGAACGCGGTTTGCTGCGACGTTCATGAAGCCGTTGACGCCCCCGTGCAGCGCGCCGCGGAGATGGTCGGGGCCGCTCACCGACGCGTCGATGTTGACGAGCGCGAAGACGACGAGTGCGGCGACGCCGAGCGACGGCAGGATGTACCGCCGCGGAGCGCCGAGCAGCTCGACCGCGAGCACCGCGAACGCGACGCCGACGACGATTGCGCCGCCGCCGTCCGATCCGAGCGCGTTCTCGGCGATCGTCGCGAGGGCGAGCCCGCCGATCGCGACGAACGCGAGTGGGCCGAAGCGGCGGGCGAGCAGCGCCGCGCCGAGGAGCGCGGGGAAGAGCAGCCAGGTCTCGAGCAGGTTCGAGACACCGAAGAAGCGGCTCGTCAGCTCCGGCCCGACGGGTGCGAGCGAGAGCGTCGAGGGGCGGATCAGCATCGACGCCGCATAGGCCGCAAGGAGCGCGACGAGCGCGACACCGAGTGCGATCTTCTTCCGGAAGAACGTCGGGCCGAAGAGCCCACCCGCGATCGTGCAGAGGCCGAGCAGAGTCACACGCGGTGCGGTGTCGCCCGTTGGGAACCAGCCCATGACGAGGTTCACCGCGATCGCCGATCCGAGCGCGGTGGGCGCGCCGCGCGGGAAGAAGAGCACGAACATCACGAGCAGGCAGAGCACGAGCACCGAGCCCGGCATGGTCGAGCCGCGTGCGACGTCGATCTGATCCTCCAAGCGGTACGACGTTGCGACCGGCCCGCCGTCGCGCTCGTGACCGAGCGCGTGCGGCGTCTGCAGTGCAGTGCGCGCGATGTCGGCGATCGACACGAGGCCCGGTACACGCGTGAGGCTCGAGGTGAGCAATCCGTGGTATCCGTGCCCGATCACGGCGACCGGATAACGGCGATCGTTCGGCGCCTTTGTTGCGGGCGGCAGCCCGACGACGATCACCGGCCCATGGGCCGGGATCTCCGTCGATTGCTTGACGTGGATGAGGACGACGTCGTGCGGTCGCGGCAGACGCGTGTTGTAGAGGATCCCGCGCACCATTCCTGCGAACGCGGCCGCCTGGCTCGTCCGCGGCCCCGCGTTCGGGACCATGAGGCCCACCGCGCCCTCGGTTGCGAGCTGCGGCAGGTCGCCGAGCGACAGTCCCTGCACGACGACGACGCGGAAGACCTGCCGGTGGTGACCGGCAAAGTCGTCCGAGGTCTTCGCGGCCGCGCTGCCGGTGACGGCGAGCGCGAAGGCGCACGAAACTAGAAGGGCCCGGGCCGCCTTCACATGTCGAGGTTAGACGAGCGGGGCCAGCACTGTGGCGCTGAACGCGCCGGCGATCCCGAGCACCCAGCTCCCTGCGCCGGCGAGCAGGACGATGCGCCGCGCCGCGGGCGTGGGATACGGAGCCATCCAGACGAGGCTCGCGATCCCGTACATGAGGCCCACGGCCGTCTCGACGGCGTGGAAGGCGATCCCGGCCGCGAGGCCGTTCGTGAACGAGGCGCCCTGCGCCTGGAGCGCGACCGCGATCGCGGCGGAGGTGATCCCGAGATTGCCCGGCGTGAGCGGCATGAGCCCGGCGATGTCGAGGGCGGGAATGATCACGATCGCAGCGGCGAGCGGCTTGGGGAGGCCGAGGGCGGCCCCGACTGCAGTCGCGGCGACGAGCCTGCCGCCCGTGGAGAGGGCGAGCCAGGCGACGAGCCGGGCGGCGCCCCGCGGCTCGCGGGCGAGCGAGCGGAAGGCGTCGAGGATGTGGGCGTTGCTCTTGCGGGAGGCGATGGCCACACCGATCGCCGTGGCGACGAGTGCGGCAGCGATCAGGAGTGGCCAGAGCGGCACGGCTCCTGCGAGATAGCCCGCGACGACGAGCACGCCGAGCACGACCGCGCGGGCTGCACCGAGCGCGGCGAAAGCGCCGCCCGTCGTCCAGAGGCGCTTCTCGCTCGGCAGGACGCGCGAGAAGAGCCCGATCCGGACCGCGTCGCCGGCGCGGAACGGTACGAGCGTGTTGACAAGCGACCCGACGCCATAGCGGGCGCAGGCATCCGTGACCGAGAGGCGGCCGCCACAGAGCCCGATCGCGCAGCGCCACGATCCTGCTGCGGCGAGCACCGAGAGGGCGAAGCCGAGCCCCGCGAGCCAGAGCCAGGTCGCATCGGCGGAGCGGAGGGTGTCGAGGGCGGCGGCGACGCGCGTGCCGAGAAGCTGCGGGGTGAGGATCGCGGCGAGCAGCGCGAGGAAGACGAGGGCGGCAGCGGCGAAGCCGCGCCTGCCGATCCGGCCGCGGATCTGAGTCAGGGTGGAGTTCATGCGTTTCCTGCCATCTCTTCGGTAGACGTACAACGGAACTTGAGGTTGGTCCGGTGCGGCGTACGCTCCTTGCCATGAATGGCTCAATCGCGGCCGGCCACCCGCTGACGGCGGAAGCCGGGGCCAGGGTCTTGCGCGCGGGCGGGAGCGCCGTGGATGCGTGCGTCGCGGCCGCCTTCGTCTCGTGGGTGTGCGAGAGCCCCCTGACGGGCCCGGGCGGGGGCGGGTTCATGCTCGTGCACGAGGCCGCTTCCGGCCGGACGGCCGTGCTCGATTTCTTCGTGGCGGTGCCGCGGGCGGCCGCCTCGGGCTCCCTCCTGGAGCTGGCGGTCGATTTCGACGGCGATACGCAGCAACTCTTCCGGACGGGTGCGGCCGCGGTAGCGGTGCCGGGCACCGCGCTCGGCTTGTCGACCGCGCATGCGCGCTGGGGGCGGGTGCCGTGGGCGGAGCTCGTCGCGCCTGCTGCAGCTCTGGCGCGCGAAGGGTTCGAGCTGACTCCGATGCAGGGCTACCTGCACGAGATCCTGGACGGCCTGCTTCGCCATTCGCCGGAGGGCGATGCGGTGTACGGCCGCGAGGGGCGGGCGTATCGCGAGGGTGAGCGGTTCCCGATCCCGGAGCTCGGCGCGACGCTCGATCGGCTCGCTGTCGAGGGCGTGTCAGTTCTCTATACGGGCGATCTCGCGGAGCGAATCGTCGAACACGTGCAAGGCGGCGGTGGAGCGCTCGCGCTGGAGGATCTCGCGGCGTACGAGGTCATCGAGCGGGAGCCGGTGAGCGTCGAGTACCGGGGCCATGAGTTCCGCTCGAACCCGCCGCCGTCGGCCGGCGGGGTCCTGATCGCGCTCGGCCTGCAAGCGCTCGGCGATCGCGATCCGGCGCCGAGCGCAATCGCGGCTGCGATGGAGGTGCAGGAAGCCGCGCGCGATGCAGCGTTCGCGCGGGCGCTCTACAGTGGCGATGCTGCGCTGCAGGTGCTGAGAGGGACGACGGCCATCTCCGTGCTCGATGCCGACGGCAACGCCGCGTCCCTGAGCGCGTCGCTCGGTTCAGGGAGCGGCGTGGTCGTTCCGGGCACGGGCATCCACCTGAACAACATGCTCGGCGAGCTCGACCTGGCGGGCGCGTCGCAACCGGGCGAGCGGCTGACGTCGATGATGGCGCCGTCGATCGTTCTGCTCGACGGGGCTCCGCGGCTCGTGATCGGCAGCGCCGGCAGCGCGAGGCTGCGTGGCGCGATCCTGCAGGTCGTGGCGAACATCGTCGCGCGAGACATGAGCGTCGAAGCAGCAGTCGAAGCGCCGCGCGTCCATGCCGAAGCGGGTGTCGTGCATTGCGAGGACCCCGCGGCGGCTGATGCGCTCGAAGCCGAGGGCCGTGCAGTCGTTCGCTGGAAGGAGCGGAATTTGTTCTTCGGGGGCGTCAGCGCAGTCGAAGTGCGAGACGATCACGCGTCGGCTGCCGGCGACCTGCGCCGAGGCGGAGCAGGCGTCGTCGCGTGACCCTCGACTTCAGCGTGCGTCCCGCGGATCCCGGGGACGCAGAAGCTCTGACGCGACTGGCAGAGGCCGTGAGCGCGGAGCCGGAAGGCTGGCTGATCTCGGCGAACGGCGAGTGGCGGAGCGTCGGCGACGAGCGTCGCTATCTCAAAGCGCTACGGCGATACCCAAACGCCGCCGTGCTTGTTGCCGAGCGCAGCGACGGCGAGATCATCGGGCGGCTGTCGGTCGCACGCGATACGCATCCAGCGAGCGCACATGTCGCAGACGTCGGCCTGATGGTCGCGAAAGATGCGCGTGGGAAGGGCGTTGGCCGCGCGTTACTGGCGGCGACCGTCGAATGGGCGCGCGATGCCGGGATCCGAAAGCTCGAGCTCCACGTCTTTCCGTGGAACGAGCCGGCGATACGGCTGTACGAGCGGTTCGGCTTCGAGCGCGAGGGCTACCGAAGGGCGCACTACCGGCGCTCGGGGGACGGCGTGGACGTTGACGCGGTGCTCATGGCGTATGTCCTTTAGGCCGAGGCCGCGCTGAAACGCTCGAACCGAGAGGCGAGTCGCTCGGGTCCGGTCGCCATGCTCGTCGCGCACCGGCCGATCCTAAACCGACACTGAAGCCAAGTCTTTACGTTTGCCTGACCTCGGCCTTGCACAGCCTGGGAACACCTTCCCCGTGAACATCACTTTGAGGAGGAGACATGAGCTGGATTAAGAGAATTGCCGTGCTCACGGGAGCGCTGGCCGTCGCGGCAAGCGTCCTCGTCGGCATCGGCGCTGCGACGAGCAAGGCGGCGCCGTCCAACACCTCGCTGCCGTCGATCAGCGGCTCGGCGAAGGACGGCTCGCTGCTGACCGCTTCCCACGGCTGCTGGACGAGCTCGCCGACGAGCTACGCCTACGCCTGGGAGCGTTGCGACAACTCCGGCGGGAGCTGCGCCGCGATCGGCGGCGCGACGAGCAGCCAGTACACGGCTACGAGCGCGGACGTGAACCACAAGCTGCGCGTCGTCGTCACGGCGACGAACAGCTCCGGGTCGGGTACCGCGACATCGCGCGCGACCGACAGTCGTCGCGGCGACCGGTGCGGCACCGAAGAACACCTCCGCTCCCGTGCTCTGGAGGCGCCGCGAAGGAAGGTTCGGCGCGCTCACGATCGACAAGGGCGGCTGGAGCGGGACGAACCCGATCACGTTCGCCTACCAGTGGCAGCGCTGTGACGCCACCGGCGGCAACTGCGCCAACATCTCCGGCGCCACCGCCACGACCTACACCGTGACGTCGGCTGACGTCGGCAACGTGCTTCGCGTCGACCATCACGGCGACGAACCCCAAGGGCGCGACCACGGCAACCTCGCCGGAGACCAACGTTGTCATTCCCGCAACGCCCGGCAGCCACGCGATCAACGTCTCTCAGGTGTCGCTGCCGAACCGGCTGATCGTCGACGGCGTCAAGTTCGCGCCCGCCGCGATCAGCAGCCCGGGCGCCCGTGACCGCGCGCTTCCACGTGTCCGACACGCGCGGCTTCTCGATCTCGGGTGCACTCGTCTACGCGCTCGGGCTCCCGTATGGCTGGACGCGGAGCGCGCCCGAGGTCACGACCGATGCGACCGGCTGGGCGACGATCCCGATGAACCCCACGACGAACATGCCGCTCCGAAGCGGGCGCGCTCGTCGTCTTCGTCCGGGCACGCAAGCCGGGCGACAACCTGCTCGCCGGCGTCTCTACGCGGCGGCTCGTGCAGGTCTCGATTCGATAGGGAAGAGCGGTGCCTGGCACGCGCATCGCGCGTGCCAGGCACCATGCGTCTGCGATGGCGGACGCGGACATACGCAGCGATCATCAACGAGGCCCGCGCGGCGATCGCCGACGGGCGCGAGCCCGATGCGGAGACGCTCGAGGCTCGCATTCGCGAGCTCGCCGAGCAGCACGAGTCCGATGCCGAGGCAGCCGCTGCAGCAGCTGCAGCGTGTGCTCTCGATTCATCGTGCCCGCGGCGCGCTCGCCCGCCAACCGCGCAGCCGGCGCCGGCCCGGCCTCGCCGGGCGGCCTTTCGTGCGCGGCCGACGATCACCGGCAACATGGACGTGCGCCGCGAGAAGCGCGGAGAGGCCTTCGTGCTCGCCTGGGACACCGCGGCCGGTGTCGCGCAGTGGGAGGTGCGGATCAGCGAGCGACCGGACGCGCGGAGCGACTACGAGGTGCGCGAGACCAGGAGCCTGGCCCCGGCGGAGACGACGCTCGAGCCTCGAGCTCGGCGACCTGCCCCTGCGCGTGCACGTGCTGGGACGCGGGCGCGACGGGCGCTTGATCTGGCGCGCCGTGATCTCCGCGCTCACGCGCGAAGGCTGGAACGACCGCTGGCAGCGCCGGGCCAGCGCCTCGTAGACACTATTCTTCGAGGATGCAAGGCAAAGTCGCGCTCGTCACCGGCGCGAACACCGGGATCGGCCTCGCGATCGCGACGCGTCTTCTCGCAGACGGCTTCGCGCTCGGCTACGCGACCGCGAGCAACGAGGACGAGCACAAGGAGCCGCTCGAGCAGCTCGAAGGCGAGATCGCCTGGGTCTACGGCGACCTGAGCGACCCGACGGTGTCGCGAACGGCTCGTCGACGAAGTGGTCGAGAAGCTCGGCCGCATCGACGTGCTCGTGAACAACGCCGGCGTCGTGACCGCGAAGCCGTTCCTCGACCTGACGAGGGACGACTTCGACCTCACCTTCGCAGTGGACGTGCGCGCGGCATTCCTGCTTTCGCAGGCGGCCGCGAAGCGCATGGACGGCGGCTCGATCGTGAACATCACCTCCGTGCACGAGCACATCCCGCGCGCGAACTTCTCCGTCTACGCCGCAGCGAAAGCCGCGCTCGGCATGCTGAGCAAGAGCCTCGCGCTCGAGCTCGCCGGCCGCAACATCCGCGTCAACTCGGTCGCGCCCGGCGTGATCGCGACACCGCGGAACGCCGAAGACGCCGAAGAGCTCAACTCGGAGGTTCCGCTCGGAAGGCCCGGAAAGCCCGAGGAAGTGGCCGCGCTCGTCTCCTGGCTCTGCTCGGAGGAGGCGTCCTACGTGACCGGATCGAGCTACATCATCGACGGCGGAATGGTCCAGCAGGTCGTGAAAATGCCCGCGGCCTGAAGCCGTCGGGACCGCCCTAGTACAGTGGCTGGCCCGTGCCTGCCGCGCCCGATTTCGTCCATCTGCACGTCCACTCCGAGTTCTCGATCCTCGACGGGGCGTGCCGGATTCCAGCACTCGCCGAGCGCGCGGCCGAGCTCGGGATGCCCGCCGTCGGGCTCACAGACCACGGCTCGCTCGCTGGCGCGATCAGCCTCGTGCGCGAGGCGAAGAAACAGGGCGTAAAGCCGATCCTGGGCTGCGAGGTCTACGTCGCAGACGACCGGAAGGCCCAGCAGAAGGGCTACGCGCACCTGACGCTTCTCGCCGAGACGAACGAGGGCTACTCGAACCTGATCAAGCTCTCGAGCCTCGGCTACCTCGAGGGCTACTACTACAAGCCGCGCGTCGACTGGGAGCTGCTCGATCGGCACAGCACAGGGCTCGTCGCGCTCTCCGGCTGCCTCTCCGGCCGCGTCTGCAAGGCGCTCGAGGAGGGCAGGGCCGACGACGCCGAAGGCGAGCTCGACCGCCTGACGACGATCTTCAGCAAGGACAGCGTGCTACGTCGAGATGCAGAACGCTCACCTCGACGTGCAGCAGCGCATCAATCCCCTCCTGGCGCAGCTCGCCGAGAAGCGCGGCTTGCCAACCGTCGCCACGGGGGACGTGCATTACCTTCGCGCCGAGGACGCGCGCGCGCACGAGGCGCTCCTCTGCATCCAGTCCGGCGACTCGCTCAAGAACCCGAACCACTGGAGCTTCGACACCGACCACTTCTACTTCAAGACCCAGCAGGAGATGCTCGGGGACTTCCCAGGCCAGGAGGCGTCGCTCGGCGCACGCTCGAGATCGCCGAGCGCTGCAACGTCGAGATCGAGCTCGGACGCATCCTGCTGCCGCACTTCCCGGTGCCCGAAGGCCGCGACGCGTTCGACTACCTCGTCGAGCTCTGCGAGAAGGGACTCGGCCGCCGCTACGACAAGGTCACGCCCGAGCTGCGCGAGCGGCTCCAGTTCGAGCTCAAGACGATCCACGAGATGGGCTTCACCGACTACTTCCTGATCGTCTGGGACTTCGTCGCCTTCGCCAAGCGGAACGGCATCAGCGTCGGCCCCGGCCGCGGCTCGGCCGCCGGCTCGCTCGTCGCGTACTGCCTCGAGATCACCGACGTCGACCCGATCCGCTACGACCTGCTGTTCGAGCGGTTCCTCAATCCGGGGCGCAAGTCGATGCCCGACATCGACATCGACTTCGCCGTCGAAGGCCGCGAGCGCGTGATCAACTACGTCGCCGAGAAGTACGGCCGCGACCGCGTCGCGCAGATCATCACCTTCGGGACGATGGCGGCGCGCGCCGCCGTCCGCGACGCGGGTCGCGTGCTCGAGGTGCCCTACGGCGTCGTCGACAAGATCGCGAAGCTGATCCCGGAAGGCCCGGGACAGACGCTCGAGGACTGCCTCAAGCCGGGCACCGATCTTCGACAGGCGTACGACTCCGACCCGGTCGACGCGCGAGATCGTCGACCTCGCGCAGCCGCTCGAAGGGCTCACGCGTCAGGACGCAATCCACGCCGCCGCCGTCGTGATCGGCGCCGAGCCGCTGATGAACGTCGTGCCGCTGCAGCAGAAGGGCGGCGACCAGGAGCTCGTGACGCAGTTCTCGAGGCAACGACGTCGAGGCGATCGGCCTGCTGAAGATGGACTTCCTCGGCCTTCGCAACCTCGACGTGATCGACAAGGCGTGCGCGCTCATCGGCGTCGCTCGACATCGGCTCGATTCCGCTCGACGACAAGGAGACCTACGCGATGCTCGCTCGCGGCGAGGCGACCGGCGTCTTCCAGTTCGAGAGCTCGGGCATGCGCGACGCGCTCAAGCAGGTCAAGCCGACCGTGCTTCGAGGACATCATCGCGCTCGTCGCGCTCTACCGGCCGGGGCCGATGGCGTACATCCCGGTCTACGCGCGCCGCAAGGCGGGCCAGGAGCCGGTCACCTACGCCGACCCGCGCCTCAAGGAGATCACCTCCAACTCGCTACGGGATCTGCATCTACCAGGAGCAGTACATGGAGATCGCAAAGAAGATCGCCGGCTTCACCCCCGCGGAAGCCGACGATCTTCGCAAGGCGATCGGGAAGAAGATTCACTCCCTGATGGCCTCGCTGAAGGGGAAGTTCCTCGAGGGCAGCGGCGTCAAACGGACTTTCGGCCGCCACCGCCAACCAGCTCTGGGCCGACATGGAGCAGGCCCAGGACTACTCGTTCAACAAGTCCCATGCCGCCTGCTACGCGCTCATCGCCTACCGGACGGCCTGGCTGAAGGCGCACCACCCGAAGGAGTACATGGCGGCGCTCATCTCCTCCGTGATGAACACGAAGGACAAGGTGCCGTTCTACGTCAACGCGTGCCACGACCTCGCGATCGACGTGCTGCCGCCCGACGTGAACACGTCGATGATCGACTTCGCGGTCGTCGAGGGGAAGATCCGCTTCGGGCTGAACGCCGTGAAGAACGTCGGCGAGTCCGCGTGCCGCGCGATCGTGCGTGCCCGCGAAGAGGGCGGGGCGTTCACCTCGATCTGGGACTTCACCGAGCGCGTCGATCCGCAGGTCGTGAACAAGCGCGCGCTCGAGTCGCTCGTCAAGTGCGGCGGGCTCGACTCCACGGGCGCGCCGCGCCGCGGGATGCTCGACGTGCTCGAGCAGGCGCTCGCGTGGGGGCAGAAGCAGCAGTCCGACAAGCTGCTCGGCCAGGGCTCGATCTTCGACCTCGGCGAGCCGACGGGCGACGCTGCGCCGCGGCATCATCCCGCGATCCCCGGCGGCGAAGAGTTCGACAAGAATGAGCCTGCTCAAGCTGGAAAAGGAGACGCTCGGGCTGTACGTCTCGGAGCATCCGCTGACCGCGATCCGCGACCAGCTGCGGCGCAAGACCGATTGCATGCTGAACGAGCTCGAGCGACGGCGCGACGGGGAGGTGGTCACGGTCGGCGGCATCGTCGCGGCCCTGAAGCAGCTGACGACGAAGAAGGGCGAGCCGATGGTGTTCGCCGGGCTCGAAGACGTGACCGGGTCGTGCGAGGTCGTCGCGTTCAACTCCGTCTATCAGACGGCGCGCGACCTGCTCGTGCCGGATCGCGTGCTGATCGTGAAGGGACGCGTCGATCACAAGCAGCAGGGCGAGACGAAGCTCGTCGCGCTCGAGGTGAGCGCGTTCGAGGCGACGCCCGAGCGCAGAGAGGTGCGGTTGAAGGTCGATGCGCGCATCGCGCCGGCGGGGCTCATCCGGGATCTTGCCGACATCGTCGAGCGGTTCCCGGGCGAGGCGCCGGTGTACGTCGAGGCGATCACGTCGCTCGGGCCGAAGCTGCTCGAGCTCGGGCGCCGGGTGCATCCGATTCCGGATTTCTACGCCGAGGCGAAGACCCTGCTTGGCGAGGCGGCCGTGGCCTAGCGGGACACCGGGGACACTCCCCCGTAACGGAACCGTCACGGCCCGCGGCGAGACTGTCGGACCAGAGCCTAATCGGCGAAGCCGACCGCCGTGACGAAGCCGTGACAGGGGACACTCCCCTGTAACGGAACCGTCACGGCCCGCGGCGAGACGGCCCTGGCGGAGCCGCACGAGCGAAGCCGAAACGCCGTGGCGAAGCCGTGACGGGGGAGTGTCCCCTGTACTAGGCTCGCGCCGTGGCGCGCGCAGGTGACGTGCTCGAGAACCCCGCCACGGGCGAGCGGCTCGTCTTCCTGCGCACGGCCGCCGACGGAGGAGTGCTCGAGTACGAGCTCGAGTTCGTGCCGCGCGGCTTCGCCGCACGCAAGCACCTGCATCCGCGCCAGGACGAGCGGCACGAGGTGCTGGAGGGCTCGCTCGGCATCGTCGTCGACGGCAACGAGCGGAGGCTCGGCCCCGGCGACGTCGAGGTCGTGCCCGTCGGTACGACGCATCGCATCTTCGCGACGCAGGACACGCCGCTGAAGGCGCGCTTCACTTCGACGCCCGCGCTCGAGTCCGAGGTGCTCCTCGAGACGCTCTTCGCGATCGGCGACGAGCCGTCGCCGCTGCAGCTCGCGGTCATCTTCGACGAGTTCGCCGATCTCGGGCGACCGCCGCAACCGCCTGCCGCGGTGCAGAAGGCGCTGCTGAGACCGCTTGCCGCGCTCGGCCGCGCCCGCGGCCTCCGCGCGCGCTATCCGGAGCGAAGCCGTGGCGCGTGAGTACCAGTTCCTCGACGAGTGGCATGTCGACGCGCCGCCGGAGGCTGTCTTCGACGCGATCGCAGACGGCCGCACGTATCCCGACTGGTGGAAGCCCGTGTACATCGATGTGACGACGGACGGGCCGCCGGAGCTGGGTCGGACGTCGCGGCAGCATTTCAAGGGCCGTCTGCCGTACCACCTGCGCACGAGCTCGACGATCACGCGCTACGAGCGCCCGACCGTCGTCGGCGCGGACGTCGTCGGCGACCTCACCGGCCGTGGCCTCTGGACGCTGACGCCGCGCGACGGCGGCACCGACGTGCAGTTCGACTGGCGCGTCGTCGCCGACAAGCCGATCCTCCGCGTGCTGACACCGGTGCTGCGACCGCTCTTTCGCTGGAACCACGCATGGGCGATCGCCCGTGCCCGCGAAGGGCTCGAGCGCTACGCGCGCCGGGGCTAGCTACCGTGGCCGAAGGAATGGCCACTCGCAACGATCTCCGTAACGTCGCAATCGTCGCCCACGTCGACCACGGGAAGACGACGCTCGTCGACGCGCTCCTCTGGCAGGCGGGCTCCTTCCGCGAGAACCAGGACGTCAACGAGCGCGTGATGGACTCGACCGACCTCGAGCGGGAAAAGGGAATCACGATCCTCGCCAAGAACACCGCCGTCAACGTCGGCGACGTCAAGCTCAACATCATCGATACCCCGGGCCACGCCGACTTCGGCGGCGAGGTCGAGCGGGGCCTCACGATGGTGGACGGCGTCCTGCTGCTCGTCGACGCGTCGGAGGGTCCATTGCCGCAGACGCGCTTCGTCCTGCGCAAGGCGCTCGAGGCGCGGCTCCCCGTCGTGCTCGTCGTGAACAAGATCGACCGCGACGACGCTCGCCCGCAGGAGGTCGTCGACGAGGTGTACGAGCTCTTCCTCGACCTCGACGCCGACGAGGGCCAGATCGAGTTCCCGATCGTCTACGCGAATGCGCGCGCCGGCAAGGCGGGGTTCACGCCCGACGAGCTCGCCGACGACCTGAAGCCGCTCGTCGACACCCTGCTCGCAACGGTGCCGCCGCCGTCGTACGACCCCGACCATCCGCTGCAGGCGCTCGTCACGAATCTCGACGCATCTCCGTACGTCGGCCGCCTCGCGCTCTGCCGCATCCGGCACGGCACGATCGAGAAGGGCCAGCAGGTCGCGTGGTGCCGTGCCGACGGCACGATCGAGAACGCGCGCGTCACGGAGCTGTACGTGACCGAGGCCCTCGACCGCGTGCCGGCCGAGGAGGCCGGACCGGGGGAGATCGTCGCGATCGCGGGCCTGCCCGAGGTGACGATCGGCGAGACGATCGCCGATCCAGACGACCCGCGCCCGCTTCCGGTGTCGACCGTCGACGAGCCGTCGCTCTCGATCACGATCGGCATCAACACCTCGCCGCTCGCCGGCACCGAGGGCGACCGGCTCACGGCGTCGATGGTGAAGCAGCGCCTCGACCAGGAGCTGATCGGGAACGTCAGCCTCCGCGTCAACCCCACCGCACGCCCGGACGCGTGGGAGGTGCAGGGCCGCGGCGAGCTGCAGCTCGCGGTCCTCGTCGAGCTGATGCGTCGCGAGGGGTTCGAGCTCACGGTGGGCAAGCCCGAGGTGCTGACGCGCGAGATCGACGGGAAGACGCACGAACCGGTGGAGCGCGTCGCGATCGACGTGCCGGAGGACTACATCGGCGTCGTCACGCAGCTGCTCGCGCTTCGCAAGGGCCGCTTGCAGCAGATGGTGAACCACGGCACGGGCTGGGCGCGCATGGAGTACCTCGTGCCGGCGCGCGGCCTGATCGGCTTCCGCACCGAGTTCCTCACCGAGACGCGCGGCACCGGCATCCTCCACCACGTGTTCGAGGGCTGGGAGCCGTGGCAGGGCGAGCTGCGCACGCGGCCGACCGGAGCGCTCGTCTCCGACCGCCGCGGGCCGACGACGGGCTTCGCGATCCTCAACCTGCAGGAGCGCGGCTCGCTCTTCGTCGGGCCGGGCATCGAGGTCTACGAGGGGATGATCGTCGGCGAGAACGCCCGCTCCGAGGATCTCGACGTAAACGCGACGAAGGAGAAGAAGCTGACGAACATGCGCGCCGCGAGCTCCGACGAGACCGTGCGCCTGATCCCGCCGCGGCCGCTCTCGCTCGAGCAGGCCCTCGAGCTGATCCGCGAGGACGAATGCGTCGAGGTGACGCCGAAGTCGATCCGGCTCCGCAAGGTCGAGCTTTCGGCGCAAAAGCGTCAGACGGCGTCGTCGCGCGCGAAGCGCGCGGCGGCCTCAGTCGCCTAAACCCTTCTCGCGGAGCTCAGCGAGCGCGCGTTCCGACTTGTCCAACGACAAGCCCATCCCGCGCATGATCTCACTCGTCTTCGTGAACTGCACGTCGCGGTAGTCCACGACCTGCACGTGGTTTCCCCAGGGATCGCGGAAGGAGCAGTTCGGCGCCCGCGTCAACGACACGCCCGCCGCCTCGAGCGCGGCGCGCACCGCCGCCTTGTCGTCGACGACGAGTCCGAAGTGGCGCTCGCGGTCGATGTGCGGCTCCGGGTCGCGGGCGAGCGCGATGAACTGGTCGCCGATGTCGATGAACGCCATGCCGCCCCCGCGGCCGCGCAGCTCGAGCTCGAAGAACCGCCCGTACCAGGCGAGCGCCTCCTCGATGTCGCCGACCTCGAGCGCCACGTGGTTGATGCCGACGAGCCTCGCCATGCGGAAACCGTAGTCCCGGCTGGAACTCCTGCGCCAATCGCGGTGTAGTTCCGCTGTGGAGGGCCGTCCACGGGACGAGCGGGAGCTCGTGCTGCGAGCGCAGCGCGGCGATCCGCGCGCCTACGAGGAGCTCGTCCGCCCGCATGAGGAGATCGCCTTCAGAGTGGCCTACGTCATCACCCGAAACGCTGCCGACGCCGAGGACGCCGTCCAGGACGCGCTCGTCAAGGCGTGGCGCGCGCTCGGCCGCTTCCGAGCCGGCGAGCCGCTGCGTCCCTGGTTCCTCCAGATCGCGGCGAACGAAGCGCGTAACCGCCGCCGCTCTGCCGGCCGCCGCGAGCGTTTGACGCTCGCCGCCGCAGCCGACTCGGGGGAGGCGGCCCCCTCCCCCGAGGACGCCGTGCTCGATGCCGCGCAACGCGAGCAGCTGCTCGCGGCGCTCGACGAGCTGCCGGCGGACGCGCGGGAGGTCCTCGCCTACCGCTACCTCCTCGACCTCTCCGAGGAGGAGACGGCGGCCGCGCTCGGCGTTCCGCGCGGCACCGTCAAGTCGCGTTCGGCGCGTGCGCTCGACCGGTTGAAGGAGGCGTATGGAGCTCGAGCGTGAGCTGCAGGCGCTGACCATCGCCTGGCCCGCGACGCCGTCCTTCCAGGGTGTGCCCGCGAAGCGGCGACGGCGGTGGCCGCTCGTCGCCGCGATCGCGCTCGCCGCCGCATTCGCGGTACCGCAATCGCGCGGCGCGATCCTCCGCTTCTTCGACCTCGGCGCAGACAGGATCGAGCTCGTCGGGACGCTTCCGCGCGCGCAGGAGCGGCCGCTCGGCGCGCAGCTCGGCGAGCCGCAGTCGCTCGCGGACGCGCGCGCAACGGTGCCGGAGCTGCTGCTGCCGCCGGTCCGCCCGCTGCCGCCGCTCCACCGGAGCACCGTGGTGGTCTCGCTCCTCTTCGCGTATCACGGGCGAACCGTGCTCCTGAGCGAGGTCGCCGGCAACGGCGTCTTCCTGAAGAAGCTCGTGTCGAGCGCAGCCACGGTCGACCCGGTGACGGTGCGCGACGGCCGCTACGGCCTCTGGCTCTCCGGGAGCCCGCACGTCTTCTTCTTCCCCCGCGAGCCCGCCCGATTGGCCGGAAATACCCTGGTCTGGCAGGGAAACGGCACGACCTACAGGCTCGAGGCGCGCGGCCTCACGCGGCGGGAAGCGCTCGACTTGGCCCGGACGCTGCGAGATACCCCCTAAAAGGGGTGAACCGGAGGTCCAGCTTTTCCGAAGTACGTGTAAGCACTACTCTGGAGAAGAGAAATGACTGCGGTAGAAGAAATCGTCGAGACGGAGCTGGAGCGCGTCGAGCGCTGGCGGGCCGAGGAGCTCATGCGAGCCGGATATGACCCGGCTGCTGCGCATGACCTCGCGGCGCGCCTCGACATCGATCTCCACAGCGCCACCGACCTGCTCGAGCGCGGCTGCCCGGCCGAGCTCGCTGCACAGATCCTCCTCTAACCCTTCGGGCGAAACGGCAGAATGGCGCCGGTGAGCGCCGTTCTCGCGTCGATCCCCTCTCCCGCGAGCGGCGTCTATCACGTCGGTCCGCTCACGATCCACATGTACGGCGTGACGCTGCTCGTCGCGATCGCTGCGTGCATCTGGCTCACCGGCAGGCGGTGGGTCCGGTTCGGCGGCGACTGGGATCTGATCTACCGCATGTCGATCTGGGGCGTGATCGCCGGGATCATCGGCGCGCGTCTCTACCACGACATCACGAGCTGGAATCAGGACTCGGCGATCCACGCCCACTGGTACGGACCGTTCGCGGTCTGGTCGGGCGGGCTCGGGATCTGGGGCGCGATCCCGTTCGGCGTGCTCGCCGGCGCCTGGGTCGTACGGCGCTCCGGGAACAGCGTGCGGCTGATGATGGACGCGGTCGCGCCCGGGCCTTCTCCTCGCCCAGGGGATCGGCCGCTGGGGCAACTGGTGGAACCAGGAGCTCTACGGCAAGCACACGACGCTTCCGTGGGCGCTCGAGATCCACGGCAAGGGCTCGCCGAACCTCTACCACCCGACCTTCCTCTACGAGTTCCTCTGGGACATCTTCGGCGTCCTCCTCCTGCTCTGGGTCGACCGGCGCTTCAAGATCAAGCGGCCGGGCCTCTTCGCGCTCTACGTCGCGCTCTACTCGGGGTTCCGCATGTTCGAGGAGCAGCTGCGGATCGATCCGTCGAACCACTTCCTGGGCCAGAGGATCAACTTCTGGGTGGCGCTCGTCTGCTTCGTCGCGAGCGTCGCCTTCTTCATCTGGTGGCAGTTCCGGCGCGCGCCGAAGCGGGACGCGCCGAGGGCGAAGCCCCGCCCCGTGCCCAAGGGGCCGCGCATGGCCGTCCCGCGGGGGCGCGTCCGGTAGGACGGATAGGTTGAGCCGATGATCGTCCGCGAGCTCGAGCTCGATCTCGACGCGTTCGAAGGCCCGTTCGACCTGCTGCTGACCCTCGTCCTGAAGGACGAGCTCGATCTGCGCGAGCTGGACGTGGCCGGGATCGTGCTGGCCTTCCTCGAGCGGCTGCTCGAACGGGAGGAGCTCGACCTCGAGGCGTGCGGCGAGTTCCTCGTGCTCATCTCCGCGCTGCTCGAGCTGAAGGCGCGGAACCTCTTCCCCGAGGAGGCGGCCGAGCTCGCCGAGCTCGAGCCCGAGGCTGCGGCGGAAGAGCTCGCGCGCCGGCTCGCCGAGTACCGGCGGATGAAGGATGCGGCCGGCTGGCTTCGCGACCGGCTCGAGCGCGAAGGCGATCGGTTCTTCCGGGTCGGGCCCGCGCCGCTCGCGCCCAAGGTCGAGACGCCGCTCGCACCGCAGGAGCCGGAGCGGCTCGCGCAGGTGATCCGCATGCTCGCGGTCGAGCCGCCGCAGGTCTCGCTCGCGCACATGGCGCTGCGGTTCCCGCCGGTGACCCAGTTCGTCGAGCGGTTTCGCGCCGTCCTCCGGCGCCGGGCTCGCTTCGACTTCGACCAGGAGGTGGGCGAGCTCTCGCGCGTCGAGCAGGCGGTCGCGTTCCTCGCGCTGCTCGACCTCCGGCGCTCGGGCGAGATCGTGATCGACCAGGCGGCGCCTTTTGCGCCGATCAGGATTTCCCGCAAAGACGTCGAAAGAGAGGCTTCATGGACAGTCCGCTCCGCCTGATCGCCAGCAATCCGCTCGACCAGCTCGCCCGCACGCTCGAGGCGCTGCTCGTCGTCGCGTCTGCGCCCCTCTCCGTCGAGGAGCTCGCGGAGGCAGCCGACGACCACGTCGAGCGGGTCGAGGCAGCGCTCGGGCTCGTGCGGGAGCGGTACACCGAGGGGCGAAGCGGGATCGTTCTCGAGCACGTCGCGGGGGGCTGGGCGTTCCGCTCGGCGCGCGAGGCGGCCGAGGCATGCGCGAGGCTCTTCGAGAAGCCGGCGCAGCGGAACCTCTCGCAGGCCTCGCTCGAGACGCTCGCCATCGTGGCCTATCTCGGCCCGTGCTCGCGGCCCGACATCGCGCGCATCCGCGGCGTGGCCGCAGACTCGGCCGTCGCAAATCTCGTCGAGCGGGGACTGATCGCAGAGTCCGGCCGCGACGACGCTGCTGCTGGCGGCGCGATCAAGTACCGCACGACGCCGCTCTTCGAGCGGGTCTTCGGCCTCGAGAGCCTGTCGCAGCTGCCGCGCCTCGACGACGTCGGCGCCGACGCGGAGCAGATCCGCGAGCGGCTGCACGAGGTCGCCGAGAAGCGCACCGCCTAGCGCGCGGGATTAGCGGAAACGGGGCATCAACCTGGTTGCGATCATTCGAGCCGCCAGGACGAAGAGCACCGTGAACGCGAGCGCGATGCCCCAAAAGTCGAACGCCACGTGGCCGACGATTGCTGCGCGGATGAGCACCGCCGCGCTGACGCCGATCAACCACGTCGCGAGCAGCCGTTGCCGGCCCGAGCGCGCGTAGAGCTTCAACGTGAGCGCGACCGCGAACCAGCAGCCGAGAAACAGGAGCAGATCGCGCGCGAGCGCGCCGATCGACGAGCCGTGCGTGAGCACGCCGATGACTGCGAAGGCGACGAGCGCGACGGCGTCGGCGATGGCGATTCTGCGGGCGATGGGCCAGCCTAGAGCCGGCGGATGATCTCCTCCGCCTCGTCGCGCGTGAACGCGCGCAGCGTCTCCGTCTCCTCGGCGCCGTGGCGGCCGAGCTTCGTGATGATCTCGAGCGCCGTCTCGTCGTCCGGCGCCTCGAATACCTCGACGACGTCGTACTGGCCGAGCGTCACCCAGACGCCGACGAGCTTGCCGCCGGCCTCCTCGATCATCCGCTCGCCCTCCTCGACTCGATCCCGCCAGGCCGGGAGGCCCATCCGTCCCTGCGACGTCCAGCGCATGAGCGTGACGTAGTGCGGCATCGCGCCTATCTTCCCACTCCATGCGTCTGAACGCGTATCTCGCGCGGGCGGGAGTCGCCTCGCGGCGCAAGTCAGACGAGCTGATCAAGGCCGGCCGCGTGCTCGTGAACGGCGAGCCGGGACAGCTGAACACGATCGTGCACCCGGCCGACACCGTCGAGGTCGACGGCCGTGCAGTTGCGAAGCAGCGCCTCGCGCATCTGCTCCTGCACAAGCCCGCCGGAGTCGTCACGACGGCGAGCGATCCGCAGGGACGGAGAACGGTGGTCGAGCTCGTCCCCGGCGAGCCGCGAGTCGCCCCTGTCGGCCGCCTCGACGTCGACACG
Source organism: uncultured Actinomycetes bacterium (assembly GCA_963848665.1). GTDB lineage: Bacteria > Actinomycetota > Thermoleophilia > Gaiellales > Gaiellaceae > Palsa-739. The sequence goes on from CAWKEF010000004.1 coordinate 237,591, forward strand.
ACGGGTGCGCTCCTGCTGACGAACGACGGCGAGCTCGCCCACAAGCTCGCGCATCCGCGCTACGGCGTCGACAAGACCTACGAGGTCGAGGTGGCAGGCGAGCCCACGGACGAGGCGCTTGCTCACCTGCGCGCCGGTGTCGAGCTGGAGGACGGCGTCACGGCGCCCGCCCGCGTACGGCGGATCGCTCCGAGCGTCGTCGAGCTGACGATTCACGAAGGGCGTAACCGCCAGGTGAAGCGGATGCTCGAGACCGTCGGCCACCCGGTCCGACGCCTCCACCGAAGCGGGTACGCGGGACTGACGCTCGAAGGGCTCGAGCCCGGCGCATGGCGCGGGCTCGAGCCCTCCGAAGTCGAGCGTCTACGAGCGGGCTAGCGCGGCCGCGTCGGCCAGCAGTCTCTGCCCCTCGCGGAGCAGCTGCTCACCGTGACCGTGCGAGCTCCCGTTCAGCACGTTCCGGATCTGCACGACGAGTGCGTCGCGTCGCGACGTAAGCGACTTGATCGCGTTCTCGGTCGAGAGATACGTCGTGTCGTTCGACTTGATGCCGTTCGTCGAAGCGACGATCAGCGAATGGGCGAACGCTCCGTACGGTGCGTCGAGCTGCTTGTAGACGTCACCGAGCCGCTGGGACGACTCACCGTCGCCGTGCCTCTCGGATCCCGTGAGCGCTTCCGTGATCACGCGGCCGTCCGGCACGTAGTCGGTCTTGAGGCCGACCAGCGACATCATCGTCGGGACGATGTCGGTGTGATCCGTCCACGTCGAGTTGTCGAGGCCTTCATCGTCGACGCCCGGCCCGACCAGGCCGAGCCACGTCTGTCCGATGTCGTTCGAGTAGTCGCCGTGGATCCAGGCGAACGCGTCGCTCACGCAGCCCTGACCCTTCGGGCAGGGGCTGCCGGTCTGGAAGAAGTAGTCCGGTTGCGCGAACATCGTGAACGACATCGTCCGCTGCGGATCTGCATTGATCATGTGCAGCGCCTTCAGCGTAGGAGCGTCGACGAGGTACCTCGCGACCGGCGTCAGCTTGGTCGCGTCGATGTACGGGTCGAACGCGTTCAGGTTCGCCGCCTTCTGCTCGAAGGTTCGGAGCGTCGGGTTGACGACGACGTTCCCGTTCGAGTCGACCGCCTGCGGCTGTCCGTTGATGTAGAAGCTCGGAGCCGAGTCGAACGAGATGTCGTACCCGGTGCCGTTGATCGTCTTTCCGAGCAGCCATTGCATGTTGTAGCCGACCTCGCCGACGAGCGGTCCGTTCTGTGCGGGGGGCGGCCAGACCGCCGGTCCCGTCCACGTCGAAGGATCGCTTGTCGCGGTCGCGCCGTTCGTGACGTCGAAGATGCCGTGCTGCGGCTGGACACGCCCGGCCGCGACGGGGTCTCCCGGCGCTGTGTTGTACGTGCACGGCGTCGTGACTCCGTCGCACCCCTTCGCCTGCTGGCCGGCGTAATGGTCGTTCTCGTCGGCCGTGAAGACGAAGAGCGTGTTGCTCTTGTTGATGCCGTCATGCGCAAGCCGGGCGAAGAACTTGCCGAAGGCGTCGTCGTAGCTCTTCAGTGCCGCGACGTAGCCGGCCTCGCCGGGCCCGTATGCCCCCGAGCCGTTGTGGTTGTCGTGGACGTCGGAGATGTAGGCGAAGGTGACGGGAATCCCCCGCTCCTGCATCTGCGCGACATAGCCGAGCGTGTTCGCCGCCGACATGGCGTCGAAGCCGGGGAAGCCCGGGTTGCCCTGCGGATCGGTGATCGGGCTGCCGTTGATGTCGTTCACCGCCGGCGAGCCGTTGTTGATGGCCGGATCGACGTACTTCGCGCCGAAGAGCGCCTGGTAGCCGTTGTACCCGCCCGGCTCGTCGGGGAGCAGGTCGGGCCGCGTTCCGGTGGCGCCGTTGCAGACGCCGCCGCCGTTGCCGCAGTGGATGGCGATGCCGACGAAGTCGGCCTGAGGCTGCGCCTTCGCCTTGGCGTTTGCCGGGCTCGTAGGCAGCGCCGCTGCGCTCGCGGACTCGGTGAACTCCGGCGAGCCGGGACCGAACACGGTGTAGATGTCGCCGCCGGCGGAGCTCGTGCTCGTGTTCTCGAGCACGGTGTTCGCGACGGAGACGTTGCCGACGTCACAGCCGGCACGCGTGTACGACACCCAGGGTGCCGGCGTCGTCTTCGGTGAGCCGGAGTCGCCGTTCACCATGTTCGGCTTCGTGTCGTCGGGTGCCGCGACCGGATCGTTCCAGTACTTGAACGCCGACGAGAACGTCGGGATCCCGGTGGACCTGTAGTAGTCGTACGAGTTCGAGACCGTGATCCCCTGTCGGTCCGGGTACAGGCCCGTCAGCGAGCTGAGGATGCCGCCCGCGGTATGCGAGATCAGGATCGTGTACTGCTTGTTGATGACCGTCCCGTTGTGCTTCAGGAAGTTCAACAGATTCGGCATCTGCTGCAGGTCCGACGGAACGTTCGGGTTGTCGCGCAGAAGATGCGTGTTGTCGAACTGGATGTAGATGACGTGCTTGATCTTCGCGTGCGGTGAGCTGAGCTGGCAGCCCGACGCGCGGGGCGGAGGCTTCCTGTCGCCTCGCGCGCCTGCGCCTTGCACAACGATGAATGCTGCGAGCGCGGCGAACGCAATCGCCGCGAGCAATGCTCGCTTTCTCACTGTCGCCCTCCCCTTGTTGCGGTTATCGACTTGCCCCCAAAGAGCCTCGCGGCCGCCGACACGGCGTGGGCAGCGAAGCGGTAACGCCGAGGTTACGAAATGGCGGGGGTGGGCTGCCGGCTACAACCCGCGCGGCCGTGCGGCGCCGAAAAACCGCCCTGCATCAGAGCGCACAAAGCCCATTCGCTCGTACATCAGCTCGAGCGTCGGCTCGCTCGCACGCCTCGCCTTCTCCGCGCCGACGGCGAGCATCCGCTGCAGCTCGCGCTCGTCTGCACGCAAGCCTTCGAAGCGCTCGCGGATGGGAGACAAGAGTTGGACAACCGACTCGCCGACAGCTTCTTTCAGGTCGCCGTAGCCGGATCCGTCGAATCGCTGCTCGAGCGCAGCGATCGACTCTCCGGTCGCGACGCTCATGATCTCGAGCAGGTTCGACACGCCGGGCTTCTCCGACGGCGCGTAACGAATCTCGCGCTCCGAGTCCGTCACCGCCGTCTTGAACTTCTTGCGGATTGCATCGGGGGAGTCGGCGATGTAGACGGCGCCTTGCTCGCTCGAAAGCGAGGTCGACATCTTGTCCGACGGCTCCTGCAGGTCCATGATGCGGCCGCCGATCTTCGGGATGATCGCCTCGGGCAGGCGGAACGTCTCGCCGAAGCGATGATTGAAGCGCTGCGCGACGTCACGCGCCAGCTCGAGATGCTGGCGCTGGTCGTCTCCGACCGGAACGAAGTCCGTCTGGTAGAGCAGGATGTCGCCGGCCATCAGGACCGGGTACGTGAAGAGCGCCGCCGAGATGAACTCGTGCGCCGCCGCCTTCTCCTTGAACTGCGTCATGCGGCCCAACTGGCCGTAGCTCGTGACGGCTGACAGAAGCCACGACGCCTCGGCGTGCGCGGTCACGTGGCTCTGGCAGAAGACGGTCGAGCGCTCAGCATCGAGGCCGGTCGCAAAGAGCATCGCGGCGAGGTCGAGCGTCGAGCGGCGGAGCTCGGCGGGGTCGTACTCGACGCTGAGCGAATGCAGGTCGACGATGCAGAAGAAACCGTCGCCCGTCTCCTGGGTCTCCGCGTACTGGCGAAAGCCGCCGCTGTAGTTCCCGAGCGTCTTCCGGCCGGTCGGCTGGATGCCGGAGAAGATTCTCGGTTTCTGTCCGGTTTCGGCCATGGGTCGTTGATTCTGCCTAAGTAAGCTGGAGGCATGGCCGTGACCGGCGCACCCGAGCTTCTCATCGTGATGGGAGCAACCGCGACGGCCGAGCAGGTCGAGGAGGTCGTCGCACGCCTCGAGGAGGCGGGCTGCGCCGCGCTCGTCACGCCGGGACGCGAGGCCACGGTGATCGGCGCGATCGGCGAGCGCGAGCTCCTCGCCGCTCTCCCGCTCGAGGGCTACGCGGGCGTCGAGCAGGTGCTGCCGATCCTCAAGCCGTACAAGCTCGTCTCGCGGGAGCTCTCACCGGATCCGACGGTGATCGAGGCGCGCGGCCGCCGCATCGGCGACGGCTACTTCGGCTTCATCGCGGGGCCGTGCACCGTCGAGACGCGGGAGCAGACCCTCGAGACGGCCCGGGTGGTCGCCTCCGAGGGCGTGACCATGCTCCGCGGCGGCGCCTTCAAGCCTCGCACCTCCCCCTACGCGTTCCAGGGCCTCGGCGAGGTCGCGCTCGAGATCCTCGTCGAGGCGCGCGAGGAGACCGGGCTGCCGCTCGTGACCGAGCTGATGGACCCGCGCCACGTCGAGGCCGTCGTTGAGGTCGCCGACGTGATCCAGATCGGCGCCCGCAACATGTCGAACTTCTCGCTCCTCTCCGAGGTCGGTCGTGCCCCGAAACCCGTCCTGCTCAAGCGCGGCCTCTCGTCGACCGTCGAGGATCTGCTGATGGCCGCCGAGTACATCGTCAAGGAGGGCAATTCCGAGGTGATCCTCTGCGAGCGCGGCATCAAGACGTTCGAGACGTCGACGCGCTTCACGCTCGATATCAGCGCGATTCCGGTGCTGAAGATGGAGACGCACCTGCCCGTGATCGTCGATCCGTCGCACCCCGCCGGCCGCCGCGAGCTCGTGCTTCCGCTCGCGCGGGCAGCGGTCGCGGCCGGCGCGGACGGGATCATCGTCGAGGTGCACCCGCGTCCGGAGGAAGCGCTCTGCGACGCCGCGCAGCAGATCCCGACGTCCGACTTCCCGGAGTTCGCCGCGGAGATCCGCGCGCTTGCGTCCCTGATGGGCCGCACCATCGGGTGAAGGTCGAGCCTGCGGTTCAGCTCGTCGGGCACGTTGCGGTGCCGGGCGACAAGTCGATCTCGCACCGTTCGGTCTTGATCGGCGCGCTCGCAGACGGCGAGACGCATGTGCACCGGTTCGGGCGCTCGGGCGACACGCAGTCGACGATCGACGCCGCGCGCGCGCTCGGGGCGAACGTCGAGGACGTCGCCGAGGACGAGCTGATCGTGCGTGGTGTGGGGCTGCGCGGCTTGCGTGCGGCCGGTCCGATCGACTGCGGCAACGCGGGCACCCTGATGCGGCTCGCGATCGGTGTGCTTGCCGGCCAGCGCGGGCGCTTCGAGCTCACGGGGGACGAGTCGCTCTCGTCGCGGCCGATGGAGCGCATCGCGGCACCGCTGCGCGAGATGGGCGCGACGATCGAGACCACTGAGGGACACGCGCCTGTCATCGTCGCCGGCTCCGACGCGCTCCACGGCGTGACCTACGAGCTGCCGGTCGCGAGCGCACAGGTGAAGTCCGCCGTGCTGCTCGCGGGGCTGAACGCCGACGGTCCGACGACGGTCGTCGAGCCGCTGCCGACGCGCGACCACACCGAGCTGATGCTCGAGAGCGCCGGCGTACGCGTGCGGCGCAGCGCGACGTCCGTGACGATCGACCCCGCCGCTTCGATCCACCTCGACGAGATCGACGTCCCCGGCGACATCTCCTCGGCTGCTCCGTTCCTCGCCGCCGCGGCGCTCGTCCCCGGCAGCGACATCACGATCCACGACGTCAACCTGAATCCGCGCCGCACGGGCTTCCTCGACGTTCTCGAGCGCATGGGCGCGCACCTCGCGATCTTCAACCGCCACAAGGCCGGGCGCGCGAGCGTCGGCGACGTACAGATCCAGTACACGGAGCTCGGCGCGGTGGAGGTGACGGCGGTCGACGTGCCCCTGCTCGTCGACGAGCTGCCGCTCGTCGCCCTGCTCGCGTCGCACGCCCGCGGGAAGAGCGTCGTGCGCGGCGCCGCAGGAGCTGCGCGTGAAGGAGAGCGACCGCATCGAGGCGGTCACCGACGGCCTGCGCTCCTTCGGTGCGCATGTCAGGTCCCGCGAGGACGGGTGGGAGATCAACGGCGTGCCGACCCGGCTGAAAGGCGGCCGGATCGATGCCCGCGGCGACCATCGAATCGCGATGCTCGGAGCCGTCGCAGGGCTCGCGTCGAGGGAAGGCGTCGAGATCGTGGGCGCCGAGACCGTCGCTATAAGCTTCCCCGGGTTTTTCCAGCTCCTCGAATCCGTGGTGAGGCGATGATCGTTGCGATCGACGGGCCGGCAGGCGCCGGCAAGAGCACGGTGGCGCGCGCGCTCGCGGAGCGGCTCGGCTTCCGCTACCTCGACACGGGCGCGATGTACCGCGCGCTCACCTGGCTCGCCATGCGCCGCGGTCTCGACCTCGGCGGCGCCGACGCGCTCGCCGAGCTCGCCCGCGCCGAGCCGGTCACCTTCGACGGGGAAGGCCGCGTCTGGATCGCCGGCACCGACGTCACCTCGTCGATCCGCGACACGCGCATCGACCGCATGGTTCCGGTCGTCGCGCGGCACTCGCCCGTGCGCGAGGTGATGCGCGAGCGGCAGCGCCAGCTCGGGAGCGACGGCGACGTCGTGATCGAGGGCCGCGACATCGGCACGGTCGTCGCACCGGGCGCTCGCGGTGAAGGTGTATCTCGTCGCCGACCGCGACGTGCGGGCGAAGCGGCGCATGGCCGACCGGCCGGGGATCGGCGCCGACGCGCTCGCGACCGACATGCGCAGGCGCGACCAGAACGGACGCCGAGCGAATGCAGCCGGCAGAGGACGCGCAGACGATCGACACGACCGAACTTCGCGTCGAAGACGTCGTCGAGCGCATCGAGCAGCTCGTGCGCTGCGCGCTCGACGGTATGAACCGCGTCGAGTTCATGTGGCCGTTCGGCCGCTACACGCTCGGCTGGCTCGGCGCGCTAACCGCGCGCGTGCGCACGTACGGGAAGGAGCGCATCCCGCGGCACGGCGGGCTCGTCCTCGCGCTGCAACCATTTCTCCTGGATCGACATCCCGTGCTTCGGCGTCGTCGTGTCCGCGCAACACGTACTTCGTCGCGAAGGCGGAGGCGCACGAGATTCCGGGGCTCGGCCAGTTCATCCGCACGTTCGGCTCGTTCGGCGTGCGGCGCGGCGAGTCCGATCGCGAGGCGGTGCGCCGCATGCGCGAGGTCGTGCGCGACGGCCACGTGCTCGGCGTCTTCGTCGAGGGGACGCGGCAGAAGAGCGGCGTCCCGGGCGAGGTGTTCAGCCCGGCGCGGCGATGGTCGCGCTTCAGGAGGGCGTGCCGGTCGTGTGCGGCGCGATCCACGGCTCGCAGAACTGGAAGCTCGGCAACTTCGCGCCGGCGATCGGTTGCCTGGAGCGAGCCGATGCGCTTCGACGGGCTGCCGCGCGGTGGCAAGGGCTACCGCGAGGCGTCCGCGGAGATCGGCAAGGAGATCCGCCGGCTCTGGGAGTGGCTCGTCGACATCCACGCCGCCGGGCGGCCGCGGAACGCGACTCCGCCCGCGGGTGCCGTGCCGAACTTTCGCGCTCCCGTGACCCTTCCGTGATGCTCCCGTAAGTGGGGCCTGGCCCCGGACGCGGTCCGAACGGAGAGGCTGCGCTGATCTCGCGGCGCTCCGGGCGGGCGACGAGCGGACGTTCATGCAGCTCGTCGACGGAGTACACGCCCGGCATGCGGCGGCTCGCGCTCAGCTACGTCCGCACGCCTGCCGTCGCCGACGACGTCGTCGGGGAGGCATGGCTCGGGGTCCTCAACGGCCTCGACCGCTTCGAGGGCCGCTCGTCGCTCAAGACGTGGATCTACCGGATCGTCGCCGAACATCGCGCGCACGCGCGCCGTCCGCGAGGCACGGAGCACGCCGTTCTCCTCGTACGCGACGGCAGACGAGCCGTCGGTCGACCCGGACGGTTCGTCCGCGACGGCAGCTGGAGCTCGCCGCCGGAGCCCTGGCGCGCCGTGCTCGACGCCGAGGCGCGCGTCGTGATCGACGCGTGCCATCGCCGCACTCCCCGAGCGGCAGCGCCAGGTGATCGAGCTCCGCGACATCGAGGGCTGGAGCTCCGACGAGGTTCGTAACGTTCTCGAGCTCTCGGAGACGAACCAGCGGGTGCTGTTGCACCGCGCGCGCTCGAAGGTTCGGGCGGCGCTCGAGGAATATCTCGGAGAAGACCGATGAGCGTTGCGGATCAGGGAGACTCAGCTGCCGGGAGCTCGTCGAGCTCGTGACCGACTATCTCGAGGGCGGCCTGTCGCGGCGGGACCGTGCCCGGTTCGAGGCGCACATCGGCGGTGCGTGAACTGCACGCGCTATCTCGAGCAGTTTCGCGAGACGATCCGGCTGCTCGGGACGCTCCGCGAGAGCGACGTTCCGCCCGCGGCCGAAGCCGAGCTGCTTCGCGCAGTTCGCGGCCTGGCGTGCAGAGAGCGGCAAGCCTCGGCATGCTCCGACAGCCGCAGATCATCGGCACCGTCGCGATCGTCGGCTTCCCGAACGTCGGGAAGTCGACGCTCGTCAACCGCCTGACGGGCACGCGGGCGGCCGTCGTGCACGAGACCTCGGGCGTCACGCGCGACCGCAAGGAGCTCGTCTGCGAGTGGCGGAACCGCCGCTTCCTGCTGATCGACACGGGCGGCGTCGACATCGCCGACGTGACGCCGCTCACGCGCTCGATCGCCGACCAGGCCCGCGAGGCGGTCGCGCAGGCCGACATCGTCCTCTTCGTCCTCGACGCGCAGGCCGGGATCACGCCCGGCGACGAGGAGGTCGCGCAGATCCTCCGCGAGTCGAAGAAGCCGGTGCTCGTGATCGCGAACAAGATCGACGACCCGAAGCAGGAGTCGCTCGCGCTCGAGCTGCACAAGTTCGGCCTCGGCGACCCGATCCCGATCTCCGGCCTGCACGGCCACGGCACGGGCGACCTGCTCGACGAGATCGTCGACTACCTCGAGGCGCACGGCGGGCAGGAGCGGCCGGAGCTGCCGGAGGACGCGATCCGCGTCGCCATCCTCGGCCGCCCGAACGTCGGCAAGTCGAGCCTCGTGAACAAGCTGCTCGGCCACGAGCGCCTGATCGTCTCCGAGATCCCCGGGCACGACGCGCGACGCGATCGACACCGTGCTGCAGCGCGGCGACCGCACCTTCGTGCTCGTCGACACCGCCGGCCTGCGCCGCAAGCGCCGCCACCGCCAGGGCATCGAGTACTACTCGGAGCTGCGCGCGCTCGAGGCGGCGGAGCGCGCCGACATCGCGCTCGTCCTGATCGACGCGTCGCAGGGCATCGTCGACCAGGATCTCCACGTCGCCGACATCGCGCGCAAGGCCGACTGCGCGACGCTGATCGTCCTCTCGAAGTGGGACATCAGCGAGGTGCGGATCGAGGACGTGCGCGGCCAGCTGCGCCGCCGCCTGCGCCAGCGGCCCGCGTTCATCGCCATCTCCGCGAAGTCCGGCCGCGGCCTCGACCGCCTGCTCGACACGATCGAGGAGCTCTTCGACCGCTACGTCAGCGAAGGTCCCGACGCCGGAGCTCAACAACGCGCTCGCCGAGCTGCGCAACAAGCGACAGCCGCCGTCGAAGAACGGCAAGCGGCTGAACATGCTCTACGCGGCGCAGATCCACGAGCGGCCGCCGCGCTTCCGCATCTTCGTCAACGACCAGACGCTCGTCACGCGCGACTACGGCGTACTGGGTCGAGAACGAGCTGCGCGAGCGGTTCTCGCTCGACGGCGTTCCCGTGTCGATCGACTTCGTCCGCCGCACGTGAGGTTCCTCGTCGCCGGAGCGGGCTCGTGGGGGACGGCGTTCACGCATGTGCTGCGCGAGCGCGGGCACGACGTCGTGCTCGCGTGCCACACCGGCGAGCAGGCGCGCGCGATCAACGAGAGCGGGCGCAATCCGCGTTCGCTGCCGAGGCGTCGATCTGCGCGGCGTCGAGGCGGTTGCCGCTCGACGACGCGCCGGCGGACGTCGACGTCGTCGTCGTCGCTGTGCCGAGCAAGGCGTTCGCCGGCGTCGTCGCGGGCCTGCCCGGGAGCGCGCCGGTGCTGAGCCTGACGAAGGGGCTCGACCCCGCGACGGGCGAGCGACTGTCGACGCGCGTCGAGGGACGCGCCGGTCGCGGTTCTCTCCGGCCCGAACATGGCGGAGGAGATCGCGGTCGGCCTGCCGACTGCCGCCGTGATCGCGAGCGACGACGGCTACCTCGCGGGCCAGCTCCAGCACGCGATCAACTCGTCCGTCTTCCGCGCGTACGTGAATCCCGACATCGTCGGCGTCGAGCTCTGCGCCGCGGCGAAGAACGTGATCGCGCTCGCCGCGGGCGGCGTCGACGGTCTCGACCTCGGCGACAACTCGAAGGCCTCGCTGATCACGCGCGGGCTCGCCGAGATGGCGCGGCTCGGCGAGGCGGCCGGCGCGCGGCCGGAGACGTTCTCGGGGCTCGCGGGGATGGGCGACCTGATCGTCACCTGCTGGAGCCGGCACGGCCGCAACCGCCATGCCGGCGAGCTGATCGCGCAGGGGCGGAGCCCGGAGGAGGCGGCGGCGGAGATCGGCCAGACCGTCGAGGGCCTGACCACGGCTCCCGTTCTGCATCAGCTTGTCACAAAGGCTGAACGTGGAGCTCCCGATAACGGAGGGAGTTTGCGCGGTACTCTCAGGGCAGAGCCTCGCCGGTCTGGTGTCGAGGCTGATGGGGCGACAGCCGACAGAGGAGTGACATGTCCCGCTTGATGGTTCCGGCGGCGGCTGTGGCGGCAGCGGCTGCGATCGTGACGGCAGGGTGCGCCAGCGCGGGAGCGAGCGGCCCCGGCTCGCTCGACGGCGCTGCTGCGCTCGTGCCCTCGAACGCGGTCGCCTTCGTCGCGGCCGAGCACCGATCTCGGCTCCTCGCAGTGGCACGGCATCGGCAAGCAGTTCCTGACGCAGCTTCAAGAGCCTCGCAGCCGCGCTCGGCGACGAGCTCGACGTCGCGGTGCTGCCGGGCAAGCAGGTCGTGGGGCTGACGCAGCCGAAGGACGGCGCGAAGCTCGCAACGCTCGCGAAGCAGCACGGCGTGCAGACGCGCGCGATCGGCGGCTGGACCGCGATTGCGAAGACCTCAGCGGCGCTGGACGCGGTCGCGAACGCGAAGACGCATCTCGTCGGACAACGACACCTTTTTGACGGCGATGAAGCGGCTGCCGAGCGATGCGCTCGTGCGCGCGTACGCGAACGGCGCAGGAGGCGCAGCAGCTGCTCGCGGCGATCCCGGGCGCCGAGCAGACGATCGCCGTGCCGAACGGCGTGCACTACCGGTTCAAGGCGAGCCCGGTCAACAGCCCCCGCCTCAATGTCGGCACGACCGAGTTCCTCTGGGGCGCCGCCGACGCTCACGAGCACGAGCGACGGGCTGAAGCTCGAGGCGTTCGCGAAGTCCGACGGCCTCACGGCACCGGGCCGCCCCGCTACGTCGTGCAGCCGACGCCGCCGTACGCCTCGGCGCTCATCGACGAGATCCCGTCGGGCGCGCTCGCGGTCGTCGATCTCCAGATCGCCAGCCGGCATGTTCGAGAACATGCCGAAGCTGCCCGCCGCGCTGCACGAAGCTCTTCGGCGCCAAGGCCGACGAGCTGCCGTCGCAGCTCGACACGCTCCTCGGCGGCGAGACCGCGATCTACGTCCGGCCGTCGCTGCCGATGCCCGAGGTGACGCTCGTCACGCAGCCGACCGACACCGCCGCCGCGTCGACCGCGCTCGATCAGCGATCCTGGCCGAGCTCCCGGCGACGAGCATGCTCTCCGGGCGTCAAGCTCTTCCGGACGACGATCGGCGGCCAGTTCGTCGTCTCGACGACGCAGGCGGGGCTCGACGACTTCCGCGTCGGCGGGCGCCAAGCTCTCTGCCGACCCGTCCTTCATCGCCGCGAAGACAGCAGTCGGGGATGGGGAGCCGAGACCACCGGCTTCGTCTACGCGAATGTGAAGGACGCGCTGCCGCTGCTCGCCCTCGCGCGGCGTGAAGCTGCCCGCGGGCCTGCCGAAGCTTCGGCACCTTCATGGCCTACGGCGGCCGACGGCCGCCGAGTCGACGTTCACCGCCTTCCTCGCGTGTCGACGGCCAGCTAGCCTGGCGCGCCATGTCGAATCGCTCATTCACCTTCACGTCCGAGTCGGTCACCGAGGGCCACCCGGACAAGATCGCCGACCAGATCTCGGACTCCGTCCTCGACGCGGTTCTCACCGACGACCCGATGGGCCGTGTGGCCTGCGAGACGCTGATCACGACCGGCCTCGTCGTCGTCGCCGGCGAGATCACGACGGACACCTACGTCGACATCCCGCGACTCGTGCGTGAGCGCATCCGCGAGATCGGGTACACGCGCGCGAAGTTCGGCTTCGACGCCGACACGTGCGGCGTGATGGTCGCGCTCGACGAGCAGTCGCCCGACATCGCGCAGGGCGTCGACGCCTCGTTCGAGGTGCAGCACGGCGACCAGGATCCGCTCGACCAGGTCGGCGCGGGCGACCAGGGAATGATGTTCGGCTACGCGTCGAACGAGACCGAGGAGCTGATGCCGCTGCCGATCATGCTCGCCCACCGGCTCGCGAAGCGGCTCGCCGCAGTGCGCAAGACGGACGTCGCTGCCGTATCTGCGCCCGGACGGCAAGACGCAGGTGACGATCCGCTACGAGGAGGACGCGCACGGTCAGCCGCCGGCCGGTCGAGATCGAGCGCGTGTTGATCTCGACGCAGCATCGCGACGGCCTCGACATCGACGCGATGCTGAAGCCCGACCTCGCTGCGCATGTGCTCGAGCCGATCCTGCCGAAGGATCTCTACGACACGAAGCGGACTCGAGCGCGACAAGGACTTCTTCTACTGCAACCCGACCGGCAAGTTCGTGATCGGCGGCCCGATGGGCGACACCGGCCTGACCGGGCGCAAGATCATCGTCGACACGTACGGCGGCGCGGCTCCGCACGGCGGCGGCGCGTTCTCCGGCAAGGATCCGACGAAGGTCGACCGCTCGGCCGCGTACGCGGCGCGCTACGTCGCGAAGAATGTCGTCGCCGCAGGGCTCGCGGAGCGCTGCCAGATCCAGGTCGCATACGCGATCGGCGTCGCGCATCCGATGTCGGTGCTCGTCGAGACGTTCGGCACCGAGGCGCTCCCGGTTGCGCGGATCGAGGAGCTCGTGCAGGAGCACTTCGACCTGCGTCCCGGCCGCGATCCTCCGCGACCTCGACCTGCGTCGGCCGATCTACACGAAGACGGCCGCGTACGGCCACTTCGGCCGCGACGACGGCGACTTCACGTGGGAGCGCACCGACAAGGCGGATGCGCTTCGCGCGGCGGCCGGCCTCGCCGAGCCGGCGGGCGTCGACGCCTGAGACCGTTCTCATCACCGGCGGGGCGGGCTTCATCGGCTCGCATCTCGCCGATGCGTTGCTCGCGCGCGGTGATCGCGTGCGCGCACTCGACTCGCTGATCCCGCAGGTCCACGGAGACGCCGACGCGCCCGGCGTATCTGAGCGGCGAGGTGGAGCTGCTGGCCGGCGACGTGCGCGATGCAGATGCGGTGCGGCCGCGCGCTCGACGGCGTCGACTCGGTCGTGCATCTCGCGGCGCGGGTCGGCGTGGGGCAGTCGATGTACGAGCTCGCGGAGTACACGTCGGCGAACTCGCTCGGGACGGCGGTGCTGCTCGAGGCGCTCGCCGAGCGCCCGGTGCGCAAGCTCGTCGTCGCGTCGAGCATGAGCATCTACGGCGAGGGGCTCTACACCGACGCCGAGCGGGCGCGAGGTCGAGCCGCCGGAGCGGACACGAGAGCAGCTCGACGCGCGCGAGTGGGACTACCCGGGGCTCGAGCCGGTCCGACGCCGGAGCGCAAGCGGCCGGGCCTCTCGTCGATCTACGCGCTCACGAAGTTCGACCAGGAGCGCGCGTGCCTCGTCGCCGGGCCGGCGTACGGGATCCCGACCGTGGCGCTGCGGCTCTTCAACACGTACGGGCCGCGGCAGGCGCTCTCGAATCCGTACACCGGCGTGCTCGCGATCTTCGCGTCGCGGCTGCTGAACGGGCGGCCGCCGCGCATCTTCGAGGACGGGCTGCAGCGGCGCGACTTCGTCTCGGTGCGCGACGTCGCGCGCGCGTTCGCGCTCGCGCTCGAGCGGGACGGCGCGGACGGCCTCGCGGTGAACATCGGCAGCGGCACGAGCGTCACCGTGCGCGAGCTCGCGCTGCAGCTCGGCGCGGTCACGGGCCGCGAGCTCGAGCCGGAGATCACCGGCGAGTCGCGTGTCGGCGACATCCGGCATTGCTTCGCCGACGTGCGGCTTGCGCGCGAGACGCTCGGCTACACGCCGGAGGTCGAGCTCGCCGACGGCATGTCGGAGCTCGCGGCGTGGCTCGAGGGGCAGACCGCGGAGGACCGCGTCGAGGACGCGTCGGCCGAGCTCGCTCGGCGGGGCCTCGCGCGGTAGCCTCGGGCGTCGTACGACCGTCTTCAGCTATTGAATCCGATGCGGCGCCCGTTGACTCTCCTGGTCGTGATCGCGCTCGCGATCGTCGTCAGCGCGAGCGCCCTCGGATCGCCGAAGACGGGTCTAGTGCACGTGCACGCAAACCTGCGAGGTGCGAGCGATGCGCGCGGGTCGTTCAGCGCCGCCTTCCCGCGCTCGGGCGCAAGACCGAGATTTCTCTGGACGCTCCTCTTCTTCGATCTGACCGGCCCTGTGGTGAAGGCGGACCTGGAGCTCGGGCGCGGCGTGCTCTTCACGCTCTGCCGGCCCTGCAAGGCCGGTCAGAGCGGCAGCACGAAGCTGACGCAGCGAGGGCGCCGCCTGATCGAATCGGGTGGGACCTCCGTGAACGTGCGGACGACGAAGAACCCCGGCGGCGAGCTTCGCGGCCGGCTGCTCGTCTCGCGCTAGCCCGCCAGCGGGCGGAGCTTGTCGAGGATCTTGTCGACCGTCTTCCGTGGGCCACGGACGGCTAGGCCGACGAGGTCGAGCTCCTCCTCCGCAACGGCCGCGACGGCTGCGCGGTTCGCCTCGTCGTGCGGCGTCGCAAAGAGATCGCGCGTGAAGATCGCGAGCTGATCGACCTCGCGGGCCCGCGTCCGCGCGTAGGCACGGCGCACGCCCGCCGCGTCGCTCCCATAGACGAGGATCGGTTGCCTGAGCATCGGCAGATACTCATTGCCCGAGGCGTCGACGTAGGGCGGGCCGACGAGCGAGGGATCGGCTGCGGCGAAGCCGCTCATGAGGAACGCAGTCACGTTGACCTTCTGCCAGAGGTCGAGCTCGTTTTCGAGCACGACGGCGACCTTCGTGTCGAACTCAGTCACCGGCCGGTCGTACGAAGAGCCCTGCCGCGGCCTTCTCGGAGATCGCCCGCTCGCCACCGTCGAGCCCGACGGTGAACTGGTCGGCGGCCGGCTCCGACGTGTGCACGACGATCTCCTGCCCGGGCACGAGGCCCTGGTCGTAGAACCAGTGCAGGAGCTCCCCGTCGTGCTCGGCGAGCCGGACGATGGTCGCGCGCGCACCCGGCCGCAGAGCGGCGAGCGGCTCGAGGACGGTGTTCTCCTCTTGCTCGACGTTCGTGTCGACCGGCCAGCCGTGCGGGCAGCGCTCGGGGTGGCCGAGCTTTGCGTCGATTCGCTCGACCATCTCGTCGCTGAACGTGTCCCCGAGCTCGTCGGCCCGCTCGTGCGCCTCGTAGCCTGTGTACCCCATGAAGTCCGTCAGGAGGCGCTCGATGATGCGGTGCTTGCGGACGACACGCTCTGCGCGCTCGCGCCCGCTCGCGGTGAGCGAGGCCTCCTTGCGCGCGCCGCGCTCGATCAACCCCTCGGCCTCGAGCCGCTTCAGCATCTCACCGGCGGATGCGCGCGAGACGTGGAGCATCTCGGCGACGCGGGAGGCGAGCGGAGGCGAGCCGGCGCCCTTCGGCGTGTATTCGCCGATCGGGAAGGCGAGGAAGTAGATCGTCTCCAGGTACTCGTCGATCGAATGGCCCGCCGCCATCCGCCTATCTTGCCTGTTGCGTCTGTAAGGTGACCCTTACACCGTGAGCACAGGCCACATCCTCCTGCTCGGCGCCATCGCGGGCGCGACGATCTTCCTCGGCATGCCGATCGGGCGGATGAAGCTCGGGCCGCCCGCGCGGGCTGCCTTGAGCGCGCTCGCGACCGGCATCCTCCTCTTCCTGCTCTGGGACGTGCTGACGGGCGCGGTCGAGCCCGATCGCAGGCCGCGCTCGACGCGCGGCACTGGGGCCGGTTCTCCTGGCTCTCGGCGCTCGGGGCGGGCGGCTTCGCCCTCGGGCTGCTCGCGCTCGTCTACTACTCCGACTGGATGAAGGCCAGAGCGGGCAGGCGCGTGACGACCGCTCGTCGGTCCCGGTGCCGCGGCGCTCGACGAGTTCGCGGGCCGAACGTGGCTCGACTCACTCTCGCCGGGGAAGCAGCTCGCGCTCCTGATCGCGGTCGGCATCGGCGTGCACAACTTCGGCGAAGGCCTCGCGATCGGACAGGCCGCCGCCGCGAGCAAGATCAGCCTCGCGGTGACGCTGATCATCGGCTTCGGGCTCCACAACGCGACCGAGGGCTTCGGGATCTGCGGCCCGATTGCGGGCGAGGGGACGAAGCCGAGCTGGGGCTTCCTCGGGTTGCTCGGCCTGATCGGCGGCGCGCCGACCTTCCTGGGCACGCTGCTCGGTCAAGCGTGGTCGAGCGAGGCCGTGTCCGTCGATCTTCTTCGCCGTCGCGGCGGGCTCGATCCTCTACGTCGTGCAGGAGCTCTTCGCGGTCAACCGCAAGTACGGACATACGAAGCTCGTGATGTGGCTCGTGCTCGCCGGCGTTCTCGCCGGCTTCGCGACCGACTTCGTCGTCACCGCTTCCGGCATCTGAACACCGCGAGATCGGGGCGCACGTACGTCGCCTCGGCGGCGAAGCCGGCCTCGTCGAGCCACGTCGAGCTGCTCGGGCACGCTCGACGGCACGTCGTAGTCCCAGTCGATCTCGATCGCAGCGTCCTCGGCTCGCTCCGGGACGACGACGTCGCCGAGCACGAAGATGTCCGAGACCTGCGCAACTCTCGTGAACAATTCGCGCTTACCGTCTCCGGCGAGATGGTGGACGGCGAGCACGGAGACGACGAGATCGAACGGGCCGGCCGGGAGCGGCTCCTCGAGCCGTGAAGCCGCAGGTCTGCCTCCGGCAGGCGCTCGCGGGCGCGGGCGAGCATCGGCTCGCTCGCGTCGATGCCCGTCCAGCGCGCGTCCGGGTGCAGCGCGAGCACGCGCAGCGCCGTCTCGCCCGTTCCGGTTCCGAGCTCGAGCACCGTGCGGGGCTCGAGACCGAGTGTCGCCGCGACGACGGCGTCTTCGAGCTCCTCATAGCCCGGGACCTCGTCGAGCATCTCAGCGAGATAGGTCTCGGGATCCCACTCGAACTCGGACATGCGCCGACCATAGCCCCGGCTAGGCTCGATCGGTGAGCCGCTATGCGTCCGTCTATCCGCTCGTGACCGCCCGCGCGGTGGCGCGGCCGTTCACGTACGAGGTTCCGGCGGACGCCGAGAAGGGCGCCGTCGTCGAGGTGAAGTTCGGCAACGCGCGCCGCCGCGGCGTCGTGACGGAGATCGACGTCGCGCTGCCGGACGGTGTCGCCGCGTCGCACGTGGAACGCGTCGCGGAGACGCTGCCGCCCGCGCTCGTCGATCTCGCACTCTGGCTCGCCGACTATTACGGCTCGACGCCCGCACGGGCGCTTGCGCTCGTTGCGCCCTACAACGCGAAGCGCCGCGGCGAGCGGAGCGCGGCAGCGGTCATCGGTTCGCTCGCCGCCGAAGCCGCGCCGGCGAATCTCTCCGCAGACGCAGGGACGCGTGCTCGGGCGCATCGACGAGCTGCTCGAAGGCGGCGGCGGAAACGTCCTGCTCTTCGGCGCCACCGGGAGCGGCAAGACCGAGGTGTACATCCGCGCGTGCGAAGCGGCACTCGCCCGCGGACGCGGCGCGATCGTGCTCGTTCCGGAGATCGCGCTGACGCCGCAGACGCTCGGCCGGTTCCGTGTGCGGTTCGGCGATCGTGTCGCCGTGCTGCACTCCGCGCTGACGGAGGCGGAACGGCGCGACGAGCGGGAACGGATCGCGTCGGGCGAGGCGTCGGTCGTCGTCGGGGCGCGCTCGGCCGTCTTCGCGCCGGTGCCTTCGCTCGGGGTGATCTGCATCGACGAGGAGCACGACTCGTCGTACAAGCAGGAGTCCGACCCCCGCTACGACGCGCGCACGGTCGCGGCAAAACGTGCCGTCACTCGAAGGCGCCGTCGCGATCTTCGGCTCGGCGACGCCGCGGCCGGAGTCGTGGGAGGCGCTCGAACGGCTCGAGCTCGGCGGCCGCATCGCGACGCTCGATGCCGACGGTGAAGGTCGTCGACCTGCGCCGCGAGGCGGGCTATCCGCTCTCGGCGCCGCTCCTCGCCGAGCTCGGCGGGATCGCGGAACGCGGCGGCAAGGCGATCCTGCTGCTCAACCGGCGCGGCGTCGCGCCCGCGATCCACTGCCGCGCGTGCGGCGTGACGCGGCGGTGCCCGAACTGCGACGTCGCGCTGACGCTGCACGGCGACGAGTCACTGCGCTGCCATCACTGCGGGCGCCTCGAGGTGCTCGGGGAGACGTGCCCCGCGTGCGGGTCGGCCGAGCTTGCGCGCATCGGCGCCGGCACGCAGCGTCTCGAGCGCGTGCTCGCGAAGCAGGTGCCCGAGCTCGAGGTGATCCGCCTCGACGCAGACGCGATCGAGAAGCCCGAGCAGCTGCGCGCCGCGCTCGAGCGCTTTGCCGCTGCGGAGCGCGCGGTGCTCGTCGGCACGCAGATGGTGGCGAAAGGCCATCACTTTCCCGGCGTCGAGCTGGCGGCGGTCGTTGACGCCGACATGGGCCTCGGGCTGCCCGACTTTCGCGCCGAGGAGCGCACCTTCCAGCTCCTGACGCAGCTCGCCGGCCGCAGCGGGCGGGATGCACCGGGTCGCGTGCTCGTGCAGACGTTCCAGCCCGACTCGCGCGCGGTCGCGTATGCCGCGCGGCACGACGTTCGCGGCTTCCTCGACGGCGAGCTCGAGCGCCGACGAGCGCTCGGGCTATCCGCCGTTCCAGCATCTCGTGCGCATCGTCGTCACCGGACCCGAGCTCGGCGACGCCATGCGCGCCCTCGAGGAGCTGAAGGCGGGCCTCGGCGAGGCCGAGCTGCTCGGCCCGGCGCCGTTGCTGCGCCTCCGCGGCCGCCACCGCGCGCAGCTCGTCGGCAAGACGAACCGGCCGCGCGCCCTCGCGACCCGCGCCGCGGCGCTGCTCTCGGCTGCAGCCGTCCCGATGCGCCGCGCCGGCCTCGCCGTCGTCGTCGACGTCGATCCGCAGAGCCTCTAGTCGGCGATCCGCTCGAACAACACGTGGTCGCGCCACTCGCCTTGCACCTTGAGCAGCTTGCGGGCGAGCCCGTACCGCTCGAAGCCGTTCTTCTCGAGGACGCGCTGCGAGGCATGGTTGTCGACGAGCGTTCCGGCCTCGAGCCGGTGCAGCCCGCCCGTGCCGAATGCGAAGTCGATGACGTCGGCGACGGCCGCCGACGCGAGACCGCGCCCGTTGTGCGCGCGGTCGACCCAGTAGCCGACGTTCCCGAGCTGGAGCGCACCGCGGAGGACGTCCGCGAGGCTGATCGTCCCGGCGATGCGTTCGCCGTCGAGAATCGCCCAGCGCCAGAGATCTTCGCCGCCTGCTTCGATCCGCCGCCGCTGGAACGCGGCAGTGAAGAACTCGTCGGTGCGATCCGGCTCGAACGGCGCGAGAAAGTCGCGGTTCGCGACGTAGAGCGCAGCGATCTCCTCGGCATCCGCCGACGTCAGGAGCCGGATCATGCCGCGCCGCGGGCGGCGTTCAGATCGGGCGGCCAGCGCTCGAGGACCCAGCGCTCGTCGAGCTGCTTCCGCTCGTACGAGCGGCCGTTGATCTGGACGAAGTCGCGCGTGCGCGGGTCCATCGGCAGCCGCGCCTCCGCCGGGAAGTTGCGGTTGTGCCGGTCGATCAGCTCGTTCACCTGCGGCGAAGCTCCACCTGTGCGCCGTCTCGCGCCATTCGCGCGCGAATGCCTCGGCGTCGTCGGTCTCCGCCGCGAGCTCGAGCCAGCGTTCACGCAGGTCGGCCTCGTGGCGGTCGAGCTCTTCTTCGATCGTGCGGAGACGGCGCATCCACACCGTGGGCCCCCGAGCGCGCGGATCGCCGAGTCGGCACCGGGCCGGAAATTGCGGAGCCGCTGTCGTAGCGGCTTCCCTTTCACCGGACTCACCGCGAGCTCCGCCTCGAGCAGCCGCTGCTCCTCGCGGTCGCGCGCCGTCTCGGGCCTGATCGCGCCCTGGCTCATGATCGCCTTGGCCTCTCGCGGATCCATCGGTCGATAGTCTGCCGACTGCATGGAAGCGCACGACGATCATGAGGATCACTTCGAAGGGGAGGTGATCGACGAGGAGCTCGACCCGGAACGCGAGGCGCGCCGGCGCCTCGCGCTCGCCCAGATCCGCCAGTACCCGGACGCGGCGCTGCGGATGGAGGCGAGGCCGGTCGAGGAGTTCGACGACGACCTTCGAAGCCTCGTCGGGCGCATGAAGCTGCTCATGGTCGATGCGGCCGGCATCGGCCTGGCCGCGACGCAGGTGGGCGTTCTGCGGCGCGTGTTCGTCTTCCAGCTCGACGGGGACGAAGTCGTCGCGCTCGCCAACCCCGAGATCGTCGCGCGGAGCGAAGAGACCGACGTCGGCGGACGAGGGCTGCCTGTCGATCCAGGGGATCACGGTACCGGTCGAGCGCTCGCTCGAGGTGACGATCGTCGGCAAGGACGAGAACGGGAACGATGTGCGCTACGAGCTCGACGACTACGGCGCGCGCTGCGTGCAGCACGAGACCGACCACCTCGACGGCGTGCTCATGATCGACCGCACGACGCCGGAAGCACGTCGCGAGGCGCTGGGCATCCTGCGCCCTCGCATCGTCCTGACCTGATGGCTCGGATCGCCGTCGCGGCCACTGCGCCGTTCGGCGCCGATGTGCTCGAGCGACTGGACAGAAGCACGAGGTTGCGCTCCTGCTGACGCGGCCCGACAAGCCGCGCGGCCGCGGGCGGAGGCTGCAGGCGACACCGGCGAAGGCCGTCGCCGAGCGGCTCGGCATCCCGGTCGCGCAACCCGCGCGCCTCGACGAGGACGTGGAGATTCCGGCGGAGACGGTCGTCGTCGCCGCGTACGGCTGCTCATCCCGAGGCGCTGCTCTCGCGCGCGCTCTGGCTGAACGTGCACCCCTCGCTCCTTCCGCGCTGGCGCGGCGCTGCGCCGGTCGAGCGGCGCTCATGGCCGGCGACGGCGGACCGGTGTCACGATCCACCGTACCGAAGCGGAGCTCGACGCAGGCCCGATCGCCGCGCAGGAGGCGTTCGCCATCGAGCCGGACGACGACGCCGGCGCGGTCTTCGCCCGCTCGGCGGAGATCGCGGCGAGCCTGCTCGACGGCGTCATCGCCGATCCTCACTTCGAGCCGCAGCCCGAGGACGGCGTCACCTACGCCGAAAAGATCACTGCGGTGGACCGCGAGCTCGAACTCGACGTCCGGCGCACGAGCTCGTCAACCGGATCCGCGCGCTGTCGCCCCAATCGGAGCCCGCGCAATCGTCGACGGCCGGCCGCTCGTCGTCTGGAAGGCTCGCGTCGGCGAAGACGGGAGGCTCGAGCTCCTCGAGGTGCAGCCGGAAGGCGGCAAGCGCATGCGGTACGCCGACTATCGACGCGGCCTGCGCTGATGCCGGTCTCGCCGGCGCGCCGCGTCGCGTACGAGGTGCTTCTCCGCGTGTTCGAGCAGGACGCCTACGCCGACCGCGTCTTCCGTTCCGCTGCGCGCGACCTCGACGAGCGGGAGCGCGCGTTCGCGCAACGGCTCGCGTACGGCGCCGTGCAGCGCGTCCGTACGCTCGACTACGCGATCGACATGCTCGGCAAGCGGCCGGTTCGCAAGCTCGATCCGCCGGTAAGGGCGGCGCTGCGTCTCGGTGCGTACCAGCTCGGCGACACGACACCGCGCCGCACGCGGCCGCGAACGAGTCGGTCGAGCTCGTCCGTCGCGCGCGGCTCGAGCGCGCGGTGCCGTTCACGAACGCGGTGATGCGGCGGCTCGCCGAAGGCATACGGGCGCTGCTCGACGTGCTGCCCGACGGCGCGCTCAAGGAGTCGTATCCCGACTGGATTGCCGAGACGTTGAGCGCGACTTCGGCCACGAGGAAGCGCTCGCGCTCATGCGCGCGATGAACGAGCCGCTCGAGACGGTCATCCGGCTCGTACGCGGCGAGCCGCCGCTCGGCGCCGAGCCGACCGATCTTCCGGCGCCTTCCGCGTCGACCGCGTCGACGAGCTCGCCGTCGCGGAGGGGCGGATCTGGCCGCAGAGTCGCGGCTCGCAGCTCGCCGGCCTCGTCGTCGGCTCGGGGAGCGCGACCGCGTGCTCGATCTCTGCGAGCAGACGTAACTGAACGAAAGGCAAGGGCTACACATA
>CAWKEF010000005.1:0-73827 GCA_963848665.1 uncultured Actinomycetes bacterium
CCGACGGGCCGGAGATGAACGTGAGCGGGCCGGCGCTGCGTGCAGGACGAGCTCGCCGACGACCGCAATCGCTTCGGTGACGAGCGCGACGATCTGCGCACTCTGCGACGACGCACACGTGCAGGTCGGGCACGAGCGTGAGCGCTCGCCGTCCCTCGACGGGCTCCGCCGGTGAGCACGATCGTGCCCGTCTCCGCGATCGCGACGGTGCAGCCGGTCACGACGCCCGTCGAGCTGCGTCCAGCTCGCTGCGCGGTGAGGCCGCGATCCTCGACGAACTCGATCGACGGCGGGCCGCCACGCATCGGGAAGCCCGCCGGGCACCGCGACGCGCGCGGCGCTCGACGCTCGAGCAACGCCGCGTCGATCGCGGCTGCCACCGCGTTCGGCGTGCACGAAGCGCGGACGTCGGCGCGGTAGTCGCGCGACACGATCGGCAGAAGAGGTCGGTCAGCCCGTGAGGAGCGAGCTCGCCTGCACGCCGGTAGCGCGCGGCTCGACGGGCACCGGCGCACCGCCGGTCGATCGAGCGAATGCGTTCCAGGATCTCCTCCCGCGCAGCAGCTCATCCGCGCGTTCTCTTCCACCAGGCGCGGACGCTCTCGCGCGCGATCGGCCTGAGGTCGCGCGTGCGCGTCCATGCTGCGAGCGGGCGGCGGCAGCCGCCGGATCGCGCCGCCGACGCACGAGCGGGCGCTGCAGCAGCTGCCCGAGCACGCTGCGCCGAGCCCGAAGCGCGCCGCGGCTCGCGAAGATCCATGACGGCTCCACGCATCGCCGCGCGCTCGCCCGCGTCTGCCGTCGCGCGCGGACGGCCTTGGCGCGCAAGTGCACCAGCACTGTCGGTATGTTAATCGCGACCGGACATACGTCGTAGCAGGCGCCGCAGAGCGACGACGCGTAGGGGAAGCGACGGCGCATTTTTGAGCCCAATCAACTGCGGCGTGAGGATAGCGCCGATAGGTACTGGATACACCGAGTGATACGCGTGTCCGCCGGTTCGCTCGTAGACGGGGCAGACGTTGAGGCACGCGCTGCAGCGGATGCAATGGAGTGCCTGTGGGTCCGATTTCGTCCGCTCAGCACCCGCGACCGTCCGTTATCCAGCAAGATAAGGTGGAACTCCTCCGGTCCATCTCCCTCGGTGCACTCCGGTCCAGAGTGAGGTGTACGGGTTCATGCGCTCCCCGGTCGAGGACCGCGGTAGCAACTGAAGCAAAGACCTCGAGGTCTCCTGAAAGCGCGGAATGACTTTCTCCACGCCCATCACGGTGATGAGCAGCCGAGGCAACGTCGGGCACATGCGCCCGTTACCCTCGGACTCGAGGATGCAGATCGTCCCCGTCTCGGCGACGGCGAAGTTCGCGCCGCTGACGCCGAGGCACGAGCCGCGAGAAACCGCTCGCGCAGGTAGCGGCGCGACGCCTCCGCGAGGTCGGGCAGGCTCGTCCGACTCGATTCCAGGCGCAATCGTCCGTGCGAAGAGGTCGCGAATCTCGCGGCGGTTGCGATGAATCGCAGGCACCAGGATGTGGGACGACCAGTCCCCGTCGAGCTGGAGGATCAGCTCGGCGAAGTCGGTTTCGAGGGCGTGGATCCCGTGCGTCGGCCAGCGCTGCGTTCAGCTCGATCTCGTCGGTCGTGAGCGACTTCACCTTCACGACCTCGTCGGCGCCGATGACGGGCGTCGACGTCGACGACGACCGCGTTCGCCGCGGCGGCGTCGGCCGCCCAGTGGACATGCCCGCCCTGCCGCTTCGACCGCATCCGCGAACTGCACGAGGTACTGCTCGAGATTGCCGAGCACGTCGTCCTTGATCGCGGCGCCCCGCGGCACGAAGCTCCTCCCAGTCGGGAAGCTCGGAGACCACGCGCTCGCGCTTCGTTTGGATCGTGTCGGTGGCCGCGCGGAGATTCGACCGCAACTGCACGTTCGCGAGCTCCTTGCAGCGCCGCGTTCCGGGAAGCTCGGGCACCGTCTTCATGCGCCGCTCCGCGACGCCAGGATCTCTGCGAGGTGGATCGTGCGTACGTCGGGCGCCACGACGCCCCAGCCGGCCGCCGATCTGCAGCAGGCACGAGCCGTCGACCGCCGTGCAGAACTCGGCGCCGATCTCCTCGAGAGCAGGCACACTTGTCGTCGGCCATCGCGGTCGACGTCTCGGCGTTTTTCACCGCGAACGTTCCGCCGAAGCCGCAGCACTCGGTGGCGCGCGGCGAGGTCGACGAGCTCGAGCCCGTCGACGCTGCGGCAACAGGCGGAGCGGCGCGTCGCCGACGCGCGTGACCCGCAGCGAATGACAGGTCGGGTGGTACGCAACGCGATGCGCGAACGAGGCGCCGACGTCGTCGAGGCCGCGATGCCGCACGAGGTACTCGGACAGCTCGAAGAGCCGCGCGCCGAGATCCTCCAGCTGCACGGCCAGGCCTTCGTCGCCAGCCTCCCTCGCGATCTGGGGATGCAGCTCCCGTACGGTGCCAACGCGCCGAGGAGGACGGCGAGACGACGCACTCGCAACCGTCGAACGCGGCCACGAGACGGCGCGCGAGCGCAAGCTGCCTCGCGCGGGTAGCCGCTGTTCAGGTGCATCTGACCGCAGCACGTCTGCGCGGGCGGAAAGACGACCTCGTCGCCGATGCGCTCGAGCACCTCCACGGTCGCACGGGCCGGCTTCCGGGAACACGGTGTCGCCGACGCAGGTGATGAAGAGCGCTACACGCACGCGTCAGGTTCGTTCGTAGGCGCTCTCGACTCTAGTCGATCCCCGCTCGGCCGCAAGTCGTGCGGCATGTCCCTGCGACCGGAACGCGGCCACGGGGTCAGGGTCGAGCCCGAGCCCGCCCGCGAGTCGGGCGAGGAACGGCCGTACGTCGGTGTCGAACGCCTCGAGCAGTAGGCGATGGGCGCCGAGGACGTCCCCCGCGGCTGGGCGGCGGCGAGCCGGCCACTCGTCGACCAGGAGCGCCTTCGCGTAGGCCGCCTGGATGTTCATGACCGACTGGAGCATCGCGTCGATCTTGCCTTCGACGTTGTGCGACTGGTCGATCATGAACGCGAGCCCCTGCGGTCGCGGCGGTTGACGGATCGCCCTGAGCGAGGGCGATCTCGCGCATGATCCGGAAGAGCTCGAACGGGTCGATTGCGCCCACGATCAGGTCGTCGTCGGCGTACTTGCGGCTGTTGAAGTGGAAGCCGCCGAGAACCCCTCCGCGAGGAGGACGCGACGATCTGCTCGACGTTCGTCCCCTGTGGATGGTGGCCCGTGTCGACGAGCACCTGCGCCTGAGGCCCGAGCCGCCGGCAGACGAGCGCTGCGGTCCCCCAGTCGGGAAGGTCGGTGCTGTAGAAGCCCGGCTCGAAGAACTTGTACTCGACGAGCAGGCGCATCCCGGGGTCGGAAGCGCGGCGTAGACCTCCGCGAGGCCGGGCCGAGCAGCGGGCGTAGCGCCCCGGAGGCCGTCCTGGCCCGGATAGTTCGTGCCGTCCGCGAGCCAGAGGCTGATGATCGGCGAACCAGCCCCGGGCGATGGCGACGCACTCGAGGCAATGGTCGAGCGCCCGCGCGGAACGATGGCGTCGGGGTTGCAGAGGCTGCCCAGGCGGTACTCGTCGTCGCCGAAGGAGTTCGGGTTGATCGCCCCGAGCCGCACGCCGCGCTCGCGCGAAGCGGCGCAGCCCGCTCCAGTCGTCGACCCGGTCCCACGGAACGTGGAGCGCGACCGACGGGCAGCAGCCCGTGAGCCCGTGGACGAGCGCCGCGTCGGTGATCCGCTCCCAGACGTCCCGGGCCGCGCCCGGCCAGGGGTAGACGTGGAAGCGGGTGCCGGAGTTGCCGTAGCCCCACGAAGGCGTCTCGATCTCGAGCCGCGGAGGCGCGTGAGCAGGTTCGTCGGTGTCCATGGCGGTGCAGTCTGACGCATTCGCGGCCGCTTTACGAATTTGCTTTCGAAACCGGTCGTTTCGTAAGTCGAAGCGAAGCTATTGACCGGAACCGCAGTCGTAAGGTCGCCGGATATCGCGCCAATCGTCACGAAGGTGGACTCGCGTCCAGCAGGGCCTCCCTCAGCTTGCACGGATGCAGAACGTGCTCCGCAACTCGAGACGCCGAATTCCTTCCGGTTTCGGAACTTCGTCAGCCTTTTCGGTCTCGGAGGTCACGATCCGGAGCGACCTCGCCTCGCTGGCCCGCGACGGGCTCGTGGCGCGGGTGCGCGGCGGCGCCCGGGCGCTCCAGCGGGGCCAATCCGAGGTCGGGTTCGATCTGCGGCTGCGGATCGAGGTCGACCGCAAGCGATCGATCGCCGGGCCGCCGCGGCCCTCGTCGAGGAGGGCGAGGCGGTGGCGCTCGACTCGAGCACGACCGCGTACTACCTCGCGCTCGAGCTGCGCGCCAAGCGGGAGCTCGTCGTCGTCACGAACGGGCTCCTGATCGCGGCGGCGCTGGCCGACGCGCCGGGCATCACCGTCCTCGTGACGGGAGGCATCCTCCGGCTTTCGGCGATGTCGCTCGTGGGCGACTTCGGTGCCGACGTCCTCCGCACCACGCGGATCAACAAGGGATTCCTCGGAGCGCGAGGCCTCAGCCTCGAGCGCGGCCTCCTCGACCTCAATCCGGAGGAAGCTCGCATCAAGCAGGCGATGGCCGACGCGTGCGAGCAGGTGTACGGGATCCTCGACGGCACGAAGTGGCAGCGCAGCGCGCTGCTCTCCTTCGTGCGGACGACGAGCACCACGGGATCGTCACCGACGCGAGCGCTCCCGCCGAGGAGGTCGAGGCCTGGCGCCGGCGGGGATCGACGTGATCGTCGTCGAGCCGGGGCCGCCGCCGAGGCCGCGTCACGCCGGCCCGGGACCTGCGCCGGTCGGCGGGCGATCCGAGGAGCCGCGGCTGATGACGACGATGGCGGCAGTCGACCTCGGCGCCCAGAGCGGGCGGGTGGCGGTCGGCAGGTTCGACGGCGAGCGCCTCGAGGTGACGAGGTCCACCGATTCCCGAACGAGCCGGTGCGCGTGCGCGGGATGCTCTACTGGGACATCCTCGGGATCTACCGGGGCGTGCTCGAAGGGCTCCGGGCGGCGGCGCGCTCGCCGGGCGGATCGACTCGATCGGCACGGACTCGTGGGGGGTCGACTTCGGCCTGATCGACGCACGCGGCAGGCTCGTCGGGAATCCGGTCCACTATCGGGACGGCCGCCGCGTGCTGCCTTCGGGCGGCACTCGGCCGGATCCCCGCCCGCGAGCTCTACGGGCGCACCGGCATCCAGCTCCTCCCGATCAACACGATCTTCGAGCTCGCCGGGATGGCGGCCGAGCGCGATCCGGGCCTCGAGACGGCGCAGGCGCTCCTGATGATCCCCGACCTGCTCCACTACTGGCTCTCCGGCGCACGGGTCGGCGAGTGGACGAACGCCACGTCGACGCAGTGTCTCGACGCCGCCACGGGCGCGTGGGCGGACGATCTGCTCGAACGTCTCGACATCCCGCAGCGGCTGCTGCCCGAGCTCGTCCGGCCCGGGACGAGGCTCGGCCCGCTCACTGCCGAGGCCGCCGCCGAGACGGGCGCGGACGGAGCAGAGGTCGTCGCGGTCGGCACGCACGACACGGCCTCGGCGGTCGCGGCGGTGCCGTTCCGACAGGCCGGGTCGGCCTACATCAGCTGCGGCACGTGGTCGCTGGTCGGCGTCGAGCGCGACCGGCCGTCGATCAACGACGCGACCTTCGCCGCGAACGTGACGAACGAGGGCGGGGTCGACGGGAGCTACCGCCTCCTGCGGAACGTCGCGGGCCTCTGGCTGCTGCACGAGTGCCGGCGTCTCTGGGCGGCCGCAGGACAGGAGCACAGCTTCGACGAGCTGATCGGGCTCGCCGAGGCGTCGCCGCCCCTCGTCTCGCTCGTCGATCCGAACGACCAGGTGTTCACGGCTCCGGCCGACATGCCGGCGGAGATCCGGGCCTTCTGCGCCGGGACGGGCCAGCCGGTCCCGGACGGCCCCGGGCCCGTGACGCGCTGCATCCTCGAGAGTCTCGCGCTCGAGCACGCGGCGACGATCGACGTCCTTTCGGCCGTGACCGGCGAGGCTCCGGAGGAGGTCCACCTCGTCGGCGGCGGCGCACGCAACCGCCTGCTCTGCTCCTGGACCGCGGACGCGACGGGGCTTCCGGTGCTTGTCGGGCCGGAGGAGGCCACGGTTCTCGGCAACCTGCTCGTCCAGGCGATCGCCGTCGGCGAGATCGGCTCCCTCGCCGAGGCTCGCGAGGTCGTGCGGTCCTCGTTGCCCCCGACGTCCACGAGCCGGAGCCGGACGGCTCCTGGCAGGAGGCTCGCTACCGGTTCGCCGCGATCACGGGCCGCGAGCCGTCGAGCGCCGCGGTGACTGCATGAAGGAGACGATCGCAGCCCTGCACGGGGTGACGGAGCCCGTCGATCGCTGGATCGCCGAGGATGCGGCCGGCCTCGACGACCTCGGCGCGCTCACCTATCGCTCGAACCTGCTCGGCGCCGACCGGAGCCTGGCCAACATCGGGGGCGGCAACACGTCGGCAAAGGGTGTGGTGCTCGATCATGCCGGCCGCGAGACGCGGGTGCTCTGGGTGAAGGGCTCGGGAACCGACCTTGCGACGATCACGCCCTCGGGCTTCGCGGCCCTCCGGCTCGGCGACGTCCTCCCGCTGCGCGAACGGGAGGCGATGGACGACGCGACGATGGTCGACTACCTCCTGCGATCGGCGCTCAGGCCCGATCAGCCACGGCCGTCGATCGAGACGCTGTTGCACGCGTTCGTGCCCGCGGCGCAGGTCGACCACACGCACCCGGATGCGGTGATCGCGCTCACGTCGACCCCGAGGGGCGGCGGCTCGCGGCCGAGGAGTTCGGCGACGAGGTGGTCTGGCTCGACTACCAGCGGCCCGGCTTCGACATGTCGCGCCGGATCGCCGAGCTCCTCGATGAGAGCCCGGCGGCGAGAGCGGTGCTGCTCGCGAAGCACGGGCTCGTGACCTGGGGCGAGACCGGCGACGAGAGCTATCACGCGACGCTCGAGTTCGTGCGGCGCTCGGTTCGCGCGATCGACCGCGCAGCGGGCGGCGGGTTCGGCCTCGGCGGGCCGAAGGTCGCCGAGGCCGGCCAGGGCGACGCCGAGCGGCTTCTGCTCGCCGGCCTGCCCGCGCTCCGCGGCGCGCTCCTCGAGCACGCGGACGGGGTGATCCTCGAGGTCGACCGAGCCCACAGGCGGTTGCATTCGCCTCGGCCGCCCGCACGCCCGAGGTCAGCCAGATCGGGGCGCCCTGCCCGGATCACCTGATCAACACGAAGCACCGGCCGCTGATCGTCGAC
Source organism: uncultured Actinomycetes bacterium (assembly GCA_963848665.1). Classification (GTDB taxonomy): domain Bacteria; phylum Actinomycetota; class Thermoleophilia; order Gaiellales; family Gaiellaceae; genus Palsa-739. Next base: position 7,336 of record CAWKEF010000005.1, read on the forward strand.
GTCGACCCCGGCCGCGACGACGGAGCAGGCGTTTCGCGACCACCTGCGGACCGGCGTCGCCGGCTACGCCGAGTGGTATCGCAGCTACTACGAGCGGAACCTGGACGACGAGAGCCGCCCGTTCCCGATCGACCCCGCGGGGCCGCGCGTCGTGCTCGTGCCCGGCATCGGGATCGTGGCGAGCGGCGCCGACCCCGGCCGCGCGCGGATAGCGCGCGACCTCTACCAGCGGGCGATCCGCGTCGAGGACGCGGCCGATGCGCTCGGCGGCTTCCAGTCGCTCAGCGAGGCAGAGGCGTTCGCGATCGAGTACTGGCCGCTCGAGCGCTACAAGCTCGCGCAGGCGCCGCCCCGCGGCGAGCTGAGCGGCAGGATCGCCGTGATCACAGGCGGCGCGAGCGGGATCGGCCGGGCAACGGCCCGGCTGCTCGCCGACCGGGGCGCAGCCGTCGTCGTCGCCGACCTGAACCTCCACGGCGCACGCGAGGTCGCGGACGAGATCGAGGGCAAGCACGGGCTTCGCCGGGCGCTCGCCGTCGAGGTCGACGTGACCGACGAGGGCGCCGTCGTCGAGATGACCCGCCGGGCCGTGTTGGCCTACGGCGGTCTCGACGTCCTGGTCGCCTCGGCCGGCCTCGCGACGAGCGCACCCGTCACCGAGACCTCGCTCGAGGAGTGGGAGCTGAACTACGCGGTGCTCGCGCGCGGGTACTTCCTGGCCGCCCGCGAGGCCTTCCGGGTCCTGCTCGAGCAGGGAGTCGGCGGCTCGGTCGTCTTCGTCGGGTCGAAGAACGCGCTCGTGGCAGGAGCCAACGCGTCGGCGTACTCGTCGGCGAAGGCCGCGTCTCTTCACCTCGCGCGCTGCCTCGCCGAGGAGGGCGGCCCGCGCGGGATCCGCGTCAACACGGTCAATCCCGACGCCGTGATCTCCGGCTCGAGCATCTGGTCGTCGGACTGGAAGGCCGAGCGGGCGAGCACCTACGGGGTCGCGGAGGACGATTTGCAGGCCTTCTATCGAGGCCGCACCAAGCTCGGGGTGAACGTGTACCCCGAGAACGTGGCGGAGGCGATCGCCTTCTTCGCAGGGCCGCGTTCAGCGAAATCGACGGGCAACGTCGTCAACGTCGACGGCGGCGTCACCGCCGCCTACCCGCGATGACCGGCCCGGGGGCGAATGGCAAGCGAAAGGAGGGGCGACGAGCACACGAGAGACGTTGCGTCGCACCACAGCACACCTCGTATCGTTCCATCAAGGAGAGGACGTACTTCAAATGATCAAGAAAGGGCTTCGGGCGGGCGACCGTCTTGCTCGCGATCGCGGCGCTCGCAGTTGCGATCGGCGTGGCCGGCAGGTCGCAACGGCGGCTTCCGGCCTGAAGACGGGTCAGACCGTGTACTTCATCCCGAAGGACACGCTCAACCCGTATGAGGTGATCGCCGACAAGGGCGGCGCGATCTCGCTGAAGGAGATCGGGGACAAGCAGGTCGTCTCGTCGGGCACCCAGGACACCGGCGCAGCGCAGCTAGCCGTCGATCCAGACTGCCATCCAGTCGGGCGCGAACGCGATCGTGATCGCCGGCAACGACCCGGCGGCGCTCTGCCAGCAGCTCAACCAGGCGAAGGCCAGGGCATCGCGATCGTCTCGTTCGACTCCGACGTCAACTGCCGCCAGCTGTTCATCAACCAGGCGAACACCGAGCAGATCGGCCGCAGCGAGGTCAGCTGCTCGGGAAGCAGCTGAACTACAAGGGTCAGATCGCGATCCTCTCGGCAGCCTCGACCGCCACCAACCAGAACGCGTGGATCGCCTTCATGAAGAAGGAGCTGCGCTGCCCAAGTACAAGAACATGCAGCTCGTCAAGATCTACTACGGGAACGACAACCCGGCCCAGTCGCTGTCAGGCGACCGAGAGCATGCTCCAGGCGTACCCGAACCTGAAGGGGATCATCTCCCCGACCACGGTCGGCATCTCCTCGGCGGCCCAGTACCTCGACCACTCGAAGTACAAGGGCAAGGTCGTCCTGACCGGGCTCGGGCTGCCGAGCCAGATGAAGAAGTACGTCCTCGACGGGACGGTCACGTCGTTCGAGCTCTGGAACCCGCAGGATCTCGGCTATCTGGCCGGCCTACGCCGGCGTCGCTCGCCACGGGCGATGATCACCGGCAAGGCCGGCGAGACGTTCACCGCCGGCAAGCTCGGCAAGTACACGATCATCAAGGCCGGAGGGGAGCCGCAGGTCGTGCTCGGGCCTCCGTACGTGTTCGACAAGACGAACGTCGCGAAGTTCAACTTCTAGGATCGACAGCCTGGCAGGGGCGCGCCGCCTGCGCTGCGGCCTCCCCCTCGATGCGAGCATGTTGACGAGGCGCGCCTCCCGAACCACGTCGCTTTTACGTCGAGCACGCGCAGAAGAACTTCGGCGCCGTGCATGCGCTCGAGGACGGCCGGATCGAGCTGTACCGCGGCGAGGTGCACGCGCTCGTCGGCGAGAACGGCGCCGGGAAGTCGACGCTCGTCAAGATCCTGGCCGGCGTCTACCGGCCGGACGGGGGCCGCTTCCTGCTCGACGGCGAGGAGGCGATCTTCGACACGACCGCGCAGTCGCAGGCGGCAGGGATCGCGATCATCTTCCAGGAGCCGACGCTCTTCCCCGACCTGAGCGTCTCCGAGAACATCTTCGTCGGCAAGCAGCCCCTGCGAAGCGCTGCCGCCGGATCGACCGCCGGCGGATGCGGCGCGAGGCCGCAGGACTGTTCGAGCAGCTCGGCGTGCGGCTCGATCCTGACCGGCTGGCCCGCGGCCTCTCGATCGCCGACCAGCAGCTCGTCGAGATCGCGAAGGCGCTACGACGAACGCACGCGTGATCGTGATGGACGAGCCGACGGCAGCCCTGACGACGACCGAGGTAGAGCGGCTGTTCCGCATCGTCGAGACGCTCCGCCTGCGCGGCGACGCGGTGCTCTTCGTCTCCCATCGGCTCGAGGAGGTCTTCACGCTCTGCCAGCGCGTCACCGTGATGCGCGACGGACGGCACGTGCTGACGCAGCCGGTCGAGGAGCTCACGACGAGTCTGTGATTCGCGCGATGGTGGGCCGCGACATGGACGCGCTCTTCCCGAAGGTCCCGAGCGAACCGGGGCGGTCGTGCTGAAGGTCGATCGGCTGACGCGGGAGGGCGAGTTCACCGACGTCTCGTTCGAGGTGCGAAGCGGTGAGATCGTCGCTCTCGCCGGCCTCGTCGGCGCCGGCAGGACGGAGGTCGCGCGCGCCATCTTCGGGATCGACCGTTCCGACGCCGGCGCGGTCGAGATCGACGGGAAGCCTCTCCGCCCGGGATCGCCGACCGCCGCGATGGCGGCCGGCATCGGGCTCGTCCCCGAGGACCGCCGCCAGCAGGGGCTCGTGATGGACTTCTCGATCGAGCGAACATCGCGCTCGCGTCGCTCGACAGCGTGCAGCGCGCGGGGCTGATCCCGCGGGGCGCCGAGCGGAGATTCGCCAAGGACTGGGCGCTTCGGCTGCAGCTGCGGTACGGCAAGCTGACGAATCCGATCTGGACGCTCTCGGGCGGCAACCAGCAGAAAGCGGTTCTCGCGAAGTGGCTTGCTCGTAAGCCGACGCTTCTGATCGTCGACGAGCCGACGCGGGGCATCGACGTCGGCACGAAGGCGGAGGTGCACCGGCTGCTGTCGGAGCTCGCCGCACAGGGGGTTGCGGTGCTCATGATCTCGTCCGAGCTGCCCGAGGTGCTCGGAATGGCAGACCGGATCATCGTTCTCTTCGAGGGTCGCGTGATGCGCGCGTTCGAGCGTGCCGAGGCGACCGAGGACGCGATCATGCACGCGGCCACCGGCATGACCGAGGAAGCCGCGTGACGGCGCTCGCCGACGAGACCAATGTGATCGAGCACGGCGCGCGCTCCCATGCGCTCGCCGAGACGATGCTCCGCTTTCGCGAGCTTGGCATCGTGCTCGCGCTCGTCATCGTCGTCGGAGCGACGACGATCGACAACCACCTGTTCCTCAGCGCCACGAGCGTCCAGCAGCTGCTCTCGGGCGCCGCGATCATCGCCCTCCTCGCCATCGGCGAGACGATCGTCATCGTCACGCGCAATGTCGACCTCTCCATCGGGTCGGTGCTCGGCATCTCCGCCTATGCGACGGGCGTGCTCTACGTGCACCACCCGCACGTCCCGCTCGTGCTCGTCTTCCTGCTCGCGCTCGGAATCGGCGCCGGTTGCGGGGTCGTCAACGGCCTGATCGTCACTGTGGCGCGCGTCCCGAGCCTCGTCGTGACGCTCGGAACGCTCTACATCATCCGCGGGATCGACGGTGCCTGGGCCGGCGGCAACCAGGTCAACGCATCGATGTTGCCCGGCAACTTCAACAAGATCGGCTACGGCACGGTCCTCGGCGTTCCGTACCTCGGCATCATCGCGATCGTCGCGGTCGCGGTCGCGACGTATGCGATGCGCACGTTTCGCACGGCACGCGACTTCTACGCGATCGGGTCCGATCCGGCCGCCGCGCGCCTCGCGGGCATCCCGGTGGGCTCACGCGTCTTCCTCGCCTTCGTGCTGAGCGGCGGCATTGCCGGGCTCGCCGGCGCCATCTGGCTGTCGTACTTCGGCTCGGTCGACGCGATCGCCGGCGTCGGCTACGAGTTCCAGGTCATCGCCGCGGTCGTCGTCGGCGGCGTCGCGATCTTCGGCGGCAGCGGTACCGTCCTCGGCGCCGCGCTCGGCGCGCTGCTCCTGAACACGATCAACAGCGCGCTCGTTGTCGTCAACGTGTCTTCCTTCTGGAGCCAGGCCCTTGCCGGAGGGCTGCTCGTCATCGCGATCGCGTTCGACCGGCTGATCGCGCTGCGGGTGGCGCCGGCGTTGCGCACGAGACGGAGAGCCCGTGTCTGACCGCCGTCTCGCCGCCTTCATGCGCTGGGAGACGCTCCTCCTCGTGCTCCTCGGCGGCACGATCGCCTTCGGGGCCGCGGTCTCGCCGTACTTCCTGCAGTCGACGAACCTCTTCTACATCTGCCTGAACGTCGGCGAGATCGCGATCATGGCGCTCCCGCTCACCCTGATCGTCGTCACCGGCGAGATCGACCTATCGGTTGCGTCGATCCTCGGCCTGTCCGGCGTTCTCATGGCAGAGCTCTTCAAGCACGGGTGGCCGATCTGGCCGGCGATGATCCTCGCCGTGGTGCTCGGCGCGTTGCTCGGCGCGGTCAACGGCTTTCTCGTCACCCGCGTCGGTCTGCCCTCGCTCGCGGTGACCATCGGGACGCTGACGCTGTATCGCGGCATCGCCCAGGGCATCCTGCCGACCGACACGATCGGCGGCTTCCCGGCCAACCTCGCGAGCATCGGCGTCATCCCGATCCCGCATACGCACATCCCGTACTCGATCGCGTTCTTCCTCGCGCTCGCTGCCCTCTTCGGCATCGTCCTCCACGCAACCCCGCTCGGCCGCGCGATCTTCGCGATCGGGGCCGGGCAGGAGGCGGCGTTCTTCGCCGGCATCCGCGTCAAGAGGATCAAGTTCTGGCTCTTCGTCCTCTCCGGAACCCTCAGCGGGTTCGCGGGCGTCCTCTTCACGCTCCGCTTCGCCTCTGCCCGCTACGACGCCGGCACGGGGATGGAGCTCTTCGTCGTCACCGTCGTGCTCCTCGGCGGCATCTCGATCTTCGGCGGGCGCGGCACGATTGCCGGGGTGATCGTGGCCGTCGCCGTCCTCGGCTGCCTGCAGACGGCCTTGACCGCCGACCTCATCCCGGCGCAGGACCAGAACATCGTCGTCGGCGCGCTTCTCCTCGCGAGCGTCATCATCCCGAACGGCGCCGAGCTCTACCGGCGCGCGCGGGTGCGGCTGCGAAGCGCCGCCGCTCGACGACACGTCGCCGCGCAAGCGGATGCGCCGTGAGCGCCCGCAAGGCGCCGCGCGTCGGCGTCTTCGGGATCGGTCTCGCAGCGTATTGGCCGCAGTTCGACGGCCTGCGCGATCGACTTGTTGGCTATCAGCGGGAGATCGAGGGACGCCTTGAAGGGCTGGGCGCAGAGGTCGTGTCGGCCGGACTCGTCGACACGCCTCAGGCGGCACGGCGGGCCGGCGCCACGCTCGGCTCGGCAAGCCTCGATCTCGTGTTGCTCTACGCGGCGACCTATGCGACGTCGTCGCAGGTGCTTCCGGTCGTCCAGGCCGCCAATGCCCCCGTGGTCGTCCTCAATCTGCAGCCGACGCGCACGCTCGACTACGAAGGGATGACCACCGCCGAATGGCTCGCCAACTGCTCGGCGTGCTGCGTCCCCGAGATCGCCGGGGCGTTCACGCGTGCGCGGATCCCCTACAGGACGGTGACGGGTACGCTGCTCGACGGCGACCCGGCGTGGGACGTGCTGCGTGAGTGGCTCGATGCGGCCTCTGCGGTGCACAGCCTGCGCACCGCACGGATCGGCTTCCTCGGTCACACGTATCCGGGGATGCTCGACCTGTATTCGGACTTCACGCAGGTGCATGCGCAAACCGGTGCCCACGTCGAGGTGCTCGAGATCGATGATCTCGTGGAACGCGTCGAGTCTGCCGGGGCCGACGCGATCGAACGCAAAGGCGAGGAGATCCGATCGACCTTCGATCTCGCCGACGCAGGCACCGACCCGATCGCGGCCGAGATCTCGCCCGACATCTTCGAGTGGTCGGCACGGGTCGCGGTCGGACTCGACCGGCTCGTCGAGGACTTCGAGCTCGACGGGTTCACCTACTACTACCGGGGCGTCGGCGGCAACATGGCGGAGCGGGTCACCGCCGGGATGATCGTCGGGAACTCGCTGCTCACCGCGCGCGGCGTACCGGCGTCCGGCGAGGGCGACCTGAAGACGAGCCTCGCGATGCTCTTGCTCGACCGGCTCGGAGCCGGCGGGTCGTACACCGAGTTCTATGCGCTCGACTTCGACGAGGAGTTCGTCCTGATGGGACATGACGGTCCCGGCCACCTCGCGATCGCCGAGGGGCGGCCTGTCGCCCGCGCGCTCAAGCTCTTCCACGGCAAGGCCGGAGCCGGGCTCTCGATCGAGATGAAGGTGCGCCTCGGACCCGTGACGATCCTCGGCGTCACACAGACCGCGGACGGCCTGCTGAAGCTGATCGCGGCCGAAGGCGAGTCGATCGCGGGTCCGACCTTCAAGATCGGGAACACGAACTCGAGGATCCGCTTTCCGTCCGGCCCGGCGGCCTTCTTCGACGCCTGGTGTGCCGAAGGGCCGACCCACCACGTCGCGCTCGGCGTCGGGCACCAGCTGGCGCGCGTGCGGAAGATCGCCGACCTGCTCGGGCTCGCGCTCTCCGTCGTCGCGTAGGCGACGTCGACGCCGCTCGCGGGGCCTAGATCTCGCGCTGGACGAGGATCGTGAACGCGTTTCCGAGCGTCGGCCAGTACGGCGGCTGGAGGAACTTGAGGTTCGGATCGTAGTTGTAGTTTCTCGTCGAGAACATGTTCGTGAAGATGACCGCGCCGCTTCCGCCACCGTAGACGGCGGTCGAGCCGTTGAAGTTCATCGTTCCGCTCGCGCCGCTGTTGTAGAGCGGGTCCGCCTCGAAGGGGCCGCTGAGCGAAAGCTCGGCGGCCCACAGGTTGACGGTCGCCGCCATCGCGTACTGCGCGACGTAGAGCGTGCCCTGCGCTTCGAGGCCGAGAACGTCGACGCCGTTCGCGTTGTACGTCGTGTTGCCGGCAAAGATGATGTCACCGCTCGAAGCCACAGTGACCCTGCCTTTGACCACGCCCGACACGAGGACGTCGACCGCGGAGTAGATCGCGCCGTTCGTCGGGACGGTCTTCGAGACGGCGGTGCCGCAGACCGGCGGATTGGTGCCGTCGTAGTCCGCCCAGACCTTGGTGTTCTGGTTGACGACCGACGTATAGAACTTGCAGGAGGAGACGAGGACGGTTCCGTTCGACTGGAAGGCGAGCTTCCACGCGTCGACGTTGTAGCTCTGTCCGCTCAGGCCGGCGTTCGTGTTGTCCTTGGTGCCGAGGCTGATGCCGCCTGCCGCCGCCGCGCCGGAGACGGTCGTGATCGTCGACTGGAACGAGCTGAACAAGACGGGGTTGCAGTTGTTGAGCTTGCAGAGCGCCGTCGGGCTCGAGTTCTTGTCGTACTTCTTGGCACCGTTCGTGTACGTCGTGCTGCCGCCGACCGTGCCCTCCGAGTACAGGTTCGCCTTCGCCGTCCCGTTGTGCGTCAGCGTGCCCGGGTTCCCGTTGGAGTCTTCGCCGACGAAGATAGGACCGGTCGTCGTCGCCGTCGAGGCGTACGTGACGCTCGTCGCCGTGAAGGTCTGGAAGTCGGTGAGGCTCGAGGGTCGGATCATCGTCTCGATGGTGCGCCACGTCGAGAGATCCGTGCTGCCCTTCGGTCGTCCGATCACGTCGATCCGCGTGATCACCTGCGCCTGCGCCTGGACGGTCGAGTTCGGCGGAGAGACCTGGATCAGGTACTGGTAGCCGTTCCCGAGGTCGAACCAGCCGGTGTCGTTCGCGGGCTGCGTCGCATACGTCCACGTTCCCGAGCTCCATGCGACGTCGGACGAGTTGCTGCTCGCGTGTGCGACACCGCCGGTGTCGGTGCGCGTTGCCTCGCCCTTCGCCATGTAGGAGTTGAAGAAGACTGTGCTCTCTGTGAGATCCGAGAGATACGCATTCGTTCCGGCTTCTGCAGCCTGGTAGGAGCTCGTGTTCTTCACGTCGCGACGGCTGCGCGATGCATCGCCGCTCGTGACGACGAGCAGCGTGACGGAGATGACGGTGATCAACGTGATGAGCGCGAGAGCCAGGAGCATCGCGATGCCGCTCTCCTCTTCCAGCCTGCGACGGATCACGAGTCGGTCTCCCTCAACGCAATCATCGCGGTCTCGGTGAACGTCTTCGGCTGAGTCCCGCCGGTCGAGAGCGCCAGCTTGATGCCGACGGCGCGAATGCCGGTGGTGTCCGAGATCGGGAACGCAAGTGGTGTCGCCGGCGAGGTTTGCGCTCCGGCGGCGGTGTAGTAGCTGAAGACGTCCGTGTTCGTGATCGAGTCGAGCACCGGGAGGAGGGCGCCGTTCGCGCCCGGCCACGTCCACGGCGGAGCTGTCGGGAAGACGTTCGTGGACGTCATGTACTGACGGCTCAAGACGCCGTTCGTCAGCGTGTAGGTGATCTGGCGCAGATGGAACGAGGACTGGGTCGTGCCGACCGTCTTCGTCGGATAGCGATCCGGCGAGAAGAACGTGATCGACGTGGCGCTCGCGCTGAGGATGGAATCTGTCCCGTCGCCGACGAACGACTGGCGGATGTCGCTCGTCAGGGTGTTGAACGTCGCGCGTGCCTCGGTCTGCAGCGTCGTCTCTTCCTGCGTCTTGTCGGTGACCTGCATCATGTTCGTGAGGGTCAGCGTGAGCCCGGTCAACAGGACCAGGAGCATCGGCATGACGATCAGGACCTCGATCATCGTGAAGCCGCGCTCGCTGCGCGTCTTGCTCAACTGAGCGTCACCCCGGCGGCGATCGGAGAGGTCGTAGAGGTCGACCAGGAGAAGGTCGAGCTCCCGGACGTTGCACCCTGGTCGTTCGCGCTGACGGTGAAGGACTGCGCGGTGGAGGTGACCGGGATCGTGAACGTGACTTGGCCGCTCCCGTCCGTGGTGCCGTAGAGGTAGACGCCGACGGCGGAGCTCACGACGTTGACGCGGGCGTTGGTGTCTGCGCTACCGGCCTTCGTGACGGTCACCGTGAGCGTCTTCGTGGTGAAGGCGGTCGCGCTGAGCTTCACCGTCACCGTCTGGTTCAGCGTGGTCGGATAGTTGCTCGGGACGGTGAAGGGCGTCGCGGCACCCCAGAGCCCGCCGCTCGTCGACCATGCGGTCGCGCCGTACTTGTCGAAGAGCGGTGACTGCCCGAGCACGTTCGGCACGAGCGGGATCGTCTTGTTCTTCGCCCAGTCACAGGTCGTGATCGTCGTCGAGCTCTGTCCGGACGGAATGGTGACGGCGGTCACACCGCAGCGGGACGACTCGAGCGAGACCGTCGCGCCGCTCGTGTACGCGCCGCCGGCCGAGTTCTGCACGTTGACCGTGACCGACGTCGGGAGGTACATGCGCAGCGTCGTCACGGAGTTGGCGCCCGGCGACGCCCCCACCGTTTCCGCGTTCATCGGCGGCAGGTCGTCGGGGTAGACGCTGTAGCCGGTCGCGGTCGTCGCGAGGGTGTAGTTCGGCGGCGGCTGCTGTGTGCTGCTGTCGAGCGCCGGGAAGAGAACGGTGCCCGAGCCGTCGGTCTTGTCGGTGCGGTTTGTCGAGTTGGGGCCGCCGGTGAGGTTGACGGTCGCGCCGACGATCGGCAGCGTGGTGATCGCGTCGATCACCTGCCGCTTGATCTGCACCCAGCCGGTGCCGGCGAGTGGCGGGGCGGACGCGGAGGCGATCAGAGTGGTGTTTTGCGAAAGCACGTCGCCGTCGCTCTGGCGGATCACGGTGACGACGACCTTCTTGTAGTCGGCGTGCGTCACGTATGCGGTCGGGATGCCGTCGGTCACCCAGGCGGCCGACGTCGTGACCGTCACCTTCTCGCCGTTCGGGAGGCTCGAGGATGCGCTCGCGACGAGGGTGCCGGACGGGTTGCCGTTGACGAGCCCGATCGACGCGTACGGGAGCGTCCGGATCGCCTCGAGCTTCGTCTGGATCAGCTGGTCGGCAGCCGTCCGCTCGCGGGACGCGGCGGACTGTGCTGCGGATGCGAGCATCACGCCGGCGATCGGCGCGGAGATTATGGCGAGGATGACCGCGGTCACGATCATCTCGATCAGCGTGAAGCCGCCTTCGCTACGAAGCCGCGCAAGGGCGCCCGAGACGCCTCGGTGGAGGATCGAACCTCCGAAGTAGTGGGCCATGCTTCGCCGCAGGGGAATCTCCCGGATCGAATTGCTTGCTCTTACCGTCGGCACTCGGGCGCCCGGACCCAATCCCCGGATTCGAGTGATCCTCGAACGAGGGATCGGTCCTCGTGGCGATTGCGACGAGGGTAGAGTCGCGCCGTGCGGGCGCAACGGGCCATCACCGTCGTCGGCTGTCACGCCGGCGGGGAGATCGGCAACGTCGTCGTCGGAGGAGTGCTGCCGCCGCCGGGAGACACCGTCTTCGAGCAGATGCAGGCGCTCGCGCGCGAGGACTGGCTCCGTCGCCTCCTGCTGCGCGAGCCGCGCGGAAGCGTGGCGGTTCACGCGAACCTTCTCGTCCCGTCGAAGCGCGACGACTGCGCGGCCGGCTACATCATCATGGAACCGACCGAGTATCCGGCGATGTCCGGGTCGAACACGATCTGCGTGGCAACCGTTCTGCTCGAGACCGGCATCGTCGAGATGCACGAGCCGGAGACGACGCTGAGGCTCGAAGCGCCCGCCGGCGTCGTCGAGGTGACCGCACGATGCGCGAACGGGCGATGCGAGAGCGTCGAGCTGATGAACGTTCCGTGCTTTGCCGACCGCCTCGACGCGGTGCTCGAGGTCGAAGGGCTCGGCTCGCTCACGGTCGACGTCGCCTTCGGCGGCATGTGGTACGCGATCGCCGACTCGCAGGCGCTCGGCTTCGCGCTCGAGCCCCACGAAGCGAGGGACCTCTCACTCGCCGGCGAACGCATCAGGCACGCCGCGCGCGAGCAGCTGCCCTGCGCGCATCCCGAGAACCCGGAGATCGCCGGGGTCAGCATCGTGGAGATTGCCGAGCCGTGGCAGGGTGTCGGCGCCGTCTCCAAGAACGCGGTCGTCGTCGCACCCGGGCGGCTCGACCGCTCCGCGACCGGCACCGGTCTCTCGGCGCGGATGGCGACGCTGCATGCGCGCGGTGCCATGCACGTCGGCGAAGCGATGACGCATGCCTCGGTCCTCGGCTCGACGTTCGACGGCCGCATCGTCTCGGAGACGACCGTCGGCGGGAGTCCCGCGATCGTCCCGGCGATCCGCGGCAGCGCCTGGATCACCGGCATCACACAGGTGCTCGTCGATCCCACCGACCCCTTCCCCGAGGGCTACCTGCTGTCAGACACCTGGCCGGGGCCCGACACGCAGGTGGCCGCGGAGGGTTAGTAGTCCTTCTTCTTCGCCTTCTTGGCCGCGCGCTGCTCTTTGAGCGTCTTCTGCGGGGCCTTCTTGGCGAGCTGCTTGGGCTTCTGCTGACCTTTCATCGCTACAGGGTCGCATATCGGACCGACGCCGTCGAGTCGGTACCAGCTCCCGTCGCCGCGCACGCCTGCCGTCGGCAGACGAACCGGAGTGGCGCGGTTCTCCATCCCCGCGTCTGGGTGTCGGAATCGTCGGCGGAGTCTTGCGGCTGTCCGCTCTGAGGCGTTGAATCTGCTGGATGGCCGTCGTCGCGGAGCGGCTTCGATTCGTGACTGCGCCCGATGGGCGGGAGGTCGCGTTTGCGGTCTGGGGCGATCCGGCGGGGTTTCCGGTGTTGCGGTTGCACGGGACGCCCGGCTGCCGGCTCATGCGCTGGCCGGACGAACGCGTCTACGGGAGCCTCGGCGTCTGCTTCGTTACCCCCGATCGGGCCGGATACGGTCGCTCCTCGAGATTGCGAGGACGGCGCGTCGTCGATGACGTTGACAACGTTCGCCTGATCGCGGACGAGCTTGGCTTCGAGCGGTTTGGGGTAAGTGGCGGGTCGGGAGGTGGCCCGCACGCGCTCGCATGCGCAGCCCGGCTGCCTGACCGCGTGATCAGGGCGACGTGCGTGGTCGGGAACGCGCCGTACGGCCCGCTGGGGCTCGATCGGGACGCGTGGTTCGACGGGATGGACCCCGAGAACATCAGGGAGTTCCGGACTGCCTTCGAAGGCGAGGACGCGCTCAATGCGAACCACGAACGCCTGCAGGCCAAATACGAAGCGCACGCCGCGGCCGGCGACACCTCGAACGTGCTCGAGCAGTACGACCTGAGCGAGTCCGACCGCGAACACCTCGCGCGCCCGGAGACCGTGCAGATCCTCAACGAGGCGATCCGCGAGCATGCGGTGAACGGTGTCTCCGGCTGGACAGACGACCTTCTTGCACTCATGGGGCCATGGGGATTCTCCGTCTCGGAGATCACCGTTCCGGTACTGATCCGCTACGGCGTGTCGGACGTTCTCGTCCCGCGCAGCCATGGCGACTGGCTCGCAGCGCACGTTCCGAATTGCGTTGTGAAGGTCGACGACGCGGGGCATCTCGGTCGCGACCCGATCGCGGAGATCGCCGAGGATGTGCGCTGGCTGCGCGACGGGACGCCACCCGCCTGAACAGCCACGGGTAGCGGAACGAGAATCGAGATTCCCTATTGCTTGCGCGTCCTCTCGCTTAGGCTTTTGGCGTGGAAGGGCGCGACTGGGTCGGGGCGCTGGAGCTGGCACCGCAGCGCGAACTTCTCCTTTCGCTTCTCGATGCCGTCGAGGGTGACACGCGTTTCCGCGCCCTTGAGGTCGGCTGCTCGCTCGGTCGTGGGAACGCGGACGAGCTCTCGGATGTCGATGTCGGACTTTGGGTCGACGATGAGTCGTGGGAAGCGGCCCTTGAAGACCTCGAGCCGCTCCTGCGCCAGCTCGCCAGCACTGTGGATGCGGTGGGGTTTGATGCCCCATGGGGGCGATGGTTCTTCGCGCAGTACGCCGATGGTCGCCAGCTCGATGTTGCCGCGCGGCGAGCATCGACGGCTCAGACGCGTCCCCCTGACTCGATTGTGTTGTTCGACCACGATGGGATCCTCGAAGCACGGGCTGCCCGGAAGCCGGTCGACCGCCGTGCCCAGTGGGCCTTTCTCGCATGGTTCGAGCTTGGAAACGTCCCTAAGCACATCGCACGCGCGTCATTGTGGGAGGCACTCGGCGCGCTTGAGCAAGCTCGATCGGAGTTCCTGCGTCTTTACGCCGCGAGCATCGGCGCCGCCAATCCGGAGTTCGGCGTAACGAGCATCTTCGACGTGCCGGGCGGCGATGTTCCGCCGCGCCTGGCCGAGACCTATCCCAGCCCCGATGTAGATGGAATCCGTGCGGCGGCTCGAGTCCTGGCCGGCCTACTGACTGAAGCATGGGAGCGTCCGCCCCTCGCCGAGTGGGTGGAACCCGAACTCTGACGACGATCTCGCCTGCGCGAGCGTCCTTTAGGCCTGAGCGCGATAGCGGGAACAGAAAAGAGAGTCGCGTTCCTTGCTTGCGCGAGTGTTCACGAGTCACCCTGAGTTGAGCGCGGAACGGCAGCGTCCCGCCGCCGGCAAAGCACTCCGCGAATCCTTCCCAGGGCATCCGACTCGCAGGTTGGGCAAACTCGGTGGCGGCCCTTCTCGTTTGTCGTCAGGGGTCATTCGCGAACACCGGCGGAGGCGTGTCCGATTGGATCCAGCTACCGATCAACCGGGGTCGCGTCGTCTCTGGGTAGAACAGCTAGTGCCGTCGGATCACGCGTTCGCAGCGGCGAACGAGGTCACGCCGGTCGGCGTAGACGATGTCTCGGCCGGGTCCGCAGTCGATGGTGTCGATCCGGTAGTTGCGTGCGTCAATGACGTCGTTGCCTGTGCCGGCGAGTATCGTCGTTCTCGCCGGGCCGGCGACGATGCGGTCTGCCCCGGCGGTCCCGCGGCAGGGGAAGAGTGTGCGATCCCCGACGCCGCCCCAGGGCGCGAGACGGAGACCGTCCCGGTTGAGATATGCGGCGGTACCGTCCCCGCTGACGTCGGCCACCGACTGGCTCGGTGCTGCGTCGTAGATGTCCTTTCCGGTGACGACATCGTAGAAGCCGATGGACCCCGACGCATCCGCCTCGCGCGTGAATCCGACGATGCCCCGCTTCGGCCAATAGATCGGGCCGGCCATGCCGACCTCCGTCGGCAGCGCGCCGTGCGCACTGCCGAATAGGCCAGTGCTCGAGCCGTCGGCGTTCTGCGCCAGCAGACTGGGCGCTACGTCGTTGTTCCAGAGAAAGGCGACCTGCCGGGAGTCAGGCGACCAGGCAAGCGACACCAAACCATTGTCGGAATGAAAGATCTCCCGCCGACTGCCATCGCCGAGCGCGATCACGTCGAGCTCCTCGGCGTACGACAGCGGCGGCACGCCGAGCGGCACTGCGACCGCCACACGCGTCCCGTCCGGCGAAGGCACGGCGTGTTCGCCGCGGCCGAGATCGCGAACCGCGCCAGTGGCCGCATCAACGACGTAGCTCTCACCGCCGGCCGAAACAACTAGCGCATCCCCGCTGGCCGTCCAGCCACCCAGTTCAAGCGGCGCCGAGGCCGTGTACCGGAGCCGGTCGACGCCGGCATCGGCAACGTGTAGCTCGGAGCCACGAACGTACGCGAGCCGCTCATCATGCGGCGACCAACGCAGCACAGTCGGGTAGCCCCCGCTCCCGCGCCAAACGACCCGGACCCCGCGGCCGGCGAGGTCTGCCTCGTCAACCTCGAAACCCGTCGCGGTTGCGCGAGCGTAGGCGATACGCGCACCCGAAGGCGCGAACGCGGCCGCGGTCACAGCGACGGGAGAGCCGATCGGGCAAGCGATCACGAGCCCAGTCTTCCCAGCAGATGTATGTGATTTGCAAGCGATACCCCGCTTCACCCAGCGGCAAGACGGGCCGACGCAAGACCCGGCACCGCCCCGCCACCGTCCTCGCGCTAACAAGGCGCCAGCTGATTCGTGGCCAGCCGCCGCTCGCCTGCGCGAGTATTCGCCGATGTCCCCCGAGCCAGTTGCGAGCGTTTCGGAATGGCCCCGAGCTGTTCTAGCGCTCCGAGAACTGCCAGTCGGAGAACCGGCCGGCAAGAACACGTCGGGCTATTTGCCAGTCGTCGTCAGACGCCGCCGCCAACGCGTCTACGGCCACATCACGGCCGTTCATCGTGTAGCCCCAGCGAAATCCAACGATTGGCGCAACAACGCGCGTCATCAGCCGATCAGGCGACGCCGTGAGAAATGTTCGTGCCACCCATCCCACGTCGCGATCCGTCGTCGACGGAGCATCGAACATCGTTGGCTCGACGCCGAAGCTCACGTACGGGAACCCAGACCCGATGAGCTGTGGCGCCACGTCGACCATTACTCTGGGCGCGGCTTCCCCAGCCACCGACATCGAGACGACTTGCACCCACCCGAGTACCGCGGCGTAGCCGTCCCCCTCATAGGTGACATCGGCGCGCAGAACCGGAAACCCGCGCGAGACCTCCCAGGCGAAGTCGAGACCGAGCAAGTCGTAACCCCAGCGCGGAGGATCGTCGTTCTCGCCGTAGCTCACCACGACTTCGCCTGCTTTGCCCGAAAGCTCAAACGGAATCCTCGAAACGTCCACGGCCGTGCATTCTGCCGTCACCTGAGTGGCGGCACCACGTGGCCAAGCGAGGACCGCGTCGCCTGGGCCAGCGCGGGCGAATGGCACCCGACGGGTCGGGCCGCGTTCACAGTTCGGCGGCCGTCACTCCCAGCAAAGCATGGGATCACTTCGGAGTTGATCCTCCGTCGATTTGTCGAGGAGCCAACGGAACTTCGCCCGAACGTGGACGATGTCGAAGTGCCACACGTCGACGAAAACCGATCCGCCAGAGCTTGCTCGGACTCGGAGCCAAACGCGTGTCGCTCGGGTCTGCGGTACCCCTCGGCGATCGAGACTGATCGGCCGAGCGCGGACGTACGTGACGCCGTAGAGATGCCAGGCCGTGCCCCGTACCTGGCGTTCGCATCGGATGAAGTGCGTGCGCGAAATCAGGTGTTGGTGCGCAGGATCGAGCTTGTCCCAGGCAAGCCCAGCGTGACCGCCGAGCCGCTGCGCCGTTGCCGTGACCGCGAACCGTGCCGGGTCTGCTGCGCGCGTCGTGGTGGCTACTGGCGTCGTTAGTGCTAGGGCCAGGAGCACGAATGTGTTACGCACGTCACGGGATGATCGCGGAAACGGTTCGTCAACCGAGGCCCGCCGGCATGTGCCAGCGTCCGTGAATGACACTTGAGCGGCCAAGCCGAGAACGGCGGTTTGGTGCCCGAGGCGTTAGCGTCGCCAGTTGGCCACGATCTTCCCCGCCGCATTCCGGGCAGAGAAGAACGTTGGGTGAGTGCCACGCGGGATGGTGACGGCCAAGAACGAGATATCGGGCTGTAGAAGGCAGCGCGGCGGAATCGTTCGAACCTTGCGAACAGTCCCGTTAGAGAGACCGAACGTGATCGTGTGGGCAGTTTCAGCGACAACCGCCGCAACGAACGCGGGCGTTGTGCCGAGCCTGCTCGATGTCCAGGCGAACTTGAGAGGAGCACCGCTGCTCTGAGGCATGAACAGGCGGCCTGACAGGCTTGCTCGACGCGAGCCCGCGACGAAGACGGTCATCCCGAACCGACCATCGCCACTGTCGATGGCCTGCAGCCTCCAAGGCGTGCCGCTCCAGACGCCCGATGTCACGGTAATCGGGCGTAGCTGCCCGCCGCACAACGCAAACGCTGAACCTGACCAAGCCAGCGCGGTGAGAACTGCCGCCGCAATCCGCAACACTCAGCGAGTATCGCGCGCAGGACCGCAGCCGTCCACACGCTCGCCTTGACGGGCGAGAATTCGAGATTCGTCGCCTGCCGAGTGTTCGGGGATAACCCCCGACAACAGGCGCGCCAGAGTCAGTCCCGGATGATCCCTCTCCGCCTCCCGAACGCGTAGAACGCGAGGAAGCCCATCGGTAGCAATGCGAGCACCGCGGTAATCGCGGCATCTACGACGCGGCCCGCCGCGGCAGCAACGACGGTCGCCCCGACCAACAACGCCGCGGTAACAACGTGCGGCCAGAGCCCCTTCACACGGGCCGCTTTCCCGAAGTCGGTCGAGTCGAACCAGCGTCGCCTGCGCGAGTGTTCGCGAATGACCCCTGAGGGCGGTACGAGGAGGGCGGAGAGATGCCCGCTCTAGGTACGCGAGTCGTACCGTGGTTCAGCCGCAGTCCCAACTGCCGGTGAATCGGCTCCCCGTCGGCGTAGTGCCGTTCGGCCCGCCACGCCCGAACACCTTGAAGGTTCCCCGCTTCAGGCCCGGCTCGACAACCGCTGTCCCTGACAACGCGACGCGGACACCGGGAACGAACTCGACCTCCCCGTCGATGACATTCACGACGCCGGCGCGATTGTGTGCCAGGACGATCGCGAATCCCCGGTGCGGTGCGCTGCCGTTGCCAAGAATGCCGAAGCCCAAGCGGCCGTCGGTGCAGTAGCCGCCATGGATCGCGTACGAGACTCCTTTGAAGGTAACCAGGGCCCTCCCAGGACCGCACGCCGTTTCCCAACCCTGCCGCAGAATCCCGTGCTGGCCGACCGCAAGGCGCGCAGGACAGGAGCCTGGCCCGACAACTCCAGAGAGGGGGGCCGCGAATGCGGCCGTTGCCGCCACGAGCGCGACGATCACGGCTGAGATGACCAACCCTGACAGGTATCTACCGCGCATTCGTGCTTCTTTCCGACTCGGTAGCCAAGCTACAAGTCCCATCGTGGACTTCTCGTCGCCTTCAATGTGAACGTCAGCAGCTCTCATCCGGAAGAGCGGGGGACAGGTGGAAGTCCGCCGGGATCCGGCGGCCGGTTGGGGTTTTCTGCGTGCCGACTAGATCGAAGTCGATCGATTCGGCGTGGTTTCGGCTGGGCTTGAGCCCGGCCCGGACGAACGCCTGAAGGAGCGCCCGTGTGTCCGCCGTCGTCAGGAGGCATCCATGGCCAAGGTAGTAGCGGGAGAACGCCTTGCGGGCTAGTGGAGGCAGCTTTGAGAGGTCGGGGGCGCTTCGATCGAACGCCGCGATGTAATGGGACGGAACGAATGGGCGGAGTTGACTGTCCGCCCATGCTCGGCTTGGTAGCCACGTGGATGGATCGGCGACGAGCCGTTTCAACGACATGAGCGCGTTCAATTGCGCGGGCGTCGGCGTGGTGCCGCCCAAGGCGTCGGTGCTGACCGACACCATTCGATCTCCTACACGAACTCGATCGAAGACCTGCGCGTTGTGGAGCAGCAGGTCGTGATCGAACAGGCCGGTCGCGGCGATCTTCGACTGGAGTAGTCGTACGCCCGCGGGCGTGAGCCGCTGCTGGACGTAGCCCGTGTCGGGCGCCTTCGCTCCAGCGGGAATCACTGTCGCGTCGCCAGATTGCGTCCACCGCTGCGAGATGACCGTTCCGTCTGCGTAGACGTTCCAGGTTGTGTCCCAGTGCCTGAACATCCGAAGGCTGATCACCATCTGGCCGGAGGTCGGTGCGCTCGGCTTTCCCTCTGCTGGAGGGAGGCCATTGAAATGCACCGGCTCAGCAGCGGCGACGGCCGGGAGGAGGCAAAGCGAGATGAGAACCAACGTCCCCCGCAGCGTGCGCCGTTTTTTCATCGTTCCTCCTTCGTAATGCGACCAGGCTAGAAGGTGCGGGTTGCGGTCGCCACGATGTCGGCAGGTGTGACGACTGTACGCCAGAACGGTGTGGAGCGGAAGCCCGTCAGCGCCTCGGCAGGCGCCCTCGCCAGTGCGCAATGGTGCCTGGCGCCGTTATCGGAGTAGTGTCGAGGCGTCTAGCGAGGAGGTTGGTGTGGCGACGGCAAGGTTCGTCAAGACGGGGATCACCGCCGACGAGTACGACCAGATGCGCGAGAAGCTCGGTATCGGCGACACCCCGCCGGCCGGCGGCGTGTTTCACGCGGCCGCGGTCGGCGAGGACGGCAAGATTCGAGTCTTTGAGGTCTGGGACTCGCGCGAACAGGCCGACGCGTGGGGCGAAAAGGTTATGGCGGTCCGCACAGAGGCGGGCTTCGGAGATGGGCCGGCCTCGATCGAATACCTCGACGTCCACAACCTGGTTCAGCGCTAGTCGGTTCAGGACAGAAGGCGCGAGCGACTCGGGTCGCTCGCGCCGAAATCCTCGTATGCGCGAGTGTTCCGCAATGACCCCAGAGCACGATCAGCACTTGTTGCTGCGTTAGGCGCGCTTGCGGATAAGCCAGACGACCGTGTAGAGCGCAAAAGCCCTCCCGCTAGCCCCGCGACTGCGCCGAGCACCCCAACAGCTCCGTTGTCGCCGACGCGGTCGCTGATCTCGAGGAAAGCACCACAGGAGCTGCTTGCCGATCGGCGCGGACATGCCCACGTCATCCGAGCTGTTGGATGATTTGGATGAGTTCGTCGGGTTTGTAGCCCTGGGTGCGCGCGTAGTGGAGGAGTTCTTTGGCGCGTTCGGTGACGGCGCTCTGTTCGGGGCTGCCGGTGACGGTGATGCCGCGTCCGCGGCGGAAGTCGAGCAGGCCTTCATCGCGGAGTTGGCGGAGTGCGCGTAGCACGGTGTTGGTGTTGACGCCGATGATCGCGGCGAGGTCTTTGGCGGGTGGGAGTCGGTCGCCGGGTTTGGCTTCGCCGTCGGCGATGGCGCGGCGGATCTCGCCGGCGACTTGTTCGTGGAGGTCGAGGGGGTTGTCGCGGTCGAGCTTGACATTCCGCATAGTGCTAGTCACTATAGCGTCATTGCGATGGAGACACTATGACTGTCATCACACCTCCGCGCAGGCCCGGGACCGAGCAGGATCGCGACCTCGAACGGCGCGTCGCCGATCTGGAGGCGCTGATCGAGGAGGCGCGCAGGCGGGCGCGACGCCGCCGGCAGCGACACGGGGCGGCGGCTCTGCTGCTTGCTGCGGCAGGGGCTGGGGCGTTCATCGGCTTCGGCGGGCACGGCGGCGGCGGTGCAGGCACGGCTGCGCTCGCACAGGCTCCCGGCTCGCAGAGCCCGGCCGCAAACGCGGGATCGCCGCCGCTTGCGGCGCTGCCGCGCAGCGCTGGAGCCGCGGAAGCTTTCGCGTTCGATCCGCGCGAACCGCAGGTCGTGTACGTCTTGACCGTCAGCGGAAACAGCTCGAGGGGTCATGTCTTCAAGACGATCGACGGCGGAGCGCACTGGCAGGCGACGGCAACAAGCGGTAGCGGCTGGGCGGGAGATGTCCAAACGCTGACCGCCGATCCGCGGCATCCGAGCACGCTTTATGCGGGCACCACGGTCGCCGTCTACAAGACTGTCGACGGCGGCCGCAGCTGGCGGCCCTACAACCGGGGTCTCTTCCCACCGCGCGGCCAACGTGCTTGTTATCACCCCGCGGGGGGGAGATCGTACTGCGTGAAGCAGCCGTTCGGAACGGCGGGAACCCCGCAGTTCAACCGCGGCAACGGCTGGGTGACCGCCATCGCGGTCGACCCCGCCAACACGAACATCGTCTACTCAGGCGCCGACGCCGTCCGCAAAAGCACCGACGGCGGCCACAGCTGGAAGACCGTGTTCCAATTCGGCGCCGTGCCCTACCGGTGGTTGTCAAACGTTTCCGCGCTCGCGATCGCGCCGACCCACCCAGAGGCGATCTATGCGATCACGGGGAACTACCACCACGGACTCACCTCGATCGTCAAGTCGACCGACGCCGGCAAGACCTGGCGAGCGACCGGCGGCGGGAAGCTGTTCACCAATCAGGACGGCTGGGGCGGCGCAGTCGCGGTCGACCCCCAGCATCCAACCACCGTCTACGCATCGATTGGACGGATGCTCGTCCGGACGACCGACGCCGGCGCGAGCTGGCAGCCGATCACGCAAGGACTCCCCCAACAAGTCATCACCGCACTCACCGTCGACCCAAAGCAGCCGGAAACCGTCTACGCCGGCCTCTACCCCACCTACACGAAGAACGTCATCTCCGCGCCGGGCGGCATCTACAAGACGACAAACGGCGGAGACACCTGGACTCAAGCATTCCCGGCGATCATCCCAGGCGCGGTCGCGGTCGACCCCGCCCGCCCGACGACGATCTACGCGGTACTCAATGGACGCAGAGAACAACTCGCCAGGAGCACCGACAGCGGTCGCACCTGGACCACCGCGCGCTAGTCAACTACCCGGGAGTCAACGCACACACCGCTCGGATGTGCGAACGTCCTCGCACCTGACCAGTAGCGAGGGGCGGCTTTGCCGCCGCTCGCCCACTCACGCGTGGCCCCCGCGGCCATCTCCCCGACCAGGAAAGCGAGAGCGGCGAAGCCGCGAACCGCGAAGCGGTGGTCGGGGCAAACATGGGGGCGGGAGGATTCGAACCTCCGTAGGCTGAGCCGACGGGTTTACAGCCCGTTCCCTTTGGCCGCTCGGGCACACCCCCAGGGAGTGCGAATCCTAGCCTCAGTGCTGCGGGCAGGCCGCGCGGGCGGGCTCGAAGACCGGCGGTTGCGAGCGCACCGAGACGACGCGGCCGTCGCCGAGCCGTCCCGACGCTCTCGCGGCGTAGAACACGGCGACCGGGCCTCGGCCGCAAACGGGGATCCTCGCGACGAGCGGCTCCTGGCCGGAGCTCACCTCGACGACGCGGCGCATCTTCTTGCTGCGGAAGTCGACGCCGATCCTGCCTGCACCCTCGGGAAGGCTCAGCCGCACCACGATCCGTCCGGCGACAGGGCCGCCCTTGACCGACGGCCACACGATGAGCGCGCCGTGCTCCGTGAGCCAGCGCTGGTCGAGCTGGCCGATCACGACCATGCGCAACGTGAGCGCGTTCGACGGCCGGTAGAGCACGCTCGTCGGGCCGGACCCGAGACGGGCGGCACCGCGGACCTGCACCGACGTCGAATATTGGTCGATGACTGCGGGGCTCGTGAGCGGCTTGTGGTCGACGAGAAGCGTTCCGTCGCCCGCAATCGTTCCCTTGCCCACCGGGAGGAGGTCGGTCGGCTTTGCGTCGGGGAGGAGAACGGCGCGATCGACGGAGCGATTCCAGAACATCTGCTCGAGCGGGTCGGTCATGATGCCGCCCGGCGTCAGCACCATTCGCACCGAGCCGAGGTGGAGATCGTCGATCCACGACGGGTTGGTTCCGGCAAAGGCCTGCCTTACCGAGGTCGTGTTCGACGCGTCGAACGCGTAGGCCCCGATCGACAGGACCCCCATGAACACGGCCGCAAAACCCAGCGCCGTGGCCGTTGCGAGCTTCGGCCGCGTGAAGGCGAGGAGCGTCACGAGCACGACGCCCGCGAGGACGGCGAGGAAGATCGCCAATGAGGTCGTTCCCGCGACGTTCTTGAAGCTCTGCTCGAACCGTGCCACGGCGAAGAGCTCCGGAGAGTGCACCTTGCCCTGGGCGATCGCGGCGGTGGTGAGCGGCGTCGTCAGCGCGGCCGTGACGAGCCCGAGTCCCAGCAGCGCCAGCGCCCGGCGGCGCGGCCAGCCGCGCTGCGCATACAAGAGAAAGGACAGAATCCAGAGCGGGACCAGGTAGAAGGTGTACCGGGTCTGCGCTGCGTGGGTGTCGCCGTAGATCGACGCCTGGAGGAGCAGGGCGACGGTGACGGCCAGCGTCAGCAGCGCGAATGCGAGCTCGGCCCGCAGGCGGGGGCGCTCGATCGCGCCCACCGTGCCGAGGATCGCTCCCGGCAGCAGGACGAGCCCGGTCCCGACGGCGAGGATCAGGGTGTTCAGGCCGAGGGTCGAGACCAGGTTTCCGAGGTGGATGCCGACATGCGTGAAGCTCGGGTAGTAGCCGGTGCTGCGCGCCGGTCCCGCGACCGCGAGCCCGGCCGTTGCGAGCAAGAGTGCTGCGCCGCTCTTCCAGTGGCGGGTCAGGGTCTCCTTCACCCGGCGCTCGCGCGCGAGCACGCCGACAAACGCGACGAGGAAGCACGGGAGAAGCACGGCGAACTGGAGGCGCGCGAAGGTGGCGAGGACCACGAAGACGAGGAAGACCGCGATCGAGCGCCGGCTCGGGCGGTCGAGCGCTCGCACCCCGGCTGCGACTGCCGCGAGAACGAACGGGAACGCAATTGGCTCGGAGAGCATGAACGACGTGTAGAGGAGGCCCGGGAGCACCAGGGTGAGTGCCGCGGCGGCGAGCGCCTGCGGGCGGCCGAGGCGCAGCGTGCGTGCAAGCACGAACACCGGCACAGCTGCGAGCGAGGCGAAGGTCGCATTGATCGCCTGCGCAGTCCGATAGCCGCTCGCGACTCCTCCGAAGAGCCAGGCCGGTGCGGTGAGAAGGGGTGCAAGCAGGGGGGCGAAATGCGACGGGGCTCCGCGGACATAGGCGTGGCCGCTCGTGGCGATCGAGCGGCTGAGCTCGGTGTAGAGATATTCGTCCGGGAAGTAGGCGGGCCCGGCGTGCCTCGACGCGACCACCGTGCGAACGACCGCGCTCACGACCACGAGGCCGGCCAGCGTGAAGACGGCGACCTTCGAGGCGGATTGCGCGCGAACGGCCGACAACGGTGCGGAAACGCTGCTCACGGAGCTTCTCATCGGCAGAGGGCGTCCCTGACTTGAGGGATACCGCCCGGTAGCGTTCGGAGCGTGAGCGCGTACGACGTGGCCATCGTCGGAGCCGGGCCGGCCGGTGCCGTTGCAGCCAATCGGCTCGCCGCGGCCGGGGCCGCCACGCTCCTCGTCGACCGGGCCGCTTTCCCGCGCGACAAGCCCTGCGGCGGCGGCGTGACCGGCCGCGCAGCGCGGCTGCTGCCGTTCTCGATCGAGCCGGTCGTCGAGGACGTCGTGCACCGCATCGACTGCCGCCTCCACTATGCGCAGAGCTTCGAGCGGCACGCGCGCGCCCCGCTCGCCTACATGACGCAGCGGAGGCGGCTCGACCACTTCCTCGTGCAGAAAGCGGCAGAGTCGGGGGCCGAGGTGCGGGACGGAGTGAAGGTCGGCGACGTCCGCGAAGGCGGCCTCACCGTCGACGGGCAGGAGATCGCGGCACGGGTCGTGATCGGTGCCGACGGCTGCAACGGCTCGAGCGCGCGGGAGCTCGAGCTCGGCGGCGAGATCGTGCACGGGGTCGCGCTCGAGGCGAACTTCCCGCACGAGCCGCGGTTCGCGCACACGATGGTGCTCGAGCTCGCCGTCGTGCGCGGCGGTTACGGCTGGGTCTTTCCGAAGGGCGACCACGTGAACCTCGGCGTCGGCGGCGACGCGAGCGAGGCGCCGCGCCTCCGTCAGCACCTTCGCCGTCTCTGCGAGGCCCACGACGTCGACTTCGAGGCGGCGAGCGAGCTCCGTGGCTACCGCCTGCCGATGCGCCGCTCCGGCAGCCGGCTCGCACGCGGCGCCACTGCCGTGATCGGCGACGCGGCCGGCCTCGTGGATCCCTTCTCCGGCGACGGCATGTACGAGGCGTTTCTGTCCGCGCGCCTCGCGGCCGAGGCGGCGCTCGATCTTCTCGCCGGCAGAGCGGCGACACTCGACGCCTACGCCGAGGCCGTGGAGCGGCGGATCGCACCGCTGACGCGCGCCGGCTGGGGCGCGAAAGCCGCGTTCGACCGCTTCCCGCGCACGACCTTCGCGCTCGCGCGGCTCCCGGTCACCTTCCGCGTGGTCGAGAAGCTCCTGCAGGGAGAGCTTTCGCACCCGGGGGCCGCCCGGGGCCTCGAGAAGGGCTCGATGCGGCTGATCTACGCCGTTGCGAAGCACGCCGCCTAGAAGCCCCTAAAGAAACACGCGGCTCGCGCCGATCCCTCGTTTGAGCCGTATGGATCTCAACGGTCTACTCATGCGTGCCGTGGAGCTCGGCTCCACGGACATCCACCTGAAGGTGGGCAAGCCGCCGGTCCTCCGGATCGACGGCGACCTCAACCCGATGCCGGACACGCCGCCGCTCGACGACGCGGACCTCAATGCGGTGCTCGAGATGATCGCCCGGCGCGCTCCCGACAAGCTTCAGCACTTTCACGACGCGGGAGATCTCGACATCGCCTACCAGGACGCCGACCTGCCGCGCTTCCGCGTCAACGCGTACCGGCAGCGAAGCGCCATCTCGTTCGCCTTCCGCGTCATTCCGAAGACGGTGCCGACCTTCGAGCAGCTCAACCTCCCCGCGGGCGTCAAGCGCCTTGCCGAGGAGCACCGCGGCCTGATCCTCGTCACGGGCGCAACCGGCTCGGGAAAGACGACGACGCTCGCGGCGATCATCGACTACATGAACCGCAACCGGAAGCAGCACATCATCACGATCGAAGATCCGATCGAGATCCTGCACCCGGACCGGAACTGCATCGTCAACCAGCGTGAGGTAGGGCTCGATACGGAATCGTTCGGCCAGGCGCTGCGACGCGCCCTGCGTCAGGACCCGGACACGATCCTGATCGGCGAGCTCCGCGACGCCGAGACTGCCCAGACCGCGTTGCAGGCTGCGGAATCCGGCCATCTCGTGCTCTCGACGCTGCACACGATCGATGCAGCCGAGACCGTGGGCCGCATGATCGAGTTCTTCCCGCCCGAGAAGCAGGAGGTGATCCGCTCGATCATGGCCGGCGTCCTTCGCGGCGTGATCAGCCAGCGGCTTCTGCCGAAGGTGGACGGGGGCCGGGTGGCCGCCGTCGAGGTGATGGTCATGAACGCCCGCATCGCGGATCTGATCCGCGAGGGTCGCGCCGACGAGGTCACGGACGCAGTCGCCGAGGGCGACTTCTTCGAGATGCAGACCTTCACGCAGGCCTTGATCGAGCACGTGCTCGCGGGAACCGTCGATTCCGAAGTGGCCGCAAACGCGGCGACGAACCGGCACGACTTCCTCGTCTCGCTCGAGCAGGCGGTCAAGCGGAAGCGGCACACCGACACCGTCGCCGGAGACGCGCCGGCAGAGAAAGTGCAGCACGTGCTCGAGCCCGAGGTCGTCGCCGCCCCGACGATCCAGGCCGTCCCGCTCGACGAGGGTCCCGGACTTCGCATCGTCCCGGCCGGCTGAGAGTGCCCGTGCGCCGCCTCGGGCTGCTCGCGCTCGTCCTCGCAGTCGCCGCTCTCGCAGGCACCGCGCGGGCGGACACGTTCGCGCCCGTCCCGACGACGGCCTTCACGCTTCCGGGCCTGACGCCCAACCCGTTGCTGAGCGTTCCGGCGTCGCTCTCGACGCCGCCGGCCGTTCCCGTCCAGCTTTCCTACCCGCAGCTCCTCTCCCTCTGGCAGCAGGCGGGCGCCGCGTACGGCATCCCGTGGCAGGTGCTCGCAGCGATCAACAAGGTCGAGTCGAACTGGGGCCGCAACATGGGCCCGAGCTCGGCCGGGGCGATCGGCTGGATGCAGTTCATGCCCGGCACGTGGTTGCGGTGGGGCGTCGATGCCGACGGCAACGGCGTCGCCGACCCCTGGAATCCGACCGATGCAGTCTTCTCGGCCGCGCGCTACCTCGCGGCGGCGAACGGCGCCAACGATCTCCATCGCGCCGTCTACGCGTACAACCACGCCGACTGGTACGTGAACGAGGTGCTGTCCCTCGCAAACCTGTACGGCGGCAGCAGCACGTTCGCGTTCGCGCTCGACCGCATGCAGGTCGATCTCGAGGGCGCACGCCGCGAGGTCGCGCGCGCGGGCGACCTCGTGATCGCCGCCGAGAAGGTCGTGCGCGCCGACTCCAGCGTCGTTGCGCACTGGCAGGCAGTTGCAGCCAGGACGTCGCTGCTCTCGAACCGGCTCGGATACGAGCAGCGTGCCGGGCACGCTGCCGAGCGGCGCGATGCCGCGAAGGCGCGGGCCGCCGAGCTTCGATCCGACCTCGCGGCCGCCCAGGAGAAGCTGGCGACCGCCCAGCAGACGTCCTCCTCGGCGTCGTTCGACCCCGGCGCCTCCCAGCTGCTCGCGTCGCCGGTCTACGGGGAGGGCTACGTCTTCCCGGTGGGCGGCGGGCCGGGCGTCGTCTCCGCCTCGCACACCCATCACGACTATCCCGCGGTCGACATCGCCGCGCCGATGGGCTCGCCGCTCTATGCGCTCGCCGCCTCGGTCGTCCTGCGGTCCTGGACCGCCCCGGACCCGAGGTGCGGGATCGGCTTCACGATCCAGGCCTTCGACGGTCAAGTCTGGACCTACTGCCATCTGTCCGTGCTCGACGCGCAGGTCGTTCCGGGCGCCTCGCTCACGGCAGGCGAGGAAGTGGGCCTCGTCGGAGCGACGGGCGACGCCTCCGGGCCGCATCTTCACCTCCAGTTGCAGCCGGCGACCGCCTGGCCACAGCAGGAGGCCTGGTTCCTGTCCTTCGCAGGGCGGGCCTTCAGCTGGTCGGACGAGGCAGTACCGGCGGTCGATGCGGGCCGCACGCTCTCGTTCGTCTCGGCCGGGGCCCCCGCGCCCGCAGCCGCCGCGCCCACAGCGGATCCTGTCTTCCAGGTGGTCCAGTCCTTCCGGGTGGTCTCTGCCCCCGAGCCGTCCCCGGCCGTCGTCTACTTCAGCCGCTCCGGCGCTTAGGTTCGGGGCCCCGTTGCCGACAACAGGAGGGATGGCCAGGCTGCGTGCCCATCTGCCGCGTGTCGCGCTCCTCGTGCTGGTCGGTCTCGCCGCAACCGCGACGTTGACCTACGCCGCGGGGCGTCAGCTCGGCTCCGCGCCGGGAGCGGTGACCGCTGCCGCGCCCACTCCGCCGCTCGTCGTCCCAGACGTGCGGAATCAGGCCTTCGTCTTCGCGAAGGGCTCCCTCGAGGACGCCGGGTTCGCCTGGCGCATCGTCGGCTCGGTCCACGGCTATTCCGCGAACACCGTCGCCTCGCAGTCACCGGCGGGGGGCACTCGCGTCCTCGACACGGGTGCGCCTCTCGTCACCGTGACGCTGAAGCGAAACCCTGCGTACCCGCAGACGGGCGACGCCCAGGACGCCTCGCCGTACGCCGGCACCGTGCTCGAGCCGGCCGACCTCGCCGCCGCCGTCGGGCCCGCGCATGCCGCTCCCACCGCCACCCCCGCGGCAGCGACGACCACCGCGGCAGGGACGACCAACGCCGCGACGACGACTGCTGCCACGCCGACGACTCCGCGGAAGCCGGCCGTCACGCCGGCTACCCCCGCGAAACAGGCGAAGCCTGCCGCGAAGCACTCGACCTGGCCGCAGAACCGCCCGGTTGCCTTCGTCGTTCCGGGAGCCCGCAAGGAGCCGCTCGACGAGATGCCGCTCCCGAATCGAGCGCTCCTGCTGCGCAGCTGGCTCGAGGCGCATCCGACGATGACGAGCGCGAACGCCTCGCATTGGCTGTATCAGAACGAGTGGATCGTCACCGGCGCGAAGCTCGGCTGGTGGCACGGGGCAGAAGCCCTGACGACTCTCGTCGCCGTCGACCGGCGCGCTCAGCAGTTGTGGGGCATCGGCTCGAAGAGCGCCTCACAGGCACAGGCGGCCCTGAACGACGTGCAGTCGAAGTCGAAGTGAGCTGAGATGTCGCTCGCCGCACTCGCTCTCGCTCCGGGCTTTGCGCTCGGCTCCTTCCTGAACGTCGTCGCCGCACGCGTGCCGTTGCACCGGTCGCTCGTCAGCCCGGGCTCCGCCTGCATGGACTGCGGACACGAGATCGCCTGGTACGACAACGTCCCGATCGTGTCCTACGCAGTCCTTCGCGGCCGCTGCCGCGGATGCGACGTGCACATCCCGGCTCGCTATCCGGCGGTCGAGCTCGTCGCCGGGTTGCTCTTTGCCGCCTGTTTCTGGAAGTTCGGCTTCACGGGCTCCGCGTTCGTCGCGGCCTTCGTCTGCCTCACGCTCGTCGCCGTCTCCGCAACCGACCTCGAGCACCACATCATCCCGAACCGGATCGTCGTGCCGGCGGGCGTTCTCGTGCTGGCGGCGAACTCGGCGCTTCACCCGAGCCCGCGCTGGGCGATTGCAGCCTTCGCCGCATCGGGCTTCCTGCTCGCCGCGGCACTCGCCTACCCCGCCGGCATGGGTATGGGCGACGTCAAGCTCGCCTTCCTCATGGGCGCGGCGCTCGGCACCTCGGTCACGGTCGCACTCTTCGTCGGCATGATCACGGCGCTCGTCCCCGGAATCGTCTTGATCGCCCGTCACGGGCAGGCCGCGCGCAAGATGGGCATTCCGTTCGGGCCTTTCCTGGCCCTCGGCACGGTGGTCGCCCTGTTCGCAGGGCCCTGGCTCCTGCACGCGTACTGGGCCCTCTCCCACTAGGTCGCGCTCGTACTCGATCGGGCTCGTAGCGAACCGCTCGAACGGCGCTAAGGGTCGGCCTCGCAGGTGCCGATAACTCGTTCGAGGGATTCGTGACACCAGCAACCTCCCCACAGCCGTGAGCAACGAGCGCGAGCCGCCGATCCCGTCGCTCCGTACGGGCATGCCCGAGGTCGGGCAGGCAGCGCCGCTGCACTCGCCGTACGGGGTGAGCGAGTCGGTCGAGCTCGTCGTCGACCTGCTCGCCGCGACGAAGCTCGTCCCCGAGGACAAGCTCGCGCTGGCCCGCGGCCGCGCACAGCAGACCCATTCGCTCGCCGCCGCACTCGTCGAGGAAGGTGTCGCCTCGAGCGAAGGCATCGCGAAGATGCTCGCCGCGCGCCACCAGCTGCCGCTGATCGACCTTGCGCTCGTCGGAGTGGACGAAGATGCTGCCCGCGAGCTGCCGCTGCACGTGCTCGAGCGCATCGGCGCGATCCCCTTCGCCTTCAAGGACGGCCGGCTGAACGTGGCCGTCGCCGACCCGGCGAACCTGCACGGCCTCGACGAGCTTCGCCTCGCGACCCGTCATCCGCTCGAGCTCGGCGTCTCGTCCCGCGAGGACATCCTCGGTGCGATTCGCAAGCTCGTCCGGGCGTCGGAGGCCTACGGGGCCCGAGCCGCGGTCGACCAGGAGGAGGAGGCGGCGCTCGCTGCCGAGGAGGCAGAGGATCTCACCGATCTCGAGGCGGAGGACGGCGTCTCGGACGTGCCGCTCGTCCGGCTCGTCAACTCGATCCTCTTCCAGGCGGCCGAGGACGGCGCCTCCGACATCCACTTCGAGCCGCAGGAAGACGCACTCGTCGTGCGCTTTCGCATCGACGGCGTTCTCCAGGAGATGCAGCGCATTCCGAAGCGCCTCATGCCGGGTGTGACGACGCGCCTGAAGGTGCTCGCGAAGCTCGACATCGCCGAGCGGCGGAAGCCGCAGGACGGCCGCATCTCGTTGAACGCGGCGGCCGCCGGCCGCATGCTCGACGTCCGCGTCGCGACGCTGCCGACGGTCGAGGGCGAGTCGCTCGTCATGCGACTCCTCGACAAGTCGAAGCGGCCGCCGACGCTCGAAGAGCTCGGCCTCTCGGATGCGATGCGCGCGAAGCTGTCGGAGATCGTGGCGCGGCCGACAGGCGCACTGCTCGTGACCGGACCGACCGGTTCGGGTAAGTCGACGACGCTCTTCGCCGCGCTGAACCAGATCAGCCGGCCCGAGATCAACATCATCACGGTCGAGGACCCGGTCGAGTACCGGCTTGCGGGCATCAACCAGGTGCAGATCAACCAACGTGCCGGTCTGACCTTCGCTGCGGCCCTGCGCTCGATCCTGCGCTCCGACCCCGACGTGGTGATGGTCGGCGAGATTCGAGACGGCGAGACCGCGAAGATCTCGATCGAAGCGGCGCTCACGGGCCACCTCGTGCTCTCGACGCTGCATACGAACGACGCGCCGAGCGCTTTGACACGGCTGAACGAGATGGGAGTCGAGCCGTTCCTCACGGGCGCCGCCGTCACGGGCGTGCTCGCGCAACGGCTGGCGCGAAAGCTGTGCACGAGCTGTTGCGAGATGTACTCGCCGTCCGTCGACGAGATGATCGCTGCGCGCGTCGCTCCGGATGTCGCAGCGGCGAGCGACGGCATGGCGTTCTACCGCAAGAAAGGCTGTCCACGCTGCAATCAGACGGGCTACAAGGGCCGGATCGGTATCTACCAGCTGCTCGTCATGACCGAAGCGCTGGCATCCCTCGCCGCACGGCACGCCTCGCGTGAGGAGATCGAGCGCGCGGCCCTCGAAAGCGAGATGAAGACGCTCTGGGACGACGGGCTCGCAAAGGTCGCTTCCGGCCTGACGAGCATCGAAGAGCTCGCCCGCGTCACGGTTTAGTCCTGCTTCTTCTTCAGCTGCTGCTGCCGCCAGCGGTGCAGCGCCTTCGACTTCGCGGCCGCCTTCGGCGGCGCGGGTGGGGGCGGCTCGTCGTTCTGCTGCAGCCAGCGCGCAGCTTCGTCCTCCGGGTCGAGGCCGGTGGCGCGCTCACGCTCGCTGAGCTTCTGAACGGTGCGCCTCGATAGCGGTTGCTTCCTCGACATACGGGCCGACGGGAAATCTATTGTGCTCGTATGCTCGCGCGCCTCGCACACGCGATCGTCCGCCGCCGCCGCGCCGTGATCGGCGTCTGGATCGTCCTGACGCTCTTCGGCGGCTTTTCCGCGGGGCAGGTGTCGAAGCGCTGGCTGACGGAGTTCTCGATACCGGGCTACTCCGCCTACGAGACGAACCAGAAGGCACTGCACATCTTCGGCACGGGTGAGCAGGCGCCGCTCGTCGCGGTCTTCCACGGCTCCGGCGACCTGACGAAGCAGCCGGGGATCGAGCGTGCGGTGAAGGCGGCGCAGCGGCAGAACGCCGGCTCTCGCACAGCCTCGTACTTCTCGACGGGGAATCCGCTCTACGTGTCCAAGGACAAGCACACGATGTTCGCGACGATCTATCCGGCAGGGATCCCCGACTTCACCGCGTCAAACCACATCAAGCCCACGCGCGCCGCGCTGAAGGCGGCAACGCCGGCGGGCGTGACGGCGAACTTGACCGGGCGGGACCCGCTGCAGGATGCGTCGTCGAGCGGCGGCGGTCCGAGCATCATCACCGAGGCGCTGATCGGCGGCCTCGGAGCGCTCGTGATCCTCTTCTTCGTGTTCGGGACCGTGCCCGCCGTGCTCATCCCGATCGCCATCGCGGTGGCGTCGATCCTCAACACGTTCACGCTCGTGTGGATCCTGACGTACCTCACGAACGTGTCGATCATCGTGCAGTTCCTGATCGCGCTCGTCGGTCTCGGAGTCGCGATCGACTACGCGCTCCTGATGATCTTCCGCTTCCGCGACGAGCTGCGTGAAGGCGAGGACGTCGAGACGGCGATCGTCGAGATGATGACCCACGCCGGGCGCTCGGTGGTGGTGTCCGGCTCGACCGTTGCCGTCGGGCTCCTCTCGATGGTCATCCTGCCGCTGCCGTTCATCCGCTCGATCGGGATCGGGGGCATGCTCATCCCCGCCGTGTCGGTACTCGCGGCGATCACGCTCCTGCCGGCGCTCCTCTCCGTGCTCGGCCATCGCATCAACAGCCTGCGCGTGCTGCCGGTGCGCTTCGTCGACCGCGGCCATCCGGAGGACGGGCCCTGGGGCCGCTGGGCCGGGTTCGTGACGCGCCGGCCCGTGCCGGTCGCGATCGCGGGCCTGGCCATCGTCGGCGTCCTGCTCACGTTTGGCCTGCGCCTCAATCCGAGCGAGGCGCAGGCGCGCGACCTGCCGGGGAAGGGCGACGCGATCGCGGGGCGCGGCGTGCTCGCCGACGCCGGCATCAGCGCCGGTGCGATGAAGCCGTTCGTCGTACTCGTGCACGGTCGCAATGCGGATGCGATCGCGCGGCGGGTGGCCGCCGTCAGCGGCATCGACGGCGCGTCGGCGCCGAAGCAGTGGCGGAAGGACGGGTACGCGCTCGTCGAGGCCGTTCCGAGCTCGGACGGCGCAAGCAAGCCGGTCCGTTCGACGATCGACCGCACGAAAGCTGCGCTTGCAGGCACGGACGCCTCACTCGGCGGCGTCGCGCCGGAGGACCGGGACTTCGTGCACGCGGTCTACAGCAACTTTCCCTACGTCCTCGCGTTTGTGATCCTGCTGACCTATATCTTGCTCGCCCGCGCGTTCCGCTCCCTGATCCTCCCGCTGAAGGCGGTCGTCCTGAACCTCGTCTCGCTCGGCGCGGCGTACGGGATCATCGTGTTCATCTTCCAGGACGGCCACGGTGCACATGCGATCTGGAACGTCAATGCGACCCACTCGATCATCGCCTGGATTCCGCTGATGATCTTTGCGTTCCTGTTCGGCCTCTCGATGGACTACGAGGTCTTCATGCTCACGCGCATGCGCGAAGCGTTCGACGAGACGGGCGACACGAACTCCGCCATCGCGCTCGGGCTCGCGCGGACCGGCAAGCTCGTGACGAGCGCTGCGCTGATCCTGATGTTCGCGTTCATCGTCCTCTCCTCTGGCCCCGGCGTCGACATCAAGCAGTTCGGCATCGGCCTTGCAGCGGGGATCATCTTCGACGCCACGATCATCAGGGCCTTGCTCGTTCCGGCACTGATGCGCTTGCTCGGGCGCTGGAACTGGTGGCTGCCGCAACGGGCGGCGAAGGTGCTGCTCGTGCGGAAGCCGACAGTCGCGCCCGACGCGGCCTAGAGCTAACGCTTGGCCGGCGGGAGGCCGCGCAGCGAGTCGGCGAACGCCGCGATCTCCTCGCGCGTGTACGGCGTGTGGTGCCGCCGGTCGTTCGGTGGATCGTTGGCGAGGCCTGCGCCTTCCCGGTGCGCGTGCGCAGGCCGGATCGGACGCGGCTGGAAGTTGCCGCCGCAGTTCGGGCAGACGTCGTGGAGGACCTGCTCGACACACTGCGCGCAGAAGGTGCACTCGTACGTGCAGATCCGCGCGTCCGCCGCATCGGGCGGAAGATCCCTGTCGCAGAGCTCGCAGTTCGGTCGCAGCTCGAGCATCTGCCGGTGGAGGCTACCCGCCTACACTTCCCGGGTGGACGACGAGCGGCCGCCGATCTGCCCGACGTGCGGCGTCACCATGCTTCCGGCCGATCTGAGCGCGCGGACTGTCCCCGGAGAGGACTGGGTCTGCGTCGAGTGCGAGGAGGCCGAGGACCGCGACGACTGAGCTCGAGCAGCGGCGCTACTCGGCGAAGACGTCGCAGCCGAGATACATCAGCGACTCGACTGCCTCGGTCACGAAGGCGGTTGCCTGGGCGGTATCGGCGAACGTGTACGGGCCCGGCTTCACCGCGTCCTGCGAGCCGGCCGGAAAGACCTCCGCCTCGACGACGCACGACGAGCCGTAGTCGACCGCGCGGAGGATCGTCACCGAGCGGCCGTCCTTCTTGGCGTGGCGGACGAACAGCTCGCGGCCGCTCGCCTCCATATCCGTCATCACGGGGTTACGGTCGCCGTCGGCGCTGCTGCCGCGGGAGCGGTGGCGGCGGTCGGAGTGGTCGACGTCGTCGCGGGGCCGGTCTCGCCGGAGAGGACGTTCGTCGCCGCCTGCGCGACCGTGTCTCGATCCGCGAAGCCGTCGAGGCGAAGCGCCACGTCGCCGGGAGCGCGGTAGACGAACACACCAGGATCGGGCAACAGGCCGCCTCCCGGCAGAAGTCCCGTGAGGATCCCGGCCACCTTGTTGTCGAGCACGCTCACGAGGAGGAAGCCTGCGCCTGCGGCGGTCGCGCCGGAATGCGCCTCCGCAACCGAGATCGCATCGACATTCGAGCTCGGGTTGTAGAAGCTCACGACGACCACCTTGTGGTGCGCGAGCTGCCACTGCAGAGGCTGGGGCAGCTGCGCGTACACGCGATTGCCGTGGAAGCCTGCCGGCTTGGTCGCCTTCTTGTGGTGGTGCGCCTTCGCGGGCGAGGCGGTATGGGTCTTCGCGCCGTGCTTCGCCGGTGCGTGCTTGTGTACGACGGTTCCCGGCTTCGTCGCGGGCGCCGTCTTGTGGGGCCTCACGGGCGTCCGCGGCTGCACGACCGGGGTCGTGACAGCCGTCTCGGTCTTGGAGCCGCCGCCCAGCACGAACATGCTCGCGGCGAGTCCGACCGCGGCGAGCAGCCCGACGAGCGCGAGGATCTTGATCTGCGGGCTGATCGTGAGGTTCACGGCGACTCTCCGAAGCCCGGCGTCAGCTGACCGTGCAGGTGCCGGGAGTGAACAGCGTGCCGACGGTGACGCCTCCGCCTGGACCGTGTTGCGCGGCGATCCAGCGTCCGGCAACGGCAGTCAGGCAGAAGTCGGTGTCGGAGGCGGCGAAGCCACCGGGATTGATCACGTACGGTGCGCCCGGAACGGTGGAGATGTTCGCGTCGTACTTCGTCGCGAGGTAGTCGAGCCGGATGCCGGTGTAGCCCGCGTCGCTCGTGCTCGGGTCGGGGTCGTTCGGAGCGTTCGGGTAGTTGTCCGCGCCGTAGGCGATGACGGAACGCATTGCCTGCGCGACGTCCGCCTTGGCAGCGGTCTTGTACGAGCGGTCCTTGAAGGACAGATAGCTCGGTACCGCGATCGTCAGCAGGATTCCGAGGATGAGCAGCACGATCGTCAGCTCGACGAGCGTAAAGCCCTCCTCTTCCGCGAGCCGGCGGCGGGTTGCTTCGAGAAGCCTGCGGCTGGAGGAGGTCACGTTGGTGTTATCGGTTTGGCTTGTCACGCGCTTGAGTCCCCTTGGATGAAGAGGGGGCGCTTGGCGCCCCCTCTTGACGACTAGATCGATTCCGATCAGGTGCAGATGTTCGCGAGAACGTTGTCGACCTGGATCTGGCCACCCGGCCCGTGCTTCCAGGCGTACCAGCTGCCGTTCTGCGAGACGATGCAGTAGTTCGTCGCAGTCGGAGGTCCGGCCGCGGTGATGCCGGCACCGGTGGGCGCGGCGACGGGAGTCGGCGTGCTGACATCGGGCGAGCCGATGATCCAGACGCCGGTCGGGAATGCCTGGTCGTAGCTCGTCTTGAGCTCCGCTGCGGTCATGCCCTGGTAGCCGTTGTCGGCGTTGCTCGTCGAGAAGTCGGGATCGGATGCGGCGGGTGCGCCGGCGACGTTGTCGGCGTTGTAGGACTCGACATCCGGCAGCACTGCGCGGACGTTGGCCTGCGCGGCCGACTTGTTGGCGCGATCCTTGAAGCTGAGGTAGGACGGCACCGCGATCGCGAGCAGGATGCCGAGGATGATGATCACGACCAGGAGCTCGATCAGGGTGAAACCCTGCTCGGAGCCGAGGCGCTGTTTCAACCGAGCAATCATTGGAGGAACGTCTCCTTCGCGAGGATGGCGGATGGCTCATCTCTTATCGGTCGAAACGGCTCGAACGAGCTAGCCCCGTTAGGGGGATTCGCCCTCCCCTCGCGCGAGCGACCGACGGTTTTTCAGGTGTAGAAACGGCGAAGGGGCGCAATCGCTTGCGCCCCTTCGCCACGTGGAATCGAACGTCGCGGACTACGTGCAGATGTTCGCCAGGACGTTCGTGACCTTGATGACGCCACCAGGGCCGACCTTGTAGCCGTACCAGCTGCCGTTCTGCGAGATGACGCAGTAGTTCGTCGCAGTCGGAGCGCCGACAGCAGTGATGCCGGCACCGGTGGGTGCAGCAACAGGCGTCGGTGAGCTGACGTCGGACGAGCCGACGATCCAGACGCCGGTCGGGAATGCCTGGTCGTAGCTCGTCTTGAGCTCCGCCGCGGTCATGCCCTGGTAGCCGTTGTCGGCGTTGCTCACCGAGAAGTCCGGATCGGACGCGGCCGGTGCGCCGGCGACATTGTCGGCGTTGTACGACTCGATATCCGGCAGGACTGCCCGGACGTTGGCCTGTGCGGCCGACTTGTTGGCGCGATCCTTGAAGCTGAGATACGACGGCACCGCAATCGCAAGCAGGATGCCGAGGATGATGATGACGACCAAGAGCTCGATCAGGGTGAAACCCTGCTCCGAGCCGAGGCGCATCTTCAGGCGAGTAATCATTTGACGAGCTTCTCCTTCTCCGAGGGATGGCGGATGTCCGCTGTATCGGCGGGTCGAGTCGCGGTCCCTCCCACCCAATAGGGGGAATGTGGGCCCGCCTTATCCCCCACGGTGAGTGACTTCAGGCGGGACTCAAGGCTCTGGATGGCCGTGCCGATAGCTCGGTCGAGGGACGATGACAGAGCTCACTTCCATCGACGGCCTGCTCGAGCAGATGGTCTCGCTCGGCGCCTCCGACCTGCATGTGACGGTCGGAAGTGCGCCCGCATTCCGGATTCGAGGCCACATTGCGCGCGCTGAAGGGTACGAGCCGTTCACCGCGGACGACACGCGCGCTCTTCTCTATCGCATCCTCTCGAGCGAGCAGCAGAAGAACTTCGAGCTGAGGCGGCAACTCGACTTCGCGTACTCGATGCCGGGTGTCGCCCGCTTCCGCGTCAACGTCTATTACCAGCGCGAGGCAGTCGGTGCAGCCTTCCGGTTGATCCCGCAGGAGATCAAGTCCCTCGAGGAGCTCAACCTTCCGCACATCATGCACAGCCTCGCGGAGTATCCGCGCGGTCTCGTCCTCGTCACAGGGCCGACCGGCTCCGGCAAGTCGACGACCCTCGCCGCGGTGATCGACGAGATCAACCGCACGCGCACCGACCACATTCTCACCGTCGAGGACCCGATCGAGTTCGTGCACCGCCATAAGCGCTGCATCGTCAACCAGCGCGAGATCGGCCCCGACGCAACGAGCTTCGCGGAAGCGCTGAAAGCCGCGCTCCGCCAGGACCCCGACGTGATCCTCGTCGGCGAGATGCGCGACCTCGAGACGATCTCGACTGCGCTGACCGCTGCCGAGACCGGTCACCTCGTCTTCGGCACGCTGCACACCCAGAGCGCCCCGTCGACGATCGACCGTATCGTCGACGTCTTCCCGCCGGAGGGCCAGGAGCAGGTGCGCATCATGATTGCGAACTCGCTCCAGGCCGTGGTTACGCAGGCGCTGCTGCCGACGGCCGACGGCGCGGGTCGTGTCGCGGCGCTCGAGATCCTGCTTCCGGACGACGCAGTCCGGAACCTGATCCGTCAGGCGAAGATCGAACAGGTCTATTCGGTGATGCAGACAAACACTGCACGCGGGATGCAGACGATGGAGCAGTCGCTCGCCGATCTCGCGATTCGCCGCGTCGTCACGCTCGAGGAAGTGCTCTCGCGCTCGAGCCGTCCCGATCAGCTGCTCGGCATCCTCGACCGTGCGGGCTTCGACATCGCCAGTGCGCGTGCGGCCGAGGCCGCCGGGCCGGCGTTGCGGATGGCGGGAAGCTGAGATGAGCGACTCGTTCTGGAAGAAGGAGCTTTCGTTCAAG
Organism: uncultured Actinomycetes bacterium; assembly: GCA_963848665.1. GTDB lineage: Bacteria > Actinomycetota > Thermoleophilia > Gaiellales > Gaiellaceae > Palsa-739. The sequence continues at coordinate 46,215 of CAWKEF010000005.1, forward strand.
AAGAAGCAGCCGGCGAACGTCGAGCCGGAGCTCGACGCGCCCGAGCCTGCGCAGCCGAAGCAGTCCCTTCTGAAGAAGGAGATCTCGTTCTCGCGCAAGCCGAAGGAGCCGAAGGAGCCGAAGGCACCGAAGGCGGCGAAGGAGCCGAAGGCCGAGAAGCAATCGGTGCTGAAAAAGGAGATCTCCTTCTCGCGCAAGCCCAAGGAGCCGAAGACCGCCGAGCAGCCCTCGCCGAAGCAATCGATCTGGAAGAAGGACCTTTCGCTCGGCAAGAAGAAGGACAGGGAGATCGAGCGGCTCGCCGAGCAGGCCGCGCAGGCCGTCTCCGCCGCGCCGCCGCAGGTCGAGCAGGCCGGCATGCCCCAGCCGACCGAGCTCGCCGAGGCGTTCGTCGCCGCGATGCCCGATCCCAACCCGCCGGCTCCCGAGCCGGTCGTGCTCGCCGCCGTTCCCGATCCTCCGACCGAGCCCGTCCAGCTGCCGCCAGTCGGGCTCGCCGCGGTCGAGCTCCCGCCCGAGCTGCCGGCCGTCTTCGAGCTGCCGCCGCTGCCGCCCACCGATCTCTATCCGCCGGTCGAAGCCCAGCCGGTCGAGCTTCAGCCTGTCGAGACCCAGCCGGTCGAGACCCAGCCTGTCGGGCTTCCGCCCGCGTCGCCCGAGCCGGTCGTCGAGGCCTGGGCCGAGCCGGAGACCCAGCCCGTTTTCGCGCAGCAGGAGGCCGAGCCGTGGCTCGCCGAGCCGGAAGTCCCGCCCGCACCCGTCACCGTCCACCCGCCCGTGCCCGCCGCGGAGCTGCCGCCGATCGCCCCGGCCGCGAAGACGCCGTTCTGGAAGAAGGAGCTCTCGCGTTCGAAGCAGCCGAAGGGCGAGAAGGCGAGCGACGAAGGCGAAGAAGGCGAAGGTCGACAAGGTTCCGCGCGCGCCGAAGGAGAAAGGTGCGCCGTTCTGGAAGAAGGAGCTGTCGCTCGGCCGCAAGTCGAAGGCCGCGGCGCCCGTGGAGGCGTCGACCGAGCAACTGCCGGCGGTCGCGAAGACGCCGCTCCGCAAGCGGCAGGTCTCGATGCCGTCGCTTCGGCTCCCGAAGCTCTCACGCGGCGGCGGCGCCAAGGGCGGACATGCGGCGAAGCGGATCGTCGGCCTCAAGATCGGCGCCTCCCAGCTTGCCGCCGCCCGCATCTCGAACAACGGCGTTGCCGAGCTGCAACAGCTCGCTCGCGACCCGCTCGCGCACGGGGTCATCGTCGCAGGCGAGCTGCGCGATCCCGAGGCGCTCGGCGACGCGCTCAAGGTGTTCTTCGCCCGGCACAAGCTTCCGAAGAAGGGCGTCCGCCTCGGCATTGCGAGCAACCGCATCGGCGTCCGCATCCTGGAGATCGTCGGAGTGGCCGAGGAGAAGCAGCTCGCGAACGCCGTGCAGTTCCGCGCGCAGGAAGCTCTGCCGATCCCGCTCGACGAAGCCGTCCTCGACTACCGCGTGCTCGACGAGTCCGTCGACGCAGAAGGACAAACCGTGAAGCGTGTGCTGCTCGTCGTCGCCTATCGCGAGCTCATCGACCGCTACGTCAGCGCCTGCCGTAAGGCCGGCATCAACCTCGCGGGCATCGATCTCGAAGCCTTCGCCGTGCTCCGTGCGCTCGGTGCGCCGGCAGACCGCGCGAACTCGGCGCTCGTCGCCGTCGCGATCGGTCACGATCGCTCGACCTTCGCAGTCTCGGACGGCCGCATCTGCGAGTTCACCCGCGTCGTCGAGTGGGGTGGATCGGCCCTGAACGTCGCGCTCGCACGCGCCTTCGACACGACGCCGTCCGAAGTGGAGACGATGAAGCGGAGCCTCTCGCTCGACGGAAGCACGACACCCGCAGACTTGACGCCGGAGCAGACGGCCGTCGCACTCGACGCCGTGCGGCGCCAGGTGCAGTCGTTCGCGCGCGAGCTCGTCTCCTCGCTGCAGTTCTACCAGAATCAGCCGGGAAGCCTCGGCATCGGCGAGATCGTCCTGACCGGCGGTACGACGCACCTGGCCGGTCTCGCCGAAGAGCTCGAGCGGTTGATCGGCGTGCATGTGCGCGTCGGCGATCCGTTCACGCGTCTCAAGGTTGCGAAGCGCTTCGTGGACACCGAGCAGATCGGCTCGCTCGCTGTCGCCATCGGACTCGGGATCGAAGACTGATGCGTGCCGTCAACCTCCTCCCGCGCGAGTACATCAACGCGAAGAGCATCCGCCACGAAGATCCTGCGGTCGTCGTCGGCTCGGCGCTCGGCGTGATCGTGATGATCGCGCTCGCGAGCGCGTTCTGGGTTGCGCACGGCCACGCGAACCAGCAGCAGGCCCGTCTGACATCGGCGCGGCTCGAGCTCGCCCAGCTCGCGCAGCACCAGCGCCCGGCACCGAAGCCTGCGAAGCCGGCCGTGCCGATCACGCCGATCGTGCCGCCTCCGGTCGTCACCGGCGAAGAGGCGTCGTGGCTCACCGCGGTGAGCACGAACCTGTCGCAGCGGATCGCCTGGGACAAGATCTTGCGCGAGGTCTCGCTCGTCATTCCGAACGACGTCACCCTGTCTCAGCTGACGATGACGGCTCCGACCGCGGCGACCGCGGCGGCGGCGTCGACGCCCGGCGGGGCGGCACAGCAGGGCTTCGTCATCCAGGGCTCGGCGTTCTCGTATGACAGCGTTGCGCGCCTTCTCTCGCGGCTCGCGCTCGTTCCCGATCTTGCGAACGTCACGCTTCAGAGCACGGGCTCGGGCACGTCGGGTGCCTCCGGCTCCGGCGCAGCAGCGCCCGGCGGCGTCGCGTTCGCCATTTCAGCCTCGGTCAAGGATCCGGCGGTCACCGAAGCGGCGGCTGCAGCAGCGGCGGCGGCAGCGGCGGCGGCGACTCCTGCTCCGGTGGACACGACGGCGGGGTCTGGATAGCAATGAAAGGCAAGAAGTTCACGAAGAGCACTGCGATCGCGCTCATCGTCGGCGGCGACCTGTTGCTGCTCGTGCTCGGCTGGTTCATGCTCGTCTCGCCGCAGCGTGGGACCGCGCAGACCACTGCGCGTGCAGCGCAGGCGGCCGAGGTGCAGATCGAGCAGCTCCATCAGGCCGCCACGCAGAAAATCGCTCCCGTGATCCAGCCGAAGCAGCCCGCGATCCGGACGGCGTACCTCTACAAGTTGTCGAAGGCGATGCCGATGACGACCGACATGCCCAATTTGCTGCTCGAGCTGAATCAGGTCGTCCGTTCGTCTGGAGTTGAGCTGAGCTCGATCTCGCCGGCTCCGACCGATCCGACGACCGGCAATACGTTGATCACGCTGTCGGTCACCGGCAACTTCTATTCGGTGACCGATCTGCTCTACCGCCTGCGGAGCCTCGTCTCCGTGCGCAACGGTGGACTCGAGGTCTCGGGGAGGCTGTTCTCGATCACCTCCGTCGGACTCACGCCGTCGGGCACCGGTCGGACGCTCAACGCGAGCCTTACGCTCAACGCATTCACCTTTGGCGCCTCCGCAGCTGCGGCGAGCGTCGCTGCGGCGCCCGCGCCGGTTCCGACAACCACAGGCACGTCGACGGGCGCGACGACCACAACCACCGGTGGAACGCCGGGCACATCGGCTGACGTCGCCGTAGGGCACTAGTCGGCAGGGAGAGGAGAAGACGTGGCACGCAAAAACGTCGCCGACGCTGCCAAGGCGAAGGCGGAAAAACAGAAGAAGATTGCCATCGGCTTGATCGTGGTGCTCGCACTCGCAGGTGCCTACGCGGTGCACACGATGATGTCGCTCAACAGCAGTGGGGGCTCGGCATCGAAACCGCAGCCCGTATCGACGGACACGACCGGCACACCGGCCACCCCGGCACCGGCGCCGTCGACTGCACTTCCGGCAGCGCCGAGCCTGAGCGCTCCACTGCCGACGGACACTGCATCCGGAACGCCGAGCACCGGCGAGACGCAGCTCGTCAGCGCCGTGCAGGCGCCGGCCGACGTAGGTCAGCTGAAGTCGTTCTCGCTCTTCGAGAGCAAGGATCCGTTCAATGCGGGCGGACCGAGCACGGGCGCGGCACCCTCGTCCGGGAGCAGCGGCGGCAGTAGCGGCGGAAGCTCGCCGGCTGCTGCGCCGAAGAGCACCGGCTCGAGCGCACCGCCGAAGAACCCGCCGGCCCCGCCGACCGCGCCTCCGTCATCGGCCGTCATCTCGGTGAACGGCTCGAGCGAGTCGGTGGCGACGGGCGGCAACTTCCCCGCCGCGACGCCGGTGTTCCAGCTCGTGTCACTGACCGCCACGACTGCTCAGGTTGCAGTGGCCGGCGGTTCGTACTCGACCGGAGCCCAGAGCCTGACCCTGAAGGTGAACAAGCCCGTCACGCTCGTGAACACGGCGGACGGTACGCGGTACACGCTCACGCTCCTGCCGCAGGGCACGGTCGCGAGCGCAGCGCCCGCGCCGTCGGGGGCAGCCGCCCCCGCTGCGCCCGCCTCGACGACGCCTGCCGGCCCGTAGCGCCGGTCGAAGAACGTCCTTCGCTTCTGCAGCCAGGTTGGTCTCCAACCTGGCTGCAGTCGTTCGCTCAAGCGCTCCTCATCCTCTGCCGATAGCACGAGCGTGGCTTCTTTTGCCTATTCGGCGATCAACGCCCAGGGAGCAGAGCTCTCAGGCGAGATCAGCGCGTCCGACCTGAGCTCGGCGCGCGAGCAGCTCCGCGTCAGAGGCCTGCTCGCCCAGACGATCAAGGAGATCTCCGAAGGCGGCGGGCTCGGCTCGACGTCGATCGGCGGCAAGAAGGTCAAGCCGAAGTCGCTCCAGATCTTCTCGCGCCAGTTCGCGACCATGATCGAGGCGGGCCTGAACGTCGTCAGCGCGCTCGTCATCCTCGAGGAGCAGACCGACGACGAGGCGCTCGGCGCCGTCATCCTCGAGCTCCGCAAGGACGTCGAAGGCGGCCTACTCCTCTCCGAGGCGATGGCGCGGCACCCGAAGGTGTTCTCACGTCTCTACATCTCGATGGTCGAAGCAGGCGAGGCGGCCGGCATCCTCGACATCGTGCTCGACCGGGTCGCGTTCCAGATCGAGAAACAGGAAGCGATCCGGCGCCGCGTGAAGAGCGCGATGGTCTATCCGACGATGGTGCTCATCTTCGCGACGCTCGTGCTGATCGGAATGCTCATGTTCCTCGTGCCCGTCTTCGTGAAGATCTTCGCCTCGCTGAACGGCCAGCTGCCGACCCTCACCGCGTACGTCGTCGCAGTGTCGAATCTCCTGCGCAGCAAGCCGTACCTCATCCTCATCATCCCGGCGAGCATCTGGGCGTTCCAGCGCTGGAAGAAGACCGAGGGCGGCCGGCAGAAATGGGATCGCTTCAAGCTGAAGATCCCGATGCGCATCGGCGACACCGTTTTGAAGATCACGATGGCGCGCTTCTCCCGCACGCTCTCGACGCTCGTCGCCGCCGGCGTCGACATCATCAAGGCACTCGAGATCACCGGCCAGACGGCAGGCAACTGGGTGATCGAGGAAGCGCTCGCAGGCGTGCGTGCACGTGTACACGAGGGCGTGCCGATCGCGCAGCCGCTCGTCGAGAACGAGATCTTCCCGCCGATGGTCGCCCAGATGGTGAAGATCGGCGAAGAGACCGGCGAGCTCGAGAAGATGCTCTCGAAGATCGCAGACTTCTACGAGGACGAGGTCGACGCGGCGGTGTCATCGCTCACGTCGATCGTCGAGCCGATCATGATGATCCTCGTGGGCCTCATGGTCGGCGTGATCATCATCTCGATGTACATGCCGATGTTCAAGATGCTCACGCTCGTCAAGTAGCTGTCGTTTGCCTCAGAAGTCGATGCGCATCACGACCCGCCGCAGGGTCGGCCTGCTGACCTCGGTGAAGCCGGCCGCCGCGAAGATGCTGCGGCTCCCGACGTGGAGCTCGCCCCAGGCGACTTCCTGTCCGGGCTCCGTGAGCATCGGATAGCCCTCGAGGGCTCGCGCCCCGCGTTCCCGGGCGAACTCGATCGTTGCGCGCGCGAGTGCATAGCTCACGCCTCGGCGCCGGAAGCCCGTGCGCGTGACGAAGCACGTCACGGCCCAGACGCTGTCGTCGGCTTTGTCCTCCGTGCGGCCTGCCCACGGGACGCGGTTGTTGCGCCGAAGGCGCGGGTGATCCGAACGCGGCGCGACCGCGCACCAACCGACCGGCTCACCGTCGAGGTAGGCGACGAGGCCGCTCGTCGTTGCTGACGCTGGGTGGCCGCACTCGGTCTGCGTGCGGAGCCGGAAGCCGAGCTCCTCCGCGCCGACCGAGGCCCAAGACTCGCCGGGCCGCATCTTGAACCTCTGACACTGGCATCTGGGCGGGTCGCCGCGCGTGCCGAAGACCGCCTGCAGATCTTCCCAGCTCGCCTCGTTGGCAGGGACGATCGTGACCTCGGGTGCGATCGCCGCATCGGGCATGCGGAAACCGTAGTGGACGACACGACCGGCGGCGATCTCTGCGTGATCGAGACCACCGCGCCGATCGGGCACGGGCCGCCCTTGCACGTCCACCACGACGAGCACGAGGCGTTCTACGTGATCGAGGGCCGGCTCGACGTCGTCTGCGGAGGCGAGCGCTACGTGGCGGAAGCAGGCGCGTTCGCCTTCCTGCCACGCGGTATCGCCCACACGTTCCGCGTCATCGGCGAGCGCCCTGCCCGCTTCCTGACGATCGGCGTCCCCGGCGGAGTCGAAGGCTTCTTCCGAGGCGCCGGCCGGCCGGCGGAGGGTCCCGGCCTCCCGCCGGCTGCACCGGTCGACGTCGCGCTCCTCAAGGAGGTGAGCGAGCAGTTCAACGCCGAGATCGTCGGACCGCCGCTCGGTCGCTGAGACTATTGTCGAGGACGTGATCGGGCTGCGCTCGCTGCTCGGCGCTGCGGTACTCGTGCTGGCCGCGGTCGCCGCTGCGCTCTACCTCACGGGGCGTTCGTCGCCGGCGGCACCGATGTCCTCGGCGCCGCCCGTCGCCGACACGCCGGCAGCCACCTGGGCTGCCGGCAAGCGGCGTGCACCCGCCTTTGCCCTGACCGATCAGCGCGGTAGGCCGGTGTCGCTCGCAGCGCTCCGCGGGCGGCCCGTGATCATCACGTTCATCGACCCGCTCTGCCGCGACTTCTGCCCACTCGAGGCTCAGCACCTGAACGATGTCGTGCGGTCGTTCCCGGCGGCTCGCAAGCCGGCGATCGTCGCGGTCAGCGTCAACGTGTACGGGAACACGCACGCGATCCTTGCGCAGGACGTCCGCAAGTGGAGGCTCGTGCCCGCATGGCGGTGGGCCGTCGGCCGCGAGGCAGAGCTGAGCCGGGTCTGGCGCGCCTACGGCGTCGAGGTGCAGGTCGCGACGAAGAAGATCTCCGGCGTCACCGTGCACACGATCGGACACACGGAAGCCGCCTACGTGATCGACGCGAACGGCTTCGAGCGCGCACTGTTCCTCGGCCCTACCGCGCAAGCGGCGTCGTGCAGACGCTACGGATGCTTGCGTCGTAAGCCGACGCGCAGCAGCACGAGAATTGCCAGGCCCGCGATCGCGGCGAGCACGATCAGCGCCCGGCTGTGGCTCGTTCCGCCGCGCGTCGCGCTCTTCGCCGGCACAGCGCGCGGCCGCGCGACCTTGACTCCGGACGCTGCTGCAAGCTTCTGCACGGCGGTCTCGGCCGACGCGAGCAAACCGCCGGCCCCTCGGCCCACGGGGATCCTCGCGAGCACCGCATACTCCTTCGTGGCGGGATGCTTCACCCAGTAGAACCCGAACCCGTTCGGCATGACGATGAGCAGACGCTGCTTGTAGATGAACTGAGCTCGGCGCCGAGGAATTTCGCGTACGCCTTCGGCTTCCGCCAGAGCACTCCGACCGCCCCGAGGTCGTATGCGCTTCCGATGAGCGCGACGCGGATCGTGTAGCCGGACGCGTTCGCATTGTGGACGAGCGAGATCAGCTCCTGTTGCGTCGCCTTCGGGACCTTGATGTCGAAGGGGAGAAACACCTGCGTTCCGAGCAGGTAGTCGCTGGCGGGATCGCCGTCCGCGCGCGCTCCGCTCGCGACGATGCACGCGGCGAGTGCGAAGACGGCGAGCGCGCGTCTCATCCGTTCGCCCGGTCGACGAGGAGGACGGTGAACGGCTTCCCGCCCTGCGGGGTGATGGCGAACGACAGCCCCCAGTGGCCGACCATCACGAGCGCAGGCGCAGAGTGCTCGTACAGGCCGGGCGCGGTCTCCGACAGCTTGTAGCACTGTGCTGCATCTCCATGTCGAGCATCGTGAACGTAGCGGTGACGTCCGCGCCGCGAACCGGCGCGGCCGCGTCGATCGATGCGCACCGCGAACTGATTCGGTACGGCGGCACGGTTCGGATCCACGTGGAACGCAAGCTGATAGCCGTTGCGGCTCAGCAGCTGCGTCACAGGTCCCGGGACCGGTGTGGGCGCTGGCGCCGCCGAGCGAGGCGAGCGCCTTCGGCGGCGGGGGAAGACTCGAGAGAACGGCGGCCGCCGCGACCGCGGCGGCGACGAGCAGCACCTCGACGCTCACGAGCCTTCGCAGGAGGATCGCGGCGCTCATCGGGCGGATCCGGCCGGTCCGAGCGCGCGGCACGGTCGGCAGCAGGTTCCCCGATGCGACAGCGATCGCGCAGAGCAAGAGCGATGCCTTGACGACGATCGCCTGGCCGTAGGGGGTGTGCCACAACGAGGCAAGCGTCGGCAGGTGCAGGATCGAGGCGCCGACGCCGGAGCCGAAGAGGACGATCACCGACGTCAGCGCGACGTTCGAGAAACGCGGCACGCAGAGCACGAGGCCCGCGAGGCGTCGTGCCGCCGGGAGGCTGCGCCACAGCACGAGCAGGCCGATCAGGCCGCCGATCCAGAGCGAGCCCGCGACGAGATGCAGCCAGTCGAAGGTGAGCGCGAGTACGCGCGGCGCTGTTTGCGCCGCGTGACCGGCCGCCCCCGGCACGAGCAGCACGGCGGCGGCGGCGAGCGTCGCGCCGGAGAGCGCGAGCAGCTCCGCGATCGAGCGCTTTTCGCGCTCCGGACGGTCGACCCAGAGCGCGACTCCGGCGGCAACCCCGAACAGCGCGAGCAGGAGCTCGAGGTCGAGATAGCCGCGTCCGAACGCGGACGTACGCATCAACGGGACGAGCGCACCGAACGACCAGAACGAGCGCTCGGCGAACGCAGCCGTCGCGATCAGGGTGTAGACCGGCACCGCGATGAGTGCGACGGCAAGCGCGGCCCAGAAAGCGACGGCGAGCGCGCGGGGAGGCCCGCGCAACGGCCGTGCGATCCCGAGCCGCAGCACGAAGAGACCGATCGCCGACATCAGGGAGAGGAAGGCGACCCAGCGCGCGGCAACGAGCGTGGGCGTCGCCGCCGTCTCCGTGAGCGACGGAATTCGGAACTGCGGCGCCGGCCCGGGATTGGGGCCGACCGCGAACGTGAACGCGCCGCGCACCGGATGCCCGTCGACCGAGATCACGCGCCAGTAGACGAGATACCACCCGGGCCGCAGATGCGCGAGCGGCACATCGAGCTCGTCTGCGTTCGCGGCCGACCGGCGCGGCGGGCCCGTCGTCTCGGAGTGCGCGCCCGCGTCGGTGACGGAGACGACGGCGAACCGCGGCTCCACCGCTTCCGAGTAGACGAGCGCGACCTGCGGCGGCGGGTTGTTGACGATCACGCTTGCCGACGGGATCGTCCGCAGGAGTGCTGCATGTGCGAATGCCGCCGCCGGTAGCGCGAGCGCGGCCGCCACAACCGCACCGGCGACGACGAGGCGCTTCATCGGACGTGCAACGTGAACGGCGCTGTCAGCACGTGGCCGTCGACGAGGCATTGGAGAAAGAGACGCCAGGTCCCGCCGACGGGCACGAGCACTCCGACCGAGAGCTTGCCGGGCGTCGTGGAGGTTCCGGTCACCTTCGCTCCGCCGAGCAGGCTCGTGCAGTTGCCTGCGCCCGGCGCGCACACGTGGGTGTGGAAGTAGTCGAGCGAGCCCTTCCGAAAGAAGATCGCATGCGCGAGCGCTCCGTACCACGGGGTGAAGTGCGCCGGAGCACCGGTCGGGGACGTCACCGTGAACGAGAGGAGCTCTGCCTGGATCGCCCGCAGATGCGGGTTGCCTTTGAGTGCAAACCGGTAGCCGTCGACGGTCTCCGACTGCGTGGGCGGGGGCAGGGGCTGCGGTGTGTAGGCGCCCTTGACACGGATCCGTGTGAAGAGCTGGAAGTTCGGCTGCGGTGTCGATTGCTGCGGGTAGACGTCGATCACGACCCGGTAGGGCCCGCCGCGTGCGAAGTCGACCGTGTCCGTGAACGTGCCGTCCGCTGCGATCGGCGGATGGTGGTGCACGATCGCGCCGAGATCGTCGCGCACGTAGATCACGTGTACGCCCGTATGCGGCCCCGCTCCATGCTTGAACTTCGTGAGGTTCGAGCCGTCGGGCTGCAGGATCGAGAACGCGATCTTCGTCGGCTTGCCCGCGCTCGGCGTCCCGACGATGTGCGTCGTCAGCCGGAACTGGCGCGCGGGCTGGATTGCGACGGTCGGCGAGCTCGACGAGCCGCCGCCGCAGCCGGCGAGGCCGAGGATCGCGGCAAGCGCGATAGCGTGCAGCACATGCTTGCCCCCGTGCCGACGCCCGTGGGCGTCGGGCCGCGATACCACCCTCCTCCGGCGGTGCACGCGCCCTGCGCGCACGCTCCACTCGGTGCCGGGAGCAGGATGCACCTCGAGCTCTTCGCGCACGGCCGCGTCGTGATCGTGCCCACCGCACTCGGCCTCCGCGACGCGCAGGCGACGTTCGGCCGTGTCCATGCGGCGCGGTGCCGCGCGCGTGTCTGGACGCTCGACCCGACCGGCGTCATCGACTTCGCGGGCCGCACGACGCTCGGCGACGTCTTCCGCGTGTGGGGCGAGCGCTTCGGACCTCGACGCCTGCTCTCGTTCGCGGGCCTCGTCCGCGTGTACGTGCACGGCGTCCGCCGGCGCGGCGATCCGCGCACGCTTCCTCTGCGTGACCGTGACGAGGTCGTGCTCGAGGTCGGCCCGTTCGTGCCGCCGCATCGCACGTATCGCTTTCCCCGTCACTGAGGGCCCGGCGTTCCGTGCAGGAGCAACAGCACGACGACGACTGCGGTGACTCCGGCAGCGAGCGCGACGAGCGAGGCGATGAGCCGCGCGGTCATGCCAGCGTCCTCCCGCCGCCGCCTCTGGCGACGAGCCCGATCACGGCGGCGATGAGTGCGACCGCGGCGAGCGCGAGCGCGACGATGTCGAGGGTCGACGTGCCGCCGCCGAGCGACGTCTCGGTCTTCACGACCGGCGAGGGTGAGTCCGACGACTCTGAGCCGTTCCAGTCGACGACCGAGCCGTCGGAGTACGTCTGCTTCGCGGAGAAGGTGTACGTCTTCGCAGCCGAGGGTGCCGCGAGGAACGAGAACGCCGCGTCCTCGCCGGTTGGAACCGAGCCGCCGCTCCAGGTCACCTGCTGGATGACGGCGCTCTCGCCGGAGCCGCTCTGCCGAACGCTGCGCTTCCAGCCGGGCGAGGGAACGAACGAGTCGATCGAGAACCCTGCGGGCAGCGTCGAGCTCGACCGTCGTCGTGGTTGCGTTCTCTTTCTCGGTCGGCACCGCGAGCGTGAAGAGCTGCAGCTGCTTGGCCAGTGCTTCCGGCGGGCTGATACGCGCGTGCGCAAACGCGCTTGCTGTGAATGTGAGCGCTGCGAGCACGACGAGCGCGCCGAGCGCGAGGCGATCTCTCATGGTCTCTCCTTCGTCGCTTTTTACGGCATCAGATCGCGGCGAGCCGAGGCGGCCCGCGCGAGCTGCAGCCGGCGAGGACGGCGCGAGCGCGCAACGTCGTCGCAGCGGGAAGGACGAGAGGCTGGGCGAGGACGCGTAGCGGCCGCGCCTGCGCGAGCGCGCGGCCGACGCGCTCTGCGGTGCGCAGCAAGAGACGTGCCGCGAGATACGCGAGCAGGGCGATCGGAAGCTGGAGGGCGAGTCCAGGGAGGAACGTCGGAGCGAGCAGGGCACGGATGCCGAGGGTTCCGGTGTGGAGCGAGAGCTCGAGCACCTCCTGGATCAGGAACGTCGCGGGCGGAAGCAGCGCGAAGGCCCAGGCGGGGACCTCACGCTGCGGCCGGCCACGCGCCGCGTCCGCTGCTGCCGCGCAGAGCGACGCGAGCGCGACGGCGCCCGCGATCCCGAGAGCGAGCGGCAGCCAGGTGAGGTAGCCGTGGCCCGTGGCGAGCAGGATGCGCGCGTGGCCCTGCGGATAGACGAGGTCGTAGGCGATCGCGTGTGCGGCCTGCGAGCCGAGCAGCACGAGCGGCAGGGTGAGAGCCCAAGCGAGGGCGCGCCTCATCGTGCGAAGGCTACTTGTTGCGCAGGCGTCCGAGCAGGCGTTTCCGCGGGGTTTCCGGGGCCGGCTCGACAGGGTCGGGCTCGGGGCGGGGCTCGGGCGCGATCGAGCGAGGGGCTGCTCGGCGCGCCCGCTGGGCGCGGATCGCCTCGCTCATCTCATGCCGATGCGACTGCTCTGCCATCGCCCTGACCTCTACGGCGTTTCGGACCGACCTCCTGCCGGTACGTGAGGAGCGATGTGCTTCGACGCCGATTCCCTGCCGCCGATTCCCGCGATCTCGGGAGCGGCCGTCTCGCACGACGATCTCGTGCTGACGGCCTCCGATGGGAACCGGCTGGCGGCGTTCCAGGCGCTGCCGGACGGGACGCCGCAGGCGGGGGTTGCGATCCTGCCCGATGTCAGAGGTCTCTACCGGTTCTACGAGGAGCTCGCGCTGCGGTTCGCGGAGCGCGGCTTCGCCGCCGTCGCGATCGACTACTTCGGGCGCACGGCCGGCGTGGAGAAGCGCGACGACGACTTCGAATACATGCCGCACGTGCAGCAGACGAAGCCCGAGCTCGTGCAGGCGGACGTCGGGGCTGCGGTCGAGCAGCTACGCGGCCTCGGCTGCACGTCGGTCTTCACGGTCGGCTTCTGCTTCGGCGGTCGCAACTCCTGGCTCGCGGCAGCGTCCGGCCATGCCCTTGCCGGCGCCGTCGGCTTCTACGGCTTCCCGACGGAGCGAAACGGGGTTGAGGGGCCGGCCGAGCGCGCGAGCGAGATCGACGCGCCGATCCTCGCGCTGCAGGCCGGGGCGGACAAGAACATCACGAAGGTCGAGAACGACGCGTTCGAAGAGGCACTCACCAAGGCCGGCGTCGAGCACGAGATCGTGGTCTACGACGGCGCGCCGCACAGCTTCTTCGACCGGAAGCAGGAGGAGTTCGCCGAGGCATCCGACGATGCCTGGGCACGCACGCTGCGGTTCATCCAAGAGAAAGGACGGAACAGATGAGAAAGATCGGAGCAGTGGGAATCGGAGCCGCAGTCGGGGGCGGAGCGGCGGTCGCCGCGAAGCGGTTCATCGAGCGAAGCGAACGCGCGGGGCTGGCCGTCGGCGCGCAGCGCTACGGGTTCTGGCCGCGGCCGCGCAAGCAGGTCGACGACGTCACGCTCGCCCAACAGGTGGAGACCGAGCTCGTCCGTCACGAGCCCGAACAGAAGGGCCGGATCTCGGTCAACGCCGCAGACGGCGTCGTGCAGCTACGCGGCGAGGTCGGCCGGCCCGACCTGATCGACGACCTCGTCCAGCGGGCGCGGTCGGTGCAGGGCGTGCGCGAGGTGGAGAACCTGCTGCACCTGCCCGGCCAAGAAGCGCCGATGCACCAGTAGTTAAGGAGCGCCGGCGGTGTAAATGGGCCGAACGGCCCATTTACACCATCCGGCGCCGCCGCCAGGCTGGACCGATGCTCCTCCGCACGCTCCTGCTCGCCGGCGGCCTGCTGCCGCTCGTCGCGATGCTCGCCGCGCTCTTCGCCGCCGCCTGGGTGCGCGAGGGCCGGCGCCAGGCGGCGCCGGCCCACCGCAGGGACTAACTAGCGGGCGCGCGCCGGCGCTGCGGCAGCCCGGCCGCCGCTCCGCACGGCGTTGATCGGCCGCGCAACCTCTTCGAGCGACTTCCGCTCCGCCTCGACGCCGAGCAGGATCTCCACGATGCCGCCGATCGCCATGATCACCCCGCCGATCACGAACGCGATCGTGACGTTCGAGTACGAGCCCGTCTCGATCAGCTTTCCGAACGTCCACGGGGCCGCAATCGCGACACCCGTGCCGCACGCGTAAAAGAGCGCGATCGCCATCGCCCGCGTCTCCATCGGGAAGATCTCGCTCACCGTCAGGTACGCGGCAGACGCCCCAGCCGACGCGAAGAAGAAGCAGACGGCCCAGCACAGCGTCAGCGTTGTCGCCGACAGCAGTCTCTGGTTGAAGAGGTAGGCCGTGATGAGCAGCACGACTGCCGACAGCAGATACGTCGACGAGATCATGATCTTGCGACCGACCGAGTCGAAGAGCGGGCCGAGGAGCCACGGCCCGAGCAGGTTGCCGACCGCGAACGGGATGATGTAGAGGGGCGCATTCGCCTTCGACGCATGGAAGAAGGTCGTCATGATCGAGACCATCCCGAAGAGCGTCGCGTTGTAGAGCACCGCCTGCGACGCCATCGAGCGCAAAGCCGAGCACGCCGCGCCCCGGATACTCCTTCATCACGTGCTTCGCGATCGAGATGAAGCCGATCGACTCGCGCTGCTCGATCTCGAGCGGCTCGCCTTCGGGCTCGGGCAGATCGGGATGGGTCTTCTGCACCTCCGCCTCGATCTTTCGGGCGACCTCCTCCGCCTCGTCGCCGCGACCGTGGGTGAGGAGCCAGCGCGGGCTCTCGGGCACGAGGTGGCGGATGAAGAGGATGCCGACAGCGAGGATCGCGCCGAGGCCGAAGGCGACGCGCCAGCCGAGATTGACCGCGAGCGTGTTCAGCAGCAGGACGGTGAGCCCTGCGGCGACCGCCGTGCCGATCCACCACGAGCTGTTGATCGCGAGCGCCACCCGGCCGCGAACGCGCGCGGGGACGAGCTCGTCGATCGCCGAGTTGATCGCCGAGTACTCGCCGCCGATGCCGCTCCCGGCGAGCACGCGGAAGAGCATGAACGACCAGAAGTTCCAGGCGAGCGCCGTCGCGACGGTGAAGAGCAGATAGACGCCGAGCGTGATCATGAAGAGCTTCCGGCGCCCGAAACGGTCGGTCAGGTACCCGAAGAGGAGCGCGCCGCCGACCGCTCCCGCGAGGTAGAAGGAGCCGGCCGCCGTGGCCTGCCCTGTCGAGAGGTGGAGGGTCTGCTTGTCGGTGAGGACGCCCGAGATCGAGCCGACGAGCGTGACCTCGAGCCCGTCGAGGATCCAGGTGATCCCGAGGGCGACGATCACGAGCCAGTGCCAGCGACTCCAGGGCAGCCGGTCGAGCCGTGCCGGGATGTCGGTCGTGACCGTCTTGCCCGTGCCTCCCGTCACGCCCACTTGTCCGGGGGTTGCTGCGGTCGCGCTCACGTCGTCTCCTCTCGCCTGAAGGTGGCCGGTTCGGCGCAGAGAAAACGTCGCCGGGGCCTCCGGAGGTGCGGGGAAACCTGCAATTGATCCGCTACACTCCACCGGCGCGCGGGGCGCCGTAGCTCAGCTGGTTAGAGCGCTGCACTCATAATGCAGAGGTCGGTGGTTCGAGCCCACCCGGCGCTACTTTGAACGCGTTCACCTCGAGGTAGAGACGAGAATATGGCCACCGGAGTCAGAGTCGCAATCACGCTCGCCTGCACGGAGTGCAAGCGGCGTAACTATCAGACGCAGAAATCCAAGCGGAACTCGCCCGACAGAGTCGAGTTCAAGAAGTACTGCCGCTGGTGTGGGCATCACACGCCCCACCGGGAGACCCGTTAGGCGCCTTGGATGGCCCGGCAGACGCGTCAAGAGCGCCGCGCGCGGCGCGCGCAGCAGCAGCCGGCCCTCGCGGGCGGGCCGCCGCAGCGCCCGCCGGCCGCGCCCCAGCGCCCGACCGCCCAGAGCGACTCGGAGCCGAGGCGGCCGCGCGCGGACGCCGGCAGCGGCACGCGGCCGCGGCGCTTTCCGGGCGCGGGGCTCTTCACCTTCGTCCAGGAGTCGATCGGCGAGCTCAAGAAGGTCGAGTGGCCGAACCAGAAGGCTGTCGTCAGCGGTACCGCGGTCGTCCTGATCGCCTGCGTCATCGTCGGCACCTACCTCTGGCTGAACGACGAGCTCTGGAAGTACGTCGTCCAACACGTACTGCTGCGATAGAGAGGATCGAATGTTCCGCTGGTACGTGATCAACACCTATTCCGGGCACGAGAACAAGGTGAAAGCCAACCTCGAGCACCGGATCGAGTCCATGGGCCAGCGCACCCGCTTCCGCCGCGTCGTCGTCCCGACCGAACAGGTGATCGAGACGAAGGACGGGCAGAAGGTCCAGGCGGAGAAGCGCGTGCTCCCGGGCTACGTGCTCGTGAACATGGACCTGAACGACGACGCCTGGACGGTCGTGAAGAACACGCCGGGCGTGACGGGCTTCGTCGGAGCCGGCTCGAAGCCGGTGCCGCTCTCCCAGCCCGAGGTCGACCGGATCCTCCACACCGGCACGGGCGGCGTTGCGCCGACTCGCGCGCAGGTGGAGTTCGCGCTCGGCGAATCGGTGAAGATCACCTCGGGGCCGCTCGCGGACTTCGACGGCGAGATCACCGACGTGAACGCCGACGCGCAGAAGCTTCAGGTAATGGTGAACATCTTCGAGCGGCAGGTGCCGGTCGAGGTCGGATTCGACAACGTGAAGAAGCTCGACTAGAGGAATTGCGATGGCAAAGAAAGTCCTGACACTCATCAAGCTCCAGATCCCCGGCGGGCAGGCGAACCCGGCGCCGCCGGTCGGCCCTGCGCTCGGCCAGCACGGGGTCAACATCATGGAGTTCTGCAAGGCCTTCAACGCCCAGACCGCGGATCAGAACGGACGGATCACCCCGGTCGAGATCACGGTCTTCGAGGACCGCTCGTTCACGTTCATCACGAAGACGCCGCCGGCGGCCGTCCTGATCAAGGAGGCGCTGCGGCTGGACAAGGGCTCGGCCGAGCCGAACCGGATCAAGGTCGGGCGCCTCTCGCGCGACCAGGTGCGCCAGATCGCCGAGACGAAGCTCGTCGACCTGAACGCGCGCGACGTCGACCACGCCGCGCTGATCATCGCCGGTACCGCACGGTCGATGGGAGTCGAGGTGGATCTCTGATGGCGCTGCACGGGAAGCGCTACGTCGAGGCGCGCGGCCGGATCGACCGGGAGACGACGTACTCCCCGGTCGTGGCGGTCAGGATGCTGAAGGACTTTCCCCCCGCGAAGTTCGACGAGACGGTCGAGGTGCACTTCCGCCTGGGGTTGAACGTCCGCCACGCGGACGAGCAGCTGCGCGGCACCCTGATGCTCCCGCACGGCACGGGCAAGGACGTCCGCATCGCGGTCTTCGCCGAGGGCGACAAGGCCCGGGAGGCGGAGGAGGCAGGCGCCGACGTCGTGGGCTCCGCCGACCTCGCGAAGCAGATCGAGGAGGGCTTCACCGATTTCGACGTCGCGATCGCGACGCCCGACCAGATGGGCAACGTCGGACGGCTCGGCCGCATCCTCGGCCCGCGCGGGCTGATGCCGAACCCGAAGACCGGCACCGTCACCTTCGACGTGGGCAAGGCCGTCCGGGACGCCAAGGCCGGCAAGCTCGAATACCGCACCGACCGCGGCGCGAACGTTCACGTCTCGATCGGGAAGAAGAGCTTCGACGAGCGCCAGCTGATCGAGAACTACGCGGCGGTCGTCGACGAGATCATCCGGGCGAAGCCCGCGGCCGCGAAGGGCCGCTACATCCGGCAAGTCACGATCACGAGCACGATGGGCCCCGGCATCCACGTCGATCCGGCGAAGGTGCGGGGTATCCTGGAAGAGCTGGAGGAGCAGGCGCAAGCCGTTCCTGCGTAGAGACGCCCAATCGCCGAAGACCGCTGGCAGCCGGAAGGTGGAAGCCCAGCGCAGGCGGTGCTCGGAGCCGAGGTGATCGCATCGCCTCTTCTCGAGCCCGCCACCGTGCGGGCTCGATGAACGAAGAGGAGGTGGTTCGATGAAAAAAGCGGACAAGGAGCAGGTCGTCGCGGAGCTGACCGAGCGGCTGCGCGCGTCCGACACGCTGCTCGTCGCCGACTACCGCGGGCTGACGATGCCGCAGATCGACGCGCTCCGCTCCCGCCTGATCGAGAGCGGGGCCCGATTCAGCGTCGTGAAGAACACGCTGACCCGCCGTGCGGCGGAAGCGGCCGGTGCCGACGCGCTTCTGACCCTGCTCGACGGGCCGAGCGCGATCGCGTTCCTCGAGGCCGACGGCGACATGGTCGCAGCGGCGAAGGCGCTCGCCGACTCGGCACGCGAGTCGCGCGTGCTCGCGATCCGCGGCGGTGTCATGCAGGGCCGCGCGCTCACGGCCGACGAGGTGCAATCCCTGGCGGCCCTGCCGCCCCTCGACGTGCTCCGCGGCCAGGTGCTCGCCGCGATCATCGCCCCGATCACCGCCATCGCCGGCCTCGTCAACGCTCCGCTCCAGAACCTGTACGGCCTCCTCGATGCCCGGATCGAGCAGCTCGGGGGCCAGGCTGAGGAGCAACCGGCTTCAGAGGAGAAGTCCGAGCCCGCCCCCGAGGCGCCGAGCGCCGAGGGAGACGAACCCACCACGGCGGACGCGACAGCGTCCGCCTCCGAAACCGACAACCCTGAGCCCGCCCCCGAGGCGCCGGCCGCCGAGGGAGACGAACCCACACAGGCGGACGCGACAGCGTCCGCCTCCGAGACCGATAGCCCAGAGACCGAGACCGAGAAGGAGAACGACTAAATGGCAGCTGTAGACACCATCTTCGAGCAGCTCGGGACGATGACGGTCCTCGAGCTCGTCGAGCTGAAGAACAAGATCGAGGAGGAGTGGGGCATCACGGCCGCCGCTCCGGTCGCGGTCGCCGCCCCCGGCGGAGCCGCCGGCGGCGACGGCGCCGCAGCCGAGGAGAAGACCTCCTTCGACGTCGTCCTCACGAGCCCGGGTGCCGCGAAGATCGGCGTCATCAAGGTCGTGCGCGCCGTCACCGGCCTCGGCCTGAAGGAGGCCAAGGACCTGGTCGACTCCGCCCCTGCCGCCGTCAAGGAGGGCGTGAACCAGGAGGAGGCCGACGCGGTCAAGGCCCAGCTCGAGGAAGCGGGAGCAAGCGTCGAGCTCAAGTAGCAACCGACGGCACCCTGGGCAAAGACGGGGCCTGACCCAAGGGGTCAGGCCCCAGACGTTCAAGGCCCGAGCGGCCGCTTTTGACGGGACGAACCCGCCGCGCTACAGTCTGGCGGCAATTTTCGGCTCCTGCCGCAGCGTTCGCTTGCGGAAAGAGGGGCGGAATCGGTATCCTGACAGGTTCGGCCGACGTCCCGCTCGTCCGCACCCCTGCACGCCCTAAATCGCCTGAATCTCGCACGTCCCCAAGGGAGGCTCTTTCTTTGACCACTCAGGTCGCTTCGCCCCGCGCGCGCAAGTCTTTTTCCCGCATCGAAAAGGTCCTCGACCTCCCCAACCTCATCGACATCCAGAAGGCCTCGTTCCAGTGGTTCCTGGACGAGGGCCTCAGGGAGACGATCGACGACATCTCGCCGATCGAGGACTACACCGGCTCGCTCGCCGTCGAGTTCGGCGAGTACCAGTTCGGCCTGCCCCAGTTCACGATCAAGGAATGCCGTGAGAAGGACCTGACGTACCAGGCCCCGCTCTCGATGACCGTCCGCTTCGTCAACAAGGACACGGGCGAGATCCGCGAGCAGACGGTCTTCATGGGCGACTTCCCGATGATGACCGAGCACGGCACCTTCATCATCAACGGCACCGAGCGCGTCATCGTGACGCAGCTCGTCCGTTCGCCGGGTGCCTATCTGATGGAGCCGAAGGACCCGACGAAGCAGGTCTTCACCGCGAACCTCATGCCGAGCCGCGGCTCCTGGCTCGAGCTCGAGATCGACAAGAAGGGCATCGCGTATGCCCGCATCGACCGCAAGCGCAAGCTGCCGATCACGACGCTGCTCCGCGCGCTGCCGGCCGAGGACCCCTCGACGGGCTTCGCGCTCGACACGTCGTCGAACGAGGCGATCCTCGCGCTCTTCGAGAACTCGGCATACATCGTCAACACCCTCGAGAAGGACCCCTCGACCCGCGAGGAGGAGGCCCTGATCGAGGTGTTCAAGAAGCAGCGCCCGGGCGAGCCGCCGACGCTCGACAACGCGCGGAACCTCCTGCGGGCGCTCTTCTTCGACCCGAAGCGCTACGACCTGACGAAGGTCGGCCGCTACAAGCTGAACCAGCGGCTCGGCGTCAACGTGCCGGAGGACACCCGCGTCCTCACAACCGAGGACATCGTCGCGCTCGTCCGCAAGCTCATCGAGCTGCCGGTCAAGCTCGGCCTGCCCGAGGACTCGAAGGACTTCGCCGCCGAGGCGATCGGACTCCCGCGCGCGCCCATCGCCGCGGAGCTCGACGAGTACGAGCACTTCGGGAACCGCCGCCTGCGCACGGTCGGCGAGCTGATCCAGGAGGCGTTCCGCGTCGGCCTCTACCGCATGGAGCGCGTCGTGCGCGAGCGGATGACGACCGAGGACGTCGACACGATCACGCCCCAGACGATCATCAACATCCGCCCGGTCGTGGCAGCGCTGAAGGAGTTCTTCGGCTCGTCGCAGCTGTCGCAGTTCATGGACCAGACGAACTCGCTCGCCGGGCTCACGCACCGGCGCCGGCTCAGCGCCCTCGGGGCAGGCGGCCTGACTCGTGAGCGTGCGCCGATCGAGGTGCGCGACGTGCACCCGACCCACTACGGGCGCATGTGCCCGATCGAGACGCCGGAAGGCCCGAACATCGGCCTCATCGGCTACCTCGCGTCGTACGCAACCGTCTCCGAGTTCGGCTTCATCCAGACGCCGTACCGCAAGGTGACCGGCGGCAAGGTGACGAACGAGATCGTCTACCTCGACGCGGTCGAGGAGTCGCGCTACACGATCGCGCAGGCGACGGCGACGACGGACAAGAGCGGCAAGCTGCTCGAGGCTGCGGTGCTCTGCCGCTCGGCCGAGGGCGAGGCCGTCACCGCTGCGCCGAAGGACGTCGAGTTCATGGACGTCGCGCCCGCGCAGATCGTCTCGGTCTCGACGGCGCTCATCCCGTTCCTCGAGCACGACGACGCGAACCGCGCGCTCATGGGCGCGAACATGCAGAGGCAGGCCGTGCCGCTGCTCGTGCGTCAGGCGCCGCTCGTCGGCACCGGCCTCGAGTACCGCGCCGCGGTCGACTCGGGCGACGTCGTCATCGCCGACAACGCCGGCACCGTCGTCGACGTCGACGCCGACAAGATCGTCGTCGAGACGAAGGACGGCAAGGACAGCTACACGCTGACGAAGTTCATGCGCTCGAACCAAGGCACGCTCATCCACCACAAGCCGGTAGTGCGCCTGGGCGACAAGGTGAAGGCCGATGAGGTGCTCGCCGACGGCAGCTCGACCGACAACGGCGAGCTTGCTCTCGGCGCGAACCTGCTCGTCGCGTTCATGCCGTTCGAGGGCTTCAACTTCGAGGACGCGATCGTCATCTCCGAGCGAGTCGTGAAGGACGACATCCTGTCGTCGATCCACATCCACGAGTACGAGATCGACGCCCGCTCGACGAAGCTCGGCGACGAGGAGATCACCCGCGACATCCCGAACCGCTCCGAAGAGTCGCTCGCGCAACTCGACGAGCGCGGTGTCGTGCGCATCGGTGCCGAGGTCGGCTCCGGCGACCTGCTCGTCGGCAAGGTGACCCCGAAGGGCGAGACCGAGCTGACGGCGGAGGAGAAGCTGATCCGCGCCATCTTCAAGGAGAAGGCGCGCGAGGTTCGTGACACGAGCCTGAAGGTGCCGCACGGCGAGGGCGGCGTCGTCATCGACGTGAAGACGTTCTCACGCGACGGCGG
Source organism: uncultured Actinomycetes bacterium (assembly GCA_963848665.1). Classification (GTDB taxonomy): domain Bacteria; phylum Actinomycetota; class Thermoleophilia; order Gaiellales; family Gaiellaceae; genus Palsa-739. Next base: position 68,193 of record CAWKEF010000005.1, read on the forward strand.
CGACGACCTGTCCCCCGGCGTGAACGAGCTCGTCCGCGTCTACGTCGCCAAGAAGCGCAAGATCGCGGAGGGCGACAAGCTCGCCGGCCGCCACGGCAACAAGGGCGTCATCTCGCGGATCGTCCCCGAGGAGGACATGCCGTTCCTGCCGGACGGCCGCCCCGTCGACATCGTGCTGAACCCGCTCGGCGTGCCGAGCCGCATGAACATCGGCCAGGTGCTCGAGACGCACCTCGGCTGGGCGGCGGCGCACGGCGTCTTCCACGAGAACGGCGACGGGAACGGGAAGGTCGACTGGAAGCACCGCCGCCAGGTGATCAACGGCGGCAACCCGTCTCCGGTCGCGACGCCCGTCTTCGACGGTGCGACCCCGGTCGACGTCGACGAGGCGCTGATCGCGTGGACGGAGCAGAACGTCGACTCGCCGATCAACATGCTCGTCGACAAGAAGCGGGCTTCGGGCCGCCAGTGCTCGGGCAAGGTCATGCTCTACAACGGCCGCACCGGTGAGCCGTTCGAGCAGAAGATCACCGTCGGCTACATGTACATCCTGAAGCTGCTCCACCTCGTGGACGACAAGATCCACGCGCGGAGCACGGGCCCGTACTCGCTCGTGACGCAGCAGCCGCTCGGCGGCAAGGCGCAGTTCGGCGGCCAGCGCTTCGGCGAGATGGAGGTGTGGGCGCTCGAGGCGTACGGCGCCGCGTACACGCTGCAGGAGATGCTCACCATCAAGTCCGACGACACCGTCGGGCGCGTGAAGGCCTACGAGGCGATCGTCAAGGGCGAGAACATCGCCGAGCCGTCGATCCCCGAGTCCTTCAAGGTGCTGCTGAAGGAGATGCAGTCACTCGCGCTCGACGTGCACGTGCTCTCCGACGAGGGCCGCGAGGTCGAGGTGCGCGAAGAGGAGGACGAGCTCCTGCGCGCCGCCGAGGAGCTCGGCATCGATCTCTCGCCCGGCTCGCTCCGCGCGGTCGGCCGCCAGCCGACGGCCGAGGAGGCCGAAGAGGGACAGGAGCGCGTCGACAGCGACGGCGAGCTCGCCCTTCCGGCCGACGAGTCGCTCGGCGACCTCGACGACGTCGAGGTCTCGGAGGAGGAAGAGGCGAAGGAAGAGGCCGAGGCCGAAGTCGGGCCGCTCGGCGACGCAGACCTCGTTGACCTTGAACTCGAAGACTAAGGACTGAGGAGAGACTTGATCGACATCAACGATTTCGACGCGATTCGGATCGGGCTTGCCTCCAGCAAGCAGATCCGCGACTGGTCTTCGGGTGAGGTCACGAAGCCGGAGACGATCAACTACCGCACGCTGAAGCCGGAGCGCGACGGCCTCTTCTGCGAGCGCATCTTCGGGCCGACGCGCGACTGGGAGTGCTACTGCGGCAAGTACAAGCGCGTCCGCTACAAGGGAATCATCTGCGAGCGCTGCGGCGTCGAGGTGACGCGGCAGAAGGTGCGCCGCGAGCGCATGGGCCACATCGACCTGGCCGCCCCCGTGTCGCACATCTGGTTCTTCAAGGGCGTCCCGAGCCGCATCGGCTACCTGCTCGACATCGCTCCGCGCGAGCTCGAGAAGGTCCTGTACTTCGCCGCGTCGATCGTCACCGCCGTCGACAACGAGAAGCGCGCCTCCGATCTCAACACGCTCGAGGACCAGGTCCAGAGCGAGGCCGGCCGCATCGAGGTCGACAAGGACGAGGCGCTCGCCGCGCTCGAGGACCGCCTTGCGCGCCGTCGCGACTTCTTCGCGAAGGGCAAGGAGCGCAACTTCGACGAGGACGACGACTTCTGGGTCCGCGGCCTGAACAACTGGGCCGAGGAGCAGGCGCTGCCGACGCTCGAGGATGCGCGCAAGCTCGTCAACGGGCTGCTCGTCGAGCTCGTCCCGAAGATCACGACGGAGGACTCGAAGAAGATCCGCGAGCTCGTCCGGAACGCCGCGATCCGCGACGACCGCAGGCTCGCGCCGCGCGAGCTCGAGCAGGTCTCGGTCGCCGCCGAGCAGATCCTCGAGGCGATCCGGCCGCTCGAGAAGGACCTCGCGAAGGCGACGGGCGCGAAGAAGGGCGCGATCACGAAGCACATCCATCGCGTCGTCGACTCGCTCCTCGAAGGCGACGAGGTGCACGAGGACGACGTCGAGCTCGCGAAGGGCGTCGACGTCAAGAACCTCGACAAGGCGCGCGAGCTCGGCAACGGCCTGCTCCGCGACGTCGTCGACACGTGGGAGGAAGGGCAGGACATCCGTGAGCTCACGAACGACCTGTGCCTGCGCACGGACGGCCGCATCCAGAAGGAGGACCTCGACGCGATCATCCAGTGGGCGCTGAAGGTCCGCGAGATGTACCTCGACATCGAGTCACGCCGCGACGACGCGCGCGAGGCCGCCGTCGACTCGGTCCGCCGCCTCGAGCAGACGTGGCAGCTCTTCCGGGAGCTCGAGCCGAAGATGATCGTCAACGACGAGCAGATCTTCCGCGAGCTCAAGGACCGCTTCGGCTCGCCCTACGGGTTCGGCGTCTACTTCCGCGGCGGCATGGGTGCGGAGGCGATCCGCGACCTGCTGAAGGATCTCGACCTGACGAACGAGTCGGCGATCCTGCGCGAGCAGATCCGCACGGGCAAGGGACAGAAGCAGCAGCGCGCGATCAAGCGCCTGAAGGTCGTCTCGGCGTTCGTCACCTCCGAGAACCGCCCGGAGTGGATGATCCTCGAGGCCGTGCCGGTGATCCCGCCGGAGCTTCGCCCGATGGTCCAGCTCGACGGCGGCCGCTTCGCGACCTCCGACCTGAACGACCTCTACCGCCGCGTCATCAACCGGAACAACCGCCTCAAGCGGCTCCTCGACCTCGGCGCGCCGGAGATCATCGTCAACAACGAGAAGCGCATGCTGCAGGAGGCCGTCGACGCGCTGTTCGACAACGGCCGCCGCGGCCGCGCCGTGACGGGCCCGGGCAACCGGCCGCTCAAGTCGCTGTCCGACATGCTGAAGGGCAAGCAGGGCCGGTTCCGCCAGAACCTGCTCGGCAAGCGCGTCGACTACTCCGGACGCTCGGTCATCGTCGCCGGCCCGCACCTGAAGCTGCACCAGTGCGGCCTGCCGAAGCTGATGGCGCTCGAGCTCTTCAAGCCGTTCATCATGAGCCGGCTCGTCGAGCGGAAGATCGTCCAGAACATCAAGGCGGCGAAGCGGCATGTCGACCAGATGCAGGGCGAGGTCTGGGACATCCTCGAGGAGGTCATCCAGGAGCATCCGGTCCTGCTGAACCGCGCACCGACGCTGCATCGGCTCGGCATCCAGGCGTTCGAGCCGACCCTCGTCGAGGGCAAGGCGATCCAGGTGCATCCGCTCGTCTGCCACGCGTTCAACGCGGACTTCGACGGCGACCAGATGGCTGTCCACGTCCCGCTTTCGGCGGAGGCTCAGGCCGAGGCGCGGATCCTCATGCTCTCGGCGAACAACATCCTCTCGCCGGCATCGGGCCGCGCGCTCGCGACGCCGACGCAGGACATGGTGCTCGGGTCGTACTACCTGACGTACTCCGATCTGAACTTCGACGAGCTGGTCGCTGAGAAGATGGACCCGCGGCCCAAGCGGTTCCGCACCGAGGAGGACGTCCAGTTCGCGCTCGACGCGAAGCAGATCGGCATCCAGCAGCCGATCGAGTACCTGTGGGAAGGCGAGCTCGTGCTCACGAGCGCCGGCCGCGTGATCTTCAACGCGGAGATCGACCGCGCATTGCGTGAGGCGGTCGGTGAGCTCGAGGGCGAGTACACGACCTACCACGACTTCCTCAACCGGACGCTGTCGAAGAAGGAGCTCGGAGACTTCATCGGCACGCTCGTCGACGAGTACGGCGCGCACGCAGTCGCCGTCGTGCTCGACACGATCAAGGATCTCGGCTTCCACTACGGCACGATCGCCGGCGTCACGATCTCCAAGAACGACGTCGTCATCCCGCCGGAGAAGGAGAAGATCCTCGCCGAGTACGAAGAGCGAGTCCAGAAGGTCGAGCAGGCCTACGAGCACGGACTCATCACCGAGGCCGAGCGTCACGAGTCGATCGTGAACATCTGGACCGAGGCGACCGACACGGTGGCCGAGGCGATGGTGGCGAACCTGAACGAGCTGAACCCGATCTACATGATGGCCAACTCGGGTGCCCGCGGCTCGTTCGCGCAGCTTCGCCAGCTCGCCGGCATGCGCGGCCTCATGGCGAATCCGAAGGGCGAGATCATCGAGCGTCCGATCAAGGCCAACTTCATGGAGGGCCTGTCGGTGCTCGAGTACTTCATCTCGACCCACGGTGCACGCAAGGGTCTCGCCGACACCGCGCTCCGCACGGCGGACTCGGGCTATCTGACGCGGCGTCTCGTCGACGTCTCGCAGGACGTGATCATCCGCGAGCTCGACTGCAAGACGAAGGACTTCGTCGAGCTGCCGCTCTTCCTGCCGGACGGCCTGAACAAGAGCGTCGCCGCGCGCATCCTCGGCGCCGACGTCTACAAGCCGCTTGCCTCCGGCAAGCCCGGCAAGACGCTCATCGCCGAGCGCGGCGAGGAGATCACGGTGCCGCGCCTCCGCGAGATCGTGGAGGAGCTCGGCGAGTACGCCGACGACTTCGTCATGCCGGTCCGCCCGGTGCTCAAGTGCCGCGCCGAGATCGGCGTGTGCCAGGCCTGCTACGGCACGTTCCTCGCCACCGGCGAGATGTGCGAGATCGGCGACGCGGTCGGCATCATCGCCGCGCAGTCGATCGGCGAGCCGGGCACGCAGCTGACAATGCGGACGTTCCACACCGGCAGCGTCGCCGGCGCGGACATCACGCACGGCCTGCCGCGCGTCGTCGAGATCTTCGAGGCGCGGAACCCGAAGGGCGCCGCGGAGCTCGCGGAGATCGAAGGCCTCGTCTCGATCGAGGAGACCGAGCGCCAGATGAAGATCACGATCGTCGCCGACAGCGGTAACGAAGAGGACGACAAGTCGTACACGGTTCCGCGGCGCACGCGGCTCCTCGTCGCGAACGGCGCGAGGGTCGAGGCCGGCGACGCGCTGACCGAGGGCTCGATCAGCCCGGCCGACCTGTTGCGCCTCAAGGGGTACACGGCGACGGAGCTCTACCTCGTCGATCAGGTGCAGAAGGTCTACAAGTCGCAGGGCGTCGAGATCCACGACAAGCACATCGAGCTGATCGTGCGGCAGATGCTGAAGAAGGTCCGCGTCGACAACGCGGGCGGCACGGATCTGCTGCCGGGCCAGCTCGTCGACAAGCTCGTGCTCGACCGCGAGAACACCCGGGTCAAGAAGGAGAAGGGCACGGACCAGGCCACGTCGGAGCCGCTGATCCTCGGGATCACGAAGGCATCGCTCGCGACGGAGTCGTTCCTCCGCCGCCTCCTTCCAGGAGACGACGAAGGTGCTGACCGACGCCGCGATCGAGGGCAAGGTCGACCGGCTGCTCGGGCTGAAGGAGAACGTGATCATCGGCAAGCTCATTCCGGCGGCAACGGGTCTCAAGCGGTACCGGAATATCGAGATCCGCCCCTCCGACAAGGTCCCGGTGACCGCCTACCAGCGGCCGCAGACCCAGGAGCAGCCGCTCGCAGCGCTCGAGGAGATCGAGTCGACCGA
>CAWKEF010000006.1:0-1186582 GCA_963848665.1 uncultured Actinomycetes bacterium
GGCTGTGCGTTGCCGTGCGCCATGTCCGCCGCGACGGTCTCGACCTGCTCAAGAAGCTGGAGAAGGATCACAAGATCAGCGAGGACGAGCAAAGCGCCATGCCGGCGAGGTGCAGAAGGCGACCGACGACGACCATCGCCGAGGTCGAGAAGACTGCTTGCCGGCAAGGAAAAGGAGATCATGACGGTTTGAGCGACGCCTGCACGATCGATGAACGACGCCAAGCGGCCGCTGGCCGGTCCGACCGAGGCTACGAGGTGCCGCGCCACGTCGCCATCATCATGGATGGCAACGGGCGCTGGGCGGCGGCGCGCGGACTGCCGCGCGTCGAAGGGCATCGGCGCGGCGTCGAGGCGTTGCGCCGGACGGTGCGTGCTGCCGGCGAACTCGGCATCGGCGTGCTGACGATTTTTTCGTTCAGCTCGGAGAACTGGTCGCGGCCGGCGTCGGAAATCCGCGATCTGATGGGACTGTTGCGCCGCTTCATCCGCAACGATCTCGCCGAGCTGCACAAGAACAACGTGCGCGTGCGCATCATCGGCGAGCGCGACGATCTCGATCCCGATATCCGCCGCGCTGCTTGAGGAAGCCGAAGAATTGACGCGCGACAATCGACGGGCTCGATGCTCGTCGTCGCCTTCAATTACGGCGCCCGCCAGGAAATCGCGCGCGCCGCGCGCCGCTTGCGCGCGAAGTCGCCGCCGGACGGCTCGTCGGCCGACGCGATGACGCCTGAGCTGCTTGCCGAGCATCTGGACGCGCCCGACATTGCCCGATCCCGACGTGATCATCCGCACCAGCGGCGAGCAGCGGCTGTCGAATTTCCTGCTGTGGCAGGCCGCCTATAGCGAACTCGTGTTCGTCCCGACCAATTGGCCGGATTTCGACCGCGCCGCGCTCGAAGGCGCGATCGCGGAGTATCGCCGGCGCGAGCGCCGTTTCGGCGGCTCGTCGCGCAGACCGGATCGTGATTTGCCCGACGATGACCATGGCCGCGCGCAGCGACGCCCGCCGGACGGTCCGGCGCCGGCAATCTGATGTTGCGGTGGTTTCGGCCGCGGTGCTGGCGCCGCTCGCGTTCGCGTCGGCCTATAGCGGCGGCTGCGTTTCTTGTGCTCTGGCCGTGGCCGCCGTCGGTATCCTTTGGGAATGGATGTGCTGGTCGCGACGGGCAAGCGCGCGTTCTCGCGGATGGCTGGCGCGTGCTTGCGGCATTGCTGCTGACCGGTCGTGGCCGCGCCGGCATCGCGGCGGTGTCGGCGATCGCTGCTGGCGGCAGTGCTGCGGCGCCTTGCACGCGTCGACCGACGATGCGCACGCCCTGGGCGGCCGGCGGGGTGATCTATGCCGGCGCTCGTTTCCTCAGCCCGGCTCTGCTGCGCCGCGACGCCGAATGGGGTTTCATCGCGCTGCTGTTCCTGTTCGCACTGTTTGGGCGACCGACATTGTCGCCTATTTCATCGGCCGCGCCCTTGGCGGTCCGCTGCTGTGGCCGCGCGTGAGCCCGAAGAAGACCTGGTCCGGGGCGTCGGCGGCTTGCCGGGGCGATTGCGGCTGGCGTCGCGGTCGCATATGCGAGCGGGATCGGCAATCTGGCGGCGGTCGGCGCTCTGGCGCTGTTGCTTTCGGTCCTGTCGCAGGCCGGCGATCTGTTCGAATCCGCGATCAAGCGGCGCTTCGCCGCCAAGGACGCCAGCCGACTCATTCCCGGGCCATGGCGGGTGTGATGGATCGTCTCGACGGCTTCCTGGTCGCCGCCTTTGCCGCCGCTCGTCGATCGGCATCTTGCGGCAAGGTTGGATGCCCCGGCGCACGGCTTGCTGCTATGGTGAGCCGATGACGCAGACGCAGCCAATCGCGCGCGCGGAACTCAGGCGTCACCGAGCCGCGCTCGGTCACGCTTCTGGGCGCGACCGGCTCGATCGGCTCGAGCACGATCGACCTGCTGCAGGCAGGAACCCGGCCGCTACCGGGTCGAAGCCGTGACGGCCAATCGCAATGCCGCCGCACTGGCGCGGCTCGCGCGCGAACTCGGCGCGCGCTTCGCCGCGGTCGCCGATCCGGACACCTATGCGCGAACTCAAGGCTGAGCTTGTCCGGCTCCGGCATCGAAGCCGGCGCCGGCGCGACGCCATCGTCGAGGCGGCGCAGCGACCGGCCGATTGGGTCATGGCGGCGATCACCGGCGCGACCAGCCTCAAGCCGACGCTCGCCGCCGCCGAGCGCGGCGCGACCGTTGCGCTCGCCAACAAGGAATGCCTCGTCTGCGCCGGCGCGCTGTTCATGCGCCGCGCGGCCGCGGCGGGCGCCACGGTGCTGCCGGTCGATTCCGAGCACAACGCGATCTTCCAGGCGCTGGGCGCGGGCCGGCGCGAGGACGTGCGGCGGATCATGCTGACCGCTTCCGGCGGGCCATTCCGCACCTGGCCGCTCGAGGCGATGCAGCAAGGTAACGCTCGAGCAGGCGCTCAAGCATCCGACCTGGACGATGGGGCCGAAGGTCACCATCGATTCGGCGACACTGATGAACAAGGGCCTCGAGCTGATCGAGGCGCACCACCTGTTCGCGCTCGGGCCGAGCGAGCTCGACGTCGTCGTCCATCCGCAATCGGTCGTGCACGGACTGGTCGAGTTCCGCGACGGTTCGGTGGTCGCGCAGCTCGGCTCGCCCGATATGCGCATTCCGATCGCGCATTGCCTGGCCTGGCCGGTGCGCATGGACACGCCGGCGGCGCGGCTCGATCTCGCCCGGATCGCCACGCTGACGTTCGAGGAGCCCGACCCGGTGCGGTTTCCGGCGCTGGCGCTGGCGCGCCGGGCGCTGGCGCCGGCGGCGCCGCCCCGACCATCCTCAATGCCGCCAACGAGATCGCGGTGCGCGAATTCGTCGGCCGCCGGCTCGGTTTCGGCGGAATTCCCGCGCTGGTCGAGGCGACGCTCGAGGCGGTCGAGCGCGAGACGGCATGGCCGAGACCGCAATCCATCGAAGACGCGGTCGCCATTGACCATAATGCGAGAAGGATAGCGGCTCGACCTCTTGCCCGAAATTGCCGCAATGGCATCGTAACGTCGGAACCGGGCGGGGACATCATCTGGGCGGGGCGTTAGCGTCATGGGGTCCAATATTTTCTCGCATCTGCAGCGCTTGGCGGCGGCGTTGTTGGCTACATCATTCCCTTTCTGTTCGTTCTGAGCCTCGTGGTGTTCTTTCACGAGCTCGGGCCATTTCCTGGTCGCACGCTGGTGCGGCGTGCGCGTCCTGGTGTTTTCGATCGGATTCGGCCCGGAAATCATCGGCTTCAACGACCGCTACGGGACGCGCTGGAAGATTTCCGCGATCCCGCTCGGCGGATTTGTCAAGTTTTTCGGCGATGACAACGTCGCGAGCGTTCCCGATCAGGCGCGTCTCGCCGACATGGAGCCGAGCGAGCGCGCCGAAAGCTTCTTCTTCCAGCCCGTGCCGAAGCGCGCGGCCATCGTCGTTGCCGGGCCACTGGCGAATTTCATCTTGGCGATAGTGATTTTTGCCGGCGATTTTCATGCTCTACGGCAAGCAGACGATGAGTGCGCGGGTCGATACCGTGCAGCCCAACAGCGCCGCCGCCGCGGCCGGATTTCAGCCTGGCGACCTGGTCTTCGCGATCGACGGCCGCGCCGATCGACAGCTTCACCGAAATGCAGCGCATCGTCAGCGGCAGCGCCGGCGAAACCCTCGACGTCACGGTCGAGCGCGATGGCGATCAGCTCGTACTCAAGGCCACCCCGGCGCTCAAAGAGGTCAAGGACAATTTCGGCAACGTGCAGCGCATCGGCATCCTCGGCATCAGCCGGTCGATGGCGCCCGAGGACCTCAAGCTGCAGCCGGTCAGTCCGCCGCAGGCCGTCTGGCTGGGCGGTGAAGGAGACGTGGTCCGTCATCGATCGGACGCTGAGCTACATCGGCGGGGTGATCGTCGGCCGCGAGGCGGCCGACCAGCTCGGCGGGCCGATCCGCATCGCGCAAATGTCGGGGCAGGTGGCGACGCTTGGGCTTCGTCGCCGCTCCTTCATCTCGCTGCGGTGCTTTCGGTCTCGATCGGGCTGCTCAACCTGTTTCCGATCCCGCTGCTCGATGGCGGTCACCTTTTGTTCTACGTGATCGAGGCGGTGCGCGGCCGGCCGCTCTCGGAGCGGGCCCAGGAGGTCGGCTTCCGCATCGGCCTCGCGATCGTCCTGATGTTGATGATATTTGCAACTTTTAATGACATCATCCATTTGGCGACGTCATAGCGCGATCCGCTGCGCGGGTGATGCTGTAAAATGTGGGGGATACAGGGCAAGTCGGGGGAATACGCGGGAACGAGCTGTCGCCGGACTGAGACTTAGCGCAGGGAGACTGCGAGCAACCCGCTACCGTGGGGCGGCCACGTAGGGGATAAGGGCGCTTTGCGCATGGACATGTGTGTGCGGGTAAGTCGGGGGCTGGTCGTGGCCGGCTTGCTCCTCGGCGTGGTTTTCTTTGGCGTCGCTGGCGTCGGCGTCGTTGCGCGCGCGCCGGCATTGGCGTGACGGCGCCAGCCATCGTCGTGGAAGGCAATCGCCGCGTCGAAGCCGAGACGGTACGCTCCTATTTCAGGGTCGTGCCCGGCGAGCGGCTTGACGCGGCCAAGATCGATGCTGCGCTCAAGGCGCTCTACGCCTCAGGCCTGTTCGAGGACGTCCACATCTCGCAGTCCGGCGGCCGCCTCATCGTCACCGTGGTGGAAGCGCCGGTCATCGACCGGCTTGCCTTCGAGGGCAACTCCGGATCAAGGACGAGCAGCTGCAGCAGGAAATCCAGTCGAAGGCGCGCGGCACGCTGTCGCGCGCCACGGTGCAGGCCGACGTCCAGCGCATCATCGAGGTCTATCATCGCAACGGCCGCTTCGACGTCACGGTGGTGCCGAAGATCATCGAGCGGCCGAACAATCGCGTCGATCTGGTCTTCGAGGTCAAGGAAGGCGAGAAGACCGGCGATCAAGACGATCATTTTCGTCGGCAACCACGCCTATTCCGACTACCGGCTCAAAGATGTGATCAAGACCTCGAGTCGAATTTGTTCAGCTTCCTGCAGACCACCGACGTCTACGACGCCGATCGCATCGAAGCCGACCGCGACCTGATCCGGCGCTACTATTAAGCCACGGCTACGCCGACGTGCAGGTCGTCTCCGCGACCGGCGAATACGATCCCTTCCAAAAAGGGCTTCATCATCACCTTCACCATCGAGGAAGGGCCGCTCTATCATTTCGGCGATTGTCGACGTGCAGTCCAATATCCGCGCCGTCGACCCGCAGTCGCTGCGGTCGCGTCCTGCGGACGCAGCAGGCGAAATCTACAACGGCGACGCGGTCGAAAAGACGGTCGAAGAAGTCACCGTCGAAATCGCCAGGCACGGCTATCCGTTCGCCACGGTGCGGCCGCGCGGCGATCGCAATCCGCAAGACCACGCACGATCGGCGTCGTCTACGTCGTCGATGAAGGCGTGCGTGCCTACATCGAGCGCATCAACATCCGCGGCAACACGCGCACGCGCGACTATGTGATCCGTCGCGAGTTCGATATCTCCGAAGGCGATCCCTACAACCGCGCCTTGATCGATCGCGCCGAGCGGCGGCATCAAGAATCTCAACTTCTTCAAGACGGTAAAGATCACCAACGAGCCGGGTTCGGCGCCCGACCGGGTGGTGATCAACGTCGACGTCGAGGAGCAGTCGACCGGCGATTTCTCGGTCATGGGCGGCTTATTCGACCGCGAACGGCTTGATGGCGCAGGCTTCGGTCGCCGAGCACAACCTGTTCGGCACCGGTCGCTACGGCAATACGTCTACGCGTACGAACAGCAACCATCGCTGGATCTCGACCCGACGCCGCGGTCACGCCGACGATGGTGCCGTCGAGCCCGCCCGCGAGCGCCGCGATCACGTCGAGGCCTTCCGCGCCGCGACAAACGTCACCGACGACGAACGCTTGCTGCTTCATCTGCAGCGCGGCGCTGAACGCTGGCCATCTACACCGGCGCCGGCGATCGAGATCGACGGCAATATCACCAACCATCGAGCCGAACTCGATTTCTTCTACGAGGACGACGCGCTGACCTTCGATGGCCCGCGCGAGCGCGCCGACTACCGCGAGCGTCCGCTGCCGCCCGCGCCCGCGACCACGATGTTGCGGCGCGGCTATCGCACCGCCAGATTGAGGAAGTCGGCCATGCCGGCGGAGAGCGCGTTCTGCTGAGCGAGATTGGTGAGGCGCAGCGCATCGCGCCGACCCCGCCGCACTATTATCGACGCGCCGCCGGCCACGAAGTAACCGTCGACGGCAGCGGTGACGACGCTGACCGGGCCGTGCTCGACCTCCCGCGCGCCGGCAAGGTGCGCACGCGGACGCCGCCGTGCGCGCGGCCGCGCGGCGAGCTGCTCGCCTTCTCCGACGCCAACGCAGCTGGGAGCCGGCGCCCTCCGCGCGCTGGTCGCCCCGTTCGCCGACCCCGCCGTCGGCTACGTCTGCGGGCAGGTCGCGCTTCGTCAACGCGGCGGGCACGAACCAGGAGGGCCTCTACTGGCGCTACGAGATGTGGCTGCGCGCGCGGGAGTCGCGGGCTGGCGAGCGTGACGGCGGCAACGGCGCGATCTACGCGAGCGCCGCGAGACCTACCTGCCGTCGACGCGGTCATGGGCCACGACCTGTCGTTCCCGTTCAACGTCGTCAAGCGGGCGCCGGGCGCTACGGCCCGAGGGCGCGCCGCGGAGAAGATGGTCCCGTCGATCGAGGGCGAGTGGCGGCGCAAGCGGCGGATGATGAGCCACACCTGGGCGATCGTCCTGCGCGGCGGGATGCTCGACCCGCGCGGCTACCCGCCGCTCTACGCGCTGATGATCGCCTGCGCACCGGGCGCTGCGCTACGCCACGCCGTTCCTGCACCTCGCGGCGCTCGCGGCGAACGCTCGGGCTGGTGCGCCGCGGTCGGCTCTACGCGCGCCGTTCGCGCTCCAGGCCGCGCTGCTCGGCGCGGCCTGGCGGGAGGCGGCTACGGTCGCGCCCGCTGCTCTCGCCCGCTACTACGTGCTGACGACCGCGTCGGTGGCCCTGGGCTCGCCGACCACCTGCGCCACGGCACCGAGGCGGGCTGGAACTCGCCGGAAGGCACCCGCTAGGGCTGCTTCTTCGTGCCGTTGCCGTTGCCGTTCGGGTGCGCGGGCGCCGACGCCGGCAGGACGGGGGGCGCGGAGACCGCCGGGGTCGCGGGCGCGACGGGAGCGACGTGGCAGGGCTTCGGCCTGGTGACCCCGCCACGCGCCGGGTGGCCTCGGGCGTCGTGCGGGCCGCCGCCGGCCGCTGCGCCTTCGCGCGTGCGGCGCCTTCGCGGCCGGGGTGTGCGCCGGTTGGCCGGGGCGCTGAGACCGCCCGCGTGGGCGTCGCCGGTTGGGCCTTCGCCCTTGACCTTGGCGTCCGGGTGCCGGCGCCGGGCCGGGGCACGGGCGCGGGTCGGGGTGGTCGCGGCTCGCGGCGCGGTGCGCGTGGCCCTGGCCTTGGCTGCACCCTGCCGGCCGTGTGACCGCGTCGCGCCCGGCGTGGCGGGCGCCGCCACGCCGCGGTGGGGAACGCATGGCCGGACGGGCGGTGCTCGTGGCCCACGGGACCTCGCCGGTCGCGGCGGCCGCGGGTGGGCCGGGGCCGACGCGGGGGTGCGGCGGCGTGCTCGACCGCGAGACCGGCGCACCTGGCGCTGCCCGCGACGGCGATCGCGACAGCGCCTTCGCGGCGACGCCCTTCGCGACGGCGGCGGCGCCGATCGCGCTCTCCCGGCGGCGCCGGCCGTGGTGGCGGCCGCGGCGGTAGTGCCGCCCACCGCGGAGGGCAGGACGGCCGACTTCAGGCCGGCGGCGCGCGCCACGGAAGGACGCACCGCAGCGCGAGCGCTGGCGGCGCACCTGCTCGTCGAACTCGCGGGAGCCCCTCGCATGCAGGAGCTCGACGTGCCGGCGCAGGGGCCGGCGCCGCAGGGCGCTGCCGCGCAGGGGACGGAGCTGCTCGCGGCAGTCGGCGACGGCTCTCGCGGGCGGTCGCCAGCCGATGAGCTCTTCGCGGGCCTGGAACACGGCGCCTTCACCTTCTCCCGGCGACGGCCGGGATCCCGGCGATGTCGTCCTGGGAGTGGTCGCCGAGCTCGGAGAGCACGAGCGCCGCGCGCTGCTCGTCGGGCAGGCGGCCGAGGTCGCCGACGAGCGCCGCAGGTCCGCGCGCTCCTCGACCTCGGCGGCGAGGCCGCGGGTGGGACGGCGCCCGCCCGCGCCGCGCCGTCCGCGTCGAGGCGAGCTCTTCGGTCGCGGAACAGGAGCACCGACAGGCAGCGGTTGCGGGCGATCGGTAGAGCCAGGCCTTGACGTGCTCGGGCGCGCCGTCGCGCTCCAGGGCCCGGGGACGACAGGAAGGTGTGCTGGAGCGCGTCCTCGGACTCCTCGCGAGAAACCAGCAGGTGCGCGGGCAGAAGGGAGCAGTGCCCCGGCATGCGGTCGTAGCTCCTCGAAGGCCCGCTCATCGCCCGCGCGGCTGACACGCGCGGCGAGGGAGGCGTCGGACCGCTGCAGGCGAGGCAGGCGCAGGCGCGGGGCGGACGCAGGCCGCTGGAAGGCGGAAGCCTCCCATGCGGAAAGTATCGGCCATTGGGTGGAAACCTGGACACCACGGCTTCTGACGCGCGGTGGGGCCTCAGGTTGGCCGGTGGCTCCGGGCCGCCTGCGCGCTGACTATCCTGGCGGCCCTCATGGCCTCGTTCCGTCACGACGGCCGCCGGCTCGCCTACACCGTCTACGGCGAGGGCGAGCGGACGACCGTCCCTCTCCACGGCCTGCTGCTCTCGCAGAAGATGCACGTGCCGCTGGCCAAGGCCCTCGCCGCGCGCGGCAACCGGGTCGTCACGCTCGACCTGCTCGGCCACGGCGCCTCGGATCGCCCGCGGGACATTGGCGCAGTACTCGATGACCCTCTTCGGCGAGCAGGTCATCGCGCTGCTCGACCACCTGGACGTCGACGGGCCGTGGTCGCCGGCACCTCGCTGGGCGCCAACATCGTGCTCGAGGCCGGCGCCCTGGCCCCCGAGCGCCTGCGGGGGATGGTCGTCGAGATGCCCGTGCTCGACAACGCGCTGCTCGGCTGCGCCGTCGCCTTCACCCCGCTGATGCTCGCGCTCACCTTCGGCGCGCCGGGCCATGCGCCTGGTGGCGCGCGCGGCGAACCTCGTGCCCGCGGGCTTCGCGCCGTGGCTGGCCGAGTCGGCCTCGACACGCTCCGCCAGGCGCCCGAGCCCAGCGCCGCCGTGCTCCAGGGCCTGTTCTTCGGCCGCGTCGCCCCGCCGAAGTCCGAGCGCGGAAGATCCGCACCCGCACGCTGGTCATCGGCCACCGCCGCGATCCGGTGCACCCGTTCAGCGACTCGGACTCGCTCGTCGCCGAGCTGCCCAACGCCCGCCTGCTGCTGGCCGAGTCGATCCTCGAGCTGCGCACCAAGCCGCTGCGCCTCACGGGCGAGATCGGCGACTTCGTCGACGAGTGCTGGCGGGCCCGGCGCCGGCGGAGCGCGCCGCGCTCGCGCCGCGTCGCCTAACGTCTGTCTCCGATGGCGAAGCGAGCGGAAGAGAAGGAACGGCGCCGGCTGGAGCGCCTGGAGGCCGAGCAGGCCGCCCAGAAGGCGGCCACGCGCAAGCGCACGCTGCAGATCGGCGGCGGCGCGCTGCTGGCGATCGTGGCCATCGCCGCGATCGTGATCGTCGCCACCGCGGGCGGGGGGGGCTCGGGCAACAAAGCCAGCGCCGCCGAGGTCGCGACCGACGCCAAGGCCGGCCGGCTGCACCTACAAGGCCTACAAGTCCGAGGGTCGCACCCACACGTCGAAGCGGGTCACCTACAAGACCAACCCGCCGACGTCCGGACCGCACAACCCCGTCCCCGCGCAGGACGGCATCTACGCCGCGGGCAACTCGCCGGCCAAGGAGGCCTTCGTCCACTCGCTCGAGCACGGGCGCATCGAGTTCCAGTACAAGCCCGGCGCCTCGGCGGCCGACGTCGCGACGCTGCGCAAGCTCGCCGAGAGCAAGTTCAAGGGCACCGCCGGCTACCACACGCTCATGTTCGAGAACAACACGAAGATGCCCGAGCCGTTCGCCGCGACGGCGTGGACGCGCTCGATCGCGTGCACCAAGCTGACCCCGGAGAGCGTCAAGGCGCTGACGCGTTCCGCAATGCCTTCACGGACAAGGGCCCCGAGTTCATCCCGTGAGCGCGAGCACCAGGAACGCCGCGAACAGCGCCGCCCAGGCGACCGCGGGCACGGCGCCGAAGCGCTTGCGCCCGACGGCGTAGAGCGCCAGGACCGCGCCCAGCCAGCCCGCCGCCGCGGCGGCGACCGAGTAGCGGTCGAGCTCCAGCCGGTGGCGAGGATGCCGAAGGCCATCGGGATCGTGCTCTGGAAGACCATCGCCCCGCTGACGTTCCCCAGCGCGAGGCTGTCCTTGCCGCGGCGCACCCAGAGGACGCTGTTGGCCTTCTCGGGCAGCTCGGTGGCCAGCGGCGCGAGCACCAGCGCCAGCACGAGCGTCTGGATGCCCCAGGGTCTTGGCGATCGTCTCGACGACGCTGACGAACAGCTCGGCGCCGACGATGATCGCCGCCAGCGACACGAGCAGCTGCAGCACGATCCGGGCCCGCCGCGGGTCGTTGTCGGCGCCCGGTCGAAGTACAGGGCGTCGAGCGCGTCGTCGTCCTCGGTGTCGCCGCCGTCGCGGACGTTGCGCGGACATAGAAGGCGTAGGCGAGGACGAGCACGACGCCGCGGCGATCTTCACGCCCAGCGGCGCGCCGACGGCCCCGACGAAGATGCCGATCGGCAGCAGCGCCAGCACGAAGCGCAGGTCGCGCCGCGTCGAGGGCAGGTGCGCGTCGATCTCCATGGTGTCGTGGCTGGCCGGCGAAGTGAGCAAGACCAACGGAGTGAGGCGATTGCTCACCCCGAGGTCTACATCATGGTGCTGCCCGCGTTCGGGATGATCTCGGAGATCATGCCGGTCTTCTCGCGCAAGCCGATCTTCGGGTACAAGGCCGTCGCGTTCTCGACGCTCGCGATCGCGTTCTTCTCGATGCTCGTGTGGGCGCACCACATGTTCACGACCGGGCTCGGGATCGGCCTCGACAGCTTGTTCATGATCTCGTCGATGGTGATCGCGGTGCCGACCGGCGATCAAGATCTTCAACTGGCTCGCGACGACGTGGCGCGGGAACCTCCACTTCGACTCGCCGATGCTCTTCTCGCTCGGGTTCCTCGCGCTGTTCACCTTCGGCGGCCTGACGGGGATCTTCCTCGCCGCGTTCCCGGTCGACTGGCAGCTGAACGACTCGTATTACGTCGTCGCGCACTTCCACTACGTCGCTGTTCGGCGGGATCGTCTTCGCGCTCTTCGCCGGGCTGCACTACTGGTGGCCGAAGATGTTCGGGCGGATGCTCGACGAGCGGCTCGGCGAAGCTCACCTTCTGGGTCATGTTCGTCGGCTTCAACATGACGTTCTTCCCGCATGCACATGCTCGGCATGCTCGGGATGCCGCGCCGCGTCTACACGTACCACCAGCGGCGGGCTGTGGGACGGTCTACAACTCGATCTCGACCGCGGCGGCGTGCTGACGGCGATCTCGGTCGCGGTCTTCGTCGCGAACATCTGGATCACGCACGGGCTGCGGAAGGGCGTCCGCGTCGGGAACGACCCGTGGCTCGCCGACACGCTCGAGTGGTACACGACGTCGCCGCCGCCGGCGCACAACTTCGACTCCGTCCCGTACGTGACGAGCCACCGGCCGCTGCGCGACCTGCGCCGCGCAGCTCGCGGAGGAGGAGTGAGCAGTGCACTGAGCTGAGTCGCTCCGGGCCCTGGCTGCGGCTGTCGGCGCTCGTCGCCGCGCGGCGGGACGCGTGCTGGCGGTCGTCTCCGGCGCCGCCGGGCTCGGGCACGGCGCACCGGCTGCTCGCGGCGCTCGTCGCTGCCGCCGCTCGCGGCGCTGGTCGTCTCCGCGTGGATCGCGCACCGGCGGCTCGTCGCGCCGGCGCTCGCGGCCGCGGCGCTCGTTCGCGGCGGCGGCTGCGCGTGCCCGGACGCGCCGCGCACGCGACGCTCGCGGCGTTCGCCCTCGCGGCGCTCGTCGGTCGTCGGCGTCGAGAGCTTCCGCGGCGAGCGGATCCCGTGGGGCCTGGCGCGACTACGTCGCGCTGACGAAGCCGCGGATCATGTCGCTGCTCCTCATCACGGGCTTCTGCGGGATGATCGCCGGCGCCCGCGGCTGGCCCGGCACCGGCACGCTCGTCGCGGCGATGGCCGGCCTCGCGCTCGCGTGCGGCGGCGCGTCGCGCGCTCAACCACGTGCTCGACCGCGACATCGACCCGCTCATGGGCGAGCGGACGAAGTCGCGGCCGGTCGCTTCCGGACGCGTCCCGGCGAGCCGCGCGCTCGAGTTCGGGCTCGCGCTCTCGGCGTTCTCCTTCGTCCTGCTCGCGAGCGCCGTCAACGTGCTGACCGCGTTCCTCGCGCTCGCCGGCGAAGCCTTCTACGTCATCGTCTACACGCGCTGGCTGAAGCGCTCGACGCCGCAGAACATCGTGATCGGCGGAGCCGCGGGCGCCGTGCCGCCGCTCGTCGGCTGGGCGGCCGCGACCGGGCACGTCGGCCTCGCCGGCGCTGGCTGCTGTTCGCGATCGTCTTCGTCTGGACGCCGCCGCACTTCTGGGCGCTCGCGCTGCTGATCAAGGAGAACTACGCGGCCGCGAAGGTGCCGATGCTGCCGGTCGTGCGCGGCGACCGCGAGACGGCGCGGCAGATCGTCGCTCTACTCGATCGTGCTCGTCGGCGCGACGCTCCTGCCGTGGGGCTGGGGCGGCGCCGGCCGGTGTACGTCGTGTGCGCGCTCGCGCTCGGGCCGTCTTCGTCGGGATGGCCGAGAGGCTCCGCCGCGACACGACGCCGCGCCGCGCGATGCTGCTCTTCCACTACTCGCTCCTCTACCTCGCGCTGCTCTTCGCGGCGCTCGCCCTGGACGTCGGTGATCTGATGGACCCGGAACTCGCACGCAAGAACGTTCGCCTCGGCTGGCTCCTGTTCGGCCGTCTTCCTGCTGCTCTTCGCGGGCTGCATCGGGGTCGCGTTCCTGTATCGCCACTTCTCGTAGAGGATGGTTGACGGCATCTGGCTCGCGCGGCCCGACGTGGTCGGCGCGGGGAAGCCGGTCGCGGTCAAGGATCTCCTCGACACCGCCGGGCTGACGACGACGTACGGGTCGGCGATGTTCGTCGACCACGTCCCGGCCGAGAGCGCCGAGTCGGTACGCCGGCTCGAGGCGGCGGGCTACGCCGTCGCGGCAAGACGAACCTCCACGAGTTCGCGTACGGGATCTCCTCCCAGAACCCGCACTTCGGGACGGTGCCGAACCCGGCGTTCCCGGGGCGGCTCGCGGGCGGCTCGAGCGGTGGCTCGGCGGCCGCGGTGGCCGCCGGCCATGTCGAGCTCGCGCTCGGCACGGACTCCGCCGGCTCGATCCGGATCCCGGCCGCGTGGTGCGGCGTCGTCGGCTTCAAGCCGACGCTACGGCCTCGTCCCGGTCGACGGCTGCTTCCCGCTCGCGCCGAGCTTCGACGTCGTCGGCCCGATCGCCTCGACGGTCGAAGGCTGCGAGGAACTGATGCGCGCGCTCGTCCCGAACTTCCCAGGCAAGTGACAACTTGTCACAAGCGTTGTCAGAGCTCGCGGTCGGCGTCGCGTGGCTCGACCAGGCCGAGCCGGACGTCGCGCGCCGGCGTCGGCGGCGGCGGCCGGCGCGCTTCCCGAACCGGCGCGCCGTCGACCTTCCGCTCGCGCCGCGCGAATCGCGCCGACTTCATGCGCGAGGTCGCCGACGTCCACCGCGCGCTCTTCCCCGGCAACGAGGAGCTGTACGGCGAGAACGTCCGCGGCAAGATCGAGCGCTGCCTCGAGGTCACCGACGGCGAGGCGGCAGGCGGCCGCGCGCGAGCGCGAGGAGTACCGCGAGCGGGTCGAGGAGGCGCTCGACGGGCATCGACCTGCTCGTCACGCCGACCGTCCCGTTCGTCGCGCCGCCGGCGGACGTCGACGAGCTCGACGATCCGCGGCCCCGGGACGATGTTCACGTATCCGTTCAGCGCGCTCGGCTGGCCCGCGCTCGCGCTGCCGCCGTACGTCCAGCTCGCCGGCGCGGCCCGGGACAGGACGCGCTCGTCCTCGCGGCGGGCAAGCTGCTGGCATCCCCCGTTTGAGGGAGAGCAGCGACCCGCCAACTGCCGACAACCGAGCGGTATGAAGCGGATTGCGCGTCTCACGACTCTCTCTCGGCCTCCTCGCCGCGCTTGCGGCCGGCGCCCTCGCCGGCTGCGTCGACGGCCGCGGTCGCACTCCGCCCACGGGCCTCCACGGCTTTCATGCTCGCCGCGAACGAGCCGCGGCGACGACGTTCCACCGCACGCCGTCGTTCGCCTGGAACCCCGCAGCCGGCGCAGTCCGCTACGAGCTTCAGCTCTCGACGAGCTCGACGTTCCAGCGAGAACGGCGTCATCTTCGACAGCCGCGCATACCTCACTCCGGTCGCCGCGCCGACGCTCTCGCTGCCCTGGATCACGGGCTCGCCGCACTCGCTCTACGCCCGCGTTCGCGCGATTCTCGCCGATGGGCGACGCGCCGTGGAGCGCCGATACGGCTTCGACGTGTCGCCGCCGATCCGTCCCGAGCCGCTGCGAGCTACCCCGGCCTGCTCCGCTGGTCGCCCGTCGCCGGCGCGACCGGCTACGAGGTCTGGATCTGGACATACGACAGCCTGAAGCAGACCGGATCGAGAAGTCACGCGGTCAACACGAACGTCCTCGACGAGCGCGACTACTACACCTTCCACAGCCGACCAGCGTGGATCGGCGACGGTGCACTGGCGCGTCCGCGCGACCGGTGGACATCCTCGGCCAGCGCGAACGGCATGCCCGGTCACGCACGTACGGGCCCTGGAGCCCGAACTACACGGCCTACGAACCCGCCGCCGGTCGAGCCGCCCGATCGAGCTCACCGCACGATCTCCGACACCGTCTCGAACGGCAGCTCCTCGTCGAGCGCCCACCGCTTACGCCCGGGCATTCGTCTGGAGCGGCAACAGACCCTCGACGGAACGCGGCGCAGCTCTTCCGCGTCGACGTCTTCACCGACAGCGGCTGCGTCAACCGCGTCTACACGGGCGCGACCGTCGCAGCTCGCCTACGTCGCCCGCGCCTCACCCCGCGCGCTCGTCGCTGCCGACCAACTCTGCCGAGCTCGATTCCGCGCTGACGCACGATCGCTCCTCGGACGCTCCCGGCAGACGGACCCGACTTACTCACGCCGACTTCGATCAGCTGATGTCCCGAACGAGCAGCATCGCTCCCGCGAAGCCGACGGCCAAGTCGGTCGCCCGGCACGACGGCACAAGCTGGCGGTCGTCGATCCCGACAGTCGTCGGCGCGCCGGTCGATCTCTGGGACACAAGACTGGCCGTCGAGCGGCTACTACTGGACGGTCGTCCCGGTCGAGCTCAGACGCCACGGATCGCCGACAGTCTGACGTGCGACACTCGAGCTGCCGCAGGACGTCTGCGCGGCGGGTCGCGTGCAGCGGTTCGGCATCTCGAGCCGAGCCGTCGCGTCACCGCGGTGAACGAGCGGCGCCTACGCGACCGGCTCTCCGCCGCGCGGCCGCCTCATCTCCGCGTCGCACACGGCGAAGTTCTACGGCGAGCCGCTCGTCGCGTGGACGCCGGCCGCCGCGCGAGCAGCTACGAGGTGCAGTGGTCGCGGAAGCTCTATCCCTTCCGCGCCGCGGCAACGACGTACACGTTCCCGCCACGTCGTCCGTGCTGCCGCTCAAGCCGGGAACCTGGTACTACCGCGTGCGCGGCTTCGACTACGACCTGCCGACGGGCGCGACAGCGAGATGGCGTGGTCGAAGCCGACCAAGATCATCGTCGCCGCACCGCAGCTTCCGCGTCTCGGCGAAGCCGCCCTAGCCGCGGCGCGAACCGCAGCTTCGTAGACCGGATCGCGGCGTGAAGCGCTCGAGCTCGTCCGAGAGGACGTCGCTCGGCGCCAGGCGGGTCGCCGGGCGGGAGCGGCACGGCTCGCCGTCGAGCGCGACGCCTTCGAGCGTCTCCGCGTCCTCGTGCTCGAGCGCGATGTCGGGCCGGCCGAGCCGCGAGCGGAGCCAGCCGCGCGAGGAGCTACGCCTGCGCCGCGGTTCCCGTC
Organism: uncultured Actinomycetes bacterium; assembly: GCA_963848665.1. GTDB lineage: Bacteria > Actinomycetota > Thermoleophilia > Gaiellales > Gaiellaceae > Palsa-739. Next base: position 16,326 of record CAWKEF010000006.1, read on the forward strand.
ACGCGCACCGTCTCCGACGTCCGCGATCCCCGGCCACAGCGTAGCGAGGTGCGAGCGCCAGCGCGACGTCCGCGCCCACGCGATGTCCGACGCCGGCGACGCGGGCGAAGAGCCTCGCGAGCTGGCGTGTACGCGTGCGGCAGGTCGTCCCACTCCGTCGAGTCGACGATGAGCCGGTCGGTCGACGTCGACGAGCTGCTCGAGCTCGGGACGCGCGCCACGGCGGCTCGCCGCGCCAGCGGAGGAAGACGGGCAGATCGGAGATGAGCAGCTGCTGGACGACGCTCGCCGGCGCCTTCGCCCGGTCGCCGCGCAGCGTCAGCTCGACCGTCTCGGTGACGAGATCCCGCGGTCCGTTCCCGGCACCTGCCAGCGCTCGACCGAGGCGCGCGCGTCGATGCGCGCGTCGCCGGCGTTCGGCTCGGGGAAGAGGAGGATCGTCCGCGACGGATGCCGTTCGGCCATGCCCTCGAGCGCGTCGCGCGCCTGCTCGCGCCAGCCGTGCGGCACCCACGCGATGTGCGTCATCACCGACGTGCGCATCGACGGCGCCTCCGCCGCGGCCTCGGCGCGTAGCTGCGCGAGCGCCGCCTCGACCTGCGCGAGGTGAACGCCCTCGGCCGACCACGGAGCTAGTGCCGTCGCCACGAGCGGCCGTCCCGGTGGAGGAGGTCGTCGGAGCTCGGCGGCCCCCACGATCCCGCGGCGTAGTTCGGGAACGCGGGCTTGTCGCGCTCCCAGCCGGCGACGATCGCGTCGACGAGCATCCACTGCTCCTCGACCTCGTCCGCGCGCGTGAACAGCGTCGAGTCGCCGAGCATCGTGTCGAGGATCAGCCGCTCGTACGCCTCCGGCATGCCGGTGCGGAACGTGCCGCCGTAGAGGAAGTCCATGTGCACGGTCTGGATCGTCATCCCCTGGCCGGGCACCTTCGCGCCGATCGCGAGCGAGACGCCCTCGTCCGGCTGGACGTGGACGAGCAGGACGTTCGGGCGCAGCCCGTCCGCGGCGGTCTCCTCGAACGGCGGGTGCGGCGCGCGCTTGAACTGGATCGCGATCGTCGTCTCGCGCCGCGCGAGCCGCTTGCCCATGCGCACGTAGAACGGCGTGTCGGCCCAGCGCCAGTTGTCGACGTAGAGCTTCGCGGCGACGAACGTCTCGGTCATCGAGTCGGGCGCGACGCCCTCCTCCTCGCGGTACGCGACGACCTCCTCGCCCTCGACGAAGCCGCGCCCGTACTGGCCGCGCACGACCGACTTCGGGCCGGGCGTGTGCATCGCGCGCAGCACCTTGACCTTCTCGTTGTGGACGTTGTCGGAGGTGAAGTCGATCGGCGGCTCCATCGCCGTCAGCGCGAGCAGCTGCAGGAGGTGGTTCTGGAAGATGTCGCGGATCGCGCCCGCGTTCTCGTAGTAGCCGGCGCGCCCTTCGATCCCGATCGACTCCGCGACCGTGATCTGGACGTGGTCGACGAACTGGCGGTTCCAGATCGGCTCGAAGATGCCGTTCGCGAACCGCAGCGCGAGCATGTTCTGGACGGTCTCCTTGCCGAGGTAGTGGTCGATGCGGAAGATCTCGCTCCTCGCGGAAGTACTCGCGGAGCTTCGCGGTCAGCTCCTTCGCCGACGCGAGGTCGTGGCCGAACGGCTTCTCGACGACGACGCGCGTCCAGCCGCGGTCCTCCTTCCGCTTGCCGAGCGCGTCGACGATCGTCGGGAACGCCGGCGGCGGGACGGCGAGGTAGTACATGTGGTTGCCGCCGAGGTCGTTCTCGGAGTCGAGCTGGTCGACGAGCGTCGTGGAGCTTGTCCTCGCCGCCGTCGTCGGCGAAGTCGGTCGTGACCCAGTGGAGCTTCGCGGCGAGCTCGTCCCAGACCTCCTGGTTGAACGGGTCGCGCGCGTGCTGCTTCACCGCGGCCTGCATGTCCTTGCGGTACTCGTCGTCGCGAGCCGTCGGTGCGCGCGACGCCGACGATCGCGTAGCGCTCGGGCAGGAGGCGGCGGACGGCGAGCGCGTAGAGCGCCGGCATGATCTTCTTGTGCGCGAGGTCGCCCGACGCGCCGAAGATGACGAGCGTGCACGGGTCCGGCGTGCGGCGGAGCGAGAGCCCGTCGAGCAAGCGGGTTCTTCTGCTGCGCGCGTCTCCGTCACTGCTCCGGGGCTCTTCTCGAGGTGCCCGCCGAACGCCTTGCGCATCGCGGAGAGGACGCGGTCGCCCCAGTCGGCCTCGCCGCGCGAGGCGAAGCGGTTGAAGAGCGAGGCCGAGAGCACCGGCACCGGGCACGCCTTCCTCGACCGCGGCCATGCACCGTCCAGCGGCCCTCGCCCGAGTCGCTGACGTGGCCGGCGTACGTCGTCGAGGTTCGGCGAGTCGTGCAGCGCCTGCGCGGTGAGGTCGAGGAGCCACGAGGAGATGACCGAGCCGCGCCGCCAGAGCTCGGCGACCGCGGCGACGTCGATCTCGTACTTGTAGTGGTCGGGATCGCGGAGCGGCGTCGTCTCGGCGTCCGTCTCCTGCGCGTGCAGGCCGATGTTCGCGTGCTTGAGGACGTTGAGCCCCTCGGCGTACGCCTGCATGAGGCCGTACTCGATGCCGTTGTGGACCATCTTCACGAAGTGGCCGGCGCCGGTCGGGCCGCAGTGGAGCCAGCCCTTCTCCTCCGGCGCCGTGGTCGCCCGCTGCGGCCCGGCGTGCGCGGCGCCTCGCCGAGGCCGGGCGCGAGCGCCTCGAACACGGGCACGAGCCGCTCGACCGCTTCGTCGTCGCCGCCGACCATGAGGCAGTAGCCGCGCTCGCGTCCCCACACGCCGCCGCTGACGCCGGCGTCGACGTAGTGGATCTTCCTGTCGCGCAGCTCGGCCTGGCGGCGGAGGTCGTCGACGTAGTACGAGTTGCCGCCGTCGACGATCGTGTCGCCTTCGCTGAGGAGCGGCGCGAGCTCGGTGACGATCGAGTCGACGAGGCCGGCGGGAACCATGAGCCAGACCGAGCGCGGCGCGTCGAGCTGCTGCACGAGCTCCTCGAGCGATTTCGCGGTCGACTCGACGTTCGGGTCGTACGTCTTGAGCTCGTGCCCCGCCGCGGTCAGGCGCTCGGTCATGTTCGCGCCCATCCGGCCGAGGCCGACCATCCCGAGCTGCATGCCTAATCCTCCCAGTGGATGCGGGCGACGCGCCGGTCGCGCGCCTTGAGCGACTCGTAGTCTCCCTCCGCCTGCGAGCGGATGAAGCGGCGGAAGCCGAACTCCTTGCCGGGGATCGCGAGCTCCTCGCCGGGGTCGTCGACGACCTGGAGGAAGAGGCCGGTGTTCGGGCCGCCCTTGTGGAGCTGGCCGGTCGAGTGGAGGTAGCGCGGGCCGTAGCCGTGCGTCACGACGAGGCCGCTGTCGCGGCGGAGCTCGCGCGACGAGGTCGGCGATGCGGACGTCGTTCTCGCGGCGTCGGCTGGACGAACGCCTGCACGCAGACGTAGTCGCCCTCCTTCGCCTGCGCGAGCAGCTCCTCGATCGAGCTCTCGCGGCGCGAGCTCCGGCTCCTGGCCGGTCGCGAGCACCTCGTTCGTCTTGTCCTTCGCCGCCTGGACGTCGGGCTGGTCGAACGGGTTGATCTCGAGATACGCGCCGGCGACGGCGACCGCGAACTCCCAGCGGAAGAACTCCGCGCCGAGCGCGTACGGGTCGGGGAGCTCGGCGTCTGCGCCCTGGCGATCCTTGCCCGTCGTCGGGTCGACTCGCCCGGCGCGGGGATGAGACCCTTGCCCTGCTTGCCGGTCGACTCCGCGATGAGCTGCTCGGCCCACAAGCCGAAGCCGGTGCCGGAGTCGGCGATGCAGACCTTGTCGCGGCCGTCGCGCCAGCCCTCGCCGAGCCGCGACGCCGAGCTCGTAGCCGGGGTTCCCGTCGCCCGAGCGGCACGCCTCGCGCATCGCCTGCGCGCGCTCGAGGAGCTGCGCCGGCGTCGATGCCCATCAGCACGGCCGGGACGATGCCGAACGGCGAGAGCGCGGAGTAGCGGCCGCCGATCGTCGGCTCGCCCGCGAACACCGCGGCGAAGCCGCGCTCGCGCGCCGTGCGCTCGAGGTCGGAGCTCGGGTCGGTCACCGCGGCGAAGTGCTCGGGATGCTTGCCGCCGGTCTTCTCCCAGAAGTAGTCGAGATGCGAGCGCGTCTCGAGCGTCGTCCCGGACTTCGACGACGCGACGAACGCCGTCCGGTCGAGGTCGAGCTGCGCCTCGAGCGCGCGGATCGCCGCGCGGGTGCGTCGTGTCGAGGACGTGGAAGTTGCGTCGACGTCGAACAGGCGCCGCAGCACCTCCGGCGCGAGCGACGAGCCGCCCATCCCGAAGAGGACGACGTTGTCGACCGCGTCGTCGAGCGAGTCGGCGAACTTCTTGATCCCGTCGAGCTGCTCCTGCATCGTGGAGCGGCTCGTCGAGCCAGCCGAGCCACTGCGCCTCGTCTTTCCCGGTCCAGACGGTGGCGTCGCGCTCCCAGATCCGCTCGATGAGGTCGTTCACGCGGCGATCGCCTTCTGCTTCACGGCGATGCCCTCGAGGATCTCGGCGAACGAGTCGGCGAACTTCTGCACGCCTTCCTGCTCGAGCGTGAGCGACGACGTCGTCGTAGTCGACGCCCGCCTCGGCGAGATCCTCGAGGAGCTTGTGCGCCTTGTCGACGCCCTCCATCACCGTGTCGCCGCGCACCTCGCCGTGATCCTGGAACGCCTCGATCGTCTCGAGCGGCATCGTGTTCACGGTGTCGGGCCCGATGAGCTCCTCGACGTACATCGTGTCGCGGTAGGCGGGGTTCTTCGTCGAGGTCGACGCCCACAGCGGGCCCTGCGGCCGCGCGCCCTTGCTCTTCAGGTACTCCCAGCGCTCGCCCTGGAACGTCTCGCGGAAGTGCTCGTACGCGAGCTTCGCGTTCGCGATCGCGAGCTTGCCCTGGAGCTTCGTGTTGCCGAGCGCCTCGAGCCGCTTGTCGGCCTCGGTGTCGACGCGCGAGACGAAGAACGACGCGACGGAGCTGATCTTCGACGGGTCGCCGCCGCCGGCGATGAGCCGCTCGAGCCCGCGGAGGTACGCCTCGACGACGGCCTTGTAGCGGTCGAGCGAGAAGATGAGCGTGATGTTGATCGACGTGCCGTGCGCGATGCAGTCCTCGATCGCCGGCAGGCCGGGCTCGCGTCGCGGGGATCTTCACCATGAGGTTCGGCCGGTCGACCTCCGTCGCGATCCAGCGCGCCTGGTCGAACGTCTTCTCCGTGTCGTACGCGAGCGACGGGCAGCACCTCCATCGAGACGTAGCCGTCCCACGGCGCCTTCTCGTGCGCGGGCGCGAGGACGTCGCACGCGTCGCGGATGTCGTCGAGCGCGAGGCGGAAGAAGATCTCCGTCGCGTCGTCCGTCTCCTCGAGGAGCTCCTTGAGCTGCTCGTCGTACGCGTTCCCCTGCGAGAGCGCCTTCTGGAAGATCGTCGGGTTCGACGTGATGCCGGTGACCGCGTCCTCCTTCATCATCCGCTTGAGCTCGCCGCTGTGGACGAGGTCGCGGGAGAGCGTGTCGAACCAGACCGACTGGCCGCGCTCGGCGACCTTGTGGAGCCTTGACTCAGGCATTGAGCATCCCTTTCTCCATCTCTGCGACTTTCTTCAAGTCTGGCGACGTAGCGCTCGCCTCCGTCGAACTTCGCGGCGAGGAACGCGCGCACGAGGTCGGAGGCGAGGCTCGGGCCGATCACCTCGGAGCCGAGGCAGAGGACGTTCATGTCGTCGTGCTCGACTCCCTGGTGGGCGGAGTAGACGTCATGGCAGATCGCTGCCCGGATCCCGGCGATCTTGCACGCGGCGACCGACGCGCCCACGCCGGAGCCGCAGACGAGGACGCCGCGCTCGGCGCGTCCGCTCGTGATCGCGGCGCCGAGCTCGGCCGCCTTGTCGGGATAGTCGATGCGGATCGCGTCGGTGTCGGTGCCGAGGTCGGTGACCATGTGGCCGTCCTGCTGGAGCGTCTGGAGGATCCGGTCGCGGAGATGGACGCCTCGGTGGTCGAACGCGACGGCGACGTTCACGCGACGCGCGCGAGCAGCGCCTGTCGCGCGGGCGACGACGTTGTCGACGGTGTAGCCGAACTTCTCGAGCACGGTCGTGCCCGGCGCCGAGGCGCCGAAGTGCTCGATCGAGATCGAGTCGCCCGCGTCGCCGACCCACTTCGACCAGCCGAGCGAGACGCCGGCCTCGACCGAGAGCCGCGCCTTCACGGCCGGCGGCAGCACCTCGTCGCGGTACGCCTGCGGCTGCTCCTCGAACAGCTCCCAGCACGGCATCGAGACGACGCGCACCTTCGTGCCGTCCTCGGCGATCTTGCGGCCCGCCGCGAGCGTCAGGCCGAGCTGCGCGCCGGTGCCGATGAGGATCAGGTCGGGCGACTCGGCGGAGTCCCAGAGGACGTACGCGCCGCGCTCGACGCCGTCCGCCGGCGCGAGGTCGGAGCGGTCGAGCGTCGGCACCTTCTCGCGCGAGAACGACAGCGCGACCGGGCCGTCCGCGCGCTCGAGCGCCGCCTTCCACGCGTACGCCGTCTCGTTCGCGTCGCCGGGCCGCATGAACCAGAGGTTCGGGATCGCGCGCAGCGCCGCGTACGTCTCGACCGGCTGGTGCGTCGGGCCGTCCTCGCCGAGGCCGACCGAGTCGTGCGTCCACGCCCAGACGACCGGCAGCTTCATGAGCGCCGAGAGCCGCACCGACGGCCGCATGTAGTCGCTGAAGATGAGGAAGGTCGAGCCGTACGGCTTCACGCAGCCGCCGTGCACGCCGATGCCGTTGACGATCGCGCCCATCGCGTGCTCGCGGATGCCGAACGCGATGTTGCGGCCGGTCCAGTCGGCGGAGAAGACGCCTGCGCCGACGAACTCCGTCTTCGTCGACTCGACGAGGTCGGCGGCGCCGCCGATCATCGTCGGGACGGCGTCCTTGAACGCCTGCATCACGGCCTTGCCCGCGTCGCGCGTCGCGATCTCGTCGCCGGCCTTGAACTCCGGCGGCGTCCACGGGCCGATCTTCCCGGCCCACGCCGCGTCCCAGACCTCGCGCTCGGCGGGGAACGCCTGCGACCACGTCTCGAACCGCTGCCGCCAGTCGTCCTCGAGCTCCTGGCCGCGCTCGATGCCGTTCATGTGCTCGTACACGCCGTCCGGCACGAAGAAGGTCTTGTCGGGATCCCAGCCCATGACCTCCTTCGTCGCGCGCACCTCGTCCTCGCCGAGCGGGGAGCCGTGCGCGCCGGCGGTGTCGGTCTTGTGCGGCGACGGATAGCCGATGTGCGAGCGGACGATGATCATCGACGGCCGGTCGGTGACCTCCTGCGCCTCGGCGATCGCGGCGCGCAGCGCGTCGAGGTCGTTGACGTCGGCGACGTTCTGGACGTGCCAGCCCTGCGCCTCGAAGCGCGCGTGCTTGTCCTCGCGCGAGAACGAGAGCGACGTCGTGCCGTCGATCGTGATGTGGTTGTCGTCGTAGAAGTAGATGAGCTGGCCGAGGCCGAGCTGGCCCGCGAGCGAGCCGGCCTCGTACGAGATGCCCTCCATGAGGTCGCCGTCGGAGCAGATCGCGTAGATGCGGTGGTCGACGATCGTGTGGTGCGGCCGGTTGAACGTGCCGGCGAGGAAGCGCTCGGCGATCGCCATCCCGACGCCGTTCGCAAAGCCCTGGCCGAGCGGCCCGGTCGTGACCTCGATGCCCTCGGTGTGGCGGAACTCGGGGTGGCCCGGCGTCGCCGACTCCCACTGGCGGAAGCGCTTGAGCTCCTCGAGCGAGAGGTTGTAGCCCGCGAGGTGCAGCGTCGAGTACTGGAGGATGCACGCGTGCCCGGCGCTGAGGACGAAGCGGTCGCGGTCGGGCCAGTGCGGGCTGCGACGGGTTGACGCGGAGGACGTCGTGGTAGAGGACGTACGCGAGCGGCGCGAGCGCCATCGCCGTGCCGGGATGCCCGGCGTTCGCCTGCTGGACGGAGTCCATCGCCAGCGTGCGGATGGTGTCGATCGAGAGCTGCTCGATGTCCTTGTCCGGCATCCGGTCCTACGATAAGCGCCGGGCCGACTCTGAGGCGCGCTAGCGGAGGCGTCACCACGTCAGAGCGCCTCGGCGATGCTGCGATCACGTCGCTCCAGTCGGCACGATGCCCAGCCGTCGGGTGGCCGCCGTAGATCGCTTTGAAATGCGGCCACGGGAAGCGCGTCCACTTGATCAGACCATCGGCAGCGAGTGAACGAGGCTCGAGTCGATGTGAACCGTCAACCGTCGTCCGATCGAATCGCTCGTGTACGTGATGGTCTGCGCTCGACGGATTCGTCCGCGCGACGGGTATGCCGGCGCCGTCCGTCCAGACATAGAGGTTGCCGCCGCGTTCGCGAAGGGCCGCGGCCGTGGCGGCGCTCATCTCGACTCTCGGGGTATCGGCTCCTCGATCACGAGCGAGGATTCCGCGACGGCGGTGAGCCACGCGCGGGCGCGGTCGACGTTCGGGCCGCTCGGGGCGAGGGCGAGCGTGTCGAGCTGGAGCTCGGTCATCGTCAGGAGGGCGCGGCGCGGGATCCGGTTCCGCGAGCGCTTCCTCGATCCGCTCCGCGACGCGGTCGGGCTTGATCGCGAGCTCGCTCGACGCGCGCCGCGAGCCGCTTCGCCGTCGGCTGGTGCGTGCGGTTGACCGCGTAGACGATCTGGAGGACGCGCTGCGCCGACTCGACGAGCCACTCCATCCGCGCGAGCGCCGTGTCGTCGCGGGTGATCGTGAGGATCCCGCGCGGCGTCCAGCCTCCCCAGCGCTCGGCCGCCGCCTCGCACCGCTCGGCGACGAGCTCGTCGGGATAGTCGGCGAGCCGCTCTTGCGCGCTCGCGAGCCACGCGCCGCCGCGGAGCGCGACGCCGTTCGCGATCGCCTCGGCCGACGGCGTCGTCGCGAACCGCTCCTCCGCGAGCTCGCGGTACCACCAGATCGTCTCGATCGACTGGCCGTCGAGGTAGCCGTGCACGCGCCGCGTCGCCGTCGCGGGGTCGCCCCACGTCTCGGTCTCGCGTCAGCCCGGCGGCCTCGCAGAGCGCGAACGCCTCCTCGAGCGAGACCTGCTCCTCGGTGAGCACGAGCATCTCGATGTCGGAGAGCTCGTCCGCGACGCCGCGCGAGACGCTGCCGGTGAGCACGACCTCGACGACGACCGGCGGGAACGCGTCGGCGAGCCGCTGCGCAAGCGCGCGGAGCTCCCGTCCTGCCGTCTCCATCGCCCGAATCTACTCTGGGCTCATGGCAGTCGTCATCGCATCGAACATCCGCAAGGAGATCGCGGGGAACGTCCTCTTCGACGGCGTCTCGTTCTCCGTCGAGCGGCGCGACCGCGTCGCGCTCTCCGGCCCGAACGGCGCCGGCAAGACGACGCTGCTGCGGATCCTCGCCGGCGAGACGGAGAAGCACGGCGGCGAGCTCGCGTTCCAGAAAGGGACGCGCGTCGCGCTGCACGACCAGCGGCCGCCGCTCGAGCAGGCGATGTCGCTGCGCGAGTACGTCCTCTCCGGCGCGCGCGACCTCGTCGCGACGGAGGAGGAGCTCGCGCGGCTCGAGCAGGCGATGGCCGGCGGCGCGCACGACCAGGCGACGCTCAACCGCTACTCCGAGGCGCAGGCGCGGCTCGAGCACGCGGGCGGCTACGGCTGGCGCGACCACGCCGCGTCGGTCCTGCGCGGGCTCGGCTTCGCGGAGGAGGATCTCGACCGGCCGCTGCGGACGTTCTCGGGCGGCGAGCTGACGCGCGCCTCGCTCGCGCGCGCGCTCGGCGGCGACCCCGATCTGCTCCTCCTCGACGAGCCGACGAACCACCTCGACGTCGCGAACCTCGAGTGGCTCGAGCGCGAGCTCAACTCGCTCGACGCCGCGGTGATCCTCGTCGCGCATGACCGCTGGTTCCTCGAAGCCGTGACGACCGCGACGCTCGAGGTCGAGGCCGGCCGCGGCACGTTCTTCCCCGGCCCGTGGCACGCCTGGCGGCGCGAGAAGGCGGCGCGGATGCTGCACGCGCAGAAGGAGGTCGCGCGCGTCCAGAACGACATCGTGCGCCTCGAGCGCTTCGTCGAGCGGTTCCGCGCGAAGAAGAACAAGGCCATGCAGGCGCAGGCGAAGATCACGCAGATCGGCCGGCTCGCAGGAGGAGAAGGCGGGCCACTCCGAGCAGGTCGCGCTGCTCTCGCGCAAGACGCGCGGGCTCGGGTTCGAGTTCCTCAAGCCGGCGCGCAGCGGCCGCACCGTCGTCGAGGCGAACGGCGGTCACGGTCGCGATCGGCAGACGCGCGTCCTCCTCCGCGACGCGACGTTCGCGATCGAGCGCGGCGAGCACGTTGCGCTCGTCGGGCCGAACGGCTCCGGCAAGACGACGCTGCTCGAACGGCTCGTGAAGGGGGAGGTCGGCTCGCTCGGCTACGGCGTCCAGGTCGGCTACTTCTCGCAGCAGGAGATGGAGCTCGACGCGCGCGGCTCGGTGCTCCAGTGCGTCCAGTCGATGACCGGGCTGCAGCGGCCCGACGCGCAGAACCTGCTCGGGCGCTTCCTCTTCTCCGGCTGGGACGCGCACGAGAAGCAGGTCGCGGTGCTTGTCGGGAGGCGAGCGGCGGCGGCTCGCGCTCGCGGTGACGGTCGCGAGCGGCGCGAACTTCCTCGTCCTCGACGAGCCGACGAACCACCTCGACCTCGAGAGTCGCGAGGCGCTCGAGGCGGCGCTCGACGCGTTCCCCGGGACGGTGCTGCTCGTCTCCCACGACCGCGCGCTGCTCGACGCGATCGCCGAGCGGACGCTCGCGATCGAGGACGGCGAGCTGAAGGCCTACGACGGCGGCTGGGCCGACCTCGTCCGCCGCCGCGAGGAGCTCGCCGCGCGCGAAAGCCGGCAAGTGACAAGCTGTCACAAGCGAAAGTGGTGAAGAGAAGCCGAAGCCCGCGCCGGCGCCGAAGAAGCCGCGTCCCTCGGAGCTCGAGAAGCTCGAGGCCGCGATCACCGCGCAGGAAGCCGAGGTCGCCGAGCTCGAGACGAAGCTCGCGACGGACTGGACGGACGTCGACGTCCTCGCCGCGCACAAGCGCAGCCGCGACGCGCTCACCGCGCTCCTCGAGCGCTGGGAGCTTCTGTTCGAGCAAGCCCAGGCGTAGCCGCGTCTGTGACGTCCGCGGCTGCGGCGTCGTATGGTTGCCATGAGTGCGGCGTCTCACCGCGCTTGGGCTCGCGTCGTGCTCGGACTGGCAGTCGTCGCCGGATGCGGAAGCAAGCGTAACGGGCTCACCTCGCAGTCGCGCATCGAGTACACCGGTGGGGCCTGGCCCGCTTCCGGCCCGCTCGTCGCGGGGCGGGTCGTGATCTTCGACGGGCACGGCCACCGCGTTCGCGCCCTTCGCGTCGAGGCAGGAAGACCGCGACGGCGGACCTTCCGCCCGGCCGCTACAGCCTGGGGCTCGGGCACGGCCGCCCGACCCTGAAACAGCTCGAGGGATGCCGGCCGAAGACCGCCACGGTGACCGGTAGCCAGACGACGCGCTACACGCTCCAGCTCGGCTGCTGGCCACGCACGCCGAAAGGCGTGCTCGGATCGATCGTCGCTGCGGCGCTCGCGCAGAAGTCCGTCCAGCTGACGGTGGTCCACGGCGAAGACCTGCTCGGGACGACAACTCAGACCATCGACGTGAGCGGCGACTCCGCTCGGAGCTGGTCAACCCTCTACGGCAACAAGATGCGAGGCTCGACTCCGTCTCGTCGACGGCAGATCTACGTCCGGGCCAACCTCGGCGCTCTGCGACATTTCTTCGCCACCTGTACGTCGAAACAGGCGAGGCGATACGCCGGGAGGTGGATCTCGATCCGCCGAAGGCGACAAGCTTTGTACGGCATGTTCGTCAACGGCCTGACGGCCCGCGTCGTTTCTTCCGTCGGCTCTCGGTGACGCGCATTACGGCTCGTACCCGCGGGTGTTCGTGAACATCGGCTCGCAGGTCAAGCTGTCTAAGCGACGGTCTGCACGGGATGCGGCTGCTCGTCTTGCGGACGGCAGGGCCGTACGACCCTTCGGCCTGGGACATGACCGCGCGCGCGAGCGGAGAACCGCTGCCCGTCATTTCTACTACGGCTGCGGAATGGTGTGCGAGTATCGCGGCACCTTCAGCAAGTGGAACGAGCCGGTGCACGTTCAGGCGCCGGCGAGCTCGACGCCGATCGCGATCGTCCGCCGGAGCTAGGCCCAGAACTTCTCGAACGCACAGTCGAGCGGGACGGCGGTGACGTCCGTCCACATCCCGTCGCGGAGCCGGATCACGAGCGCCTGCTCGACGTCGAGCTCGATGCCGTTGCGCGTGCCCATCGCGCGGTAGATCGCGACCGCCCACTCGTCGTCGGCGAAGACGGTGTGGAGCGCGCTGCGGTACGTGCCGCCGGTCTCGAGGCCGGTGCGGCGGAGGAACTCCATCACCTCGACACGGCCGTGGTACTCGCCGGACATGACCGTGTCGCCCGGCACGCGCCACACGATCTCGCGGTCGAACGCGGCGGCGATCGCCTTCGGGTCGTGGCCGAACGCGGCGAAGACGCGCCGCACGAGCGCGGCGTTCGGATGCTCGGCCGTCGCTCACGCCGCTCCGCCGGTCAGCGTGACGACGACCGCCTCGGCGATCGCCTTCAGCGGCCGGCCCGACGCCTGGCTCGCCTTGCGCAGCCGCGCGAACGCCTCGCTCTCGCTCAGCCGCTCCTTCTCCATCAGCAATCCCTTCGCCTGCTCGATCACCTTGCGCGCGGCGAGCGCGTCGGCGAGCGACTCCGCCTCGGCGCGCAGCGCCTGCAGCTCCTCGTGGCGCGCCCGCGCGGCCGCGATCGCGGGGAGAAGATCCTGCTCGCGGAACGGCTTGACGAGATAGCCGAACACGCCGGCCTCGACCGCGCGCGCGACGAGCTCCTTCTGGCCGTACGCGGTGAGCATCACGATCGGGACGGGCCGCTCCTCGAGGATCCGCCGCGCCGCCTCGATCCCGTCGAGCTTCGGCATCTTCACGTCGAGGATCGCGAGCTCGGGCTCCTCCGACCGCGCGAGCGCGACCGCCTCCTCGCCGTCCTTCGCCTCGGCGACGACGTCGTAGCCGGCGCGCTCGAGGAGCTGCCGCAGGTCGAGGCGGATGATCGTCTCGTCCTCGGCGATCAGGATGCGCATGCGGGGCAGGCTACTGGGGCCGGATGCGCCGCGCGGTCTGGCCGGGCACCTCTTAGGTCCCATCCCAAACCCCCACCCACCCACGGGGGGCGACGGTACGGCGGCGGGTGCGCCGCGCGGTGTCGACTCTGTGCCAATACCGTCGCGCGGCTTGCGCGAAGTTCGTGTCGTCGGCGAGAGTCGTCGCAGACGCGCGTTCCGGAGCCGAATGCCGCTGAAGTCGGCCGCCGTCTCGCGCACCGTGTCCCACAGCGGAAAGAGCGACGGCATGATCCGCAGCTCGATACCGGCGTCGGCGTGGCGCGCGAGGAGATCGCCGACCTCGACGAGCTCCAGCGGGACGACCGTCTCCCGCGAGACGAAGAACTTGTCCCACGGCTCGAACGTCTCCGGCGGGAGCTTGTACGCGAAGAGCTGCGTCGAGCGCATCCGGTCGAGCCACGCGCTCTCGATCGCAGCGATGCGGCTCTCGCCCTCGCTCCAGCAGACGCGCGGGCAGTCGCGCGGGAACCAGTAGAGCCACTCGTACGTGGAGTCGACCGCCCAGACGAGCGGCTCGTCGAGCGAGTGCAGCTCGTTGTGATGCGGGACGAAGACCTCGATCGCCGAGTCCTCGCTGAAGTGCCAGAGCTCGCGTCACGGCAGCGCTCGCAGGATCTGCGCGGGCTCGGGCCAGAAGATGAGCTCCGCCGCCTCGTCGCGCGGCAGCCAGCGGTACTCGTCGTGCTCCTCGTTCAGCGTCGGCTCCCAGCCGGGCTCGACGTCGATGAGGAACGCCCGGACGTGGACGCGGAGGCCTGGCTCCGACTCCCAGTTCTCGCGGACGTAGGCGAACTCGCCGAGCGTCTCGAGCGATCCCGTCTCGAGGCCCGTCTCCTCCCGCAGCTCTCTCATCGCGGCGTCGTCGGGCTCCTCGCCCTCTTCGACCTTGCCGGCGATCGTGTGCCAGTAGCCGCCGCTCTCCGCCGAGCGGTGCGCGACGAGAAACTCGTCCCCGCGCCGCACGTGGATCATCACCTCCGACCACTCGTTCATGCCGGGAACACGACCTCGGCGCGCGGGCCGTTCAGCGCGAACGAGCCCTGGAGCTCGTCGGCGACGAGCGCGCGGACGATCGAGAGCCCCGTCCCGTCGCGCGCACCGTCGGTGCCGTCGCCTTCGTCGGCGATCGCGAGGACGACGTCGCCGTTTCGCTGCGCGAGCTCGATCTCGACGCGGCCCGCGCCGTGCTCGAGCGCGTTCTGGAGGAGCTCGCTGAAGACGAGCGCGAGCGCGGTGGCGCGGTTGCCGGCGAGCGAGACCTGCTCGAGCCGCGCCTCGACGTCGCGGCCGCCGCCGATCCCCTGCACGAGCATCGCGCGCAGCCGGTCGATGAGCTCCGCGAGCTCGACGTCCTCCTCGCGCTGCTCGGTCAGCGCCTCGTGCACCGCGGCGATGGCGAGGATCCGGTTGACGGAGTGCTCGAGCGCCTCGCGCGGGTCGACTCCCGGCGCGTTCGCCTGCAGGCGGAGGAGCGAGGCGACGGTCTGGAGGTTGTTCTTGACGCGGTGGTGGATCTCTTGCGCGAGCACGCCGCGCATGACCGCGCGCCCGTGCTCGAGCGCGACGGCGGCGTGGTGGGCGATCGACCTCGAGCAGCGCGCGCTCCTCGTCGGTGAACGGGACGTCCTTGTCCGCGACGAGCTCGCCGATCTCGCGGCGCTTCCAGCGGAGCGGCGTGCGGACGGCGTGCTTGCCGGGGCGGCCCTCCGGCCACGCGATGCGCCCGTCCTCGAGCACGAGCGCCGCGCCGGTCGCCTGCACCGCGTCCATCGTCGTCTTGACGATCGCCTCGAGCGACTCCTCGAGATAGAGCGACTCCGAGACCGCCTCGGAGATCTTCGCGAGCGCCTCGAGCTCGGCGACGCGGCGTTGCGCGTCGGCGTAGAGCTTCGCGTGGACGATCGACTGCGCCACCTGGCTCGCGATCGCCTCGAGCAGCTCGACCTCGTCCTGCCGGAACTCGCGCGGCTCGCGGGTGCGGACGTTGAGCGCGCCGGCGAGCTGGTCGCGCGCGACGATCGGCACCGCGAGGATCGACTCGAACTCCGACTCCGGCAGGTTCGGGAACTCCTTCCAGCGCGGGTCGAGATGCGCCTCGGCCGCGATCGCGACGGGCCTTCGCTCGGCGGCGGCCGTGCCGGTGATCCCCTCGCCGACGCGGAGCCGCGGCCGGCGCGTCATCTCGTCGAGCGGCGTGCCGCGCGTCGCGCGGAGGACGAGCTCGCCGGCCGCCTCGTCGTAGAGGTAGACGAAGCACGCGTCGGCCTCGAGCGCGGCGGCGACCTTGTCCGCGACGAGGTGGAGCACCTCCTCGAGGTCGAGCGTCGAGTTGACGGCGGCGCTCGTCTCGGTCAGCAGCCGCAGATGGCGTTCGCTGGCGTCCACGCGGCTTATCGTAGGAGCCGTCGCGCTCGCAACGGCGTGTCCTCTTCTGGACGCTCGGTGGTCTAGGATCTTCGCCATGGCCAGTTGCGTCGTCGCGCCGTCGCTCGCTGTCGGCGGCCGTTAGGTCGCCGGCTCTCGAGCGCGGCAGGTTCGGTGCCGGCTGCTCAGGCGCATCCCGTCGTCGGTAGCCCCGAAGTGCTCCGCCGGCTATGTGTCAGCCGAGACCTCGCCGTGCTGGCCGACGAACGTGTCCCTCGCGCCGGAGCACGTCTGCAAGGTCGGGAACAAGGCGACTACGCTCCGAGTACGGCCGTCGTGCTGCCCGACGTGCGAGCGGTCATCGTCGAGATGCGTGACTAGCAACGTGAGCGTCGACGATCGCGCGTACGTTCCGGACGGCGCGCCATGGAGCGCAACGCTCCGCGCGGCGTCTCGCGGCCCGGGACTCTGCGAAGCGCATGATGCGGTCGCAGACGGACATTCTGGGTGCACGCGTCGACGGTCGTCGCCGTCGCTGAGCCTCGACTAGGCGTCGACGGTGCAGCCCGGCTAGCCGGGCACGACGAAGAACAGGCCCGCGATCCCGATCGCGAAGACGACGAGGGCGACGATCGAGTCCGGCCCGAGTCGCGCGCGGCAGCGGTCCGGACGGATGATCACCCCAAAGCCGTAGATCGCGGTCAACGCGATTCCGAGCGCGGCGAGCCAGGCGTTCTGCGTTGCCGGCGGACTCGAGCACCGGCTGGCCGGCGACGATGTCGGCGACGAGGAAGAGGCAGACCTGGAAGGCGTTGCCGCCGAGGATGTCGCCCATCGCGAGCGCGTGGTCGCCGAGCGCGACGGCCGCGACACCCGACGAGATCTCCGGCAGCGCGCTCGCCGCGGCGAGCACCGTCGCGCCGAAGATCACGCCGTTCACGCCGACGCGGTTCGCGAGCTCGTTGCCGCTCTCCTCGAGCATGACGCCTGCGCCGAGCGTGACGGCGGAGGCGAGCCCGAACAGCCCCGCCACCCGCGCGGTACTCCGGCTCGCGAACGGGTGCGGCTGCTCGGGATGCGCGCGCTCGTGGCGGCGGCGTCCGGGCTGCTGCCCGGCATCTCGACGTTCCAGCGCGGGTTCTTGGAGGCGCGATTGATGACGAAGATGCCGACGACCCAGACGATCACGATCCCGAGCGACGCGGGGTTGATCCGGCCGAAGATCGCGGTGGACGGCTTGAGCAGCGAGCCCATGTCGACGCCGGCGACGAGGATGATCACGAGCAGCCCCTCGAGCACCGGCGTGAGGCGCCCGACGAGATACGTCAGCGGCCGCTTCGGCCCGACCGCGTAGTCGCAGATCGAGCAGGACCATCGTCTGGATCGCGATGCCGCCGATGAGGTTCCCCGCCGCGAGCTTGAGGTTCCCCTGCGCGGCAGGCCGAGATCGTGATCGCGATCTCCGGCAGGCTGCCGGCGAGCGAGAGGAAGATGAGCCCGCCGATGTCGTCGCCGAGGCCGAGCCGCGCGTCGAGCGCGTCGGTCGTCTTCGAGAGCAGCGTCCCGGCAGCCCAGGTCGCGGCGGCGCCGCCGAGGAAGATGACGAGGAGAAGCGCGGAGGACAGGCCGCCCACGCGCGTAGAGAGTGCGGGCAGCGGCCGGACGGACATGCCGGTCAGGCCCGGACTGCCCGCGAGTCGCTAGTGGCCTAGAGAACTGCCAGGTACTTCTTCATCTCCCACTCGGTGAGCTGGACGCGGTACTCGTCCCATTCCTTGCGCTTCAGCTCGACGTAGCGGTCGAAGATGTGCGGGCCGAGCGCCTTCTTCATCATCTCCGACTGCGACAGCTCGTCGACGGCCTCGCCGAGCGTCTCGGGAAGGGAGACGATGCCGCGCTCGCGCCGCTGCTCCGACGTGAGGTGGTAGAGGTTCGTCTCCATCGGATCCGGCAGCTCGTAGCCCTGCTCGATGCCCTCGAGCCCCGCGTGCAACAGCGCCGCGAACGTGAGGTACGGGTTGCAGGCCGGGTCGGGACAGCGGATCTCGGCGCGCGTCGCCTGCTCGGAGCCCGGCTTGTACAGCGGGATCCGGATCAGCGCGGAGCGGTTCCGCAGCGACCACGCGAGGTAGACCGGAGCCTCGTAGCCCGGCACGAGCCGCTTGTACGAGTTGACCCACTGCGCGAACACGGCGGACATCTCGCGCGCGTGGCGCAGCTGGCCGGCGATGAACGCCTTCGCCGTGTCGGAGAGGTGCCACTTGTCGTCGCCGTCGAAGAACGTGTTGTGCCCGTCGGTGAAGAGCGACATGTGCACGTGCATCCCCGAGCCGTTCTCGCCGAACAGCGGCTTCGGCATGAACGTCGCGTGGTAGCCGTGCTGCTTCGCGACCTCCTTCACGACGAGCCGGTACGTGAGCATGTAGTCGGCCATGTCGAGCGCGTTCGTGAAGCGGATGTCGATCTCGTGCTGGGACGGGCCGACCTCGTGGTGGTGGTACTCGACCGGGATGCCCATCGACTCGAGCGCGCGGATCGTGTCGCGCCGCACGCCGGTCGCGGCGTCGAGCGTCGTCTGCGCGAAGTAGCCGCCCTCGTCGAGCGTCTCCGTCCCCTTGTCGTCCTTGAAGAGGAAGTACTCCGCCTCGGGGCCGACGTTGAACGTGTCGAAGCCCATCGCCTCCATCCGGTCGAGCGCGCGGCGGAGGACGTAGCGCGGGTCGCCGGCGTACGCCTCGCCGTCGGGCGTGACGACGTCGCAGATCATCCGGCCCGTCTTGCCGTCGGGCAGGACCTGGAACGTCTCGGGATCGGGGATCGCGACCATGTCCGACTCCTCGATCGCGTTGAAGCCGGTGATCGACGAGCCGTCGAAGCCCATCCCGTCGTCGAGCGCGCTCTCGGCCTCGCTGATCGAGATCGAGAAGCTCTTGAGGTGCCCTTCGAGATCGGTGAACCAGAGGAGCACGTCGTCGATGCCGCGCGCCTGGATCTCCGCGAGCACCTCCTTGCGCTTCTCCGGATCCGACGTCGCCCGGTTCTTGCTCTCCACGTATGCCATCCCTTCCTCCTTGATTTGAGTCCCAGAAATGCAAAAAGCCCCGGCGGCCACGTACGAAGTGGCTGCCGAGGCTGCGTCGCCTCAAAACCTGCGCGGCAGTTTACACGGCGCTCCGGACGGAACCCGTAAAGCTCCTGCAAAGAAGGGGGGAACCGCTCGCGGGGAGCGAAGTTCGCGCCGATACTGCTCGTGATCCGCCGCCTGCCTCTTCCTCTCGCACTGCTTGCCGCCGTCGTCCTGGCGGTGCCGGCGACGCATGCCGCCCGCGCGGCCGCGCCCGCCTACGTGGCGCCGCGCGGCTCGGGCGCGCTCTTCCTCATCACCGGCCACGGCTGGGGTCACGGCGTCGGGATGGGGCAGTGGGGAGCCGAGGGCTACGCGCTCCACGGCTACTCGTACGAGGACATCCTCGCCGCCTACTACCCGGGCACCGCGCTCTCGCAGACGAAGGTGCGGAAGATCCGCGTGCTGCTCGCCGACGGGCAGAGGCGCCTGACCGTCTCCTCCGACAAGCCGATCGCCGTCGTCGACGGACACGGCGCGACGCACACGTTTCCGGCCGGCAGCACGCAAGCTCACGACGAAGCTCCCGTATCCGGCGCCGCTGACGCTCTCGCCCTCGACGCGGCTCGACGCTGACGCTCGGCAGCGCGTACCGCGGCAAGCTCGTGATCGGTCTCGCGAACGGGAAGCTCCGCGCGATCGACGTCGTCAGCCTGCAGCAGTACCTCGACGCCGTCGTCCCGTCGGAGATGCCTTCGTCGTGGAAGCCCGACGCGCTCGAGGCGCAGGCGGTCGCGTCTCGGTCGTACGCGCTCGCGGGCCGGAAGCCGGGAGCGGCCTACGACCTCTCGGTCTCGGGCCAGTCGTACCTCGGCGTGGCGGCCGAGACGCCGCAGGGCGACGCGGCAGTGAACGCGACGAAGGGGCAGGTTCTCACGTACGGCGGCAAGATCGCGACGACCGTCTACTCCTCGAGCAGCGGCGGCCGGACGCAGTCGGCAACCGACGCGTGGGGCGGCGGAGCGCCGTATCTCGTCTCGGTGAAGGATCCGTACGACACGGTCTCGCCGTACCACGACTGGGGTCCCGTCCCGGTGACGGGGAAGGCGCTCGCGTGCGGCGCTCGGGCTCACGGGCAAGCCCGTCGACGCGACCGTGACCCGGAACGCGTCGAAGCGTGTCGCGCACCTCGACGTGACGACGCTCGCGCACGGGAGCCAAACCGATGCCACGCCCGCCGGGACAGCAGTCGCCGGCGCCCTCAACCTCCGCTCGACCTACTTCAGCGTCGGCGTTCTCTCGCTCCTGCCTCCGTCGCCGAACGACGCCGTGAGCCCGGGGACGACGGTGACGCTCACCGGCACGGTGCGGGGCGTGAAGAAGGTCGTTCTCCAGGCGCGGCCGGCCCATGGCGCGTGGGCAGACCTCCAGCCGGTGACGCCCGATCCGGGCACCGGCGCGATCAGCATCGACGTCACGCCGAACGTCACGACGGAGTACCGCCTCGCCACGACGGCGGCTGCCGCGGCCTCCATTCGCATCGTCGTCTCCCGGTAACGTCGCCCGGATGACGGAGCTCTTGGAGCGGCTGCGGGAGCTGCGGGCATGGGCCGCCTCGCGACCCGCAGTCGAGACCTTCGCTCCGCTCGTTCTCTACGCCGCCTTCGCGGTCGTCTGGATCGGCCGCGGGGTGGCTCTCCATCCGACGACGCGCGTGCTCGGCGACGCCGACCGCGACAAGACGATCCTCATGTGGTCGTTTCTCTGGTGGCCGCACGCGATCGCGCACGGGCACGATCCGTTCGTCGCGAACGTCGTCTGGGTGCCGCACGGGGTGGATCTCGCGTGGGTCACGTCCTCGCCGACGCTCGCCCTCGTGCTGACCCCGGTGACCGAGACGCTCGGGGCCGTCTTCTCCTACAACCTCGCCGCCCTCGCGGCACCGCCGCTCGCGGCGTGGGCGACGTTTCTCCTCGCCCGCCGCCTGACGCGGAACACGTCCGCGTCGCTCGTCGCCGGCTTCCTGTTCGGCTTCTCGCCGTACGTCATCAGCCAGTCGGTCTCCCACCTCAATCTGTCCTTCGTCTGCCTCGTCCCGATCGCCGGCCTGCTCGCCGTGCGCTACTTCGAAGGAAGTCTCGGCCGCCGGCGGTACGTGATCCTGCTCGCGCTCGTTCTCGTCCTCCAGTTCGGCGTCTCGACGGAGGTCTTCGCCACGCTCGCGCTGCTCGCCTTCGTGTGCTTCGTGCTCGCCGCGCTGCTGTTCGAGGTCGCCTTCGCGGCTCGTCCCGCTCGCCCGCTACACGGTGCTCGCCTACCTCGCGGCGGGCGTGGTCGTCTCGCCCTATCTCGTCCACGCCTTCGGCAAGAGCTCGGCGCCGCCGGTGCGACCGCACTCCGCCCGGCACATCCTCGACCTCGCGAACCTCGTCTATCCGACGCAGACGACGTGGCTGAGGCCGTCGGGCAGCGACGCGATCACGAACCGCTTTACGAGCGGGATCGACGAGATAGGCGGCTACCTCGGTATTCCGCTGCTCATCCTCCTCGTCGTGGCCGTGACGATGGCGCGAACCGGCCGAGCGCGCCGCGGCGTCTGGATGCTCGCGCTCGGGGCGCTTGTCGCCGACGCGATGGCGGCGGGACCGGAGATGACGGTGGACGGGCACAAGCTCGGGAAAGGCGTGTGGGCGCTGATGCAGCACCTGCCTGCACTCGGCGAGGCGATCCCGATCCGGCTCGCGATGTACGCCGTCCTGTTCATCGCTCTCGTCGTCGCCCTCTGGCTGGCGCAGCCCGGCGTACGGGCCTGGCGGTTCGTCGGCGCCGGGATCGCGATCGTGTTCTTCCTCCCGAACCCGAGCGGCTCGTTCTGGACGGCGAACGTGCGGCAGCCGAGCTTCTTCACGACGGGGGCGTACCGGCAGCGTCATCCACCAGGGCGACGTCGCGCTCGTGTTCCCGTACACGGAACGCGAGAGCTGGGCGATGCTCTGGCAGGGGGAGACGGGCTTCCGTTTCCGCATGATCGGCGGGCACATCGGCCAGGCGATCATCCCGGCGGAGTGCCCGTGGGCCGGCGACTGGGCAAGCCTCGGGGGCGGCGATCCGCCGGGCGGCGCGGCCGGCTTTCGGCGGTTTCTCCTCGCGCACCACGTGAGCGTCGTCATCGAGGCGCCCAAGACGATGGAATGGCCGAGGGAGTTGATCGCCGCCTCGCTCCCCGACGTTCGGCCCGTCCGGATCCTCAACACGGTTGTCTACCGCCTGCCTCCCGGTTTGCGTCTCTCGCTTCCCGCCGGCGGGCCGCACTTGCCGGCGACCGGCCCTCCGAACAGCGAGGCTGAACGAGCGGTCTGCTCCGCGATGAGGCAACTGCTGCGGAGGCCCGGCGTGCAGACGCTCGCTCCTCTCCTCCTCTACTCCGCCTTCGCAGCGCTCTGGATGGGCCGTGGCGTCCTCGCCCATCCCGCCACGAGCGTCCTCGGCGACGCCGGTCGCGACAAGACGATTCTCATGTGGTCGTTTCTCTGGTGGCCGCACGCGATCGCGCACGGGCACGATCCGTTTGCCGCGAACGTGATCTGGCTGCCGCACGGCGTCGAATCTCGCGTGGGTGACGACGTCGCCGGCGTTGAGTCTCGGGCTCGCGCCATTGAGCGAGACGCTGGGGCCGATCGTCGCGTACAACGTCGCGGCGCTGGCGGCGCCTCCGCTCGCGGCGTGGACGGCGTTTCTCCTCGCGCGGCGTCTCACCCGCAGTGTCTCGGCCTCGCTCGTCGCGGGGTTCTTGTTCGGCTTCTCGCCGTACGTGATCGGCCAGTCGGTCGCGCACCTCAACTTGTCGTTCGTCTGTCTCGTCCCGTTGGCGGGACTGCTCGCTGTTCGCTTTTTCGAGGGAAGTCTCGGGCCGCGCCGGTTCACGGTCTTGCTCGCGCTCGTCCTCGTGGTGCAGTTCGGTATCTCGACGGAGATCTTCGCGACCGCGACCCTCTTCGCGGTCGTCGTGTTCGTCCTCGCGTTCTTCCTGCTCGACGCGCGAGCTCGATTGGTGGCGCTGGCTCGGTACACGGGGCTCGCCTATCTCGCCACGGGCGTCGTCGTGAGCCCGTACCTCATCGAAGCCTTCGCGGGCGGTCCCGCGCCGCCGCGGCCTCTCACCTTCCGGCACACGCTCGACGTCGCGAACATCGTCTTCCCGACGGAGGCCACGTGGCTGAGGCCACCGCACAGTGCGGCCATCACGAGCAGCCTCATCGGCGGCATCCCCGAGCTCGGGGGTTACCTCGGAGTTCCGCTGCTCCTCATCCTCCTGCTCGCCTTGGCGCGGCGACGCGGCCGCCGCGGTCTCTGGCTGCTCGTTCTCACGGCTCTCTTCGCGGACGTGCTGGCGACGGGAGCGGAGATGAAAGTTGCGGGTCACTCCCTCGGGCCTGGCGTGTGGACGCTGATGCAACGGCTGCCGGCGCTTGGCGAGGCGATCCCGGTTCGGCTCACGATGTACGCCGTCCTGTGCGCCGCGCTCGCCACGGCGCTGTGGCTGGCCCAGCCCGGACGCCGGCTCTGGCGGTTCGCCCTCGCAGGTGTCGCGGTCGCGAGCTTTCTCCCGACCCCGAGCGGTGCGTTCTGGCACTCGCAGGCACCGCAGCCGCGGTTCTTCTCGACGCCGGTGTATCGCACGTTCATCCGTCCGGGCGACACGGCGCTCGTGTTCCCGTACGCCGAACGGCTCAGCTGGTCGATGCTCTGGCAGGCGGAGACGGGCTTTCGCTTCTCGATGGTGGGCGGTCACATCGGCCAGACGGTCATCCCGGCGGAGTGCCGGTGGGCCGGCGACTACGAGGCCTCTCGGGAGGTACCCCGCGCGGCGGCGCCGCCGAATTTCGGGCGTTCCTCTTGGCGCACCACGTGACCGTGATCGTCATGGCACCGGGAACGGGAACATGGTCGAAGAAGCTGATCGCGTCCTCGCTGCCGGATGTTCGGCCGGTTCGCGTCGCCGACGTGAAGGTCTACCGGCTCCCGCCCGGGCTGCCGCCCGCCCTTCCGGCCGGAGCGCCACCGTTGCCGCTGAGGAAGCTGAGGACGGGCCTCGGACGAGAAGTCTGCGGCCCGCTGCCGACCACCGGTCCTCGCGGTCCCGCCGGTCCTACTGGTTCTCGAGGAGCTCGTCCTCGGGCACCGCACGCATGACGCGAGCCGGGTTCCCGACCACGAGCATCCGCGGCTCGACGTCCTTCGTCACGACCGCGCCGGCGCCGACGAACGCCTCCTCGCCGATCTCGATGCCGGGGAGCAGGACGGCGCCGCCGCCGATGCGCGCCCCGCGGCGGATCGTCGGGCCCTTGATCGAGCGCGTGGCGCTTCTCCGTGCGTCCCATGTAGTTGTCGTTCGTCGTGACGACGCACGGCGCGATGAAGACGTGCTCCTCGAGCGTCGAGTACGCGGTGATGTACGCCTCGGCCTGGATCTTCGTCATCGCCCCGATCGTCGTGTCGTTCTCGACGAGCGAGCCGCGGCCGATCACGACGTCGTCGCCGACCGTGACGCGCTCGCGCACGCACGACTGGTCGCCGAGGATGACGCGCTCGCCGATCGTCGTCCCGGCGAAGACGACGGCGCCGGTGGAGACGATCGTCCCCGCGCCGATCTCCGCCGGCGGCAGCGGCTCGCGCTTCGCGGTCGAGCGCGGCGAGAGCGTCGGCTGCTTCCCGACGACGGCGTGCTCGAGCACCTTCACGCCCTCGCCGAGCACCGTGCCCGGGTAGACGATCGCGGTCGGGTGGATCTCAGCGCCATTGAGCGACGTCGTCAGCATCTCGAGGGCGCGAACGACGCGGGCGCCGTCGCGCGCGACCGCTGCGCTGGTCGTGCTCGCCGGCGACGAGCTCGAGGAAGTACGAGCACTCGCGGCGCAGCGGCTCGGTCGTCTCGATCTTCGGGATCGAGATGTCGCCGGAGAAGAGCTCGCCGCTGCGTGCCGGCGCGCTTCTCGTAGACCGTCACCTTCCGCTCGGGCTCCATGTCGTCGAACACGACCATCTTCTCGCGGCCGACGACGGTCATCTTCCGCATCTTGTGCGGGTCGAGCCACGACAGGTGCATGTGCGCGATCTTGCCGCTCGGGAAGCGGAGGAAGCAGAAGACGACGTCCTCGACGCCGGGATGGATCGACGCGCTGCCCTGCGCCGTCGCGAGCTCCGGGTCCTCGTCGAGGAAGTAGAGGATCACCGACAGGTCGTGCACGCCGAGCGACCAGAGCGCGTTCTCGTTCGACCGGACGATGCCGAGGTTGACGCGGTTCCCGTAGACGCACAGGACGTCGCCGAGCTCGCCGCGGTCGATGAGCTCCTTCACCTTGAGCACGCCGGGGTGGTAGAGCAGCAGGTGGCCCGGCATGAGGACGAGGTCGCGCGCGGCGGCGAGCGTGACGAGCTCGTCCATCTCGACGGCGCGCATCGCCGGCGGCTTCTCGACGAAGACGTGCTTGCCGGCCTCGAGCGCCTGCTTCGCGAGCTCGTAGTGCGTCGGGACGGGCGTCGCGATGACGACGGCGTCGAGCTCGTCGTCGGCGAGCATCTCCGCGAAGTCGCCGGTCACGCGCGCGTTCGGGTAGCGCTCGGCGAACTCCGCCTGCGCCTCGGGGCTCGCGTCGCAGAGCCAGCGGAGGTCGGCGAGCGTCGTCGAAGTTCCGCGCGAGGTTCTTGCCCCAGTAGCCGAGCCCCGCCTGGCCGATGCGGCACGCGCGCTCACAGCTTGAAGACGTTCTCCGCGGCGGTGCCCTTCGCGCCGGTCGCGTTGCGGAGGTCGACGACGAGCTTCGCCTCGTCCACGAGCGCGTCGTAGTCGATGGCGGAGTGGTCGGTGACGATGACGACGCAGTCGTACGCGCCCGGCTCGTACGCGACCGAGGCGAGGTCGTCGACGCGCGCGCACGTGCGGGTCGTGGAACGAGACGTCGGCGCCGGCGGTCCGCAGCAGCGAGATGATCTTCAGCGCCGGCGACTCGCGCACGTCGCCGATGTTCGCGCTTGTACGCGACGCCGAGCACGAGGATCCGCGAGCCCTTCATCGCCTTCTGCGCGCCGTGGTTGAGCGCCTGCGAGATGAGCGAGCGGCAGAAGTACGGCATCTCCTCGTTGACCTTGCCGGCGAGCTCGATGAACTCCGTGTGGAAGCCGAACTCGCGCGCCTTCCACGTCAAATAGAACGGGTCGATCGGGATGCAGTGGCCGCCGAGGCCCGGCCCGGGGCTGAACGGCATGAAGCCGAACGGCTTCGTCGCGGCGGCGTCGACGACCTCCCAGATGTCGATCCCCATCCGGTCGCAGAGGACGGCGAGCTCGTTGACGAGCGCGATGTTGACCGCGCGGAAGATGTTCTCGAGGAGCTTCGTCAGCTCGGCCGCCTCGGGCGTCGAGACGCGGTGGACGGTGTCGATCGCGCGCGCCGTACAGCTCGGCGGCGCGCTCGGTGCACGCGGGCGTGATCCCGCCGACGACCTTCGGCGTCGTCTTCGTCGTCCAGTCGGTGCGGCCCGGGTCGACGCGCTCGGGCGCGAACGCGAGGTGGAAGTCCTCGCCCGCCTTGAGGCCGCTCGTCTCGAGGATCGGCTGGAGCAGCTCGCGCGTCGTGCCGGGCCACGTCGTCGACTCGAGCACGACGAGCTGTCCCTTGCGCAGCACCTGCGCGAGGCTGCGCGCGGCGCTCTCGACGATGGAGAGGTCGGGCTCGCGCTGGCGCGAGAGCGGCGTCGGCACGGCGATGACGACGGCGTCGCAGCCGGCGACCTCGGCGTAGTCGGTCGTCGCGCGGAGCTTCCCGCTGGAGACGAGCGGCGCGAGGCGCTCGGAGGAGACGTCCTCGATGTGGCTCTCGCCGCGGTTCAGCTGCTCGACGAGCTCGGGGACGACGTCGACGATGAGGACGGAGCAGCCCGCCTCGGCGAACGTCGCGGCGTGCGGGATCCCGACGTATCCCGCGCCGATTACGGCAACGTCAAAAGACTGGCTCATGCCGCGGCAAGGCTAGCGACGACCCGTTCCGCGGCGTGACCGTCGCCGTAGAGCGGCGGCCGGTCGTCGGGCATCCGCGCGGCCGCGACCGCGGCGGCGAGCTTCTCCGGGTCGTCGTCGACGAGGACGTTGGCGCCGAGCTCGACGGTGTCCTTCCACTCGGTCGACGGCCGCGCGGTGACGCATGGCACGCCGTACCAGTACGCCTCCTTCTGCAGCCCGCCGGAGTCGGTGACGAGCACGCGCGCCTGCGACACGAGCGCGGCCATGTCGAGGTAGCCGAGCGGGGAGAGGATCTCGACGTTCGCGGCGGGAGGTCGCCGAGCGTCGCGCGCGTGCGCGGGTGCGCGGGGAAGACGACGCGCTCGCCGATCCGGCCCGAGCCCGTCGACGATCCGCGCGAGCCGCTCGGGCCTGCACGTTCGCCTCGCGGTGGATCGTCGCCGCGACGTAGCCGCCCGGCTCGAGCTCGTGGCGGCGCAGGACGGTCGAGCGCTCGCGCGCGATCGGCGCGAAGCGGAAGCACGCGTCGGCCATCACGTCGCCGACGACCTCGATCCGCCCGCCGACGCCCTCGGCGAGCAGCGTCTCGCGCGAGCGCTCGTCGGGGCAGAGGAGAAGCTGCGGCGCCGCGTCGACCGCGATGCGGTTGTGCTCCTCCGGCATCGAGAGGTCGCCGCTGCGGAGGCCGGCCTCGATGTGCGCGACCGGGACGCCGGCGTCGCCCGACGCCTCCGTTCCGGCGAGGGTCGAGTTCGTGTCGCCGAAGACGAGCGTCCAGTCGGGCCGCTCGCGCTCGATCGCGTCGCGCGATCCTCGGCCGCATCGCCTCGGCGTCGGCGGTGTGGAGGTCGAGCCGGTAGCGCGGCTGCGGCAGCCCGAGCTCCTCGTAGAAGACGTCGGAGAGGTCGGCGTCCCAGTGCTGCCCGGTGTGGAGGCCGACCTCCTCGATCCCCGCCGCCGCGAGCGCGGCCGAGAGCGGGCCGGACTTGATGAACTGCGGCCGGTTGCCGACGACGGTGAGGACTTTCACGCTGGCGACGTTACAATGCCGCGCTTCGTAGGGCCGTTAGCTCAGTTGGTAGAGCAGGGGACTCTTAATCCCAAGGTCGAAGGTTCGAATCCTTCACGGCCCATTTTCCCCCGACGTAGTGCTGACCAACGCACTAGGGTGAGCTCGAAGCTGGAGATTCTCAGCTCGAGCAGGGCTACCGAGGGGAGAGTGCGCTGTGAAGCGAGTACTCCGGCGAGCGTGGCGGTGCCTGCTGCCTGCGCTCTCAATTGCCCTTGCACTTACCGCCGTCGGCGCCTGGGCATCGAGCCCGACCGGCTGGCACCACCTCGGTGACAAGGGATCGCCCAACGGAGCGGTCTACGTCCTTGACGCGATTTCAACCCCGAGTAGGCGACCATCTCCTCGTCGGGGGAACTTTCACGAAATCCGCCGGCAGATAGACGCCTCGCACTTTGACTTTTACCATTGTTCCCGGGCTCAATCAGGTAGGAGGGTTCGGCTCCAACTTTGCGGAGCTCAACGGCGATGTTCACGCGATCACGTGGGACAAGGCGAACTACGAGGTCTACGTCGCCGGGACATTTACCAACGCGAGCGGTCACGCCGAACGCCGACTTCGTTGCCTACAACCCCAATCACTCTTTCAAGGACTGGGAGCCGGCCTGCACGAACCAATCGCTCGGAGGCAGCGTCTCGGCTCTCCAGATCATCGGCTCGACGCTCTACATCGGTGGGTCGTTCCAGAACGGCGCCGGCGAGACCGGGGCCAACTACCTCATCGCGTGCGACCTCACCACGCGGATTGCCACTCCGGTCGGCAACCCGAACGACCTCAACGGCGGCGTCTACGCGCTGACTGCCGACGCGAACGGCACGCTCTATGTCGGGGGTCAGTTCGGTAACGCGGGTGGCATCCCGGCGGCCGACCACATCGTCGCGTGGGATGGCGCGTGGCATGCGCTCGGGCCGGGCGTCGACGACTACGTGCGCAGCCTCGCCTCGAGCGGCACCGACGTCTACGTCGGGAGCGACTCCGTCACACATCGGAGGCATCGCGCAGGCAGACCACGTCGCGCGCTGGGACGGCTCGGCCTGGAGCGCCGTCGGTGCCAACACCGCGGGCACGGACGGCTGGCTCCCCACGAGCGCCTTCATCTACGCCATCGCAGCCGAGGGCTCGCAGGTCGTCGTGACCGGGTCGTTCCAGAACGCAGACGGGAACCCGCTCGCAGACCACATCGCGAGCTTCGACGGCACGAACTGGAGCGCGCTCGGCATCCGACGGCGCCGGCAACGGTCCCTGGAGCGGTAATGGTCTCGCGGTCGCGATCGTCGGCAAGGACATCTACGCCGGCGGCAATTTCACAAGCACCGGAGGAGATCCGAACGCGAGCTATATCGCCCGCTACGGGGCTGCCGCCCATAAACGCCTTCACGGTCGGAACGGCGACGAGCAACCTCCGCACCGGCACCGCGACTCTCACGGTCAAGACCCGCGGATACGGAAAGATGACGCTCAGAGGAGCGGACGTGCTGCCTGCGACCGCCTCAACAGCTGACAAGGCCGGCCGCGTGAAGCTGACCATCAAGGCCCGCGGGGCGGCGAAGCGACGGCTCGATCGGCTCGGTCACGTGACGGTCAAACTGAAGATCACGTTCACTCCGACAGGCGGCACCGCAAGAACTCGCGCCGCGACCGTGGTGCTCCGGAAACGCGTGTAAGCCGAGCGGGACTCGGCACTTCTTGACGGTTCGCGGCTACCGGGGTAGCGTCGCGCTCACGTGGCTCGCCGCTCCGGACTGATCGTCGTCTCCCTGTTCGCGCTCTGTGCCTGGGCGCTCTTCTCGGGGAATGCGAGAGCCGTGCAGGCCGCGAACCCCAGCCATTGGTGCGCGGATTACCCGAGCGCCGATCCCTGCATCGTCTCGGCGAGCTTCGATGGGAGCTCGCTTTACCTCAAGCGACCCGAACTACGCGATTTGGGCGACCCGGAGCGCCGCCGGCCCCGAGAACAAGGTGCTCTGGTCGGTCCAGCCGAAGGTCGGCGTCCGACCTGAGCGCCGCGCTCGGGCACACGTTCAGCATGGTCATCAAGACGAGCGTCATGCCGCGGGTGATCGACGGCTTCGGCGGCTCGACGTCGTACACGCGAGGTGCGCCGAGCGGCGGCAAGTACGACGTGACGATCACGGGAAAGCCCGTCGAGGTCACCGACAACTGCGACTGCTCGTATCCGCCCGGCGGGCCGACGTGCCCGGCGGTCGCCCCCGGCTCGAAGGCGATCCTCCAAGGGCGAGATCGACGACTACAACTACTCGCTCTACAGCAGCCCGGGCTATCCGGCAGGCCTCGTCGACTCGTTCAACGGAATGGAGATGTCGACGAACATCGCCGAGACAGGGCTCCCGCCGACCATCAACCAGTCGGGCGGGCAGAACGAGCTCCAGATCGACCTCGCCGACCACCACTTCGAGCACGACGGGACGACCGTCGTCCACGGCAACTTCGATCTCCGCATTCCCGAGACGTTCCTGTCGACGATGTGGGGGATCGACGATCCCAACACGCTCGCACTCGGACGGGCTCAACGCCTCGGTCGGCGCCGGCGGCGGCACGCTCTCCGTCACCGTCGAGCCGGGAAACACCGGCGTGCAGGTGAAGATCACCGGTCTGACGTTCTCGCGCCGCAAGCTCAAGATCAAGCTCGGACACGTCACGCCGCGCGCCCCGACTCACGTCAAGGCGAGCCGCGTGAGTGGGACGACGGCGCGCGTCACGTTCGGCGCTGCGCGGCCGCGCGGGCAGAAGGTGAAGGGCTACTCGGCGAGCTGCCGCGCGCCCAACAAGCTCCACCGCTGAAGGTCGTCGGCAAGCATTCGCCCGCCACCATCAAGGGCCTCGCTCCCGGCGTCGCCTACACATGCACGCTGCGGGGGCGCTCGCGCGCGGGTTACGGCCTCGCGTCGAAGAAGTTCTCCATCCCCGCGAGGAATTTGCTGGCCGTCTGCGGCCGGATAGTGCAGACTTCCTACGAGCCAGCTCGCGGAACTGGGGGGCACGCGACGAGCAGCGGGACCGAGCCGCTCGCGAGCACGGCCGAGAACGTCGACGACACCGTTCGGCGGCTCGTCGTCGAGCGCTCGCACGACCTCGTCGTCCTCTGCGACCTCGTGGGCGCGATCGTCTACGCGTCGCCGGCGTGGCTCTCGATCGGCTGGGATCCGCGCGAGCTTCCCGGCATAGCGCTCCAGGATCTGATCCACCCCGACGATCTCGGCGTCGCGGCAGCCGCCGGCGAGAAGCTCAGCGTCGGCTCGAACGTCGACGCGGTCACTGTCCGGCTGCGCGGCCCGAACGGCGCGTACACGTGGTTCGAGATCAACGGCTCGCAGGTGCTCGGAGAGGACGGCGAGCTGCGCTTCATCCTCGGCACCGCGCGCGACGTGAGCGAGCGGGAGGAGCTGCGCTCGCGCCTCCGCGATCTCGATGCGGTCTATCGCTTCGCCGATGCCGTCGCCGGAGCGAGCGAGCTCGAGCGAGGTGCTCGAGGTCGCGCTCGACGCGCTGCTCGAGGCGACGGGAGCCGACCGCGCGTCGGTTCTCCTCTGCGACGACGAGGACGTCATGCGCTTCCGCGCCTGGCGCGGGCTCTCCGACGAGTACCGCGCCGCGACCGACGGGCATTCCGCCGTGGGCGCCCGACGAGGCCGATCCTCAGCCGGTGCTCGTCGAGGATGCCGCCGCGGCCGGCTTCGAGCCGTAGCTCGAGGAGGTCGTGCGGAACGAGGGGATCGCGGCGCTCGCGTTCATTCCGCTCGTCCGCAGCGGCAGGCTGCTCGGCAAGTTCATGCTCTATCGCGACGCGCCGCACGCGTGGAGCGAGCGCGAGATCCTCCTCGGCCGCACGATCGCGAACCATCTCGCGTCGGTCACCGAGCGGACAAAGGCGCAGCAGGAGCTCCACGAGTCGCGCGAACAGCTCGCGACGATCCTTCGCACCGTCGACGAGGGCATCACCGTCGCCGATCCGAGCGGCCGTCTCCTCTACGCGAACGACGCCTCGGCGCGGCAGTTCGGGAAGGAGTCCGTCGAGGAGCTTCTCGCCGCGCCGCGCGAGGAGTGGGCTCGACGCAGTTCGAGCTCCTCGACGCCAACGGCGAGCCGCTCGATCACGACATGCTGCCGTCCCGCCGTGCGTACTCGGGCGAGGAGGGCTCGAGGGTCATCCTCCGCCGCAACCGCGAGACCGGCGAGGAGCGGTGGCTCGACGTGTGGGCGCAACCCCGTCTTCGGCCCGGACGGCTCGGTCGAGCTCGTCGTCAACGTCTCGCGCGACATCACCGCCGAGCGGCTCGCCGAGCAGCGGCGGCTGCGCAGCGAGGAGCAGGTTCGCTTCCTCGCGCGTGCGAGCGAGCTCCTCGTCGCCTCGCTCGACTGGGAGGAGACGGTCGCCGCGATCGCGTCGCTCGCGGTGCCGGAGCTCGCCGGCTATCTCGTCGTCGACCTCCTCGACGACGAGGGCGTCCTTCGCCACGTCGTCGCCGCGCACGCCGATCCCGAGCTCACCGACCTCGTCTACGAGATGCGGAGGCGGTACCCGCCGATCGTTCCGACCCATCCGATCCAGGTCGCGATCGCGCACCGGTAAGACGCAGCACATCCCCGACCTCCAGGCCGTCGCCGACGCGATGGCTCACGACGCGGAGCACGCGCGGAACATTCGGCGCATCGCGAACACGTCGGGCATCGTCGCGCCGCTCATCGCGCGCGGCCGGACGCTCGGCGCGATCAGCCTCGGCACGGTCGAGCCGCAGCGGCGGTTCGACGAGTCCGACTGCGAGATGGCGACGGAGCTCGCGCGGCGCATCTCCCTCGCGCTCGACAACGCGCGGCTCTACGCGGCGGCGCAGGAGCGCGCGCACGCAGCCGAGGCGCTCGAGTACGTCGCCGACGGCGTCTTCCTCGTCGACGAGCTCGGGATCGTCCGGCTGTGGAACCCGACGGCGGCGCTCAGTCTGCGGCGTGCCCGCCTCCGAGGCGGTCGGGCGCCCGATCGAGGAACTGCTCGCCGAGTGGCCGACGGTTCGTTCTCGCATTCCGGTCGCCTCCGGGCCGGACGCGCGCGACGACGCGGCCCGAGACGCTGCCGGTCGAGGTGGACGGACAGGAGCGGTGGCTATCGATCTCGGCCGTCCGCTTCCCGGGCGGCACCGTCTACGCGTTCCGCGACGTGACGGACGAGCGCGCGGTCGAGCAGCTGAAGACGGACTTCGTCTCGACCGTCTCCCACGAGCTGCGGACGCCGCTCGCCGCGATCTACGGCGCGGCGATGACGCTTCGCCACCGCGAGGTCTCGGTGGAGCCGGAGCAGCGCGACCGTCTCCTCGATGTGATCTCGAGCGAGTCGAACCGGCTCGCGCGGATCGTCAACGACATCCTCTGGGCAAGCCGCCTCGAGTCGGGTCGGATGCAGGTCGAGATCGAGCGGTGCGACGCGGCCGCGATCGTGACCGAGGTCGCCGAGGTCGCACAGGCGCGTGTTCCGGAAGGCCTGAGACTCGTCAGTCGTCGCGCCGGCGGGCCTGCCGGCGATCGCCGCGGATCCGGACAAGCTTCGGCAGGTACTCGCGAATCTCCTCGACAACGCGGTCAAGTACTCGCCCGACGGCGGGACGGTCGAGCTCGAGGCGTCACGGAGCGGCGCGCGCGTTCGCTTCCGGGTCAGCGACGAAGGTCTCGGGATCCCGCCCGCGGAGCAGGACCGCATCTTCGAGAAGTTCTTCCGCCTCGACCCGAACCTGACGCGCGGCGTCGGCGGCACCGGTCTCGGCCTCTACATCTCCCGCGAGCTCGTCACGCGGATGGAGGGCCGGATCTGGGTCGACTCCGACGGCCAGCACCGGCTCGACGTTCTTCGTCGAGCTGCCGGTCGCCTAGCTCTTTCGGACACGTCCGGAACCAGGTTCCGGACGTGTCCGAGTTGGTCGTCTCTAGTACGGCGTGCTGGGGCCCGCGGGGCCCTCGTCGACGTACGCGGTGCGGCGGCGGCGGCTGTAGTAGCCGGGGCCGGCCCACGAGGACCAGAAGACGAGCGAAAGCAGAATCCCGACGATTCCGACGATCAGCAAGATCCAGCCGATCGTGTGGATGTTCAGGCCCGAGACCGTGGCGTTCACGGCGAAGGCGAGAACCGCGCCGACTGCTGAAAGAAGTAGTCCAACTCCGAGACCCATGTTTACCCTCCTTTGGACGGGTGTCGGGAGAGCAACGCGCGAGTGCCGGTTACGGGTTCGCACCATGAGAAGTTCGTCTAGGCTCAGGGACGGATGCGCAGGGGCTCTATCGTCGCCCTTCTGGGGATTGGGTTGGTCGCAGGCGGCGTCGCAACGGCCGTCGCGCTCATCCCCACCTGGCTCCCGGTCGACGCCTCGCGGGAAGCCGGCCGCATCGACTTCGTCATCTGGTTCACCGTCGCGGTCTGCATCGCCCTGTTCGCAGTCGTCGCGGCGGCGATGGTCTACTCGATCATCCGCTTCCGGGCCGCTCCGGACGACCTCGAGGACGGCCCGTCGATCCACGGGCACACCGGGCTCGAGATCGGGTGGACGGCGATCCCGCTCGTGATCGTCACGGCGATCGCGATCGTCGCCGGCATCGTCCTCTCGAAGGACGACGCGCAGGGCGCTCCGAGCCGCGTCGTCCACGTCAACGTCCAGGCGCAGCAGTTCGCGTTCACGTTCAGCTACCCGGCCGCAGGGAACGCGACGAGCCCGGTGCTCCGCCTGCCCGTCAACCGCTCGGTCGAGCTCGACATGCGCTCCCTCGACGTCATCCACGCGTTCTTCGTCCCGGAGTTCCGGGAAAACGAGGACATCGTTCCCGGCATGGTCACGCACGTCCACGTCACCCCCGACCGCGTGGGGACGTATCCGTTCATCTGCAATGAGCTGTGCGGTCTCGGTCACGGGCTGATGCGAACGCAGGTGATCGTCATGCCCGACAAGGCGTTCAACGCATGGCTCGCCCAGCAGACGGCCGGGAGTAACGGATGAGGCGCTACCTCCTCGGCGCCGGATGGGTGCGCGCGGCGTGGATGTTCGTCGGCTTCGGCGGGCTCGGCCTCGGCATCGTCTCGCTCTGCCGGTGGGGAGCCGGGTGGCATCCGATCCTCCTGTCCGAGCCGGACGTTCTCGTGGCCGCGCTCGTGACGCGCCGCTCGGCTTCCTCGGCGGCCTCGGGGCGTTCGACTACTGGACGAACTACGTGCTCGGCAAGCCCACGCCCGCGCACGAGGACCACTCCGGGCACGGCGCGAAGAGCTGGAAGGACTACTTCCGGGTCAACACCGACCACAAGGTGATCGGCGTGCAGTACCTCGTCACGACGGTCATCTTCTTCATCATCGGCGGGATGCTCGCGCTGCTCGTCCGCGCCGAGCTCGCGAAGCCTCAGACGAACTACTTCAGCCCGCAGACGTACAACAGCCTCTTCTCGGTGCACGCGTCGCTGATGATCTTCCTCTTCATCATCCCGGCGTTCGCCGGCCTCGCGAACTTCGTCGTGCCGCTCATGCTCGGCGCGGCGGACATGGCCTTCCCGCGCCTGAACGCGCTCTCGTTCTGGCTGCTGCCGATCGCCGGCGTGATGATGCTCTGCTCGTTCATCGTCGGCGCATTCGCCGGCGGCTGGACGGGCTACGCGCCGCTCAACTCGACGCACCAACCGATGGGCGCGATCTTCTTCAACCAGGGCGTCCAGTGGGCTGGTGCGTCGTCGATCATGACGGCCCTCAACTTCCTCGTGACGATCATCACGATGCGCGCGCCGGGGATGACGTTCTGGCGGATGCCGCTACTCGTCTGGGCGAACTTCACGACGTCGCTGCTCGTCGTGATCGCGACGCCATTCATCGCCGGCTCGCAGTTCTTCTCGATGTTCGACCACGTGATGCACACCGCATTCTTTACGCCGGTAGGAGGCGGCTACCCACTCGGCTACCAGCACATCTTCTGGTTCTACTCGCATCCAGCGGTCTACATCATGATGTTGCCCGGCTTCGGGATCATGAGCGAGGTCATATCCGTGTTCAGCCGAAAACCGATCTTCGGCTACCGGCTCATGGCGCTCTCGCTCATGGCGATCGTCGTGCTCGGCTTCTCGGTCTGGGCGCATCACATGTTCACGAGCGGCATGTCGTCGTGGCTGCGCGTCCCGATGATGATCACGACGCTCCTCATCGCGGTCCCGACCGGGATCAAGATCTTCAGCTGGCTCGCGACGATGTGGGAGGGGAGACTCCGCTTCAACACGCCGATGCTGTTCGCGCTCGGCTTCCTGTCGATGTTCGTGATCGGCGGCCTGTCGGGCGTCATGCTCGGCGCCGTCCCGGTCGACCAGCACGTGACCGACACGTACTTCGTCGTCGCCCACCTCCACTACGTGCTCTTCGGCGGCTCGGTGTTCACGATCTTCGCGGGGATGTACTACTGGTTCCCGAAGATGACCGGCCGGATGTACGACGAACGGCTCGGGAAGCTTCACTTCTGGCTGACGTTCGTCGGCTTCAACCTCACGTTCTTCCCGATGCACATCCTCGGCACCGAGGGGATGGTCCGCCGCGTCGAGAACTACCCGTCGCGCTTCGCCGGCCTGAACATGTTCATCTCGCTCGCGTCGTTCGGCTTGGGCGCGTCGGTGCTCGTCTTCCTCTACAACATGATCACGAGCTGGCGCTTCGGCGAGATCGCGCCCGCGAACCCGTGGCGCGCGATGACGCTCGAGTGGCTCGTCTCCTCGCCGCCGCCGACGTTCAACTTCGACGAGATCCCGCAGGTCGTCGGCTCGCCGTACGAGTACGGCGTCGTCGGCGCGCAGCACGCGATCCTCGCGCCGTCGAAAGCGCCTGAGCTCGAGGAAGTGCCGGTATGAGCGCCGCCGCGCACGCTGTCGAGCACCACGACGAGCACCACGGGCCGCCCGTCCCGCACTACAGCTCGCGGATCAAGCCCGAGACGCTCGGGATGTACCTCTTCATCGCGTCGGAGATCATGCTCTTCGGCTCGTTCTTCACGGCGTACTTCTTCGTCCGCATCGTCAACGGGACGCCGTGGCCGACGCCGCCGTACCACCTGCCCGTCTTCGTCGCCGCCGTCAACACCGCGATCCTCATGACCTCGAGCGCCTCGATGCACTGGGCGACCGTCGCGATCAAGAAGGGCAACGTCTGGGGGATGCGCGCCGGCCTCGTGCTGACGTTCCTCATGGGCCTCTCGTTCCTCATCTCGCAGATCTACGAGTACCTGCGCGCCGGCTTCGCGACGAAGGACGGCGCCTTCCCGACGATCTTCTTCTGCCTCACCGGCCTGCACGGCTGCCACGTCTTCGTCGGCCTCTCGATCCTGTTGTTCATGACGATCCGCGCCTTCCGAGGGCACTTCTCCGCCGAGCACCATCACGGCGTCGAGATCGGCGGGATCTACTGGCATTTCGTCGACGTCATGTGGATCGTCGTTTTCGCGACGGTCTACATCCTCTGAGGACGCGGGTAAGGAGCGGGCATGCGTTTGCGTAATCCGCTCCGCAGCGAAGGCGACATGTACCGCTTCCTCTGGATCGTCGTCGGCGGCGCGATCGTGATCGTCGTCGCGGCGGTGATCAACAAGTGGGTCGGCGTCGGCGCCGCGGTGATCTTCTTCGCGGGGCTCAGCTGGTGGCTCCTCCACGAGCCGGTGCCGGGCGCGGCGGATCCGCCGAAGCAGGTCGTCTCCGCGACGCCGGGTGAGCGGCGCCGCATCCTCGTCGTCGCGCCGCCGGGAACCGAGAGCGTCCGGTTCCTGACGGAGCCGAGGTGCTCGTCGTCGTCCCGGCGCTCGCGTCGAAGCTCGAGGCAGCGACGGGCGCGGTCGACGACCGCCGCGCGGACGCCGAAGCCACCGCAGCCGCGCTGGGGAGGAGCTCGGCGCGCGCGCGGAAGTCGGCGCCGACAACGCCGCGCTCGCAGCCGAAGACGCGTTACGAGTCTTCGGCGCGGACGAAGTGATCGTCGCCGGCGACGCGGAAATGGTGGACGCGATCCGCAAACGGGTCGCGATCCCCGTCAGCCGCGCCTAGCTCCCGGTACAGACGAACGAGGCGACGTTGAGCGCCTTATACCCGTTTGCCGTGGAATCGAATGATCGTCGACCCCGAGACGCGACTGGGCATCGACTCCGCCGCGACGCAGCGTCCGCGAGTCGCGGCCGCGCCGAGCCCCGCCGCGCGAGATAGCGGTGGAGGGGCGCGAACTCCGCCGCGAAGGCGGCATCGAAGGAATGCCCCACACTCCGAGTTTCCCGCAGCGCGCGCCGCGGTTCCAGGCGGGCTACTTCCCGGCGACCGCGATGACGTACTTCGCGACCGCCTGGATCTGCGCCGGCGTGAGCGTGCCCTTGAAGGCCGGCATGGCGCCGCCGCCGTTCGTGACCTGACGGACGACGATCGGCAGCGTCAGCGCGTTGGCGATCGTGTCGAGGTTCGGCCCTGCCGTTCCATCGTGCCGGCCGCCTTCATCGTGTGGCAGCCGGCGCACGGGCCCTCCTTGAAGATCGAGGCGCCGCTCGTGAGGGTCGCGAGGTTCACCTGCTTGACGTAGCCGCTTGATCCCGGCGACCGACGCGACGTACGCGGCGATGTCGATCGCGTTCTGGCCCGGTCCAGATGTTCGCGGGCATCGTCGTCTGCGGCGTCAGGCCCTTCACGCCGTGCTCGCGCTTCGTGTACGTCGCGATCGGGCCGGAGCCGAGGCGGATCTGGTCGAGGACGACGTTCTCGATCGCGCTGTCGGCGTAGCCCTGGTTCCGGTCCTCCGCGAACGCGTTGTCGAGGTCCGGGCCGATCGTCCCGCTCGATCCGGCGGCCTGCAGCGTGTGGCAGCTGCTGCACGCGAGGCCTCCGCTCGGCGGCGGCGTGGAGAAGAGCTTCTGGCCGTTCTGCAGGTCGGGATGGTCGCTCGCGGTCGCGACGCCGCCGTAGCCGCAGCCGGACGCGAGCAGGACGACGACCGCGATCGCCGCCAGTCCTGCGCCCCCGATTCCGACCCGGCCCTTCCGCCTCAACCTTGCGGAACCCCCAGAGACGAGACGGCCTCGTCGCGCGTCGCGTAGATCTCGAACACCTTGTCGAGGCCGGTGATCTCGAAGATCTTCGTGATGTTGCGGTCGCTGCAGACGAGCGAGAGCCGGCCCTCGTTCGTGCGGAGCCGCTTGACGCCGCCGACGAGCACGCCGAGCGTCGTCGAGTCGATGAAGGTCGTGTTGCTGAAGTCGACGACGACTTCCTTGCCGCCCTGTCCGATCACTTCGAGCAGCTGCTGCTTGAACTCGGGCGCCGTGTAGAGGTCGACCTCGCCGCTGAGCGAGATGACGTATGCCTCGGCGCTGAGCTGCTCGGTCTTGATGTCGAAGTTCATGCGCGCAATCTCCCCCCGGAAGGTCGCTCGCGGCCCGGCGGGCCGCCTGCGGAGGAGTCTATCCGCGCGGCTCGCGCGGGCAATCGCGCTACTTGTGCTTCGGCTTCGTTGCTTCGGCGCGCACGAGCCGCCGAACTGCTTGCACAGCGCCTCGATCTGCTTGAGGTTCGGCGAGTGCGGGGCGAGCTTGACGTAGCTGCTGGAGCGCCGTGAGCGCGCGACGTTCTGTTGCCGACGAGCTGCGCGGCGCTCGTAGACGCCGAGCTCCGCGTCCGGCTTGCTGGCGCGCGGCGCGTACTTCGCGGCGTTCTGGTAATCCGTCAGCGAGGCGTTGTAGGCGGTGATCGCCTTCTGGTAGAGCGGCCCCGACAGCTGCTGGTTCTGCTGGGTGTAGTACTGGTCGATCGGATTCGTCCCGAGCTGCGTCGCGAGCGCGCCGGTCGGCTGGAAGATCGTGCCGGGAGCCTGGAGCTCGCGTGGTCTGCAGCACCTGCTGGTACTGCGTGGAGGCGGTGTCGCCCTGCTGCTTCTCGTATCCGCCGAGCTGCGTCCAGGCAGCCGAGTCGGTCTTCTTGATCTGAAGGTACGACTGCATCGCGGTGATCGCGTCGGTCAGGTCGTTCTTCGTCACGTAGGCGTTGGCGAGATCCTTGTAGCCCTTCGCCGGATTCGTCTTGATCTCGCCCTTCGCCTTCGCGACCGGATCGCTGCCGCTGCCGAGGATGCCGCTGAACATCTGCTCGAGGCCGCCGCCGTTGCCCGAGCCGACGCCGAGCGCGGCGAACGAGAGTGCGAAGACGATCGCGAGCACGAGGAACACCCACTTCTGCTTGCGCCGCAGGCGCGAGAAGAAGAGGTCCTGGTTCGGGTTGCCGCCGGAGGCATGCTTGCGCTGCTTCCGCGACGGCTTGCCGCCGCCTGGGCCTGCGCCTGCTGCGCCTGCTTCGCTTTTACCGCTGCCCTCGCCATCAGGCGCCCAGGGTAGCCGAGCTGGGAGCGAGCTTCCGGCGCCGCCGCTCGAAGAAGAACGGCGAGCCAGATCGACCCCTCGAACAGCACCCACATCGGCAGCAGCTCGAGGACCGTCGTCACGAGGTCCGGCCGGGAAGCGCGAGTGCGACGGCCGCGGTGATGAAGTAGCCGAGGCGCCTCTGTTTCCGCAGCGTGCGCGAGCTGAGGACGCCGATCGCGACGAGGCCGAGGATCGCGAGCGGCGTCTGGAAGATCACGACGATCCCGACGAGGATCGCGACGACGAAGTTGTAGTACGGCTCGCCTGGATCAGGTTGTTGAAGTGGCCTTGTCGTAGTTCGTGAGGAAGTGGATCGCGCGCGGCAGCGAGGATCTCGTAGCCGAACGCGACGCCCGCCGCGGCGAGCGCGACCGAGCACGCGACGAGCACGAGGAGCTTCCGCTCGAACCGGGCCTCGACCGCGGGTGCGAAGAAGCTCCACAGCTGCCAGAGCACGATCGGCAGCGCGAGCGACGAGGCCCGCGTAGCGCAGACGGTGATCGTGATCGTGAACGGCTCCGCGACCCCGAGCGTCACCGGCCGCATGCCCTTCGGCAGCGGATGGTCGAGCCAGTCGAGGACGTGGTTGTGGAAGACGTACGCGACGACGGTGCCGGCGACGACGGCGCCGAGATCATCACGAAGAGCCGGCCGCGCAGCTCGTCGAGGTGCTCGGCGAGCGTCGCCTCCTCGCCGTGGTCGAGGCGACGGGGAAGCCTCACCATCGCCGCTAGACGGTTGTGTCGTGCTCGGACGGGCTGCTTCTCGGCCGGCGGGAGCTCGGGCTGCACGTCCGGCGTGTGACCGGTGATCGCGTCCTTGAACTCGCGCATCCCGGAGCCGAGCGAGCGGCCGATCTCCGGAAGCCGCTTGCCGCCGAAGAGCAGGAGCGCGATTCCGAGGAGCAAGACGATGTGACCGCGGCTGGTTACGATAGCCGGGCATGTCAGGCAGAGTAGCGCGTCTAGCTAACCTGAGCCTATGGCGTTACTGAAACTCGAGAACCTCCACGTCGCGCTCGAGGACGGCACCGAGATCGTCAAGGGCGTCGACCTCGAGGTGGACACGAACGAAGTCCACGCGATCATGGGGCCGAACGGCTCCGGTAAGTCGACCCTCTCCTACGCGATCATGGGCCACCCGGCCTACGAGATCACCGAGGGCAAGCATCCTCTTCGACGGCGAGGACGTCACGGAGATGGGCGCCGACGAGCGCGCGCAGCGCGGCATCTTCCTCGCGTTCCAGTACCCGCACGCGATTCCCGGCGTGACCGTCACGAGCTTCCTCCGCAGCGCGATCAACGCGGTGCGGAAGGCGAAGAACGGCGGCGTCGACGATCCGATCGCGATCCCCGAGTTCCGCACGACGCTCCTCGCCGAGATGGATCGCCTCAAGGTCAGCCGCGAGCTCGCCTCGCGCTACCTCAACGACGGCTTCTCGGGCGGAGAGAAGAAGCGCGTCGAGATCCTCCAGATGGCGATGCTGAAGCCGCGCATCGCGGTGCTCGACGAGACCGACTCCGGCCTCGACATCGACGCGCTGCGCGTCGTCGCGGGCGGCGTGAAGGATCTCGTCGGCCCCGACATGGGCGCGCTCGTCATCACGCACTACCAGCGCATCCTCGACTACATCACTCCCGACAAGGTTCACGTCTTCGTTGGCGGGAAGATCGTCGAGTCAGGTGGCCCCGAGCTGGCGAAGAAGCTCGAGCTGGACGGCTACGCCCCGTACGAGCCAGAAGAGGTGCCGGCATGATGGCGCAGACCGAGACCGAGATCGTCGAGGGAATCGGCAGCGAGTACAAGTACGGCTTCTCGAACCCCGACGAGGCGAAGGACTACTTCTTCAAGTCGGGTCGCGGCCTGTCGCACGAGCTCGTCGAGGCGATCGCGGAGCACAAGAACGAGCCCGACTGGATGCGCAAGTTCCGCCACAAGTCGCTCGACTACTTCTATGCGCGCCCGACCCCGCAGTGGGGCGGCAACCTCAACGACATCGACTTCGACAACATCTTCTACTACATCAAGCCGACCGAGAATCAGGCGAAGTCCTGGGAGGATCTGCCGGCCGACATCCTCGACACGTGGGACAAGCTCGGCATCCCGGAGGCGGAGAAGAAGTACCTCGCCGGCGTCGGCGCGCAGTACGAGTCGGAGGTCGTCTACCACAAGCTGCAGGAGGATCTCGAGAAGAAGGGCGTGATCTTCCTCGACACCGACACGGCGCTGCGCGAGCACGAGGATCTGTTCAAGCAGTACTTCGGGACGATCATCCCGCAGAACGACAACAAGTTCGCGGCGCTCAACTCGGCCGTCTGGTCGGGAGGCTCCTTTATCTATGTGCCGCCGGGCGTGCACATCGAGATGCCGCTGCAGGCGTACTTCCGCATCAACGCCGAGAACATGGGCCAGTTCGAGCGGACGCTGATCCTCGTCGACGAAGGCGCGTACGTCCATTACGTCGAGGGCTGCACCGCGCCGATCTACTCGACCGACTCGCTGCACAGCGCGGTCGTCGAGATCGTCGTGAAGAAGGGCGGACGCTGCCGCTACACGACGATCCAGAACTGGTCGAACAACGTCTACAACCTCGTCACGAAGCGCGCCGTCGCCTACGAGGACGCGACGATGGAGTGGGTCGACGGCAACCTCGGCTCGAAGCTGACGATGAAGTACCCGGCGATCTGGCTGATGGGCGACGCGCGCCCACGGCGAGGTGCTCTCCATCGCCTTCGCGGGCGCGGGCCAGCACCAGGACGCGGGCGGCAAGTGCGTCCACGCCGCGCCGAACACGACGTCCGTCATCACGTCGAAGTCGATCTCGAAGAACGGCGGGCGCGCCGGCTACCGCGGCCTGCTGCAGGTGGACAAGAACGCGCACGGCTCGAAGTCGAAGGTCGTCTGCGACGCGCTCATCCTCGACGACGAGTCGCGCTCGGACACGTACCCGTACATCAAGGTGGACGCCGACGACGTCGACCTCGGCCACGAGGCGACCGTCTCGAAGATCGGCGAGGAGCAGCTCTTC
Source organism: uncultured Actinomycetes bacterium (assembly GCA_963848665.1). Classification (GTDB taxonomy): domain Bacteria; phylum Actinomycetota; class Thermoleophilia; order Gaiellales; family Gaiellaceae; genus Palsa-739. Next base: position 59,538 of record CAWKEF010000006.1, read on the forward strand.
TATCTCATGTCGCGCGGCATGTCCGAGCCGGAGGCGAGCGCGATGATCGTGTCGGGCTTCGTCGAGCCGATCACGAAGGAGCTGCCGCTCGAGTACGCCGTCGAGATGAACCGGCTGATCCAGCTGCAGATGGAGGGCTCGGTCGGTTGATCGTCGAGCACGTCGATTTCTGGACGGTTCCCGTCACCGACATGGAGCGCTCGCAGAAGTTCTACGGCGAGACGCTCGGCCTCGCCGCGGACCGAGCACGCCGAGGAGCAGGGCTTCCCGGAGTTCAAGCTCGGCGACAACGGCTTCCTCTACCTCCTGAGCCTCGAGGCGATCGGCTCGGCGTTCCGCGCGCCGCACGACGCCGGCTTCGCGCTGCGCGTCCCCGACGTCGAGGAGGCGCGCGCCGAGCTCGAGGGCGAAGGGCGTCGACGTTCAACGGCCCGACGCTCGACACGGGCGTCTGCCACATGGCGTTCTTCGGCGATCCCGACGGCAACCAGATCGTCCTCCACCGCCGCTACGCGCCGTGATCGACGTCGAGCGCATCGACTTCATCTCCGTCCCGGTGCACGACGTCGAGCGGGCGAAGCAGTTCTACGGCGAGATGCTCGGCCTCGAGCACGAACGCCGACTCGGCGCGACATGGGTACGAGTACGAGCCGGCAAGGTCACTCGCGTCGTCGCCCCGGAGAAGATGGGACGCGAGTTCAAGCCGCTTCCCGCCGCCATCGCGCTGCGCGTGCCCGACGTCGCCGCCGCGCGCGCGAGCTCGAGGCGAAGGGCGTCGAGTTCCCGGCGGCGAGACCATCGACACCGGCGTCTGCCACATGGCGTCTTCCGCGATCCCGACGGCAACGCCGCATGCTCCTCCACCGCAGGTCACGACGTCCATGAGTCGTACCGACGCACTCGCGGCGTACGAGAAGCTGCCGATCCCGGACACGACCGAGGAGCACTGGCGCTTCACCGACCTGCGCGGCTTCGACCCCGACGCGTTCGAGGGCGCGGCGTCGGCCGAGATCGAGACGATGCTCGACCTCGACGTCGCCGGCTACGCGACCGTCACCGCCGACGGCATCGAGATCGAGAAGACGCCGAGGGCGTGACGTTCGAGCCGCTCACCGACGACAACGAGCGCCTCTACTCCCTCGTCGGCTGGGACGAGAAGTTCGCGGCCCACAACGCGGCGATGTGGAAGCACGGCCTGCTCGTCGTCGTCCCGAAGGACGTCGTGCTCGAGAAGCCGCTGTACGTCCGCATCTCGGCGACCGGCCAGACGTTCTGGCGGCTCGTCGTCGTCGCGGAGGAGGGCGCGCGCGCGTCGATCATCGAGGAGTACGCGTCGCCGTCGCCCGACACCGCGGCGTACTCGAACGCGGTGACCGAGCTCTTCGTCGAGCCGGCCGCGAAGCTCGAGTACGTCTCCCTCCAGAATCTCTCGCAGGAGACGTGGCATTTCGCGAGCCATCACGCGCGCGTCGAGCGCGACGCGGAGCTCGACTGGGTCGCGGGCGGCTTCGGCTCGAAGCGGGGCAAGACGCGGATCCAGAACGACCTCAACGGCCGCGGCGCGACGTCGCGCGTGACGGGCGCGTACTTCGCCGACGGGACGCAGCACCTCGACTACGACACGTTCCAGGAGCACATCGCGCCCGACTGCGAGAGCGACTTCGCGTTCAAGGGCGCGCTGCGCGATCACGCGACGGCCGTCTGGCGCGGAATGATCCGAGTCGAGAAGGACGCGCAGAAAACGAACGCGTACCAGGAGTGCAGGAACTTGATGCTCTCGCCGACGACGCACGCAGTCCCGATCCCGGGCCTGGAGATCCTGGCGAACGACGTCCGGTGCACCCACGCAGCGACGGTCGGCCGGGTCGACCGCGAGGACATGTTCTATTTGATGAGCCGCGGCCTGACGCGGCAAGAAGCGGAGCGGCTGATCGTGCGCGGCTTCTTCCAGGAAGTGCTCGACCGGATCGAGCTCGAGCCCGTGCGCGAGGCCGTTACGGCCGCGCTCGAGGCGCGCATTCCGCAGGCGTAGCTCCTTCGGTCAGCCAGACGAGCGGCTGGGTCGGTCGGAGCGCGAGGGCCGCCAACCCTCTGCCCAACGAGTGGCTCAACCACACCATTTTGGAGATTAGTTCGTCTCTGGGCGTCGAGATTTGCGACGAACCTCAGCTTTTACGTCTCATTATGAGATAAAACGAGACGTAACAGGGGTGGGTCAGAGACGAACCCGCCTCGCTAGTGGATAGGGGGAGGTGCTCAAACTGATTCGTGCTCCATGAAGCCAACTCGCGGAGGGAAGCATCTACACCCTCAACTACCACAGAAACGCGAGGGGTGGGCGATTGGCGCCCCACCCCTCAACTACCGAACAACAGTCCGATTTTACAGGAAGGAAGGTTAAAAGGACATGGAGCAGCAATGAAAATCAGCTTTTCCGGCGGTCAGGGGACAAGATGGGGGACGCGTGAGCTACTACGTGGCGATGTTCCCGTTGTCGGTAATCCCGCGGCTGTTCAAGTTCCGTGACTTGGGCGAGCTTCCGGCGGAGGTCCGGGCGCAGCGGAAGCTGAACGACAAGCGGTTCCCGGAGATCACCCGCTACATCCTCGAGCACGAAGGACAACTTGTGGGTGTTCGGCAGTCTCAAGGGCGACGTACTCAAGGCGGAGGAAAAGTTCACACCCATCGACCGAGGCCGGAAATATCGGGATGATCGAATTGCCGCTCGAACACCGAGTTCTTGATCAACGACGGGCAGCATCGTCAGGCGGCGATGAGGAGGCGCTGAAGGAGAACCCGGCGCTCGGAAACCAGACGATCAGCGTCGTGCTGTTCCCGGAGGAAGAGATCGAGCGAACGAGCAGATGTTCAGCGATCTCAACCGGACGGTGCAAAAGACCTCGCGGTCGCTAGACATCCTGTACGACCATCGCGACCCGATGAACCGGATGGCGTCGGCAGTGGCGACGAAGCGACCAAATGTTCAAGAACCGGGTGGAGAAGGATGCGGTGTCGCTCGCCGTGAAGTCCCCGAAGTTCGTGACGCTCTCGGCGCTGTACGACGCCAACGTGCAGCTTCTCGGGAAGCTCAAGGGGGACTGACAGCGGACGACGAGCTCGAGGCCGCGAAGGAGGACGCTGGCGATCGCCTATTGGAAGGCGGTCGACCGAGAACATCGCCGCGTGGTCCGGAGATCCGAGAAGGTCGCGGCTAACCAAAAGCCGTCGGAAAGCCGTGCCGAGTTCGTGCACTCCCATGCGGTCGACTTCTGGGCGCTCGGAGACGCGGGGCGGCAGTTGCATCGAGCCAGTATCCCGATGAGGTCAGCTGGAAGGCTCGCCTCGCGACGTCTGAGGAGATCGATTGGCTCAAGACGAACGAGAATGGCAGGGGATCGCATGCTCGGCACGGACATCGTCACCCGTCGCCAGACGAGGGACGCCACCTCGAAGTTCATCCAGTGGCAGCTCGGGCTCATCGAGCAAATGCCGGAGCGGGTACTGGAGCTGCCGACCACGGCGAGCTAACACACATACTCGCAACGGAGCACGGAGAAGCCCCGGGGACGCCGGGGCTTTTTCATGCTCTGACTGTCGCGTGCCCGCTACTCGGACAGAGCAGTAGATCGACGGACGCCCGTGCCGAAGCTTGGTGTGACCAGACGACTACGCCCGAGGGGACGCGTTGGTCGGCTGACGCACTAGGGAGCGCAACGCCTGAACCCCCGACGTCGCCGAGATCATCAAGTCGCACAAGCTTGGGCGTCGGCGCGCGATGCGGCGCCTTCTTCACAGTCCGGCGCCGTCTGATCGGCTTCTGGCTCGTCTCGCACAAGACTAAGCTGGACGCGATGTATCTCAAGCGCATCGTCCTGGAGAACATCAAAGGATTGACACCTTGACCTCGACCTATGCCCTGACGGGCAGACGTACGAGGGGTGGGCGGTAATCACCGGCGATAACGGCTCGGGGAAGACGGCGCTTCTCCGGGCGATAACCCTCGCAATTCTCGGGCCGGGCCAGTCGCGCGGGCTTCTACAAGATCTGCGCGGTTGGGTCACAGAGGGTGCCGATAGTGGCTTCATCTCGGTCGAGATCAAGCCAGATCACAGAGTTTGACCGGACTCTTAAGGGCGGGACACGGGTTCACGACACGTTCTGGGCCGAGGTTGAGATCAGGCTCGAGAATGGTGTTTGGGGCGTTGTCCCGGCTGACGTCTTCCGAAAGAAGAAGCGGGGCGCCGTGAATGGGCCGTGGCCCGACTCGACCGAAGGTTGGTTCGCAGTCGCGTACGGCCCCTTCAGACGGATGTATGGGTCCTCACCCGACGCGCAGCGGTTGATGGTCCTGCCCGGCCGAATTCCCAGGTTCGCCACCCTCTTCAAGGAGGACGCGACACTTGGCGAAGGCGAGGAGTGGGTCAAAGGACCTGCGCTACAAGAGCCTCGAGCATCGTGATCTGGAACGTCGTGCTCTTGAGAACTTGCTTCTTCTTGTGCGCGACGAGTTCCTCCGCAATGGGATCCGCGTCGAAGACGTCAATTCGGAGGGGATATTGGCTTCGCGACAGTGCTGGTCAACGATGCCCTCGCTGATATGAGCGAGGGATATCGCTCCGCCATCGCGATGCTCATCGACATTTTCCGCCATGTTCTGAGCGTCTACGGCCCGGATGTTGTGGTCGAGCAAGATGATGGGTCGTACGTCGTCGACACCCCTGGTGTCGTGATGATCGACGAGGTCGACGCCCATTTGCATCCTGAGTGGCAGAGAGAGATCGGCTTCTGGCTCCAAAAGCATTTTCCGCGGCTCCAGTTCGTAGTCACGACTCACAGTCCGCTTGTCGCGGCGGCTGCAACAAACGGTCGTATCTACCATCTTCCGCAACCAGGTTTCCCGGACCCTCGTTCCGCTTGACACGCGACGACTTCGAGGCCGTAATCACCGGTAAGCCTGATGAGATCCTCCTCACTCCGGCGTTCGGGCTCGCTCACACGCGGTCGCCGCGTGCTGTGGACGCGCGGAAGAGACACGCCCTCCTACTCAGCAAACAGTTCTCTACTCGCGGCCTGAGCCCGGCCGAGACGTTGGAACTCGAGCAACTAGCGCTCTTTACCGACACGGAGTAGCCATGCGTCGTGTCTGCCGGGGTTCGCTCTCACTGGAGACCCTCACTGATCTACGCAGACGGCAAGACCTCTGCGCCGACGTCGCCGACGCTCGCCTGCGGTGGAAAGCCTTCCGCGGGCTTGCCGCAGCTCAGCCACTCGTCCGGGAGTTGGAACGCATGGCCGGCCAGCGCAGCCGTTGCTTCTACTGCAGTGACTCACGCGGCACGGACATCGAGCACTTTGTGGCCATCACAGTCGACTATCTGCACACCTTTGTCTGGACGAATCTCCTCTGGATCTGTGCCGGCTGCAACCGGAACAAGGGCAACCGTGTTGTCGTAACTGCCGGAAAGCAGACCATCTATCGATCCGACTCGGGATGTGCCCTGGCGGCATCTCTTCCTCGACGTCTCAACTGGCACGCTCGCGCCGAAGTTCACGGGCGACGACCCTGACGCGCTCGGTGTTGGAACGCTCGAGGTCCTCGACACGCTGAACCACGAGGCGGTGGCCGCTGGCCGAGCCGCCTGCACGGCGGCTTCTCCATGCGACGGCGCGCTTGGCAGAAGATCCTGAGGCGCGCAGACGCCGTGAGGACATCGTCGCGACGATTCGGGAGGACGACTACGGAGTCGCGGAGTGGCTCGCGGCTTGGGAGGGCGCAGCCGAGACGGCATGCGCTGACCTGAGAGCGGCTTCTCTCCCTACCTGGCAATGGTTTGTCCGAAAAGTCTTCGCGCTCCGGCCATAGCGGGCACCACTCCGCCTGGTACAGCTCCAGCATCGCTGGGTAGCGTCCCCGCGTGGAGTCGCGCGTAATCGATAACACGGAGGAGCGGCGCTACGAGCTCCGGCTCGACACGAAGCTCGTCGGCTGGATCGACTACCGCCGCGCCGGCGACACCGTCGCACTCAGGCACGCCCGAGGTGCTGCCCGAGCTCCGCAACCGGGGCCACGCCGAGACGATGACGCGCGAGGCGCTCGCCGACCTGAAGGAGCGTGGGCTCAAAGCAGAACCGCGCTGCCCGTACGTCGTCTGCCTACGTCCGGCGGCACCCGGGGACGCGGGGGGGGTCTACGCCGACGAGCGCCGCAGCTCTTCCCGCGCCGTCCCGATGACCGGCTCGCCGTGGGCGAGTAGCAGATGGTCGAACTCGAGCTCGTCGAGCAGGCCCCGGTACGCGGCGCGCAGGCCCGCCCGCGTCTTCTCGGGATCGTCCATCAGGAAGGCGGGGACGAAGCCGAGCCCGCTCCCTTCTCCCAACGGACGACGCCGTCGCCGATCGCGAGCGCGCGATGCGCCGGGGATAGAGCGCGGTCTCGTCGGGGCTGAGCGCGTCGACCTCGCGCGCGACGATTCCGCCCGGCAGCTCGTCGCCCCAGGCGAACGTGTGGAACACGCCGCGGCCCTCGAGCTCGTGCGCGCCCTGCTCCACCACCCGCGGCTCGAGGCCGAGCTCCCACGCGGCGCGGCTGTGGTGCCGGCAGGTGAGGATCGCGTGCTCGGGCTGGAACCAGTCCGGCCGCTCCGCCGGCAGCACCGGGTCGAGCACGACGCGCTCCTAGGCGAGGTAGTACGAGCGACGTCCTTCCGCCGATGCCTCCCGCGGCGCCGTCCAGTACCAGATCCCGGGGAGGACTTGCTTCACGTGGCGCGAGCCTATGAGAACCTGCCGGCGATGGCGACGCGGGTACAGACGAGCCTGGCGCTCGGAGTGACGGCTGCGGTCGTCGCCCTCGCGGGATGTGGCGGAGGCTCCGGCAATTCCTTCACGATCAAGGCGAACGAGTCGGGGCACGTCGCCTACCTCGTTGTCACGACCGCTATCCCAAATCGAGTCATTGAGCCACTCTTGGTAAATGGCATGCAGTCCTACGAGGCTGCTGCCTTTGTGACGAGCAGCAAACCGACCGGAACGCTCGATTGCAACTACGAGCTCGCCCGAAAATCGGATGAGGTGCTCTAGCCGCCTCGCCGGCTGACGAAGACCGCCTCGAGCGCCGAGCGCAGACCGACCGCGACCGTGCCCATCAGCACGGCCCCGTCGCCGAGGCTCGAGATCTCGACCCGCGGCGGGTACGGGAGCCACCGTGCAAGCAGCGGCCGAACGTCAGTGAGAAGCTCCGCGTTCGCGCCGATGCCTCCACCGAGCACGACGAGGCCCACGTCGGTGACGGCCGCGATCGGCGCGATGTGCAGCGCGATCCGGCGGGCCTCTTCCCTCACGACCTCGCGTGCGACACGGTCGCCGGCGCGGGCCGCAGCGAAGATCGAGCGCGCGTCGTAGGGCGATGAGAGCGTCGTCGCCGCGGCTCCTGCGACGCGCTGTGCGTACGCCGAGAGCGCGGCCGCGCAGGGGTCGATCTCCTGCTCCAAACCGACCGCGACGTAGTCGAGCTCTCCCGCCGCGCCGTGGTGTCCGCGCTGCAGCTCGCCGCGCAGGACGAGCCCTGCCCCGAGCCCGGTGCCGACGGAGAGGAACATGAACTCGTCGACACCCTGGGCCACGCCGAGCCGACCCTCGCCGAGCGCGGCGAGATTGACGTCGTTCTCGAGGGTGACGCGTTTGCCGAGCCGCTCCTCCAGCTCTGCCGCGTAGTGCCTGCCGTCGAGCCCGCGGACGTTCGTCGCGAGGCCGACAGCACCGGTTCTCTGCTCGACGACACCGGGAATGCCCACGACGATCTCGTCGATCAGGTGTGGGGCGAGCCCGGCGCTCCTGACGAGGGCGTCGCGCAGCTCGACGATCGCGGCGAGCGCCCCTTCGGCATCGACGCCGCCGTGCTCGATGTCCTGGCGAGCGCGGATCGTCCCCGAGAGGTCGCTGAGCGCGCCGCGCAGAAAGCGCGCCCCGAGGTCGATTCCCAGGATGAGCGCCGCCTCCGCAACCGGCTCGAAATAGACGGCTCCGTAGCTCGGTCCGGCCGGGGCCGACGGAGCCTCCCGCACGAGGCCCGCCCCGAGGAGCGATTGGAGCGCGAGCGACACGGTCGGCTTCGAGATCCCGGCCCGCCTCGCGATCTCAGCGCGTGAGATCGGCGCCCCGGTGCGGATCGTGTCGAGGACGGTCTCCTCGTTCAGGCGCTTCAGGAGCGGCGGCGTCGCCATGGCTGCCATTCTCGTCAAGAATGCTTACCGTTGCAAGGAGGATTCGAGCGGTTTGACACGTCGGTTGCGCAGGCGTAGGGTCGCCTCGTAAAGATGTCTAACACGCATCTCAACACGCACCGACAACGAGGGAGGTAGGGGATGAAACGCGTGGCCCTCGCCACCGCGCTCCTCGCGCTCGGGCTCGCCGCTGCAGGCGTCGCGGCAGCGACCGCGGGACACAAGGCCTCGCCGACGAAGCTCACCGTGTGGGTCGGCTGGAGCGCGCGCGAGCTCGGCGTCTTCAAGAAGGTCGCGGCCGAATACGACAAGGCGCATCCGAACGTCACGTTGAACGTCGTCGGAGGCATCACCGACCAGAAGATCGTCGCGGCGATTCGCGCCGGCCAGGCACCCGACATCGCCAGCTCGTTCAACTCCTACGACGTCGGCGTCTATTGCGGGACCGGCGCGTGGATCGACCTGGCACCGTTGATGCAGAAGTCGCACATCAATGCCTCGGAGTTCCCTGCCGCGCCGCAGTACTACACCCAATTCGGCGGCAAGCGGTGCGCGCTGCCGCTGCTCGCCGACACGTACGGCCTCTACTACAACAAGACGCTCTTCGCGAAGGCCGGGATCTCGCAGCCCCCGCGCTCGATCGCCGAGCTCACCGCCGATGCGAAGAAGCTGACGATCCGAGGGAAAGACGGCTCGTTGAAGCAGATCGGGATCGACCCGTTCGTCGGCTTCTACGAGAACGTCCCCGAGCGCTGGGTGATCGCGTTCGGGGGCAAGTGGCAGGACGGCGCCGGGAAGGCGATCCTTGCGAAGTCGGCCGGCTGGTCGAAGTGGCTCACCTGGCAGAAGCGCCTCATCGACTGGTACGGCTACAACAACCTCGTGAAGTTCCAGGCAGGTCTCGGCGACGAGTTCTCCGCCTCCAATGCCTTCGAGGCGGGCAAGGTCGCGATGAACCTCGACGGCGAGTGGCGCGTCGCGTTCATCCAGGCCGAGCATCCGAAGCTCAACTACGGCACTGCCCCCATGGCCGTCGACAGCTCCGTCGCCTCGAGCTACGGCTCCGGCTACATCAACGGAACGATCATCGGCATTCCGAAGAACGGCAAGCACACGGACGAGGCCTGGGATGCGGTCAGGTGGTTCACGACGAATACCCATGCGCTCGCCGAGCTCTCCAACGGCTTGCGGAACGTCCCGTCCACGACGGCGTCGACCCATTCGAAGGAGCTGACCCCGGACGCGCATTTCGCGACCTTCCTGACGATCTTCTCGAACAAGAAGTCGAGCACCTCGCCGATCACGGCGTCCGGCGTCTCGTACACGAATGCCGTCCAGCAGTTCGCGACCAAGTGGCAGGCAGGGAACGTGAAGAACCTCGCATCGTCCCTCGGCGATCTCGACAAGCAACTCGATGCGCAGGTCGCCCAGGCCAAGGGAGGCGGGGTCCCCTAACCCATGCAGGTCGCTGAGGCGACATCCTCGGCGGTCGTTCCGACGGTGGAGCGCCGACGGGCCAGAAAGCGGGCGGCGTGGCGGCACAGACGCTTCGTGCTCCTGCTCCTCGCCCCCTGGCTCGTCGGCTTCTCCGTCTTCTTCGCGTATCCGATCGTGATGAGCGCGTACCTGTCGTTCAATCACTACGACCTGTTGTCGCCACCGCGGTGGGTCGGGCTCGCGAACTACCGCTACCTGTTCACGATCGATCCGCAGGTGTGGACGGCCGTGAAGAACACGCTCTGGATGATCGCGGTAGCCGTGCCGCTGCAGGTGCTGTTCGCGTTCGGGATCGCGTTGATGCTCGCGCGAGCGCGCCGCGGCGTCGGCGTGTTTCGCACGATCTTCTACTTGCCCGCACTCGCCCCGCCGGTCGCCGCCACGCTCGGCTTCGTCTACATCCTCAATCCCGCCACCGGACCGGTGAACACGATTCTCGGCCACCTCGGGATCAACGGACCGCTCTGGTTCCAGGATCCCTCCTGGGCGAAGCCGTCACTCGTGCTGCTCGCCCTCTGGGGGGTCGGCAACACGATGGTGATCTTCCTTGCAGCGGTGCTCGACGTGCCGCGCCATCTCTACGAGTCGGCCGAGCTCGACGGGGCCGGCCCACTGCAGCGCCTGCGCTGGGTGACGCTGCCCTCGATCAGCCCCGTGCTCCTCTTCGCCGTCGTCCTCGGGGTCATCCAGGGCCTGCAGTACTTCACGCAGGCATACGTCGCGGCGGGAGTCGCAGCCGGACAGGCGTCACAGGCCGCGGACGTGACGTCTGTGAGCCTCGGCTATCCCCAGGACTCGACGCTCTTCTACCCCGTTCTTCTCTACCAGCACGGCTTCAGCGACTTCCAGATGGGCTACGCGTCCGCCATGGCGACGCTCTTGCTCGTCGTCTCGTTCGCGGTCACGCTCGTCATCGTGCTCAACTCGCGCCGCTGGGTGCACAGCGCGGCTCCCCGATGAGCGTCGCAGCCGCAACGCTCGTGCGGCGCCGGCCGCCGCCGCGTGTCCGGCGCCGCCGCCTTCTGCTCGCCGTCGCGAACCACAGCATCCTGATCGCAGCCGTGATCGCGTTCCTCGCGCCCTTCGCCTTCATCGCACTCACATCGGTCATGTCGAACGATCAGGCGCTCTCGTCGCGACTCTGGCCCCATCCGTTCGCATGGCACAACTTCATCGACGTCTTCACGACCGCACCCCTCCTTCGTTGGACGCTCAACACGATGGAGTACTCGGTTCTCGCAACGCTGGGTGTCGTCCTCTCGAGCGTCCCCGTCGCCTACGCGCTCGCGCGGCTGCGCTGGCGCGGCCGCAACGTGATGTTCATGATCGTGCTGGTGGCGTTGATGCTGCCGCCGCAGGTGTCCGTCGTGCCGCTCTACGTGATGTGGGCGAAGCTGCACCTCGTCGGGACGCTGTGGCCGGTGATCATCCCGAACTGGTTCGGTGACGCGTTCTCGATCTTCCTGCTGCGCCAGTTCTTCATGACGATCCCCGAGGAGTACCTCGATGCCGCGCGCGTCGACGGCCTCGGCGAGCTACGCGTCCTCACCACCGTCGTCGTGCGACTCGCCAAGCCCGCGATCGCCGCAGTTGCGCTGTTCTCGTTCCTCTACACGTTCAACGACTTCTTCCTGCCGCTGCTCTACACGGGCGAGAACCCGCACAACTGGGTCTTGCAGATCGGCCTCTCGGAGTTCCGCTCGCTGCACCAGGTGCAGTGGAACCTGACGATGGCGGCAACCCTCATCGTGATGGCCCCCGTGATCATCCTGTTCTTCCTGGCGCAGAAGGCGTTCGTCGAGGGCGTCACGCTGACGGGAGTGAAAGGATGAAGCTCGCCGTCATCGGCGCAGGCTCGACGTACACGCCGGAGCTCGTATCGCACCTGTCGCAGCTCGAGGTCGACGAGGTCGCGCTCCACGACATCGACGCCGAGCGGCTCGACGTCGTCGGAGGGCTCGCGCGCCGGATGCTCGATCGGGCAGGTTATGCGGGCGCCTTGCTGCAGACGGGCGATCTCGACGCCGCGATCGACGGTGCGGCGTTCGTCCTCTTTCAGCTCCGTGTCGGCGGCCAGGCGGCGCGGCTGCACGACGAGACCGTGCCGCTCCGCTGCGGCTGCATCGGCCAGGAGACGACGGGTGCCGGCGGATTCGCCAAGGCCATGCGCACGGTGCCGGTGGTTCTCGAGCTCGCTGAGCGGGTCGCCGACCGGGCCGCGCCCGGGGCGTGGATCGTCGACTTCACGAACCCGGTCGGGATCGTGACCCGTGCGCTTCTCGACGCCGGTCACCGTGCCGTGGGGCTCTGCAACGTCGCGATCACCTTCCAACGGCTGTGCGCGGGCCTCCTCGGCGCCGAGCCCGACCGCGTGCTGGTCGACCAGGTCGGGTTGAACCACCTCACCTGGATTCGCGCCGTGCGACTGGACGGCCGAGACGTGCTCCCCGAGCTCATCGCCGAGCACGGCGACACGCTGGCCGACTCGATCGAGCTGCCGCGCAGCGTGCTCGAGGACCTCGGCGCGATCCCGTCCTATTACCTGCACTACTTCTATGCGCACGACCGCGTACTCGCGGAGCAGCAGGTCGGGGTCCCTCGCGCGCAGACGGTTGCCGAGATCGAGCGCGCGTTGCTCGAGCTGTATCGCGATCCGACTGTCGTCGAGAAGCCGGCGCTGCTCGAGCAGCGCGGCGGGGCGTTCTACAGCGAGGCTGCGGTCGGGCTCGTGCGCTCGCTCGCGTCCGGCGACGGCGCCGTGCACGTGGTCGACACGCGAAACGACGGCACGCTCGCGGGCCTCGGCGACGACGATGTCGTGGAGGTGCCGGCGCGCGTGACGCGGAGCGGGCCGGAACCGCTCGAGCAGGCTCCGCTCGCGCCCGAGCTCCTGGGGCTCGCACAGCACGTCGCTGCCTACGAGCGGCTGACCGCGGGCGCCGCTGTGACGCGCGACGTGGCGGCAGCGCGGAAGGCGCTCCTCGCACATCCGCTGATCGGCCAGATCGAGATGGTGGACGCGCTCGTCGAGTCGCTCGTCGCGGAGACCGTTCGATGAGCGCCCTGCTCCTCGCGGTCGACGGCGGCAACGCCAAGACGGATCTCGCGCTCGTCGATTGCGAGGGGCGGCTCCTGTCGCTCGTCCGCGGTCCCGGCTGCTCACCGCACGAGCACGGCGTCGACGGCGCGCTCGACCGGATCGAGGCGCTCGTGCTCGAGGCGGGCGCAGAAGGCCCCGTCGCGTATGCGGAGCTGCTGCTTGCGGGGGTGGACTTTCCCTCCGAGGTCGAGAGCGTGCAGGCGCGCGCGCAGGAGCGCGGGTGGGCCGATCGGGTCGAAGTCGCAAACGACACGTTCGCGGTGCTGCGCGCGGGCACCGAGCGGGGTTGGGGCGTCGCTGTCGTCTGCGGTGCAGGCATCAACTGTCTCGGACTTGGCCCGGACGGCCGCGAGGCGCGCTTCCCGGCGCTCGGCGAGATCACGGGTGATTGGGGAGGTGGGCAGGACGTGGGAGCGACGGCCGTCTGGGCTGCGGCGCGGAGTGAGGACGGACGCGGGCCGCGAACTCCGCTGGAGCGGCTCGTGCCGGCGCATTTCGGGCTCGAGACGCCGCTCGAGCTCGCAGAGGCCGTGCACAGGGGTGCGATCCCGAAGCGGCGCTTCATCGAGCTTGCACCGATCGTGTTCGCCGAGGCCGAGGGCGACCCGGTCGCGGCAGGCATCGTCGCTAGGCTCGCGACGGAGGTCGTCGCGCTCGTCCGCGTGGCGCTCGACCGGATCGGCCCGGTCGGGGAGCCGGCCGACGTCGTGCTAGGCGGCGGCCTGATGCAGGCACGGAACCCCCGGCTTATGAGCTCGATCGCCGGAGGCCTCGCCGAGCTCGGCGTGCCGCATACGCTCAGCGTCGTGGACGTGCCGCCGGTCGTCGGTGCTGTTCTCCGCGCGCTCGACGCACTCGGCGCGCCGGCTGCGGCGTACGCGAGACTTCGAAACGACAACCGGCTCGCAGAGGTCGTCGGTGGCTGAAGTCCGGTACGACCACACGTCGCGGATCTATCCGGGCACAGACGTTGCCGCGGTCGACGATCTCGTGCTCGCCGTCGCGGACGGCGAGTTCATGGTACTCGTCGGCCCGTCGGGTTCCGGCAAGACGACAGCGCTCCGCATGCTCGCCGGGCTCGAGGAGGTCGATGCCGGCGCGATCTACATCGGCGATCGCGACGTCACGGATGCAGCCCCGAAGGACCGCGATGTCGCAATGGTCTTCCAGAACTACGCGCTCTACCCGTATCTCACGGTCGGCGAGAACATCGGCTTCCCGCTCAAGGTTGCCCGGGTGAAGAAGTCGGTCCGCGAAGCGCGCGTGCTCGAGGTCGCGAAGCTGCTCGGCCTCGAGGAGTATCTGCAGCGCAAACCGGGCCAGCTCTCCGGCGGCCAGCGGCAGCGGGTCGCGATGGGCCGCGCGATCGTCCGCCTGCCGAAGGTCTTCCTCATGGACGAGCCGCTCTCGAACCTCGACGCGAAGCTCCGGGTGCAGATGCGCGCCGACATCGCGACGCTCCAGGCCGACTTCGGGGTCACCACGGTCTACGTGACGCACGACCAGTCGGAGGCGATGACGCTCGGGCATCGGGTTGCCGTGCTGAAGGACGGCCGGCTCCAGCAATGCGACGCACCGCGCGTGCTCTACGAGCGGCCCGCGAACACGTTCGTCGCCGGGTTCATCGGCTCGCCGTCGATGAACCTCGTGACGGTGCCGCTCGGCCCCAACGGCTCCGTCTCGCTCGGGGGCGTCGCCGTGGAGCTGTCGCAGGCGGCCCGCTCCGCGGCAACCGCCGCCGGCTGGAGCGAGCTCGTCGTCGGCGTCCGGCCGGAGTCGCTCGAGCTCGCCTCCGATGGAATGGCCGCCGAGGTACAGGTGGTCGAGGAAGTCGGCGCCGACGCATTTATCTTCTGCGCCGCCGACCTCGGCGGCGGCGAGACGAGGCTCGTCGCAAGGGCCGCCGCGAGGCGCGCGCCTGCGCGCGGGGAGCGGGTCACGCTTCGCCCAGTGGCCGAGGAGGCGCACCTCTTCGACCCGGTCAGCGGCTCCCGGCTCGGCTAGACCCGAGAGCTAATCGGTGTCGTGGTCGCGCTCGCAGAACTCCGGGCAGGTGCACTCGGCGAGCTCGGCCGTGCAGGCCGTCTCGCTCGGGGCTGTCGGAGCTGCTGCTGCCGGCTCGGCCGGGGAAAGCTCGAGAATCTCCATTCTCGGATCCTAGATGAGCCGACGGAGGGTGTGTCAAGCGACTTCCGGCCAGTTTCGGATCCAGGTATCGGTGTAAAGCCCGCGGCGGACCCCCCGGACGGGGGACAGACGGCCTCCGGGACCGGTGGTCAAATGAGCGCTCCCAACGACAGAGGGCCGCTCGGTGAGCGGCCACCCGTGCCGAAGGGAATCCCACATGCTGCGCACCCGACTCCTCATCTCCATGCTGTTCATCGCGTTCGCGTGCGGGGCCGCACTCCTGAAGCCGCTCTCGGGCCGCGCCGACGACGGCACCCCGGCTCCCCCCGACCCGGCCACGACGACGGACGCGACGCCGATCGTTCCGCAGCTCCCGGTCGTCAAGGCGAAGGCGGCGCACGTGACGCGGACGACCCAGTCGCACCTCGCGTTCGGAATGCGGGTCGTCGACTACGCGAAACGCTTCAGGGGCGTCCGCTACGTCTACGGCGGCAGCTCACCCCGCTCCGGGTTCGATTGCTCCGGCTTCGTCCGCTACGTGTACGCACATTTCGGCGTTCGGCTCGCGCACTCGAGCTACGCGCAGTTCGACCTCGGCCGACGCATCAGCCGGTCGGCCCTACGGCCCGGCGATCTCGTCTTCTTCGACGGTCTCGGCCATGTCGGCATCTACATCGGGAAGGGCCGCTTCATCCACGCGCCGCACTCGGGCACACGCGTGCGCGTCCAGACGCTTGCCGGCTGGTACAGCTCCCGTTTCGACGGCGCCCGGCGGCTCCGCACCGCGTAGCTGCGACACTGAAGCAGTGGCGACGACCGCCGCGGCGACCGGACTGACGCAGCAGGAAGCCGAGCGCAGGCTCGCTACGACGCCTGCCGCGAGCGTGCAGTCGAGCCGCTCGTACAAGAGCATCGTCGTCGCGAACCTCTTCACCATCTTCAACCTGATCCTGCTCGCGGCCGGAGTCCTCACGCTCGCGTTCGGGGACGCACAGGATGCGATCTTCCTCGCGATCCTCGTGGCGAACGCCGGGATCGGAATCGCGCAGGAGGTGCGCGCGAAGCAGGCTCTCGACCGCCTCGCAGCGCTCGTCGCGCCCACCGCGACCGTGGTGCGCGACGGCACGTCGCGCCGGGTGAGCGTCGAGGAGGTCGTCGTGGGTGACGTCGTCCAGCTCGATGCGGGCGATCAGGTCGTCGCCGACGGCACCCTCCGTCGAAGCGACGGGCTCGCGCTCGACGAATCGGTGCTCACCGGCGAGTCCGAGGCGATCCCGAAGAGCGAGGGCGACGAGGTGCAGTCCGGCTCCTTCGCATCCGAGGGCTCGGGCGCGTATCTCGTGACGGCTGTCGGCGAACAGAGCCACGCCGCGCGGATAGCCGGCCAGGCGCGCGAGTTCAGACACCCGCGCTCGCCCCTCGAGCGCTCGATCAACCAGCTGCTGCTCGTGCTCGTCGGCGTGCTCGTCCCGCTCGGGATCGCGCTCGGCTGGGTGCTCTACCGCAGGCACACGTCACTGCATGACGCGGTGCCGACGACGGTCGCGGCGGTTGTGACGCTCGTTCCCGAGGGGCTGATTCTGCTGACGAGCGTCACGTATGCGGTCGCAGGGATCCGCATGGCACACCGGGGCGCGCTCGCGCAGCAGCTGAATGCGATCGAATCGCTCGCCTCGGTCGATGCGATCTGTCTCGACAAGACCGGGACCCTGACCGACGCGCGGCTGCAGGTCGAGGCGCTCGTCCCGGCCCAGGGAGTCGACGAGGGAGAGCTCGCACACGAGCTCGGCCGCTACGCGGCGAGCGCACGCTCGCGGAACACGACGCTCGAGGCAATCGCCGAGCACTGCGGCGGCGCGGAAGAGGATCCGCGCTCGAGCGTCCCCTTCTCGTCGAAGCGGCGCTGGAGTGCGCTGCAATTCGGCCCGACGACGTACGTGCTCGGAGCTCCCGAGCTCTTCCCACCGGGAGAGCTACAGATGATCGCCGGGCGGGAGGCACGCGCAGGGCGGCGTGTCGTCGCCTTCGGCACCGCACGCGGCACGCTCGAGTCCGACTCGGCGCCGGCGATCGACGAGCTGCTCGGCCTCGTCGTCCTGGGCGAGCGGCTGCGCGCCGATGCACGCGAGACGATCGACTTCCTGCAAGCGCAAGGGGTGCGGATCGCGATCATCTCGGGCGACCAGCCGGAAACGGTCGCCGCCGTCGCGGCCGACGTCGGTGTCGACGCGCCGGCACTCGACGGCCGTGATCTTCCTCACGATCGTTCCGCACTGCGGCGCCTGCTCGAGGGCAACGTCGTGATCGGGCGCATCTCACCCGACGACAAGAAGCGTGTCGTCGAGGCCCTCGCGGCGGACGGACACTACGTCGCCATGGTCGGCGACGGCGTCAACGACGTGCCCGCCCTCAAGGCTGCGAGGCTCGCGATCGCGCAGGGCAACGGCTCGCAGATGGCCCGGGCGGTGGCGGACCTCGTGCTCGTCCGCGGCGACTTCGCGAGCGTGCCCGCACTCGTCGCCGAGGGCCGCAAGGTGCTGCGCAACCTCCAGCGCGTCGCGAAGCTCTTCGTCGCGAAGTCGGCCTTCGCCTTCTTCCTCGTCATCTCGATCGGCCTGACACCGCAGGCCTACCCGCTGCTGCCGCGTCACCTCACGCTCGCAGCCGCGCTGACGATCGGCATTCCGGCCTTCTTCCTCGCCCTCGGCCCGAGCGAGGGGCGGTTTCGCTCCGAGCGGTTCCTCTTCGACGTCGGCCGATTCGCCGTGCCCGCCGGTACCGCGGCCGGGCTCGGCGTGCTCGCGAGCTTCGTCTTCGCACGCAACGTCGGCCGCCTGCCGCTGATCGAGGCCCGAACGATCGCGACGACCGTGCTCGTGCTCGTCGGGCTCTACCTGATCCTCGTGCTCGAGGCGACGAGCCGGCGCCGCGCAGCAGCGGTCGGCACGCTTACCGGAGCGATGCTCCTTCTCTATGCGCTCGTCATCGCCGCGCCCGGCGTGCGGCACTTTTTCGCGCTGAGCGTGCCGGGCCCGGGCGGCGTCTTCCTTGCGCTGGCCGGCGCCGCCCTCGCGGTGACCGGCCTCTGGCTCACCGACGACCGGTTCGTGCCCGGGGCGCTTCGCGCCTAGCCCTGTACGCCTTCGTCTTCGTGCGGTTGCCGCACACCGCCATCTGGCACCAAACTGCCGACCGGTTCCGCGAGCGGTCGTAGAAGAGCCAGCCGCACACGTCCCGCCTGCACGCCTTCAGGCGAGACCACGTGCCGTCGGCCATCGCCGTGTACACGATGCCGACGAGGTCGGCGAGCGCACCGTCCACGTCCTTGCGCGCGGGCTGGAGAGCCCCGCCGCGTCCGTCGACGCGCGCGACGAGCTCGACCTCGAGTCGTGCGTCAGTCGCAACGCCGTTGTTCGCGAGCGCGAGCTCGCGCAGGCTCGCGCGCAGCTCGAGGGCGCGGCCGAGGGCACGCGCGCCGACGTGCGCACGGGTGTCGAGCAGACCGAGCTCGACGAGCAGCGCGTGGAGGCGCGCCGGCGAGTGGAGCATCTCCCGTCCGTGCTCCGCATCGACCGTGTTCACGAACCGCCGCACGAGCTCGAGCCGGCCGGGCGCGGGATCGGCGTCGCACATGTAGTCGATCGACTCGACGGCCTGCACGCGCTGACACTACCAACGCGACTTTGCCGGTGTTACTTCAGCTTCTCGGCCATGGCCGTCAAGAGCTTCCACGCGATCGTGGAGTTGCCCTCGACGAGCGGCCGGAAATCCCACGGCGTCATGCCCCAGCAGAGCATGTCGGAGGTCGCCGTGATCGTGGCCGTGCGGTCCGATCCGGTCAGGAGCGCGATCTCGCCGAAATAGTCGCCGGCCTTGACGGTGCCGCGCGGCCGGCCGTCGACGAAGACCTCGGCCTCCCCGCTCTCGACGACGAAGAACCCGGCGCCGCCGGCGCCCTCCTCGGTGACGGTGTCGCCGGCCGAGAACCGGCGCTCCTTCATCGACGAGGCGATCTGCTCGAGCTCGCGGCTATCGAGGCCCGCGAAGAGCGGCACTCGCTTCAGCGTGTCGGACGACGGCTTGGCCACGGCCGAGTTATACACCGTGCTACCGGCTGCAGAGAAACGGCAGGATACGCCGGTGCGGCTCACCGTCATCGGCTGCTCCCCGGCCTGGCCGAACGCGGGAGGCGCGCAATCGGGCTATCTCGTCGAAGGGGACGGCCGGCTTCTGCTCGACTGCGGACCGGGCGTGCTCGCCCGGCTGCGCGCGCTCGACGGCGGCTGGCCGCGAGTGGACGCGATCGCCATCACGCACTTCCATCTCGATCACTGGGGCGACCTCGTGCCGTGGACCTTCGGCGCGAGCTTCGGCCCCGGACGAGCTGCGTCCAAGCCCGAGCTCTGGCTGCCGCCCGGCGGAGACGGCAAGCTCCGCCGCTACGGGGAGCAGATGAGCTTCGCGTCCGAGCTCGACCACGTGTTCGCCGTCCGCGAGTACGCCGAAGGCGAGCCGTTCCGCGCCGCCGGGTTCGACCTGACGGCCATGCGGCTCGAGCACTACTCCGAGCTGACTTTCGGGATCCGCGTCAGCAACCACTCGAGCACGCTCGCCTACTCCGGGGACACCGGCCCGAGCCCCGGGCTCGCCGAGCTTGCGCGCGACGCCGACGTCTTCCTGTGCGAGGCGACGCTACCCGAGCCGGAGCCGGCCGAGCGTGGACACTTGACCGAGGACGAGGCGGTCGAGGCGTTCCGCGCGTCGGGTGCGAAGCGGCTCGTGATCATCCACCGCCCCGACGAGCTGCCGCTCGATCCATCGGTCGAGCGGGCCGCCGACGGCAACGTGCTGACGTTCTAGCGCCGCCGGGCGCCGCTCACGGCACGCGGAATGCGCGGCCGCCGAGGAGGCGATGGCCCGCAACGGACGGATGGTTGCCGTCGTCTGTCCACTCGGCGCGCATCCGGTGCGGCTGCTCCGGATCGACGAGCGTGTCATGGAAGGGGTAAAGGGGGACGCCGAGCCGGTCTGCAAGCTCCCGCACGAGCTCGTTGAGGCGCAGGATCTCGTGCGCGGCGCGCTCGTCGCCGTTGTTCCACGGGAGGACGTCGACCAGAGCGACTCGGAGGCCGAGGCGCACGGCTCGCTCGACCATGTCGGCGAGGTTCCGGGCCGCATCCTCGATCGGGCGCCGCTGCACGACGTCGTTGATGCCGCCCTGCACGACGAGCGCCTCGGCTCCGTGCAGGGCGGCGTTCAGACGGGCCGCGATCTGGTCGGTACGCTCGCCGTTCACACCGTGGTTCCGGAACTCGAGCTGCGGCTGGGTCTGCGCCGCCCACCACTGCCACTGGCTCCGCTCGTCCGGCTCGTCGATCTGCGCACGCAGCGCCGGGTCCGGGTCCCACAGCGGAGAGCCGGCGGTGATCGAGTCTCCGAGCGTCGCGATGATCACGGAAGCCTGAGCGGCGCCTGCCGATCGTATGCACGCACGCGCGAGAGGAAATAGCCGCCGTCGGTCGCGGCGGAGGTGGTTCCATCCGCTCCGCCGCCGAAAAGGAAGCCGACGTAGCCCGCGGCGACGTAGGCCTTGAGGTGCGAACGGTTCCCTGCACCGAGCAGCCACTGCACGCGGTTGTCGCGGTAGTGACCCGGTGTGTCGTCGAGGTTGGTGTTCCCGAGCGGGATCTGCCACGCCGCCATCCGGAGGCCGGTCAGCTTCGCGAACGTCGCACCGTAGAGAAGGTGCCGGTGGAAGTCGGCCGGCGTGAACCACGTCTTCGGGTTTCCCTCGACCTTCTCGTAGAAGCCCGCGTCGCGATCGGAGAAGTCCTCGAACGCGACATCGAACCGCGCATGGAGCGCGCGGTAGAACGCAGCCGACTGCGCCGCGTACCGCTTCACGATCGCGTCGGGCGGATCCTCGTAGACGATGTCGTGCTTCGTGCCCCAGCCGCTCATGTGGTAGGCGAGCAGCGCGTTCGGCGCGAGCTGGTTCCTGAGGCTCACCCATTGCTGGGCGAACGATGCGGCGAGCGCCGTCGCATTTGCCTGCTCGAGGTAGCCCCACAGGTCGGGCTCGACATGCACCACAACGGGCTTCGCACCTTTTATCCGTTGCAGGAGCAGGCGGGCGTCGCTCCAGTACGCCTCCATGAGCTGCGCGTCGCGCAGATGTGCGAGGTCTGTCGCCGCCTCGTCGCCGCCCGCCGGAGCCGACTGGAGCAGCATGTAGTAGGTCAGGACGGGGACGACGCCGTGCGACCACGAGTCCTGCACGTACATCGACGCGAACGTGCCGTTCGGGTTCCAGGTCGACCAGCCGCCGCCCGTGTTCACGCCTCCGGCGAGGTACTGGTAGCGGAAGCCGAGGCGCGCGGACGCATGCATGCCCGGGCTCTCGGTCAGGCCGATCTGGAGCGTCTTCGGCCAGGAGCGGGGAAGCGGCGGCAGCTTCGCGAGCGCGCTCGGCGCGAACGCGAGCGCGGCGAGAACGGCTAGCGCGGCACGAGATCGACGACGAGCTCGCACTCGAGAGCCTCGGCGATGCGCAGGAGCGTGTCGATGCGTGGCGGGCGGCCGCCGCGCTCGAGCCGCGCGATCGCGGACTGGGTCGTGCCGCAGAGCTCGGCCAGCTCGCGCTGCGAGAGGTTCTTGTCGAGGCGCCGTGCCGCAACCCTGTCGGCGATGTTCGCGAAGAACCAACCGCGGTCGCCGGCGACGATGCGCTCGTGCAGCCGCTCGAGCGGCCGCTTGTCCCCCGGCGTCGGTCTCGCTGCTTTTGCGCGTGCTGCCATCGAGCCTCAGTATAGCACTCTTGCTATGTAGCGGCGAGGAGGCGATCTTGCAGCGGCTGCACGGCGTCGCCGACGCGCACGCGCCCCGGAACGGCGACGGCGCCGTAGACGCCGAACGGGAGCGGCTCGTTTCGGCCTTCGCGCCGATAGCGCGCAAGGACGCCGAGCGTGTCGAGATCGGTGACACCGCGATCGGGATCCTGGGACGTGACGACGCAACGCCCCACATCTCCGTTCAGGAGGATGGTCGCGTCGCCGACCCGAACCTGCGTGCCGAGCCATTCGTCTTCCTCGTGGGCCGGCACCCCGTCGATCTCGAACAGCATCCGAAAGCGGCGCCCGTCGATCGGCTCGCCGACGTCTGCCTCCTCGCGGAGCCGCTCCAGCGAGCCTCGCGAGACGAGCGAGACCGTGCCGCCGCGGAACCCGCGGTCGACCGCGTGCCGCTCGGCCCAGAGCAGGGTGAGCGGCTGGCCGGCATAGTCGGAGATCGCCGACTCCCATGGTCCGATCACGCGCCGCGAGGGATTCCGAAACTCGTACATCGTCGCCTCGACGGCGGCGCCGAGCTCGACCACACCCTCGACGCGCGAGCCGTCCGGGAACGTGAGCGCAAGGCGGCGCGTGTCTTCGTCCCAGTCGGGCTCGATGCGAACGAGCGGGCCGCCGCGCTTGCCGTTGAACAGCCGCCCGTTCCCGTCGAGGAGCCAGAAGCGGCGATTGCCGCGGACGCCGCCTTTCTCGAGGTCGACCTCGTTCGGGTGCACGAGGCCGAGCGACTTCACCGGCGCGATCGAGATGCGGACGATCCGGGGCTCCATCCCGAAAAGCTTACGGGACGGTCAGGCGGGCCCGTCGACGCGCGCCTCGCTGCGTCCGCGGGCGCCCTCGAGCTCGAAGACCCAGAAGTCGCGACCTGTGACGTGGACTGCGACGTTGTAGACGGGGATCTTGCCGATGCAGCCTTCGAACGAGCCGGCATGAGCGTGGCCGTGCAGCACCAGATCGGCTCCGTACTCCGCAATCGGCGTCGCGAGCCGGTCGCTTCCGAGCATGACGTGAATGCCCTCCGGCTCGCCTTCGACCGTCGCCCGGATCGGCGCGTAGTGCAGCAGCACGATGCGCAGGTCGCAGTGCACGATCTCCTGCAGTCCCCTCGCGATTGCCTCCGCATCCCGCGTCGTCTCCGCGTAGACCCGGCGAAGCAGGGGCTCGCCGAAGTCCGGTAGCGCAGACCCCGGGAAGCCGCCGACGAAGCCTTTCGTGCCGACGACGCCGAGCTCGAGGCCGCCGACTTCGCACGTATCCCACGAGCGCTCGAGGACGTGCACGCCGGCGTCCTCGACGACGGCACGCAGCTCGTCCGCGCGGTCGGCGTGGAAGTCGTGATTGCCGAGGACGGCGAACACCGGCACGGCGATGCCACGGCACGCGTCGGCGACAACCTGGGCCTGCTCCGGCTCTCCCGTCGTGGTCAGGTCTCCGGCGAGCAGAATCACATCTGCTTCCTCGGCCACGGTCTCGAACGCACGCTCGACGCGCTCGCGAGTTGCTTCAGAGGCATGGAGGTCGCCGGCTGCCGCGATGCGGATCACGACGGGGATGTTGCACGTCGAGGGCGAACGGAAACGACGGAGAGGTGCCCGAGTCCTCCTTCGACGAGCTGATCGAGGCGATGAAGTCCGCCGCCGGGATCCTGCAGCAGGCGGACATCCCGTTCGTGCTCGGCGGCGGCCTTTCGGCGTGGGCGCGCGGCGGGCCGAAGAGCGAGCACGACGTCGACTTCCTGTTGCGGCCGCAGGACGCAGACGCTGCTCTCGCCGCGTTCGACGCCGCGGGCTGGCGGACGGAGCGACCGCCGGAAGGCTGGCTCTACAAGGCGTGGCACGAGAACGACGCCCTCGTCGATCTGATCTTCAACCCGGCGAGCGGGCCGATCACCGACGAGATCATCGAGCGCGCGCCGGTGGCGGAGGTGATGGCGCTGCGCATCAACGTGTCGATGCTCGAGGACGCCATGATCGCCAAGCTGATGGCGATCACGGAGCAGGAGCCCGATTTCGGCGCGGTGCTCGAATGGGCACGAGCGCTTCGCGAGCAGATCGACTGGGACACTGTGCGTCATCGTACGGAGGCCTCTCCGTTCGCGAAGGCGTTCTTCACGCTCGTCGAGGGGCTCGGGATCGTCGAGGCGGACGCCGTTACCGCGGGCTGAGGCTGTCGGCAACCTCGCCGGCCGTCCCGGTTTTCTCCACCACCCAGTAGCGCTCAGCGCGGAGCGTGACGTGCTCGACTTCCGCGAACACGTGCTCGTCACTCGGTGCGACGAGAAAATGCGTGCCGTCCTTGCGAACGTCCTCGTACTCCTCCGGTGACAGCTCGATGCGCTCGGCGCAGGCGTCGTCTGCGCACTCGCAGATCCACTCACCCACCGGTAGCACAAGGCTGAATCCTTCGTTCAGCTGCTTCACGCGCTCGTTGATCTCGCGGAAGAGCGACTGGTTCTGCGCAGCCCGTTTGCCTCGATCCTCGACGGACATGGCGCACCACCCACTTCCAAGTTGACCAGGTCAGGGAACCGGCCGGGGTGTGGCTGGACGAAGAGTCGCGCCTCGGTCTGGCCTCAGTGTAGCCGCGAAGCTCAGAAGTAGAAGCCCGACCAGGCCTGCCACCAGTCGTCGCCGCGGGCGACGATCGAACATGCTCCCGTGACC
Source organism: uncultured Actinomycetes bacterium (assembly GCA_963848665.1). Lineage (GTDB taxonomy): Bacteria > Actinomycetota > Thermoleophilia > Gaiellales > Gaiellaceae > Palsa-739. Next base: position 83,995 of record CAWKEF010000006.1, read on the forward strand.
TCGACGTTCTTGCGGTTGCGGTACTCCACCAGGCGGTCCGGCGAGGTGAACTCGACCTCGATCTCGCACGGGCTTCCCGGGTCGTACGGCCGAACTGCGCTCACATCCTTCAATGCGCGCTTCGCGCCCTCTTCGATCAGCTCGCGCGCGCGCACCGCCGGAAGGTTTCGCGCGCTGAAGCGACCGAGCCCGACCTTCACCTCCACCGTGGTGAGCCCGTCGCCGAGGAGCTCGCGTGCTTCGCGGCACACCGCACGGTCGCCCGTGACGAGCAGCACGGGGCAGCCCCACTGCCCGCAGAGTGCCGCGTTGATGCCGGTCTCGCCGACGAGCGTGCCGTTGAACCTCAGGTTCTGCCAGGCCTGCCCGGACACCGTGTGCGACAGCACGCCGTCGGGCGTTCCGGCCATCGCGTGCATGCCGACGAAAAGCGCCGCGTCGCAGCCTTCTTCGAGGAACTCCGTGTATTCGGTCCATTCGTTCTGCACGACGAACTCGCAGTCCGGGTCGAGCTCCGCGGGCAAGAGCGAGTTGAACGTGTAGTCGCCGCCTGCACCGTGGCAGTCCATCACGACGATCTCCGTCGCGCCGCCCGCCTTCGCTCCGCGGACTGCGGCGTTGATCTCTTCGGTGTAGAGCTTTCGTCCCTCGTGATAGAGCGTCTGGTCGCCGCCGGCCTGCGACCACTTGACGATCCCGGCTACGCCTTCGATGTCGCTGATGATGTGGACGCGCACGGCGGGACCCTACTCCGTTAACGTCGGCGGGGTGATCCACGCCCCGCCTCCTCCCGTCGTCGACGTGCGGCCGACCGCCGAGATCCGCACGATCGCTCCCGCGAACGGCGTTGCAGTCGACGCCGGCATCGCTGCAACGATCGTCGGGCTGACGCGCTCGTGGGAGTACGTGCTCGTGTGGTCTCCGAAAGGGGTCATCGCGCGTCCCAGCCTCACCTGCGACACGCAGGAGAGCAACATCGTCGTGGCGGGCGAGCGCCTCGCGCACATTTGCACCGACACGAGCGGAAACACGGTTCTCACCGCCAGCGTACGCAGGCCGAAGAGCATTCCACAGCTGCGCACGTCGGGGTTCGCCACCGTCGCAGGGCGCGGAGCGCTCATCGCCGGTGCAGGTGGACGGACGCTCTGGCGGTTCGACTCGAAGCGGAAGGTGAAGCTGCGTACGTATCCGGCGTCGATCATCGTCTTCGACGTCGACGCCGGCCGTATTCTCGTCGGGCGCACGAACACGGTGCTCGAGCTCGTCTCGCGCACCGGTACGACGCTCGCAACGCTGCGGGTTCCGCACGTCGCCGGAGCGCTTCTGCGCGGAGATCGCGTTGGGGCGATCGCGGGTCACCGCTTCGTTCTGAGCGATCTGCACGGTAGGGACCGTGCAATCCCGACGCGTCGTCGGAGATGCAACCCTCGTCGACATGGACGGGGGCCTCGTCGTGTACGAAGCCGGCACACGCCTGCACATGCTCCGTCTCTCCGACGGTCGCGATGTGGCTCTGCGCCTCGTGGGACAGTTCGGCTACGCGAGCGCGAAGCTCTCGCGAGGCGGGCTCTTCTACGCCTACACCGGCAGCACCGGGCCGAAGCTCGGCCGCCTCGGCTTCGTCGACGCGGCCGGCGTGCGAGCGCTGCTCCGCGGTTAGGCTCCGGCGCGTGGACACCGGCCTCGCGGGAAAAGGCGTCGTCGTCACGGGAGCTTCCGGCGGGATCGGCTCGGCGTGCGCGCGCGCATTCGCGGCCGAGGGTGCGCGGGTCGTCGTCCACTATCACCGCGGGCGGGACCGTGCGGAAGAGCTGGTGACGGAGCTCGACGGCGCCGTCGCTCTCGGCGGCGATCTCACCGATGAGGCGCAGGCGAACGCGCTCTTCGACGAGGCGCGCGCGAGTCTCGGCGGCATCGACATCTGCGCCGCTGTCGCCGGCGTGTGGCCGGCGCCGGACGAGCCGGTGTGGGAGCTGCCGCTCGAACGCTGGGAGGAGACGCTGCGCTCCAATCTCACCGCGACGCTTCCTGACCGCGCGCGCATTCCTCCGGGAGGTCGCGCGAACGGGGCACGGCAATCTCGTGCTCGTGGGCTCGACGGCCGGACGGTTCGGCGAGGCCGGCCATGCCGACTACGCGGCCGCGAAGTCGGCGATCCAGGTCGGCCTGCTCGCGAGCCTGAAGAACGAGATCGTCCGCATCGCCCCCGGAGGCCGGGTGAACGCCGTCGCGCCGGGCTGGACCTACTCGCCGATGACGCGCGGGGCACTCGATCCGGAGGTGGTCGAGCGAATCTCCCGCACGATGGCGCTCCGGAAGGTGGCGACGGCCGACGACATCGCGCGCGCGGTGCTCGTGCTCGCGTCCGATGCGCTCTCGGGGCACATCACCGGCGAGCTCGTGACGGTCGCAGGGGGCATGGAGGGGCGGACGATTCACCCCGGATGAGCAAAGCGGCGCCACGAGGGCGCCGCCGCAGGCCTCCAGCCGCAGGAAGAGATTGCCGTCAGTCCCCGCGAGGAGTCCGTCCTCCTGATCGGCAACGCGGGCGCTTGCCTTGAGCGAGCGCGATCAACGAGGCCCGATCAACCAGTGGGGTCAACCGAGTACGAGGGATAGGTGAAGCTCGCCTTCGGCGCGATACTCCGAATGCATCCGTCGAGCAGCCCCGATGCGGCGGGGGCTGCCCCGGAGGTAGCAGTAGCAAAGAGCAGGGCCAGCGGCGGCCCTGCTCTTTCTTTTCCGCCCTTCGTACACTGGCCCTCGATGTCGAGGTTCCTGGAACGGCTCGAGTCGGGGCCGCCGATCGTCGCCGACGGCGGCATGGGCGCCCTGCTTGCGAGCGCTGTCGACCGCCTGCGCTGCCCCGAGGAGGCGAACCTCAAGGCGCCCGAGGCAGTGCTCGACGTGCACCTCGGCTACATCCGCGCCGGCGCAGAGCTGATCGAGACGAACACCTTCGGCGCCAACCGTGCGAAGCTCGCCGAGCACTTCCTCGAGGACGACTTCGAGCGGATCACGGGTGCCGCGGTCAAGCTCGCGCGCGAGGCTCGCGAGATCGCCGGCAAGGACGTCTTCATCGCCGGGTCGATCGGGCCGGGCGGCGACTACGCCGACCTGGCCCGCCTCCTCGAAGGACGCGGCGCCGACCTGTTCTTCGTCGAGACGTTCTCGGACCTCGACGACCTGGAGGCCGCCGTCGGCGCAGTTCGCTCGGTCTCGGGGCTGCCGGTCGTCGCCTTGATGAGCTTCGACTCGGCGGGCGACACGCTCGCGGGCACATCGGCTGCCGAGGCAGCCGCGCGGCTTGGCGCGCTCGAGGTCGCCGCGTTCGGCGCGAACCACGGCGCAGGCCCGACGGCTGCGTTGCGTGCGCTCGCGGAGATGCAGGTCGGAGCGCCGCTCGCAGCCCTGCCGAACGTCGGCCTTGCGAGCATGTCGGGCCAGCGCATCGTGTTCCCGCACGCAACGCCCGAGTATTTCGGCGAGTTCGCGGCGCAAGCGCGCGCATTGGGTGCACGGATCATCGGCGGCTGCTGCGGCACGACGCCCGCGCAGATTGCAGCGATTCGCGTCGCGGTCGATGACGACGCGACTCCACGGACGCCGCTGCTCATGCGCGAGCGAGGACCCGCGGCCGTGAAGACAGCCGACGACGCTCCGACGGGCTTGCAGCGCCTGCTCGACGACGGCACGTTCGTCGTTTCCGTCCAGCTCGATCCGCCCCTCGGCGCGAACCCGGAAGCGCTACTCGAGACGGCACGTGCGGTGCGCGACTCCGGCAAGGCGCAGTTCGTCGACGTGAACGACAATCCACGCGCGCGCGCGCGCATGAGCGGGATCATGCTCTCGGTCGCGATCGAGCGCGCCACCGGCGTCGAGACGATTCCGCATCTCACACCGCGCGACATGACGATCGCCGGGCTCGAGTCGACCTTGCTCGGCGCGCATGCAGAAGGCGTTCGCAACATCCTCTCCGTGACCGGCGACCCGCCCGAGTCCGGCGACTACCCGGGGGCCGACACCGTGTACGACGTCGACTCCGTGGGGCTCGTCGAGCTGATGTCGCGCCTGAACCGAGGCGAGGACTTCTACGGCCGTGCGATCGACGCACCGACCTCGTTCTATCCCGGCGTTGCGGTCAACCCGACGGCTGACGACCTGGAGCTCGAGGTCGACCGCTTCCACCAGAAGGTCGCGGCTGGAGCCCGTTTTGCGATGACGCAGCTGCTCTTCGACCTCGAGCCGCTCGACGCGTTCAGGCAGCGGATCGGGGGTACCTGGCCGATCCACGTCCTCGTCGGCGTGTGGCCGATCCGCACGTACGAGACCCTCGTGCGGATGCACAACGAGATGCCCGGGCTCGTGGTTCCCGAGCACGTGCTCGAGCGCTACCGCGCCGCCGGACCTGCCGCGCGTGACGTGGGGCTCGCACTCGGACACGAGCTGATCGAGGGCGCACGCTCGGTGGCGCAGGGCGTGTACGTGATGGCACCGTTCCGCGCGCCGATGAACGTGGTCGACCTGCTGCCTCAGCCGGCGCAAGAGCCGGTCGAGACCGGCCGGTGAGCCGACCGCAGGTCTCGCACCACGACCTCGGTCGGAACGCCGTAGCCCGTCGGGGCGCCTAGACGGGCCGCGAAGATCGTCGTGCGCGCAACTCCGCGAGCGTCGACTGCCGGCCCACCCGAGTTTCCATGGCGCACGCGCCCCGCAACGGCCGTGATCAAGCGCTGGACCGGACCGTGTCCGTACGCGTCGCGGGAGAGGACGTTCGTGGTCGCGCCGATGCGGCCCGGCGTCACCGTCAGCGGCCCGTTGTCGGGATAGCCGAGGATCGCGACCGGCGTTCCCGGTGTCGGGGCCGCGTAGCCGAGAGGCAGTGCCGTGCCTCGGCGCACGCGCAAGACGGCGACGTCGTTGTGCGGATCGAATACCACGACGTCCGCCTTGTATGTCCCGCGATTCGGGATCGTGACCGTCGAGCCGTGCTCGCCGGCAACGACGTGCGCCGCCGTGACGACGAGGTGTCGGGATGCAAACCAGCCGCTGCCCTCGACGCCGACGCCGCACGCAAAGCCGATGATCTTGACGACGGACGCTTCGGCTGCGATCACGCCGCGCTTGTGTGCGATCGCCGGGCTCGCCGGGGTCGCGGGCGCGGCCGGGCCGACGATCGAGGGGAACGGATCGACGCGTGCGAGCAGATGCAGGAAGCGCGCAGGCGGCACGGCAGCGTTCAGGTGGCGCACGATCGTCGAGCGCAGCACCTCGCGCCGCACCGAGGTCTGCCCGGGAATGAGCAACGCCGTCGCGCCCGCGACCCAGACGATCACGAGGCCCGTGAGCGCGCCGAACACGATGCCCCCTGCCGAGTCGAGGAACCGGAACGGCGTCAGCTTGAGCCCGCCGCGGATGAACGAGCCGGCGATCGATCCGACCGTCTGGAGAACCGCTGCGCCCGCGAAGGCTCCGACGAGCCCGGCGAGCGGCGTCCAGGCCGAGCTCGAGCCGCCCGTCAGGAGGTGCGGCGCGATCCGGGAGCCCGCGTACGCGCCGAGCGCGAGCCCGGCCAGCGAGAGCGCGCTCGCGATCAAGCCGCGGCGCCAGCCACCGACCGCGCAGACCACGACGACCCCGAGCGCGATCCAGTCGACGGGCGTCACGCGCGGAGTGTCGCAGCACCGTCGGAGAGGCAGCGGGCTACAATGCCGTGCCCACGGGGGCGTAGTTCAGCTGGTTAGAACGCCGGCCTGTCACGCCGGAGGTCGCGGGTTCGAGTCCCGTCGCTCCCGCTATTGACACCGCGCCTCGGTGTCGCGGGTTTCGGCCGATGTCATCGGCGGTCTGGAAGTAGCGCAGGAAGGGCTCGCGCGGCTTCACGGCCACGATGCTGGCCCTCGTCCTGCCAGACCCGGTCGAAGAGCGAGGCGATCAGCTTGCGTCGCTCGGCGGGCTTCGGCTCGGTCTCCCAGAAGCGGGCGAAGTCGGCGAGGAGCGCTTCGGCCTGCGTCGAGCTGCGGGATCGAGCGGGCGGTCCGAGTCCGCTCCAGCTCTTCCTCGAGCGCCTGTCGCCGCAGCGACGTATTCGTTCTTGGTCAGGTCGCCCATCACGTAGAGGTCGCGGAGTCGGTCGAGCTGGCCATCGAGGTCGCGGCGCCGGGCAGGTAGTCGCCGCCGTTGTCGCGTCGCGGCGGCGCGTGCGTAGCGACGAGAGGACGTACAGCGCGGAGCTCGTGCGTCGGGCTGGAAGTCGCGGAGCCAGTCGACGAGCTGCGCCTCGAGCGGTTCTGCCTTGGCGAGCGGCTGGTCGCAGCCCTCGCCGTGGCGCCGGGTCGAGCAGAGGTAGCGCCGGATCGGCGGCGCGCGAGCCGCGTGTGCCGTGCATGCGCGCGCCGCAGCGCTCGCAGTGGAGGAGCTTGCGCAGCAGGTAGTCCTCTGAGGGTCGCCCGGGTTTGACGACGCGCGCCCGCCAGGCTCGGACCTCCTGCACGCGGTCGAAGAGCTCCTCGGAGACGAGCGGCTCGTGCAGGCCCCGGATCGAGCGGTCCTTGCTCCGCATGCCCGCTGACGTAGCCGCAGTAGGCCGAGTTGAGGAGCATGTCGCGGACGGTGTCTTTGCCGAAGGCGCGCCCGCGCGTGGTCGTGCGCACCCTTGGCGTTCAGCCAGGCAGCCAGCGTGCGGTCGGACTCCTGGCCGCCGGAGTAGCGCTCGAACAGCTCGCGCACGAGCGGCGCGCGCTCCGGGTCGGGGACGGCGACGCCGGAGTCGGGGTCGCGGGCGTAGCCCCAGGGGAGCTGGCCGACGAGGTGGCCTTGGCGCGCCTTCTCGCGCAGACCGGTGCGGGTCCAGAACGAGAGCGAGACGGAGTAGTACTCGTCGAACATCTCGTGGATCGACTCGGCGAGGAAGACCGACGGGATCGGTCGGGTCCTCGCCCATCGGCTGGGTGACCGAGACGACGCGGATGCCGAGCCGCTCGCGCAGCAGCTGCTTGTAGCGGCGCGCCTCGGCCTGGTTTCGGGCGAAGCGCGAGGTGTGGTAGACGAGCACGACGTCGAAGCGCTGCTCGGCCGCGTCGGCCATCAGCCGCTGGAACTCGGGCCGGCCGTCGGCCTGCTTCCAGCCGGAGTGGAAGTCGCAGTACTCGCCGACGAGGTCGAGGTCGTTCTCGGCGGCGAAGCGGCGGATCGCCTCCCGCTGGGCGTCGGGCGAGAAGCCCTGGCCCTGCTCCTCGGTCGACTCGCGCACGTAGGCGACGGCCCGCTGCGCTGGCGGCTCGCGGCCTCTGTCGGTTCGGCCGTCGCGTCGAGGTCGCCAGCCGCGCCGGAGCCACCAGTCGCCGAACCAGCGCGCGAAGGCGTCGACCTCGGGATGGAGTTCCTCTGTTTGCTCAAGCGCGTTCTTCCCTTTCTGGACTGGACGCGGCGCCGTCCTCGATGAGAGCAGGACGGGCTGTCGTTCGCAACCTCTCTGGCATCAGTAGCACCGCCGCGAGGACGGCGGCTGGTCCTGCGAGCCCGGCATCGATTCTCCTTTCGATCGTGGACATGGACGGGCGACCTCGGGTCGCCCGCGTGTGCGGCGGGCTTGCTTCGTCCGCGATCGCCGAGTCGCGGAGAGCCGGCAGTCACGAGCGAAAGCGAGGGAAGCCGCCGCAGGCGGCTTGACGGCCGGCGCGCGACCCGCAAACTCCGGATGAAGCCCGCCGCACGCGGGCTAACTCAGTTGTCAAGGTTCAGCCCGTTCCACCCCGGTGGAGCGGGCTCGCAGAATGGCGTCAGAGCCTGACTCGGGCCTGACTTCGCCCTGACTTGGGCGTAACCCAGGGCGAACATCGGCGCACACAGGTCAGGCTGAGGTCAGAGCCGGCTGAGATCTTGTCGGCGCTGCCAGTCGGCGGCGACGGGCGGGTAGCGGTGGATGGTCACGTTGTCGTACGGGGCCGTCTGAGCGAACTGGAGGAGTCTCGGCCGGAGGCGGTCGGGGGCGAAGTACCAGACGGAGTCGTAGTTGAGGCTGAGTTCTTCGATGATCGTTTCGAGGCGGGTGCGGCTTTTGAGGTTGAGCTCGACCTCGATCGCGACTCTTTCCGGGCAGCAGAGGACGGCGTCGGGAAGGTGGGGCCGGTTCTCCGAGCGGGACGGTGCTCGCTGGGCGAGGGAGCGCTCGCATTCCCACTTGCCGACATGCAGCTGGCGGTCGAGCAGCAGGCGAATGTCTCGGTGACCGCTTCGATGTGTGTCGGCGAGGCCGGGATGCGGGTTCCAGGTGCGGTAGGGCGACTGCACGAGCCGGCTGCCGCTCCCGGTGAGCCAGACAAACGTTGGCAGGTCGACGGCGAGGCGGGCGCTCTGCGTCCAGCCGGCGTTGCACCAGCGGTCGCGCAGGCCGCGCGCGGTCCTGTAGCTGCGGCCAATCAGACGGGCGAGCTGGTCGAGTGTGATCGCATACTGCTCTCCGATGACCAACAACAGCTCCAGGTCCCGTTGGGAAACCTGGAAGCTGCCACTGTCTCGCCGCCGACGCCGCTTCCCCTCTTCTCTCTTCCAGGTCGTCGTCTCCAATTGTTTCTTCCTCCTCTGACCTTGCTTGGTTGCCTTCTTCTCTTGCTTGTTCTTTGGTGTCTTTGCGTCCCCGCTCCCGCTCGCTCATCCGGTACTCGCTCCCGCGGTTCGTGACCTCCCTCTCTCAAAACTGCTCTACGCAGAGAGAGGGAGGTCACGAATTCGACGTCGCAGACGGCGAAAGCGGCGAGCGATGTCGAACCGGCTCCGTTGAGCGGGAGCGGGACGCAGCCCTCCTGCGACCAACCGGCAAACGGCAGGGCAACTGGAGCCGTCCGACTGCCCGCACGGCTGCCGTTCCGCTCGCCACAACCCGTGTCGCGATGCGGTGTAACGGACGCGTTCAAGCGACGCGTGTCGAAGCGCGTCGGCAGCCAGCAGGGCGCTGCACGCGATCGTGGCCGAAAAAAACGTTCCCTCATAAAAGACAAGGGTCGAAAACGGCCGTTTTGAGACAGCGCGCGTATGCGGGTCGAAGCAAATTCAGCCGCGGTGACTTCGCGCATAGAGGCGCTGGCGTGGCGACTCATCAGGCGCCGAGGGTACTGCGCGAAACACTGTGCAGCTGTGTGGCCTACCCTGCCAACGACCGTGCCGCTATGCGCTCGGTTCGCCCGAACACGGCTCGCGAACGAGTTCTCCCATATAGGTAATGACCAAATCGGGGGTCGTTTCGGACATCTCCAGGCTCGCGACAGGCGTCGTGGGCAGCGGCTGGGCACTCGCGGGGCAGCTCCACTCTCGGCATGAGAGCTCAGCCGCCGCCGCGGCCGCGTGTTCACTTGTAGAAAATCGAGAAAGCGCGGGCGTAGTCGCGTGTGCCGTCGTGTGGGGAAATCGCCATACGGTTCCACAACTGAGCGCGTTCAACTGGACCTCGAGCGTGTCGTCCGCCAGGATGTCGAGACTGGATCGTCCCGATGCCTACCTCTCAGACGACAACTGCGGAGCCGCTCGACCCCCCTCTCAAGGTCGTCGGGCTGTTCGCGGGCATCGGGGGGATCGAGGTCGGACTTGATCGCGCTGGGCATTCCTCAGAGCTCCTGTGCGAGATCGAGGACGCTGCGGCGGCTGTGCTTAGCGCCCGGTTCCCGTCTGTCCCGCTGACTCGCGACGTCCTACAGGCTCGACGCGCTCCCAGCGTGCGATCTCGTGGCTGCAGGATTCCCCTGCCAGGATTTGAGTCAGGCCGGACGTACCGCGGGGATCGGGGACGCAACTCCGGCCTCGTGAAGCGCGTCTTCGAGCTACTCGAACAGGCCGAGCACAAGCCCAGGTGGCTGCTCTTGGAGAACGTCCCATTCATGCTTCAGCTCGAGCGGGGCGACGCGATGAATCTCCTCGCCCGCAAGCTCGGTGAGCTCGGGTACCGGTGGGCGTACCGGGTCGTCGACGCTCGAGCTTTCGGGTTTCCGCAACGCCGGCAGCGGGTGATACTGCTGGCATCGCAGACAGCTGATCCGCGAGAGATCCTCTTCCATGGCGACCGAGGCGAGCCGGAAACGCCCGACTACCGCGGTCGAGCTTGCGGCTTCTACTGGACAGAGGGGATTCGCGGCCTCGGCTGGGCGGTCGACGGAGTGCCAACGCTGAAGGGCGGTTCGACGATCGGAATCCCGTCGCCGCCAGCGATCTGGATGCCAGACGGGAGGATCGTCACCCCTGAGATTCGCGACGCCGAGCGGATGCAGGGCTTTGAGGCCGACTGGACCGCGCCTGCTGGCGAGCTGGGTCGCCGCGGCGAACGCCACCGCTGGAAACTGGTTGGTAATGCGGTAAGCGTCCCGGTTGCAGAGTGGGTCGGTCGTCGCCTGCGGAATCCACGACCGTACGATGAGTCGCTGCACGAACGGCTCCCTGAGAGTTCGCCGTGGCCGCGGTCGGCCTGGGGCGACGAATCTGGCGTTTATCGTGTCGCTGCCTCGGCTTGGCCGGTAAGAGCCAAGTATCAGAGCCTCGCAGGCTTCCTGCGCTTTCCCGCGAAACCGCTGTCGGAACGGGCTGCTTTGCAGGATTCCTTCACCGGACTGCCGAGTCCACGCTGCGCTTCCCTGCGGGCCTCCTCGAAGCTGTGGCGGCGCATCTGCAGGGATGCGCGACGAAGCGGCAGCTTAGACGCCACCCGGTCTCGACCTTAGGATGCGGCCGTGGCGACCGTGTCCGTTCCAGACGAGCTCGACCGGATCATCCGGGAAGCTCTTACTGGACCGCCCCGCAGAGCAGCTCGCGCCTCAGACCAGTCGATCGCCGTCTGGCTGAACTGCTCGACCTCGATCCCGAGAAGGTTCGGGCGAAGGTCGTCGACGACGCCGGGGTCGTCGAGAACGCCTCGGCGAAGGCGGCATCGTCAACCGCCAGCCTGATCTCGTCGCGATCCTGCTCCAGAACGAGACCCAACTCGATCGGACAGCCGAAAAGGTCCGCGGCTGACCGGGCCCGGGACGAACATCGGAGCTTCGGCGATCTTCGTCGACATCGACCAGGGATGGGAGGTCGCGGCACTCGTGGCGCCGGACGACGCAGGGATCGAGGCGCGTATTCGCGAGTGGTATCCCGAGGTCGAGGTCGAGGCCCGGGGGTAGCGACATCGACTCCCTTCGAGCGTTGATCGAGAGGTGCCGCCGCGAGATTGGATACCCGCGCAGCGAGCACCACAAGCAGAAGGGAGCCCGCGAAGAGGTCGTCCATGTCCTGATGGAGGAGTCTCTCGACGCCGCCATCGCGAAGCCCGACACGTTCGACCTTACGTCCTTCCGGCGCATCGTTTCCAGCGCCTATGGCGGGGCGGGAAATCAGAGCCAGATCAATGCGTACCTGAGCGCGGGCGTCGAGACGATCCCGCCGCTGGCGCGGACGATCAAGCACCTGCTATACGGCCCCGGCGACGAGGTCGACCGGCTCGACGACGTGCTTGACAACGCCGAGTGGAAGGTGAAGGGATTCCGCGAGGCGCTCGCCACGAAGTGCCTCGCAATCGTGTACGCGGACAGGTGGCTGCCGCTGTTCACCTTTCGCGGCGAGAACGGCAAGCGCGCGGTCATGCGACTGCCAGAGCTCCCGGTCGAGCCGCTCGACGAGCGCGGGAAATCGCGCGCGCAGCTCGCGAAGGAGTCGAACGACGCGCTCCTCGACCTCCTCGCGCCGTACTACGGCGACGACAGTATGGGGGGCAATGGTCTTCCTGTGGTGGCTCCTGAAGCAGCGGGAGGACGATGCGGAGCTGCTTCCGACCGAGGAGATGTCGAGGAGCTGGCGGACGAACTCCTCCTGCCGGCGGACTGGGTGCAGCGTGTGCTCGAGCTCCTGGAGGACAAGAAGCAGGTGATCTTCTACGGTCCACCTGGGACCGGGAAGACCTTCGTCGCGCGGCGACTCGCGAGGTTCCTCGCTCCGGACGACCAGCACCGCAAGACCGTGCAGTTCCATCCGTCCTACGCGCTACGAGGACTTCATCGAGGGGTATCGGCCCCGAGACGGCGACAACGGGAGCGTCCGCTACGAGCTTGACACCGGGGCCGCTGCGCCAGCTCGCGAAGGTCGCCGAGGAGTCGGCTGAAGCCGTGCGTTCTGCTGATCGACGAGATCAATCGCGGCAACATCGCCAAGGTCTTCGGCGAGCTCTACTACCTGCTCGAGTACCGCGGCGACGACGATCAGATCGAGCTGCAGTACGGGTCCGAGCCGTTCGAGCTCCCGGAGAACTTCTTCATCATCGGCACGATGAACACAGCGGACCGTTCGATCGCGATGCTCGACGCCGCGCTGCGGCGCCGCTTCCACTTCGTCGAGTTCTTCCCGGACCGTTGGCCCGTCGAAGGACTCCTGCGTCGCTGGCTGCAGCGGCACGCGCCGACGATGACCTACGTCGCCGACTTGGTCGATGCGGCGAACCGGATGCTCCCTGACCGGCACCTACAGATCGGGCCGAGCTATTTCATGCGGCCGGACCTCGACCGCAAGTGGCTCGAGCGGATCTGGGCGCACTCGGTCCTCCCTTACGTCGAGGAACAGTTCTTCGACGAGCCCGACCGCGTCGAAGAGTTCACGCTCGCCGCGATCGAACAACGCATCAGCGGCGCTTCGGCTGCAACGACTGAGCCGAGCGAGGAGGTCGACAATCCCGAGCCCGAGGCTGGTCCGGCTCCAGGAGTGGAAGCCGAGTGAGCTCAGCCTGGACGCCGAGGAGCTCGCAGAGCTCCAGGCGATCCCGGCGAAGCTCACCGTACAGCCGGCCGCCGGCCGGTACGTCGTGACGCCCGGGAGCATCATTGGGGCGGCGACGACGAGACGGCTCCACGTCGTCATCGAGCCGAAGCTCTCGATCGACCGGGTGTTCTTCTTGCTCGGTTACGCACGGCACTTCCAGTTCGCACCGCAGGCGACGACGCTCGCGGCGCGCGAAGGCATCGTCGAGCCGTTCGTCGCCGCGTTCTTGGACGTGCTGCAGCGAGCGTTGCGGCGCGGGCTGCTGATGAGCTATCTCGAACGCGAGGAGGCGCTCACTACAATCCGCGGCCGGGTCAGGTTCGCGGAGCAGGCTCGCCGACGTTACGGGCTCCCGCTCCCGATCGAGGTGCGCTACGACGACTACACCGTTGACGTCGAAGCGAACCGTCTCGTCAAGGCGGCGCTGCGAAGGATCGAGCGTTTACGCCTACGCGATTCCCGCCTGCGCCGTCGCACCGCGGAAGCGCTGGCCAGCTTCGACGGAGTAACGGACGTCAACTTCGATACGCGTCGCCTCCCAACATTCAACTACACGCGCCTCGATGAGCGGTACCGGCCCGTGCTCGAGCTCGCCACGCTTCTCGTTCAAAACACCTCGGTCGACCTCCACCCGGGCGGGGCAGCGACCAGCTCGATCCTTTTCGACATGAACGACGTGTTCGAGGATTTCGTCTGGGCCGCGATCGGCGACGAGCTGCGCCGAATCCTTCCGACGAACTACCGGTGGAGCAAGGCAAGTCGATCGCGCTCGACGAGGATCGGAAGATCCGCCCGGAGCCCGATCTGTCGCTCTGGGATGGACGGCAGTGCGTCTTTGTTGGCGACGCAAAGACAAAGAGACCGAACGCGGCGAAGTTGGCGACCTCTATCAGCTACTCGCGTACTGCTCCGCGACCGGTCTTGACGAGGGCCTTCTCCTCTACGCCGAGAAGATCTCGTCTCCGAGCATCCACCAGATTGTTCGCGGAGGTCGCGCCTGCGCGTGGAGACCGTTGACCTCACGGCGCCTCTCGACGAAGTCCAGAGACGGTGCCGTCTAGTCGCGTCGGAGATCGCAGCGACTGCTCTCGCGGCGGCGTAGGCACGCGAACCGTCATGCCGATCGGAACTCCGCCCGCCTCTACCGATGCGCTGCGCCGAATGACGTCGCAGCGCCAGCGCGACACGAAAGGCGAAATGGAGTTGCGCTCACTCCTCCACCGCCGTGGACTCCGTTTTCGGGTGCACGCATTATTGCCCGGGCTTAGACGCCGCTCCGACATCGTCTTCACGCGCGCTCGCGTCGTCGTGTTCGTCGACGGCTGCTTCTGGCATGGCTGCCCCGAGCACGGGACTTGGCCGAAGCAGAACGCGGACTGGTGGCGGGAGAAGATCGAGGCGAATCAACGCCGCGATCGAGACACCGACGCAAGACTGAGAGCCGTAGGCTGGACGGTGATCCGCGTCTGGGAGCACGATGATCCGATCCGGGCCGCCGAGCACATCACCGGGATCGTGAGCCACGCACGGTCTTCGGGGCGGTAGTTGACCGCGACTTGCGGCAGGAGCGCATCCCGACCCGTGGCTCGTGGCTCTTAGTACGTAGGATTCAGGCGTGACGCGGGGGCGGGGAGACGCCGCCCCGATTCGCGTCACTTGCGCGTCGATCTCGTCTTCGTCCCGGTGCAACCCCGTCTCCTCGGGGTGGCGCCGCTGGCCTCCTCATGGACACCTCCTTCCGGTCAGGTTCAACCTCCCCGAGGGGAATTGAGCTCTCCCCCTGCAAAACTGCCGTTTCTGCGAAGCTCAACCCATACCGACCGAGCGGTGGCGCCATGTCTTTTCGGCGGAGATAGGATGACCTCTTCGGCGTCGTACCCCTCCCCTCAGAGCGGATCGACCAGGGTGAACAGAGCAGGAAGTAGTAGACGACAAAGCGTGAGATCACGAAGGAGTACATCCAGTGAAGAGCAAGACAGAGGCCAGCCGCCCCCGCTCGGTGCGCAAGCGGATTGTGCGTAAGACCGCCTCGACCGACCGCCCGCCGAGCCAGTGCGCGCTCGAGCGCCGCGCCACGCCCCGCGCCGCCGAGCCCCTCACCGCTCGCGCGGACACAACTTCCGGCCGCCGATCGGCGCATGCGGGCCCGCGCCACGCAGATCCGCCGCTCGTTCGTTCAACTCACAATACGGTTCGAACCCGCCACCGCTCAGCGCGATCGTTAAGGGCGGTCGCGCGGGCGGGGTGCGCTTGCGGCTGATGCTCGCGCTCCTCTGGCTGGCGGGCGGTGGCGACGAGCGCCACGCGCTGACCGTCCCCGCACACGCTGTTGCCGAGTTGCTCGACCTGGACGCACCGGAGGCCGCCGGACAGCGCCGCGTGCGCGACGCGGCCGGCTGGCTCGAGCAGCAGGGCCTGATCACCGTCGACCGTGATCCTGGCCGGCCGCTCACCATCACGCTGCAGCGCGAAGACAGTTCGGGCAAGCCCTACATCTCGCCCCTGCGCGCACCCAAGAGCAAGTCGACCGGCAAGCTCGCTGGAGTCCACTGGAGCATCCTGCTGCCGTCAGCGTTCTGGACGAACGGCTGGGCGCTGGCGCTCTCGACCCCCGCGCTCGCGCTGCTCTTGATAATGCTCGACCTCGAGCGAGCCGACGGCCGGCACGCCTGGATCACACCAGAACTCGCGCAGGATCGTTACTGCATCTCGGAGGACTCCTGGACGCGTGGCGTCGCCGAACTAGAGGGGCACGGCCTGGTGAGAGTGCATCGCCAGCCCGTAAGCGCATCCCTCGGCTGGCAGCGCACGCGAAACACCTACAAGTTGCGCCTGCGCAGACTCAACACCGAACCACTCTGGGCCGACTGAGCGTCGGTACGCCTCGGCCGCGACAGGAACGCCACCGATCTGCGCGCGCCTTCGACGGCTGCCCTTCGCGGAAGTCGTCGTGGTGGTCAGCGAGGCCGGCATCGTCTCCGCGACCGACTGCAAACGGCGAAAGAGTTCCGACGTCCGGTGCGTGGCGAAGGCGTGCCAGTCGCCGGCGCGGAGTGCGTCGAGATCGAGAATGTGAGTGGCGACTGCGTCCGGCTCGACGTCAGCGTGCTCAAGCAGCGCAGTCGGCTCGACGATCGAGGCGAGGGCCGCGTGCGTGCTCTCGGGGAGGGCCACGAAGTTAAGGAGGCTGTCCGGTGTGATCCCGCGCGGTGTGAGCCAGCTCGCCGCGAAGACCTGGTGGATGACCAGCGGCTCGTCGAGCTCGGCGAGCGGGCGGCCGCTCCGCCAGTCACGTGCTCCCTGGCTCACGAGTAGACAGAGGAGGGCCCTCAGGTAACCCTCGTTGCGCCGCCGTGTGTCTTGCAGGCTGTCCGGGTCAGGTTCGAAGCGCAGGACGACACCCGGCGATGCTGCGCCGTCGACGAGTTCGGCCTCCAGCTCGCGCGCGTCGCGAACCGCCTGAGTGTTCGCCGCCTGCGGGGGGACCGACCTGCGAGAGCGCCGTCGCCCACCACCAGCGGCGCGCGGCCTCCCGCGCCTCGTCGGTGCCGTGGTCGAGCGCTACCGCGGCGGGCAACAGCATCGTCGGGGAGGGAAGTCGTTCGGGGTCGACTACACCGCAGTCCGTACGCGCGAACTCAAGCGCCCGGACGTAGCTGACGATAGCTTCCGGCCACTGGTCACGAACAAGTCGGGGTCGAGCTTGAGCACGTCGCCCTGCCGGATGCCCTTCACCGTGCTGGTACCGCTCGCGCGGAATTCCCGCAGGTTCTCGCGAAGGGCGATCAGACGCAGCAGCTCCAGACCGTCGACGCCAAACCGCCGCAGCTGCGGGTGCTGCTCGACCGCCTGCTCCCACTCCTGTGCGAGGTTGAAGTCGTGGGGGTAGAGCCGTGCGACCATCAGGTCGAAATGCCTTCAGCCGCTCACCGCTCCGGTTGATCGTTTCGAAGATCTTCGCGAGCGCCGCCATCTCGATGTCCCGCTCAAGCCGCACCGCCGGGATCCGGTAATTGAGGAGCCCTCCGAGCTCGTACCGCCGTAGTCGGATCGCCGAGTCTCGCGGGGCGTCCGTGAAGCCCTCGACCCAGGCATCGAAGCTGACGTCGTCGATCAGGTCCTCAAGGGGGATCCGACCGACCCGCGCTTGCCGCTGAAGGTCCGGGTACTGGCGCAGGAAACTGCTACGGCGATGCGAGGTGATGTGCTCGTCCCCGAGTTCATCGGCGTCGCAGAGCGCGGCGAAGTCGAGCACGTAGATCTCGTCGGAGTCGCGACTCCCCAGCGCCTGGTAAATCGCCGTCACTCGCTGCTGGCCGTCGAGGACGAGCAGGCGCGCTTCCGTCAGCTCCGGCCCTCCCTCGATTGCGCGGACAGCGAAGTCTCCCGGGCCTTCGAGCAGCAGTAGGGTGCCGATCGGCCAGCGTCGCGCGATGCTCACCATCAGGTCGACGACCTGCCACGGTCGCCAGACGAACTTCCTCTGGAACTCCGGGATCGCAAGCCGGCCAGCGGAAACGAGCTTGACGATGTCCTCGATCTCGTAGCTGTCGGGCGTGAGCTTCACCGAACGGATCCTCGTCGCCGGGTCGCGTGGATCTGCGGCGGATAGCATCGCCGGGCGTATACCAGACGCCACACGTATGCCCTATCGGATACTCCATCTCTCCGATCTCCACTTCGGCGAGAGCCACCAGTTCGCCCAGGACGGCAGTCCGCCGGGGATTCGCTGTCTCGCCGAAGCGCTCCACGCACTCAGGCAGGCCGGCCAGGCGGAGGACTTCGACGCGATCGTCCTCTCCGGGGACGTCTACACGACCGTCTCGCAGCCGGAGCGGATCGCTGCCAGGATCGAGCTCCGCCGGCTCATGGAGACGTTCCCCGCTCCGCACTGGGCCGTCGTCCCCGGCAACCACGACCTGACCTGGTCAAACGAAAACAAAGACGACCGGCTCGTCTTCTTCAACAATCTCATCGGCGAACTCTGGCCGGGTGCAGCCGCCCGTGACATGCCCTCGTCGTCGTCGTGCCCGCGAAGGACGAGATGAAGCCGCTCGCCTTCCTCTGCCTCGACTCCTGCCGACTCGAAGGTCCCGTCCAGCGCGGGCTCGGCTATCTGGGCGACAATCAGCTCGACCGGATCGGCGAGCGGCTCGCCGCGGTGAACGCGTCCGCGGAGACCCACACCTTGGTCGCGGTCGTCCACCACCACCTGATGGCAGTCTCGAACATCCCCGACCTGCCGCCGCCACCGAAGCCCGAAGACCAGAGCAAGTCGGAGGAACGAGTGATCACGAGTGTCACCCTCGACGCCGCGCGGACGCTCCGTGCCCTGGCCCGCCGCCGGTGTCTCGCTTGTGCTCATGGGGCACCAACACGCGGCGAAGGTGCTCACGCACTACGACTTCGACTGGGGTAGCCGACCGCCGCTCTACATCGGCGCGGCAGCCATGCCGGGTGCGCCGGGAGCGAACGTGTTCAGACAGTTCTACGTCTGGGAAGTCGACGACGCGGGAGCAACGGCCATCCACTTCCGGCAGCCGGTCGGGGACGCCTTCGGGTTCGAGCTGTTGCCCGACCCTCCCGGTGCTCCCGTTCTGAGCGTCGGGTCGGAATGATCCTCACAACGCCCGATTGTCCGGGCGGCGCCGCGAGATCCGAGAAGCTATTCCCCAGATCTCGATGGGGTGCCTAACGAGGTTCGAGTCCCGGTCCGGCCCATCGCGCGAAAGCCCCGCCAGTTGGGGCCATTTATTGCGCGCCGCGCGAGCAACCTACGCCTCGACCGGCTGTAATGGAAAGAAACCTGCACGGCGCGCAGCGCAAGCGCCGCACTTAAGGCGCGATTAGGAGCGGCGAGACGGGCGGCGCAGTGCTTCTGTCGAGCACATCCGCGTTTCGGTCTCGACCAACCAGCCACTAAGGCGGCGCTTCTCCGGTGCCAACCGCGCCGCGGGGAGACGTTGCAGCCGAAGCAGTTAGATTTAAGCGTCCGGCTAGAACCAGTTGGGCCTTGCAAAACGGAACTCAGCACCTAAGCTCCGAGAATCCAGAGTACGAATGACTCCCCGGCCGATCAGCCTCACCGTAGCCACGTGAAACATCACGGTGGTCTGCTCGACGTCGACGAGGGCGAGACTCAAGACATCGGCTATTTCGTCGAGTGGCTAGCGCCGCTCGACGCCGACTTCATCTTCTTGCAGGAAGTGCACGTCTTCGATGACGCACAAGGACCCGGGGTCCGTCATCGGCCGTGGGCTCGGTTATCCAGGGCACATCCACGTCCACGCCGGCAGCCGCTCGCACCTGGCCGACGACGCACAGCTTGCGATGGCTGTGCTCAGCCGGCACCCAATCGGATCGATCGAGTACTCGGTGCTCCCGACGCCCGACCTCGCAGTCCAGAAGGGCGAAAAGCGATGGCAGCTCTTTGCGAAGGGCGTCCTGATCGGAACCGCGCGAGTCGGCGAGGTCGAGCTCAGTTGGATGTGTGCACACACGCATCCGTTCCATCACTTCGGCCGCGACGCGCTCGACCCTGAGATCTCTGACTCATGGGAGTTCCTCGACCGGCGACTCGCCTCCCTCGCGGATACCGATCTCCTAGCCGGGATCGACCTGAACGACCCGCGCTACGAGGCGCTCTTACCGCAGTCGCTCGCAGGAGGGGTCAAGAACGTGTTCGTGGCGGCAACGATCCCGCGCGGCGTCCAACAAGACTATGTGATGTACGCGGGTGAGCGGCTTTCGGTTGCAGACTGGTCCGTCACCCCAACGCGCGCCGATCACCATCTCTGCACGGCGACATTCTCCCTTAGAGCCTGAGGCGGCGATGCGTATCTGCTTCGTTGGGCCCACGGGTGTCGGCAAGTCGACCGCCGCACGCCTGGCGACGGAGGCTGTGGAAGGCGCCGAGATCGTGAAGGTTGCAGCGCCACTGCATCGAGATCCAGGATCTAATTTACCGCCGCGTCGGCGCCTCGACTGACGGGCGCCAAGATGGTGAGCTCCTGCAGTTCCTAGGCCTCAAGCTTGAGCGGGACTTTCCGGGCTTTCTCGCCGCGGATTTCATACGCCGCCTCCGGGAGTTGGAAGCGCGCGGCGTCCACGCGTTCGTCAACGACGATGCGCGACCCTCGAACACTGAGACCCTTCGCGCGCAGGGGTTCACGCTCGTTCGAATTGCGGGGCCGGTGCGCCTGCGCAACGACCTGACGCCCGTCGCGGCCGATCACCCGACCGAGACGCGCGCCGCGACGTCGAATGCGATCTTGTGCTCGATAACGCTGGCTCCGTCAGCGATTTACGTGAGAGGCTGGTGGAGATGATCGGGCAGCTTCTCGCGGCGGAAGGCAGTGGCGCCTGATGGCAGGCCCGCGGCCCAGCCGGAACGCCGAGGAACGGCTATCGATTTCGGCGGATCGCCTGCAAGTGATCGTCCATGATGCCTTCGACAGGATCCGCCGTGACTACGATTGGCGTCCGCCACTAGGCATCCTCGCTGGGCTCCTGGTCGCCGCTGCGTCAACGGACTTCAGTAAGACGAGCAAGCGCCTCGGCCTTAACGGTAGCCAGTGGAAGGTCGTGATCTCCATCGGGATTTTGGCCTGCATCGTCTGGCTCGGGTGGACGCTTCTACGGCGTAGCAGACGCGCCTACAACGTGCAGGACTTCGTGCGCGCCATAGAGGAAGCCGCGGACCGCGCGCCGCTTCGAGCGGCGCGCGGTGCTCTTCTGCCGCAGCGCCGGCGATGACCGGGTGCTCGTGTATGAAGACCCTATCTGGGAGTGCTTCCGGCTTCCGCATGCGGGCTAGCCGGACTCGCGAACATCGAGCAGCAGGACGATCCCGTATCTAGCGGAGTGGGTGGCGCGCAATCTCGTCCTCGGTGTCACCAAGTTCTCGGTCTACTACCTCGAGGGCTGCGATCTGATCTCGATCAAGCGCTCCGAATTCCACGAGGAGCCGACCCGATACGAGTTCCGCTTCTTCAACGTGATCGCCTCGGAGCGGACTTGAGATCTGCGAGCCGTCCCCTACAATCGGCGGGCGCAGGTTCGCGTGGATGACAATCGGCGAACTAGACGTCGCCGAACTGGGAGCGCAATAAGGAGATGCGTACACCCACATTTCTGACCACTACGAGGCCTTCTTTGTAGTCGCTAAGCCGTTTGCACCGTTAGGAGCGGCCTCTTGAGCGCTGCGAAATGCTACGTCATGCCCGTCCGCTACCAGTGTTCGGCTGACTGCCCGTTCTGCATCACAAAGGCATACGCCCCCGCACGGATGCGCGAGGCCCTAAGGCCCGATGCGAGGTTCGAGCGCTCATTGGCAGAAGTGGCAGAGCGTCGCGTCTTCGAAGTCACGGGCGGCGGGGAGCCGACTCTCAACCCGCACCTCGGGACGATTATCAGGCGGATCCGCACCGTCGCGGGCAACCCAACAGTGAAGCTCTACACGAACGGCGCGCACCTTGTCGACGTCCGGGGAATCGATGAGCTGAACATCTCCCGCGCCGCCGCCGGCGACGAGGAGAATTCTGCCGCGATGCGCTTCCGTAGCGAGCCACAGCCTTTGCGGACGGTCGTCGCTCACTGGCGCGGGCTGGGCGTCGAGCGCGTCCGGCTGTCGGTCGCGCTCACGCGCGGCGCGGTTGACTCTCCCGCCAAGCTCCGCGCGCTCATCGACGATACCTCGGACATCGTCGACGCGTACGTCGTGCGGCCGCTCTACCCAGGCTCGCCGCTTATGGACTCGCTATACGTCGAGCCGTTCAAAGACTTCAGTGACGAGCGTGTCGAGTTCGATCTGAGTTCCTGCGCTCTGCGACCGAATGTAATTCTAGGAAGCAATGGTCGCCTTTACCAGGACTTCGCGCTGACCGAAGTGTTGTAACCGCTGGCGCCAATGCACCGAGCAGACGACAACGGCTTTGGCTGGCTACGGGCCCCGAAATCGTGCGCCAGCACGACCTCGGCCACATCGTCATCACGCCGTTTAGCGCGGATGCGGTCAACCCGAACTCCGGCACCACTCAGCCAGCACCTGCGGCGGATCACGAACGACGTGATTGACCTACGCGGCCAAGACGAGTACGAGGAGGTCGTGATCGCTGACGAGGGCACGCAACTTGAGCCGGGGGAGCTCTACCTCGGTGCGACACGCGAGACATTCGGGTCGGCGCTGTTCGCATCGCTGATCACGGGCCGCAGTTCGGTCGGGCGCAAGTTCATTTGAACCACGTGACGGCAGGGCTGATCGACGTCGGGTTCGTCGGACAGAATGCTTTAGATAACGGTGCAGCGGCCGACCATCATCTACCCGGGCATCCCGTTCGGGCAAATCTACTGGTATACGCTCGCTGGGGCGCCCGTGCAGTACAGGGGAAAGTACCAGGGGCAGCGACTACCTACGATGTCGCGGTTCGCACGCGACTACCCTGCCGGCCCGCCGATCCAGATCATTTTCGAGGCGCACGCAACGAGCCTCGACAACGAGCGCCACCGCGCGTCTGGTCACGCGGATCCGCCGCTGTCGGAGGTCGGCGAGGCTCAGGCGGCCCAACTCGGCCTGCGCTACACCGATGTCGGAATCGACGCGATTTTCTGCTCGGACCTGGCGCGTGCGCGGCGCACAGCCGAAATTGCGTTCGCAGGACGCAAACGTCAAGATCGTCACCGACGCGCGCCTGCGCGAGTGCAACTACGGCGACTTAACACAGGCACCCGAGTCGCGGATTGCCGAGGAGCGAGCGTCCCGCGTCGAGGCGCCATATCCCGGCGGCCAAAGCTACGCCGAGTGTGCAAGCGATGTCCGGGCCTTTCTCGACGAGTTGGCGCAGGAATTCCCGGGCGGCACGGTGCTCGTAATCGGGCACCGGGCGACCCAGTACTCGAGCACCGGCTGTGCGTGGCTCCCCCTAGCGGAGGCGGTAGTCGCGACATGGAAAGTGGCAGCCGGGCTGGACGTACGTGTTGCCGCGTCACTGAGCGCCGGCGACCTCGGCGGCGACAAACCACTCGTTCTCGTGCGCGACCTTGCCGCCGATCTCCGCGGCAAGCTCGGCGCTGCTGTAGTAACGCTTGTAGATCGAGTGAACGGAACCATCGCGAAGGCGGCGGCACTGGACTCCTGCCGCTTCCGTATCCGGCCGATGCGTGGACTCGATGAATACGACCTGGCGCGCGACACGACGAGCCTCGGCGAGAGCGCGCGCGGCCTCGTCGGCCTCCAAGTGACCGTAGAGACGGCACGCGACTGCAAGGTCGAACGCGCAATCCACGAAAGGGAGGTCAAACGCATCCCCGAGCACGGCGACGCCAGTGGGCAGGCGCGTATGTGCGATCTCGACATTGCGCGTGACTGGTCGAGCCCGACGACAATGCCTGGAAGGTACTGGAGAGAACCCTGTTCCATAGCCGATGTCGAGCGTGATGCTCGAGCGCTGCAAGGATAGGAAACCCTTGAGTGCGGCGACGCCGCGAAGCCATTGCGCGCGATCTGGCCGGGCGAGGTCGCCGCCCGATTCCACATGTCGTCGTACTCAGGCGCCCGCCGGTCGTAATAGGTGCGCATTTGGCCAACCTTGCTGCGAAGCCTGTCGGTTACCGCTGCGATCCCCACACGTTTCGAGAACTTGCCCAACGTGTGATCTTACGCCTACCAAATGAAGAGCCGCAGACGGTGGGGCGTAGCGATTGAGCCATCCCGGGTCGGCTGCCCTCCTCAAGGTTCAGAGAGCTCCGCTGTGGCCTGGTTTGCGCAAGGCGAAGTCCCGTCCGCCCAAGAAACTCGGATTCCTGTGGCGCTTAACTACTCGAGGTTCTGGATCTCGGTGAAGACGTAGGTGAGCCGGTGGGGGGAACGTCTCCAAATCCTGCCCGCGCTACTCGCGAATCTCGATGGGGTGACAAACGCGGGTTCGAGTCCCGTCGCTCCCGCTTCTGTCCCTCGCCGCCCTGCTCGCCTCTACGCGCGGGCATGTCGGCCACTTGACCATCGCCCCTGGACTCGCCTCCGGGCTAGGAAGTGTGCTGGAAGCGCGCCACGGTGAAGCCGACGAGCAGCGGCGGGGCGAGCATGAAAACGAAGAGCATCAACGTCATCACGACGAGCACCGCCCCGTGCGTGTGGTCGTAGACGAACGCGTACTCGATCATCCCCGCGATCACGATGTAGGCAAGGAATGTCCAACCGGCCACCTGACGGAACCGCTGCCACGCGAACTCACGCTGGCGCGCCAGGAGGACCACGCCGACGCCGAGGACGACCGCCGATGCCGCCAGCAAACCGACCGCCGGGGCGAGCGGTGCGCGCTTCGGAAGGTAGGCGGCGAGATAGCTCACTCCACCGGCGATCAGCGCGAGCGAGAGCATCCAGAGCACAGTCACCGGCGGCACCTTCCGGTCGGCCCATGCCTTTTGTTCCGGCGCGATCATCAGCTCGCAAGTCTCGTCATGATGATCAACGTCCCGATCTGCATTGCTCCGGTGATCCCCGCCGTGAAGATGAACCGGCGCATGAGCTTCTCGATCACCGCAGGGTTGGGTTGCGGCTTTCGCAGCTCGAACAGGACGGCGATGTTCGCCGGCTCCAGCGGCCGATCGCGATCACAGCCATCACGCCCACGACCGCGAACGAAGCGACGACCCAAGCATGGCGCGGGAATGAGGTATCGAGCATGCCGTTGTAGCGCGCGAGCTGGGATCCGCCGCGAGCGTCATCGTGACGAGCTGGGAATGATCAGCACGAGCTTCGGCATCAGCCGTTGGTCAGCTCGACTCGCGCGGGGATGGACAGCCGCCCGAGGATCGGACCGAGCACGAACCCGAGGAAGAGGTCGAGAGCGGTCCAGATCCCGCCGCCGGCGACGTGGAAGAAGTCGAGCGCCCACCGCGAGTTCGTTCCGATCGCGGCGATCAGGGCGGCGACGATACCGCGACGACCGGCAGCGCCTTGACCGGCAGGATCTCGACCGGCGCCTCCCTGCTCGGGGCTCTCGGGCGCAGCTCGGCTACGGAATGCCCGACGGCGCCACCGGCACGGACATTACCGGCGGTCCCGCGCGGGACAACCCCGCCAGGCTCGAGCAGGAGGCCGCGTCGTAAGCGTCGTGAAGATCGCGCTCGTAATCCGTCGTCACGGTCACGGGTCACTGGGACACGGGTGATCTCGACGCAGCTGAGCGTTCTGCCCTAATCGAACGCCATGCCGTCACGTCTGCGAGGACGGCGTCGGGGCGTCGCGCGGGCGGGCGCGCCACCGCCTCTGCTTCGGTCCCGACGCCAGTGAGAACGAGCGCCGAGCGGGCACCTGCCCGGCGCGCCATCGCGATCTCGAGGTCGAGGTCGTCGCCGACAACGAGCGCCGCCCCGGCTTGACGCCGAGTGCGCGGCACATCTCGCGCAGCGCGATCGGCGACGGCTTCCCGAGCGTGACGGCGCGCGCCCCGGTTGCCTGGCGGAGACCGGCGACGACTGCGCCCGACCAGCCGGGCGCAGCACCCTGCACCGAGAAGCACCTTGGCCGTCGAGGTCGCCAGCAGCCGCGCGCCCGCCCAGATCGATTCGCATGCCGCCCGGAGCGCCGTGTACGTGAGCACGTCGTCCCACCCGATGAGCACGATGTCGGCGACTGCAGGCTGCGCCGCCTCGATCGTCTCGATCGTCGATCCGAAGAGCTATCGGACCACATCCGGTCAGTCCACCACGACCCGTCCGTCGGCGCCGTTGAACCGACCCCGGGTCGCACGCGAATACGTGTGGTCGCCGGACCAAACCCGATCGAAAGGAGCGGCAAATGGCTGTTGTGATGTCGATGCGCTGGGTTGGAATCGCACCCGAGGACTATGCGACTGCGCTCGAGGCGGTCGGCTGGGAGCGTGAGCCCGCAAAGGGCGGCCGCAACCATGTCGCCTGGTTCGAGAGCGCGGCGCGTTCCGCGTGGTGGACGTCTGGGACTCCGAAGAGGATTTCCGGCGCTTCGCGGACGAGCGCCTCATGCCCGCCTGAGTCTTCGCCGGAATCCTCGAAGGCAAAGGCAAGCCGGAGATCACCTTCGCGCCCCTCCACCGGCAGTGGTCGCCGGAGCAAGCAACCGCTCTGACCTAGATCGCCGCAGGCGGACGGTATTCGGGCGGCGCCGGCGTGCGCAGCGCCGCCCTGATCGCCAACGGCTAGCGAGCGTCCCCGGAAAGGGTGAGAGCTGATACATGGATCCGTTGATCAGGTCGACGGCCCCGACGGTCGATGGAAGGCGCAAGGAACGAATCGAGCCCAATATCGGCGCTCGGTCGACCAGAGAGGTCTTGATCCCTATGCAGAGGTTCTTGCTTGTTGTCGCGAGCCTTGCAGCGCTCGCCACCCTGGCTGCGCTGCCGGCCGCTGCCGATACGCCGGCTACGTTCACGCTCACCGCGGGCGCCCTTTCGATCAGCGCGCCGACCGCCAGCGTCTCTCTCGGATCGCAGGCAGTCTCGTCGAGCGCAAGCACGATCAGCGGCCAACTCGGCGTCGTGACCGTGACCGACCAGCGCGGCGGGGCGACGACTTGGGTCGCTTCGGTGATCGTGACCGCGTTCACGCCCACGACCGGTCCGGCGGTAACGGCTATCCCTGCGGCCGCAGTCAGCTATGCGGCGGGAACGATCACCCAGAGCGGCGTCATAGCGACGAAACCCGCGACCACCGATCTCACCGGCGTCTCGCCCGTCGTGAACGGCGTCAGTACCGGCCTCAGCAGCGCCTCTTGGAATCCGACCATCTCGGTGGCTCTGCCCCCGAACGCCGCTCCGGGCGTCTACTCGGCGACGATCACCCACTCGGTCGCCTGATCCGGCGTGCGCGTTCTGCTTGATTGCCCTGCCGCTGCTGGCAGGGCTCGTTGTGCTACCGGCAGGTGCGCTTGCCGCTCCGACTCAAGCGCGTGCTCACCGGCATCGGCATCCGGCTGGCGGACGCGCCCGCGACTTCGCCCGGTGACTCGAGCAGCCGCCCGTACATCGTCGACCGCTTAGCGCCGGGAGCGACCATTCATCGCCGGGTCGAGGTCGAGAACAGCAGCCGCTCGAAAGCCGACGTCGCCGTCTATGCGGCTGCCGCAAGCCTCAGCCGCGGCATCTTCGGCTTCGCCCGCAGTCATGTGCAGAACGAGCTCAGCAGCTGGACGTCGGTCGAGCGGCAGGTGCTGCGCCTCGAGCCCGGAGCGAGCGCCTACGAGGCCGTCACGATCGAGGTGCCGAAAGACGCGTCGGCGGGCGAGCGGTATGCGGTCATCTGGGCCGAGGTATCCACCCCGGCGCGGGCCGCCGGCGGCGTGACGCTGGTCAACCGCGTGGGTGTTCGAATCTACCTCTCGGTCGGCTCAGGCGGACTTCCAGCCGCAAATTTCGCCGTCGGCCCGCTCCACGCGGAGCGTTCTGCGACAGGCGAACTGGTCGTCGTTGCAGACGTCGAGAACAGCGGCGGCCGCACGCTCGATATCGAGGGACAGCTGACGCTCACGCAGGGCCCCGGCGGCCTTCGCGCCGGCCCATCCCCGGTCACGCTCCGATCCGGTCTCGCGCCGGGGGCCTCGGAACCCGCACGCGCGCCGCTCGACCGCCACCTCCCGCTCGGGCCCTGGCACGTACACCTCAGCCTCAGCAGCGGATTTGTCCACCGAGAGGCCGTCGCGAGGATCACGTTCCCGGCGCTTGCCGCGCCCGCAAAGTCGTCAGGATCCCGACACCTGCTCATCGCAATCGTCATCCTCCTTGCTCTTCTGCTCACCGCCGGGGCCGCCGGCGCGATCCGTCGTGGGCGTGGGACGACGGCGCCGTTGGCCACCTAGGCGACGCGCAGACAGCTGGACGCCCGACGCCGTGCTTCAGGCAGTAGCCGGCGTCGGGGGCCAGGGGCCGAGCGGCTTGCCGATCTCCCACTCGTGACCGAAAGGGTCGATGATCCGGCCGAGCCGCCAGCCGTGCTCGAGGAAGCCGGCGCCACCCAGAAGGCCGCGTCCCCGACGCCGAGCTGGACGACAACGTCTCGACCTTCGCCGACGAGATGCAGGACGGTCGCGCCGAATGCGGCGGCGTAGAAGTCGAGTGCTTCGCCCGCATTCTCGACCCACAGCTCCGGCTGAATGCTCGTCATCCTAAACGGCGGCCGGAATCTCTTCGCGCTCGACGCGAATCAGGCGTTGCACGTGTGCGCGGAGCTCGATGAATTCGGGCCGCGCCTTCGTCGCGATCTGGTCGCGCGGCAGCGGCAAGGGAATCGACACGATCTCCTTCACCTCGGTCGGCGAATGCGTCAGGACGATCACGCGGTCGGCCAGGTACACGGACTCGTCGATGTCGTGCGTCACGAATACGATCGTGATCCCGAACTCGTCCCGGACCTTCAGCACGAGATCTTCGAGGTCGCCCCGCGTCTGCGCGTCGACCGACGCGAACGGCTCATCCATCAGCAAGATCGACGGCTGGTAAGCGAGCGCGCGCGCAATCGCGACGCGCTGCTGCATGCCGCCTGAGAGCTGCCACGGATAATGGTCGAGAAAGCGCGTCAGGCCGACCGCGGCGACTGCCTCTTCGACGAGCCGGGAGCGCTCCTCGCGCGACAGCTTCCTGTGCCGAAGCGGCAGGAGGACGTTGTTCCGCACGTTCGTCCAGGGCATCAGCGACCGGCCGTACTCCTGGAAGACGAGCGCCATCTCGGTGGGGGGCTCTGTCACCCGCTTCCCGTTGAGCACGACCTCGCCCCTGCTCGGTGCGAGGAGGCCGCCGATGCATTTGAGGAGCGTGGTCTTGCCGCAGCCTGATGGGCCGACGACGCAGATGAACTCCTGCGGCGCGACGTCGAAGCTCACGCTGCCCACGGCGTGCGTCACGCGCGCGCCCGAGCCGTACGTCTTGCCGATCCCGTTGATCTCGAGCATCACTGCGGGGTCGCCGCCCGCCAGCCTCGATGCCAGGCCAGAACCCGCCGCTCGAACAGGATGAAGAGCGCATTGAGGAGATAGCCGAGGAGGCCGATCAGGACGATCGCTGCCCACATCGGCCCGAACTGGAACGTGTTCTTCGAGATGAGCAGGACGTAACCGACGCCGCTCGATGAGGCGAAGTATTCGCTCAAGACCATCATGATCACCGCGAGCGCGAGGCTGTTCCGCATGCCCGCAACGATCTGCGGCAGCGCGGAGGGGAGCACGAGCCGCAGGATCCGCTGATGCCACGGAATGCGGTACGAACGCACAGTGTCGACGAGTGTCGGATCGATACTCCGCACAGCGTCCATCGTGTTGAGCAGCACCGGAAACATGCAGAAGAACGCGATGAAGGAGATCTTCTGGGTGTTGCCGATCGACTTCAGCAGCACGATCGAGATCGGAAGCAGCGCCGGCGGCGGCATGGCCCGCCAGTACTCGATGTGCGGCATGGCGAGCCGGCGCAGGAGCGGCGACAAGCCGAGAGGCACGCCGAGTGCGATCCCGAGCGCCAGTCCCGATGCCGAAGCCTGCTCCGATGCGCTCGAGGCTCGGGACGACATGCGTGCCGAACTCGGCGAACAGCCACTCTTTGCGGAAGTCGACTGCGATCGTCGACAGCCGCGGGAACTTGAACGAGTGCGCATGCGCCGTCCAGAGCTGCCAGCCGAGCAGGATCGCGATCGGCACCGCGACCTCGAGGGCGATCGCGACTGCCTGGTAGCGACGGCGGCTCATGCTGCCTCTGTCTCTGGGACGGATGCCACCGCAGGGCACGCCGTTCGAGCGCGCTGAACGACAGATGGATCGCCAGGCCGAGGAACCCGACCGCGATTGCGTACGCGTACAGCTGGTCGTTGAGCCCGAACGCCTGGACGACGTTGACCTTCTGACCGAGCCCCGGGATGCCCATGAAGAGCTCGGCCGTGAACGCGAGGATGAGCGCAACGGTCGATGAGATACGGATGCCGGTCGCGATGTACGGAGACGAGCTCGGCAACGTGATGCGGAGGAGGCGTTCCCTCCAGCCGAGGCCGAACGACCTGGCGGTGTCGACGGCGACCGGATCGACGTCGCGCACCCCGTACATCGTCTGGACGAGAAGGGGCCAGAACGCGCCGAAGGCAGCGAGGAAGATCTCGCTCTTGAGGTTCGTGCCGAGCGTCAGGAAGAGAAGCGGGATCAGCGCTGCCGACGGGATCGGCCGCAGGAACTCGATCGGCACGCGAAAAGCGCGCGCCGCAAGTTCGCTCGAGCCGAGGACGATTCCGATCGGGACGGCGAGCACGGTCGCGATGCCGAGGCCGATCGCCCAGCCGCGCACGGTGTAGAGGAACGCCGACCAGAAGGCCTGCGTCTGGACGAGCTTCCACAGGGCCTTCACGCTCGTCGTCATCGCGGGAAGGTCGCGCTGGTCGATCGTCTTCGTGCGGGAGATCAGCTCCCAGAGCGCCAAGGCTGCGGCCACGGACAGCACCGGCAGGAGGACGGCGCCGGCCGACAGGCTGCGCAGCCGCAGAGCCGGTGACGCCGCCGCAGCGGCCGGTCCGGAGGCATCCGCCGGAGGCTCGGGGCCCAGCATGCGCGATGTATAACGCATCCTCGAAGTACGCCGTCCGAATATTCGGGACAGTGTCTTGACACTCGGCACTCCGGAGTCGTACGGTCGCGGCGACTACGACCGCGAACGGAGGGTGGGAATGAAAGGTTCGGCGCTCGCCGCAGCGGCGCTCGCGGCACTCACTGTTTTCAGCGGCGCGGCTTCGGGCTCGCCCGTGCGCTCTTCACTGACGACCGTCACCGTCGACACGCTGCCCATCGCGAATGCGCTCCCGCTGACGCTCGGCATCAACAAGGGTTTCTTCGCGAATCACGGCATCGAGAATCAAGACGCAGACCCTGCAGAGCGGGAACGACATCGTGCTCGCGCTCGCGAACCACAACGGTGACGTCGGGTACCTCGGCTATGTGCCGATGATGATCGCGCGCACGAGCGGAATCCCGCTCACTCTCGTCGCTGCCAGCGAAGTCGAAGGGACATCCGTCAACGACAACTGGCAGAACATCCTCGTCAAAGGCAGCTCCTCGATTCAGAATCCGGCCGGGTTGTCCGGCAAGACGATCGCGGTGAATGCGCTCAAGGGCGTTGGAGAAGTGGTGATCAAGGCCGCGCTGCAGAAAGCGGGCGTCGATCCGAACTCGGTCAAGCTCGTGGCGCTTCCGTTCCCGACGATGCGCTCGGCGTTGAACAACGGCCAGGTCGACGCGATCTGGGTACCTGAGCCGTTCCTGTCGCAGGCGCTCAACCTCGACGGCGACCGCATCGTCATGGCGCCCGGCCCGACGCTCGGCAATTACTTCCCGAACGGGGGCTACGCCGCGCTCAACGACTGGGTGAAGGCGAACCCGACGGTCGCGAAGAGCTTCCGCGCCGCGATCAACGAGTCGCTCGCGTACGCCCAGAGCCATCCGGACGAGATCCGCGCGCTGCTGCCCACCGGAACGCAGAAACGTGCGGTTGCCCGTCTGGGCGGCGACGATCGACCGCACGCAGTTGCTGAGGCTGGCGAAGTACGCGAAGCAGTACGGGGTGATCACCTCGCTCCCGAACTTCACGCAGCTCTTCCCGAGCGACATCCGCAACGGCTTCGCGACTGGGTTGCTCGAGGCGACCCTTGCGAAGAACCTCGTCATCAAGCAGGCCGGCAAGATCGCGCGGAGGCTCGATCCCGGCCACTACCTGCTGATCGTGAAGGATCAGTCGAAGACGCTGGGATTCCGGCTCAAAGGCCCCGGGGTCACCAAGGTGACGAGTGTCGCGAAGACCGGCACGTTCCGCTTCACGATCACGCTCGGCGCGGGGAGCTACACGTACACGACGGTCGGCCGCGGGAAAAAGTCGCACGGCTCGTTCACCGTCGCCTAGTGCGAGCGGGAGCTGCTCCGGCGCTCCCCCGCAGAAACCCATAGAGGGACCTGCGCGCGCTCAAACATGGTCTACTGCAGCGAGCGCAGCGACGGCGATCGAGGGGGGGGTGAAGGACGTGCACGAC
This sequence comes from uncultured Actinomycetes bacterium, assembly GCA_963848665.1. Taxonomy (GTDB): domain Bacteria; phylum Actinomycetota; class Thermoleophilia; order Gaiellales; family Gaiellaceae; genus Palsa-739. The sequence goes on from CAWKEF010000006.1 coordinate 115,789, forward strand.
ATGGCACAGGGAACGACCGCCGCCGTGCAGGCCGAGGCGCTGGTCAAGCACTACCGCGAGCAAGGAAGGAGCGGTCGAGGCCGTGCGCGGCGTCGACCTGCGGGTCGAGGCCGGCGAGGTCTTCGGCTTCCTCGGGCCGAACGGCGCCGGGAAGTCGACGACCGTGCGCATGCTGACGACGCTGCTGTCGATCACCTCCGGTTCGGCGCACGTCGCCGGCGTGGACGTCGGCGCGCGAACCGGACGCGGCGCGCCGGCGCATCGGCGTCGCGCTGCAGGAGGCGGGCTCGATCCCGCGCCAGACCGGGCCGCGAGCTGCTCGTGCTGCAGGGGCGGCTGTTCGGCCTGTCCGGCGCGACGCGGCGTCGACGCGCGCCGAGGAGCTGCTCGAGCTCGTGGAGCTCGAGGACGCCGCCGACCGCCGGATCAAGGGCTACTCGGGCGGGATGAAGCGCCGGCTCGACCTCGCCTCCGCGCTCGTGCACGAGCCGGAGGTGCTGTTCCTCGACGAGCCGACGACCGGGCCTGGATCCGGCGAGCCGGCTCACGGTCTGGGACGAGGTGCGCCGGATCAACGAGCGCGGCACGACCGTGTTCCTGACGACGCAGTACCTCGAGGAGGCCGACCAGCTGTGCGACCGGCTCGCGATCATCGACGACGGCCTGATCGTGCGCGAAGGGCACGCCGGCGCAGCTCAAGGCGGAGCTGCGCGAGCGCCTGGGCCTCGCGAGCGAGCCGACGCTCGACGACGTGTTCCTCGACGCGACCGGCCGCACCCGCAGCCGCAGTCGCGGGCGACGTGCAGGAGGTGTCGGCATGAGCCAGGCCTGGGTGCTCGGCACAGCGCGCGCTGCGCGAGGCGTGGCGGACGCCCGAGGCGCTGCTCCCGACGCTGTTCATCCCGCTGTTCTTCCTCGTCGTCAACGTCGGCCAGGCGGCGAAGATCTTCCCGTCGTCGTCGACGGCGTTCCTGCACGGCCAGGGCTACGGCGCGTTCCAGCTGCCGAGCTCGCTGCTGCTGGCCGCCTCGTTCGGCACGGCGGCGCTGTTTCTCGTCGAGGACATCGAGGGCGGCTACTTCGACAAGCTGCGCGCGACGCCGATCCCGCGCACGGCGATCGTGCTCGGCCGGCTGATCGCGGAGGCGGTGAAGGGCGTGCTCATCGCGACCGCGATCGTCCTGCTCGCGGCTGGCGTTCGGCATCACCGATCGCGAGCGGCGTGCTCGGCTTCGTGCTGCTCGTCGTGCTGACCGCGCTGTGGGCCGTCGTGTTCGTCGGCTTCATGCAGCTGATCGCGCTCAAGACCCGCAGCGCGGCGGCGACCAACTCCGGCGGCCTGATCTTCTTCCCGCTGCTGTTCCTGACGCCGAACTTCGTGCCCCGCCACCTGCTCACGCGGCCGATGGAGGTGGCGGCAACGTTCAACCCGGTGACCTACGTGATGGAGGCGCTGCGCTCGCTGATCCTCGAGGACCTCGTGTGGAGCAGGATCCTGGCCCGGCTTCGCCGTGGTCGCGGTCGCCGGCGCGCTGATGCTCGTGCTCAACGTTCGGATGATCCGGAACTACGACTAGACGCTAGTTCAGCTCGGGCGGTGCGAGATGGAGACGAGGGCGCGCCCGCCTCGCCAGATCCAGCTCGAGGCGGGTGCGCGCCGAGAGCTCGGCCGCGAGCCGCCGGACGATCGCACGCGCGACGCCGCTCCGGGCGCCGTTTTCCTCCAGGTCGGCCAATGCTGCGGCAGCATTCGGGACGCCGAGGGCGCAGGCGCGACGAACAGCTTCGAGCGCCGGGCCCGACAGGCCCTCGTCCCAGAGGTGCGGTGTCATGCGCGTTACCTGGCCCCTGATCTCGTGAGGGTTGCCTCCGTCGAGTGCGAACGAGACGAAGCTCAGACACGCGTGGCAGATCCCGATGTCGAGGCCGACGTCGAGTTGTGCGGCAAGCGCTTCGGCGCGCGCTTTGGGAAACGGGTTGCTCGGCACATGCGAAGCAGAGCAGATCGAATGTGACGTCTTCGTGCCGGTTGGCGCGTGTCAGGCGAGCTTCGCGACAGCTTGGCAGGCCCTGTTGAGCGGCACCTTCGTGCCCGTGCTGATCGACTTGAGCTTGCCGCTCTCGAGGAACGTCTCGGTCGCGCTACCAACCACATTCTTCTGGTTGAAACGAGCGCTTCCGTGCAGCGCCGCGGCCGCGCCGGTACCCCCGACCGCCATCATCTCTCCGCTCGCCGGGACGAACGAGCTGCCCGGAACGAACTTCCCATGGACGATCGAAAAGCTCAAGCAGACAGAGCCGAGCCCGTGGGCGGCGAATCTCGCGACGAGGAGCCCGCGGTAACCGCCATTGGCTTCGATGTCGAAGCGCACGACATAGGACCCTCCCGCGAGCAGGCCCTTGACCGGAATGCTCTTGACCGCGCTGAGAAGCGACGCCGCGACACTCGCCGAAGGCGTGAGCTTCGTCGAGAACGTACCGTGGCCGACGACGCCCGCGGTGACGTTCCCTTGCGCCTTGCCATGGTTCGTCTCCTGATAGGTGACGCTGCTCGACACACCCCGCTCGACAACCTGCGCCAACTCGGACTCGACCACGCGCGCGAACGATGGCCCGGCCGCGAAAACGAGCACGGCTAGAGCGGCGAGACCAGCGAGCAGCGACAGTGAGGAACGCCGACCGATCCGGCGATAGTACGCCGACCCCGCCCCGCCCGACAACCTCACGCTGCTGCTCGCTCTAGGCAGACTCGACGTGCCCGAGCCCGAGCCCGAGCCACGACGCCAGATCGGCCAATTCGGCCTGCACCCCCTTGGTCATCGCGCGTGTGAACTTCACGTCCTCGTGGACCGCGTGCACCCGCAACACCGAGGCCTTCCGGTCGGCGACGGCGTCGACCTTGCCGACCAGCCGGTCGTCGTGCAGCACCGGGAGCGCGAAGTAGCCCCAGCGACGCTTGGCAGCCGGCTTGTACATCTCGAGCGTGTAGTCGAAGTCGAAGAGCTCCTTCGCGCGGGCCCGGTCGTAGACGAGCCGGTCGAACGGCGAGAGGAGCGCGATGCGCCCTCGAAGTCCCGATCGAGCGCGGCCGGGTCGACACGCCATTCGCCCTTCGTGCCTTCGACGACGGCCGGCTCGCCCGCGTCGCCCACGTCGACCGGCTCGATGGGCATGGCGGTGCTCTTCCGCCGGGCAATGCCGAGCGAGGCGAGCCGCCGCTCGTTCCTGATCCCGTGGCGCTTCGTCGACCGGCGGCACGACGACGCCGGCCGGATACACCCGCTCGGCGAGGTCCCACAGCCGCTCCCGCCCGGCGCGCGCTGCGATCGCGACTTCGCCCCGCATCATCAGGAGCTCCAGCATCTGGGTGACATTGCGGTTGTTCGTCCAGCCCGTCGAGGCCCACGGCCGACGCAGGTGTCCGGGATGTCGCGAGACGCCAACGGCCCCGCCTTGCGGAGCAGCTTCAAGATGTCGCGTCGGAATGCAGTCGTTGTCCTTGACCCAGGCATGCGTGCGCTCGTGGCTGCGAGCAGTGCGTGCGCCGGCGAGCAGGAGGCCGAGATCGCTCATCGGCCTCACCAGCGCGTTGTGCTCGAAGAGCGTGCGGTCGTGCTCCAGGGCTTGCCGCAGGTGGGCCGGATCGTAGGACGAGCCGAGGCGGCTCCAGGCCACGAGATCCGCGCTCGGCGCAATCGCTGCGGTCGGGTCGATCTGCAGCAGCGTCAGCCGCTGTACGACCGCGAGCAGGTCGGTGGGCCGGGGTGCGTCGAGCAGTTGCGCGCGTACCGCGATGCGCCGCGCCTGCGCCTTCGTGAGCCTGTGCACGGTTCGAGGCTACGCAAGAAGGCCGGAGCCGGGGTACACCCTTGGCGATCCGGGAAAGCTGGGCTCGTGAAAGGCCGTGCATCGGCGCTGACAGATCTCGGCGGCGGGCGGCTGCTGCGCGTCGGTGGGCACCCCGAGCGCGAAGCGCGCCTGATGGAGCACGCGCGCCGGCACGGCTATCCGGTACCACGCGTGTACGAGGTGCGCGACGACGGTCTCGTCCTGGAATCGATCGCGGGGCCGGCGATGGACGAGGAGATCCTGCGTCGTCCGTGGCTCATGCCGCTGCACATGGGAACGCTCGCCGAGCTCCATCATCGCTTGCACGAGATTCCGCACCCGGACGGGGGGACACTGATTCACGGCGATCTCCACCCCGCCAATGTGCTGCTGCCGTCCGGCGGACCGGTGGTGATCGACTGGACAAACGCGCGAGCTGGACAGCCGGCCTTCGACGCGGCGACGACGTGGGTGATCCTCATGACGAGCGGCGGCCATCATCTGGCGTGGCGACTCGGCGCTCCGTTCTTCCGAAGACACTTCGAGCAGGAGGCCTTCCGCTGCGCACTTCCGGCGGCAATCGACTCGCGGCTCGGCGACAGGAACGTCACGGCCTCCGAGCGAGCACGACTCCAGCGGCTCGGACGAACCGTCCGAATGGGCCTCAGTCGAAGCCGAGCTCGTCGAGCGATCGATGGAGCTCCTCCGCGTCTGCATAGACGCGGAACGCACCGGCGTTGAGCAGCTCGTCCGAGCCGTAGCCGCCGCTCAGGAGCCCGACGCTCAACATGCGTGCCCGTCGGGCAGCGAGCAGGTCCCAGACTGCATCCCCCACCACGTAGCAGTCGTCGGCCTCGACGCCGAGCGCCGCCTGGCAGGCGAGGAAGAGGTCCGGCTCCGGTTTCGCGCGCGCGACATGCCCGCGATCGATCACTACTGTCTCGGCGCCCACTCCGAGCGCTTCGAGCGACAGGTCGATCTCGGGCCGGCGCCCCGACGTTGCGATCCCGTGCACGATGCCGCGGCTCCGAAGGTCCCCGAGCAGCGCGCGGGCCCCCGGCAACGGCCGCCGCTCGGGGAGCAGCTCGCGGAAGATCGCGCCGTGGCGAAGCTGGATCGCCTCCGTCTCCTCCGCCGACAGCTCTCGTCCGACCTCACGCGCCACGGCGCGCGCGAAGAGGCCGCCGCTCATCCCGATGCGGCGATGGATCCGCCAGCCGTCGATCGGCATCCCCTCTTCTGCGAGTGCGCGCTGCCACGCGAAGACGTGGGCGTAGACGGTGTCGACGAGGGTGCCGTCGAGATCGAAGATCAGGGCGCGCGCCACGGTTCACGAGCCTAGCCTCGCGCGGTCTCCTCAGGCCACTTTGACGAGGAGGAACTCGAGCTCGTAGCACGGAACGATCCACGCGAGCCGCTCTTCGTACAGCTCTTTGAGCCACGCTGTTGCGTTCACGAGCCGACCGAGTGCGGTGGTGAGTCGGTTGCGGACGCGAAACTCGATCGCGGAGCGGAAGTTGAGGCGAACGCTTTCGAGCTGGAGCCTCGGGGCGTGCCCGTAGGTGGGCACGCGCCGCCGAAACAGCGTGTCCTCGGCGTAGTACGAGAAGGTGTAGAGCCCGAACGGGCGACGATGCGTCGGGTCGGAGTAGTAGTACGCATTCGAGAAGTGGGGAACCACGACGTGGAGTCGGCCGCCGGTGACGAGGACGCGCTCCAACTCGGTCACGAGTGCCGAGAGATCGTCGAGATGCTCGAAGAGGTGCGACGCGTACACCTCGGTGACGGACTCGTCCTCGATCGAGCGGAGGACGTGCAGCACGTCGCCGACTACGTCCACCGCAGGACCGTCGATCACGTCGACGCCGATGTAGTCCGGACCCTTCTTGGCGGACCCGCAGCCCAGGTCGAGCTTCCGCGGGCTTCCACGCGCGAGCGCACCGGTCTTGTCCACGATCGCCGTACTCACCTCGCTGCCAGACTTCTCGCGACCTTCCCGCGCATGAGACGGGTCGCCGCCTCGAGCGCGGCAGGAGGATGCTGACCGAGGGCCGCGAGCGACCAGCGGGTCGCCCGCATCCTGCTTCTGCTTCTCTCGATGGCTGCGGCGGCGACGAGCTGCAGGGCCAGTGTCCGCCGGAGCTCGCCACCGAGACGATCCCGCGCCTCGGGAAACCGTTCGACGAACAGCTCCAGCAGTCGTGCCCGAGCCAGAGGGAGGTTGTCGGCGAAGAGCACGTTGGTGAGGTTGCCGGCATGGCGGCGGTAGCGCATCACGACGCGATCGTCGTGCGCGAAGCGCCAGTCGAGGGCGATCGTGAGGTAGAGGAGGTAGTCGTCGTAGGACGGATAGCCTGGATTGACGAACCCGAGACCGCGCTCGTCGACGGCGCTGCGGCGGATGAGGGTCGTTCCGGTCATGACGAAACAGCCGACCCGGACGAGCTCGATCAGCGGGTCGGCGTGGAGATCCCACGACCTGGACCACGGAACCGGCTCGCCGGTCTCGCTGTCGAACGCCTCGTACTCCGCGTGGACGAGGCCGACGTCGGGCCGCTGGACGAGCAGCTCGACCTGAGGGCCGAGCTTGCCCGGGAGCCAGAGGTCGTCACTGTCGAGGAGGCTGATGAGCTCGCCGCCCGCGAGGCTCAGTGCGTGGGCGCGCGTCTCGGCGATCCCCCATCGACGGTCGTGGCGAACGACGCGCATGCGGCCCGGCGGAGCCTCGGCAGCGCATTGCTCCAACACGTCGGCCGTGGCATCGTCGGACGCATCGTCGACTGCGATCAACTCGAGACGCTCGTAGTCCTGCGTCAGGATGCTGGTTGCGGCGGCCGCAGCGAATTGCTCATGGTTGCGAGCCGCCATGAGGACCGAGACGGCAGGGGTCATGCGGTCGACACGCTCCGTGCGCGGATCGGCAGCCTCGCACGCAGCATGTCCCACTCCGTCGGGGTGAGGCGGCCGGTCATGCGCAAGGCGGCGACGTACAACGGCAGGAAGAGCGCGGCTGCGGCCGCCAGACGCACGAACGGGGCAACGGGGAGCGCCAGGAGCGCGAGCAGGGGGACTGCGGCAGCGAACGAGATCGCGAGATTGACGGTCACGAGCCGCCACGGAACGAGCTCGCCGATGCGCAGCGAGACGACGCCGCGGAGGCGGAAGAGGTAGTAGGCGACGGTCGCGAGCATCGCGAGCGGGGTGGCTATCGCCGGTCCGAGCAGCCCGAGCGGGAACACGAGCGCAATCGCCAGAACGACATTGGAGCCGAGCATCACGACCGATGCCGCGAGGTTGATCCCCGTTCGGCCGATCGCCTGCGTGATCAGCCCATAGGTGGCCATACGCAGCGGCATCAGGAAGAGGTAGGCCCGGAAGATCCTGACGCTGCCCCCGAATTTCGCCCCGTAGAGCAACGTGATCACGTTGCCCGCCATGACCATGAGAAACGCGAAGAGCGGCAACACGACGAGGCTCGTCTTGCGCATTGCAGCCTGCCACTGCCGCACCAGGTCCGAGAGGTCGCCCTCGGCATGCAGGCGCGAGAGGGCCGGGACGAGTACGGCGTTCACGGCCTGCTGCACGACGATCGCGATCGGCACCTCGACCGCTCCGAGGGCGTACACCGCAAACTCGCTCGGGCTGTAGCGGCTGGACACGACCAGGCGGTCGAACTGAAAGCCGAGCATGCCGGCGAGCTGGGTCAGCGCGAGCGGGAGGCCGTACGTCAGGAGCGGGCGCCACGCGACCGACCTCCACGCGACGGTGCCGCGGATGCTCAGCGCACGCACGACGCACGCAGTGGAGATCACCGCCACGACGGCGGCGGAGAGCGAAAGCCCGGCGGCCATGCTCCTCGTGGTGGGAGAGATCCACGCGGCCGCGACGACGCCCACCACCGTCAGGATGCCGTTCATCGCGTTGAGCACCGAGGCGAGCTTTGCCCGGCCGGTGGCGATGAGCGCGCTCGGCATCGCGGCTGTCAGGAACGCGAAGAAGGGATACGGGACGTAGAAGAGGAGCGCGCGAGACAGCGCCGGGTTGTTCATCGCCTCTGCGATCGGATCGCGGAGCAGGAAGACGCCGAGCGACGAGACGATTCCGAAGCCCACGAGGATCAGGTAGGAGTCGAGCACCCACTTGGTCGCTTCCTCGCGGCTCCGCACACGGGGCAGGAAGTAGAGGAGCGCGGTGGGCAGTCCCCCGACGAGGAACGGCGAGAGGATGCCGTAGATCAGCCACAGCTGCTGGTAGCCCCCGAGCGCAGGCTTGGCCACCAACCGCGTCAGGACGACGAGGCTCGCGAGGGTGGCCGCCTGCGTGAACATCGCGCCGACGGCGAGGACGGCGGCTTGACCGCCCAGGCTCCCCTGCGGCCGACCGCTCGAACGGGTAGGTGTGCGTACCACGCCTACCTCTGACGCAACAGAGCCGGGATCGTCTGCACGAGGAGGAGCACGTCGCGCCACAGCGACCACCGCGTGACATACCGGTAGTCGAGCCGGATCATCTCGTCGAAGCCGATGTCGTCCCGTCCGAGCACCTGCCAGAGCCCCGTCATTCCCGGGCGCAGGTCGAGGCGGCGCTTCGCCCACTCGTCGACGAACCGATGCTCTTCGAGGATGAGAGGACGCGGACCGACGAGCGACATCTCGCCGACGAGGACGTTCAGGAGCTGCGGGAGCTCGTCGAGCGACGTCCGCCGCAACAACGTGCCCACGCGAGTGCTCCGCGGATCGCGCCGGATCTTGAACATCCGTGGATCCCCTCCCGGATCGAGATGCTTGTTGAGGTGCGAGACCTCCTCCTTCCGCTCGTCTGCATCGGTCGTCATCGAGCGGAACTTCCAGATCCGGAACGGACGGCCCCGCTCGCCGACTCGAGCCTGCCGGTAGAACACCGGACCGGCGGAGTCGAGCTTGATCGCGAGTGCAACCGCGGCGAGGAGCGGCGTCAGGACCAGGAGCCCGAGCGACGCTCCGACGATGTCGAGCGACCGCTTCAGGAGGCGAGCCGACGGCGTGAGCCGCATGGGCGGCAGCGCCCACAAGGGTACGCCCTCGATCGTATGCGCCTCGACGCGCGGCCCGAGCACGTCGAAGAAGCGGGGGACGATGTCCACCTGGACCCCGAGCTTGTTGATCCACCGGATCATGTCGAGGATCCGCTCGACGGGGTCGCCGGTGAACGCGACGATCACTCGTTCCACGTCGAGCAACTTCACGAGGCCGGGGAGGTGATCCGGCTCACCGAGCAGGGTGATGTGGTCGAGGCCGGCGATCGGCTCCTTCGGGTGGCTGTCGACGAAGCCGACGAGGTTGATGCCGTACTCGGGATGTTTCAGGACCTTCCGCGCGAGCTCCTGTCCCACGTTTCCCGCACCGACGATGATCGTGTTCTGCAGGTAGTCGGCCCGTCGGCGGCACAGAGCCCGGGCCGTGACGCGGCCCGCCATGATCGTGACGATCGCGAGCAGCCAGAACACGAACAGCTTGGAGAACGGTGGCGCGAACCAGTGCGTGAAATGCGAGATCGAGAGCAACGCGAACGTACCGACCGTGATGAGATGGAACACACCGATGAACTCGTCGGCCGTCGAGTGGCTCGCGCGCTCTTCATCGTGGTCGTAGAGGCCGTACAGCCTGGCTGCGGCCGCCCACGCGGGAAGCGACGCGGCAAAGAGGAGAAACTCTCCGAGTGCGTCGACGTGATCCCCTCGAATGCGGGACGCGTAGAAGAGCTGGGCGACGCCAAATGCAACGGCGAGCCCGAAGAGATCGCTCGTCAGAAGCGCGCGCCGAAGGAGCCAGCCGCGTCCCTTGAACACTCCGCTGCTGCGACGCGACTGAAGCAGCTCTACCGTTCGTGCGTCGAGCGACTGGTAGAGGCGATCGAGGTCTGCCGTGCCGAGACCACCGTGAAGCTCGCGCTCGCGCGTGCCCTTGGTCGATGTCTCCACGCTCACGCGCGGCCCCCCTCAAAGCTCGACCGAGCCTTCGCGGATGTCGGCCCACCCCGAAGGGACGCTGACTCCCACGTGAGTTGCGACGTTGGCCGCATCCGCGCCGCGCAGGACAGGCGATCTGCCCTTCGCAACGGAACCCCCTAATCACACGAATGCGAGTCCTCTACCTGGGTTCCGCCGGACTGAAACCTGAGTTGTGCGTAAAACAGCTCCTGCGGGACTACCCGGCTGTCCGGCGCAGGGCCGGAAGGCAGGGGGCTGCGGTGCACTCGGTCATCCGCAGAAGCTGCAGTCGAGCCCACGGAAACTGCGGCAGGAAGCTCCAGGGCCGGAGGCCGTCATACAGCCCGTGCGGCCCGGCGTACGGGTTCGTGCCGGTCGGCGTCGGGTCCTCCGCGTAGAAGCCGACCGAATGGTGCGTCACGTCACGGACGATGATCCCGTAGCGCTGCGCCGCGGTCGCCAGCATGCGCGTCACGGGCGGCAGGTCGAGCTTCGAGAGGTCGAGCTTGGGGTCGAGGCGGAGATGGGCGCCCTCCGGCAGGCAGCTGGGTGCAGTCGAGGCACCGTCCGTCCGCTGGGCCGGCCAGGCGAAGACGCGCGAGCAGGCATCCGGGATCGCCATCGCAAGCGCATGCCGGATCACGCCGGACCGGAGCTCGTCGATCCGAACCGTTCCGGCGATGACGGGAAGGCTCGTCGCGGTGGAGCCCCAGTTCCAGCCGCTCGCGCCGGTGAGCCCCGGCCACGCAGCCTGCGTGTAGTAGCCCGGGTCCGACGAGACATGCTGCATCACGCCACCCCAGCTCGCGTGCCAGCCGCCCTGCCGATGGACAGCCTTCCAGAACTCCCACAACGTGTCGGTCGCCGGCTGGTAGACGGTCATGTGGCCGTCGGTACCGGCCGCTGGCGTCGCGCGGGGCGGGATCGGCACGCCCTCGGCGAACGCGGCCTGGAGCTCCGCGCCCCACGAGCCCGTGTCGAGCTTGACCGCCACCCTCGGCTGCCCTTTCGGGACGACGTAGAACGGCGTGCTGTACGAGGTATCCGAGATCCAGGGCCCGGTTCCGGACGAGACCTCGGCCGTGATCCCGGCGACGAGCGCACGCACGCGCCGCCGCGACGTCCCGTCGAGCGGTGCAGCGCGGACGGCCGCGTTCCAGACGCTGCTCGCGGCGAACAGCCGAGGCACGGGCGACCGTGCAGGGGCGGCTCCGGCTGCCGGCACTAGGGCGGCTATGCACAGCAGAAGGAGCGCCGAACACAGCCCGATCCGGACGATGTGACGCAGATGGCGGCCGTCTCCCACATGGTCCGGATCGACCGCTCATGGCGAGCTCCCATCCCTCGATCGAGGGATGCCCTGCGCTACTGCGTCCGGCAGGCGTCCTCGAGGACTTCGGCGAGCTGGTGGGTGAGCTCGCGGCGTGAGAAGCGGCGGAGTGCTTCTTCGCGGACGCGCGCGTCAGGGCCGAGCCGGCCGGCCGACCAGGCCTGGTAGAGATCCTCGATCGCCTGCTCGATCGCGGCCTGGTCGTCCGGCGCGACGCACACACCGGCGCCGAGCTCCGCCACGAGCCGCGCCGCGATGCTGTTCCCCGGAGCAGCACAGAGGATCGGACGCCCCGTGGCCAGGTACTCGTAGATCTTCCCCGAGGCGACTCGCCAGCCGATCGGCTGATACAGGAGCAATGCGTCTGCGCGTGCCATCTCGACGAGGGCCTCGCGATGGTCGACGTAGCCGCCGCGGCTGATCGGGAGCGCATCGAGGTTGACCTCCTCGCCCAGGCGGACGTCTCCGACGATGCGCAGCTCGACCTTCTCACGCTCGAGCGCTCCCCGCGCGAGCAGGCTCTGCAAGGCGGCGAACACCGGGGCAGCGTCCCGAGAGCCGTAGAGCATGCCGACATAGGCCAGCCGGAACCGCGACCCAGACCCCCCATCCGCAAGCGGCGGCAGATCATCGGCATCGACACCGTTACGGATGATCTGGAGCCGCGGATCACCCGGCCCCACACCCAACACACCCACACTCTCATCCGCCACCAAGACACGATCCGCATGCCGAACGACCAACCGCTCCAAACGCACGCTCAACCGCCGATACAGATGCGCCCCCTGCGGATTCAACGTCCAAGGATCACGAAAGTCCGCCACCCACGGCAACCCCGTCACCGCCTTCACAACCAGCGCAACCGCATGCCCCGACACAGGCGACGACGTGCTGTACACCACATCCGGCCGATAACGCCGCACCGCCCGCAACGCACACCACAACGCACCCGGCGCCCACCCCACAAACTCATCCGGCCAACCCACCGCCTGCGCAAGCCGCGTCGGAAGCCGCACCCGCCGCAACACCGACTCCAAACCCCACTTCACAACATGCAACGGCAACTCAGGCGGACGCAACACCACCACCTCCGCCGGCACATCAGCAGCAAGCGACGAATCCTTCAACGGCTGACCCACCCCACGCGTCGTCACCACAACCGGATCAAACGCCTCCCCCGGCAAAAACTTCACATGCTTCACCGTCCGCTGCACCCCACCCCCACCAAGCGGCGGAAAGTAATACGCCAACATCAACACACGCCTGCTCATCATCAGCGGCGGCAGGCGTCCTCGAGGACTTCGGCGAGCTGGTGGGTGAGCTCGCGGCGTGAGAAGCGGCGGAGTGCTTCTTCGCGGACGCGCGCGTCAGGGCCGAGCCGGCCGGCCGACCAGGCCTGGTAGAGATCCTCGATCGCCTGCTCGATCGCGGCCTGGTCGTCCGGCGCGACGCACACACCGGCGCCGAGCTCCGCCACGAGCCGCGCCGCGATGCTGTTGTCTGGCACGACGCAGAGGATCGGACGGCCCGTGGCCAGGTACTCGTAGATCTTCCCCGACGAGGCGCGCCAGCCCGGAGGGAGGTAGAGGAGCAGGACATCCGCCGCAGCCATCTCGACGAGGGCCTCGCGATGGTCGACGTAGCCGCCGCGGCTGATCGGGAGCGCATCGAGGTTGACCTCCTCGCCCAGGCGGACGTCTCCGACGATGCGCAGCTCGACCTTCTCACGCTCGAGCGCTCCCCGCGCGAGCAGGCTCTGCAACGCAGCGAGGATCGGCCCCGCGTTCATCGCCCCGTAGAGCATGCCGACATAGGCCAGCCGGAACCGCGACCCAGACCCCCCATCCGCAAGCGGCGGCAGATCATCGGCATCGACACCGTTACGGATGATCTGGAGCCGCGGATCACCCGGCCCCACACCCAACACACCCACACTCTCATCCGCCACCAAGACACGATCCGCATGCCGAACGACCAACCGCTCCAAACGCACGCTCAACCGCCGATACAGATGCGCCCCCTGCGGATTCAACGTCCAAGGATCACGAAAGTCCGCCACCCACGGCAACCCCGTCACCGCCTTCACAACCAGCGCAACCGCATGCCCCGACACAGGCGACGACGTGCTGTACACCACATCCGGCCGATAACGCCGCACCGCCCGCAACGCACACCACAACGCACCCGGCGCCCACCCCACAAACTCATCCGGCCAACCCACCGCCTGCGCAAGCCGCGTCGGAAGCCGCACCCGCCGCAACACCGACTCCAAACCCCACTTCACAACATGCAACGGCAACTCAGGCGGACGCAACACCACCACCTCCGCCGGCACATCAGCAGCAAGCGACGAATCCTTCAACGGCTGACCCACCCCACGCGTCGTCACCACAACCGGATCAAACGCCTCCCCCGGCAAAAACTTCACATGCTTCACCGTCCGCTGCACCCCACCCCCACCAAGCGGCGGAAAGTAATACGCCAACATCAACACACGCCTGCGTCGAGGAGCGCGCTCGATCGGGACGGCTCCGATGCGGCGGGACATCGCATCCTGATCATTCCGCCTTCGGGCCCGGGTCAAAACTCGACCGCCTGAATCGTTTGCGCTGCAGGTGGATATAGGTGGCCTGTGGGCCGGACCCGTGTCCTGATCGTCCCCGAGTGGTACCCCTGGGACGATCGCCCCTACCACGGTGTGTTCTGCAGGGAACAGGCGCGCACGGTGGCCGAGAGCCACGACGTCGTGGTGCTCGCCTACCGAGTCGATCCCGAGCTGAGAGTCCCGTTTCGCATCGAGGAGAGCGTCGAGGACGGCCTGCGCACATTCCGTCTCCGCTTCTGGCACGTGCGCTTGCCGAAGCTGGACGGCGCGAGCAAGCTGATCGGCTGCCGCGCCGTGCTGGCCCGGCTCCGCCTCTCCGGCTGGGCTCCAGACCTGATCCACGCACACGAGTACCAGGCCGGCCGAACCGCGCTGATGCTCGGCCGGCTCGCCCGCGTTCCGCTCGTCGTCTCGGAGCACTACAGCGGCTTCGCGCTCGGCTCCGTTCCACCACGCGATCTCGCCGAGGCGCGACGCGTGTTCGAGCGTGCAGCGACGGTGAGCCCCGTGAGCCGGGATCTCGCCAGCCGGCTGAGGAAGGTCGCACCGGGCGCTCGCTTCGAATCCGTGCCCAACGCGGTCGATACGCGCATCTTCCATCCGGCGATCAGTGCGGCAGCGCGGCCCGAGGGGCGGCCGCTGCAACTCGTGACGGTCGCGTCGCTCGTGAAGGTGAAGGGGCATCGCTATCTGCTCGAGGCGCTCGCCCTGCTCGTGCGCGAACGCGACGTCGAGCTGAGGCTCGTCGGAGACGGCCCGCTCAAGGGGGAGCTCATGGCGCTCGCGCGCTCGCTCGACCTCGAGTCCAGGGTGCACTTCCTCGGGACCGGGAACGCGTCCGCTGTGGCGGCCGCACTCCGCACGGCCGACGTCTTCGTCCTGCCGAGCCTGTGGGAGAACCTGCCCTGCGCGCTGCTCGAGGCGATGGCGTGCGGCCTACCGGCGGTGGCGACACGGGTCGGTGGCGTACCGGAGGTCCTCGGCGACGAGGCGGGGGTGATCGTCGAGTCGCGCTCACCCGAGGCGCTCGCGGAGGGGATCGCGGAAGTCGCCGCACGGCTCGAACGCCACGACCCCGACAAGCTCGCCGCGCGGGCCGACGCGGAGTACGGGTTCGCCGCGGTCGACCGCCGTTGGGCTCGGGTCTACTCGGGCGCCCTGGCACAGACGAGCGGAGGGTCGTCGCGATGATGCACACGCGCACCGCCGCGGTGACGACGGGCCTTGCGATCCTCCTCGCGGCGGCGGCCCTGGCTGTCGCAGCCCAGTCGTCGCCGGCCGTGATCGAGCATGGCTCCGCGCTCTTCCCGCGGGCGATGCTGCTGGTCGCCGCAGCCTCCGTTGCGTACCTCGTCTGGATCATCCCGCCGTGGGTCACGCTCACCGCCGGCGTCGTGCTCAGCCCGCTGGCCTCGAACTGGAAGCTGCTCGGCGTTCCGGGCGGCGAGTCGCCCGATCGGCTTCTCCTCGTGGGTGGCATCGCGGTCGTCCTCCTCCGCGGGCCGGGGGCCCGCACCGTGCCGGCTCTTCGGTTCCGGACGACGCACGCCGTGCTCGGGCTCGCACTCCTATATGCGACCGTCTCGGCTGCCGCCGTCGGCACGCTGATCAACCAGGCTGGGTTCTTCCGGCTCTTCGACGCGTTCGGCGTCCTCCCGTTCCTCGTGTTCTTCCTGGCGCCGGCGGTGTTCCGCACGGAGCGAAGCCGCTCGCTGCTCCTGACCAGCCTTGTCGCGCTCGGCGCATACCTGGGGCTTACCGCCCTGTTCGAAGCCGCGAATCTCAACGCGCTCGTCTTTCCGCACTTCATCGTCAGCTCCACGGCGAACGACCCGAGCGGCCGGTCGTTCGGCCCGTTTCTCGAGCCGGTCTCGAACGGCGCCGGCCTCTTCGACTGCGGCGTCGCGGCGGCCGTGGCATTCGTCACCTGGCGACGCGCCTCGGCCAGAGCCTTTGCAGCATTCACCGTGACGGTCTGCGCGGCCGGGACGTTCTTCACCCTCGAGCGCTCGGTCTGGCTCGGGGCGATCACGGCCGTCGCCGTCACCGCCGCGATCGGAGTCGCTCGGGTCGGGCGCTTTGCACCCGGCGTCGCGCCGACGATCGCGCTCGTCGCCGGCGCGGCGGCGGTCGCCGGGGTCGCGTTCTTGTTCGTGCCCGGGCTCTCGCACGACGCGTACAAGCGGGCAACCGACCAGTCGACGGTCTACGACCGGCAGAACTTGACGAGGGCGGCCGAGAACATGATCGAGGCGCGCCCGCTCTTCGGCTTCGGGTGGAGCTCGTTCGAGCGCCGGAGCCTCGAGTACTTCCAGCAGAGCCCCGACGTCCCGCTCAATCCGAATCTCGCCTTCAGCGCCGCGACCCACGGAACCTTCTCTGTCCACAACGAGTTCCTCGACTACACCGTCACCCTCGGCCTGGTGGGCGCAAGCCTGTGGTTGATCGGTCTCGTGCTCGCGGTCGGCGGAGCGCTGCGTGCGCGAGCCGGTCCCGACGCCGAGCCCGATCTCGTCCGCTGGCGATTTGCATTGCTGCCCGTGCTCGTCTTCTATCTCGTGATCGAGAACGCCGTCCCGCCCGCGCTCTTCCCAAATCTCGCGCTGTGGCTCTGGCTCGGCGTCGTGTGGGTCGGGTACGACCGGCGTTCCCCGTCAGGAGCGGCCGTAGCTCCCGTTCGTCCGATCCTCCACGGTGACGACTCCTAGCTTGCGTATCGGGCACGCATCGAGCAGCCGGTGCAGCTCACGCACGCGCAGCCGGGAGAGGCTTGCCGGCTTGGCGACCACGAGCAGCGCGTCGGCGACCTTCGACACGACGATCGCGTCCCCGACGGCGAGCGCGGGAGGCGTGTTCACGAGCACGACCTCGTAGTCACGGCGAAGCTCGGTGAAGAGCTGCGACAACTCCGGGCTGCTCATGAAATCGCCGGGATTGGAAGGAACCGTCCCAGCCGGAAGGACGTCGAGTGCCGCGTTGCCGTTTCGCCGGGCCGTGGGCTCGGCGCCGTTGCCGTTGCCGTTCAGCGACACATGCGAGATCGCGGTTCCGATGGTCGAGCTGCCGAGCACGACGTCGCTGACGCCGACGCTCGATGGCAGCCCGAAATGCTGCGCCAGCCGCGGCCGCCGGAGGTCGAGGTCCACGAGGACAACGCGCTCGCCGAGCCTGGCGAGAGCGACGCCCAGGTTGGCGGCCGTCTCCGACTTCCCTTCGCCCTGGACGGCGCTCACGAACATGATCACCTGCGAGACGCCGTCGGCGTTCGCGAACTCGAGCTGCGCCTGCAACACGCGCAGCGCATCGGCGTGACGTCCGTCGGGCCGCTCGAGCAGCGCCAGCCGCTTGCCCTTCATCAGGCGACGTGGCGGCTCAGGGATCCTGGCGAGCAACGGCAGGCCGAGCTCGTCCGCAACCTCCTCGCCGGAGCGCGGACGAGAGTCGAGTGCATTCGCAAGCGTCGCGAGCGCTCCACCGGCGACACCTCCCGCGAGCAGGGCGATGAACACGAAGAGCTCGAGCTTCGACCGGTGGTCGCTGACGGCCCCTTCGGCCCGTCGAAGCGGCGCGAGACTGGGCTGCTGCCCGGTCTGCAGGGAGGAAAAGCGGTCGCGCGCGGCATCGCGGCGCAGCATCGCGACCTCGAGGTCGGCCCGCGCATTGTCGAGCTCGGCGCGTGTCGTGGACGTCGGGGAAATCGCGAAGGCGTTCTTGAGATCATTGACGCGGGACTGCACGCGCGTCACGCGTCGTGTTGCGGCACTGAATGCCGCGAGGGCGAGCTTTGCTGCCGCACTCGACTGATTGAGCCCGGAGATGTACCGCTGCAGCTCGGTGGCGGTGGCGTTCGCCAGCTTCACGGCAGCCGCCCCTGTCGACGCTTGCGCGATCACCTTGACGACCGGGCTGTTCGGCACAGGCGTCGCGGACGTCGTTCCTGCGACTGCGGCAGGATCGGCGGACAGATCGCGGGCGACCGCATTGACGACGGACGTCGCGTCGACTGCACGACTGTACGCGGAGGCGAGTCCGGACGCAGCGTCGGTGAGGCTGAAGAGCGCGGCGGGATCGCTCGCCGGCACCTGGACGTACATCCGAGTCGTCGCGGTGTAGACGGGATGCCGCGCGATGCCGAACACGACGCCGGCGGCGATGAAGACGGCCACCGGAAGCAGCGCGAGGAATGGGCGCCTCTTGACCGCTTGCCATACGTTCACGTTTTCGCCCATTGCTAGCCCGTGCGCGGGATGCCCCGCGCTCGTGCGACCTCCTCGCGTGCGAGGAGCAGGAGAAAGCGCACGTTGGTCGTCAGGTAGCGTCGCCCCAGCCTGCGCGGCTCCTGAACGAGCCGGTACAGCCACTCCAGCCCGAGCCGTTGCACCCATCGCGGCGCGCGCCGACGGTCCCCTGCGACGACGTCCAGCGAACCGCCGACTCCCATCACGAGCCTCGCGCCGAGTCCGCTCGCGTTGTCCGCGAGCCAGTACTCCTTCCGTGGTGAGCTCATCGCGACGAACAAGATGTCGGGCGCGGCTGCCCGGATCTCAGCACGGACGGCGTCCTCCTGCTCATGAGTGAAGTACCCGTCGCGGAACCCGGCCACGCGCAGTTGCCGGTGCCGCGCGCGAATCCGCGCCATGGCTCGCTCGAGCACCTGCTGCGTTGCCCCGAGAAAGTAGACGCGGTACCCGCGTGACTCCGCGAGCAGCAGCAACCGGTTC
This sequence comes from uncultured Actinomycetes bacterium, assembly GCA_963848665.1. GTDB lineage: Bacteria > Actinomycetota > Thermoleophilia > Gaiellales > Gaiellaceae > Palsa-739. Next base: position 134,241 of record CAWKEF010000006.1, read on the forward strand.
ATGAGGTCGATTCCGGCGACGCGTTCCGGCAGTGGATCTCGAAGCATCCGCGATGCCCACACCACCGATTGGCCGTCGGCGCTGATGATCTCGCAACGGGCGATGATCTCGCGCAGCCGGGCATCCTGACGAAGAGCCACGACCTTGGCCGCGTTCACGGAGACCTGGCACGCGACGCCGCCCGCCTCGATCAGCTCCCGGCACCGCTCCACCGTCCCGTCCATCCCGAGCCGGTCGACCGGGCAACCGAGGACGTTCGCCACGTCGCGCTCAGAAGGCAAGCGCGCGCGATCCTTCATCGAAGGCGGCTGCGGACTGCGGCGGTTCCGAAGCGACGGCATCGACATTCGTCCGTAACCAGAGCTCCAGCGCTCCCAGCGTGAACACCTTCAACTCGTGGTCTGGTCCCTCGTTTCCGTGCACAGCGCGTTTCAATCCTTCGACGTCGAAGATCCCCCGATCGAGCGCGCGCTCGGACAGGACGAGTCGCTGGAGGGGCCGATCCTCGTCGGAGAGCACGAATCGCGCGACGGGAACGGTGAACCCGCGCTTCGGGGCCGAGGCGACCTCGCTCGGCACGAGATCTCTTGTCGCCCTCCGCAGGAGGGCTTTCGGCGTCCGGAGCGACGAACGCTCCGCGGCCGGCGTCGCCGTCGCCCGCTCGACGACTCGGTAGTCGAGCAACGGCATTCGTCCTTCGAGCGAGGCGCTCATCAGCACGTTGTCCGAACGGAGAAGCATGTTGTCCGGCAGATACGTCATGAGGTCGCCGATCAGCATCCGGCGCGCCGGGTCGAGGTCCCGGTAGGGATCGAGCCGGCGCCGAAGCGGAGCGATGAGCGCCTCGGCGGATGCGCTTGCGGCCAATCCCGGCCGCAGGAGCGACGCGAGCTCCGCGCCCGAGAACGTGCGGAACCAGGACGCCCAGCGAAGCAGAGGGTCGCCGATCTCGAGCGACTCGGCCGCGCGGACGAGGCGTCGATGCGACGGGCGGGTGCGAAGCGCCCGGATGCCGAGCCGGCAGGCAGCGGCCGGCAGACCGGTCGGAAGCCGAGAATGCGCTCCGCCCGATACTTCGGATAGCCGCCGAACAGCTCGTCGCCTCCGTCTCCCGACAGGACGGCTTTCACGTAGCCGGCCGCGAACTCCGCGAGGAGGTGGAGCGGCGCCTCCGACGGCTCGGCGATCGGCTCGTCCCGAAACCACGCAAGCCGCGGAAGCGCGTCGACGAAATCCTGGCGTCGACCGAGACGAGCTCGTGGTGATCAGTCCGTGCCGCGCGCGCGGTACGCGCACCCGGCCGCTCGTCGTAGAGCGGCTCGTCGAAGCCGACGTGAAGGTCGCGAAGGCTCGCGGCGCCGGCCTCGCGGGCAGGCCCGGCCACGGCCGCCGAGTCGATGCCGCCGGAGAGCAGCATCCGAGCGGAACGTCGCCCATCAGGCGTCCTCCGCGGCGATCGCGGAAGAGCGCGCGCAGGCTGCCGGCTCGAGCGGCTCGTCCGCGCGGAATACGGAGGCCCAGTACGCGCGACGGACCGACGCGGTCGCGGTCGTACTCGAGCAGATGACCCGGCGGCAGCTTCTCGACGCCGCGAAGAACGTCGTCAGGCGAGCGAGACGTAGCGTTGAAAGAGGAACTCGGCGACCTTCTCCTCGTCGAGCTCGACCGGCGGCCGCCCGGACGATGATGAACCGAGCGGATGGCCGATCCAAAGGCGAGCCGTGCGGTCGACGGCGATAGTAGAGCGGTTTCTTGCCCACGCGGTCGCGCGCGAGCAGCAGGCGCTCCCGCCGCTCGATCCCAGACCGCGAACGCGAACATCCCGTCGAGGCGCGCGGCAGACCGTCCCCCCACTCCTCGTAGCCGTGGACGAGAACTTCCGTGTCGACCGCGTCCGGAACGCGATGGCCCGCGCGCTCGAGCTCGTCTCGCAGCTCTGGGAAGTTCCAGATCTCGCCGTTGTAGACCGTCACGACCGAGCCGTCGTCGGTGGGAATCGGTTGCGCGCCGCCGTCGAGGTCGACGATGCTCAACCGCGTGTGCGCAAGCCCGACGGCGTCCGTGACGTGGGTGCCCGAGCCGTCGGGCCCGCGGTGGCGAAGCGCCCTGACCGCCGCTTCGATCCGGTCTCGGCGCGGCGGAGCGCCGCCGCGGCTCGCGACCATCCCCGCGAGCCCGCACATCAGGCCGCCTCCACCGAGGCCGGGCCGCCGACCCAGCGCTCGACGAGTCGCAGATGCCTGCCTGCCCGGAGGTCGATCGCCGTCACCCCCGCACGGTGGCGTAGGCCGAGGGCGAGCGGTTGCTGCGAGAGGGAGAGCGCCGTGGCAAAGATGACCTCGCGTCCGGCCGCTCGGAACCTCGTTCGCGGCGCCTCGGCGATCCATGTGTACCGCGAGGAGAACGGTCCCATCTCGTTGCGCCTCGTCGCGGTCGGCCACGCAGCCACCGCAACCGCAGAATCTTCGGAAGGCGCGTCGAGCGCGCAGCCCGGCATCGTCTGCCAGACGAGCTCGACCGTGCAGGCCTGCTCGGCGGTCACCCGGTCGAGGACGACTGCGATGTCGGGCTTGACGTAGGTGATGCTTCGAACGTGGACCGCGTGCGCCGGGCGCGACCGATACCCGTCGTGGCTCGCCCGCACGTACTCGACATCGTCGCCGAGGTCGATCGCATGCACGATCGTGCGGAACCGGCGACCCCAGAGGTGCGGTCCAAGGGGTTCTGCCTGACTCTCGCCGTCGACGCACACCGTGTTGTGCGCCGAAGTGACGCGAAATCCGTCGCGTCCGGCGGCCGGCCGGTACGAGCCCGTTCCCGAATCGCGCAGCAACGTCTCCGCGCCGACGTCGACCGTCACCGCGAGTGCGTCCGCGTGGCCGTGCGCAGCGAGCGAACCGAGCCCGAGCGCTCCCGCATCGAGAACAAGACGCGCGGGACTCGACCCGACGCGCCCACGCATGACGACGTACCCGCTCTCACGCAGGAGGCACGACTCGGCGGCGGCAGCCGGTGCACGCGCGGGAACAAGAGTGGGAGCGCCTCGCAGCAACGCGCTCAGGCGGCTTGCAAGGGTGGACGCGTTGCGGCGCCCGAAGTAGTCGACGCGGACGAACCGATCCTCGGCGTCGTCTCCGACCCGAGGGGGTTCTCCGTCCTCGCCGGCCACCGCATCGAGCCAGCCGAGCATCGCCTCGACGCGGGGAGCCAGCCCGTCGAGATCCTGACCGACTGCGTGGGCGAGGAGGGCGGCGACCCAGATGATCTCGAGGACGTAGAGGAAGTAGCCGCCCGCTTGCTCGCGGCTGCCGCCGTCTGCGAACGTCTGCCGCGCGACCTCGGCCTCGAACGACGACCAGAGCGACGCCCATCCCGCTCGCTCCGCGGTCACGGCCTCGCAGGCCAGGAGTCCCGCGAGCTCTGCGAGACGGTGGTTGTTCGCCGACGAGTACAGCGACGGCCGTTCACGAACGCCCGCCGCCGCCGCCGCGAACGCGTCGACGATCTCGGATCGTTCGGTGTCGGACGCGGAGGCGAAAGCGAACGGGAGCGTCCACGTCCACGTCACGAGCCGGTGCGCCGCCTCGTAGCCCGTGTCGAATGCGTTTCCGACCGGTTGCCGCGCGATCCAGTCGAGCATCTGGTCGAGTGCGAGCCTCGCCCACTCCGGTCGGTTTGCCCGGCAGCCGCCGGCGGCGAGCGCGACGAGGTGCTGCTGCCGCTGCAGCTCGAAACGGCATTTCGGGTCGTGTGCCCAGGTGTCTCCGGCAGCGGCCTCCGCGGCGAACGGCCCGTCGCACCACGGCACCGCGTGCGGGTCGACTCGCACCTCTCGACCCCAGAACTGAAGCTCGCCGCCCGCGATGCGCCGCGCATCGCCGGCCAGGTCGAGTCGCGTGTCGGCAACGAGGCCGCGAACGAGCGACGGCCACGGGCCGGTGTCCCAGTCGAATGTCCGCCCCTCCGGCCGAACGGGCTTGAGCTGCCGCCGCAGCCCGCTCGCCGCGCGCCAGCCGATCTCGGTCGGCGACATCGCCCGAGCGCGCGCCACATACCAGCGCAGGTCGTGGCCGCTCACGCGGGACCGCCCGTGTACTCGACGAACAGATCGCGAATACGCTCCGCCTGAACCCGAACATCGAACTCGGCCGACACACGTGCGCGAGCCGCACGTCCCATCCGCTCGCGCAGCTCGCCGTCGGCGGCGAGCCGGCGAATGGCCGCGGCGACGAGGTCCGGGCGCCCGGGACGCACGACGAGCCCGTGCTCGCCGTCGGCGACGAGCTCGGGGATACCCATCACTGCGGTCGTCACGACCGGTTTCCCGGTCGCCATTGCCTCCATCAGCACGACGGGAAGCCCCTCCGCGAAGCTCGCGAGGCAGAAGACATCGGCGCCGGCGAAGTACGCCGGCAGCTCGTGCTGACCGACGGAGCCGGTGAACGTGACGCGGTCGCGAATCCCGAGCGTCTCCGCGCGCCGCTCGAGCTGAGTGCGTCGCGGGCCGTCGCCGACGATCGTCGCGTGCACGGGCACCCCGTCGTGCGCGACTCGCGCGACGGCCTCGAGCAGAACCCCATGTCCCTTCGCCGAGGAGAGGCGACCGACGGTCAGAACGTTCAGCACGCCGTCTTCATTGCCTGACGACCGGGCGCCGTTGACCGGTGCGAACACAGCGGTGTCGACGCCGCAGTGCACGACGTGCAGCTTCGACCACTCGCTCTCGTCGACGAGCGACATGAGCTGGCTGCGGGCGAAGTCGCTGATCGCGACGACGAACGAGGCCCCCTCGATCTTCGCCTGCAGGCGCTCGCGCACGACGTCTGCGAACTCGTCCGGCCCGTGCACGGTGAAGCTCCAGGTCCAGCGAGACCTGTCGTCCGGCGCCACGGCGTTCCCGAGCTCGGCGGCGAGCATCGCCACGGTCGGAGCCGTGCCGCCGAGATGCGCGTGGATGTGCCGCACCCCCGTGCGGCGGAGCGCGTCCCACAGGGCGACCGCCTCGACGATCCACGAGCCGCCGAGCAGCAACCGACGCGCACCCGGCGGCCCCAGCCGGAGCGCGTGCGCGACGAGCGCCGCATAGGCGCGCGAGCTGCGGGCAGCTCCGAGCTGACCGCGGGCCGACGTGATGCCGGGCGGAAGCAAGACGCTCGTCCGCTCGTACTCGCTCCTGTCCGCCTCCGAGAGCAGCTCCTGCTGGGCCGTGCGCCAGATCGAGAACGTCGAGACCTCGACGCCGAGTGCGCGCAACGCCACGATCTCGCGCTGGATGAAGGTGTGCGAGACCGCCGGATACCGGCCGACGAGATACGCGACCCGAATCGACTTCATCGCGCGAGCGCCGACCCGACGGCAGCGAGGTATCCCCGTGCCGTCGCCTCGGGCGTCCGATCCGCAGTCGTCGCGAACGCCGCCTCGCCCAGGCGCCTGCGCAGCCGGTCGTCCGAGGCCAGTCGCACGAGGCCGCCCGCGAGCATATCGACATCGTCCGGATCGACGACGAGCCCGTTGATCCCGTCGCGCACGAAGTCCGAAGTCGCACCGGCACGTTCGGAGGCGACCAACGGAAGCCCGGCCGCGGCAGCCTCGAGGAGAGCGATGCCGAACGGATCCATCAGCGTCGGGAACACGAACGCGTCGGCGCGTGCGTAGACGTGAGGAAGGTCGGCGTGCTCGACCAACCCGAGCCATTCGATCGGCACCCGCTCTTCCTCGCCCTGGCGACGCAACGCACGCCCCTCCGATCCCGTCCCGGCGATGACGAGAGAGATGCCGGCGCCGGCGGCGCGCGCCCGGGCGGTCGCGCGGATCAACCGGTCGATGCCCTTCCGCGGGATCAACCGCGTAACGCAGAGAAACGCGAGCGATGCTCTCGCCTCGTAGCTGCGCCGCCGACCGACGTCGTGGAAGCCTTCGATGTTCGTGCTGTGCGGCGCCAGGTGGACACGCTCCGATGGCCACCCCAGCTCGACGAATCGCCGCGCAGCGGGAGTGCTGTTCGCGATGGCACCGTCGGAGACACGCGCGAAGAAACGTCGAAGCGCGCGCTGGCCCGCACCGATCCGACTCTCCGACGCGTGCGTGCCGTCGCTGTGAATCAGATGCGGCCTCCCGGCGACGCGTGCGTATGCGGCCGCGTACACCGAGGGCAGGGAGAAGCCGCCGGAGATGATCGCGTCCGGTCGCGAGCGCGCCACTGCGAGCAGGATCCGCGGATCCGGATAGATGTCGGCGGCGTCGGGCGTGCGCCGTCCCACGGTCACACCGGACAGCACGCGGTGGTTGAACGGCAGGTCGTCGCGATGCTCCCATGCGAGCCCGCGTGAGCCGGCGCGCGAGCAGAAGATCACGGAGAGCCGGCACAGCTCCGACAGAGCCGTGAAAACCGCGGTCGCATACGGCGTCACGATGTCCGTGACGAAGGTGACCCGCGGCTGCATGTCAGATGCAATCCGAGCCATTCGGCTACATTCGGGGCTGGTAGGGCTGCGGCGTCCCCCACCTCCCTTGGACCTCTTCCTGCCGGACTCGTGGCCGAAACGTCGCCGGTGGCCCGGACTGGTGCCAGGCACCGCAGAAGCGGTGCCTGGCACGGGTATTCGGTCCCGCCTACGCCTTCGGCTGGATGTTCTGGTTGACCCGGAAGAGGTTGTCCGGGTCGTAGGTCGCCTTGATGCGAGCGAGGCGGTCGTAGTTGTCGCGGTAGCTCGCGCGGACCCGCTCCTGGCCCTCGTCCATCATCATGTTCACGTACGCCCCACCGGCGGAGTATGGGCGCAGCGCCTCGTTGTAGTCGATGCTCCAGCGCCGGATCGCGTCCACGTTCTCCGGATCCGGATCGACGCCTGCGAAGACCGAGCCCCACCTCGCGTCGCGGTAGCTCCACGGAGAGTCCGAGGATCCGGTGTCGTGCGCTGCACCGTCGATCGGGTACAGATGCATGGTCGACTTCAGCGTCGGCATCTCCGCTCCGAACTTCGCGTGGATCTGGACGGCTTCGTCGGGGATCTCCTTCACGAAGTCGGCGCGCCAGTACCACTGGTCACCCGCCGGGTAGAGACCGTCGAACGCCCCCTGAAGCGCCGAGTGCGGCATCGGACCGACACCGTGCAGCAACGGCTCCGGCAAGGAGTCGAGGAGCGGTGCCATCGCACCGGCGGCGTCCTCCTCCGAACCGATGTAGCACCACACCACGCCGCACACCTTGCGAAAGTGGATCTCCTCCGGGAACGGCGGCCCGGGCGGCACGGTGTGGAAAGCGAAGAAGCCGTTCAGCTCGCGCGGCGCCTGCGGCAGGAACTCGCGGTAGGCGGAGAGGACCTCGGCGCCGAGCTCGACCGGCCAGAACGTCGGCCCGCCCACGACGGTGCCCACCTCGTGCAGGCGGAAGACGAAGGATGTGACGACGCCGAAGTTGCCGCCGCCACCCCGGATCGCCCAGAAGAGATCGGGGTGCTCGTCGGCGCTCGCCCGCACGCGCTCGCCGTTCGCAAGCACGAGCTCCGCCTCGAGCAGGTTGTCGATCGTGAGACCGAACTTGCGGGTCAGGTGCCCGAGGCCGCCGCCGAGCGTGAGGCCGCCGACACCGGTGGTCGAGATGATTCCGCTCGGCGTGGCGAGCCCATGCTCGTTCGTCGCCCGGTCGACCTCGCCCCAGGTGCAGCCGCCGCCGACCCGAACCGTACGCGCCTTCGGATCGACGTCGATGTCCTTCATGAGCGACAGATCGATGACCACTCCGTCGTCGCAGGTTCCGAGGCCGGCGCCGTTGTGACCGCCGCCGCGGATGGCAAGGAGCAGGTCGTGCTCGCGGGCGAACGCGATTGCTCTCGCGACGTCGTCCGGATTCGCGCACTGCGCGATCAGCGCCGGCCGCTTGTCGATCATGGCGTTGTAGACCGCGCGCGCCTCGTCGTACTCGGCGTCGTCGGGCCCGATCAGCCGTCCGCCGAAGCCGGTGAGCTCCTGACGTGCGGCGCGTGCTGGTGTCGTGAGGGTGCTCACGGTGGTCCTCCTTCATCGGACTGCTGTCTCTTGTTCTGGTCGCAACCCTAGGACGGACCCGTGCGCAGGTCATGACGCGAGCTGACTCTCTTTTCTCCATCGTCTTCCGCTGCGACATGCCGCGAATGGTCAGATCTGACTATCGTCGTCTCGTGGGCACACGAGCGCCCGATCTTCCCGGTTCGCTTCGTCTCACCTCGACCTTCCCGTTCGTCGGGCGCGGATCCGAGCTGGAGACGCTCCGCAGCCTCATGCCGAGAGCGGAGGACGAGGGCCGCCGAGTCGTCCTCGTCGGCGGCGAGCCGGGCTCGGGGAAGAGCCGGCTCGTCCGGGAGTTCGCCGGCGAGGCGGCGCGGGACGGCGCCCTCGTCCTCTACGGCGCCTGCGATGCCGTCGTCCGCACGCCGTACGGACCGTTCGTCGAGGCGCTCGATCATCTGGCGCGTACCGCAGATCCCGCAGAGCTTCGGGCGGCGCTCGGCACCGCCGGCGGCGAGCTCACCCGCCTTCTCCCCGATCTGCCGGTGCGGGTGGGCGATCTCCCGGCTCCGGTCAAGGCTGATCCGGATACCGAGCGTCACCGGCTGCACACGGCTGTGACCGATCTCCTCGAGGGCATGAGCCGGCGGCGCCCAACCCTGCTCGTGCTCGAGGACGGACACTGGGCCGATGCGCCGACGCTACTCCTCCTGCGGCATCTGACGCGCGCTGCCGGACACGCACGCCTGCTCTTGATCGCAACGTTCCGCGATACCGAGGCCGACATGCCGGAGGGGCTCTCGGAGACGCTCGCGGACCTCCGGCGATCCGACGAGGTCGTTCGGCTGCGGCTCTCCGGGCTTTCCGGCGACGAGGTTGCCGAGTTCGTACGGAGAGCAGCAGGAGGCGAGCTCGGGGTCGAGTTGCGAGACCTCGCCGATGCGGTCCACGAGCTCACGAAGGGCAACCCGTTTCTCGTCTGCGAGCTCTGGCGCACGTTCATCGAGACCGGGTCGGTCGAGCTCGTCGGCGGGGCGATCCGGCTTGCCCGGCCGCCGGCCGAGATCGGCAGCCCGGAGAGCGTCCGCGAGGTCGTCAGCCAGCGGCTCGCACGCCTGTCGCCCGCGACGACGGACCTGCTCGAGCTCGCGGCGACGGCCGGCTCGGAGTTCGAGCTCGACCTCGTCCGCAACGCTGCGGGGCTCGAGGAGCCCGAGCTCCTCGCGGCCCTCGACGAGGCCGTTCGCAGCGGGATGCTCGAGGAGCTTCCGGCGCGCGGGCTCGCGTACCACTTCGCGCACGAGCTGGTTCGGCGAGCGCTTTACGACCGGCTGTCCCGGATGCGACGCGCCGAGCTCCATCTCCGTGTCGGCGAGGCGCTCGAAGGGTCTGCGCGCTCGGGCCGTGCCCTCGCCGACCTCGCACACCACTTTGCGGCGGCAACTCCGTTCGGCGGAGCCGGACGGGGCGTCGAATACAACGTCCTTGCGGCACGGGCCGCTTCCGCGGGGCTCGCCTTCGACGAAGCGGCGGCGCGGTTGCGCACGGCGCTCGACCTGGGCATCACCGGTCTGCGGGAACGAGCGGATGTCCTGCTCGAGCTCGGCGATGCGAGCCACCGTGGCGGAAAGGCGGGCGCCGCGCTCGAGGCGTTCACGGCCGCGGCGGACATCGCCCGGGAGCTCGGCGATGCGCCGCTCCTCGCCCGCGCCGCGATCGGCTTCGAGGAAGCGTGCTGGCGTCCCGGGATGGCAGATCAGGGCGCCGTCGAGCTGCTCGAGCAGGCTGCTGCGGCCCTCGGCGACGACAACTCCGAGCTGCGCGTCGGGCTGCTCGCCGGCCTCGCGCGGGCGCTCGACTTTCAGGGCGGCTTCGAGCGCGGAGCGGTCGTCCGCAGCAGCGCGCTCGCGATGGCACGAGAGATCGGGGACCGCGTGGGCCTCGCGGCGGTCCTGATGCGCTCCTACTGGTCGCTCGGCGCCAGCACCCTCGAGGAGATCCTCGACATGCTGACCGAGGCCAGAGACCTCGGAGACGAGCTCGGCAACACCGAGATCCGCGCCGAGGCGATGGCCTGGCGCGCGCCGACCTTCGTCGCCCTCTGCGATCTCGGGTCAGCGAGGAGGGAGGTCACGGCACTGCGCGAGACCGCGGAGCAGACGGCCCAGCCCTTCATGCTCCACGTCGCCGGGCATTACGGCTCGGCCCTTGCGCTCTGCGATGGACAGCTCGCGGAGGCCGAGCTGCTCGCGCTTCGCTCCCACGAATGGAGCCGCCTGCTGACGGGACGCGACGCGTCGGGCGTCTACGGCATCCAGACGTTCAGCGTCCGCCGCGAGCAGGGACGGCTCGCGGAGCTTGCTCCGCTGCTCAGGGTCCTGGCCGGCGGAGACAGTGGCGGCGGGCCCTGGCGGCCAGGCTTCGTCGCCGTTCTCGCCGAGCTCGGGATGGAAGCGGAGGCACGCAGAGAGCTCGCGCAGGTCGCCGCCGAAGGGCTCGACGCCTACCGCCAGACGCTCTGGCTCACCTCGCTCACGTACTTGACGGATGCTTGCGCCGCCCTCGGCGACGAGGCCACGGCGGCCCTCGTCTATCCCGAGCTCGAGCCGCTCGGTGGGTCGAACGTGATGATCGGCCACCTGGTCTCGTGCTACGGAGCAGTCGACCGGTACCTCGGCATGCTCGCGGCGACGCTCGGCGACCGAGCCCGCGCGGTCGAGCACTTCGAGCGCGCAATGGAGCTCAACCGGCGCATGGGAGCGGTGACCTGGCTCGCCCATACCGCATACGAGTACGGGCGCTTCCTGCTCGGACGAGGTCGCGGCGACCGCGAGCAGGCCGGAGCCCTGCTCGGTGAGGCTGCGTCGCTCGCCGGCCGCATCGGCATGCCGGCGCTCATCGGCAAGATCGAGGCGCTCGGCACCGCCGCACCCACTGTGAGCCTCCCCGACGGCCTGTCCGCGCGCGAGGTGCAGATCCTCGGCCTCATCGCCCGCGGCCTCAGCAACCGGGAGATCGGCGTGACGCTCACGATCAGCGAGCACACCGCCGCCAACCACGTACGCAACATCCTGCGCAAGACGGGCTGCGCCAACCGCACCGAAGCCGCCTCGTACGCCCACCGCCACCGGCTCACATCGGTGTGAGGGTGGGGAGACTCGCTACGATCGTGCCATGCCGCTCTACATGATCGAGCGCAAGTTTGCCGACGAGCTCGACCTCACGGACGACTCCGTCGAGCTGATCGAGAAGATCAACACGGACGAAGGCGTGCGCTGGCTCTTCTCCTTCCTGAGTGCGGACCGGCGCCGCACCTACTGTCTGTACGAGGCGCCGTCAGCCGAGGCGATCCTCGCATCGGCGCGGCGGGCGAACGTCCCCGCCGACTCCGTCATCGAGGTCGGCGCCGCTACGCCGCAGTTCTCGGACCGCCTGCAGGGCTGGGCCGAGAGCGTCCGCGCAAGCTGATTGCCGGTCGGGCGCCGGCGGCCTACCTCCGGCCAGCCCAGCGGGGCGCCGGCACGCCCATCGCGCGGTTGAGCACCCAGCCTGCGACGGTGATCAGGAGCACGCCGGACGCGACCGCGACGATCTGATGCGGTTTCGCAAGCAGGCCGGAGCTGACGATGATCGTCGTCGCGCCGGCGGGAGGGTGCGCGGAGCGCAGGAGGCGGAGCACCCCGCCGGTGAGTGCGACCGAGCACGCGACCGCCCCGATCCGGGCCGGCGTCACACCCTGCACGTAGACGCTCGGGGCGTCGAAGAGCCGGAACGCCTCGAGCGAGACGACTGCGGCCGCGATCGCGACGAAATGCCCGATTACCGCGTTCCGCGGCGTACCGACCTCGGCGAGGGGCGTCTCGAAGAAGAGAAACGCGGTCGCGCCGAGACTCGGAAAGAGGAGCGGCTCCTTGAAGAGCCAGGCCCAGAGGCCGCTGAGCCCGATCACGATCAGCGAGCCGAGCGCCGTGTACACCGCGTTCCCGCGGTTCCCCCAGCGTTTGTAGAGCCATTGCTTGAGGCCGTACGCGCCGGGCACGCCGGCCAGCGAACCGCGGCGGCTGACCGTCCGGACCGACGCATCGGCGTACTCGGCGATCCGGTCGAGCTGCTCGTCGGAGCCGAATGCCGCCACGCCCCAATCATTATCAATCGGAGGACGATGAGCTAGTTCCAGGACTCGCCGCGCAGGCGCTCCAGGTCGATGTTCCCCCCGCTCAGCACGCAGACGACCGACGCGCCGGGCTCTGCCTCGACGAGGCCCGCGAGCAACGCCGCGACCGGCGCGGCAGCTGCGCCCTCGACGACGAGCTTGCACCGCGACATCGTCCAGATGACCGCATCGAAGATCGCGGCGTCGTCGAGTGCCACGACCTTCTCCACGTAGTGCCGTACGAGCGCGAGGGTGTTCTCGCCGACCTGCTTCACCTTCAGACCGTCGATCGAGCAGCGAACCTCGCCGAGCGTCACCCGCTCGCCCTGTTCGACACTGCGCTGCATCGCCGGTGCGCCGCTCGATTCGACGCCGATGATCCGGACCTCGGGCCGGCGTGTTCGGATCGCTGCGGCGATGCCCGAGATCAGGCCTCCGCCCCCGATCGGAACGACGACCACGTCCACCTCCGGGACGTCCTCGAGGATCTCGAGCCCGACCGTGCCCTGCCCGGCGATCAGCTCGACGTCGTCGAACGGATGCACCATGGTCAGGCCCCGTTGGGCCGCGATCCGCTCGGCCTCGGCGTTCGCCTCGTCCCAGATCTGCCCGTGCAGCACGACCTCCGCGCCGTACCCTTTCGTCGCCGCGATCTTCGACGGTGTCGCGTTCGTGGCCATCACGACGACGGCGGGAATGCCGAGCTGCGCGGCGGCGAGGGCAACGCCCTGCGCGTGGTTGCCTGCGGAGGAGCAGATGACGCCTGCACGCTTCTGCTCGTCCGAGAGCTGCGGCAGCTTGTTCGAAGGGCCGCGGATCTTGTACGAGCCCGTCCGCTGGAACAGTTCCGCCTTCAGGCGGACGTCGAAGCCGGTCTCGCCGGAGAGCGTCGCCGACCGGAGAACGGGCGTCCGGTGCACGTGTGGGGCGATCCGCTGCGCGGCCTCGGCGAAGACCTCCGCTGTGAGCGCTGCGACCGGATCCTGCCTGCCCTGTTCATCCCTCATCACTCGCGTTCCTCATTCTCGGTTGTACGGTGCGAAACGTGCCGGCCGCACCCTTCCTGAAGCGCCCCCTGGGGGCGGCGCTCACGCTCGCGACCGCAGTCACGCTCATGATCGCGCTGACGCCCGCCGGGACGCAGGCGTACAGCTGGCCCGTGAAACCGTTTCACAAGTCGCACGCGATTCGCGCGACGTTCGGCGACCCCCGCTTCCACCTGGGCCCCGAAAGCCAGCTGTCGGCGTTTCACTTCGGCGTTGACATCGTCGCCCGTGACGGCGCGCCGGTCTTCGCCGTGGAGCCCGGCGTCGTCGTCCGCCGCCATCACGACTCGGTCACCATCGGCCGGCGTTCGGGCCGCCGCTTCGGCTACTGGCACGTGCGGCCGGTCGTGAAGAGCGGGACGCACGTTCGCCTGCACCAGCTCGTGGGTCACGTCATTGCCGGGTGGGGCCACGTGCACTTCGCGGAGAGCCTGCGCGGCAGCTACCGGAATCCTCTCCGCACAGGCGCGCTGACGCCGTTCCGCGATCGGACGGTGCCGACCATCGCGTGGGTGCAAGTGCGGGTCGCGGGCGGCACGCAGGCTGCGAACCTTCAACACATCGTCGGATCGATCGACATCGTCGCGAACGTCTACGACACGCCGCCGATCGCGCCGCCTCCACCGTGGAACCTCGCGCGTCTCGCCCCGGCCTCGGTGTCGTGGGACCTGCTGGACAGCAAGGGCGCGGTGATCGAGTCGAGCGTCGCCGCCTACTTCGACTTCGGGCTTCCGCCCAACAGCCTCTACAGCTGGATCTACGCATCGGGCACGTACCAGAACAAGCCGAACCGCCCGGGCCAGTACATCTTCTGGCTCGCCCACGGACTCGACACCACGGCCCTTCCGGACGGGGCCTACACGCTCGAGGTGATGGCCTCCGACAGCCGCAGGAACATCGGAACGGTCGCGCTCGCGCTCACGACGGCGAACGGGGTCGCACCGCGATGAGTCCGCTCCTCGAGCGCGAGGTCGAGCTCGACGCACTCGACGCCGCGCTCGCGGCGGCGCACGACGGACGCGGCACCACCGTCCTTCTTGCTGGAGAAGCAGGCATCGGCAAGACGGCGCTGGTTCGCGCGTTCGAGTCCAGAGCAGACGTGCCCGTTCACGTGGGACGCTGCGAGCCCCTCGCCGTGCCCGCGCCCCTCGGACCGCTGCACGACATAGCCGCAACGCTGAACGATCCGATCGCGGACGCGGCCGACCCCGCGAGCGTTGCACGTGCGCTGCTCGCGGCCGTCGCCGTGCGGGGTCCCTTGATCGTGGTGGTGGAGGACTGTCACTGGGCCGACGGTGCGACACTCGACGTGCTCCGCGTGGCAGCGCGTCGCATCGAGCAGGTTCCGGCCGTGCTGCTCCTCACCTATCGAGACGACGGCGCGGCCGACGAGCCGGTCCGCGTGCTCGCCGGAGACGTCGCGACCACTCCGAACGTCGTGCGGCTCGAGCCGCGGCGCCTCTCGGCGCACGCGGTCGGCACACTCGCGAGCGGGGCGGGCATCGACCCGGGCCGGCTGCTCCAGACGACCGGTGGCAACCCGTTCCTCGTCGCGGAGTCGCTCGCGGCACCCGATCGGATGCCGCCGACCGTCCGGGACGCCGTGCTCGCGCGCACCACACGGCTGTCGACCGCCGCACGCGGCACCCTCGACGCCGCCGCCGTGATCGGCTCGAGCATCGAACCGGTCTTGCTCGCCGATATCTCCGGCGCAGACACCGGGCCCATCGAGGAGTGCATCGGATGCGGCATCCTCGTCGCCGCGGGTGCGCAGCTCCAATTTCGGCACGAGTTGACGCGCGTCGCGGTGGAGGAGGCGATCTCACCTCCGAGGCGCGCGCTCCTGCATGGCGCGGTCGCGCAGGCCCTCGCTGCGCAGCCGATCCCCGACCACGCACGCATCGCGGATCACGCAGCCGCGGCCGGACAGACGCAGCTCCTGTGGGCTCACGCACCTCTTGCCGCGACCGAGGCCGAGCGCGCGGGATCGTTCCGTGAAGCGCTGGCACAACGGGAGCGGGCCCTCGCGGCGGCGACGCCTGCGCAGCGCAAGGACGCGCTCCTCGCAGTGGGCGGAGTTGCCTGGCTCGCAGACCAGACGGAGCGCGCGCTCGAGACTCTCGAACAGGCGAGCCGCCTCGCGGAGGCAGAGGGGGACTTGCTCACGCTCGGTCGCGCCTTGCGTCATCTCGGCCGAGCCCTGTGGCTCCTCGACCGCTGGGCTGACGCCGGCGAGGCGTCACGTCGCGCCGTCGAGGTCCTCTCCGAGGCAGGTGACGCCGGTGAGCTCGCGGTCGCCACTGCGTGGCGCGCCAACTTCCTCGCGCTCGGCGCCCACGCGCGCGAAGCGGCCGACGTCGCGATCGAGGCGATCGCGGCCGCACGCGCGGTCGGGAACGACGAGGCACTGGCGAGCGCGACGATCAGCCTCGGGCTTGCGCACGGCCTCGCCGGCGACCCGCTCGGGCTCGATCGGATTCGCGAGGGCCGCGAGCTCGCGGTCGAGCGGGGCTTCTACAGCCAGCAGATCAGAGGCTACGTCAACGCGCTCGTGGTCGCGGCGACCATGCGGGAGCACGACGCGTCGGATGCCCTCTTCCCGGCCGCACGTGCTCTGTTCGAGGAGCAGCTTCATCTCGGCAGCCCGCTCGACGACATCACGCAGTCGTACGCCCGATCGCTCCTGGATCGCGGGCGTATGGACGAAGCCGAGGCACTCCTCGCGACGGCGCCGCGTGCGAACGTCGTCGAAGGGATGCTCGCCGACGTGCTCTACGCGCTCATCGCCGCTCGACAGGACCACGCCGGCGCAGGTGCGCTGCTCGATCGCGCGCTCGCATCCGTCGAAGGCGCGCCCGACGGGTTCCGGGAGTCACTCGTCCGTCTGGCACGCGCAGAAGTTGCGTGGCTCGCCGGCGACGACGCTACCGGGCGCGCCGAGTCGGAGGCCGGTCTCGCGCTCGACGTCGCGCAGCGGATTCCGTGGTTCGCGGGCGACCTCGCCGTGTGGGCCGCGCGCTGCGGGTCGACCGTCACGCCGCCCGTGGCCGTGCCGGAGCCCTTCGCGCTGGAGCTCGCCGGCTCCTGGCGAGAGGCGGTCGCTGCGTGGCGCGCGCTCGGCTGTCCGTACAACGCGGCGCTCGCGGCGTTGACCGGCGACGATCCGGCAGCGCGAGAGGCAGTCGCGCAGCTCGAGCAGATCGGCGCGACGGCAGCCGTGCGCGCGTTTGGTCGCGCACGCAGCGCCCTGGGGCTCCGGGCGCCGCGTGGCGCGCGGCGCTCCACCAGAGCGGACCGGTACGGCTTGACCGAACGCGAGCGCGAGGTGCTGGAGCTCGTCGTCGCCGGCCGCCGGAATGCCGAGATCGCGGGCGAGCTCCATCTCTCGGAGAAGACGGTCGGCCATCATGTCTCGGCTTGCCTTCGCAAGCTCGATGCGAGCACGCGCACCGAAGCCGCCGCAATCTGGGCGGCGTCCCGGCCAATATGGGGAGTCCGCCCGATGCCGCGCCGGCCGCGTCGGCCTAACGTCGAGCGTAATCGACGAAGGGAGTCCCGATGAGTGCCACCGCAACACCTGCAGGCTCCGCAACCGTCCAGGGCGACCTCTGGAGCGAGCGGGCAGACGACTGGGCAGAGCTGATGGAGCCGGTCGAGGCGCCGCTGCACATCGCCGGTCTCGATCAGCTCTCGGTCGGACCCGGAACCTCGCTCCTCGACCTGGGTTGCGGTTCGGGCGCAGTGCTGCGCATTGCCGCCGACCGGGGCGCGGAGGTCACCGGCATCGACGCCGCACCCGCCCTCGCCGCACACGCACGCCGTGTTGTCCCGGGCTCACGCGTCGAGGTCGGCGACATCCAGTTCCTGCCGTTCGAGGATTCGAGCTTCGACGTCGTGACGGGCTTCAATTCGTTCCAGTACGCGACCGACCCGTCTGCCGCGCTGCGGGAAGCTCGACGCGTTCTTCGCGACGACGGACGCGTGCTGATGGCGGTCTGGGGCCGGCCCGAGCAGTGCAACGGCGAGATCGTGCTGAACGCGGTCCGCCGCCTGCTGCCGCCGCCTCCCCCCGGAGCGCCCGGCCCTCTCGCACTCTCCGAGGAGGGAGCGCTGGCGGCTCTGCTCGCGACAGCGGGCCTCGAGACCCTCGTCGTCGCCGATGTCGCGACGCCGTACGAGCACGCGGACGAAGCCGACTTTCTCCGCGCGTGGGAGGCGCCCGGTCCGTGCGTCATGGCGATTCGGCACGCGGGCAAGGCCGCGTTCGACAGGGCGATCCTCGAGGCGGCCGAGCCCTTCCGCCTGGAAGACGGCTCCTACCGCTTCGACAACGTCTTCCGCTTCGCAGTCGCGCGACCTCACCCGTCGAAGTAGGGATCGAGCGGATCAGTGGTCTGCCAGCAGGTACTTCTCGAGCCAGTCGGCGGACGCACGCATCGTCGCCAGCTCGTTCTTGCGCTTCGTGAACCCGTGTCCCTCGTCGTCGAAGACGATGTACTCGACCGTACGGCCGAGCGAGCGCAGCTTCTCGACCAGCTGATCCGACTCGCCCTTCACGACCCGCGGATCCTTGGCCCCCTGGATGACGAGGAGCGGTGCCTTCGCGTGCTCGATGTAGGTCATCGGGGAGCGCTCGCGCAAAAGGTCGGCATCTTCGTCCGGATCGCCGACGAATCGCTTCATCAGACGCTTCCAGGTCGGCGGCACGGCCTTCGCGAACGTGATGAGGTTCGACGGGCCGAAGATGTCCACCGCCGCCGCCCAGTAGTCGGGCAGGCGCGTGACGCACGTGAGCACCGCGAAGCCTCCGTACGAGCCGCCCCACACACCGATGCGCTCCGGGTCGACCCAGTCGCGGCCGTGCAGCCACTGGACTGCGTGATCCCAGTCCTTCAGGTCGCCGCCGCCCCAGTCGCGCTGGATCAGACGCTGGTAGGTCTTGCCGTACCCGGTCGAGCCGCGGATGTTCGTCGCGAGGACATTGATGCCGCGGCTCGCGAGGTACTGGTACAGCGGACTGTAGATCGGACGCTCCTGTGCCTCGGGGCCGCCGTGGATCGCGAGCACCACCGGAGCGCGACCGTCCGCACCGCGACCGCGGTAGAGCCAGGCCGGAATCTCCCGGCCGTCGAACGTCGGATACGTGATGAGCTCCACGTCCGCGAGCTCGTCCTCCGCGAAGCCGCCCCCGATCCAGCTCTCCGTGACGGGCCTCGACGCGCCGGTGGAGGTCTCGACGACATAGGCCTCCGGCGGCCGTCGCGGACCCGACAGGATCACGGCGGCCCGCGAGCCGTCATTCGACAGCGCGATCGGCGGCTGCAAGCCCGTCAGGTGCGGACGGGCGCCCGCCGGCAGATCGGGACGCGCGAGCTCGCGGCCCGACTCGAGATCGCGGAGCTGAAGCCGCTCGTACCCGTCCTCGTTCACGAGCCAGGCGAGGACCTGCCCACCGTGCGACGCGGCGACCTCCTCGATGTCGTGGTCGGGGGTCTCCACCCACTCGGAGCTCTGCGCGGCGATGTCGTAGAGCGCGAGCCCTCTGAACTCGCGACCCTCGTCCGACAGGAAGTAGAAGCCCGACCCGTCCGGCTTCCATGGCCCCGGGATGTAGATCCCCTCTTCGTCGTGCGGCGTGACCTCGTGCGCTTCGCCCGAGTCGAGATCGACGACGTAGATCGACGAGTCGCTGTTGCTGCGAATGTCTGCGCAGACGAGCTTCGTTCCGTCCGGCGACCACGGTCCGGGGAACGCGAACATCCCTTCGCCGAACACCGGCCGCACGTCGCCGCTTGCGAGGTCTCGGACCCAGATCTCCATGTCGGCCGGCACGCGCGCGTTCGCCGCGTACGCGAGCAGCGTGCCGTCCGGCGAAAATGCGTCGCCGGCGACGTAATGCTGCACCTGCGGGTCGTCGGTGATCTTCTCGGGCCAACCGCCCCCCGCCGGGAGGAGATAGAGCTGGTGGAACTCGTCGCCGTCGTGATCTGCGCAGAACGCGACCGTGCCGTCCCGCGGCGAGACGCCGATCAGCCGGACCGTGTCGTCCGTGAACGCGGTCAGCTGCTGCGGCCAGCCGCCGTCGACGCTCACGCGCCACAGGTTGAACTGCCCGGACATGTTGCTGATGAAGTAGACGTGCGCGCCGTCCGGACTGAATGCGAGGCCGCCGGAGAACCGGCGGTACGCCATGTACTGCTCGAGCGGCGGGCGCTTCAGGGTCTGCGTCACGGCCATCGACGGGACACTAGCGGCGGCGCTCCGGCCGCGGCTGCGAGGGATCAGCGGCACTCGCTGCGTCCACCGGCGGGAGGGTGCCCGCTCAGCGCGCGTCGCGCGCCCGCGGATCGTTCGGTGCGATCTCCCACCAGACGGAGACGAAGTACCCGAGGCCTCCGACCCGGGTCGGTGCGACGACGAACGCGACGGGCACGCTCGATCCGTCCTTCAGCCGAACGAGGCGGACGCCCTCCCTGACCTCCGTCCTCAGCAGGACGGAGCGGTCGATGCCGCCTTCCGTAAAGTCCCCGACATCGCGCACCAGGAGCTCGTCACGGCTCTGGGCGAGCCTCTCGGCCGCGTATTCGTTGACGGAGATGAGGCGGCCATCGTCGTCGTAGACCGAGATCCCGAACCCCGCAAGGTCGCTCGCCTCGCCGAGGAGCGCCTGCAGGACGACCTGCGGCGTCGGGGTGCGGTCGCGCGAGCTCACCGGACAATCCTCGGACATTTTGGCCTGTTCGCCAAGCCCCACCGCGGTTGGCGTTGGATTCCCACCTTCTGCACGCCAAGCCGGGCGTGCGGCTGCCTCCCGGGACCCCTCATTCTTCAGCCCGGCGGCGGCATGATCGCCGGCGTGCTGTTGAACGATCCGTAGACGTCGTGCATGAAATGCGACGTCGCGGTCATTCGCGAGTCGAGCGTATGGAACGTTCGCCGGTCGATCGCGAGCGTGAACCAGGCAGGGGTGCCGGGGTCGAAAAACGACACGCGCCACGCCGGGCGGCCGCCGACGGTCGTTCCACCTAGGACGTGCGCATCGGTCACCTTGACCCACGCGGGAACGGGCTGCGTGAGCCGGCTCTGCGGCGATGCGAGCCACTTCTTGCTCCTCGGCGAGCGGTCCCAGCGCCGGCCGCCGACGACAACGCCCGCCCAGCCGCCTTCGACCTGGTACGCGACCCTGTCCGGCGCTTCGATACGCCAACTGCTCGTCGTCGCGTGCACGGAGTCGGACGCAAGCTGCTCGTGGAAGCTGAGCGAGCGGAGCGAGCGCCACGCAGCGCCCGCGCGCTCGACCAGCGCCGTCGCATCTCGTGCCGGCCATGGCCTGGGTAGCGGCACGCGCCACCGTGTCGAGCGAACGCGAACGTTCACGCTCGACGGCGTCCCGCGGAGAACCACCCGATAGCAGCCCGCGCCGCAGGCTTGCGTGCGCCGTTCGTTCACGAGAACGGAGAGACCGGAGACGCCTGTTCCCTGCGGTCCGAGCACCGACACCTGCGCGAGGATGGTGCCCCGTTTCGGAACGAGGCCGAGCGCAAGGCCCTCCGCTCCCATTTCACGGCTGTACACGACGGCACCGTGCGGCGGCGCAGGGAAGCCGGCACGCTGCGAGACGGGAAGCGCCGACTGGTCCGTCGATGCCGGTGCACTCGCGCCGGGACGAAGCAACACACCCGCGAGGATCAAGCCGCCGCTGATCGCAGCCGCCGCGAGCGCGACCGCGATCTTCAACTCGACGTGGAGAATCGGGCCGGGATAGTGCGACTACTGTAGCGATGGTCGTGCTCTCCACTCCGAGATTGGTCGTCGCGTTTGCGACGGCGGGAGCCGTCACAGCAGGCCTGCTTTGGGCCGGCGATGCACACGGACCGTCTCGGGACTGGCCGACTGCCGCCGGCAACCTTGCAGCGACGCGTGAAGCAACCGGCTCCGGGATCACGGCGCAGAACGTCGACCGCTTGCGTGTGCAGTGGCGTTTTGGACTCTCGCCGGGCCCGAGTTCCTCGAGCACTGTCGCGTCGACTCCGGTCACAGATACAAAGACGGTGTACGTGCAAGATCTGCACGACGTCTTCGCACTCGACCGCGTGACCGGAGACGTTCGCTGGGCGCAGCGGTTTCGTGTGCAGAACGGCCGGGCGAGCGGGCTCACCGTCGATGCGGGGCGGGTGTACGGCGCAACCGACCCGAATGTGTTCGCGCTCGCGTCCTCGAACGGCAGAGTGCTCTGGCGCCGGCGGCTCGCGAGCACGCGCAGGCAGCTCGCCGAAATCGCGCCGGTGGCATGGAAAGGTCTCCTCTTCGTCAGCACCCTTGAACCTGCACGACCGGGGCACGGGACGCTCTACGCGCTCGATGCCGCAACAGGCGTCGTGCGCTGGACGTTTGCGCCGCTCGACACGCCTGGACCGGTCTCGATCGACGCCGAAGGGAGGCTGTACACGGCCTCGAGGTTCGTCCTCGACGCCGCGTCGGGCCGGCTTCTCGGGCACTGGCCGAGCAGGCTCGGGGCCACCCCGATCCTCGCGACGAAGGCCGGCGCCGGTACAGCCTTTGCCGCGGAGAGGAGCGGTCTCGTGGTCGCCTGGGATCTGGAGACGAAGCGGCGCCTCTGGGACAGGCAGGTCGATCTCCATCACCTGGGCTGCGGCGGCGTGGAGAGCCCGATGGCCTACGCGGACGACCGCCTCTTCGTGCCGGTCGACCTGTGCGGACGCGGAGGCGAGCTCATCGCGCTCGACGCTGCTTCCGGTCGAGCACGATGGGAGCGGCATCTACCCGCACCCGACGTCGGGTGCGCGACGATTGCGAGCGACGTCGTCTTCACGTCGACGCATGACGGCACCGTCTACGCGTTCGCTACGCGCGATGGACGGCTTGTCTGGCGCGTGCGGCTGTCGGGGAATCTGACTGCCTGCCCCGCGATCGTCGGAGACGCGCTACTGCTCCGTTCGCGAACGAGGCTCGTCGCGCTCGCTGCACCGAAGACCTCGAGCTAGACGGGGAACGGCCGAGGCGGCCCGGAGGCCGCCTCGGCGCCGTCCACCTTGAAGTCGCTTGCTAGGGCGTCACAGTGAACTGTCCGACCATGCCGCGCTCGGCATGGAACGGGACGTCGCACTGGTAGTTGTACGTGCCCGCCGGCAGTGAGACCGTCCAGGTCTCGGACGTGCCTGGTGCGATCTGCGCGCCGGCCCTGTTGCCGAGAATCGCGAAGTTGTGCACCTCGTTGCCCTTGTTGTTGATCACGAAGGTGATCTGTCCGGACGGCATACTCGACTGCGACAGCTGGAACGCGTACTCGACCATGTTCACCGTCACGGTCGTCTTGCCGGTCCCGACCGGAGCGGTGCTCGTTGTCGTCGTGGTCGGCTGCGTCGTCGTCGTCGGCGTGGACGACGGAGGCGGCGCGACCGCTTTGACGCCGACGGAGAAGGTGCCCTTCATGCCGGCTGCCGCGTGGCCCGGCAGCGTGCACGAATACGCATAGTGGCCCTTCTTCGTGAACTTGACGGTGACCTTCGCAGACTTCCCGGGGAGGAGGTTGGGCGTCTTCTTCCCGAGGATCTTGAAGTTGTGGGAGATCTTGCCCTTGTTGACGACGGTGAAGATCACCGTGCCGGCAGCCGGGATGCTCCGCTTCGAGAACCCGAACTTGAACTCGGAAGCAGCGACTGTGATGTGAGTCGTCGCGTTCGCGGCGTGCGGGGCAGCGGTGTGCGCCTGCGCGAACCCCGTCACGAGACCGGCTGCCCCCAGCGCGAGCAATCCGAGCGTCACTACAACACGTCTGATCAAACCGACCCCCTCCTATACATCTCTGCCTGCTTAGACCGAAATCGTTGACACCGAAACGAACGCTACCTACCGCTGTCCGGCCACGGCACCTGCAAGTTCCGTGCCGTGCAGCGGGTTGCGGCGGCGGCCGCTCGAAGCGGCCGCCGCCATGGGATCGAAGCCGCTACGAAAGGGCGAACGTGTAGACGTAGTCGCCGCGGACGCGCCGCGGGTCGAGGAGTCCGAACGGGCGCGTGACATCGTTGTGGCCCGAGCCGCCGACCTCGACGGTCACGTACTGCTTACCGTTCACCGTGTACGTGATCGGCGCGGCGGAGACCGGGTACGGCATGGTCGGCGACGTCCAGAGGGACTGACCGGTCTTCGTGTTGACCGCCTCGAGGTAGCCGTCGCCCTTCGAGCCGTCACCGGTGCCGAAGTGACCGACGAAGGTCACGCCGCCGGCGGTGTTCACCGAGCCCGAATAGCAGATCGCGGGCCAGTGCTGATGGAACGTGTACTTGCCGGTGAGCACGTCGAGCGATGTGAAGTTGCCCGTGTTGCTGATCGCCGTCGACCCGTCGCTGACGCCGAGGCGGTTCGCGCCGAGGCCGCCGAAGGTGCTCGCGACCTGCGAGGCGGCCGGGATCTGCTCCATGGCCGTCGCGCGACCGGTGACGCCGCACGTGATCATGCTGTGCGTCTCCGGGCTGTACGAGCTCGCCGGCCAGTCCATCATCTCGAACGGCATGGTCGTGTACTGCGTCGTGTCGTACGGCGTGTACGCGCAGCCGATCTTGTACGGCTTGCCGTCGGGCGCGGTCGACGTGGCGAACGGGGTGCCGAGGCTCGTGACTGCATCCGGTGTCGTGCACGGAATGCCGTCCTTGCCGATCGGATTGAACAGCACGTTCTGGGTGGCCGGGACAGGCTGCGTCGGCCAGGTGTTGACGCCGGGCTCCTTATCCTGCGGGACCGGAGTCTCTTTCCACGGCAGGAGCGGCTTGCCGGTGACGCGGTCGATCACCCAGGTCATGCCGACCTTGTTCACGTAGGCGACCGCGGGGCGGGTGACGAGCTTGCTCACAGCCCTGACCTTGACCTTGCCCTTCACCTTCACCTTCACCTTCGTCGTCACCTTGAACTTGCCGTCGAACATGACGCCGTTGTTCGGCAGGTCGGAGTCCCACAGGTCGTGGTGGACCTGCTGGAAGTACCACTTGAGCTGGCCCGTGTAGAGATCGAGGCCCACGATCGAGTCGGTGTAGAGATTCTTGCCGGGGCCGCGCGAGTTCCACGGCTCCGGGTTGCCGGTGCCGATGACGATGAGGTGGCGAGCGGTGTCGACGAGCGGGGACTCCCAGAAGGAGCCGCCGCCGTAGAGCGTGCTGCCGTTGCCGCCCTGGCCGTTGTTCGTCCACGTGCTGTAGCCGGGCTGCCCGGGTGACGGGATCGGGCTCCAGCTCCAGATGCGTGCGCCGTTCGCGGCCCTGAAGGCCTGGAGCGACGGGCTGTTGCCGCCGCTGTCGCCGGAGCCGTCGGCGGCGAGCACCATGCCGTTGACGTAGATCGGGGCGCTCGAGATCTTCGCGTTGTTCTTGTAGGAACCCACGGAGGTCTCCCAGACCAGTGCGCCCGTGACCTGGTTGAGGGCAACGAGACGGCCGTCCGGGAGGCCGTTGAAGACCAAGCCCTCGCCAACCGCGACGCCTGGGCGGCGGCCGCCGCTGCCGGGCGTGAAGGCAGATCCGTTGTTCAGCGTCTCGCCGGCGTACGACGGCGTCCAGCTCCAGATCTGTGCGCCGGTCGCCGCGTCGATCGCGAAGACCGCGCCGAGAGGAGCGTTTGTCGTGTAGAGCACGCCGTCGACGGCGACGGGGTTCGACTCCATCGAGCCGCAGTTCGTCGGGTTGTTGGTGGCGCCCTTCGGTGCACCGGGGATCACGGGGTTGCCCGCGATGAGGCCCGGGGTGCAGGTGCCGAGGCTCATGTGCCAGACCTCTTTCAGGGAGCTGGCGTTCGACGTCGTGATCTGGCTCAGCGACGAGTAGCGATCGCCGGTCAGGCTGCCGTAGTACTCGAGCCAGTTGTCGCCGGTGGGACCGCTCAACTGCGCGTCCGTCCAGGCGGGCGACGGAGTGATCGTCGCCGTCGCCACGCGCGACGATGACGCGCCTGTGGACATGATCCCGAAAACGGCAACGATCGCCGCCACTACTGCTAGTGCGGTTGGCCAACGAAAACGCATTACACCCTCCCTATCGTGTTCAACGCGGGGCCGTCAGCTTCTCCTAGCAGTGCTGCGAGACTGACCGGCGGCTGTCAGCAATTAGTCCTCCCAAACCATATCTTTTTCTCGCGACATCGGACAAGACCTCTCCAGGGCGCGGATAGGCTTGGCCATCGCGCGCCGATTCTGGACCCTGCTCGCGCTGGCCCTTGTAACGGCCGGCAGCTCCGCCGTTGCGCTTTCGGCGGCGCCTGCGTCCGCGAAGTCGAGCTGCAGGCTCGCTCCGAAGAACGCGTGGACCGTCTGCCCGCACGCCCACCTCGCCGGCAGGAACCTCTTCCGCGCCCACCTGCGGAACGCGAACCTGAGCGGAGCCGACCTAACGCACGCGAACCTGACGCGCGCCGACCTGGCCACGGCCAACCTGACGCGTGCGAAGCTCGCCCGGGCGCGCCTCGACAACGCGAACCTCGCCTTTGCGAACCTCTCCGGGTCCGCCTCGACCGGTGCGCATTTCTCGGGCGCCACCATTGCCGGCGCGAACCTCTCCGGCGCACGTTGGTCCAGAGCGGATCTGACGGGCGCGAATCTCTCGGGAACGACCTTGACCGGCGCGAACCTGACGCATGCGAACCTCACGCACGCGAACCTCTCCAGCGCGAACCTCGCCGGGGCGAACCTCGCGGGGGCGAACCTCACCGACGCAAACCTCGTCGGGGCGAACCTCAGCCGTGCGAACCTGACCGGGGCAACGCTGCTCGACGCCACCCTGAGCGGCGCGTACCTGCTCGGCACAAACCTGGAGCGGGCGAACCTCCGCGGCGCGACCTTGCTGGGCGCCGACCTCTCGAGGGCGAACCTGGCCCACGCGAACCTCCGCTTCGTCGCCTGGTTCGATGCGGTCTGCCCGAACGGGAAGAAGGCAAAGCCCAAGTGTTAGCCCGACAGGCGGTCAGGTGATCTTGAAGGTGCCTTTCGCGGTGGCCACCGTTCCGCTCGGCGCGCGGATCGAGTATCGAACCACGCCGCGGTAGTCCAGATACAGAACGACGGTCAGCTGCTGGCTGGGAGCGAGCGTGCGGGCGAAACCGGTGGTGCGACCGGCGCCGCGCTTGACGTCCCCGAAGACGAACGTGTGCTTCTTGTGTCCGCGGTTGGTGACGATGAAGCTGACATAGCTTCCGCGCGCGGCGTGGTTCGGGTGCATGAGGATCGATCTGTCGGTGATGGTCACCTTCGCCGTGAAGATCGCCGGCGAGTTCGTCGTGTCCGGACGAGCAGAGGCAGACGCCGCGAGCACGAGGAAAACCGCACAGGATGCGAGCATGGACAGAGCCCCCCTCATGACTCCCAGCTTAGCCTGCGCATCCCGAATCGGCGGCTCGCGTAGGTCATCGCTGCCACGCAGGAGGAGCCGAGACGGTGGGGGTTGCATCCCCGGTGGGGACCGTCGTCGAGGTGCCGCCGGCGAGCGACCAGAGCACGAGCCCGCCGTTTGCGACAAAGGCCAACTGCGTCCCACCGGGCGAGAACGTCGCCGGTCCGGAGTCCTTGACGACCCGCTGCGGCTGCTTCTTGCCCTTCTTGACGATGCTCTCCTTGTAGAGCGCGAACCGCTGGCACGGGCCTTCTCCGCACTCCTTGTCTCCCGGCTCCGCGGTTCGGGCGCCAACAAACGTGATCGTCGAGCGATTCGGCGAGAGCGCGACGCTGTTCAAGCCCCAGATCGCGTCGATCTCCGCGTTGTAGTACTTCTGGACGTGTCCGGTCGTGGCGTCGACCTTCAGGAGGTCACCGCCGGACGGGATCAGCAATCCTGCGGGCGTCCAGGACGGCCGGCCCGACGGCGGCGCCTGCGCGAGCCGCCGCTCCGACGCACCGGACGAGGACATCGTGTTGACTCTCCACTCGGTCTTGTAGGGCCGGATGAAGGCGATGTGCCCGCCGTCGGGCGACCACGCCGGGAAGCTGTCCCTGCCGTTCGTCGTCAGGCGGCGGAGGCCCGTCCCGTCGATGTTCATGGTGAGGATTCCGACGCCGAGACGCGCGAAGGCGATCCGGGTCCCGTTCGGTGAGAAGGCGGGAGCGACCGACGAGTACGCGCCCGTCGTGATCTGCTGGAGTCCGTCACCGGCCGGGTGAATCCGGAAGAGCTGCTCGATGCTCTGCCCGGCCGGGTCCGCGGAGAAGACGATCCAAGGTGTTCCGGAGCTCGCGCCGGTCGTGGCGGCGGCGGCCCCGGCGACAACGACTGCGAACGCGACGGACAACATCCGCCACATCCGCGGACCTGTGGCACCCCCCATATGGCGAAGTGTAGCCCGACCTCGACGCTACGGGCTGTACGCGACCACTTCGGTGACCGGATGCACAAAGCGCGGATGCGTCGCTCCCGCTGCGATGACGAGGACGTCCGTGCCGACCGCCGGACAGCTGTTGTTGCCGGCACGCAGTTGCGTGTGCCAGAGCGTGCGGCCGTCAGCGGCCGCGAAGGCGGTGACACGCCCGTCGTACGTGGGAACGATGACGGCGTCACGCGCGACCGTCGCACAGCCGAACGGGGCCGAGCCGAGCGTTCGTTGCCAGACGGTCTTCCCGGTCGCCGCAGCGAGGGCGTACACGATCCCCTCTCCCTGCGCGGGCGACCTCGCAAAAGCGCTCTTCGACGTCACCGCACTCTCTCGTGAGCAGAGCTCCACGACCGGAACGTAGAGCCGGCCGCCGGCATATGCCATCGGCGTCTCGACACCGCCGAGAAGCCCCGGGCACACACGCGCGGGCTGTATCGGCAGCGGGCCGAGATCGTGAAGGTGCGTGCCGACGGCGCGCGACCAGAGTCGGCTGTGCGCGGTGCGGTCCCAGGCCACGACCCGTCCTCCCTTGCCCGCGCCGAAGACCACGCGCCGGTCGCCGACGCTCGCGAGGATCGGCGACGCCTGGAAGTCGTAGTCGCGCACGTCGTGGGGCGTCACCTGGTCGTACCAGAGGAGCTTGCCCGTGGCTCCGGCGAGCACGACGAGCGAATCGGTGTAGAGCGCGGGGCCGGGGAACGAGCGGCCGTTCGGGGCCGCTCTCGACCCACCCCAGGGGCCGGGATTTGCGATACCCGCGTACACGTCGCCACGCTCGTCCACGCTGACCGCGTTCCATGAGCCGCCGCCGCCGCTCCGCTCGGGATGTGCCCACGGCACCTTGATCGTCTGGAAGCGCCAGACGATCGCGCCGCTCGCGGCAGACAGTGCGTACAGGACGCCGCGTCCTCCGGGCGGGAAGCCTTGTGTGCTGACGTACACGCGGCCGCGGTCGACGATCGGCGCGACGCCGACGAACTGCTCGTGCTGGTTCGCGAGCCGACGCGACCAGAGCACTCGTCCGGTCGCCGCATCGAGTGCGAGCGCCGTCGTGTCGGTGGCGCCGTAGATTCGCGAGCCGGAGATCGCAAGCCCGTTCGGGCCGTCGTTCGGCGCGTCGATCGTGTGCTGCCAGAGGAGCGCGCCACTACGCACGTCGAGCGCATAGATGCTCGAGTTCGAGTCCTGCAGATACACCGTGTCGCCCGCGATGACCGGGTTCGAGGTGAACGCGCCGAAAGCCGACACGTTCGCGCGCAGACGGAAGCGCCAGCGCACCTTCAGTCGCGGGATGGTCCGCGCGTCGAGCCTGGTCGCCGTCATCGCACGCTGGCCCGCAAGGCTGCCGTTCGCAACAGTCCATGGCCGGCTCGCCGTGCGGCTACCGCATCCGGCGGCGAGTCCGGCGAACGAGAGGGCGAGGGCGACCGCTGCCACACACACCCGCTGGGACAAGAGGCCTACCGGCTGCCGATGATTTGCCCGCCGGCCACGGTTACCGAATCCGAAGCGATGCGAGACCCGATGGAACGGCATCACCGAGCTGCGAGGGCCATGTCGCGAGATCGAGCGGGCCGCCGGGGCGCGCGGGGAAGCGCGAGAAGGACTGGCGCAGGTTCTCCCACACGTGCAGCGTCTTGCCGCGGACGTGGCAGGGAGCCGCATCGAGAACGCGCCCTTCGCATCGGGCCAGCGCTCGGCGAGCGGCTTCACGACCTTGCCGCCGGAGGTGACGCCGACGACGAGGCCCGAATACACGGCGCCGACCTGCGCCGACGGCGCTTGCACCGTGTAGCTGGCGCCGGCGCCGAGCTTGATGTTCAGCACGGCGCTCTGGAGCCGCTTGAACGACGCGTTCGTCCCGAGCGTCCCGCCGTAGGAGATGCCGCCGGCCGCGACACCGACGGCCAGGATGACCGGGTCGGCGTCGGTTTCGTCCGACGCGGCGAAGAACGACGTGTAGTGCCCGTTCGCATCCGACGCCGACGAATGCGTCCAGAAGTCGCGGTCCTGCGTGCGCGTGATCACGACTGCGCCTTGCACGGGATTGCCGGCCGCGTTCGTGATCGTGCCGCCGAGCTGATAGGTCAGCAGGTGCGTCGTCGGCGGCGCCTGCCCGTTCGCGCCTTGCAAGCGACCGCTGACGAGCACGCTTCCGTCCTTCTGCACCTGCGCGTGCAGCCCACGAACCCCGTAGCCGACGCTGAAGGCACCCGACGACCGCAGAAGCGCGGTGCGCTGCCCTGCCGAGAGAGCGTGTCCGTGCACCGTGGCGCGCGCGGCTCCGATCACGTGGATCACCCGCCGTTGCGGGATCGTCACATCCACGTCGGTGTGGAAGCTGCCGTCCTTCGCCGTCGCCTGCGGCAGCCGGTAGCCGTCCATCGCCACCGTGGCGCCTGCGACCGGCGTCCCGTTCAGCAGCACGCGGCCGCGAACGTGAGCAACGTTCGACGAGCTCGCCTGCCAGAGCCGAACGACGAGCCCTGCCTGTGTCGGAATGCTCCCGAAGCCCTGAGCAGCCGCCCGCCGAGCGGTGCGCGGCCGCTGCGTCGTAGCGGCCCGCGCGATCGACTGGAGCACGCGCGGCAGCGGTGCGGGCGATTGCGAGCCCGACCCGCCGAGCGCGAACACCTGCAGCTCGCTCGCGATGCCGCCGTTCGAGGACGTCGGCGTGCCGCCCACGGTGATCGCAAGGTACTCCTTGCCGCCGACCGAATAGACCGACGGGCCGGCCGCGATCTGGTGCCCGGTCTGGAACGTCCAGAGCACCTTCCCGGTCTTCAGATCGAATGCCCGGAGCACGCCGTCGCCCCCGCCGGCGAAGCCGAGACCGCTCTCCGTCGTCGTCACGCCGCCCCGCTCCGGCTCGGGCGTCGTGAACTTCCAGACTCGCCTGCCGCTCGAGACGTCGATCGCGCTGATCGACCCGTGGTCGCGCCAGCCGGGCAGAACCGAGCCGAAGTTGCCGTTCGCGAGCCCGAGGAACACGTCGCCCAGGGTGAACTTCCGCTTCTTCTGGGTCGGCGTCAGCTTCGCCTGGGTCTCGAGGGCAGCCGTCTCCGCCGCCCCGTTGAAGATGTAGTTCGTGTTCGGGTCGTACGAAGCGGGCGAGTAGTTGATGCCGCCGATCGAGGACGGGAACACCGACACGGGCTTCCCCGCCTTCAGGGTCGGGTGCTCGGTGCGGTCGATCACCTTCACCCGCTGGTAGATCGGGCGCCCGCTCGCCGCGTCGTAGGCGAACCAGACACCCTCCATCGTCCCGACGGAAACGATCCGCTCCCGCTTGCCGCCGACCTTGGCGTTGTAGACGAGCGGCGGCTGCGCGGTGTCGTACGACCACTCGTTGTGCGCCATCTGCTGCTGCCACCAACGCATTCGGCCTGTGACGAGATTCACCGCGATCAACGAGTCCGCACGCGGATTCGACCCGGGACGGATCGACGGGAAGTAGAGCGGCGTCGCAGAGCCGGTGCCGAAATAGAGCGTGTTCGTCGTCGTATCGACCGTCGTCGGCGTCCAGACCACCCCGCCGCCGACGAGTGTCCCGTTCCGGCGCCACTCGGTCCCGGCCGGCGGGATCGTCCAGAACGGATTCGGCCAGGCCGGGCTCAGATCCGGCCGGTAGGCCATGACGAAGCCCCGCACGCCGTACTCGGATCCTGCGGCGCCGACGATCAGCCTGTGTTTCGCGCAAATCGGCGCGCTCGTCTCGGAGTAGCCGTAGTTCGACGAGGCGCCCGGCACGGCCCTCGCGATCGGGACGCGCCGCTCGAGCGCACCCGTGGCCGGGTTGAGCGAGACGATCGTCATGTCGAGTGTCAGCTCGAAGACGTGCCCGTCGCACAACGCGACGCCGCGATTCGCCACGATGCCGAAGTTGCGGAAGACGGCGACGTCGTCCGGTGTGTACCTCCACTTCACCTTGCCCGTGACTGCGTCGAGCGCCCAGACGTTGTCGTCGTTCGTCGTCACGTAAAGGGTCCCGTTCGCCTCGACCGGATACGACTGCTCTCCGCGGCGGACGGACGCGTCGATCGCGTGGAAGTCGACGGTGTACGCGCGCCCGAGCTGGCCGACGTTGCTCTTCGTGATCTGCGTCAGCGGCGAATGGCGCAGCTCGTCGGGGGTGTTGCCGAAACCGCCCCAGCCGACGTTCGCCGCGGCGTTCGTCCTCGCCTGGGCCGACGCGAGGAGCATTCCCGCGGCGGCCAGAACGACGGCCGCTGCAAGCGCCCGAGGGTAGGCGCGAACGTTCATTGCCCGGTCGATCGTATCCGGCGCAGCACGGGACGCGAAGGACGGAGCGCCGCGAGAATGGCGAGCAGGCCCGCGAGCGCAACGTAGGGAGCGAGCGTCACGCGGTGGGGGGCGACGCCTTCGACGCGCACGGCCGGCCCGCTCCCGGCGATGTTCCGCACGTAGGCGGCAGCGGCGCCGAGCTGCCCCTCCTCGAAGCTCCGGCCGCCGAGCGCCGCGGCCAGGTCGCGCAGCGTCGTCGCGCTGCCGGGATCGGGCCGGTAGCCAGGCTCGCGCTTCCCCCCGGCACCGTAGACCGACTCGTCGCTCCGCCAGAAGCGGATCGCCGCGAACCGGTAACCGCGCGCGGCTGCCAAACGAGCGGCCAGGTCGCCGGCCTGCACGGGGGTGCTCTCGCCGTCGGTGAAGAGAAGGACGATCCGGCGCGATGCGCTTGCAGCGAAGTCGTTACCGGTGGCGATGTCGCCGAGCGCGGCGTAGCTCGTCGCGCGAACGCTCGCGGCGCGCGGTGGCGGGCTCTCGATCCGAACGGCGCGCTGCACGACGCCGTCGAATCCCTGCACGTCCGGAACCGGAAGAAGATCCGGCAGCACGCGGTCGGTGAGCGTGAGCACGCCGCTCTCGACCTGCGGAATCGCCGCCCGCAACTGCACTGCCGCTGCGGCCGCACGGTCGAGCCGCGTCCGCCCGCGCGGCGTCGACGACGCCGCCATCGACCGCGACGTGTCAAGCACGAACACCGCTTGCACATCGCGCCGCACGCGTGGGCTCTGAGTCCGGGTGAGTGCGGGTTGCGCTGCCGCGAGCCCGAGCAGCGCGATGCCGCACGCGGCGAGGGCCACGGGCAGCACCTCCACGCGTCGTTCGGGTGACGGCAACCGCAGAGCCCGCCGCACCGCATCGACTCGCCCGTGCGCGAATGCCGCCGCCGCCACCGGCAGCAGCGCGAGGAGGGCGACGAGCGCGCCGAGCGGTGTCAGGAACGTCATCAGTAGCCGCTTCCGGGCTGCCCTCCACCCGCCCCGCGGCGTCCGGTGCGGCCGAAGCCGCCGCCCTGGCCGGGCTGCGCGCGCGAGCCGTGCGCCGCCGTGAGCTGCAGCAGGAGCTCGAGGTCGTAGGCCGCATCGGTCGAGGCAGGGTCGGCGCGAACTGCGTCGGTGAAGTCCGAGATCGCTGCGTCGGACTGGGTCTGCGCGCCGCCCGACGCCTGCGTCTGGAACGCGAGGATCCCGAGGAGCGTCAGCGCCTGCGCCGCCTGCCGCGCATCGCCCGTCCGCGACGCCCGCTCGAGGACGTCCTGAGCCCGCGCGCGCGCGCTTTCGACGTCGGCGGCGTTGTCGAGCCGAAGGTGGAGCTTCCCCGCCTCGACGTAGAGCTGCAGCCCTTTGCGCAGCTGCACGTCGTCGCCGACGCCGAGGAGCGACTCCGACAGGCCGTCGAGCCTCGGGTGGGCGTCCCACGAAGCGCGAGCCGGTGCGGCTGCGTAGACGGCGTCACCACCCGCGAGCGCCGAGCGCCAGCCGCGCACGTCGGCGGCCAGGAGTGCGGTAAGCACGGCAAGCGCCGCGAGCACGACGGCAAGAGCGATGCGCAGCGATGTCATCTGCCGCCCCAGGCAAGTCGGGGTGCCCACGCCGAGCCGAGCGCGTACGTCGCCGCTGCTGCGGCGGCGAGGGCGACGAGGGCCCATGGGAACGGCGTCGTGTCGCGCGGCGGCGCTTCCGCGAGCGTCGGCGCCTCGACGACGACGGGCTGCGGAGACAGAAGGCGCGTGAAGAGCGAGACGTCGGCGGGGGCCGGGTCGAGCCCGACGATGCGAACGGGCACCCGATCGCGGCGGTACGCGAGGAGCACCGACGCGAGGCGCGTGAGATCGCCCGGATCGTCGTTCAGGTCGCTCACGAGCACGACGGTCGCTCTGCCGCGGGCCGCGAGCGCGATCTGATGCGCGAGGTCGAGCCCGGCGGAGATCTTCGTGCCGCCCGTGAAGCTCGCCTGCCACGGATTGTCGGGGAATGCCGGCGCGAAGCCCGGCTGCGGCTGCCTCGGCAGCGTGAAGTAGCGCACGAACGGCGCGAGGTCGGCCGACGGCGTTCCGGGTGGGAACGCTTCGTAGGCCTGATCGGAGAAGACGACGAGGCCCACCCGGCGCCCGCTGCGCGAGAGCGCGGCAAGCGTCGCGCCGACGCGCGAGAAGGTGTCGGACGAGATGCTCGCCGAGAGGTCGAGCACGAGAATCGTGTCGGCGTGCGACGGCAACGAGACGATCGACTGCGTATGCGGATGCCTCGCAACGAGGGCAGCGGCAACCACAGCTCCGACGCAGATTGCCGCAAGCGCGGTGCGCACGGCGAACGTGCGCCGCGCTGCCACGTCGCAATGTGGGCGCATCGGTGAGCGGGATCGCGCTCATCCGCCGTCCCGTTCCACGTCGGCGACGAACAACGCGACGGACTCGCGCGGCGGGTCGGGCTTCGCCCAGGCCAGGTCGCGCGCCGTCCCGGCACGACGCCGGTCCCGCGCCCTCGAGCACACGTGCGAGGAGGCCGAGTGCGCGCCTCCGGTCGGGCGGCGGCCTGGTCTCGGCCTCGCGCGCCAGCCGAAGAGCGCGCTCGAGCTCATCGGTCGTCGCCGTCCGCCGGCGGCGTCGCGCCGACCGCAGGCCCTCGATCGCTGCGAGCGCGACCGCGCCCAGCCCGAGGAAGACGGCAAGGACGTCGAGGAGCAACGCGAGCGTGGACGGCGCTATGCGGTACGACGGTGGACGCGGCGTCGTGTCGGCGAGGAACGGCGGTCGGCTGGGAGCGAGATCTGCCTTCGTCATACGACCGCGGACGTGCAGCGTCGGCCATGCCGCCCTCGCACGCAGCGTCCGCCCGTCGCGTGTCGCCGCCGTCGCCGTCGCGGGCGGCAACGACGGCGTGGCGTCGCCGGTCGGCGAGATACACGCACTCGAGAGGCAGCTGAAGGTGCGACGAAAGACGACGACGAGCGAGCCGCCCTGGACGGCGCGCGACGCCTGCTGCGGCGAGAGCGGGGTCAGCGGCGCGGCATCCTCGACGAATCGGAGCGAGCCGGGACGCACGAGCGCGCGGTCGAGGACGACGACGACCTGTGTGTCGATCACGCGCGCCGAACTGCACCTTCGACGTCTCGAAGCGTCGCGTGCACGACGAGCGGGGCTGCCGCCGGCTGCGGTCGCGAAGACGCCTGCGCCGAGCAGAGCTGCGACGGCGACGACCGCCCGCGTCATCGCGCCCACTTTCCGCGCCGCCGCTCCTCGGCCCACGCGAGGAACGACTCGTCGACGGCCGCAGGATCGCTCGAGGCGAGCTCGACGGGACGGAGGCCGACCGATTCGAGCTCGGCGATCGACGCGGCATACCGCTCGCCGTTCTCGGCCGCGCGGCGCGCTGCCTGCCGCCGGCTCAGGCGCACGAGCCCGACGCGGCCGCCGCGCGGGTCGGCAACCGGAATCGCGACGCCGCCGACGTCGGGCAAGCTCCGCTCCCAGACAGGATCCTGGATCACGACGGGGACGACGTCCCAGCCGTGGCCGACCGCGTCCACCCACGCGTCGACGGTGGCGTCGGACGAGGAAGTCCGAGAGCACGAAGAGAAACGTCCCGCCCGGCATGTCCGTGCGGCGCTGCTCGAGCAACGCGAGCGACCGCGCGATCGTGTCCTCCGGCGCGTCGAACGGCGCCTCGGCCGCGCGCTCGGCGACGAGCCACGGCCGGTCGCGGCGTCCCGGCGGCAGCCACCATGCCTCTCCGCCGGCGAAGTCGAGCGCAGCGACGTCGGCGCGCGCGGCCGCCGCGCTCGCCGCGATCGAGATCGCCGCCTGCCGCTGCGCGTCCCGCTTGTCGAGCCAGGGGAACGGCGCGCGGGTAGAGACCCATCGCCGGGCGGCGGTCGAGGACGATCGCGACGCGCGGCGCCTCGTCGGCCGCGCGGTCGCGCACGACGAACTCGTCGCCTGCCGCGCGCGGCCGAGAGCCGCGCCGACGCGAACCAGTCGATCGTCGAGACAGGATCGCCGGGCTCGTAGGACGCGAGCCGATCACCTCGCGAGCCGTGGCCGCGGCGACGGCTCGGCAGGTCGCCGAACGGAAGCCCCGTCAGGCGGCGGCGCGGCACGAGCGGGAACGTGCGCCGCTCGCGGGTCGACACGCGATCAGCCGTCCCAGTCCGGACCGGGCGGCGGCGCGAGCTCGAGGCAGCGCGCGCGGATCTGCCGAGCGCCTCGTCGCGCCCGAGCGCGCGCGTCTCCGCGAGGAACGAGGCGGTGAGGAGCAGCCGGTGCCCGAGCACCGGCAGGAAGAGCAGCTCGATGTCGTCCGGCACGACGTGCGCGCGGCCGTGCAAGAGCGCCCATGCGCGCGCCGTGCGCTCGAGCGTGAGGCTGCCGCGGACGGACGCGCCGATCGCGACCCGTCGACCGTGCGCGTCGCGCGCACGAGCTCGACGGTCCAGCGCAGGATCAGCTCGTCCGATGTAGACGTCCTCGACTGCGCGCTGCAGCGCGCGCACGTCGTCGCCGGTGATCACCGGCGTCGAGCGCTGCGAGCGGGTGGCCGTGGCGCTGCGCGACGACGATCGAGACCTCCTCGTCCTCGGTCGGGATAGCCGAGGCCGGTCTGCAGCGCGAAGCGGTCGAGCTGGGCCTCCGGGAGCGGGAACGTCCCCTCCTGCTCGATCGGGTTCTCCGTCGCGATCACGAGGAACGGCTCCGGCAGCGGACGGGCGACGCCGTCGACCGTCACCTGGCGCTCGGCCATCGCCTCGAGCAGCGCCGACTGCGTGCGCGGCATCGCGCGGTTGATCTCGTCGACGAGCACGACGTTCGCGAAGACCGGGCCCTGGCCGGAACTCGAACTCGCGCGTCTTCTGGTTGAAGATCGAGAGGCCCGTGACGTCGGTCGGCTGGAGGTCCGGCGTGCACTGGATCCGCGAGAACGTCGCACCTTCGATCGACTGCGCGAGCGCGCGCGCGAGGATCGTCTTCGCCGTGCCGGGGACGTCCTCGAGCAGCACGTGTCCGCCGGAGATGAACGCCGCGACGACGAGCGCGACCTCGTCCGGCTTGCCCGACGACGACCCGCTCGATGTTGGCGAGAAGCCTCCGCGCCGCCTCGGCCGACGGCGGCCGACTCCTCGGCAGGCTCCGGGCGTCTAGCTTGGACCACGTCGAGGCTAAGGTATAGGAGTCGAGAACGTTTCCTCGTCAATAACCGGGTCAGGGCGCATCCCTGACGGTCTGAAAAAGGGGATCTGATTCACATGTTTCCGCACTCTCTCGCGGCCCGCATCGCGTCGGCCGCGGCATTGCTCGCCGTCGTCGGCGTCGTCGCGGCACCTGCGCTCGGCGCACGCACGCACGCCTCGAAGACCGCGGTGACGGTCACCGCGACCGAGTTCAAGTTCAAGCTCTCGAAGACGAGCGTCCCGCACGGCTCGGTCACGTTCACCGTCGTGAACAAGGGCCACTCGGCACACGACTTCAAGATCGGCGGCAAGAAGACGGCCGCTGATCGGGCCGGGCAAGAGCGCGAAGCTCACCGTCACGCTCAAGGCGGGCAAGGCGGCCTATCTCTGCACCGTTCCGGGCCACGCTGCCGGCCGGCATGAAGGGCACGCTTCACCGTCAAGTAATCGCCCGTTCAGGGGATGCCGCGGGGCCGGGTCGAGGGCAGTCTTTGCAGGCCCGGTCCCTGCGGACGAAGGACGGATCGATGATTGCGGCAATCCTGCGGCTCCAGATGCGTGCATTTCCCCCTGCGCGCCTCGTGCGGAGCGCTTCCTGATCCTTGCGGGCGGCGCGCACCGCGTGCGCGCCGCCCGCTCGTTTCCTACGGCGTCGTGTCCGAGGTGAGAGCCGAAGTCCCGCGACCGATGTCCTTTGCGATGGCCGTGTAGATCGTGTTCAGCTGCCCGGTGTCGGCTGGTTGTAGAAGTCGGCCGGGCTCGTTGCGATGTCCTGCAGCGCCTGCGTCACCGTGATCGCCGGCTTCTCGGCGGCTCCCGGTGTACGAGTGCAGCCGCCGGTGTCGTCGGCGAGCGCGTAGCCGATCGAGTACACGATCGTGCCGCTTCGCCTTCGAGTAGACCGGACGACGTCACTCCCTGATGGCACGGCTGCGTCCGGTACGGAGACGCTCGTCGCGTAGTACGTCGGTCCGAGGTTCGCTGCACCGTCGGAGAGGAAGACGATCACGTCCTGCACACCCGCGCGTCCGTGGGCGTCGAGCTCAGCCTGCGCCGCCTCGATCGCGTTCGCGTACGACGTGGTTCCGCCGCCCTGGACGCAGTTGATCGTCGACACGAGGTTGGAGGAGGAATTGAGCGCGCCGGTCGAGAGCTTGTAGTCCTTCGACAGCGGTACGAGCAGATACGGCGAGGCCTTCGAGTTGTATTGTTCGAGGACGCCGGCGTGCTGCACTTGGCGGCCAGGCTTGTCGAAGGCGGAAGAACAGAAAGCCCAACCCAGTCGACCTTCGGGTCGAGGATAGCTCGAGGAAGGTCTTCATGCCGTTGCGCGCGTTGTTCAGATCGGTGCAGGCCGGATCGTTGTTTCCGGCGACGTCCTGGCACATCGATCGCGGTACGGTCGAGCACGAGCACGATGTCGAGCGGCTTGACGCCGCACGGTGAGCAGGCGGTCGCGCGCACGTGCACGTGCGCCAGAGTCCAGCCCGAATATCTGCATGAAGAAGGTGTTCACCGTCGCGGTCTCGTCCACGACGACCGCGTTCACCGGGTCGCAGCCGGGAATCGACGTCAGGCACTTCGTGGTGACGGACTCGGTCACGTTGCTCAAACGGCTGTCGCCGTTCTTCGCAGCGGCTCCGGTGCCGTACTGCTTGGCAACGCTCACGCTCGACGCTGCGTCCGGCAGCTGCATCGCGCCGGCGAGCGCGGCCGCGTCGGCCGACGACCTGAAGACTGCGCTGATTCCAGTAGAGATATCCCAGGTCGATGACCAGGGCGCACATCCCGAGAAGTCCCAGGAGCGCAACGACCACGAGAACGATGACCTGCCCACTCGCGTCGCGGCTGCGGATCGAACTACCCAACCTTCTCATTGCGACCACCTCTCGCGCCGGGCGGCCGCTGCCACGGCATTGCGTTCGTGTTCCGCAAGCCGAGACATCGGCAGGTGCAGGTTCGCCTGCTGCACCCTGAGATGAGTGAACTTCGGCCGACTGACCCTCGACTCGGCGAATCGAAATGACGATGCGTCGACGGATGGAGATCGACGCCGCCCGCACGCGCTCGACCCTGACGTGGCTCGCCGCCGCATTCGGGTGTGCGGCGTGCGCACTCGCCGCGCAGATCGGCGCCGACGCGCGCTGGCTGGCGGCGATCGGCGCCGCGATCGTCCGCGCCGGGCGCTCCCACACGCGATCCCGTATGCCGCCGCACCCACGGTCGTCCTGGCACGACGCCCCCGCGCTCGGGCAGCTCGTGTTCCACGGTCTGCAGTGCTTGCTCGGCGACAAAGGACTCGTGCTCGCACAGGTCGCCGCCGTCGGCGTCGCGCTCGCCTTCTCGCCCTCGACCTGCGCGCGGAGGAGGCGCGCGACGGGGTCGGCGCGGTCGTGCTTCTCGCCCTTCTGGTCGCCGCGCCGGCCGCGTTCCTCGTCGTTCGCGCACAGCTCTTCTCGCTCGCGCTCTTCCCGGCCATGGTCTGCTGTTGCGAAGCGAGACGCGTCGGCCGTCGCGGCGGATCTGGCTCGCCGTGCCGCTGACTCGCGCTCTGGGCGAACCTTCACGGAGGCGTGCTCATCGGCTTCGCGCTCCTCGCGGCGTATCTCTGCTGCATCGCTTTCGCCGGGCGCCCGCGCTTGCCGGTCGGCGTCCTCGCCGCATCAGCGGCTGCCCTGCTGGCGACGCCGGTGCTCCTGCACACGGTCGACTACTACGGTGCGTGCTCAGCGGCGAGGCGGCAGCGGAGCGGTACGGCCTTTGGGCGCCCGCTCTCTGCCCATGACCCGCTCGACCTGCTCTTCGTCGCGATCGCCCTGCCGCTCCTGCTCGCGGCTCTCCGCCGGCGTCCGGCGGCCTGGGAGCTCGCCGTCTTGCTCGCACTTGCCGCCTTGTCGGTCGAGGCGCGCCGCAACGGCCTCTGGCTGCTGCTCTTCGTGGCCGACGCCGGCGGCTCGCGCATTCGGCCGCGGCGAGGCGCTGCGAGTGCTCTCTCGAACCGGTTGCGGCGGCCTGTGCATGCGTGCCGCTGCTGATGCTCGCGGTCGGCCTTGCACGATCGCCCGCCTCGGGCGGCGCCGGCCCGGGCGCTCCTCGGGCAGACCGCCCGCGCTGCGCATTCGTCGCCGATCCTCGCGGATCCGCTCGACGCCGAGCAGCTCGCGCTCCGCGGCAGGCGGATCTGGATCGGAGATCCGCTGGAGGCGTTCGCGCGCAGCGAGCAACGCGCGTATCTCGACTGGGTGCGGGGACTGCCGTCGGCCCGACAGGTTCCGGCGCAGGTTAGCGTCGTGCTCGTGCACGCGCGGCAGCGCGGCCCAGCTCCGGCTCGCGGCACGACCCGCGTTCCGGGAGCTCGGCCGCGACTCGAACGCCGTGCTCTACGGGCGCCGCAGCTGAGTCGGCGTCGCCGGGTGAGCGGCGTGCACCCGAGCGCGGAGCGGTCGCGCGCATGCGCGCCGTGCGTGAAAAAGAAGAACGCAATCGTGGCGAGCCCCTGGGCGGCGATCACGCGCCGGAACTTGTCGTTGTCGCTGTTCATCTCTCGACCTCCAGTTGAAGCACGTTGCCGGGTCGTAGGCCCACACGCGCCGCTTCGCCCGCGGCAAGCTCGAGCACCGATCGCGAGCGTCGTGCGACGCTGCCCGCCACGGTTTCACCACGGCGCGATCCGAACGACACGACGCTCGCGATCGAGGAACACCGCGTCGATCGGGAAACGCATGAAGAACGTGTGGATCGAGCCTGCGGGCTGCAAGCAAATGCCTTCACCTTCCGCAAGGCCCGCTTTCCGAGCAAACCGACCATGCGCGAATACGTGTCGCGGGCGAGCGTGCAGCGGTCGCACACGACCTTGCCGTTCTCGTCTCGAAGTTTCGCTTGCATCACAGCACCCCTGACGACGGTCTTCAGTGAGGCGCCCGGCCGCAAGCGCGGCGCTCGATGAACGCAGGATCGGTTGCATCGCGTCCGTTCCGCAGTCACCTAATTTGGTGAACCTTCGATCGAATCATTCGTTCGGGGGATAGGTGCGCGACGCATGCGTTCGATGATTGCGACATCGAACGCACACACGGCGGCGCGGCCACGCCACGTACTGGAGGAGTCAACCCGTGGCCGAACCATGCCGCCGAGATGCAGAAGTTCGAACGACCATAACGCATTTCGTGCCTCCAGCCGGCTCGTTCCGGTTGCGTCGACCGTCGTAAGCGTCGATCGCTTGAAAGGAGGTGAACTGATGTTCTCCAACTGGTTCGAGTTCGCACGGATGAACTGGCGCAAGGAGGAGGGGCAGACGATGGCGGAGTACGGCGTGGTTCTCGCCGTGATCACCGTCGGTGTCGTCGTGACTCTCATCGCGCTCTCCGCAGGGATCAAGGGTGCGCTGACCAACGTGATCAGCTTCCTCTAAGCCCGACAGCCGCATCGAAGACCGCAGTACGACCGAGAACGAGGGGGAAGTTGCCGTCAACGATCAGCAGCTCGAACGCGTTTGGATCGCACGTGACCGAGGTCAGACCTCCGCCGAGTACGCGGTCGTCCTCACGGTTATCACGTTGGCCATCGTCACCACCTTCGCGGTGATGTCGGGGTCGATCCAAGGGATCTTCGAGCGAATCGTCGGCCTCTTTTCCTGAACGGACCGTCCGGGGCCGGCCTTTGGCCGACCCCGGATGACAACGCGAAAACAATGACGAGACGAGAACATACGACGAGCGAACGGGCCAGACCATGGTGGAGTTCACCCTGGTGCTGCCCATCCTGCTGGTGGTCCTCTTCGGGATCATCCAGTTCGGCATCACGTTCAACAACTATGTCGCGCTGACGGACGCAGTCCGTGCCGGCGCCCGCACCGCAAGCGTTTCGCGCTTCTCGTCTACGCCGGTCGCCGACACCACGAACCGGGTGAAGACGTCGTCCGGCGACCTCGACCCCGCGAAGGTCGGCGTCACCGTGACATCCGACTGGGTGCACGGGGACGACGTCGTCGTCGCGGCGACATATCCGTACTCGATCAGCCTCTTCGGAGTCGTGGTCGCGTCGGGAAATCTCAAGAGCTCGACAACCGAGCGCGTCGAATAGATCCGATTGCGAGGGGGATCATGAACACCACGAACAGGCTCTGGCAGGTCGTGGCGGCAGTCGGATTGGCGCTGCTCGCCGTGCTTCTGACGACCTTCTACGTCACGAACTACAAACGCCACGTCCAGCACGCGGACGCACAGGTCACCGTGCTCGTCGCCGCGAAGGACATTCCCGTCGATACGCAGGGCTCGGACCTGCTCTCGGGCTCGTGGCTGAGCAAGGAGAGCGTGCCCCGGCGCCAGGTCGTGCCGGGTGCGATCTCGAGCCCGAACCAGCTCGCGACCTGATCGCGACCGAGCCGATCTTCGCGGGCGAGCAGGTGACGGCACGACGCTTCGGAACGCCCGCCGAACGCGGCGTGCGTGCGCAGATCAAGGGAACGCAGCGTGCGGTCGAGCTCGACGGAGACGCGAATCAGCTCCTCGCCGGAACGCTTCGGGCAGGCGACCATGTGGACGTCGTCGGCGCCTGGGAGCTTCAGAACTCCGTGACGAGCACGTCGACCGGCGATCAGCGCGTCGCGCGTGTCTTCATCCGCGACGCTCTCGTGCTCTCCCCGCCGGCAGCACCTGGCAAGTCCGCCGGCCTTGCACCCGGCAGCGGATTCTCCGTCCAGCTGCGGCTCACCGATGCCGAGACCCAGCGGCTCCAGTGGATGTACGCGAACGGCAAGAATGGCGGCTCGAGATCCGGCCGGCGGCGCAGTCGGCGAACAGCCGGCCTGCACATGACGACGGCAACAGCCTCCTCAAGGATGGAGTTGGTATCCGATGAGCGACCCGATCCGCATCTACATGACCGGCACGTGCGAGGGCTTCGAGAAGCTCCGCGACGCGCTCGCACAGCAGCCGGGTCTCGAAGTCGTG
The DNA here is from genome assembly GCA_963848665.1 of uncultured Actinomycetes bacterium. Taxonomy (GTDB): domain Bacteria; phylum Actinomycetota; class Thermoleophilia; order Gaiellales; family Gaiellaceae; genus Palsa-739. Next base: position 177,212 of record CAWKEF010000006.1, read on the forward strand.
GGCGTGAGCGACCATCCCGGTGCGGCGTCCGCCGCCCTTCAGGGAGGACATCTCGACTGCGTCCTGCACGCGACGAGCTCGTCGACGCTGCCGGCGCACGAGATCGCAACGATCCGGGACCACACGCGCGTGCCTCTCCTGCTGCTCGCATCGGGTGAGGCATCCGTGCTGCTCGAGGAGGCTCTCGGGGCGGACGTCGCGGACGTCGTCCTGCTGCCCGCGCTGACGGAGAACGTCGTCTTCGCAGTCCGCAAGGCGACACACGCACCACGCCGCGCCGCGGCCGCCGGAAAGCGCGAGGGCCGGATCATCACGGTGTTCTCGCCCAAAGGCGGCACCGGCAAGACGGTCATCGCGACGAACATCGCTGCTGCACTGGCGAAGGACGACGGCCGCCGGACGCTGCTGCTCGACCTCGACCTGCAGTTCGGCGACGCCGCGATCATGCTGGGGATCGAGCCGGAGAAGACGATCTTCGACTTCGTGAATGCGCCCGGCGAGCTCGATCCCGACAAGCTCGCGGGCTACACGACGCGTCACAAGTCGGGCCTCGACATCCTCCCCGCCCCGCTCCGCCCGGAGGACGCCGAGCTCGTCACCGAAGCGAAGCTCGGCCGGCTCATCGAAGTCGCACGCGCCTGCTACGACGCGATCATCGTCGACACATCGCCCTTCTTCCATGGGCCGATGCTGGCGACACTCGATCGCACCGACGAGCTCCTGCTCGTGTGCAGCCTCGACGTGCCGACGCTGAAGAACGTACGGCTCGCGCTCGGGACGCTCGAGATGCTCTCGTTCCCGACCGGCTCGCGTCCGCATCGTCCTGAATCGCGCAAACAGCAAAGTCGGGATGAAGCAGCGCGAGGTCGAAGCCGCCCTCGAACAGAAGGTCCGCTACGAGATCCCCTCGGACCGCGCAGTGCCGATCTCGGTCAACAAGGGCATGCCGGCCGTGCTCTCCGAGCCCGGGCTCGGACTTCTCGCGCGTCGATCAACACCATCGCGAAAGGCGTCTTCCCGACCGAGGAGCCCAAGCGCGGCCTGCGCCTCCGGCCGAGCTTCGCGAGAGCGACGGCGTAGTCATGGGTCTCCACGACCGCATCAACCGGAGCGGCTCCGCTGCGGCCGTCGACCTCCATCTCGCGCAGGTCGAGGAAGACGTCGACCCCGCGGGCGACGGACCCGTACGCGGAGCTGAAGACACGCGTACACCACGCCGTCATCGCAACGCTCGGGCGCGGAGCTCTTCCGGCAGGACGCGAACGAGGACCTCACCGAGCGTGTCCTTCGGGCGGTGACGGAGCAGCTTGCGCTCGACCGCACGCCGCTGACGCGCGAGGAGCGACGGCAGCTCGTCCGGGAGATCACGGACGACATCCTCGGCTACGGCCCGCTCGAGCCGTTCCTCCGCGACGACTCCGTGACCGAGGTCATGGTCAACGCCTTCGACCGGATCTACGTCGAGCGCCACGGCAAGCTCGAGAAGACGCCGGCCGCGTTCGTCGACAACGCGCACCTGATGCGGATCATCGACAAGATCGTCTCGCAGGTCGGACGGCGCGTCGACGAGTCGTCGCCGATGGTCGATGCGCGCCTCCCCGACGGATCGCGCGTCAATGCGATCATCCCACCGCTCGCGCTGCGGGGGCCCACGGTGACCATCCGGAAGTTCTCGCGCGATCCGTACACGATGAGCGACCTGATCGGCTTCGGCACGATCACGGGCAAGGCGGCGCAGTTCATCTCGGCGTGCGTGCGCGGCAAGCTCAACCTGCTCATCTCCGGCGGAACCGGCACGGGCAAGACGACGACGCTGAATGCGCTCTCCGCATTCGTCCCGAACGACGAGCGCATCGTGACGATCGAGGACGCCGCCGAGCTGCAGTTGCAGCAGGAGCACGTGATCACGCTCGAGTCTCGTCCTCCGAACATCGAGGGCAAGGGCGAGGTGCGTATTCGCGAGCTCGTGAGAAACGCGCTGCGCATGCGCCCCGACCGGATCATCGTCGGCGAGGTCCGCGGCGCGGAGACGCTCGACATGCTCCAGGCGATGAACACCGGTCATGAAGGCTCGCTGACGACGATCCACGCAAACTCGTCCCGCGATGCGCTCGCGCGTCTCGAGACGCTCGTGCTCACGGCCGGCGTCGACCTGCCGCTGCGCGCGATCCGCGAGCAGATCTCGAGCGCCTTCGACCTCCTGATCCAGATCTCGCGACTCGTCGACGGCTCGCGCCGCATCACGCACATCACGGAGGTCCTGCGGATGGAGTCGGACGTGATCACGCTCCAGGACATCTTCAGCGCTCGCCCTCCCGACGAGGAGCACAATCCGAGCAGCGGCCGGTCGACGCTTCTGTCGCCGCTGCAATGCACCGGGCTGAAGCCCCAGTTCCTGGAGAAGCTCGCTGTCAACGGCGTCGTCCTGCCGCCGAGCTTCTTCGGCACCGAGGACGGCGGCGTCGAAGCGCCACGGTCGACGTTCGCGGCGACGAGCTTCGACGGGGCCTTCCAGTGAGCCACCGGCTGCTGCGCATCGTCACGGCTGCAGCCTTCGGGCTGTCCACGCTTGCGTCGACTGCCGCTGCTGCGCCCGGCTCCGCCGTGCAGATCGCCGGGCTCGACAGCACGGACTACCCCCACATGGTGGTCAACGTCGTCACCGCGCACCCCAGCTCGACGACGCCGCGGCTGAGCGAGAACGCCCAGCGAGTCAGCGGATTCGACGCCGTCAATCTCGGCGCGGCGAAGAGCGTCGTGGTCGCGATCGACGCGTCGAGATCGATGAAGGGTCCATCGCTCTCGGATGCCTCGCGCGCCGCGCGGTCCTTCGTGCGGCGAAAGGCGCCGGGCGATCGCATCTCCGTCGTCTCCTTCGGACAAAGCGTCAGGCAGCTGACCGGCTTCTCGACGTCGCCGGCCGACGCAGCCGGCGTGCTCGCCGGCATCACCGTCGACCGGCAGCAGGGCACGGCCCTCTATGACGCGGTCGTCGCAGCCGCCCACTCGCTTCGCACGAGCCAGCTGCCCGGCCGCGTCATCGTCCTCCTGACGGACGGGCGCGACGTCTCGAGCACCGCCTCGCTCGCCCAGGCGGTGAGCGCCGCCCGGCAGGCGAACGCCTCCGTCTATTCGATCGGCATCGAAAGCAGCGCGTTCGATCCGCACGCGCTCGAAGCGCTCGCCCGGGGGACGAGTGGACGGTATTACGGAGCCGGCTCGAGCAGCGCACTCGAGGGGATCTACCGCTCGATCGCCGCCGACCTCGACCGCACGTGGCGTCTCGGGTACGACACGACCGCCCGACCGGGCGACGAGCTGCACCTCTCGGTCGCCATTCCGGGCCTCGGATCGACGGCGCGCACGATCGCCGTGCCTGCGGTTCTCGGCACGCCCACCGAGGCGCCCTCGACGGGCGCGCTGCCCGCGGTCGCCTACTCCCCGCTCGGGACGCTCGTGATCGCGCTGCTCGTCGGCGCGCTCGCCCTCAGTGCAGTCTTTTGCGTCTTCCGAATCGGCCGTGGCAGCTGGGTGAAGCAACGACTCGCGGCGCACGTGGGGGAAGCCGACCGCGGTGGGATCCGCCGCGGCGATCGGTGGTCGTTCCTCGCCGCGCTCTTCCGCGTGACGGAGGGCGCGTTCGGGCGGCGCGCGCAGTGGCGGTCGATCGAGAAGCTCCTGATCCGGGGCGACATCCCGTTGCGTCCGGCCGAGTTCTTCTGGACGATGCTCGGCTGCGGAGCCGGCGCAGGGCTGCTCTTCTCCGCCGCAGGCGCGCCGCCGCTTCTGACGCTCGCGGGAATCGCCGGCGGCGGCGCGATTCCGTACTCGATCGTGAGAATGCGAGTCCGCAAGCGCGCGAAGGCGTTCGAGAACCAGCTGCCCGATCTGCTCACCACGATCGCCGCCACGCTCAAGGCGGGGCACTCGTTCAAGCAGGGACTGCAGGCGGTCGTGGAGGAGAGCAACCCGCCGGCGAGCGAAGAGCTGCGCCGCGTGCTGACGGAGACCGGGCTGGGACGCCCGCTGGACGACGCTCTGGCAGACATGGCCGACCGCGTCGGTTCGGCCAACTTCGAGTTTGCGATCACCGCGGTGACGATTCAGCGCCAGGTCGGCGGCTCGCTCGCGTCGCTCTTCGACATGGTTTCCGAGACCGTTCGCCAGCGTCAGCAGTTCGCGCGCAAGATCCGCTCGCTGACGGCGATGGGGCGCATGTCCGCCTACACGCTCGTCGGGATCCCGTTCTTCATCGCCGGGATGATCGACCTCGTGGACAAGGGGTATCTCAGTCCACTGTTCAACACAGGCCTTGGCCACATCATGCTCTTCATCGGGCTGACCATGATGGCCATCGGCTCCCTGATCCTCAAGAAGATCGTCTCGTTCAAGGGGTGATTCCGTGCTGCTTCTGATCATCGCTTCAGGCTGTCTTGCCGCATGTGCGTATGTCGTGGCGCAGGTCGTCGCCCAACCGGAACGGGACCGGCGCTCGCTCGTCCGACGCGCAGCTCGCTACGGCTCGGTCCGCACGATCGCGTCGCGCAACGAGACCCTGTCACTTCGGGAGCGGGTCTTCGTGCCCGCCTCGGGGCGACTCGCCGGCCTCGTCCTTCGCATTAACCGACGTGAGAGCCTCGAGCAGGTCCAGCAGCGACTGCTCGCAGCGGGCATGAGCACCGTCTCGCCGAGCGGCTTCCTCGCCGCGAAGGGTCTCCTCGCCGGTGTCGGCGGCTTGTTCGTCTTCGTGATCTTCCTCGCGTCGCACAACGCGATCTGGCTCGTGCTCATGCTCGGGTTCTTCGCGCTCGGCTGGATCGCGCCGGGCTATTTCGTCGGCGCCCGCGCCCGCCGGCGCAGGGACGAGGTACAGGCTGCGCTTCCGGACGCGCTCGACCTCCTCGCGGTCAGCGTCGAAGCGGGACTCGGCTTCGATGCCGCCATCTCCAAGCTGACCGATCACATGCACGGTCCGCTGATCGACGAGTTCAGTCTCGCCCTGACCGAGATGCGCGTCGGCGAGGCACGCCAGGATGCGCTGAAGAAGCTGTCGGCGCGCGTCGACTCGCCCGAGCTGTCGGCGTTCGTGCGCGCGATCATTCAGGCCGACCAGCTCGGGATCTCGCTCGGCAGGATCCTGCGCGTGCAGGCCGTCGACTCGCGCATCAAGCGGCAGGCCGCTGCCGAGGAGAAGGCGATGAAGGCGCCGATCAAGATGCTCTTCCCGACCGTGATCTTCGTGTTTCCGGCGATGTTCATCGTCATCCTCGGCCCGGCCATGATCAATCTCGGCAAGGTCTTCGGCTTCTAGTGTCGGGCTCGACCGAAAAGGGCTTCGGAACCGGTCTGCGCGCGCAGCTCGAGCGCAAGCAGGGCGGGGGATCCGAGCCCGCCGCACCTGTCGCCCAGGACGACGAGGCTGCACGGTCGGTCAGCGAGGCGATCGCGATCGCGACGCTTCATGCGGAGGGCGTCGGCGAGCTGAAGGCAGAGCTGACCGCAGCGCTCGATCGGGAGCGCGAGTTGCGCGCTTCGCTCGCGACCCAGGTCGACACGCTCGAGCTCGAACAGCAGACCACGAACAGAATCGCGGAGCTCGACGAGCGCGGTGCCCACCTTGCAGCAGCCGAGGCTGCGGTCGCTGCGCGCGAGCGCTCCGCTGCGGAGCAGCTCGCAGAGGCGGAGGACCTGCGCACGCGCCTGGCGGAGCAGCATGCAGGCCTGAGCGACGCGGAGGCGCGGATAGCCGACCGCGAGCGCCACTTCGAGCTGAAGGCGAAGGAGCTCGCCCAGGCCGAGAACGCCCGCGCCAAAGCCGCGTCCGAGCTCGCGGCTCGGGCGACGGCGGTCTCCGAGCAGGAGCAGGCGGTCGCCCGGGCCGAGGCGCACCTGAATCGCAAGCAGGCGCAGCTCGAGACCGGTTTCGCAAAGCTGGCCGAGCTCGACAAGCGCGAGGGACGGATCGGCGAGACACAGGTCGAGCTCGAACGGCGCGAGGCCGAGCTGCGCATGGGCCTCGAACGACTCGCCGGCCTGGACGAGCGGGAACAGGCGCTCGACCGGCGCGAGGCGGAGCGGGCTGAGGCCGTCACGGCACTCGCCGACCGCGAGGCGGAGCTGGCGGCGGCGATGCAGCGCCTGCCCGAGATCGAAGAGCGCGAACGCGTGCTCGCAACGCGCGAGCACGAGGTGCGCGCGCAGGAAGAGCGCGTCAAGCGCTCACTCGCCGTCCAGAGCGACGGACTCGGCCGGCTCGCGGACCTGCAGGCCCGCGAGGTCATGCTCGCGGCACGCGAGGCGGAGGTCCTCGCACGTGAGGGCCTGGCCCGAGATCAGGTCGGAAGGGAAGCCGACGGAGTCGCGGCGCGGTCGGCACAGCTCGATCGCCGCGAGCTCGATCTGGCCGCACGCGAAGCAGAGCTGCACCGCCAGGAGTCCGCTCTGAAGCGCGCGTCGAAGACGCGCAGCGCCGAAGAGGACGAAGGGCTCGAGGCGGAGCGCCGGCGCATCGCCGAACGGGAGCGCTCGCTCGTCGTACGCGAGACCACGCTCAAGGAGCGGGAGCGCCAGCTCCTCACGCTCGTCCCGACTCCCGTCGGCGCGAGCGCGCACGGGGAGCCGCTCGGAGAGCAGGAGCGGGAGCTCCTGCTCCGCGAAGCGCGCATGGATGCCGACCACGAGATTCGGGAGCGGAAGCTCGAGAAGCGCGAGGCCGAAGTGGCCTCGCGGGAGGAGAGACTGATCCGCCGCGAGGGAGATCTCGGCACGTACGTCGCCCAGGTGCAGGACGACTTCGGCCGTCGCGAGTCCGAGTGGTGGGGCCGCCAGCTCGGAACGCCGCTCGAGGTGACGGGCGCCTAGCCCTCGATCGGCTGGGGCTTCCCTTCGGCTCCCTCGGCGTGGCGGAGGACGAGCCCGCCGACGACGAGAAGCAGCAGCTCGACCAGCGTGATCGCGACGCGGTTCAGCACCGTCGCGCCCAGGGCAGCGCCCTGCGTCGTGATCGCGAGCAGCAGCCCGTACATCGTCGCCTCGCGCGGGCCGAGCCCGGACGGTGCAAAGACCGCGAGCACGGCGACGATCGCCCCCACTGCAGAGACGCCTCCGAGGAAGACGATCGACTGCGCTCCTGGATGCGCGCCGACCGACCGCAGCAAGAGCCACAACGCGCTCCCGCCGATCACCCAGGTCCCGCAGTAGAAGACGAGCAGGAAGCCCATGGTCGAGGTCCGGAGCGGAGGCAGCGACCGGTGTCCGAGCTTCTTCAGCACGCGCGAGGCGACCGGGCAGAAGATCCGCGGATGCAGCGCCACCATGACGACGGCCGCGAACACGACGAGCGGCGCAATCGGTGCGTCCACGCCTCGCACCCACGCGAGCGAGACGACGAACACGACGACCCCGGCGACGGCGGAGATGCCCGCCTCGACGAGGATCGAGACGGTGACGAGCGCGGCGTCGGTCACGCCGGCACGACGCACGGCGACGACCCGGGCCGCTGGCGTCCACACGCCCCCCGGCACGTACTTCGCGAGCATCGAGACCATCTCGGCGCGAAGCGCTGCCGGATACGAGATATGGATCTGCCAGTCGGCGAGGATCCGCATCCAGCCGAAGACGAACACGAGGTAATACGCGGCGAGGGCGACGCAACCGAGCGCGAAGAGCGGTGCGTTGGCGTTCCGCAGGTCCTCGCCCGCAGCCTTGAAGGAGCCGCGCATCGCGGAGCCGACCGAGACGAAGAACACCGCCAGCACGACGAGCTGGATCCCGATCAGCAGCCGGGGGTGCGCCTTGAAGAAGGAGAAGAGTCGCCTGGCCGTCTTCACTCCGTACATCGTACGCGGGTAGATTCGGGCTATGGAGAAGACGCTCCCCTACAGCTGGTACGTCGAGCCGGAGATCCTCCGCCGCGAGCAGGAGCGGATCTTCCGCTCCGCGTGGCAGTACGTCGGCCATGTCGGCGAGACCCCCGAGCGCGGCACGTTCTTCCCTGCGCGCGCCGGCCGGACGCCCATCGTCGTCACGCGCGCGCAGGACGGGGAGCTCAGGGCCTTCTTGAACGTCTGCCGCCATCGCGGGTTTCCCGTCGTCGGCGAAGCGGGCCGGCGCGAGACGCTGCAATGCCCGTACCACGCCTGGACGTACGGGCTCGACGGCTCGCTGCGGGCCGCGCCGCGTTCAGAGGAGATCGCCGACTTCGATCGTGACGAGCTCGGCCTGTGCGCGATCGCAGTCGACACGTGGGGACCCTTCGTCTTCGTGAACACCGGCGCCGATCCGGAGCCGCTCTCGAGCGCGCTCGGGTCGATGCCCGCGCAGGTGGCCGAGCTCGGCCTCGACGTCGACGAGCTCGTCTACTACACGCGCTGGGAGACGGAGCTCGAGGCGAACTGGAAGGTTGTCTGCGAGAACTTCCTCGAGTGCTACCACTGCTCGGTTGCGCACCCCCAGCTTGCGGAGATGCTCGACGTCTCGGCGGACGCCTATGCGCTCACGACGGACGGCCGGCTCTCGAGCCAGCACGGGCCGACGCGCGACACACCGCGCACGCGCATGCACCAGGACGGCGAGCTTCCGCGCAGCCAGTTCCACTTCCTCTGGCCGAACCTCGGCGTCAACATCTTTCCGGGCCGCCCCAACATCTCGATCGGGCCGATCGTTCCGCTCGACGCCAACCGCACGTACCGCTTCCTCGACTACTTCTTCGGCGCCGGCGTCGACCAGGCCTGGATCGACGAGCTGATGGCGTTCGACGACCAGGTCGGGATCGAGGACCGCGCGCTCGTCGAGGGCGCGCAGCGCGGAATGGCGAGCGGAGCGCTCGAGCATGGATATCTCATGGGACGAAGCGAGCAGCTGATCGGGCATTTCCAGACGCTGACCCGCGACGCCCTGGAGCCTTGGCCGCAAGCGCGGTAGATTCAAGGCTCCTAGGTCCGAACTCACAGGAGGGCTCCTCGTGAAGCGTTTTCTCCCGCTGCTCGCCGTCGCAGCGCTCGTCGCCGTTCCGGCGGCGTCCGCCCGGCACGCAGCCCCGCCGACACTCCAGTCGGGCAAGCTCATCGTCGCGTTCGGCGACCCGGCGCCCGGATTCGCCTCTGGCACGGTCCGCGGCAACACGGTCACCAACCCGCGGGGGTACGAAGTCGATCTCGCCGCTGCGATCGCAAGGAAGCTCGGCCTGACGCCCCAGTGGATGTACTCGCCGTGGAACAGCCTGTTCGCGCCGGGAACGAAGAAGTTCGACATCTCGTTCCAGGAGGCGACCATCACCGCGCAGCGCAAGCGCACAGTCGACTTCACGAAGTCGTACCTGAACGCGAATCAGGGCGTGCTGATCTCGAAGCAGACGACTCCGCCGAAGAGCCTCGCCGACCTCAAGCAGCTCCAGACGTGCGCCCAGACGAACACGACCGGCCTCGACTGGATCAACAACCAGCTCCATCCCGCGAAGGCGCCGTTGACCTTCCCGGGCACCGCGGCCGCGTATCAGGCAGTGGCAATCAACCGCTGCCAGGCATTGATCCTCGACGTGCCGCTCGTCAGCCTCCAGAAGAAGCACAGCCCGTCGCAGTACGGCCCGGTGGCCGGACAGGTCGTCACGCACGAGCAGTACGGCGCAGTCCTCCCGAAGGGCTCGAAGCTGCTGCCGGTCGTGAACACGACCCTCGCCGGCCTGATCAAGGACGGGACCGTCGGCAAGCTCCAGAAGAAGTGGTTCAACCTCAACTTCTCGAAGATCCCCGTCCTGAAGTAATCGTCAGATGCACGCGCTGCACCAGGTTCTCCACGCGTTCTTCAACCTGCACACGTTCACGCTGGCGATGCCGGACGTCTGGGCCGGCTTCCAGGTGAATCTGCACATGATGGTCGTCGCGGAGGTGCTCGTGCTGGTGTTCGCGCTCGCGATCGCGATCGTGCGCGGTCTGCCGGGGCGCGGAGCGAAGCCGCTCCGCGCCCTGGCGATCGCCTACACCGACTTCTTTCGCGGCACGCCGATCATCATCGTCGCGTACTTCATCGGCTTCGGCCTGCCGGGCCTCTCGCTCGGGTACATCTCGCGGCAATCGTTCACGACCTACGGGATCATCACGCTGACCCTCGTCTACTCGGCCTACGTGACCGAGGTGTACCGCGCCGGCATCGAGTCGGTGCACCCGAGCCAGCGAGCCGCGGCACGGTCGCTCGGGCTCTCGTATGCGCAGACGATGCGGTACATCATCGTCCCGCAGGCGGTGCGGCGCGTCATCCCGCCGCTCCTGAACGACTTCGTCGGGCTCCAGAAGGACACGGCGATCGTCTCCGTGATCGGCGTCACCGAGGCGGCGTCGCTCTCGCAGCAGTTCTCCAATCAGAACGGCGACTTTCCGTCGTTCCTCGTGGCCGCCGTCTTCTTCATCCTGTTGACGATTCCGCTCGCCCGCTTCACCGACTATCTCGTCGCCCAGCGCGAGCGCCGCGAGCGCGCCCAGGCGTTTTGAACGCCGGCGGCAACGGCGCACAACCGTTCGTCGACGTCCGAGACGTCTCGAAATGGTTCGGGGACCTGCAGGTGCTCGACCATGTGTCGCTCGCCGTCGAGGAGCACGGCATCGTGTGCCTGATCGGCGCATCCGGCTCCGGCAAGTCCACACTGTTGCGCTGCCTCAATCGGCTGGAGCGCGTCGAGCAAGGCGAGATTCGCATCGACGGCCAGTCGTTGACCGGCGAGAAGGTCGATGTCAATGCGCTGCGCAAGAAGATCGGCATCGTCTTCCAGGCGTTCAACCTCTTCCCGCACATGACGGTCCTTCAGAACGTCATGCTCGCACCACGCAAGGCTCGCGGCGTCTCCCGCGACGAGGCGGAGGGCAAAGCACGCGGCCTCCTGCAGCGCATCGGTCTGGAGGACAAGGCAGACGAGTTTCCCGATCGGCTGAGCGGCGGCCAGCAGCAGCGCGTGGCGATCGTGCGCGCGCTTGCGATGGAGCCGAAGCTGATGCTGCTCGACGAGATCACGAGCGCACTCGACCCGCAGCTCGTCTCGGAGGTGCTGCAGCTCGTGGGCGAGCTCGCCGACAGCGGGATGACGATGATCGTCGCCACACACGAGATGGGCTTCGCACGCGAGTGCGCCGACAAGGTCTGCTTCCTCGACGGCGGGCGCATCCTCGAGGAGGGGCCGCCCGAGCAGATCTTCACCGAACCGCGTGAGCCACGGACGCGAGAGTTCCTGTCCGCCGTGCTCGCGGGCGGGAGGATGCAGTGAGGTTCTTCCGCGGACGGTCGCGCGCGCCGCTCTCGATCGCGGCGTTCATCGCCATACCGTTGTTCTTCTCGTCGCTCATGGCGACGACGCTCGCGCTCGAGAAGCCGCTCAAGTACGAATGGAAGGGAGGGAAGAACGGGCTTCTGACGACGTGGCACGACCCGACGACGGCGACCGTGACGAGCATCTGGCTCTGGGCGCTCGTGCCGACGCTCGCGCTCGTCCTCGTCGGCGCCTTGTCGATGCGGCTGCCGTTCGGCTTTTACGTCTCCTGCGCTGCCGGGATCCTGATCGCGATGGCGGTCGTGCACAAGACGGCGGTCTGGGAGCGCCACCACACCGCGCGCTACCCGAACGGCGTCGACCTGATCCCCGCCGGCTCGCTCACCGCGGCATCCAACAAGTACGACCCCGGGGAGTGGGAGCACATGGCGCGCCAGACGGCGCTCAGCCTGCAGCACTGGACGATCGGAGTCGCCTTGGCGTCGGCGCTCGTCATGGGCGGCCTCTGGGTGCGCCGGCGGTTCTTCGCCCGCAAGCCGGTCCAGGCGTACGGGCAGCTCGAAGGAATCCACGCTCCGGATGCGACGTCGCCCGGGCTCGGCGATCAGACGGTCTGACCCGTCCGGGGGATCTTTCGGCTCAAGCGCAACCTCCGAGCGCGCGATACGTCTTCCTGAGGCAAGGAACACGGAATGCGGCTCCGGACAATCCCCCTGCTCGTCATCGTCGTGGCGGTCGTCGCGGCGGCGGGCGCGTGGACCGACAGCCTGAAGGTCCAGACGAAGGCGCCCGCGGTGGTGGCCGCGACAAAGCCCTGGAACGCGATCGTCAAGGTGACCCGGCGAGGCCGCGGCATCGACGGCTATCACGCGGTCGTGACCCTGACCGGGCCGCGCGGAACCGAGCGCGTGCCTGCACAGGAGCTCGGCGGCGGCGTCTACCGCTTCCGGGTGAAGTTGAGGGGCGGCGGCTTCTATAGCTACACCGTCCTCGTCGGCGATCGAATCGCCGGTCACGGCACCGTGTACTCCGTCCCACAGTAGCCCTCCCCGTTTCAGCTATCGTTAACTCAGTTAACGATATGCCGAAAACGGAGATCGACACGCTGAGCACCGCCGACCGGCTGAGACCGGTGCTGCTTCAGGTCGGCCGCGAGCTGCGCCGTGAGGCACGCGAGGTCGGAATCTCACCGGAGCAGGTTTCGCTCCTCGTCGCGATCAAGTACTCGCCGGGGATAGGCATCCGCGAGCTGGCGGCGCGCGAGCGCGTCTCGCCGCCGGCGCTCTCGAACCGCGTCGACCGGCTCGAGCGGGACGGCCTCGTCAGTCGCACCCCGAGCACGTCAGACCGGCGCCGTGTCGGCATCACGCTGACAGATGACGGGCAGCGCGTCCTGCGCCGGGTCCGCTCGCGCCGCACCGCGTGGCTCGCTACCCGGCTGCGCGGCCTCTCTCAGGAGGAGCTCGAGGCGGTCGATGCTGCGATCGAGCCGTTGTCGCGGCTCCTGCAGGAGAGCGAGCGCCCGTGAGGCGAACGTTCTCGAGCCTCCGCTACAGGAACTATCGCCTCTTCTTTCTGGGTCAGGCCGTCTCACAGACCGGATCCTGGATGCAGCGGATCGCGCTCAGCTGGTTCGTCCTGCAGCTCACGCACGGTAACTCGCTCGCGGTCGGGATCATGGCGGTCGCCCAGTTCCTGCCGTTCACGCTCTTCGGGCTCTTCGCCGGGGTGGTCGCCGATCGCTTCGACGCACGGCGTCTCGTCCTCGCGACCCAGGTCTCGCAGCTCGTCACCGCGGTTGCGCTCACGTGGATCGCGTTCGGCGGCTTCGCGCAGCCGTGGATGCTGTACACGGTCGCGTTCCTGAACGGCACGATCCTCGTCCTCGACGTCCCCTCGCGCCAGCAGCTGACCTACCGGATGGTCGGCCGCGACACGCTGCCGAATGCGATCGCGCTCAACTCCAGCCTGTTCAACGCATCGCGGATCTTCGGGCCGTCGCTCGCCGGCATCATCCTCGGCTTCGCCGGCGTCGGGGTCTGCTTCATGGTGAACGCGGTCAGCTTCCTCGCAGTGCTGCTCGGCCTCTTCGCGATGCGCGCGAGCGAGTTCTTCCCGGTGGAGCGCTTCGAGCGCCCGTCGATGCTCCGTGGAACACGCGAGGGACTGTCATATGTCCGCAAGCAGCCGCGCATGCGCATCGTGTTGGGGTTGACGCTCATCCTGAGCACGTTCTGCTTCAACTTCAACGTGACGCTGCCGGTGCTCGCGTACACGACGCTCCATACCCACGCCTTCGTGTTCGGTGTCCTGTCCGCGGTGTTCGGCGCCGGCGCACTCGCCGGCGCCCTCATTGCGGCGTCGCGCGGGCGCGCATCCGGGAAGGTGATGATCATTGGAGCGCTCGTCTTCACCGGCTCCGAGCTGCTGCTCGCGCCGATGCACGAGGCGGTGCTCGCGGGAACGCTCCTCTTCTTCACCGGCGCCGGCTTCACCGTCTGGTCGGCGAACTCGAACGCGTCGATGCAGCTGGCCGCGCCCGACCATCTCCGCGGCCGCATCATCGGCATCTATTTCTACGCCTTCAACGGCACCGGGCCGCTGGGCGGCCTGATCGCCGGCGCGCTGTGCGCTGCGGGCGGCACCGAGGCGGCCTTCCTCTTCGCAGGGGTCGTCGGTCTCGCCGGTGCGGCGTGGGCAGCACGCGCGTTGCGCGACACGGCGCAGCCAATCCGCAGGCTGCAACCCGACCTGAGCCAGGTTGCGGTCTCAGGAGCCGACGGTCAGGGTGACCTGCGTATAGGCGGGCGCCGTTCCTGACGGCGTCTCCGCGAGCACGACGCCGATCTGCCCTGCCGCGCCCTTCTTGTCGACCGTCTTCATGGTCAGCTTCGCGCCCGCGAGAGCAGCGCGCGCTGCCGAGGCTTTTTGGCCGACGACGTTCGGGATCTTCGTCGCAGGGCGGCTCGACCCGGTCGGGATCGAGAGCCGGACGACGCTGCCTGCGGCCGCCTCCGTGCCGGCGGCCGGGTCCTCCGCGGCGACCGAGCCCGGGGTCCCGGTGCTCGTCGCGGGATCGGTCTCGGCGACGAAGCCCGCGGCCTCGAGCTGGCCGGCGGCACTCGCCATGTCCTGACCGCTCACGTCGGGCACCGCGGCGAGCTGTGCCTGCTGCGTGGTCGTCCCCGTCGTCGTCGCGGCCCGAGTGGTCGTCGGCGCCGAGGTCGTCGCGCCCGCCGGCGTCTGTCCGCTCGACACGTGCAGCGTCACGGATTGATTCTTGCCCACGCGCGAGCCGCCGCCGGGGATCTGCGACACGACGATGCCACGAGGCTTCGCGGCCGGCCCGACGATCGCCCGGACGCTGAATCCCTCTCCGGTCAGCTTCGCGATCGCCTGCTGCTGCTGCATGCCGACGACCGCCGGCACGACCTTGCCCTTGTCGCCGTTGTCGCGCAGCACGAAGAGCCACACGAGAAGCGCCACGAGGATGAGCACGCCGAGCGCCGCGAGCCACGGCCAGACGTCGTCGATCAAGAAGCGCGGCGGCCGCGCCCCCGGCGGCGGAGGCCCTTCGCCCGGAGGCACTCCGGGAGCGACCGGCGGACCGGGCCGAGGTGGCGGCGGCTGGACGACCTCGTGCGAGGCAGTGATGTCGGTCTCGTCGGCCACGAGGTAGGTATGCCCAAAAGGGGTAACAAGATTCCTCCGCCGGCGGCATCTCTACTTCTGGGTCGGGCGGTGGGCCGCAGCCCGTCCGGCCCTCCTTCCCTCAAGATGGCGGCAGCGTGAGCTCCGACCCCCACTGGCTCGACCTCGACGGCCTGCGGCTTCACTACGTGGACGAGGGCCGCGGCACGCCCGTCCTGCTCCTCCACGGCGAGCCGACCTCCTCGTATCTCTGGCGGAAGATCATCCCGCAGCTGCCCGGCCGGAAGGTCGCGCCGGATCTGATCGGGTTCGGACGCTCCGACAAGCCGGCCGAGATCGGGTGGTACTCGTACGACCGCCACGTCGCCTCGATCGAACGGCTCGTCGAGGAGCTCGACCTCACGGAAATCACGCTCGTCGTGCACGACTGGGGCGGCCCGATCGGGCTGCGCCTGGCCGTCGAGCACCCGGAGCGCATCGCGCGGATCGTGATCCTCAACACCGGCATCGGCGGCGGCCGCCCGCCGAGCGGCACGTGGCTTCGCTTCCGCGCGGTCGTGCGAGAGCTCGGCGGAGCGCTCGACATCGGCCGGCTCGTGGAGGCCGGAACGGCGCAGGGACTGGACGACGATGTGCGCAAGGCATACGACGCCGCCTTCCCGACGCCCGAGTCGAAGGCCGGCGCGCTCGCGTTCCCCGAGCTCGTCCCGACCGAACCCGATCATCCGAATACGGCGCCGATGAATCGCGTGCGCGATGCTCTGCGTAGCTGGCGCAAGCCGGTGCTCGTCGTCTGGGGTGCCGAGGACACGGTGCTTCCGGTCGAGCTCGCGCAGGCATTCGTGCAGCTCATTCCGGGCGCCGAGGGGCCGATCCTGATCGGCGGGGCCGGGCACTTCCTGCAGGAGGACCGGCCCGACGAAGTGGCGGCAGCGATCTGCGACTTCCTCGAGTCGTGAGCAGGCAGGCGTGGCGTTGCCTACAGTGAACGCCAGCCAGTGCAACTCCCAACTGCCGCACGCGACTTTCGCGCCGGCGCGATCTTCCTCGCCGCCGCCTTCGCGCTGACCACCGCGTACTTCGTCGTCCCTCGTGGCAGCGCGTCGCAGAACCACGTCTACGACGCCGTCGGGATCGCCTCGGCACTTGCGATCGCCGTCGGCGTCAGGCTGAACAAGCCCGACTATCGCCTCCCATGGCTGCTCTTCGCGGCCGGAAACCTGCTCTTCGCGGTCGCCGACATCATCACGAACGCGATGATGAACCCGCCGACTCCGTCGGCGGCGGACTGGTTCTACCTCGCCGGCTACCCGGTGATCGCCGCCGGACTCGTGCTCCTGCTCGTCCGTGCCGGCGGCCACCACCGCATCGCGGGGCTGGGCGAGGCTGCAATCGTCACGGTCGCGTTTGCGCTCTTCCAGTGGGTCTGGATCGTCGATGGAATCGTCGACCGGGGCGGTTCTGTCGCGCACCGGACCGTCGACGCCGCGTACCCCACGATGGACATCGTGCTGCTCGCCGGATTCGCGGGTTTCTTCGTGACGGCCGCGTGGCGTACGCCCGCCTTCCTCTTCCTCGTGACGAGCATCGTCGCACTCCTCGCCTCGGACGAGGCCTACGCGAGCGGCACGTACGGGACCGGCCACGCGACCGATCTCGGCTGGCTCCTGAGCTATGTCCTCTGGGGGGCAGCAGCGCTCCATCCCTCGATGCGGGAGCTTTCGCGTCCACGCCGGCGGCGGTCGACGTTGCACGTGCACAACGCCCGAATCGCCCTCTTGACGGCCGCCCTTCTGAGCGCGCCGTTCGTCCTGCTCGTCCAGTACCTGCGAAACGCGCCGCTCGGCGTGCCGGCGGTCGTGATCGCGGCGACGACGACCTCCGTGCTCGTCGTGATGCGCCTGCTCGGGATCCTGCGCGCGCTCGAACGGCTGCGCGAGCGCGAGCGATCTGCGCGTGCCGATGCCGAGCAGGCGCAGATGCTGCTCGCCGTGCAGAACGACCAGCTCGTCGAGGCCGACAAGCTCAAGGACGAGTTCGTTGCCTTGATCTCACACGATCTGCGCACGCCGCTGACATCGATCATCGGCTACGTCGAGCTGGCGCTCGAGAACTCGGAAGCTCAGCTCGATGCCGAGCGCCGGGGATTTCTGCACATCGTGTCGCGGAGCTCCGAGCGGCTGCTCCGGCTCGTCGACGATCTGCTCTTCGTCGCACGGCTGCAGGCAGGCAATCTGGCGCTCGAGCGATCGCCGCTCGACCTGTGCGCAGTCGCTGAGCAGGCGGCCGAGGAGGCTCGCCCTCGCGCCGGAGGCAAGCAGATCGTGATCGAGTTCAGCGGCGGCTCGCCCGTGCTGATCGACGGTGACAAGGGAAGGCTCTTTCAGTTGCTCGACAATCTCATCTCGAATGCGATCAAGTTCACGCCGGCCGGCGGACACATCGACGTGACGGCCTCGGCGTCGAACGGCTCCGCCCTGCTCGAGGTGAGCGACACGGGAATCGGCGTAGGACCGGAGGAAGCCGAGCTCGTGTTCGATCGGTTCTTCCGCTCGTCGCGCGTCGTTGCCGATCAGGTGCCGGGCACAGGCCTCGGCCTCTTCATCTCGCGCGCGATCGTCGAGGCGCACGACGGAACGATCGCCGCCTCGAGGCGCGACGGCGGCGGCACGACCTTCCGGATCGAGCTGCCCGTCTATCGTGTGCCGGTACCTGCGGACAAGGAGCTTTCAGTCGCATGACGGAACCTTTGATACTCGTCGCCGACGACGATGACGACATCCTGCTTCTCGTCACGACGCGCCTGAAGCGCGATGGATTCGACGTCGTGTCGGCCTCGAGCGGCGATCAGGCGCTCGCGCTCGCCCGTGAACGCCGGCCGACGCTCGCGGTGCTCGACATCGGCATGCCGGGCCTCGACGGTCTCGAGGTGCTCGAGGCGATTCGCGCCGACGACGAGCTGCGTGGGACGCTCGTGCTGCTGCTGACCGCCAAGGCGCAGGAGTCCGACGTCCGGCGCGGCTACGACTCGGGTGCGGATGCGTACGTCAAGAAGCCGTTCTCGCCAGCCGAGCTCTCGGCCCGCGTGCGCGCGCTCCTCGACGGAACCGCGGGCTAGCGCCCTTGCCCTAGGCGGGCGCCTTATAGCGGTACCCGAAGCCGCGCACGGTCTCGATCGGCACCGCATCGGGCTCCTTCGGCTCGAGCTTGCGCCTCAGGTAGCCGATGTAGAGCTTCACCTGGTCGCCGCCGACGCCGTAGGCGTCGCCCCATACGAGCTCGAGCAGCTGTTCGCGGCTCAGGACCTGCCGTGGATGGCGGACGAAGGTCGAGAGGAGCCGGAACTCGAGCGGCGTCAGCTGCACCTCTCGCTCCCCGACGGTGACGCGCGCCTGCGCCCAGTCGACGGAGAGATACCCGTCTGCGTAGGAGTCGGACTCGAGCTCGCGGGTGGCGCCGCGCGAGGCCCGCCGCAGGAGCGCGCTGACGCGCGCGGCGAGCTCCTGCCTGCCGAACGGCTTGACGACGTAGTCGTCGGCGCCCGCCTGCAGGCCGCGGACGCGCTCGAGCTCGTCTCCCCGGGCGGTCAGCATGAGCACCGGAACGTCGGACATGTCGCGGATCCGCTCGAGCACGTTCCAGCCGTCGAGCTCCGGCATCGAGACGTCGAGAATCACGAGGTCAGGCCGCCAGGAATGGAACTCCCGGAGCCCTTCGCGGCCGTTCGGCGCCTCCCGGACGGTCGCGCCGCTCCGTTCGAGGAGCGTCCGGACAAGCCCCCGGATGTCGTCGTCGTCGTCGATTACGAGTACCCGGGATTCGCTCATACGTCTTTCATACCACGGCCATGCGCCGTTCCCTCGGATGAGACCGAAGGTTTCCCTGTGGCGACCATACTCATCGTTGATCCCGACCCCGCAACGCGGTCGCTGCTCGAGCTCCTCTGCGTGCGCCTCGGTCACAACGCGATCGGCCCTCGTGATTGGGTCGGCGGCGAAGAGCCGAACCTCCTCCTGCTGGAACCGGCATCGCGCCCGGGCGTGCGGCTCGCCCGCGGCGTGCGCCGCCGTTTTCCACACCTCCCCGTCCTCTGTGTGAGCATCGACGGGCCGAGCGACGACTCTCGCGCGCTCGGACCGGTCGGACACCTGATGAAGCCCTTCCGACGGACGCAGCTCGAGCGGGCGCTCGAGCAGGCGCTCATCCCCACGGCGGAAGCCGCGGTCAGTCAGACCGCGTAGGCCGGGCGCGCTGCGGCGCGCGCCCGGCCTGCACCATCTAGGGTGCGGCTCGTGCTCGTCCTGACTCAGCAAGCCGTCGACGCGATCCGCACGATCGTCGAGGAGAGTGGCGTGGGGCCGAACGGCGGCCTGCGCATCTCGAGCCAGAGCGACGCCGACGGCGAGCAAGAGCTCGAGTTCGGCGTCGAGCCGGAGCCCTCAGAGGGTGACGAGGTGGTGCGTGAAGCCGGCGCCGTCGTGTTCCTCGATCGCGCCGCGGCAGCTGCGCTGGCCGACAAGACGCTCGACGTGCATGCGCACGACGACCACTTTCATTTCTCGCTCGACGATTAGCCGAATATCTAGGAGATCGTCCAGGTCTCGCCGCTCGCGAGCAGGGCCGCGAGATCACCGCGCCCGAGCCGCTCGGTGGCGGTGGCGATCTGCTCGGCCATCAGCTCGTCGTAGACCGGCCGCTCGACGTCGCGGAAGATCCCGACGGGAGTGCCACCGTGGGTCTCCTGCGTGACGCGCGACAGCGCGAATGCGAGCGACGGCGACTCGTGTGCGACGTCGTGCACGAGAACGTCCGGATCGCCCGCGGCGCAAATCTCGATCGAGCCGTCGCTTTTCTGGCGGAGCGCCTTCTCCCGACCCTTTCCCCAGCAGATCGGCTCGCCGCTCCGTAGCACGATCCGGTTGACGCCGTCCTTGTCGTCTCGAACGAAGTCGAACGCGTCGTCGTTGAAGATCGGACAGTTCTGGAAGATCTCGACGAAGGCGCTCCCGCGATGCGCGGCCGCCGCCCTTAACACCTCGGTCGTCCCCGCCTTGTCGGTATCGATCGCCCGCGCGACGAACGTCGCTTCGGCCCCGATTACGAGTGACAGCGGATTGAACGGCCAGTCGAGCGAGCCCATCGGAGTCGACTTCGTCACCTTGCCGAGCTCGCTCGTCGGCGAGTACTGACCCTTCGTCAGCCCGTAGATCCGGTTGTTGAAGAGAAGGATCTTCACGTTCACGTTGCGGCGCAGCGCGTGGATCAGATGGTTGCCGCCGATCGAGAGCGCGTCGCCGTCGCCGGTCACGACCCAGACGGAGAGATCAGGGCGCGACGCAGCGAGTCCCGTCGCGATTGCCGGCGCCCGGCCGTGGATCGAGTGCATCCCGTATGTGTTCATGTAGTACGGGAACCGCGCCGCACAGCCGATGCCGGAGACGAACACCGTGCGCTCGCGCTCGATGCCGAGCTCGGGCATGAACGATTGCATTGCGGCGAGGATCGCGTAGTCGCCGCAGCCCGGGCACCAGCGGACCTCCTGGTCCGTCTTGAAGTCCTTCATCGTGCTCATTGATCCGTCCCCGTCTGATCGATGAGGGCCTCGATCGCCTCCGAGACCTCCGCTGCGCGGAGCGGAAGGCCGCGGACTCGGTTGTAGCCGACCGCGTCGACGAGGAACTCCGCGCGTACGAGCTTCAGCAGCTGGCCGAGGTTCATCTCCGGGACGAGCACGCGCTCGTAGCGGCGCAACACCTCCCCGGTGTTGCGCGGGAATGGGTTCAAGTGCCGCAGGTGCGCATGCGCGATCGAGCGACCGCCGTCGCGCACGCGGCGACACGCCGCGGCGATCGGCCCGTACGTTCCGCCCCAGCCGAGCACGAGCACGGATGCGTCGCCTTCGGGATCGTCGACCTCGAGCTCGGGGATGTCGCCGGCGATGCCGGCGACCTTCTGCGCACGGAGCCGCGTCATCAGATCGTGGTTGTCGGGGTCGTACGAGACGTTTCCTGTGCGGTCCGCTTTCTCGAGGCCGCCGATCCGATGCTCGAGCCCCGGCGTGCCCGGTACCGCCCACGGCCGCGCGAGCGTCTGCTCGTCACGCAGGTACGGGAGGAATGTTCCCTCGAAGTTCGGCTCGGTCGCAAACGGCACGGAGATGTCGGGCAGGGTCGATACGTCCGGCAGCAGCCACGGCTCGGATCCGTTCGCGAGATACGCATCGGAGAGGAGATACACCGGCGTCCGGTACTTGAGCGCGAGCCGGCACGCCTCGATCGCCGCATGGAAGCAGTCGGACGGCGACATCGCCGCGACGACGGGAACAGGCGACTCCGAGTTTCGCCCGAACAGGACCATCAAGAGGTCGCCCTGCTCGGGCTTCGTCGGCATCCCGGTCGAGGGGCCGGCGCGCTGGATGTCGCAGATCACGAGCGGCAGCTCGAGCTGCATCGCGAGCCCGATCGTCTCGGCCTTCAGCACGACGCCCGGCCCGGCCGACGTCGTCACCCCGAGCGAGCCGCCGAAGGCGGCTCCGAGTGCCGCTCCGACCGCGGCGATCTCGTCCTCGGCCTGGAAGGTTCGGACGCCGAATTGCTTATATCCCGCAAGCTCCTCGAGGATCGCCGACGCCGGCGTGATCGGATACGCACCGAGGAAGAGCGGCAGCCCCGACAACCTCGACGCGGCGATCAATCCGTACGCGAGCGCCTGGTTGCCCGTGATGTTCCGGTAGAGGCCGGGAGCGAGCTTCGCCGGCTTCACCTCGTACGTCACTGCGAACGTCTCGGTCGTCTCCCCGAATGCGTAGCCGGCTTGCAGCGCCTTGATGTTCGCCTCGGCGATCTCCGGTCGCTTCGCGAACTTCGCATTCAGGAACGACACCGTTGCATCGACCGACCGGCCGTAGAGCCATGACATGAGCCCGAGCGCAAACATGTTCTTTGCGCGCTCTGCCTCGCGCGAGGTGACGCCTTCGATCTCTTTCAGAGCGCCGACGGTCAACGTCGTCAGCGGCACCGAGTGCACCTGGAACTCGTCGAGCGAGCCGTCCTCGAGCGGATTCGCGGCGTAGCCGGCCTTCTGCAGGTTTCGCTCGTTGAACGCGTCCGCGTTGACGATCAGGGTGCCGCCCTTCGGGAGGTCTCTGATGTTCGTCTTCAGCGCCGCCGGGTTCATCGCGACGAGGACGTTCGGCGCGTCGCCGGGCGTCAGGATGTCGTGGTCGGCGAAATGGAGCTGAAAGCCGGAGACGCCCGGCAGGGAGCCCGCCGGCGCGCGGATCTCCGCCGGGAAGTCGGGCAGCGTCGAGATGTCGTTGCCGAGGAGGGCCGTCTCGGAGGTGAACTGGGAACCGGTCAGCTGCATGCCGTCGCCGGAGTCGCCCGCGAAGCGGACGATCACTTGATGGAGCTGCTCGACGGGCTTGCTGCTCACGGCCTCGTACCAGGTATAGCGGATCGGGTCAGGCGGCCAGCAGCAGCGGGTTCGCCGATGGATCGCGCACGAGGACACCGTCGTCCAGTACCTCGGGCTCCTGCCCGGAATCGGCCACGCGTGCCGCGACGCGGTCGCGCTCGGCGACGTCCGGAAGCAGGATCGTCGCGTGGCGGAGCGTCGCGAAGCCCACGCCGGCGGGGCGGGCTCCCCGGCTCTCCCAGGTGTTGCCGCCGATGTGGTGGTGGTAGCCGCCCGCGCTGAGGAACGCGGCCATCGGGCCGAGCTGCGCCATCAGCCCCATGCCCAGCACCTCGCGGTAGAAGCCGACCGTGGTCTCGACGTCCGCGACGCGCAGATGGACGTGGCCCACCTTCGTCCCGTCCGGCAGGCCGTCGAACGGTTCGCCGGCAGGATCGCCGAGCTCCGCGAGCAGGTTCTCGACGTCGATCGGGAGGGTCGTCATCCGCTGCATGACCTGCCCTTCCCAGAGCTCGCGCGGCCGGTCCGCGTAGATCTCGATCCCGTGCCGGTCGGGGTCGCGCAGATAGATCGCCTCGCTGACGTAATGATCGGAGAGCCCCTCGAGCCGGGTCTCGTCGCGGGCGGCATGTGCGAGCCAGCGCGCGAGGCTCGCCCGGTCGGGCACGAGCAATGCGACGTGGTAGAGACCGGTATGACCGTCGGCGGCCTCGGCCCCCGGCTCCTCGACGAAACGCACGAGCTCGGTGTCGGTGCCGAGCGACGCCGTGCCGTTCCCGCGCCCGAGCAGCCGGAGCCCGACGATGCGCTGCCAGTAGTCGAGCGAACGATCGAGATCCGAGACGGACAGCTCGACCGCTCCCATGTGCGTCTCGGGCGCGATCTCCACCACGCACTCGAAGATAGCGCCGTCAGCCCCGGCTGTGCTTGAGCTCCGACTCCTTCTGCTGCGCCTCCGCGAGGGTCAACGAGCCGTCGCACACCTGGCGGTTCAGATCGTTCTCGATCAGGTCGACCTGCGCCGCACGCGGGTAGGGCTCGGGCCACAGGTTCCGCGGATCGGTCGGGTTGCCGCCGAGCTCGAGCGAGATCAGGTGGTCCTCCTGATAGCCCGACGGCGAGCCGGATTCACGATATGCGCGCATCTGCCGGAGCTTGAGCGCGTTCGTGTAGTCGGTGGGCGGACGGACGGTGCGTGTCCAGCCCTGCACGCAGATCGTCGTGCCGATCGTGGCCTGCGTGACGTCGGGGTTCAGCACGCCGGGTGTGCGCGCGGGATCCGCCACGACCGTCTGCACCGCGGTGTGCGGCAGCTCGAGCAGTGCGAGGGCGACCGCGGCGAGCGCGATGGCCACCGCCAGGAGCAACCGATACGTCGTCACTCACGGAGACGCTACGGCGGCTGCGCCGGTAGGCGCAAGACGCTCTTGCGGACGCGTCAGAAAAGCGCCGGCGAGCGCCCAGACGCAGTATGCGACCCACGGATCGCCGATGACGTCGGTCTGCACGGCCAGTGCAAGGATCGCGGCAAAGACGGCGGCCATGCGCGCCTCGCGCTTGTGCATGAGCCCGCCGAGCACGCTCAGACCCCACGCGAACCAGAGGAGCGCGCCGAGGACCCCCAGCTCGACGCCGAGCTCCGTGTAGTTCGACTCGCCGGCCTTGAGCGGAGTGCCGGTGCGGGAGGCCGTCTGCCCGACATTGCCGAGCCCGTAGCCCTGCGGGTGATGGATGAGCGTGTGGACGCCGTCCTTCAGTGCAAGCCAATGCGAGTGGAGCGAGGGCTCGTTCTCGCTCGTGGCGGAGAAGCTCGCCTTCGAGCCGGCGCGCGATGCAATCGACTCCTGGTAGCGCACATCTGCCTTCGTGAAGGTGCCGGTCGGCCCGACCTTCGGGAAGAGGTGCGCCCAGCCGACCGCGACGGCGATGACGGCGACCGCCGCGGCGAGCCAGACCGGCCGCCGGCGGACGGCGCCGAGCACGACGAGCCCGAATGCGAGCGCGACGAGCGACGAGCGCGAGAACGTCCAGAGCAGTCCAGCCGCGGCCACGAGCGAAAGCACGATCGTCGCCACGCGGAGCCGAAACGAGAAGAGCAGCGCGGTCACGAAGAGGTAGCCGCTCGCAAGCGGGCTGAGAAAGGTCGACACGAGCCGGCGCAGAAACGGCTCGTTCCGGCCGACGTTGTAGATGAAGTTCTCCGGCAATCCGTAGACGGATCCGTCGGGCTCGGTGCGTACGCCTGTCCCGTGGTAGTCGTAGCCAAGCTGGCGGTGGAAGTAGTCGATGACGCTCGATGTCCGCCACCGGCCGATCGACACCGCGTACACGTCGATCAAGCCCACCCCGGCGACGAGTGCGGCAACGCCGACGAGCGTCCAGCAGAGCCGGCGGAGGTCGTCCGGACGAAGGAGCAGCGACCGTCCCAGGAAGTACGCCCCGACCGGAACGAGATCGTGGCGCACTGCGAGCGCGACCGCCTTGTGCCCCGCCAGCCCGTCCAGGGCCGACTGGGGAATGACCGCGTAGACAACGACGAGGACGCCGAAGGCGACTGCGAGCCAGTCTGCCGGGCCGAACCGAAACGGAAGCCGGCGGAGGAGTCGCGCATCGCGGCCGACGGCGAAGAGTGCGACGGCGAGCAGGATCTCTTTCCAGGCCGCGATCACGGTGAGCGTCGTCCCGTGCACCCCTGCGGCGTAGAGCGCGGCCATGACCGCGTTGTGCAATGCGAGCCCGACGACGAAGAGGTAGAGCGAGACGACAGGCCGTCGCCACACTGCGACGGCTGCGGCGGCGAGGAGCAGCGCGTAGAGGCCGAGCTCGACCACCGTCACGCGTCGAGCGTACAGCGGGCGGGGGCCGTAGCCCCCGCCCGCCGAGCCGTGCGTCCTAGACCAGCGGCCCCCACGGCTCGCTCGCGAGGAACATCGCGAGCGTGCCGAGCACGAGGACGAGGAGGACGAACTTGGCGTTGAGGGTGTTGCGGGACATGGGCTCCTCCTTGGAGCTCGGAGCCCCTCGACGAGGGACTCGTTTTGATGGAGAGGTGCGGTGGAAGGGCGAGACCTAGATCGGGCCCCACGGCTCGCTCGCGAGGAACATCGCGAGCGTGCCGAGCACGAGGACGAGGAGGACGAACTTGGCGGTGAGGGTGTTGCGGGACATGTGTCCCCTCCTTTTGGAGATCGCGTCCCTCGAACGAGGGACTGTGCAGAGGACCGAAACGGACCTTCCGGGTGTTGTCAAGCGGGCAACAATTGACGATCAGTAGGCAACCAGTCAGAATGAAGAAGCACATGCGTCCCGACCCATCGCCAGCCGCGGGCGAGACGATCGGGGAGCGGCTCAAGCGCCTGCGGCTGGATCGGGGTTTATCCCAGCGCGAGCTCGCTGCCCCTGGAGTCTCGTACGCCTACATCTCCCGCATCGAGGCGGGCACGCGGCAGCCGTCGGTCAAGGCGCTACGCCGGCTCGCGGTCAAGCTCAACGTCTCGGCCGACTATCTGGAACGCGGCTCCGACCTCGACCCCGCCGCGGAGCGCGAGCTGCGCCTCTCGGACATCGAGCTCGCGATCCGGCTCGGCGAGCTGGACGGCGTCGAAGAACCGCTGCGTGCGGCCGTCGACGAAGCGATCGCCGCCGGCGATCGCGTTGCGATGCTTCGCGGTCGGGTCGCGCTCGCGGCGCTCGCCCAGGAGGAGCGCGACTACGCGCAGGCGATCAATCTGCTCGAAACGGCGCTACGCGACGAGCCGTTCTCGCCCATCGAGCGCCTCGACATCTACGGGGGCCTCGGGCGCGCGTACACCGAGGCCGGTCGGCCGCAGGAGGCAGTCGACCTCTTCGTGCGCTGTATGGAGGCATGCTCGAGCGAAGGCGACGCCACGACCGAAGCCCGCTACGCGATCGCCCTGAGCTATGTGCTCAGCGACATGGGCGAGCTCGCGCGTGCGGAGGACGTCGTGCGGGAGGCACTCGGCCGCGTCGAGGAGACGGCCGACCCGTACATGCGGGTGCGTCTCTACTGGTCCATGGCGCGTCTCGCCCATGCCGAGGGGCGCGAGTCGGTCGCGCTCACGAACGTGCGCAAGGCGATCGCGCTCCTCCAGGCGACCGACGACACGTTCCACCTGGGCCGTGCCCACATCCTCGCGGCCTACATCACGCTCTCGCGCAACGATCCTGAAGCTGCCGAGCGCCACCTCGATCAGGCCGAGCAATACCTCGGCCAGGCGCCGACGCCGCAGGATCTGTTCGAGATCACGACGCAGCGTTCGCGTGTGGCCTCGCTCCGCGGGGAGGCCCAGAGGGCAATCGCGCTTGCGGCGCGCGCAGTTGAGCTCGCAGGCGATCAGTCTCCGGTCGATCGCGGCCTTGCACTCGCAGCGCTCGGCGACGGGCTCTCGCTCACCGCCGACGCCGCTGCTGCGGGCAAAGCGTACGCCGAGGCCGTGCAGCTGCTCGAGGAGCAAGGGCGCTGGCGTCATGCCGCGACGGCCGCACTCGCCTGGGGCCGGATGCTGCGCCACGTCGGCCGTGAGGCGGAGGCGCTCGACGTGCTCGACCGCGCCGCCGCTCTCGGCATGCGCGCAACGCCCGACGGCGCGCACGTCGAGCGTTGACGGTCGAGCTCGCGGTTCGACCCCGAGGGCCGTACTCGCTCGCGTTCTCCGCGCGGTTGTCGAGTGATGCGACCCGCACCTTCCGTGACGGGCTCTTCACCGCCCTGCTGGCGATCGACGGGCGGCCGGAGCTCGCGCGGGCGTGGCAGTCGCCCGACGGAACCTTGACGATCACGGCCGAGTCGGCGGCCTGCGTCGAGCGGATGCGATGGATCCTCGCAATCGACGACGACCACTCCGATTTCCTGCGCGCCGTGCGCGACGACCCGATGCTCGGCCGCGCATCCCGCCACCTGCGCGGCCTTCGCCCGGTGCGCCTTGCCACCGTCGCGCAAGCGCTGCTGCGCGCGTACTGCGGCCAGCTGATCGAGGCGAAGCGGGCCCGCCGGCTCGAGCAGACCATCATCCGGACGATCTGCACCGAGGGATCCGAGCGCCTGCACGTCGCACCGACGTGCGATGACCTCGCCGCACTCGCACCCGCGCAGCTGCGGAAGCTCGGGCTCCACGCGGGCCGCGGCGCGTCGCTCGTCAGGCTCTGCCGCACGATCGAGCTCGAGCGACTGCACGACGTGGAGACCTCGGTCGTCGCCTCACGGCTCGGGCGAGAGCGCGGGCTTGGACCGTGGTCGATCGGAGTGGTCTGCCTCGAGGGCCTCGGCCGGTACGACTACGGGCTCGTCGGCGATCTCGGTCTCGTCAAGCTCCTCCGGGCCCTGCGCGGGCGTCCCGTCGAGGGATGGGAGACGGCGGAGCTCCTCGAGCCGTACGGCAAGTGGGCCGGAATCGCGAGCATGTACCTGCTCGCGGGCTTCTCGCGCGGACTCGTCGCCGCGTAACCTCTGCGCATGGAGCGCATCGCGATCATCGGCGGCGGCCGCATCGGCGAAGCACTGCTCGCCGGACTCAAGAGCTCGGGTTGGACGGACATCGTCGTGACGTCGCGCCGCGAGGAGCGCATCGCCGAGCTGCGCGAAGAGCACAACGTCGAGGCGACGACCTCGAATCCGGACGCGGTGCGGGGTGCCGCCATCGTCGTCGTCGCGGTGAAGCCCCAGGACATCGACACGCTGCTCGAAGAGATCGGCCCGCTGCTCGATCCCAAGCAGACCGTCCTCTCGGTCGCCGCGGCGATCACGACCAAGCACATCGAGACACGAATCGCAGATGGCGTCCCGGTCGTCCGCGCGATGCCGAACGCACCGTCGACGGTGCACGAAGGCATGGCCGGGATCTCCGCCGGGCTCGCACGCGGACGACACGCACCTCGCGCAGGCAGAGGAGGTGCTCCTGCATCTGGGTCGGGTCGTGCGTGTGAAGGAAGACGCGATGGATGCGATCACCGCGGTCTCCGGGTCCGGGCCCGCCTACTTCGCGCTTCTTGCCGAGGCGATGATCGAGGCCGGCATCCTGCTCGGCCTGCCGCGCGAGACCTCGACAACGCTCGTCGTCCAGACGATGTTCGGCACCGCAAAGAAGCTGCGAGACGAGAAGATGCACCCGGTGGAGCTGCGCGAGTTCGTCACCTCGCCGGGCGGCACCTCGATCGCCGCCATTCGCGAGCTCGAGCAGGCAGGCGTGCGCGCTGCGTTCCTGAACGCGATCCAGGCGGCGATGACGCGGTCCCGCGAGCTGGCAGGCGATGACTAGCGACATCGAGCTCCTCGTCTCCGAGGACCCCGCGGGCGACGTCGCGCAACGTCTCGCCACGGCCGCGCGCAAGGGCGGCCACATCGTCCTGACGGGCGGGTCGACTCCGCGCATCGCGTACGAGCAGGCGGCGCGGCTCGAGACCGACTGGACGGCGGTCGAGCTCTGGTGGGGCGACGAGCGCTGCGTTCCCGCCGATGACGAGCGGTCGAACTACGGCATGGCCAAGCACGCGCTCATCGATCACGTCACGGCGGGCGCGGTGCACCGGATGCGCGGCGAGCTCGGACGGGACAAGGGCGCCGAGCAGTACGAGCAGGAGCTCGGCGGGCTCGATCGATTCGACCTCGTGCTGCTCGGGCTCGGTCCCGACGGCCACATCGCGTCGCTCTATCCGGAGCAGCCGACGCTCGAGGAGACCGACCGCCGCGCCGTCGGCGCGGAGGCGAAGCTCGAGCCGTACGTCGACCGCATCACCCTGACGCTCCCGCTGCTTCGGAGCGCCGGCGAAGTGCTCTTCCTCGTCACGGGCGAGGACAAGGCCGACGCCGCGAAACGGGCCTTCGGAGGCGAGCCGTCACGCGCGACGCCCGGGAGCCTCGTGCGCGCAGACGGCGGACGCACGATCGCCGTGCTCGACGCGGGCGCGGCGTCGCTCCTCTAACCAGCAGGCACCTCGGGCAGCACCCGCGACGCGTCGAGCTCGACCGTCAGCCCGCGCGGCGCGGCGAGCCGCTGCAGAACGAGGACGGTGTCGGCAACGGGGACGTCCTCGAGAAAGTCGGTGCGCGCCTCGAACGACTGGAGGATGTTCTCCACCGCAATCGAGTAGTCGACGCGGTCGGCTCCGGCGAGCTCGACCAGGGCATCGGCGACGTCCTGCGGGAAGTCGCCGAGATCACGGAGCGTCGAGGCGAGAATGCGCGCGCGCATGTCGTCGCCGAGCACGAGCAGCGCAAGTGTGCCGGCGTAGCGGCCGATCGGCGACTCCGCGTCGGCGGCGCCCGCGTCGAGGGCCCAGCGTGCCGCGCGGCTCGCGTCGTCGCCGGCGAGAAGCAGCGCTTTCATCGCGGCGATCGGGCGGCCCCACGAGTCCGGCGGCGCACCGTCCCAGCTCTCCCGGTAGCGCTCCGCCGAGCGGCGGAGCCACTCGGCCGCGTCCTCGCCGCGCCCGGCCATCAGCAGTGAGAGCCCCGCGGCCCAGGCCGCGTTCGCGAGCTGCGTGAGCTGGCGCTGGTCGAGGCCGCGTGTCTCGCCGCCTTCATAGCGTGCGATCGCCGCGTCGGCGCGCTGCTGCCAGTCCACGCCGCAAGCATACGAGTGGCTGATTGACCGTTCAGTCAAGCCGCCGGTATCGTGAACGGCCGATGCGCGAAGCCCGAGAGGTGTTCTTCATCGACGGCGTCCGGACGCCGTTCGGCAAGGCCGGCCCGAAGGGGCAGTACTGGCGCACCCGCGCCGACGACCTGGGCGTGAAGGCCGTGCGGGAGCTCCTGCGGCGCAACCCGAAGATCGCTCCCGAGCGGATCGGCGACGTGGTCATGGCCGCGACCGCGCAGGTCGGCGACCAGGGGCTGACACTCGGTCGCGACGTGGCGCTTCTCGCAGGCATCCCGGAGTCGGTCCCCGGCTTCGCCGTCGACCGGATGTGCGCCGGCGCGCTCACCGCGGTCACGGCCGCGGCCGGCGAGATCGCGCTCGGCGCGGTCGACGTCGCCCTCGCGGGCGGAATCGAGCACATGGGGCATCACCCCATGGGCGCCGACGTCGACTTCAACCCGCGCTTCGTCTCCGAGCGGCTGATCGACGAGTCCGCCGCCTCGATGGGCCAGACCGCGGAGAACCTGCACGACCGCTTTCCTGCGATCACGAAGGACCGCGCCGACGCGTTCGCGCTGCAGTCGCAGCAGCGCGCCGCGACAGCTTGGGAAAACGGCGTGATGAAAGAGACCGTCGTGCCGATGGCCGTCTTCACCGACGACGGCTGGAAGGTGGCCGAGTGCGACGAGTTCCTCCGCCCGGACACCTCGCTCGAGGGCCTCGCCGGGCTCAAGCCCGCGTTCCGGGCCGGAGGACGCGTGACCGCGGGCAACTCGGCCGGCCTCACCGACGGTGCCACCGCCTCGTTCCTCGCAGCGGAGGACACGGTCGCCGAGCTCGGGCTCGAGCCGAAGCTCCGCCTCGTCGGCTACGCGTATGCCGGCGTCGAGCCGCATCTGATGGGGTACGGACCGGTGCCGGCGACGCGGCGGGTTCTCGAGCAGGCGGGAATCTCGATCGCCGAGGTCGACGCCTTCGAGCTGAACGAGCCGTTCGCGGTTCAGGTCCTGACGTGGTGCGACGAGCTCGGCGTTCCGGCCGACGACCCTCGGCTCAACCCCTACGGCGGAGCGATCGCGTGCGGCCACCCTCTGGCCGCCACCGGCGTCCGCCTGATCGCACAGCTCGCATACGGCCTGCGCGAGCGCGGCGGCCGCTACGGCATCACCGCGCTCTGTATCGGGATGGGGATGGGCTGCGCCATCCTCTGGGAGAACGCACAGTGAGCGAGACGCTCTTCAAATTGAACCGGGTCGGCACGATCGCGCTCGTGACGATCGACAACGGCGAGGACCATCGCAAGCCGACGACCCTCGGCCGATCGGCGTTCGAGTCGGCGGTGCAGGTGCTCGACCAGCTCGAGCACGGCGACTGGAGCGCCGCCGTCTTCACGGGCAAGCCTTTCGTCTTCTGCGTCGGCGCGGACATCGACGAGTTCGCGAACGTCGGCTCCGCGGCTGATGCGCTCGAAGGCGTGCGTGCCGGCCACTCGCTCTTCGGCCGCATCCGCACGCTGCCGTTCCCCACGGTCGCAGCGATCAACGGTGCTGCGCTCGGCGGCGGCCTCGAGCTCGCGCTGCACTGCACGGCGCGCACCCTCGCCTCGAACGTCAGGCACATCGGCTTTCCGGAGGTTGCCTTGTCGATCATCCCGGCCTGGGGCGGCACGCAGCTCCTGCCCAAGCTCGTCGGCCCTGAAGCCGCCGCGAGGGTGATCGTGCTCAATCCATTGCGTCAGAACAAGCTCTTGACCGCGCCCGAGGCGTTCGAGCTCGGGCTCGCCGACAAGCTCATCGCACCGGTGGAGTTCGTCGACGCGTCACTCCAGTTCGCCCGCGAGCTCGCTTCCCTCGAGCCACGCGCCGAGCCGGACTGGTCGGAGCTCGAAACGGTGGTGCGCAAGACACGCGCGAAGATCGACGACGCAGTGCACGGTGCGAGTCAGGCTCCGTACACGGCGCTCGACCTGATCGCGGGCGCACGGGACTGGCCCATCGAAGAGGGCTACGCAGCCGAAGAGCGCGCGATGACCGAGCTCCTCGTCAGCCCGCAGGCCCAGGCGGCTGCGTACGCGTTCACGGTCGTCGAACGGCGCTCGAAGCAGCCGCCGAACCTGCCCGATGCGAAGCCGCGTCCGGTGCAGAAGGTGGGCATCGTCGGCGCCGGGCTGATGGCGACGCAGCTCGCGACGCTCTTTCTCCGCCGGCTCGAGGTTCCGGTCGTGCTGCGCGACCTCGATCCGGCGCGCGTCGACGACGCGCTCGAATCGATCCGGGCGGACGTCGGCGCACGCAAGCCGTTCCTCGCGACGATCGTGGACGGCGGCACCGGGTGGGATCAGTTCGCAGGCTGCGACCTCGTCCTCGAAGCGGTCTTCGAGGAGCTCGACGTCAAGCGCGAGGTGTTCGCCGCGGTACGCAACATTGCGCCGGACGCGATCCTCGCCACGAACACGTCGTCGCTCTCGGTCGAGGAGATGGGTGCCGATGTCGGGCTCCATTTCTTCAACCCCGTCGCCGTCCTGCCGCTCGTGGAGATCGTGCGCACGCCTCTCACGACCGACGAGCAGCTTGTGACGGCATGGGATGTCGTCAAGAAGCTGAAGAAGCGCGGCGTGCTCGTGGGGGATGCACCGGCATTCGTCGTCAATCGCGTATTGACGCGCATGACGAGCGTGCTGATGGATGCCCTCGAGAACGGCAACACCGTCGAGGAGACGGACGAAGCGGTCCTACGGCTCGGACTCCCGATGGCCCCGTCGGTGCTGCTGCAGATGGTCGGGCCACGCGTCGCGAACCACGTGCTCGAGACCCTGCACGAGGCGTATCCCGAACGCTTCCCGCTCTCGCCGACGCTCTCGAACTTTGCCGACGGCAAGCGACGAGATCGTGGTCAACGGCGACGCGCGACGGAGCGTGGAGCAGATCCAAGCCGACGCGCTCGCGGCGATCGCGGACGAGATCCGCCATCTGCTCGACGAAGGCGTCGTCGCGGCGGCCGCGGACGTCGATGCCTGTCTGATCCTCGGGGCCGGCTTTCCGTTCTTCCTCGGCGGGATCACGAAGCACCTCGACCAGACGGGGATCTCGGAACGGGTCACCGGCGGCAAGCTCGCCGAGTACGGCAAGATTCCCGCCTGATGGCGGACGACTGGCGAATCCGGATCGACGTCGAGGACAAGGGCGGTGTGCTCGAGCGTCTCGGCCTCGAGCTCGGCGGCGAAGCGGACGAGCTGGCGGCGGAGCTCGAGAAGCGGCGCCTCGCCGTCTCGCGCGACGGCGACGAGCTCTTCGTCTACGCGTCGTCACCGGGTGAGGCCGTGCGGGCGGGCGAGATCATCGCCGCCGTCCTCGCCGAGCAGGGCGTCGGAGCCGAGACGAGCAAGATCGAGCACTGGCTCGAGCACGAGGAGCGCTGGGACGACGAGCCGCCGGGCGAGACCTGGGAGCAGGAAGCGGTCGAGCGCGGGTTCGCGCCCTGGGAGGTCAGGGTCAGCCTTCCCTCGCACCGGGAGGCTCGTGCACTTGCGGAGAGGCTCGAGGGCGAGGGCTACTCGGTCGAGCGGCGCTGGCGCTACCTGATCGCGGGCGCAGCCTCGAAGGAGGAGGCCGAGGCGCTCGCGAAGCGGGTGCACGGCGAGGTCGAGCCCGGCGGCGAGCTCGTGTGGGAGACGGTGCCACGGAACCCGTTCGCCATCTTCGGAGGCCTCGGCGGCGCCGGCACTCCCGTGTAGTTGACGATCCGCACGGCGAGGGTATGCTTGAGACGGCGCCGCTCGAACAGGGGACTCCCGGGCGCGCACCTTTTGAGGTTTGCAGCACGAACGACGTGCTGCGCACATGCAGGAAGCCATTCAGCCGACCACCCTCTCCGAGGCGGCGCACGAGCTTGCCGCCGCTGCATTCCGCGCCGAGACGTGGGCGGGCGAGCCGTTCCTGCACGAGGGCGAAGACGCGGAAAAGGTGCTCGCCCCGGGCTCGGCCCGCCGCCGGGCGCTCGACGACGCGCTCGCCGAGCTCGATGCAGGCCTCGCGCGACCAAGCCCCCAATGGAAGGTTCGCTACGCCCTGATGCTCGGGCTCGAGCGGGTCCTCCTCGACCCCGAGCCCCATACGGCGGCCGGCACCCCGCTCCGCCGGCATCAGATCGACGCGCTGGCCGGCATGCTGACCGAGCTGATCTCCGCGGCGCAACGCCAGGAGGAGAACGGCAACGGCAACGGGCATGCGGTCGTCGAAGAGGTCGTCGACGAGGACGATGAGGACGAGCCGCTCGCCGAAGGAGAAGAGGACGAGGAGGGGGATGCGCCGCTCAGCCCGGAGGAGGATCCCGGCGCCGTCCGCCGTTACCGCTTCCGCCATCCCACGGCATCGGGCAAGACGATCGCCGCTGCCGGATTCGTCGAAGCCGCGCGCACGCTCGGCGTCCTCATCCTCACGCACCGCCGCCTGCTCGTCACGCAGTTCACGAACGACCTGACGACGGAGGGCTACGCCGACCGCTTCACCCCGGCGATCGAGGGCGGCAAGGAGCCGCTCCGCACGAATCCCCTGACGATTCAGACCTACGCATGGTTCGCGCGTCACGTCGGCACGCTCAGCCGCGACGCGTATCAACTCGTGATCTGCGACGAGGCGCATACCGCGCTCGGCGAAAAGACCTCGGGCGCAATCCGTTCGTTCCCCGAGCCGCTCTACATCGGGATGACTGCGACCGAGCAGCTGATCGCGAAGCAGGTGTCGGACGTCTTTCCGGCGTCCGTGGACGACCTGCCACTGCAAGACGCGGCGCGCCGGGGCCTGATCGCACCGCTCCGCGCCCTGCGCGTGCCGCCGGTCGCCGCGATCAACTCGGTTCCGATCGTCGGCGGCGACTTCGACCAGGAGATCCTGGCCAAGACGCTCGACCACCAGGCGTTGAATCAGGCCGCGGCGAGCCTCTATCGCGACCGCTTCGACAACACGCCCGGCATCGTCTACGCGGCGGGCGTCGATCATGCGTACAACCTCGCGCAGGAGTTCCGGGCGGCGGGCCTGAAGGCGGAGGCGGTGTCGGGTCGCACGCCGCCGGTTCGCCTCGCCGAGACGCTGGCGGCGTACGAGCGCGGAGAGATCAACGTGCTGATCAACGCGCAACTGCTCGCCGAGGGCTGGAACTCTCCGCGCGCGACCGTCTGCATGCATCTCGCTCCCACGGCGTCGAAGCGCGTGTATCAGCAGCGCATCGGCCGGATCATGCGGCTCCATCCGCGCAAGGAAGCGGGCATCGTCGTCGACTTCGTTCCGAAGGGAGCGACGCACAACGAGCGCGTCGTCTCGCTCCACTCTCTGCTCGACGCCGATTTCTATCGCGAGGGCGCGCGCGTCACGCCGGCACCCCGCAGACGCTCGCAGCGCCGCGCACGGCGTCGGCTCACTCCCGCGCCGTGGCTCGTGCCGGTCACGCCGGACGTTCGCAGGCGCATCGCCGTCATCCAACGCGAGTGGCAGCGTGTCGACCCGCGCTATCTCGACGACGACGAGCAGCGCTACTGGGCGACGATCGCCGGCCGACAGATCCGCTTCGACGAGCGTGCATCGTTCGTGCAGAAGCTGACGGACGGTCGCGCATCCAAAGGCGCGCTCGAGCAGTTCCTCGCGACGTGCGCGGCGGAGAACCCGAACAGACGGTTGCGCATGATGGCACTGCAGGATCGCGTGTCGATGCGAGTCGAACGCGCCGACTTCGACGACCTGGTCACGCTCGTCACCCAGGCGCCGACCTGGGAGAAAGAACGGATCGGGGGCATCCGCGTTCTGCTGCGCGCCATAGCCGACGGCAAGCCCGACGCGCCCGACCAGATTCTCGCGCGGTGGACGTGGCGGCTCGCCCGCGCAACGCGGAAGGTGCAGGACCGCCGCGCTTCGAACGAGTTCCCGGAGGCGAAGCGCCTCCTCGGCGCGCTTGCGAACTCACGCGGCCATCGCCACGAGGAGAACGCAGCGCGGCTCGTCAAGGCCGCGCTCGAACAGCCGATTCAGGTCGGGGCCGCGCTGCTCGCGTCGGCGGAGGGCTACACGCCGCGCTCGACCAAGTTGATTGACGAGGCGCGGGACCAGCTCGGCCCGGTGCAGGAGGTCGCGCTCGCGCTCGCCGAGAATCTTCCGGCACCGAAGCAGCAACCGAACAAGCGGCGCCGGCGGCGGCGCAAGAAGAAGCTTCCGGCCGGAGCCCAGAGCCCCGCAGCAGCAGATGCCGAGACGTCCGCGCAGCCGACGGACGGCGAGGCGGCCGCGAAGCCGAAGCCGCGCCGCAGGCGCCGCAAGCCGAAGCCTGCAGGCGAACGGCCCGTGGCGGCTCCGGCCGAGCCGCAAGCCGACAGCGCGTAGAGCTAGCCGCCGGCGATCGGGCGCCCGACCGCGACGAGCACCAGCTCGTCGGCGAGCACGACGCCTGCGAGCGCGACCGCAAGCCACCGCTCACCCGCGACTGCCAGCGCGACCGCGCTTCCGAGCAGAACGGCGAGCCGGAGCGCGACCTTCGGAGTCGTCGCAAGCCGCACCGGCGCTCGCGGCGCCGCGAACGTTCCCCAGATCACCACCGCCGCGAGCGGTGTGAGCACGCCGAGCACCCATGCCCACACTCCATGCCCGGCCCCTGCCCCCCAGTAGCCGAGCGCGGCGAACGCGGCGAGCTCGAGCAGGAAGGCCACGGCCGCCGCGGCAGCGTAGAGCGGACGCAAGCCCTACGAAGCCGGGCCGTCGGGTTCGTCGTCGGGCTCGTCCTGCTCCTCGTCGCGCTCACGCAGAA
Organism: uncultured Actinomycetes bacterium; assembly: GCA_963848665.1. Taxonomy (GTDB): domain Bacteria; phylum Actinomycetota; class Thermoleophilia; order Gaiellales; family Gaiellaceae; genus Palsa-739. The sequence continues at coordinate 213,917 of CAWKEF010000006.1, forward strand.
AGCGCGTCAGCTCGGCTGCGAGGGTGTCGCCCGACGGAAGACTCTCTTCGGCGCTCAGCATGTCGACACGCCGCTCGAGCTCCTCGACGTACGACGCGGTGTCGGCGTCCGAGGAGACGGCCTCACTCACCTGCTCGCTGTACTCGTCGGCGGCCTGCTCGAGCTCGGTGACGTCGACGTCGACCTCCAGCAGCTCCCCGAAGCGCCGCACGAGCGCGAGCGCGGCGCGCGGGCTCGGTGCAAGCGAGACGTAATGCGGCACCGCGGCCCAGAGGCTGAGCGACGAGATTCCATCGTTCCTGCACGCGTCGAGGAGGACCCCGACGATTCCAGTCGGTCCTTCGTAGCGCGACGGCTCGAGCCCGAGCTCCTTCATCAGCTCGGGGTCGGTGGCGGCTGCGGTCACCGGCGCCGGTCTCGTGTGCGGCACGTCGGCGAGCAGGGAGCCGAACGTGATCGCCCGCTCGACGCCGAGATCGCGCGCCAGGCCGAGCACGAGACCGGAGAACGTCTTCCACCGCAGGTTCGGCTCGGTCCCGAGCAGGATGATCGCGTCGCGGTTCCCGCCGGGAATCTCGCAGTGAAAGAAGCTGTTCTCGGGCCACTCGAGCTTGCGCGTCAGCCCGTCCTCCAGGGAGACCTGAGGACGCGTCGCTTGAAAGTCGTAGAACGTCTCGGGCTCGATCTCGGCGAACTGCTCTGCCTCCCATTGCTTCGCGAGGTAGCCCGCACCGAGGGTTGCGCCCTGGCCGCCGTCGTTCCAGCCGCGAAAGGCGGCCACGAGAATCGGCCGGCGAAGCTCCGGCCTGAACGAGACGTTCAGCTCGGACATCTCCGAAGTCTAGGGGACGACTCGGGCGACCGGCCGCCACAATCGGGCGACGAGTCCGACCGTCCAGGCAAAGAGCAGCGCAGCGACGATCACATGGATCAGGATGAGCCACCACGGCAGCTGCGTGCGGTACTGCGTCTCGCCGATCGCCATCTGCACGAGCAGGATCGCGAGCAATCCGGCGCAACCACGGAGGAGCCAGGGGACGCGGCCGCGGTTGCGGAACGCCCAGCCGGCGAGCAGCAAGAAGACGATGCCGAACACGGCGACGGCCTTGACGTGCAGCGACACCGACGGCTGAAACGCGCCGAGCCGATGCACTCGGGTGTCGCCGTTGCTCCCTGGATACTTGCCGGACGCGGTCGCGAGCGTGCCGGTGACGACGAGGAACGCGATTGCACAGAGCAGAGCGGCTCCGCCGACGCGCACGACGGCCGGGAGCGGCGCCGCAACCCTGTGCAGAAGCTCCGTCGAGTCGAGCAGCACGACCACCGCGACGCCGATCACGGCGAGCGAGAGCAGCAGATGCGCGATCACGAGGTACGGATTCAGATGGAAGTAAACCGTGATCGCACCCAGCGGAGCCTGGGCGAGCGTCGCGGCGAAGACGACCCACGCGAGCACTTTCGTGCGGCGGGAAAGACCGCGCGTGCGAAGCGCACCGACGCCCAGCGCCAGCGTCGTCAGAACGGTGAAGAACGCGACGATCCGGTTCGAGAACTCGATGAAGGAGTGGTAGCCCTTCTTCGGGAACGGATCGCCCGGTTGGCAGCCGGGCCAGTGCTCGCAGCCGAGGCCGGAGCCGGTGAGCCGGACGGTTGCGCCGGTGCCGACGATGAGGACCAGCATCACGACGGCCGCAAGTGCGAGCTGCCGAAAGCGCTCCGGCTGGAGCTCGAGTGCGCGCCGCCGAGAGAGCGTCTCCGAGACGGAGTTCACGCTCCGAGTCTAGATCGGTTTTGCTAACCTGACGTTGACGTAAAGAATGGGTTTCCTGCGAACACGCCGGCACAGCGACCACTTCAAATGGTGGGTCCTCTCGTGCACCAGCCTCGGGATGCTCCTCGCGACGGTCAACTCGGGGACGTTGATCATCGCCCTCCCCGAGCTCGAGCGCAGCCTGCACACGAGCCTTCTGCAGCTCGTCTGGGTCATCCTCGTCTACATGATCGTGTCGACCGTGCTCGTGCTCACGGCGGGCCGGCTCTCCGATCTCTTCGGACGGAAGCACGCGTATGTGCTCGGGTTCCTGCTCTTCTCGGCAGCATCGCTCGGAGCGGGCTTCTCCGGCAGCGGCACGCAGCTCATCCTCTGGCGCATCCTCCAGGGGGTGGGCGGGGCGTTTCTCTTTGCGAACGCCGCCGCGCTCGTCACCGATGCGTTCCCGAGGAAGGAGCTCGGGCTTGCAATGGGCACGAACACGATGGTTGCCGCGGTCGGACTCGTGGTCGGTCCCGTCCTCGGCGGCGCGCTCGTCGCGATCTCCTGGCCCTGGGTGTTCTGGTTCAACGTTCCGTTCGGCCTCGCCGGCTCGGCCTGGGCGTTCCTCGTCCTCCACGAGCAGTCGCGGCGCGACCAGGAGCGAGGGCTCGATCTCCTCGGCACGTCGGCGTTCGTCGTCGGCCTCACCGGTCTCGTGCTCGCGCTCTCGAAGGGCGGTCTCTCGGGGTGGAGCGGCCGGCTCGTGATCGGCGGCTTCTGCGCAGCCGCCGTGCTGCTGCCGATATTCGTCGTCATCGAGCGGCGCGGCCGCTCGCCGATGCTCGATCTGACGCTGTTCCGCAACAAGCTCTTCGCCGCTGCGTCTGCGGCCGCGTTCATCAACGGTCTCTCGCGCTTCGCGCTGATGTTCCTCTTCGTCTTCTACTTCCAGGGACCGCAGGGCCAATCGCCGCTCGTTGCGGGGCTCGAGCTCGCGCCGCTCGCAATCGGGATGCTCGTGTCCTCACCGCTCGCCGGAATCGCAGCCGACCGGTACGGCTCGCGCGGGCTCTCAGCGATCGGGATGCTCGTCTCCGCCGCCGGCCTGGCGGGGATGACCATGCTGCAGGCGCACACGGCCTACGTCTGGAGCGCATTCTGGCTCGCGCTCGTCGGCATCGGCTCCGGCATGTTCAACAGCCCGAACACGGCGGCGATGATGGGCGTCGTCCCGACCCACCGCCGCGGCATCGCGGCAGGCGCGCGAGTGATGCTGCAGAACACCGGCGCCGTCATCTCGATCGCGTTCGTGATGGCCGTGGTCACCTCTGCGGTGCCGAAGGACGTGCTGTTCAAGATCTTCTCCGGGATCACCTCCGGGCTCTCGACGTCGCAGCTCGCGCCCTTCATCGCGAACATGCACATGGCGCTGTGGGTGCTCGCCGGCATCTCGCTCCTCGGTGCCGGCGTCTCGATGCTGCGACCCGCGCATGTGCGTGATGTCGACGTGGACGACCTGGCGCAGGCAGCAGCATGATTCGCATCGGCGAGGTGGCAGAGCGCGTCGGCGTGACGCCGCGCACCATCCGCTACTACGAGGAGATCGGGCTGCTGCGCGGCGACAACCGGCGCAAGGGGTCCCACCGCCTCTACGACGACGGAGACGTCGAGCGCCTCGAAGAGCTGACGCGCCTGCGCGACCTTCTCAATCTCTCTCTCGACGAGTTGCGGCAGCTCGTGGAAGCGGAAGAAGCACGCGCAGCGTTACGGCGACAGTTCGACTCGACGGAGTCCGACTCGGAGCGGCTGCAGATCATCGAGGCTGCCCTCCCTCATGTCGAGACGCAGCTCGAGCTCGTCCGCCGTCGCAAGCGAGAGCTCGAACGGCTCGAGGCGGAGCTCGTGGACAAGCGCAAGCGGATCGTCGCCCGCCGGCGCGAGCTCTCTACCTGACGGCGAGCCCCGCGCCGTCCTCGACGGAGCCGACGCGGGCGAGATAGAGGCCGCGAACCCTGAACTCCGCGGCGAGCGAGAGCGCCTTGTCCGCCGGAAGCGAGATCAGGAGGCCTCCGGCGGTCTGCGCGTCGTAGCCGACGGCGAGCAGCTCCTCCGGCACGCCCGCGGCTTCGACGGGCGCGAACTCGCGATTGCGAGGATCCCCACCGGTGCGAACGCCGTCGCGAGCGGCCTCGAGCGCACCGGGAAGCGCGGGAATGTCATCGATGACGATGCGGACGCCGCTTCGCTCTGCCATCTCGTGCGCATGGCCGAACAGGCCGAAGCCGGTCACGTCGGTGACGGCGTTCGGCTGGAACGGCCGCACCGTGTCCGCAGCGCCGGCATTGAGAGTCGTCATCTGCGCGACGGCAGCCGCGATGTCGCCCTTCGCCGCAAGCACGAGGCCCGTGCCGAGCGGCTTCGTGAGGAACAGAGCGTCGCCGGGCCGCGCGCCGCTCTTCGGCCAGATCCCCTCGGGATGCACCGTGCCGACGACGGCCAGCCCGTACTTCGGCTCGGCGTCGCGAATGGTGTGGCCGCCGGCGAGGATGGCGCCCGCCGACCGCACCTGGTCCGCAGCGGCGGCGAAGACCGCGCCGAGCACCTCCGTCGGGAGCTCCTCCGGGAACGCGGCGATCGAGAGCGCCAGTAGCGGTGTTCCACCCATGGCGAAGACGTCGTTGAGCGCGTTCGTCGCCGCGATCCGTCCGAACGTCGCCGGGTCGTCGACGAGTGGCGGGAAGAAGTCGAGCGTGAAGACGATGGCGCGGTCGTCGTCGAGCTTGTAGACCGCTGCGTCGTCGGCCGGCGAGAGCCCGACGAGCAGGTTCTCGGCCTCGACGGGAACGAAGCCTCGCAAGAGCTCCTCGAGCCGCGCCGCGGAGTACTTCGCGGCACAGCCCCCGCCGGCGGTCAATCCGGTGAGTGCAGTCACGAGTAGATCGTACGAATACGACGACGGCGGCCGAAGCCGCCGCCGTCTTTGGGGAGAGGAGAGCACCCATAGGGCACCCTCGGTCGAGGTGTTCGCCCTCGTCGGCGCGTTGCCTTCCTGATAAACAACCGATATGGCGGGAGCGGCGCTCATCACCGGCGGCTCGTCGGGCATCGGGCTCGCGATCGCACGGATGCTGCGCGACGAGGGGTTCGACCTGACGCTCGTCTCCCGTCGCCGCGAGCGAGTGGACGCTGCCGCAGCGGAGCTCGGCGCCGTCGCGGTGGCGGCCGACGTCGGCGATGCGGGCGAATGCGAACGCCTCGTGGCCGAGCATCGAGAGCGGTACGGCCGTCTGGACGTGCTCATCAACTCGGCCGGGATCGGCATCGCCGGCACGCGTCGCCGACCTGCCCGCCAAGCACTTCGATCTGCAGCTCGGCGTCAACCTGCGCGGCCTGTTCCTCGTCACGCAGGCGGCGATCCCTCTGCTGCGCGAGTCGCGCGGGTGGATCGTCAACCTGGCATCGATCGCCGGCACGCTGCCGACGCCCGGCCTCGCCACGTACGGCGCGAGCAAGGCGGCGGTGATCTCCCTCACACGATCGCTGAACGAGGAGCTCGACGCGGACGGTGTGCGGGCAGTCGCGCTCTGCCCGGGATTCGTCGACACGCCGATGGCGGCGTGGTCCGGCATCGCCGGGGACGAGATGATCCAGCCGGAAGACTGCGCGGAAGTCGTGCGCATGCTGCTGCGACTGTCGCCGCACGCGCGCGTCCCGCAAGTCGTGATCGAGCGCGCCGGCTCGAAGAATGGAGACGTGTCCGTTCAGCGGGGCGTAATGGCACTCGCCGACTTCCCGCGCGAGCCGCTGCTCTTCGGCCCTTCGCCCGTCCATCGCCTCGACCGGCTGAGCGAGCATCTCGGCGGCGCGGTCGAGATCTGGGCGAAACGCGACGACTGCAACTCCGGCCTCGCGTTCGGCGGGAACAAGACGAGGAAGCTCGAGTACCTCGCGGCCGAGGCGCTGGCGCAGGGGTGCGACACGCTCGTGTCGATCGGCGGTGTCCAGTCCAATCACACGCGGCAGGTCGCGGCGGTCGCGGCCCACCTCGGCTTGAGGTGCGTGCTCGTGCAGGAGCACTGGGTGGACTGGGAGGACCCGGCCTACGAGCGTGTCGGCAACATCCTGCTCTCGCGGATCATGGGTGCGGACGTCCGTCTCTCCGATGCCGGCTTCGACATCGCGTTCAGGCCGAGCTGGGAAGAGGCGCTTGCCTCCGTCGATGCCGAAGGCGGCAAGCCGTACGCGATTCCGGCGGGCGCATCGGATCATCCGCTCGGCGGCCTCGGCTTCGCGCGCTGGGCCGACGAGGTTGCGGTGCAGGAGCGTGAGCTCGGCATCTTCTTCGACGCGATCGTCGTCTGCTCGGTAACCGGCTCGACGCAGGCCGGAATGATCGCCGGCTTCGCTGCCCAGGCGAGCATCGCAGCGTGCTCGGCATCGACGGCTCCGCGACAGTGCAGCAGACGTGGGATCAGATCGCGCGCATCGCGCGGCGCACTGCGGAGGCGATCGAGCTCGGGCGCGAGCTCGAAGACGGCGAGATCGTCCTCCTCGACGAGTGGCATGCAGGCACGTACGGAATCCCGGACGAGAAGACGCTCGACGCGATCAGGCTGTGCGCACGGCTCGAAGGCGTGCTCACCGACCCGGTCTACGAAGGCAAGTCGATGGCGGCGTTGATCGACCTCGTCCGCGACGGCCGCATCGAGGCGGGCTCGCGCGTGCTGTATGCGCATCTCGGCGGGCAGCCCGCGCTCAACGCGTATGCGGGCGCATTCTGAAGGAGGCAACGAGGCTCGTGGCTACGGAGACCAGGCGGCGTCGAGTCCTCGTCACCGGCGGATCCCGGGGATCGGAGCGGCGATCTGTCAGGCGTTCGCGCAGCTCGGCGACAAGGTCGCGGTCCACTGCAGCGCCAATCGAGATGGCGCAATCGAGCTCGTGCGCTCGCTGCCCGGGTCGGGGCACGTCGTTGCCCAGGCCGATCTTCGAGACGCAGACGCGGTGCGCGCCATGGTCGACCAGGCGGCTCGAACCTTGGGCGGCATCGACGTCCTCGTCAACAACGCCGGAGTCTTCGTGACGCATTGCATCGAAGAGGTGAGCTACGAGGAGTGGCAGCAGGCGTGGACCGTCACGCTCGGTGTCAACCTCATCGGCGCGGCAAACGTGACCTGGTGCGCGGTGCGACACATGCCGCGCGATGGGTCCGGGCGGATCGTGAACGTCGGATCGCGCGGAGCGTTCCGCGGTGAGCCGAGAAGCCCGGCCTACGGGGCGAGCAAAGCAGCGATCGCCGCACTCGGCCAATCCCTGGCAAGGGCGCTGGGGTCGTCCGGCATCAGCGTGACGACGGTCGCTCCCGGCTTCGTCGAGACGGAGATGGCTGCGTCCGCGCTTACGGGCGAGGCGGGAGCAATGCGCCGTGCGGAGAGCCCGTTCAATCGCGTCGCGTCGCCCGCCGAGGTGGCCGACGCCGTGGTCTATCTCGCTTCCCCGCAGGCCGAGTGGGCTTCCGGAGCAATTCTCGACCTCAACGGAGCCTCGTACCTCCGCATGTAGAGGCGCATGGAGAGGCGAGGCGCACCATTGCGTCCACCGCCTCGTCGTCCTCGAGACCGTGACGTTGGGTCAGCGACCGCCAGGTCTCGAACTCGAGCGCATGCCCGATCGCCGCTCGCACCCGAGCCCGCCTGCGCCCTCGCGCCTTCCAGCCGCGGTCGAGCACGCCTCGAACGGTCCGCCAGTACGCGAGGAACGGCTCGGCGACCTCCTGCAGCACGGGCGAGTCGGGCAGGTCGCGCGCCAGATTGCCGCTCATGCCCTCGGTCCTGCGGAAGAACGCGTAGATCGCGGTCAGAGCGATCCGCAGCCGCTCCTCGGGATCGGCGACCGCCGCCCACTCGGACGGGTCGGGAACAGGGTTCTGCGCGAGCCAATGAGCGGAGCACGCTTCGAAGAGCGAACGCTCATCCGGAAAGTGGCGGTAGACGGTCAGACGCTGGACGCCGGCGCGCTCTGCGATCGCGCTGATCGTCGTGCGGCCGGGCCCGACGGAGTCGTGGAGCTCGACCGTAGCCGCGACGATCCGCTGTCGCGTCGCCGTCTGGGTCTCGGCTCGCTGTCTGAGTTCGTACTTCCTCGCCATCTCGTGTAAGGTCTATTTCAATATACATGATTGTTTAGCCAAAGGAGACACATGGGCGCTCGGGTCGGCAATCTCACGGTTCCGGCAGGCGGAGGCGAGCACGTCGAGATCGGCGGCCTCGGCATCGTCTGGAAGATCGAAGGCGCCGATGCGGATGAGCGTTTCTCCGTCGTCCACCATCCGCTCGCGCCGCGCGCGCTCGCTGCTCCGCTGCACCGCCATACCCGCGAGGACGAGTACTCGTACGTGCTCGAGGGAACGCTCGGAGCTCTCCTCGGCGACGAGGTCGTCACGGCCGGCCCCGGCACCTGGGTGTTCAAGCCACGCAAGCAATGGCACACGTTCTGGAACGCCGGCGACACGCCGTGCGAGATCATCGAGATCATCTCGCCCGCCGGCTTCGAGAGCTTCTTCCGCGAGCTGGCCGACGTATACGCCGGCGGCGAGCCGGACGTCGCCCAGTTCGGAGAGCTCTGCGCCCGTTACGCCCTAGAAATGGACCCCGAAAGCGTCCCAGGCCTGTGCGAGCGCTTCGGGCTCACGCATCCGATGGCATAACGCTCAGCGCTTCGCCAAGACGGCGGCCCACAGGCCGAGCTAAGGCGAAGCGTTAGCGAAGACCGAGCTCAGTCGGCCGGGGATGGCGCAGCCACCACCGGCCGACCGGGGCAGGCAACCCGTCGAGCGAGCCGGCCGCGAAACAGCACGGAGCGCGCCGGAGACCACGCTCTCCGGCGTGCGCAGTTCCGTTTCAACGTTGGTGAGCGCGCAGCGCTCACGAACGACCTAAAGCTCCCCCGGCGTGCGAACGATCTTCCAGACCATGTAGAGGCCGAGTACGACGGCGACCGAGAAGCCCGTCAACGCGACCCACTCGAACCGGTGGACGCGCGCGAGGAGCGCGGACGCGAGCAGCAGCGCGCCGACGATGATCGCCGCGCCGACCCGATTCGCGATCGAGCGCAGGTTCCCCTCGAGCTCGCCGAGGCCCGTGGGAACGACGCCGAGCGTGAGCGTTCCCTGCTCGAGCTCGCTCAGCACGTGGCCGAGGCGCCGCGGCATGCGCGTCAGCGGATCGAGCTGGGTGTAGAGGTAGGCGAAGAGGCGATTCGGCTCAAGCCGGCGCTCGGCCTCGAGCATCATCACCTCGAGCGCTTCTTCCTCCATCAGCGCGATCGGGTCGAGCTCGGGCGAGAGCGTGCGCGCGATCGAGTCCGCCTGCGCGAGGGTCTTGCCGACGAGAGCGAAGGCCGTCGGCAGCGCGATGTTGTGTGCGAGCGCGATCCGTTGCAAATCGGCGAGCGACTCGCCCGCGTGGATGCCGGAGAGCGGCCGCCAGTGGAAGCGCGGCAGCTTCCGGCGCACCTCGTGCACGAACGCGGGCTGGTTCGAGCTCCTGCTCGTGAGCGAGAGCGAGAGGATTAGATCGGAGACGTCGTCGGCACGGTTCTGGGCGAGGGCGAGCAGCAGCAGCGAAAGCCCTCGCCGGGTGTCGTCGTCGAGGCGGCCGAGGAGGCCGAAGTCGAGGAGCGCGAGGCGGCCGTCGTCGGTGATCAGGACGTTGCCGGAATGCGGATCGGCGTGGTAGACGCCCTCGACGACGACCTGGTGCACGTAGGCGCTGAAGAACTGCCTCGCGAGCTCCGCCGCGATCTCCGGGGCGAGCCCGTGATCCGGCTCCGGCTTGCGGCCGGCGATGTAATCGAGCGTGAGCACCCGCTCGGTCACGTAGGGCCGAATCACGTTCGGTACGACGAGGAGGTCGAACTCCGAGACGAGCCGCTGCACGAGCTCGGTGTTGTGCGCCTCCTCGAGGAAGTCGAGCTCTGCGCGCAGATGCACCTCGAGCTCGTCCGCGAGCGCCTCGATCTGCAGGAGCTGCGCCGTCTCGGAATGCCCCGCGATCAGCTTGGCGGTCGAGCGGAGCAGCGCGAGGTCGAGCTCGACCTGCTCGACGACACCCGGCCGCCGAACCTTGAGCACGACCTCGCGCCCGTTCTTCATCAGCGCGCGATGCGTCTGCGCGATCGACGCCGTCGCGAGCGGCTCGGGATCGATGCTCGCGAAGACGTCGGCGCCGAGATCCGCGCGGACGACGGCGTCGATCTCCGCGTACGGCACCGGTGCCACCTCGTCGACGAGCCGGCTGAGCTCCTCGATGTAGACGTCCGGGAGCAGGTCGGGCCGCGACGAGAGGAGCTGGCCGAGCTTGATGTAGGTCGTCCCGAGCTCCTCGAGCCCACGGCGGAAGTTGCGCGCGCTTTCACGCGTTGCCTCCCGTTGGCCGCGCACGCCGATCTCGGCCAGAACGCGGCGGAGGCCGGACGCGTCGGGCGACCCGGGTCACGGTCAGCGCGCGACGAGCTCGCTCCAGTGCGTGCGCCCACGTCTCGCCTCATGACCCCGTTGGCCGCGGAGGAAACGCCGCCCGGCCACGAGAAAGGGCCGCAGGCGGCCCCGGCAAGCCGCCGATCGAGGCCGAGTGCCGCGGCGGCGGGGCATCAGGCCGATCTGCTGCCTACCAGTAGCCGCCGTCGCTCAGACCACCCGGCTGGAACAGAGAAACCGAGGTGGAAGACAAAGAGGGAGAGTGCTCCCAGCCAGAAACCATCAACCGATGCCTCTTCACGTGATTCACCTCCTTCCCTCGCCTAGAACCTGACGTCCTGGAGCGCCTCAGCCGCGGTGCGGAAGAGGTGTGCTGCAAGCCTGTCGTCGCCGCGGCGGGCGGCGAGGTCGCCGCGCGCAACCCACGCGGCGGCACGATGCCCGGCCGAGCCGAGCTGGTCGAAGCACGCCTCGGCGGCATGGAACGCTGCCTCGGCCTCGTCGATCCGGTCCTGCTCGAGCAGGGCGCGTCCGAGCACGAGCTGCGCGCTTCCGACCTCGTCGACGTAGTCCTCGTTGCCGGCCGACTCGAGCAGGCGGAGCGCGTGGCGCGCCTGCTCCTCGGCCTGCTCGACGTTGCCCATGCGGAGATGGATCTGGGCGAGCGATGACACGGCCTGCGCCGCATCGGCGTCGCGACCGGTGTCGAGGGCGATGCCGAACGCCTCCTTGAGGAGCACGATCGCCTTCTCGGGATTGCCGAGCTGGAAGTTCAGCGCGCCGAGGTTGTTCGTCAGCTGGCCGACGTGCACCTTGTCGGAGAGCTCCTCGTAGGCCGCACGTGCCCGCTCGGCGTAGTTGCGCGCGAGCACCCAGTGGCCCTCGCGGTCGGCGACGAGCGAGGCCTGGAAGTACGCGGCTCCGATCGTGCGCGGGTCGTTCGCGTCCTCGGCAAGCTGGAGGGCGCGCTCGATGTCCTCGCGCGCGGCTTCGTAGTCGCGCTGGCGGCGCCAGCAGCGCGAGCGCCACGAGAGGATGTTGGAGCGAAGCTGGTCGGACGGCATCCCGGAGCGCTCCGCGAGGCTGAGCGACTCGTTCAGGAGACCGAGCGCGGTCTGCACGCTCGTGAGCTGGTAGCGGCAGACGCCGAGCGCGTACAGGACTTCGGCGCGTTCGAGATCGGAGAAGCTGCCCGACTTCGGCGAGCGCCGCGCGCCTCGTTCAGCAGGGCGAGTCCCTGGCGCAGCGCGCCGAGGCGCATCTGCGTGCGGCCGGCGCCGACGAGCGCGCGGACCGCGAGCTCGGGAACGGCCGTCGCCCGCGCTGCGGGGACGAGCGATTCGTATTCGGTTGCCGCTTCGTCGGAGCGCGGCGCCTCGATGAGGGCCTCGGCCCGCGCGAGGGCGCCTTCGAGCCGGCCGCGCTCGTCGGTGGCGACACCGTTCGCGAGGAAGCCGGGGTCTACGCCGAGCCGCGCTGCGAGCCACTCGATCGTCTCGCGCGTCGGGCGCGTCTTGCCGCGCTCGATCTGCGAGACGTACTCCTTCGAGAAGCGCTCGCCGGCGAGCTCGCTCTGGGTGAGCGCCGCGGCCACGCGGAGCTGCCTGAGCCGCTCGCCCAGGCGGAGTCCGGTCGGGGCGGCGGTGCGGGTCTGAGTGAGGGCGGCGTCTCTAGTCATGAGCGGCAGGGGTGTAGTGAACCTCACGCTTCACCAAAGTGCAAGGTGGCTCCTCCGGGCATCCCCCAAAAAGGGCATGTTTATGCGGAATCCCAGTGAACCAGCACGGTCAAGAATCACTTGACTGAGCTACTTGACTCCCCCGGACATGGCGCCTATAGTCAGGCCACCTTGCAACCAGGCCGGACGCCAGGCTCGGGTTTGCAGGGGGTGCGCCGGCACATCCGGCGCAGGACAGGAGGCGCGGCTGGGCCGCAGAGCCGAGCTTCCGAAGTCCGTCGCAGGATGGGCGCACCTTCTCAATAGGCCCCCGGAGCCGCAGCCGGGGGCCTATATTTCTTGCGCGCGCGACGACGGTGGCGATGTCCCCGAGATTGAGCGGGACGCGTGACCGCGCCGAGCCGGCTCTCGGCGAGGCGGCCGGTGAGCGCGTCGAGCGCGCGGAGCGGGAGCAGCGTCCGCAGCTTGTGCACGAGATAGCGCAGCGGATACCGGCTGCCCCGGTGGTCGAGGCTGACGACCTCGAAGCCCGACCGCGTCGAGCAGCTGCGCGAGCGTGGACGCAGTGAAGAAGAAGTTGTGGTGGCGCGGAGTCAGCAGATGCCAGCGGCTGCCCGAGAGCCGTGCGACGAGGGTCCGCGGCGTCGCCCGTCGAGAGCGCGAGCACGCCGCCCGGGCGCAGGAGCCGTGGGCGCGCGCGAGGTCGGCCGCGGGATCGAGCGAGTGCTCGAGGTAGTCCCACATCGTCAGCGCGTCGAGCGAGCCCTCGCGGGAGCCCCGCGTCGGCGAGCGTCGCGCGCTCGAGCGGAGCCTCGAGATTTCGGCGCCCCCACGCGACCATCGGCTCCGACACGTCGATGCCGGACGCGTCCCAGCCGCGGGCGCGCGCCTCGTCGACGAAGAAGCCGGCCGCGGCGCCGACGTCGAGCAGCCGCCCGCGCGCCGCGACGGCGCTCGAGCGCAGTCAGCCGCCTGCGTGCGACGGCTGCGGTGCACGCCCTCGTCCGCGACATAGTCGAGGTAGCCCTGATCGACCCCGCCCTTGAAGTAGTCGAGCCCGTAGATCTCGTCGAGCTCGGACTGGCCGTCGGGAGGTCGCGGCGGAAGAGGAGCCCGCACGACGGGACAGCGCACGATGTCGTAGCCGTCCTTCGTCCAGCGAAGCTGCCACTCCGCAGGGAAGGAGCTCCGACAGAGCGAGGCAGGCGGCTACGCCGTCAGCCAATCGAGGCGCGCGGCCCGGATCGCGGTCACTTCCTGCTCGTCGAGGAGCCCGATGCGGCGCCCGACCATCCCGAGCACGCCGCCCGCGAGGAAGCTCCACGCCTCGGCATCGGCGTTCCGGTCCGGGTTGAGCGCGCCCTCGGCCTGGCCGCGCCGGATCACGTCGGCGATGAAGTCGTGCACCTCGCGCATGTGGCGGCGGAGATGCTTGCGCAGCTCGGGATCCTCGGCCGCCTCGCCGAGCGCCTGCACCCAGAGCTCGGCCATCTGGAACTTGCAGTCGCGCACGGTGACGTGGCCGCGGCCCATCGCCTCGAAGGCGGCGCCGACGTCGGGCGTCGACGAGAGCGCCTGCTCCCACGACTCGCGCGCCTTGCCCCAGACATGGTCGAGCGCAGCGAGGTAGAGGTCGCGCTTCGACGCGAAATGGCGGTACAGGATCGGCTCGGAGATGCCGGCCGCCCGCGCGATCTCCGAGGTCGTCGTCCCGCGGTAGCTGCCCTCGGAGAAGACACGGATCGCCGTGTCGATCGAGCGCCTGGCGCCGTTTCGCCGCAGGCATCCGGACCGCGGTCGTCATGCGGCCAGCTCCGCCAGGTGCGCGTGCTCGACCGCCGGCGTCGTCCGCACGAGCCCGATCGCGACCGCGGCTGCGGCGAACGCGATGAACGCGCTGACGAGGAGGGCCGCATGCAGCCCGTTGACGAACTGCTGCGCGCCCACGGCCCTCGTCACGCCCGGATGCTGATAGCTGAGGAGGATCGCGCCCATCAGCGCGATGCCGAGCGAGCCCCCGACCTGGCGGAAGCTGTTGAGCACGCCCGACCCGACACCGGCCTTGTCGATCGGCACCGAGGCCATCGCGGCCGAGGTCATCGGAGACATCGTCAGCGCCATGCCGACGCCGCCGAGCACGAGCTGCGGCAGGAGCGAGAGGAAGCTCGAGTGCACGCCGATCCGCTGGTAGAGGAGGAGCGAGACCCCGAGGATGCTCATCCCGGCGCCCATCAGCCAGCGCGAGCCGACTCGGTCGGAGAGCTTTCCGGCGATCGGGGCGATGAGGATGATCAGCACCGTCATCGGCAGGAAGACGGCCCCCGCCTTCGTCGGCGAGTAGTGCAGGACGTTCTGCACGTAGAGGGAGATGAAGAAGAAGACGCCGAACATCCCGAGCGAGACGAGCATGGCGACCGTGTTCGCGCCGACGAACGAGCCGATCCGGAAGAGCGACAGGTCGAGCATCGGCAGCCGCTGGCGCAGCTCGAGCCGGATGAAGACGGCGAGCAGGACGGCGGCTCCGACGAAGAGGCCGATGATCTCCGGAGAGCCCCAGCCGTGCCGGTTGCCCTCGATGAGCGCGTAGCTCAGTGCGAGGAGCGCGGCGCCGGAGGTGACGAGGCCGGGCAGGTCGATGCTCTGCTCGTGCGAGGTGTCGCGCGACTCCGCGATCACGAGGCGCGAGACGATGAGGCCGACGACGCCCACGGGAACGTTGACGTAGAAGATCCAATGCCAGTTGATGTTGTCGACGATCAAGCCGCCGAGCAGCGGGCCGATGGCGAGCGCGAGCGCCGAGACGCCGGCCCAGATGCCGATCGCCTGGCCGCGCTCCTTCGGCGGGAACGTCGCGGTGATGATCGAGAGCGTCGCCGGGTTCATCAGCGCCGCGCCGACGCCCTGCACGGCGCGCGCGCCGATCAGGAAGCCCGCGTTCGGCGCAAGGCCGCACGCGAGCGAGGCCAGCGTGAAGACGACGAGACCTGCCATGAACATCTTCCGGCGCCCGTAGAGGTCGCCGAGCTTGCCGCCCGTGATGAGGAGCGCCGCGAAGGTCAGCGCATAGGCGGTGACGATCCACTCGAGCGAGGAGATCGACATGTGCAGGCTGCGCTGGATCGAGGGCAGCGCGACGTTCACGATCGTGTTGTCCAGCATGATCATGAAAAGGCCGAAGGCGACCGCGGTGAGCGTCCACCACTTCTTGTTCTCCTCGGCAAAGATGCGGGCCTTCATACGAGCTCCTGGTTAGTGTTCACTAAGTTAGTGGACGCTAGGTTAGCGCAACGGGCTAGGGTTCCGCAAACGTGAGCGCTGGCGGCTTCATCTGGAATCCCTCGCCGGAGCAGATCGAGCGGATGAACCTGACCCGGCTCGGGCGCGCGCTCGGAGCCGACGACTACGCGGAGCTGCTCCGGATCTCGGTCGAGGACCCCGACCGCTTCTGGCCTGCCGTCGTCGACGACCTCGGCCTCGAGTTCTCGGAGCGCTGGCACACCGTCGTCGACTCGTCGCGCGGCCCGGAATGGTCGACGTGGTTCGTCGGCGGCCGGCTGAACGTCGCGCGCATCTGCGTCCATCGGTGGGCATCGGACGAGGAGGCTCTCGTCGGGCTCTACGAGGACGGCGTGCGCGAGTCGCTCACCTGGTCCGAGGCGTCCCGCCAGGTGATCCAGCTCGCCGAGTACCTCGTCGAGCTCGGCGTGCGTGAGGGCGACCGCGTCGCGCTCTACATGCCGATGTGCCCGGCCGTTGCGATCGCCTCGCACGCGTGCGCGCACATCGGTGCGGTGCAGGTGCCGATCTTCTCGGGCTTCGCCGGACAGGCCGTCGGCTCCCGGCTCGCGGACTCGCAGGCGAAGGTGATCATCTGCGCCGACTGGTCACTGCGGCGCGGCAAGCGGATCGAGATGACCGAGACGCTGATGGAGGCCGGGACGTTCGCCGTCGAGTTCGTGATCGAGTGGAACCGGGAGACGCGGACGTGGCCCGACGCCGTGACGAGGCAGCCCGGCGTGCTCCCTCCCGTCGAGGTCGACTCCGAGGCGCCGTACCTGCTCGCGTACACCTCGGGCACGACCGGCAAGCCCAAGGGTGCGCTGCACGTCCAGGGCGGCTTCCTCGTCTCGATCGCGCGCGAGCTCGCGTACCAGGTCGAGGTGAACCAGGGCGACCGCATCCACTTCGCCACCGACATGGGCTGGATCATGGGGCCGTGGACCGTGCTCGGCGGCGGCGCGCGCGGCGCGACGATCGTCTTCGCCGAGGGCGCGCCCGACTGGCCCGACGACCGCCTCTGGCGTCTCGTCGAGTCGGAGCAGGTGACGATGCTCGGGCTCTCGCCGACGCTCGCCCGTGCGCTCGCGCAGAAGGGGGAGCCTCGGGCGAACCTGTCGTCGCTTCGCACGTTCTGCACCACCGGCGAGCCCTGGAACCACGATCCGTACATGTGGCTCTTCGATCGCGTCGGCGGCAGGCGCGTTCCGATCGTGAACGTCAGCGGCGGCACGGAGGTGGGCGCGTGCTTCCTCACGACGGTGCTCACGCAGCCGATCAAGCCGGTCGCGCTCGGGTTTCCCGCGCTCGGCCTGGACATGGACGTCGTCGACTCGCTCGGCTTCAGGGTGCGAACGACCCAGGTGGGCGAGCTCGTCTGCCGCAGGCCGTGGCCGGGAATGACACGGGGCATCTGGGGGGACGACGAGCGCTATCTCGAGGCGTACTGGCGTCGCTTCCCCGGCGTCTGGACGCACGGCGACTGGGCCTCCATCGACGAGGACGGCTACTGGTACCTGCACGGGCGCTCGGACGACACGTTGAACATCGCCGGGAAGCGGATCGGCCCCGCGGAGCTCGAGTCGGGCGCGATCGCGAGCGGCATCGTCGCCGAGGCGGCCGCCGTCGGGGTGCCGCACGCCGTCAAGGGTGAGGCCGCGTGGATCTTCTGTGTCCTGAAGTCCGGAGAGCAGCAGGACGACGACCGCGTCGCGAACGCAGTCTCCGAGGCGCTCGGCAAGGCATTCAAGCCGGAGCGCATCCTCTGGGTCGGCGCGCTCCCGAAGACGCGGTCGGCGAAGATCGTGCGGCGGGCGGTGCGCGCGCGCGTGCTCGGGAAGGATCCCGGCGACCTGTCGTCGCTCGAGAACCCGGAATCGCTGGAGGAGATCGGCCGTGCCGTCGTCGGCTAGCGCGCTCTCGGGCAGGGCGCTCGTCACGGGCGGCGGCCGCGGGATCGGCGAGAACATCGCGCGGGCGCTCGCCGGAGCCGGCATGCGCGTGCTCGTCACCGGCCGCACGCAGGAGCAGGTCGAGTCGGTCGCGCGCGACATCGGTGGCCGTGCGCTCGTCGGAGACGTGGCGAACCGCGACGATGTCGCGCGGTGGGCGAGCGAGGCCGGCGAGGTCGACCTGCTCGTCTGCAACGCGGGGATCAGCGGGCTCGACGCATCCCTCGGCGATCCGGACGAGTGGTGGCGCACCTTCGAGGTGAACGTGCTCGGGCTCTATCTCTGCTGCAACGCGTTCGCCCCCGGCATGGTCGAGCGCGGCGGCGGACGCATCGTCAACGTCGCGAGCGGCGCGGCCTACCAGCCGGCGCGCGAAGGCCAGCAGACGGCGTACGGCGCGAGCAAGGCCGCAGTGCACCGCTTCTCGGAGCTCCTCGCCGCCGGGCTCGCGCCGAAGAACGTGTTCGTCTTCTCGATCAGCCCCGGCCTCGTGAAGACGGAGATGACGAAGCGCTTCCCCGACGATGCACCGTGGACGCCGCCCGAGTGCGCACCGCAGCTCGTGCTCGCGCTCGCGTCGGGCGAGCTCGACGCGCTCGCCGGCCGCTATCTGCATGCCGAGCACGATCCGCCCGACACCCTGCGGCAGCGGGTCGACGAGATCCTCGAGCAGGACCTGAACGCGATCCGCCTTCGGCGCTGACACAGGCAGAATGAGTGCGATGCGGATCGCGCTCGCGCAGATCAACCCTGTCGTCGGCGACCTCGCGGGCAACCGCGCGCTGATCCTCGACCGGATCGAGGAGGCGAAGGCGGCGAGCGCCGACCTCGTGCTCCTTCCGGAGCTTGCCGTCACCGGGTACCCGCCGGAGGATCTCCTGCTTCGCCCCGGTTTCGTGCGCGCCGCCGAGGAGTCGCTCGACGAGATCGCGCGGTCTGCGCGCGGGATCGTCGCCGTCGTCGGCACGCCGTACTTCGACCGCGATCTCTACAACGTGGCGGCCGTCTGCGCAGGCGGCGAGGTGAAGGCCCTCGTGAAGAAGCGCTTCCTTCCGAACTATGGGGTCTTCGACGAGTTTCGCTATTTCGCACCGGGCGAAGGCCTCTATCTCTTCGAGCACGGCCAGACGCTCATCGGCGTGACGATCTGCGAGGACATGTGGCAGCCGGGGCCGCCCGCAACCGACCTCGCGCTCGCCGGCGCGGAGCTGATCGTCAACATCTCGGCTTCGCCCTTCCACCTGCTGCGTGACCGGGAGCGCGAAGAGATGTTCCGCACGCGCGCACGCGACACTTCCGCGTACGTCGCGTTCTGCAACACCGTAGGGGGGCAGGACGAGCTGATCTTCGACGGTCACTCGCTCGTGATCGACGACGAGGGAACGGTGCTCGCGCGTGCACCCGGGTTCCAGGAGGCGCTCGTGCTGATCGACGTCGACCCCTCGGCCGTCGTCACGCGCCGTCTCACCGACACGCGGCGTCGCGCGCTCGCGCAGGACCGGGGCGAGCTCGGCGCGGTCGAGACGATTCACGTCGGCAGCCCGCGCGAGCAGACGGACACGGTCGCACCGCCGCTGACCCCGTTCCTCGACGATCTCGAGCAGATGCGGTTGGCGCTCGAGCTCGGGCTCGACGACTACGTGCGCAAGAACAGCTTCAAGGAGATCGTCGTCGGCGTATCGGGAGGCATCGATTCCGCCGTCGTCGCGGCCCTCTCCGCGGAGGCGCTCGGCAGCGACCGGGTGCACTGCGTGTCGATGCCGTCGCGCTACTCGTCCAGCGGAACGCGAACCGACGCGCAAAGGCTCGCCGAGAACCTCGGCTGCGACTTCCGCGAGATCGCGATCGAGCCGATCGTGGAGCAGTTCATCGGCGCGCTCGAGCCGTCGTTCGCCGACGTTGCGCCCGATCTCACCGAGGAGAACCTCCAGGCCCGCGCGCGCGGCGTCCTGCTCATGGCGCTCTCGAACAAGTTCGGGTGGCTGCTCGTCGCGACGGGCAACAAGTCCGAGATGTCGGTCGGCTATGCAACGCTCTACGGCGACATGGCCGGCGGATTCGCACTGCTGAAGGACGTCTACAAGACCGACGTCTTCCGGCTCGCGCGCCATCTGAACGAGCGCGCAGGCCGCGAGCTGATCCCCGTGTCGACGATCGACCGTGCGCCGAGCGCCGAGCTGCGCGACGATCAGCTCGACGAGGACTCGCTCCCGCCGTACCCGCAGCTCGATCGGGTGCTCGAGGCGTACGTCGAGGACGACCGCACCCTCGAGGAGCTGTCGTCCGACGGCTTCGACCGCGACGTCGTCGAGCGGGCCGTCGCGCTCGTCGATCGCGCCGAGTACAAGCGGCGGCAGGCCCCACCCGGCGTGCGCCTGCGCCCGAAGGCGTTCGGCCGCGACCGCCGGACGCCGATCACGAATCGCTGGCGGAGCTAGAGGGCCTAGCGGCCGGCGTCGAGCGGCTCCGCCGGCGGGCCCTCGGTGAGCAGCCGCCGCACGAGCTCGGGCAGGCGGCGCGGACCGGTGATCACGTGCTCCAGCTCGTCGACCGTGAACCAGCGAGCCTCGTGCACGCCTTCGGCTGCGAGCTCGGCCTCGCTGAAAGCGGGGGCGATGTCGAATGCTTCGGTGCGGACAAGGTAGTGCCGCTCGTCCTGGCCGCCCCAGCGCAGCGGATCGACATGCCAGTGCCGCCGTGTCCAGATCATGGGGCCGAGCTCGAAGCTCCGCAGGCCCACCTCTTCCTCGAGCTCGCGCGTGAGCGCCGCGGAGTCGGTCTCCCCCTCGTCGACGCCGCCGCCGGGCGTCGACCACCAGCTTCCCATCGCGTCCTCGAAACGCACGAGGAGCACGCGATCCGCCGGATCGATCACGAGCGCGCGGACACCGACCCGCGGCGGCAGGCCGTTCACCCGCGCGGACAGCTCGAAGAACCAGTGCAACCTGTCTCCCCACGGCACCGCTGCGTTGGCAGGCGAGGTCGACGGCAGGACGAAGAGCTGCGTCGCCCCGAGCGTCCGCTCCTGCAGGCCGAGCGCCGGGCGCTCGCCGAAGGCGCCGCGGTATGCCTCCTTCCCGACGAACGCGAGCCAGGCCGGCTCGAGCTCGCGCGCGATCTGCTCGAGGCGTGCTGCGGAGCCCGCGAAGTCCGAGCGCCTGAGGTCGCCCGAGCCCGGCGTCGTACGGTAGGCGGCGTTCGTCACGCCGATGCCCTCGTGCAGGAGCTCGAACTGCTCCCGCGGCTCGTAGAGCCGGGACGTGAACCGCGCCGCGTGCAGGAGACGCCAGAAGTCGTTGCGCGGATTCGCGAAGTGCGTGCCCGCAGCGGCCGAGACGCGCCCAGGATTGATGCCGCAGAAAACGACGCGAAGCCCCGGCGCGAGGACGTCGGGGACGTCGCTCGGAGTGGCCGTCGCTATGCCGCTTCTGGTTCGACCGCCAACCGCGCGTCGAGCCGCTCCTCGAGATCTCTGCGCAGAGACTCTCCGGAGACGGTCGTCGGATAACGCGGCCGGCGCGGCTCCATGCGGACGACCGTGACCGTCGCCTCCCAGCCCCGGTAGCAACGGGCGTAGCACTCGGCCTCGGTCAGCGTTCTGAGCCGAATCACAGTCGCAGCGTACGAACCTCTCCGGACGGCAAGATGCCCCGGATGCCCTTCAAGGCGAAGGAGTTCCGCTACGCGATCGACCTCGACGAGGGCGGTTCCCTGCGCACCGAGGACGGGACGCCGTTCGGCGCAGATCCCGCCTGGACGCCCGAGCATCTCCTGCTTGCAGCGCTCGTGCGCTGCTCGCTCAAGAGCCTCGCTTACCACGCCCGCGCCGCCCGAGTCGAGCTCGCGGGCGCGAACGGCTCGGCGCGTGCGCTCTTTACGAGACGCGAGAGCGACGAGCGCTACGCGGTCGTCGAATGCGAGGTCGAGCTGACCGTCCGGCTCGTCCCGAAACCCTCGGACGACAAGCTGGCGCAGCTCCTCGCCTCGGCAGAGCGAGACTGCTTCGTCGGCGCGTCGTTGACGGTGAAGCCCGACTACCGCTGGACGGTTCGCTAGCCCGTCTCGAGCGGCGCGAGCGTGAGCCCGTGACCGCCGAGCTGCTCCCAGTAGAGCTCGGCCTGCTCCTGGTCGCCCGACCACACGATCGCCTGTCCGCTCGCGTGTATGCGATTGGCGAGCGACATGCCCTGGTCGTACGAGACGCCGGGAAGCACCGCCGAGAGCGCGAACGCCACACCCTCGAACGTGTTGTGGTTGTCGTTCAGGACGATCACGTTCCACGGTCGCCCCAAGCCCGAGCCCGAGCCTCGATCAAGCCGCTCGCGCGGAGGCGCAATGGTGCTCACCGGCGAAGGGTAGTGTCCAACGCATGCAAACGGCGGCCCTCGACGTCGACGCTGTTCGCAGTCGTTTCTCTGCCCTGCGCGCGCGAACGGCGTTCTTCGACGGGCCGGGCGGCACGCAGGTGCCCGACTCGGTCATCGATGCGATCGCCGGCTATCTGCGCGAGTCGAACGCGAACCTCGGCGGCGCCTTCGGCTCGAGCCGCCGGAGCGACGCCCTCCTGACGCAAGCACGGCTCAGCGCCGCGGCGTTCCTCCGCTGCGACCCCGACGAGACGATCTTCGGCGCCAACATGACGACGCTCAACTTCGCGCTGACGCGGGCCGCCGGCCGGACGTTCCGCGAGGGAGACGAGATCCTCGTCACGAGGCTCGACCACGACGGGAACGTCTCCCCCTGGCTCGAGCTGGCGCACGACCTCGGACTCGAGGTGCGCTTCGTCGAGCTTCACGACGACACGACGCTCGACTACGGCGACCTCGAGCGCAAGCTCTCGAGCCGCACCCGCATCGTCGCGTTCCCGCTCGCCTCGAACGCGGTCGGGACGCTGACCGACGCGCGCCGCATCGCAGACCTCGCACACGAGGCGGGTGCGCTCGCGTGGGTCGACGCCGTGCATTACGGACCGCATGCGCCGATCGACATCGGCGAGCTGCAGGCCGACGTCCTGATCTGCTCGCCGTACAAGTTCTTCGGCCCGCACCTCGGTCTCGCCACCGTCCGCGCCGAGCTCGCGTCGCGCTGGCGTACCTACAAGGTCCGCCCGTCGACGCACCCCTTCGAGACCGGCACGCTCGCGCACGAGCTGCTCGCCGGCTTTGTCGCCGCGGTCGACTACATCGAGTCGATCGGCTGGGAGGCGATCCAGACCCGAGAGCGCGCGCTCGGACAGCGGTTCCTCGACGGACTCCCCCGCAGCTGCACGCTCTACGGCCTCCCGACGATGGAGGGCCGCGTGCCGACATTCGCCTTCACGGTCGACCGGCACTCGCCGCGCGCGGTCGCCGAGCAGCTCGCGACGCGCGACATCGCGGTGTGGGACGGCGACTACTACGCCGTCGAAGTCATGCAGCAGCTCGGGCTCGGCGGGAAGGGCGCCGTTCGCGCCGGCTTCGTCCACTACAACACCGCCGCGGAGATCGACCGGCTGCTCGCGGCGCTGAACGAGCTGTGATCGACCCCGTCGAGCTCCTGCGGGACCTGATCCGCTTCGACACGACGAATCCACCGGGGAACGAGGAAGCTTGCGTCGCCTTTGTCGAAGCGCTCCTGCGCGAGCACGGGATCGAGTCGGAGCGCTACGAGAAGCAGCCCGGCCGGCCGAACCTGATTGCGCGGCACGAGGGCTCGAACGGCGGCCCGCCGCTCCTGCTCTACGGCCACGTCGACGTCGTGACCACTGCGGGGCAGCAGTGGACGCATCCGCCGTTCGCGGCGGAGCTCGCCGGCGGCTATGTGTGGGGACGCGGCGCGCTCGACATGAAGGGCGGCGTCGCCATGTGCATCGCCTCCTTCGTGGCGGCGCATGAATCGGGCTCGCCGACGCCGCTCGTGCTCGCGATCCTGAGCGACGAGGAAGACGGCGGCGACGCCGGCGCGCGCTTCCTCGCCGAGGAGCGGCCCGAGGTGTTCGCGGGCGCGAGGCACGCGCTCGGCGAGTTCGGCGCGACAACGCTGTGGATCGCGGGCCGCCGCTTCTATCCGATCCAGGTGGCGGAGAAGCAGATCTGCTGGCTGCGGGTGCACGTGCGCGGCGCCGGAGGGCACGGAGCGCTCGGCGTGAAGGGCGGCGCGATGCGCAAGCTCGGCGACGTCCTGCGGACCCTCGACCGCAGGCAGCCGCCGGTGCACGTCACGCCGGTCGTCCGCGAGTGGATCGAGCAGATGGCCGCCGCTCTCCCGCGCCCGCAGGCGCTCCTCCTCGAGCGCCTGCTCGATCCGAGGACGGCCGACCTTGCGGCGAAGGCGCTGGGAACGCGTGGACGGCAGTTGAGCCGGGTGCTCCGCAACACCGTCAGCGCGACGATCGTGCACGGCGGGGAGAAGATCAACGTCGTTCCGAGCGACATCGAGCTCCAGCTCGACGGACGGCTGCTGCCCGGGTTCACGCCGGACGACCTCATCCACGAGCTGAAAGACATCGTCGGGAGCGACGGCATCGAGTTCGAGGTCGTCCGTCACGACCCCGGGCCGCCCGACGCCGACCTCGGCTTCTACGAGCCGCTCGCAGAGATCATCCGCGAGCTCGACCCGGGCGCCGTTCCCGTGCCGATGCTGCAGGCCGGCGTCACGGACGCACGCTTCCTCACCCGCGCCGGGATCCAGACGTACGGCTATCTGCCGCTGAAGCTGCCGGAGGACTTCGACCTCTTTCCGCTCATCCACAATGCCGACGAGCGCGTGCCGGCCGACGCGCTCGCGTTCGGCGTCGAGGCGCTCTCGCAGGCGATCGGCCGCTACCCGGCATGAAGCTGCTCGTTCTCGGCGGGACGAAGTTCCTCGGGCGTCATGCAGTCGACGCCGCGCTCGCAGACGGACACGACGTGACGATCTTCACGCGCGGCCGGACGAACCCGGAGCTCTTTCCCGAGGTCGAGCATCTGCAGGGTGACCGCGACGGGGCGCTCGACGCGCTGCGTAACGGCAGCTGGGACGGCGTCATCGACACGAGCGGCTACGTGCCGCGGATCGTCCGTCAGTCGGCCGAGCTCCTGCACGACCGGGTCGAGCGCTACGTCTTCGTCTCGAGCATCTCGGTCTATAGCGACTTCAGCGCGCCGGTCGGCGAGCAGTCGCCGGTTGCGGAGCTCGAGGATCCGGCAACCGAGGAGATCATGGAGCACTACGGAGCGCTGAAGGCCGCCTGCGAGCGGGTCGTCGCGGAGGCCTACGGCGACCGCAGCGCGCGGGTCCGCGCCGGCCTGATCGTCGGACCGTACGACCCGACCGACCGCTTCACGTACTGGCCGCGCCGGATCGCGCGCGCCGGGAAGGTGCTCGGTCCCGGCGATCCGGGCGCGCCGGTCCAGTTCGTCGATGCGCGCGACCTCGCCGCCTGGCTCGTGCGGCTCGCGCTCGCCGGGCCGGGCGGCACGTTCAACGCCACCGGCCCCGCGCAGCCGCTCACCTTCGTCGAGCTGCTGGAGCGCGCCCGCGCGGCAATCGGCTCCGACGCAGACATCGTCTGGGTCGACGACGAGCGGCTGCTCGGCGCCGGCGTGGAGCCATGGAGCGAGCTGCCCCTGTGGCTTCCCGGGAGCGAGTACGCCGGGATGGCCCGCGCAGACATCTCGAGCGCGCTCGCAGCGGGCCTCACCTTCCGCCCCGTCGAGGAGACGGTCGCCGACACACTCGCCTGGGACCGCACCGTCGACGGCGACCGGCCGACGCTCGCGCACGACAAGGAGCAGGAGATCCTTGCGGCCACCTGACCGCATCCGCGTCAAGCGCGAGCCTCAACGCGGCCGCTACGACCGGGAGACGATCGACGCGATCCTCGATGAGGCGCTGATCTGTCATCTCGGGTTCGAGGTCGACGGCCAGCCGTACGTCATCCCGACGCTCCACGCCCGCATCGGCGACCGCGTCTACGTGCACGGTTCGGCCGCGAGCCGGATGCTGCGGGAGCTTGCGGGCGGCGTGCGCGTCTGCCTGACGGCCACGCTCGTCGACGGGCTCGTGCTCGCGCGCTCGGTCTTCAACCACTCCGTCAACTACCGCTCGGCCGTGTTGTTCGGTACAGCGACGCTCCTCGACGACGGCGCGGAGAAGCTCGACGCGCTCCGCGCGCTCACCGAGCAGCTCGCGCCCGGACGCTGGGACGAGGCACGGCAGCCGACCGCGCAGGAGCTGAAGGCGACGTGGATTCTCTCGCTTCCGATCGAGGAAGCGTCCGCCAAGGTGCGAAGCGGCCCCCCGGAGGACGAGCCGGAGGACCTGGAGCTTCCCGTCTGGGCGGGCGTCGTTCCGGTGCATCTCGCTGCGGAGCCGAGCGGCTACGACTGGAAGCGGGTGCGCGACGGCCGGCTCGGTGCACCTCGAGCGGCTGACTACGATTGAGTTCGTGAGCACCTACGAGCGCCACACTCTCGACAACGGCCTGCGAGTCCTGACCGCACCGATGCCGCAGGCACAGTCGGTGACCTGCATGGTCATGCTTGCGGCGGGTTCCCGGTACGAGACGCCGGACACGAACGGGATCGCGCACTTCTCCGAGCACATGTTCTTCAAGGGGACGAAGCGGCGCCCGACCGCGCGGGACATCGCCGGCGAGATCGACGCAATCGGCGGCGAGTTCAACGCGTTCACGGGCAAGGAGTACACCGCCTACTACGTCAAGTGCGCTGCCGAGCATCGCGATGTCGCCCTGGACGTGATCGTCGACATGCTGCGGAACTCGCGCTTCGACTCGGAGGAGATCGACCGCGAGAAGGGCGTGATCGTCGAGGAGATGAACATGTACTTCGACACGCCCCGCGACTTCATCGGCGGCGTCTACGAAGAGCTGCTGTACGGCGACCAGCCGCTCGGCTGGGACATCATCGGCCGCAAGGAGACCGTCCGCGGCGCGACCCGCGACACGTTCACGTCGTACCTCGAGCGCTGGTATCACCCGCAGCGCATGGTGCTCGGCGTCGGCGGCCAGGTGGGGGACGGGCTGCTCGAGCGCGCGCAGGAGCTGCTCGGCGACATGTCTCCGATGGAGACGGGCTCGCCGGAGCCGACGAAGCCGCACGAGAACGGCCGGGTCAAGGTGTTCACGAAGCAGTCCGATCAGGCACATCTGGTTCTCGGCGTTCCGAGCTACCCGATCGAGCATCCCGACCGCTACGTGCTGCAGGTGCTCGCGACCGTGCTCGGCGGCGGGATGTCGTCGCGGCTCTTCACGGAGGTGCGCGAGCGGCGCGGTCTCGCGTACTACGTCTTCGGGCTGAACCACAGCTACACCGACGCGGGGTCGCTGTACTCCCAGGCCGGGGTCGACATCAACCGCATCGAGGAAGCCGTGACGACGATCCTCGGCGAGCTGCGGGGGATCGCCGCAGAGCCGGTGCCGGCGGACGAGCTGGAAAAAGCGAAGAACTTCTCGAAAGGCCGGTTCGTGCTCCAGCTCGAGAGCCCGCAGGGGCTGATCCTCTTCGGCCTTCGCCGCGAGGTGCTCGAGCAGCGCGTGCCGGATCTCGACGAGGTGCTCGACGGCCTGAACGCCGTGA
Organism: uncultured Actinomycetes bacterium; assembly: GCA_963848665.1. Classification (GTDB taxonomy): domain Bacteria; phylum Actinomycetota; class Thermoleophilia; order Gaiellales; family Gaiellaceae; genus Palsa-739. The sequence continues at coordinate 240,609 of CAWKEF010000006.1, forward strand.
CCGCCGAAGATGTGCAACGCGTCGCACAGGAACTGATCGCCGACGAGAAGCTGCGGCTCGCCCTGATCGGCCCCTTCGACGACGCCGAGCGGTTCGAGAAGCTTCTGTAGATCTTTTGAACGGAAGGAGCAAGGAACGATGCAGATAGGTGACACCGCACCCGACTTCGAGGCGGAGACGACAGACGGGCCCATCCACTTCCACGAGTGGCTCGGAGACTCCTGGGGCGTCCTGTTCTCGCACCCGAAGGACTTCACGCCCGTGTGCACGACCGAGCTCGGCTACATGGCCAAGATCAAGCCCGAGTTCGACAAGCGGAACGTGAAGGTCATCGGGCTCTCGGTCGACCCGGTCGACAAGCACGCAGACTGGTCGAAGGACATCGAGGAGACGCAGGGGAACGCGCCGAACTATCCGATGATCGGCGACGCCGACTTCAACGTCTCGAAGCTCTACGGGATGCTTCCCGCGAGCACGTCGGGGGACCCGGCGGAGCGCACGCCGGCCGACAACCAGACCGTGCGGAACGTCTTCGTCGTCGGGCCCGACAAGAAGATCAAGCTCGTGCTGGTCTATCCGATGACGACCGGCCGCAACTTCGACGAGGTGCTGCGCGTGATCGACTCGCTCCAGCTGACCGCGAAGCACAAGGTCGCGACGCCGGCGCAGTGGCAGCAGGGCGACGACGTGATCATCGCCGGCTCGGTCTCGAACGACGAGGCCAAGCAGACGTATCCGGACGGGTGGAAGGAGCCGAAGCCCTACATCCGGATCGTGCCGCAGCCCCACTAGGGAAGAACGTCGAGCCGGGCGCCTCGCGGCGCCCGGCTCCAGCGTATTTTCTCGAGAGCGAAGCCCTGATTCGTGGTCGGGTCGGCGGTCCGGTTAGCACCTGTGCCCGGTGATCCGCCCGTCAGAGTGCTTTCAACCCGACGGCGTTCGCTCGTTCAGTCCGATCTAACCATTCAACGCGGACGGCACCACACCTGGTTACGGGTCGATCGTGGCGAAATCGGCCTCCATGATCCTTCGGTCGTCCTCGTCCGAGATCAGCGCGGTTCGGACCCGGCCGAGCTCGGCGTAACGGCCGGACTCGTCGCGATTGCCCGCCACGAGGTGGGCACGGGCGAGGGCCTCGTAGGCGGCCGCAAGATCCCAGTCCTCCATCGCCTCCGGCGACGCTTCGACGAGCTCGAGGCACCTGCCCGCATGGTGCAGCGCCTCCTCGGTCCGGCCGAGGATCGTGTAGACGCGCGCGCACTGCCACTCTCCTCGCGCGAAGTTCGCGGGCGTCCCGACCTGCCGCCAGTGGTACGCCGACGCGTGGGCGCAGTGCACCATCTCGTCGTCCTCTGCCGTCGTCCGGTGCGCCTTGTCCATCAACGTCCACGTCTTGTTGAAGCAGTCGGCGGCGAGGCGCCGCTGCGTCTCGCGGTCGAGGGCTTCGGCATGCGTGCCCATCACCGGCTCCTTTCCGTCGATCAGTGGTTGCAGGCCCTGGAGGACCGCCTTGAGCTCGGCCGAGCGCAGGGCCGTTCGCCGCTGGTGGTCGAGCAGGATCCGTCGCAGCGTCCCGGGGTCGTCCGTGTCGACCACGACAGAGATGTCGTCGAGGTGCACCTCGAGCCTGCGCAGGAGGCGGATCGCCTCTGCACGGCCGAGCTGCGCGGTCGAATAGGAGCGGTAGCCCGTTTCCGGATCGACCGCCGCGGGCCGGAGCAGACCGACCTCGTCGTAGTGCCGCAGTGCCTTGACCGTGAGGCCGGTGACGCGCGCGAAGCGGCCGATCGACATCAGCTCCGTGAGCTCGAGGGACTCCATCGCTCGGAGCATCGTGCCTCCCGTAACGGGAGAGTCAAGCCGAGCTTCTAGGCCTCGTCCCCCGCAGCGTCGGCCGCTCGATCCTGGATCTCCGAGACGACGTTCGGATCGGCGAGGGTGGTCGTGTCGCCGAGCGGACGGTTCTCCGCGACGTCCCGCAGGAGCCGGCGCATGATCTTGCCGCTCCGTGTCTTCGGCAGCTCCGGCGTGAACACGATGTTCGACGGCTTCGCGATCGGCCCGATCTTCTTCGCCACGTGCTCGCGGAGCTCGGCGAGCTTCTCGACCGACGCTTCCGCGCTCCCCTTGAGCGTCACGTAGGCGACGATCGCCTCGCCCGTCATCGAGTCCTTGCGCGAGCAGACTGCCGCCTCGGCGACATCGTGGTGGTCGACGAGCGCCGACTCGACCTCGATCGTCGAGATGCGGTGCCCGGAGATGTTCATCACGTCGTCGACGCGCCCGAGCAGCCAGTAGTCGCCGTCCTGGTCGATCCGCGCTCCGTCGCCCGCGAAGTAGACGTTCTCGTACTTGGACCAGTACGTCTCCCGGTAGCGGGCGTCGTCGCCGAAGATGCCGCGCAGCATCGCCGGCCAGGGCCGCTTCAGCACGAGATACCCGCCGCCGCCCGGGCCGACCTCGTTGCCGCGCTCGTCGAAGACCCCCGCATCGACGCCCGGGAACGGCTTCGTCGCCGAGCCCGGCTTCAGCGTCGTCACGCCCGGCAGCGGCGTGATCAGGATCATCCCCGTCTCCGTCTGCCACCAGGTGTCGACGATCGGCGTGCGGTCGCCGCCGATGTGCTCGCGGTACCAGATCCATGCCTCCGGGTTGATCGGCTCGCCGACCGAGCCGAGGAGGCGGAGCGTCGAGAGGTCGTGCTGCTGCGCGTACTCGGGGCCCCATTTCATGTGCGAGCGGATGGCGGTCGGCGCGGTGTAGAGGATCGTCACGCCGTAGCGCTCGACGATCGACCACCAACGGTCCTTGTCCGGGAAGTCGGGCGTGCCTTCGTAGAGCACCGAGGTCGCGCCGTTTGCCAGCGGCCCGTAGACGATGTAGCTGTGACCGGTGATCCAGCCGATGTCGGCGGCGCACCAGTAGACGTCAGACTCCGCTTTCAGGTCGAAGATGTAGTGGTGCGTCGTCGAGACGCCGCACAGGTAACCGGCCGTGGTGTGGACGATTCCCTTCGGCTTGGCGGTCGTCCCGCTCGTGTACATCAGAAACAGCAGGTCTTCGCTCGCCATCGGCTCGCACGGGCAGGACGACGGGTCGTCCGAGACACCGTCCTCGAGGTCGTGCAGCCAATGATCGCGCCCCTCCTGCATCGGGACGTCGTTGCCGGTTCGTCGCAGCACGACCGCCGCACGGACGCCGGGCGCGTCCGCCATCGCCTCGTCGGCCGTCTGCTTCAACGGAACCGTCGTACCCCGACGCCACGCTTCGTCCTGGGTGATCAACACCTCGCACTTCATGTCGACCATCCGGCCGGAGAGCGAGTCGGCCGAGAACCCGCCGAAGACGACGGTGTGCGGCGCACCGAGCCTCGTGCATGCGAGCATCGCGACCGGTAGCTCGGGGACCATGCCCATGTAGATCGCGACCGGCGTGCCCTTCTGCACGCCGGCCTTCTTCAGCGCATTCGCGAAGCGGACGACGTCACGCTGCAGGTCGGCATACGAAATCTCACGCCGGTCGCCGTCGGGCTCCCCCTCCCAGTGGTACGCGACCTTGTCCCCCTTGCCCGCCTCGACGTGCCGGTCGACGCAGTTGAAGCAGACGTTGAGCTTGCCGCCGAGGAACCACTTGGCGTACGGCGGCTCCCATTCGTAGAGCTCGGCGAACGGCTCGAACCAGGTGAGGCGCTCGCGCCCTTCGCGCTCCCAGAACGCCTCGAAGTCCTCCTCGTAGATGTCCGGCTGCGCGTTCGCCTGCTTCGCGAACTCCTCCGGAGGCGGATAGCGCCGCTCCTCCAGCTGCATCGTCTCGATCGCGTGCTGACCGCCCTCGTTCGCCACTCTCGCTCCCTTCTATCGCACCATCGGCGCGCCGACCGGTAGGACGGTGCGCGTGGCCATGCCGTTTGCGACTCCTGCCGCAGAGGCATACCACGCGACACCCGCCGTGACGATTCCCGCCCAACCTCCGGCGTGAATCCAGCGGGAGTTCGCGTGACCGTGGGCCTCCATGAAGTTGCCGATGACGAGCAGGATCTCGGTGATCTCGAGCGTCAGGAAGACGCCGAACACTGCCACGCTCACCCGCATGCTCGAGAAGAGCATGTACGTATTGAAGATCGCGAACGCGAGCAGGAACCAGGCAACGCCGTTCGGAACATTTGCGCCTGCGAAGGCGCCCGCGAAGTTCTTCGACACGACGATCAGCAGGACGAAGATCCCGAGCGACATCCAGAACCCGCCGTAGGTCGAGAACGCGGTCGCACCGAAGACGTTGCGGTTGCGGAACTCCCACATCCCCGCGAGCAACTGTATGAGTCCGCCGTAGAAGAGCGCGAGGCCGATCCAGACGAGGTCGGGGATGAACGTCGCGTTGTGGCCGCTCAGGATGAAGGTCGTGAGCGCGAACGCCGCGAGCCCGAGCGGCGCGGGATCGGCCGCGGGGACGCTTGCAACGAGCGTCACGGGCTGTTCCTCGACGACAACAACAGCCATATCGCCTCCTTGTCGACGCGAGGCGGCCACCCCCCCGGGCAGTCGTCGGCGCCGTATCAGTGCCTCGATGTATTGCCGGATTCCCCGCTTCCTAGTCCAAGCGGAGTGCGATTCTCTAGAGGCTCCAGCCGCGCGTGCGGCTATTGCACATCAAGCCTCAGGGCTCGAGGTCGTACGGATAGTTCGTGACCACCTCGACCCCGTCGTCCGTGACGATTGCGATGTCCTCGAGCCTGACCCCGCCGAAGCCGGCGCGGTAGAGCCCGGGCTCGAGCGCGATCACGTCGCCGGGCACCAGGTCGTCGCCGACCCGGCCGAGGTATGGGCGCTCGTGGACCTCGAGGCCGACGCCGTGGCCGAGGCTGTGGAAGAAGCCGCTGTCGAGCACCTCGCCCGGCTGCTTCGTGAGCTGGGTCGGATATCCGTGCTCGGCGAAGAGGCTGCACGGGATCTCGAAGAGCGCGCGTCCGTTCACGCCGGGCTTCACTGCGGCGACGACGCCGTCGAGTGCCTCCTTGCACAGCCGGTGGAACTCGCGCAGCTCGTCGGATACCTCGCCGACGACATACGTCCGCGTCATGTCGGTGTAGACGCCGGTGGCGCGGTCGCGCGGGAAGAGGTCGAAGGTGATCGGCTCGCCCGGCAGGATCGGACCGTGACCCGCCTCGTGGCCGATGGCCGTCTGTGCGCCGTGTGAGACGATGAACTCGTCGGCGTAGGCGCCGTGCTCGGAGAACACCCGCTCGATCTCCGCCTTGATCCGCTCGGACGTCAGCGGCTCCCCGTCGAGCAGAAGTGTGCCGTTCGACGTCGCGTCCCGCAGCATTTCGCGCGCGACGTCGAGCGCTGCCTCGCAGGCGCGCTGCGCACGCCGAAGACCGGCGATCTCAGTTGCGTTCTTGCGGCGCCGCCGCTCGTCGAAATGCTCGCGGTCGACCCGCAGGTCGATGCCGTTCTCCCGCAAACGATCGGCGAGCTCGAGCGGGAAGGTCGCGGGCACGGACGCGCTCACGACGCCGAGCTCCTTACAGGCTCGCGTATACACCTGGAGGACGGCCTCGCCCGGCCTCGTGCCCGCGAGCAGGAGCTCGTCGATGCCGAGCGACTCGAGTGGGATCACCTCGATGCCGTCGGAACCCTCGCGGATTCGCTCGGCCTCGAGGGAGCTGACGACGACGACGCGCCGGCCGTCCCGCTCCGCGTAGAGAAAGGCGTCCGGAACCGCCACCGGCACTTCGTGCCGCAGTTCCGGCGAGCGGATCGAGTCGGCGAGGATGAGGACGTCGGTCACGGCGCGGATCCTAGTCGTCTGCGTCGAAACGGGCGACGCGGGTAGATTCAGAGGGTGAGCGAGCCGCTCGAGCGAGCACAGGAGCTCTTCGCAGCCTTCGAGGCGGAGCTTCGCGCCGAGCTGCCGCCGGGCGCGGACATCTTCGACGCCCACACCCACCTGGGCGACGACATCGACGGCATGATGGGCCGCTTCGACGAGCTCCTCGGCGTCATGGACCGCTACGGCATCTCGCGCTGCAACGTCTTCTGCCTCGACGAGCCCGACCGGCATCCCGGCTTCCAGGCCGGGAACGACCGCACGCTCGAAGCCGCCGGACGCTCGAACGGCCGCCTGATCCCCTTCGTCCGCCTCGACCTGACGGAGGCACCGATCGAGGAGGCCAAACGCTGCCTCGACCGCGGCGCGCGCGGCATCAAGCTGCATCCGCGCGCCCAGAAGTTCATGCTCGACGACGACCGTTTGGCACCGGTCTTCGAGATCGCCGCGGAGCGACGCGTGCCGATCCTCATCCACGGCGGCCGGGGCCTGCCGCCGATCGCAGACAGCCTCGCGCGTCTCGTCGACTCGTACCCGGAGGCGCAGCTGATCATCGCCCACGCCGGCATCGCCGATCTGTCCGGCCTCGCCGGCCATTTCGCGGGGAAGGCCGGGGTGTACTTCGACACGTCGGTCTGGAGCGCGATCGACCTGCTCAGCTTCTTCCGGCTGATGCCGCCGGAGCAGATCCTCTACGCCTCCGACTACCCGTACGGCGGGCAGCCGCAGTCGCTCCTCCTCGCGCTCCGGTCGGCGCGGTCTGCCGGCCTCGACGAGGCGCAGATCGTCGAGCTCCTCGCCGGCAACGCGAACCGCATCGCCGACGGCGAGCCGCCGCTCGAACCGACCCCGCCGCGGGGCGCCGACGTCCTCGCGCAGCCGATGGCGCTGGCGCGCATCCACCAGTACCTCTCGATGTCGATGCCGATGCTCTTCGCGCGCCAGCAGGACACGTTCGGCGCACTCGGCCTCGCGCTCAACGCGACGAACGAGCGGAACGGCCACATCGCCGAGCTCGAACAGATCCGCGAGCTGCTGCTCGCTGCACGCGATCTCTGGCGCACGCTGCCCGAAGCAGAGGACGAGACCGACGCACGCCTCGTCGCGCGCACGACCTTCCGGCTCATCCATCTCGCCGACATCGTGGCGGTGACGACCGGTGCCTGAGCTCGGGCTGACCGTCAACGGCCATCGCTACGAGGTCGAGGCGCCGATCGGCATGAGCCTCGCGCAGCTTCTGCGCGAGCTCGTCGGGCTGACCGGCACCAAGATCGCCTGCAACGAGGGGCACTGCGGAGCCTGCACCGTGCAGGTGGACGGCACGCCGGTGCTCTCGTGCATCACGCTCGCGCACACCGTCTCCGGCGAGGTGACGACGATCGAGGGCCTGCGCGATCATCCGCTAATCGACGCGTTCGTTCGCGCCGATGCAGTCCAGTGCGGCTTCTGCACGCCGGGCCAGGTCGTCTCCGCCGCCGCGCTCGTCGCGTCGAACGCCGCGCCGACGGTCGAGGAGATCCGCCATCAGATGGCCGGCAACATCTGCCGCTGCGGCACGTATCCGAGAATCGAGGAGGCGATCCTGCATTGGCGCGACTGATCCGCACCGAGAAGGAAGTAGAGGGCCGGTTCGAAGAGGTCTGGCTCGTCGTCGAGGAAGATCCGCTGACGCAGTGGCCCGAGGGGCCCCTGTCGGTGGTCGGTCGCGGCGCGGTGCGGCAGGACGCCCTCGAGCGCGTCCGCGGTGAGGCTCGCTACACGGCAGATGTCCAGCTTCCGGGGATGCTGCACACGGCGATGCTCCGCTCGCCGTACGCCCACGCGCGAGTCGGGAAGATCGATCTCGCCCCCGCGCTCGCGATGCCGGGCGTGCACGCGGCACTCGCGCCGGGTGACGCGAAGGGCCTCGAGGAAGAGGCCGGGTTCTGCGGTGCCGCCGTCGCTGCGGTTGCAGCCGACACGTTCGCGCAGGCTCGCCGCGCCGTCGAGGCGATCGTCGTCGAGTGGGAGCCGCTCGACGTCGTGCTCGATCCGGAAGAGGCAGTGCGAAACGAACAGTTCACGATGCCCTCGTCGACCTACGAGCGCGGCGACTTCGAGCAAGCCTTCGAGTCGGCCGAGGTCGTGGTCGAGGGCACGTATCGCACCTCGGTCGTCCTGCACAACTCGATGGAGACCCACCAGGCGGTCTGCGAGTGGGTGGGTGACACGCTCAACGTCTACATCTCGACGCAGTACATCTGGGGCGTCCGCAGCGCCGTCGCGGAGGAGCTCGGCCTTCCGGGCAACAAGGTGCGCGTCGTCTGCGAGTACATGGGCGGTGGGTTCGGCTCGAAGAACGGTCCCGACGAGTACACGTTCGTCGCGGCGGAACTCGCGAAGCGGACCGGCCGCCCTGTGCGGTGCGCGCTCACGCGCCGGGAGGAGAACACCGCGGCGGGCAACCGCAACATGACGATCCAGAAGCTGAAGGTGGGTGCCCGCAGCGACGGCACGATCGTCGCGCTCGGAGGCGAGTTCATCAACGGCGTCGGCTGGTCGGGCTGGTCCGCCATGACTGACGGACCCATGCAGATGCTCTACGCGTGCGAGAACGTACGCACGGTCCGCCACGGCGCGAAGATCAATCTGCCGCCGATGAAGGCCTTCCGCGCGCCGGGCTTCGTCGAGGGGACGTTCGGGCTCGAGTGCCTGATCGACGAGCTCGCCGCAAAGCTCGAGCTCGATCCGCTCGAGCTGCGGCGCAAGAACTACGCGAGCTCGAACGACGACAAGCCGTACTCGTCGAAGAACCTGATGGAGTGCTATGAGCTCGCCCGCAAGCACTGGGACCGGCGGGACGAGGTGCGCGCGCGCTCGACCGGCACCTGGAAGCACGGCGTGGGCCTGGCGTCGCAGGTGTGGTTCGGCGGCGGCGGGCCGCCGTCGTACGCCTGGACACGCGTGTCCTCGGACGGACGCGTCACCGTCGTGACCGCGATGCAGGACATCGGCACCGGCACCCGGACCGCGATGGCGCAGATTGCCGCGGAAGAGCTCGGCGTGCCGCTCGACCGGATCGACGTGGTGCTCGGCGACAGCGCCCGCGGCCCGTACGCGACGCTGTCGGCCGGCTCGTCGACGACGCCGTCGGTCGGCCCCGCCGTACGCGCGGCCGCTGCCGATGCCAAGCGCCAGATCATCGAGATCGCCGCACAGCGCTACCACCTCGAAGAGCGCGTGCTGGACATCAAGGACGGAGTCGTCGTCTCCGCCGACGGGAACGTCTCCACGAAGCTCGAGCAGCTGCTCGAGATCCTCGAGGACGCCCAGATCCTCGGCAAGGGCGGACGCGGGCCGAATCCGACGGGCATGAGCGTGCTGACGTTCGGCGTACAGGTCGTCGAGGTGGCCGTCGACATCGAGACCGGCGAGGTTCGCGTCGAGCGGGTCGCCGCAGCACACGACGTCGGGCGGATCATCAACCCGCTCGGGGCGCGGAGCCAGGTGGAGGGCGGGATCATCCAGGGCATTGGCCACACGCTCTCCGAGCAGCGCCTCCACGATCCGGAGACGGGCCGCATCCTCACGACCTCGCTCGACGCATACCGCATGCCGACGATCGCCGACGTACCCGAGATCGTGTGCGAGTTCGTCGACAAGCCGGATGAGCATCTGACCAACCTCGGCTCGAAGGGGATCGGCGAGCCGCCGATCATCCCGCTGGCCGGAGCGGTGGCGAACGCGATTCGCGACGCGACGGGTGCCGACGTCCACGAGCTTCCGATCACGCGCGAGGAGATGCTGCGCGCACTCGAGGCGGCAAAGAAGAAGGAGCGGCGTGGAGATCCTGCGGCCGTCTAGCCTCCAGGAGCTCGAAGGGGGCCTGCCGATCCACGGCGGCACCGAGGTGGTGCCGCTCCTCCGCGACGGGATCTTGCATGCGGACACGCTCGTCGACGTGCGAGGAATCGTTCCGCGCGGGGTGAACGGGAGCCGCATCGGCGCGGGGACGACCCTCGGGGAGCTCGAAGCCGACACCGGCCTCCCGGAAGCCCTCCGCGAGGCCTGCCGCCTCGCCGCGTCGCCGCAGCTTCGGAACATGGGCTCGGTCGGCGGCAACCTGCTGCAGTCCACCCGGTGCTGGTACTGGCGGCTGCAGTACCCGTGCCGCCTTCACGGCGGCGACCGCTGCCATGCGCGTGAAGGCGAGCACCGCGAGCATGCGATCTTCGCGAACGACTTCTGCGCCTCCGCGCATCCTTCCGATGTGGCGGCCGCACTGCTCGCTCTCGACGCGCGCCTCCATACGACGCTGCGCGAGCTTCCGCTCGGAGAGCTCTACCGGCTGCCCGACGAGGCCGATCGGGAGCTCACGACACTCCGGCCCGGCGAGCTCATCCTCGAGCTCGAGCTTCCCGCCGTCGAGACGAGCGTCTACCTGAAGGCGATGGACCGGAAGCGGTGGGCCTTCCCCCAGGTCGGCGTCGCGGCAGCCCGCGTCGCAGGCGAGGTTCGGCTCGCGCTCGCCGGGGTAGCACCGATTCCTTGGCTACTGCACGGACGGGACACACTGGACGAAGCGACTCCTCTTCCCCGCACCGCGTGGAAGGTCGACGTCGCGCGGGCCCTGGTCGGGCGCGCGCTCGATCGCGTCTGAAGCGCCGTAGAATCGGGCCCTGGATGGCACTGCGCCTGGTGGTACTGCTTGCTGTCGGCGCGGGAGCGTGTGTCGGCGCCGTCGCCTCGGCAGCGCACGACACGCGAGTCCCGCTCGCAGCCGTCCACCTCCCTGCGCTCCCGGCGGCGAATCAGTCGAGCGGCGGTACCTGCCCGATCCCGGCGCGATTCCGGACCGCGTTCGCGCGGGCGGCGCAGGACAGCGGCCTCCAGCTCTCGATGCTCGTCGCCGTCGCACAGGTGGAATCCCGGTTCCGGGCGAACGCGCGCTCGGCCGCCGACGCGCGCGGTCTCCTCCAGGTGACGCCGACGACCGCGGCGGAGCTCAAGCTCGATGTCGACGACCCGTCGAGCAACGTGCTCGCGGGCGCGCGCTACCTGCGGCTGATGCTGGATCGTTTCCAGCGCACGGACCTGGCGCTCGCCGCGTACAACGCCGGCCCGACCGTCGTCTCCCGGCTCGGCCGGGCGCCGAGCCCGGAAACGCAGACGTACATCGCGAACGTCCAGCAGCGCTGGGCGGCGCTCGCCGGCTGCAGCTGACGAACCGCATGATCTACGGCGTCGTCCTGGCCGCCGGCGCGTCGTCGCGCTACGGCACCGATCCGCCCAAGCAGGTCGACCTGCTCCCGCACGTGCTCGACGCGCTCGCGCGGAGCTCGCTCGACGGCGTTGTCGTCGTCGGCGGCGCCCATGTCCTCCCCGTCGAGAGCATCCACTGCGCCGAGTGGGAGCAAGGGCCGGGAGCATCGCTTCGCTGCGGCCTCGCTGCGCTGCCGACCGACGCGGCGGCGGCCGTCGTCGTGCTCGCGGACGGGCCGGAGCTCGACCCGCGCGCGGTCGACCGCATCGTCGATTCCTGGCTCAGCGAGGGCGGAGACGTGGTGGCGGCAACCTACGACGGCGTTCGGCTGCACCCAGTCCTCCTTGCACGCGCCGCCTGGCGCCTCGTCCCGGACGAAGGCGCCAGGCGCCTCGAGGCCCGCCTCGTGCCCTGCGACGACCTCTCCCCGCCTGGCGACGTGGACGTCCGTCGGTGAGTATGGGCAGGGCAGACTCCGGAAACGGCGAAACGAGGGAGTCGGAATGGAACGCGCGCGCACGCTCGAAGCAGTCGCGGCAGACGAGTCGCCGCTTTCGCACGCGCGCCTGAAGCGGCAGTTGACGATCGACGAGGTTGCACGGCGAGCCGGAGTTGCGCCCGAGGAGCTCCAGTGGCTGGAGGAAGGGCGCCTCTACCGCTTCCCGACGCCGGACCGCGCGCTCCTCGTGACGATGCTCTGCGCGACGGCGCTCGGCATCGACCACCGCGAGGCGCTCGAGCTCGCCGGCCTGCCGACGCCGCCTCTCCCTACGGATCCGCTCCGCCGTCTCGGCTTGCTCGCGGCGGTCGCAGCGCTCATCGTCGCGGCGACGCTCGCCGTCGTGCTGGCGCAGAGCAGCTCCCACCCGAGGCCGTCGGTCTCCGCCGGGGCCGCAAAGACTCTGCCGGCGCCGTGGGCGATCAACGTCGTCGTGCTGAACGGCAACGGCGACCTCGTGTGGACCCGGCAGGTCGCGAGCCGCATCCAGGCACTCTCCTACCGGATCGTCAGGGTCGCAAAGGCGACGAGCTTCAACTATCCGCAGACCGAGGTCTACTACCCGCCGGGTGCGGTCGAGATCGCGACGCGACTCGCAAAGCAGCTCGGCGTGCCCGTGCAGCCGCTGCCGGGCGGCCTCGATCCGCGCAGGCTCGTGGTGATCGTGGGACCCCGCAAGCTGACGGGCAACTAGTAGGAGGGTTTGGCGAAACAGTGGCTGTGTCGCACGGCCGCGCTGGACGCCGCGCTGCCGCGTCCTCAGTCGCCCCGATAGTCACCACTATCGGGGCTCCCTGCGTCCTTGCATCGCGACGCCCATCGCACCCGCAACGAGCACCGTTCCGCCAAACCCTCCTAGTTGAGCGGGATGCGCAGCTCGGAGAGCTTCTGCCGGAGCGCGGCGGGCATCGGCTCGGTCACGATCTGCCGAACGTAGACGCGCAGGCTCGACTCGAAGTGGTACCGCCGGCGGCACCAGTCGCAGCCGTCGAGATGCTCCTCCGCTTCCACACGCTCGGCCTCGGTCAGCACGTGATCGAGGTAGGGCTGCATCATCTCCTCGCAGTGCGCACAGGGGTCGTTCTGCACGTCGGTCATGCGCCCTCCACAACCGATTCCGCGAGCTCGCGCTTCAAGATACGCCGCCCTCGATGCAGTCGCGACATCACGGTCCCGATCGGGATGTCGAGGATGTTCGCCGCGTCCTGATAGCTGAAGTCGCCGATGTCCACGAGCACGATCACATCACGGAAGTCGTGCGGAACCGCGGCGAGCGCAGACACGATGTCGTCCTGCGAGAGGCGCTCCACGACGCGTTCCTCGTCGGCTGCGGCTCCGTCGGCGTCTGCGAGCTTGTCGTACAGGTAGTAGTCATTTGCCTCGAGCGCCGTCGTCTGCGGTGCGCGCTGGTTCCGTCGGCCGCGGTCGATGTTGAGGTTCGTTAGGATGCGTAGAAGCCACGCACGGAGGTTCGTCCCCGGCGTGTACGACTTCCAGCTGCGAAACGCACGGGCATACGTCTCCTGTACGAGGTCCTCCGCTTCGTCCTTGGACGGAGCGAGATGGCGCGCGACGCGGTAGACCTGGTCTGCGAGCGCGAGCGCTTCCTCCTCGAACCGGACGCGGTCGCGCGCCGCGGCGGCGAGCTTCGTCGCGTCCGGCGATGTCTCGGCCATGACGGCCACCGTAGCACTGCTCATCCAACGGTCCTGAACGTAACGCAGGCCCGGTTGATTCCCGTTTTCAGACGATCGCGACTTCGCGGAAGCCGCCCTGGGCCATGGCCTCGACCAATGCCGCGCGCGTGGTCTGCTCGTCGTCCCAGACGAGCGTGACCTGGCCCATGAGATTCGCATTCGCGGACTCGAGCCCTTCGTGACCGGTGAGCGCTCCGGCGAGCCGGTTGACGCAGCGCTCACAGCGGATGCCGCTCACCTGGATCGTCTCCGAGACGGAGGCCACGACGTCAGCCTAGCGTCCGTGCAACGAGGTCCGCAACGACGTTCGCCGCTGCAAGCTGTGCGTTCGCCTCCGGCTCGGGCGGCTCCGCACCGAGCAGCCCGCGTGCGAGCTCGCGCGCGGACACCGCACGCATTCCGTCGGGATGCAGCAACGTCGCATCGAGGCCGCCGCGCGCCGCGGCCCACCGGTTCTGCAGGTAGTCGGCGCGAGGAGCGGTGGACGGAGGCGCCTGCGCGACGAGGTCCCGCACGAGGCGCACGATGAGCGCCGTGCGCTCGAGCGCGGTCGGCTGGTCGGCGATGCGAACCTCGAGCGTGCCGAACCTCGGATGCGGACGCGCATCCCACCAGACCCGCGTGTAGTCCGGCATGATCCCGAGCCGCACGAGCCGCTCCACCCACGCTTCCCAGGCCTCGTAGCCCGCGAAGGCCGGCGGTGCGCCGCCGCGTGGTAGCTCGGCGAGGATCGACGCCCGATTGGAGAGCATCCCGGTGGCCCGGCCTTCGACGAACGGGGAGTTGGCCGACAGCGCGAGCACGACCGGGAGCCACGGAACGATCGCCTCGAGCCGTTCCCAGCAGCGCTCGGCGCTCTCGACGCCGACGTGAACGTGAAGGCCGTTCACGCCCTGGCGCTGCGCGACATAGCCGAGACGCCCGATCATCTCGCGGTAGCGGTCCTCCTCGACGACCGGAAGCGACTCGAGGACGGCAGTCGGGTGTGAGCCCGCGGCGGCGAGCACGAAGCCGTTCTCGCGCGCGATGCGGTCGGCGGTATTCCGCAGAGTGCGCAACGATGCGATCGGCCTCGTCTGCATCGGCGCAGATTCCGGTCGTCAGCTCGACGACGGAAGCGTGCAGCTCCGTCTTCAGCTCACCCGGCAGATCGAGGCCCTCGGCGCCGCGGACGAGCACGTCGACGGCGGCTGCAGGCTCGAGTGTCTCGGCGTCGAGGATCATCACCTCTTCCTCGACACCGAGTGAAAGCGGCGCGGTTTCGCCGAAGTGTCGTTCGATCACGTCTTGCCGCGAATGCCGTGCACAGGCCGCCCAGCGGCCTCCCACGCGTAGTACGACGCGCTCGGGCCGAAGCCCGGCTCGTACGTGACCACGCGCGGATTGCGCCCGACCTCCTTCGCGCGACCGGCGTGTCGCAACAGATTCGGGTCGTCACGCTCCTGCCAGACGAGCACGAGATGCGCTGCGGTCATGAACTCGGCGACGAAGGCGCAGCCCGGCGCGGGGCAGGGAAACGGATCGGTCGAGACGCAATACCAGCCGGCGTGACTCTCGCCGTCCTCGCCGCTCCAGATCTCTTCGTCGACGTCGGGCTCTCCGTACTGCACGACGCCGGAACGCCCGAGCTGGAAGTCCTCCCCTTCCACGCGGGAAAGGTAGCGACAACGTCAACCTCTGCACCTGTGCGCCGACGTCCACGTGTCGTGCGAATAAATCGAGGGCCCCGGGCAGGCGGTCGGGGCCCTCGATCCATCCTCCCGCTACCGCGCTGGCCTGCGGTGACGCGGGAGCCGGCCCCCAGGGGGTGCAGGGCCAGACCGGCGATTGGCGTCTGGCCCAATTTCAGCCGAGGCTGTGTTGAGCGGGGGTTAAGAAGCTATGCGGTCGGAGAGGCGACGTTGTGCCCGAGACGGAGGTTCAGGGCGCTCTGCTCGGCCGCATGCAACAGCAACATGAGCTGGGCCCGGGTGTTCGGACCGACGCTGTACGTGCCCGAAAGCACATTTCCGCGGGCCTGATAGACGGCGTACGAGGTCTGGTCGACCTTCTTCCCGCTGACCGTCCCTCGGGCGCGCACCTTGACTGCGAGATATCCCTTCAGGAGCTTCGGATCGGTCAGGCGGCTGATCGTGAACCGCAGCGGCGGCACACCCTTCTCGCCTGTCTCGACCGGGGTGCTCGGGCAACGATCCGCATGTCGTGCGACCTCGCGCATCGCCTGGTCCGCCCCGCCGGGGCGATAGGCGACGATCTCGTTCGAGATCCCGAAGATGCCCTTCTTCTTCAGGTAGCTCACCTGGTACCGCGCCGTACGCAGTGCTTCGCTCGGGTAGCCGGTGACGCCGCAGAGGTTGAGCGTGACCGTGTTCGCCACCTGGGAGCCGCCGACCATCTTGAAGAGCACGTAGCCGGGGCCGACCTGGGACGGGTGGAGCGCGAGCTTCGTCACGTTCGGAGTTCCGGCCGCAAGAAGCGCGACGAGAGCAGCGAGCGTCCGCATGGCCACACGTTACTCAAGATTTGTTTTTGGGTTCGAAAAATCGGAACCACCTGGGACGTGGCCATCCGCGACCTGATCGCCTCGTGGCCGGCGCTCCGCCAGCTCCGTGAGGGAGACCCGCTCGGCCTCGGTCCGTCCGTCCGCTCACCGGTCTCGAAGGCGCTGACGCCCCGGATCGACGAAGCCGACCAGGTCGTCGACTCGATCTGCCCGTACTGCGCCGTCGGCTGCGGCCAGCTCGTCTACGTCAAGGGCGGCGAGGTGACGCACATCGAGGGCGACCCGGCCAGCCCGATCTCGCGTGGCCGGCTGTGTCCGAAAGGCCAGGCCTCGAAGAGTTACGTCCAGAGCCCGTTGCGCGAGCTGAAGGTCAAGTACCGGCGGCCGTACGGCACGGCGTGGGAGGAGCTCGAGCTCGAACAGGCGATGGACATGATCGCCGACCGCGTCGTCGAGACGCGCGCCGCGACGTGGCAACAGGAGACCGACGAGGGCGCGCCCGCGAATCGCACCATGGCGATCGGCAATCTCGGCGGCGCGACCCTCGACAACGAAGAGAACTACCTGATCAAGAAGCTGTTGACGGCTCTCGGCGTCGTGCAGGTCGAGAACCAGGCCCGTATATGACACAGCTCCACGGTCCCCAGTTTGGGGACCTCGTTCGGACGCGGAGGCGCCACCGACTTCCAGCAGGACCTCCAGAACTCCGACTGCATCGTGATCATGGGCTCGAACATGGCCGAGAACCACCCGGTCGGCTTCCAGTGGGTGATGGAAGCCCGTGAGCGGGGGGCGAAGGTCTTCCACATCGATCCGCGCTTCACGAGAACATCCGCGATGGCATCGAAGTGGATCGGCCTGCGCGCGGGAAGCGACATCGCCTTCCTCGGCGGGATCGCGAACTACATCCTGCAGAACGACCTCTACTTCGAGGAGTACGTCAAGCACTACACGAATGCGCCGGTGATCATCGAGGACACGTTCGCCGACACCGAGGATCTCGACGGCCTCTTCTCCGGCTGGGACGCGGAGAAGCAGAAGTACGACCCGTCGCTCTGGAGCTATGAGGGGATGGAGACGCACGGTGCGGCGGGGAACCGCGAGACGAAGGGCCACCAGGCAGGTCACGGCGGTCACGGCGGCGGCCTCTCGCACGGCGAGCCGCCCTCCGAAGACCCCGACCTCGAGCATCCGCGCTGCGTCTTCCAGCTGCTGAAGAAGCACTACCGGCGCTACACACCCGAGTTCGTCGCGGAGAGCTGCGGCTGCTCCGTCGAAGACTTTCTCGAGGTGTGTGAGTCGCTCGTGGAGAACTCGGGCCGTGAGAAGACGAGCGCCTTCGTGTACTCGGTCGGCTGGACGCAGCACACGGTCGGCGTGCAGTACATCCGCGGCGCCGCGATCGTGCAGCAGCTGCTCGGGAACATGGGCCGGCCGGGCGGCGGGATCGTCGCGCTCCGCGGCCATGCGTCGATCCAGGGTTCGACAGACATCCCGACGCTCTACGACACGCTCCCCGGCTATCTGCCGATGCCGCATGCGGAGGAGTACGGGAGCTTCGACGAGTTCTCCGAAGCGAACATCGCCCCGAGCGGCTGGTGGGGCCACTTCAAGGCGTACTGGGTGAGCCTCATGAAGGCGTACTTCGGCGACGCGGCGACCGAGGACAACGACTGGCTCTTCAAGCGCTTGCCGCGGATCGACGACGACAACTCCGTCTACTGGACGCTGCAGCAGATGCTCGAGGGGAAGGTGAAGGGCTACCTCATCGCCGGCGAGAATCCCGCGGTCGGCAACGCGAACGGCAAGGCGAACCGGCTCGGGCTCGCGCAGCTCGAGTGGCTCGTCGTGCGCGATCTGGTCGAGATCGAGTCGGCGTCGTTCTGGTACGACAGCCCCGAGATCGAGACCGGCGAGCTCGTGACGAGCGAGATCCCGACGGAGGTCTTCTTCCTCCCGGCGGCTGCGCACACCGAGAAGGACGGCTCGTTCACGAACACGCAGCGCCTGATCCAGTGGCACCGGCAGGCGGTCGAGCCGAAGGAGGACGCGCGTTCCGAGCTCTGGTTCTACTTCCATCTCGGCCGCCGAATCAAGCAGAAGCTCGCCGATTCGCACGACCCGCGCGACGAGCTCGTCAAGTGGCTGCAGTGGGACTATCCGACGCACGGACAGATCGAAGAGCCGAGCGCAGAGGCGGTGCTCGCGGAGATCAGCGGCAGGGAGATCGCGAGCGGAGCGTTCCTCGACGCGTATCCGAAGCTGAAGGACGACGGCTCGACGGCCTGCGGCTGTTGGATCTACTGCGGTGTCTACAAGGACGGCGAGAACCAGGCGGCGCGCAGGAAGCCGCACTGGGAGCAGTCGTACGTCGCGCCGGACTGGGCATGGGCGTGGCCCGCGAACCGGCGCATCCTCTACAACCGCGCGTCAGCCGATCCGAACGGCGAGCCGTGGTCCGAGCGGAAGAAGTACGTGTGGTGGGACGGCCGGAAGTGGACGGGACTCGACGTGCCGGACTTCCAGGAGACGAAGCCGCCCGACTACCGCCCGCCGGACGGGGCCGAGGCCGAGGACGCGATCGCCGGCGACCACCCGTTCATCATGCAGGCGGACGGCCGCTCCTGGCTCTACGTCCCGCAGGGCCTCACGGACGGTCCCCTGCCGGCGCATTACGAGCCGCACGAGTCGCCGTTCCGAGAGAACGGCCTCTACTCCCAGCGCGCGAATCCGGCGCGACAGCAATTCCCCGAGCGGAAGGAAGACCCGTACAACCCGCCCGGCTCGGAGGTCTATCCGCACGTCATCACGACCTATCGGCTGACCGAGCATCACACCGCGGGCGGCATGACACGGTCGATCCCCTATCTCGCGGAGCTCCAGCCCGAGATGTTCTGCGAGGTGTCGCGCGAGCTCGCGGAAGAGGCCCGGCTCGAGCACGGCGGCTGGGCGACGATCTACACCGCGCGCTCGGCGATCGAAGCGCGCGTGCTCGTGACGAGCCGGATCCCGTCGCTGACCGTGCAGGGGCGCCGCGTGCACCAGGTCGGGTTGCCGTATCACTGGGGGCAGCGCCTGCTGACGAGCGGCGACAGCGCGAACGATCTGATGCACATGGCGCTCGATCCGAACGTGCACATCCAGGAAGTGAAGGCGGCGACGTGCGGAATCCGTCCCGGGCGCCGGCCGCGCGGGAAGGCGCTCGTGCAGTTCGTCGAGGCGATGCGCGAGCGCGCGGGTGCCGAGTGAGCGCGCCGGCCGGCTGGCAGGCGTACGGGGACGAGCAGAAGGAGCGCGTCGGCTTCTTCACCGACACCTCGATCTGCATCGGCTGCAAGGCCTGCGAGGTGGCGTGTAAGGAGTGGAACCTCATCCCGCAGGACGGCCAGGAATGGACGGGCGAGTCGTACGACAACACGTCGGCACTCGGTGCGAACTCGTGGCGGCACGTCGCGTTCATCGAGCAGGAGAACCCGCTGCGGTGGCTGATGGAGTCGGACGTCTGCAAGCACTGCACGCACGCGGCCTGCCTCGACGTGTGTCCGACGGGCGCGCTCTTCCGCACTGAGTTCGGCACTGTCGTCGTGCAGCAGGACATCTGCAACGGCTGCGGCTACTGCGTTCCCGCATGCCCGTTCGGCGTGCTCGACAAGCGGCACATCGCGAAGCCGCCCGATCTGCCGGCGCTGCACGGCGACGAGGACGGTCGCGTCTGGAAGTGCACGCTCTGCTACGACCGGCTGCAGGGCGGCCACGAGCCTGCCTGCGCGAAGGCCTGCCCGACACAGTCGATCCAGTTCGGCCCCCTCGACGAGCTGCGGGAGCGTGCGGACGCGCGGTTGGCGAAAGTTGCGGCCGACGGCTGGGAAGGGGCACAGCTGTACGGCCGCGATCCCGGCGACGGCGTCGGCGGCTTCGGGGCGTTCTTTCTGCTCCTCGACGACCCCGAGGTGTACGGACTGCCGCCCGACCCCGTGGTGACGACGAAGGATCTCGGCGGGATGTGGCGCAACATGGCTGCCGCTGCGGCCGTCTTCGCAGTCGGCATCTTCGGTGCCTGCATCGGAGGGCGCGCGTGACCGAGACCCGCTCCTACTACGGGCGCC
This sequence comes from uncultured Actinomycetes bacterium, assembly GCA_963848665.1. Taxonomy (GTDB): domain Bacteria; phylum Actinomycetota; class Thermoleophilia; order Gaiellales; family Gaiellaceae; genus Palsa-739. The sequence goes on from CAWKEF010000006.1 coordinate 260,482, forward strand.
CCGTGATCAAGGAGCCGACGTGGACGTGGGAGATTCCCGTCTACTTCTTCACGGGCGGCCTCTCCGGCGCGTCGTCGGTGCTCTCGCTCTCGGCGAGGCTCTTCGGCAACGAGAAGCTCTCGCGTACGGCGTTGTATGTCGGCGCGGTCGCCGACCTCGCAAGCCCGGCGCTGCTCGTCGCCGATCTCGGCCGGCCGGAGCGCTTCCATCACATGCTCCGTGTCGTCAAGGTGACCTCGCCGATGAACGTCGGTGCCTGGATCCTGCTCGTGAACGGCGGCGCGTCGAATGCTGCGGCGGCGCTCGAGCTGCTCGGGTGGCTGCGCCCCGTGCGAGTGCTCGCGTCGGTCGTGTCTGCGCTCGCGGGGCCCCCGCTCGCGACGTACACCGGCGTGTTGCTCGCAGACACGGCTGTGCCGGTTTGGCACGACGCGCGGCGGGAGCTGCCCTGGATCTTCGGCGCGAGCGCGGCAGCTTCGGCAGGGGCCGCGGCGTGCGTGTTCCTCGACCCGGTCGATGCCGCGCCGGCGCGGCGCCTTGCGATCGGCGGAGTGGGGGCCGAGGGCGTGCTGATGCAGACGATGGGACTCCGGCTCGGGGAGGTGGGCGAGGTCTACCGGCAGGGGACCGCCCGGCGGCTCTCGCGGGCGGCGAAGGTGCTCGCCGCAGGCGGCGCTGCGATCTTGGCGACGCGTGGCCGCCGGAGCCGGGGCGCTGCGGCGCTCGGTGGGGCGATGGTCTGTGCGGGCGAGGTGTGTCTGCGTCTCGCGGTGTTCAAGGCCGGCTTCCAGTCCGCGCGCGATCCGAAGTACACGGTGAAGCCTCAGCGCGAGCGCGCCGATCGCGACGGCACGAAGGTCACGACTAAGCCGGCCTGATCACCTCGTCGAGCGAGGCGTACTCGCGATCGGGGAGCGCCCGCAAGGCGGCGAGGAGTGCCGGCTCGACCCGCTGCGTGACCGCGTAGGCGAGCAGCGCCGTCTTGTCGGCGGGGAGCGGAACGTCCGCGAGGACCGACTCGAGCGCGGCAGCTGCTGCAGCGTCCATGCAGCCGAATTCCCGGGTGTCGAGGCCGGAAAACGCCGCGGTTTACGGCCCGGGCGCATCGGTACGAGAGGAGTCCATGACCGAGCTCGGCTTTGCACTCTCCTCCGAGGATCACGCGCCGAACGAGCTCGTGCGCCAGGCCGTTCTGGCCGAGCGCTCGGGCTTCACCTTCGCTCTCATCTCCGACCACTACCACCCGTGGGTGGACGCTCAGGGGCACAGCCCGTTCGTGTGGTCGACGCTCGGCGGCATCGCGCAGGCGACCGACAAGATCCGCGTCGGCACCGGCGTCACGTGTCCGCTCATCCGCGTTCACCCGGCGATCGTCGCGCAGGCTGCGGCGAGCGTCGCGTCCATGTTCGACGGCCGCTTCTTCCTCGGCGTGGGCACGGGTGAGAATCTGAACGAGCACGTGCTCGGCGACCGCTGGCCGCCTCCCGACGAGCGGCTCGAGATGCTCGAAGAGGCGGTCGACGTGATGCGGCTCCTCTGGAGCGGAGGCGAGCAGACCCACCGCGGCAAGCACTACACCGTCAACCACGCGCGTCTGTACACACTTCCGGAGCGCCAGGTGGAGGTCTTCGTGGCCGCGGCGCAGCCGAAGGCGGCCGAGCTCGCCGGCGAGATCGGCGACGGCTTCATCTCGACGACGCCCGACGCCGACCTCGTGAAGGCGTTCGATGCGGGAGGCGGCGGCGGCAAGCAGCGGCTCGGCATGATGCACTGCGCCTACGACAGCGACGAGAAACGGGGGCTCGCGCGCGCGACGAAGGAGTGGCCGAACCTTGCGCTGAAGGGCCCGCTCAGCCAGGAGCTTGCGACGCCGTCCGACTTCGAGGCCGCAGCCGCGATGGTCGACGAGAGCGACGTCGCCGAGGCGACGCCTTGCGGTCCCGACCCTGGACCGTATCTGAAGCTGATCGGCGAATACGCGGACGCCGGATTCACGCACGTGTACATGCACCAGATCGGCGACAACCAGGACGCGTTCGCCGAGTTCGCGGCGAAGGAGCTCATCCCGAAGCTTTGATTGAATCGGCCGCATGGCTGAGCACGGCGCGCGCGGCCTGAGCTCGGACTTCTGGAAGTTCTGGGCCGGGCAGACGATCTCGAACCTCGGCAGCTCGTTCACGCAGTGGGCAGTGCCGCTCCTCGTCTTTCGGCTGACGCACTCGGCGGTGAACCTCGGCATCGCAACCGCCGCGACGTTCCTTCCCTATCTCCTCTTCGGCCTGCTGCTCGGCGCGTGGATGGATCGCGTCGATCGGAGGCGCGCGATGATCGCGCTCGATTCGCTCAACACGATCGTCATCTTGTCGATCCCGCTCGTCGCGACCTTCGGTCATCTGAGCGTCTGGTGGATCTACGGTGTGACGTTCGTCCAGTCGTGCGTGTTCATCGCGTTCAGCGCGGGCGAATTCGCCGCGGTGCCGAGCCTCGTCTCGAACGCCGACCTCGTGACCGCCAACGGACGCATTCAAGCGACGTACTCGGCGGCCCAGGTCGCGGGTCCTCTACTCGCAGGCGCCCTGATCTCGTTTCTCCCGCTGACGTGGGTGATGGCGTTCGACGCCGGGTCGTTCGCCGTCTCGGCGTTTTCGCTCTCGCTCATCCGAACCAGCTTCAACGTGGTGAGCGACGAGCCGAAAGAGGCGACGACGATCCTGCACGACGTTCGCGCAGGGCTACGCTACGTGCTTTCGCACCCAGTGCTGCGCAACATCTCGCTGATGATGGCGCTGATCAACTTCGTCGGGTCGACGACGTGGGCCCAGCTCGTGCTGTTCGCACAGGAGCGTCTCGACGCGAGTGCGCGCGAGATCGGCGTTCTCTTCGCCGCGGGGAGCGGCGGCGTCGTCGTGACGGGCTTGCTGGCCGGCCGGCTCCGCAAGCGGTTCAGCTTCACGGCGCTCGCAATGTCGTCCCTGATGCTCATGGGCGTGCTGATCATCGTCTTCTCGCAGATGCGGGTGTTCTGGATCGCTCTGCCGATCTGGGCGGCCGCAAGTGGGCTCGGGATCCTGTTCAACATCAACACGGGCAGCCTGCGGCAGGCGATCGTCCCGAACGAGCTGCTCTCGCGGGTGATGTCGATCGCGGGCGTGCTCGCCTGGTCGGCCATCCCCGCGGGAGCGCTCGTCGGCGGCTGGGTGATCAGCGCCTCGGGCGACGTCGCGCTCGTGTACGGCGTGATCGGCGCGATCACGATCGGCATCGCGGCGTTCTTCAGGTTCTTCTCGCCGCTCGGCGATGCGCAGCGCTACGTCGACGAGCGGCGGGCCGACGAGGAGCGCGTCAGGGGCGAGGTCTCGCCGGCCTAGGAGGGTTTGGCGGAACGGTGCTCGTTGCGCGGGTGCGATGGGCGTCGCGATGCAAGGACGCAGGGAGCCCCGATAGTGGTGCTATCGGGGCGACTGAGGACGCGGCAGCGCGGCGTCCAGCGCGGCCGTGCGACACAGCCACTGTTTCGCCAAACCCTCCTACCAGCGTCAGCCGTAGATGCGCTGCTGACCAGGGCGCAGATCGAGCCGCAGGACCTGCACGAGCCCTTCGTCCCCGTAGATGCGGAGTTGCGGCACCGTCTTCGGCGAACGCAATGCGACGGCCGAGCTGAACTGACCCCAGGTCGTGCCGCGGTCGTAGATCGTCCAGTCGGTGAACTGCGGCTCGCCGGGAAGGTGGAGAACGATTCGTTTGACGTCGCCGCGCGCGAGGCCGACGAAATCGAAGCCCACGGTCGGTGAGGTAGCGGCAGCAGCGGCAGGGCGCGACCAGGGCTGCGAGACCGCGGCAACGAAGACGCGCGAGTTCGCGACATCCCGATAGGGCCGTGTCGCACCAGGGCAACGCCACCGGGTCGCTGAGCCGCTCGGTAGCATCGCGGCGAGGCAGATCGTCTGGGGTGACACGTCGAGCATCGGAGCGGCGAAGAGCGCGATCGGCCCTTTACCCGCGGACACGTGCATCGCGTCGAGGACGCGAACCTGTTCGGCATCGAGACCGGCGTGCGCAGCGCTCAGCTGCGCCGGCTGAGCCTCGACCGCCTGAAGCTGCGAGATCGGGTACCCCTTGAGCTGCTCGCCGGGCTTCCACCCGGGCACGCCGTCGGGCCACACCCAACCAGCTCTTCCGGCAGCATCGGCGGCCGGATGCTTGTCCGGAATCCTGATCGTCGGTCCGTTGGCAGCGTGGTACTGCGGTCTGGCAAAGATGAACGCGCCCGCGACGATCGCGATTGCAATCCCGCAGATCGCCGCCGGTAGCGGGTGCCGCGCAAGTAGGCCCACGTTGTCGGTATCGACGAGGCGCCGTCGCGGGAAATCCCCCGTCCGGGACGGGCCGAGGGCACTCACATCTGTCTCTCGACGCTGGAGTGGCACGATGACCCCGATGATCGTCCGACGGTATTCACCCGCCGACCGCGACGCGGTGCTGCGGATCCATACCGAGGCGTTCCGACGGCCAGACGATCCGGACGGTGTTCCACCCGAGGTCGGACTCCTGGTCGATCTGATCGAGGCGGAAGATGTCGTTCCGGCGCTTTCGCTCGTCGCCGTCCGCGACGAGCTCACGGTCGGACATGTGGTGGGGAGTCGGGCTACGGTCGGCGCGTACCCGGTCGTCGCTCTCGGGCCGGTTGGGGTGCTTCCCGAGCATCAAGGGGCCGGGATCGGCCTCGCGATGATCCACGCGGTGGTAGCCGCCGCCGACGCAATGGACGTTCCGCTGATAGCGCTTCTGGGCTCGACCGGGTACTACTCGCGCTTCGGTTTCGTGTCAGCCGCACGGCTGGGCATCGAGGCGCCGGATCGCGCCTGGGGGAATCACTTCCAAGCCAGAACACTCGCCGCGTACGACCCGCAGATCACCGGCCCATTTCGGTACGCGCAAGCGTTCGACGCCGTAAGTTGACCCCCGGCCGCTTGTACGATCGACGCGTGGAAGCCGGAGTACGCACGGGCGGATGCCTCTGCGGGGCTGTCCGCTACAGCGTGCGCGGCGACCCGGTACACGTCGGGCGCTGCCACTGCGGGGATTGCCGGAAGGAGTCCGGGAGCGCGTTCACGGTGTACGGGCAGTGGCCGGTCGAGGCGTTCGAGGTGAGTGGTGAGATCTCGAGCTATGACGGACGCGGGTTCTGCGCTCGCTGCGGGTCTCGACTGCTCGATCCGGTCGATCCCGCCGACACGCTGATCGAGATCCGGCTCGGAAGCCTGGATGAGCCGCCCTTCGAATTGAGGCCGGAAGCCGAGGTCTGGGTCAAGCGGCGCGAGAGCTGGCTCCCGCCGGTCGAGGGCGCAGTGCAGCACGACGAAAATCGTCACTAGCGCCCGGACGCCTAGGCCCAGGGCAGCGCGTCCCAGTCGTCGGGACGGCCCGGCTTCGGTCTGTCGAAGCCGGAGTACGCCTCCCCCGGGTCGGGCGTATCCTCGCGGGCGCTCGCGCCGTACTTCGCCGCGAGCTCGGAGGCGGGATAGCGGAGTCGCTCGGTCTCGGGCCGCGTTCCCACCGCGAGCACGATCGCCGGCCCGTCGCCCGCGCCGACGATCACGTGCTCGGTTCCAGCAGGTGAGTGAACGAAGTCCCACGCACGCAGCGGACGTTCCTCGCCGTTCACGAGCAGCACGCACTCGCCGGCGAGAACGAGGAAGTCCTCCTGCGCGTTCTCCTCGTGGTAGAGACACACCGGCTGTCCAGGCTGTACCACGCTGATGTTGATCCCGAGCTCGCGGAACGGCGCGTTCTGGCGGCTTTCGAAGACGCACCCGGAGCCGAATGCGTCATGGGTCATCCACTCCGTGTCGCGGACGTTCACGACGAACCAGCCGTCGCCGGCGGGAGCAAGGCCGGCAGGAGTTTGCTGCAGCACCGCCTCGTCAGTCATGTCACTCCTCTCCGTCTAGATCCGTCTGAGTGTCGCGAACCACGCCGGTGCGCCGTCGGCGTGGTATCTCGTCTGAATCCGGTTCGTTTCGATGGCGACGACATTCCATCCGTTGCCGGGGTTGAACGCAGCTCTCAGGTCTTCCTGACCGATCGGATGCGCACCGGTATCGGGACCATCGTCGCTGAAGCACAGCAGATAGAGGGTTCCAGCGTGCTCGGCAACCGACGCCAGACTAGCCGCGTAGCCGAGTCGCTCGTCGCGGTCGAAGGTGTGGAACAACCCGCAGTCCAACACCGTCTCGAACGTGCGCCCCAAACGCTTCAGCTGAAACGCATCGAGCGCGGCGAACTCGACCGCGATCCCACGTTCGTCGGCCTTCTCTCGCGCGACCGCCAGTGCCGTCTCGGCGACGTCGACGCCCAGAACCGGCAGTCCCAGCGAGGCGACGTGCAGAGCGTTCTCGCCGGTCCCGCAGCCGACATCGAGCACGGCTCCGGCGAGTCCGCCTTCGGCTGCCAAACGGACGATTGCCGGCTGCGGCCGGCCGATGTCCCAAGGCGCTGAGTCGCCGTGGTACGACGCATCCCAGGGCAGTCCCGTCATCCGTTCGTGACTGGTGGGGTGCCGACCGCCGAACGAATCGTCGGCGCGGGTTTCCATTCAGGGCATCACTCCGTCAGCTCTCGTACTCCTCGTATTGCGGCAGCTCGTCGGTGATCTCGAGCCACGGTGCCTTCGAGCCGACGAAGATGTGCGCCGTCGGGCGGATGCTCGGAGCATCGATGAGCGAGCCCATTGCCACGTGCACCCAGGCGCCCTCACGTACGACGGAGAAGAGAAAGCAACCGCACGCACCGCACCGCGTGTCGTTTAGATCCTCTTCGCCGAAGACTGCGAGGACGGTTACGCCCTCTGTGACAGTCAGCTTCTCCCGTTCGATCCCGGCGAAGGGCTTGAACGCCGAGCCGGTCGCTGCCCGGCAGCCCGAGCAGTGACAGATCGCCGAATACACGAACGCATCCGCGACCTCGTACCGAACCGCGCCGCAACGACAGCCGCCTACGAGGACTCGGTCGCCGTCTTTCTCTCGGATGACGTTCACTGCCTCACCTTCCAGTCCTCGCGGGTACCGTCGTTTGCCGCCGGGACGGCGGCGGAATGAATCCGCATCATGAAGGACGCTCTCATCGTCGTCGACGTGTTCAACGACTTCGCCCACGAGGACGGGGACGCGCTTCTCGCCTCGTTTCGAGAACGGGCGCCCCGGATGGCGGAGGTCATAGCCTCGGCTCGCAGCAGGGAGATTCCGGTCATCTACGCAAACGACGACTACGGCCGCTGGGACGCCGACGCACCGGGCCTCGTGCGCGACACCCTCTCCGCGACTGAAAGCGGTGACATCCTCGCTCCCCTCGCCCCGGCGCCCGGCGACCGGTTCCTCTTGAAGCCCCGCTACTCGGCCTTCGATCACACACCGCTCGAGCTGCTCTTGCGCGAGCTCGAAGTGGAGCGGATTCTGCTCATCGGAGCGGCGACGGAGGGCTGCATCGTGCAATCGGGGATTCACGCTCGCGAGCTCGGGCTGAAGGTCTCGATCCTCGCGGCCGCGTGCGCGACGACGGATCCCGCGCTCGCGGAGGTCGCTCTGCGCTACGCCGAGGAGGTGGGCGGAATCCGGGTGGACGACGCTTCTGCTTGAATCGAGGCATGGCAGAAGCGGACAAGCTTCGAGTCGGCGAGACCACGTATTCGATCTACCGGCTCGACGCATTGCAGGCGAAATGGGACGTCGCACGCCTGCCCTACACGCTGCGGATCCTGCTCGAGAACGTCCTCCGAAACGGAACCGACGCCGAGGTCGAGGCGGTCGCCGGCTGGGTCGCCGACGCCGAGCCGTCGCAGGAGATTTCGTTCGCGCCCGCGCGGGTGCTGCTCCAGGACTTCACCGGAGTGCCGTGCGTCGTCGACCTCGCCGCAATGCGCCACGCGATGCGCGACCAGAACGGGGATCCCGCGAAGATCAACCCGCTCATCCCGGTCGAGCTCGTGATCGACCACTCCGTGCAGGTCGACGAGTTTGCGACGCGACTTGCCATCAGCCGCAACGTGGAACTCGAGTTCGAGCGCAACAAGGAGCGTTACGCGTTTCTCCGTTGGGGCCAGACCGCCTTCGACAACTTCAAGGTCGTGCCGCCGAACACCGGCATCGTGCACCAGGTCAACCTCGAGTATCTCGCACGCGTCGTCGAGTCGCGCGACGGAACGGCGTTTCCCGACACGCTCGTCGGGACCGACTCGCACACGACGATGATCAACGGCCTCGGCGTGCTCGGCTGGGGCGTCGGCGGGATCGAGGCCGAGGCTGCGATGCTCGGCGAGGCGCTCTCGATGCTCGTGCCGCAGGTCGTCGGCTTCCGGCTCACGAACGCGCTGCCGGAAGGCGCCACTGCGACCGACCTCGTGTTGACGGCGACCGAGATCCTGCGCAAGGTCGGCGTCGTCGGAAAGTTCGTCGAGTACTTCGGGCCGGGTCTCCCCTCACTTGCACTCGCCGACCGCGCAACTCTCGGAAACATGAGCCCCGAGTACGGCGCGACCTGCGGTTTCTTCCCGGTCGACGACGTCACGCTCGCGTATCTGCGCCTCACGAACCGCTCGGACGAGCACATCGCGCTCGTGGAGGCGTACTGCAAGGAGAACATGCTCTGGCACGAGCCCGACCATCATCCGACCTACTCACAGGTCGTCGAGCTCGATCTCGCCGACGTCGAGCCCTCGCTGGCCGGCCCGCGCCGTCCCCAGGACCGGGTGCCGCTCTCGAACGCGAAGGACGCGTTCATCGAGGCGCTTGACACGTTTGGCGTGGCCTACACGAACGGCAGCGCAGACAAGGCGCTCGTCGACACGTTCCCGGCGAGCGATCCCACGACCGAGCAGCAACCCGGGGGCGAGCGCGAGCCCGTCGCGGACGCGGCGACGTCGCATGTCGCGACTGTCGAGCGCAAGTCGGTGGCCGTTCGCGGCGAGGACTACACCCTGGAGCACGGCTCGGTGGTGATCGCGGCCATCACCTCGTGTACGAACACATCGAATCCCTCGGTGATGATCGGCGCCGGCCTGCTTGCGAAGAAGGCGATCGAGAAGGGGCTGCAGCGCAAGCCGTGGGTGAAGTCGTCCCTCGCGCCGGGCTCGAAGGTCGTCACCGAGTACTACCGGCGCGCCGGGCTCGAGGAGTATCTCGACGAGCTCGGGTTCAACCTCGTCGGCTACGGCTGCACAACCTGCATCGGCAACTCGGGTCCGCTGCCCGATGCGATCGGCGAAGCCGTGAACGACGGCGAGCTCGTCGTCTGCGCCGTCCTCTCCGGCAACCGCAACTTCGAGGCGCGCATCCATTCCGACGTGAAGGCGAACTATCTCGCGTCGCCGCCGCTCGTCGTGGCGTACGCCCTCGCCGGCCGCATGGACATCGACCTGTTGAACGAGCCGCTCGGTGAAGGCGACGACGGTCCCGTCTTTCTCCGCGACATCTGGCCGACGAGCGCCGAGATCGACGAGACGATCGCGAGCTCGGTGGACGGCGCGATGTTCGAAGACGCCTACTCCGACGTCTTCACCGGCGACGAGCGCTGGCGCGCGCTCGACACGCCCGAAGGCGCCCTCTTCGCCTGGGATCCCGCCTCGACCTACGTTCGGCTGCCGCCGTACTTCGACGGGATGCAGCGCGAGCCGGTTCCGGTCGAAGACGTCGCCGGCGCACGCGTGCTCGTGATGCTCGGCGACTCGGTCACCACCGATCACATCTCCCCTGCGGGAGCGATTCGGCCCGATTCACCCGCCGGGAAGTACCTGATCGAGCACGGCGTCGAGCGGCGGGAGTTCAACTCGTACGGCGCACGCCGCGGCAACCACGAGGTGATGGTGCGCGGCACCTTCGCGAACGTTCGCCTCCGCAATCAGCTCGTCGAGGGGAGCGAGGGCACCTGGACCGTCCATCTTCCGGACGGCGATGAGGGCCCGATCTTCGACATCGCAGCCCGCTACCGCGACGAAGGCGTCCCGACGATCGTGCTCGCGGGCAAGGAGTACGGCTCGGGCTCCTCGCGCGACTGGGCGGCCAAAGGACCGAACCTCCTCGGCGTGCGCGCGGTGATCGCGGAGTCGTACGAGCGGATCCACCGCTCGAACCTGCTGATGATGGGGATCCTGCCGCTGCAGTTCCGCGACGGCGAGACGCCGGGCGCCCTCGGCCTCACCGGCCGCGAGCAGTACTCGATCTCGGGCGTCGACAACGGTGAGGCGCGCGAGGTCACGGTGCACGCCGACGAGAAGCAGTTCACCGCACGTGTCCGGCTCGACACACCGCGGGAGCGGGAGTACTTTCGGCACGGTGGCATCCTTCCGTTCGTCCTCAGACGACTCCTCGCAAGCTGATCCGTACGCCGACGCGTGGGAGCGCGTTGCCGACGCGGTCCTCGAGTCGGAAGGGACGCTGCCTGCTTCCGTCCGGCGGGAGATCGCGCGCGGCGAGGATCCGGCCGAGCTCGCGGCCCTCCTCGCAAAGGTGCGCGCGCACGCCTACCGGATCGTTGACGGCGACGTCGACGGGCTCGACCCCGACACGGTCTTCGAAGCGGTGCTCGTAGCCGCGCTCGCCGAAGGCGACGCGCGCCGACGCGCCGCGTTGGAGGCGATCGGATGAGGCTCGCGCTCGAGCACGAGGCCGAGGCGGCGGAGCAGATCCGCGCCCTGCAGGAACGGGACGGCTACGTATCCGACATCTCCGTGGCCCTGCGCTACCGGCCGGACCTCTTCGGCCGGCCCTTCTCCGAGCTCCTGCAGGAGGTGATGAAGGGACCGTCCGAGTGGACGGAGGCGGAGCGTGAGCTCTTCGCCGCGTTCGTCTCGCTTCGAAGCCAGTGTCCCTTCTGAACGGAGGCTCACGGCGCGGTCGCGTCGTACGCCTTCGGTGACCAGCAGCTCGTCGACGCCGTCCTCGATGACTACGAGTCCGCACCGATCGACGCGCGGCTGCGCGAGACGCTGCGCTTCCTCGAGGCGATGACGCTCGAGCCTGCATCGCTCGATGCGACTCGGGCACTCGACGCGGGCGTCTCGCGCGAGGCGTTGCGCGATGCCGCCTATGTCGCTGCAGCGTTTGCGGTGATCACGCGGTTCGCAGACGCGATCGGAGCGCGAGCACATTCGGAGGTCGGGCTGACGCGCGAACAGGCGATCGCGCACGAGGGCCGGTTCTTCGACGAGGGCTACGCCTGATTGGACGACATCATGGCCGCCACCTCGGCCCGGCGCCGCTCGCGTTCGACCACCTCGCCGCGCTGCAGCGAACGACAAACACGCGCCGCGACGATGCCGGCGACCACGGGACCGACGAAGACGGCGACGCGATAGAACCAGATCTGCTTGTCGTACGGAATGTTCAGCAAGACGTTGACGCGATCCGACGAGCCGGCGACGAAGACGAGCACGACCCAGACGATCATCGCCACTCCTACGCCGGTACGCAGCGGATTGTCCCGTGGCCGGTCGAGCAGGTTGTGAAACGCGTAGTCGCCGGCCAGCTTGCGCTCGAACCACGGCCAGAAGTAGAGAAAGCCGATGACGAGCGTCGGGAACAGCACCCCACCCCAGAAGGGGTTTGCGATCAGCGTGTAGTTGCCGACGGTCACGTCGAAGCCCGGAACGAGGCGCAGTCCACCGATCAACCAGCCGAGATACCAGTCCGGCTGGGCGCCGTTCGTCGACGCGTACGTGTGAAAAGGCCCCCAGAGCCAGATGGGATTGATCTGCACGAGGCCGCCCATGAGGAAGAGCACGCCCGCGACCGCAAAGAAGAGGCCGAGCGAGCGCGGCGCCTGCCCCGGGAAGCTCGGCACGCCGACGACGGCGCGCTCCGTCTCCCGCCTCTGCCTGAACTGCGTGTGGTGCCGAAGTGCGACGAGTGCGAGATGGACCGAGAGCAGCGCCCCGATCACCACGGGGAAGACGAGCACGTGCATGACGTAGAGCCGGGGCCAGAGGACGTCGGAGCCCGGGAACTGACCGTGGAAGAGCCAGGTCATGATGCTTCCGCCGACGAACGGCACCGCAAGACCGACGCCGTAGCCGATCGCAAGTCCCATGCCCGACATCAGGTCGTCGACGAGCGAGTAGCCGAGGTACGCCTCGAGCAGCGCGAGCACGAGCATCGTCACGCCGATGAGCCACGTCAGATCGCGCGGCTTCCGGAACGCGCCCGTGAAGAACACGCGGAAGAGATGGAGAATGATGGCGGCGAGGAAGACGTTCGCCGCCCAGTGGTGGGTCTGCCGGATCAGCAGGCCGGCCTTGACTCGCGTCGAGATGTCGAGCACCGACCTGTACGCCTCGCTCATCTCCTGGCCGCGCAGCGGGACGTACGAGCCGTGGTAGATGACCTGGTGCGTCGAGTCGACGAAGAAGAACGTCAGATAGATGCCCGTCGCGACGAGCACGATGAACGCATAGAGGGCAACCTCGCCGAGCAGGAACGACCAGTGGTCGGGGAACAGATAGCGCAGCGCCTTCTTGAGGAACGGCGCGGTGCCGCTTCTCTGATCGAGAAAGCGAACGGCGCTGCGGATCATGAAGTCGGCCTCCCGCTGCGCACGCGAGACCACGACGGGCCGATCGCGCCGTTGAAGTTGCCCTTCGCGCGCAGGTAGCCCTTTCCGTCCACGGCGAGGGGCAGCATCGGCAGCGCCCGGCCGGCCGGCCCGAACGTGACGCTGCCGCCGTCCGCCGGGTCGAACGTGGAGTAGTGGCAGGGACAGACGAGCGCCGGGCGCGGCTCGTCGGGCTGGAAGAGGGGCGCGCGGTAGAGCGAGATCGCGCACGCGGCATGCGTGCAGATCTTCGAGTACGCGACGATGCCTTCGGCGTCGTAGCCCGCGAGCTCCTGCGGCAGCCGGAGCGATCGCACCGGCAGCCGCACGAGGACGATCGAGGCCGCCAAGAGCTCCTTGTCCGCTCCTTCCGGAAACGCGGTGTAGAACGACTTCTCCTCGATGTCGGAGGCCTTCAGCGGACGGTTCTCCTCGTCGACGAGCCTCGTCCCCTTCCGCCAGGGCGTCGCGAAGAGATCCTTCGTGCGCAGCGGCCCGAACGAGAGCGCCGGCGCGAGCGCGGCGAGGCCGAGCGCACCGCCTGCGGCGCCCAGACCCAGCTTGAAAAGGCGGCGGCGGGTGAGCGGATCGCCCGACTCCTCCACGAGCTCTTCGAGGTATTCCTGTTCCGCCGGATGCTCCGGCGCCGGGTACGGCTCCGCGAGCTCCTCGGTGACGATCACCTTCCGGGCGACGATGACGAGCGACGCCGCGATGCAGAGGAGCGCGGCCCCGAGCAGGAGTCCCAGCAGTTGCGTGTTCGCGCCGAGTGCATAGACGACGACGAAGCCGCACGCCGCGAGCGAGCCCAGGAAGAGCAGCCCGATCGCCGCGCTTTCCGCGCGCGGGTTCGGCACGCCGGGCGGCACGATCCGCGGCAGCTCCCGGTGAGAGGTGCGTCTACGACGCCCGGCGAGCAGGACGAGCCCCGCAAGCAGGTAGTCGCGGACCCTACTCATGGAGCCGCCTTCCGATCAGCATGCAGATACCGACGAGTGCTGCCGCCGCGAAGAACCAGGTGACGAGCCCTTCCGGTACGGGACCGATACGACCGAGCGACCAGCCGCCGCGATTGTCCGGATGCTTCGTCCACAGCACGTAGCGGACGACCGAGTCGAGCTGCGCATTCGTGAGCTGCTTCTTCGAGAACCGCGGCATCACGTATGGACCGATCCGCACGGCCTCCGCAATCTGTCGCGCCGTCGCATCGCCGAGCGGCGGCGGCACGCCGTGCGTGATGTACCCGCCTCGCGCGGCGATCTGGTGGCAGCCGGCGCAGCGGTCGGCGAAGAGCTGCTGGCCTTGCGACAGGCTGCCGCGCTCGGGGTGCGGTGTCGGAACCGGCGGACCCTTGCCGAGCGATGCGACGTACGCGATCAGAGCCGCGATCTGCGGCTCGGACAGGAGCAGCCGGCTCCGCCGCGGCTGGATTCCGTTCTTGTGCAGCGGCATGTAGCCGGTCCTGAGGTAGAAGTCGGCAGCGAGCGCTCCAACCCCACGCAGCGGCGGCCCGATCGTCCGGCTCGGCGGATGCTGGCCCGCCCCGAGCGCTCCATGGCACTTGAGGCAGTAGCGGCCGTACAGCTGCTGTCCATTCGCGGCCGCGCCGACGCCGGGAAGCGCGAGCAGCAGCACTCCGACGATGACTGCACGCCGCCTCATGCCTGGTGACAGAGCCGGTCGGCAACGGTCGCGACCCCGGTGAGCAGGATGATCATGAAGAAGACGAGATTTCCGGCCATTGCACCGGCCGCGAAGAAGCGCATGCGCGCGTGCGGCGGCGGACCCTGCTCTTCCGCGTCCCTCGTCGAGCGAAACACGAGCACCGCAGCGACCTCCGCGCAGGCCACGCAGAGAGCAGCGAAGGCCAGCAACGCGATCTGGACGACGTCGTGCGGGATCCCCCACCGCGCGCTCGCGGGATTGCACACGGCCTCCGAGGCGCCGACGCCGACGATGAACTCGGTGAACCAGATCGTGCCTCCGGCGACGAAGCCGAACCACTGAAGGAACTCGAGCCGCCGAACCGTCATAGCGCAGGCGAGAGGACGGTGAGGGTGGCTACGACTGTCAGCACGCCGACGGCGAGCCAGTAGAAGGCGATCGCCTGCAGCGCGTGCAAGCGGTATCGCGTCAACCCACGTGTGAGCTTGGCCAGGAGCCACGCGCTGAGCAACAGCCCGATCGCGACGTGTGCGTGAGCGGCACCGAGGAGCACGTAGTAGATCGACGCGTACGCGTGCGAGTGCACAGAGAAGTGCAGCAGATCGTCTCGATAGAGGTCGACCTCCATCGCGAAATACCCCGCCTGGACGACCAGTGCCGCGAGCACGAGCAGTCGCGCGTGAGCGAGACGGCCCGCGCGCGCGGCCCGGTAGCCGAGCTGCAGCGGTACGACCGAGGCGAGAAGCACGCCGAGAAGGATCAGCGGCACGAGCAGCTTGGGCTCCGGGAGTCCGGGTGCCGGCCAATGGAGGTTCTTGAACCGAAGGTAGAAGTAGGTGCCGACGAGCATCGCGAAGAGCGCCGCCTCCGCTGCGATGAATGTGGCCATGCCGAAGAGAGCCGCCGGCTGCCCGCGCGCGGGCAGCTCGCGCGGTTGCACCTCGCGCGCGTGCCAGGCGACGAGTGTCAGCCCGGCGAGCACGGCGAACACGGCGCCGACGGCGTACTTCTCGACGACGAGCACCGCGAACATCCCGGAGAGGCAGAGCGCAAGGACGATCGGCCACGGCGACGAGTGAGGCATTTGGGCCACCTGCGCCGGATAGCCGTCGATGAGCGTCGTCTGCATCTGCTCGTGACCGACGTCGAGCACTCCCTCGCCCGCATCGAGCTTGCGGCGATCGTTCAGGCGATCGCCTTCGTCCCAGTTCGGATACGCGCTCGTCACCGTCGGGACGACGGCGAAGTTGAACTCGGGCGGCGGAGACGGGATGCTCCACTCGAGCGTCGGGCCGTGCCACGGGTCCGGGCCCGCGCGCGGGCCGCGCCGGTACGAGACCGCAAGGTTGCCGAAGCAGACGAGGATCCCGACGAGCGTGACGAAGCCGCCGATCGTCTCGAGCAGGTTGTAGATCGTCCACCCGAGGCCGCCGGGATACGTGTACACGCGGCGAGGCATCCCGAGCAAGCCGACGATGTGCATGGGGAAGAACAGCAGGTTCGTACCGACGAAGATGAGCCAGAACGAGATCTGGCCCGGCCGCTCGAAGTACAGCCGGCCGGTGACCTTCGGGAACCAGTAGTACATCCCGCCGAAGATCGGGAAGACCGCGGCCCCGAAGATGATGTAGTGGAAGTGTGCGACGACGAAGTAGGTGTCGGTCACCTGCTGCGTGAAGGGAATCGCGACGAACATCACGCCGGTGAGCCCGCCTGTGACGAAGAAGAGGATGAAGCCGACGATGAAGAGCAACGGCGTCTTGAAGCGCGGGAGACCGGTGAAGATCGTCGAGCACCACGCCCATACCTGAATCGTCGATGGGATCACGACCATCGACGTCGCTCCGGCGAAGAAGACGAGCGTGGTCGTCGGGATGCCGTCGGCGAACATGTGGTGCGCCCACACGCCGAAGCCGATGAACACGACGAGCAGCTCGGCGATCGCCACGAGGGGGAAGGCGATCATCTTGCGCTGCGTGAACGCAGGGATGATCTCCGTTGCGATCCCGAAGGCGGGCACGATGAGGATGTACACCTCCGGATGCCCGAAGAACCAGAACAGGTGCTGCCACAGGAGCGTCGAGCCGCCGTGCGCAGGGCTGAAGAACCAGGTGCCGACGTTCCGGTCGAGGTAGAGGAAGATCAGGTCGGCGCTCAACGACGGCAGCGCGAAGAGCAGGCCGAACGATGCCGCAAGGAACGCGAAGCAGAAGAGCGGGATCCGGTTGAACGACATCCCGGGCGCGCGACACTTGAAGATCGTCACGATGAAGTTCGCCGCGGTGATCGTCGAGGCAAGCGAGTTGAAGAGCAACCCGAGCGTGTAGAACTCGATGTTGCGGCCGGGGTCGTAGAGGCGCGAGGCGAGTGGGACGTAGTCGAACCAGCCCGCATTCGGGCCGGAGCCGAACGCGAACCCGGCGTAGACGAAGATGCCCGAGGCGGCGAAGATCCAGAAGCTCAGCGCGTTCAGGCGCGGAAACGCCATGTCGCGCGCGCCGATCATCAGCGGGATCAGGTAGTTCCCGAACGCGCCGGTCGTCATCGGGATGATGAACCAGAAGATCATCGTCAGCCCGTGGAGCGTGAAGAGCTGGTCGTAGGCATTCGGGCCGACGACGTGATTGTTCGGGACCGCGAGCTGCGTGCGCATCAACAGCGCCTCGGCACCGCCGGCACCGAAGAAGACGAGCGTTGCCCAGAAGTACAGAAGGCCGATGCGCTTGTGGTCGGTCGTCGTGAGCCAGCCGAGCACGCCAGGGCGCTCCGCCCAGATCCGCTCGAGACGCTCGACGCGCTCGCCCGCCGCTGAAGGAACCGTGGTCGCTATCTCCGTGCCTCCAGATAGGCGACGAGCCGGTTGATCTGCGCGTCGCTCAGGTTCACGGCGGGCATCAGGTTCCCCGGCTTAACGCGCTGCGGGTCGTCGATCCACTCGCGCATTCGTTCCGGCGAGTTCGGAATCGTGAGTGCCGCGAGCGACGTGCGCGAGCCGACATGAGTCAGGTCGGGGCCGACGTCACCGTTCGCGCCGGTACCGCGAATCGCGTGGCAGGCGCCGCATTTTTGCACGAAGAGCTGCGATCCGGCAGCCGGCGCCGGACGCGACTGGCGCGCAAGCCACTGTCTGAACTTCGCCGGCGGGTCGGCGAAGACATAGAGACCCATGTGCGCATGCTGCAGGCCGCAGAACTCTGCGCACTGCCCGCGGTAGCGGCCCGGCCGATCCGCGTAGAGCAGCACCCGGTTTGTCTGCTCGGGGATCAGGTCGACCTTCTTGTTCAGCTCCGGCACCCAGAAGCTGTGGATCACGTCGCGCGTGTAGAGCAGCGCCTGCACGTTCGTGCGCGCCGGGATGTGGATCTCGTTCGCCGTCACCGCACGCGAGCCGGGATAGCGCACTTCCCACCAGAACTGATGCGAGATGACGCGAATCGTCAGCGTGGGCCGTTCGGCGGCCGAGGCAGACGACGCCGGCAACGACGTGTCGCGGATGAGGAAGATGTCGGAGAAGAGGAAGAGGGCCGCGAGCACGAGGATCGGAACGACGAGGCCGAGCCCGACCACGACGCCCCAAGCGGCGCGGTCGCCGTCGCGAACGCCCGGGATGCCTGGGCGGCGGCGGCGCACCCAGGCGAGCAGCAGCACGAGCGCGACGATCGCTAGCGCGAGTACGCAGCCGATCAGCATGTTCCACCAGAGCGAGGTGATGCCGCGGGCAGCCTTGCTGTGTGGATGGAGCGCATCCTGCTGCGAGCCGCAGCCCGCGAGCACGAGCGCGGCGACAGGCAGTGTTACGAGTCGTGCCCGCGGCAAGCTATCCCCCGATGCCCCACATGCGCACCGGCTACCCCGGCCGGACCTCGTTAGTCCTCGGAATCGTCATCGTGGTCGGAGCCGACGCCGCTCCCCTCGCGGGCCGCTTCTCGACCCACATGGTCCAGCACCTCTTGCTCGGCGACCTCGGGCCGCTTTTGATCGTCCTCGGCCTCGCCGGGTCGCTCCGCGTGGCGCATCCGCTCGTCGCGCTCCCTGCCTGGGCCTCATGCCTCGTCGCCTGGCACCTGACACCGCTCTACGACGCCGCCCTCGACCACATCTGGCTCCACCAGCTCGAGCACCTCTCGTTCTTCGGCACCGGCCTCCTGCTCTGGGCAGCGCTGATTCTTCCAGGCCCGGCCTGGTTCCACGTGATCTGGAAGTTTCCCTATGTCCTCGTGATGTGGCTCGTCCCCCTGTGCCTGTCGCAGCTCTTCCTGTGGTCGGGCCACTCGTACTACCGCGACTACACGCTCTCCGACCAGCGCGTGGGCGGCGGCGTGATGCTGATCGAGAGCTCATTCGTGATGCTCGGCGTCATCGTCTGGCTCCTGCTGCGCGTGCTCGGCGAGACCGAGGCGGTAGCTTCCGGTCGATGAACGAGCCGACACCTCACTGGGGCATCGAACCGGTTCCCGACCGCTTGCGCGTCCTCGGTGCGTTCGATTCGTTCCTGCTCTGGATCAACTTCGGCATCTCGCTGCTCGTCCTCGTCGCAGCGGCATATCTCGGCCTCTCGCTGAAGCAGGCGCTCCTCGCAACGCTCGTCGGCGGCCTGATCGGCAACACGATGCTCGGGCTCGCGGCGCTCATCGGCGCCGACGCTCGTGTGCCGACGATGGCGCTTCATCGCGCGCCGCTCGGACAGCGAGGCTCGTATCTCGCAACCGGGCTCAACGTGCTGCAATGTCTCGGCTGGTCGGTGTTCGAGATCACCGTGATCGCAATCGCGGCCGGAGCACTCTCGCAGCGACTGCTCGGCGTGCACCTGATCTGGATGTGGAAGCTCGTGTTCGGCGCGCTCGGGCTCGTGCTCGCGCTCCTCGGCCCGGTCGGGTTCGTCCGCCGATACGTCCGCAAGATCGGCATCTGGGCGGTTGCAGCATCGATCGTCTACCTCGCGGTCTGGATCATCCAGCACGGCCACGTGGGCCGACTCTGGAACGCGGGCGGTCACGGCGGCTCGTTCTGGCTCGGCGTCGACCTCGTGATCGCGCTCACGGTTTCGTGGGTGCCGCTCGTCGCGGACTACACGCGCTTCTCGCGCGGCAGGAAGGCGGCGTTCGTCGGCGCCGGGCTCGGGTACCTGCTGCCGACGCTCTTCCAGTTCGGCTTCGGCGCCATCCTCGTCCTCTCGCATCCGTCGATCTCGGGCCCGGCGGATGTGCTCACGACCGTGGCCGCGGGCGGGGCCGGCTCCGTGCTCGCGCTCCTGGCGCTGACGGTCGACGAGACGGACGAAGCCTTCGCGAACATCTACTCCACCGCCGTCTCGTTGCAGAACTATGTGCCGCGCGCTTCGCAGCGCGTGCTCATCGTCGTCGTGGCCGTCTCGGCGACGGCGATCTCGCTCGGCATCGACCTGACGCAGTACCAGCAGTTTCTGCTCCTGCTCGGCGCGTTCTTCGTCCCGCTCTTCGGCGTGCTCCTCGCCGACTGGCTCGTCGCCGGCCGCCACTACTCCCGGAACGACATCTTCGGCGGCCCTGCCTGGCGCCCTGGGATGATCGGGTCGTGGATCGTCGGCTTCTGCCTCTACGAGTGGATCGCGCAGACCAACGGCCTCGGCTTCTGGACGCGCTTCCTGGCTCACCTCCATCCGCCACACGGCGGCATCGGCGCCTCGCTCCCGAGCTTCGCCGTGTCGTTCGCGCTCGGTGTCGCCGTTACGCTTCCGGGCCGTGCGGCCGCTCGGCGTAATCGGACATCTCTCGCGTGACGTCGTCGCCGGTGGCGCGCCGCGCATCGGCGGGGCTCCCTGGTATGCGGGCCGCGCGCTCCGTACCCTCGGCGACGATGCAGTGCTCTTCGGCAAGTGCGGGGACGCCGACCGCGCACAGTGGCAGCGCAGCCTCGCCGCGATCGGGCTGCCTGCTTCGCTCTCGACCGGCGGCGAGACGACGGCGTTCTCCTTCACGTACGACGCCGGCGGCACGCGCACGATGAGCGTGGACATCGTCGGCGAGCCGTGGCAGCTGGACGAGCCGCCGGCCGGCCTGCTCCGCCGCGTGGAGGCGCTGCACGTCGCCCCGCTTCTCCGCAGCGACTTCGACGCCGCCGTGCTCGAACGCCTCGGCTCCGGGCGCCGTCTCCTTCTCGACGGCCAGGGACTCGTGCGCGTGCCGAAGACCGGCCCGCTGTCACTCGATGCGGATTTCGATCCCGACGTCCTGCGGCACGTCGCGATTCTCAAGGTCTCCGAGGAGGAAGCGGACGTGCTCACGGGCGGCGACCGCGATGCGCTCGCCGATCTCGGCGTCCCCGAGATCGTGCTGACGCTCGGTGAGCGTGGCTCGGTCGTGCTCGTGAACGGGCGAGCCGAGGAGATACCCGCACGGCCGGTCGAGAACGCAGTCGACCCCACAGGCGCGGGCGACGCGTTCGCGAGCGCCTACCTCTCGGCGCGCGCCGGCGGGCACGCGCCGACCTCGGCGGCGCGGCGCGCGACGGCGCTCGTCGCAGCACTGCTCCTGGGGCGTGGGCGGTGATCGCCGGAGTGAGGACGATCGAGGGCGCACTCCTCATCGACCTGGAGGACGAGCTCGTGCTCGAGGCGGACGACATCCCGCGCGCCGACTCGCCCCCGGTGGATCTGCCGCGCGTCGTCGCGACGGCTCGCTCCGGCGCGACGATCGTCGCCGTCGTCGACCGGCGACCGCCGCTCGCGATCTCGCGCGACAACGGATCGACCTGGAGCGAGGCCGGCGGCGGCCTCCCGACGGGGTTCGCGATCGCCGTCGCCGAAGACGATCCCGACCGGATGCTCTACGCGGGGCGCAACCGGCTCTACGTGTCCGTCAACGGCGGGGTGTTCTGGCGCGCGCTGACGATCGAGCTGCCCGACGTGCTCGCAGTCGCCTGGGTCGACTGAACGAAGGCACGAACGTCGCTGTCGGAACGCAAGCGGTGCACGCGGACGTCCTGGTAACGCGCCGGGAAGCGACGCCGGTTTCCGACGGCGCTCTTGAGCGCGGGCCAGATCAGAAAACGGGTGGACTCCCGCCAGCCCGGTTCGACGTTGCCGTTCCAGAGCTCGACCTGGTCGCGGTTGCGGACGTGCGTCCGCCTGAGCAGTCGCCACATGACGAGCGGGATCGGCAGGTCGAGCCAGACGAGCACGTCCGCACGCTTCACGACGAGGTCGCCGAGCATGGTGTGGTACGTCGAGTCGGTCACCCAGTCGTCGCCTTCCGTTGCGGCGCTCACCCGCTCCCGCAGAACCTCGGCGCCGCACGATTCCCAGTGCGGGCCGTGGTGGAGCGCGTCGATCTCGATGTGCCGCAGGCCCAGCGTCTGCGCGAGCTCGGCGGCGAGCGTCGTCTTGCCGCTGCCGCTCGGGCCCGTGATCGCGATGCGCGTCAAAGCTGGAACTCGCCTCGCGCGACGACCACCGCCGATCCGCCGACCTCGATGCGCTCGACGGCCTCGGCGCTCCCGTCCACGCGCGCGAAGAGCGTCGAGTGCCGGCCGATCTCCACACCCTGCACGATCTCGATCTCGTCGCCGAACGCGATGCGCCCGTGCCGCGCGAGATGGAGAGCCAGCGGTCCCGCGGCGGAACCGGTCGCGGGGTCCTCGGGAACGCCGAGACCGGGAGCGAACATGCGGGTCTTCCAGCGCAGCCCCTCGCCCGCAAAGCAGTTGATGCCGTAGGGCCCGAAATCGGCCAGCTGCTGCGAGTCCGGCCGCAGCGAAGCCACGGCTTCCTCGGAGGCTAGCGCGACGTAGACGTGCGGAAGCCCGTTGTCGTACAGCTCGACCGGAAGCTCCGACTCGACGCCGAGCACGGCGAGCAGCTCGTCCGCAGCATCGAACGGATCTATCGTCGGGACCGGCTGCGACATGCGCCCGAAGACGATGCGCGCGCCGTCCCGCTCGAGCTGGACGGGAACCGTGCCGCTTCCCGTCTCGAGCTTGATCTCGACGAGCTGCAAGGGCGCGGCGAGCACGAACGCCGTCCCGAGGGTCGGGTGGCCTGCGAACGGCACCTCGGCGGCGGGCGTGAAGATGCGCATGCGGACGTGCCCGTCGGCCTCCGGCGGGTAGACGAAAGTGGTCTCGCTGTAGTTCATCTCCCTCGCGAGCCTCTGCAGCTTCTCTTCCGGAATCTCGCGCGCGTCCGTGAAGACTGCAAGCTGGTTCCCGGCGAGCGGCTCGGACGTGAAGACGTCGCAGACGACGTAGCGGTGGCGGCTCATGCTCTCAGTCAATCAGAGAGACGAATGCAGGTTTCGGCGATCGCGGAGTAGACTCCAAGAGCGAGGGTTCTTCCACGATCGGCGGGACCCTCATCCTCTCGTGGTGGCACTTCCGATCGTCTCGGCAGCCGCGGGCATCCGATCGGAAGGACCGCGCGATGAATCGAAGCACCGGTTTGAAGCACCTCACACGCGTGTGCGCCGTCAGCTCCCTGTTCGTATTGGCGCTCGCGCCCGCGGCTCATGGAGCCGGGCTGCCGCCCGGACTCGGAAAGCTGTGCGGCCACGTCGGCGGCGCATCGTGGAAGTTCCAGGGGCAGACCGGCACGCAATACAACGTGACCGGGTCGTCGTCGGAAGCTTGTTCGGTCGCGATGAAGTCCGTCGGCGGGCTCACGAAGCAAACGCCCCACGCAGGGGTGGTCGGCCGTAACACGCTCAAGGGCTCTGCCGGGTTCAGTTGTGCCGGCTCCGGGATTCCGCTTGCGCATGCCGGCTTCTGCGGCAAGGGAACTGCGCACTTCTTCTGGGCTCCGCGCAAGAGCTGACGATTCGCCCGAGCCGCTCTCCGGGGACCGCTCGCACACCAGCGAGCTCGGTTCCCGGAGGCGGCTCGCGCTATTTGCCTGTGCTTCCGATGAGCCCTGACGGAAGGAACGACGGGCACGTCTGGCCGGTGCAGATGATGACCTGTGCATTCGGGTTCAGCTTGTCGATCGCCTCCAGGCGCAACACCTCCGGGTTGTTGTGCAACGCGCGACCACGCAGCGCGATCGCCTCCGCATCTCCCTTGGCCTTCGCGACGGCCTGCTGCGCCTCGGCCTGCGCCTGCGCCACCTTCGCCTCGGCCTGCAACGCAGCCTGCACCTGAACCTGCTTCGCTTCGATCGCGTTCGTGTACGCCTGCGAGTAACCGACGTTGTTCACGAACACGTCGACGACGCGGATGTCGTAGCCGGACAGCTCTCGCCGAAGGCGGGCCAGCGTGATCTTGCGCAGCGCCGGACGATTCAGCGTGATCTGCGGCGACGTGAACTGCGCCGTCGTCTCCTTGAAGTCCTGCGGCACGCGTCCGTCGAGCAACACGGTCTTCCAGGCAGGGCCGACCGTCTTGTAGAGATGCACCACCGACTGCGGCTCGACCTCGTAGTTGACGACGAGCGTCGCCGTGATCGGCTGTTGATCTTTCGACACGGCCGAGTTCGATCCATCGAAGGTGAAGACCTCCTTCTGAATCGCGATGTTCTCCGTCTTGATGTGCTGCCACGGGGCCGTCAGAACGACACCGGGGCTCTTCTTGCCGGAGATCGTGCCCGAGAAGTTGTAGACGATCCCGACCTCGCGCTGGCCCACCGTGTGGATCGAGAGGAAGAACGTCATCACGAGCCACACGAGCACGGAGCCGGCCGCGATCCCATAGCCGATCGTTCTCGATCGGCCGGCGGGAACACCGCGTGACCAGACGACGCCGCCGATCGCAGCGATTCCGAAGACAATGGTGAGAACAAGCCAGGCCATTCGTGCCCTCCTCTAGGGTCCGTGCTCTCCGTCCTTGCCCTGCAGCAGCCGGTCGAGCCGTTCGTTCTCACGCTCCAGCTGCTCGATGCGCCGGCGGCGCAGCGCGGGTCCGACGACCTGGCGCATCACCAGGATGAGCGCAACCGTGACCGCGCCGAGGATCACGATCAGCTCCCCCAGAACCCGCATCGGGAGGAGTCTGACTGCTGCGCCAAGGCCGCGGCGCAGCCACCGCGCTTCGAGCGTCGGCGGCGTGCAAGACTCCCGCCAGGTCCACGTTTCACGAAGGAAGGGGAGGGTGGAAATGAAGCGCAGGTCGGTGGCCGCGGCGCGGCTCGCAGGGCTCTTCCTGCTCGTGCTCGCCGGCTTCGTACTGATTCCGAGCGCGTCGGGACGCACGTTCGCGACGTCTACGGCGGCTGACAGAGGCGACGACGACGGCAACCAGCCGGCTCTCGTCGTTCTGTCGAACCGTGCGGACCTCGTGTCCGGCGGTGACGCGCTCGTGCAAGTCGTATTGCCCGATCGCGTCAACCCGTCGAGCGTCCAGGTCAGGCTCAACGGCACCGACATCACGTCGGAGTTCGCCTTGCGCCCGAACGGCGCCTACGAAGGCGTCGTCACCGGGCTCGTGAACGGTCCGAACGATCTGAGGGCCACGATGAGGCGTGGGCCGACGGCTCATCTCACCGTGACGAACCATCCGAGCGGCGGTCCCATCTTCGCCGGACCGCAAGTGCAGCCGTGGGTCTGCGAGAGCGTCGCAGGCTTCCCGGTGCCGAGCGACGCCCAATGCGACGGGGCTCCGCTCTTCTCCTTTGTCTACATGGACGCCGTGTCGCACACGTTCCAGCCCTACAACCCCGCCTCGCCGCCGCCGGCAGCGCAGATCGCGTCGACGACGACCGACCAGGGAGTCACGGTCCCGTACATCGTGCGCTCCGAGCACGGCGCGATGGACCGTGGCCTGTACGACATCAGCGTGCTCGCGAACCCGGCACGCGGCTGGACGCCGTGGGCCTCACAGAGCGGCTGGGATCACAAGGTGCTCTACCAGTTCGGCGGCGGGACCGCGCCGTGGCACACGAACGGAGCACCACAGAACGACGTCGTCGACCTCGCGCTCTCGCGCGGGTTCATGGTCGCGAACAACAATCTCAACATCCGCGGCGAGGACGGCAACGACGTCGTCTCGGCCGAGGCGCTGATGATGCTGAAGGAGCACGTCGCGGAGTCGTACGGCTCGATCCGCTACACGATCGGCACGGGCTGTTCCGGCGGCTCGATCCAGCAGTATGTGATCGCGGCGGACTACCCCGGGCTGCTCGACGGCCTCCAGCCCAACTGCAGCTTCCAGGACAGCTGGACGACGGCCAATGAGGTGAACGACTGCCACCTGTTGCGCCATTACTTCGGCTCGACGGGGAACGGCTTCACCACCGCACAGCAGGCTGCGGTGATGGACGTCCGCGATCCGGGTGTGTGTACCGCCTGGGATCTGAGCTTCGCGCCGGTTGGGATTCCCTCGCGGGTCTCCAACTGCAACCTGCAGAACACGCCGTTTGCGGCAGCGGTCTACAACCCGGTCACGAACCCGGGCGGCGTGCGCTGCGACCTCCAGGACTATCAGGCCGCGATCTGGGGGCTTCGGAGCGACGGCTTCGCCCGCAGCCCGTTCGCGAACGTGGGGGTGCAGTACGGCCTCGCTGCCTTGAACGCAGGGGCGATCACCCCGGAGCAGTTCGTCGCGCTCAACCAGGGCGTGGGCGGAACCGACATCGACCTCAACTTCACAGCAGCACGGGCGCAGCCGGATCTCGTCGCCCAGTCGATCGCATATCGCACCGGGCAGGTGACGAACGGCGTACAGCTCGCAAACGTCCCGATCATCGACCTGCGCGGATCCGAGCTCCTGTTCAACGACATCCATACGGACTACCACTCGTATGTGATGCGCGCTAGGCTCGACGCGGCCAACGGCGGTCACGGCAACCAGCTGATCTGGACGTGGAATGCCGCGTTGACGCCCACGAACATCACTCCGCCCCCGTCGATCGCACTCAAGTCGTTCCTGACCATGGACAGCTGGCTCTCGAAGATGGAGTCGGACCGACGACACATACCGCTCCGCTGGAAGGTGCTGGCGGACAAGCCGGCTGCGGCCACCGACGAGTGCTTCCTCGGGGCCGGCCTGGTCGAGACGACCGATGCGGCGACGTGTGCCGCGGCGTTCCCGCACTTCGGCGACGCCCGCCTCGCTGCAGGCGAGTCTCTCGTCGACAACGCAATGCAGTGCCGGCTGGAGCGGCTCGACGCACGTGACTACCGCGTGGCGTTCACCGCCGACCAGTGGACGCGCCTCCGGCAGGCGTTCCCGGACGGCGTCTGCGACTGGAACCGGCCGCCGGTCGGCTTCCAGCCCTCGATCCCGTGGCTGACCTTCGCCGACGGGCCGGGCGGGGAGCCGCTCGGCCGTGTGCCGGAGTCGCACCCGGGACCGGATAGGCGCTAGCGACACACGAGCGGGGCGGCGGTCGGAGCCGCCGCCCCGCTCGCATATCCTGGCCGCGATGCGCCTGCTGATCGTGCGACACGCCGAGGCCGCGCCGGGAGAGCCTGACGAGCTTCGTCCGCTCACGCCCGCGGGGCACGCGCACGCCGACGCGGTCGGAGCACGTCTCCGCGCCGAGGGCTTCGTCGCCGACGCGGTGGTCTCGAGCCCCCTGCTCCGGGCGCGGCAGACGGCGGAGGCACTCGGCCTCGGCCGGCCCGAAGCCGACGAGCGGCTCGCGCCCGGTGCGACGCCGTCCGCGATACGGGATGCCGCTGCCGGCCGCGGCGAGACGGTCGTCGTCGTCGGTCACCAGCCGGATTGCGGCGCGGCCGTCGCGGCGCTCTCCGGCGGCGCCGAGCCTGCGTTTCCGCCCTGCGCGCACGTGCTCGTCGAGGTCGCGTGAGCGCAATCTCGGTCCGCGGCCTGAAGAAGGCCTACGGCGGACTCCAGGCGGTGCGCGGCGTCGACTTCGAGATCGAGGAGGGCGAGGTCTTCGGGCTGCTCGGTCCGAACGGCGCCGGCAAGACGACGACCGTGGAGATCCTCGAGGGGTACCGCCGCCGCGACGCGGGCGACGTGACGGTGCTGGGGCACGATCCGCAGGCTCCCGGGCCGCAGTTCCGCGAGCGCATCGGCGTCGTCCTTCAGCAGTCGGAGCTGTGGCCGACGCTCAGCGTCCGCGAGACGCACCGCGTGTTCGCGGGGTACTACGAGCACCCGCGCGACATCGACGAGGTGATCGAGCTCGTCGGGCTCACCGAGAAGCGGGATGCGCGGGTGAAGACGCTGTCGGGCGGGCAGAAGCGCCGCCTCGACCTCGGTGTCGCTCTCGTCGGCGACCCCGACCTCGTCTTCCTCGACGAGCCGACGACCGGCTTCGACCCTGCCGCGCGTCGTGCCGCCTGGGAGATGATCCGGTCGCTGCGGTCGCTCGGCAAGACGGTGCTGCTGACGACGCACTATCTGGACGAGGCCGAGCAGCTCGCCGACCGCGTCGCGGTCCTGCGCGACGGGCTGATCGTCACGATCGGAACTCCGCGCGAGCTGACGAGCGGAGACCTCGGCGTCGAGATCCGCTACCGGCGAGACGGCGAAGAGATCCTCCTCCACACGACCGAGCCGACTCGCGTGCTGAACGAGCTGACCGGCGACGCGCTCGCGCGCGGCGAAGAGCTCGAACGGCTCGAGGTCCGGCGGCCCTCCCTCGAAGAGGTGTACCTCTCGCTCGTCAGCGAAGACGAGCCGGCATGAACCTGTTTCTCCACGAGCTCCGAAATCAGCAGCTCGTCTTCTGGCGCAGCAGAGAAGCGGCCCTGTTCATCTTCCTCTTTCCGCTGCTGCTCTTCGTTCTGCTCGGGTCGGTCTACAACGGAAAGATCTACGGTGTTCCGGCCTCGGAAGCGCTGCTCGCCGGCTTGATCGGCTATGGCTGCGCGAACACGGCGTTCGCCGGGCTCGCGATCCAGCTCGTCGTTCGCCGTGAGGCCGGAATCCTCAAGCGTCTCCGCGCGACGCCGCTCCCGGCGAAGACGTACATCGCGGCGACCCTCGCCTCGACGCTGATCGTCTTCGTGCTGCAGGTGATCGCACTCTTCCTGCTCGGGCGAATCTTCTACGGAGCCCCGTCACCGCACGCGCTCGGATCGCTCGTGCTCGCGATCGCGATCGGATCGGCGGCGTTCGCCGCGCTCGGCGTCGCGACGGCGTCGCTGATCCGCTCGGCGGAAGGCTCGTCGGCGGTCGTCAACTTCATTCTGCTGCCGATGGCGTTCCTCACCGGCTCGTTCGGGCCGACGCGGCACTATCCAGCGTTTCTGCGCGCGATCGGCGACGTCCTGCCGCTCAAATACTTCATCGACATCATGAACGCGGTCTATCTGCACGGTCATGCGATCTGGACGAAGGGCACCGCGCTCGGCGTGCTCGCGGCCTGGGGCGTAACCGGGCTCGCTCTATCCTCGTTGAAGTTCAGATGGGAGCCACGCGAGGGTTGATGGAGCAGGCGATCGCATTCTGTGTGCGCGATCGCGAGACGCCCGCACTCGAAGTGCGGGTGAACTTCGGTGTTTTCGCGGGCCGCAACGCAACACAGGCGGAGATCGACGATCTGGCGCGCGCATTGAGCGAGGAAGTCGCGTCCTTCGCGATCCTCGCGGAAGAGCGGCACGAGTTCGGTAACGACACCGAAGCATCCCTGCGACAGATCGTGATCGAAGTCTCGCCGGAGTACGCAGGGTCCGACGTCGGCGATCTCTCCGGGCGGGTTCTCTCGCTCGCCGAGCAGTGGGCCGCCGCGTGTATCCACTCGCGCTCCGAGCTCGGCGAGCTCGGCAGCGAGCTCTAGCCGATTCCGGCAGCCGTCAAAGCGAATCGCGTCAGGGACGCCGGCATGCGCCGCGCGCGCTTGATCGTGTCCGTCAGAGCTTCGACGAAATAATCGACGTCCTCGTCCGAGAGGACGAGCGGCGGCAGCGCCTTCAGCACCGCCATGCGGTGACCCGCGACCTGGCTCAGGATCTTGTGCCGCGCGAAGAGCGGCGCAACGACGAGTTGCGCAAAAAGCCCCGGCTGCATCTTCTCGATCATCCGCCACGAGAGGCGGCCCGACTTCTCCGGTTCGCCGAACTCGATCGCCCACATCAACCCGAGCCCCCGCACTTCGCGGACGACGTCGAACTCGTCGACGAGCGGCCGAGTCAGCTCGAGTAGCCGGTCGCCGCGACGCGCGCTCTTCTGAACGAGATCCTGCTCGTCGAGCTCGTGCAGCGTCGCGAGGCCCGCCGCCATGGCAAGCTCGTTCGGCGCGAACGTCGAGCCGTGCGCCACCGCATTCTCCATCGAGTCATAGACGGCCTCGTGCACGGCGCGCGACATGATGAGCGCGCCGACCGGCACGTAGCCGCCCGAGAGGGACTTCGCAACGGGCACGAGATCCGGCTCGAGCCCCCAGTGCTCGAACGCGAACATCTTGCCCGTGCGTCCGAAGCCTGTTTGCACCTCGTCGATGCAGAAGAGCGTCCCGTAGCGCCTGCACAGCTCCTGCGCGCCCTCGAGGTAACCCGCCGGCGGCAGATGCACTCCTTTCCCCTGAATCGGCTCGACGAGGAAGAGCGCAACGTCCTCATGGCGCAGCCCGCGCTCGAGCGCATCGAGGTCGCCGAACGGCACGCGCTCGAAGCCGGGCAGGAGTGGACCGAAGCGCGAGGTGAACTCGGGGTTCCCGTTTGCCGAGAGCGAGCCGAGCGTGAGGCCGTGGAAGCCGTGGTCCACCGAGAGCACGCGCGGGCGCTTCGTTGCCGCACGACCGAGCTTGAGCGCAGCCTCGACGGCCTCCGTCCCGCTGCTCGTGAAGAGCACGCGCTCGAGGCGTGCCGGGGTCCGGCCGAGGAGCGACTCGGCGAGAAGGCCCGGAAGCGCGGTGACGCCGAGCTGCACGGCGCCCGGAAGCGCGAGGTCGAGCGTCTCGTGGAGCGCCGCCCGAACGCGCGGATTGTTCCGCCCCACGTTGTACATCCCGAAGCCGCCGAGAACGTCGAGAAAACGGGTGCCGTCCTTGTCGTAGAGGTAGGCGCCGTCGGCGCCCACCCACGTGCGATCGAAGCCGATCGTCCGCAGGACGCGAACGAACTGGGGGTTGATCGTGCGCGCCCAGCGCTCGTGCTCGTCGCCGGCGTCCGCGAGCAGGCCCTTCAGGTCGATCGCGCTCACGCGCCTGAATTTACGCGATAGCCGCGCGGATCGAGAGCTCGGGCCCCTCGAGGCCCACCTCTCGCACGTCCGCGACCCGGCGGACGAGTGCCAGGGCCGCCCGGTTGTCGCTCGCTGTGAGGGCGATGATCTCGCTGATCCCCGCGGCACGGGCGTCGGCAACCAGCTCGGCAGCGAGCGCAGAGCCGATCCCGAGATGCTGTTGGGAGTCGGCGACGGCGAACGCGATCTCGGCGGTCGTACGGTCGGTGCGCACGAGCCGGGCGATCGCGATCGGGCGCGGGTCTCCCTCGAGATACGCGACGAGGGCGTAGTGGGAGCCGTCCACCCGGGCCATCTGCTCGAGCTCCACCGCTGAGAGACAGGGCTTCGGCCCGTTGAACCGTGCGCGGCGCGACGCCTCGCCGAGCTGCTCGAAGACTGCGAGCACGGTTGCGACGTCGCCGTGCCGGAGAGGCCGGACGAGGATCGACGGGCCGTGCTTGAGCTGGATCAGACGCGTATACATAGTCGGTTGGAAAAACCTACTAAAGCGGGTTGGAAAAGTCAACCCTATCTGGCACACTGCGTCCGACGATGACCGACGCTTCCCCCCGTGCCTGCTCGATCGCCGCTGCGCTCACCATCCTCGGTGAGAAGTGGTCGCTCCTCGTCGTGCGCGAGCTCGCCCTGAACGTCCACCGGTTCGACCAGATCGCACGGAACACCGGCGCCCCGCGCGACATCCTGACGAGCCGCCTCCGCCGGCTCGAGGCCGAGGGCATCCTCGAGAAGCGGCAGTACATGGAGCACCCGCCGCGCTTCGACTACCACCTGACCCCAGCGGGCGACGAGCTCCGGCCGATCCTCCTCAGCCTGTCGCAGTGGGGCGAGCGCTGGACATCGCAAAACTCGGCGAGGTGGGTGCACACCTGCGGCGCCGAGGTGGAGGTCGTGCACACGTGCGAGACGTGCGGCGAAGAGGTGACCGGCCTCGACCTGAGGCTGAAGCGCGCCGCAGCGTCGGCGGCCTAGCCTCTTACACTGTCGCCGACTCGCCCCCGTAGCTCAGTGGATAGAGCAACGGTTTCCTAAACCGTGTGCACAAGTTCGATTCTTGTCGGGGGCATGGTGCTGCAAGCGCTCGCAAGTCTGCGAGTCAAATGCTAGAGCCGCTTGACATTAGGCCGCACCTCTGGGAAGGTCCCGCTGTTCGCGAAGGGCGGTTTCCCTGCGACCCTCTCCGGGGCCTGCGGCTCGGAGGTTCCGCTTACGAGTTTGCATACGTAAGAGGAGGCAGTGGTGGCAAAGGATTCGGTACCGATTTCCGCAAGTGCGTTCCGGCGACTCGAGCGACTTCAGGAGGCGATTCTGAGCGCGGTTGAGCGCATCCGGGACGGCGACGACTATCCCGACTTCTTCGTCGAGGGATCAGGTCCCCCGTGGAATGAGATGTGGCCCGAGGTGATCACTGGAGAGAAGGAGTTCTCTCCGGAGCGCATGCTGTTCGTCGACCGCCTGGCAATGCAGGACGACTACCCGGACTTTTTCGTTGAGGGCTCCGGACCTGCCTGGCACGAGAGGTGGCCCGAAGTGATTACCGTCTCCCGGGGTGATCCAGGTGACGTGCAGCAGAGGATCCGCGCGCTCAAGGGTCTGAACGTCTTCCAGGCGTACTCGAGGCTCAAAGAACGTTCAGGCAGGTGATCGTCGGCGCTCGCAGCCAATCGTTCTCCTTCCATGCACGTTCGTAACGTCGAGTGGGTCGTAAAGATCTCCAAGCACTGCAATCTGCGGTGCACGTACTGCTACGAGTTTCCGTTCTTGGCGGATCGCTCAAGGATGAGCCTGGCAGATCTCGAGGCGATGTTTCGGAACATCGCCTCGTATTACGCTCCCGATTCCAAGCGGATGGATTTCGTCTGGCACGGCGGCGAGCCGCTTCTGATCGAGCCTGACTACTACTTCCGAATCAGAGAGCTGCAGGAGCAGGAATTCAGCGACCACGGAATTCCCTATACGAACTCGATTCAGACAAACCTGACCGTGCTGACCCCGCAGGTCCTCGAGCTCGTCAAGAGCGGCATGCTGTCGAACATCGGCGTCTCACTGGATTTGTTCGGCGATCAGCGAGTCAACGTTGCCGGCAGACCTTCTCAGCCCACCGTCTTACGCAATATGCAGAGATTGATCGACGAAGGCATCGCATTCGGTTGCATCACCGTGCTCTCGCGCTTGACTGCACCGCATATCGATGCGATCTACGAGTTCTTCGAGGACATCGACGCGAGCTTCCGGCTCCTGCCAATCTATCGGACAGGCTACGCGAATCAACAGGACGACCTCGCTCTCACCGACGAGGAGATCGTCTCGGTTTTCAAGCGAGCTGTTGACCTCTGGTTGCGATCAGAAAGCTCGATCCAAGTTCGACCCATTCATGACTACATCGTCAACGCGGTCGGAAAGCTCAGCACGGCGCATCGTGGGAATTACTACGACAAGCTGGCCGACGAGGTCGTGTACATCGTCCAACCGGATGGCAGCATCTACTCGGTTGCGGATCCGCCTGACAAGGATCTATGCCATGGGAACATCTTCGAGAAGTCTCTCGGAGAGCTGAAGAGAAGCGCGGGCTACCTTCGCGCGGTCGCCCAAGCCGAGGCACGCATCCAGGAGGCATGCAGCGACTGCGAGTATCACGGTGTCTGTTCCGGATACTTCATGGGCGAAGCCACGCCAGAGCAACGCCAATCCCGCGTAGGAGATCGGGTGCGCTGCGGAGTCGCTAAGCCGGTACAGCAATACATAGAGCGGATTCTCATCGAAAGCGGCGCGCTCGACGGGAGCGCCCCTCTGACGGAGCGCCTCGCAAGACCGCAATAGGGTTACTTCCGCCCGGAGAGATGCCCGCCATCCAAGCGACCTAACTTGGGTTGATCAGCGTGACGCGAATGTCCGCCGCTACCGTTCTAGGCAACGATTGTCGACAGCGCGAAGGCCCTATCGCCTGAGGGGAAATAACCTTGTTCGGTCTACCCGCCGTCTACCAGTACAGGCCGGACGTCAGGGTCACACAACGGACTCGGGCGTACGCGGCTCACACTCAAGCCCCGACACCAGGAACTCAGCGAACACAAACGCACGCCAGCGAACCGATGCGCGCGACTTCCTAAACCGTGTGCAGTGGTTCGATTCCGGTCGGGGGCACTGGCCACCCGCTTCGCCCGCTTCGCCCGCACAGGTCGGTCGCGGCGCCCGCACTGGACCCATCGCCTGCGATGCTTCGCGAATGAACCCGCGGAGGAGCGACGTGAGGCCCAACACCGAATGGCGGTGCCTATGGCGTGGGATACTTCGAGGGCGACAGGCTCGTGGAGATCGTCGAATTCGACTCCGATGACCGTCCTATCGCTCGCACGTATGGCGAGCCGGAGTCGACCAGCCCCGATTTGAGGGCCGTACGCTCGGCCCGTAGAGTCGAATACGTGGAACGTGACGAACTCCAGGCAGTGCAGGCACCCCTAAAGGCTCACTACCGGGACAATCCGGGCGCCGCACTCATCACGCTGCGCGCCGAGGGCACGCTCGCCGACGCGCATGTCGCCTGCTCTGTGGCGACCGGCCAAGCGCTCGTCGAGGCCGGGCTCCACCCGACGACCGGTGGCTCGGGAACGCTTGCGTGCTCGGGCGACATGCTCCTGCAAGCGCTCGCTGCGTGCGCGGGCGTCACGCTTCGCGCCGTCGCGACCTCGCTCGGCCTGGAGGTGAGCGGCTCGGTCCACGCCGAGGGCGATCTCGATGTCCGAGGCACGCTCGGCGTCGCGAAAGAGGAGGGCGTACCGGTCGGGTTCCGTGCGATCCGTCTGCGATTCGAGCTCGAGCACTCGGAGAGCCAGGAGACGATCGAGCGGCTGCTTGCCTTGACCGAGCGCTACTGCGTCGTGCTGCAGACGATCGCCGGCGGCGTTCCGGTCGACGTCGGCGGCTAGGCCGGCAGCAGGCCATCGCGGTAGCGCGACGGCTGTGGGGGTTGGAACCGCTGGTAGGCGATCTCACCGTCCTGCGTATCTTCGGGCGCGCTCGCGTTGTACCGCCGCGCCGTGTCGTCGGCACAGTAGAAGCCCCACGGCCCGTCCTTCTGAAATTGCCGCGACGAGGCTGCGAGGATCACGCACGGCCGGTTGCCGACGCCGACGAACACATGTCGCGTCTCAGGCGGGCAGTGGACGAAGTCCCACTGCTCGAGTCGCCGCTCCTGGCCCTCGACGACCAGGAGTGCTTCGCCCGCGAGCACGAGGAAGTCCTCCTGCTCCGTCTCCCAGTGGTAGGTCGCGTTCGGCTCACCCGGCGCGAGCACCTGAATCGACATTCCGAGCATCGGGAAGTACGTTTCGGCCTCGTGCGCATCGCACCCCGTGAGCGGCAGGCTGTCGCCGCGCCCGGGGCGATGAAACCAGCGCGCGTCCCGCGCGTTCAGCACAAACCAGCCGGCGCTCCCGGGAACGAGTCCGGCACCGTCATCCCGTAGCTCCGCCTCGGGAACCATCGGCGAGATCATAGGAGCGAAGCCGCCCGCGGAGCGCGCCGGCGCCGACGTGATCGAGAGCGCGGTTTGAACGTGCCTACGGCTGCACGCGGTAGAGCCGACTGCCGCTGAGGAAGAACAGAGCGCCGTTCGAGAAGGCGAGTCCCTGCGGGTCGAAGATGAGGCTGCAGTAGCCCGACGCAGGAACGGTTGCGACAAACGCTTCCCGCCCGGTTGTCGTGTCGAGCCGGCTCACCCTCGCCTTTGTGCACTGCCCCGAGTACCGACCGGCCCAGACCGGCGTGACCGCCCACAGACTCCTGCCGCCGTAAGTCGCAACCGGAGCGGCGCCGATCGTTCTACGCCACAGGCGCCTCGCGTGTCCCCGCGGTCCGTCGAACCGCCAAAGCGAGGCGTCACTTCTGCCACTGATGATCTCCGTCCACACCGTGTGCGCATGGGCAGTGATCCACAGTGCGGCTCGCCCTTCACGATGGATGATCGCCGGGCGTCGCGCTCCTGGCGCAACGTGGTAGAGCGCGGCAGGGCCGGGCCCGGATACGCCTCCGTTCACGGCTGCCATGAGGTACACGCCGTCTTCGTCGGCCGCGAGGACGGGTCGGTCGAGCTTCGGCATTGCGACCGCCTGCTCGAGCCGCCCGCTCACCGACGAGAAGCGGAGAAGCTCGGCGCCTCGCTCGGTATCGACGTCGTAGAGCCAGAGCGAGCCGGCACCGTACGTCGATACCGGCCGTGTGTCCGACCCGTCCCGGTATCGCATCACGGTCGGGCCGTACGCCACGGATGCGCCCACGCGCGCGATCCGCACCGACTGCCACTGCGAGCGCCGGTTCGGGATCACGACGGGAACGGCCGGATGAGCCGAACGCCGCGGCCGGGCGCAGCTGCCGCGTGATCGCTCGACCTTGAGAGAGGCGGGGTCGACCGTCAACCAGGCGCACACGCGGCCGGTGCTCCCGCTGACGAGCAACCTTCCGCCCGCAGGCTGGACTCTGTCGAAGATCCCTGCGGGCAGCATGAGCGCGGCAACAACCGCTGCGACCACGGACACTCCCTCATTATCGCGCCGCACTCCGTGACCCGGCCAAAGCTCGTGCAGGCTAGTGTCGTCCACGTGAAGGTCGCTGCCGAGGCGGCGCGTCGCTTTCTCGTCGCGCGACATTTCCTCACGCCTGCGCGGTCTCTCGCGGGAGGCCCGGACGGCGTGCTCGAGGTCTTCCGGAAGCTCGGGTCGATCCAGTTCGACCCGATCGCGGTAGCCGGCCGGAGTCACGACCTCGTGCTGCACGCGCGCGTGGCCGGCTACGAGCCCGCCTGGTGCGACGAGCTCTACGAACGCCGCGAGATCTTCGAGACGACCAACAAGGCGCTGTCGTTCGTCCCGACGAGCGAGTTCCCGTGGTTCCGCCTGGGCTTCGGCCGCAAGGGGCCGCGTTTCCACAACGCGGCCCTCGCCGACAACGCCGAGGTGGCCGAGCGCGTGCTCGAACGAATCCGCGCGGAAGGACCGCTGTCTTCGCTCGACTTCGAGCGAGAGACCGGCCCTACGAAGAACTGGTTCGGCATGCCGGAGAACGCCGTACGCGCCGTACTCGAGGCGTACACCGTCACCGGCGAGATCGGGCTCGCACGACGAGACGGCAACCGCCGGTACTACGACCTCCTCGAACGGCTGCTGCCCGCCGACGTGCTCGCGCACGAGGTGCCGGAGCGAGAACAGCTCCTACACAAGCTCCTCTCGCGCTACCGCGCCCACGGCCTGCTCGGCGCGGGCGGTGCCGGCGGCACGTTCGACCGCATCGCCCCACCGCGTTCGACCCCCGAGCGCGTGGGGCGCAACACCCTGCTCGCGGAGCTGGTCGAGCTCGGCGCGCTCGTGCCTCTCGAGATCGAGGGCATGCGCGGCAAGCGCTTCGTGCTCGACAAGGAGCTCGCGTTGCTGCAGGAGCCACCCAAGCCGACGCCTTCCGTCGCGTTCATCGCCCCGTTCGACTCGCTGCTCTGGGACACCGCCCTCCTCGCGAGCCTGTTCGACTTCGAGTACGTGTGGGAGGGCTTCTTCCAGGCGGCCAAGCGCCGGTGGGGCTATTACGTGCTCCCGATCCTCTTCGGCGACCGATTCGTCGGCCGGATCGAGCCGCGGATCGACCGGGACGAAGGCGTCGTGCAGGTTCTCGGCGTCTGGTGGGAGGACGGTTTCGCACCGCGCCGCGTGGACGGGTTCGTCGACGCGATGCGGGACGCGCTTCGCGCCTACCTGCGCTTCGCGGGCTCGGACCGTCTCGAGTGGCCGCCCGACCTCGCAGCGGAGAAACGGCTCTTCCTCGTCCGCCCGTGACGAGACGCGTTGCGGACGAGCGCGGTCACGCGAATGAGCAGCTCTTGAACGTCGGCGTCCATCGAACGGCTCTATCTCGTAGCCATGCGCAGTACGAGGCGGACCATCAGCCCGATCACCATGACCGTCACGAACACCGTGTTCGAGTGCGTCAGATGGCCCGCGAGATACGCGATGCCGATGAAGACAAACGAGATTGCGAGTCCGGCGATCCGCGGCATACGACCCTACCTCGGCATCCCGGCCTGCCGCCTTGAGTCGGCACCCGGCTCGTGTGCAGCGGCTCCTACGAGAACGCGAGTCGAGCTGCAGCGGGACGGTGCCGCTCGATGCCGTCTCGCTGGCCCTCCGCGCGCCTCGCCAGCGCATCGAAGTCGAAACGGGTGAGCCGCGCGTCGCCGAGCCCACCGAGGCCGATCCAGAGCAGCCGCTTCCCCTCGATTCCGAGCGACAGGAACTCGAGCTCCTCGAGGCGACTGAGCGGCGAGTACCCGGTCAACTGTCCGTTCAGCTTCAAGCGGCCCACACGCTCGGCAAGTCGTGCCAACGTCGTCTTCAGGGGCGAGGGGGCGATACCGAGCGCAGCCATTACCTCGAGCAGCGTCCGGCGGTCCTCGATGATCTCGCCGAGGAGCTCGTCGAGGAAGGAGCCGAGCTCCGCACCGCGGTTGGCATCACGCGCAGCCCGGCAGCGGTCGCGCGCGGCCGAGGAGCCCGCCAGGTGATCGTTGAGGTAGATGCCGAGCAGTCGATCACCGGTCATGGCAACCTCGCTGCCCGGCGTGGGCCTCCCCTACACCGCCCCGCCTGCTTGGAGAGCCGGACCGGTAGCGGTGGGCCGCCACCTGCTCCCGGTACTCCGGCTCCACGAAGAAGGCTAGAGGGTCGATTGCCCCCTGTCGTTCGCGCCGTTGACGCTCGCAGTGTCAACTTCTGGACACTTAGGATCGAGCGATGAAGTGGCGTCTGCTGGAGGGCGTGCCCGAGGCGGAGATCGAGCGCCTGCTCTCGATCTCGCGCAGGCGCCGGTTCTCTCGCAACGAGGTGGTCTTCCACCGCGACGATCCCGGCGACGCGCTGCACCTGATCATCAAGGGCCGGTTCGCGATTCGCATCACGACGCCGCTCGGCGACACCGCCCTGATGGGACTGCGCGGCCCCGGGGATCACTTCGGCGAGATGGCCCTGATCGCGGATGACCGGCCGCGGTCGGCCACGCTGATCGCGCTCGAGGATGCCGAGACCTACGCCGTCCGCAAGGCGGAGTTCGACCGGCTCCGACGCGCGCATCCAGGCGTGAACGATGTGGTCGCGCGGCTCCTCGCAGGGGAGGTGCGGCTCCTCGACGAGCGGCTGCTGGAGACGATGTACCTTCCCGCCGAGAAGCGGCTGCTTCGTCGTCTCTGCGAGGTGGCGGAGTTCTACCGCCGGAGCGACGGGGCCATGGAGGTGCCGCTCACCCAGGAACAGCTCGCGGAGCTCGCGGGCACCTCACGCGCGACGGTCAACCGGGTACTGCGCGACGAGGTCGAGCGCGGGACGATCGAGCTCGGTCGACGGAAGACGACCATCCGCGACCTGCAAGCGCTCGTGCAGCGGTCGCGCTGACGCTCGGTCAGTGCTCGTGGCCGTGCTTGCCGTCGTCATGGCCCCCATCGTCATGTCCGCCGGCGCCGTGGCTGCTCTCGTCGTGGCTGCTCTCATCGTGGCTGCCGTCGCCGTGGTCGTCGTGCTCCCGGCCGGGCGGCCCCGTGTGATCGTGATTCCGGTCGCCCGAGCCGTTCCCCGGACGTGAGTCGTCCGGCGGGGGCACGACGGGCGGTGTCACGGCAGGCGGTACCGGTGCGGGCGGCGTGACTGCGGGCGGAGACGCTGCGGCCGGATCTCGCGCAGGCGATGCCGAAGCTGCGACGGGCGCAGGCGGAGGCGCCGCCGCCTGCGGCGCGACCGGCGCCGGAGCCGTCGGAGCGGCGGGCGGAGCGGGAGAAGCCGGCGAAGGACCGGCTGGGGGCGGCGTGCGCGGCGGGACGTGCCGCCGTGCCGCCGCCGGCGGCTTGCGCCTCTGAACCGAAGGCTTCGACGAGCCAACCGGCGCGGTCGCGACGGGCGCCGGCCGAGCCGGGGTGACGAGCGAGACGGCGACGCGACTCGGGACGGCCGCCCGTACACGCGCGCGCCGCGGCCTCGCGACTCGATGGACGCGGACCGGCACGGCATCGATGCGCGGGGGCTCCGCGGCGACGACCGCGGGCCCGGCGGGATGAGCGGGAGGCGGCGTCGGCCATGGTCCGGCAGGAACCGGAGGCGCAGCGGCCTGACGCCACAGGAGCGTGGTCAGCGCGAAGGCCACGACGAGGCCGGAGATGGCGAGGGCGCGGATCATCTCACCGCACTATCCCTTTGTCGTCAGATGACGTCTCCTGGCCTCTCGGGCAGGAGGCGAACAGGCGCACCCGGCCGCGCTAGTGCCGCGGCAGCTTGAGCTTCGTGCCCGGCGGAATCGCGTACGGCGGGCGAAGCTTGTTCAGCGAGGCGATCTCGGCCCACCGTTTGCCGGCGTGCAGCTTCGCCGCCGCGATCGTCCACAACGAGTCGCCTGCCCGCACCTGGTAGACGAGTTGCGTCGTGGGCTTGGCCTTCACCGCGGGGCGTGTCGCAGGCTTCGGCTGCTTCGCCTTGTGCGGCTTCTTCTTCGTCGTCGGCGGCTTGAACGCAGCGGTCTTCGGCAGCGCGAGATAACTCTCGCCCGGGTTCACGGCGATCGTCTTCCCCGTGGTGAAGTCGGCGACGTCGACGACGCTCTGGACGACCTGCGTCAGCGACCCGTCGCAGCGGTCCTCGGTGAGCCAGATCGTTCCGCGGATGGTCGCAGCGCTGTAGCGAGCCTTCGTCGTGAAGTGGCCCTTCGCGGAGCCCCAGAGCGCGCGCACCGGCGTCTGGTTCCCGGCCGAAAGCGAACGCTTCGAGGTGCAGACGGAGAAGTCGCCGCCGACGAGGTCGAGCTCCGTCGGCGTGTCCGCAGTCGCCTGCGGACCGATCTGGAACTGCGACACGACGGTGCCCGTCGCACCGAGCGCGTGGAGTCGCGTGCTCACGCGCGCCGTCGGCTGGGTGCCGGAGAAGAGGCCGTAGCTGCCGTCTGCGGCCGTGAAGGTGATGGAGCCCTGCGTGACGTCGATGATGTCGCCGGACTTGATCTGGAAGATCTTGTCCGCGGTCACGGCCACGCCGTTGACCAGGACGATGCCGGTCGTGATCGCGTTGAACGTGCCGGGCTGCGTCGGAGGCGGCGGCGGCAGCGGCGGCGCGTTCTGCGACAGCACCGTGGTCGACGCCGACGAGCCGTTGTTCGCCGGATTCGAGTCGTAGTCGCCCTGGACCGAGGCAGACTCCGTGAGCGGCCCGGCCTGCGTCGGCGTCACGACGATCGTCGCGATCGCCGAGCCGCCCGGGGCGAGCGTGCCGACGAAGCAGGTCACGACGCTTCCCGTCGCGCAGGAGTTTCCGTTCGAGAGCTTGGCCGAGACGAGCGTCGACCCCGCCGGAACCGGGATCCGCAGCTCGACGCCGGTCGAGGTGTTGATCCCGCTGTTCTTGGCGGTGACGGTGAACGTCACATCGGAGCCGATGCGCACGCTCGCCGGCCCGGCGACGGAGACGGAGACGTCGCTCACCGCCGGTGCGCCGGTGGAGACGCCCGCCGGCGGATTGACCACGACCGTCGCCGGCTTCTCGCAGTCGGGATCGAACGTGCCCGTCCAGGTGAGCTGCACCGTGACGGACTTCGGCGTATCCCCGGCGCCGTTCAAGGTGATGAGGAACTGCGGCAGGCCGCTCTGGGTGTTGAGGTTGAGCCCGGTGAGCGTCGCGGTGCCGGACGCGTCGAGCTGTACGTCAGGGACGTTCGGAATCGGGTTGCCGCTGCCGTCCGCAAAGGTGACCGTGCCGCTCGTGTAGCTGCTCCGCACCGGATCCGTCACCTGCAGCGACGTGTAGGAGCCCGGCGTGCACTTCGGTGCCGTGACGACGAAGGTCGAGGCCAGGACGCGGATGGGGCCTTGGCCGCACGCCCCGCCCGTGAACGCGTCGAAGTTCTGGATCTGACTGCCGCCGTTGTCGGAGTTGACCCACAGACAGGTCGGCCGCGCCGGATCCGCGTTCACCGTGTAGAGCAGGCTGAGACCGTTCAGATGCTTCGGGAAGCTCGGGCAGCTGCTCGAGAGGTTGTAGTCGTAGCAGTCGACCTCGTTCGCATTGCCGTTGGGCACGTAGACCCGCGGCCCGATCTGCACCGCGGCGCCGTTCCATCCGGATGTACCCGGGATCGCGGCCGTCATGTTCTCCGGCGTTGCGACGTCCGCGCCCGCCAAGCTGAAGCACGGATCGGTGCCCGTCGGCAGACAGACGCCCGTCACGGCGCCGGAGGCGGACAGAAGCGGGAAGGGAGCTCCGTTCACCGAGCTGTACCTCGACTCGAGCACGACCGGCCAGGCGCCGCCGCAGTTCCCGACCGCAGGAGCGCTGCCGTCCGCGCACGCGAGCTCGTCTCTGCCGCCGACGTTGGCGGAGATGACTACCTGGCTTCCGATCGCAGCCAGGGACGGTGCCGGGAACGTGCTGACGGAGACCGCCCCGTCGCCGAGCGTCACGACGAACGGCTGACCTGCACACGCCGCAAAGGTCGTCAGGTCGAAGCAGAGGAGCTTGTTCTGGGCTCCGCCGCCGTTCGGCCCGCCGATGCCGGTGCCGCTGAAGTAGTTGAAGGCGAACCAGCGGTTGCCGACGACCGCAGGGTCGCCGATGCCGCTCGTGCCGTTCGCGCCGGCCGCTTCGCCGGCCGCCGTGAGCGGCGTGAAGCCGCAGAAAGGATTCGTGGACGTATCCGCCGCGACGGTATCGATGCAGACGACGCCGCCGGTCCCATCGGACCGCGTCGAGAACACGTAGAGGTGCCCGCTGTCCTGGTCGAGCCACAGTCCGGGATGTCCCGACGTCGAGAAGTTGAACGTCGAGTCACCCGACGTCTGCGTGATCGTGCGCGCGAGATCCCTGCCGAACTGATCCTTGCCCCAGCAGCCGGCGGCATTCGACTCGCTCGCCTGAAGATGGCAGGCAACCTGCATCGTCGACGCGTGGTGGAAGACGTTGTAGACCGCCTTCGGCGTCAGTGCGACGGCCCAGCCGTCTCCCCCGCCCGCCCCGGCGAAGTTGGAGGCCGGCGGCACCGGCAGCGTCTGGCTCGCCGTGAACGTGACCGTGTTGTCGGCGCTCGCCGACGTCGCGAACACCGCGACGAGCACGAAAGCGGCGAGGACCACGCGCCGCGCGACCCGCACGGCCGACGACGTTCTATGTGAGCTGCCGCCAGCTCCCACGATGATTCCCCCACCTTTGCGCGTTCGCCCTCGACGCCCGAGGACGCAGACCACTGTGCCACCTTTCCGGCCTCGCCTCAAGGTCGCAATCGAGCCCTCGGCAAGACTCCACGAACGGGGAGGCAGGCGCCGGCGGCATCGAAGCTGCAATTTTCAAGCCGCGCGCCGCGAGGACTATCCTCGGCGTGCGCCCCACGAAACCGAGGAAAGCCAACACGGAGGTCCCTCATGGCCATCGCAGATTCGACGTCGAGGCGAGAGTCCGTTCCGTTCCGCATCCGGACCGCCGACGGCGAGGCCGTCGAGCTGACGTACTCCTCGCCGCGGCAGGCGGAGACGCACGACGAGGCGGCCGTGCTCGCGTCGCTGCCGTGGTTCGAGCCGGGCAAGCCGCTCCGGAACTACATGCTCCACGAGACGGACCTCTACGACGAGGTCGAGCAGGTCTGGGGGCGGCGGTGGGGTGCGGAAGGGATCGGCACGCTGCGCGAGGTGCTCGTGTCGCGTCCGACCGAGAACGAGGTGCGGCCCGAGTACGCCGAGGAGTGGCAGTACTACTACTCGAGCGCTGCAGGGAACGCCGACCTCGGCCGGCTGCAGGCCCAGTTCGACGAGTACTACGCGACGCTCGAGGCGAACGGCGTCCGGGTGAACTACATCGAGCCGCCCGTGCCCGCGATCGGCGCGTATGGCTGGATCAAGAACCTCGTGACGCTCGCCGGCGGCGGGCTCGTCGTCCACGGCGGCGCGATCGTGCACCGCTACGGGCTCGGCTCATGGCAGCGCGGGCGCGAGGTGATCTGGGAGAAGGTGCTCGCAGCGCTCCAGGTGCCGATCTACCTGACGATCCACGGCCGCGGGATCTGCGAGCCCGGCGCGGGCCGCTGGCTCGACGAGCGCACGTTCGTCTTCAACGAGTCGGTGGTCGCGAACGAGGAGGGTCTTCGCCAGCTCGAGTTCGTGCTCTCGAATCTCGGCATCGAGCTCGTCGTGTGCCACAGCCCCGGCTGGTACGACTCGACCGGCCACGGGAACATCGGCACCTCGCACATGGACATGGTCATGCTGACGGTCGACCACGGGAAGGTGCTGCTCGCGCCGCACCTCGTCAACTACGGCTTCATCCGCGAGCTGGTTCGCCGCGACTACACGATCATCGAGGTGCCGGTCGAGGAGTACTGGGACCTCGCGCTGAACGGCGTCACGCTCGAGCCGGGCAAGGTCGTGATGAACGCCGGCTCCCCGACGGTCGTCAAGGCGCTCGAGAAGCACGACGTCGAGGTGGTCCAGGTCGACTTCTCGGAGTCGCACAGGTTCGCGATCGCGGGGCTGCACTGCGCGACGCTCGAGCTCGTTCGCGACCAGCCTGCGACCGATGGATAGCGACGGCTACGCGGAGACGAGACTCGTGATGCTTCGCCACGCGAGCTTGATGTCGGACAGCTCGGCGACGGCGAGCTCGATCCTCGGCAGATAGCGACCGACTTCCGTCAGGGCCGTCGAATCGGTCGGGTCCGCGAACGCGACCTGCACCGCATCGCCGATCATCCGCACCGGAATCGCTGCGGCTGCCTCTCCGACCTCGGGCGGGAGCTGGCGGGCTGCAACGGCGTTGACGCCGACGCGGCCGACGCTCACGTAGGGGATCGCCAGCTGCTTCGAGAGCATGCGTGCGAGCTCGTCCTCGAAGATCAGGCCCCGGCGGAGCAGGACGATTCCGAGCAGATCCTTCGTCGCGCTCGCCTCGGCGAGCGCGCCGGCCAGCTGGGGGTCCGTGAGGTACCCGTTGTTGACGAGAAGAGTTCCGAGGCGCGGCGATCCGGAACGCGGCGCCGGAGCAACGGCCGGCGGCTCGCCGAGCTCGTCCACGTGCAGCGGTGCGCCGTTCACCCGCGACCAACTCGCCACGTATTGCTCGATCTCGATTGGATCCTCGGGGCCGGCAAGCTCGACGAGCGCCGGGCCCGCCACCTCGGCGGTGACGCCCAACCGGCGGAAGTAATCCCGCAAGCCGAAGACGAGGTCGGACCGCTGGTCGATCCGGACGCGCCAACGACGAACCGCCTGGACTTCCGTCGCGATCGAGTTGCTCACAGTACGAGATCCTTTTCCGCAGTGGCCCGCAAACGATCGTGGGCTCTCTCGAACCATCGGTCGCGCCGGCCGGTCGCTTGACCCCGAATTCGAGTGAAAGCGCGTGGTAGAGCGCGGACCGTTAGATTTCGGGGGTCGAAAATGCTCCTCGTCGGCGGGCGGGGCGCCGAGCTAGGAGGGGACGGAATGGGATCGGTCCGACTTACGCGCGGAGTCATTGCAGCCGCTGCGACCGCGATGTGTCTTGCCGCGGTCGGCTGTGGCGGAGGCGGCGGCAGCGGATCCAGCAGCACCGGTTCGTCTGCGCAGGGGAAAGCCTCGCCCGGCGGGATCGTCTACTTCGCCGAAGGAGCCCAGGCCGCCCCGAACTAC
Organism: uncultured Actinomycetes bacterium; assembly: GCA_963848665.1. Classification (GTDB taxonomy): domain Bacteria; phylum Actinomycetota; class Thermoleophilia; order Gaiellales; family Gaiellaceae; genus Palsa-739. The sequence continues at coordinate 305,447 of CAWKEF010000006.1, forward strand.
ATCTTCCCGTTCATGAGCCTCTCGTTCTTCAGCGTCACGAACATCTCCGACTTCCAGCAGCTCATGTACCGGCCGCTCTACTGGTTCGGCCACGGGAGCTCGCCTCCCTCGACCTCACGCTGCTCGCTCGCGGAACAGCCGAAGTACTCGAACGGCAATACGAAGGTGACGATGAAGCTGAAGCCGTACAAGTGGTCGAACGGCGAGACGGTGACCGCGCAGGACGTCGTGTTCTGGATGAACATCCTCAAGGTCGAGAAGACCGGCTGGGCTGCGTACTCCCCCGGCGGCATGCCGGACGACGTCAAGTCCGTCACGACCTCGGGCTCGACGATCACGATCACGCTGACAGGCCCGACGAACCCGCTTTGGTTCACGTACAACGAGCTGTCGCAGATCACGCCGTTCCCGATGGCCTGGAACGTCACCGCCAAGGGCCAGAAGGCCGGAAGCGCGGCGTGCGGCAAGGCGTCGTATCAGGCCGTGACTGTCACGACGACGAAGACCGCAACCAACCCCGTCTCCGCCGAGGCGAAGTCCTGCGTCGCCGTCTACACGTTCCTCTCACAGCAGTCGGGCTTCGACCCGAACAATCCGAAGGCCCCCAACAACTCGCTGAAGACCTATGCGACGAACCCGATCTGGCAGATCGTCGACGGCCCGTTCCATCTCGTCAAGTTCAACTCGACCGGCTTCGCCGCGTTCAAGCCGAACCCGACCTATTCCGGCCCGGTGAAGCCGAAGATCGCGGAGTTCGTGACGCTGCCCTACACCTCGACAGGGGCCGAGTTCAACGCGCTCGTCGGAGGCAAGCTCACCGTCGGCTACCTGCCGCCGGAGGACATCACGTCCGCGGCGAGGACTCCGCTCCAGGCCGGCTCGAACAACCCCCGCCTCCCCAACTTCAATCTCGACGCGTGGTACCCGTGGGGCATCAACTACTTCCCCTACAACTTCAACTCGACCGGTGACGGCGGCCAGGCGGGTGCGATCTTCAGGCAGCTCTACTTCCGGCAGGCGATGCAGCTGCTCGTCGACGAGCCGTTGTACCTGAAGAAGATCTTCAAGAACTACGGTGTCCCGACATACGGGCCGGTGCCGGTTCTGCCGAAGAACTCCTTCGCGACCGCGTACGAGCAGTCCAACCCGTATGCATACAGCCCTCCGAAGGCGATCGCGCTCCTCAAGTCGCACGGCTGGAAGGTCAACCCGAAGGGGATCACGACGTGCTCGGATGCGTCGAAGTGCGGCGTGCCCGCGGGCTCGAAGCTCGACTTCACCATCCAGTACGTGAACAACGGCCCGTCGGAGCAGCAGCTGATGCAGGCGCAGCAGGCCGCCTGGCAGCAGGCGGGCATCAAGATCACGCTCAGCACCGCGAGCTTCGACACGGTGATCGGGAACGCCGTCCAGTGCAAGGGCAGCGAGCTGCACCTGGGAGATGGAGAACTGGGGCGGCGGATGGGTGTACGCCCCGGACTTCTACCCGAGCGGCGAGCTGCTCTTCCAGACCGGCGCCGGCTCGAACGGCGGCAGCTATTCCGATCCCACCGCCGACAAGCTGATCCACGACACGAACTTCGGGACCGCGACCCTCGCGAAGTACGAGAACTACCTCGCGAAGAACCTGCCGGTCGTCTGGCAGCCGAACCAGGCCTTCCAGGTGACCGAGATCCAGAAGAACCTGCAGGGCGTCACCCCGCAGAACCCGCTGCTCACGATCAACCCCGAGGAGTGGTTCTTCACGAAGTAGTCGACGGGAAGGCTGACCGCGCAGTGATCGGCTATCTGATCCGCCGGATCATTCAGGCGATCGTCGTCGTGTTCGGCGTGACCCTGCTCGTCTTCCTGCTGGCCCACGTCATCCCGGGCGGCGCTGCGCGCGCCGCCCTCGGCCAGCGGGCGACGCCGGCGACGATCGCGAACTTCAACCATGTCAACGGCTATGACCTGCCGATCTGGCATCAGTTCTGGAACTACTGCCGCGACCTCGTCCTGCACTTCAACCTCGGCTACTCCTACAAGCGAAACCAACCCGTGGCGTCGCTAATCGGGGAGGACCTGCCGAAGACGCTCGTGCTCGTCGGGATCTCGACGCTCTTCGCAGTGCTCGTCGCGGTCCCGCTCGGAGTGCTGCAGGTCGTGAAGCGGAACAAGCCGATCGACTACGTCCTCACGGGCACGTCGTTCGTCGGCTATTCGATGCCCGCCTTCCTGCTCGGCGAGCTCTTGATCCTCTACTTCGCGATCGATCTCGGCTGGTTCCCCGTCGACGCCCCTCAGGCGGGCAACGTGGCCGGCGTGCTCTCGGATCCGCGAGGCCTCGTCCTGCCCGTGTTCAGCCTTGCCGCGATCACGATCGCCGCGTTCAGCCGTTACATGCGCTCCTCGATGATGGAGGCGATGACCGAGGACTACGTGCGAACGGCGAAGGCGAAAGGAGCAAGCATGCGGCGCGTGCTCTTCCGGCATGCGCTGCGCAACGCGCTCATCCCGATCATCACGCTGCTCGGCCTTTCACTGCCGGGCATCGTCGGCGGTGCGCTGATTACGGAGACGGTCTTCAACTTCCCGGGCATGGGCCTGCTGACGACGAACGCGGCAATCAACAACGACGTGCCGCTCCTGCTCGGGACGACTTTCGTCGCCGCACTCGCAACGGTTGCCGGCTCGCTGCTCGCCGACATCTTCTACGCGATCGCCGACCCGCGGGTGCGCTATGCGTAGCGTTGGTGCGTCGTGGCTATAGGCCAGCCCGCGCTCGACGCGCTCGCGCCCGATCCGAGCGATGCGCCCTCCGGCGGTGAGGCGACGTCGAGCGGGGGCCTCGGCTCGCAGCTCTTCCACGTGTTCATCGAGAATCGACTCGCCGTCGTCGGCGCCGCCGTGATCGTCCTGATGGTGCTCTTCTGCTTCCTCGGGCCGGTCTTTTACCACACGAATCAAACGAGCACGCAGGATGCGCTGATCAACTCCACGCAGAACTCGCCGCCGAGCGCGACCAATCCGCTGGGCACGGATCAGAGTGGGTTCGACATCCTCGGGCGGATCATGTACGGCGGCCAGATCTCGCTCGAGGTCGGGCTTGCGGCCGCCGGGATCGCGACCGTCGTCGGCGTCCTCTTCGGCGCCATCTCCGGCTTCTTCGGCGGCTGGGTGGACGCGCTGATGATGCGCATCGTCGACGTGCTGCTCTCCGTACCGCTGCTCTTCCTCGTGATCGTGCTCGCCGTGATCTATCACCCTTCGCTCAAGATCCTGATCCTCGTGATCGGCTTCACCGCATGGCTCGTGCCCGCGCGCCTCGTCCGCGGCGAGACGCTGTCGCTGCGCGTGCGGGAGTTCGTACAGGCCGTGCGCGTGATGGGCGGCCGCGGTCCGACGGATCGTGCTGCGCCACATCATCCCGAACACGATCGGGACGATCATCGTCAACGCCACGTTCCAGGTCGCCGACGCGATCCTGCTGCTCGCGGCGCTCGGCTTCGTCGGCCTCGGCGTGCCGGCTCCGAAGACGGACTGGGGCTCGATGCTCTCGAACGGCGTGAACTACGCGCTCGACGGCTACTGGTGGGAGATCTATCCGGCCGGAATCGCGATCGTGCTCGTCGTCGTCGCGTTCAACTTCGTCGGCGACGCGCTCCGCGACGCCTTCGAAGTGCGGCTGCAGCGGCGCTAGGCGCGACTAGTTCCCGTTCGCCGACGCGACCGGCGGCTGCAGTGGGAAGTGACACGCGGCGAGATGCTCCGGCCCGAACGGGCGGAGCGGCGGCTCGACCTCGGCGCAGATGTCCTGCGCGAGCGGGCAGCGCGTGCGGAACCGACAGCCCGACGGCGGGTTGATCGCCGAGGGCAGCTCGCCGCGCACGGGAACGGATCTCCGCTGGCGCGCAAGCACGGGATCGGGAATCGCGATCGCGTCGATCAGTCCCTGGGTGTACGGATGTGCCGCTCGTTCGTAGATCTCCTCCGACGGGCCGATCTCCACGAGCTTGCCGAGATACATGACGCCGATCGTGTCGGCGAGATACTTCACGACCGCGAGATCGTGCGAGATGACGATGTACGTGAGCTGATGCGTGTTCTGCAGCGCGCGCATCAGGTTGAGGATCTGAGCCTGGATCGAGACGTCGAGCGCCGAGACGGGCTCGTCGGCAACGATCAGCTTCGGGCTCAGCGCAAGGGCTCGCGCGAGGCCGATTCGCTGCCGCTGCCCGCCCGAGAACTCGTGCGGGTAGAGCTCCGCGGCGCGAGGCGAGAGCCCGACCTCTCCGAGCAGCTCGCCGACTGCTCACCCGCTGCTCGGAGCGCGAGCCGATGTCCTGCACCGCGAGCGGCTCCCGGATGATCGGCCCCACGCGCATGCGCGGATCGAGCGACGCGTACGGGTCCTGGAACATCAGCTGCAGGTCCTGGCGACGCTTTTGCAACGCGCCCCCGCGGAGCTTCGAGATCTCGTCCCCCTCGAACCGAATCGCGCCGTCCGTCGGCTTCTCGAGCGCGACGACGAGCCAGCCGATCGTCGTCTTCCCGCAACCCGACTCGCCCACGAGCCCGAACGTCTCGCCTCGATGAACGTTGAACGACACGTCGGAGACCGCCTTGACCGTGCCGAGCTTCCGCTGGAGGATCGCCCCTGCCGTGACGGGGAACTCCTTCACGAGATGGTCGATCTGCAGGATCACCTCACGCTCGGCGACGGGCGCCGGAGCGGTCGGCCGATCGACCGCGCTGATCGAGGCCGTGGCCGGGGCGCCCGGCGCGAACGCACTGTCGGCGAGCCCCAGCTCCTCGGCGGTGACGGCGGCGTCGTCCGAGACGCCGTGGACCGGATGGAAGCAGGCGAAGACGTGCTCCCCCGCCGGGTTCGCACCGAGGACGGAGGGCGCATCGGTATGGCTCGTGCCCGCACCCGGGCTCGCCCCGTTTTCGGCGGCGGGAGCCAGCAGGGGCTCTTCGGTCCGGCAGCGCTCGGTTGCGTAGCGGCAGCGGGGCGCAAAGCGGCACCCGACGAGGTCGCGCGAGAGGTCAGGGGGCAGGCCGGAGATCGAGTAGAGCGCCTTCGAGCGGTCGTGATCGAGACGTGGGATCGAGCGGAAGAGCGCCTCCGAGTACGGATGCCGCATCGAGCCGAAGAGCTCGTCCGTCGACGCGCCCTCCGCGATCTTGCCGGCGTACATCACCATCACCCGGTTCGCGCGCTCCGCGATCACGCCGAGGTCGTGCGTGATCAGGATCACGGCCATCTTGAAGTCACGCCGGAGCGCGTCGATCAGATCGAGGATCTGCGCCTGGATGGTCACGTCGAGCGCGGTCGTCGGCTCGTCGGCGATCAGCACCCTCGGCGAGCACGCGAGGGCGATTGCGATCATCACACGCTGACGCAGGCCGCCGGACAGCTGGTGGGGGTAGTAGCCGAGCCGTTCGTCCGGACGCGGCATGCCGACGAGGTTGAGCACTTCGCGCGCACGGTCGAGCGCCTGCTGCTTCGGAACGTCCTGATGCAACCGCACTGCCTCGGCGATCTGGCGCCCGACCGTCCAGGTCGGGTTGAGGGAGGTCATCGGGTCCTGGAAGATCATCGCGACCTCGTTGCCGCGCACGCTGCGCATCTCCCCTTCCGAGAGGGGGACGAGGTCACGGCCGAGGAGCCTCACGGAGCCGCCGACGACGTGACCGACGTTCGGCAGCAGCTTCATGATCGAGAGCCCGGTGGTCGACTTGCCGCAGCCCGACTCGCCGACGAGGCCCACGCACTCCCCCTCGGCGACGCTGAACGACACCCCGTCAACGGCCTTCACGTTGGCCGACCGGAGGTGAAACTCCGTCTGGAGGTTCTCGACCTCGAGGACGATGCCGGGTGCCGTCAAGGAGGGGAAGACTAAAGACATGGCGGATCCGGCGCGCGACCCATAAAATCCGCGTCGACTTGGGACCCGAGCGCGAGATCGAGCAGCTCCGCGTGCTGATTGCGAACGAGCGCCGCGATCGGCTCGAGCTGCTCGCGCAGGTCGTGTCCGGGCTCGGCCACGAGGTGATCGCACGTGAGATCGACGTGACTGCCGTCGGAGCCGTCACCGCCCGTGAGAAACCCGATGTCGCGCTCGTCGGGCTCGGGCTCTCCTCGCAGCACGCCCTCGAGCTGATCGAGCAGATCGTGCACGAGTCGAGCTGCCCCGTGATCGCGCTGCTCTCGGCCGAGGACCCTGCGTACGTCCGGGAGGCGGCGAAGGCGGGTGTGTTCGCCTACCTCGTCGACACGACTCCGGAGGAGCTGCAGAGCGCGATCGACGTCACGCTTCAGCGCTTCACGGAGTACCACAACCTTCAGGGAGCCTTCGGTCGCCGCGCGGTGATCGAGCAGGCGAAGGGAATCTTGATGGCCCGGCACTCCGTCGACGCCGAACGGGCCTTCGGAATGCTCCGCGATCACTCCCAGCACCGGGGAACGAAGCTCGCAGACGTGGCGGCCGCGATCGTCGACAGCCATCTCCTGCTCGTGCCGGCGGCACCTCCCGGCGCGCCGGAGCTGAAATAGCGGATCTGCTATACTTTTGGCAAGGAACACGCGGTGAAGCCTGCATCGCGTTTGATCCGCCCTCAGTAGCGCAGGTCGGAGCACGTCATCGGCGCAGTTCCCTGCCGGTGACATTGAGCTCGACTGAGGGAAGGAACCGCCTTGAGACTCTTTGCACTCTGTGGCCTGGCGCTGTGTTTGCCGCTTGCGTTCGTCAGCGCGGCATCCGCAGCACCGACACCCGTCCTGCTCGGCAACGCGGGAGTGTTCGCCGTGCTCGCGGGCAGCGGAATCACGAACACCGGGGTGACGACCATCTCCGGTGACACCGGCTCGTCCCCGCTGCCGTCTGAGACCGGCTTTTCCGGCTGCCCGGCGGCCGACTGCATCGCGCAGACGGGCACGAACCACAACCAGCCGAATCCGAACGACACGGCCACCCAGAATGCAAAGACCGACCTGGGGACCGCGTACGGCGTTGCGGCCGGGCAAACGCCCACCCAGATTCCGACAGAGCTCGCCGGCCAAACCCTCACGCCGGGCGTCTACCGGTCGGCTGCCGGCACCTTCGGCATGAGTGGAACGCTCGTCCTCGACGGCAACAACAACGCCGACGCGGTCTTCATCTTCCAGATGGGCTCGACGCTCATCACGGGCTCGAGCGGCAACGTCACCTTCCTGCGGGGAGCGCAGGCGTGCAACGTCTTCTGGCAGGTGGGAAGCTCCGCGACGCTCGGGTCGGGCTCGAACTTCGCAGGCACGATCCTCGCGAACACCTCGATCTCGGTCAACGACGGCGTCACCGTGCAAGGTCGCCTGTTGGCCGGAGAAGCAGGCGCCGGCGCAGTCACCCTGATCCACGACACGATCCTGACCCCGACGACGTGCGTCACCCAGGCGGAGAACGACCAGGCGGCGGCGAACGCTGCTGCGCTCGTGCAAGCACAGGCTGCGGCAGCCGCGAAGGCGATTGCCGACACCGCGGCCGCCGCGGCGGCGAAGCTCGCTGCCGACACGGCTGCCGCGACAGCTGCAGCACAGGCGGCAGCGACGGCGCAGGCGGCCGCCGCTGCGCAGGCTGCAGCCACGAAGGCCGCAGCGAAGGCAGCAGCCGCGAAGGCTGCGAGGGCGGCCACCGCGGCGAGGGCCCGCAGGGCCGCGACGACGCGGGCCCGGCACAAGCTCACCACGATCCACACGGCTCGCACGCACGCGGGGTTCACAGGCTGACCCGGATGGCGTTCGGTAGCGCAGGATGGGCGGCAACGCCCATCCTGCGGCTCTTCGCGGTCGCGGCGATCTTCTGCTCGTGCTCGCTCGGCACCGCTTCCGCCTCCACGAGCGACGTGCCCCCTCGGCAAACGCTCGTGAGGCTCCAGTCGACCCACATCGCGCGCGCCGCGCCGCATGCGAGAGCCGCCGCGCTCCGGCGCGTCGCACGTGAGCGTCCGATCACCGGAGCGCAAACCGTGCTCCCGGTGCTCGGACGCGCCGCCGGCGGCTGGTTGCGCGTACGGCTCCCGGGACGCCCGAACGGCGCGACCGGCTGGATCAGCACGCGCGGCACGGTCCTGACGAGAACGGCCTGGCACGTCGTGGTCGATACGGGGGCCCGCCGCGTGCGCGTCTTCAGATCGGGTCGGATCGTGCGGACGTTCCGCGCCGTCGTCGGCAAGCCGTCGACCCCAACGCCGCTCGGCACGTTCTTCGTCGAGGAAGCGGTGCGGATCCCACCGGGCGGGGCCGGCGGCCCGTTCGCGCTGGCGCTCAGCGCACGGTCGAACGTGCTGCAGGAGTTCGACGGAGGGCCGGGGCAGATCGCGCTGCACGGCGTCGCATACATCGGCGGCGTGCCCGGCACCGCCGTCTCCCACGGCTGCGTTCGTCTCGACTCTGCCGCGATCACCTGGCTGGCGGGCAGGATCGGCGCAGGCGTGCCGGTGACCGTTACCCGCTAGCGAGAACCGCTGCCAGCAGCTCGTCGAGCCGCGCGGTCGCGAGGCAGATCGACGTGTCTGCCGCGCCGTAGTACAGCCGCAGCTCGCCGGACGCAGCGTCGGCCACGAGGCCGCAGGGAAAGATCGCGTTCCCGACATCGCCCTGGCGCTCGTAGCTCTCGCTCGGCGCGAAGATCCAGTTCGCAGCGCGGCGAAGCACGCGTGTCGGCTCTTCGAGGTCGAGGAGTGCCAGGCCGATGCGGTAGATCGAGCCGCTGACCGTGTCTTTCACCCCGTGGTACACGAGCAGCCAGCCGTGCTCCGTCTTCAGGAGCGGCGGCCCGATCCCGATCCGCAGCGAATCCCACCAGGCGCCGTCGCGCGGCGTCAGGACGACCTCCGGCGGGCTCCAGCTGACGAGATCGTACGAGCGGGACAACGCAATGCCGGGGTGCGTGGCACCGAAGCCGGTGGTCGGCCGGTGAAAGAGGATCCAGCGGCCGCCGACCCGCTCGGGCAGGAGCGCTGCGTTCTTGTCGTCGGGATTGACCACGATCCCGCGCCGCTCGACCGTGCGGAAGTCCTTCGTCGTCGCGAGGTACACCGCGGGGCCCGCCGGCCCGTATGACGTGCAGGTGATCGCGAAGCATTCGAGCTCCTCGATCCAGACCGCCCGCGGATCCTCGAAGCCCCACTGCTCGCTCTCGACGCCCGGGAGAGGCGCGAGCAGGGGCTCGGTCTCGACTCGCCACCCGTCGATGCCGTTTGCCGAGCGCGCGACGGTCAGCTCAGAGATGCCGGTCAGACCCTCGACCCGTGCGAGCAGGACGGTCTCGTCCGACGAGAACGACCGCGGCGGGGTTGAAGACCGCGTTCACGGGCGTCGGCCAGTCCCCGGCGGTGAGCAGAGGATTGCCGGGATGCCGGGTGAAGAGCTCGCGCCCGCCCGAGGTCATGCGGCGGTCTTGACCCTGGAGCCGCGGCGCAGGACCCGCGGCAGGCCGGCGGCGTCGAGCACGAGCTGGGCACGGTGGAATGCGAGCGTCGACTCGGCGCCCTGGTTCGCGTTCACGTCCAGCTCGCCGAGACCGTCCGAGCAGCCGCCGGTCGCAAAGTCGTAGAGCGGCCGGCCGAGCCGGTTGCGTCCGAGAAACCACTCGAACGCTCGCTGCGCGCGGGCGCCGTGTTCCGGGTCGCCCGTGACGGCGAACGCGGCAAGCTCCGCCTCGACGAAAGCCGACGCGTCGAGCGGCTGCTCGTCGCCGGCGCCCGGAGCGGGCTCGTCGCGGCGGCGGCCCTCGTTGCCGGGAAGACGCAGCAGCCCGTCTCCGAGCCCGCACTCGTCGCCGAGCCACGCGAGCGACTCGAGTCCGGCGGCGACCGCGTCGGTCCGCCCAAGCGCCGTTCCACCGATGATGAGCGCATGCGGCAGGCGCGCGTTGTCGTAGGCGAGCGCGTCCTCGAACCAGCGCCAGTCGTCGGACGCCGCCGTTTCGTAGGCCGATTCGAGCTGGGTCACGCAGCGCTCGAGCAGCCCGCGCGCATCGTCCTCGAGGCGGTCGGCGTCGAGGCGAGCGAGCCCGAGCGCCGCATAGGCCGCGGTACGGATCGACACGTCGCCGCCGAGCGACTGCACGAGCGAGGCGAGCAGCCGCTGCGTCGGGCCGACCGCGGCAGGAACCCACGCCGTGGAGAGCACGTCGCCGAGCGCCCAGATCGAACGGCCGACATGGTCGCCGACGTGCGGCTCGTCGAGCCAGCGCCGGTCGTAGCCCATGAAGTTGCGCATGCCCGCCCCGTTCTCGTCGCTCGCGTCATAAAGGAACGCGAGCGACCGATAGAGAACCGGTGTCCACGCGGAGTCGCCCGTTCGGCTCTCGAGCTCGAGTGCGACGACGGCGAGCCGGGCGACGTCGTCGACGCAGTACCCGGTGAAACGATTGGGAACGGCACCGCGGGCGTGCTGGATGATGCCGCAGTCGTCGACGAGCGTCAGCAGATGATCCGTGCGCGCCTCTGCAAGCTGGAGGCCGACGTCGGGAATCGGAGTGCGCCTGGGAGCTGCGGCTGCCGCCTCCGCCAGCACGGCCGCGGTCGCCGCGGCGACGGAAGGCCACGCGAGGCCCGCGCCGACGCGGCGCGCCTCGGCGCGTGTGGCCGCAAGCTGCACGGGATCCTCGATCAACGCGCAGACGGCCGCGGCGATGGCTGCCGGGTCGCCGAATGGGACGACCGTGCCGGCGCCCGAGCCCAGCATGTCCTCGGCGTAGAGGAAGGGCGTCGACACGACCGCGCATCCCGCGGCGAGCGCGAAGGTCAACGCGCCCGAGGAGCTTTGCTCGCGATTCGTATACGGCGTGACGAAGACGTCGGTCGCGGCGAGCAGATCGGCTAGCTCGCCCACGGAGAGGAAGCGGTCGTCGAACTCCACATGATCGCCGAGGTCGAGATCCTCGATGCGGCGCTCGAGCATGATGCGGTATTCCTCGCCCTTTCGCCGCGCGATCTGCGGATGTGTGCGCCCGGCGATCACATACAGCACATCGGGGTGCCGGTCGACGATCTCGGGGAGCGCGTCGATCATCCCCTCGAGGCCCTTGCCGGGCGAGATGAGTCCGAAGGTGGAGACCAGGAAACGCGAGTCGAACCGTTCGTAGCCGCCGGGAGTGCGCGTGACGTAGCGGGGTCGCCGGCCCGCCTCGAGCTCGGCCCGTGCAGCGCCGAGAGCCACCGGCGCGCCGTGCGGCACGACGCGGATCTTGTCCTCCTCGCACGCATCGAGCTCGATGACGAGGCGTCGCGACGTCTCGGTCATCACGATCACGCGCTCCGCCTCGTTGCAGAGAGCAGTGAGGACCTGGAGCTGATGCTCGGTCGGCGTCGAAAGCACCGTGTGCAACGTCACGACGAGCGGCTGGGCGAGCTCTCGCGCGAACGAGAGCGCGTACTCGCCGTCACGGCCTCCGAAGATGCCGTACTCGTGCTGCAGCAGCACAACGTCGACGTCGAGGCGCCCCAGTGTCCGTGCGGCGCGTACGTAGTCTCCGCGCGCACCCTGCGAGACGGTCTGGAGGATCTCGGGCCGCTGCGGGCTCGACGGCTCGTCGACGACGACGAGCGCGCTGACGTCCTCGACGTCGCGTACGCCGAGAAGCGCCGAACGCACGTCGAATGCGAACGTGCCGATCCCGCACGCACGCGGCGGATACGTCGAGAAGATCGCGGTGCGCACGGTTTCCCCGTGCCCCTTTCGCCGGATGCCCGAGGCGCCGGCGTCCAAGGCGCCAACTCGATCGGCTCGCGACCACCCTAGCTGCCGTTCGAGTCAGGCAGATCGTCGAGCTCGGCGAGGCTCGGGGCGCTCCGGATCGAAGGGCTGAGCGTTCCCCACGCTGCGAGCGCCAGCATGCTGGCCGTGAAGACGGCCACCGTCTCGCGCGCCGAGACCGACTCGAGGAGGAAGCCGGCCGCCAGGGGGCCGAGCGGCGCGAGGAGCCGTGCGATGTTGCTGCGGACGCTCTCGACCCGGCCGAGCAGCCGGTCGGGCGTGATCGCAACGCGATACCCGACGACGACGGAGTCGGTCACCGGGAGCGTGATCGCGAGCGGCAAGATGCATGCCGTCAGCACGTAGACGTTCGGGCGGACGAGAAATGCGATCGTGCCGAGCCACGCCCAGAGCTCGAGCAGCAGAATCGTCCGCATCGAGAGCGCCCGGCGAAAGAGCGGCGACGCGAGCGAGCCCAGAAGCGTGCAGGCCCCGAACGCAGCGAGCAACACGCCGATCTCGCCGCCGGACAACCCGTGACGCTTGCCCAGCACGAGAACGATGAACAGCACGCCGGGCAGCGCGAAGTTCGAGGCGCCGTAGAGAAACGCAGCCGTGCGCAGAAACGGCTGGCTCCAGAGGAAGTGAAAGCCCTCTGCAAGCTGCGTCCGAAGTGGTGATCGATCGACCTCCCGCGTCTCCTGAAACGGCGTCCGCATGGCGGAGAGGGAGACGATCGAGAACGCGTACGACACGGCGTCGGTGAGGAATGGAACTGCGCGGCCGATCCCGAAGAGCGCGCCGCCGAGCGCCGGGCCGACGAGGAGGACGATCGAGGCCCGCGCTCCCTGGGCCCCGACCGCAGCCGGCAGCTGCCGCGCCGGCACGACCGAGCGAAGCGCTCCGACCGCGCCGGCTCCGAAGAAGACGGAGCCCATTCCCTCGACAAAGGCGACGATCGGGATCTGCCAGAACGCAACCCGGTGCAGGAGGACGGCCGTGACGAGGCCGGCTATGGCGGCCGCGCGCACGCCGTCGGCCACGATCATCAGCCGCTTGCGATTCCAGCGGTCGGCCACGATGCCGGCGGGAAGCGCGAAGAGCGCGTACGGGACGAGGCCCGCGAACGAGACGACGCCCGCCTTGGCCGGCGAGTGCGTCAACGCAAGGACGAGGAGGGGATAGGCGATCGCCGTCAGCTGCGACCCGGTGCTCGACAGGAGGCGGCCGCTCTCGAGCAGCACGAAGTCCCGGTTGCGCCGCAGCGGAACCATGCTCACGACTCGGCCTGAACTCTCATCGCCGTCTCATCTCCGTCGGCAAACTGTGCCGTGCATGCTCGTTCTCGTGGCAGACGACGACCGCGCTGTCCGGGAGGCGCTCGAGCGCGCCCTGCAGCTCGCGGGGTACGACGTGGAGCTCGCCTCCGACGGCGACGCTGCGCTCGCGGCGATCTCGCAGCGAACGCCCGACGCCGTCGTGCTCGACGTGATGATGCCGGGCTACGACGGCCTGGACGTCACGCGTCGGCTGCGGCGCGAGGGCAACCGCGTGCCCGTTCTGCTCCTGACCGCCCGCGACGCCGTCGGCGACCGCGTCGACGGTCTCGACGCCGGTGCCGACGACTATCTCCCGAAGCCGTTCGCGCTGGAAGAGCTGCTCGCACGGCTTCGCGCGCTCCTCCGTCGATCGGTGGAGTCGGACCCCGCAGACGTGCTGCGCTTCGCCGATCTCACGTTCGATCTCGGCTCGATGGAGGCGAGGCGCGACGGCCGGCGCTTCGAGCTGACGACGACGGAGGCGCATCTGCTCGAGCTCTTCATGCGGAACCCGCGGCAGGTGCTTCCCCGCGCACTGATCTACGAGCGCGTCTGGGGCTACGACTTCAGCCACTCCTCGAACGCGCTCGACGTCTATGTCGGCTATCTCCGGCGTAAGACGGAAGGCGAGAGCGAACCGCGGCTCATCCACACCGTGCGCGGCACGGGGTATGTTCTGCGCGAGCCTTGACGCTTCGACTTCGACTGACGCTCGTGGCCGCGCTCGTCGTGGCGGTAGTCGTTGCGATCGCGTCGGTTCTCATTTATCTCGTGATGCGCCATGACCTGCGCAAGCAGGTCGACCAGTCGCTCGACGCCCATGCCGCTCTCATCCAGCACCATCCGGACGATTTCGATCACGGACCCGGCGGATTCGGGCAATTCATCGGCGACTACGCGCAGCTGGTGTCCGGAAACGGAAACGTCCTGAACCAGGACGGCACGAACGACGCTCTGATTCCCGTCGACGAGCGCGCGCGCAAGATCGCCCAGAGTCGGCAGGGCTTTTTCCTGCGCGATGTCACGATCGACAAGGGCCACTGGCGTGAAGTCGTCGCGCCGCTGCCTCGACCTTTCGCCGGCGCCGTGATGATCGTGCGACCACTGACCGACGTCGACCACGAGCTCCGCCGGCTGCGTCTCATTCTCTTGCTCGTCTCGGCCGGCGGCGTCGGCGTGGCCGCGCTCGCCGGGGCCCTCGTCTCGCGGGCAACGCTGGCACCGGTGCGCCGCCTCACGGGCGCAGCGGAACGGATCGCCGAGACCGGCGACCCGAGCGAACGCGTGCAAGCGACTGGAGGCGGCGAGCTCGCCCGGCTCGGAACGGCGTTCAACACGATGCTCGCAGCGCTCGAGGAGTCGATCGAGACGCAGCGCCGCTTCGTCGCCGACGCATCGCACGAGCTCCGCACGCCGCTGACGAGCCTGCAGACGAACATCGAGGTGCTGAAGCAGCAGGAGCGGCTGCAGCCCGGCCAGCGCAACAAGCTGTTTGCCGACCTCGAGCGGGAGGCGCACGAGATGCGCGACCTGATCACCGGGCTGCTCGAGCTCGCACGCGGTGAGGCGAACATCGAGCGGGGTCCGGTGCAGCTCGACGAGCTCGTCGAAGAGTCCGTCGAGCGAGCGCGGGCACGGTTCCCGAACCTCCGCTTCGACGCCCGCCTCGAGCCGACGACGATCGCAGGTGTGCCGGAACGGCTCGAACGCGCGGTTTGGAACCTCCTCGAGAACGCGGGCAAGTGGAGTCCGGTCGGCACGACCGTCGAGGTCGTGCTCGCCGACGGTGAGCTGCGCGTCCGAGACCACGGCCCGGGTATCGCGCCGGGCGATCGCGCACACGTGTTCGACCGCTTCTACCGCTCGGCCGCCGCGCGCTCCCTGCCGGGGTCCGGGCTCGGCCTCGCGATCGTCCGCGAGGTCGCCGAGGCGCACGGCGGCGGCGTCTCGGCAGAGGAGGCGCCGGGCGGAGGCGCCCTGCTGCGGCTTCGCCTCGCGAACTCTTAGAAGCGCCTCATCTCCATTTGGTTCCATGGATGAGCGTCATCGAACGCCCCTCCCTGGCGGAGCTCCTCCCGGCCCGGTTCCCGCTCTCCCCTGGAGTGGGGGCCGGGCTTCCGCCGTTAAAAGAAGGTCAGCGGCGGCGGCGGAAGATCCCGCCGCGCACGGCGGGCTCGGGCACTGCGTCGTTTCCCGCCCCATCGCGCTCGACACCATCGCGCTCGACACCGTCGTGCTCCCACGGGTCGGCCCCTGCTTGCGAGTCGGCCGCTGCGTCGGAGTCGGACTCCGCCATGGAGTCGGACTCCGCCGCCGGCTCTGCCTCTTCCACCGGCTCCGCCGACGACTCCGCAGCGGCGGTGGCCTCGGCAGGCTTCGCAACGATCGTGAGCGCATCGGGCTCCGTGTCCTCGCCCGGCTCGAGCGCACGCGGCTCCCACCCGGGTGCAGGCGCCTCGACGTACGGCGCGGGCTCGCCCTCCTCGGGGACGAACGAGACGACGGACGGGACGAAGCGCGCACGAGACGCGAGCCACTCCGAGATCGCAACGATGAGGAACGCCGCCGCCATCAGCAGGACGATCGTCAGGTTCCTGAAGTGCGCAACGCCCGCGATCACGGCGACGGTGACGAGGAGCGCCGACTCCGCTGCCAGTCGGAGCACGACGCTCGGCAGCTCGGGACGGGCGGTCTCGTAGGTCCGCGTGGCCCACGGCGGCTCCGGCGCGCCGCCCCCGAGCCCGAGTGCCCGCAAAGCGCGCAGATCGTTCCGGAGCGCGTCGGCATCTCGGCGGAACACCTCGACCGCCTCGAGCGCTCGGAGCGACGCGTCGAGCTGGGCTGCATGACGGTAGAACGAGTCGAAGGCGAGCCGGACGGCCTCCTGGTCGTAGCCCTGGTCGGCGAGCGGCAGATCTTCGATCCGCGGCAGCGGTGCGGACGGTGCATCGGTTGAGGGCCAGGCGTCGGGGCTCATTGGCGACAGTATGCGCATTCAGCGCAATAACGAGAGTTCCTGGGGAAACTCCGGCAGGAGATCGTTGTCGCCCGGCACGGCGTCCTCCGGACGCAGCGGAACGACGACGCGGATCGTGCCTCCCCGCACGAAGCCGATCCGGTCGGAACCCAGGTCGAGCGGCTCGTACGTGCCGTCGAATGCGTCCGGATGCGTCGCGCGCAGGCGAAGGACGCGCCGGACGAGATGAAACTTCAAGGTCTCGCGCGTCGGCGTCACCTGCTCGAGTGCGCGCCGGCTGCGCCGCCAGTCGATCGGGCGGCGGTTGTCCGGGTCGACGAGGTTGAGCGACCAGAACGCATCGCCCTGGTAGATGTCCGGGAGACCGGGGCACGTGAGGCGCAGGAGCAGGGCGCCGAGGGACGCGTGCTCTCCGGCGGCGGCGACGTCCTGCACGAACGGCTCGAACTCGTCGAGGAATTCCTGGTTCTCGTAGAGCGAGCGGACGAAGCGCTTCACGCGCAGCTCGTGCTGCTCGTTCGGCTCGATCCAATTCGTGTTGCGCTTCGCTTCACGCAATGCCTTCTCGAGGTAGCGCTCGAGACGGAGCGGCACGATGGGCCATGCTCCTACCAGTGTCTGCCAGACGAGGTACTCCTCGTTCGGATCGTCCATGCCGCCCGTCAGCTCGCGCCAGACGCCCACGCGTTCCGCCCACCGCTCGTGCATGCCCGCGAGTGCGCCGATGCGTGCACGCACATCCCCCGCGCGCTTCGTGTCGTGCGTCTGCGATGCCAGCAGCCAGCGCGGATGCCGCGCGGCACGTTCGATCGTCGCTGCATGGAACGCGTCGGGATCGAGCGAGAACCGGCCCGGGTCGCCGCCGACCTCGTTCAACGCGGTCAGCCGGAAGTAGCGGTAGAAGGCAGTGTCCTCGATCCCTTTTGCCATCACGGGCCCGGTCGACTGCTGCCAGCGAACGACGAACTCGTCGAGCTCGGGAGATCGCTCCTCGAGGTGAAGCACGCGCTGCAGGTCCTGGGGAAGGACGCTGTTCGCGCGGCGGTCCTCGTCGCCGACACGGCCGGTATCGGGCTCGACGTACGTGCGGTAGACGTGCAGCGACGCCGCCGCTTCCGCGAGCGCGTCGTGTGGATACAGGGCGTGCAGGCGCTCGATCTCTCGAGCGAACGTCGTCTGCGCAACCTCGAGCTTCGCTTCGGCGGCGACCTCCGCGAAGGACCGCCGCTCGCCCGTGAGCTCGGCATAGAGCGCGGTCAGTGGTTCCTCGCCGGCGGGATCGACGAAGAGCGCGGTGACGTCGTTCGCGAACTCGTAGCCGGTCGTGCCCTCGACCGGCCAGTCGCGCAGGTGCTCGCCCGGCTCGAGGATCTTCTCGACCCAGACGTGCTCGACCCCGTTCCCCCGTAAGCGGTCGAGATACTCGCGCGGATTCGCGAGCCCGTCGGGATGGTCGACGCGCAGGCCGTCGACGAGGCCCTCGTGCACCAGCTCGAGCACCTTGGCGTGGGTCGTCTCGAACACCTCGGGGTCCTCGACGCGCACGCCCGCGAGTTCGCCGATGTCGAAGAAGCGCCGGTACCAGCCCGACTCCGGATCCCAGTCGAAGAACTTCGCACGCAGCTCGAGATCCCGCCAGAAGGGGTTCTCATGCGACGTCGCCATGTGATTCGGGACGATGTCGAGCACAACGCCGAGCCCGGCCTCGCGCGCGGCCGAGCATAGCTCGCGAAACTCGGCTTCGCCGCCGAGATCATCCGAGATGCGCGTCGGATCGACGACGTCGTAGCCGTGCGTGGAGCCGCGGCGCGCCTGAAGCGATGGCGACAGATAGAGATGAGAGGCGCCGAGCTCGGCGACGTACGGGACCGCCAGCTCCCGCGCGGCGCGAAAGCCGAACTCGTCGGTCAGCTGCAGGCGGTACGTGCAGCGGAAGTCAGACACGCCGCAGCAGCACGAGCGAGCGCCCTTCGAGCGTGACCTCGGCCCGCGCCGCAAGCGGTCCGTCGGGCACGCCGCTGCCGGTGGCCAGCTCGATCGCCCAGCGAGCGCCGAAGCGCCGCGTCGGCAGCGTGAAGGCGATCGACTCGCCGTAGGCGTTGAAGAGCAGGAGAAACGAATCGTCCCGGACTTCCTCGCCGTGGGGATTCCGCTCGGGAATCTCCTCGCCGTTCAGGAACACGCCGAGTGTGTGCGCGTCCTCGCGTTGCCAGTCCTTCTGCGTCATGCGCCTGCCGTCTGGCCTGAACCACCACACGTCGGGAAGGCCCGACCCCTTCACCTCGTGCCCGGTCAGGAATCGCGTGCGCCGGAACACCGGATGGGACTGGCGCAGCGCGATCAAGTGCCGCGTGAACTCGATCAGATCCGTGTCGGCCTCATCCCACCGGAACCAGGAGAGGTCGTTGTCCTGGCACCAGGCGTTGTTGTTGCCGGCCTGGGTGCGCCCGAACTCGTCGCCGCCGAGCAGCATCGGCGCGCCCTGCGACAGGAAGAGCGTCACCAGAAAGTTTCGCTGCTGCCGCGCGCGCAACGCGCAGATCTCGGGATCGTCCGTCGGGCCTTCGACTCCGTGGTTCCAGGAACGATTGTCGTCGGTGCCGTCCTTCCCGTCTTCGCCGTTCGCCTCGTTGTGCTTCTCGTTGTACGACACGAGGTCCCGAAGCGTGAAGCCGTCGTGTGCAGTGATGAAGTTGATCGACGCGAACGGTGCGCGGCCGTCCGACTGGTACAGGTCGCTCGACCCCGTGAAGCGCGACGCGAACTGTCCGACGTTCGCCTGTCCGCGCCAGAAGTCGCGCATCGTGTCGCGGTAGAGACCGTTCCACTCGGCCCAGAGCACGGGAAAGTTCCCGACCTGATAGCCGCCGGGCCCGACGTCCCACGGCTCGGCGATGAGCTTCACCTGGGAGAGCACCGGATCCTGGTGAATGGTGTCGAAGAACGCCGAGAGACGGTCCACCTCGTAGAACTCGCGCGCGAGCGCCGAAGCGAGATCGAAGCGGAAGCCGTCGACATGGCACTCGATCACGAAATAGCGGAGCGAATCCATGATCAGCCGCAGCACCGACGGGTGCACCGGGTTGAGCGAGTTGCCGGTGCCGGTGAAGTCCATGTAGAAGCGCGGCTCGTCGGGCATCAGCCGGTAGTACGACGCGTTGTCGACGCCCTTGAACGACAGCAGGGGGCCGAGATGATTGCCCTCGGCGGTGTGGTTGTAGACGACGTCGAGAATCACCTCGATGCCGGCGCTGTGCAGGGCCTTGACCATCCCCTTGAACTCGAGCACCTGCTCGCCGTGGGTGCCGGTCGCCGCATAGAGCGCGTGCGGGGCGAGGAAGCCGATCGACGAGTACCCCCAGTAGTTCGTCAAGCCGCGCTCCCGCAGGAAGCCTTCGTCGATGATGTGATGGACCGGCAGAAGCTCGACCGCCGTCACGCCGAGGCTCTTCAGGTAGGCGATTGCCGGCTCGGACGCGAGGCCGGCGTACGTTCCACGCAGGTCCTCGCGCACGTCGGGGCTCAGCTTCGTGTAGCCCTTCGTATGCACCTCGTAGATCACCATCTCGTTCCACGGGTGGTTCGGCGGCCGGTCGTTCTCCCAGTTGAAGCCCGGGTCGACGACGACGCACTTGGGAATCGCCTCGGCGTCGTCCTCGTCGTCGAAGTGCAGGTCGGCGTCCTCGTCGAGGCTCGGCACGTACGGCAGGACGTTCGCCGCCGCCCAGTCGACGGGTCCCTCGATCGCCTTTGCGTATGGGTCGATCAGGAGCTTCTGCGGATTGAACCGGTGGCCCTTCACCGGGTCGTACTCCCCGTAGACGCGATAGCCGTAGCGCTGGCCGGGTCCGAATGCCCGGGATGTAGCAGTGCCAGTTGAACGCCTCGCGCTCGCTCAACTCGATGCGCGTCTCACGATCCTCGGCATCGAACAGGCAGAGCTCGACGCGCTCGGCATTCTCCGAGAAGAGCGAGAAGTTCGTCCCGCTGCCGTCCCATTCGGGACCGAGCGGGAACGGATGACCGGGCCAGACGTCCATCAGCGGCGAATCTCTACCTGCTTCGCGCCGAAGTCGGCGAGCAGGTCCGTTGTCCCCCGGCGCAGATGGAGCCGCTTGCCCTCCTCGTCCGCCTCCACGACCTCGAGCTCTCTCGGCAGGCTCGCGCGCAGCTCGAGGAGCTCGCGATAGAGCGGATCGGGCTCGCGCGGCGACAGCTTGGAGTGCAGGAACGTGTCGAGCTCCTGGGGATCGGGGACGTGCTCGCCGGAGAACGACTCGAACGCCTCGAACTCCTTGCGTCGTCCCGAGCGCGTCGCCTCGGCGATCGCCGGGTCGATGTGATCCGTGAAGAACTGGAACGGCGCCTCCTCGAGGTACTCCTCGCCCATGAAGAGGAGAGGCGTGCACGGCGAGAAGAGCGTCACAGCAGCCGCCACTCGAAGCGCATCCGGCGGCAGCCGGTCGCCGACGGCACGATTCCCGACCTGGTCGTGGTTCTGCGCGCACACCACGAGCCGCCGCGGATCGTGTCCTTCTCCCTGGAGGTCGCGCGCGAGCGCGCGGACCGAGCCGTGGCCGGCGTAGTAGCCGTCCTGCTCGCCGGTCAGCAGTGCATGCAGCTCGTGGTGACACCGGTCCGCCCACTGCGCGTCGTGTCCCCAGTCTTCGATCGGCTTCCAGTTGTCGACTTCCATCTCGGAGATGACGAGTGCCCGCGGCGCGGCGGCACGAACCCGCTCGGCGAGCTCGGCGCAGATGTGGAGCTCCGAATCGTCGAAGATCGCGTGCACGGCGTCGAGCCGAAGGGCGTCGATGTGGTAGTCGCGCACCCATTGCTCGGCGTTCTGGATCGCCCACTCGCGCACGAAATGCTGCTCGTAGTCGATCGCGTCGCCCCAGAACGTGTGGTGCTTCGACGAGAAGTACGGCGCAAAGGCGGTCAGCGCCTCGTTCCCGGGACCGACGTGGTTGTAGACGACGTCGAGGACGACTCCGAGCCCGGCGGCGTGCGCGGCGTCGACGAGACGCGCGAGCCCGTCCGGGCCCCCGTACGCGGGATGCGGCGCAAAGGTGTAGAGGCCGTCGTATCCCCAGCCGCGCTCGCCGGGGAACGTCGCGACCGGCATCAGCTCGATCGCGGTGACGCCGAGCTCGCGCAGCGTGCGGAGCCGCGGAATGACGCCGTCGAATGTGCCCTCGGCAGAGAACGTGCCGACGTGCAGCTCGTAGATGACGAGCGTGTCGAGCGTCAGTCCGGACCAGGCCCCGTCGGTCCACGCGAACGCACGGGGATCGACGACGGCCGAGGGCCCGCGCACCCCGTAGGGCTGATGACGCGAGCACGGATCGGGATACGTCTCGGCGCCGTCGACGGCGAGGAGGTACTCGCCGCCGGGGAAGCGCCCCTGATAGACCCCGCCGGCGCCGACCTCGAGCGCCTGCACGCCCTCCGCGAAATGCACCTCGAGCGAGCGGGCGCGCGGCGCCCACACCGTGAGCTCGACGGTGCCTTCGTCCTGCGGAACTGCGCCGAGGATCCTGTCTACCTGCCCACCGCGTAGCCCTGCATCGAGCGCGGATTCGCGCCCGCCTTCAACTGACCGTCCGGCTCCCGCCCGACCGCGCTGACGCGCCCGAGCGACCACGGCCCAGAGACCTCGACGTCGTGTCCCCGCGCTCGGAGGCCCTCGATCGTCTCCTCGCCCACACGATCCTCGACCGCGACATGACAGACGCGCGTCTCGCGCGGGTAGAACGAGCTCGGGAACGCCTCGGTGTGGTGTCCGGGCGCGTCGATGGACGCCTGCAGGTCCATACCGAAGTGCACGTGCGCGAGCAAGGTGTGGAGGGTCCACTGATCCTGCTGGTCGCCGCCGGGAGTGCCGAGGGCGAGATACGGCTCGCCGTCGCGCGCGACGAGCGTCGGCGAGAGCGTCGTCCGCGGGCGCTTTCCGGGCTCGAGCGAGTTCGGGAGCCCCTCCTCGAGCCAGAACATCTGGGCGCGTGTGCCGAGGCAGAAGCCGAGCTCGGGGATCACGGGCGCACCCCAGAGCCAGCCTCCGCTCGGGGTCGCCGCGACCATGTTCCCGAAGCGGTCGACGACGTCGAGGTGCACCGTGTCGCCGCGCGTGGGCTCGCCGACGCCCGGTGCGACGGGCGCGCCCGACACGGGCGTCGGGAGACGAGGATCGGGCCCGCCGGGGCGCAACTCGGCGGAGGCGTCGGAGCCGACGAGCGCACGCCGCTCGTCGGCGTACTCCCGCGAGAGCAGCAGATCTCATCGGTACCTCGACAAAGTTCGGATCCCCGTACCACGCCTCGCGGTCCGCAAACGCGAGCTTCGCGCACTCGGTGATCGTGTGCACGTATTCCGCGCTCGCGTGACCCATCCGCTCGAGATCGAAGCCCTCGAGCAGGCGGAGCTGCTGCAGGAAGACGGGAGCCTGGCTCCAGGGGCCGGCCTTCAACACCGTCAGTCCCTCGTAGTCGACCCCGAGCGGCTGCTCGTACGACGGCGCCCAGTCGCGCAGGTCCTCTGCGGTGAGCAAACCCGCGTGACGCTCGCCGGAGCTGTCCAGCCACTCCTGCTCCTGGAAGCGCACGACCGCGTCCGCGACGAAGCCGCGATACCAGCAGTCGAGTGCCGCGTCGACATCCCCGTTCGACTCGTTCAGGATCCGGCGGTAGGTCGCGGCGAGCTGCGGATTGCGGTGCAGCGTCCCCGGTTCCGGCACGGGAAGATACACGGCCGCCGAGGTCGTCCACTCGTCGCGGAAGAGCTGCTCGACGTTGCGAATCGCCCCCGCGACCTGCGGCAGCATCGGATAGCCCTCCTCTGCGTAGCCGATCGCGAAGCGCAGCACGTCGCCGAGTGGAAGCGTGCCGTAGTCGCGGAGCATCGCGAGCCACCCGCCGAACGAGCCGGGCACCACGGCGGCGAGCGGCCCCGTCCCCGGCACGAGCTCGAGACCGAGGTCGTCGCGATAGCGCGAGATCGTCGCAGCCTGCGGAGCCGTTCCCTGCGCGCACAGGACGACGGGCTCATCGCCTGCGTGCCAGAGCAGCGCCGGTAGATCCCCGCCCGGGCCGTTCAGGTGCGGCTCGACGACCTGGAGCGTGAAGCCGGCCGCGACCGCCGCGTCGAAGGCGTTGCCGCCCTGCTCGAGCACGGCCATCCCCGCCGCGGACGCGAGCCAGTGCGTCGAGGCGACCATGCCGAACGTCCCCCTGAGCTCGGGCCGAGTCGTGAACATCGCCGCCGAACGGTACTTATTCAGAGACAGCGCGCACCTCCGCCACCGTACCCGGCGTCTCGACGAGCCTCGGCGCCGGATGACCGGGAGAGACGAGATGGCATGCAACGGCGTGTCCCGGCGCAAACTCTCGGAGCGCCGGAACCTCCTCGTCCGAGGCCGGCGCGGACAGCTCGTGCAGAGGGCAGCGGGTATGGAACCGGCAACCGGACGGGGGCGCGAGCGGGCTCGGCACGTCGCCGTCGAGCACGACTCGCTCGCGCGAGCGCTGGATCGCCGGATCAGGCACGAGCGCAGCGGAGAGAAGCGCCTGGGTGTAGGGGTGCTGCGGAGCACGGAAGAGGTCGTCGCGCGCCGCCAGCTCCACGATGTGCCCGAGGTACATGACGGCGACTCGATCGCAGAGGTACTCGACTGTCGCAAGGTCGTGTGTGATGAAGAGGCACGAGAAGCCGAGCTCGTTCTGCAGGTCGCGCAGAAGGTTGAGAATCGACGCCTGCACGGAGACATCGAGCGCCGAGACCGGCTCGTCCGCGACGACGACCTTCGGGCGAAGGATCAGCGCTCGCGCAAGGCCCACACGCTGCCGCTGGCCTCCCGAGAGCTCGTGCGGGAAGCGAAAGCGCAGCTCGGGGCGAAGGCCCACCGACTCGAACATCTTCTCCGTCTCCGCCTTGAGCGCGCGCCCTTTCGCGATGCCGTGCAGGCGCAGAGGCTCGGCGACGATGTCGCCGACCGACATGCGCGGGTTGAGCGACGAGTACGGATCCTGAAAGACCATGTGCAGGTCTCGCCGAAGCGGACGCATCGCGCGCCGCGAGAGGTGCGTGATGTCGGTGCCGTCAAGCCGGATCGTTCCCGACGTGCTGTCCGTGAGCCGCAAGATGCAGTTTGCGACCGTCGACTTCCCACTGCCGGACTCGCCGACGAGCCCGAGCATCTCTCCGTCGCGGAGCTCGAAGGACACGCCGTCGACGGCATGCACCACTCCTCCACCGCCGGTCAGGCGACCCCCGACGGGGAAATGCTTGACGAGCTCGACGACCTCGAGCACCGGCGCGCTGCTCACGACGCGCCCGCCTCGCCCGGATGGAAGCACGCAACGTGGTGAGCCGGCCGGATCTCGCGCAGCTCGGGGATCTGGGAGCGCGTGAGCTCGTCGGCCCGAGGACAGCGATCCGCGAACGCGCACCCGATCGGGAGCTCACGCAAGGAAGGAACGCGACCCGGGATCTCGTTCAGTCGCCCGCGCTCCTCGCTCGGGTCACTTGGCCGCGGGATCGCGCCGAGCAGGCCGATCGTGTACGGGTGCTGCGGATGCGCGAAGAGCTCCCCCACTGCAGCTTCTTCTGCCTTGCGACCCGCGTACATCACGAGCACGCGGTCGGCGATGTCCGCGACGACTCCGAGATTGTGCGTGATCAGGAGAATCGACGTACCGAGCCGCTCGCGGATGTCGCGCATCAGATCGAGGATGCCGGCCTGGATCGTCACGTCGAGCGCAGTGGTCGGCTCGTCGGCGACCAGGACACGGGGGTCGCACGCGAGCGCCATCGCAATCATCACGCGCTGGCGCATCCCCCCTGAGAGCTGATGCGGAAACTCATCGAGCCGGCGCTCGGGAGCCGGAATGCGGACAAGCTCGAGCAGCTCGATCGTGCGTTTCCGCGCGTCGGCCCGCGACAGCCCGAGATGGCGGGTCAGCACCTCGCCGATCTGCCGCCCGACCGTGAACACTGGATTGAGCGACGTCATGGGCTCCTGGAACACGTACGAGATCTTGCTGCCGCGGAGCCGGCGCAAACGCTTCTGCGAGAGCGCGAGCAGGTCGAGGCCGTCGAAGGTCGCCCGGCCCTGGATCACCGCCGTCTCCGGCAGAAGCCGCGTCAGCGACATGCACGTCACGCTTTTTCCGCAGCCGGATTCGCCCACGATCCCGAGCACTTCACCTTCGGCGAGATCGAACGACAGCCGGTCGACCGCGTGCACCGGCCCGTCGTCGGTGTCGAAGCGGACCGAGAGATCCACCACCTCGAGAAGCGCAGCGGCCATCAGCGCGTCGTGCGCGGATCGAAGATGTCGCGGAGACCGTCTCCGAGGACATTGAACGCAAGCGCGGCGAAGACGATCGCAAGACCCGGGACGAATGCGAGCCGCGGAGCCTGCGCGAGGTACGACTGCGCGTCCTGCAACATCGTGCCCCACGACGGCGTCGGCGCCTGGACGCCGAGCCCGAGGAAGGAGAGCACCGCCTCGCCGACGATCGCGCCCGGAATCGTCACGGTGGCCTGTACGAGCAGCGTGCTCGTCATGTTCGGGAGGATGTGCTTGAAGATGATGGTCGCGTCGCTCGCTCCGTTCGCGATCGCGGCAGGAACGTAGTCCTCCTCGCGCAGCGCGAAGGTCTCTCCGCGGGCGACGCGGATCAACGCAGGCATGGCGCCGATCCCGAGCGCGAGCGTCGCATTCAAGAGCGACGGCCCGAGGATGGCCGCCAGTCCGACGGCAAGGATGAGGAACGGGAACGCGAGCAGGACGTCGGTCAAGCGGGCGATCACCGTATCGACCCAGCCGCGGTAATAGCCGGCGACGAGCCCGATCGGCACCGCGATCGCCATCGCGAGAAGCGTGGCGAAGACTCCCGCCTGCATCGACGCGCGCGCGCCCCAGATCACGCGCGAGAGCTCGTCGCGGCCGAGGAAGTCCGTCCCGAGCAGGTGCTTCGACGACGGATGGGCGAGCACGGCGTTGAAGTCGGTTGCGCTCGCCTTGTACGGCGCGATCCAGGGCGCGAAAATCGCTGCGACGGCGAAGCCGACAACGACGACGAGACCCGCCACCGCCATCGGCCGCCGGAAGAAGCGCCTGCGCAGCAGGCGGCGCCTGCTCGAGCGTGGGCTTGTGAGCGCGGCCGTGTCGACGGCGCTCACGAGACCCGGATCCTCGGGTTCAGGAAGGAGTAGAGAACGTCGACGAGGAGATTGACGATCACGTAGCCGGCGGCGGTCACGAGGACGACACCCTGGATGAGCGGATAGTCCCGCTGGTTGATCGCGTCGATCGTGAGCCGGCCGAAGCCCGCGATGCCGAAGATCGTCTCGGTGATGACGACGCCCGAGATGAGCGCTCCGAGCTGAAGACCGATGAGCGTCGTGATCGTGATGAGGCTGTTGCGGAACGCGTGGCTCCAGATCACCGAGCGCTCGCTCAGTCCCTTCGCGCGTGCGGTCCGCACGTAATCGGCGCCGAGCGAGTTGAGCATCGACGAGCGCATCTGACGCATCAGCACGGCGGCAAAACCGGTGCCGAGCACGATCGCCGGCATCACCATGTGCTCGATGTTCGCGAGCGGGTGATGGATCGAGGCGGAGCCGCTCGCCGGCAGCCAATGGAGGTCGACGGCGAACCAGATGATGAAGAGCAGCCCGAGCCAGAAATGCGGCACGCTCAAGCCGATGAGCGCCGTGGCCGTGACGGCGTAGTCCTCGGGCCTGCCGCGCCGGACTGCGGCGATCACCCCCGCCGGTATCCCAACCACGGTCGAGACGACGAGGCTCAAGAGCGCGAGCTCGAGCGTGATCGGGATGCGAGAGACGATGGTGTGCGCGATCGGCAGTTGCCGCTGGTCGACCCCCAGGTCGCCGTGGAGCGCGAGCCAGATCCAGTGCACGTACTGGATCGGCAACGGCCTGTCGAGGAGGTACTTGTGGCGAATGGCTGCGAGGACCGCCGGGTCGCGGTTCTCGGCGCCGAGCGCGATCGCGGGATCTCCCGGGATCGCGCGCACGCCCGCGAAGACGAGCATGCTGGCGATCACGAGCACGAGCCCGGCGGCTCCCACCTTTCTGAGGAGGAAGCCGCCCATGCCCGTGGTCAGTCGGTTTCCTCGGCCTTACTTGGAGTAGGCCGCGAACGCGACGCGTAGGAGGGTGTCCGGATACATCGTGACGCCGGCGAGCTTCGTCGAGAGCGACGCGCGCGTCACGGGGTGATAGAGGTAGATCAGCGGCCGGTCGTTCAGCATGATCTTCTGTGCGGCGCGGTAGAGCGTCTTGCGGGCGTTCTCGGTCGCCGCCTTTCGCGCGTTGTTGAGGATCAGGTCGAGCCGCGGGTTCGAATAGCCGCTGTCGTTCTGCGATCCCGTCGTGGCGACGAACTGGTAGATGTTGCCGTCGGGATCGACGCGCCCCGACCAGCCGATCTGGAACGTCTCGTACGTTCCGGCGTCGGCCTTGCTGAGCGACGTGACGAAGTCGGTGGAGTCGATCACGAGCTTGATGCCGACGGCAGCCTCTTCAGCTTGCATGAATTGCGCCTGGCGGAGCGCGACCGAGCCCGTCGGCACCATCAGGTGCACCGTCGGATTCGAGACGCCCGATGCCGCCACGAGCTTCTTGGCCGCCGCGACGTTGAACGGCGTGCACTTGACGCTCGCGTCGAACCACGCGCTCGACGGCGAGAGCGGGGTGCAGCCGGGCAGCACCGTGCCTCCGAAGACGATCTTGTTCATCGCCTTGCGGTCGATCGCCATCTCGAATGCCTTGCGGAGATCCGCGTTCGCCGCGATCGGCGTGCCGAGGTTCGAGTAGCCCTTGAGCAGGCCGTTCTTGTTTCCGATGTTGAGCGTCAGCCCCTGATAGCCGAGACCGGTCTCCTTGATGATCTTGAGCGTCTTCGTCGAGCGGATGCCTGCGAGCTGCGTCGAGTCCGTGCCGTCGAGTGCCTGCAGGTCGCCCGCCTTCAGGGCGGCAGCAGCGGCGGCCGCGTCGTTCTCGACCTTGAAGACGATCTTTGCGAGATGAACCTTGTTCTTCGCGTAGTAGTACGGCGACTTCACGACGGTGATGCTGTCGCCCGCGACGCGACTGTCGTACATGAATGGGCCGACGCACACCGGGCCCGTCGCGAACTTGTCGCCGAGCTTGTCGACGGCAGTCGGCGACAGGATCATCCCTGAGCGGTCGGCGAACTGGGCCGTCAGAGGCGAGTAAGGCGTCTTCAGGTGAATGACGACCTTGTACGGGCCGGACGCTGCGACACTCGTGATCGGCGCGATCTCGCTGGCGCGCGCCGAGCCCTTCAGGTTCTGGTCGCGCTGCAGCGTCTTCACGACTGCGTCCGCGTTGAACGGCGTGTTGTCGTTGAACTTGATCCCCTTGCGGAGCGGGATCGTCACGGTGAGCTTGTCCTTGGAGATCGTGGGGAGCGCCGATGCGAGCTGCGGCACGATCTGGGCGTGCGCGTTCAGGTCGTACAGCTTCTCGCAGAACGTGAGGAAGACCTCCCGGCCCGAGAAGGTTCGGGCCAGTGTCGGGTCGAGTGCGTCCGGCTCGCCTGCCGTGAGGCCGACGACGACCGTGCCTCCGTTCTGCACGGCAGGGCCGCGGGAGCGTGCACCCGCAGCGGTGGTGACAACGAGAGCGAGGAGCAGCGACATCGCGCCGAGAAGTGCGATTCGCGAGCGAATGGCCTTCATCGCAAACCTGTCCTTCCGTGAGGTGGTGGCGGGCTAGTCGGTGGGCTTCGTGGACGAGACTGTAAATGATGGATCCAGTCCTACGCCGAGTGGATCCAAAGCAGTAATATCCAGCCAATCGAGCGCTCAATCGTGAACCGCCGCGAGCTCGTCGACCGGCTCGCCACGGCGCTCCAGGCACGCGTCGTCAGCGGCGACCTGCCGGCGGGGACTCGCCTGCGACAGACAGCGCTCGCCGAGGAGTTCGGCGTCAGCCGCACGCCCGTCCGCGAGGCGCTGCGCAAGCTGCAGGCGGCGGGCCTCGTCGAGCTCCGCCCGAACCGCGGCGCGCTCGTCCGCGGCCTGTCGCCCTCCGAGATCAGGGATGCCTACGAGGTGCGGGCCGAGCTCGAAGGGCTCGCGGCGGGTCTCGCCGCGCTGCACGTGACCCATGAGCAGCTCGATCGCCTCCTCGAGGCGCAGCGCGAGTTTCGGCTCGCGCTCGCCGGGACGGTCGACGCCCGCAAGCAGGGCATGGACCCCTCCGACGAGGAGATCCTGCGCTGGGGCCGGGCGAACGACGCCTTCCACCAGGAGATCCAGCGGGCGGCGGGCAATCACGTGCTCGAGTCGACCCTCGCGTATCTCCATCGCAGCATCCCGCGCGACCTCAGCCGCCTGGTGCTCCGTGAGAGCACCACCCTGCTCGAGGAGAACGTCGGCGAGCACGCGGAGATCGTCGCCGCGATCGAGCGACGCGACGCGACCGCCGCGCGCGAGCTGATGGTCAAGCACGTGAGGCACGCCGGCCTCCTCGTCACACGGCGCTTCGAAGGCCGTTAGCGCGTCATTCGGGGACGAGCCATACCGCACCGAGCGGCGGCAGCGTCAGCGAGGCGGAGAAGGGCTGGTCGTGCCAGGGAACGGGCTCCGCTTCGACGCCGCCGAGGTTGCCGACGCCCGAGCCGCCGTAGAAGGCGGAGTCCGTGTTCACGAGCTCCTTCCATCGGCAGCAGACCGGCATGCCGACGCGGTAGTCGTAGCGCGGCACCGGCGAGAGGTTCAACACGCAGACGACGGGTTGTTCGCCCTTCGCGTCGAGGCGCGCGAATGCGAGCACGTTCCCTGCGGCGTCGTTCGCCTCGAGCCAGCGGAAGCCGCTCGCGTCGAAGTCGACCTCGTAGAGCGCCGGGTTCGACCGATACGCCTTGTTCAGGTCGCGCACGAGCGACTGCACACCTTGATGGTCCGGATTCTCGAGGAGGTTCCAGTGCAGGGACCCGTCGTAGTTCCACTCCTCCCACTCGCCGAGCTCTCCTCCCATGAAGAGCAGCTTCTTTCCGGGATGAGCCCACATGTACGCGTACAGGGAGCGCAGGTTCGCAAACTTCTGCCAGCGGTCTCCCGGCATCTTGTCGAGCAGCGAACGCTTGCCGTGCACGACTTCGTCGTGCGAGAGCGGAAGGATGAAGTTCTCGCTGAACGCGTACATGAGCGAGAACGTCAGCGTGTGATGGTGGAAGCGCCGGTAGACGGGGTCCTTCTGGAAATACGTGAGCGTGTCGTGCATCCAGCCCATGTTCCACTTGAAGCCGAAGCCGAGCCCACCGAGGTACGTCGGCCGTGACACGCCCGGCCACGCCGTCGACTCCTCGGCCGCAGTCGTGACGCCGGGCTCGCGGCCATAGGCGACCTCGTTCATACGCTTCAGGAAGTCGACCGCCTCGAGGTTCTCGCGTCCGCCGAACTCGTTCGGCATCCACTCGCCGTCCTTTCGCGAGTAGTCGAGGTAGAGCATTGACGCGACGGCATCGACCCGAAGCCCGTCGACATGGTGCTCCTTCAGCCAGTAGAGACCGTTCGCGAGCAGGAAGTTCCGCACCTCGTCGCGCGACAGGTTGAAGATCAGCGTTCCCCAGTCGGGATGCGCGCCGCGCCGGGGATCCGCATGCTCGTAGAGGTGCGTGCCGTCGAAGGTGGCAAGCGCCCAGTCGTCCCGCGGGAAATGCGCCGGCACCCAGTCGAGGAGCACGCCGATCCCGTTGCGATGCAGGCGATCGACGAAGCAGCGGAACTCGTCGGGCGTCCCGAAGCGAGAGGTGGGCGCGTAGTAGCCGGTCACCTGATAGCCCCACGAGCCGCCGAACGGGTGCTCCATGATCGGCATGAGCTCGATGTGCGTGAAGCCGAGATCGGCGACGTAGTCGGAGAGCTCGTCCGCGAGCTCGAGGTAGTTGAGCGACCGGTTGTCCTCGAGGGGGTTCCGCCGCCACGAGCCCAGATGCACCTCGTAGATCGACATCGGCTCGCGCAGGGCGTCGCTTCGCGCGCGGGTTTCGAGCCACGGCGCATCCGACCACTCGTGCCTCGACCGGTACACGACCGATGCGTTGGCCGGCGGCACCTCGGTGGCGAACGCAAGGGGGTCCGCCTTGATGCGGAGCCGGTTGTCCTGCGTCCGAAGCTCGAACTTGTACTTCGTCCCTTCCTCGAGGCCCGGAACGAAGAGCTCCCAGATGCCGGACGAGCCGAGCGAGCGCATGGGATGCAGGCGGCCGTCCCACGAGTTGAAGTCGCCGACGACCGAGGCCGAGCGTGCGTTCGGCGCCCACACGGCGAAGGCCGTGCCCTCGACGCCGTCGATCTCGCGGACGTGCGCGCCGAGCTTCTCGTACAGCTGCTCGAGCTGTCCCTCGCAAAGCAGGTGCAGGTCGAGGTCGCCGAGCGTCGGCAGGAACGAGTACGGATCGCGCAGGGTGAACGTGCCGTCGGCGTACTCGATCTCGAGCTCGTAGTCGAGGGGCAGCTTCGCCTTCGGCAGCATCGCCTCCCACAGGCCGGCCGGATCCTTGAGCGTGGCCTCTACCGCTGCCTTGGAATTGGCAGCCTGCACGCGCACCGCCTGTGCATCGGGTCGGTAGGTCCGGACGACGACGCCGCCGTCGTCGGCCTCGTGCGCGCCGAGAATCCGGTGCGGGTCGGCTCCGAGCTCGATCATGGTGTTGCCGCCGCCGCCTCGATGAGACGCTGTATCCCGGCGACCGGGATCCGGACCCAGTCGGGACGATTCAGGCACGGAGGAAACCATGTTTCCCCCGTGGGCCCCCTTCTTATCGCCCGGTAACAGGCGACCTGTGCGCGCCGCGAGAGCGCGGTCTCGCGGCGCTGCCGCGACGACACCAGCTTGCGAACGAGCGCCCTCATGGTGTTGCCGCCGCCGCCTCGATGAGACGCTGTATCCCGGCGACCGGGATCCGGACCCAGTCGGGACGATTCAGGCACGGAGGAAACCATGTTTCCCCCGTGGGCCCCCTTCTTATCGCCCGGTAACAGGCGACCTGTGCGCGCCGCGAGAGCGCGGTCTCGCGGCGCTGCCGCGACGACACCAGCTTGCGAACGAGCGCCCTCATGGTGTTGCCGCCGCCGCCTCGATGAGACGCTGTATCCCGGCGACCGGGATCCGGACCCAGTCGGGGCGGTTGTCGAGCTCGTAGCGGAGCTCGTAGACCGCCTTCTCGAGCTCGAAGACCGTCAGCAGGCGCTCGATCCCGAGCGACCCGGAGGGCAGAAGCGTCGGGTCGATCGTCTCGAGGTAGCCCTCGAGGAACTGCGCACGAGCCTGATCCTCCCAGCCGTCGGGCGCAGGGGCGTCGTTCAGGAGGTCGGAGGCGATGGCGACGTACGCGAAGGAGCGCAGCATCCCCGCGACGTCGCGGAGCGCCGAGCGCTTGCGGCGGCGCTCGATGAGCGGGCGGGCGGGCTCGCCCTCGAAGTCGAGGATCACCCAGTCGTTCTCCGACCAGAGGGTCTGTCCGAGGTGGTAGTCGCCGTGGGTGCGGATCACCTTCCCGGTCGCGCCCGCGTGCGTCAGCAGGCGCAGCTGCTCGCGCACCTCCTCGCCGCGCCCGAGAATCGGCGCGAGCCGCTCGTCGTCCTCGGGCAGCTCGAGAAACACGCTCTCGATCTCCTCGTCGACCGTCGCCGTGAGGAGCCCGAGCGACTCGACACTCGGCGTCTCGGGGCAGAACGCCGGCTCGTTCGGGTCGGAGCCGAGGGACGTGTGCATCTCGCCCGTCACCTCGCCGAGGCGCCGGAGCCGCGCAAGAAAGCGCTCGGGGGCGGACTGGATCTCCTCGAGCGCGAGCTCCCAGCCGTCCTCGGCGTCACGCACGAACTCCTGCACGATCCCGAGCGTCGCGCTCAGCGGTCCGCCCGAGTACCCGTACCAGCCGCCGAGCGCGGCGATGTTCGCGAACCCGTGCTCGGTGAGAAAGCGCAGCACCTCGAGCTCGGGGTTCACTCCGGGCTCGAGCCGGCGGAAGACCTTGAGGATCAGCTCGTCGTCGAAGACGAGCGACGTGTTCGACTGCTCGCCGCCGACCGGCCGTGCGTCGAGCAGCTCGCGGCCGAGACCGGCAAAGCCTTCGACCGGGCGGAACTCGACCGTCCCTTCGGCTCCCTGCAACGTCAGGCCCGCGCGCATCGCGTGCACGAGCTCGCGCGCCGCCGCAGGATGCTCGAGGCCGTCGATCTCCGTCTCGCCGTGCAGCAGCTGGTAGATGTCGTGCGCGCCGGTCTCGTAGCGCATCTCGACGAGCTCGAGCGTAATCTGCGGCTCGTTCGTCCGTAGCTCGACCGAGTCGAGCACCCGCGAATGCGACACCGAACGTGACTTCGCTCCATACCACCGTTGCTTCGTCACGTACTCGATCACCGCCTGCTCCTCGAAGCTCATACGGGATCAGCCGCCTTCAGCTGAAACCAGAAGAACCCGCGCGGGGCAAAGGTCAACAGGTACGGCAGCTCCCCGATCGGGGGGAAGCGGGTGCGTCCGAGCATCTCCTCGGGGACCATACCGAGGTACTTCGAGAGGTCGAGCTCGACCGCCTGGGCGGAGCGTGCGAGATTGTGCACGCACAGCACGATGTCGTCTTCCCAATGCCTGACATGCGCGAAGATCTTCGAGTTGTCCGGGCGCAACGGCTCGTAGGTGCCGAGGCCGAACACCGGATGCTCCTTCCGAAGGGCGATGAACCGGTGCAGCCAGCGCAGGAGCGACGTCGGCGTGCGGAGCTGCGCCTCGATGTTCACGGCCTGGTAGCCGTAGACCGGATCCATCAGAGGCTGCAGGTAGAGCTGCGCCCAGTCCGCCCGCGAGAAGCCCGCGTTGCGGTCGCCGGTCCACTGCATCGGAGTACGAACTCCGTCGCGATCGCCGAGATAGACGTTGTCGCCCATCCCGATCTCGTCTCCGTAATAGAGCACCGGTGAACCAGGCAAGGAGAAGAGAATCGCGTGCATCAGCTCGATCTCGTCGCGACCGTTGTCGAGCAGCGGCGCGAGGCGCCGCCGGATGCCGAGATTGATCTTCATCCGCGGGTCCTTCGCGTACTCCTCGTACATGTAGTCGCGCTCGTCGTCTGTGACCATCTCGAGCGTCAGCTCGTCGTGGTTGCGCAGGAAGAGGCCCCATTGCGCGTTGTCGGGGATTGCAGGCGTGCGATCGAGGATCTCGTAGATCGGCGTTGCATCCTCGCGGCGAACCGACATGAACATGCGCGGCATCACCGGGAAGTGGAACGCCATGTGGCACTCGTCTCCGTCGCCGAAGTACTCGACGACGTCCTCCGGCCACTGGTTGGCCTCCGCGAGCAACACTCGGTCGGGATAGCGCGCGTCGATCTCGGCGCGCACGCGCTTGAGATACTCGTGCGTCTCCGGCAGATTCTCGCCGTTCGTTCCATCGCGCTCGTAGAGGTAGGGCACGGCGTCGAGACGGAAGCCGTCGATTCCGAGGTCGAGCCAGAAACGAAGGACGTTCAGCATGGCTTCCTGCACGTCCGGGTTGTCGTAGTTCAGATCCGGCTGGTGACTGAAGAAGCGGTGCCAGTAGTACTGGCCGCGGACCGGGTCGAAGGTCCAGTTGGACGATTCGGTGTCGAGAAAGATGATGCGCGCGTCGGGATAGGACGTATCCGTGTCCGACCACACGTACCAGTCGCCCTTCGGACCGTCTGGATCCGTCCGCGACTCCTGGAACCACACATGGTCGGCGGACGTGTGGTTCATGACGAGATCCGCGATCACGCGCATCCCGCGTTGATGAGCCTGGTCGACGAACTCACGGAAGTCGTCGACCGTCCCGTAGTCGGGATGGATGGCGAAGAAATCCGCGATGTCGTAGCCGCCGTCGCGCAGCGGAGACACGTACATCGGCAAGAGCCAGATGCAGTCGACGCCGAGCCACTGCAGGAAGTCCAGCTTGTCGATGAGGCCGCGGAAGTCGCCCGACCCGTCGTCGTTGCCGTCGAAGAAGCCGCGGATGTGGATCTCGTAGAAGACCGCGCGCTTGAACCACAGCGGGTCCCGTTCGAACCATTGTTCAGACATTCGGGCCTCCGCCGATCCTCAGCACGTGCGCCTTGCCCGGTTCGAGACGGACGTAGTTGCGGCCGATATGCCACGACCACTCCTCGTCGCCGAGCAGATCGCGCACACGATACGTCGGCGGCAGGCCCGTCGACACCGGGAGGATGCATGCGCCTTCCTGGGCCGCGAGCGGATCGAGGTTGACGCAGACGAGGACGGCGTTGTCCTCGGTTCGCTTGAGGTAGGCGAACAGCTGCTCGTTCTCGGTCTCGAGGAACGTGACGTTGTCGAGGTGCTGCAGGGCGCGGTTCGCGCGCCGCGCACGGTTCAGCGTCGCGACGAGCGGCAGCAGCGGACCGTCGAGCGCGCGCTGCTTCGTCTCGTACTTCTCCGAGTCGAGATATTCCTCAGAGCCTTCACGGACCGGAACGTTCTCGAACTGCTCGAAGCCGGAGTAGATCCCGTACGACGGCGCGAGCGTCGCCGCAAGCACGAGTCGCGCCTCGAACGCAGGCGGCCCTCCGCGCACGAGGTACTCGTGGAGGATGTCCGGCGTGTTGGTGAAGCAGTTCGGGCGGTAGTACTCGTGCCATTCGAGCAGCTGCCCCATGAACTCGAGCAGCTCCCACCGGGTGTTCTTCCAGGTGAAGTACGTGTAGCTCTGCGCGAAGCCGATCTTGCCCAGCGTCTGCATCATCGCGGGCCGCGTGAACGCCTCCGCCAGGAAGATCACCTCCGGATGCTCGCTGCGCACCTCGTCGATGAGCCACTCCCAGAACGGGACCGGCTTCGTATGCGGGTTGTCCACCCGGAACACGGTGACCCCGCGGGCGACCCAGGCGAGAACGACGTCGCGCAGGGCCGACCAGAGCCCTTTCCAGTCCTCGGAGTCGAAGTTGACGTTGTAGATGTCCTGATACTTCTTCGGCGGGTTCTCCGCGTACTTCAGGGTGCCGTCGGGACGCCGGTTGAACCATTCGGGATGCTCCTTCAGCCACGGATGGTCCGGTGAGCACTGAATCGCGAAGTCGAGGCAGATCTCGATCCCGAGCTTCTTCGCGTCGGCGACGAGCCGCTCGAACTCGGCGGCCGTGCCGAGCTCCGGGTTGATCGCGTCATGGCCGCCCTCGGAGGAGCCGATCGCCCACGGGCTGCCGGGTCCTTCGGTCCCGACTCGAGCGAGTTGTTCTTGCCCTTGCGGTTCGAGCGTCCGATCGGATGGATCGGCGGCAGATAGAGGACGTCGAAGCCGAGCTCGGCGAGCGACGGCAGCACCGAGCGGACGCCCGCGAAGCCTCCCCACGAGCGCGGGAAGAGCTCGTACCACGCGCCGAAGCGCGCGAGCTGCCGATCGACGTCGACCTCGAGCGTTTGCGACCACGACTTGCCGAACCGGTCACCGGGTGCGGCCCCGAGCGCCTCTTCGACCGTCAGCGTCTCGCGGCCGAGCAGCGCCGCGCCTTCCGCGAGCTCGCCGGCCAGATCTGTCTGTCCGCCGTCGACCTTGCGCCGCAGCTCCTCCTGGAACGACGCGACCCGGTCGACCCAGGCCTCGATGCGGTAGCACCAGGTGCCGCACCGATCGACGGCGAACGAGCCCGACCACTCGTCGTTTCCGAGCGGCTCGAGCGGCGCCTCCTGCCAGCGGGTCGCCCCCGCCGGCTTGTAGCGGATCGACGCGCCGAGCTGCTCATGGCCGTCGCGGAAGATCACCGCCGTGACGTCGATGCGATCCCCCTCCGTGCGCTTCAGGGGATAGCGCCCGCAGTCGACCTGCGGAGTCACCCGCTGGATCTGGATCCGCCCGGGCGGCTCGTTCGTCTTCGGAAGCGGCACGACCGTAGGAGTTTCAACGATCTGCAAGAGTCAAACGGATGCAACTGCCGCGCTCCTCCGGAATCCTGCTGCATCCGACCTCTCTGCCCGGCGGCCGTCTCGATGCAAGCGCCTACCGATTCGTCGACTGGCTCGCGGCCGCCGGCCAGTCCTGGTGGCAGATGCTGCCGCTCGGGCCGCCCGACGAGTTCGGCTCTCCCTACCGGGCCGCGTCGGCCTTCGCCGCATCGCCCTTGCTCCTCGCAGAGCCGCAGGCTCGTGTCTCGGAGCGCGAGGTCGAAGACTTCGTGGCACGCCACCCCTACTGGATCGGGCCGTGGGCCCGGTTCGCCGGCGCGGGCTCGCTCGCCGACCAGGTGCGATTCGAGCGCGAGTGGGCCGCGCTCCGCGAGTACGCGCGCCTGTGCGGTGTCGGCCTGATCGGCGATGTCCCGATCTATGTGTCCGATGCCGGGGCGGACGTGGAGGCGTGGCCGGAGCTCTTCGCGCGCGGCGAGGTGGCCGGCGCGCCGCCGGACTCCTACAGCGCAACCGGCCAGCATTGGGGCAACCCGCTCTACGAGTGGGAGGCGCACCGAGCCACGGGCTACCGCTGGTGGATCGAGCGCTTCCGGCGCACCCTCGAGCTCGTCGACCTCTCGAGGGTCGACCACTTCCGCGGCTTCGTCGCCTACTGGGCGATCCCGGAGCGGCACAAGACCGCCCGCAACGGCCGCTGGCGCCGCGCGCCCGGCGCCGAGCTCTTCCACGCCGTCGAGCACGCGCTCGGCACGCTGCCGCTGATCGCCGAGGACCTCGGCGTGATCACGCCGGCGGTCTACCGCCTGCGCGACGAGCTACGGCTTCCCGGCATGGTCGTGCTGCAGTGGGCCTTCGGCGGCCCGCCGGCGAATCCGCACGCGCTGCGCAATCATCGCCGGAGGCAGGTCGTCTACACGAGCATCCACGACACCGACACGACGGTCGGCTGGTTCGAGTCGCTGAAGGGGAGCGAGCAGGCGGCGACCGGCCTAGACCCCGCCGAGCCGCACTGGAGCCTGATCGAGCTCGCGATGCGCTCCCGAGCGGAGCTCGCGATCGTGCCGGCGCAGGACGTGCTCGGCCTCGGGAGTGAGGCACGCATGAACCGCCCGGGCGAGTCGCTCGGCAACTGGTCCTGGCGGCTCGAGCCGGACGCTCTCACGGAGGAGCTCGCCGCGCGCCTTCTCGCGGAGACCGCGCACGGACGGCGACTGCCCTCCTGATGGCGGTCCGTGCAGCCGGAGGGCTCGTGCTTCGCGATGGGAAAGTGCTCCTCGTTCACCGGCCTCAGTACGACGACTGGACGTTCCCGAAAGGCAAGGCGCTGGACGGCGAGGCCGACGAGGCATGCGCAGTGCGAGAAGTACACGAGGAGACGGGTCTCGTCTGCCGGCTCGTCCGCGAGGTCGGCGGCACCGAGTACGTCGACTCGCTGGGACGCCCGAAGCGCGTTCGGTGGTGGTTGATGGAACCGCTCGACGGCGAGTTCACCGCGAACGCGGAGGTCGACGCCGTGCGCTGGGTGAACCCGGCCGACGCCGTCGGCCTCTTGAGCTACAGCCGCGACGTGTCGCTCCTCGACGCGCTTACGTAACTGCGAAGTAGATCGCGCAGGCAGCGCCCGCCGCGAGGCAGTAGACCGCGAACGGCACGAGCGTGCGCGTCTCGAAGAAACGCATCAAGAAGCGAACTGCGAGGTACGCCGTGAAACCGGAGCAGACCGCACCGACGAGCGCCGGGCCTCGTACGCCGCGGCCGTCCGGGCCGAACAGCTCCGGCAGCTTCAACGCCGCAGCCGCACCGATGATCGGCGTCGCGAGCAGGAACGCAAAACGCGCCGCGTCCTTGTGGGAGAGGCCGACGAGCAGGCTGCCGCCCATCGTCACGCCCGAGCGCGAGATCCCCGGAACGAGCGCGGCGGCCTGTAGCGCACCAACGACCGTCGCGTCGCGCCAGCTCACCTGACGGGCGATCCGCGTGTCATCGTCGTCGGCGGTTTGCGGCGCACGGCGCCGAAGCGCCTCGGCTCCGAAGAGCAGCAAGCCGTTGATGAACAGGAAGATCGCCGCCGATTGCGCGGAGGCGAACACGCTCCGCAGCTTGTGCTCGAGCAGCAGGCCGAGGAGCCCCGCCGGGATCGTGCCGACGACGAGCAGCCAGCCGAGCTTCGCATCGGCGTCGTCGGGCGCGATGCCGCGATCGCGGAGGGAGCGGCCCAGGCCCTTGACGATGCGTAGCCAGTCCTTCCGGAAGAAGCCGAGCAGCACGAGCGCGGTCGCTAGATGCGTCGCAACGAGGAACGTGATGAAGAACTTGTCGTTCTGGTGGATGTTCCAGCCGACGAGCTTCGGGAGGATGACGCTGTGTCCGAGGCTCGAGACGGGGAAGAGCTCCGAGACGCCCTGCAGCAGGCCGAGCATCGCGCCCTGGAAATACGAGATCGGGTGCACGCGCTAGACGAGGCTACGTGCTCGCTGAGCGCCCGTGTTGAACCATGCGAACACGAGGCAGGCGAGACCGACGAGGAACGCCGCGATCCCGTGCTTGACGTGATGGTGGCTCGAGCCCGCCTGGTGGCCCGGGAAAAACGACGGCAGCGATTTCGCCGGCTCGACCCAGTAGACGACCGCGATGACGATCAGCGCGACTCCCAGGATGATGGCGAGCGTTGCGAGCAGGCGGCGGTTGGGCACGGCGGTAAGTCTAGGGGAGACGGCCTGCTACGTCGTCGGGTGTGACGCGTCGGTGAACTCGCGGAACTGCGCCGTGAGGAGGTAGGCCGTCTGCTCGCCGATGTCCACTGCACGGTCGCCGATCCGCTCGATCGACCTCGCCGCAACCACCATCCGCAGGCCCCACTCGCGCAAGCCGGGCTCGGCCATCACATCGACGAGCCGCTCCACGAAGCGGCGGTTCGCACGATCGATCAGCTCGTCGAGCTCGACGAGGCTTTCCGCACCCGGCAGATCTCTTTGGGAGAACGAGTCCAGCGCGACGCGGAGCATTTCCTCCGCTCGCTCGCCCATCTCGGTGAGCACGTCGACGAGCGCGGGGTCGGGATCGGCATCCGCCACGAGTTTCGTGAGCTTGGCGACCGTCACGCAGCCGTCGGCGCTCCGCTCGAGCAGCAGGTTGATGTGCAACATCGCGAGCAGGAGCCGCAGATCGCGCGCGACGGGTGTCTGAAGGGCCAGGAGGGACTGGATCGAGCCCTCGATCGCAAGGAACAGCCGGTCGATCTCGTCGTCGAATGCGATCACTTCGTCGGCGAGCTCCACGTCGCGCCCCTGCAGCGCGCGCGTCGCACCGTGAATCGCCGAGATGACGCGCTGGCCTTCTTCCTGCAGCTCCGCCTCGAGCCGGTCGAGGGCTTCGTCGATCGCCATCGGCACACGGTACAGCGCACCCAGGCGGGACTTTCAGGGTGCTGCACCACTTCGTAACCATTTCGCTACAGCCCCGTATCCCAACCCTCGCGGCATCGGTCGTACCTTGGCCCCGAACCCCAGAGGAGGAGAGAAATCCATGCCGAAGTACGGCAGTTTCATTCGCAGATCGGCACTCGTCATCGCCGTGGCGCTGCTCGCGGTCGCCGCAACGGGAACCGCCGGTGCGTCGCAGGCGAGGAACGCCGGCATCACATTGAGCGGTGCCGGCAGCACCTTCGTGCAGCCGCTCGTCGCCCAGTGGGTTACGCCCCTCGGCGCCGCGTACGGCTACGAGCTGCAGTACAGCGGCATCGGCTCCGGCGGAGGCGTCGCGGCCGTCACCGCCCGCACTGTCGACTTCGGGGCGAGCGACGCGCCGCTCACCTCAGACCAGTTCAGCGCATGCAACGGCTGCGTGCAGGTTCCGTGGGCGCTCTCCGCGACGGCGGTCATCTACAACCTGCCAGGCGTGAAGAATCTGCTGAAGATGGACGGCCCGACCCTCGCGAAGATCTTCATGGGTCAGATCACGGCGTGGAACGACCCGGCGATCCAGAAGCTGAACAAGGGCGTCACCCTTCCGAGCACGAAGATCGCGATCATCCACCGCTCGGACAACTCCGGCACGACGTACAACCTGACCGACTACCTCTCGAACGTCAGCCCGGCGTGGCAGTCGGCACTCGGCAAGGGCGTCGCCGTGAACTGGCCGGCGGGCTCGGGCCAGCGCGGCAGCGCCGGAGTCGCCGCGGCGGTCCAGCAAACCGAAGGCGGAATCGGCTATGCCGACGTCGCCTACTCGCTGAAGAACCACTTGAAGATCCTCGCGATGAAGAACCGCTCGGGCAAGTACGCGACGCCCGGCCTCAAGGGGATCCTCGCTGCGGCGACCTCGGACCAGACGCCTGCCGCCGGCACGAACGAGCTCTCGATCGTCAATCCACCGAAGAAGTTCCCGCTCGCGTACCCGATCTCGACGTACACGTACGTGATCGTGCCGACGAAGTCGTCGAAGGCGCCGGAGCTCCGCAAGTTCCTCTTCTGGGCGGTCACGAAGGGCCAGACCTACGGGCCGAAGCTGCTCTTCCAGCCGATCCCGAAGCCGGTCCTCGTCGTCGCCGAGCGGACGATCAAGAAGATCCAGTCCTAGACGGAGCGGATGTCCTCCGCTGAGCTCTCCGCCGACGCTTCCCGCCGCCCCCTCTCCGGGCGGCGGGTCCGCGTCGGCGATCTCGTTCTTCAGCTCGTCGCAGGGACCGCCGCCGCCGCCGCGACGGTCCTCGTCGGGCTGATCGCGTGGAAGCTCGTCGACGGGGCACGACCGGCGCTGTCGCGCTACGGCCTCCCGTTCGTCTGGCACGTCGATTGGAATCCCGTGATCGGCCGGGAGCTGTACGGCGCAGGCAGCTTCCTCTTCGGTACCGCCGTCACATCGCTTCTCGCGCTCGCGATCGCGGGTCCGCTCGCGATCGCGGTCGCGCTGTACCTGACCGAGCTCGCACCGCGCTTTCTCCGTGGACCTGTGACTGCACTCGTCGAGACGCTTGCCGCGATACCAAGCGTCGTGATCGGGTTCCTCGGCATTCTCGTGCTCGGCCCGCTGTTGCAAAAGCACGTCGAGCCGGCGCTGCACAGCGCCTTCGGGTTCATCCCGCTCTTCGGCCCGCCTTCGACCAGCGGATCGTCGCTCTTCACCGCGATCGTCGTGCTCGCGATCATGATTCTGCCGATCGTCTCGAGCATCAGCCGCGAGCTCTTCCTGAGCGTGCCGCGCGAGCTGAAGGAGGGAGCATTCGCGCTCGGTACGACGCGGTGGGAGATGGTGCGCGGCGTGATCTTCCCCTATGCGCGCGGAGGCATTGCCGCGGCGCTGATTCTCGGGCTCGGCCGTGCGGTCGGCGAGGCGATCGCGGTGACGCAGGTAAGCGGCGGCGGTGTCTTCATCCACTGGAACATCTTCTCGACCGGCGACACGCTGGCCTCGAAGATCGCAGCGTCGTATCAGGGCGCGACGAGCAAGCTCGAGGTCGGCTCCCTCGTCTATCTCGCGCTCATCCTGCTCGTCTTCTCGCTCACGATGAACGTTCTCGCACAGGTGATCGTCCGACGCGTTGCGCGGCGCCAGGGAATCGGCCTGAACCGGGGCGGCCTCGGATGAGCACGCACGGCATCACACGCCCCAAGATGCGTGCCGTCAACCTGCCCCGTCGCCGCGCCGTCAACCGCCTCGTCGAGGGGTTGGCCACGGCCGCAGCGCTGCTCGCAGTCGCGATCCTCGGCGTCGTCGTCTACGAGGTCGCGCGGCGCGGTGCACCGGCACTCAATCTCGACCTGCTCACGAAGGATCCCGTTCCGTTCGCCGTCGGCCACGTGAAGCAGGGCGTCGCGAACGCCGTCGCGGGGTCGCTCGTGCTCGTCGGCTTGGCGACGCTCATGGCGCTCCCGGTGGGGATCCTCGTCGCGCTCTATCTGAACGAGTTCGCCCCCGCACCCGTCCGGACCGGAGTCGGCCTCGTCCTCGACGTCTTGAACGGCGTCCCCGCGATCGTGGTCGGCATCTTCGTGTTCGTCCTCGTCGTCGTCACGCACGGGCAAAGTGCGTGGGCCGGTTCGTTGGCCCTGGCGATCCTGATGCTCCCGCTCGTCGCACGGTCGACGATGGAGGTGCTGGCACTCGTCCCGGCTTCGCTCCGCGAGGCGAGTCTCGCCCTCGGAGTCCCGCGTTGGCGCACGACGCTGAGCGTCGTCCTGCCGCAGTCAGTCGGCGGGATCGTGACCGGCACCGTGCTCGCGGTTGCGCGCATCGCCGGGGAAACCGCACCGCTCCTCTTCACCTCGTCCCTCGTCGGCACGAGAACGAGCTGGGGGCCGTCGCATCCACTGCAGATCGATCCCGGTCGCCATCTTCGAGCTCTCGGAGTCCTCCGATCCCGCGGACCACGCACGCGCGTGGGCGATCGGACTCGTTCTCCTGATCTTCATCCTCTTCGCCAGCCTCACCGCACGCTGGCTCGCGACGCGCACTCGCAACCGGATCACCACCTCTCGATGAGAAAGGAGCCCGAGATGTCGATTACGATCGAGCCGACCGTGCGCGTGGAGACGAGACGCCAGCCGCTGCCGCCGCGCGAGCGGCTCGAGAGGATCTTCGGCATCGATGACCTCGACGCGATGTACGGGGGTAAGCCGGCCGTCAAGGGCGTGACGATGGAGATCTACCGCAGCCTCGTCACCGCGATCATCGGGCCGTCGGGCTGCGGCAAGAGCACGTTCATCCGCTGCCTGAACCGCATGAACGACCTGATTCCGAGCTTCTCGCAGACCGGCTCGATCCGGTATCACGGCCAGGACATCACGGGAAAAGACGTCGACCCGGTCGCCGTGCGACGACACATCGGCATGGTCTTCCAACGCCCGAACCCGTTCCCGAAGTCGATCTACGACAACGTCGCGTGGGGGCTGAAGGTCCTCGGCATGAAGGACGGCCTCGATACGCGCGTGGAGCGGGCGCTCACGCAGGCGGCCCTCTGGGATGAGGTGAAAGATCGGCTGAAGGCGAGCGCGTTGTCGCTCTCGGGCGGACAGCAGCAGCGACTGTGCATCGCGCGCGCGATCGCCGTCGAGCCGGACGTCGTGCTGATGGACGAGCCGGCCTCGGCGCTCGACCCGATCGCGACATCGGCGATCGAGCAGCTGATGAACGACCTGAAGAGCGAGTACACGTTCGTGATCGTGACGCACAACATGCAGCAGGCCGCCCGCGTCGCCGACATGACGGCGTTCTTCTCGATCTCCCGCGGCGACGAAGGCGAGCGCTGGG
Organism: uncultured Actinomycetes bacterium; assembly: GCA_963848665.1. Lineage (GTDB taxonomy): Bacteria > Actinomycetota > Thermoleophilia > Gaiellales > Gaiellaceae > Palsa-739. The sequence goes on from CAWKEF010000006.1 coordinate 349,649, forward strand.
GGAGCTGATCGAGTACGACGCGACCGAGAAGATCTTCACGGCGCCCTCCGACAAGCGCACGGAGGACTACGTCACCGGTCGGTTCGGCTAGGGAAACCAGCAGACGATCTCGAGGCCGTCTCCGGGCGCGCCGCGCGCTTCCACCGTCCCACCCGCCGACGTGACGATGTGCTTCACGATCGCAAGTCCGAGCCCCGTTCCGCGCGACGACCGCGACGTGTCGGCGCGATAGAAGCGCTCGAACAACCGCTCGAGATCCTGCCGAGACACACCGCTGCCGTCGTCGGAGACCGTGAGGCGCGGCGTCGCACGGTCATTCGTGATGCTGATGCGGCACACGCTGCCGGGACCTGCGTAGCGAATCGAGTTCGCGATCAGATTCTCCGCGACCACGCGCAGCATGCGCGGGCGCAGCGGAAGCTCGATCGTGGCGTCGCCCGACACCTCGATCGACACTTCGGCATGTGCCGCGCGGTCGGCGTACGCGGCAGCAATCTCCTGGAGCACGGGCAGCGCGCGCGTCCGCCCCAGCGAGACGACCTCGCGGCCCGTCTCGAGCTCGCCGAGGAAGAGCACGTCGTCGATCAGGTCGCGCGCCTGACTGGATCTCCTGGCGCGCCTGCTCGACGAACTCCTCGACGTCTGCGCCGGGAAGCGTCGCGGACTCGAGCAGCACGAGGAGGCGCGCGAGCGGAGTCCGCAGCTCGTGCGAGACCGCGGCGGTGAAGCCGGCCCGAAGCTCCTGGTAGGCGGAGAGCTCCGGCAGGTCGCCGACGAAGAGCACGAGCGCGCCGCCCGTGTCCTCGCCGATGCGCCTCCCGGGCGCGCCGTCGCCGAGCGCGGCGGCGGCGGCCGGGCTCGCGGCCACGAGCCGGCGTTCGCTGTCGAGCACGACAACGGCCTCGGCGGAGCGACGCGACGAGCGCTCGCACGCGCTCCTCGTCCGTTACCACCCCTTCACCACCCGTTCACCTTCCGTCGACCCGTCTGCCGCGCCCCGGCTCGATAATGACACCGATGCCGAAGGTCCTGATCGTCGAGGACGACGAGGTGATCGCGCAAGGAATGGCCCGCCACCTCGGCGCAGCCGGCTTCGACGCCGTCCGAGTCGGGAACGGCGAGCAGGGGCTCGCGCGGCTCCGCTACGAGAAGCCCGATGCCTGCGTGCTCGATCTGATGCTTCCCGGACTCGACGGCTGGAAGCTGATCGAGACCGTGCGCGCCGAGGGAATCGGCACGCCCATCGTCGTCGTCTCCGCGCGTGGCACCGAGCACGACCGCGTGCACGCGCTCGAGATCGGAGCCGACGACTACCTCGTGAAGCCGTTCTCGATGAAGGAGCTCGTCGCGCGCGTTCGCGCCGCTGCGCGACGCGGCATCCGGCGTGACGAGGCGCCTCGCGGCGAGCCGATCGAGATCGAGGAGCTCCGCATCGATCCGCGCGAGGTGCAGGCCTACGTCGACGGCAAGAGCGCACAGCTCACGCCGACGGAGTTCCGCCTCCTCTACCAGCTCGCGCTCGACACCGGCCGTGTCTCGACCCGCGACGAGCTGCTCCAGAAGCTCTGGGGACGGCGCGAGTCGCACCGCGACCGGACGGTCGACGTCTTCGTCCGCCGGCTGCGCGAAAAGATCGACCGGCCGGCGTCGCGTCACACGTTCATCCAGACGCGCTACGGCGTCGGCTACAAGCTCGAAGCCGGTTCCCAAGAGCGACCTGTCGACCCTTACTGTTGTTCACCACACCGACGCCCATCGGGCGCCCCGCGGCCGGAACATTCGGGCATGCAGTTCGCCGTCGTCGCCCACAGGACGAGCGAGACGAACGGTGCGCTTCTTTGCGCCGCAGCGTCGCTCGGTTTGGCGGCATCCGTGCTGTCGCCGCGCGATGCGCTCCGAACCCTTGAGGCCGGAGACATAGCGCTCGGACGGCTCGACGTCCGCGACGAGCTCGACGGCGTCGAGCGCGGAACGGAGGAGCTCGAGCAGCTCGCAGCGACCGGGGCCGTGCTGCTCAATCCTCCGTCCGCACTCGTGGCGGCGCACGACAAGCTGCTCACCGCGCGGATCCTCCGGCGGGCCGGTGTGCCGCATCCGCGCACGTGGCGGATCGCCGAAGGCGTGCCGTCGCCGGCGCCCGAGCTGCCTGTCGTGCTGAAGCCTCGCTTCGGCAGCTGGGGGCGTGACGTCGTGCTGTGCGAAACCGCCGAGGAGCTCGACCGTCGAGCTCGCGCGCTTCACGCGGCGTCCATGGTTCCGCGAGCAGGGCGTGCTGGCCCAGGAGCTCGTGCCGCCGCTCGGCTGGGATCTGCGCATCGTCGTGTCGGGTGGACGGGTGGTCGGCGCCGCACGCCGCGTCGCTGCCGCGGGCGAATGGCGGACGAACGTCGCACTCGGCGCAGACGTGGAGCCCGCCGCTCCGCCGGCGCTTGCGCGGAGCCTCGCGCTCGCAGCGGCGGAGGCGGTCAAGGGCGATCTCGTCGGGGTCGACCTGCTGCCGCTCGGAGACGGCTTCGTCGTCTCCGAGGTGAACGGCGCCGTGGACTTCCTTCCTTCGTACGCGCTCGGACCGGGCGACGTCTTCCGCGACGCCGTGCACGAGCTCGTGCGGGTCGCGATGTCGCGGCGCGTAGCGGCTTAATCCTCGAGCGGCTGCGGCTCGAGCCCGGTCTCGACCTGCCGGCGCCCCCCGGACTGGTAGACGAGATCGACCGTCTCGTGCTTGCGATAGGAGCCCGCGATCCCGAGCCACATCGCGGCCCACCGCCAGAAGCCCAGGCGTCCTTCCTGCGCGATCGGGCGCGGGAAGACGATCGTCCGCCCGACCAGCTCGTAGTCGGGGCCGCGGGCCTGACGGACGCCGGCCACGTAGACCTCGAAATCGCCGGGCACGTGCGGCGGCACCTGAACCCGCGAGCGCGAGGACACCTCCATAGAATGCCCGTTCGGGTGCGGAGGAAGCTTTCGGTGGTCGTTCTCGCGGTGGTCGCCGTCCTCGGCACGGCCGGAGTCGCAGCGGCCGCGAACGGCGGCTTCAGCCCGCAGTTCGCGCACTCTCCGAACGCGCACCGGACGAACACCGCGTACTGGGTGGTGTTCGCGTTCACGGCGGCGATCTTCCTGATCGTCGAGAGCGCGATCGTCGTCTTCGTGTGGAAGTACCGCAGCCGCGGCCGGCCGCGCACGGCCGACGGCGCGCAGGTGCACGGTCACACACGACTCGAGGTGATCTGGACCGTGATTCCCGTGCTCATCCTCGCGGCGATCGGCATCGTCATCTTCTACGAGCTGCCCTCGATCTCGAACGCTCCGGCCGCCTCGAACCCGATCCGGATCACCGTCGAAGGCCACCAGTTCTACTGGCAGTTCGACTACCCGAACGGCTCCCGCTCGATCAACGACCTCCACGTGCCGGTCGACGAGGTCGTGCTGCTGACCGTGAAGTCGTACGACGTCGTGCACAGCTGGTGGATCCCGCAGCTCGGCGGCAAGATCCAGGCGATCCCGGGGCGGACGAATCACATCTGGTTCAAGGCCGACCGCGAAGGCACCTACTACGGCCAGTGCGCGGAGCTCTGCGGGCTCTACCACGAGGCGATGAAAGCGCGCGTGATCGTCTCGGGCGGCAGCGCCTACCGCACCTTCACGAGCTCGACGGCGGCCAGCGCGCTCGGCAAGGCCGAGTTCACCGGAGTCTGTGCGACCTGTCACGGGATGCAGGGCCAGGGCGGATACGGGCCCAACCTCGCGCAGAATCCGCTGATCGCACAGCCGTCGGGTCTCGCCGCCATCGTCCGCGCCGGGCGAGGCAATATGCCGGCGGTCGGAGACAGCTGGACGAACGCGCAGATGAAGGCGCTCGCTCAGTACGCGAAGTCGCACGTCTACAAGGGAGCGAGCACGAGTGGCGGCTAGATCCGAGGCGGTGTATCCGGCGACGTGGAAGAGCGGCAGAGTCGCGAGCTGGCTCGTCACCGTCGACCACAAGCGGATCGGGATCATGTACATCTGCGCGTCGCTCTTCTTCTTCGGCGGCGGCGGCATCGCCGCGCTCTTGATGCGCGCGCAGCTCGCGACGCCGAATGAGCACTTCCTGACGAAGAACTCGTACGACGAGGTACTGACGTTCCACGGGACGTCGATGGTCTTTCTCGTCGTGGTGCCGATCCTCGCCGGCTTCGGCAACTTCCTGATCCCGCTGATGATCGGGGCGCGCGACATGGCCTTCCCGCGGCTGAACGCGTTCTCGTTCTGGGCGTTCCTGCTCGGCGGCATCGTCCTCTACGGCTCGTGGTTCGCGTCAGGCGGGGCAGCGCGCGCCGGCTGGTGGTCGTATCCGCCGCTGTCGGAGAGCCAGTACAGCCCAGGACACGGCCAGGACTACTGGATCCTGGCGCTGCATCTGCTCACGATCGCCTCTCTTGCGGGCGCGATCAACTTCATCGTCACGATCGTCAACATGCGCGCGCGCGGGATGACGTGGATGCGCATGCCGCTCTTCGTCTGGGCGCTCCTGACGTACTCCATCTTGCTCCTCGTCGCGCTCCCGGCCCTGTCGGCCGGCCTGACGATGCTGTTGCTCGATCGCCGGGGCCTGACGCACTTCTTTTTGCCGTCGCACGGCGGGAGCCAGATCCTCTATCAGCACGTCTTCTGGTTCTTCGGCCATCCCGAGGTCTACATCATGGTCCTGCCGGTGTTCGGGATGATCTCGGAGATCCTGCCCGTCTTCTCGCGCAAGCCGATCTTCGGCTACAAGGCGGTCGCGTTCTCGACAATCGCGATCGCATTCTTCTCGATGCTCGTCTGGGCGCACCACATGTTCACGACCGGGCTCGGCACCGGGCTCGACTCCTTCTTCATGCTCTCGTCGATGGTGATCGCCGTGCCGACGGGGATCAAGATCTTCAACTGGGTGGCCACGATGTGGCGGGGCAACCTCATCTTCGACACGCCGCTCCTCTGGGCGATCGGCTTCGTCGCGCTCTTCACCATGGGCGGGCTCTCGGGAATCTTCCTAGCTGCGTTTCCGATCGACTGGCAGGTGAACGACACGTACTACGTCGTCGCGCACTTCCACTACGTGCTCTTCGGCGGATCGATGTTCGGCGTCTTCGGCGGCCTCTACTACTGGTGGCCGAAGATGTTCGGGCGGCTGCTCGACGAGCGCCTCGGCAAATGGCACTTCTGGCTGACCTTCATCGGCTTCAACCTCACGTTCCTGCCGCAGCACATGCTCGGGCTCCTCGGGATGCCGCGCCGCATCTGGACCTACCAGCGCGGCGGCCTCTGGGAGACTTACAACCTCATCTCGACGATCGGATCGGGGATCATGCTGATCGGCATGCTCGTCTTCGTTGCGAACATCTACCGGACCCAGTTCCTCCGTCTCGGCCGGCGCGCCCCGAACGACCCGTGGCTCGGCGACACGCTCGAGTGGTACACGACCTCGCCGCCACCGCCGGAGAACTTCGACGACGTCCCGTACGTGACGAGCGCGCGGCCGCTCCGTGACCTCCGCCGGCGTCTCGCGGAGGAGGCGACGTGACGCTCGTCGCTCCAGGCCCGTGGCTCCGCCTCTGCGCCCTCGTCGCGACCGCAGGCACGCTGCTCGCGGTCGTCTCCGGCGCCGCGCACCTCGGCACCACGCACCGGCTGCTCGCCGCGCTCGTCGCGCCGCCGCTCGCCGCCCTCGTCGTCTCCGCCTGGCTCGCGCACCGCGACCTCCTCCCCGCCGCGCTCACCGCGTCGGCGCTCTTCGCGTTCGCGGCAGCGCTGCCGGGACGTGCCGCGCACATCTCCTTCGCCGCCCTCGCGCTGGCCGCGCTTCTCGGCGTGAGCGTGCAGGCATCACGCGGCGCGCACGTCGCGTGGGGGTCGTGGCGCGACTACGTGACGCTGACGAAGCCCCGCATCATGTCGCTCCTGCTCGTCACCGGCTTCTGCGGAATGATCGCCGGCGCACGAGGCTGGCCGGGCACGTCGACTGCAGTCGCCGGGATGGTCGGGCTCGCGCTCGCGTGCGGCGGAGCAAGCGCGCTCAACCACGTGCTCGACCGCGACATCGACCCGCTGATGGGTGAGCGGACGAAGCGGCGTCCCGTCGCGTCCGGTCGCGTCACCCCGAGCCGCGCGCTCGAGTTCGGCCTGGCGCTCTCGGCCTTCTCGTTCGTACTGCTCGCTAGCACCGTGAACGTGCTCACCGCCGTGCTGGCGCTCGTCGGCAATCTCTTCTACGTCCTCGTGTACACCCGCTGGCTCAAGCGGACGACACCGCAGAACATCGTCATCGGAGGGGCGGCGGGGGCGGTCCCGCCTCTCGTCGGCTGGGCGGCGGCGACCGGCGACGTGACGCCCACGGCCCTACTGCTCTTCGTGATCGTCTTCGTCTGGACGCCGCCCCACTTCTGGGCCCTCGCGCTCCTCATCAAGGACAACTACAAGGCGGCCGGAGTGCCGATGCTGCCCGTCGTGCGGGGCGACCGCGAAACCGCACGCCAGATCGTGCTCTACTCGGCCGGCCTCGTCGCCGTCACCCTTCTACCCTGGGCGTTCGGCTCGGCCGGGCTCCTCTATCTCGCCTCTGCGCTCGCGCTCGGCGCCCTCTTCATCTGGCTCGCCGAACGGCTCCGCCGCGAGATCACGCCGCGCCGCGCCGCCCTCCTCTTCCACTACTCGCTCCTCTATCTCGCGCTCCTCTTCGTCGCGCTCGCCCTCGATACGGTGCTGCTCTAGATGGATCCCGAGCTCAGCCGCCGCAACGCCCGCCTCGGCTGGCTGCTCTTCGGGGTCTTTCTCGTGCTCCTGGCGGGCACCGTGGGCGTCGGGCTGCTCTACCTCCACTTCGACTAGAGCCGGACGACACCGGAAGCGCTAAAGGATTCGGCCCGCGGCGCCGATTGCAGCCATGTGGGACGCCTCCGTCACCTGTGTATCGCCGTGGTCATTCTTGCCGGGCTCGCAGGGCTCGCCTCGCACCGAGCGCTCGCAGCCGGGACTCCGCCGCCGCCTTGCCCCGCAAGCGGGCCGAATCACATCGAGAGCGCGCACTTCACGGTCGACTACAACGGCGACAAGACAAATCAGGACTACATCACGGAGACGCAGGCCGGAGACATTCTCGCGGCCGCAGAGCGGGCGTACGGCACCTTCGTGGGAATGGGGTACCCGACGCCGCTCGTGAACGCCGCCACCGGCAAGACCGGGTTCGCGGTCGTGAACCTGTCGGCGGCCGGAATCTCCAGCGAATACTGCGATGCCAACGTCGACTTCGACTCGACCGACGTTGCCGCCGACGACATGCCGTACAACGTCGGCGCCGACGTCTTTCTGGAGATCGGCCTCAAGCTCATCCCCCACGTCGGCTATCCCGACTACTGGCTGCTTCAGGAGGCAGGGTCCTGGGCCTCGTGGAAGGCGCTCGGCTATCCGGCAGCCTCCACGGCCAACCTCGGCCCCTTCGAGATGGCGCTCGACTGCTGGGACCCGAACCTGACCAATGCGTGCTCGAAGGACGGCTACACGAACCTCGGCGGCTCCCGTTGGGCGTTCTATGAATATCTCGCAGAGCGCTTCGGCCAGACGTTCATGCTCGAGGCCTTCGCCGACGCCGACGGCGCCCACAGCAGCATGACCGGGCTCCAGACTGCGCTCGCTGCGCACGGGAGTTCCGTCAGCACCGAATATGCGGCCTTCGCAACCAAGATCATGGCCGGAGGCTGGACGGCCTCCGCGCTCAACGTCGCCGCTCCGCCGATCTCCGGGGCCGCAGTCCACACCGGCGCATCGACGGGGGACACCGCACCGCAGATCTTCGGCATCGACCACCTCGCAACGCGCTACATCGAGATCGATCGCGGCGACGGCGACGCGAGCCATGCGTGCTATGCGGCGACGCTGACGATCCACGTGACGATCCCGGCCGGCGTCACCTCGCAGCCGACCTTCTACTGGAACGGTGCGGGCAGCACACCTGTCCCCCTCACCGTCTCCGGTTCGAGCGCTACCGCCTCGTTGCCGTGGGACACGTGCGCCTGGCAGAACAAGGGGCTGCTCTCCCTGCCCAATACGAGCGTGACGGCAAACGGGACGAACTTCACCGTGTGGACGCATATCGACGTCGACACCACGAAGGCGACGACGGCAACCCCGCCACCGGCGCCCGGCTCGACGTACGGTCAGGTGATCGACACGGGCTCCGCGATCGCAGTGCCCGACGTCGTCGTCGCCGGCCCACAGCTTCTTCGCCTCGCGGCCACCGACACGCAGCTGCACCTGATCGTGCAGTCGAGCGGCGAGGGCACGATGACGATGACGCTCGGAGCGTTCTCGCTCGGCACGGTCCCGCTCCGGCCCGGCGCCAACGACCTTCGCATCGCCCTGCCGAAGGGCGCTCTCGCCCGCCTCCGAACGTCATCGGCGACGAACCTCCTGACGCTGACGCCGATCTCGATGGACGGCAGGACGACCGGTACCGCCGTGACGCGCGGAGTGGCCTTCACGCCGGCGAAGAAAGCGGTCGTCAAGCACAAGAAAGCGCCCGCCAAGCATAAGAAGCACACCGCGCGCAAGAAGTAGAGTCGGCGCCGTGACGGCGCCCGGACCCATCTGGCTCGCCCGCCCGGAACACCCGCCACACGGCGCGCGTGCCGTCGCGATCAAGGATCTGCTCGACACGGCCGGGCTCGTGACGACCTATGGCTCGATCATCTTCGCGGACCATGTGCCGGCAACGAACGCGGCGGCGGTCGACCGGCTCGAGGAGGCCGGCTACGCGGTCGCCGGCAAGACGAACCTGCACGAGTTCGCCTACGGGATCAGCTCGCAGAACGATCACTTCGGAACGGTGCCGAATCCGCGGTTCCCCGGACGGCTCGCCGGCGGCTCGAGCGGCGGCTCGGCCGCAGCGATCGCCGCCGGGGACGTCGACCTCGCGCTCGGCACCGACTCGGGCGGCTCGATCCGGATCCCGGCCGCCTGGTGCGGGATCGTCGGGTTCAAGCCCACGTTCGACCTCGTCGACTCGACCGGCTGCTTTCCGCTTGCACCGAGCTACGACCACGTGGGGCCGCTGGCGTCGAGCGTCGAGGGCTGTATCGAGCTCATGCGCGCGCTCGTGCCCGGCTTCGAGGTTCCGCCCGCGGGCTCACTCGACGAGTTGAGGCTCGGGAGCACCTGGCTCGGCGAGGCGGACGCCCCCGTACGGGAGCGCGTCTCGGCCGTGGTCGACTCCCTGCCGGTCTGCCGCCCTGCCGAGTTGCCGTTGCCCGACCCCGCCGAGAACGCTCTCTTCATGCGCGAGGTGGCGGACGTGCACCGCGGCCTCTTTCCGGAGCGCGCAGACGAGTACGGCGAGGTCATCCGCTGGAAGCTCGAACGGTGCCTCGAGGTGACCGACGGCGAGGTCGCGGCTGCCGAACGGCTCCGCGCCGAGTATCGCGAGCGCTGCGACGACGCCTTCGGCGACCTCGACCTGCTGGTCGCCCCGACGATCGCGATCGAGCCGCCCACCGCCGACGCCGACGAGGGTGCGCTGCGCGGCCGGGTCATCCGCCTCACCTATCCGCTCGACGCCCTCGGTTGGCCCGCCCTCGCGCTTCCGGCGGGCCTGACGCGGAACGGCTTGCCGGCCTCGATCCAGCTGATCGGGCGTGCCGGCGCCGACTCGCTCGTCTTGAGCGCCGGCGCCCTGCTCGCATCCCTCATGTGAGGGACTGCCGGCGTCGGCGATATGCCGAAAACGAGGGATGACGATGCGTATTGTCCGCCTCGCACCAATTTTCGCTGCCGCCCTGCTCGCGGGGTCGGCGCAGGCCGCTACGGGCGCGCCTGCTGCGCCGACCGGGTTGCACGGCTTCCTGCTGCGCGCCGACGAGCCGGCGTCGACGGCGTTCCACCGCACGCCCTCGTTTGCGTGGAATCCGGTACCCGGCGCGATCGGCTACCAGTTCCAGATCTCGACGAGCGGCACGTTCAGGGACAACGGGACGATCTACAACACGAACAGCCTGACGACGCCCGTTGCCGCACCGCCCATCGTCCTGCCCTGGATCACCGGCTCGCCGCACGCGCTCTATGCGCGTGTCCGCGCGACCACGACCGCCGATGTGTCGCCATGGAGTGCTTCGTACGGCTTCGACGTGACACCGCCGAAGCCGCCGACGCCCCTGCCCGGCGATCCCGGGCTGCTCCGCTGGACGCCCGTCGACGGCGCCAGCAGCTACCAGGTCTGGCTCGTCGACGTGCTCGGCGGCAAGAAGGAGATCGTCCGGACGAATGTCCTCGACGAGCGCGAGTTCTACACCTTCCATCAGAGCGCCCAGTGGATCGGAAAGATCCGCTGGCGTGTGCGCGCGAGCCGCAGCACCGCCTCGGGCGGACCGTCGAACGGCTTGCCCGCGGTGACCTACGGCGCATGGAGCCCGATCTACAGCACCTCGAACCCGACTCCCGTCGGTGGCCCAATCAAGCTGGGCCAGACGGTGTCGGACATCGTCTCGGCAGGCGCGTCGAACTCCCCCGCGCACCGGCTGATGCCGGCCTTCGTCTGGACGGGCAACCAGTCGCTGGGCAAAGTCTCGGCCGAGCTCTTCCGCGTCTACGTGTTCACCGACAGCCAGTGCCTCAACCTCGTGTACACGAGCGCGGTCGTCGGCGGTCCCGCCTACGCGCCGAGGCCCGGCGGCCCGTTGAGTCTTCCGCAGGATCTGACCGCAATCGGCAACGCGCGAGGTAAATACCTCGATGACGGAACCGAGTCGGGCGGCGTGATGTACGACGGCACACCCGTGACGCCGCAGGAGCAGGCGTCCCCAGCCTCTCCGACGACGACGGCCCCGTCCGACAACGGCCCGGCAGGCCCGGCCTCGGCGGCCCCCGCGGCGGGAAGCTCCGGCGCAGCGCCCCCCGTTTCGCCCGTGTCGGCGGGAGCACCGGTCGACCTGTGGGATACCGACTGGCCGCAGAGCGGCTACTACTGGACGGTTATTCCCGTCTCGACCTCGAGCGGCACGTCGGGCTCCTCGACGATCACCGCGCCCGGCGCCTCGAAAGGCTCGACTCTCGTCCCGGTGTCGGATCCGACGCAGTTCGCCGTCGGGCAGTCGATCACGATCGGCGTGTCGCCAAACACCGACACGGCGACGATCACTGCGATCGGCAGCAGCCTCTTGACGATCAGCACGGCACTCGGCAACGGCCACTCGCCGGGCCAGCCGATCGTGACGACGAACTCGAACGGCGTCGTCTACCAGGACCTCGAGCTCCCGCAGGACGCGTGCGCAGCCGGCCGCGTGCAGCGCTTCGGGATCTCGAGCGAGCCTGCGTTGACGACGTCGCAGCAGCCCTTCGCGACCGGACTGTCGTCCGACGGACGCCTCACCTCGGCCGCGAACACCCCGATCTTCTACGGCCAGCCGCTCGTCGCGTGGACGCCGGCGCTCGGCGCCCAGAACTACCAGGTGCAGTGGAGCAAGAAGGCCTACCCCTTCGTCGCCCAGGGCGTGACCATGACGACCTCGACGGCAACCATCCTTCCGCTTCAGGCCGGCACGTGGTACTACCGCGTCCGCGGCTTCGACTACAACCTGCCCACCGGCGTCCAGCAGATGAGCTGGTCGGATCCGCAGCGGCTCGTCGTGGCAGCGCCGAAGTTCAGGGTCATCCCGGCGCCCAAGAAGAAGTTCAAGATCCTCCCGTAGTTATCGTCGGCGTGTGGACGCCGACCTCGCCTACGCGCTCGAGCTCGCCGACGCCGCCGACGCGCTGACGCTGCCCCGCTTTCGCGCGGCCGACCTGCACGTCGAGACGAAGCACGACCTGACGCCGGTGACCGACGCCGACCGCGCGGTCGAACGGATGCTCCGCGGGCGGATCGGGCGCGACCGGCCCGGCGAAGGCGTGCTCGGCGAGGAAGAAGGCGACGACGGCGGGAGCGTGCGTTGGATCGTCGATCCGATCGACGGCACGCGGAACTTCTCGCGCGGGATCCCGATCTGGGCGACGCTGATCGCACTCGAGCTGGAAGGCCGGATCGTGTGCGGGGTCGTCTCGGCGCCTGCGCTCGAGCGCCGCTGGTGGGCGGCACGAGGGGAGGGAGCCTTCGCGAACGGGAAGCCGCTTCGGGTGTCCGCCGTCGATTCCCTGGCAGCTGCAAGCGTCTCGTGCACGAATGCGCGCGACCTCGCGGCGCTCGAGCGTCACGTCTGGCACGCGCGGGGCCTGGGTGATTTCTGGCAGCACGTGCTCGTGGCCGAGGGTTCCCTCGACGCTGCGGTCGACTCGGAGCTCGCACGCTGGGACTACGCTGCCCTCGAGCCGATCGTCGCCGAGGCGGGCGGCTCGCTCACCGAGGTCGACGGTCAGATCGTCACGACGAACGGCCTGCTCGATGACGCGGTGGTCGCCGCGCTCAGCGCTTGACCCGGAGACGCGACACGACATGGCCGGCGGCGTCGCGCAGCACCACGCTCCGCAGGAGCCGCGGCAGCCGATCACGGATGAGGAACAGGGTCGCGTCGATGCGACCGCCGAAGTGCTGCACCGTGAGCGGAACGTGCTTCCCGGCGATCGTCGTGGCCGTTCCGCTTCGCACGCGGGGATCGAACGTCCAGCCCGTGAGCGGCGGCCACAGCACCGCCGTCGCGTGCGAGCGCGGCACGCAGCCGGCGCGCACGCGCAAAGCGAGGTAACAGAAGCCGTCGTGCCCCTTCCACGGCGCGGCCTCGAGCAGGACGCGTCCGGTGTGCGGCTGGAGGATGACGACGACGTTGCTCCGGTCGGCTGCGCTCGGAAGCTGCGCGCCGCGGTCGTGGAGCAGCACGGCGAGTGCCGGCGCGACGACGAAGGCCGCGAAAACGACGACGGCGAGCGCAAGCGGGCGAGCATGCGGTCGGCGTCGCCCCTTCGCCCGCCGCAGGACGTCGTCCCAGTCGCCGGGCCCGTCGAAGCGCGGCACGTGCCGATCGAGCAACCCGTCCATCAGTGCACCTCCTCCAGTGCGCTGCGCAGCGTGCGCCGCGCGGCGTTCAACGTTGCGCCGACCGTGCCGGGGCTGATCTCGAGCGCGTCCGCGATCGCCGCGTAGTCGAGGTCGGCGTAATAGTGGAGAAAGACGATCTCGCGCTGGCGCTCGGTCAGCAGATCGAGGGGCATGAGCGGCGCGTGGCCGTTCGACGAGACCTCGTGCGGCTCGGCCACTGCCGGCCTGCGGCGGCGGGCATCGCGCGCGGCGTTGACGACGATCCGCCACACCCACGCCTCGAGTGGGCCGTGGCCGCGAAAGCTGCGGCGCTTGCGTACGGCGCTCGCGAACGCTTCCTGCACCGCGTCGCAGCCGAGCTCGCGGTCTCCGGCGATCGCCGCAGCCGCACGACGGAACTCCGGCAGGCGCGAGCGGTAGAGGGCCTCGAGCTCGGCGAGCATCTGCGAGTACGACGCGGCGGAGCCGAGAATTCTTTAGAGGTCAGCTGCCCGGACCGCGGCCTCGTAGACACGGTCGCGGGTGAAGCGGTCGAGCTCGTCGGAGAGAACCTCGCTCGGCGTGGGCGGGTCGCCGGGCGGAAACTCGACGGCCTTGCCGTCGAGCTCGATGCCCTCGAGCTGCTTCGCCTCCTTCACCTCGAGCGCAATGTCGTCGCGCTCGAGCCGCGAGCGCAGCCAGCCGGCGATGAGCAGGCCCTGTGCGTGCGTACCCTGCACACGGATCGAGCCGATGCCGGCGATGTCGGGCCACAGCGACGCGAGCAGCTGGCGCCAGCGTGCCGTGCGTGCCCAGGCGATGTCGGAGACCGCGGTGCGCTCGAAGAGATCCGCGAGGCGGCGGTACGGATACGGGAGATCGTCCCACTCCGTCGAGTCGACGATGAAGCGATCGACGATCTTGACCATCTGGTCGAGCTCGGGCGAGCCCCACGGCGGCTCGCCACGCCAGCGGATGAAGACGGGCAGGTCGCTGATCAGCAGCGGGGCGACGATCGAAGCGGGCGCCTTCGCACGCATCCCCTGAAGCTCGAGCTCGATGATCTCGGAGCACACGTTGCGCTGCGAGCCCGGAACCGCGTAGCACTCGAGCGTGACCTTCGCGTCGATGCGGTTCTTGCCCGCATCGGCGTTCGGCGTCAGCAGGATCGTCCGCGACGGGTGCTGCTCGGCCATTCCTGCGAGCGCCTTCTGCGCCTGGTCCCGCCATTCCTCGGGCACCCAGGCGATGTGCGTCATCACGGAGGTGCGGATGTTCGGCGGCCCACCCGAGTCGGCCGTTGCCGCGCGCAGCCGCGCGAGCGCAGACTCGACCTCGCCGAGCCTGACGTCGTCTGCGTCCCAGGTCTCGAAGATCGCGGGCGCGCTCAATTGCGCCGCCAGGACCGGCCGTCGCGCTGGATCAGATCGTCGGAGCTCGGCGGCCCCCAGGTTCCCGCGGCGTAGTTCGGGAAGCTCGGCTTGTCGCGCTGCCACGCCGCGACGATCGAGTCGACGAGGAGCCATTGCTCCTCGACCTCGTCCGCGCGGGTGAAGAGCGTGCCGTCGCCGAGGAGCGTGTCGAGGATCAACCGCTCGTACGCCTCCGGCAGGCCCGTCCGGAACGCACCGCCGTAGAGAAAGTCCATGTGCACGGTGCGGATCGTCATTCCCTGACCGGGCACCTTCGCACCGATCGCAAGCGAGACGCCCTCGTCCGGCTGCACGTGGACGAGCAGCACGTTCGGGCGCAGGCCCTCGGAGGCGACCTCGCCGAACGGCGGGTGTGGCGCGCGCTTGAACTGGATCGCGATCGCCGTCTCGCGCCGGGCAAGCCGCTTCCCCATCCGCACGTAGAACGGCGTGTCGGCCCAGCGCCAGTTGTCGACGTAGAGCTTGGCGGCGACGAAGGTGTCCGTCATCGAGTCGGGGGCGACGCCCTCCTCCTCGCGGTAGGCCACCACCTCTTCGCCCTCGACGAAGCCGCGGCCGTACTGGCCCCGGACGACCGACTTCGGGCCGGGCGTGTGCAGCGCCTTCAGCACCTTCACCTTCTCGTTCCGCACCGACTCCGCCGAGAAGTCGATCGGCGGCTCCATCGCCGTGAGCGCGAGGAGCTGGAGCAGATGGTTCTGGAAGATGTCCCGGATCGCACCGGCGCGCTCGTAGTAGCCCGACCGTCCTTCAATCCCGATCGCCTCCGCCACCGTGATCTGCACATGGTCGATGAACTGGCGGTTCCAGATCGGCTCGAAGATCCCGTTCGCGAACCGCAGCGCGTTCATGTTCTGCACGGTCTCTTTGCCGAGGTAATGGTCGATGCGGAAGATCTCGCTCTCGTCGAAGTGCTCGTAGAGCATCTCGTTGAGCTGACGCGCCGAGGCGAGGTCGTGACCGAACGGCTTCTCGACGATCAGCCGCGTCCAGCCGCTCGCGCTCCGGCGCTTGCCGAGCTCGTCGACGATCGTCGGAAACGCCGGCGGCGGAACTGCGAGGTAGTAGACACGGTTCCCACCGAGCTCTCGCTCCGCGTCGAGCTGCGTCAGGAGGTCCTGCAGCTTGTTCTCGCCACCCTCGTCCCCGAAGTCGGTGGCGACGTAATGCATGCTCTGCGCGAGCTCGTCCCAGACGTCCTTCCGGAACTCGTCGCGTGCGTGCTTCTGCACGGCGTCTTTCATGTCGTTCCGGAACGCGTCGTCGTCGCCTTCGGTGCGCGCGACGCCGACGATGACGAAGCGAGGCGGCAGGAGGCGGCGCACCATCAACGCGTAGAGCGCCGGCATCAGCTT
Source organism: uncultured Actinomycetes bacterium (assembly GCA_963848665.1). Lineage (GTDB taxonomy): Bacteria > Actinomycetota > Thermoleophilia > Gaiellales > Gaiellaceae > Palsa-739. The sequence goes on from CAWKEF010000006.1 coordinate 365,395, forward strand.
CTTGTGCGCGAGATCGCCGGAGGCGCCGAAGATCACCAGTGCGCACGGGTCCGGCGTGCGCCGCAGCAGCAGACCCTCTTCGAGCGGGTTCTGCTGCTCGGCCTCGGTCGTCGCAGCCATCAGTGCGACCTCGGATCCTCCGAGGAACCCTCCGCCTCGGCCATCGCCTTGATCGCATGTCCGCCGAACTGGTTTCGCAACGCCGCTGCGACCTTGGCGGCGAAGTTGATCTCGTCGCGCGAGGCAAAGCGTGCGAAGAGCGCTGCCGAGATCACGGGCGCGGGCACGTTCTCGGCGATCGCCTCGTGAATCGTCCAGCGGCCTTCGCCCGAGTCTTCGACGTAGGGCGCGATGTCGTCGAGCTTGTTGCCGTGCGACTCGAACGCCGAGTGCAGGAGCTCGAGGAGCCACGAGCGCACGACCGAGCCGTAGCGCCAGATGCCGGAGAGCTCGTGCAGGTCGACGTCGAACTCGGAGTGCTCGATGATCTCGAACCCCTCGGCATACGCCTGCATCATCCCGTACTCGATGCCGTTGTGGACCATCTTCGTGAAGTGGCCCGCGCCCGACGCGCCGACGTGTGCGTAGCCTTCTTCGGGCGCGAGCGCCTTGAAGATCGGCTCGAGCGGCTGCACGGCATCCTTGTCGCCGCCGACCATCAGGCAGAAGCCCACCTCGAGCCCCCAGATGCCGCCCGACACGCCGGCGTCGACGAAGCCGAGCCCTTTCTCCTGAGCCTCGCGGTGACGCCGCTGCGAGTCGCGGAAGTTCGAGTTGCCGCCGTCGACGATCGTGTCACCCTTCTCGGCAAGCTTCAGCAGATCCTGGAAGACGTCCTCCGTGACCTTCCCCGCAGGAACCATCATCCAGAAGGCGCGCGGTGCGTCGAGCTGTCCCTTCAGCTCCTCGAGCGTCGTCGCGGTCCGCGACTCGACAGCTGGGTCGTACGTGCGTACGTCGTGGTCGTGCTCGCGCAGGCGCTCCGTCATTCCGTTGCCCATGCGGCCGAGGCCGATCATTCCGAGCTGCATATTTTACGACTCCTCAATGTGGATTCTGGCGACACGTCTGCCCCGCTCCTGCAAGGACGCATAGTCTCCCGCAGCCTGCGCCCAAATCAAGCGCCGGAAGCCGAACTGCCGCCCGGGAATTGGGAGCTCGTCCCCGGGATCGTCGACGATCTGCAGGAAGAGGCCCGTGTTCGGGCCTCCCTTGTGGAGCTGCCCGGTCGAGTGCAGATACCCCGGGCCGTACCCGTGGGTGACGACGAGGCCGCTGCGGCGGCGCAGCTTCCGCACGACGTCGGCGATCCGGCGGTCGTTCTCCTCGCTCGGCTGGACGAACGCCTGTACGCACAGATAGCTGCCCGCCTCAGCCTGCGCGAGCAGGGCGTCGACCGACCCCTCCGGCTCCACGCCGGGGTCGACGCCCGAGGCGAGCACCTCGTTCGTCTTGTCCTTCGCCGCCTGCACGTCCGGCTGGTCGAAGGGGTTGATCTCGAGATACACGCCGGCCACGGCCACCGCGAACTCCCAGCGAAAGAACTCGCCGCCGAGCGAGTACGGGTCGGCGATCTCGGGTTGCGCCACCTGCCGGTCGGGCCCGTCGGGCGACTCGCCGGGGGCGGGGACGAGCCCCTTGCCCTGCTTGCCCGTCGACTCGGCGATCAGCTGCTCGGCCCAGAGGCCGAAGTCGCCGTCGGTGTCGGCGATGCAGATCTTGTCGCGACCGGCCTGCCAGCCGGTGCCGAGCTCCCGCCCGAGCTCGTAGCCCGGGTTGCCGTCGCCGCTCCGGCAGATCTCCGCCATCCGGAGGGCGTTCGAGAGCAGCCTGTCCACATCGACGCCCATCAGGGCGGCGGGCACGATGCCGTAGAGCGACAGTGCGGAGTAGCGCCCGCCGATCGTCGGCTCACCCGCGAAGACGTGACGAAAGCCGCGCTCCTCGGCGACACGCTCGAGCTCCGAGCCCGGGTCGGTGATCGCCACGAAGCGCGAGCCCTGCTTGCCTGTCCTCTCCCAGAAGTAGTCGGTGTGCGACCGCGTCTCGAGCGTCGAGCCCGACTTCGATGCCGAGATGAAGAGCGTCCGCTCGAGGTCGATCGACGCTTCGAGCGCGCGAATCGCGTCCGGGTGCGTCGTATCGAGCACGTGGAAGCTCTCGACGCGGAACGTCCGGCGGATCACCTTCGGGGCAAGGCTCGAGCCGCCCATGCCGAGCAGGACGATCGCGTCGAAGCCTTCGTCCGCGACGCCGTCCGCGAACGTCTCGAGCTCGGCGACACGCTCGCTCATGCGCCGAGGCTCGTCGAGCCAGCCCAGCCACTTCGCCTCGTCGGTGCCAGTCCAGACTGTTGGGTCCCGCTGCCAGATCCGGTCGATGACCTCGCGCCGGTCGATCACGCCGTGGCGAGCTCTCCCCGTTTGGAACGCACACCGTCGAGCAGCTCCTCGAACGAGTCGGCGAACTTCTGCACGCCTTCGAGCTCGAGCGTCTCGACCACGTCGTCGTAGTCGACGCCGACCTTCGCGAGCGCGTCGAGCAGCTTGTGCGCCTCGGCGAGCTTTTCTGTCACGGTGTCGCCGCGCACGTTGCCGTGGTCCTGGAACGCCTCGATCGTCTCGGCCGGCATCGTGTCCACGGTGTCCGGACCGATCAGCTCCTCGACGTAGACGACGTCGCGGTAGTCCGGGTTCTTCGTGGACGTCGAGGCCCAGAGGCAGCGCTGCACGTTCGCGCCCTTCCCGGCGAGGAACTCCCAGCGGTGGCCCGAGAACGCCTCCTGGAAGTGCTCGTACGCGAGCCTCGCGTTCGCGATCGCCAGCTTGCCTCGGAGCGCAAGCGCCTCCTTGCTGCCGATCGCGTCGAGCCGCTTGTCCGCTTCGGTGTCGACTCGCGAGACGAAGAAGCTCGCCACCGAGTGCACCTTCGACGGATGCCCGCCGGATGCGACGAGCCGCTCGAGCCCGCGCAGGTACGCCTCCACCACCTCGCGGTAACGCTGCAGCGAGAAGATGAGGGTCACGTTGATGCTCTTCCCATTCGCGATGCTGTCCTCGATCGCGCCGAGGCCCGGCTTCGTCGCAGGAATCTTCACGTAGAGGTTGGGACGGTCGAGCCACTTGTGCAGCCGCATCGCCTCGTCGAAGGTGCCCTCGCGGTCGTAGGCGAGCGTCGGATCGACCTCCCACGAGACGAAGCCGTCCTGCGGCGTCTTCTCGTGCACGTCTGCAAAGAGGTCGAGTGCAGCCTCGACGTCGCGGGCCGAGAGCTCGAGGAAGATCTCCTTCGGGTCGGTCTCCTTGTCGAGCAGGTCCTTCAACTGCTCGTCGTAGGCATCGCCGGCGGAGATCGCCTTCTGGAAGATCGTGGGGTTCGTCGTGACGCCGACGACCGCGTCGTCCTTCATCAGCCGCTTGAGCTCGCCGCTCTCCAGCATCGTCCGCGAGAGCGAGTCGATCCAGACCGACTGGCCTCGCTTGCTCAGCTTGTGCAGGTTCGAATCAGCCATTTGCCATCTGCCTTTCCATAGCTTCGACCTTTTTCAATCTCTCGACGTACCGCTCGCCACCATCGAAGGTAGCGCCTACGAACGCCTCCACGAGCTCCCCGACGACGCTCGGCCCGACGATCCCCGAGCCGAGGCAGAGCACGTTCATGTCGTCGTGCTCGACGCCCTGGTGCGCGGAATAGGTGTCGTGGCAGACCGACGCGCGGATCCCGGCCATCTTGCAGGCAGCCACCGCCGCGCCGACCCCGGAGCCGCACACGAGCACGCCGCGCTCCGCATCCCCGGCGACGATCACCGTGCCGAGCTCCCGCGCCTTGTCCGGGTAGTCGATCCGCACCGCGTCCGTGTCGGTGCCGAGATCGACGATCTCGTGCTCGCCCGCCAGCAGCGTCTGCAAGACCTGCTCGCGCAGGTGCACGCCGCGGTGGTCGAAGGCGACGGCGACGATCACGACACTGTCACGACTTCGTCACGGCGCTGGACGGGAGCCTGTGCCATCAGGACACGCGCGTTCGCAACGCAAGCGCCCGCGCGACGACGTTGTCGGTCGTGTAGCCGAACTTCTCGAGCACCGTGTCGCCCGGCGCCGAGGCACCGAAATGCTCGATCGAGATCGAGTCGCCTTCGTCGCCGACCCACTGCTTCCACCCGAAGGCGATGCCGGCTTCGACCGAGATCCTCGCCTTCACATCGGGCGGCAGAACCTCGTCCCGGTACTCGGTCGGCTGCGCCTCGAAGAGCTCCCAGCACGGCATCGAGACGACGCGTGTCCGGGTCCCTTGCTCGTCGAGCTGCTTCGCGGCTTCGACGGCGATGTGCACCTCGCTGCCGGTCGCGATGAAGATCAGATCGGGCAGGCCGTTCGCCTCGTCGGACTCCCAGACGACGTACGCACCCCGCGCGACTCCTTCCCAGCTCGTCCCCTCGAGCGTCGGCAGCTTCTGTCGCGTGAGCGCAAACGAGACGGGCCCGTCCTCCCGCTCGAGTGCAACCTTCCATGCGCCGACGGTCTCGGTCGCGTCGGCGGGCCGGATGAACCAGAGGAACGGGATCGCACGCAGTGCGGCGAAGTGCTCGACGGGCTGATGCGTCGGCCCGTCCTCTCCGAGTGCGACCGAGTCGTGCGTCCACACCCACAGCGACTGCAGCTGCGACAGCGCCGACAGCCGCACCGCGGGTCGCATGTAGTCGGAGAAGATGAAGAACGTCGAGCCGTAGGGCTTCAGCATCCCGTTGTGCAGCGAGATCCCGTTGACGATCGAGCCCATCGCGTGCTCGCGGATCCCGAACGGGATATTGCGGCCCGCGTGCGTGGCCGAGAAGAGACCTCCGCCCTTGAACTCCGTCTTCGTCGACTCGACGAGGTCTGCGGCACCGCCGATCATCGTCGGCGTGAAGTGCTTGAACGCCTCCATCGCCTTCGCACCGATGTCGCGCGTTGCGTGCTCCTCGCCGGGCTCGAACTTCGGCAGCGCCTCCGTCCAGCCGGGGCGTGGCTTTCCGCTGTGCACCTGGTCCCAGTCCTCACGCACCGCCGGATACTTCGCCGCCCACGCGGCGAACTTCTTCTGCCACGCGTCTTCGAGCTCGATGCCGCGCTCCGTCCCGTTCATGTGCTCGCTCACTGCTTCCGGGACATAGAACTTTTTGTCCGGGTCCCAGCCGAGCGCCTCCTTCGTCGCGCGTACCTCGTCCTCCCCGAGCGGCGAGCCGTGCGACTTCGCCGTGTCGACCGCGTGGGGCGCTCCGTAGGCGATGTGCGAATGGACGACGACGATCGAAGGGCGCTCGACCTCCGCCTGCGCATTCGCGATCGCCTCGCGCAAGGAATCGAGGTCGTTCGCGTCGGCGACGTCCTGCACGTGCCAGCCTTGCGCCGCGAGCCGGGCGCCGCGATCTTCCTTGAAGGAGATCGACGTCGTCCCGTCGATCGTGATGTGGTTGTCGTCGTAGAAGTAGATGAGCTTCCCGAGCCCGAGGTTGCCCGCGATCGAAGCCGCCTCGTTCGAGACGCCCTCCATCAGGTCGCCGTCGGACGCGATGCAGTAGACCCGGTGGTCGACGATCTCGTCGAAGGGCCGGTTGTAGCGCTCGCCGAGGAAGCGCTCGGCCAGGGCGAAGCCGACGCCGTTCGCGAATCCCTGCCCGAGCGGCCCGGTCGTCACTTCGATGCCGGCCGTGTGATGCACCTCGGGGTGCCCCGGAGTCAGCGACTCCCACTGGCGAAAGCGCTTCAGCTCCTCGAGCGAGAGGTTGTACCCGGAGAGGTGCAGGGTGCTGTATTGCAGGATGCAGGCGTGGCCCGCGCTCAGGATGAACCGGTCGCGGTCGGGCCACTGCGGATTCGCAGGGCTGTGATCCATCACCTCGGTGTAGAGGAGGTAGGCGAGCGGGGCGAGCGCCATCGCCGTTCCCGGATGCCCTGCTCCTGCCTGCTGGACCGAGTCCATCGCAAGCGTGCGAATCGTGTCGATCGACAGCTGTTCGATGTCAGTCTTGGCCACGAAGCTCCTCGTAGAGACGCTGCTGACGTTCCAGAGCCGAACGATATTCCTTTGCTCTGTCTTTTTGTGGCTGGAACACCTCGCCGAGCGCGGCGTCGCCCGCCTCGTGGCCGGTCCGCTCGAGGCTCGCGACCGCCGCGCCGCGAAGCGATGCCTCCTCGACCTTCGAGACGGTGACCGGCCTCGCGAGCGCGTCGGCCATGATCTGGATCCAGCCCGGATCGGCCAGGAGGCCGCCGCCCGTGGCGACCACCTCCTCGACTTCCGGCAGCAGCTCGGCGATCACCGCGAACCGGAACGCGACCCCCTCGAGTGCAGCTCTGCGGATGTCATCGGCAGTCGTGTCGAAGGTCAGGCCCGTGATCGTGCCCTTCGCGTCCGGGTCCCAGCCGGTCGAGCGCTCGCCGCCGAGGAACGGCAGAAAGGTGAGCCCGTGGGCCTCCGGATCGCCCTCGGCGACGGCGGTGTCCGGCGCGGCGAGCGTCTTGTTCAGCCACGCGTAGAGGTTGCCGCCGTCCGAGAGCGCGCCGCCCTCGACGACGCGGCGATCGTCGAGCCGGTAGAGGAAGAGTCCCGGGCGGGGCTGGGGGCGCTCGGTCTCGTAGAGGATCCTGAGCGCACCCGAGGTGCCCACCATGAGCGCAGCCCGCTCCCGGCCGGTGCAGCCGGCACCGAGGTTCGAGCAGGCGCCGTCGATCAGGGCGGGGTACCAGCCGTTCGACGGCTCGTCCGAGATCTGCGGCAGGCGAGACTCGTCCACCTTCAGGACCTCGAGGAGCTCGGCATCCCACCGCTTCGCGTTCAGATCGAGCAGGCCGGTGCCCGACGCGATCGAGAGGCTGCAAGGGGATGCGGCTCCGAGCAGCTGCTCGTAGAGGTAGTCGCAAAAGGAGACGAAGCGCGCCGCGCCGCGAAAGACGTCCGGCTCGGCCTCGGCGAGCCAGGCGAGCTTTGCCGGCCAGAAGCTCGGGTGGAGGTGCGCTCCGGTTCGCGCATGGGTGCCGGCCGGGTCGAGGCGGCGCCTGAGCCACTCGGCGGCGTCGGCGCTCCGCGTGTCGCGCCAGCCGAGGACGGGCGTCAGCGGCTTGCCGCTTCCGTCGAGGGCGAGCAGCGAGTGCCCGAAGCAGGACGCGCCGACGCCGTCGGCACCCTCGTCTCGGCCGGCGATCGCCTTCCGGACGAGGCGAACGATCTCGTCCGGGTCGCCGCCGTCGTAGCGCTCCTGCGCCAGGTCGTCGACGGGCTCGGCCCGATCGTCGAACCGCTGTGCGCGCACCGAGGACGAGCCGACGTCGAGCGCGAGCACAGTCGCCACGCGGCGAATCTACCCTGGAGGGGCAATGGCAGTCGTCATCGCCTCCAACCTGCGCAAGGAGATCGCCGGCTCGGTCCTCTTCGACGGCGTCTCCTTCAGCGTCGAGCGGCGCGACCGCGTCGCGCTCTCCGGCCCGAACGGGGCCGGCAAGACGACCCTGCTCCGGATGCTCTCGGGCGAGACGGAGGTGCACGGCGGCGAGCTCGCGTTCCAGAAAGGGACCCGCGTCGCTCTGCACGATCAGCGGCCGCCGCTCGAGCGGGATGTGACGCTGCGCGAGTACGTGCTCTCCGGCGCACGCGACCTCGTCGCGGTGGAGCTCGAGCTCGCGCAGCTCGAGCAGGCGATGGCCGAGGGTGCGCACGACCAGGCGACGCTCAACCGCTACGCAGCGGCGCAGGCGCGGCTCGAGCACGCCGGCGGCTACGGCTGGCGCGACCACGCGACGTCGGTGCTGCGCGGCCTCGGCTTCGCGGACGAGCACCTCGATCGACAGCTCCGCACGTTCTCGGGCGGAGAGCTGACACGCGCCTCGCTTGCGCGTGCCCTCGGCGGCGACCCCGATCTGCTCCTGCTCGACGAGCCGACGAACCATCTCGACGTGGCGAGCCTCGAGTGGCTCGAGCGCGAGCTGCAGTCGCTCGACGCCGCGGTGATCCTGGTCGCGCACGACCGGTGGTTCCTCGAAGCTGTGACGACTGCGACGCTCGAGGTCGTCGCCGGCCGCGGCACGTTCTTCCCGGGGCCGTGGCACGCCTGGCGCCGCGAGAAGGCGGCGCGAATGCTGCACGCGCAGAAAGAGGTCGCACGCGTACAGGGAGACATCGTCCGGCTGGAGCGGTTCGTCGAGCGGTTCCGGGCCAAGAAGGACAAGGCAAAGCAAGCGCAGGCGAAGCTGACGCAGATCGGCCGGCTCGAGCAGGAGCGTCAGAATGCGAGCGCAGAGGTCGCGCTCCTATCACGACGGCAGCGCACGCTCGGCTTCGAGTTCCTGAAGCCGCCGCGCAGCGGGCGAACCGTGCTGGAGGCGACCGACCTCGCCCTGCACATCGGCGACCGTGTGCTCCTTCGGGGCGAGACCTTCGCGATCGAGCGCGGCGAACACGTGGCGCTCGTGGGCCCGAACGGCTCCGGCAAGACGACCCTGCTCGAGACGGTCCTCGGCCGCCGCAAGGCCACCGCAGGGCGTGCACACCTCGGGCACGGGGTCGAGGCGGCGTACTTCTCTCAGCAGGAGATGGAGCTCGACGCGCGCGGCTCGGTGCTGCAGTGCGTGCAATCGATGACGGGGCTCTCGCGTGCAGAAGCGCAGGGACTGCTCGGCAAGTTTCTCTTCTCGGGCTGGGACGAGCACGAAAAAGCCGTCGCGGTGCTCTCGGGGGGCGAGCGGCGGCGGCTCGCGCTCGCTGTGACGGTTGCCTCCGGCGCGAACTTCCTCGTGCTCGACGAGCCGACGAACCATCTCGATCTCGAGAGCCGCGAGGCGCTCGAAGCGGCGCTCGAGGCGTTTCCCGGCACGGTGCTGCTCGTCTCGCACGACCGTGCGCTCCTCGACGCCGTGGCCGAGCGCACGCTCGCGATCGAGGACACGAGGCTGCGCTCGTACGACGGCGGCTGGGCGGACATGCTGCAGCGCCGCGAGGAGCGCGCGGCGCGCAAGGTGACGCCACCGGAACCGAAGCCCAAGCCCGAGCGCAAGCCGAAGCCGGCGAAGCCTCGGGCGAAGCGGCCCAGCGAGCTCGAGCGCCTCGAGGCCGAGATCGCCGCGCGCGAGTCGGAGGTTGCCGACCTCGAGCAGAAGCTCGCCGCGGACTGGGCGAACGTCGAGGTGCTCGCGGCGCACAAGTCGAGCCGCGAAGCGCTGCAGGCGCTGCTCACCCGGTGGGAAGAGCTCTTCGAGCAGGCGCAGGCGTAAGGCCTACAGCACCTTCTCGAAGCAGAGGCTCAGCTCCCGCTCCGAGTACGGCGGGTAGCACGGGATCCGCTCGTATCCCGCCGACCGGTACAGGCCCAGTGCCGCTGCTTGCAGGTCGCCGGTCTCGAGCACGAGCGCGAGGTACCCCAGAGCGCGCGCGTGGCCTTCCAGCTCGACGAGCGACTCTCCGGCCGAGGCCCCGCCCGCGGGCGTCCGGCACGACGTACATCCGCTTCAGCTCGGCGCGCATCTCGTCGAAGCGGCAGATCCCGCCGCAGCCGACCGCGCCGCGCCTCCTCGCGAAGGACGAGGAACACGCCGTCCGGCTCGACGAACATGGCCGCCTCCCTCGTCGGCCCGATGTCCGCTTCGCCGCGTACAGCCCGCGCATCTCTTCCTGCTGTGCGCGCACGAGCGCCTGCACGTCGGGCGGAGTCGAAGCGGCTCAGGCCCAGAACGCATCGAACACTGCGTCGAGTGGCACAGCCGTGACCTCTTTCCAGCAGCCGTCCTCGAACCGGATGACGAACGCCTGCTCGATGTCGAGGTCGATCCCGTTGCGCCTGCCATACGCGCGGTAGACCGCAAGCCCCCACTCGTCGTTTGCGAGGACGGTGTGCAGCTCGCTGCGGTACGTCCCGTCGGTCTCGAGGCCGGTGCGGCGCAGGAACTCGACGACGTCACGGCGGCCGCGATACTCGCCGCTCATCGCCGTGTTGCCCGGGCACGCGCCAGACGATGTCGCGGGTCGAGCGCGGCCGAGATCTGCGTCGGCGTTCTCGCCGAAGGCGCCGAACACGCGCCGGGTCAAGCGCCGCATTCGGATGATCCTCGGTCAGCCGTCCGCTCCGAGCGTCGCGACGACGGCTTCCGCGATCACCTTCAACGGCCGCTGCGATGCCTGGCTCGCCTTCCGCAGCCGCTCGAACGCCTCCTGCTCGGTCAGCTTCTCCTTCTCCATCAGCAGCCCTTTCGCGCGCTCGATCACCTTGCGCGCAGCGAGCGCCTCGGCGAGCGACTCGGCCTCGGCGCGCAGTGCCTGCAGCTCCTCGTGCCTCGCTCGCGCCGCGTGGATCGCCGGCAGCAGATCCTGTTCGCGGAACGGCTTCACGAGATAGCCGAAGACGCCCGCCTCGACTGCGCGCGAGACGAGCTCCTCCTGTCCGTAGGCGGTGAGCATCACGATCGGGATCGGGTTCTCGTCGAGGATCCGCCGGGCGGCCTCGATGCCATCGAGGCGCGGCATCTTCACGTCCATGATCGCAAGATCCGGGCTGCTCGCTGCGGGCAAGTGCGACAGCCTCCTCGCCGTCGCGCGCCTCGGCACACACCTCGAACCCCGCGCGCTCGAGCAGATCACGCAGGTCGAGTCGGATGATCGTCTCGTCTTCGGCAACCAGGATTCTCATGTCCGGAGTGTGGCGTTTCGCAGCCGGATCCCGCTGAAGTCCAGTGTCGAGCCGGTCACGTCGTCCCAGAGCTCGAGCAGCCGGAGCTCGGTCCGAAGCTCGATCCCGGCCGCCTCATGGCGCTCGACGAGGTCGCCGAGCTGCACAAGCTCGAGGGGGTCGACGCTCTCGGCGGAGATGAAGAAGCGGTCCCACGGCTCGAACGTCGCGCGGCGGCAACCGGTACGCGAAGACTCGCGTCGTCCGCATCCGCTCGAGCCAGCCGGGCTCGATCACGTGCACCCGGCGCGTGCGCTCGCCGCCCAGGTAGCGCTCGACGTCGTCGTCGCTCGTGCTCGCCGACGGCCCAGAAGGTCGCACGCGGGCACTCGCGTGGAAACCAGTAGAGCGGCAGGTGCCGCGTGTCGATCGCCCACACCCGACCCTCGCGCGGCTCGAAACGCACGATGCTCGGGTCCTCGCTGACGTGCCAGAGCGCATCGGCACCCTCGCCGGTGTACGAGGGCGCGGGCTGCATCACAGCGCCCGCAGGACCGCTTTCGGCTCGGGCCAGAAGAGCAGCTCCACCGCGGCGTCCTGCGAGCACCAGCGGTAGTCGTCGTGCTCGTCGTTCAGCTCGGGCTCCCACGTTGCCGGCACGTCGACGATGAACGTATGCACGGTGATCCCGTCGTAGGAGAACGGCGCGTCGAGCGCTGTCGGCTCGGCGGCGAAGCCCGTCTCCTCGAGGAGCTCGCGCGCGGCCGCACCGGCCGGCAGCTCACCCGGCTCGACGCCGCCGGAGACGCCGTGCCAGTAGCCGCCGTCCTCGGGCACGCGATGGACGACGAGGTACTCGTCGGCACGCCGGACGACGATGAACACCTCCACGCGGCGGCTCATGCCGGAAAGACGACCTCCGCGCGGGTGCCGCCGTCGCGGCGGAGGTCGAAGCTGCCCCGGAGCTCGTCCCGCACGAGCGCGCGGACGATCGAGAGCCCCGTCCCCGCCGCGGCGTCACCCGCTCCCTCGCCTTCGTCGGCGATCGCGAGCACGACATCGCCGTTTCGCTCCGCGAGCTCGATCCGCACGGCTCCCGCGCCGTGCTCGAGCGCGTTCTGCAGCAGCTCGCTGAAGACGAGTGCGAGCGCAGTCGCGCGGTTGCCCGCGAGCGAGACCGGTTCGAGCGAGGCCGCGACGTCGCGGCCCGCACCGAGCCCCTGCACGATCGACGCCCGCAGCCGGTCGATCAAGTCCGCGAGCTCGACGTCCTCGTCGCGCTGCTCGGTCAGCACCTCGTGCACTGCGGCGATCGCGAGAATCCGGTTGACGGAGTGCTCGAGTGCCTCGCGCGGATCGACGTCGTCCGCGCGCGACTGGAGTCGCAGGAGCGAGGCAACCGTCTGCAGGTTGTTCTTCACGCGATGGTGGATCTCTTGCGCGAGCACGCCGCGCATCACCGCCCGGCCGTGCTCGAGGGCGACGGCGGCGTGGTGCGCGATCGCCTCGAGCAGCGCACGATCGTCCTCCGAGAAGGGCGCGTCGCGATCGGCGACGAGCTCGCCGATCTGGCGCCGCTTCCAGCGGAGCGGCGTGCGCACGGCGTGCGTGCCCGAACGGCCCTCGGGCCAGGCGATCCGGCCGTCCTCGAGCACGAGTGCTGCACCGGTCGCGTTCACAGCCTCCATCGTCGTCTTGACGATCGCTTCGAGCGACTCCTCGAGATACAGCGACTCGGACACGGCTTCCGAGATGCGGGCGAGCGCTTCCAGCTCGACGACCCGCCGCTGCGCCTGCGCGTAGAGCTGGGCGTGCACGATCGACTGGGCGACCTGGTCGGCGATCGCCTCCAGCAGCTCGACCTCGTCGTGGCCGTACTCGCGGGGCTTTCGGGTGCGGACGTTGAGCGCACCCTCGAGAACCTCGCCGCGCACGAGAATCGGCACCGCGAGGATCGACTCGTACTCGTCCTCCGGCAGGTTCGGAAACTGCTTGAAGCGCGGGTCGAGGTGCGCGGCAGACGGAATCATCACGGGGGCCCGCTCGGCGGCCGCATTGCCGGTGATCCCTTCGCCGGGACGCAGGCGGGGCCGTCGCGTCAGCTCGTCGACGCTCGCCCCGTGGGTCGCCCGGAGCACGAGCTCGTCCGTGCGGGAGTCATAGAGGTAGACGAAGCAGGCGTCGGCTCCGAGCGCGTCCGCCACCTTCTCGGCCACGAGGTGGAGGACCTCCTCGAGGTCGAGGGTCGAGTTGACCGCAGCGGTCGTCTCGGTCAGGAGCCTCAGGTGCCGCTCGGGCGCATTCACTCGCCGCAATCGTAGGTGCGACCTCGAAGGAGGAGAATGCCCGGGATTAACAAACCTTTTACGCCGTGGCGCCTAATTTCCTTGCAGGCCGGGCATAGGTTCAAGCCAATGAGTGCGCTTGCCATCGATCTTCGCCGCACCGCCGGCTACATCGTCGCCGATCGGCAGGGCCGCGCTCGTCGGCAAGGTGGAGTGCCCGATGTACGGCACCGCTCCCGACGTGCCCGACGCCCTCTCGGTCAAGTCCGGCCTCTTCTCGCGGCGCCGCCGCCTCGTCCCGGCGGACACGATCGAGCAGATCGACGGCACGAGCGGCGTGATCGGCCTCCGGGTCGACCGCGAGAACATCCGCAGCTTCCTCTAGGGCGCATACCCCGACGCAACCAGGTTGGCCGGCTTTCGCCTGCCTGCGGCGTTCCCAACCTGGTTGCCGACAAGAGCCGTTAACGACCACGAGCCGCCAAAAGCGACTCGCGGTCGGCCGTCAGTTGGGCTCGCCTCCGCAGGTGGCGAGCCGAATGGGATTCTATGACGTTCGAGGCTTAAAGAACAGCCAGGTACTTCTTCATCTCCCAGTCGGTGAGCTGGACGCGGTACTCGTCCCATTCCTTGCGCTTCAGCTCGATGTAGCGCTCGAAGATGTGCGGGCCGAGGTACTTCCGCGTCAGCTCCGACTGCGAGAAGACGTCGATCGCCTCGCCGAGCGTCTCGGGCAGGGAGACGATTCCCCGCTCCCGCCGCTGCTCGGCCGTGAGGTGGTAGAGGTTCGTCTCCATCGGGTCAGGCAGCTCGTAGCCCTGCTCGATCCCTTCAAGGCCGGCATGAAGCAGGCACGCGAAGGTGAGGTACGGGTTGCACGCAGGATCCGGGCAGCGGAGCTCGGCGCGCGTGGCCTGCTCCGAGCCCGGCTTGTAGAGCGGGATCCGGATCAGCGCCGAGCGATTGCGCATCGACCACGCGACATACACCGGCGCCTCGAACCCCGGCACGAGCCGCTTGTACGAGTTGACCCACTGCGCGAACACGGCCGAGATCTCACGCGCGTGGTGGAGCTGGCCCGCGATGAACGCCTTCGCGACGTCGGAGAGGTGCCACTTGTCGTCCTCGTCGAAGAACTGGTTGCGACCGTCCTTGAAGAGCGACTGGTGCGTGTGCATGCCCGACCCGTTCTCGCCGAACAGCGGCTTCGGCATGAAGGTCGCGTGGTAGCCGTGCTGCTTCGCGACCTCCTTCACGACGAGCGCGGTAGGTGAGCATGTAGTCGGCCATGTCGAGCGCGTTCGCGAAGCGGATGTCGATCTCGTGCTGCGAGGGGCCGACTTCGTGGTGGTGGTACTCGACCGGGATGCCCACACCCTCGAGGGCCCGGATCGTGTCGCGGCGGATCGTCGTCGCGGCGTCCATCGTCGTCTGCGCGAAATAGCCGCCCTCGTCGAGCGTCTCCGTTCCCTTCCCGTCCTTGAAGAGGAAGTACTCGGCCTCCGGCCCGACGTTGAACGTGTCGAAGCCCATCGACTCCATGCGCTCGAGCGCCTGCCGCAACACGTAGCGCGGATCGCCGTTGTACGGCTGCCCGTCGGGCGTCACGACGTCGCAGATCATCCGTCCGGTCAGGCCGTCGGGGAGCACGCGGAAGGTCGCCGGATCGGGGATCGCGACCATGTCGGACTCTTCGATCGCGTTGAAGCCTGTGATCGACGAGCCGTCGAAGCCCATCCCGTCGTCGAGCGCACCCTCGACCTCGCTCGTCGTGATGGAGAAGCTCTTCAGATCCCCTCGATGTCGGTGAACCAGAGCAGCACGTCCTCGAGCCCGCGCTCCTTGATCTCCTTCAGCACGTCCTTGCGCGCACCTGGATCCGACGTCGCCCTGTTCTTGCTTTCGATCTGCTGCACCATGTTCCGGCTCCTCCTCGCTCGACGCGACGGAGTCTACGCCGTCTCCCCGGCTACCCTCAAAAGGATGGTCGAGGGATCTCTCGGACGCCTCGCCGGACTCGTCTCACGCCGCCGCCGCATCGTCTTCGCGGTCTGGGTCGCGCTGCTCGCGGGCGGCGGCTGGTTCTCGCTCCACCAGAGCGACCACCTCTCCGGCGGCGGCTGGGAGGTGCCCGGCAGCCCGTCGGTGCAGGTTGCGAACGCCGTTCAGAAGGACTGGCCGAACGCGATCCCGCCGGCGTTCACGGTCCTCGTGACCGGACCAGCCGCGGCCGAGCGGGTCTCGGCTGTGCGGACGCTCGTCGCGCGCGAGCCGGGCCTGCGTCCGGGCCGGCCGTTTCTCCGCGGCAGGGCCGCGTTCCTGCCGATCGCGTATCTCGGGCAGAGCTCGAACGCGATCGACGAAGCGACGCACCTGCGGCGGTTGCTCGTACAGACGACGCCGAGCGCGCAGACGCGCGTGATCGGGGAGCCCGCCATCTGGTCGAACTTCCAGACCGTCTCGAAGCAGGAGCTCGCGCGCGGCGAGTCGATCGGCTTTCCGCTCATCCTGCTGATCCTGCTCGCGGGCTTCGGCACGCTCGTCGCCGCGGTAGCGCCGCTCGCGCTTGGGTTCGCCGCCGTGTTCCTGAGCGGCGCCGTCATCTATGCGCTCTCGCGCTCGTTCGAGATCTCGGTGTACGTCACGAACATGGCATCGATGATCGGGATCGGCGTCGCCGTCGACTACTCGCTCTTCATCGTGAGCCGCTTTCGCCGTGAGCTTCACGAGGGCGCGACGCCCGAACGGGCGCTGGAGCGCGCGATGCGAAGCTCGGGCACTGCCGTCGTCTTCAGCGGAGCGGCGGTCGCGGTGTCGCTGGCCGCGCTCTTTGCGATCGACGTGAACGCGCTGCGCTCGATGGCCGTCGGCGCGATCGTCGTCGTCTCCATCTCGATGATCGCCTCGATCACCCTGCTGCCGGCACTGCTCGCCGCGGTCGGAACGCGCGTCGACCGACTGCGCATTCCGCTCCCGTGGCGCACGACCGAAGAGGGCAGCGATGCGTTCTGGAGCGGCTGGGCCCGCCGCGTCATGCACCGGCCGGTTGCCGGGCTCGCCGCGGGCGCGGGCGTGATGCTCGTGCTCTCGATCCCGTTCTTCTGGATGCAGACGTTCAACCGGGGGCTCGACGAGCTGCCCCGAGACGCCGAGGTTCGGGTCGCGACCGAGCACGCGCAGGCGCTGACGGGCCCCGGCTTCGGCGCTCCGGTGCACGTCCTCACCGCCGACCGCACGATCTCACGGGAGCTCGGCACGATCCCCGGCGTCGCGCACGTCGGCGTACCCGTCCGGAGCGCCGACGGCTCGCGCTGGCTCGTCGACGCGACGCTCTCGGTGCCGGTCGAGTCCGGTGAGGCGCGCTCGATCGTGCGCCGGATCCAGGCTGCCGCGGGCCCCGACGCCGTCGTCGGCGGCAGCACCGTCTTCGACCTGGACGTGACGAACGCGATCTTCGGCGGCCTCTGGAAGATGCTGCTCGTGATCCTTGCAGCCTGCTACGTCGTCCTCCTGGTGCTGCTCCGGAGCGTGGTTCTGCCGTTGAAGGCCGTGTTGATGAACCTGTTGAGCGTCGGTGCCGCGTACGGCGTCCTCGTGGCGGTGTTCCAGTGGGGCTGGCTCGACTGGACCGGCTACAACTCCCCCGGCTACGTCGAGACGATCGTTCCCGCGCTCGTGCTCGCGGTGACCTTCGGACTCTCGATGGACTACGAGGTGTTCCTGCTGACCCGCGTGCGCGAGCGTTGGCTCGAGCACGGGGACAACGAGCGGGCCGTCGCCGAAGGGCTCGTCCGCTCGGCACGCATCATCACGAGCGCAGCGCTCGTCATGGTCGCGGTCTTCTTTGCGTTCGTCGTGGCGGGTGCGCCCTCTCTGAAAGAGCTCGGCACCGGTCTCGGCGTCGCGATCCTGCTCGACGCCTCGCTCGTGCGGCTGCTGATCGTCCCTGCGGCGATGCGGCTGCTCGGCGAGTGGAACTGGTGGATGCCGAAGCCGCTCGCCCGCCTGCTGCCCGCGCCCTCGCACTAACCTTAGGTCCGATGCGGGTTCTCGTGACAGGCGGCGCCGGCTTCATCGGCTCGCATTTCGTCAAGCGGCTGCTGCGGGCGGGCGACGAGGTCGTCGTGCTCGACAAGCTGACGTACTCGGGCAACCGCGCGAATCTGCCGGGCGACGTCGAGTTCCACGAGGGAGACATCGCCGAGCCGTCCGACGTCGCGCGCGCAGCACGCGACTGCGTGGCGATCGTCAACTTCGCTGCAGAGACCCACGTCGACCGCTCGATCCTCGCCGCGGAGGATTTCGGTCGAACGGAGTTCCGCGGGACGCAGATGCTGCTCGAGCACGTTCGAGACACGGGCGCGCGCCTCGTGCAGGTGTCCACCGACGAGGTGTACGGAGATCTCGAAGCCGGCGGCTCCTCGACCGAGGGAGACCCGCTGCATCCGTCGAGTCCGTACAGCGCCGCGAAGGCCGCGGGCGATCTCTTGATTCCCGCATACGTCCGCACGTTCGACGTGGACGCGTCGATCACGCGCGGCTCGAACACGTACGGCCCCCATCAGTACCCCGAGAAGTTCATACCGCTCTTCGTCACGAATGCGCTCGAACGAGAGCCGCTCCCGCTCTACGGGGACGGACGGCAGATTCGAGACTGGCTCTTCGTCGAGGACCACTGCGCCGGCATCGAGGTCGTCCTTCGCGAAGGGAAGCCGGGCGAGATCTACAACGTCGGGGGCGGTGACGAGCACGAGAACATCAAGGTCGCCGAGCGCATCCTCGAGCTCACCGGCGCCGACCGGTCGCTCTTGCGCAGCGTCGCCGACCGGGAGGGGCACGACCGCCGTTACTCGCTCGACACGACCAAGCTGCGCGGGCTCGGTTGGTCACCGCAGACCACGTTCGAGGACGGCCTGCGCGAGACCGTGGAGTGGTATCGCGAGCGCCGCGACTGGTGGCAGCCGATCAAGTCCGGCGAGTACCGCGAGTATTACGCGAAGCAGTACGCCGAGCGGCTCGCGAACGCGACGTCGGCCTAGGAGGCTTTGGCCTAGTCGCCGCCCTGTCCGCCGCTGCCGCAGTGCTGTGCGGCCTTGAGCGCGTCGTGGACCTCGTGCCGGTCCGGCTCGATCTGCCGGGCGACCTCGAGATACGGGGTCGCCTCGCTGCAACGTCCGAGCGCGATGAGCGTCACGCCGAGGTTGTAGTTCGCGTACGCCGTCGTGATGCTGCCCTGACCCTGTAGGGCCTGGACCGCCTGCTGCAGCAGCGGTAGCGCGGCTTGGAAGTCGTGCCGCTTCATGTCCTCGTACGCCTGGTTGTTGAGCGCCACCGGATCGCCCGACGACGTGGGCGGCGCAGCGGTCGTCGTCGGTGCCGTCGTCGTCGGCGCGGCCGTCGTCGTCGGTGTCGTCGTCGGTGCTTGCGCGGTCGTCGGGGCTTGCGCCGTCGTCACGACCGTCTTGACCGAGACGGTGGGCTTCGCAGGCGGAAGAGTCGTCTTCGGCGATCCGCCGGCGAAGAGCGCCGCGGCGATCGCGCCGCCCGTGCCTGCGGCGAGCAACAAGGCTGCGAGGGGAACGAGCCAGGCGGGACGCCTCCGCCGCTCCGGGTAGGCGCGCGGCGGCGACTGCAGCACGGGGGCGGGGGCGACGATGCCCGTCGCACCGGCAGCCTCCTCGAGGGAGTGGCGGAGCGCCGCGACGAACTCTGCGGCGCTCCCGTACCGCTGCGCGGGGACCTTCGCGAGCGCCTTCGCGAACACGGGATCGAGCTCGCAGGGCAGGTCGCCGTTCAGCTCGCAGACAGACGGCACCTCACCGGTGACATGCGCCGCCGCCTCGGCGGCGACGCTGTCCCCCTCGAAGGGCCTGCGCCCGGTCACCAGCTCGAACGCGACGACGCCGAGCGAATAGAGATCGCTCGCCGGTGTCGTGCGCTCGCCCTGCGCCTGCTCCGGCGAGAGGTAGGACGCGGTGCCGAGGACGGTTCCGGTCTGGGTGAGCGACGCAAGGCCGGCGGCGCTCGCGATCCCGAAGTCCGCGACGTGGATGCGGCCCTGCCGATCCAGCAGGAGATTCGCCGGCTTGACGTCTCGATGGACGATGCCTTCACGGTGGGCTGCGTCGAGCGCGTTCGCGGCCTGCTCGAGCCACTCGAGCGCCTGGGCCGGCGTCTGTGCACCCTCGGCGCGGATCTTCTGCTCGAGCGAGCCTCCCGCGAGGTACTCCATCACGATGAACGGCCGCTCGCCGTGCTCGCCGACGTCGTAGATCGTGACGATGTTCGGATTGCCCGACAGCCGGGCCACGGCAAGCGCCTCGCGCGTGAATCGCTCCCGGACGTCGGGGTCGGCCGCGTAGCGCTCGGCCAGGAGCTTCACGGCCACGGCGCGGCCGAGCGTCGTGTCCGTCGCCCGGAAGATCTCGCCCATGCCTCCCCGCCCGATCGGCTGAGGGCCCGAGTACCGCTCGGGTAAGAGCCCAGCGCCTACTGCCATCTCGTTCGACTTCCCTTCGCCGGGAAGAAAGCAACCACCGGCGGCGAAATACCAGTGCTACCTTGGATTCCCGCTCCGCGGGGGCCTGTGGACCTCACGATGCTGCGTCGCACGATCCTCCTTCTTACCTGCGCCGCTGCGCTTGCGGCGGGCTCGGACGCGGTCGCCCGCGGCGCCTCGGTGTGCGCGAGCGGCTGCTATTCGGCTCCGGCCGGCTCCGGCGCGCTCTTCGTCTTCTCCGGCCACGGCTGGGGCCACGGCGTCGGCATGAGCCAGTACGGCGCGTACGGCTACGCCCTCCACGGAGCGTCCTACCAGCAGATCCTCGCGCACTACTACCCCGGTACGTCGCTCGGGCCCGCACCGAGCGCGAGGTTCCGGGTCCTCCTCGCCGACCGGAAGGCGCGGCTGACCCTCGCCTCCGAGGTGCCCTTCACGGTGCGCGACGGCACGGGCCTGAAGGTCTCGCTGCCGGCGGGCGCAGTCACCTTCGGGCCCGGCCTCGCGATCGGGGGGCAGAAGCTGGCCGCACCGCTTACCTTCCTCCCGGGACGCGGCGGGCCGTTGACCCTCACCCGTCCCTACCGCGGGCAGATCCAGGTCGATGTGGTGGACGGCAAGCTCCGCGCCGTCAACGTCGTCGGCCTCGAGCAGTACCTCCTCGGCGTCGTGCCGTCGGAGATGCCTTCCGCCTGGGCGGCGCAGGCCCTGGATGCGCAGGCCGTCGCTTCGCGCTCGTACGCCCTCGCGACCCGGAAGGTCGGCGCGCCGTACGACGCGTACTCCGACACGCGGAGCCAGATGTACCTCGGTCTCTCGGCCGAGTCGTCGGCGGCGACCGCGGCGGTTCGGGCCACGAAGAGCCAGATCCTGTCCTACGGCGGCAAGGTCGCAACGACGTTCTTCTCGTCGACCTCGGGGGGCGCGACCGAGTCGAGCGTCGACTGGACAGGGACCGCCGTGCCGTATCTCGTGTCGGTGCCCGACCCGTACGACTCCATCTCCCCGTATCACAACTGGGGCCCCGTCCCGGTGACGGCGCAGGCGATCGGCAGGGCGCTCAAGGTTGCCGGACCCGATCACCGACGCGACGACCGTCGCGAACGCGGCGGGCCGTGTCGGGAAGCTGACGCTTGCCATCCCCCGCGTCCCGTTGACGGTTCCCGCCACGACGCTCAGCTCGGCACTCGGGCTGCGCTCGACGTGGTTCACCGTCGGCGTGCTGTCGCTCCAGGCGCCGGCGCCGGCGACCCCGTTGCCGTACGGGTCGCCTCTCACGCTCAGCGGCACGGTCCGTGGCGTTCCAGCCGTCACGCTCGAGCAGCGCGCGACGGGCGGTGACTGGCAGCCGGTCGGCCCGGTCTCGACCGGCCGGGTCCAGTCGACGCTTCGCCCGACGATCACGACCGACTACCGGCTCGCGACGACATCCGCGGCGGCGGCCTTCGTGCGCATCCGTGTCGCGCCCGCGATTCAGGTGACAACGCTCTCCACCACGGAGGTCACGGGCTCGGAGCAACCGGTGCTTGCATCAGCACCGGTACAGGTTCAGGCGCAGAACCCCGACGGCACTTGGACGGAGGTCGGCAGCGGATTCGTGAACGCCGACGGCACCTTCTCCGTTCCGGTCGCGCTCGCGTCCGGCGGGACGTACCGCGTCTCGGTTGGACCGGCGACGGGATACGCAGCAGGCACGTCGGCGCCGCAGATCGTGGCGCGCTGATGCTCAGGCTCGTATTGCTCGTTGCCGGCGCGGCCCTCGCGATCGCGGCGCCCGCGGCAGCGTTCACGCCCACCGATCCGCTCGCGCCCAAACAGTGGTATCTCCAGCAGGACCACGCCTTCGACGCGTGGGCGACGCCGCCGACGACGCTCGCCCCCGTGAAGGTCGCGATCGTCGATTCGGGCGTCGACTGCTCGCTGCCCGACTTCCAGGGCCGGATCGCGGACGCGCGCAGCTTCGTCGGCGGCAATCCCTGCGACGACACCGCGGGTCACGGGACCTTCATCGCCGGGATCATCGCCGCGAACCTCGATACGCAGGGGATCACGGGGATCGCGTACACCTCGCAGCTCCTGATCGCGAAGGTCGTCCTCTCGAACGGACAGATCCCGCTTCAGGCAGAGGCCTCGGCCATCCGCTGGGCCGCCGATTCCGGGGCCCGCGTGATCAATCTCAGCCTCGGCGGCGTCCGAGACCCCGTGCACACGACACGCGACACGTATTCGTTCCTCGAGGCGAGCGCGGTGGCCTATGCGTACTCGAAGGGCGCGCTCGTCGTCGCTGCCGTCGGCAACGGCGACGAGGCGTTCACGCAGCCGTGGCCGTATGCGAGCTATCCGGCCGCGCTGCCTCACGTGCTCGGGGTGAGCGCTCTGACGCAGGCGGGCAACGTTCCCGACTACTCGAACCGCGATCCGATGTTCAACGACATCGCCGCGCCGGGATCGGGGATCTTCTCGACGTTTCCGCTCGCGCTCACGGCGGAGCATCCCCTGTGCACCGACCAGGGCTTCTCCGACTGCGGAACGAGCGACTACGGCAACCCGGAGGGGACGTCGTTCTCGGCGCCGCAGGTGACGGCGGCCGCGGCCGTCCTGTTCGCGCTCGCCCCGGCGCTCACGGCAAGTCAGGTCTCGACGATCCTCGAGCACTCCGCCGACGACGTGAACGCAAGCAACGGCTGCTCGAAATGCCGCCTGCTGCGCGACAACTACTCCGGTTGGGGCAGGCTCGACGTTGCGAAGGCGATCGCTGCGCTTGCCGCGCCGCTCCCGGCTTCCGATCACGACGAGACGAACGACAACGCGGGCACGGACGCGCACACGCTCTGGGGAAAGAAAAGCGGGCCTGACGGCGACGCTCGACTACTACGACGATCCGGTCGACGTCTACCGAATCCAGCTCCAGCAGAACGAGCGCGTCGTCATGAAGGCCAACGGGAGCTGGACGAACGCGCAGGTCGATCTCATCCTGTGGAAGCCGGGCACGCGTCAGATCACGACGACGGAGACGAAGAAGCTGCGCGCAGCGCAGTCGGCGCTTCCGGCCGCCGTGCAACGCCTCGCGTTCACCGCGCAGGCGAAGGGCTGGTACTACGTCGAGGTCAAGGCTGCAGCGCCCGGCTACGGCTCATACACGCTCAGCGTCGTCAAGAGCTAGCCCCCGAGGTCATAGAGCGAGCGAGCGCGCGTCCACAGCGCCGGACGTGTCAGCAGGTCGACGTTCGTCGAGACGGAGTCGATCGCGCCTGCGTCGTGCTCGAGCCGCTGGAGCTCCGGGTCGGCGATCGCGTGGCGTAGCGCGTCGACGAACCGGTCGCCGCCGATGATCCAGAACGGCCGGCCGTGGAAGAGCCGGGGCTCCGGGTCGACGGCCGCCGTCACGGCAAGCGCGTTGTGCGCGGCGGCCGACGCGCGGTAGGCGTCGACGAGTGCGCTCTCCCGCTCCTGCCAGGTCTGCCCGGCAACCGCCGCTTCGAGCGCAGGCGTCTCGGCGCGGCCGAGCATCGCGTACGCGGTACCGAACCATTTCGGGTACGGCGCATAGCGGCGCGACTGCAGGAAACCGAGGCGCATCAGCGACTCGACGAGGCGCGCGGCGATCAGACGCGAGCCGATGTCGTCGCCGCGGCTCCCGGCGCGGCCGTGCAGATGCTCGAGCTGCGCGATGCGCCGCCATTCTCCGGCCATCGCGTACAGCCACACGTCGTCGGGATAGAAGGCCAGAAGGTCGCGCGCCGCAGTCAGCTCGCCGATCGGATCCGCGAAGACCTCGCCGGCGGTGACGCGCAAGAGCTGCTGTGTCGGTGTGACGAGCCAATCGGAGACGGAGATGCCGCCGAGCGGGTCGAAGCCGACCTCGCTCCGCATGAACTCGCCCACGGCATGCACCTCGACCCCGTGGTCGACCGGGCCATGCTCGACGGCCAACGGCATCCGGGAGCCGTCTTCGGTCGGCGGCGCGAAGTTCGTCGGCACCCCGCCGATCTCGAGCGGAAGCTCGTTCGCAAGCGCTGCCACGACATCGGCGGCTCGCCCGGCATCGGCTGCGCGCACGAACAAGCGCAGCCGCGCGCCCCAGTGATGGTCCTGCGAGGTCTCATCGTCGAGCCCGAGCACCTCCGAGCCGTAGCCGATGAGCGCTGCGGCGGCATCGAGCTCGGGAAAGCGACGTCTGAGGATCGGCGCGACCGCCTCGGCCCACAGCCGGCGCGAGAGCGCGATTCCGTTCATTTCGGCTCGAGGAGCTCCTCGGCCGGCACGTCGCGCAAGACGCGGGCCGGACTGCCGACGACGACCGTGCGGGGCGGAACGTCCTTCGTCACGACGGCGCCCGCGCCGACGAACGCCTCCTCGCCGATCTCGACGGCGGGACAGAGAATCGCACCGCCGCCGATCCGGGCGCCCCGGCGGATCGTGGGCCCCTTCATCAGCTCCTTCCGCCGTTCGGTGCGGCCCATGAAGTTGTCGTTCGTCGTGACGACGCAGGGTGCAATGAAGACGTCTTCCTCGAGCGTCGAGTACGCGGTGACGTACGCGTCGGCCTGGATGCGGGTTCCACTGCCGATCGTCGTGTCGTTCTCGACGAGCGACCCGCGGCCGACGACGACGTTGTCCGCGATCGCCACGCGCTCGCGCACGCACGACTGGTCGCCGAGAATGCAGTCCGCGCCGATCGACGCGCCGGCGAACACGATCGCCGCAGTCGAGACGACGGTTCCGGCGCCGATCTCCGTCGGAGGCAGCGGCTCGCGCTTCGCCGTCGACTTCGGCCCGAGCGCGGGCTGCTTCCCGACGACCGCGTTCTCGAGCACGCGCACGCCTTCGCCGAGCACCGTGCCCGGATACACCGTCGCGGTCGGATGGATCTCAGCCATGGCTGAGCGAGGCCGTCAGCCGGTCGAGCGCACGCACGACCCGGGCACCGTCCTCGGCGACCTTGCGCCGGTCGCCGTTGCCCGCGATGAGCTGGAGGAACTCCTGGCACTCGAGCTTGAGCGGCTCGTCGGTCGCGATCTTCGGGATGAAGATGTCGCCCGAGCGGGTCTGCCATTCGCCGTAGCTCTCGGCGCGCTTCCACGGCGACTTGTCGTAGACCGTCACCTTGCGCTCGAGCTCCATGTCGTCGAACACGACCATCTTGTCGCGCCCGACGACGGTCATCTTCCGCATCTTGTGCGGATCGAGCCACGACAGATGCATATGGGCGATCTTGCCGCTCGGGAAGCGGAGATAGCAGAAGACGACGTCCTCGACTCCCTCGGTGAGGAAGTCGCGCCCGTGCGCGACCGCCTCCGCCGGCTCCTCGTCGAGGAGGTAGAGGATCACCGACAGGTCGTGGACACCGAGCGACCAGAGCGCGTTCTCGTTCGTGCGCACGATCCCGAGGTTCTGGCGATTCCCGTAGACGCAGAGCACCTCGCCGAGCTCCCCCGCCTCGATCAGCTCCTTCAGCTTCCTGACGCCCGGGTGGTAGAGCAGGAGGTGGCCGGGCATCAGCACGAGATCGCGGTCCGCTGCGAGCGCGACGAGCTCGTCGATCTCGGCGGCGCGCATCGCCGGCGGCTTCTCGACGAGCACGTGCTTCCCGGCCTCGAGCGCCTGCTTCGCGAGCGCGTAGTGGGTCGGAACGGGAGTGGCGACGACGACGCCCTGGAGCTCCGGTTCCGCGAGCATCGCAGCGAATGAATCGGTGACCTGAACCCCCGGATAACGCCCGGTGAACGTCGACCGGAGGTCCGCGTCGAGGTCGCACAACCAGGTCAGCGCACCAAGCTCCGCGAAGTTGCGCGCGAGGTTCGGCCCCCAGTAGCCGAGCCCGGCGACGCCGATCACAGCTTGAAGACCTTGCTCGACGCGGTGCCTTTCTTCCCGGTCGCGTTCCGCAGGTCGACGATCAGGCTCGCGTCGTCGACGAGCTGCTCGTAGTCGATCGAGTGATGGTCGGTCGCGATCACAACGCAGTCGTACGCCGCGGGCTCGAACGCGACCGAGCGCATCTGCAACCCGTACTCGTCGAAGGAGGCGACGTGTGGATCGTGGTAGGCGACATCGGCACCCGCGTTGTGCAGCAACGAGATGAGCTTCAGCGCGGGAGACTCGCGCATGTCGGCGATGTCCGGCTTGTAGGCGACCCCGAGCACGAGGATCTTGGCGCCCTTCATCGCCTTCTCCTTCGCGTGGTTCAGTGCTTGCGAGACGAGCGACCTGCAGAAGTACGGCATCTCCTCGTTCACCTTGCCTGCAAGCTCGATGAACTCCGTGTAGAACCCGAACTCGCGCGCCTTCCAGGTGAGATAGAACGGGTCGATCGGGATGCAGTGACCGCCGAGGCCCGGGCCCGGGCTGAAGCGCATGTAGCCGAACGGCTTCGTCGCCGCCGCGTCCATCACCTCCCAGACGTCGATCGACATCCGGTCGCAGAGCTGTGCGAGCTCGTTGACGAGCGCGATGTTGACCGAGCGGAAGATGTTCTCGAGCAGCTTCGTGAGCTCCGCCGCCTCCGGCGTCGACACCTCGACGACGGTGTCGATCGCGCGCCGGTAGACCTCGGCCGCCCGCGTCGTGCACTCGGGCGTGATCCCGCCGAGAACCTTCGGGGTCGTCTTCGTCGTCCAATCCTCGCGGCCCGGATCGACGCGCTCCGGCGACATCGCGAGGTGGAAGTCCTTGCCCGCCGTGAGTCCCGAGCCCTGCTCGAGGATCGGCAGCAGCACCTCACGCGTCGTTCCCGGCCACGTCGTCGACTCGAGGACGACGACCTGCCCGCTGCGCAGCACCGCTGCGATCCCGCGCGCCGCAGCCTCGACGATCGAGAGGTCGGGCTCACGCTGGCGAGAGAGAGGCGTCGGGAGCGCGATCAGGATGGCGTCGGCCTCCTTCAGCTCTCCGTAGTCGGTCGTCGCGCGGATGAGCCCCTGGCCGACGAGCGGCTCGAGCCGGGCGCCCGCGACGTCCTCGATGTGGCTCTCGCCGCGGTTGAGCGCGTCCACGACCGGCTGCACGACGTCGACGAGAAGCACGTGGCACCCTGCCTCCGCGAAGGTGGTCGACAGGGGCAGGCCGACATAGCCCGCTCCGATGATCCCGACGTCGTACACGGCGCGCAAGCCTAGCTTGCGAGGAGCGCGGCGATGCGCTCCGATGCGTGGCCGTCGCCGTACAGCTGCGGTGCATCCTCCGGGAAGCGGGCCTCCGAGAGCGCGACGTCGAGACCGCCGGGATCGGCAGGATCGACGAGCGTGTTCGCGTCCGCGCGTACCGTGTCGACCCATTCCGTCGAGGACCGAAGCGTCACGCACGGGACGCGCAGCCAGTACGACTCCTTCTGCAGGCCGCCCGAGTCCGTCACGACCCGCGCGGCGCCGGCAACGAGCGCGAGCATCTCGAGGTAGCCGAGCGGCTCGATCGCGCGTATCCCGGGACCGAGCTCGATGCCGTGCGCGTCGAGCACCGCTCGCGTTCGCGGATGCACCGGAAAGACGAACGGCCACGGTGCCGCGTTGACCGCAGCGACGAGCCCGCGCAGGCGCTCGGGCTCCGTGTTGGCTTCCCGGTGGAGCGTGAGGACGACGTAGGGCTCCTCCGTCGCCGCCGGCGCGCGCTCGCACGCGATCGGGAGGAAGATGCGCGTCGCGTCGGCCATCACGTCGCCGACGACCTCGCGCCGCCCGCCGACGCCCTCGACGGCAAGCTGCCCGGCGGAGCGCTCATCGGGGCAGAGCAGGAGGGCCGCGAGGCGGTCGACCTCGATCCGGTTCCGCTCCTCGGGCATCGACAGGTCGAACGAGCGGAGGCCGGCTTCGACGTGTGCGACGGGTACCGAGCCCGCCGCCTTCGCACCGGCGAGCGTCGAGTTGGTGTCGCCGTAGACGAGCAGCCAGTCGGGCCGCTCGCGCTCGACCGCCGCGCGGATCTCCGGCACCATCGCGGCCGGGTCGGCCGTGCGCAGGTCGAGCCGGTACCGCGGCTCGGAGAGCCCGAGCTCCTCGAAGAAGACGGTCGACATCTCTCGATCCCAGTGCTGGCCCGTGTGCACGACCACTTCGTCGACCTCTGCATCGCGGAGCGCGACCGAGAGCGGGCCCGACTTGATGAACTGGGGACGGTTGCCGACCACGGAGAGAACGCGCATCGAGGCGAGGCTACAATGGCCGCCGCTTCGGGCCGTTAGCTCAATTGGCAGAGCAGGGGACTCTTAATCCCAAGGTTGGAGGTTCGATTCCTCCACGGCCCACTCGTTCCCCCCTCGCACCGCTTCGCTTTGCTGCTCGGGGGAGAGGGGACCTGGCACTGCGGGGAAGTGCTGGCTGAGGTCTGGCCGCGCCCGCGCTGGTCGGGCGCGGCTCGGGCGTTGAGAGGCTGGGGGCGGGGGTTTGCAACGGCGCGATGCTCATGCACACTGTGACGACCATTCGGTCGGCGGGGGTGACATGAGCGACACCGGGTTCTCGGTGACTGAGTCCCCTGAGGGCGACTTCGTCTTTCTCTCGGCCTTTCAGCAGCTCATCCTCGAGCGCACGCACGACCTGATCACCGTGCTCGACCCCGTCGGGACGATCCTGTACGCCTCGCCGTCGTGGCCGATGATCACGGGCTGGGATGCCGACGGGCTCGTCGGGACGCCGATCTTCGAGCTCGTCCATCCGGACGACCTGGAGCGGAGCACGGGTGCGCTCGCGGAGGCCGTCGCCGGCAACGCGAGCGAGGCGGTCACCGTGCGGCTGCGGAGCCGCGACGGCCGCTGGGTCTCGATCGAGTCGACCGGCACGCCGGTTCAGGGCGAGGACGGTCGGCTCGCATACATCCTCACGACTGCGCGCGACGTGAGCGAGCGCGAGGAGCTGCGGGAGCGCGTCCGTGACCTCGACGCGTTGTACCGGGTGGCAGACGCCATCGCGCGTGCGACGAGCCTCGAGGAGCTCCTCGACGAAGCCGTGGACACATTGATCGAGGCGACGGCCGCAGATCGCGCGGCGGTGCTCTTGCGCGACGAGGACGGCGTCATGCGCTTCCGCGCGTGGCGCGGGCTCTCCGACCACTACCGCAGACACACCGAAGGGCACACGCCCTGGACGCCCGACGAAGCCGAGCCGCAACCGGTGCTCGTTTCGAGCCTCGCGACTTCGGATCTCGATCCAGACCTCGCGCGCATCGTCCGCTCGGAAGGCATCGAAGCACTCGCGTTCGTGCCGCTCGTCCACGGTGACCGGCTGGTCGGGAAGTTCATGCTGTACCGGGACGCCGCACACGATTGGGGCGATCGCGAGGTTCGGCTCTGCCGGACGATCGCAAACCACATCGCGTCTGCAACCGTGCGCACGCGCGCGCGCGTCGCGCTCCGGGAGTCGCGCGAGCAGCTCGAGACGATCATGCGGACGGTCGACGAAGGAATCATCGTCCAGTCTCCCGAGGGGCGGCTCGTGTACGCGAACGACGCCGCCGCCCGAACGATCGGCTTCGAGTCGACCGCGGAGCTCCTCGGGAGCGATCGTTCCGACACGCTCGGCCGGTTCGACATGCTCGACTCGTACGGCGCTCCGCTCCTGCCGGCCGACCTGCCCGGAAGGCGTGCGCTACAGGGTGAGTCGTCGGAGCAGCTCGTGCGCTACCGCATTCGCGCCACCGGCGAGGAGCGCTGGTCCGTCGTGCGCGCGAACCCGGTGCTCGGCGCGGACGGCGAGGTCGTGCTCGCCGTGAGCGTGATCCACGACGTCACCGAGACGAAGCTCGCGGAAGAGCGACTGCGCTTCCTCGGGCAGGGCAGCGAGATGCTGAACGAGACGCTCGAGGTCGAGCGCACCCTCGCAGCGGTCGCCGACCTCGCCGTGCCGTCGTTCGCCGGCCACGTCACGGTCGACCTCTACCAGGACGGCGTCCTGCGCTGCGTCGGCGCACGGCATCTCGATCCGGCGAAGACGCAGCTCATGTTCCGGCTCCGCGAGACGTACCCGCCGACGGTCGACGCGCATCCCGTGCAGCGCGCCCTGCGCACCGGTGAGCCGCAGTTCATTCCCGACGTCCAGGCCGAGGCCGTGTCGATGGCGCACGACCCGGAGCACACGCGCGCCATCCACGAGCTCGGCAACGAGTCCGGGATCGTCGTACCCCTCACGGCGCGTGGACGGACGTTCGGAGCAATCACCTTCGGCACCGTGCCGCCGCAGCCCCGTTTCACCGAGTCCGATTTCGAGCTCGCGGTCGAGCTCGGACGGCGCGCCTCCGTCGCCCTCGACAACTCGCTCCTCCATCGCGAGGTCGAGGCACGGGCGCACGCCGCCGAGGGACTCGAATTCGTCGACGACGGCGTGTTCCTCGTCGACCGGGGCGGCGTCATCCGCCTCTGGAATCCGGCGGCCGCAAAGACGTTCCGCGTGAGGCCGACCAAGGCGATCGGCCGGCGTGCCGACGAGCTCATCGCCGACTGGGACACGGTGAACGCCCGGATCACCGCTGCCGCGGAGCCCACCGCCGGCGCGCGGCGGGCCGAGACGATCCCGATCGACGTGTTCGGCAGCGAGCGCTGGCTCTCCATCTCGGCGGTTCGCTTCCCGGGCGGCACCGTGTACGCATTCCGCGACCTGACCGACGAGCGCGCGGTCGAGCAGCTGAAGAGCGACTTCGTCTCGACGGTCTCGCATGAGCTCCGGACGCCCCTTGCCGCCATCTACGGCGCGGCGCTCACGCTGCAGCGGGACGACGTGCGCCTCGAGGAATCGCAGCGGACGGGCTTGCTCGACGTGATCTCGAGCGAAGCCGACCGACTCGCGCGAATCGTCAACGACATCCTGTGGGCGAGCCGTCTCGACTCCGGCCAGATGGGCGTCGCGATCGCAAGCTGCGACGCCGCGCAGTTGACGGCCACCGTGGTCGGCGCGCTGCGAGCGCACGCACCCGCGCACGTCGAGCTGACCGTGGGCACACAGGACGGCCTCCCTCCTGTTGCCGCCGATCCCGACAAGCTCCGCCAGGTGTTGACGAACCTCCTCGACAACGCCGTGAAGTACTCGCCGGACGGCGGGAGCGTCAAGATCGACCTCTCGCAGTCCGGCAACCACATTCGCTTCCGGATCGAGGATCAGGGCCTCGGCATCCCCATCGAGGAGCAGACGCGCATCTTCGAGAAGTTCTTCCGAGTCGATCCCAACCTGACGCGTGGCGTCGGCGGCACGGGACTCGGCCTCTACATCTGCAGGGAGCTCGTGCATCGCATGCACGGTCGGATCTCCGTTGCCTCCGACGGCCGGCGCGGCTCCACGTTCACCGTCGAGCTGCCGGTCGCTACGCCGTAGCAGCGGGGCTGGGCACCGCGAAGACGAAGCGCGCCCCGCGCGGCTCCGCTTCCTCGTAGTCCAGGTCCGCACCGATCGCATCGGCGAACTCGTGCGCGATCGCGAGGCCGAGCCCCGCGCCCTGGCCGGCCCGCGTCTCGTCGGCACGCGTGAATCGCTCGAAGAGGTGCGGCACGAATTCGCTCGGCACGCCTGGTCCGCGATCTTCGACGGCGAGCTCGAAGCAGCCGCCGCGGTGGCGGCCCCGCACGAGGAACGGGGCAACGCCGTACTTCAGCGCATTGCCGATCAGGTTGCCCACCACCCGCTCGAAGGCATCCGGGTCGGAGACGAGCTCGTACTTGGGATCGATGTCCACCCGCACCTCGCCCGCGCGGTTGGGCGCGATGCGCGGCAGGAGGGTCTCCACCGAGTCGTGGGGATTGAACGGGCGCGGGCTCACGTGGATCGCGCCGGCGTCGAAACGGGACAGATCGAGCAGCTGCTCGGTGAGATCGCTGAGCCGCGTGCTCTGATCGAAGAGGACGTGCCGCAGCTCGCGCGCCTGCTCTGCCGTCAAGTCGTCTCCCCGGGCGTAGATCGTGGTCGCGATCCCGTGCACGATCGAGATCGGAGTCCTCAGCTCGTGCGACGCGACGGACACGAACTGATTCTTCAGCTCGTCCACGCGGCGGAGCTCTTCGAGCGTCCGCTGCAGCACCTCGTACTGCTCCGCCTTCGCGATGAAGACGCCCGCGACGAGCCCGAATGTGGAGAGGACGTGCAATTCGAGGTCGCCGAGCCGCTGCGGAGACGCTTCGGCGAGCAGATGGCCGAGCAGCCGCCCCTCGACGAGGAGCGGTATCGCGACCCGGTCTCCGTCGGCGACGGCCCTGCGCGCGGCGAGTGCGGCGTCCAGCAGCCGGTCGTCCACGTCCCCGCGAACGAGGCGGACCCGGTCGAAGCCGAACTCGGCCTTCACCTTCGTGCAGATCCGCTCCAGCACCTCGTCGAGCGAGTACGGCCCGACTGCGACGACACGCGCGAGCTCGTAGAGGACCCGGAGCTCCCTCGGGAGCCTGTCTGGCATCTCGAAGCGAGCCTGCCCGAGGCGGGCCGGTTCGCAAACGCGAGCGGGGGCCTTTCGGCCCCCGCGTCGATGCCAGGAAAACGGTCGGCCTAGTACGTGGGAGGCGCGGGACCGTCGTCGACGTACGTCGTCGTGCGCCGGCGGCCGCTCCAGTAGCCGGGGCCCGCCCAGGACGACCAGAAGATCATCGAAAGCACGATGCCGAGGATCCCGACGATCATCAGAATCCAGCCGATCGTGTGGATGTTGACGCCCGACACGGTGTGCGTCACCGCGAAGGCGAGGATCGCCCCGACGGCCGTCAGAAAGATGCCTACTCCAAGACCCATTGTTCGTCTCCCTTCTTCGAGCTGCATAGACGTGCGAGGGGTGTGTCTCCGGTAACGGAGAAAGGCCCGTTTCGGTTGCGGGTCAGGCCTGGCTCCGGGAAAAGGTTTCGATAGGCTCCGCGCCGGATGCGAAGGGGCTCCATCCTCCCGCTGCTCGGGATCGGCATCGTCGCCGGCGGCATCGCGACGGCGGTTGCGGTCCTCCTCCCCTGGTTGCCCGAGGACGCCTCGAGGGAGCGCGGGCGGATCGACTTCGTCTTCTGGTTCGTCGTCGCGATCTGCATCGCGATCTTCGCGCTCGTCGTGGCGGTGCTCTTGTACTCCGTGTTCACGTTCCGCGCTGCGCCCGACGACGACTCGGACGGACCGCCGATCCACGGCCACACAGGTCTCGAGATCGTCTGGACGATCATCCCGACGATCCTCGTGACGGCGATCGGCGTCGTCAGCGCGATCGTGCTCGGCAGAGACGACGCACAGGGCAAGAACGTCCTGCACATCAACGTGACCGCGCAGCAGTTCGCCTGGAGCTTCTCCTACGCGGATTCGAAGAACCTCACGAGCGGCGTCTTGCGCCTACCCCGCGGCCGCTCGGTCGAGCTGACGTTCAAGGCTCTCGACGTCATTCACTCCTTCTGGGTGCCGCAGTTCGGGCAGAAGCAGGACACGGTGCCGGGACTGCGGACGCAGCTCCACATCACCCCGACGAAGACCGGGACCTTCCCCGTCATCTGCACCGAGCTCTGCGGGCTCGGGCACGCGACCATGCGCACGGAGGCGATCGTCATGGCGCCGGCGGCGTTCGCCAAGTGGCTGAGCGGCCAGACGAAGGCGACGACGTCGCCCAACCCGGCGGTCTCGGGCGCCGCGGTCTTCAAGAATCAGCCCTGCGGCTCGTGCCACACCCTGACCGCGGCGGGCGCGACCGGAAAGATCGGCCCCGACCTGGACAAGCTGTCCGCGTACGCGACGCAGGCGAAGCAACCGCTCGATCAGTTCATCCGCACGTCGATCGTCGACCCGAACGCGTACGTGCAGCCCGGCTTCCACCCGAACGTCATGCCGCCGTTCGCGAGCCTGCCGAAGCCGCAGCTCGACGCGCTCGTTCAGTATCTGGTCCAGTCGAGCAAGAAAGGGTCCGAGGTGACGGCCACAACCGCCGACCACGACGTACACGGAGCTCCTCCGGCGCAGCACGGCACCGCGCGGCGGCTCCTGCTCGGCGCCGGTTGGATCCGCGCCGTCTGGATGACCCTCCTCTTCGCGGGGATCGGCATGGGAATCGTCGAGGTCCTGCGCTGGTGGGGCAACTGGCAGCCGATCTGGGACTGGCAGCCGATCGTCCTCGTCTCCTTCCTCGTCGCTGCGCCCGTCGGCTTTCTCGCCGGGATCGGGACGCTCGACTACTGGACCTACTACGCCATGGGCAAGCCGACCCGGCCCGAGGACCACTCGGGCCACGGCGCGCGCACGTGGAAGGACTACTTCCGGGTCAACACAGACCACAAGGTGATCGGCGTCCAGTACCTCGCGACGACGATCGTCTTCTTCTTCATCGGCGGCCTGCTCGCGATGCTCGTGCGCGCGGAGCTGGCGCGGCCTGGCGTCCAGTTCGTCGACCCGCAGACCTTCAACGGGCTGTTCTCGGTCCACGCCTCGCTGATGATCTTCCTGTTCGTGATCCCCGCGTTCGCCGGGCTCGCGAACTTCGCCGTGCCGCTGATGCTCGGCGCGGGCGACATGGCCTTCCCGCGCCTGAACGCGCTCTCGTTCTGGCTGCTGCCGATCGCGGGATTGATGATGCTGCTCTCATTCGTCGTTCCCGGCGGGGCGTTTGCGTGCGGCTGGACGGGCTACGCCCCGCTGTGCTCGACGCATCAGCCTCTCGGCGCGATCTTCTTCAACCAGGGCGTGCAGTGGGCCGGTGCCTCGTCGATCATGACGGCGCTGAACTTCCTCGTCACGATCATCACGATGCGCGCGCCGGGGATGACGTTCTGGCGCATGCCGCTCCTCGTCTGGGCGAACTTCACCACCTCGCTGCTCGTCGTGATCGCGACGCCGTTCATCGCCGGCTCGCAGTTCTTCTCCATGTTCGACCACGTGATGCACACGTCGTTCTTCCAGGACTCCACCGGCGGCTATGCGCTCGGCTACCAGCACATCTTCTGGTTCTACTCGCACCCGGCGGTGTACATCATGATGCTGCCCGGCTTCGGGATCATGAGCGAGGTCATATCCGTGTTCAGCCGCAAGCCGATCTTCGGCTACAGGCTGATGGCCCTCTCGCTGATGGCGATCGTCGTGCTCGGATTCTCCGTCTGGGCGCACCACATGTTCGTCAGCGGCATGGCCTCGTGGCTGCGGGTTCCGATGATGATCACGACGCTCCTGATCGCGATTCCAACGGGAATCAAGATCTTCAGCTGGCTGGCGACGATCTGGGAAGGGAAGCTCCACTTCAACACGCCCTTCCTGTTTGCGCTCGGCTTCCTGTCGATGTTCGTCATCGGCGGGTTGTCCGGCGTGATGCTCGGAGCCGTTCCGATCGACATCCACGTGAGCGACACGTACTTCATCGTCGCGCACATCCATTACGTCCTGTTCGGCGGCTCGGTCTTCACGATCTTCGCCGGGATCTACTACTGGTTCCCGAAGATGACCGGCCGGATGTACGACGAGCGGCTCGGCAAGCTCCACTTCTGGCTGACGTTCATCGGCTTCAACCTCACCTTCTTCCCGATGCACCTGATCGGCGT
This sequence comes from uncultured Actinomycetes bacterium, assembly GCA_963848665.1. Classification (GTDB taxonomy): domain Bacteria; phylum Actinomycetota; class Thermoleophilia; order Gaiellales; family Gaiellaceae; genus Palsa-739. The sequence goes on from CAWKEF010000006.1 coordinate 400,263, forward strand.
CCAAGGCATGCCGCGCCGGGTGTCCGACTACATCCCGAAGTTCGCGGCCTGGAACATGTTCATCTCGCTGGCGTCGTTCTCACTCGGGGCGTCGTCGCTGATCTTCCTCTACAACATCATCACGAGCTGGCGGCGCGGCGCCATTGCGCCGTCGAACCCGTGGCGCGCGCTGACGCTCGAGTGGCAGGTCAGCTCGCCGCCGCCGATCTTCAACTTCACGGAGATCCCGCAGGTGGTCGGGTCGCCGTACGAGTACGGCGTTCCGGGTGCGCAGCACGCGATCCTCGCGCCGGCGCGCGCGACGGAGACCGAAGAAGTGGGCGTCACTTGACCGAGGGGACGCGCCACATCCTCGTCGTTGCGAACGAGACGGTCGTCTCGAAGGCGCTCGTCGACCTGATCGAGCAGAAGGCGAAGGAAGGCGGCGTGCAGGTCACCGTGCTCGCACCGGTCAACCAGCCGCGCCAGGGCTACGTCGTCTACTACGACACGCGCCGTGCGGCCGCGCGCCGGCGGCTCGACAAGACGCTCGAGCTCCTGCGTTCCGACAACGTGCCGGCGACGGGCGTCGTCGTGGAGACGGACCCCGTCTCCGCACTCCGCGACGCGATCGAGCAGCTCGAGCCCGACGAGATCATCGTCTCGACGCATCCGGAGCAGCAGTCCGGGTGGCTGCGCCGGAACGCGGTCGACCAGATGCGGCGCGTCGCCGGTGCCCGGCCCTTCGAGCACATCGTCGTCGACCTCGGCGCCGAGCGGGCAGGGGCGAACGTGCTCGTCGTTGCGAACCAGACGGTGCTGGGCGAGAACCTGCTCGACCTGATCCGCGCCCGTGCGGCCAAGAGCCCTGCGAGCTTCCTCATCATCTCGCCGCAGGGCGAGGGCGACCGCAACTACGACGAGGCCGAGAAGCGGCTCCTGCGCGCGGTCACGCTGCTCCGCAGCGAAGGGCTCGACGTACACGGCCAGATCTCGCACCCGGACCCGTATGCGGCCGTGATGCAGACGCTCGAGGACGAGCGGGTGGACGAGATCGTCGTCTCGACGTTCCCTGGCGCGCGCTCGGGCTGGCTCCGCCGCGACCTGCTGCAGCGGCTCCGCGCCGACGCGAAGCTTCCCCTCGAGCATGTCGAGGTCGACGTGCCTTCCGCGGTGACCGCCTGATGGCGAGCTACTCGCACGCCGGCCCGATCGAGCACCACCACGAGGATCACCCGCCGGCGCCGCATTTCTCGTCACGCGTGCCGCCGAGCATTCTCGGCATGTTTCTGTTCATCGCGTCGGAGATCATGCTCTTCGGCGCCTTCTTCACCGCGTACTTCTTCGTGCGAGTCGTGCACGGCACGGCCTGGCCGACACCGCCGTTCCACCTGCCCGTCTTCGTCGCGTTCGTCAACACGTGCATTCTCGTGACGTCGTCGTTCACGATGCACTGGTCGCTCCAGTCGGTCAAACGAGGCAACGTCTTCGGCATGCGCGCGGGACTCCTGCTCACGTTCCTCATGGGCCTCACGTTCCTCATCACCCAGGGGATCGAGTACTCGCGCATCGGCTTCAACACGAGCGACGGCGCGTTCGCGACGATCTTCTTCTGCCTGACCGGGCTGCACGGGGCGCACGTCTTCGTCGGCCTCACGATCCTGCTCTTCATGACGATCCGAGCCTTCCGGGGACACTTCTCGCCCGAGCATCACCACGGCGTCGAGATCGCCGGCATCTACTGGCACTTCGTCGACGTGATGTGGATCGTCGTCTACACGACCGTCTACATCCTGTAGTGCCGCCGATCCGCAACCCGCTGCGGAGCGAGGCGGAGTCGTTCCGCTTCCTCGTGGTCGTGATCGTCGGTGCACTCGTGGTCGTCGGTGCCGCCTACGTGAACACGTGGCTCGGGGTCGCGGCCGCGATCGTCGCGGTCGCCGGAATCGTCTGGTGGCTCAAACAGGAGCCGGTTCCCGGCGTGGCCGATCCGGCGCCGAAGCTCGACTCGACGACGCCCGGCAGCACTCATCGCGTGCTCGTGATCGCCGCGCCGGGGACGGCCTCGGTTCAGGTCGCTCCGAATGCGACGGACGTCGTCGTCGTCGTGCCAGCGCTCGTCTCCACCGTCCAGTCGCTCACCGGTGCCGTCGACGACGAGAGGGCGGACGCCGAGGCGACTGCGAACCGCCTCGCGGCGGCGCTGCCGAACGCGCGCGGCGAGGTCGGAGCCGACAACCCTGGGCTCGCTGCCGAAGATGCGATGCGAACCTTCGGCGCCGACGAGATCGTCGTCGCCGGCGACGACGCGATGGTGGAGGAGATCCGCGCTCGCGTGACGATTCCAGTCAGCCGAGCCTGATTCGGTAGCGCACCTCGGTAACGGCGATACCGAGGAACTCGTCGGTCTTCTGCTTCCCGTCGAGCGACCAGCCCTCGCGTTCGTAGAAGCGTCGCGCGCGGGGATTGTCCTCGAGCACATAGAGGATCGCCTCGGGATACCCGCGTGCCGCGAGCGCGTCGAGGGCCGCGGCCATCAGCGCCGTCCCGACCCGCTTTCCCCAGGCGTGCGGGAGCGCGTAGATCTCGCCGAGCTCGCCCGCCGCGTCGGGATCGCGGCTCGGGAGGGTGCCGACGAAGCCCACCACCCGGCCCTCGAGCTCGGCGACGAAGACGTCGCGATCGAGTCGTTGCAGCGTCCGTTCCCACATCCCGCGCCGCCGCTCGACGTCGATCGTCGCGAGCTTCTCCGGCCCGAAGACGTGCTCGTACGCGGCCTGCCACGAACGGGTGTGGACCTCCGCGATCGCCGCCGCATCCTCCTCGTGCGCCCGGCGGACGCGCGCCGGGCTACTTGCCTGCGGAGGAGGCGACGTACTTGGCAACGGCCGCGATCTGGGCCGGCGTCAGCTTGCCCTTGAAGGCGGGCATGACGCCGCCGCCCACCTCGATCTGGTGCTGGGCGACCGCGGTGCTCGGCTTCAGCTGATCGAGGTTCGGGCCGATCGTGCCGTGCGTGCCGGCGGCCGCGAGCGTGTGGCAGCCCGCGCACTGTGATTGGAAGATCGTCTTGCCGTCGTTTCCGAGCTGCGACGGCGGCTTCGCACCCGGGCCCGCCGTCCCGGCGACCGCCGCGACGTAGGCGGCGACGTCGACGGCATCCTGGCCCTTGACGAGGTTCTTCGGCATCGGTGGATTCGCCTCGCGGATCTGGTCGAGGACGACGTTCTCGATCGTGTCCTGCTTGAAGCCCTGGTGCCGGTCGCCGGCGAAGGCGTCGTCGAGATTCGGGCCGACCGTGCCCTGGGAGCCGGCATCGGCCAGCACGTGGCAGCCTCCGCACCCGGCTGACGTGTACAGCGTCTTCCCGCTCGCCTGGTCGCCGTGACCGGGCGACTTCCCGCCCGTGCCGCAGCCGGCGAGCAGTAGCAGTACGCCGAGGAGCGGGAGAGCGCGCCGCACTACGCCGGGGGCGCGCTGCCCGTCGTTCCGACCTTGGCGACCGCCTCGTCGCGCGTCGGGTAGATCGTGAAAACGCGGTCGAGACCGGTGATCTCGAAGATCTTCGTGATGTTCCGGTCGCTGCACACGAGCGAGAGCTGGCCGTCATTCGACCGCAGCCGCTTCACGCCGCCGACGAGCACGCCGAGCGTCGTCGAGTCGATGAAGGTCGTGTTGGTGAAGTCCACGACGACCTCCTTGCCGCCCTGACCGATCACCTCGAGAAGCTGCTGCTTGAACTCTGGCGCGGTATAGAGATCGACCTCGCCCGCGAGCGAGATGACGTACGAGTCGCCGTTCAGCTGCTCCGTCTTGATGTCGAAGTTCATCCGTCGTCCCCCCGGCTCGGTGTCGCGGGGGAGTCTAACCAGACGGCTGTGCCGAAGCAGAGAGCTGCTTGATCAGCTGGCGGATCTGGGGCGCGCTCGTCGAGCCGGGATTCAGCTTCAGATAGCGCTTGTAGCCCGCCAGGGCGGTCTTCGTGTCGCCGGCCGTCTGCGCGGTCTGCGCGAGCTGGAACCAGGCGTCGGCGTTCCTCGGCTGGAGGTTCGCAGCCCGCTGGTACGACTGAACCGCGTTCGAGTACGCGAGCTGCGTCTTCGAGCTCAGGTCCTGCACGGTTGCGTCGACCTGCGACGCAGCGGCCGCCTCGACCTGGTCCGTACCGAGCGCCGTGCCGAGCTTGCCGGTCGGCCGGAACGCCGCGCTCGGTGCGGCGAGCTGGCGGGCCTGGCTCGCCGCCTGGTACTGGGCGAGGAAGCTCTGCGCCTCGCTCAACTGTAGGCCGCCGAGCTCGTTCCAGACGGATACGTCCTTCGGCTTCTGGATCGTGTACTGCTGCAGGGCGGAGATCGCGTTCGCCGTGTCGCTCTTGGCCTCGTAGGCGGTGGCGAGGTCGCGGTAGCCCTTCGCCACGTTCGGGTGGTCCTTGACCTCCTTCTGCGCCTTCGAGACCGAGGTTCCGCCGCTCCCGAAGATGTTGAGCCCCGAGAAGAGCTGATCGAGGCCGCCGTTGCCACCGGTGCCGACACCGAGGAACGCGAAGGTGAGCGCAAAGAGAACCGCGAGGAGGACGTACATGAACTTCGCCTTCCGGCGAAGCCGCATGAAGAAGAGCTGCTGGTTCGGGTTGCCGCCCCCGGCGTGACGCTTGCGGCCGGTGCGCCGGTTGGCGGCGGGCTGCGCCGCCTTCTTTTGTGCCTGCTGCTTGGCCTTGACCGCTGCGCGAGCCATCGGGCGCTCAGAGTAGCGCCTTAGGAGCCGGCGACGCCCGTGGCCTCGAGCGAGCGCGCGGTTCGTTTCTCGAAGAAGTACGCAAGCCAGATCGAGCCCTCGAAGAGCGCCCACATCGGCAGGAGCTCGAGCCCCGTCGTCACCGGATCGGGACCGGGCAGGCCGAGCGCGACGACGGCCACGATGAAATAGCCGACCCGGCGGTGCTTGCGGAGCGTCCGCGACGACAGGACGCCGATGTAGACGAGGCCGAGCACGACCATCGGCAGCTCGAACACGACGACGATGCCGAGGAGAACCGTCGACACGAAGGCGTAGTACGGCTTGGCCTGGATCAAGTTCGTGAAGTGCCGGTCGTCGTAGTGGGTCAGCCAGTGGATGGCGCGAGGGAGCAGCACGAAGTAGCCGAAGGCGAGACCCGCCCCACCGAGCGCCGTCGCCGCGGCGACGAGCCCGAGCACGTGCCGCTCCACGGCCGGGTCGAACGCGGGAGCGAAGAACGACCAGAGCTGCCAGAGCGTCACCGGGAGCGAGAGCAGAAAGGCGGCGTAGATGCTGACCGTCAGCGAGACCGTGAACGGCTCGGCGACACCGAGCGTCACGGGCTTCCGCCGGTCGGCGGGGAGCGCATGGTTCAGCCAGTCGAGGATGTGCGTGTGGAACGCGAACGCGACGATCGTCGCGAGGGCCAGCGCGCCGATGACGATGAACAGGCGTCGCCGAAGCTCCTCGAGATGCTCGACGAGCGTCGCCTCCTCACCGTATCCGAGGCGGCGGGGCAGCCGTCTCATACGGGCCTAGACGGTGTCGTGCTCGTGCGTCTTAGCCGCGACGGTCGTCGTATCGGGCGGCGGAAGCTGCGCGGGCTCCGACGGGTGGCTCCCCGTGACGGAATCCTTGAACTCGCGCATTCCGGAGCCGAGCGAGCGTCCGATCTCCGGCAGCCGCTTCGCGCCGAAGAGCAGGAGCGCGATCAGGAGCAAGAGGATGATGTGCGTGGGGCTGGTCCAGCCGGTCATGTGGCCCGAGGGTAGCACTGTTTCGGTCGAGTCACGACCGGAAATCCCTCGAACGGCGCGATGAAGAAGCCCTTGGCCGACCAGGTGATCGTCGTGACCGGAGCCTCGAGCGGGCTCGGGCGCGCCGTGGCGCGGCTCGCGGGCGAGCGGGGCGCCAAGGTCGTCGTGACCGCGCGCGGTGTCGACGGGCTCGAGGCCTGCGTGCGTGAGATCGAGGCGGCCGGCGGCGTCGCCCTCGCAGTGCCTGCGGACTGCACCGTGCAGGACGACGTCGGCCGGGTGGTCGAAGCGGCCGTCGACCGCTTCGGCAGGATCGACACGTACATCGCGAACGCGATGGTGACCGTGTACGCGGAGACCTATCGCTACGAGCCGGACGAGCTGCGGCGGATCATGGACGTCAACTTCTTCGGCCAGGTCTACGGGTACTGGTCGGTGCTGCCGCACCTGCGCGACTCGCGTGGGACCTTCGTGTCGATCCAGTCGGCGCTCGCCTACCGCGGCATCCCGCTGCAGGGCGGCTACTGCGCCTCCAAGGCCGCGCTCCGGAACTTCTTCGAGTCGGCACGGGTCGAGCTCGAGAAAGAGAGGTCGGGAGTCGACGTCTCGGTCGTCCTGCCGGGTGCGATCAACACGCCGCAGTTCGACCGGGACCGTCAGAAGATCGGCAAGCAGCCCCAGCCCGTGCCGCCGATCTACCAGCCGGAGCCGTTCGCGGCCGCCGTTCTGCACTGCTGCGAGCGCCCCATCCGCGAGCTTCCGGTCGGCTGGGGCGCGCAGAAGGCCCTCTGGGGCCAGAAGCTCTCGCCACGCACGGGGGACCTGATGCTCCTGCTCATGGGGTGGAAGAGCCAGCACACGGGCGAGGACAAGCCGGTGGGCGCCCCCGACAACCTGTTCGAGACGCTGCCCGGCGACCCCGGTGCGCACGGCCGGTTCGACGCTCAATCGCGAAAGAGCACGCTTTGGACCTCGCTTCGCTTGCGCCGGTGGCTCGTCGGCGGAGCGCTCGTCGCGGTCGCCGCAGGATCCGTTGAGCTGCGGGCCTCGCGCAATCGGCGCACACACGTCCTCCGCTAGACTTGAATCGAGTTTGTGCAGGGCGAAAGCCCGCAATTTCCTAGCGAAGGATTGACTTAGTGGGACTGTTGAAGCTCGAGAATCTGCACGTCGCCCTGGAAAACGGCACCGAGATCGTCAAGGGGGTCGACCTCGAGGTCGACCTGAACGAGGTCCACGCCGTGATGGGCCCGAACGGCTCCGGCAAGAGCACGCTCGCGAACGCGATCATGGGCCACCCCGCCTACGAGATCACCGAGGGGAAGATCCTCCTCGACGGCGACGACGTCACCGAGCTCGCCGCGGACGAGCGCGCGCAGCGCGGCCTCTTCCTCGCCTTCCAGTACCCGCACGCGATTCCCGGCGTGACCGTGACGAGCTTCCTCCGCAGCGCCCTCAACTCCGTGCGCAAGGCGCGCAACGGCGGCGTCGACGACCCGATGCCGATTCCGGCCTTCCGGACCGAGCTGCTCGCACAGATGGACCGCCTGAAGGTCAGCCGCGAGCTCGCCTCGCGCTACCTCAACGACGGCTTCTCCGGCGGCGAGAAGAAACGGGTCGAGATCCTGCAGATGGCGATGCTGAAGCCGCGGATGGCGGTGCTCGACGAGACCGACTCGGGCCTCGACATCGATGCGCTGCGCGTGGTCGCCGGCGGCGTGAAGGACCTCGTCGGCCCTGGGATGGGCGCGCTCGTGATCACGCACTATCAGCGGATCCTCGACTACATCACCCCCGATCACGTGCACGTCTTCGTGGACGGACGTATCGTGGAATCAGGCGGGCCCGAGCTCGCAAAGCAGCTGGAGGCGGAGGGGTACGACCCTTTCATTCCGGCGACAGTGGGGAGTGACGCGTAAATGGCCCAAACCGAAACCGAGATCGTCGAGGGGATCGGCTCCGACTACGCGATCAAGTACGGCTTCTCCGTCACCGAGGACTACTTCTTCAAGTCGGGCCGCGGTGTCTCGCACGAGCTCGTCGACGCGATCTCCTCGCACAAGAACGAGCCGGACTGGATGCGCAAGTTCCGGCACAAGAGCCTCGACTACTTCTTCGCCCGCCCGCTCCCCGAGTGGGGCGGGAATCTCGGCGAGATCGACTTCGACAACATCTTCTACTACATCAAGCCGACCGAGAACCAGGCGAACTCCTGGGAGGATCTCCCGGCCGACATCAAGGACACCTGGGACAAGCTCGGGATTCCGGAGGCAGAGAAGAAGTACCTCGCCGGTGTCGGCGCCCAGTACGAGTCCGAGGTCGTCTACCACAAGCTGCAGGAGCACCTCGAGAAGCAGGGCGTGATCTTCCTCGACACGGACACCGCGCTGCGCGAGCACGAGGAGCTCTTCAAGCAGTACTTCGGCACGATCATCCCGCAGAACGACAACAAGTTCGCAGCGCTCAACTCGGCAGTCTGGTCCGGCGGCTCGTTCATCTACGTTCCGCCGGGCGTGCACATCGAGATGCCGCTGCAGGCGTACTTCCGCATCAACGCCGAGAACATGGGCCAGTTCGAGCGCACGCTGATCCTCGTCGACGAGGGTGCGTACGTGCACTACGTCGAGGGCTGCACGGCGCCGATCTACTCGACCGACTCGCTGCACTCCGCGGTCGTCGAGATCGTCGTGAAGGACGGCGCCCGCTGCCGCTACACGACGATCCAGAACTGGTCGTCGAACGTCTACAACCTCGTGACGAAGCGCGCCGTCGCCTACAAGGACGCGACGATGGAATGGGTCGACGGGAATCTCGGCTCGAAGCTGACGATGAAGTACCCGGCGATCTGGCTGATGGGCGACCGTGCGCACGGCGAGGTGCTGTCGATCGCGTTCGCGGGCAAGGGCCAGCACCAGGACGCAGGCGGCAAGTGCGTCCACGTCGCGCCGAACACGACGTCGGTGATCACGTCGAAGTCGATCTCGAAGAACGGCGGCCGCGCCGGCTACCGCGGGCTGCTCCAGGTGGACAAGAATGCGCAGGGAGCACGGTCGAAGGTCGTGTGCGATGCGCTGATCCTCGACGAGGAGTCGCGCTCCGACACGTATCCGTACATGAAGATCGAGGCGGACAACGTCGACATCGGCCACGAGGCGACGGTCTCGAAGATCGGTGAGGAGCAGCTCTTCTATCTGATGTCGCGCGGCCTCTCCGAGGCGGAGGCGTCGGCGATGATCGTGTCCGGCTTCGTCGAGCCGATCACGAAGGAGCTGCCGCTCGAGTACGCCGTCGAGATGAACCGGCTGATCCAGCTCCAGATGGAAGGCTCCGTCGGTTGATCGACGTCGAGCGCACGGACTTCATCTCCGTGCCGGTCACCGATACCGAACGCGCGGCACGGTTCTACGGCGAGACGCTCGGTCTCCGCCGTAACCCTGCCGGCGGCTTTCCGGAGTTCGAGACGGGCAACGTCTCGCTCTACCTGATCGACATGACCCAGGTGGGTTCGAGCTTCACAGGCCCGCACACGGCGTTCGTCGCGCTCCGGGTGCCGGACGTCGCGGAGGCTCGCACGAAGCTCGAGGCTGCGGGCGTCGAGTTCGAGGGCGAGACGCGCGACAGCGGCGTCTGCCACATGGCGTTCTTCCGCGATCCCGACGGCAACGCGCTGATCCTGCACCGGCGGTATGCGCCGCATGACTAGGGACGCAGCGCTCGAGGCCTACCAGGCCCTGCCGATCCCGGACACGACCGAGGAGCACTGGCGCTTCACCGACCTGCGCGGCTTCGATCCGGACGAATACGGTTTGCAACCCGGGACACTCCCCCGTAACGAAAGCGTCACGGCAATGCTCGACCTGGACGTGGCCGGCTACGCCACGGTCACGGCGGACGGGATCGACATCTCGCACGCGCCCGACGGCGTTCGCTTCGAGCCGCTGCCCGAGGACTACGACCGGTTGTACTCGCTCGTCGGCTGGGACGAGAAGTTCGCCGCGCACAACGCCGCCATGTGGCGGAACGGCCTCCTCGTCGTGGTGCCGAAAGGCATGCAGCTCGAGAAGCCCCTCTACGTCCGCATCGCGGTCACGGGCCAGACGTTCTGGCGCCTCGTCGTCGTCACCGAGGAAGGCGCGCGCGCGTCGCTGATCGAGGAATACGCATCGCCCGAGCCGGACACCGAGGCGTACTCGAACGCGGTCACCGAGCTCTTCGTCCAGCCGAACGCCAAGCTCGAGTACGTCTCCCTGCAGAACCTCTCCACCGAGACCTGGCACTTCGCGTCGCATCACGCACGCGTCGAGCGCGCAGCCGAGCTCGACTGGGTCGCCGGTGGCTTCGGCTCCAAGCGCGGCAAGACGCGCATCCAGAACGACCTGAACGGCGAGGGCGCGACCTCGCGTGTGACCGGCGCGTACTTCGCCGACGGCACCCAGCACCTCGACTACGACACCTTCCAGGAGCACATCGCGCCGAACTGCGAGTCCGACTTCGCGTTCAAGGGCGCCCTGCGCGACCACGCGACGGCGGTGTGGCGCGGGATGATCCGTGTCGAGCCGGACGCGCAGAAGACGAACGCCTATCAGGAGTGCCGCAACCTGATGCTGAGCCCGACCGCGCACGCAGTCCCGATCCCGGGCCTCGAGATCATGGCGAACGACGTGCGCTGCACGCACGGCGCGACCGTGAGCCGCGTCGACCGTGAGCAGCTCTTCTATCTCATGACCCGCGGTCTCCCGCGGGCCGAGGCCGAGCGCATGGTCGTGCGGGGCTTCTTCCAGAACGTGCTCGACCGGATTGAGCTCGAGCCCGTGCGCGACGCCGTCACGGCCGCGCTCGAGGCTCGCATCCCCCAGGTCTAGCCGGGCCCGGCCCGGCCCGTTTCGTTTTCGCCCTGCGCGGCATCACCGTCGCGAGACAAAACCACGACAAAGGGGTGGAGCAAATGGCGGAACTGACGAATCTCGAGGAGAAGCTCGCCGAGGTGACCGGGCTCGCGATGGCAGCCGAGGCCGCGGGAGGCAAGATCTCGAAGCTGACGGCGAAGCAGGACAGCGACCTCGTCTCGACGCTCCAGCGGATGGCGAAGGAAGCGGCCGAGACGACCGAGCGCTGCGAGAGGGTGGCGAGCACCTTCGAGGGCAAGAAGACCGCGATCCTCGGGGAGGCGCGCGAGGTGAAGAAGAAGGCGAGCGAGATGATGTCGACCTACCTCGACTCCGACGCGGACGCGCTCGACGGCTTCGAGTTCCTGACCATGGCCGAAGCGGCCGAGGTCGGCCACTGGTCGGTCCTGAAGACGATGAATGACTCCGCGGGGAACTCGGAGGTCGGACAGCTCGTCGAGTGGGCGCTTCCGATTCAGGAGCGGCACTTCCGCGACGTCCTCGAGGGCTCGCGCAAGCTCGCTGCGGAGGAGGACCCGAACGAGAAGGCCTAGCGGGGAATGCGCGGTATACCCTTCGCCGCAAGGGATGCCGCGCAGCGCCCTATCGGTCGTCTTCGGCACCTGCCTCATCACCGCGGTGACCGCGGTCACCCGGCACGGCCAGGTCGCCGTCAGGACGTTCGCTGCCACGCCGCGGTCGCTTCCGGAGGGCCGCGTCTGGCTGCTCGTCACGAGCGCGTTCGTCGCCGACCGTCCCGTCGCCGCCTCGATCCTCGGCTTCCTCGTCGTCGGGGTCGCGGCGGTCTGGATCTGCGGCCCGCGGGTCGCCTGGATCGCCGCCGCGAGCGGCCAGGTCTTCTCGGCGGCGATCGTCTACGTGGCGATCGGCCTCGTGCGACTCGTGGAGCCGAGCGCGTTCCAGAGCGCCGTCACCCTCCGCGACTTCGGCACCTCCGCGATCATCGCGGCCTGGATCGGCGCGATCGCCTACGTCATCTGGTCGGGCGGCCGGCCGGGCCCCGCAGCCGCCCTCTGCATCGTTTCGGCCCTGATCGGCTGGTACTGCAAGGGAACGCTGACCGTGCTCGACTGGGAGCACCTCTTCGCCCTGGCTCTCGGCGCGGCCTCTGCGCGGTACGCCCTCGCGCTCCGGCTGCGGATTCGCCCGGGGTTGAATCCGGGCGCCGTCTCATCCAGAACTTAGAGGAGGCTGCACAATCTAAGGTCCAAGCGACGAGGGGAGATCGGTGTGGAACCGGCCGAGGTAAGCGAGCGGCTCGAGCAGGCGCTCTTCGAGATCCGGCGTGTGATCGCCGGCCAGGATCAGATGCTCGAGCGCGTGCTCGTCTGCCTGCTCGCCCAGGGGCACCTCCTGATCGAAGGCGTTCCCGGGCTCGCGAAGACGCTCACGATCAAGACGACCGCAGGTGTCCTCGGCGGCTCGTTCGCACGCGTGCAGTTCACGCCCGATCTCGTCCCCGCCGACCTCGTCGGGACGCGTGTGTACCGGCCCGACCAGGGAACCTTCGAGACGGAGCTCGGTCCCGTCTTCTGCAACTTCCTGCTCGCCGACGAGATCAACCGTGCGCCTGCGAAGGTGCAGTCCGCGCTCCTCGAAGTCATGCAGGAGCATCAGGTGACGATCGCCCATACGACGTACCCGGTCCCCGAGCCGTTCCTCGTGATGGCGACGCAGAACCCGATCGAGTCGGAAGGCACGTACCCGCTGCCGGAAGCCCAGGTCGATCGCTTCATGCTGAAGATCCTCATCGACTATCCCGAGCACGACGAAGAGCTGACCATCGTGCAGCGACAGCTCACGGCGGCGCCCGAGCTCCGCGAGGCCCTGAGCCTCGACGACCTGAAAGAGCTGCAGCGGCAGGTGTTCGACGTGTACGTCGATCCGTCGCTCGTGAGCTATGCGGTGCAGCTCGCTACTGCGACACGTCGTCCCGGACCCGAGCACGCGGAGTACATCTCGTTCGGAGCGAGCCCACGCGGGCCGATCAGCATCACGCAGGCGTCTCGCGCGCTCGCGCTCGTCCGAGGTCGCGACTACGTGACGACCGACGACGTTCGCGCGCTCGCGAAGGATGCGCTCAGGCACCGTCTCGTGCTGAGCTATACCGCGCTCGCAGAAGGAGTCAGCGCAGACCAGATCCTCGACTCCGTGCTCACGTCGGTTCCCGTGCCCGAGGTGAGCCTGGCGCGGCCGTGAACGCCGCGCCCTTTCTCAGGACGGCCACACCGGACCGCCCGGGACCCGGACCGCTGCCCGCGGAGGCGCTCCGCGCGCTCCAGATCGAAGTCGGCCGCCGGCTGCAGGGGATCCTCGCGGGGGACTACCGCTCATCCCAGTTCGGCGACGGTGTGGAGCTCGCCCAGGTACGGCCGTACATCCCGGGAGACGACGTCCGGAGGATGGAGTGGAACGTCACGGCGCGCATGGGCGTGCCCCACGTGCGCGTGAATCTCGCCGAGCGCGTCCTCGTCACCTGGCTCCTGCTCGACACATCGCCGTCGATGCAGTTCGGCACGGGCGACCGGCGGAAAGCCGACGTGGCGGAGGGCGTCGCGATCGCCGTCGGACACGTCGCCACGCGGCGGGGCAACAGAGTTGGCGTCCTCACCTTCGGCGACGCGAAGCCGGTCTCGCTGCCGCCCCACCAGGGCCGGGTCGGCCTGCTCGGCCTGCTCGAGGCGCTGCAGCGGGAACCGGAGGCGGCGGCGACGGGCGCAACGTCGCTCGGTGCGGCGCTGTCGCGCGCGGCCGCGACCGCGCGGCAGCGCGGGGTCGTCGTCATCGTCTCCGACTTTCGCGGGCCGCTCGACTGGCGCAGGCCGCTGCTGCACCTGATGAGCAGGCACGACGTGCTCGCGGTCGAGATCCGCGACCCGCGCGAGCAGGAGCTGCCCGACGTCGGCGACATCTGGCTCGTCGATCCCGAGACCGGACGACAGGTGCGCGTCGACACCCGCAGCCGCTCGCTGCGCGAGCGCTTCGCCGAGGCGGCCGCGGAGGAGCGAACCGGCGTCGCCCGTGTTCTCTCGGCGCTTGCGGTTCCGCACGCGGTGCTCTCGACCTCGGGTGACTGGCTGCGCCCCTTTGCCGCTTTTCTCGGAGCCCGCCGGTGAGCTTCGGCCGCCCGCTGATGCTCGTCGCGCTCGTCGCGATTCCGGCACTCGTTCTCCTCTGGCTTTTCCACGAACGGAGGCGCGCAAGGCAAGCTTCCGCTTTTTCGACACCCGGCCTGCTGCCGAACCTCTTCTCCGCGAGGCCGGGGCACCGGCGCACGATCCCGCTCGGACTGCTGCTGCTCGCCCTCGTCGCGCTGATCGTCGGTGCCGCACGTCCGCACGCGAACATCCGGGTCCCGCGCAAGGAGGCAACGGTCGTGCTCGCAATCGACGTATCGCGCTCGATGACGGCGAGCGACGTTCAGCCGACACGGCTCGAGGCGGCACGGCGCGCAGCCGAGGCGTTCCTCGCGAAGGTGCCGAAGACCTACAGCGTGGGCGTCGTGGGGTTCGGCACGCGTGCCTTCGTTGCGCTGCCGCCGACGACCGACCGCGTGCTCGCCGCCGACGCGCTCACGTCGCTCGCGCCGAGCGAGGGGACGGCGATCGGCGACGCCGTCGGGCTCGCGATGAAGATCGGAACGCGTCGCCGGACCTCCGATGGATTGGTGCCGCCGACCTCCGTGCTCCTCATCTCGGACGGCGCGCGCGACGGCGGCCAGACCTCGCCGCTCGTAGCGGCGCGAAAGGCTCGCGCGGCCCACATCCCGGTCTCGACCGTGCTCGTCGGAACGGCAGCCGGCATCGTCACGACGAAGCTCGTCGGCGGCTACACCGAGCAGATCCGGGTCCCGCCGAGCCCGGGCACGCTGCAGGCGGTCGCGCGACTCTCGGGCGGTCAGTTCTTCCGGGCTCGTACGGCCTCCAAGCTCACGTCTGTCTACAAGAAGCTCGCAACCCGGATCGGCCATCGCACGCAGACACGGCAGATCACGGATCTCTTCGCAGGCGGCGCAATCGTGCTGCTGCTCTTCGGCGGCGGCCTCTCCGCGCTCTGGTTCCGGAGGGCGGTGCCGTGAAGCGGCTCGTCATCCTTGCCACACTCGCGACGGCTTGCGCGGTCGCGGCGTCGCCCGCATACGCGACGAAGGAGTGCGACGGTCTCATGGTCTGCGTGCCTGTCGCCGGACCGTGGGTGCTCGCCTCACCCGGCAGGATCGAGTTTCAGCTCGCCTGCCCGAAGCGCTTCATCGTCGGCGGCCTCGACGCCGAGCTCTCGAGCCGCTCGATCGAGGTCGGCTTCATCGGCAGCCTCGGCAGCCCCGTCAACCCGGGGATCACCACGTCGAAGGAAGCCGTCTTCCTCGGCCGGCTCGTTCGCGGCAGCGATCCGTCCGCGAGCTTCCGGCCGCACATCGGGTGTGTACCCGCATCGGGCGGCGGCGGGAGGACCCCGACCGCCTACCGGGCCTTCACGCCGGGCAAGCCGAGCGCGCGTGAGGTGACGCAGATCACGGTGCGGCCGGGACGCGAACGCCGTTACACCGCGCGCTGTGCACGCGGAGAGCGCCTCGCGGCTGCAACGCATGCGATCGGCTTCTTCGGTCCCACGCCGCCGGCGCCGTCGGTCGTGCGCTCGGTCGAGGTCACCCAACGCGTGCAGGCCGGCCGCGTGGAATTGACGATTCGGGCCGCACGGGCCGTCGCAGGAAGCCGCGCCGTCGTCCAGGTCGATCTGGTGTGCGCGCCGGCATGACGTTCACGCACCCGCTTCTGCTTCTGACGCTCCTCGTGATTCCGGCGGCGCTCGTCGCCTCCCGCCTCGCAGCGCGCCGCCGGATGCAGTACGCGGTGCGATACACGAACGTCGACGTGCTGGCCGCGGTCGTCGCGAGCGGCCGGCCGTGGCGCCGATGGCTGATGGCCTGCGTGTTCCTCCTCGCGCTCGCGACCCTGTGCATCGCGGTGACACGGCCGCATGTGCACCGGCTCGTCGTGAACGACAACGCCACCGTCGTCCTCGTACTCGACGTCTCCGGCTCAATGGAGGCGCAGGACGTGCGGCCCACACGCCTGGCCGCCGCGCAGCGCGCGCTGCACACATTTCTTGCGAAGGTGCCCGCACGTCTCAAGGTCGGGCTCGTGCTCTTCGCCGGCGAAGCCGAGGTGGCCACGCCGCCGACGACCGACCACGCACTCGTCGCACAGGCGGTCGACGAGGCAGACCTCTTCCGCGGCTTCGGCGGAACCGCGATCGGCGACGCAATCGCCACGGCCGTGCAGGTCGGCCTTCGCTCCGCGGGTGTGAGCGGCAACTCGGTCTCGGCCCTCCCCGCCTCGAGCAACCTGGCCTCCTACGTCACCGCCGCAAAGCCGCGGGCCGCGAGCACCCTCGTGTCGATCCTCTTCCTCTCGGACGGCCACCAGACGCGCGGCGTGCTCCCGCCGCTCGCGGGCGCCGACCGGGCGCGCGCCGCGGGCATTCCCGTGTACACGATCGCACTCGGAACGACCGGGAACACGACCATGCGCGGCACCGGCGCCGGCGGCTTCCCCGGAGGCAGCGGGGCGATCACGCCGGGCGGCGGGTTCGGCTTCGGGCTCGGCCGGGGCGGCCTCGCCCCCGATCCGAAGACGCTGAGGGCGATCGCGGTCCGAACCGGTGGAAAGTTCTATCGCGCGAAGACCGCGGGAGACGCGCAGGCGGCCTACTCGTCACTCGGATCGAAGCTCGGCCGCCGGCCTGGGACGACCGAGGTCACCGACTACTTCCTCATCGGGGCCGCGCTCTTGCTCGTCCTTGCAGGCGTGCTGTCGGCGCTCTGGTCGCCGCGGCTGCCGTAAGCAGGTCTTTCTCCTACGAGAACGTCTCGTACAAGATTCGTAGCCGCGCGATCCTGCCGTCCGCGCTCCTCAGCTGCAGCTCCCCCAGTCGCCCGTCCGAACGCCCTCGTTGATCGCCTCGACCTCCCGCTCGAGCAGCCCCACTACGCGCGAACGAGCGGCTTGTACTTGATGCGGTGCGGCTCGAGCGCGTCGGCGCCGCGAGTCTCCGTGACCCAGTCGGCGTACTCGCCCCACGTGCCCTCGAACCACGTCGTCTGCGAATCGCCTTCGAAAGCGAGGATGTGGGTCGCAACCCGGTCGAGGAACCAGCGATCGTGGGTGATCACGACGGCGCAGCCGGCGAAGTCGAGCAGCGCATCCTCCAGTGCGCGGAGCGTGTCGACATCGAGGTCGTTCGTCGGCTCGTCGAGCAGCAGGACGTTGCCGCCGCTTGCGAGGAGCTTCGCCAGGTGCACACGGTTGCGCTCGCCGCCGGAGAGATCGCCGACGCGCTTCTGCTGGTCGCCGCCCTTGAAGTTGAACCACGAGACGTATTGCCGCGAGTTCACCTCGCGCTTGCCGAGCACGATGTTGTCCGCGCCGCCGCTGATCTCCTTCCAGACCGTGTTCGCCGGGGCGAGATCGGCGCGGGACTGGTCGACGTACGCGAGCTGCACTGTCTCGCCCACGCGCAGGACGCCCGCGTCCGGGCTCTCCTCCCCCGCGATCATCCTGAAGAGCGTCGTCTTGCCGGCGCCGTTCGGGCCGACGACGCCGACGATGCCGGCAGGAGGAAGCGAGAACGTCAGACTCTCGACGAGGAGACGGTCTCCGAAGCCCTTCTGCACGCCCTCTGCGTCGATCACGACGTCGCCGAGCCGTGGGCCGGGCGGAATGTGGATCTCCACCTTGTCGAGCTTCACGTTCTGCTCCTCGGCGAGCATCTGCTCGTAGGCGCCGAGGCGTGCCTTCGACTTCGCGTGCCGTGCACGCGGGCTCATCCGCACCCACTCGAGCTCGCGTGCAAGCGTGCGCTTGCGGGCCGAGTCCTGCTTCTCCTCCACCGCGAGCCGCTCCTGCTTCTGCTCGAGCCACGACGAGTAGTTGCCCTGGAACGGGATTCCTCGGCCGCGGTCGAGCTCGAGGATCCAGCCGGCCACGTTGTCCAGGAAGTATCTGTCGTGCGTGACCGCGACGACCGTTCCCTTGTACTCGGCGAGGAACCGCTCGAGCCAAGCGACAGACTCTGCATCGAGATGGTTCGTCGGCTCGTCGAGCAGCAACAGGTCCGGCGCCGAGAGCAGCAGCCGGCAGAGCGCGACCCGGCGGCGCTCGCCGCCGGAGAGCGTGTCGACGTCGCGATCGCCCTCGGGCACGCGCAGTGCGTCCATCGCATGGTCGATGGCGACGTCGAGCTGCCACGCGTCGGCACGATCGATCGCGTCCTGCACCTTGGCCTGCTCGGCGAGCAGGCTGTCGTAGTCGGCGTCGGGCTCGGCGAACGCCGCGGAGATCTCGTTGAAGCGGTCGAGCAGGTCGCGCAGCGGGCGGACGCCGTCCTCGACGTTTCCGCGGACGTCCTTGGCCGGATCGAGCCACGGCTCCTGCTCGAGGAGGCCGACGCTCGCATTCGGGGCGAGCTCGGCGACGCCTGACGACGGTTCCTCCTTGCCGGCCATGATCCTAAGGACGGTGGACTTACCGGCGCCGTTCGGACCCAGCACGCCGATCTTCGCGCCGGGGAAGAACGAGAGCGAGATGTTCGCCAGCACCTGGCGATCCGGGCCGTAGAACTTGTCGACCTTGTACATCGTGTAGATGTATTCGCTGCTCATCGCGCCGCCGACTGTACCGGATGTCCTTTCAAACTCTTAAGGAGCTGCTGACGAAGCGCGTCTAGCGTGAGCGCGCGGTGAAGAAGCAGTTTGCGCTCCTCGTCGTCGGGCTCGTCACGATTCTCCTGCTGGCGGGCCAGCTCGCCCATGCCGCCGCCGGGCCGCCGCTCCGCAACGACTCCGACCCGTACTGGTCGTCGGATGCGCGCGAGGTCGCGTTCGACCTCGGCGGCGCGAGCGCGGCCACGGTGGCCGCCGGTCACGGCGGCGTGTCCACGATCGCCCTCGGCCTCGCCCGCGGCTGGCGCCCCGGCGGTGCCGAGCTGCTCCTCGAGACCGGTCCGCTCACCGAGGTGAGGACCTCCGACCACCGCGTCCTCGGGGTTCTCAACGGCGATTCGGCGAGTTGGTCGCCCGACGGAGGCCACGTCGCCTATCTCCGCGCCGGTGCGCTCTACGTCTCCGACGCGGGCGGCACGCAAGAGCGTCGGCTGCTCGGCTTCGACCGCGCGTCGGAGGACACGGAAGGCCCGGTCTGGTCGCCGGACGGAACGCAGATCGCGGTCGCGACGAGCGGCGGGCTCGCAATCGTCGCCGCTGACGGCTCGGCCTCGCGTCTTGCCGGTCCGACCGGGAGCATCGACCCGAGCTGGTCGCGCGACAACAAGATGATCGCGTTCGAGCGGAACGACGGCACGCACTGGCAGGTGTGGCTCATGGACGTCCCGGGTCAGAACGCGCATGCGCTCACTCCAGCAGGCTCGGACGCCCGCTTTCCGCAATGGTCGCCGGCCGGCGCGAGTCTCGCGTTCATCAGCGACCGCCAACACGTGCCGGGCGACGCGACCCCGTACCAGTACGCGCTCTACGTGCAAGCGCTCGACTCTGACAAGCCGGTGAAGGTGCTCGACGACGTTCAGCCGATCACGCCGGCGCGGTGGTCTCCGACGGGCGCACAGATCGCGGCCGCCGCAGCGCAGGAGTGCCTTCGCTTCGGAATCTACGTCGTGAGTCCCAGCGCGCCGCAGCGTGCGAAGCGCCGATCGAACCTCTGCCGCTTCGATGGAACCGCGGGCAACGACGTTCTCCGCGGGACGCCCTACTTCGACCGCCTGCGCGGTCTGGCGGGCAACGACCGGATCTCCGGCGGGGCAGGCAACGACCGCATCGAAGGAAACAACGGGAACGACGTCATCGCCGCGGGCGCCGGAGACAATGCCGTCTTCGGTGGACCCGGTGACGACACGATCACGTCGGGGAACGGCAGGGACCTGATCGTCGGCGGGCCCGGGAACGACCGTATCTCGTCCGGTGCCGGCGACGATCGCATCGAGACGCGTGACGGCTTCCGCGACGTCGTCGACTGCGGGCCCGGCCGCGACGCCGCCGAGGTCGACCGCCTCGACGTCGTGCGCCGCTGCGAGACGGTCTTGAAGCCGTAAGCTCGCCGTGATGGCGGGTTGCTGCAATCCCACCGACTACCGCAGGTTCTTCAGCCGCAAGCAGGCAGCACGCGACGCGCGCCGGCTGCGGATGCAAGGCCTGCGCGGCACCTCACGCGACGTCGTCGACCTGGCCGGTGACGTGCAAGGCGCGAGCGTCCTCGACATCGGCGGCGGTATAGGGGCGATCGGTCTCGAGCTGCTTGCCGGAGGCGCAGCGCGGACGACGAACGTCGAACTCTCGGGCGGCTACGAAGAGGCGGCGGCGGACCTGATCGCCGAGCGCGGTCTCGAGGGCCGGGTCGACCGCCGAGTGGGCGACGTCGTCACAGACGATCTCGAGGCGTACGACGTCGTCGTCATGCACCGCGTCGTGTGCTGCTACCCGGATGTCGACGCGCTCGTCGGTACCGCGGCCGACCACACGAGCCGCACGCTGCTGCTCACGTATCCGCAGGAACGCGCCGTGCTCCGGATCGGCTTCCGGGCAATCAACCTCTGGCTTGCGCTCTCGCGTTGCGGCTTCCGCACGTACCTCCATCCCGTGGCCCGAATCACCGCTGCCGCGGAGGCGCGCGGCCTCCGCCTCGAGCGGCAGGAGCGAAGAGGCTGGATCTGGGAGTCGGCCGCCTACCGCAGGATGCCGGTGTGACCGAGTGAGTAGCGCCCCGGCTCGGGCCAGACGCAGAGGCCGTGCGGGCCGAGTCCGACCGGGATCTTCGCGAGCAGACGGCCGTTCGCCGTGCTGAGCGCATAGACGACGGCGTTGTACCGGCCGGTGAGCCAGAGCACCTTTCCGTCCGCGGACACGTTCCCCATGTCGGGGCTGCCGCCTCCCGGGATGTGCCACTTCCTCACGACGCGCCGGGTGGCGAACGAGATGAGGGAGATGGAGCCCTCGCCGCGGTTCGTGACGTACAGGTAGCGGGCATCGCGGCTCGGGTAGAGCCCGTGCGCGCCCAAACCTGTCGGCAGGAGGCGGAGGACGCGGAAGCTCGCGCCGTCGACGAGCCACACGCCGTCCGAGTTCGTATCCGCGACGTAGAACACCGAGCCGTCCGGCGACAGCTTCACGTCCTGCGGCGCAGCGCCCGGTCGCAGCGTGAGCACGCCAACGACGCGCTGCGTCGCGAGGTTCACCTTCAGGAGCTGGCTCGAGAACTCGCAGCTCACGATCGCGTAGCTGCCGTCGGCCGAGAAATCCATGTGATCGGCGCCGGAACATGGCACCACCAGCGAGTGACGAAGGTTGAACGTGTGAGCGTTTCGGAAGTCGAGCCTGTGCAGGCGCTCGGCGACCACGATCGCATAGCGCCCGTCGGGGGTGAAGTACATGTTGTACGGGTCTTCCACCGGAATCGTGCGGCCGGGTTTCCCCGTGGTCGGATCGATCGTCGTGAGTGAGTTCCCGAGGTCGTTCGTGACGTAGAGCGTCTTCAGATCCCACGCCGGCACCACGTGCTGCGGCAGCGCGCCGACGGCGAAATGCCTGACGACTCTGAACGTCCTCTGGTCGATCACGTCGACCGAGCCGCTGTCGCTGTTCGGGACGTAGACGTACGGGCGCGCGCCCTGGACTGCCGGACTGAAGTTGCCGACGCGATCCGCGGCATAGACGTTCGTGACCGCCGCCGTGGTCCGGCGCGCCGCGTGCGTCGACGGGACGAGCTCCGTCAGGGAGGAGACGGTGCCCGAGCGACCGTGGCCGCCGGCGAGGAGGATCCCATGGCTCTCGGCAACCGCCGCAAGGTCGGAGAGCGGCTCGCGGAGCGATCCGGCGGCCCGCACGGTCCGCTTCGTCGGATCGACGGCGACGATGCGGCTCGTCGGCGTGTTGAGGGTCGCCGAGCGGCCGCCGATCACGAATGCCGTGCCGCCGATCGTTGCTGCGGCGGCATGCGTCGTCGCCGCCGGCAGACGTCCGATGCGGAGCACTCTCCGCGTCGCCGGCACGAACGCGTAGACGGCGTCGCTCGCGGTGCCGTTCTCGAGCGAGCCGCCGGCGATCACGATGCGACCGGCCGCCGCAGTCACTGCGGCGTACCGAAGCGTGTGCGGAAGATGCGCGACGACGCGCGCCGTCCCGTCTCGAGTCCAGGCGACGATGGTGTCGAGCCAATGCGTGCCGGTGTAGCCGCCGACAACGTACGCCGTCCGGCCGATCGCGGCTGCAGATTGATCGGAGCTGCCGGCCGGCAACCGTCCGACCTGCTGCGCCGCTCCCGTGCGCGGGTCAACCATCAGGATCGTGTCGATCTGCGCCACACCGGTTCCGCCGCCGAACAGATACGTCCGGCCGCCGATCGTGACTGCTGCGGAGTCGTGCAGCGCCGTCGGGATTCGGCCGACGCGCTGCGAACCCGCCCGAGTCGCCGTGACGATCTCGTCCGAGGAGACGTCGGACGGCGTCAAGCCTCCGATCAGGACTGCGCCTCCCGTCCACGGCGCGGACGCAGCGTCCTGAACCGCACTCGCGAGGTTTCCGGCAGGGACGGCCACGAGCCGCCGGATCGGCGCCGCGCGGCGCACGCTGCGCGAAACGGTGAGCGTCTTCCCCGGAGTCGAGCTCGGAGCGGCGTGGTGGCCGCCGCCGCAGCCCGCGAGCAGGACCAGGCCGAGCGCTGCTGCAAGAACGAGGCTGCGGCCCATTCCGACGGATGCTGCCAGTACCGGCATGAACAGCGCGTTAACGACCTTGCGGCTGCGACGATCCGCTGGCATCGTCAAACCGGTGCGCATCGTCGCCGTCCTGACCGCCGCGCTTGCCCTTGCCCCTGCAGCGTCCGCCTGGACGACGTTGACCGGAGGCGTGCAAAACGCTGTTGTTCCTTCGGTCGTGATCACGCAGGCGGGGACGGAACTCAGCTCCTGGGAAGCTCCGGTCGCGGGGACGATCTCGATCTCCCGCGGGAACACCGGTGCGAAGACGCTCGTGACCGGGGATCCCATCGCCGGCCGCACGCAGCTCGTGCAGCAGCCGAACGGCGCGATCCAGCTCTACTTCCCGAACGCGGGCGGCGTCGGCCGGATGACCTCGACCGACGACGGCCAGACGTGGACCGGGCCGATCCAGACGCAGTCGCACACGGTGGGGCCGGTGGACGGCGCCGCCGTCGGCCCCGACGGGACGCCGTACTTCAGCCAGGACGGCACCGGGTTCGTCAACGTCTTCCGCGGGCTGAACGGCGAGAGCGTGAAGAACGTCTTCACGCGGTGCTGCGGCTATGCGGAGTCCCTCGCGGTCGACACGGCCGGCCTCGTGCAGGTCGCGTTCTACTCGAACGCAGACCCGGACGGGGCCTTCGTGCACGAGACGCTCGATGCAGATCTCGGTGTTACCGGCTCGACGGCGCTCAAGCCGACGGGGCAGCACGCCGATCGCGCACCACTCGTCGCCGACCACTCGGGAACGACGTTCATGGCGTGGCCGCCCGGCAACCCTGCAACCGGGGTCACCGTGGTGCCCTTCCGCGGCGGCCAGCCTGCCGGCGACGGCGTCGCCTTCCACAGCTCGTTCATCGGCGGCGATCCGCACATGGCGCTGTCGGTGGACTCGCAGGACCGGCTCTGGATCGTCTGGACGGGCGGCGGCGCCGTGCATACAGCACGCTCGCGAAGCCACGGCCGGCACTTCGGAGCGGTCGTCTCCGTCCCCGTGGCCGGGACGATGTATCAGGTCTCCGCCGCTGCGACCGGCGGCAACCCCGGAACGGTGGCGGTGCTCGTGAACACCGGCTCGAACCTCATTCGGCAGGCGATTCAGCCGGGGCTCTCCGTGAAGGTGACGAGGAAGGTGAAGAAGGTCGGCAAGCGGAAGATCGTCAGCCGCTTCGCGCAAGCGCTCGACGACGGCTTCGGCGTGGCGAGCACGACGTTCACGGTCGGCGGCCGGACGGTCCACGCGAATGCAAACGGGACCGCCAAGGTTCCCGCCGGCCGGGGCAAGGCTTCGGCCCCCGGCTACGTCGGCGCCTCGTTCCGCAGCTAATCCGTACCATGGGACGGTGGCCGTCCAGGCTCCCGTCAAGAAGCTCGATGCGCATGCAATCCGCGCCGACTTCCCCATTTTCGAGCAGCTGATCCACGGGAAGCCGCTCGCCTTCCTCGACTCCGCCGCGAGCTCGCAGAAGCCGCGCCAGATGATGGAGGCGATGACCGACTTCTACTCCACCTCGTACGCGAACGTGCATCGCGGGGTCTACGTCCTCGCGGAGCGGGCGACGGCCGCGCTCGAAGGCGCGCGCGAGAAGGTCCGGGCACTCGTGAACGCCCCCGATGTGCGCGAGATCATCTTCGTCCGCAACGCGACCGAGGCGATCAATCTCGTTGCGTATTCGTGGGGGATGTCCAACCTCGGCCCGGGCGACCTCGTCCTCGTCACCGAGCTCGAGCATCACTCGAACTTCGTCCCCTGGCAGTTCATCGCCGGCCGGACGGGCGCGAAGCTCGCCATGATCCCGTTGACGGACGAGGGCGAGCTCGATCTCTCGACGCTCGACGAGCTGGCAGCGCAGGGGCAAGTCAAGGTCGTCGCGACGAACCAGGTGTCGAACTCGCTCGGAACCATCAACCCGGTCGAGAAGCTCGTCGCATGGGCGCACGACCACGGCGCGATCTTCGTGTGCGATGCGGCGCAGTCCGCACCCCACATGGCCGTCGACGTGCAGGCGCTCGGTGCGGACTTCGTCGCGATCTCGGGACACAAGCTGTGCGGGCCGAGCGGCGTGGGGGCGCTGTGGGGGCGAAGCGAATTGCTCCTCGCCATGGAGCCCTTCCTCACGGGCGGCCACATGATCAGCTCGGTGCGGCTCGACCGGACGACGTGGGGCGAGCTGCCGCACAAGTTCGAAGCCGGGACGGCGCCGATGGCCGAGGCGGTCGGGTTGGGCGCGGCGATCGACTACCTCCAGGCCGTCGGGTTCGACGCGATCGCGGCGCACGAGCACGAGCTCGCCGCGTACGCGCTCGGACGGCTCGGCGAGCTAGACGGCATCACGCTGTACGGTCCGCCCGCCGACCGGCGCGCAGGCATCGTCTCGTTCAACATGGACGGCGTCCATCCCCACGACGTCGCGCAGATCCTCGACATGCAGGGCGTCGCGATCCGCGCGGGTCATCATTGCTGCCAGCCGCTCATGCAAAAGCTCGGCGTCGCGGCGACGAACCGCGCGAGCTTCTACCTCTACACGGTTCAGGAAGAGATCGACCAGCTCGTCGACGGACTGCACGCCGTGCGTAAGGTGTTCGCGTGAACGAGTTCGACCAGATGTATCGGGAGGTCATCCTCGACCACTACAAGAACCCGCGCGGGCACGGCGAGATCGCGAATGCCGATGCGGAAGCCGAAGGTCAGAATCCGCTGTGCGGTGACGAGGTGGCGATCTACGTCGCCTTCGGCGAGGACGGCGAGACGATCGACGAGGTGAAGTTCTCGGGTCGCGGTTGCGCGATCTCCCAGGCGGCGACGTCGATGCTCACCGAGATGGTCCAGGGCAGGACGGCGACCGAGGTTGCATCGCTCGACAAGCAGGAGCTGCTGGACGAGATCGCGATCGATCTGTCACCCGTTCGACTGAAGTGCGCACTGCTCGGCCTGACGACGTTGAAGGTCGCCCTGCACAAGGCGAAGGGCACGCCGCTGCCCGACGGCCTCTCGGGCTTCGACGAGCTCGAACTGTCGTAGAGGCTCGATGTGGAATAGAGGTGCGTGCGGGGATGGGCCAGACCAAGCGGTTCGGCCGCATCCGGCGCAGGGCATAGCGGCTCCTACGTCCAAGCCGGAGGCGGCCGAAACGCGCTGCGTCTGGCACACCAGCCGCGCGTGCGGCTATTCCACATCGAGCCTCTAGTGGAGTTCGACGTCGCGCCGGCGGACGAGTTCCCGCCCGGCTCCGTCAAGCTCGTGACCGTTGCACCCGGGACCTTCGTGGGCGTCTACAACTGCGACGGGAAGCTCTACGCGATCGAGGACCGCTGCTCGCACGACGACGGCCCGCTCTGCGAGGGCGACTGGGACCGGGAGACGTGC
Source organism: uncultured Actinomycetes bacterium (assembly GCA_963848665.1). Taxonomy (GTDB): domain Bacteria; phylum Actinomycetota; class Thermoleophilia; order Gaiellales; family Gaiellaceae; genus Palsa-739. The sequence continues at coordinate 426,032 of CAWKEF010000006.1, forward strand.
ACGGTCGTCTGCCCGCGCCACGGGTCGGCATTCGAGCTCTCGAGCGGCCGGCCGCTTTCGCTCCCCGCGTACGAGCCCGTCGAGACGTACCCGGTGCGGATCGTCGAGGGCATCATCCGTGTCGACGTCGGCTGACCGGCCCCGCTGCTGGCCGACAACCGACCCGCTCTACGTCGCGTACCACGACGACGAATGGGGCCGGCCGGTCACCGACGAGCGTGGGCTCTACGAGCGGCTCTGCCTCGAGGGCTTCCAGTCCGGGCTCTCCTGGCTGACGATCCTCCGCAAGCGGGACAACTTCCGCCGCGCGTTCGCACAGTTCGAGCCCGACGCCGTCGCCCGCTTCGGCGAGCGCGACGTGAGGCGTCTGCTCGGCGACGCGGGCATCGTCCGCCACCGCGGCAAGATCGAGGCGACGATCGCGAACGCGCGCGGCGTGCTCGCGTTGCGCGCGGCGGGGACCACGCTCGATGAGCTCGTGTGGTCGTATGCGCCTGCCGACCACGAGCCGCCGCGGGCAATCGCCGACTGGCAGGCGCAGACGGCGGCGTCGAAGGAGCTCTCGAAGCGACTGAAAGCCGCAGGCTTTCGCTTCGTCGGTCCGACGACGGTCTGGGCGGCGATGCAGGCGTGCGGTGTCGTCAACGACCACCTCGCGACCTGCTGGGTTCGCGACGAGGTCGAAGCGGTCAGGACTCGAGCAGCCGCTTCAAGCGCTCGAAGTCCGTCCTGAACTGCTTCTCGGCGCGCTTGGCGAGGATGCCCGCGGCGAATCCGGGCAGGAGGCCGGCGTCTCCCTCGCCCGTCACGGTCAGCTTCGTTCCGCCCTCGCTCGGCTCGAGCACGTGGCGCACCGTGAACGGCACCGGGCTGTCGATCGCCCGCAGGGCGAAGACCCGTGGTGGGTCGTATTCCTCGATCTCGATCGTCGTGTGGAGCTCTCGCCCGAGCATGTGCCGCTCCTCGTGGATCTGCGCGCCGACGCGCGGCTCACCCTCGAGTGAGGCGGAGTGGACGCCGGACTGCCACGCGGGCAGGTTCGCGACGTCGGTGAGGTAGGCGAAGACCTCCTCCGGTGTCCGGGCGATCTGGACGACCACCTCTGAGTCCACGGCGCGGAGCATATGCTTCCGCCGTGCTCGACGACCGTGTTCGCGCCGTCCTCGCACGCATGGAGCAGGAGGACGCCGCCGAGCGTGAGCGAGGCCTGCCCGCCGCGGAGCGATCGCGACAGGTCGGGCGGACGACCGGACAGTTCCTGTTCGCGCTCGTCGCGCCGCAGGCCGACTGCGAGGTGCTCGAGATCGGCGGCTCACGGGGCTACTCGACGATCTGGCTCGCGGCCGGCGTGCGCCACCTCGGCGGACACGTCCTCTCGCTCGAGTCCGACCCGAAGAAGATCGACGCATGGCAGCGAAACATCGCCGAGGCCGGACTCGAGGAGTGGGCCGACCTGCTCGAGGGCGATGCACACGAGACGCTGCCGGCGATCGACGACGTGTTCGACGTCGTGTTCCTCGACGCCGAGAAGGAGGACTACGAAGAGCTCTTCGGAGCCGCGCGGGCGAAAGTCGAGCCCGGCGCGCTCTTCGTGGCCGACAACGTCCTCTCCCACGCCGACCCCCTGGCCCAGTACTCGGCCGCCCGCCAGGCCGACCAGACGCTGAGCTCCGTCACGGTCCCGCTCGACCGCGGCCTCGAGCTGAGCGTCGTCCTTCGCTGAAGGCGCTCGGGGTCCCGCACGTCCACGCGGATTGCTATATATGGGGTAACCGCGGAAAGGAGGTGGTCCGGGAGTGATTTCATCAAGTACGGGCAGTGGAGGTACCAGCGGGTAGAGGTGTGTCCCCGGGACCTACGGGGAATCGCCTAGCCAGCGTAGGGGACGACGCGTTTCGCGCCGCCCGGCCTTACTACCGAGCCGGAGCAGGAAGCGCCTCTACCAATACGAGCTGGTAACCGGACCGGGGCCCCGCAAGGGGCCCCGTTCTTATGCCGGAACGCCGGCCTCGATCGCGGCGGCGAGCGTCTCGAGATGGAGCCGCAGCCGCTCGAAGAGCTCGGCATCGAGCAGACGCCCGGAGGCGTCGAACTTCTCGTGCGCGCGCGTGACCGGCAGCTCGTCGCCGACGACGCGGGCCCCGGCCACGCCGAGGGTCTTGCGCAGGTCGGCCTGGGCCCACATGGCGCCGAACTGGCCGGTGCTCGCACCGGCCACCGCGACGGTCTTGTTCGTGAGCGCCGACTCGCGCACCGGGCGCGACGCCCAGTCGACCGCATTCTTCAGGCCGCCCGGCACCGTGCCGTTGTACTCGGGCGTCGCGAAGAGGATCGCGTCAGCCGAGGCCCACGCCTCGCGCAGGCCGACAACCGAGTCCGGTGCGTCCACTCCGTCCTGATCCTGGTCGTAGAGCGGGAGCTCGGCGATCCCGGACGGGTCGAAGAGCTCGACCTCGACGCCCTCCGGCGCGGCCTCGACGGCCGCGCGGAGGAGCGCCGTGTTGTGGGATCCGGCCCGCAGGCTCCCGGAGACGGCGAGGACGCGCATCGGCTAGGCCTGGGCTTTCACGAACGCGAGCTCGGCGCTGAGCTTCACGTCGTTGCCGAGGTAGTCGCCGCCGCTCTGGTTGGGAGCGTTCCAGCTGACGCCGTACGCGGTGCGGTCGATCGCGGCCTCGAGCTTGAGGCCGAGCCGCTCACGGCCGAACGGATCGGTGGACGGTGCGGCTGCGATGACGCCTTCGAGCTGGATCGGCTGCGTCGTGCCCTTGATCGTGAGCTCGCCCTCGCCGACGACGCGGTCGTCGTCGAGGCGGTGGAGCTTCGTGGCCTTGAAGGTGATCTCGGGAAAGCGCTGCGCGTCGAAGAAGTCCGGCGTCTGCAGGTGCCCGTTCAGCTGCTCGTCCTTGACGTCGACGGATGCGACCTTGGCCGAGCCCTCGAGCTCCTGCCCCTCGAGCGTCGCGGAGAAGTCCCGGAAGCTGCCCCGGAACGCGTTCACGCCCGCGTACGCGACCTCGAACGAGACGTTCGAGTGCACGGGGTCGGCGGTCCAGCTGCCGGCCGGCGCGAGCTGCTTGGTGGTTTCGATGGTTGCCATGTGACTATTGCCTCCTTGGGCTTCGTCTGTATACTTGAGCTGTCAACGATCTTACCGGAGAAAACTTGTCTAGTCAAGTATTGAGCGCGCAAGTGACTGTGGCACCGGATCTGGAGGCCTGGGTCCGGTTTCTGCGCGCCCACGCTGCGATCACGCGGCAGCTGTCGGCCCGCCTCGAGGCCCAGCACGGCCTGACGCTGAGCGACTACGACGTCCTCGTGCAGCTCTATTTCGCACCCGAGCGGTCACTCCGGCGCGTCGACCTCGCCCGGTCGGTCCTGCTCACCGCCTCGGGGATCACCCGCCTGCTCGACGGCCTCGAGCGTGCCGGCTTCGTCGAGAAGAAGGCGTGCAAGAGCGACGCCCGCGTCTCGTATGCCGCGCTGACCGAAGCAGGCGTCGCGAAGTTCGAGTCCGCATCGACCTCCCATCGCGCCGACATCGAGGAGCTCTTCGGATCGAAGTTCACGCCCGCCGAGCGGAAGCAGCTCGGCGAGCTCCTCGCGCGGCTGCCGCTCGCCGAGACCTCTTCCGCCTGCACCGGATGAGCCCGGCGTTCTCCTCCCTCGACGAGCTCGGCGACGGCTACGGCTTCCGCAAGGTGCGTGGGCCTCTCGGCATCACCGCATTCGGCGTCAACGCACTCGTGTATCCCCCCGGCTACGAAGGGTTCATGCACTACCACGACAAACAGGACGAGCTCTACTTCGTCCACAGCGGCAAGGTCGTCGTCGAGGCCGAAGGCGAGACTCGCGAGCTCGGCCCGGGCGGCCTCTTCCACTGCGAGTCGACCACTCCGCGCAAGCTCTCGAACCCGTTCGAGGAGGACGCGATCGTCTTCGTCGTCGGCGGCAAGGACGGCTACGTCGAGCGCGACGGGCACCTCGTCGACCCGGCCGATGCCGAGCGACGCGCCTCGTTCGGGAAGAGCTAGGAGGGTTTGGCGTGATGGTGCTCGTCGCACGGGTGCGATGGGCGTCGCGATGCAAGGACGCAGGGAGTCCCGCTAGTGGTGCTAGCGGGGCGACCGAGGACGCGGCAGCGCGGCGTTCAGCGCGGCCGTGCGGCACAGCCCACTATCTCGCCAAACCCTCCTAGAGCCGGACGACTGTGCGGACGCCCGTCTGGGCGGGCAGCTCGTCGAGCGCGTCCGGAACCTCTTCGAGCGAGATCGTCCTCGTCACGAACCGGTCGAGATCGAGCCGGCCGTCGAGCGCAGCCTGCGCGAGGAAGGGGAAGTCGTCCTGTGGCACCGTGTCGCCGCCGTGCGTCACCGCAATCGCGACCTTCGGCCCAAAGAGATCGCGATCGAGGTCGAGGTCGAGGGTGCGCGCAGGCGGCGGCACCCCGACGAGGGTCGCCGTGCCGGCGTACGCGCACATGCGCACTGCATCCACGAGGCCCGCGGGTGACGTGATCGCCGAGAACGCGTAGTCGACACCGTCGGTCAGCTCGCGAACCTGCGCCACCGAGTCCCCGCTCGTGCCGTCGACCGTGTCGGTCGCGCCGAGCTCGGCCGCGAGGGCGAGCTTCTCCGCCAGGACGTCGACCGCGACGATGCGCGCCGCTCCCGCGAGCCGGGCCCCCTGGATCACCGCCAGCCCGACGCCGCCGCAGCCGATCACCGCAACCGACGAGCCCGCCTCCACCGGCGTCGCCCACAGTGCGGCGCCTGCCCCGGTCGAGAAGCCACAGGCGATCAGGCAGGCCTGCTCCGCGGGCAACTCGTCCGGCATCTTCACCGCACACGCCGCGTGCACGACGATGCGATCCGCAAACGCGCCGCACCGCAGCACTGCCGTCAGCAGGGCGCCGTCGGCCGCCCGGTGGAGGCGCCGCTGCGCGCGCAGGTTGTTCGAGCAACGGCGCGGATCGCCTCGCTTGCAGGCTCGGCACGCGTCGCCGCAGGGGGCGCGCCAGGCGACGACCACGCGATCGCCGGCAGCGACCGAGGTCACGCCGTCGCCGACCTCCTCGACGACGCCCGCGCCCTCGTGTCCGAGCAGGATCGGGAACCGCATCCCCCAGCCGCCGGTCTCGACGACGTGCAGATCGGTGTGGCAGACACCGCAGGCCTCGATTCGCACCTGGACCTCGTTCGGGCCGGGCGAGTCGAGCGTGATCTCCTCGACTGACGGCCTTGTACCCGGCTCTGCGTAGACGACTCCGCGCGTCACAGTGCCGCGCGGCGCAGCTGCTCGTCGAGCGGCACGAGCGACAGCTGGAACGTCTCGACTGCGGCCGGGTCGGTGACGACGTTGTCGCCGAGCTCGAGCATCGTCAGCTGGTCGCGCGTGACGGGCGCGCCCGGGAGCTTCTCCGTCAGCGCCGCCTGCAGTCGCAGCACCGCGAACGGCATGTGGATCGACGGACGCCGCGCCCCCAGGACCCGCTTGAGCCTTTCCCAGAACTCGTTCCACGTGGGCGCATCCGGCCCGCCGATCTCGAAGGTCCGGTTCGCGGCCGCCGGAAGATCGAGCGCAGTCGCGTAGTACTCCGCGACGTCCTCGACCCAGATCGGCTGCAGCCGCTGCGTCCCCGGGCCGACGATCGGCGTCACCGGCGCGAAGCGCGCGAGCCGCACGAAGGTCGGCAGGACGCCACCGTCCTTGCCGAAGATGAAGCTCGGACGCAAGATCACGTGCTCGAGGTCCGACTCCCGCACCGCCCGTTCCATCTCCCACTTGGCGGCGAAGTAGGGGACGGCGTCCTTCGTGCGCTCGTCGAGGCCGAGGGCGCTCGCGAGCACGATGCGCCGCACACCGGCTTCCTGCGCAGCAGCAACGACGTTGCGCGTTCCCTGGACCATCACGCGCTCGAAGTCGCCGCGGGAGCCCTTGATGATCGCGACGAGATGCACGACCGAGTCGGCACCGGCGAGCGCATTGCGAAGGGACAGCGGATCGTTGACGTCTCCCGTCACGAGGTCGGTGCCCCACGACGCGAGCCGCGACGCGCGCTTCGGGTCGCGGACGAGCGCGCGCACGGAGAGGTCGCGTGCGCGGAGTGCGTGCACGACATGTGGGCCGACGAAGCCGGTTGCGCCTGTGACGAGAACGGTCATTCGAAGTTCTTGAAGTAGCGGCTCGGCGTCGGCCCCTTTTGCCCCTTGTACTTCGAGCCGATCTGCGACGAGCCGTAGGGCGTGGCGGCGGGCTCCGTCATCTGCATGAACGAGATCTGGCCGATCTTCATCCCCGGATAGATCGTAATCGGCAGGTTCGCGACATTCGAGAGCTCCAGCGTAACGTGACCGTCCCAGCCGGGATCGATGAAGCCTGCGGTCGAGTGAATGAGAAGCCCGAGGCGGCCGAGCGAGCTGTTGTGCGTCGGGATGTACGAGCGCGTGACCAGATAGAGCCCGTTCGCCGACGAGACCTCGATGCAGCGCACGGGGACGCTCTCGACCTCTCGCACCTCGACGATCGCGAGCTCCCTCACCTGGAGCGCGACGCCGGAACCGGCGAGCGCACCCTCGTCGACGTCGGCGGGCCAAACGACGTGGTCGAGCTCACCGCCGACGCGCAGCTCGTCGGCGATCCGGCGCGTGGTGATCAACCGCCCAACTCGCTGCCCAGGCTCGCCCGTCCGCCAGAGATGTTCGGCATCTGCGACGACGGTGGCACCATCGGCGAACGCCACCTCGAAGCACTGGCGCCGGAGCATCGGCGGCGTCGCGTCGAGCACGGCACAGGGGAAGCCCTTTCCGTCGAAGACGAGGTCGCCCGGCTCGAGGTCGCCCATCGTCCGCCACCCCTGCGGCGTCGGGACCTCCGTGTCGAGCGCGAGCGCCTTGCCTTCGAGGCGGGCGACGAGGTCGTCGGGCAGCCGGACGCGCTCGAGCGTCGAGCCGAGCACGAACTCGCCGGGGTGGAGGACGAAGGGGTGCTCGCCGTCGACCTCGACCAGCTCCGTCAGCTCCTCTTGCTCGACCTTCACGTCGATGTAGGGGTACCGATTGTTGTGGAAGACGCGAAAGAGCCCGTCCACCCGGACGTCCACGCTCGAGGGCTGGAGGAGCGAGGCGTCGTAGGGGTCGATCTCGATGCGGCCCTCCGCGAGGTAGCGGGAGATCGTCGCGTCGGAGAGGACCACCAGGGGATCGTACGGGCTACCATCCTGGACCCTCGTGGCAATCGCCTCGGACATCGAGCACAGCGAGCTGCGCCGCCAGCGGCGCGAATTGCGGAGGCGCCAGATCCGGCGGCGGCGCCTCTCGGCCCTCGCGATTCTCGTCGTGCTCGCGGCCGCCGCGCTTTTCGGCCTCGCGAAGCTCTTCTCGGGCTCGGCGGGCGCCGCGAACGTCGTCCTGCAGCCCGTGCGCTCGGCGATGCCCGCCAGCCCCTTCCACTCGACGCTCCCCGAGGAGATCCGCGGCGTGCACGTCACCGGCCCGCTCATGAGCGCTGCCCGGGAAGTTCCGTGAGTATCTCGCACTCGAGAAGTACGGCCTGAACACGCTCGAGATCGACCTGAAGGACGAAAGCGGCAACGTCTCGTTCCTCAAGGGCGCCCCCACGATCGCGCGCAAGGACGGTGCGGCGCGGGCGCTACTTCGACGCGAGCAAGGTGGCCGCCCAGGCGCACAAGGCCGGCGTGTACCTGATCGGCCGGGTCGTGACCTTCGAGGATCCGATCACGGCCGTCGCGCACCCAGAGCTCGCGATTCACAAGAGCGACGGCTCGCTCTGGCACACGAACGGCGGCCTCGCATGGCTCAATCCGTACTCGCACGCTGCGTGGCGCTACGACGTCGCCGTCGCGCGCGCAGCGGCCAAAGCGGGCTTCGACGAGATCCAGTTCGATTACGTCCGCTTCCCGAGCGACGGCGACCTGTCCCTCATCCGCTATCCCGGTGCACACCCGCAGCCGATGAAGGCGACGATCGCCGCGTTCCTGAAGTACGCGGCCTCGCAGCCTGCATCCGCTCGGCGTGCGCGTGTCGGCCGACGTGTTCGGGCTGTCGGCGACGCAGGACCTCGGCATCGGCCAGTATCCGGCGCAGGTGGCGAAGGTCGTCGACGCGATCTACCCGATGACCTACCCGTCGCACTACACGTCCGGCGAGTTCAACCTCCCGGATCCGAACGCCGCGCCCGGCCCGACCGTCATGCACTCGCTGCGCGACTTTCGCGCGAAGCTCGAAGGCGGCAAAGCACTGCTCGTGCCCTGGCTCCAGGACTTCTCGCTCGGGCGCACCTATACCTTCGCCGACGTGGCTGCGCAGATCGCCTCGGCGAGGGCGATGGACGCCGGCGGCTTCATGCTCTGGAATGCCGCCGGCCTCTATACGGCCCGGGCGCTGCACGGCGGTGCTCCTCCCCCGCTGCCCGAGGTTCCGGTGCCCCAGCTCTACGGCTATCGTGGCGGCCGATGGCCGCGACGCGCGCAATTCGCCTGCAGACCGAGGTCCCCGGCCCGAGATCGCGCGCGATCCTCGACCGGAAGGAGCGCGTCGTCGCGGATCCGCTCTCGGTGCTCCTGCCGATCGTCATCGCCGAAGGACGAGGCTCGACGATCACCGACGTCGACGGCAACACGATTCTCGACTTCACCGGTGGCGTCGGCTGCCTGAATGTGGGCCACGCGCATCCACACGTCGTCGAGGCGGTGCAGGAACAGGCTGCACGTTTCATGCATACCGACTTCACCATCGTCCCGTACGAGGTGTACGTCACCCTCGCCGAGCGGCTGCTCGCCGTGTCGCCGTTCGCGGGCCCCGCAAAGGCGGCATTCTTCAACGCGGGCACCGAGGCGGTCGAGAACGCGGTCAAGTTCGCGCGCGCATACACGAAGCGGCCGGCGGTGATCGCGTTCGAAGGCGGCTTCCACGGACGCACGCTGCTGTCGCTGACGCTGACCTCGAAGACCCACCCGTACAAGGCCGGGCTTCGGGCCGTTCGCGCCCGAGGTCTACCGCGTTCCGTATCCGAACGAGTATCGCGGCGTCAGCGCAGCCGACTGCGCTCGCCGCGACTCGAGCGCACGTTCACGACGCAGGTCGCGAGCGAGACTGTTGCGGCGATCGTGTTCGAGCCCGTCCAGGGCGAGGCGGGCTTCATCGTTCCGCCACGCGAGTTCGTGCAGGGTCTCCGCGAGATCTGCGACCGCGAGGGAATCGTGCTCGTCGTCGACGAGGTGCAGACCGGGTTCGGGCGAACGGGCCGCATGTTCGCGATCGAGCATTTCGGCGTCGAGCCCGACCTGATCACCGTGGCGAAGTCGATCGCCGCGGGCCTGCCGCTCTCCGGCGTGCTCGGCAAGGCGGCGATCATGGACGCTCCCGGCGACAACGCCGTCGGCGGAACGTTCGTCGGCAATCCAGTCGCGCAGGCCGCCGCGCTCGCGGTGCTCGACGTCTTCGAGGACGAAGGGCTCGTCGAGCGTGCCGAGCGCATCGGCGAGACGATCCGGGGCAGGATGTCGGCATGGCAGGAGCGCCATCCGCAGATCGGGGACGTTCGCGGCCTCGGCGCGATGCTCGCGATCGAGCTCGTCCGGGATCCGGCGACGAAGGAGCCGGCGCCCGAGCTCGCGAAGCGGGTGACCGAGGAGGCTGCCCGGCGCGGGCTCCTGCTCCTACGGGCAGGCGTCCATTCGAACTGCATCCGCGTCCTCTGTCCGCTCGTGATCTCCGATCCGGAGCTGGACGAGGCGCTCGACGCCTGGGAAGAGGCGCTCGAAGCGGTTCTCGCGTAGCCGCCACGGCGGCTTCCGCGTTCTCCCTTCGTGGCCCCGCGCGCCCTCTCCTCCGCTGCCCGCACCGTGCCCGGTGAGCTGATCGCCGAGCGCTACGAGCTCGAGGAGCTCGTGGGGACCGGCGGCATGTCGAGCGTCTACCGCGCGCGCGACCAGCTGCTCGAGCGCTACGTCGCACTCAAGGTGCTGCATCAGCACTACGCCAACGACGAGGAGTACGTCGAGCGCTTCCGGCGGGAGGCCCGCTCCGTCGCCCAGCTCTCCCACCCGCACATCGTCACCGTGATCGACCGCGGGGAGGACGGCGGGCAGCAGTACATCGTCTTCGAGTACGTCGACGGCGAGAATCTCAAGCAGCTCATCGAGCGGACCGGCCCGCTGCCGACGCGCCGGGCGGTCGAGCTCGCGCTGGAGATCGCCGATGCGCTCGCGTTCGCACACGAGCACGGCCTCGTGCACCGCGACGTGAAGCCGCAGAACGTCCTCGCTCACTCCGGACGGCGATGCGAAGGTGACCGACTTCGGCATCGCGCGCTCGCTCGACGTCGAGCACGGCATGACGCAGACCGGAACGGTGCTCGGCACGAGCAACTACCTCTCGCCCGAACAGGCGAGCGGAAAGCGACGTACGCCCTCGACCGACGTCTACTCGCTCGGGGTCGTCTTGTACGAGCTGCTCACCGCGGAGGTGCCGTTCCCCGGCGAGAACTTCGTCGCGGTGGCGATGAAGCACATCAACGAGCCGCCGCCCGACTTGCTGCGAAGCGGCCGGACGTGCCGCTCCGGCTCGCAGCCGCGGTCGACCGGGCGCTCGAGAAGGATCCGGCTCGCCGGTTCCCGTCGATGGACTCAGTTCGCGTGGGAGCTGCGGCAGTGCCTCGCCGAGCTGGACGCGCCCGATGCGGAGCGAACGTTCATCGCGCCGAGCCCGGTGCTGAAGCAGAGCCGTCCGCATCGCGCGCGCGCGGCGCGCAGTCGTGCGCCGCTCTACCTGATCGTCGCGCTGCCGCGGTCGCCGCGATCGTCGTCGGCATGCTCGCGCTCGGCGGCTCGAAGGGCAAGCCGCCGGTCCTCGCACGGCCGCGACCGGGCGCCGGTGCACGCTCGCCGGTATCGGCGGCGTCGATCCGCAGGGCGACAGGCGAGCAACGACTCGGACGCCCCAAGGCGACGGATGGCGACCCGACGACGTTCTGGAGCACGGAGCACTACACGGCGGCGGCAGTTCGGCAAGCTTGAAGAAAGGCGTCGGGCGTCGTGCTCGACGCGCGCCGGGCCGGTGGCGTTGAAGAGCATCACCGTGGCGACGCGACACGCCCGACTACACGGCCCAGATCCGCGCCGGCGACTCGCCGCGGGGCCCTTCGCGCACCCGACTCGGCGTCGCAGCACGTCGGCGCGCAGTACGACGTTCGCGTTAACGGCAAGACGGCGCGCTACTTCGTGATGTGGATCACCAGATCTCGGCGCGCACGACTACGTGCACGTGAACGAGGTCAAGGCGCGAGACGCTAGTACTGAGGGACGAGCGCCGCTCGTGCCGCTCGAGTGCGAGCGCGATCAGCCGATCGACGAGCTCGACATACGGAATGCCCGAGCCTCGAAGAGCTTCGCGTACACGCTCGTCGCGGTGAAGCCAGGCATCGTGTTCAGCTCGTTCACGATCACCTCGCCGTCGCTCGCCCGTACGAAGAAGTCGACCCGCGCCAGTCCCTCGCACTCGCAGGCGACGAAGGCGTCGATCGAGCGCCGCTGCACGAGCTCGATCGTCTCCTGCGGCAGCTCCGGGGGAATGACGCAGCTCCATTCCGTTCTCGTCGTACTTCGACTCGAAGTCGTACCACTCGTGCTCGAGCGTGTCGATGCGCCCGGGGAGCGACGCGATGGGCGGCGGCACGCGGTTGCCGAGCACGCCGCATTCGACTTCCATGCCGTCGACGAATTCCTCGACGAGCACCTTCTCGTCGTGGCGTCGCGCGAGCGCGACCGCAGGCGCGAGCTCCGACGCGTCGTGCACCTTCGAGATGCCGACCGAGGAGCCGAGCCGAGCGGGCTTCACGAACACGGGATAGCCGAACGGGTTCTCGACGCGATCGCCGAGCCGGATCGCGTGGTGGCGCGCAACGGGAACGCCGCTGTCGCGCAGCACCTTCTTGAACAGGTCCTTGTCCATCGCGACCGCCGACGCCGCGACGCCGGCGCCGACGTACGGCAGGCCGGCGAGCTCGAGCAGACCCTGCACCGTGCCGTCCTCGCCGAACGGCCCGTGCAGGATCGGCAGCACGACGTCGACGGCGCCGAGCGCCGCGAGCGTCCCGCCCTCGGCCGGAACGGGCAGGGTCTCCGCCGGGCCCGTCCCGGTGTCTGACACCAGGGCGTGTCCGCCGGCCGGTCGAGGCTCCAGCGGCCGTCGCGGCCGATGGCGACGCTCACGACCTCGTAGCGCTCGGGATCGAGCGCCTCGAGCACCGAGCGCGCCGAGAGGAGCGAGATGTCGTGTTCGCTCGAGCGGCCGCCCGCGACGAGCGCGACGCGCAGGCGGCGGCTCACGGAGTGGTCGTCGTCGTGCCGGTGGTCGTGTCGCCCCCGCCCGGGATGAGCTGGCCGACCGTGAGCGTGATCACGCGTGTTCCGCGGCTCCTGCGCCCCGCCCTGGGGGGTCTGGCTCAGCACGACGCCGTCCGCGTTCGGATCGGTCACCTGCTGGAACACCACCTTGTCGCCGAAGCCCGATGCCTTGAGCGTCTGCTCGGCGGTGCCCACGTCGTAGCTCGTCACGTCCGGGACGGTCGAGGTCTTCGGGCCTTTCGAGACGGTCAGCGAGACGACGGAGTTCTTGCCGGCCGAGCCGCCCGTGCCGGGCTCTGGTCGATGACGGTGTTCGCCGGCTGGTCGCTCGAGACGAAGTGCGGGCTCACCTGGAAGCCGGCCGCCTGCAGCGTCGAGGTTGCCTGGTCGATCGGCAGGCGGAGGACGTTCGGCACGGCGATCGGCTGCGGGCCCTTCGAGACGTTGATCCGCACCGACTGGCCGACGGGCGATCTTCGTGCCCGCCGGCGGATCCTGCGCGGTCACCTCCCCGGTCGGCTTGCTCGAGTTGACCGAGTGCACGTCGGGCTTCAGCTTCAGCTGCGTGAGCGCGGCGGCGGCGGTCGTCGACTGCTTCGCCGACGAGGCTCGGAACGACGGCCTTCGGCACCCCGGTCGACACGACGATCGTGACATCGCTCCCCTTCGGCTTCCGGAGGCCGGCGGCCGGATCCTGGCTGAAGACGAGCCCGATGGCGGTCGTCCTGCTCGTGTGGTGCCGCACCACAGGGACGAAGCCGTCTGCCCGGATGTTCTGTCGCGCGAGCTGCTCCTGCTGGTTCAGGTAGAGCCCGACCGGAACGGGCTTCGTCGAGTTGAGCTTGTCGGAGATCTGCGTGTAGAGGAACCAGCCGCCGATGCCCGCCGCGACGACGAAGAGGAGCGCCGCGATCCACGGCCAGATGGGCCGCCGGTGGATCGGCTCCTCGAGGTCGTAGTAGACCGGCGGGGGTGGCGGTGGCAGCGCGGTCGTTCTTCGAGGCGGCGCGATCATGGTCGCCGCCGTCGCAGCCATCGAGCCCGTCGGCGCGCGCATGATCTGCGTCGCCGACTCCTCGGTCACCGGGGACGACGGCGGCTCCGCGCAGGAAGCGCTCGAGGTCCGCGTCCATCTCCTCCGCGCTCTGGTAGCGATCGTCAGGATCCTTCGCGAGCGCGCGCGTCACGATCAGGTCGAGGTCGCGCGGAATCTCCGGCCTCCTCGCAGACGGCGCTTCGGGCACGGTCGACAGATGCTTCATCGCGATCTCGACGGGGGTGTCGCCGTTGAACGGCAACGTTCCCGTCAGGAGCTCGTACAGCACGATGCCGAGCGAGTAGACGTCGGAGCGCTGGTCGACACTCGTTCCGCGCGCCTGTTCCGGCGAGAGGTACTGCGCGGTGCCGACGATCGAGCCGGCCTCGGTCATCTGCGACGCGCCGGCGCGTGCGATGCCGAAGTCCGTCACCTTGACGCGGCCTTCAGCGTCGACGAGCACGTTGTGCGGCTTGATGTCGCGATGCACGATCCCGTGCCGGTGTGCAAAGCCGAGCGCCGAGAGAATCTGGCGCGCGTACTCGACGGCGACCGTGATCGGCGCGGGCCCACGCTGGACGATCAGCTCCTTGAGCGACCGGCCGTCGAGGAACTCCATCGCGATGTAGTAGGTGCCTTCCGCCTCGCCGCGGTCGTAGATCGAGACGATGTTCGGATGCGAGAGCGCGGCGGCGTTCTTCGCCTCCCGGCGGAAGCGCTCGATGAACTGGTCGTCGCCCGCATGCCGGTCGTTCAGGATCTTGATCGCGACCCGGCGGCCGAGCTCCTGGTCCTCGGCGAGGTAGACGTTCGCCATCCCGCCGGCGCCGATCTTGCGCACGACCTGATAGCGACCGTCGAAAAGAGTTCCGATGAGCGTGTCCGAGACGGCCACGGGGTCTCTAAAGAGTAGTCGGGGCTTCAGCGGGCAAGCAGGGCTTGCATGACCTGCTTCGCGATCGGCGCCGAGACGGCGCCTCCGAAGCCGTTGGCCTGCTTCTCGAGGACGACCGCGATCGCGACGGTCGGATTCTCCGCCGGTGCGAACGCGATGAACCACGCCGTATAGACGTTCGGGACGTTCGTCTCGGCGGTACCCGTCTTGCCGGCGACGTGGATCCCCGGGATCGCCGCGGCGGTCCCCGTGCCGCCCTGGACGACGAGCTGCATCATCTGGTTCAGCTCGGAAGCCGTCTGGGGCTTGATCGCCCGGCCGAGCGTCGCCGGATGTGTCGTGCGCACCGTCGAGCCGTCGCTCGTGACGATCTTCCGCACGAGGTACGGCTTCGGCACGACGCCGCCGTTTCCGACCGTCGCGGCGACCATCGCCATCTGCAGCGGCGTTGCGAGCATGCGCTCCTGGCCGAAGGCGAGCCGGCCGGGGTCGACCTTCGTCGGATCCTTCGGGTCGTACAGATGCGAGCCGTTGTAGAGCCCGCTCGCGTAGCGCTCGTCAGCGGGAGTCTCGAGCGGCGGCGTCCTGTAGAAGCCGAACCGCTTTGCGTAGGTGAGGATCGTGCCGGCGCCGATCTGCTTGCCGATGTTGCAGAAGACGGAGTTGACCGAATGCTCGAGCGCCGAGGTCAAGTTGAGGTGTCCGAACACCTCCCGGCCGCCCTGGTCCGGGTTGCCTGCGTTCGACACGGGCTTCCCGTACTCGGTGCAGTAGCCGGGATCGTAGAACGTCGAGTCGGGCGTGAACGCGCCCGTGTCGAGAGCCGCTGCGGCGGTCACGACCTTGAACGTGGAGCCCGGCGTGTACAGCCCCTGCGTCGTCCGGTTGTACAACGCGGAGGCGCCGCTGCATTGGCCGCGGATCTTCAAGACCTTCGCGTAGCCGCCCGGCTTGTCGATCAGGTTCGGGTCGTAGGTCGGCGACGACGCCATCACGTACACGGCGCCCGTGTGCGGGTTCATCGCGACGACGGCGCCGCAGCGAGAGCCGAGCAGGCGCTGGGCCAGCTTCTGCGCGTTCGGACGGATCGTCAGCTCGAGGTTGTTGCCGTGCACGGTCGCGTTCCCGAGCCGGTCGAGCACGTTCTTGAATGCGTCGCTCAAGTTCGTGTTGGCGCCGGTGAGGTAATCGTTCATCGAGCGCTCGAGCCCTGCCTGCGCGCGCGAGGCCGTCGAGTAGCCGACCGTCTGCGCCGCGAGACCGTGCTGTGGATAGCGCCGGAAGTAGAGCGTCTGGCCGCTGCGCTTCTGCTTCCTGTTCGTTGCGAAGACGTCGCGGCCGCCGCTGATGAGGCCGCGCGCGATCGTGAACTGCACGACGCGTTGAATCGCGTTGTCCTGCTTGTCCTGCAGGCCCGCCGTCGCCCACGTCTGCCAGTACGTCGTGGCGACGACGAGCACGACCAGGAGCGCGATCGATACGAGGGCGAGCCGGTTCAGCTGCCGGTTCACGCCGCTCCCGCCAGCTCGGCATTGGCGCGGTTCGAGACGAGCATCAGCCCGGCGAGCACGAGAAAGTTCGCGAGGATGCTCGAGCCGCCGTACGAGACGAGCGGCAGCGTGATCCCCGTCAGCGGAATCACGCGGAGGATGCCGCCGACGATGATGAACGTCTGAAAGGCGAAGCCGAACGTGAGCCCTGCCGCGAGCAGCTTCGAGAAGCCGTCACCGGCGAAGATCGCGACCCTGAACCCGCGGAGCGAGAAGACCATGTAGACGAGGAGCAGGCCTGCGGCACCGATCAACCCGAGCTCCTGCGCGAGTGCGGAATAGATGAAGTCGGTGTTCAGGTCGGGGATGATCTGGCCGCCGCTCGCGTTCTTGAAGGTGCCGAGACCGAGTCCCGTTCCGCCCATCCCGCCGTGGGCGATCGAATAGAGCGACTGCACCTCCTGATAGCTCTGGCAGTCCTGGCGCAGGGCGGGGGCGCCGCTCAGCGGGCAGAAGATCTTGTGCGTCGACCACGGCTCGATCCAGTTCAGGACCCGCTCGCGCACGTGCGGCGTGCCCTCGTACACCGCGACCGAGCCGACGAGGAAGAGGCCGACACCGCCGGCGATGAACGCGATCCGGGCGGTTGCGACGTAGAGCATGCCGAGGAAGATCCCGTAGAAGAGGAGCCCGCTGCCGAGGTCGTCGGTGGCGAAGAGCACGGCCATCGCGAGACCCCAGATGAGCAGCAGCGGCCCCCAGTCCTTGAGCCTGCCGGCGGCGAGCACTTCGCGCTTCTCGCGCAGATAGGCCGCGAGAAAGACGATCAGCGCGATCTTGCCGAGCTCGCCGGGCTGGAAGCGCAGCGAGCCGAAGTGCACCCAGAGCCGAGAGCCGTTGACGGCCAGCCCGATCCCGGGCAGAAGCGGCATGAAGAGCAGCGCGATCGCGCCGAGACCGAACAGGTACTTGTAGTTCTCGAGCACGCGATAGTCGCGCCTGAGCCCGAGGAGCGCGAGCGCGAAGACGACGACGCCGATCACGATCCAGGTTCCCTGCCGGAACGCGTCTTTCGGTCCGAGGCGATAGATCTCCGTCACCCCGACGGCGGCGAGCAGCGCCGCGATCGGCAGCACGTACGGATCGGCGTAGGGAACGGTGAAGCGCGCAACGAGGTGAGCGGCGAGGAAGAGCGCGAAGAAGAAGATCGCGTAGCTGAGCGATCCGCCCGAGATCCGTGACTTGTCCGCGATGTAGACGCTCGCGAAGCCTGCTGCGGTGAGCAGGCCGACAACGATCAGGTAGAGGAGCTCGCGGTTCCTGTTCGACAGGCCCCGGGTCAGCGAACGAGCCCCCACACGAGGAGCACAGCGGCGACCACGAGCAGGCTGAGCATCGTCAGGACGAGGCGGACGCGGGCCGCGGAGCCGATCGGCTCCCGACGCGTGATCGCCTCCGCCTCCGGAGAGCCCGGCTCGACGAACACGTGCTCGACCTGCTCCGGCGGCACGACCATCGTGTCGATCTGAGGCGCGGGCATCACGTTCTCGACGGTGTCGTCGAGGCGCGGCATCGCCGCGGTCTCTCCGTCCGCCGAGATCGCGAACGCGATCACGGTGATGTTGTCCTCGCCTCCGCCGCGGTTCGCGGCGGACACGAGTGACTTCGTCGCGCGATCGAGATCGTCGTGATGGCGGTCGAGCACGTCGCGGATCTCGTCGTCGCGAACCATGTCCGTCAGACCGTCGGAGCAGAGCAGGAACACGTCGCCGATCTCCGCCTCGATCGTGAACGAGTCGACGTCGACGTCGGGGTCGGTGCCGACTGCCCGCGTGATCACGGATCGCTGCGGGTGGAGCTCGGCCTCTTCGGGCGAGAGCTTGCCGCTCTTCAGCAGCTCGTTGACGAGCGAGTGGTCCTCGGTGATCTGCTCGATCGCTCCGTCCCGCAGGCGATAGGCGCGGGAGTCGCCGACGTGCCCGAAGGTGACGTTCGTGCCCTCGACGATCGCAACGGTCATCGTGGTGCCCATGCCAGACGTGGCCGGGTCGCTGACGGCACGCTCGTGCACGCGGCGGTTCGCCTCCTGGATCAGCGACGTCACGCGTTCGGGCGCCGACAGCGCCCCCGGATCGGTGTCCTCGAGCGCGGCGGCTGCGAGCTTCGACGCGATCTCGCCCGCCTGCGCGCCACCCATGCCGTCGGCGACCGCGAAGAGCGGCGGAGCGATCACGTACGAGTCTTCGTTGTGCCTCCGCTTCCGGCCGGTGTCGCTCGCCGCTGCATACGCACCGATGCTCATTCGTCGCTCATTCCTCGAACCTCAGCTCTGTCTCGCCGACGCGCACGACGTCGCCGGTCACGAGCTTACGCGGCCGGTCGATCCGGACGCCGTTGACGTGCGTCCCGTTCGTCGAGCCGAGATCGTGGACCCAGACACCGTCGCGGCGCGGCTCGATGCGTACGTGTCTCGCAGATGCGAACTCGTCGCCCTCGATCGACACGTCGTTCTGGCCGCCGCGGCCGATGGTGAGGGGCGCCGCCTCGAGCTCGAACTCGTTGCCCTGCTCGAGCACCTCGCTGTGCACGACGACGAGCCGGCCCGGGCGAATCGCCTGGCCGATCGCCCCTCCCGCCATGGCCGGACGGAGGATGAAGCTCTCCTGCGGCAGCCGCATGTCGGTCGCCGCGGTGCGGACGATGCGCCAGATGAAGAGGTAGAGCAGGACGAGGAAGGCGATCTTCAGGGCCAGCAGGGTCGTCTGATAGCTCGTGCCGCCAAGGATCATTCTCGCTCCGTCGTGAAGGTGATGTCCGTCGAGCCGACGGTGAAGGTGTCGCCGGAGTCGAGCTTTGCCCGCTTCACGCGCCGCCCGTTCACCTCGATGCCGTTCGTCGAGTCGAGATCGACGATCCAGTACGACGCGCCCTCCTGGCGCAGCTCGGCATGCCGCCGCGAGACGTTCGGATCCTCGACCTGGATGTCGCACTCGCGAGAGCGGCCGAGCACGATCCGGCGCTTCTCCACACGTCTCGTCTGCCCGTCCCACGCGAGCACCGCCACCTCGCGCTCGACCCCGAGCTCCTCGGCCGAGGCGGCTTCGGTCGCCTGCGAGACCTTGGGCTTGTAGATCATCGTCGCGCCGGACTCCACCTGCCCGGCGGGCTCCTCGTCCGAGGGCGCGCCCCGCCTCGGCTGCACCATCCGGGTCGCGATGCCGAACTCGCCGAGGGCGAGGTCGTCGTCCGTCTCGAGCAGCACCTTCGGCGGCGTCAGGAGCGCGTAGTTCTCGCGCTTCGCGTGCTCCGAGACGTACTCCTCGAGCTCCGCGAGGAGCGAGCTCTCGTAGCCCTCGAACTGCGCGCGGTCAGCGGTGGAGAGAAACACGGTGTACTCGTTCGGCACGTAGACACGCGAGACGGAAACCGTCCGGTGGTCGTCCATCTCCTTCGCGATCTTCCGGGCCAGCTCGACGGGCTGCACGTTCGCGCGGAACGCACGTCCGAACACGCCTTCGAAAAGCGACTCGATCTTCTGCTCGATTGCCCTGAGGACCATGAGTGCGGGAGGACATTACCCCCGGCGAGCAGCTAGGGAACGCGCTCCGCGCGTACGGCGAGCGCCACCGCGGTCAGCCAGGCCGCGACGACGAGTGGAACTGCCCGCACGGACGGCACGGCAAGCACGGTGCCCGCCATCATCGCGGCTCCGAGCGCGGCCGCGCCCCAGCGGCCGCGGGCCTGCGCAAAGGGCAAAGCGACGGCGAGCGCCGCGAAGACGCCGGCCTCGATCAGGAGCTCGGGATGTGCGGCGGCCGCCCGCAGGAGCGACCCGGCGACGTCGAGGGGGCCGGTCGAGCCCGCGACGCCGATCCCGAGCGGCGGCCGGGCACCGGTGAACGGGAGCGCCGCGCCGCGGATGCCGGCGACCGCTCCGGCCGCGAGCACGGAAGCGGCAGCCTGCGCGGCCCGGCGCGCAGCGGTCCGAAGGCCGGAGGCTGCGAGCGGGACGAGCCCGAGGGCCGCGAACGGGGCGAGCAGCGGGCCGAGCGCGAAGAGCAGCCCGCCTCGCGGCTCCCGCCAGCAAAGGAGGAGCCAGGCGGTCGCGGCGGCGGCGTAGAGGAGCGCAAGCCCGAGCGAGACGTTCCCGAGCGGCAGAACGGGCACGGCGAGCGCCGCCGCGAGCCCGAGTCGCGGCCGGAATGCGGTCGCGAGGGCGGCGAGGAGGGCGAAGGCGGCGGCCCAGCTCCCCGGGTAGAACGGCAGCTCGGCGGCGGTCCAGCCTGCGAACGTGCCCGCGAGAGCTGCGGCACCGGCCCGCGTCGCGTGCTCCGAGGCCCGCACGAGGGCCACGCCGCCGACGGCTCCGCGACCGACGGAACGAGCCTGCCTCCTTCGGCGCGGTGCGGCCTCGCCGCGAAGGGCCTGGGCGAGCGCCGCCGCCGACGGTCTCCGAGCCGGAACGAGCGAGAGGGCCCGGTCGACGAGCTCGATCAGGCCGTCCGGCAGGTCGGGGCGCAGGGCCGCAAGCGACTCGGCGCCCTCCTCGATCGCGCGCGCGGTGTCGAGCATCGAGGTGTGCCAGAAGGGATGGCGGCCCGAAAGCGACTCCCAGAGCATCACCCCGACGGCCCAGACGTCGGAGGCCTCGCTCGCCTCGTCGCCCGCCAGACGCTCGGGCGCGATGTAGGCGAGCGTGCCGGGGACGTCTCCCTGCGCTGTCAGCGTCTCGGCCTCTGCCATGCGGGCGAGCCCGAAGTCGAGGATGCGGACGGAGACGCTCTCCCCCTCGGCGAGGAGCACGTTCGACGGCTTCACGTCGCGGTGGAGGATCCCGGAGGCGTGCGCGTGGGCGAGGCCCTCGCAGATCTGTGCGCAGGCCTCGAGCGCAGCCGCGTCGTCGAGCTCGCCCGCCCGGAGCGCCTCGCGGAAGGTCTGGCCGGAGACGAACTCGTACACGATGTACACGTGGCGCGGGTCGCGGGCGAACGCGTAGGCGCGGAGGCAGCTCGGATGGCGGAGCCGGGCCGCGGCGGCGGCCTCGCGCTCGGCTCGCGCGGCGGCCTTCCCCTCGCGGGGCACGATCTTCAGGGCGACCTCGAGCCCCGTCTGCTCGTCCCTGACGAGCCAGACCGACCCCGATCCACCGCTCCCCAGAGGGCGCAACGGGCGATATCGGTCGAGAACGAGCCCGGCGCCTTCGAACGCGAGCGCAGCATTGGACATGGGTCTGGACTCGTTGGCGGCCGACGGGGCGTTTCCTCTATGGCCGAGCCTCGGGATACAGTCTGGCCCGATCCCCGGCTGAACCGGACGAGCTGACGGCATGACCACTCACGACGACGAGAACATCGAGTTCGACTTCTTCGACGAGCCGGAGACCGTCGAGGCGACGCAGCGACGGCGCCTGCCCCGCCTCGAGAAGCCGGGCGGCGGCCGCGGGGGCGGCGAGCGTCCGCCGAGGCCGCCGGTGCGCACGCCGGCCGGGCTCGTGCCGCTCGCGCGGCTCGTCGGGCTGATCGCAGTCGCAATCGTGATCGTCGTCGTACTCGTCGTCTGGGTCGGCTCGTGTCAGGGGAAGAGCCCGAAGGCGGAGTACACGTCGTACGTGACCAAGGTTCGTGCGATCGCGAACGCGGACAACGCGCTCGGCAAGGAGTTCGCGAGCGAGTTCCTCTCGACTCCGCTCAAGCAGTCGGTGCTCGAGACGAAGCTGCAGACCTATGCGCAACAGGAGCAGCAGGCGTTCACGCAGGCGCAGCAGATCAGGCCGCCGGGGCCGCTGCGCGCGATCCATCAGAACTTGCTCAATGCGATCGAGCTGCGCGCGAAGGGCCTCGCCGGTCTCGGCGACACGCTTGCCCAGTCGGGAGCCGTCTCGAGCACGAAGCAGACCGCGACCGCGGCGGCCCTGACGCAAGAAGGGCAGCTTTTGACCGCGAGCGACGTCGTGTGGGAGCAGCTCTACCGGCTACCTGCAACGCAGCGACTGAAGGATCAGGGGGTGACGGGAGTCGTCATCCCGAGCTCGCAGTTCGTCCCCAACACCGACACGGTCAGCGCGCGGGCGATCGGAATCGTGATGAACAACCTCGGCGGCGCCTCGACCGGCGGCTCGCCGAGCGGCAGCGGCAAGCACGGCGACCAGCTCGTCTCGGTGCGCGTGCTGCCGCAGGCGAACGATCTGTCCACGAGCTCGCCGACGACGATCAAGGTCTCGGTCGATCTCTCCTTCGTCGTGACGGTCGAGGACTCGGGCAACTTCCCCGAGGTCAACGTGCCCGTGACACTCACGATCGACGCCGGCGGGAAGCCGATCAAGAAGCATCAGACGATCACGGCGATCGACGCGGGGGCGCAGAAGACGGTCACGTTCTCGGGCTTCGAGCTGCCGACGTCGGCGTTCGGCAATCCCGCGACGGTGAAGGTGCAGGTCGCGCCGGTCGCACACGAGGTGTTCACCGCGAACAACTCGGCGAGCTACAGCGTCTTGTTCACGCTGGGTTAGCCTTGGGTCGATGCACCTGAGTGCCTCGGTCGCCGGCTGGATCGCGGTCGCCGCCGCCGTCGCAGCGGCGGTCGCGCTCGTCGTCGTCCTCGTCCACTACCTGACGCTCCGCCGCGTGCGGAAGGCGCAGCTCGTGCTGCTCGGCGGAGGCAAGGGAGATCTCGTCGACTTCGCCGTCTCCCTGCAGACCCGCATCGACGATCTCCACCGCGCCGTCGACCAGGTCACCGCCGGGCTCGGACGGCTCGACCGCCGCGTGGACGACACGGTGTCGAAGACGGCGATCGTCCGCTACGACGCCTACGAGAACTCGGGCGGACACCAGTCGGCATCCGTCGCGATGCTCGACTCGTCGCGCAGCGGCGTCGTGCTGAGCGCCATCCAGGGCCGCGACTACGCCCGGATCTACGTGAAGGAGCTCGACCGGGGCCGCGCCTCGGTCGCCCTCTCGCCCGAGGAGCTCGAGGCGGTCGAGCGCGCCATGGCCACATAGGCCGCGGCTCCGGCAGCTCCGTCACGACTTCCTCACGACTCCGTCACGACTTGTTCGTGTCTGACACCGGGTCATGTCCCGTGCGGACGGGGCAACGCCGCTTGTGCAGGCGATTCCGACGGCGGTGTCTGACACCGGGGCATGTCTCGAACGCAGGTTCCGCTGGTACCTTTACGGCAGGTGCAGCAGGTTCTGGTCTTGAATGCCAGTTACGAGCCGCTGAATGTGTGCACGGTTCGGCGCGCCCATGTGCTCCTCTACAAGGGCAAGGCGGAGGTGGTCGAGCACCTCGACCAGCCGCTCCGGTCGGCCACCGGCTCCTTCGTGTGGCCGCACGTGATCCGGCTCCTGAACTACGTCCGCGTGCCGCGGGCGATCCAGCGGAAGATCTCCCGCCGGGCGCTCTTCGCGCGCGACGGCTGGCGGTGCGTCTACTGCGGCACGACGAACGGGCGGCTGACGCTCGACCACGTCGTACCCCGCTCGAAGGGCGGCGAGTCGATCTGGGAGAACGTCGTCACCGCCTGCGCACCGTGCAACCTGCGCAAGGGCGACCGCTCGCTCGAGCAGGTCGGGATGGAGCTGAAGACCATGCCCCGGCCGCCTCAACCGGTGCTCTTCATCAAGCTCGCGGCCCCGCGCATCCCGCACGGCTGGACGCCGTATCTCGGCAAGCTCGGCACCGCCACCGCCACCGCCTAGCTCAGCGCCTGTGACGATTCGGCACCCCGGTGCCGTATCAGCCACATGACACGACTCCGCACTGCTCTCCTCCTCGCCGGCCTCCTCCTCGTGGCCGCTGCGATTGCCGGCATCGCACAGCCGCGCAGCGGCCACGCCGCCGGCCCTTCCACCACCAGGACGATCACCGTGACCGGCGACGGCTCGGTGACGGCCGTGCCCGACCAGGCGGGCTTCGACTTCACGGTCGACACGCGCGCCACAACGGCCAAGGCCGCGCTCGCGCAGAACGCCACGGCCGCCGCCGCGGTCGTCGCGGCCGTCAAGGGCGCGGGCGTCGCCTCAGCGGATATCCAGACGAGCCAGGTCTCGCTCTCTCCGCAGACGAATGATGCGGGGACGGACATCGTCGGGTATGCCGCGTCGAACACGATCTCGGTGAAGAGCACGATCGCGAAAGCCGGCTCCATCGTCGACGCCGCGGTCGGTGCAGGGGCGGACGGCGTCTCCGGGCCGAGCCTCTCGCTCTCGGATCGCGACGCGCAGTATCGAGGCGCCTTGAAGCTCGCCGTCGCCGACGCGCAGCAGAAGGCACAGGCCCTCGCCGCAGCGGGCGGGCTCACGCTCGGCAGCGTCCAGGCGATCTCCGAAGGCTCCGTGCAGACGCCGGTCACGTTCGACCAGAAGGCCGCCCCGTCGGCCGGTGTCGCGATCGAGCCCGGAACGCAGTCGGTCGACGCCACCGTCACCGTCACCTACGGCGCGGCCTGAGGGGCTCCACGCTCCTGCGGCAGACCGCGCCGCGACCACTCGCTCCACGAGCCTGGATAGAGCCTCCCGTCCCGGCCCGCGAGCCACGCACGGTGAAGGACGACGCACGCCGTGACGCCCGAGCCGCAGTAGGCGACGAGCTCGCCTGCGGGCAGCTCGGGCTGCGGCTCGGTCCACGGAGCGTTCAGCGCGCCCGGGATCCGGCCCGGGGGATCGTCGATCGGGTTCGGCTCGCCCCGCCAGCGAAGCGCGGGCCGCGCATCGACGAGCTGCAGCGTCGGGTCGGCGAGCCGACGTGCGATCTCCTCGGCCGCAATCGTGTCGCCGGAGCGCTCGCGCGGCACGAAGCCGCCCGGCTCGATCTCCTCGGCTCCGGCCCGCAGCGGACCGCCCCAGGCCTCGAGGCCACCGATCAGCACCCCGCAGTCGTCGTGGCCGAAATGCCGGAGCAGCCACCAGAGCCGTTCGGCACCGCCGAGCGTCCCGTACGCGACGACGAGCACCCCCGGGCCGATGCCCGCACGCGAGGCCGCTGCCGCGAAGGAGTCCGTAGACGGCAGCGGATGCCTGCCCGCGTCCGGCACCGAACGATCCGAGAGGTCGTCGTCGACGTCGAGGAACGACGCGCCCGGCAGGTGCCCGGCGAGGTAGAGCTCGCGCCCTCGTCCGGGCTTCCCGAGCTCCCAGCGGCAGTCGACGAACTGTGTCCGCACGGTCTCCGAGCGTAGCGGGGGATTGCGCTCCAGCGCACCCGGGGAGTACAACGCGCAGAGGAATGCGTCGCTCGTGGATCGCTCTTGGAGGTCTGCTCGCCGTGTGCGGCATCGCGCTCACGGCCGGCGGTGCGTACGCCTACTACTTCGACTCGACAAGGGCCGACGTGATCGCGGTCGGCGTGCGGATCGCGGGCATCGACGTCGGCGGCTTGCACGCGCCCGAGGCCAAGCAGGTGCTCGCCGCGCAGCTGGCCAAGCGCTTCCGGCGCTCGGTGACCGTCGTCTACGGCGCGCGCCGATTCACCGTCCATCCAAAGCGTGCGGGCCTCCGCGTGGACGTCGACGAGATGGTCGACGCGGCCGTCCGGGCCTCACGCACCGGCAGCCTCGCGCATCGCTTTTTCCGCGACGTCGGCGGGAAGCCGCTCCAGGAGACGATCCCGCTCCGCGCCGGGCTCTCAGCACGGCATGTCGCGCTGCTGGCCGACCATGTCGCGCACGTGATCGACCGTCCGCCCCACGATGCGCTCGTCGTGCCGACCACGTTCGCGACCGGAATCCACATCGTCCCGGCGCGGCTCGGCCTCGCCGTCAAGCGTCCGCTTCTCGAGCGGCGGATCACGACGGCTCTCCTCTCCCTCGACGGGCCGAGCCGAGTCGCGGTGCCGACCCGGCCGGTTCATCCGCACGCGGGAACGGCGACACTCGTCAAGCAGTACAGCACCTACATCCTCGTCAGCCGCGAGACGTACACGCTGCGCCTGTACAAGAACCTGAAGCTCGCGAAGACCTACCGCATCGCGGTCGGTCGCCAGGGCCTCGAGACGCCCGCCGGCCAGTACACGATCAACGACAAGCAGGTGAACCCCTCGTGGCACGTGCCGCTTAGCTCGTGGGCGGGAGACCTTGCCGGCCGCGTGATCCCGCCGGGCCCCGACGATCCGATCAAGGCGCGGTGGATGGGATTCTTCGACGGCGCCGGCATCCACGGGACCGACGAGACCTGGTCGATCGGCAGCGCGGCCTCGCACGGCTGCATCCGGATGACGATCCCGGACGTCGAGGAGCTCTACCCGCAGGTGCCGCTGAACACTCCGATCTACGTGGGCTGAGAAGGGACGGCGCCGAAGCGCCGCCCCTTCCCGAGTGTCAACCGGATCTGCTTCCCGCAACCCGCACACTCCGTGTGTGCGGCGCCCTTGCGCGTCGCGCGTTCGACGGGCAGCGGCCTTGCGCACGTGCACGTCATGACGAGGGCACCGGGTCTGCCTGCAGAGCGTGCGCCGTCGCACCCGCAGGCACGTGATGGTGACCGCTTCCGGTCCGGCTGTGGCTCTCGGTGCCGTAACCGCCGGGAACCGGGATGTAGAACTCGGGATAGCCCCACATGCCGTGCTCGTGCACGTCCAGGCCTCCCGACTCGACCTCCGGCGACACGCGGATGCCCCAGACCTTGTTCAGCACCCAGAGGCAGCTGTACGAGGTGCCGAAGGTGAACGCGCCGACCGCCGCGAGACCGAGCGCCTGCACGCCGAGCTGGTGGAACCCGCCGCCGTACACGAGACCCTTGTGGCCCGTGGCGAGGTTCGCCGACAGGAGCGGCACCGCGAACAGGCCGCAGGCGAGCGTGCCCCAGACACCGGACATGCCGTGCACCGCGACTGCGCCGATCGGATCGTCGATGCCGATCCGCTCGACGACGATGACGCCGAACACCGCGATCACGCCGGAGCCTGCGCCGATCACGATTGCCGCCCAAGGCGCGACGAAGCCCGATGCAGCGGTGATCGCCACCAACGCGCCGAGCGCGCCGTTCAGCATCATCGAGATGTCGGGCTTGCCGAGCTTCAGCCAAGCGATCACCATGCCGGTCACGGCGCCCGTCGCCGCGGCGATGTTCGTCGTCAGCGCGACGTACGAGAAGTAGCCGAAGCCGCCGAAGTCGACCGACAGGGTCGAGCCGGGGTTGAACCCGAACCAGCCGAACCAGAGGATCAGCGTCCCGAGGACGGCGAACGGGATGTTGTGGCCCGGAATCGGGTTCGCGCGCCCGTCCGTGCCGAACTTCCCGATGCGCGGACCGAGGATCAACGCACCGGCGAGGCCGGCGAGCGCACCCTGGAAATGCACGACGGTCGAGCCTGCGAAGTCCTGCATCCCGAGGTGGAAGAGCCACCCGTGCGGGCTCCAGATCCAGTGGGAGACGATCGAGTACGTGAGCGTGAAGTAGATGCCGAACACGAAGTACAC
This sequence comes from uncultured Actinomycetes bacterium, assembly GCA_963848665.1. Classification (GTDB taxonomy): domain Bacteria; phylum Actinomycetota; class Thermoleophilia; order Gaiellales; family Gaiellaceae; genus Palsa-739. The sequence goes on from CAWKEF010000006.1 coordinate 453,239, forward strand.
CCAGAGCTTTGCGCGCTCGGCCATTGCGCCCCAGACGATCGCGAGGGAGACGCCGGCGAACACGACCTCGAAGAGGTAGCCGGCGGCGCCCGGGATCTCGGTGAAGAAGTCGAACGGCTTCTGCCCGACCGCGATCATCGAGTTCACCGACGGAAAGAACCCGTGCGTCCCGATGAGCGTGCCGCCGTCGCCGAACGCGAGCCCGAACCCGACCATCCAGTAGACGACCGAGCAGAGGCCGAAGATGAGCACGTTCTTGCCGGCGATGTGACCGGCGTTCTTCATTCGCGTCAGCCCGGCCTCGAGGAATGCGAAACCGGCCTGCATGAACATGACGAGGACCGCCGTGACGACGACCCAGATCGTGCTCGCCGCAATCAGAAGATCCTGGTTCTTGATTGCCGCAATCATCCGACTTCCACCTCCTCCAGGCGCAAACCTGTTCTGTTGTGAGTGACGTTCTCGACCGGCGTCGTCCAGACGAGCCCGTCGCCCGACTCGTTGCCGCTGTGCGCTGCAGCGGCGATTGCCGCAACCACTGCCCGAGCTTTCTCGTCGTCGACGACGAAGATGAGGAGCGCCTTCGGTAGGAAGCGCGACTCGAAGATGCGCCCGCGGTACTCGTGCGTGACACCGCGTTCGCGTCCATGTCCGACGGCCTCGATCACCGTCACGCCGACGTGGCCCGTCTCTTCTTCGACGGCGTCGATCACGGTCTCGATCCGCTCGCGTATGACAACTGTCTCGACCTTCGTCATGCCACCACCTCCGACCGTCGTTCGAGCAACAACACGTCACGCCATTCGCCCTTCAGCTCGCCCAGGCGCTCATGCACCCCGAGGAGGCGAAATCCGCAACCCAGATGCAGCCGGACGCTCGCCTTGTTCTCCGGGAAGATCCCGGCCCGGAGCGTCCAGATCCCGGCAGCCTCGGAGCGTTCGATCAACTCTTCGAGCAACGCGCGCCCGATGCCCCTGCCCTGCGCCCACGCGGCCACGTAGACGCTGTCCTCCGCGACGCCGCGGTAGCACGCCCGGCTCGACGTCGGCGCGAGCGCCGCCCAGCCGGCCGTCCTGCCGTCGAGCTCCGCGAGGAGCCGAACCGACGAGTGCGCAGCGTCCCAGTCCTCCCAGGGCGGCGTGCTGACCTCGAACGTCGCGTTCCCCGTGCGCATGCCGTCCTCGTAGATCCGCGCGACCTCCGGCCAGTCCAGTGGCCGGAGGTCGCGGATCTCCACGCGTGCCACGGTCGTCGCAGACAACGCGCCGCTCAGCAGTCGTAGTAGAGGGAGAACTCGAGCGGGTGCGGGCGCAGGCGGACCGCGTCGACCTCGTGCTCCCGCTTCCAGTCGATCCACGTGCGGATCAGGCCTTCGGAGAACACATCGCCCTTCGTCAGGAACGCGTGGTCGGCCTCGAGCGCATCGAGCGCCTCGGCGAGCGAGCCGGGCACCTGCGTGACGCCGCGGTCGTCCTCGAAGAGATCGAAGTCGGACGGATCGCCCGGATCGAGCCCGCGCTCGATGCCGTCGAGCCCCGCCATCAACATCGCCGCGAACGCGAGATACGGGTTCGCGGTCGGGTCGGGACAGCGGAACTCGATGCGCTTCGCCTTCGGCGACTCGCTGTAGGTCGGGATCCGGATGCAGGCGCTGCGGTTGCGCGACGAGTACGCGAGATTGACCGGCGCCTCGTAGCCCGGCACGAGCCGGCGATACGAGTTCGTCGTCGGCGCACAGAACGCGAGCAGGGCGGGCGCATGAGCGAGCAGGCCTGCGACGTAGCCGCGGGCGAGCTGCGACAGGCCCGCAGGACCCGACTTGTCGGCAAAGAGCGGCGTGCCCTCCTTCCACAGCGACTGGTGGCAGTGCATGCCCGAGCCGTTGTCGCCGAAGATCGGCTTCGGCATGAACGTCGCCGACTTGCCGGCAGCGTGCGCCGTGTTCTTGACCACGTACTTGTAGAGCAGCACCTGGTCGGCCATGCGCGTGAGGCTCTGGAAGCGGAGGTCGATCTCGCACTGGCCCGCGGACGCGACCTCGTGGTGATGGAACTCGCAGGGGATGCCGAGCCGCTCGAGCGTGAGCACCATGCGCGTGCGCAGGTCGCTCAGCGTGTCGTGCGGGGCCGGCGGGAAGTAGCCCTGCTTCTCGCGGATCGTGTAGCCGAGGCCCGGGTCGCCCGAGTTCCAGTGACCCTCGGAGGAGTCGACCTTGTAGCGGGCCTCGTTCGCGCTGCTCGTGTAGGACACCTCGTCGAAGACGAAGAACTCGCACTCGGGGCCGACGAAGCACGTGTCGGCGATGCCCGACGAACGCAGATAGCTCTCTGCCCGCTTCGCCACACGGCGCGGGTCCTTCGCGTACGGCTCGTAGGTCACCGGCTCTGCGATCTCGCACAGGAGGGAGAGCGTCGGAACTTCGGCGAACGGGTCGAGAATCGCGGTCGACGCGTCGGGCATCAGCAGCATGTCGCTCTCGGCGATCCCCTGCCAGCCGCGGATCGAGGAGCCGTCGAAGCCGAGGCCCTCGTCGAACGCCGACTCGTCGAACGACCCGACCGGCAGCGTCACGTGCTGCCACGTGCCGAGCAGGTCGCAGAACTTCAGATCGACCATCGCGGCGCTCGTCTCGCGCGACCATTCGAGCGCCGCCCGCGGCTCGACGTCGCCGTCGAGGTAGTGCCTCAGCTCCTTCTCGATTTCAGCCATTGCCCTCTCCTTGACGTGTGCTGGACCACAAAAAAAGGCCCCACGACGAGAAGTCGTGAGGCCCCATTGCCTCGGCGCCCGCCGGCGATGGCGGACGTCCTGCGCCAGACCATAGCGGGTCCGGCGGCCGATGTGTCAAGTCCGGGCTACCGCGCGAGTGCGTACCAGACGCGCCCGCCGTCGGCGCGCTCGACCACGAAGCCCGCCCGCTCGAGGCAGCGCCGCGACGGGACGTTGCGCACCTCAACGGCGGCGACGACCCGCGCGACACCTTCCGCGCGAAGGAGCCACTGCGAGAGCGACGCGACGAGCTCGGCGCCGTAGCCGAGGCCGCGGTACTCGGCCGCGAGGCCGTAGCCGATCTCGACGTCGCCGGTCTCGCCGATCTCTCCGGCCGTGCCGCACTCGCCGATGACGAGGCCGTCGAGCGAGACGAGCCAGACCGCGGGCGACAGGCGGAGCGCGTCGAACGTGTCGTCGTGCGGCCAGCCCTCTGCGTGCGCGAGAGCCGACAGATCGCCCGTGATCACCGCATGCGGTGCAGGCACGAGCTCGAGCCTCGGCGTTTCGATCGCGGCCGGAACGATCACTTCGTCGGATGCGGAGAGACGATCGCGGCGACGACACCGAGGCCGATGAGAACTGCGCCGCCGAACCAGCGCTCGACCCGCGAGATGAACGGTGTGCCGCGGAGACGTTCGGCGACCGTATCCGCGGCGACGGCGTACAGGCCGTCGCTTACGAGCCCGAGGGCGGCGAAGGTGAGGCCGAGCAGGATGATCTGAAGACCGACGTGACCCTCGTCGACGCTCACGAACTGCGGGATGAACGCGAAGATGAAGACGATCGTCTTCGGATTCAACAGGTTCACGATCATGCCCTGTGTGTAGAGGGTGCGCCGCGTATGCGTTGCGCGCGCCTCCCGGTCCACCTCGAGCCGGCGCGTCAGCAACCGCCGGATGCCGAGAAAGACGAGATAGGCGGCGCCGGCGTAGCGAACGGCGTCGAACGCGGTCTTCGACGCCAGCACGAGCGACGACAGACCGACGGCGGCAAGCGTGACGTGCACGATCGTGCCGGTCGTGATCCCGAGCACCGAGGCGAAGCCCGCGCTCCGGCCCTGGTCGATGCTGCGGCCGACGACGTACAGCACGGATGGCCCGGGAATCACGAGGATGGCCAGCGCCGTCACGACGAAGAGCGCGTAGGTGGACAGGGACGGCATTCAGCGACCGTACATCGCGGCGACCTCGCGGCTCGTCGCGGCGATCCGCTCCCGGAGCTCGGGGGGCTCGAGCACCTCGACCTGAGTCCCGAAACGCAGCAGCTCGCGGTAGGCGTCGCCGAGATGCGCGAACGCGACGACCGCATGGCCGTCCTCGTCAACCCGCGGCTCGCCGGGGAGCCAGCGGCGCACGTCCTCGCCGACACGCACGGTCACCTGCACCCGGGGCAGCGTCTCCTCGAACGAGCGCGACCACTGGTCCCAGAAGGACTGGAGCTCGAACGCCGACGGCCGCTCGAACGAGCCGGCGAGCGCACGGACGGCGGCGACCCGCGACACGCGATAGACGCGCATGCCGGCGCGGCGGTGGGCGACGAGGTACCACGCTCCGCCTTTCAGCACGAGGCCGAGCGGATCGATCGTCCGCTGGACGACGCGGCCTCCTTCCCGGTAGCGGATCCGGGCGCGGCAGCCCTGCCAGACGGCGGCGGCGAGCGCAGGGAGGTGCGGCACGGTGTCCTCGGCCCGGAACCAGCCGCGCGTATCGAGGTGGAAGAGCCGTGAGGCCCGGGTCGCCCGCTCCTGCAGCTCCTCCGGCAGTGCCGCCAGGAGCTTCAGCCGGGCAGCGGCCAGCTCCCCGCCTAGGCCGAGCTCCGCTGCCGGGCCCGGCATGCCGGCGGCGAAGAGCGCCTCCGCCTCGTCGGCCGTCAACCCCGTGAGCCGCGTCCGGTACCCGCCCGCGAGCCGGTAGCCCCCCGCGGGCCCGCGCACCGCCTCGACGGGGACCCCTGCGGCGGCGAGGGACTCGACGTCCCGGTGCACGGTTCGAACGGACACCTCGAGCCGCTCCGCGAGCTCCGCAGCGGTGAGCCGGCCGCGGGTCTGGAGCAGGAGGAGGAGCGAGACGAGCCTCGTCGCACGCACTTCCTAAAGATGACAGAAGATGGCCTCTTTGTCTGCCAGGATCGCGGCATGAACCTCTGGGACGACAACTGGGGCGAGCAGCAGGAGGACTGGTCGGGCGGCGGCGGCAAGGCCAAGCGCCTCGTCGGGGCGGGACCGCGGCTCGGCGCGAGCCTCTACGAGCTCGAACGCGGCAACTTCATGATCTTCCACATCCACCACGGGTCGGAGGAGCTCCTCCTCGTCCTGCGCGGACGCCCGACGCTGCGGACGCTCACGGACGAGCGGAAGCTGGACGAAGGCGACGTCGTCCATTTCCCCACCGGCCCGGAGGGAGCACACGAGATCCGCAACGACACGGACGAGCCCGTCCGCTACGTCGTCGCGGGGATTCGCGTCTCTCCCGAGGTCGTCGAGTACCCCGACCTGAAGCAGCTGACCGCACAGTCGAAGCACGACCTGTTCGTGATCCACGACGTGAAGGAGGAAGCATGAGCGAGCGAGAGGTGGAACAGGGAGGAACCGTCGTCGAGCTGCTGTTGCGCGAGCCCGAGATCGTCGCGTGGCTCGAGCCCGACGACACGACCGACGACGACGACGAGCCTCCGCGCGCGGCATGACGGGCGGATGCCCGGACCGCTGACCTGGACCGCGTTCGAGACCGCGGCACCCGAGATCGCAACCAGGGGGCGCGAGTTGCTCGACCGCTTCGAGTTCGTCCTCATCGGCACGCTCACGCGCGACGGGTCGCCCCGCGTCAACCCCGTGGAGGCGTACGTCGTCGGCGGGCACCTGGTCGCGAACATGATTCCGCGCTCGTTCAAAGCGCTCGACCTGCTCCGCGACCCGCGCGTCTATGTGCACGCACCCGTCACCGCGAAGTCGGGGAGCCCGGAGTTCAAGCTCGCGGGCCGTGCTTCCGTCGTCGACGACCGCGCGCTGCGCTCGAAGCTCAGCGACCTGCTGTGGAAGACGATCGAGTGGCGGCCTCCGCCCGACTCCCACTACTTCGAGTTCCTCGCCGAGCGCGCGGCGTACGTGACCTACGACGGCATGGGTCAGACGACACTGCGCTGGCAGAGCGACCGCGCCGGTGAGACGCGCACGTACAGGGCGGGAATTTGACGTCGGCCGCGCGAGCGCGTATCGTTCGACGGCCATGTTGCTCCGGAACGCCATGAACAGGAAGCTCGCCCGGCCGCGCGGACGTTAGGTCCGCCCGCCGCCATCGCGCGAGCACTCCCGTTCTCCGTTCCCCTTTCGTATCTCAAGGAGCACCATGTCCACCTTTGCACCACCAAAAGCTGTAGCGACGTCCGTCCGTCCGGGTGTGCCGGCGGTCGAGGTCAAGAACCTCCGCAAGGAGTTCCGCAGGCGTGATCGGCGCGCCGGCCGCTTTGCGCGGAAGCGCAGCATGCCCGCGCTGCAGGACGTCACGTTCACGATCGCCCGCGGCGAGTGCGTCGCGATCCTGGGCCAGAACGGGTCGGGCAAGTCGACGCTCGTCCGCCTGCTCTCGACCCTTCTGATCGACGACGGCGGGGAGGCCCGCATCTTCGGGCACGACGCGTTCCACGACACGCGCGTGATCCGCAGGCTCGTGAACCGCGTCTCGGTCGAGGCGAGCTTCTTCAAGAGGATGTCGGCGTCGGAGAATCTCTCCTACGCCGCCCGCTTCTACGGCATGGGGCCGTCGCAGACCCGCACCGCGATCCCCGAGATCCTCGAGAAGGTCGGGTTCCCCGCCGACCGCCGGAGCGAGCCGATGGAAAACCTCTCACGCGGGATGCAGCAGAAGGTGGCGCTTGCCCGCGCCCTCCTGACCTCGCCCGTGCTGCTCCTGCTCGACGAGCCCACGACCGGGCTCGACCCGCGCTCGAAGCTCGAAGTGCAGGAATTCATCCGCGACGTCCGGGCGACACACGACGCGACGATCCTCCTCTGCACGCACGACATGGCCGAGGCGGAAGCCCTCGCGGACCGCATCGGGCTGCTCGACCGCGGCCAGCTCCTCTTCCTCGAACCCGTCGCGGACGTCAAGCGCCGCTACGGCGTGCAGACGCTCGAAGAGGCGTTCTTCGCTGCGACCGGGCGCACCTTCGAGGAAGAGACCGACGAAGACGACGACGAGTACCGGGAGGTGTTCGGATGACCGCCGTCGGAGCTTCTCTCCGCCAAGAGCTCATCGGGCTGGGCGGCATCGTCGAGCGCAACGTCTATCTGACGCGGCGCTACTTCCTCTGGGACCTCGCGTTCATGGTCTGGACGATCGCGAACACGCTCACGATCGTCTTCATCGCGCGCGCGGTGCGTCTGCCCGCGGCCCAGGAGAATGTGCTCGCGACGAAGCTGCTCGTCGGCGCCGTCATCTGGGCGTTCCTCGGGATCATCTTCGAGTTCGTCACGGAGACGGTCGCGTGGGAGCGCTGGGAAGGGACGATCGAGTACACGTTCATGGCGCCGCTCTCGCGGTCGATGCATCTGTTCGGCATGGGCGCGTACGCCGTGCTCTACGGCCTGATCCGCGCGACGATCCTGTTCTTCGTCGTCGCGGCGTTCATCGGGATCCACATGCCGCACGCGGACTTCGGCTCCGCGCTCGCGCTGCTCGGCATCGCCTCGTTCTCGTTCATGGGAATCGGGATGATGACCGCGGTGCTGCCCCTCATCTCGCCCGAGAAGGGAGCACAGCTCGGCTTCGTCGCACAGGGCCTCATGCTCGCCGTGTCGGGCGTCTACTACCCGGTGTCGGTGATGCCGGGCTGGATGCAGGCGATCTCGAAGGTCTCGCCTGCGACGTACGCGCTGCGCGGCGACCGCGCGGCGATCGTCGGAGGTGCCGGCCTCGCGTGGGCCGACGTCTGGCCGCTGATCGCGATCGCGGTGCTCGCGATCCCGCTCGGGCTCGTCATCTTCAAGCGCGGCGAGCGCTACGCGAAGAAGCACGGCAAGCTGAAGCGGTCGGGTTAGAGCCGTAGGCTTGACGGAGGCTCACCTGGAGCGGAGGTGCCGGCTTTGCCGGTGCCGGAGCCGGTAGTGGGCGCCGACCCGGTCCGCGTCTGGTACTTCCGGACCGCCGGCTCGGCACTCGGCGACACGCTCGTCTGGACGCTCGCCCCCGTCTACTTCGTGACGGTGGTCGGCATGAGCCCGCTGCAGCTCGTGCTCGTCGGAACGTTCATGGAGCTGACCATCTTCGTCTGCGAGGTTCCGACGGGAATCGTCGCCGACACGATCAGCCGCAAGCTCTCCATCGTGATCGGCTACCTCGTGATGGGCGCGGCGATCGTCTTCTGCGGCGTGGTCGCCGAGCCGTGGGCCGTGATCGTCGCCTGGTCGATCTGGGGCTTCGGCTACACATTCACGAGCGGTGCAACCGATGCGTGGCTCGCCGACGAGATCGGCGTCGACAACGTGCGGCCGGTGTACCTGCGCTCCGCACAGGTCGGCCGGGTCGTGGCGCTCGTCGCCATCGGCGGCAGTGTCGGGCTCGGCTTCGTCTCGCTGCGCCTCCCGGTGATCGCAGGCGGTGCCGTGATCGTGGCGGTCGGCGTCGTGCTCGCGGTCGCGATGCGGGAGCACGGCTTCAAGCGGGCTCCGCGCGACGAGGCCGAGGGCACGCTGCGGGCGATGGTGTCGACCGGTAGGGCCGGCGGCCGGCTCGTGCGCCGCACGCCGGTGCTGCTCCTGATCCTCGCGATCTCGGCGTTCTGGGGCGCGTGGAGCGAGGCGTACGACCGGCTGGGGGAGGCGCACGTGATCCGCGACGTTGGACTGCCCTCGTTCGCGGGCTTTTCCTTCATCGTCTGGTTCGGCGTCATCTCCGCTGCATCGCTCGTCCTTGCGCTCGCCGTCGCACGTCCGGCCAACCGTCGCCTCGAGCACGCGCAGCGTCAGACGATCACGCGCGTCCTGCTCTGCGCGGACATCGCTCTGATCGCGACGGTCGCCGTGTTCGGTCTCGCAGGAGCCTTCTGGCTGGCACTCCTCGCAATGCTCGCGACGAACACGATCCGCGGGCTCGTCGCGCCGCTCTTCTCGAGTTGGCTGAATCAGTCGATCACGGAGTCGAGCGTGCGGGCGACCGTGTTCTCGATCACGAGCCAGGCGGATGCGATCGGCCAATGGACCGGCGGGCCCGCGATCGGCGCCGTGGGGAACGCGTTTGGGATTCGTGCCGCGCTCGTGCTCGGCGCAAGCCTCCTCTCGCCCGCCGTCGGTCTCTACGCGCGCGCGCTGCGCCGGCCGGGTCTACCGCAGCCGGTCGAGGCAGGCGCGTAGGCCGTCGCGCCAGTGCGGCAGCTCCGGCGCGCCGGGTCGCTCGCTCCGCAGCACCGAGTACGCCGGGCGCGGCGCGGGCCGGCCGAGCTCCGCCGTCGAGATGCGCCTGACGCGGCAGTCGAGCCCGGCCTCCTCGAAGATCGCCTCGGCGAACTCGGCCCACGTGCAATCGCCGCCCGCCGCGAGATGCCAGACGCCGCGGGGCAGCTCGATCAGCTCGTGAACCGCGGCAGCGAGGTCGCCGACATAGGTGGGCGAGCCTCGCTGGTCGTCGACCACCGCCACCTCGTCCCGCTCCTGCCCGAGCGCGAGCATCGTGCGCACGAAATTCTTCCCCGTCGGCCCGAAGAGCCACGAGCTCCGCACGATCCACGCGTCTTCGCCGGCCGCCGCCTCACCGTGGAGCTTGGTCCGCCCGTAGGCCGACTGCGGGCTCGGCGGGTCGGACTCGACATATGGAGTCCGCTTCGTGCCGTCGAAGACGTAATCCGTCGAGAACGCGACCAGCGGAGCCCCGAGTGCCGCAGCGTTCTGCGTCCCGCCGACGTTGGCGGCGGCCGCATCCTGCGGATTCGCTTCTGCTCCGTCGACGTCCGTCCACGCGGCCGCGTGCAGCACGAGCTCCACGTCGTCGAGCGCCGGCGGCGGGAACGTGACGTCCCAGTCGGCGCGGGTCAGGCCCTGCGCGCCGGGGAACGCTTCGACGAGCGCCGTGCCGAGCTGCCCCCCGGCGCCGGTTACGACGACGTGTCGCGTGCCGAGAGGATCGGCGATTGGGTGCTCCACAGATGACGGACGCGCTCGTCGTCCCATGAGATTCCGTGCTCGTCGGGGTTGCCTGCGTCGTACTCCTCGGTCACGAGATACGCGAACAGGCAGTCCGTGAGCGCTTCGTAGCCGTGCGCGTGCACTCCGGGCACGTAGACCGCGACGGGGTTGTCGTCGCCGATGTCCTCCGTGAAGACAGCGCCGGTCTCGCGGTCGAGCACGACGACCCGCACCATTCCCTGCAGGCAGACGAAGAGGTCGTCCTGTCCGCGCTCGTGGTAGTGCAGGCCACGGATCACGCCCTGCTTCGAACGAGACAGATTCGCCTGCTTGATCGGCTTCGGCAGGTCGCTCGCGCGAATCAGCTCCGCAAACCACCCGCGTTCGTCCTCGTGCCGAGCCAGCGGGAAGGTCTTGATGTTCATCCGTTTCTCCCCCGCACGAAGTCGTTCACCTCGTAGTAGGCCTCGATCGACTCGCCTGCGTCGCCCCAGAAACCCTCGACGACGTCTGCCTCCATCGCGCCTCGCCCGACGTACCAGTTGTTGACGTCCGTGATCTCGAGCTCGCCGCGGGCCGACGGCTCGAGAGTCGGCAGAAAGTCCCACACCTGCGCGTCGTAGAAGTAGATGCCCGTCACCGCGAAATGCGACGGTGGCGACGCGGGCTTCTCGATGATCTCCGTCACGCGGTCGCCGTCCATGACGGCGACGCCGAGATGGCGCAAGTGCTCGTCTTCGGCGACCTCCGAGAGGACGATGCGCGCGCCTTCGGGCTGACGCTCGAAGTTCGCCACGATCGGCTGCAGCGAGCCTGCGAAGATGTTGTCGGCGAGCAGCACGCAGACCTTGTCGCGGGCGACGAACCGCTCGGCGATCCCCAGCGCGTCGGCGATTCCGCCGGCGTCCTCCTGGTAGCCGTAGAAGAGCCGATCGATTCCGTAGTCGTGGCCGTTTCCGAGCAGGCGGAAGAACTCGCCGGCGTGCGTGCCGCCGGTGACGAGCATCAACTCGTCGATGCCGGCACCGACGAGCGCCTCGACGGCATACGTGACCATCGGACGGTCGAACAACGGCAGCAGGTGCTTGTTCGTGATCCGCGTCAGCGGATGCAACCGCGTGCCCGACCCGCCTGCGAGGATGACGCCCTTCACGGAGGCGAGTGTAAAGCCGCGGCGGCGGAGCCGTCTCTACGAGTGAATCGGCAGGACGAGCGTCAACACCGTGAGGGTGGCGATCAGCGCGACGATGAGACGCAGCCCGCTTCCGGTTCTATCCATGCCTCGACCCTAGATCCGCTGCATCAGGGCTTCGTGTCGGGGGTGCAAGGAAAGCGTTAGCGTTCGAGCGTGCCTGCCAGGCTCCGCCGTTCCTGCCTCGTCGTTCCGGCGTCGAGCCCGAAAATGCTCGCGAAGGCAGCCGCGCTTCCCGCCGACGAGATCGTCGTCGACCTCGAGGACGGCGTGGCGGTGGCGGACAAGGCCTCGGCCCGGGAGAACGTCGCAGCCGCGCGGGCCCGGGGGACGCTCGCGGTGCGGATCAACGGGACTCGGACTCCCTGGTGGCGTGACGACCTTGCAGCGGCGGCCGCGGCGAAGACCGACGTCGTCGTCGTGCCGAAGGTGGAGTCGCCGGACGAGGTCCGTGCCGTCGCGGAGCACCTGCCACCGGGAGTCGGCCTCGAGATCCAGATCGAGACGGCGCGCGGCCTCGTCGAGGTCGAGCAGATCGCAGGCGTGGGTGCGCCGCTCGAGGCACTCGTCTTCGGGCCGGGCGACTTTGCCGCGTCGCTCGGCGTCCCCGTGCTGACGATCGGCGCCGGCGCATCGGAGTACGCGCTCGCACGCATCGCGATCGCGGCACGAGCGTTCGGGCTGCAGCCGATCGACGGCCCGTATGCGGTCCTCGCCGACCTCGACGCCCTGCGCTCGGCGACGGAGCAGGCGCGCGCCCTCGGCTACGACGGCAAGTGGGTGATCCATCCCGACCACATCGGCACGGTGAACGAGGTCTTCACTCCGACCGGCGACGAAGTGGAGCGGGCGCGGCAGATCGTCGCCGCGGCCGACGGAGCGTCGCGCCTGGACGGCGAGATGGTCGATGCGGCGACGAAGCGGCTCGCGGAGTCCGTGCTTGCTCGGAGCGGGAACGGGTACACGTGACCGGATGACCGGGCGCAAGCGCGACCTCGACGATCTCCAGGGCGAGATCCAGGAGCTCTTCGCAGACCTTTGGCAGGTGCCGGGGTTTGCCGGCCTGCGCCGCGGCTTTCGGCCGCAGTGCGACTGCTTCCGCACCGACGACCCACCCATCCTGCACGTCGTCGTCGAGCTTCCGGGCATCGATCCAGGCACGGTCGAGGTATCGGCGGCGGGACGAGTGCTCGTGATCGCGGGCACGCGCGAGCGACCGACGGTTGCCGGCGCGCACTACCACTCGATGGAGATCGAGTACGGCCCCTTCCAACGCCGCGTGGAGCTCGGTGAGGAGATCGACGCCGCGCGCGCGACAGCGACCTACGAGCGCGGGATGCTGCGGGTCGTGCTTCCCATCGCCGCGCGCGCTCTCGAGCCCACGTCGACGCCGATCGAAGTGACGCGCGAATGAGCGAGCCCGAGTACGAGGTCGTCGTCACCGCCGAGCAGCAGCAGCACGCCGAGGAGCTCGGCGACGAGCTGCCGGCGACGCTGCCGGTGCTGCCGCTGAAGGAGACGGTCGTCTTCCCGGAGTCGATGACTCCGCTCGCGATCGGCCAGGAGCGCTCGGTGAAGCTGATCGAGGACGTCGTGGGCGGCGACCGCCTCCTCGCGCTCGTCGCAGTGAAGACCGAGACCGAGGAGACGCCGAGCTGGGACGACCTCTACGAGATCGGGACCGCAGCGGTCGTGCACAAGATGATCCGCGTCCCCGACGGGACCATGCGGGTCCTAGTGCAGGGCATCCGACGTGTCCGGCTCGAGCGCCGGGTGCTCGAAGAGCCGTATCTCGTCGGCGAGTTCGTCGAGGAGCCGGACGTGCTCGAGGAGACGAAGGAGGTGGAGGCCCTCACGCGCAACGTGCAGGGGCTCTTTGCGCGCATCATCGGCCTCGTCCCCTATCTCCCCGAGGAGCTGCAGATCGCGGCCGCGAACGTCGACGATCCGAGTGCGCTCTGCCACCTCGTCGGCTCGACGCTGCGCTTGAGGACGGAGGAGAAACAGAAGCTGCTCGAGACGCTCAGCATCGAAGCTCGACTGCGCGAGGTGTCGCTGATCCTGAACCGCGAGCTCGAGGTGTTCGAGCTGGGCACGAAGATCCAGTCGCAAGTCCAGTCCGAGCTCGAAAAGGGCCAGCGCGAGTTCTTCCTGCGCCAGCAGCTCAAGGCGATCCAGGAGGAGCTCGGCGAGGCCGACCCCGAGCAGGCCGAGCTCGCGGAGCTGCGGGAGCGGCTCGAGGCGCTCGCCCTGCCGGAGGACATCGCGAAAGCCGCATTTCGCGAGCTCGGTCGCCTCGAGCGCCTCCCGTCGGCGGCGGCCGAATACGGCGTCATCCGGACGTATCTCGACTGGATCGTCACGCTGCCGTGGAACGTCACGACGACCGACAATCTCGATCTCTCTCGCGCGCGCGAGATTCTCGACGAGGACCACTACGACCTCGAGAAGGTCAAGGAGCGCATCATCGAGCACCTCGCCGTCTCGAAGCTGCGCAACGACCCGTCCGGGCAGATCCTTTGCTTCGTCGGCCCGCCGGGCGTCGGCAAGACGTCGCTCGGACGGTCGATCGCCCGCACGCTCGAGCGCAAGTACACGCGGCTCTCGGTCGGCGGGGTGCGGGACGAGGCCGAGATCCGAGGCCACAGGCGAACGTACATCGGCGCGATGCCGGGCTCGATCATCCGTGCGTTGCGCGATGCAGAGTCGATGAACCCCGTCCTGCTCGTCGACGAGATCGACAAGATGGGCTCCGACGTGCGCGGCGACCCGTCGTCGGCCATGCTCGAGGTGCTCGATCCCGAGCAGAACAACTCGTTCCGCGACCACTACCTCGACCTGCCGTTCGATCTCTCGAAGGTCTTGTTCATCTGCACCGCGAACACGACCGACACGATTCCCGGAGCACTGCTCGACCGGATGGACGTGATCTCTCTCTCCGGCTACACCGAGGACGAGAAGCTCGGGATCGCCAAGCGGTACCTCGTGCCGAAGCAGGTGGAGGCGCACGGCCTCACGCTCGAGCAGTTCACGATCTCCGACAAGTCGCTCCGCATCGTCATTCGCGAGTACACGCGCGAAGCCGGTGTGCGCGGGCTGGAACGTCGCATCGCAGACCTCTGCCGAAAGGCTGCGCGTAAGGTGGCAGAGGGCTACACCGGCAAGATTCGCGTCGACGAACGTCGCGTCCGCAGCTGGCTCGGACCGCGGCGCTTCTCCGGCGAGGCCGCCAGACGCACTGCACACGCAGGGGTTGCGACCGGGCTCGCGTACACCGCCGCCGGAGGCGACATCCTCTTCATCGAGGCCCAGGCATACCCCGGCAAGGGCAAGCTGACGATCACCGGCCAGCTCGGCGAGGTGATGCAGGAGTCGGCGCAGGCCGCGCTCTCCTGGGTGCGCTCGCACACGGCGGAGCTCGGGATGCCCGAGACGTGGTTCTCGGACCACGACGTGCATGTGCACGTGCCCGCCGGAGCCGTGCCGAAGGACGGTCCGTCCGCCGGCGTCACGATGGCGACGGCGATCGCGTCGCTCGTGCGCGGCACGCCCGTCTCCGAGGACGTGGGCATGACCGGCGAGATCACGCTCACGGGCCAGATCCTGCCGATCGGCGGCATCCGCGAAAAGGTGCTCGCCGCGCAGCGCGCGGGCCTGAAGCGCGTGATCCTGCCGAGCGAGAACAAGGTCGATCTCGACGACCTCCCGGCGGAGACCCGCCGCGAGCTCGAGTTCATCCTCGTCGACTCCATCGAGCAGGTCTTCGACGTGGCGTTCGACGGGGCGGGGAACGGCGCCGCTCGTCAGGCGCCGGCCGTCGTGAAACAGGCGGCGGCCTCTAGAGCGAGAAACTCTTGAAGAGGAGGGCGCAGGCGCCGTCGCTGTCGGACCCGTTCGGCGGGAGCTCGCAGAGAAGCTGATACTCCCGCTTGCCGAGGAGCACGAAGCCGATGCGGGTGCTGCCGAAGCGGTAGGCCCGGACCTTCCTGCCGGCGACCTCGATGGTCTGCCGCTCCGCGAGCTTCCCGCCGGCCTCGGCGGCGAGCTTCGCCGCCACGCGGTCGAGCTCTCTCGCCGCCGGACCGAAAAGCGCAGGCCGGTAGGCCTTCAGGAGCGTGTAGGTTGTCACCGAGACGCGGGATTTTCCGCTCTCGGCGGCGACCGTTCTCTGCGTCCGGATCGCCTTCCAGCCGGCGGGGGCGGAAAAGCTGAACCCCGGCCCTCGGACGACCCGTGTCGAAACCGGCTCGGTCTTCGTTCCACTACCGCAGCCTGAAAGAATGAAAAGCAGCGCGAGGGGTAGAAGTGCCCTCGCCAGCAACGGAAAGGAACCGCGAAAAATGGCCAAGACGAAAGACAAAGTCTCGGACGCGGCCGGCAATGTCAAACCGTACGTCGATCGTGCGCTCCACGACGAGGAGCTGCGCGACAACCTGCGCAGCGCCTACGAGTCGGCTCGCACGATCTACGACGAGTTGATCGGCAGGCGCGGCGTGGCGGGTGTCGCAACCCGGGTTGCGACCGACAAGGACATCCAGGACGAGCTCCGCTCGACGATCACCGAGCTCCGCAAGGCGGCGGACCGGATGCAGGGGAAGACCGAGCACAAGAGCCGCAACGGCGGCCTGCTCCTGATCGGGATCGTTCTCGGCATCCTCTTCAACCCCGTCACCGGCGGGTCGACCCGCAAGTGGCTGTCGAGCCGCGTGTTCGGCGGCAGCGACGACTTCACGTATCAGGGCGGTGGCGGCGGCAACAACGGCGGCAACTAACCGCCGGAAGTAGCGACCGGCTTCGAGGCGGGCGGCTGCGCCTGTGGTTGCAGCAGCCCGCCTTCTCCCTCCTGCGCCGTCGGCCGCACTGCACGCTGGAGCGATGCCGGGTCGAGGCCGCTGGCGGTCGATATGTCGGAGCTCTGCAACAGAATCGCACCGGCCTTCGGAGCATTCGCGGCGTTCGCGGGCGACCAGCCGGCGGCGGCGTCGAAGCGCACGTCCTGCAGCCGCTGCCACGCATCGAGGTATTTCGTCGGATCGACGGCTCCGTCGTAGCCGAGCCCAAGGAGCCCGACCGGATGCACCTCGAAGTGGAGGTGGTACGGGGTCCCCTGCGCGTCGCCCGTGTTGCCGACGAAGCCGAGCACGTCGCCGGCACTGACCACCGCGCCGTTCACTGCGAGCGGCGAGTAGGCCGAGAGATGTGCGTAGTAGTACTCCCAGCCTCTGTCGTCCCGTAGCCACAGCCGCCAGCCGCCGACCTTGTTCCAGCCGACGGAGAACACGGTGCCGTGCGCGACGGCGAGGATCGGCGCGCCGAGCGCCGCGAAGATGTCGTCGCCGTGATGCCAGCCGCCCGAGACGTCGCCTCGATGGGCGCCGTAGGTGTCGCTGAACGACGACGCCGCCGTACACGGGGAACACGTAGCCCTGACCCGTCTGCTTCGGCGTGACGGCCTGGGGCCGGCTGAGGATCGGCGGCAGACCGTTGTCCTTCGGCTCTTTCGGGGCCTTCGCGGTCGTCGTCGGCTCGGACGGCGCTTTCGGCAGCGGCGCAGGCTCGCTCGCCTGCGCGTTCGCCTCGGCGTACCCGATCTGGATCTCGCTCTGCGCAGGCAGGCCGCCGTGATCGGCGGTGAGGAACACGTCGAGCGCGGTGACGACGTTGTGCTGGCCGGGGGTCGGGTCGTCGAGACGCTGCGTCTTCTGCTCGAGCGCGATGACGTAGCCCCAGTCGGCGAGCTGAATCTGCTGGTTCGCAGTCGGGGTCACGGGTTGGCCGAGAACGACGAGATTCGTGAAGCCGGTCACGCCGACGTCTCCCGAAGCGCTCGCGGTAGATGCGCTCGTGTGGGTCTCGCCGGTCACGGCGTCGGCGGTGATCTCGCCCTTGAAGAGCTGAAGCGCAGTCACCTGCGAGGTCGCGCCGGCGCTCGCTTGCTCGCCGCTCGTCGCCGTGACGCTCGTCGTGACGGAGCTCGCGGCGACGATCGAGCCGTCCGTCGGGTATGCGAAGGCGCCGTCGAAGGAGACGGCGTCCTCCGGCGCGTCGAGCTCGCGCGTCCCGGCGCCCGGCTGACCGGGAATCACCACCTTGATCGCCCACGCGCGCGCGATCGCCCCCGCAGAGCGGTCGGCAGATCCGGCAGACGCCCCGAGAGCGAGGACGCAGCCGGCAGCCAGGACGCAGATCGGGAGGATCCGGCGCACCGCAGCCATTATGGCGTCCCTATCTGCCGAGCTGCTCGCGCGCGAACGCGCGGAAGCGATTGCGGGCGGCGTCGTCCGGGCCGAGCGGGTCGTCGTCCACGTATCTCGGATCTGCGGCGATCTCCTGCGCAACGGTGCGGACCTCGCTCGTGAGCGCGTCGTGGTGCGCCGGACTCTTCAACAGCGCGTCGATCCAGCTCTCCGACCCGTCGTAGGCGGGCACGTCGTGGTCGAAGAGCAGCTGCCCGAGCAGAAGCCCGCACCGGATGTAGGCGAAGGTTCGGAAGGCGAGGATGCGGTGGGGAGACTCGACGAGCTTCGCGATCTCGGGGTTCTCGTCCACGATCTGCTGGACGATCGAGCCGATCGGCTCGTCGACCAGCGGGATCCAGAGCTCGTCATTCGTCGCCATCGGCCGAAGTATGGCTGCTCTTTCGGGCCCGCCACGCGATCTGCCCCGCGGTGCCGATCAGGAGGACGGCGAAGAGCTTGCGCAGCACGTGTTCCGGCAGGGATTCGGCGACCTGGGCCCCTCCGACGGCGGCCCCGATCGACGCCACGCCGATCACGAGACCGGCCCGCCAGCGGACATGGCCGTATCGGCTCTGCCGCCAGACGCCGACGAGGACCGTCGGGATGATTGCGAGCAGCGACGTGGCCTCGGCGTGCAGCTGGGTCAGGCCGAGCCAGGTCAGCGTGGGCACGAACAGGATGCCGCCGCCGACGCCGAAGAGGCCGGCGAAGATGCCCGCGACCGCGCCGAGGAGGACGGCGAGCGCATAGGTCACTGAAGCAGCATCCGAATCGCGATCGCGACGAGCAGCGCCGCGAAGAGGAACGAGAGCGTGCGCACCGGCAGGCGCTGCTGCAACGTCGCGCCGCCCGCAGCACCCGCTGCCGCCGGAACCCCGACGAGAAGCGCGTACAGGGGCCTGACTTCGCCGTGGATGAGATAGACGACGACACCTGCCGTCGCGGTGATGCCGATCGCAGCAAGCGAGGTCGCGCTTGCGGCCCGGAGCTCCCAGCCGGCGACGAGCAGGAGCAACGGCACGATTACGATCCCGCCGCCGACGCCGAAGAGCGCGCTGAAGAAGCCGGCGGCCAGACCGATCAGGACGAGGCGCAACACCGACCTATGCTACGAGGGTGGCCGCCGTGACGCCTGCGCTGCTGGCGCACCTGACAGACGCGCCCGGGGAGGCCGCGCTCTTCCTCGACTTCGACGGCGTGCTCGCCCCGATCGTCGACCGGCCCGAAGCTGCCTACCCGCCACCCGAGACGCGCATCGAGCTTGCGCGGCTCGTGCGGCGCTACGGACTCGTCGCCGTCGTGAGTGGGCGAGCGGGCGACGACGTGCGCGACCGCGTCGGCGTGGAGGGAGTCGTGTACGTGGGCTCACACGGCCTCGAGCTCGACCGGCAGGCCGACCGCTGGCGACAGCAGGTCGCCGACTTCGCGTCGGCTGCGGCCTGGCCCGCGGCCGAGATCGAGCTCAAGGGGCTGACGGTTGCATTCCACTACCGCCACCGAACGGACGACCGCGCGGCCGTGCTCGAGCTCGAAGCGCTGGCGGAACGCGCCCGCGAGGACGGGCTCGTCTCACGCTTCGGGCGCAAGGTGCTCGAGGTCCTGCCGCCGGTCGGCTCGAACAAGGGCACGGCGGTGCGGCACCTGCTCGAAGGCGCCGCGCTCGAGCGTGCACTCGTCGCCGGCGACGACACGACCGACCTCGACGCGTTCCGCGCCGTCGAGAACCTCGAGCACAAGGTGCGCGTCGCCGTGCTCGCGGACGAGTCGCCGACGCTGCTCGCCGAGCACGCCGAGCTCGTGCTCGGGAGCACCGGCGAGTTCTTGGAGCTGTTGCGGCGGCTGTAGGTGTCTAGCCGAACGTCTTCTTGACCGTGACGGCGGTCCCGTAGGCGCAGATCTCGGTCCAGTTCTGACCCATCTCCGACGTGTCGAATCGCATCGCGATGATCGCGTTTGCTCCCTTCTCCTCGGCCTCCTGCTGCATGCGTTCCATCACCTCGTGGCGGCTGTCGACGAGGGCCTTCGTCATCCCCTTCAGCTCGCCGCCGAAGATCGACTTCAGACCGGCTCCGAACTGAGAGCCGATGTTGCGTGAGCGAACGGTGAGGCCCATCACCTCGCCGAACACCTCCTCGACCTCGTAGCCGGGGATGTCGTTCATCGTCGTCACGATCATCTGCGTAGCACCTCCCATGCGCGTCGCACGTCGTCCTCCGTCGTGCGCGCGTTGCCGATTGCCAGCCGCAACACGTAGCGGCCGTTGAGTTTCGTATGCGAGAGAAAGATCTCACCGCTCGCGTTCGCGCGCTGCAAGATCGCCTCGTTCTCTTCGTCGGAGCCAATCCGGCGGAAGACGACGAGCGAGAACCGCTGCGGCGCGACGAGCTCCCAGCCCGGATCGGCATCTACCCAGTCCGCGAAGAGCTGCGCAAGGCGGATGTGCTCGCGCTGGATCGCTCGCAGCCCGTCGGCTCCGAAGCAGCGCAGCACGGCCCAGAGCTTGAGCGACCGGAAGCGGCGCCCGAGGGCCGGCCCGTACTCCGAGAGCGCGTACGCATCGTCAGGCGTACGGAGGTACTCGGGAACGAGCGAGAAGGCCTGCCGGAACTCGTCGGGTCGAGCGCTCCAGAGCAGCGAGCAGTCCACCGGAACCATCAGCCACTTGTGCGGATTCACGACGAGGGAGTCGGCGAGCTCGACGCCGTCCTGCGACCAGCGCTCCTCTTCGCAGATCCAGGCCGAGCCGGCGTACGCCGCGTCGACGTGCAGCCACGCGCCGGCCTCATGCGCGCGCTGCGCCAGCTCCCGCACCGGGTCGACCGATGCGAAGGACGTCGTACCGACGGTCGCGACGACGCATGCCACCTCCTCGAAGCGTGGACCCCGTGCATCCATCCGCAGCTCGTCGTCGACTCCGTGCTTGATCAGATCCATCCCGAGCATGCGTGCGTTCTTCTCGACCGAGGAGTGCGCGTGCTCCGAGCAGAGAACGACGTTTCTACCCGTGACATGGCGTGCTGCGATGAGTGCGGCGAGCGTGGAGGTCGAGGCAGTGTCCTCTATATGGCCGTGCCAGCCGTCCGGCAGCCCGAGCAGCTGCCGCACCCAGTCGACCGTGCGCAGCTCGAGCTCGGTCGACGCCGGGTGACGCGCGCCAGGTGAGCGCAACCTGGTTCATCGCCGCGCAGAGGAGCTCGGCGAGAATGCCCGGCTCGGACGCCGTGACCGCGAAGTAGGCGAAGAAGCGCGGGTGCTGCCAGTTCGTGAGTGCGGGGACGATCAGCTCGTCGAGGTCGCGGAGCACGTTCGCGAACGGCTCGCCGATGCTCGGGAGCCGCCTCCGGAAGCCGTGCCGTCAGGTCGCCCGGCGCGACCTGCGCGAGCACCGGCAGGTCGTCGATTCGGTCGAGGAAGTCGGCGGCCCAGTCCACCGCGGCGTAGCCGTCCTCGCGGAAGCTCACGGTCGCCTTCGGCGCAGATTGTCAGCTGCTTCCACGGACGGGTGTTCAGGACGTCCGCCTTCGTCAGCCAGCCGCGCCGCGCCTGCCCGATGCCGAGCTCCACGTAGTTCTGCGCGCGGATCTGGTGCGCGTCGGAATTGACGAGCAGCTTGAGCCCGGCCTCCTTCGCGGCACGCGCGTGCACGTCGCGCAGGTCGAGCCTGTCGGGTTGCCCGTTGATCTCGAGGAAGCAGCCGGCTTCGAGCGCGCCCTCGATTACACGCTCGACATTCACGTCGCGCGGGCCGCGAGTGCCGATCCGCCTGCCGGTGAGGTGTCCGATGCAGTCGACGTACGGGATTCTGCATCGCCTCGAGCACGCGCTCGGTCGGCCGGTTCTCGGGTGCGTTGTGCACCGAGGCGACGACCCAGTCGAGCCGCGCGAGCTCGTGCTCCGGCACGTCGACCTCGCCGTTCGTGCGGATGTTCGCCTCGACGCCCGCGAGGATCCGCAGCGTCGGATAGCGCTCGCGCATCACCTCGATCTCCTCGAGCTGCTGCGCCAGCCGGCCGTCACGGAGGTAGTGGGAGTGATCGGTGATGCCGTAGTACTCGTAGCCCCGCTCAAGCGCCGCCGTGACCATCTCTTCCAGGGTGTTCTTGCCGTCTGCCGACCAATGCGTGTGCGTGTGCAGGTCTCCTCGGAGATCGGAGAGCTCGACGAGGTCCGGAAGCTCGTGCGCGCGCGCAGCCCGCAGCTCACCGCTCGACTCGCGCAGCTCGGGTGGGATCGGCTGGTAGCCGAGGAACTCGTACAGGGCGTCCTCGTCCTCGGTCTTGAACACATCGCCGGTCTCGACGGTCGTGACCCCGTACTCGGAGATCGACAGCCCGCGCCGCACGGCGTCCTCGCGCAACGCGACGTTGTGGTCCTTCGAGCCGGTGAAGTGCTGCAGCAGGTTTCCGTACGACTCGGGCGGGACGACACGCAGGTCGAAGCGCAGGCCGTCGTTCGAGAGCACGGTGGCCTTCGTGTCGCCGTGCGCGGCCACGTCGACGACCCACGCGAGCGCCGTGAAGTACGCCGGTCAGCTCCGCCGGATCGGTGGCGGTCGCGATGATGTCGAGGTCGCGGAAGGTCTCCTTGCGCCGGCGCACCGACCCCGCCTCGGAAACGTGGATCGCAGCAGGGTGCTCGCGCAGGACGGCGACAACCGCCTGGACGGCAGGCAGGCCGTCTCCGAGCAGGCGCCGTCCCGTGTCGGGGTTCTCCGCCTGAAAGGCGAGCGCCTTCAGGATCTTCTCCTCGCTCTTCGCGCCGAGGCCGGGAAGCGCCCGCAGGCGCTCGGCCTCGGCGGCCGCCTTCAGCTCCTCGAGCGTCGAGATGCCGAGCTCCTTCCAGATGCGCGCCGCGGTCTTCGGCCCGAGTCCCGGCAGCCGCATGAACAGCACGACTTCGGGAGGAATCGTCGACTCCCGCTTCGCAAGCGCCTCGATCTTTCCCTGCTCGACGATCTGAACGATCTTCTCCTCGATCGTCTTGCCGATTCCCTGCAGCTCCTTCGCCCGTCCGTCGAGGGCGAGCTGCGCGACCGACCCCGACGTCTCGCGCATCCGAGTCGCCGCACGGCGGTATGCGAGCACGCGGAACGACTCCGCCCCTTCGAGCTCGAGCAGGTCTGCGAGCAGGTCGAACTGCTCGGCCACGTCGGCGTTCGCGGGGAGCACGGCCACGGAGCGATCTTATGCACGCGTAGCGCCGATTAAGCGGCCGTTAACGTCGGCGAAACGCCGGTTGGTTCCGTGTGGCCGCTGTCTAGATTCTGTCCGTGCGCACGGCGATGGTCGCTTCACTCGTCGCCGTGGCGGTTGCCGCGGCCGGATTCGGCCTACAGGCAGCGGGCCTTCGCGCGACGCCTCGGGCCAACATCGTGGCCGCTCGCGCGGCGACCTGGATGCTCCGCTACCGCTTCGCGACGAGCACCATGCGCCTCGACGGCCGGACCGTGCACGGACGCTGTCGCCACGGCTGGTTCGAGGGCATCGGCGAGCGCCCCGCCCGGGGGACGTTCCTCGCCTTCGACAACGGCGCCTCGGTGCGGGCGATCGCTCCGCGCACGCTCCTCTCGCGCGGCCTGGAGAGCCTCTTGCCGTTCACGGCGCTCGAGCTTGCGGGCTGCACCCACGTGCTCGGTCCTCGCATCGCAGCACTCGCCCAATTCGACGACGAGGTCCGCCTCGCGCGAACCCGCGCCGGCGGTCAACCGGCCTTCGCCCTCCGCTTCCGGCGCCTCACGCTGCTCGTCTCCGCGAGGACGGACCGGCCGCTCGGGATCGAGCTCGACGGCGACACCAGCAGGATTCGGCTCGGGGCATGACGCAGGCTGCCGTCCCGGCGGAGGCGCGGAGCCTCGAGTGGGTGCGCGAGCACGCCTGGATCGCGGGTTGGTGGGCAGGCGGGCGTGCCCTCGTGCTCGGTACGGCCGCGATCATGCATTTCGTCGGCCCGCACGGGCTGATCGGTCCCGACGAGCGCGCGCATCTCCTCGGCGCAGCCGGAGCCTGGGACGGACGCTGGTACCGCACGGTGGCCGAGAACGGGTACCTGCTCGAGCCGGGACGGCAGAGCGATCCGGCGTTCTTTCCGCTCTATCCGCTCCTCCTGCGTGCGCTGCACGGCATCGGCCTCGGGTACCTCGGCGCCGGGCTCCTTCTCTCCCAGCTCGCCTTCCTTGCGGCGCTCGTCGCCTTCGAGGTGCTGACCCGCGAGCTCCTGGGGTCCACGCGCGCGCGTCGCGCCGTCGTCTATCTCGCACTGTTTCCGATGGGATTCGTCTTCTCGATGACCTACCCGGAGAGCGTCGTCCTCTGTGCAATCGCGCTCGCGGCGGTGGCTGCATTGCGAAGACGCTGGATCACCGCGGCGATCCTGCTCGCGGCCGGCAGCCTCGCGCGGCCCGAGACGCTCTTCGTCGCGATCCCGATCGCGGCGCTCGCAGCGCACGAGCGCATCCCAGGACGGCGAGGCCCGGCCTTCGGTGCCGTGCTCGCGCCGTTCGCCGCGGTCGGCAGCTTCGCGCTGTACCTCGCGGTGACCCTGCACGATCCGTTCGCCTGGACCCACGCCGAGCGCGCCTGGGGCCGGCGGTTCACGCCGACCGGCCTCGTCACGACGATCCACGACCTGCCGGCCGCGGTGCAGAGCAACGCCTGGGTGTTGCGAGATGTCGGCTTCTTCGTCGCCTACCTCGTGCTGCTGCACCTTGCGCTCCGCGCGGCCGTGCCGCGCACGTGGGTGCTTGCCGGCGCGATCGTCACGATTCTCCCGACCTTCAGCGGCTCCTTCCACTCGATCGGTCGCTTCGGGCTGCTTGCGCCGGCGGTCTTCTGGGGACTCGCCGAGCTCGGGGACTCCCCCCGGAGGGACACCGCGATCCGCGCAGTCAGTGCCGTCCTGCTCGTCGGCGGTACAGCCTCGCTCGCCTGGGTCTTCCCGTAGCCTGCGACCCCGTGCCCGCCGTCACCGTTTGTCTGCCGACGTACAACGAGCGCGAGAACATCGAGGCGATGCTCCGTGCGCTCGCGCCGCTCGGCGTGCACGTGCTCGTGATCGACGACAACTCGCCCGACGGCACGGGCGAGATCGCAGACCGCGTGGCCGCCGAGCTCGGAACCGTCTCCGTCCTCCACCGCGAGCGGAAAGAGGGCCTCGGGCCTGCCTACCTCGCGGGCTTTCGGCGCGCGCTCGCCGACGGCGCCGAGCTGATCCTCGAAATGGACTGCGACTTCTCGCACGATCCGAAGGACGTGCCGCGCCTCATCGCCGCGGCCGAGGCCGGGGCCGACCTCGTGCTCGGCTCGCGCTATGTGCCCGGCGGCGGAACCGCGAACTGGGGCCTCCTGCGCCGCATCGTCTCCTGGGGCGGCTCGTTCTATGCGCGGGCCGTCCTCGGGTTGCAAATCCGCGACCTGACCGGCGGCTTCAAGTGCTATCGCCGGCACGTCCTGGAGACGATCGACCTGAACGCGATCCACTCGAAGGGCTATGCGTTTCAGATCGAGGGGACGTACCGCACCTTGCGCAAAGGCTTCACGGTGCGCGAGGTGCCCATCCGCTTTGCGGACCGAACCGAGGGCACGTCGAAGATGAGCCGGAAGATCCTGCTCGAGGCGGTGGTGAACGTGCCACGGCTCCGGCTCGCGGCCCTCATGGGGAAGCTGTGACCGGCTGTCGCGCGAGCGCTGCGTAGAGCTGCACGAGTGCTGCCTGCTCGAGCAGCCGTGTTCTGCCGGCGGACGAGAAGAGCCCGGTACGTTCGTCGCGCTCGGACGTCCAGGCGTCGTTGCCGTACGTCTCCGCCGCGTCGACGTAGTCCTGCCGCCCGTCGACCGCTGCGAGTGAGAGCAGGTTCCGAAAGAAGATCGCCGCGAACTCCGGGGGCTCGCCGTTCCGCCAGCGGCTCGCAAAGTACGCGAGTGCGGTGTCGGCGGTCGTCTCCGCGCGCGCGAGTGCGCCGGTGTCACCCGTCAACGTGTAGAGCAGCACGCCGGCGCCGATGACGCTTCCCTGGTTGTAGCTCCACTGCGTCTGGTCGACCGTCCCGCCAAGGTCGATGTGATCCCAGTAGAGGCCGTTCGGCGCCAGCATGCACGTGTCGATCCACCCGAGCATTCGCTTCGACCAGGTCAGGTATCGAGTCTGCTTCGTCGCCGCGTAGAGGCGCAGGCCGACAAGGGCGCCGTTCGCGGTCGAAACGGTGTTGCGGTCGCGGTCGGCCGGCGAGGCCGTCCAGTAGACGCCGCCGGCACACGGGTGGCTCCCCGCGTCGTCCCAGGCATCGACGACAACGTTGAAG
Source organism: uncultured Actinomycetes bacterium (assembly GCA_963848665.1). Taxonomy (GTDB): domain Bacteria; phylum Actinomycetota; class Thermoleophilia; order Gaiellales; family Gaiellaceae; genus Palsa-739. The sequence continues at coordinate 478,852 of CAWKEF010000006.1, forward strand.
ATCGCCGCCGCACGGGCGCGTGCCGCGCGGCCACCTCGATCCAGAAAGTCCAGCGCGAGCCATTCGTTGTCGTCGAGGTAGAAGCTGCCGTGCGGCGACGCCTTGTACGCCGCGGCCGACCGGAAGCGGCGCTCCAGCGTCGCGAAGCGCGCACGTAGCGGAGCCTGCACGATGTGCTGCGGCAGGTGCGCGACAGCGATACTCGCCGCCAGCGCCTGCGAGAAAGGCCACGCATGCGAGCCTGGAGCCAGGCCGATCCGCTCGCGGTAGTCGCCCGACCGCCGGTCGTAGAAACTGCGCTCCATCGCCGAGTAGCTCGCTGCGGCACGGAGCGCGTCATGCGAATCGGCCGCGCCTGGTGCCGCTGCGGCGGCGGGCAAGCACAGCGTTACCGCAAATACGGTCGCGTGCAGAGCCCGACGCATCGGTTCAGGCTAACCCGGGCTACTATCCCGCGCATGCGAGAGCTCGAGGCGACGACATTCGACGACGCGATCCGCAAAGGCCCGGTCGTCGTCGACTTCTGGGCGCCGTGGTGCCGCCCCTGCCTGGCACTCGAGCCGTTGCTCGAACAGATCGACGAGCGTGTCCCCGTCGCGCGGCTCAACATCGACGACTATCCCGAGATCGCCTCGCGCTACGAGATTCTCTCGATCCCGACCGTGATGCTCTTCGAAGACGGCGCTCCGCGCGGGAAGGTGGTCGGCGTACGGCCGCTCGCGCACTTCGAGGGCTGGCTAGCCGAAATGCTGCCAGCCGGGCAGCTCGAAGGGCTCGCCGTCCAAGGTCACGACGACCCCTGAGCCCTCCTCGCAACGCCCGATCACAGGGAAGCCGAGCGGGTCCGGCGTCGCGGCGAGGAGCTCGTAGTCCTCGCCGAAGCCGGCGTCCTCGACGAACGCGCCGTCGGCGAGCGGCACGGACTCGAGCTCGATCGCGAGCCGGCACCCCGATCGCGCGGCGATGTGCGCCGCGTCGGCGGCGAGCCCATCCGAGACGTCGAGCATGGCGGACGCGACGCGCGCCAGGCGTCGTCCCTCCTCGAGGCGGAGCGGCGGTCTCACGAGGCGGCCGGTGCGAAACGCCGCGCCTGCCGCGCCGAGCGGGCCGGTGACGACGAGCAGGTCTCCCGGACGCGCGCCCGCGCGTCCCGGGACCCGCTCCGCCCGCCCGAGGGCCGTCACGCTCAGAAAGAGCGTGTGCGCGCGAGTCGTGTCGCCTCCCCGGACCGGTACGCCCGGCTCGTTCAGCCCCTCGTAGAGCTCGACGACGTCGGCCAGCTCGGTCTCGCCGGGCAGCCCGAGCGTGACGACGAGCGCGAGCGGCTCGGCGCCGCTCGCAGCCAGGTCGCTCAGATTCGCGGCAGCCGCGCGAAAGCCGAGGTCGCGCCACGAGAGGAGGTCGAAGCGAAAGTGCACGCCCTCGACGAGCGCATCTTGCGTCACGACGAGGCCGTGAACGAGAGCCGCATCGTGCTCGATCCCCTGCGCGAGGCCGAGCCGCTCGAGCTCCGAGAGCAGGCCGAACTCTCCGATCTCGTCGAGCTTCACGGCTCCGAGATCCGCACACGCTCGTCGAGCGTGTCGGGATCGAGCGCGTAGAGCGCGTCGTAGAGTCGCGCGTGGAAGGTCCCCGGCCCCGCCGCACCGGCGGCGGCATCCTCCGCGGCGACGCCGAACGCGGCGAGCGCCTCGGCGGCCGCAGCGAGCGGCTCGGCCGGCTTGGCGGCGAGGAAGCAGCCGGTCAGCGCACTCGACATGCAGCCGGTCCCGGTGACGGTCGCGAGCAGCGGATGACCGTTGGACACGACGAGAACACGTTCGCCGTCGCTCACATGATCGACGGGCCCGGTCACGGAGGCGATCACCCCGAGCTTGCGAGCGGCGGCTCGTGCGAGCTCGGCAGGCTCGAGGCCGGCGCTCATCGACTCGACGCCGCGCACCTCCGCGTGTGCGCCCATCAGCGTCGCGATCTCGCCCGCGTTTCCGCGCAGCACGGTCACGTCGACGAGCTCGAGGATGCGATGCGCAGTCACGGTGCGATATGCCGTGGCGCCGACGCCGACCGGATCCAGCACGACGGGAATCCGTCGTGCACTCGCCGCCGCTCCCGCGAGCAGCATGGCTTCGACCCACCGCTCCGACAGGGTGCCGATGTTGAGGACGAGCGACGACGCGATGCTCGCCATCTCCTCGACCTCGTCGGTCGCGTGCGCCATCACGGGCAATGCGCCGAGCGCGAGGGTCGCGTTCGCGGTCTCGTTCATGACGACGTAGTTCGTGATCTGGTGGACGAGCGGCTTCTGCTCCCGCACCGCGCGCAACGTCGCTCCGGCGCTCATCGTGAAAGCACGTCCAGGACGTCGACGGGGCCGTCGCCGGCACCGATCTCGGCGAGGCCGTTGGCGACCGCGCGCGAGGCGGCTGCGGCAGCGCCTCGTGCGGCGGCGGCCAGGCTCTCCCCGCGCGCGAGCAGTGCGGCGAGCGTCGCCGAGTGGGTGCAGCCCGCGCCGTGCGTCGCCGCGATCTCGTGGCGCGCGACGGGGATCTCGAGATGATCGGCGCCGTCGAAGAGATGATCCACCGCTGCGTCTCCGTGGCCGCCCGTGACGATCACGGCCGGTGCACCGAGCTCGTGCAGCCGCTCGGCAAGCGCAGCCCGTGGCGTGTCCAGCCCCGTGAGAGTCTTCGCTTCGAGCAGGTTCGGCGTCACGACGGTCGCGAGGGGAAAGAGCCTGCCGACCAGGGCGCCGACTGCGTCGTCCTCGAGCAGCTTCGCGCCCGAGCTTGCCACGAGCACCGGGTCGACGACGAGCGGGACCCGGTGCGCCTCGAGGTAGTCGGCGACGGCCTCGATCAGGGCACGCGAGAAGAGCATCCCGGTCTTCGCGGCGTCGACGCCGATGTCGTCGAACACCGCATCGAGCTGCTCCCGCACGAACTCCGGGGGCAGCTCGTGGATCGCCGTCACGCCGACCGTATTCTGTGCAGTGAGTGCCACGAGCGCGGTCATGCCGTGGGCACCGGCGGCGGCGAATGCCTTCACATCCGCCTGGATGCCGGCGCCGCCGCCCGAGTCGGAGGTCGCGATCGTGAGGGCGCGTGGGACGGTCAAGAGCGGCTCCCTTCGCCGGTACTAGCCGGATCAGGTTCGACGGGTGTGTTCTCAGCCGCGAGCGCGGCACCCCGGTGTCGTCAGGCTAACAGCCCATCATTCCGTGAGTGCCGCTCCTCGCGCTCCTCGGCCTCGTCGGGATCTGGAAGGCAGCGTCCCTGCTCCACGGGTCGATCCTCGTGACCGCGGCGTTCACGCTCGGAGCGGCCGCACTCGCATGGTGGGCGCTCGCGGTTCTCCGGGACGAGTGAGCCGGCTGCCGCCCGCGCTCGCGGCACGCGCGACGCCGCGGATCCTCGAGGAGCTCGGCGAGCCGCCGGGACGCGTGCTCGAACTCGGCTTCGCCGGGATCCATGCACCGGTGCTCCGGCTTGCGGGGTTCGAGGTGGTCGTCGTCGAGCCCGACCCCGACCACCGCGGGCGGGCGGCCGAGCGCGCGGGCGAGACGCTCGCGAATCCGCCCGCGGGTCCGTTCGACGCGGTGGTCGCGCCGGACGGCGCCGACCTCACAGGAGTGAACGCGCGCCGGATCGTCCTCGTCGGGCAGGATGGCTCCGTATGGAGCTCCGCCTAGGAGAAGCTCTCCAGGGCGAGGAGCTCGCCTATCTGACGACGGTGCCGGCGCGTGCGCCGCGCACGCAGCCGCTACCGGACGACCTCCATCCGAAGGTGCGCGAGGCGCTCGAGCAGCAGGGCATCGGCGAGCTCTACGTGCATCAGGCGCAGGCCTGGGAGGCGGCGCGCCGCGGCGAGAGCCTGATCGTCACCACCGGAACGGCCTCGGGCAAGACGCTCGCGTTCAATCTCCCCGTCCTCGACGCACTCGCGCGCGAACCGAAGGATCGCGCGCTCTATCTCTATCCGACGAAAGCGCTCGCGCAGGATCAAGCGCGTGCGCTCGGCGCCCTCGCCGTGCCGCGCGTGCGCGCAGCGATCTACGACGGCGACACGCCGGCCGAGCGTCGCTGGCAGATCCGCAAGTGGGCGAACCTCGTGCTCACGAACCCGGACATGCTGCACATCGGCGTCCTGCCGCGCCACGATCTGTGGGCCGACGTGCTGCACAACCTGCGCTATGTCGTCGTCGACGAGGCGCACGTGTATCGCGGTGTCTTCGGCTCACATGTCGCCAACGTGTTGCGCCGACTGCGCCGCATGGCGCGCGTGTACGGCTCCGAGCCGCAGTTCCTCCTCGCGTCGGCGACGATCGCCAACCCCGGCGAGCTTGCGCAGTCGCTGCTCGGTTTCGAGACGACCGTCATCGGAGACGACGCCGCACCGCGGGCGGAACGGACGATCGCCCTCTGGAACCCCGAGCTCCTCGACGCGGAGCTCGGCATCCGGGCGAGCGCGCTCGGCGACGCGGCACGGATCATGGCGGGGCTCGTCGAGCGAGACCTGCGCACGATCTGCTTCGCAAAGAGCCGCAAGCAGGCGGAGCTGATCCACCGGATGACGGCCGACCGGGTCAGCCCGGCGACGGCGAAGCGGCTGGCGCCGTATCGCGCCGGCTACACGCCGCAGCAGCGCCGCGACATCGAGCGCCGCCTCGTCGAGGGCGAGCTCCTCGGCGTCGCCGCCACCGACGCCCTCGAGCTCGGGATCGACATCGGCCTGCTCGACTGCGCGATCTCCGTCGGCTTTCCGGGGACGATCGCGAGCTTGCGGCAGCAATGGGGCCGGGCGGGCCGGCGAGGCCACGGGCTCGCCGTGCTCATCGCCTCCGAAGACGCGCTCGACCAGTACTTCATGCGCGAGCCCGAGACGCTGCTCGAGCGCCGGGTCGAGGCCGCGATTCTCGACCATGCGAACCCTCGGGTGCTCGACGGCCACGTCGCCTCGGCGGCGTTCGAAGCTCCCGTCGACGACGCCGACCGTGCCACGCTCGGCGACGAGGCGCTCGAGCGTGCACCCCACGTCCCCGACCTCCAGCACACGCCCCACGGCTGGGTGTGGGCAGGCAAGGACTACCCGGCCGGCCGCACTCCGCTGCGCTCGGCCAGCGCGGACGCATTCACCGTCATCGACGGCTCGACGGGGAGCGTGCTCGGCATCGTCGAGCGCGAGCGCGCCTACTCGACGATTCACACGGGCGCCGTCTATCTCCATCTCGGAGAGCAGTGGCTCGTGCGGGAGCTCGACCTCACGGTACGGCGCGCGATCGTGGAGCCGCACGCGGGGGACTGGTACACGCAGGTGAAGAAGGACACGTCGACCGACATCGAGGAGCCGCTGCGAACGGAACGGCGTCTGGGACTCGAGCTCACGTTCGGGCTCGTCTCGGTCACCGAGCGCGTCGTCGCATACCAGCGCAAGAGCATCCGCGACCAGACGACGATCGCGACCGTCGACCTCGACCTGCCCCCGACCGTGTTCGACACCGAAGCCGTGTGGTACCTGCCCACCGAGCGGCAGCTCGACGGCCTCGACGAGATGCCGACCCTGATCTCGACGCTGCACGCCGCAGAGCATTCGATGATCGCGCTCCTGCCGCTCTGGGCGATGTGCGACCGCTGGGACATCGGCGGTCTCTCGACGAACATCCACCAGGACACCGGCCGGCCGACGGTCTTCGTCTACGACGGGCATCCGGGCGGCGTCGGCATCGCCGAGCGCGGTTTCGAGCAGTTCGAGGGCTGGGTCGCCGACACGGTGCGGCTGCTCGAGGGCTGCCCGTGCGAGCGCGGCTGCCCCTCCTGCGTCCAGAGCCCGAAATGCGGCAACCTGAACGAGCACCTCGACAAGCACGGAGCCTTGACGCTGCTCTCCAGGATGTCGAAATCGGCCTAGGCCGTTCGTCGTAGAGTCGACACGCAACCCGAGGAGGAGACGCACATGCAGTACATGCTGCTGGTCTACGACGATCCAACCCAGTGGAACGTCACGGAGGACGAGATGCCGGCGATCTACGAGGAGTACGCGTCGGTCGCGCGCCACAAGGCGACGAAGCACAGCGCCCAGCTTCACGGCACCGAGACGGCAAAGACCGTTCGGATCAAGGACGGCGAGACGCTCGTGACCGACGGGCCGTTCGCCGAGACGAAGGAGACGCTCGGTGGCTACTACCTCGTCGAGGCCGACTCGATCGAGGAGGCCGAGGCACTCGCGGCGAAGATCCCGTCCGCGCGGCTCGGCGGCTCGGTCGAGGTGCGGCAGGTCATGGAGATGTAGCGATGCAGTACCTGCTGCTCATCTACGGGGAGGACGACTACTGGGACTCGACGGCGACGACGGTGCGCGTTCGGAACGGCGACACGCTCGTCGAAGACGGGCCGGTCGGGGCCCGAGAACGGCTGGGCGGGTACTGCCTCGTCGAGGCCGGCTCGCTCGACGAGGCGATCGCACGAGCAGAGCTGATCCCCGCTGCGCGAAGCGGCGGCATCGAGATCCGCCCGGTCCGCGCCGACTCGGAGTACTGCGAATAGACGTTCTCGCCCGCGCCTATCGAGATGAGCGTGCACGGTGCATCGCGATTCTGGGCCGCGTCCTCGGCGATCTCGATCTCGCCGAGGACGCCGTTCAGGATGCATTCGTCGTCGCCGCGGAGCGCTGGCCCCTGCACGGAACGCCGCAGAATCCCGGCGCCTGGATCGTGGCGACCGCGCGGAACCGTGCGATCGACCGGATCCGCCGTGAGCAGACGCTCGCCCGCAAGACGCAGCTGCTGGCACGAGCGGAGCAGCTCCCCGACGACGAGGACACCGTGATTCCCGACGAGCGGCTCGAGCTGATCTTCGCGTGCTGTCACCCGGCGCTCGCCGCCGACGCCCAGGTCGCGCTGACGCTGAGCCTGGTGGGCGGGCTCACGACGCCCGAGATCGCGCGTGCGTTCATCGTCCCCGAGCCAACGCTCGCCCAACGGCTCGTACGGGCCAAGCGCAAGATCCGCGACGCCGGTATTCCACTGCGCGTTCCGCCGGAGCATCTGCTACCGGAGCGGCTGCGCACCGTGCTTGCGGCGATCTATCTCATCTTCAACGCGGGCTACGGGCCGCCGGTGCGGCGTGAGCTCTGTGCCGAGGCGATCCGCCTCGCGCTGCTGCTCGCAACGCTGATGCCGGACGAGGCAGAGGTCCACGGCCTCCATGCGCTCGTGCTGCTCCAGGATGCGCGCCGCGATGCACGCGTGTCCGCGGCGGGGCGGCTCGTCCTCCTCGAAGACCAGGACCGCACCCGGTGGGACGACGACGAGATCGAGCAGGGTCGCACGGCACTCGAGCGCGCGCTCGTCCTGCGCAGATCCGGGCCGTACCAGCTGCAGGCGGCGATCGCGGCGCTGCACGCCGAGCCGACCACCGACTGGCCGCAGGTCGCACTGCTCTACAGCCGCCTCCTCGATTTCACGCAGTCGCCCGTCGTCGAGCTGAACCGCGCCGTCGCGGTCGCGATGGCGCATGGACCCGAAGAGGGTCTCGCGCTCGCAAACTCGATCGCCGGGCTCGAGGACTACTACCTGCTCCATGCCACGCGGGCCGATCTGCTGCGGCGGCTCGACCGCTCCGATGCGGCTGCGGCGGCGTACGACCAGGCGCTCGCGCTCGCGCCGAGCGACGTCGAGCGGGAGTTTCTACGCAGCCGGCTGGCTTCGCTCTAGCGCTTCCCAGCCCGTGTCACGTTCACGTTCGGCCGCCTCGGCGGCCCCACCACCGCGCACACCGAAGAGCCGCTTCGCATAGAGCAGGTAGACGGCGATCGCGACGTTGACGACGAGCGCGACGACCTTGAACGGCGAGACGGTGCGCACCAGCTCGTAAACCTCGTACGGGATGAAGGCCGTCGTCGCGATGAACGTGAGGTACTCGGCCCAGCGCTTCTGGTACCAGAGCCCCACCGCCTCCACTCCTTCTAGCACCGCGTACGCGGCGGCGATTGCAGCGACGGCATAGAGCGTCGACGACTTCAACGTGAACACGTGCTCGAGCGAGTGCAGAAAGCCGTGGCCCGAAGCATGCGCCCCACCCGTCGTGCCCTGGACTGCATCGACGATCCGGTAGAACACGCCGCGCACGCGCACTTCGTGGGCTGCGAACAGGAAGACGACGACCGCAAGTAGCGCGAGAACCACGAAATGGATCGCGCGATCGATCGCGATGATGCGCAGCACGACGCGATCTCGCAGAGCCTTGCCGCGGAGCGGCAGCTCGATCTCGTCCCGGGGCGGCGGCGTCTCCCGCGCCGGGCGCTCAGGTGGGGCCAGCGGCAGCCACGAATCGCAGCGCACGCACCGATACCAGCGGACGCCGTTCTCCTCACGTGCGAAGACGGCGTCCTCGGGCCGAAGGTGGGCGGCGTCCGTGCCGATCAGCTCGTGGCCACGCACGCCGCAGACGAGCAGCTCCCAGTGGAAGCGGGGCCTGAAACGGCGCGGCTTTTGGGTGCCGGGCGGCCTGTGCATCGCGAGGATGCTAGAAGAGGGCCGATGGAAGCGCGCGACGCCCGCGGCGGGGTGCTCGTCCTCGGCGGCGGCTTCGCCGGCGCCTACGTCGCTCGGCTGCTCGGCGAGCGCGGCGCCACGATGGTCAGCCACGAGAACTTCATGCTCTACACGCCGCTGCTCCCCGAAGCTGCCTCGGGCACGCTCGAGCCACGCCATACGGTCGTGCCGCTGCGGGTGATGTGCCCGCACGCAGAGCTGCTCCTGGGCGACGTAAGAACAGTCGATTTCGCCCGACGGACGGCGACCGTGGTCACGGGCGGCGGCGAGCAGATCCTGCGTTACAGGGAGCTCGTGCTTGCGCTCGGTGCGGTGCCGCGCACGCTGCCCGTCCCCGGCCTCGCGGAGCACGCGCTCTCGTTCAAATCGCTCGCCGATGCGATCAACCTCCGCAACCACGTGCTGAGCAGGCTCGAGGCGGCCGACGCGGAGCAGGACGAAGCGATTCGCCGGGCGCACCTCTCCTTCGTCTTCGTCGGCGCGGGGTACGCAGGTGTCGAGGCGCTCGCGGAGCTGTCCGACCTCGTCGACGATGCGATCCGCCACTACCCGCGCCTTCGGGACACGCCGCGTCGCTGGGCGATCGTCGACGCCGCGCCGAAAATCCTACCCGAGATCCCGCGGCGCCTGGGCGAGTATGCGGCACGCGAGCTCGCAGAGCGTGGCGTCGCGATCCACGTCGGAACGACGCTCGAGTCGATCTCCGCCGACGAGGCCGTCCTCGGCAACGGCACACGGATTCCGACGCGCACGCTCGTCTGGACGGCGGGAGTCCGCGCGAATCCGCTGCTGCGGGAGCTCGGGCTTCCGCTCGACGACCGCGGGCGCGTCGAAGTGGACGAGCTCCTGCGCGTTCGCGGGCTCGAGGGTGTCTGGGCGCTCGGTGACTGCGCGCGCGTTCCCAACACGCGGAGCCCCGAGCCGGACCCGCCCACGTGCCAGCACGCGCTCCGACAGGCACGGCGGCTGGCCAAGAATCTCGCGGGCGATCCCGAGCCGTACGGGTACCGAATGCTCGGACAGGTCGCGACGCTCGGTCGCTACAAGGGCATCGCCGATGTGCTCGGCCTGCGCTTACGCGGGTTCCCCGGCTGGTTCGTCACGAGGAGCTATCACCTGTATCAGCTACCGCTCACGCAGCGCCGGCTGCGCGTCGTCGTCGACTGGACCGTTGCGCTGCTTTTCCGCCGCGACGTCGTCGAGCTCGGGATGCTCGGGCACCCCGAGAAGCTCGACTAACGAAGCGCACTCAGCGCCCGGTCCAGCCGCTGCCGCGTCGTGAGCACGCCCTCGAACAGGTCACCGTGCTTGCGGATGCGCTCGAGCACGACGTCCATCGTGAACACGGACGGATCGAGCGTCTCGTCCACCTCGTCCCAGCGGAGCGGTGTCGACACCGGCGCACCGGGACGCGGGCGGACCGAATAGACCGACGCGATCGTCTTCCCCTCGCCGTTCTGGTTCGAGTCGATCAGCACGCCGCGCCGCTTCGACTTCGCCCACTCGGTCGTCGCGAGCCCTCGATGCGTGCGTGCGATTGCGCCGGCGACGATCTCCGAGAACTCGCGGGTGTCGTCGAACGAATAACGCCGCTCGATCGGTACGAGGACGTGCATGCCGTCGGCGCTGGAGGTCTTTGCGAAGGACGCGAGGCCGAGCGCGTCGAGTGCCTGCTTGACAATCAGCGCCACCTGCACCGTCTCCTTGAAGCCGACATCCGGCGACGGGTCGAGGTCGAAGAGCACGAAGTCGGGCCGGTCGGGCTTGTCGACGCGCGAATACCACGTGTTCAGGTCGATGCAGCCCATGTTCACCATCCAGAGCAGCGCATCCTCGTCGTTCACGAGCGGCGCCTCGATCCACTTCCTTCGCCGCGGCGCCTCGCGGGTCGACACCTGGACACGGAAGCGTGGGATCCACTCGGGCATGTGCGACGGCGCGTCCTTCTGGAAGAACGCCTTGCCTTCGGCGCCGTCGGGATAGCGTCTCATCGTGAACGGCCGGTCGCGCAGATGCGGCAGGACGACGGGCGCGATCGTGCGGTAATAGTCGAGCAGGTCGCCCTTCGTGATCTGCTCGGCGGGGAAGAAGACCTTGTCGAGATTCGAGAGCTTGACGCGGCCTTCGCCGGCCTCGACGGGATCCTCTCGCCGAACCTCTCGTGCCGGCTTGTCGTCGCGCAGTCCCTGGAAGGACGGCGCGCGCAGATGCCCGTCGTGCGTCCATTCCGCGAACTCGACCTCGCAGACGAGCTTCGGCCTGACCCATACGACGTCGCCTTTGCGAATCTTGGGCATCTTCGGAATCTCCCGGAACGGCGACGTGTCGGTGCGAAGCGGCTCGAGCTTTGCGAGCAAGGTGTCGATGTCGTGCTCCTTGAAGCCCGTGCCGCAGTTGCCCACCCAGTGCAGCTCCCGGCCGCGATAGGCGCCGAGCACGAGCGAGCCGAAGCGCCCTGCACGGCGGCCCTGCCCCTTTGTCCAACCGCAGATGACGAACTCCTGGCGTCCGTGCGTCTTCACCTTGACCCAGTCCCGCGTGCGCTTCCCTTCGGCGTACCGTGAGCCAAGGCGCTTCGCCATCACGCCCTCGAGGCGCTGCTCGAGCGCAGCCTCGTAGAGCGCGTCCCCGTCGTCGAAGAAGCCGGAGATCTGCACCGTTTCTGACGCGCTTGTCGAGCAGCGCCTCGAGGCGCTCGCGCCGCTCGGCGAGCGGTAGATCAACGACCGGAGCGCCGTCGATCTCGAGTACGTCAAAGACCTCGTAGACGATCGGCGTGCTCTGTTTTCCCTGCTGCATGGCAGAGAAGCTCGGCCGGCCGTTCTCGTCGAGCGCGCAGACCTCGCCGTCCACGACGCATTCCGGCGAGCGGACCGCCTTGGCGAGCGCCTTGGCAATGTCGGGGAAGCGTCCGGTCAGGTCGTTGCCGTTGCGCGAGACGAGCCGTGCGTCGCCGCCGCGCACGTAGCCGAGCGCACGGAAGCCGTCCCACTTCACCTCGAACGTCCAGTCGCCGCCGGTCGGCAGCTCGGTCGCGAGCGTCGCGAGCATCGGCTTGTAGTTGTTCCGTACCTCGCTCGTCGTCTCGTCGCGCTTGCGCATGAGCAACCAGTTCTTTTCGTTGCCGTCGAGATGCGCGGGTATGAGCGTCCAGGTGCCCTCGAGGCGTTTGCCGTGCAGATGAACGGTCAACCCGCCGTCGCGCTTCTCCTCGACGAGCTCGTACGTGCCGTTGTCCCAGATCTCGACGGTGCCCGCGCCGTAGTTCCCCTTCGGGATCTCGCCCGCGAAGGTCGCGTAGTCGAGTGGATGATCTTCGACGTGCACGGCGAGCGCTCGCTGGCCCGGCTCGAGCGGCACGCCCTTCGGCACCGCCCACGACGCGAGCGCGCCGCCCCGCTCGAGGCGGAAGTCGTAGTGGAGCCGCCGCGCGTCATGGCGCTGGACGACGAAGATCGGATCCTTCGGCCGCCGCCCTTTCGACGTGAACGGCTCGGGGGTCTGCTTCGGGTCGCGCTTGCGGTTGTACTCGCCGAGCTTGGAGGAGCTCACGAAGCCTTTTTAGCCTTTGGCCGCGCCGCGCGCTTCTTGCGCTGCGTACGCTCCACCGACTCGCGCAACGCCTGCATCAGGTCGACGACCTCGCCTCCGGGCTCCGCCGGCTCCGGCAGAGGGACGCCTTCGGCCTTCTGGCGGATGAGCTCCATGAGCTCGGTTCGGTAGGTATCCGTGTACTTGTCCGGGTCGAAGTCGGCGCCCAGGTTCTCGACGAGGCTCTTCGCCATCTCCAGCTCGGCCTTCTTCAGCTTCGCGGTACGGAACGTCAGGTCCCCGTCGAGCGACTCGGCTCGGCGCACCTCGTCGGCGTAGTACATCGTCTCGATCACGAGCACGTCCTCGAATGGGCGCAGACACGCGAGGTGCTGCTTGTTGCGGATCACGACCTTCGCGATCCCGACCCGGCCGGTCTCCTGGAGGGCCTGCTCGAGGAGCCGGTAGGGCTTCTCGCCGCCCTGCTGCGGGAGCAGGTAGTAGGCCTGCCGGAAATAGATCGGATCGATCTCCTCGAGCAGGACGAAGTCGCAGATGTCGATGCCGTGCGTCAGCTCCACGTCGAGCCGGTCGAGGTCGTCCGGCTCGAGCGGGACGTAGCGGCCTTTCTCGATCTCGAAGGCCCTCACAATCTCGTCGGGATCGACGTGCTCGCCGGTGTCCTTCCGCACCTTGTCGTAGCCGACGGGGGCGAGGTCCGTGCGGTCGACGAAGTGGAATCGGAGCTCCTTCGACTCGGTCGCCGAGAACATCCGCACCGGGATGCTGACGAGCCCGAACGAGATCGTCCCGCTCCAGATCGACCGTGCCGCCATGGCTCCTCTCTGTCCGCCGCGCCTGTCCGAAAAACGGGCGTGTTTGGGGCTGGGAGGCCGGTGAAAGGACGCTCGCAGGCTTCTCCACCCAGCGGGGGGTCGATCTCGGGGCCGGCGTTGCCGGCCTCGAGTCGTTTCGGGCCGCCTGCGGACCGGAAGGCGGACGGGGGATAAGCCTGTGGACGCTGTGGACAGTCCTCTCCCCGGATTGTCCACATTCTGTGCAAAACTATCTAAAGCTTATGCAAAGACCCCGAGTGAGCGGAACCGGGCGCGGCGCCGGCGCCGGAGCTCGTCGCCGGGTACCTCGGCGAGCTCGTCGAGTGCCTCCCTGATCGCCTCGCCGAGGAGCCGCGCCGCCTCGTCCGGATCGCGGTGCGCGCCGCCGGGCGGCTCGGGGACGATCCCGTCGATCACGCCGAGCTCGAGACAGTGCGCCGCGTCGGGCTTGAACGCCGCGGCGGCCTTCTTCGCCTGGCCGGCGTCGCGCCAGAGGATCATCGCGCAGCCCTCAGGGGAGATCACGGAGTAGATCGCGTTCTGCTGCATGAGCACCCGGTCGGCGAGCGCAATCGCGATCGCGCCGCCGGAACCTCCCTCGCCGATCACGCAGGCCACGGTCGGGACGGTGAGGCGCGCCATCACCGCGAGCGAGGCCGCGATCGTGCCGCCCTGCCCGTGCTGCTCCGCGGCGACACCCGGATAGGCGCCCGGCGTGTCGACGAGCGAGACCACCGGGAAGCCGTGGTTCTCCGCAAGCTCCATCACGCGCATCGCCTTCAGGTAGCCCTCGGGGTTCGGCATGCCGAAGCGCCGGTCGGCGCGCTCCTGGATGTCGCGCCCTTTCTGCTGGCCGACGAGCGCGACCGTCCGGCCGTCGAGCTTGCCGAGACCGGCGATCATCGCGCGGTCGTCCGCGCGGCCTCGGTCGCCGTGCAGCTCGAACCAGTCGTCGAGGAGCCGCTCGACGTAGTCGAGCGTGTACGGGCGGTCCTCGTGCCGCGCCAGCTCGACGGACTGCCAGATCTCCTCGTCGGTGGGCTCCTGTCCCATCCGGTCGAGCTGGCGCTGCAGCCGGTCGAGCTCGCCGGACAGCTTGGCGCCGCCGAGCAGCGGCATGCTGCGAAGGCGGCTCAGACGCTCGCGGAGGCGCAGCTCGTGCTCAGACGGGGGCATCGAAGAGCCTCAGCAGCTTGGAGAGCGTCTGGCGCAGCTCGGGGCGCGGCACGATCGCGTCGAGATTGCCGAAGCGAAGGTTCTGCTCGGCGAGCCCGAAGTCGTCCGGGCAGCTTCTCGCGCGTGATCTGCTGGACGACGCGCGGGCCGGCGAACGACATCAGCGCGCCCGGCTCGGCGAGCAGCACGTCTCCGAGCGTCGCGAAGCTCGCGAGCACGCCGCCCGTCGTCGGGTGCGCCATGACGCTGATCATCGCCTGGCCGGAGTCGTGGAGATCCTCGACCGCGGCCACTGTCTTCGGGAGCTGCATGAGCGCGAGGATCCCCTCCTGCATGCGCGCTCCGCCGGAGCCGGTGACGGAGACGAGCGGAACGCCCGCGCTCGGCCGCGGAGTCGCACGCGCGGGAGAACTTCTCGCCGACGACGCTGCCCATGGAGCCGCCCATGAACGAGAAGTCCATGACCGCGAGCTCGCATCGCCGTCCGTCGAGCGAGGCCTGCCCGATCACCATTGCGTCCGCGAGACCGGTCTTCATCTCCGCCTCCGCGAGGCGCTCGGTGTACGGGCGAAGGTCGAAGAAGCCGAGCGGGTCCTCGGAATGGAGGTCTGCAGCCTCCTCGAGGAAGGAGCCCTCGTCGGAGAGCGACGCGATGCGGTCCCGCGCCCGCATCGGAAAGTGGTGGCCGCAGTGCGCGCAGACCCAGAGCGCCTGCTCGAGCTCGTCGTCGCGGTAGTGCGAATGGCAGCTCGGGCAGGTGTTCGGGTGCTTGGCAGGCGGAACGGGCTTGTCGTCGGTCTCGACGGAAACGTCGATCTTGGCCACGGCGCTAGCTTAGACCTGCCCCGTCGGCCCCGGGTTGCGAGGACAGGGTTGCGAGGGCAGGGTTGCGATCACAGGCCGAGGGCAGTCGTGAGCCGCTCGAGCTTCGACACGCCGGCGGCATCGGGCACGAGCCCGGAGAGACCCGCGCCGACGACGGTGCCACCCTCTCGGATCCGGCCGAGCTCTGCCTCGAGCTCGAGGACGGTGGGGCCGCCGGGCTCCGGCATGAACACCGCGAGCTCGCTCGGGTCGAGCACGTCGGCGTCGATCGCGACGTACACGCAGTCGACGCGGTCGACAACCGCCTTTGCGTCGTCGTGTATGCCGGCGGTCGCGATGAACTCGACCTCGGGCGGATCGAGGTTGCGGGCGCCGATCACCGCGACGTCGCGCGGATCGACGGCGCCGCCGTCGATGATCATGCGCAGCGGCATGCCCCACTCGTTGCCGGACGGCGAGGTCTCCGGCGTGTTGAGGTCGCCGTGCGCGTCGAACCAGATGACGCCGATCCGCTCGTGGCGTGCCGCAAGGCCCTCGACGGCGCCGATATGCGAGCAGCAGCAGCCGCCGAGGATCAGCGGACGCACGGGCAGGTCGGACGCGACGCCGAGGTTCTGCGCCTCGAGCGAATCCTCAGCGACGACGGCGGCCTCGGGATAGTCGAGCGGCAAGGCGGCCGCCTCGCGCATCAACCGGGCGCGCGGATCGCTGCCCCACGCGCGCGGCACGCGCACGAGACCTGCGCCGAACGTCCTTCCACACGAGTGGCACTCGTACTCCGGCCCGATCGCCACCGCCGTCAACGTCTTGCACGTCGGGCATTTCGCACGAAGGAAGCTCACGTGAGCGCCTTCTCGTAGACGACGGCGGCAGTCTCCATTCGCATGCCGACGCTTTCGTACAGCCTCGTCGCGCCGGTCGGGCTCTCGGCGTCCACGCCGAGCGTCACGCGGGTCACGCCCCGCGAATAGAACTCCGCGAACGTACGCAGGAGGAGCACGCGGCCGAGTCCCTTGCCGCGCCATTCCCGCGCGACGCCGAGCGCCGCGACATACCCGCCGCCGTTCCGCTCCGGCTCGTTGCGGATCACCCCGGCGATCTCGTCGCCGGCCCGCACGAGGAACCAGAGCGTCGGATCGAAGTCGTGTGCCGCCTGCTTCTGCTCCCACCAGCGGTCGAAGGGGACACTGTGATGCTCCCAGTGATCCTGGAACGCGCCGTCGAGCGTCTCGTAGAACGCCCGGGCGTGCTCGGCGCGAAAGCTCTCGAGCGTGAGTCCCGTCGGGAGCGAGGGCACCGCCGGCGCCGACTCGAGCGCGATCGCCATCTCGTAGAAGCGACGGACGGGCGCGAGGCCACTGCCTGCGAAGAGCTCGCCGGCTGCGGTGTCGGGCTCGACCATGAACGTCTGGACGCGCGCTGCGCCTCGTTCGTGCGCCCGCCCGACCCCGTTCGCGACGATCTTCGAGCCGAGCCCGCGGCCCTTCGCACCCTGCGAGACGATGCCGACGAAGATCCCGAGGTCGTCCACCTGCTCGAACCAGGCGACGGCGACGACCTCGCCGCCCTCCTCGTAGAGCCACGAGTCGTTCACGAGATCGGCGCGTGCGGTCCAGCCCCGCACGTCCGCTGGCCCGAGCCGGGAGGGGTGGCCGTAGAGCGCGGCCTCGTCGGCTGCGGCGATCGAGGCGACAACCTCGATGTCTGCGTCCGTGATCGGCCGCACGTTCACGCGAGCGAGTCCAGTGCGTCGCCCAGCCCGGTGAGCGAGTGCAGCTCGACATCGGGCTCGGGCTCGGGATCCTCGCCCAGGCGGTTGATCCAGACCGTACGCAGGCCGAGCTCGGCGGCAGGCGCGATGTCGTGGAAGAGGCTCGCGCCGACGTGGACATGCGCACCGCTTGCGCCGCCGGTCTTGCCCTCGAAGGACTGCCAGTGTCTGTGCGCAGGCTTGTACGAGCCGATCTCCGAGGCGACGATCGCGAACTCGAACGGCACGCCGATCCGCTCGAGCGACGCCTCGATGTAGTCCCGGTCGGTGTTCGACAGGATCGCGAGCTTCCAGCCACGCGAACGCGCATCTTCGAGCGCGGCGGGTACTTCCGGGAACGGCGTCCACCCGGGCAGCGAGCGTGCGAGCGCATCGTGCTCGGCCGTCTCGAGAGGCAGCCGCTCGCGCTCGGCGAGCCGCACGAGCGCAACGGTCAGCACCTCACGGTAGGCCGCATCCGGGCGCTCACGCTGAAACGCGCGCTCGAGCTCGTGATAGCCGTGCAGGAGCCGCGGCACGTGCTCTGCGCCGAACAGCCGCTCGAGCTCGCGGCCGATGCCGCCGTTCCAGTCGATCAGCGTGCCGTAGCAGTCGAATGTGGCCCACCGGTCCATAGACTCTCATCATGGCCGAAAGCGCGACGCTCTATCGCTGGGACGACCTGCCGCGCGAGGAGCTCAATCCGCTGATCGGCCGCCGGCTCGATCAGCGGTCAGCACATGATGATCGCGCACGTCTACCTCGCGCAGGGCGCGATCGTGCCGAAGCATTCGCACGAGAATGAGCAGCTGACCTACATCCTCGAAGGCCGCGCTTCGGTTCTGGTTCGGCGAGGACGAGTCGCAGATCGTCGAGATCGCAGCGGGCGAGGTCATGCACATCCCGCCGCATCTGCCGCACAAGGCGGAGGCGCTCGAGGACACGCTCGACGTCGACGTCTTCCACCCGCCGCGCCAGGACTGGCTCGACGGGAGCGACGCGTACCTTCGCGACGCCTAGGCCGCGGGCCTGAACGCCAGGAGCTCGGGGCCGTGCTCGAAGAGCCAGTCGCGCTGCGACGCGCCAGTCCGGCCGGCGGGCCTCCACGAGCCGCCAGAACCGGCGCGAGTGATTCGGCTCGCGCAGGTGGCAGAGCTCGTGGACGACGACGTAGTCGAGCACGGCGAACGGCGCAAGCACGAGCCGCCAGTTGAACGAGAGCGTCCCCGTCGTCGAGCAGGATCCCCAGCGTGAGCGCTGGTCGCGGATCTGCATCGCGCTTCGGCACGACGCCGAGCTCGGGCGCCTCCTCGTCGATCAGCATCGCGATCAGCTCGCGTACCGCGCGGCCGCGCTTCCGTCTCGGACACGTGGCGTGGATCGAGCCGCAGTCGAGGCCGCTGCTTCGCGCGCTCGAGCGCGATCCATTCGCGGTGCGCGTCGATGATCTCCGCGATGTCGCGTCTCGCTCATCCACGGGGGAGCCGTCATCAACGTCGGCGCGCCCCACGGCACCGACAACGTCCATCGCCGAGCACGCCGAGACCGACGCACCTCGATGAGTTCGTCCACGCAGAAAACGCTAGTGACACCGTCGGCTGGCAAACGCCGGGCGCGGACGTCACCCTTGTGCGAGCAGACCTGTCAGCCTTCGAACTTCTTGAAGACGACGCAGGCGTTGTGACCGCCGAACCCGAACGAGTTCTTGACGGCGACGTTGACGTCGGCGTCCCGGGGCGCGTTCGGCACGTAGTCGAGGTCGCATTCCGGGTCTTCGACCTGGTAGTTGATCGTCGGGGGCAGCATGCCGTCGCGGATCGCGAGTGTCGTGAACGCCGCCTCGATCGCGCCGGCCGCGCCGAGGCAGTGACCGGTTGCGCCCTTCGTGCCGGAAACCGGGGTCGAGCGCGCGTTCTCCTCGCCGAGCGCGAGCTTCAGCATCTTCGTCTCCGACGCGTCGCCCATCGGCGTCGAGGTCGCGTGCGCGTTGATGTAGTCGATCTGGTCCTTGCCCACTCCCGCCTCGCGAAGCGCCATCTCGAACGCGCGCACCGGGCCCGGTGGGGTCCGGCTCGGTGATGTGCTTCGCATCCGACGAGAGCCCGTAGCCGGCGACCTCGGCGTAGATCTTCGCGCCGCGCGCACGCGCGTGCTCGAGCTCCTCGAGCACGAGCACGGCTCCCGCTTCGCCCATGACGAAGCCGTCACGGTCTCGCGTCGAACGGCCGCGACGCATGCGTGCGGGATCGTCGTTCCGCTGCGAGAGCGCCCGCATGGCCGCGAAGCCTGCGATCCCGACCTCGTTGACCGCCGCCTCGGTCCCGCCGCAGAGCATCACCTTCGCGCGCCCGAGGCGGATCGCGTCGAGTCCGTCGCCGATCGCCATGTTCGACGCTGCGCACGCGGTGCACTGCGACGCGAGCGGCCCTCGCGTTCCGAGCATGATCGAGACCCAGCCGGCGCCGAGATTCGGGATGATCGACGGGATCGCGAACGGATTCACGCGGTCCGGGCCTGCGGTGATCAGCGTGTCGTAGCAGTCCTGGAACGACTTGATGCCGCCGATGCCGGTCGCGATCGACGCGCCGATGTCGTCGGCCTCCGCGCGAATGTCGAGCCTCGCGTCCTCCTCGGCCTGATGCGCCGCGGCGAGGATGAGATGCGACGAAGCGATCCATCCGCCGGGCCTCCTTGCGGTCGATCCAGTTCGTCGGGTCGAAGTCCTTCACCTCGCACGCGAAGTGGACCTTGTAGTCGGTGTGGTCGAACTGCGTGATCGGGCCGGCGCCCGATTCGCCCGCGAGCAGGCGCTGCCACGACGTCTCGCACGTCGTTGCCGAGCGGCGACACCGCGCCCAGCCCCGTGATGACGACCCGCCGCCGTCCGCTATCCGACCCGTTGCTCCGTCACATTCCCAGTCCGCCGTCGACGAGGAGCACTTCGCCCGTGATGAACGAGGCCTCGTCGGAGCAGAGGAAGCGTACCGCCCCTGCGACGTCGCTCCGGCTCGCCGAGCCGCCCGAGCGGTGTGTTCTGGAGCATCGCCGCCGTCGCTTCCTCGGGCAGCACGTCAGTGAGCTGGGTCTTGACGTAACCCGGCGCGACGACGTTCGCGCGCACGTTGCGGCTGCCGAGCTCGCGCGCAAGCGACTTCGTGAACCCGATGATCCCCGCCTTCGACGCCGCGTAGTTCGTCTGGCCCCAGTTGCCGTGCACGCCGACGATCGACGAGACGTTGACGATCGCGCCGGCGCGCTTCTTCATCATCGGCGCGTGCAGACCGCGCGACAGGTGTAGAACACGGACGAGAGGTTCGTCTCGATGCACGACGCGCCAGTCGTCGTCGGGCATGCGTGCGAGCAGACCCGTCGCGCGTGAGCCCCGCGTTGTTGACGAGGATGTCGACGTCGCCTGCTTCGTCGACGAGCCGCGCGGCCTCCTCTGCGCTCGAGACGTCGGCCTGGACCGCGCGCGCTGCCGAGCTCTGCCGCGAGCTGCCTCGGCCTCGTCGCGGCCCGACCGGTAGCCGATCACGACCGAGGCGCCCGCCGCGGCGAGCTCGGACGCGATCGCGCGACCGATCCCACGCGACGCGCCGGTGACGAGCGCCGTCTTTCCCTCCAGCTGCGCGAAGCCACGTGAGCTAGAGGCCTCTAGGTTTCGGCGAGCGCGTCGCGGAGCTTGTCGAGCGAGGCGAGGTTGTTGACCGAGATCGCCTTCACGCTGCGGTCGATGCGCTCCGGACGAGCCCTGACAGCACGTTGCCCGGGCCGACCTCGACGAAGGTCTTCACGCCGTCCTTCATCAGCTCGGAGGCAGCCTGCGTGAAGCGGACCGGCGCCGTGAGCTGGTCGACGAGCAGCGGCGCCATGCGCTGCGCCGACTCGAGGCGCGCCGTCACGGTCGACATGAACGGCGCGGTCGGCTCCTGGAACTTCACCTTCTCGATCGCGGGCCGGAGCCGGTCGGCAGCGCGCGCGACGAGCGGCGAGTGGAACGCGCCCGACACCTTGAGCTTCACCGTGCGGCGCGCGCCTTCTTCCTGCGCGCGCTCGATGCACTCGTCGACGGCGCTGTTCTCGCCGGAGACGACGATCTGTCCGGGGCAGTTGTAGTTCGCGGGCCAGCACGCCGAGAATCTGCCGGCAGAGCGTCTCGACGATCTCGTCCTCGAGGCCGAGGATCGCCGCCATCGAGCCCGGATGCTGCGCGGCAGCCTCCGCCATCGCGATGCCCGCGTTCCCGAACGAGCGCGAGCGCATCCTCCACGGACATCGCGTTCGCGGCCGCGAGCGCCGCGAACTCGCCGACGGAATGGCCGACGACGTAGTCCGGCTCGATGCCGAGGTCGCGGATCGCAGCGAGAACGGCGAGCGACGTGGCGACGAGCGCCGGCTGCTGGATCGCGGTGTCGACGAGGCCCGCCTGGTCGCCGTGGAAGCAGAGCTCCTCGAGGTCGAGCCCCGAGGCTTCGCTCGACCGCGGCGAAGATCTCCATCGCGCGCGGGTGCGCCTGCGCGATGTCATAGCCCATCCCGGCCTCGATCGAGCCCTGGCCCGGGAAGCAGAAGGCGATCTTGCTCATGCGACGCCCATCTCGGCCGTCCAGCGGATCAGGGCCGAGCCCCACGTCAGTCCTGCTCCCATGCCGGTCATCAGCACGAGCTTGCCAGGTTGCAGCCGTCCATCTGCGGCTGCATCGGCCAGGGCGAGCGGAATCGAGCCCGAGGACGTGTTTCCGTAGCGATCGACATTGATCACAACCTTCTCAGACGCGAACTCCGAGCTTCTTGGTTGCGTGGTCGATGATCCGCATGTTCGCCTGGTGGGGGACGTAGACGTCGACGTCGTCGATCGTGACGCCGCAACGCTCCATCACGGCCTGCGCGGACTGGACGAGGATCCGGGTGGCGAATTTGAAGACCTCGCGGCCGTTCATCTTCACCAGGCGGTCCGGCTCGGCGAAGACCCGGGAGCCGCTGCCGGGAAGCCAGAGATTCGCGCCGCCTGCGCCGTCGGCGCCGAGCTCGAAGCCGAGGAAGCCCTGCTCGGGCACCGCCTCGACGACGACCGCCCCGGCGCCGTCCCCGAAGAGGACGAGCGTCGAGCGGTCCTCCCAGTCGAGGATCCGGGAGAGCACGTCTCCGCCGACGACGAGCGCGCGCTTCGCCAGACCGCCTGCGAGCATCGCCGTAGGCCTGGGCGAGCGCGTACATGAAGCCCGTGCAACCGGCCGAGAGGTCGTAGGCGGCAGCATCGACGGCGCCGAGCTGGTCGGCGAGGATCGCGCCCGTCGACGGGAACGACATGTCGGGCGTGACCGTCGCGACGATGAGCAGGTCGATGTCCTTGCCTTCGACGCCGGCCTGCGCGAGCGCGTCGCGGCTTGCAGGCAGCGCGAGATCGGAGAGCGCCTCGTCCTCCGATGCCATCCTGCGCTCTCGAATGCCGGTCCGCTCGAGGATCCACTCGTCGGAGGTGTCGACCCACTGCTTCATGTCCGCGTTCGTGAGCACTCGATCCGGCACCTTGCACCCGAGCCCGGTGATCGAGACCGGTGCGCCGCCTTTCGCCTCGCCGATCATGCGTCGCCGACGAACACCGTTAGCATCGCCTCCGCCGCCAGCTCGCCGCCGACGAGCGCGCGTCCCTCGCCCTTCGCGATCGGCCCGCGCACACGAACGAACTCGCATTCGAGCGTCAGCACGTCGCCCGGCTCGACGACCCGCTTGAAGCGGCACGTCGTCGATGCCGGCGAAGAACGGGATCTTGCCGCGCGTTGGCCTCCGCGGCGAGCACCGCGACCGCGCCCGCCTGAGCGATCGCCTCGATCGTCAGCACGCCGGGCATGACCGGCCGCCCGGGAAAGTGGCCGGGGAACCACCAGTCGTCCGCGCGGATCTCGCGCCGCCCGACGACGCGCTTGCCCGGCTCGAGCTCGAGGATCTCGTCGACGAGCAGGAACGGCGGCCGATGCGGAATGAGCGACTCGATCACGTCGCGGCCGAACGGGGCGTGGGCACGCTCATGCTGCGTTGTCGTCGAGGCGCTCGCGCAGCCGCGCGCGTCCGCGGTGCGCGTGGCACTTCGCGGTGCCGACGGGCATGCCGGCGGCCTCGGCGATCTCCTCGAACGAATAGCCGAGCGCGTCCTTCAGCAGAACGACCTGCGCCTGCTCCGGCGAAACAGCCGCGAGCGCAGTCGCACAGCTCGCGCCGCAGCTCGGACGTTGCCCGCATCGCGCGCAGGATCGTCGCCCGACTGAAGCTCGTCGCCGAGCGGCTCGTGCACGCGCCCCTTGCGGCGCTCGACTGCGTCGCGGCACGTGTTGACGACGAGGCGGTGCAACCAGGTCGAGAACTGCGAGTCGCCGCGGAACTGCCTCAGGCGGACGCACGACCTTGGCGAGCGCCTCCTGCGCCGCGTCGCTCGCGTCTTCCGGATCGCGCAGGAACTGCAACGCGAGCCGCTCGACCTTCGGGGCGTGGCGGCCGAGCAGCGCGTCGAGCGCATGCGCGATCGCCGTCCTTCGCGCGCTGCACGAGGATCGGATCGCTCAGCTTCTCGTAGACAAGAACACCTTCGCGACGCGGCTCGAGCCTGATCGGGCGGCCTTTTCGCACCGGGCTAGTCTAGTCCGGGTGTCACGAGTTGAGCCCTGAAGCGCTCCTGCCGTTGTTACATGGGCGGCTGGGAACGCCGTATCGCTTCGTCGACGCGTGCGCGTCGACGCAGCGTCTGCTCGGCGACGACGACCCCGAAGGCGCGACGGTCGCGACCGACCACCAGACCGCAGGGCCGCGGCCGGCTCGGCCGCACGTGGGAGGACGTGCCCGGGCAGCGCGATCCTCGTGTCGGTGCTGCTTCGGCCGCGAGGCGCCGATGCCGCTCTGGCCCGAGCTCTCGCTCGTCGCTGGCGAGGCCGTCGCAGCGGCGCTTCGCACCGAGACCGGCGTCGAGGCGACGCTTCGACATCCGAACGACGTCGTCATCGCCGGCCGCAAGCTCGTCGGGCGTGCTCGCGGAGGCGAGCCCGGGACGGGTCGTCCTCGGCATCGGCGTCAACGTCAACCAGACCGGACGAGCTGCCCGCCGACACGGCGAAGCCGCCGACCTCGCTTCGCCTCGAGCTCGGCCGGGAGGTCGAGCGCGCTCCGCTCCTCGCCGCCATCCTGCACGAGCTCGAGACCGGCTACGACCGGTGGGGCCTCGCGCTACCGCCGCTGACGCGAGCTACGCTAGTTCGACTGTGCGTGCGCTCCTCGCCGCGCTCGGCTTGACTCTGGTGCTCGCCGCCGGCGCAAGCGCGTCCGGCTCGAGCGGCAAGCGCGTGCTCGCGATCCGCTTCGGCCCCGACCTCGAGGTCAATCCGGTCA
This sequence comes from uncultured Actinomycetes bacterium, assembly GCA_963848665.1. Taxonomy (GTDB): domain Bacteria; phylum Actinomycetota; class Thermoleophilia; order Gaiellales; family Gaiellaceae; genus Palsa-739. The sequence continues at coordinate 502,895 of CAWKEF010000006.1, forward strand.
CGCAGGACTATCTCACGAGCCAGCTCTCGCGCGCCGCGCACAATCACTACGACGCGGCGGTGATTCTGCTCGACACGCCAGGCGGCCTCTCGACCTCGATGAAGACGATCTACACGGCCGAGCTGAACGCGAAGCTGCCGGTGATCGTCTACGTCTCGCCCGACGGCGCGCGTGCAGCTTCCGCCGGCGTGTGGATCTCCGAAGCCGCCGACGTGCTCGCGATGGCGCCGACGACGAACATCGGCTCGTCGACCCCGATCGACTCGAGCGGGCAGAACCTCGGGTCAGACCTGCGGCGCAAGGTGATCAACGACGCAGCCGCGTCGCTGACCGCGCTGGCCGCGGCGCACAAGCGCAACACGACCTGGCCCGCGCTGGCGGTGAAGAAGGCGTCGAACCTCACCGCGCAGCAGGCGCTGCACATGCACGTGATCGATCTCGTCGCGCCGAGCCTGCCGGCGCTGCTCGACAAGCTGCAGGGCTACAGGACGAAGGACGCCAAGCGCCCGTACATGCTCGACCTCGCCGGTGCTCACATCGACAACGCGAAGCCTGGGCTCTTCACGCGCGTTCTGAACGCGCTCATCGACCCGAACATCATCTCGCTGCTCTTCCTCGCCGGGATCATCGGGATCGGCTTCGAGATCTTCCACCCCGGCATCGTTCTGCCGGGAGCGCTCGGCGCCGTCGCGCTCCTGACCGCGCTCTTCGGCTTCTCCGTCCTGCCCATCTCGTGGGTCGGTCTCGTCCTCATCCTGTTCGGCATCGCGCTGCTCGTGATCGACGCGCACGTGACGACCCATGGCGCCCTGACGGTCTCGGGCCTCATCAGCCTCACCGTCGGGATGCTCATGCTCTTCCACAACGCACCCGCGCCGTACCACACCTCGGTCTGGCTGACGCTCGCCGTCACGGTGCCGCTCGGCCTCTTCTGGGCGATCGCGATGTCGAAGGCGATCGCCGTCCGGCGCCGGCCGCCGACCGTCGGGCCGAACCGCGTCGTCGGCGAAGAGGCGGTCGTTCGCAGCCCGGGGCAGGTCCTCGTCGCGGGCGAGCTCTGGCAGGCGCATCGGGCGGACGGCGGCGATCTCGTGCCCGGCGACCATGTCCAGGTCGAAGCGGTCGACGGGCTTCAGCTGACGGTGAAATAGTGCAGTCATGACCGCCGGCCTCGTCGCAATCGCAGTCGTCGTCTTCCTCGTCGTCCTTTTCCTGATCTCGGCGATCAAGGTCGCGCGCGAGTACGAGCGCGGCATCATCTTTCGCCTCGGTCGCCTCCTGCCCGAGCCGAAGGGGCCGGGCCTCTTCGTGCTGATCCCCGTCGTCGACCGCATGGTCAAGGTCGACCTGCGCACGATCACGCTCAACATTCCCCCGCAGGAAGTGATCACGAAGGACAACGTGCCGGTACGCGTGAACGCGGTCGCGTACTTCCGCATCGTCGCGCCGAAGGACGCGATCGTGCAGGTCGAGAACTTCATGGTCGCGACCTCGCAGAAGGCGCAGACGACGTTGCGCTCGGTCCTCGGCCAGCATGTGCTCGACGAGCTCCTGTCCGAGCGCGAGAAGATCAACGCGATCCTGCAGGAGATCATCGACGAGGCGACGGGCCCGTGGGGGATCAAGGTCTCCGCAGTCGAGGTGAAGGACGTCGAGATCCCGGCGGGCATGCAGCGCGCGATGGCGCGGCAGGCCGAGGCCGAGCGCGAGCGGCGTGCAAAGGTGATCAACGCCGAGGGCGAGTACCAGGCATCCGAGCGGCTGAAGGATGCGGCGCTCGTGATCGAAGGGCATCCGACGGCGCTCCAGCTCCGCTACTTGCAGACCCTGCTCGAGCTCGGCTCGTCGCAGGCGACGACGATCGTCTTCCCTGCCCCGATCGACGTGTTCCGCCCGTTCATCGAGGGCCTCGGACGCACATCGAGCGGCGGCTCTGGATCTTCGGACTGACCCGCTCTCGGGCCGGCTCGTCGTCGTGGCGCCGAACCGGCGCCGCCGTCCCGGCGCGGCGTTCGGACTGATCGGAGAGCCGAGCGGGGCCGAGCTCGACGAGTGCCCGTTCTGCGAAGGACGCGAGGACCGCACACCGCCCGAGTCGTTCCGCGTCGGGAGCGAAGCCACCTGGCTCGTGCGAGTCGTCCCGAACCTCTATCCCGCCTTCGAGCGGCAGGAGGTGGTCGTGCACTCGCCGCGCCATGTGCGCTCGTTCGCGGAGCTCGCAGACGACGAGGTGGCCGCCGTCGCAGAGGCCTGGCGGAGCCGTCGCGAGGCGGCGCGGGCCGAGGGCTTCGCCTACATGCACGCGCTGATCAACGAGGGCGCCGCGGCGGGCTCGAGCCTGCCGCACTCGCACTCACAGCTCGTCTGGCTGCGTGAGCGGCCGCCCGAGGTCGCGCGAGAGTCGGGAGATGCGACGGCGCTCCTGCACGAGCTCGTCGTCGCCGAGCGGGCCGGGATGCGTGCGGCAGTCCACCCCGCCGGGCGCCTCCCGTATGAGACGCTGATCGGCGGGGAGCCGTTCGAGCTCGCAGACGGACTGCTCCTGCTGCGCGACGTGGTCGCGCGCCTCCGAGCCGTCGAGGGCGCGGTGCCGTGGAACGCCTGGCTCCACGAGAGGCACATCGAGCTCGTGCCGCGCCTGAGCGTGCTCGCAGGCGTGGAGCTCGGGGCCGGGATCTACGTGAACACGGTCGCGCCCGAGGACGCGGCCGCGGCGCTCGGAGGCTAGATCGCCGGCGCCTCGCGGAAGCGGCGGGCCGCCTCGATCGCGGCGCCGAGGTTCAGACCCTTGTCCTTCGCCTGCTTGATCAGCATCACGGTCTCGAGGGCGTCCATGTCGTAGATGCGCTGCTTCTTGCCCTTGGTGGGGATCTGGGCCTTGTTCGTCCAGTAGTCGAGCTGCATCTTCGAGATGCCCGCGATCTGGCAGACCTGGCCGAGGTAGAGCTCTACCTTGTCCAGGTGCTCCGCGAGATTGATCGGCTCCAAAACGTCTACGTGCCTGCTGATGGTCATTGCTGATCCTCTGGATCGGTCGCTTGAACCCCTCGACTTAGGAGTTATAAACAGGAAAGTTGTCCTTGGGAAGGGGAGCCTTCGCAAATCTCCCCCTTTCGAGGGAGAAAAACTGTCCTATTCGGATGCGACGGGCGCCGCGGGACCCTCGAGCTCCGGGTCGGCGTCGTCGGACTCGACGACGGGCGCGAGCGCCGAGACCCGCTCGTCGCCGCGCAGGCGCATCACGATCACGCCCTGGGTGGCCCGGCCGAGCCGCTTGATCTCGTCGACCGGCATCTTGATTACGGTGCCGCCGGTCGAGATCAGCATCACCTGGTAGCCGTCGCGGACGACGCGGGCGCCGGCGAGGGTGCCCTTCGACTCCGTGAGCTGGATCGTCTTCACGCCCATCCCGCCGCGCCCCTTGCGGGGATAGTCGGCGATGCGCGTGCGCTTGCCGTACCCGTTCTCCGTGAGGACGAGCAGGTCGGCGTCGTCCTGGGCGATGTTCAGCGAGATCACCTCGTCGTCACCGCGTAGCCGCATCCCCTGCACGCCCGAGGCGTCGCGACCCATCGCGCGCGCCTCCTGCTCGTTGAACCGGATCGCCTGGCCGAGCTTCGAGACCATGAGCACGTCGTCGTCGCCGGTCGAGTGGCGCACGCCGACGAGCTCGTCGCCCTCGCGCATCTTGATCGCGATGATCCCGTCGGCCTTGAGCGGCGTGTTGTACGCCTTCAGCTCGGTCTTCTTGACGACGCCGTTCTTCGTGCCGAAGACGAGGTACTTCGCCTCGCTGAAGTCGCGCGTCTGGACGACCGCCCGCACCGTCTCCGTCTGGCTCAGCGGCAGCAGGTTCACGATCGCGCGTCCCTTGGACTGGCGCGAACCGAGCGGGAGCTCGTGCACCTTCAGCCGGTAGACCTTGCCGACGTTCGTGAAGAAGAGGATGTAGTCGTGCGTCGAGGCGACGAAGAGATGCTCGATGTAGTCCTCGTCTTTCAGCTCCATGCCCATGACGCCGATGCCGCCGCGCTTCTGCTCGCGATACGCGGTGACCGGCAGACGCTTGATGTAGCCGGATTGAGTGATCGCGATCACCATGTCCTCTTCCGCGATCAGATCCTCGAGCTCGAGCTCCTCCTCCGCGTGCACGATCTCCGTACGACGGTCGTCGTTCCGGCCGTACACCTGCTTGATCTCGAGGAGCTCCTCGCGGATCAGGCCGTCGATGCGGGCCGGCTCGCCGAGGATCGCGCGAAGCTCGGCGATCCGCTCGCGCAGGTCGTTGTACTCGGCCTCGACCTGCTGCCGCTCGAGTGCGGTGAGCGCGCGCAGGCGCAGGTCGAGAATGGCCGTCGCCTGGATCTCGGTGAAGTCGAACTTCCCCATCAGCTGCTCGCGCGCGGCGTCGGCATCGGCCGCAGCGCGAATGAGCGCGATGATCTGATCGAGGACGTCGAGCGCCTTGAGGTAGCCCTCGAGAACATGCGCGCGCCGCTCCTTCTTCTGCAGCTCGTCCTTCGAGCGACGGATGACGACCTCGCGCTGGAAGTCGAGGTAGTGGCGCACGAGCTCGAGCAGCGAGAGCGTGCGCGGAACGCCCTCGACGAGCGCGACCGCGTTGTAGCCGAACGTCGTCTGCAGCGGCGTGTGCTTGAAGAGCTTGTTCAGCGCGACCTGCGGCACCGCGTCACGCTTCAGCTCGACCTGGATGCGCATGCCGGTACGGTCGGAGTGATCGGCGAGATCGGAGACCTCTGTGATCACCTTCTCCTGCACGAGGTCGGCGATCTTGCGGATGACTCCCGAATCGCCGCCCTTCTTCACGCCGTAGGGCAGCTCGCTGATCACGATCGCCGACTTGCCGCCGCGCAGTTCCTCGATGTGTGCGCGCGCGCGCATGACGACGCGGCCGCGACCGGTGCGGTAGGCGTCGCGGATGCCCGAGCGGCCGACGATGTACGCGCCGGTCGGGAAGTCCGGTCCCTTCACGTGCTTCATCAGCCCCTCGACGTCGATCTCGGGGTTGTCGATCATCGCGACGACCGCGTCGATCGTCTCGCCGAGATGGTGCGGTGGCATGTTCGTCGCCATGCCGACGGCGATGCCGGTCGAGCCGTTCACGAGCAGATTCGGGAAGCGGGACGGCAGCACCGACGGCTGCCGGCGCGACTCGTCGTAGTTCGGCTCGAAGTCGACCGTGTTCGCGTCGATGTCGCGCAGGAGCTCCGTCGCGATCTTCGAGAGCCGCGCTTCTGTGTAGCGCATGGCAGCCGCCGGGTCGTCGTCGATCGAGCCGAAGTTGCCCTGCCCGTCGACGAGCGGATAGCGCAGCGAGAAGGGCTGCGCCATGCGCACGAGCGTGTCGTAGATCGCGGAGTCGCCGTGGGGGTGGTACTTGCCCATCACGTCGCCGACGGTGGCCGCCGCCTTCTTGTACGGCCGGTTGGGCTGCAGACCCGCCTCGTGCATCCCGTACAGGACGCGGCGGTGCACGGGTTTCAGCCCGTCGCGCACATCCGGCAGGGCACGCGAGACGATGACCGACATCGCATAGTCGAGGAAGCTCGAGCGCATCTCCTGCTCGAGCTCGCGCGACTCGATGCGACCGGGGCCGAGCGCACCCGTTTCGAGCTCAGACACTGCGCGTCTCCTCAGACGTCAAGGAACTTCACATCCTTCGCGTTCGCCTCGATGAAGAGCCGGCGCGGCTCGACCTGGTCTCCCATCAGCATCGAGAAGAGCTGGTCGGCGGCATGCGCATCTTCGACGTCGACCCGAACGAGCAGGCGCTTCGCGGGATCCATCGTCGTCTCCCACAGCTGCGTGTCGTTCATCTCGCCGAGACCCTTGAAGCGCGAGAGCTGGATGCCGACTTCCTTCGCGAGATCGAGCGCGCCGGTCCGCAGCTCGGAGAACGTGTGTGCGTCGGCGGTCTTCTTGCCGAGCGCGAGCGTGAACGGGGCGGGTCCGATGATCTCCGCTAGACGGGAGTAGGCCTTGCGCACGTTCCTGTAGATCGGCGACGCGAGGAGCTCCGCCGTGAGCACGACGGTGTAGGCCGACGACGTCGACTCCTCGATCACCTTCACGCGCGCGCCGTCGTCGTCGTGGTCGAGCACGGCGAGCGTGAAGCCGTTCGACGGCAGGTCGACGAGCGCCTTCTCGACGTCGTTCGGCGCGACGGCGTCGAGCTCGACGAGCCGGTGCGAGATGAGCAGGTCGGCCGCCTGGTGTCCGAAGTCGGCGCGAAGCCGCGCGAACCAGCCTTCGAACTCCGCGAGCGCCCCGGTGAACTTCTTCCACTTGGCCTCCGTCAGCTTGACCTCGTTGCCGTCGCGGTCGCGCACCTCGAGCTCGCCGAAGCGCTCGCGAACGAGCAGGTCCTCGAGCTGGGAGTCCTTCTCGAAGTAGTACTCCTGGTTTCCGAGCTTGACTTTGTAGAGCGGCGGCACCGCGATGTAGACGTGGCCGCGCTCGAACAGCTCCTTCATGTGGCGATAGAGGAACGTGAGGACGAGCGTGCGGATGTGCGAGCCGTCGACGTCTGCGTCGGTCATGACGATGATGCGGTGATAGCGCAGCGACTCGACGTCGAACTCGTCGCCGATGCCGGTGCCGATCGCGGTGATCATCGCCTGGATCTCGTTGTTCGAGAGCACCTTGTTGATGCGGTTCTTCTCGCTGTTGATGATCTTGCCGCGCAGCGGCAGGATCGCCTGGTACGTGCGGTCGCGGCCCTGCTTCGCGGACCCGCCGGCGGAGTCGCCCTCGACGATGAAGAGCTCGGCCGCCTCGGGGTCGCGGATCGAGCAGTCGGCGAGCTTGCCCGGAAGCGACGAGCTGTCGAGCGCGGACTTGCGCCGCGTCAGCTCGCGCGCCTTGCGCGCCGCGAGCCGAGCGCGCATGGCCGCGATCGCCTTGTTCGCGATCGCGCGCGCGTCGGACGGGTTCTCCTCGAGGAACTGCGCGAGCCGTGCGTTCACGGTCGTCTGGACGAGACCCTCGATGCCCGGGTTGCCGAGCTTCGTCTTCGTCTGGCCCTCGAACTGCGGATTGCGGAGCTTGACCGACACGACGGCGGCGAGACCCTCGCGCACGTCCTCGCCCTCGAGCTTCTCGTCCTTCTTCAGCAGCTTCATGTCGACGGCCTTGCGGTTGAGCGTCGAGGTGAGCGCGCTTCGGAAGCCGGAGAGATGCGAGCCGCCCTCTACCGTGTTGATGTTGTTGGCGAACGTGAACACCGACTCCTGGTAGGAGTTGTTCCACTGCATCGCGACCTCGACCGCGCCCTGGTCGGTCTCGCCTTCGAAGTAGACGATGTGCTTGTGGATCGCGTCCTTCGCCTCGTTGATGTACGAGACGAAGTCCTTGATGCCGCCCTCGTAGTGGAACTCGACCGTCTTGCCGTCGACGCGCTCGTCGACGAGCTTGATGTGCAGCCCCTTCGTGAGGAACGCGGTCTCGCGGAGACGCTGCACGAGCGTGTCGGCGTTCATGTCGAGCTCCTCGAAGATCTCCGCGTCCGGCAGGAAGTGGATCGTCGTGCCGGTGTCCGTCGCCTCGCCGACGATCTGCACCTCGGTCTGCGGCTCGCCGCGCGCGAACTCCTGGCGGTGCACCTTGCCGTCCCGCCGCACCTCGGCCACGAGCCACTCCGAGAGCGCGTTCACGACGGAGACCCCCACGCCGTGCAGGCCGCCGGAGACCTTGTAGCCGTCGCCGCCGAACTTGCCGCCTGCGTGGAGCTTCGTCAGGACGACCGTGAGCGCGGACTCGCCCTGCCCCTCGACGATCCCGATCGGGATGCCCGAGCCCCAGTCGGTGACGGTCACCGAGTGGTCGGGATGCAAGACGACCTCGATGCGCTCGTTTCGGCCCGCGAGCGCCTCGTCGACGGAGTTGTCGACCACCTCGTAGACGAGGTGGTGGAGGCCCCTGAGCCCGGTCGAGCCGATGTACATGCCCGGGCGGAGCCGGACGGGCTCGAGCCCCTCCAGGACGGTGATGTCTTTGGCGGTGTAGGACGCTTCAGCCATGAAAAAAGCCCTGCAAATGCCGCATTTGCGGGCTAGTAATACTGTATCAGAAGCCGCGGCTAGCCCGGATGGCGCGCGAGGGAGATCTCGGCCGCCCGCGTCGACGAGCTCTCGCAGCTCCTCGTCGTCGATCTGCGACGCCCAGGCGGCCGCGCGCTCGTGCTGGGCCAGGGTAACGGGAGGCGACCCCCCGGAGGTCGCCGTGGTGGGCTCGGCACCCGCCTCCGGCAACGGCCCCGGGACGAACTTCACGGTCGGTTTTCCGGGCAGCCTCGAGCTGATCTCGGCGGCGCGCTGGCCGAGCTCGAAGCCCCAGACCGCGTCCTTCGTGTGGACGATCAGGGTGCCGTCCCGCTGGAAGCGGGCGGGCCACGCGTTCCGGGCGATCTCGGGACCGACGGCATCACCCCAGGCCTCGAGGACGGCTCCCATGGCCGCGTTCGGACCGTGGCGGCGAAGCTCGCGCCTCAGGTCGTCACCCAACGGTTCGATCGCGCACCTCCCCCGGCATGACCTCGAGCAGCTGGTTCGGCTCGGCGGGAAGCATTGCAGCATCCGTCGCAGTGATGAGCGCCTGCCCTGCTCCCGCGACCCGGGCAGCGAGGATGCGCCGTCGGCCCGGATCGAGCTCGGAGAGCACGTCGTCGAGGAGGAGGAGCGGCGGGACGCCTCGCCGGCTCGTGATCAGCTCCGCCTCGGCCAGCAGGAGCGCGAGCACCGCAAGGCGCTGCTCGCCCTGAGAGCCGAAGCTGCGGAGCTCGCGCGTCCCCGCGGCGAGCACGATGTCGTCGAGATGCGGGCCGAGGCCGGTCACGCCGCGCTCGAGATCGCGGTCGAGCCGCTCGTCGAGAGCGGCGACGGTCGGCGCCTCGCCGGCGTAGCGAAGCTCGGCTCCTGCCAGGCCGAGCTCGTCCGCCCGCTCTGCGAAGCCCGGCCCGAGCGAGGCGAGCGTTTCCCTGCGTGCGGCGACGAGCTCGGTGCCGAGCTCGGCCACCTGCTCCGTCCAGGGTGCGAGCGCAGCCCTCGTCGAGAATCCTCCCGCCACCCGGCGCAACGAGGCATTCCGCTGTGCCACCGCGGCGCCGTACTCGGCCGAGAGCTGCGCACGTGCGGGCGCGAGACGGCCGAGTGCCCGGTCGAAGTAGGCGCGTCGAACAGCCGGTGCCCCTTTCACGACACCGAGTCGGTCCGGGGTGAAAACGAGCGTCGCGGTCTCCGTGCGCAGCTGCTCCGCTGCGCGAAGGGCCGCGCCGTTCAGCTTCGCCCTCTTGCCGGCGCCCGCCTCGAGCGTCAGCTCGATCTGGACGGGAACGGTTCCACGCGTTCCGTGCACGGCGATGCGCGCGGCGCGCTCTCCGAACCGGATCAGCTGTGCATCGGTGCGCGTGCGCGGCGAGAAGCCCTGCGTCCCGACGTGCAGCGACTCGAGGAGGTTCGTCTTGCCGACGCCGTTCCGGCCGACCACGAGGACGAGACCGGGGCGCAGCTCGAGCTCGAGCCGCTCGTACGACCGGAAGCTCGCAAGCTGGACCCGGTCGACGATCAGCCGGGCAGGCGAATCGGCATGACGAGGTACGTGAAGTCGTCGCCCTCGCCCTGGATCACCGCCGGCCGCAACGGGCTGATCAGCTTCACGCGCACGTCGTCGCCGTCCATCGACTCGAGCCCGTCGCGCAGGAAATCGGCGTTGAAGCCGATCTCGAGCGTGTCGCCCGAGAAGGCAACCGGCATCGACTCCTGCGACTCGCCCACGTCGTGGGTGCGTGCGATCACCGTGAGCTCACCCTCCGCGAAGCGCAGCTGGAGCGGCGTCGCACGCTGGATCATCACCGAAGCGCGACGCACGACCTCGAGCAGCTCCTGGCGGGGCAACGTCAGCTCGTGCTCGAACTGCTCCGGCAGGAGCTGCCTGTAATTGGGGAACTGCCCGTCGATGCGGCGTGTCGTCAACCAGACGCCGTCGCTTGCGAAGACGACCTGGTTCTCGTGCACGCCGACCTCGACGTTGTCGCCGCGAGCCGGCGATTCGCGCGAGCTCCTGCAGCGCGCGGCTCGGGACGATCGCCTCGAGCTCCGGGACGGCCCCGCAGAGCGTCGTTTCCTTCACGGCGAGCCGGTACGAGTCGGTGGCCGCCATGACGAGCTTGCCGTCCGTGAACGAGACGAGGATGCCGGTCAGCACCGGGCGTGACTCGTCACGTGACGCTGCGCGTGCAACCCGGTGAATCGTCTCGAGCAGCGACTCGCGGTCGACCGTGAACGTCTGCACGGTCTCGAGCTCCTGCAAGCGAGGGAAGTCCTCGGGGTTGTACGTGTGCAGCGTGTAGCTCGCGCTTCCGGCAGTCACGTGGACGACCGACTCCGCCGGTTTGTGCTCGATCAGGACCTCGCCTGCCGGGCAGCAGTCGCGCGATGTCGGCGAACGTCTTCCCCGGCAGCGACGATTGCGCCGTCACCCTCGATCTGCGCCGAGGCGGTCGCGCGCAGCGAGAGCTCCATGTCCGTCGCCGCAAGGCGCAGCTCGCCGTGCCTCGTTCGCCTCGATCAGGATCCCGCGACAGGATCTGCACCGAGGTGCGCGTCGAGACGGCACGCGACACCACCCCGAGAGCCGAGACGAGCTCGTCCTTCGAGACGGTTATCCGCAAGCCCGTGCCTACCACCATGTCTGTCTCAATCATCTTATGTAGTTCTTTCAGTAGTCATAGGGAGTGTGGACGACGGGGAAGACGGCGCTGGAGCGCATGGTTGAGCCATGTCTCCTCGGTACAGCGCATGTGGAGAGAAGCGGGTTATGGACAGGGCTCGATGATCAGCGCACCTGTTTCACGCGAGCTGTTAGCTCCTGGACGAGGTTGTACACAGACCTGTCCTCACGGATCAGGCGCGCGATCTTCGACGTCGCATGGATGACGGTCGTGTGGTCGCGGCCTCCGAACTCCTTGCCGATCTTCGGGAGCGAGGAGTCGGTGAGCTCGCGCGAGAGGTACATCGCGACCTGGCGCGGATAGACGATGTTCTGCGAGCGCTTGTCGCCGCAGAGCTCCTCGAGCGACAGGTTGAAGCGCTCGGCGACAAGATCCTGGATGCGCTTGATCGAGACCTCCGCAGCCTCGCCCTGCGGGAAGACGTCCTTCAGCACGTCCTGGGCGAGCTCGACCGACATCGCGCGGCCCGTGAGCGACGAGAATGCGACGACCCGGGTGAGCGCCCCTTCGAGCTCGCGAATGTTGGTGGAGACGCGGCTGGCGATGAAGGTGAGCACCTGCGGGTCGGGGACGTGGATTCCGTCCGTCTTCACCTTCTTGCGCAGAATCGCGATGCGCGTCTCGAGGTCGGGCGGCTGGATGTCCGTGATCAGGCCCCACTCGAAGCGGCTCCGCAGTCGTGCTTCGAGCGTCGCGATGTCCCGCGGCGGCCGGTCGCTCGACATGACGATCTGCGAGCCGGCCTCGTAGAGCGAGTTGAACGTGTGAAAGAACTCCTCCTGGATCCGTTCCTTGTGCTCGAAGAACTGGACGTCGTCGATCAGGAGCACGTCGTAGGTGCGGTAGCGCTGCTTGAAGCCCTCGATGCGCTTGTCGCGGAGCGAGTTGATGAAGTCGTTCATGAACGTCTCGCTCGTGATGTAGCGGACGGAGAGCTCGGAGGTGTGCTCGCTCACGTACTGCGCGACGGCCTGCAGGAGATGCGTCTTGCCGAGGCCCGTGCTGCCGTAGATGAAGAGCGGGTTGTACGCCTGCGCCGGCGCCTCGGCGACCGCGAGCGCCGCGGCGTGCGCGAAACGGTTGGACGAGCCGATGACGAAGGAGTCGAAGGTGTACTTCGAGTTGAAGCCGCCGCTCTCCGGCCGGCTCGGCTGGATCCGCTCCACGGCTCGTGCAGCGGCGTCGAGCCCGGGGCTTTCGGCGTCGTCCAGGTGCGGCAGGGGCTCCGGCAGGGCGCCGGGGCTCGAGACGCGCAGCTGGATCGGCCGCTCGCGCCCCGTGACGTCGCGGATCGCGGCGCCGATCAGGCCGAGAAAGTGTCCTTCGATCCAGTCGCGCGTGAAATCGTTCGGGACGGCAAGGACGAACCGGTCTTCGGCGAGCTCGAGGCCCTGTGCTTCTCCGAACCACGTGCCGTAGGTCGTGTCGTTCAGTGCACCCCTGAGCCGACCGGCCACTTCGCTCCACAGGTTTTCCGCAGTCAGCTCGATTTGGTGCTCCACCCCTGGTGCCCAGCCCCTCCACTCGTGAACGCGGAGCGGCGAGCATACCAACCTGCCAAATCACTGCAAATCACGCGTTTTTGCAGGGATAAAGCAGTTCGGGCAAATCCCTCCACAGCTGTGGACAACAGTGGGGGAAACTCCCCTTTTCAGCATCGTTCCGCGGCTTCTCGCCTGTGGACAAATCGGTGGACGACGGGCGGCTATACTGCGCCGCTCGCGGCTACCCCGTCCGGGGGATTTCCCGCCGTGTCGCACCTTTTTTCGCCTGCGATGAAGCGCACCTATCAGCCCAACGTCCGTCGCCGCAAGCGCAAGCACGGCTTCCGCGCACGTATGTCGACGCGCGCAGGGCGCACGATCCTGAAGAAGCGCCGCGCCAAGGGGCGCGCGCGCCTCTCTGCGTAAGCTGGAGACCGTGAAACGCCCCAATCGGCTGTCCCGCTCGCAGGGACTTCGACGCCGTGTATCGCCACGGCCGGTCGGTGTCGTCTCGCTTTCTCGTCCTCTACTGGTTCCCGCAGGAGGAAGCCGCCGCGCCGCGCTTCGGCTTCTCGGTCCCGCGCTCGGTCGGCGGCGCCGTCGAGCGCAACAAGATCAAGCGGCAGCTGCGCGAGGTCTGGAGCGCGCGGCTCGAGCGGGTGCCGGCCGGACAACGACTACGTGTTGATCGTGCGTCCGGGCCTTCCGGACGCGGTTGCCGCGAACGGCTTCGAGTGGCTCGGGGAGCGCGTCGACGAGGTGCTCGCGATGACGAAGGCGGCAGCCTGATGTACCGGCTCGCGCGTCGCGGCCGTCTGGCTCTACCGGGTCACGTTCGGTGCGCTCTTCCCGACGACGTGCAAGTACCACCCGTCGTGCTCGCAGTACGCGATCGATGCCGTGCGCACGAAGGGGCTTCTGCGCGGCTCGGCTCTCGCCGGCTGGCGGCTTCTGCGCTGCAATCCGTGGAGCCACGGGGGGTTCGACCCGGTTCGATGATCGTCGGCTTCCCACTCATCACGCCGCTCGAGCATGTCGCGCGGCACATCCTGAACTGGCTGCACTTCAGCGTGCACCTCCCCTGGGCGTGGTCGATCGTCGTGCTGACGGTGATCGTCCGGATGCTGCTCGTGCCGCTGACCGTCAAGCAGATCCACTCGATGCAGAACCTGCAGCGCTTCGCGCCGCAGATGAAGGAGATCCAGAAGAAGTACAAGAGCGACAAGGCCAAGCAGAACGAAGAGCTGATGAAGTTCTACAAGGAGAACCAAATCAACCCGGCTGCGTCGTGTCTGCCGATGCTCGCCCAGTTCCCGGTCTTCATCGCGCTGTACTACGCGTTGCGCGCCTTCTCGAAGGAGCCGGCATCGCAGCATCCCGGCAGCCTGTCGTTCCTCCACTTCATCCCGTCGATCGCCGACCACACGACGTCGCACTGGGGCGGTTTCGTGCTGCTCGTCGTGTATGTCGGCGAGCCAGATGGCGTCGACGCTCTACATGTCGGCGACCGCGGACAAGACGCAGCGCACGATCTTCATGCTCATGCCGCTCGTCTTCGTGTTCGTGATCGCGCGGTTTCCCGCGGGTCTCGTCCTCTACTGGGTGACGACGAACCTGTGGACGGTCGGGCAGGGGCTGATCACGCGGCGGCTGATGCCGAAGACGCCTGCGCCGTCGCTCTTCGACCGGAAGAAGAGCTCGCGTACGCCGCCGCGCGATGACGGCGACGGCGGCGGAAACGGCGCGAAGAAGGTGCCGGAGGCTCCGAAGCCTGCGCCCGCGCGGTCGCAGCAGCCGCCTCGCAAGGTGCGCCGGAAGAAGGCCGGCGGACGGCGGTGAGCGACGAGCTGACGGTCGAGGCGACGGGCGAGACCGTGGGCGAGGCGAAGTGGGCGGCACTGCGTGAGCTCGAGCAGCGCTACCCCGCGCTCGACAAGTCGGCGGTGCGCTTCGAGGTCGTGACCGAAGGCGAGCGGGGGCTGCTCGGGGTCGGGTACGCGCCGGCGCGGGTTGTCGCGCATCTGCCCGCGGAGGCCGCTGCCGCTGCCGCGCTCGACGAGAGCGACCTTGCGACCGAGGCGCGCGTTCTCTTCACCCGCGTCATCGGGACACTCGGGGTGGAAGGCAGGGTGGACGTTCGCGAGGACGACGACACGCTCACCTCACCTGCTCCGGTGCGGACGTCGCACTCTTGATCGGTCGGCACGGCCAGACGATCGACGCGGTGCAGTACTTGATGAATGCGATCTCGCACCGCGAATACGGCGACGAGCGCAAAGAGGTGGTGGTCGACGCGGCCGGCTATCGGGAGCGGCGGCGTTCGACGCTCGAGTCGCTCGCGATGCGGACGGCGGAACAGGTTCGCACGAGCGGCGAGCGCATCGAGCTCGATCCGATGACCGCGGTCGAGCGCAAGGTGGTGCACCTGAAGCTGAAGGAGGTCGACGGCGTCGAGACGGCCTCGGAAGGGACGGAGCCGAATCGCTACGTCGTCGTCCTTCCCGGATGACTGGCTGCGTGCGCTCATCGCCGCCCGCGGCCTGACGGCGCTGCGCGACGAGGCGGAGGCGCGGGCGATGCTCGTCGACGATGCGCTGCGTGCGGTCGATGTCGTCGCGAACGTACGAGGGGGCGATCGTCGACGTCGGCTCGGGCGGCGGCTCGCCGGGGATCCCGGTTGCCTTCGCACTGCCGGATCGGGAGGTGACGCTGCTCGAGGCGGAGCGGCGGAAGTGCGACTTTCTCGAGCAGTGGGCGCCGCCGAACGCGCGCGTCGTCTGGGGCCGCGCGGAGGAGCAGCCGGTCGACACCTATGGGGTCGCGCTTGCGAAGGCGCTCGCGCAGCCGGCGACGGCGCTCGAGTGGTGCCTGCCGCTCGTCCGTCCGGGCGGCGCGGTCGTCCTCTGGCTCGGCCCGAGCGCCGATCTCTCCGCAGTCGCCCGCGTAGCCGATCGAATCGGCGGCGGCGATCCGGAGGAGCGCGACGGCCTCGTCGTCGTCCCGAAGCTGACGGCGACGCCGCCCGGCTTTCCCCGCCGCGTCGGCGTGGCGAAGAAGCGCCCCCTTGCGTAGCCCTACGTCGGGGGCCAGGCCCCGTCACGGAAACGTCTCCGCTTTGTCGCGAGCCGACGCGGCAGGCGCGGAAAACGCCCCGCACCTGAGGCTATTTCGCGCGGCGCAAAAGATTGTGGAAGGCGCGACATTCCCGTGATGGGGCCTGGCCCCGGCGCCCGGCTCCGCACCCGTCCGGGGCTGTCGCGAGAATGGCTGCGTGGCCCGGATCTACGCGCTTGCGAACCAGAAGGGCGGTGTCGGGAAGACGACGACCGCGATCAACCTCGCCGCCTGCCTCGCGGAGGCGGGCGAGCGCGCGCTCGTGATCGACCTCGATCCACAGGCGAACGCGACCTCCGGGCTCGGCATGCGCGCGAACGGCTCCTCGAGCTACGACCTGCTCGACGGCGCGCCGCTCGCGGAGCTGACGCGGCACACGGCCTTCGCCAATCTCGACATCGTCCCGTCCAAACCCGATCTCGCCGGCGCCGTCGTCGAGCTCGCGCAGCGCACCGACGGCGAGCGCTACCTCTCGCAGGCGCTCGCCTCGGGCACGTCGGCATACGACTTCGTCTTCCTCGACTGCCCGCCGTCGCTCGGGCCGCTGACGGTGAACGCGCTCGCCGCCGCCGACCGCGTGCTCGTGCCGGTGCAGGCGGAGTACTACGCGCTCGAGGGGCTGAGCCAGCTGATGCAGTCGATCGACCTGATCCGCCGCCGGCTCAATCCGGAGCTCGGCATCGGCGGCGTCCTGCTCACGATGGTCGACTCCCGCACGCGCCTCGCGCAGGACGTCGAGGCCGAGGTGCGCAAGCACTTCGGCCCGCTCGTCTTCCGCACGTCGGTTCCCAGATCGGTGCGCCTCGCCGAGGCGCCGAGCCATGGTCTGCCCGCGATTGCCTACGACCGCCGCTCTGCCGGCGCCGACGCGTACTGGAAGGTGGCGATGGAGCTTGTCGAGCGCGCCTAACCGCCGCGGCCTCGGGCGAGGACTCGAGGTTCTCGTCGGCGGCCTCGAGCCGAACGCGACCGAGCTCCTCGAGCTGCCGGTCGACGCGATCCACCCGAACCCCAAGCAGCCGCGAAAGCGGTTCGACGGTGAAGCCGGCTCGGGGCTCGCGGAGTCGGTGCGGAGCCAGGGCGTCATCCAGCCGTTGCTCGTGCGCCCGCGGGCGGCGGGCGGGTACGAGATCGTCGCCGGCGAACGCCGCTGGCGCGCGGCGCGCGAAGCCGGCAAGGCGACGGTGCCGGCAGTCGTGCGCGAGGCCGACGACCGCGACACGCTTCTCCTCGGCCTGATCGAGAACGTCGCGCGCGAGCAGCTGACGCCGGTCGAAGAGGCGCGCGCGTACGCGGTGCTCCTCGACGAGTTCGGGCTCACGCTCGGCGAGATGGCCGAGCGCGTCGGTCGTTCGAAGCCGTCCGTCTCGAATCGGATCCGCATGCTCGAACTGCCGGACGACGTGCTCGGAATGCTGGAGCGCGGCCAGCTCACCGAGGGCCACGCGCGCGCCGTGCTTGCAGTGCCCGATCACGAAGGCCGCCGCAAGCTCGCGCGGGAGATCGTGCAGAAGGGCCTCTCGGTGCGTGCTGCCGAGCAGCGCGCGAAGTGGGCGGGCGCGAAGCAGAAGCCGCGCGTCAAGGCGTCGCCTGTCGACCCCGAGCTCGCCGGGCGTGTGCGCCGCTCGCTCGAGCAGCTCACCGGCTTTCACGCGAAGGTCGGACGCGGCCGCATCGAGCTCGGTTTCGCCGACGAGCACGAGCTCGCCGAGCTCGCAGAAGCGCTCGAGCGCGCTGCAGCGAAGCTGTAACCGCGCGCGTCGCTAGGGTGCGGAACATGAGCGCAGGCGCGCCGTTGATCCATGCCCGCGGGCTGGTGAAGCAGTTCGGAAGCCTCACGGCGGTCGACGCGATCGACTTCGACGTGCAGCGGGGCGAAGCCTTCGGCTTCCTCGGCCCGAACGGCGCCGGTAAGAGCTCGACGATGCGGATGATCGGCTGTGTCTCGCCTCCCACCGCCGGGACGCTGCGCATTCTCGACCTCGACCCCGTGCGCGACGGGCCCGAGATCCGCGGCCGGCTCGGCGTCGTGCCGCAGGCGGACACGCTCGACAACGAGCTGACCGTGCGCGAGAACCTCGTCATCTACGGCCGGTACTTCGGCCTCTCGCGCCAGGCCGTGCGCAAGAAGGCGGACGAGCTCCTCGACTTCGTCCAGCTCTCGGAGCGTGCGGACAGCAAGGTCGAGCCGCTCTCCGGCGGGATGAAGCGCCGTCTGACGATCGCGCGCTCACTCGTGAACGATCCCGAGGTGCTGCTCCTCGACGAGCCGACGACGGGTCTCGACCCGCAGGCGCGACACGTCGTCTGGGACAGGCTCTTCCGGCTCAAGCAACGCGGAGTGACGCTCGTCCTCACCACGCACTACATGGACGAGGCCGAGCAGCTCTGCGACCGGCTCGTGATCATGGACCAGGGCAAGATCGCGGAGGAAGGATCGCCGCTCGAGCTGATCCGCCGGCTCTCGACCCGCGAGGTGGTCGAGCTGCGCTTCGCCGACGAGGCGCCGCAGGTCGGCCCGGAGACCTTTAACGGCCGAGTGGCGCGCGTCGAAGTGCTGCCCGACCGGCTGCTCCTCTATACGGACGACGGTGACGCACTCGTGCCGGTGGCGCACGAGACGCTCCATCCCCAGAGCGTGCTCGTTCGGCGCTCCACGCTCGAAGACGTCTTCCTTCGCCTGACCGGACGCACGCTCATCGACTGATGGCGTACTCGCTCCGTGCGTACGAATACTGGCTCACCGTCTACCGGCGCGTCTGGCGCGGGACGATCATGTCGAGCGTCCTCAACCCGGTGCTCTACCTCACCGCGATCGGCATCGGGCTCGGAAAGCTCGTCAACCGCGGTGCGCACCCACTCGGCATTCCCTATCTCGACTTCGTCGCCCCGGGAATGTTGGCCGCCGTGTCGATGCAGGTCGCGGCGATCGAGTCGAGCTTCCCGGTACGGGGTGCGATCAAGTGGAACCGCCAGTACTTCGCGATGCTTGCGACGCCTCTTCGCGTCGGCGACATCGTCGCCGGCCACTTGCTCTACGTCGCCACACGCGTCGCCGTCGCGACGGCGATCTATCTTGCGGCGATCTCTGCGTTCGGCGCGGTCCACTCGGCATGGGCGCTCCTCGTCGTACCGCTCTCGGTTCTGATCGGGCTCGCGTTCGCGGCGCCGGTGTCGGCACTGTCGGCGTGGGCCGACACCGAGATCTTCAACCCGCTGTTCCGCTTCGCGATCATGCCCATGTTCCTCTTCTCGGGCACGTTCTTTCCGGTGACACGCCTGCCGCGGGGCTTGCGCGAGGTCGCGTACGCGACGCCGTTGTGGAACGGCGTCGACGAGTTCCGCCACCTCACGCTCGGCTCCCCAACGCTTGGCCGCACGGCGGCGCATGTCGCATATCTCCTCCTCTGGGTGGTCGTCGGAGTGGTGGCCGCGCGACGTGCATACGCGAAAGCGCTCGTCACGTGACCGCGCTCGCCCTCACACGCACACGCGGCCATCTGCTGTTCGAGCGGAACCTGATGGTGTACCGGCGAGCGTGGATGACGATCTTCAGCGGGTTCTTCGAGCCGCTCTTCTATCTCTTCTCGCTCGGCCTCGGGCTCGGGCACTTCGTGGGGCAAGGTTCACGGCGTCTCGTATGCGAGCTACATCGCCCCCGCGCTGCTCGCATCCGCCGCGATGAACGGTGCCATCTACGACGCGACGACCAACGTCTTCTGGAAGCTCCGCTACGGGAAGGTGTACGACTCGATGCTGGCGACGCCTCTCGGGCCGGTCGACGTCGCGATCGGCGAGACCGCGTGGGCGCAATTCCGTGGTGCGCTCTATGCGACCGGGTTCATCGTGACCGCTGCCGCGCTCGGTCTCCTGCACTCGTGGTGGGCGGTGCTGGCGCTCCCGGCGGCGATGGTCGTCGGGTTCGGCTTCGCGGGCATCGGGATCGCAGCGTCGACATTCCTGCGCTCGTGGCAGGACTTCGAGCTCGTTCAGATCGTCCTGCTGCCGATGTTCCTGTTCAGCGCGACGTTCTTTCCGGTGTCGGTCTATCCGGTCGCGATTCAGTGGTTCGTCCGCTTCTCGCCGCTCTATCACGCGATCACGCTCATCCGTGCGCTGACGCTCGGTGGGGTCGGCCCGATCAACCTGCTGAACGCGGCATATCTACTCGCCCTCGGTGTCCTCGGGATATTCGTCGCCCGCCGGCGCATGGCCGGGCTCTTGCTGACCTAGCACGCTCCGATGTCGGCGACTGCGGCTGCGCTCAGGGCGACCTTCGCGGACTGGGGCGACGTGCCCCGCATCGTCGGAGCGATCTTCGGCACCGAAGATCCGGCAGCGATTGCAGCGACGCTTGACTCGTACGTCGCCGAGCGGCTCGGTGCGAGGATCGGCGGCGTCGAGTTCGCCTCTGCGAGCGTGGGCCTCGTGTTCGGGCTGCGTCTGCACGATGCGAGGCGAGCCGTCGTCAAGGTGCACCGGCCGGAGACGTCCATGCAGTTCCTCGAGGCCATGCAGGTCGTGCAGCGCTTCGTCGCTGCCGGCGGCTTTCCGTGTCCGGTTCCGTTGCTCGAGCCCGGGCCGCTCGGGACGGGCGTCGCAGTCGCGGAATCGGCGCTCCCCGCGAGCGATCGTGCGAACGCTCATCTCGCGCGAGTCCGACGGACGATGGCCGCCGCGTTGTCCGACCTCGTCCAGCTCTGCCGACAGGTGGATCCGCCGCCGGGGTTGCGCGACCGGCCTCTGCAACGGCTGCCGGGTGAGCTTTGGCCGCCGCCCCACGATCTTCGCTTCGACTTCGACGCGACCGTTGCCGGCGCCGAATGGATCGACGAGCTCGCAGCGCGTGCAGCTGCGCAGCGCGACTCGATGCCAGGTGCGGAGCCGGTCATCGGTCACAGTGACTGGAGCGCCCAGAACGTTCGCTTCCGACGCGAGGCGGTCGCAGCGGTCTACGACTGGGACAGCGTGGCACTCGAGCAAGAGCCGATCCTTGTCGGCTCCGCCGCACACGCGTTCAGCGCGGACTGGACGGTGCCGCGGCGGCGTCAGCTGCCGAACGTCCGCGAATCGCTCGCGTTCGTCGCCGACTACGAGGCGACGCGTGGTGCGTCCTTCGACGACGCCGAGCGGCGGGTCGCGCTCGGCGCTCTCGTGTACTCCCGCGCGTACGCGGCTCGCTGCGCGCACTCCGACGTGCTGACGAACTTCGGCCGCCACGCACCCAGCGAGTCGCTCGCCGACGATATGCCGGGAAACACGGCACGCTCGTCGCTCCCGGCCTACGAGCGTCTGTTGTCCGGCTAGCGAGTGGGCGATCGTGGATTCGAACCACGGACCTCCGCCTTATCAGAGCGGCGCTCTAACCAACTGAGCTAATCGCCCGCAGGGAAAACGAGCGCCAGTGTAGCTCAGTGAACCCGCTGCGTCCGGCGCACGTACTCCTCCACCGCGAGCAGAAACGCGGGGTCGCTCGCGAGCTCGGTCAGGTGCCCTTTGGTCGTCTCGTCGAGCTCCCGGTCGTGGGCGACCTCAGCGAGGAAGTTCGGGAGCCGGCCGGCCTGCGAGAGCGCCGCCATCTTGAGGAAGATCTTGCGCGCGTCGTCGTCCTGCGAGATCGCCTCGAGAGACTCGAGATCCTGGAGCCAGGGGCTGAGCATCGTCTGTGCAACGCCGCCGAGACGCGACCGGTTACGGCTCGGTTCAGGGATCGCCCGCGCAGGCTCTTGTGCCGATCCGAAGGGTACTGCGGTTATGCGGATCGGAGACCGAGTCATCCATCACGGCCGCGTGCTCGTGCTCATCGGGCACGAGCCGATGAGCGTGCCTGAAAGGCGCGCTCAGGTCGAGGACCCCGCGACCGGTGAGCGCTTCGATGTCGCATACGACGAGCTCGAGGAATCGCCGCAGCCCCCGCAAGGTTTCGACCCTGCAGCCTGAGCTATATTCGGATCGAGGTCGCGGTTGCACGAGATGCTCATCTATGGGGTCAGCTTCGACTTGGTCGGCAAGCAGCCGATCGTGCTCTTGAAGACCGCGGACGGAAACAAGTTCCTTCCGATCTGGATCGGCCATCCGGAGGCGGCGGCGATCCTCATGAAGCTGCAGAGCCAGGCTCCGCCGCGACCGATGACGCACGACCTGCTGAGCGACATGCTCGAGCAGCTCGAGGCACAGGTCGTGCGCATCACCGTCACCGAGCTGCGCGAGAACACCTTCTACGCGCAGATCACGGTGCAGCAGGAAGGCCGCGAGATCGAAGTCGACTCGCGTCCTTCCGATGCGATCGCGCTCGCGATCCGCGCGGAGGCGCCGATCTTCGCGGCCGACCGCGTGATCGAAGAGTCGGCAATCGAGTTCGAGGGCGAGGACGTCGATCAGGATCAGCTCGACGCCGAGGTTGCGAAGTTCAGGAGCTTTCTCGACGAGGTCACGCCCGGAGACTTCGCCGTCGAGGGCGAAGAGGACTAGGTCGAGACCGCCAGGGCGAGCGCAAGCCCGTTGAAGAGGGCGTGCACGACCATTCCGGGAACAACGCTCCGCGCCCGATCGCGCAGGTAAGCGAGCGCGGCCCCGAACGGGATCAGAACGAGCAACGCCTGGACGAGGCCGTGCCAGAGCCCGAACGCGATGCCGATGAGCAGGATCGACGGCCAGCGGCCGGCGAATCGCAGCAGCGACTGGCCGACGCCCCTGAACGTCAGCTCTTCGACGACGGGGGCGACGACCGTGAACAGCACGACGTTCGCAGCGAACGCGCCTGCATGCGCCGACTCCCAGTGGGTCGGCGTCAGGCCCTGCTCTTTGCCGGGGTTGCGTATCGGCAGCTTCACGACGACGAGCTCCCAGAGATATGTCGCGACGAGCACACCTGCTGCGATGAACGCCGCGTGTCGTGCGGGCCGCCGCAGCGCGAAGAGATCGGTGCGATCGAAGGCGATTGCGGCGACCACGCCGAGGATGACTGCATAGAAGATGAGCCCGCCTGCGAATGCCGAGTAGCTGTACACCTCGTTGCTCGTGTCTTTCGACGATGCAGAGCCGCTGAAGCGCGCGCTGTACTCGAGCGCTGAGACAGCTGCGACGAGCGCGATCCAGCAGACGAGGCGCGTGCGGCTCACGCGGGGAGCATAGGGTTGCGGGCGTGCGTCACTTCACCCCCGAGCAGGCGAATGCGGCGCTCGAGCAGGTGCGTCCGCTCGTCGAACGGATGGTCGAGCATCGCCGCTCGCACATCGAGGCGCTCGAGCGTCAGGAGGAGCTCGAGGGCCGCATACGCGGGAACGGTGGCGGGATTCCGCCTGCGCAGCTCGCGGACACCGCCGCCGAGGTGGAGCGGCATGCGCGCGAGCTCGCCCGCGCGATCGACGACATCGTCGAGCTCGGCGTCGAGGTGAAGGACATCGACGAAGGTCTCGTCGACTTCCCCGCGCTCCGGCGTGGCGAGACGGTCCTCCTCTGCTGGCGCCTGGGAGAAGACGAGATCGGTTACTGGCACTCGGTTGCAGACGGATTCGCCGGCCGCCGGCCGTTGCCGCTCGACTGAGGATCCCGGCAACCGCCGTCGAAGAGACGGCCGTATGCCCTTCTGGCACCGACTCGTGATTGCGGCCGTGGTCTTCGCGGTGATCACGCTGCTTGCGCGCCTCGTCGACTGGTGGCTTGCGCGCCGCCCGCTGCCCCCGGAGGCCGCCACCCGCTATCGCGTTCTGCGCCGCACGATCAGCGTCGCGATCATCGTGATCGGGCTCTTCTCGGCACTCCTCGTGATTCCTCAGGTGCGCGCAGTGGCGGGCGGCCTGCTCGCGTCGTCGGCGGTCCTCGGCGTGATCATCGGCTTCGCGTCCCAGCGGACGCTCGGGAACTTCGTCGCCGGCCTCCTGATCGCGATCACGCAGCCGATCCGGCTCGGCGACCGCGTCAGCTACGCGGGCGAGGACGGCATCGTCGAGGAGATCGGCCTCACGTACACCTTCATTCGCGCCCAGGACGGCGCTCGGATCGTCGTTCCGAACGAGAAATTGGCGTCGGATACCATCAGGAACTCCACGATCCGCAGTCGGGAGAGTTTTGCAGAGATCAGCGTGCCCGTCCCACTGTCGGCAGACCTCGCCGCTGCAGTCGACGGGCTCCGAGAGGAGGTCGCCGAAGAGCGCGACGCCTCGGTCTACGTGACCTCGCTCGACGGCAATGCCACCGTGACGATCCGTGCCGCTGCACCGAACGAAGACGCCGCGCAAGGGCTCGAGCGCGACCTGCGCGTGCGGGCCCACGGACGTCTGCGCACGCTGGGCATCTGGGGATGACGCCGCCCGCGAGAGGCGACACCCGCCGCAAGCGCAGACGTCGCACACGGTCGCGCAAGCAGCGTTCGCGCCGGATGCTCATCGCCGTTCTCATCGGCCTTCCCGTCATCGTGCTCGTCGCCGGAACGGTGAGCGTCACGGCGGTCTTCGGCTCGAGCTGCGATCTCAACTCGCTCCGGCCTGTCGCGGTCGGGCAGAACTCCTTCGTCTACGCGGCGAACGGCTCCGAGCTCGGCGTGATTCCGGCCGAGCGGAACCGCACCCCCGTCTCGCGCAGGCAGATCAGCGACTGGATGCCGCAGGCGACGGTTGCGATCGAAGACCGGCGCTTCTACCAGCACGGCGGCGTCGACCCTGTTGGGATCGCGCGTGCGGTCGTTGCGGACGTGCGTGCCGGAAAGTTCGCGCAGGGTGGCTCGACGATCACACAGGAGCTCGTTCGCAATCTCTACCTGTCGCGCCAGCGCACGCTGAAGCGAAAGCTGACCGAGGCATGTCTCGCGATCAAGCTCTCGCAGAAGTGGTCGAAGGAGAAGATCCTCACGGCCTACATGAACCAGGTGTTCTACGGCAATCACGCGTTCGGGGTCGAAGCGGCCGCCGAGACGTATTTCTCGCGCACGGCGAAGCACCTCACGCTCGAGCAGGCGGCTCTCCTCGCCGGCCTGCCTCAGGCGCCCTCCAGCTATGACCCCTTCCGGAACCCGGCCGCCGCGCTCGAGCGGCGCAATGCGGTCCTGCACGCGATGCTCGGCACCGGCGCCATCACCTCGTCGCAATACGCGCGGGCGGTCGCGGGCACGAACCTCGGGCTCAAGCCGGGAAAGCGCTTCATCAGGATTCGTGAGCCGTACTTCTTCAGCTACGTCGAAGAGTTGCTGCAGCAGGAGTACGGCTCCAACACCGTGCGCGAGGGCGGGCTCCGGGTCTACACGACGATCAATCCCGGCTTGCAGCGTGCGGCGACCGCTGCGATCACGCACGTTCTCACCTCGCCGACCGATCCCGCCGCTGCGATCGTCTCCATCGACCCGCGCAGCGGAGCCATTCGCGCCATGACCGCAGTCACGCCGGGCCGCCGGGGCAATCAGTTCAACTTCGTCACGAGCGCGGCGCGGCAGCCGGGCTCGACGTTCAAGACGATCGCGCTGACGACTGCGGTGGCGCGCGGGATGGATCCGTTCACGACCTCGTACCTCTCGGCGCCGCTTCACTATCAGCCCGACTCGACGTGCAACCCGAGCGATCCGAACTGCGCGTGGAACGTGCAGACGTACGAGCACACCTATCACGGCGTCGAGTCGGTCGAGAGCGCGACGGTGCAGTCTGACAACACCGTGTACGCCCGTCTGTCGCTCGACGTCGGCCCGGAGAATATCGTCGCGATGGCTCGGAAGCTCGGCATCCGCACGTCGCCCCTCCAGGCCGTCCCCTCGATTGCGCTCGGCTCGATCGGAGTGACGCCGCTCGAGATGGCCTCGGCGTACGCAACGCTCGCCGCGGGAGGCGTCTACTCGAAGCCGATGGCGATCACAAAGGTCGTGCTGCCGAACGGCAAGACGGACACCAGCGGGAGTTGGGGCAAGCCGCAGCGCGAGCGCGTGATCCCCGACTGGGTCGCCTCGACCGTGACGCAGGTGCTCGAGCAGAACATGCTCGTCGGCACCGGCGTCGGGGCCCACGTCTCGAACCACACCGACGCAGGCAAGAGCGGAACGACGGACAACTACGCCGACGCCTGGTTCAACGGCTACACGCCCCGTCTCGAGGCCGCCGTGTGGATCGGCTATCCATCGGCCGAGATCCCGATGCTCGACGTGCACGGGATCGCGGTGTCGGGTCCGACGTTCCCGGCGCAGATCTGGCACCTGTTCATGGAGACGGCGATCGGGAGCCGTCCGGACGTCCCGTTCCCGGCCGCGGAGACGACGCCCGAGTGGACGTCGTGGCAGGGCCAGTACCAGTACAGCGGTGCTTCCGGCACGACCCGCGGCGCCGCGACGACAGCCGTGGGCGTCACGACGCGATCGAGCCAGACGACGACAGGGCCGGCGTCGACGACGGCCGTGCCGCCGCCGACGACAACGACTGCGCCCGCGACGACCGCTTCGACGCCCCCGCCGCCGACGACGGCCGCTGCGACGACGACCGCGCCGGAGCCTCCGCCGACGACGGCGGGCGGCACGCTGCCCTAGCAGGCCTTACGGCGTCGTCGTGACGATTGCCGTCGTCGGCGGCTCGATCGTCGTCGGCAGGACCGTCGTCACCGGAGGCACGGTGGTCGGGGGCGGTGCGATCGTCGTGGTCGGCGGTGCGATGGTGGTCGTCGGCGGCGCCGGTGCGGTGGTCGGTGGCGCCGTCGTCTGTGCGGTCGTCGTCGGTTGCGTCGTCGTCGCCGCGGTCGTCGGGGGCGGCGCGGTCGTCGTGACGGCCGAGGTCGTGTGCTGCGTAGTCGAGGGCAGCGTGAGCGATGTCGTCGCCGGAGCGCTCGGGGACGAAGGTCGCGTCAGCGCATAGGCGAGCGCCCCGCCCCCAAGTGCGAGCACGAGCAGCACGGCGGCGACGAGAGGAGCGCGCCGACGTTCAGGGGGCGGCGCGGGGTAGGCCTCCGACGCGACCGGGGCGGCGGCCGCGGGCAGCACCTGCGTCGCATCCCCTGGGAGCACTCTCGTCGCGGTCGTGAGGCTTGTTCCGGCCGGCACGCCGAGGGCTGCGAGGAGCGCAGCGCCGTCGGGCGGCCGCTCTGCCGGATTCTTCGCCAGGGACGCCATGGCGGTCGACTCGAGCAGGGGCGGCGCGTCGTCCCTGAGCCCGGAGATCGGCGGCGGCGGAGCGTCGCGATGGAGCATCACGAGCTCCATCGGGTTGGCCGCCTCGAACGGCAGCCGCCCGGTGAGCATCCGGTAGAGGATGACGCCGGCCGAGTACACGTCCGACGCGGGAGTCGCGGTGTCGCCCCCCGCTTGCTCGGGCGAGATGTACGCCGCCGTCCCGAGGACGGTGCCGGCCTCGGTGAGGGTCCCCTCGCCGGCCGCCATCCGCGCGATGCCGAAGTCCGCGAGCTTGGGTCGGCCTTCCTCGTCGAAGAGCACGTTCGCCGGCTTCAGGTCTCGGTGCACCACGCCTCGGGCATGTGCGTGTGCGAGGCCGGCGGCGATTCCGGCCGCGATCCCGAACGCCACGTCGTCCGGCAGCGGCTTGCCGTCCGCGAGCCGTTCCTCGAGGGTCCCGCCCGGCACGTACTCGAGGACGATGTACGGGCGGCCGTCCGACTCCCCGTAGTCGTAGAGCTGGGTGATGTTCGGATGGGCGAGCGACGCCACTGCGCGCGCCTCACGCTCGAAGCGGGCGGTGTCCGCGTCCGGAGCGAGCAGCTTGATCGCGACGTCCCGGCCGAGCTCGAGGTCTTCGGCCCGCCAAACCTCGGACATGCCGCCGCGGCCGAGCACCTCGTCGAGCCGGTAGCGGCCGGCGATCACGGTGTCGGGCATGGCGGTACGTTACGCGCTGATCGTGGGCGCCTTACTCACCCTGGAGCAGGCGCAGGCCCTCGTGCTCGCTCGCGCGCACGCCCGCGCGGCGGAGGACGTTCGCCTGTCGGAGGCGGCCGGCCGCGTCACGGCCGAGCCCGTCCGCGCCCTCGTCGACCTGCCACCGTTCGCCAGCTCTGCGATGGACGGGTTCGCCGTGCGCTCCGCCGATCTGCCGGGCGTCCTGCCCGTCGTCGGAAACATCGCCGCCGGCCATCCGGCGGCGCGTCCGCTCGCGGCCGGAGAGGCGATGGCGATCTCGACCGGCGGTGTCGTTCCGGAAGGCGCCGACTCCGTCATCCCCCTCGAGTATGTTGTCCAACATGACAACGAGATCGAAGCGCGTGAGACGATTCGGCCCGGCATGCACGTTCGTCCGCAAGGCGGCGACGTGGCTGCGGGCGATGTGGTCGTCGGCGCCGGCGTCCGGCTCGGCCCGGCTCAGGTCGGGGCGCTCGCTGCTTCAGGCGTGGCCGAGCTCGCCTGCGTCCGTCGACCACGGGTTGCCATCCTCGCGACCGGCAGTGAGCTCGCCCGCCTCGGCGACGTCCTCGCCCCCGGTCAGATCTACGAGTCGAACAGCCTCATGCTCTCGGCCGCGCTCGCCGCCGTCGGTGCAGACATCGATGGGCTGCCGGTCGTCGCCGACGACGAGGCTGCGCACCGGGCGGCGCTCGAGCGCGGCCTCGCAGCGGACGTCCTCGTGACATCGGGCGGCGTCTCGGTCGGACCGCACGACCTCGTGCGGGCGATCGAGGCGGAGCTCGGCGTCGAGGAGATCTTCTGGCGGATCGCGATCAAGCCGGGCAAGCCGGTGTCGTTCGGCGTGCGCGGCGAGACGCTCGTGTTCGGGCTGCCGGGCAACCCGGTGTCGTCACTCGTCGGCTGCGAGCTGCTGGTCAAGCCGGCGCTGCGGGCGCTGCAAGGCGAGCGCGATCCGTTGCCGCGGCTCGAGTCGGGGGTGCTTGCGACGACCCTGCAGCGAAACGACGCCCGCGACGAGTTCGTGCGGGCGCAGTCACGGCTGGACCCAGACGGCGTCGTGCTCGAACCGTTGTCCGGTCAGGAGTCGCACATGATCGTCCGCGCCGCGGCAGCGGATGCGCTCGTGCACGTTCCGCGCGGCGCGGGAGAGCTCGCAGAGGGAGCCCGCGTCGCCTGGATCCGCCTCGACGCGGCTTAGGCAGGCTTGGTCGCGCCGCCGGCCTCGACCCGATACGGCACGCCGCCGCGCGGGAGCACGGACACGAGCCGCGCGTAGACGATGTAGCGGTGCGTTGCGAAGAAGCGCGGGTGGCACGCCTGCAGCTCGAGCAGCTCGTGCGTCGGCGAGCGGAGAACCGACAGGTCGGTCGCAACGACGATGCGATGCATGAACGCGCGATAGACGAAGGTCGCGTACGGCATCTCGAGGCGGATGTAGTCGCCGTCCCGGATCGCGTCGATGTGCGAGAACGGTGCGAGGTAGGTCGTTCGATGGCCGGCGACATAGACGAGCCGGTCCTGTCCGGGCATGTACGTGCGCGGGTCGCGGCCCGGCCCCTTCTCGAGCGTCGCCTCGTCGGTGCCGTTGACGAGCACCATGTTCAGGCCGATCCGCCCGATGCGAATGCGTCCGATCGCCTGCCCGGTCGCGGCTTTGCGGCGGAAGGCGCGGGCCGCTTGCGCGATCGATTGCCGCTCGGCTCCGAGGTCGGTGCGATCCAGGCGAGGTGGGTGGTACTCGGTGACTTCGCGGTCGAACGTCGCGGCGAGCTTGCCCTGCTCCCAGTGCGTGTAGAGCGCCGTGAACGGGTCTTGCCAGCGCCAGACGACGATCGCCCACGCGAGGGTCAGCACGCCTGCGGCCAGCAGGATCGAGCCGAGGATCCGCGTCGTCCGTCTCATCCTCTCAGCCGTGTAACGCACGCCGCGGCGGCTCGGATGTGTGCCGGCGCCTGCGCTGGGCGAGCACGAGCCGCCGGATCGTCTGGCGAACCGGGCCGCGGGGTGGCCGCTCCGCTGCGCTCGGGTAAGGGGCGTAGCGCCCGCCGACGAGCGCGACGAGCTGGGCGGCAGCCGCCGCCCAGGCGAGCCCGATCACGAAGCCCGGCAAGGGCGCATAGCCGAGCGCAAAGAGCCACGCGATGTACCACGGGGCATCCCAACCGAGCCCGTATCGGCCCGCGAAGGACCAGAGGAGCAGCAGCGGGCCCGCAAAGCCTGCGAGGAGGACGATCGCGCGGACCCAGAGCGGGCTTTCCCGGACCTGCGGCAGCCAGAGCCAGATGTGGAGCGACGGCAGGAGGAAGATGAGCGCATAGGGGTTCGTTGCCACGACGAGCAACGCGACGACACCGAGCGCGAGCAGGGCGGCCGCATGTCCGGCCAGCTCCTCTTCCGGGTGCACGGGACGTCGCGGCAGAAGACGATCCCGCGCGACGATCCAGCCGAGGCCGGCGAGCGCCGCGAGCGCTCCGAGGCCGCCGGAGGGCCAGGTGACGCCGTCGAGCGACGGCGGTCGTGCCACCCCGTCGGGCCACGCGCCGAGCAGCGCGAAGAGCCCGAAGAGACCACCGCACCAGAGCCAGAAGCCGAGACGGCTCCGATAGCTGCGAAGCGCCGGTGCGACGCGGATTCGCCTCCGGCGACAGCGCGCGAAGAGGTCGACGGTCGCCGCGAGGAACGGCAGCAGCGCGCCCACGAGCACGAGCTCGATCGCCCAGCCTCGGACGATCCGGCTCCCGAGGTAGACGTAGCTCGACGGCCCCGGCGCGAGTGCGACTCCCTGCTGCAACGCATCGATTGCATTCTGCGTGGCCCGTCCAATCTGGCCGAGCCGGGTCGATTGCAGGCGCTTGCTCGAGTCTGCGAGGCCGCTGCGTGGTCGGGCGCCGGTCGTGGTGATCGTGACCGCCGGAACTCCGCGCGTCACGAACGGGGCCTGCTCGCGAAGGGCGTACGGGAAGCCGAGGTCGATCAGCTGTCGCAGGGTGCTCGTCCGACGCGGATCGGTTCCCGTCTCCGCGGCGAGCTGCGCGCGGACCGTCTCGACGAGCCCGGGAGTCGGCGAGCGCGAGATGTCGGCGTTCAGCTCGAGCCGAGGCGTCCGCGGCCCGGCGATCGCGTCGAGGTCGATGACGGCGATCACGTTCGGTGCTTCCGTCGCGTGAGCCGCGAACCAGGCCGCCCCGAGGCTGCCGTAGACGCCGCCGTCGGTCGAGAGGAAGAGCAGGCTGTAGGGCAGATGGATCCGGGACGCGTTCGGCGTCGGTGCATAGGCGCGCGCGAGCTCGAGCAGGGCCGCCGTCCCCGAAGCGTTGTCGTTTGCACCAGGCCCCGCGCCCGAGTCGTCCCGGTGCGCGAGCACGACGATCGTCTTCTGCGAGAGCCCTGCCTTCGTCGCCAGGAGGTTGACGAGGCGGACCCGCCCTCGGCCCGGGACGGACGCCGTGAACGCCTCCTTGTGGACGGCGATCCCGTACGGCTGCAGCTGCTCGGCGAACCAGCGGGCGGCGCTCGCCGCGCCCGGCGTGCCCGGGAGGCGGTCCGGAGCGGTGGCGGCGAGATCCGCGGCGAGCGTGGCTGCGGTGTTCTTGTCGAAGGCAGCCGGCAGGTTCGGGGGCGTCAGCGGTGTCGGCCGCGCCACGCTGAAGGCGAGCAGCACCAGCGGGAGACCGACGAGGAGCCACGCGCCTCGGTAGAGCCGGCCGTTGACGGGCCGCTCGAGCGACCCCGGCCGCGGGCGGCGCCGTTCCGATGGAGGGACGGCGGCCACGGCGCTCTATAGTAGGACGAGGGATCGGCAGGCATCCGGTTTCCACGTGAAAACGCCCTCGTCCGACGCAGCCACGATCCTCCTCGTCGACGACGAGGACGCGGTGCAGAAGCTCCTCACCTATCCGCTCGAGCACGAGGGCTTTCGCGTCATCCAGGCGCGCGACGGCGAGGAGGCGCTGCGGCGGTTCGACGGGGAGCACGTCGATCTCGTCGTGCTCGACCTGATGCTGCCGAAGCTCGACGGGCTCGAGGTGTGCCGCCGGCTGCGCGCCCGGAGCGCCGTGCCGATCATCATGCTCACCGCCCGCGACGACGAGCTCGACAAGGTCCTCGGGCTCGAGCTCGGTGCCGACGACTACATCACCAAGCCGTTCTCGATCCGGGAGTTCCGGAGCCGGGTGCGCGCGCTGCTTCGTCGGGCGTCGCTCGGCGCAGCCGACGGGCGCGACCGCATCACGGCCGAGGGGCTCGCGCTCGACCTGTCCAAGCGGACGGTCGAGCTCGACGGTCGCCCGGTCGAGCTGACCTACGTCGAGTTCGAGCTCCTCCGGACGCTCGCCGCACGGCCCGGCCGCGTCTACAGCAGGCAGGCGCTTCTCCAGTCTCTCTGGGGCGACTACGCCTACCGCGAGCCCCGGACGATCGACGTCCACGTCCGCCATCTGCGCGAGAAGCTCGCCGACTCGGAGCTGATCCAGACCGTGCGAGGCGTCGGCTACCGGTTGCGCGGATGAGCCCACTCCGGAGCGTCGGGGCGCGGCTGAGCCTCGCGCTCGCCGCCGTCGTCCTCGGCGCGCTCGCCGTCGTCTGGGTCGCGCTCGTCCCGACCCTCGAGCACCGTCTCGTCGCCGGCCGGCTTTCGGAGCTCGCAGGCTCGGCCCGGGGCGTCCTCCGGGAGGCCGGAACGAGGCCGCTGCGCCAGGAGGTGATCGACGAGGCGTCGACCGGCGCCGATGCCCGGGTCGTGTACTTCAAACCGCTCGCGCCGGGCTCGAGCCCGGCGCTCGACTCCTCCCGTCAGCTCAGCCCGGCCGATGTGGCCCGCGATCCTGTCGCGTTGCGCGCGGCGCGCCGGCCGGGCGTCCAGCGTGGACGTGTGGATCGGGGCGGCAACGACTACGCCGAAGTGGCCGTCGCCGACGGCTCCGGGAACGTGCTCCTCTTCTCGGCCTCGCTGCGGACGACCCTCGAGGACGTGGCCCTCGTCCGATCGCGGCTGCTCTGGTCCGGGCTCGTCGCGCTCGCGCTGGCCTTCGTCGGCGGCTTCGCGGCTGCTTCCGTCTTCGCCCGCCGGATCCGCCGGCTGGAACGCGCCGCCGAGCGCATCTCCGGCGGCGATTTCGCCCAGCCGGTGGTCGACCACGGCCGCGACGAGGTCGGGGAGCTGGCCGCAGCCTTCGACCGGATGCGCCAGCGGCTGGCGCGGCTCGACGACGCCCGGCGTGAGTTCATCGCCAATGCCTCCCACGAGCTCCGCACACCGATCTTCTCCCTCGGCGGCTTCGTCGAGTTGCTCCGCGACGAGGATCTCGACGACTCCACCCGCCAGGAATTCCTCGAGACGATGACCGAGCAGGTCGAGCGGCTCTCGAAGCTCGCCACCGACCTGCTCGACCTCTCCCGCCTCGATGCCGGCCCGATGCGGCTCGAGGTGGAACCCGTCGAGCTGGCCGCGGTCGCCGAGGACCTCGGGGAGGAGTTCGCCGCGGTCGCGCGTCGCCTGGGCCACCCGCTCGAGACGGCACTCGAGGACGGCGGCATTGCGCTCGGCGATCACGAGCGCGTCCTGCAAATCGGCCGGGCGCTCGTCGACAACGCGCTCCTGCACACCCCGCCGGGCACACCGGTGCGGATCGTCGCCCAGCGGGCCGAGCTCTCGGTCGAGGACGCCGGGCCCGGGATTCCGGCCGCCGAGCAGGAGCGCGTGTTTGCTCGTTTCAGCCGCCTCGAGGGCTCGCGCGCCTCGGGAACCGGGCTCGGGCTCGCGATCGCCCGGGAGCTCGCGGAGCGGATGGGCGGCGGTGTCGAGCTCGACTCGAGACCCGGCCGCACGGTCTTCACGCTTCGGCTCGCGGCGTTTTCACGGGAAAACGAACCCCTCGCTACAGTCCGCTAGTGCGCGCCGCCGTCTTCGCGCTCGTCTGCGCCGTTCTCGGCGGGGCGGCAGCCCTCGGCATCGGCCGGGCGACGGGCCTCGTGGCGGCCGGGACGACGAAGACGGTGGTCGTGCGGGAGGCGTCGCCGGCGGTTTCGAGCCCTGCGTCCGTCCGTACGGTGCTCCCCGCCCGCGCCGGCGGCTTCTCGCCCGCCTCGATCTTCGCCCGCCGCTCGCCGGGCGTCGTCACCGTCTTCTCGTATTTCGCCGGCACGGCGGCGCAGGGCTCGGGCTTCGTCGTCTCTCGCCGGGGCACGATCCTCACGAACGCCCACGTGATCACGAACGCGGGCGAGACGAGCGGCGCGGTCCGGCCGGCGTCGAGCGTCTACGTGCAGTTTTCCGACCACGACCGCGTGCCCGCGCGCATCGTCGGCTGGGACGTCTTCGACGACGTCGGCGTCCTCCGGATCGATCCCTCGCTGCACACGCTTGCGCCGGTGCCGCTCGGCCGCTCCGGAGCCGTCGTCGTCGGCGAGCCCGTGGCCGCGATCGGCAGCCCGCTCGGGAATTCGGACTCGCTCGCGGTCGGGGTCGTCTCGGCGGTGCGCCGCTCGATCGCGGCCCTCACCGCCCCCCGGTTCCAGTTGACCGACGCGATCCAGACCGACGCCCCGCTCGCGCACGGGTCGTCCGGCGGGCCGCTGCTCGATGCCCGGGGCCGTGCGATCGGCATCAACGCGCAGATCCGCACCGATCAGGGAGGCGCCTCCGGAATCGGCTTTGCCGTCCCGATCGATGCCGCGAGACGCTCGCTCGGAGCGCTGCTGACAAAAGGCCACGTGAGCTACGCGTACGCCGGCGTCCAAACCGAGGACCTGACACCGGCGCTCGCGCGGCACCTGGGGCTCCCCGTCAGCCGCGGCGCGCTCGTCGACAGCGTCAGCCCAGGCGGCCCCGCAGCTGCGGCGGGCCTCGTCGGCGGGAGCCGCCAGGAGCAGTTCGAGGGCGAGCCGGTCACGGTCGGCGGCGACGTGATCGTCGCGGTGGCCGGCCATCCGGTTGCCGACGCGGACGCTCTCGTGCGTATCGTCACGAATGAGCTCGAGCCGGGCCAGACCGCGGTCTTCTCGATCGTGCGCTCGTCCGGCCGGCGCAGCGTCGCCGTCCAGCTCGTGGCCCGCACGCCAGGTTAGGTTCCACCGCCCGCCGGGCATCCGAAAGGAAAGGGCTGAAACGCCAGAACGGATTTGAGCAGAAATCGGCGGGTTTAGCTTCAGGAATCTGCGGAAATGAGGCTTTCATGGCCACCATGGGCGATGCTGCAACCTTCGACTGGTCGGGCCGCGACGGTGCGCGGGCGATCACGTTGCGCATCCCGGCGAAGGCGGAGTACATCACGCTCTGCCGGCTCGCCCTGACCGGGCTCGCGCAGTTGCGTGAGATCGGCGACGACACGATGGCCGAGCTGAAGCTCGCCTTGACCGAGGCGGTGTCCAACTCCGTGCGCCATGCATACGGGCCGGGCGGTGACGGTCACGTCGACGTCACGTACGAGCTGGCACCCGACCGCCTCGGCATCGAGGTCGTCGACGACGGGGCCGGCTTCGACCCCGACGAGGCGCCGTCCTTCGAAGGCGACGAGCTGTCGGAGGGCGGGCTCGGCATCGCGATCATCCGCTCGATCGCCGACGAGTTCGAGATTCAGTCGGCGCCCGGCGAGCGCGGTTCGCGCCTCCGGTTCGCCAAGCGCTTGTAGGAAAGCCAGCCGACCGCGGACCTATCGTTCGCCGCGCCGTGTTGCAACTCGTCAACGTCGGACACAAGTCGCTCGCCGACTACGCGAGCCTCGCAAGCCGCGGCTTGATGGAGGAGATCCGCGCGCTGGCAGAGCCGCTCGCAGGCGCCCGCGTCCTCGAGCTCTCCGCCACGGCGTTCGGAGGCGGCGTCGCCGAGATCCAATACACGCTCGTGCCGCTGATGCAGGACGCCGGCCTCAACGTCGAGTGGCGCATCATCCGCGGGGCGGACGAGTTCTTCGCCGCGACGAAGGCGATTCACAACGGGCTGCAAGGCAACCCGCAGAGCCTGACGCAGGAGCAGCGCGCCTGCTTTCGCCGCTTCCAGGAGCTGAACGCACGGGAGATCGCGATCGACGAGTACGACTACGTGGTCGTGCACGATCCGCAGCCCGTCGGGATCATCGACCACCTCGGTGGCGGTAGCGCGAAATGGGCCTGGCGCGGCCACATCGACTTCTCGACGCCGAACGACGACGTCCTCGACTTTCTGCTTCCCTCCATCTGCCGCTACGACGCGGCGATCTTCCACCTTGCGGCGTACGTTCCCGACCGGGTGGGACTCCCGCCGTGTGTGATCTGGCCGCCGGCGATCGATCCGCTTGCACCGAAGAACATGGCGCTCTCGAAAGAGGACGCCTCGTACATCATCGATCAGTTCGGCATCGACATCGGCCGGCCGCTCCTCACGCAGGTCTCACGGTTCGATCCTTGGAAGGACCCGCTCGGGGTGATCGACGCGTACCGGCTCGTGAAGCAGGAGGTCGCCGGGGTGCAGCTCGCGCTCGTCGGCTCGATGGCGCACGACGACCCCGAGGGTTGGGAGTACTGGAACCAGACGGTCGCCTATGCGGACGGCGATCCCGACATCTTCATCCTCTCGAACCTCAACAACGTCGGCTCGGTCGAGGTGAACGCGTTCCAGGTGCACTCGGCGGCCGTGATCCAGAAATCGATCAAGGAAGGCTTCGGCCTCACGGTCTCCGAGGCGTTGTGGAAGTCCCGGCCGACGGTCGCCGGCAACGTCGGCGGCATCGTCACGCAGATCGAGCACGGCCGCACGGGCTGGCTCGTCGATTCGTCAGAGGACTGCGCATCGGCCTGCGTCGAGATCCTCGCCGATCAGGCGGCCGCACGTGAGCTCGCACTCGCCGGCAAGGAGAACGTCCGCCGGCGGTTCCTCACGCCGCGCCTTCTCCGCGACCGGCTCGCGCTCTTCAACCGCCTCGTCGGGCGGGAGACTGCGACGGAGCTCGAAGTGATCGCCGCGTGACGCGACCCCCTGCGGGATAGTTCCCTGCGGTGGCAACGAGGCGAAAGCTGATCGTGGTCGCGAACCGCGGCCCGGTGTCGTACGCGCGTTCCGGCGGCAAGCGCGTGACGAAACGCGGCGGCGGCGGGCTCGTGACCGCTCTGCGCAGCGTCGTTGCGCAGCACGACGTGACCTGGATCGCAAGCGCACTGAGCGAGGAGGATCGTGCCGTCGCCGCGGAGCACGGCGGTGGGGCATTCGACGAGACGTGGCAAGACGGCTCGCCGTACCGCGTCCGCCTCGTTGCGCACGAGCCGCGCGCGTTCGACGGCTTCTACAACGTGGTGGCCAATCCGACCCTCTGGTTCATCCAGCACTACATGTGGGGGCTCGCGTATGCACCGGACATCGACGTCGCCTTGCGCGATGCGTGGACGAACGGCTACGTCCGTGTGAACGAGGGCTTCGCCGACGCCATCGTCGGCGAGCTCGATCGGGCGCCCGGGACGGCTGTGTTCCTACACGACTACCACCTCTACCTCGCACCGAAGCTCGTGCGTGAGCGGCGTCCCGACGCAGTGCTCTCGCAGTTCATTCACATCCCGTGGCCGGAGACGGACTACTGGCACGTGCTGCCCGCGGATCTCCGCAGCGCAGTCTACGAGGGGGTGCTCGCGAACGACATAGTCGGATTGCACACGCACCGCTGGCAGCACAACTTCCTGAGAGCGTGCGAGGACATCGTCGACGCAGACGTCGATCATGCTGCTTCGACCGTCACGCACCGCGGTCGCACGTCAGTGGTCACCGCGCATCCAATCGGGATCGACCCGGACGAGTTCGCCGACCTCGTCGAGGACCCGAATGTGCTCGAGCACGAGCGGGCCATCGTCGCAAAGCGCCCAGACTTTCTCGTGTTGCGCGTCGACCGTACGGATCCGTCCAAGAACATCGTGCGCGGATTTCGCGCGTTCGCGCTCTTCCTCGAGAACCATCCGGACATGGTCGGGCGGGTGACGCTCCTCTCGCTGCTCGATCCGTCGAGGCAGGACATCCCGGAGTACTCCGCATACCGCGGCGCGATCGAGGAGGAGGTCCGGAAGGTGAACGCACGATTCGGCCGCGAAGGGTGGTTGCCGGTCGATCTGCAGATCGAGGACAACTTCGCGCAATCGATCGCGGCCTACAAGCAATACGACGTGCTGTTCGTCAACCCGATCTTCGACGGGCTCAACCTCGTCTCCAAGGAGGCGCCGCTCGTGAACCAGCGCGACGGCGTCCTGATCCTCTCCGAGAACGCGGGCTCGCACGAGCAGCTCGGCGAATGGGCACTGACGGTGAATCCGTTCGACATCGCCGGCCAGGCGGACGCGATCGCGACTGCGCTCTCGATGGAGGCGGCCGAGCGCCGCCGCCGGATCGAGGCGATCCGCGCGTGCGTGCGCGAGCACGACCTTGTGGCGTGGGTCGACGCGCAGCTCGGCGACATCGACCGCGTCTCGGCTCGCTAGGCGTACGATTCGCCTATGGCAACGACCGCTGTACCGGAGCTCGTCTCGATCAATCCGGCGACGCTCGAGCCGGTCGGATCCGTACGTCGGACCGACCCGGAGGAGCTGCCCGGACTTGTCGCGACGGCCCGCGCGGCGCAGGGGCGTTGGCGAGCGGCGCCGCCGGCCACGCGAGCGGCGGTGCTTCGCGAGGCAGCCCGGCTCGTCCGCGCGCACGCCGACGAGATCGCCGATTCGATCGTCGCGGAGACTGCGAAGCCGCGCACGGAGGCGATCGCCAACGAGCTCTACGCGGCGGTCGATCACGCGGCATGGCTCGCGAGGCAGGCGCCGCGGATCCTCGCCGACGAGCGTGTGCGCTTCTCGCAGCTCCACCTGAAGACGAAGAGGGCGCGGCTTCTGTACGAGCCACTCGGCGTCGTTGGCGCGATCACGCCGTGGAACATTCCGTTCGGCATCCCGTTCGTGCAGGTCGCCACGGCCGTCTCAGCAGG
The DNA here is from genome assembly GCA_963848665.1 of uncultured Actinomycetes bacterium. Lineage (GTDB taxonomy): Bacteria > Actinomycetota > Thermoleophilia > Gaiellales > Gaiellaceae > Palsa-739. The sequence continues at coordinate 540,986 of CAWKEF010000006.1, forward strand.
AAACGGTGTCGTGCTGAAGCCGTCGGAGCTGACACCGCTGACGGCCGACTGGGTGCCCCGTATTCTCGAGGAGGCAGGCGCGCCCGCCGGGCTCGTGCACGTGGTGCAGGGCGAGGCGGAGGTCGGAGCTGCGCTCGTGGACGATCCCGGCATCGCGAAGGTCTTCTTCACCGGCTCGGTGGGCGTCGGCCGCCGGGTTGCAGCGGCCGCGGGTGCGCGCGGCTGCCCGGTCGCCCTCGAGCTCGGCGGCAGGGATCCGATGATCGTCTTCGCCGACGCCGATCTCGAACGAGCGGTGGACGGCGCGCTCTTCGCCGCCTTCCTGAACGCGGGGCAGGCCTGCGTGAGCGTGGAACGGATCTACGTCGAGCGGAGCCTCTGCGAGGAGTTCACGCGACGGCTCACCGAGCGGGCGCACCGGCTGCAGCTCGGCGACGAGATCGGCCCACTCATCTCCGAGGCGCAGCGTGAGAGCGTCGAGCAGGCGGTCGAGTCCGTGCGCCCCGACCGTGCAGGCTGGTTTCTCGAGCCCGCGGTCGTGCGTGGCCCGCTTCCGGATCGCGAGCTCTTCGGCCCGGCGGTGAGCGTCGAGCCCTTCGACGGGGAAGACGAGGCGGTCGAGCGGGCCAACGAATCCGAGTTCGGCCTCGCCGCGAGCGTCTGGTCGCGCGACCTCCAGAAGGCCGACCGCGTCGGTCGCCGCATCGAGGCCGGGATGGTGTGGGTGAACGACTTCGGTTACTCGTTCACGACCGGGCAAGCGGCGTGGGGCGGGGTGAAGAGCTCGGGCTTCGGCCGGACGAGCTCGAAGCACGGGCTCTACGCCTGCGTACAGGTGAAGTACCTCGACTCCGATCGCGGCCGGCTGCGTCCCGCGTGGTGGTTTCCGTACGACGCCGAGACCGAGCGCGCGTTGCGCGCCGCGCTCGACGTCCTCTATGGGGCGGGCGCCGACCGTTGGCGGGCGGCCTGGCGTTCGCGGCGGGAGCTCCGACATCTCGTCCGGCGGTCGCGGTGAGCGAGCTCAGCCACATCGATGAGAGCGGCGCCGTGAAGATGGTCGACGTCGGCGGGAAGCCGCTGTCGCGTCGCCGCGCGGTCGCATCGTCGCAGGTGCAGATGTCGTCGGCGACCTCGCGCAGGCTTCATGACCTGCCGAAAGGCGACGCGCTGACGACTGCACAGCTCGCGGGGATCATGGCTGCGAAGCGCACGAGTGAGCTGATCCCGCTCTGCCATCCGCTGCCGCTCTCGCACATCGAAGTGACTCTCGACGTGCAGGAGGGGGCCGTCGACATCACAGCGGTCGTCGAGACGACTGCGCAGACGGGCGTGGAGATGGAGGCGCTCACCGCGGCAACCGTCGCAGCGCTCACCGTGTACGACATGTGCAAGGCCGTCGACAAGGCGATGACGATCGGCGACGTGCGGTTGATCGAGAAGTCGAAGGAGCCGGCATGAACGTCGCTGTGCTCACCGTCTCCGATCGCGTGTCGCGGGGCGAGGCAGAGGACGGAAGCGGCGATCTCCTCGAGCAGCTGCTCCGGGAGGACGGCTTCGAGGTGCAGCGACGTGTCGTCGCCGACGAGCGCGCAGAGATCTCCGCTGCGTTGCGCGAGCTCGCAGAAGCTGTGCAGATCGTCCTGAGCACGGGCGGCACCGGCCTCGCGCCACGGGACGTCACGCCGGAGGCCACGCTCGACGTGCTCGAGCGCGAGGCGCCCGGAATCGCCCAGGCCCTGCGGGTGGAGGGCCTGCACAAGACGCCGTACGCGCTGCTGTCGCGGGGAGTCGCCGGCCTCGTCGGGTCGACGCTGATCGTCAATCTCCCCGGCTCGCCGGGCGGCTGCCGCGACGGCTACGAAGTCCTGCGCCCCGTGCTCCCCCACGCGCTCGAGCTCCTCGGCGGCACGGTGCACGTCACGCACAAGCAGAGCGACTGACCGAAACGGACATCTCCCGGTGTCAGACACGGGTGGCCGGCAACCGCTTGGTTGAGCGGTGGCATCGCCTGCTTCGGACATGACCCGGTGTCAGACACGAACAAGTCGTGACGAATTCGTGACGAAGTCGTGACGGAGCCTTTTTGGACACCGTTTAGCATGACGGCGTGACCGCGTCCGCGCCCACGCTCGCGCCGCTGCCGGCCCGGTTCGCGCGGCTCGTGAAGATCGAGCACACCGTCTTCGCGCTGCCGTTCGCCTACGTCGGGGCGTTTCTCGCAGTGGGCGGCCGCCCGTCCGCGCACGATCTCGTGTGGATCACCCTCGCGATGGTCGGCGCCCGGTCCCTCGCCATGGCGCTCAATCGTCTCGTCGACGCGGGCATCGACGCCCGCAACCCGCGCACCGCCACGCGCGAGCTGCCGAGCGGCCAGCTTTCCGCCGCTCAGGTGGCGCTCTTCTGCGCCGCGTCGCTCGCGCTCTTTCTCGTCGCCGTTTGGCAGCTGGCGCCGAAGACGCACTGGCTTTGGCCGATCCCCGTCGTCGGCTTCGTCGTCTATCCGTATCTCAAGCGCTTCACCTGGCTCTGCCATTTCTGGCTCGGCGCAGTCGACGGGCTCGCGCCGGTCGGCGCCTGGGTCGCGATCACGAACCACCTCCCGTGGGAGGCATGGATCCTCGGCGCCGCCGTCGCATTGTGGGTCGCCGGATTCGACCTCTTCTACGCGCTCTTCGACATCGAGATCGACAGAGAGCAGGGGCTGCACTCGATCGTGACCCGCTTCGGCGTGCGCGGCGCATTCCTCGGCGCCCGCCTGTCACATGCCGCGACGGTCGCCTGCCTCGTCGCCGCCGGACTCGGCCTCGACGTTGGCGTTCTCTACTGGATCGGCGTCGCCGTCGTGGCGGCGCTCCTCGCCTACGAGCACTCGCTTGTCGGCCCGCGCGACCTGCGTCGCCTCGATGCGGCCTTCTTCACGATGAACGGCGTGATCAGCGTGGCGTTCGCCGCCTTCGTGATCGTCGACGCCGTCAGCTGACGGTCACACGGACGCGCTGAACCGCGTTGTTGCCGTAGCCGTCGAGGTTCCACGCCGGCTCGTTCGGCTGCACGTTGCCGGCCGCGTCGCGGGCGCGGCAGCAGAGCTCGTAGTCGCCCGGAGCTGCAGCCCACGCAAAATGCCAACCGGTCCACGCGTACGGCGAGACCGGAGCGGCCAGCTCCGCCTCTGTCCACGTCGTGCCCCCGTCGACGCTCACGTCCACGCGTTCGATCGCACCGAAGCCCGACCAGGCGCGTCCTTCGAGTGTGCACGGCCCCGCATCGAGGAAGCGTGCTCGCGAGAGAAACTCCGGAATCCCCGGCGGCACGAGGAGCGAACGCGGGAGCATTCGCGTCACCGGTGTGCCCTCGTCGTCCTCGGCCTGCCGAAAGCGGTACGCGACGTCCTGCTGCCACCCGCGGGTCGGCTCGGCGGCCACGGTGATCGCCCGCAGCCACTTCACGTGCGTCATCCCGTACCAGCCGGGAACGATCAGGCGCAGGGGATACCCGTGCTGCGGCGGGAGCGGCTCGCCGTTGACCGCGTACGCGAGCAGCATCTCCTCGCGCAAGGCATCGTCGAGCGCAAGGCTCCGTTCGTAGACGTGCTCGACCCCGCCCTGGATTCCACGGTCGAGGCCCGTGAACACGACGTCGGTCGCACCCTGCTCGATGCCGGCTTCGCGCAGGAGCGGCGCGAGCGGCGTGCCCGTCCATTCGGCGGTGCCGACGGCCTCGGTGAGCCACGGCTGGCTGAGCGACCGGGGCGAGAGCAGCGCCCGGCCGTTGCCCGCGCACTCGAGCGTCACGGCCAGCGTGCGCGCGGGGCGTGAGCGGAGATCGTCGAGCGTCAGCGTCGAGGGTCGTTCGACGAGACCGCCGACCTCGAGCTCCCACTGCGACGAGTCAACGTGCGGGATGTCGAAGTGGATCAGCAAGTAGTGCAGGCCGAGCGGTGTGATCGGCTCGCGGAGCAACTCGAGCGGCAGCGCATGATTGCGCGCTGCGAGCTGAAGCTCCTCGACGGTGATTCCATCCATGCGGTCGCCGCAATCGTAGACTGGCCCCGTGATCGAGGCCCGAAAGCTCGGCAGGCGCTTCGGCGAGAAGCGCGTGCTCCACGGGGTCGATCTCGATGTTCCGCGCGGCGGCTTCGCAGTCGTCACGGGTGCGAACGGCTCCGGGAAGACGACCTTGCTCCGCATCTGCGCCGGGCTCGCCATCCCGACCGAAGGCGAGCTCCGAGTCGACGCCGAGCGCGGGCAGATCGGCTATCTCGCGCACGAGCCGCTCGTCTATCGCGAGCTGACGGCGCTCGAGAACCTCGAGCTCTACGGCCGGCTCTACCGCGTGCCCGAACGGCGCGAGCGCATCGGGATGCTGCTCGAGCGCTTCGGCCTCTGGGGCGTCCGGCGCGATCGCGTCTCGTCGTACTCGCGCGGCATGACGCAGCGGCTTGCGCTGTGCCGCGTGCTGCTCCACGATCCGGAGCTCCTCGTGCTCGACGAGCCGTACACCGCGCTCGACGAGCAGGGCGCGGCGCTGCTCGACGCGCAGCTCGCCGAGCTTCGAGCGGAGCGGACGCTGCTCGTCTCGACACACGATCCGGCGCGTGTGGCGGCCCTGGCGACGACGCACCTCGCGCTCCAGTGAGGTATCTCGCCGATGTCCGCGCGCTCACGCGCAAGGACCTCCTGCTCGAGCTGCGCGCCCGCGACACGTTGCCGGCAATGCTCCTGTTCGTCGTCGCGGTCTTCGTCGTCTTCCACTTCTCGCTCCCCGCAGGCTCGTCCGATCGTGCGGCCGGAGGGCTGCTGTGGGTCGCGATCATCTTCACGGCACTGCTCGCGCTCGGTCGCGCGTTCGTGCCGGAGCGCGAGCAGCGCGTGCTCGACGCCCTCGTGCTGGCTCCGTGCGACCGCAGCGCGATCTGGGTTGCGAAGGCGCTCTCGACGCTCACGTTTCTCGTGCTGGCCGAGCTCGTTGCGCTGCCGGTCTTCGCGCTCTTCTTCCACGGCCTCGACGGAGCGACCATCCTCGCGATCGCGCTCGCCGACCTCGGCATCTGCGCGGTCGGGACGCTTCCTCGGCGCGATGGCGGTCGTGACGCGGGCCCGCGACCTGCTCCTCCCGCTCCTCTTCCTGCCGCTCGCCGTCCCGATCGTGATCGGCGGCGTCGGGGCATCGGTCGTCGCCGCGCCGGGGCGATATCTCGGCTTTCTGGGCCTCTACGACCTCATGTTCGCGCTCGTCTGCTGGGCTGCATTCGAGTACGTCGTGACCGAGTGAGGCCCGGAACGGCACAATTGGCTCCGGTGGGACGGCTCTCTCGCATCTCCCTGCCTGCGCTCGCCGCCGCGTCGCTCCTGCTCGTCACGGTGTCGCTCGCGCTCGTCTTCTTCGTCGCGCCGAACGACGCGTTCCTCGGCTTCTCGCAGCGGATCTTCTACTTCCATGTCTCGATCGCGTTCACCGCATATCTCGCCTTCGGGTTCGGCGCCTGGAAAGGGCTCCTGCTCCTTTGGAAGCGAGATGCCGACGCCGACCTAGAAAGCTACGTCGCGATCCATCAGGGCGTCATCTTCGGCGTGCTCGTGCTCGTCACCGGCTCGATCTGGGCGAAGTACTCGTGGGGCCACTGGTGGCTCTGGAGCGAGAACCAGCTCGTGCTCTTCCTCGTGCTCTTTCTCTTCTACTCCGCCTACTTCATGTTGCGCTTCTCCGTCGACGAAGGGCCCCAGCGCGGGAATCTCTGCGCGGTGTACGCGCTCTTCGGCGTCGTGTTGATCCCGGTCAGCTTCCTCGCCATCCGTCTCTCCCAGAAGTTCATCCATCCGGTCGTCTTCACGCGTCACGGTGCGAACTTCGGCGGCTGGATCCTCGTGACGTATCTCGTCACGCAGGCCGCCGTACTACTGCTCGCGTACACGCTCTACCGAGTCGAGCTCGCGGGCAAGCGTCTCGACGCGCGGCTGCGTCGTTTGAGGGAGTCGTACGCATGACGACCGCGGAGAAGTACGTCACCGCCGCCTACTGCACGATCTTCGCCGTCGTGCTCGTCTACGTCGCGATCATCGCACTGAAGCTCCAGCGATTGGAGCGCGAAGTGGACGAGCTCGCGCGAAGGCGGAACGCGCCGAGGAGCCCGAGCGGGAGACGGTCTCCATTGGCTGAGCTCTTGTTCTGGCCGGCGCTTCTGCTGTACGGCGAGGCGGCCGTCGGCTATCTCGGCGACGCGCGTCGTCCGGGGGTCGCAGGCGCGCCGCAACGTGGGGCGTACGGCTCGGCTGGCTCGTGCAGACCGCACTCCTCGGCGTTCAGGCTGCGCGCGAAGACGGCTTTCCCTGGGGAACCTGGGCCGGCTCGCTCAATCTCTTCGTCTGGCTCGTGGTCGGTGCGTATCTCATCTGGGGATGCCGCGGCGCGTACCGGCTGCTCGGTCTCGTCGTGATGCCGCTTGCCGCTGCGCTCTTCGTCGTCGCCCGTGCCGGCGGCGGCACCGCGATCGGGAACGCGCAGCCACTACTCCAATGTCTTCCTCGTGCTGCACGTCGGGCTCGTGCTGGTCGCGTTCGCAGGCTTCACGCTCGCGGCCGCGCTCTCGGCGCTCTACCTCTGGCAGGAGCGGCGGCTGAAGCGCCGCGTCGCCGACGATCCTCCGTCGTCCCGCACCGTCGCTCGCGACGCTCGACCGCCTCGGCTGCGCACGTCGCGTTCTCGGTGCCGGCGCTGACGCTCGGGATCGCGGTCGGCGTCGAGCGCGTCCGCCGCGAGCAGCGACACGTGGACGCCGTCGTCGTCGCGACGCTCGTCACCTGGGCCGCCTGGGTCGCCTACCTCGTGCTTCGAGCGCCGGCTGGTCGGCCGCCGCGCCGCCTGGGTCGCGCTCGGCGGGCTTCGCGCTCGTCATCCTCGTCCGGCTCGCCCTTCCGGTGACCCATTTCGCGTGATGCGGCTCGTTCTCGTCGGCACCTCGCACCACACGCCCCGGTCGAACTGCGGGAGCGCGTGGCGCTCGACGTGAGCAGGCCGCCGAGCTCGCCACGGAGCTCGGCGAAGCCGTGTGCCTCTCGACCTGCAACCGCACGGAGCTCTACGTCGTCGCCGATGACGTCGAAGAGGCGGAACAGCGTGCGGTCGCAGCGCTCGCCGAGCTCGAGCCTCAGGTCGAGCCTGCGCTCTACCGCCTACGCGACCAGGCGGCAGCGCTGCATCTCTTCCGCGTCGCCGCAGGGCTCGACTCGCTCGTCCCGGGAGAGGGCGAGATCCTCGGCCAGGTTCGCGCGGCCTACGAGGCCGGAACGCCGGGGCCCGTGCTCGACCGAGTCTTCCGGCAGGCGCTCCACGCAGGACGGAAGGTGCGGGCGCAGACGGCGATCGGCGAGAGCCCGGCCTCGGTGTCGTCCGCGGCCGCCGCGCTCGCGGAGCAGGTGTTCGGGGACCTCGCCGGCTGCCGGATCCTCCTGATCGGCGCCGGCAAGGTCGGCGACCAGGCCGCACGCAACCTGCGCGCCCGCGGGGCGGAGATCGTGCTGACGGCGAACGAGCAGGAGGCGCAGACGGCGCCGAGGCTCGAGAGGAGCTGGCGCGCGGCGGCGACGTCGTCGGTCTCGTCGACGAGCGCACGTGGCTACGTGCTCGACGCGCGCGACCGTCGAGCGCGCGCGTAAGGGGAGGCAGCTGCTGCTGATCGACCTCGCGGTCCCACGCGATCTCGACCCGGCGATCCACGAGCTCGAGGGCTGCTTCCTCTACGACATCGACGACCTCGAGGCGATCGTGGCGGAGACGCTCGCCGGCCGGCGCGGCGAGGCCGACTCGCGCCGAGGCGATCGTCGGCGGCGGAGGCGGAGAAGTTCCACGAGTGGCAGGCGTCGCTCGACGTCGTGCCGGCGATCGCGTCGTTGCGCGCGCACGCAGAGGGGATCCGGGAGGCGGAGCTTCGGAAGGCGGAGGGCGTGCTCGGCCGGCTCGACGACACGCAACGGCACGCGGTCGAGTCGATCACGGCGCAGATCGTGAACAAGCTCCTGCACCTGCCGACGGTTCGCATGAAGCAGGCGGCGGTCGGCCGACGGGGTGATTTATGCTGAAGCGGTGCGGCATCTCTTCGGTCTCGGCGAGGAAGAGCGCTGAAGCTCGGCAAGCCGAACGGCAGGCCGCTGCCGCTGCAGGTTCCGACGGCGTTCGTGCGGGTGCGGCCGCGCGGCGCGTCGATGTGCGGCCAGCCGACGCGAAGGCGCGCCCGGTGTGCTGATCCGCGTCGGCAGCCGCGGCAGTAGGCTCGCGCTCACGCAGGCGGAGCTCGCCGCCGCTCGCCTGCGCGCCCCCGGCATCGAGATCGCCCTGGTGCCGATCACGACCGCGGGCGACCGCGACCGCACGAAGCCGTTCGGCGAGATCGGCTCGCGCGGCGTCTTCGTCAAGGAGCTCGAGGAGGCACTGCTCGAGCATCGCATCGACATCGCGGTGCATTCGGCAAAGGACATGACGGCATCCGACCCCCGCGGTCTCGTCGGTCGGCGCATATCTCGAGCGAGACGATCCGCGCGACGCGCTCTGCGGCGCGGACGGCATCCGGCCCGAGATGCGCATCGGCACGGCATCTGCGCGGCGCAAGGCGCAGCTGCTCGCGCTCGAGCCGACCCTCGAGATCGAGCCGCTCCGCGGCAACATCGAGACGAGACTGCGCAAGCGCGGCGAACGGGGCCTCGACGCGATCGTGCTCGCCGCATGCGGGCTCGACCGGCTCGGCCTCGCGCGCGAGATCGGCAAGCGGTTCGACCCGGACGAGCTGTTGCCGGAGGCGGCACAGGGGGCGCTCGCGCTGCAGGTACGCGCGGGCGAGGAGCATCTCGTCGGCGCCGCAGATCACGGCGAGACGCGCAGGCGTGTCGAGGCGGAACGCGCGGTCGTTGCGGCTGTGGGGGGCGGCTGTCTCGCTCCGGTTGCCGCCTTTCACGACGGCCGCACGCTCACCGGGCTCATCGCCGCGGAAGACGGCTCCTGGCTCGAGCGCAGGATCGGCGACGACCCCGACGCGCTCGGCCGGGAGCTCGCGGCGCTCGCACGGTGAAGATCGTCGTCACCCGCTCCGACGAGCAGGTTGACCCGCTCGTCGCGCGGCTCGAAGCGCTCGGACACGACGTCGTGCGCTGCCCACTGCTCCGCATCGAGCCGCTCGGAGACGAGCCGATCGACCCGTCACCGTACGACTGGGTCGTCGTGACGAGCCCGAACGGAGCGCGCGAGCTGGCGCGGCGGCTCGCCGCGACGCCGCGGCACGTCGCCGCCGTCGGGCCGGGCACGGCGGACGCCCTGCACGAGCAGGGGCTGCACGCGGATCTCGTCCCGGAGACGCACACGCAAGAGGGTCTGCTCGCCGAGCTGCCGCCGGGACGCGTGCTGCTCGTAGCGGCGGAAGGGCGCGGCGGCTGCTCGTCGAGGAGCGCGGCGCCGACTTCCTGCCGCTCTACCGCACGGTCGAGTTGCGGCCGCCCGCGCCCGACGGCGACGTCGCCCTGCTCGCATCCGCCTCGGCCGCCCGCGCGCTCGCCTCGACAGGCGCGCGGCTGCCGGTCGTCGCGATCGGCCCTCAGACGGCGGCCGAGGCCCGCGAGCACGGGCTCGAGGTGGTCGCCGTCGCAGCGTCTCACGACCTCGAAGGTCTCCTCGACGCCGTAAGTTCTCTCTAGATGTTCATCACCTTCCTCACCGACTTCGGGCTCGAGGACGACTTCGTCGGCACCTGCCACGGCGTGATGAAGCGGATCGCGCCGGACGTCGAGATCATCGACCTCACGCACGGCGTGCGGCCCGGCCACGTGCTGCAGGCCGCGCTGATGCTCGCGGACACGCTGCCGTACATGCCTGCGGGCGTGCATCTCGCGGTCGTCGATCCCGGCGTCGGCGGATCGCGCCGGCCCCTCGCACTCCGCGACGGCGAAGGCCGGCTGTATGTCGGGCCGGACAACGGGCTGTTGCTTCCCGCGGCGGAGCGCTTCGGCGGCGTCGCTGCCGCCCATGAGCTCGCAAACGCCGACTACGCGCTCGAGTCCGTCTCGCGCACCTTTCACGGGCGCGATCTCTTCTCGCCGGCTGCGGCGCACCTTGCGCTCGGCGTCCCTCTCGGCGAGCTCGGCCCTCCGGTCGATCCCGAGGAGCTCGTCCGCCTCGACCTGCCGCAGCCCGAGGTGGCGCCGTCCCGCATCCGCGGCGACCGTCCTCGGCGTCGACCGCTTCGGCAACGTGGCGCTCAATCTCGCTCGCGAGCACCTCGCCGAGGCGTCGATCGTGCCGGGGATGCGCGTCGAGCTTGCCGCGCGCGGCAACCGCTACTACGCCGTCGCGGCCCGCACGTTCGGCGACGCCCCGCCGGGAGCGCTCATCCTCTACGAGGACAGCTACCGGAACGTGGCGGTCGCAGTCTCACGAGGCAGTGCGGCCTCGCTCCTCGGCGTCGAGGAGGGCGCCGAGATTCTCATCCAGATCGACAGCCCGTGAGTTATCTTCTGCCGCACAGGGAGTTCGCGACACGGTCACACCGGTCCGGACGCCTGGGAGCCCCCAAGAACGCGCGAGCGTGGTTGGGGGCTCCGCTTCGTCTGTGCGTGACCGTCGTCAGATCCAGCTCAGATGGTCCTGGAGCAGCGGGACGAAGAAGTAGAGCGCGAACGCCGCCGACACCGCCCACATGAGCGGATGCACGTCGCGCGCGCGACCCTGCGTCGCGCGGATCAGGACGTACGCGATGAAGCCGAAGCCGATGCCGTTCGTGATCGAGAAGCTGAACGGCATGAGCATGATCACGAGCGCGGCCGGCAATCCGATCGCGATGTCGTGGAAGTCGATCCCGGCGATCTTCGCCTTCGTCCGCGACGCGATCCCTTCCTCCACCTCCGCCTCGTTCTCGCCCTCGGTGAGCGTGCTCACCATGAGGTAGCCGACGATGATGAGTGCGGCTGCCGTCGCCTGCGACGGCACCATGCCGATCAGGGGCGCAAAGAAGAGGAACGGGATGAAGAGCGATCCTGCGACCACGGCCACCCAGCCGGTGCGGCCACCCGCTGCGACGCCGGAACCCGACTCGATGTAGGTCGTCGCCGACGACGTCGACGACGCACCGCCTGCGATCGCGGCCAGCGAGTCGACGAGCAGCGGCTTGCGGATGTCGGGCATGTGCCCGTCTTCGTCGAGGTAGCCCGCAGGCTTGCCGACGCCGACGAGCGTTCCCATCGTGTCGAAGAAGTCGGAGAGGAAGAGCGCGAACACCCAGACGAGGGCCGAGACGACTCCGAGCTTCGAGAACGCGTGAAAGTCGAAGTTGCCGAAGACCGACCAGTTGCCCCAGCCTGCGAGGTGATGCCAGCCCGGGAACGTCGCGGTCGACGTTCCGAAGGCATGGTGACTCGTCGCGTGATTGACGATCGTGGCCACGATCGTCGTGCCGATGATCCCCACGAAGAGGTCGCCCTTGAACCCACGCGCGCGCAGGGCGAGCGTGAGGACGATGCCGACGAAGGTGACGAAGATCGGCCAGGTCGTGAAGCGCCCGAGAGTGACGGGCTCACCGGAGCCGGTGACGACGATGCCGGAGTTGTAGAGGCCGATGAACGCGATGAAGAGGCCGATGCCGATCGCGATCGCCTTCTTCAGCTCGAGCGGGATCGCCCGCATGATCTGCTCGCGAAGCCCGGTCAGGACGAGGGCCGTCACGACGACGCCCTCGAGCACGATCAGGCCCATCGCCGACGGAAACGACAGGCCTTCCTGACCGACCAGCTGGAAGGCGACGATGGCATTGATGCCGAGGCCGGGCGCAAGCGCGTAGGCCTTGTTCGAGTAGAGCCCCATGAGGATCGTCATCACCGCCGCGACGACGCACGTCGCCGTGACGACGCCTTCGAACGGCAGTGGCGCACCCGTCTTGGGCTTGACGCTCGTGAGGATGATCGGATTGAGAAAGATGATGTACGACATGACGATGAAGGTCGTCATGCCGGCCATCGTGTCGCGCGCGAGCGTCGTTCCGTGCTCGGCAAACCGGAACCGCCGCTCCAGGAACGACTCCCGGAACGTGGCGGCCATCGTGCTCATAGCCCGTCCCTCCCCTTGATCGATGAGCGATACCGAAGGGACGAACCTACTCGCCCGGCGCGACGGAATCCCATAGGCCGAACGGCCCAGCCGTGCGCAAAGAGCGGGATTTTCAGCCCGCGCGGGCGCGAAGCCACTCGACCGCGAAGTCGACGGCATCGCGCTGCCGGAAGAGCCGCGACTCGGCGGAGCCCACGTTGCCGAGGGCGACCGGCCGTGCCTGCTCGAACGCCCGACCGAGCTCGTCGAAGAGCTCGACCTGGAAGTCGATGTCGTCGAACCGCTGCCAGACACGCGCGCCGTCGAGGAAGACGGGCGCGCCGCTCTTGTACGGGCGAGCAAGGCCGGTGCGGTATTCGGCGAGATGGAACGACGTGTTGCTCGCGTAGCCCGCGCCGAGCAGAAGAACCTCGGCGTCGAGCTCGTAGAGACGCCCGAGCGGCGAATGCTCGCCGACCGAGAATGCGAGCTCGTGATCGCGGGTGATGCGATCTGCCTCGGGTCCGAGCGCCGCGAAGGAGACCTGGGGATGCAAGCTGCGTTGCGCTCCGGGCCAGGTTCGAAAGACTTCGGGGACGACGCCGATCCCCGAGGTCGGAGTGACGTCGGGATCGAATGCCGGCAAGGCATCGCGAACGGTCTCCACCCACGAGTCCGGGACCGGAGGGTTGCTCCAGAGGGCCGGATCCGAGAGACCGGTGCTGTGGGCGGGCATGACGAGCGTGCCTTCGGCGCCGATCGCAGCGAGGAGGGCCTGAATCACGGCGACTGCGCCGCCTGCCACCCAGCCGATTGCCGAGAGCGACGAGTGCACCAGCACCGTCTGCCCCTCGTTCAAGCCGAGCCGCCGCAGATCGTCCGCAAGCGTCTGCACCGTCCGCGGCGCATCGGTCCGTGCGATCAACTCTGCTTCGTCCATCAAGCTTTTCCGTCGCCGCGACCGACCTGGCGGGCGCGGCACACCCACGTTCGCCGAGAGACCAAAACCCGGGAAAAGTCGCCAGACTTTTCCCGGAAATGGCGAGGGCCGGACTCGAACCGGCGACACCCCGGTTTTCAGCCGAGTGCTCTACCAGCTGAGCTACCTCGCCGCTGGCGGAGCGCAGTCTAGCCGGATGGTGCTCGCACAGCCGCGAGCCGGTCGACGAGCGTGTCGACGAGATCTGCCTTCTGCAGAACGGCGTCGGCGCCTGCTTCTGCGACGGCTTCGTGCAGCTCGCGATCCGGATCGCCGGTCAGCGCAATCAGGCAGAGGTTCGGATGGTCCTTGCGAAGCCGCGCCACAGCGGTGACGCCGTCGACCAGCGGCATGTGCAGGTCGATCACGATCGCATCCGGATGCAGGCTGTCGGCGAGCTCGATCGCGTCGAGCCCGTTCTCTGCGGTGCCGACCACGGTCAGCTCGGGCTGGTGCTCGATCAACGGACGCAGCGACTCGAGAAACGTGTCGTCGTCGTCCGCCAGGAGCACGCGAACCGGCGCCGCAGCCGCTTCCGGTGGGTCGGCCAAGTCCGGGACATTAGCCTTGCGCTCGTGGGCGCGCAACCGGCAGGGCGTCAGGTGGCTCTGATCGGCGCGCCGCTCGATCTGGGGGCGGGCCGGCGAGGCGTTGACATGGGTCCCTCGGCCATTCGCTACGCCGAGCTGGCGGAGCATCTCGCGGCAAAGCTCGGCATCGAGACGAACGATCTCGGCAACGTCGAAGCGCCCGTGGCCGAGTCGCTCGCGATCGACGACCACACCGCGCGCTTCCTGCCGCAGATCCTCGCGCTCTGCGACCGGGTCGCGAAGCTCGTCCAGCAGGCGCGGGCACGAGGGGAGACGCCGCTCGTCCTCGGCGGCGACCATTCGGTCGCGCTCGGCTCACTCGTCGGGATGGCGGAGGCGCACGGGCCCGGGCGGCGTCATCTGGGTCGACGCCCACGGCGACCTGAACACACCCGAGAGCTCGCCCAGCGGCAACGTCCACGGGATGGTGCTCGCGGCGGCGCTCGACCTCGCCGGCGAGGTGTTCCACTACGACGACTGGAAGCTCCCGGCGATCGTGCCTGGGAAGCTCGCGCTCTTCGGCGTCCGCTCGCTCGACCAGGGTGAGCGCGACCTCCTGAAGCGCATCGACGCGAAGGTGTTCACGATGAGCGAGATCGACAAGCGGGGCATCGACACGTGCATGCACGAGGCGCTCGACCACGCGGGCGGCGGCGCGTTCCTCCACCTGAGCTTCGACATGGACGCAGTCGATCCCCAGCATGCACCCGGCGTCGGGACGCCCGTGCGCGGCGGACTCTCGTACAGGGAGGCGCATCTCGCGATGGAGACGATCGCCGAAGCCGGCTCGGTCGACTCGTTCGACATCGTCGAGGTCAACCCGGTGCTCGATCTGGAGAATGCAACGGGCAAGCTCGCCGTCGAGCTCGTCGCGTCGGCGTTCGGCGCCAGAATTCTCTAGACGCGCCTACGTGGCGAGGAAGCGCTCGACGGCGTCCGCCACGTCGTCGAAGGCGTCCCACATCACCATGTGCATCCCGGGAACGGCGAGCGTCTCGACTCGATCTGCGTACGCCCTGAGCTGCTCCTCGCGCACGAGGCCGTAGGACGGCGCGTGGATGAGCAGAGTCGGGACGCCGAGCGTGTCGGGTGCAGGGGGCTCCGTAGCGAGCTCCCCGTAGATCTCGACGATCGCGGGCTGGAACGTCCGCCGGCGCAGCCTTCCGTCGGGCAGCAGCTCGCAGTGGAGCGCTGCGTCCTCGAGCACGAGCTCGCGCGGCGGGGAATCCTCGCGGCTCGCTGCGTAGTGGTCGGCGGACTCGTAGATCGGCTCGCGCCGCTCCAGCTCGGCCACGGCCTGTGCGACGTGCGGCAGGACCTGGATCGCGGGATCGAGGAGCACGGCGCGGTGCATGCGCTCCGGATGTGCGGCCGCGAGCTCGAGGAGGAGACGGCCGCCGAACGAATGGCCGACCCAGTCGGCCACGTCGATACCCAGCTCGTCGACCGTCTCGAGGATGTCGGCGACGTGCGTCGCGAAGTCCCACGGCGCGTCCCAGCCGGAGCGGCCGTGCCCGCGGAGATCGGGCGCGATCACGTGGAACCGGTTCGCCCATCGCTCCTTCGCGAGGCGCTTGAACCGCTCGCCGTGCCCAGTGACGCCGTGAATGCAGACGAGTGGCGGGGCTGCAGGATCGCCCCAGGCATGGACGTGCAGCCGCACGGGTCTACTCGGTCTCTTCGCCGTTGCCGGACGGCGTGTAGTACGTGCGGCCCTTCAGCTCCTCCGGCAGGTAGTCGACCTCGAAGCCGCGCGGGTCGTCGTGCGGATAGACGTACCCCTTGCCGTGGCCGAGCTTCCGTCCGTAGTACGAGCCGTCGCGAAGCGACTTCGGCGGCTTCATGTTTCCGCGCTCGCGGACGTCGGCCGTCGCCTCGTTGAGCGCGCGATAGCTCGCGTTCGATTTCGGCGCGCGCGCGAGATAGATCGCGGCTTGCGAGAGATTCAGGCGGGCTTCGGGGAGTCCCACGTGCTCGACGGCCTGCGCGGCCGCAACGGCGACGAGCAGCGCGCGTGGATCGGCGTTGCCGATGTCTTCGGATGCGAGCACGATCATTCGCCGCGCGATGAACCGGGCGTCCTCTCCGCCTTCGAGCATCGCGGCGAGGTAGTACACCGCCGCCTGCGGGTCGCTGCCGCGCATCGACTTGATGAATGCCGACGTGAAGTCGTAGTGCGCGTCGGCGTTCTTGTCGTACACGAGGGGCCGTTTCTGCGACGCATCCTCGACGTGCTGCTCCGTGATCTCGCCGGCGGCCGTCTCGTGCGCCAGCTCGACGATGTTGAGCGCGGACCGCGCGTCTCCGCCGGCGCGGCTCGCGATCAGATCGACGATCTCGTCGGAGACCGCTGCGCCGAGCTCGTCCGCGCCGCGCCGCACGACGACGGCCAGGTCCTCCGGCGCGAGCGACTCGAGCTCGTACACCTGCGACCGCGACAGGAGCGCGGAGTTGACCTCGTAGTACGGGTTCTCGGTCGTCGCGCCGATCAGCGTGACGAGCCCTTCCTCGACCGCAGGCAGCAGAGCATCCTGCTGTGCCTTGTTGAACCGGTGGATCTCGTCGAGGAAGAGAATCGTGCGCTTGCCGGTCGTGCCGAGGCGCTCCCGTGCGCGCGCGAGCACCTCGCGCACGTCCTTCACGGTCGCCGACACGGCAGAAAGCTCCTCGAACGCAGCGCCCGTCGAGGCGGCGACGATCCGCGCGAGCGTCGTCTTGCCCGAGCCGGGCGGCCCATAGAAGATCGACGAACGCACGCGGTCTTCGGCGATCGCGAGCCGAAGCGCCGAGCCTTCGCCGAGCACGTGCTGCTGACCGACGAACTCGTCCAGCGTGCGTGGCCGCAGCCGCAAAGCGAGCGGCGCGACCTCGTCCGCACGCTGCGACGCGGCGTCCGAGAAGAGGTCACTCATGGCCCAAGTATGCTCCGCGCGTGGCCGCCACAAGCTTGCGCGCGGAGGTGACCGACCTCTTGAGCCGCCTGATCCGGGTCGACACGACGAACCCGCCGGGGAACGAGACGGTCGCCGCGGAGCTCCTGCGTGCGTACCTCGAGCCGTTCGGCGTCGCGTGCGAGCTGTACGCGCGCGTCCCCGAGCGGGCGAGCCTCGTCGCGCGGATTCGCGGCTCCGGCGACGGGCCGACGCTGCTCTTTCTGAGCCATACGGACGTCGTCCTCGCCGATGCTGCCGAGTGGTCTGTGCCCCCGTTCTCGGGCGACGTGCGCGACGGGGAAGTGTGGGGCCGCGGCGCACTCGACATGAAGGGGCAGGTTGCGGCGAGCGCAGTTGCGATCGCGTCCCTGGCGCGCGAGGGCTTCGAGCCGACCGGCGACCTCGTCTTCGCAGCGACCGCCGACGAGGAGGTCGGCGACGGTTTCGGGCTGTCGTGGCTCTGCGAGGCGCATCCCGACGCCCTGCGCTGCGACTACGCCGTCAACGAGGGCGGCGGCGACCGGCTCGAGCTCGGCGGCCGTGTGTACTACGTCGTCACGACGGCCGAGAAGCTGACCGCGCCGTTCGAGATCAACGTCCACGGTCGATCGGGGCACGCCTCGATGCCCGGAATCGCCGACAACGCGCTCGTCAAGGCGGCGCGGCTGATCGAGCGGATCGCCGGATACCGGCCCGAGCCGCAGATCCAGCCGGAGGTCGCGGTCTTCCTGCGCACGCTGCTCGGCGAGGTGCCGTCAGCGGGCGATGCGATCGCGCGCGCGGCCGAGGTGCATCCGACCGCGGCGGAGCTGATCGAGCCGCTCCTCACGCCGACGTTCGCGCCGACGATGATCACGGCGTCGCGCAAGCGCAACGTCATCCCCGCGCTTTGCAAGGTGATCGTCGATTGCCGGTTGTTGCCCGGGCAGACACCGGAGGGGATCGAGCAAACCGTTCGCGGCGTCCTCGGCGTCGATGTCGAGTACGACCTGGAGTTCTTGAAGGCCGAGGGCGGCACGCGTTCGGCGCTCGACACGCCGCTCTGGTCAGCGGTGGAGTCGTATGCCGAGGAGCTCGAGCCGGGCGCGACGCCTGTTCCCGTCATCTGCGCAGGCTTCACCGACAGCCACTGGCTGCGCGAGGCGTTCGGCACCGTCGCGTACGGGTTCTTCCCGTACCGCACGATGGCGCCCGAGCTCGCGGCGACGCTCATCCATTCTGCGGACGAGCGGGTGCCGGCCTCCGATCTCGAGCTCGGGATCGACTGGCTGCGGCACGCCGCCCGCACCGTCTGCGGATGACGGTCGAGCTCGACTCGCTCGCCGAGCTCGAGCCCGCGCTCGCCGCCGACGGCTTCTTCGCCCGCGAGGACGCGGTTGCACGCGTGTTCATCGGCTACCGCGCCTCCGACGCGCTGCGCCGCTCGGGCACGCCCGCACCGCCGGAGCCGTGCCGTCTGCCCGCGGTCGCCTACACGCTCGAGCCGGCTCGTCGCACGGTGGGCTCGTACGAGATCGGCGAATGGCGTGCGACGTGGAGCGAGAGCGAGTATGCGGACGCCGTCGACGTCGTACGCGCGGCGATCGCCGAAGGTGACGTCTATCAGGTGAATCTCGTGCAGCACCTATGCGCGGAGTTCGCGGGCGACGCAGCAGCCCTCGCGCGTGCGCTCGCGCCCCTCCGAGCGCTCGAGCCCGAACCGCTCGAGGGCGACGACTGGACGATCGTCTCCGCCTCGCCCGAGCTCGTGCTCTCGAAGCGCGGCCGCACGATCCGGACCTCTCCCATCAAGGGCACACGCCCGGCCGGTGTTCCCGTCGAGTCGGCGAAGGATGCGGCCGAGCACGTGATGATCGTCGACCTCGAGCGGAACGACCTGGCCAGGGTCGCGCGCGCGGGCACCGTTCGCTGGCCGGAGCTCCTCGTCGAGCGCGAGCTCGCCGGAGTCACCCACCTCGTCGCGACGGTCGAAGCCGAGCAGCGGCACGACGTCGGCCTCACCGAGCTTCTGGAGGCGGTGCTGCCGGGCGGCTCTGTCACCGGCTGCCCCAAGATCGCGGCGCTCGACCTGATCGCCGAGCTCGAGCCCGTGGGGCGGGGCGCGGCCATGGGCGCGCTCGGGAAGATCTACTCGAACGGCGACGTCGACCTCGCGCTCACGATCCGCACGTTCGCCGTCGCCGACGGCGCCGTCCACCTCTGGGTCGGGGGCGGCATCGTCTGGGATTCCGATCCCGCGTCCGAGGTCGAGGAGTCGTGGGTCAAGGCGCGCCCGCTGCTCGCGGCCATCGGCGCGCCGCTCCCGGCAGCGGTGTCGTGACGCTCGTGGCGCTCGCGGAGCTCGGCCGGGGTGTGGTGCCGGTCGACACGCCCGTCGTACACGCCGACGACGAGGGGATGCTTCGCGGACGCTCCGTGTTCGAGACCTTACGGGTGTACGGCGGCGAGCCGTTCAGGCTCGAAGCGCATCTCGACCGCCTCGCGACGTCGGCCGAGCGGCTGCGACTTCCGCCGCCGCCCCGCGAGGAGCTGGCTGCGCTTGCACGCGAGGCGATTGCCGCCGGCGGAGAGCGCGACGCGACGCTGCGCTTCCTCTGGACCGCGGGTCGCGAGGGGAACGGCGCGCCCTCCGGCCTCGTCCTCGTCTCGACGCTCCCGGCGCACCTCGAGGCGATGCGCGCCCAGGGCCTCCGTCTTGCCGTCACGCGGTGGTCGCCGGGGGCGCTCGCCGGCGCGAAGTCGACGAGCTACGCGGAAAACATGGCGGCACAGGACGAGGCGCGCCGAGCCGGTGCGGACGACGCCCTGCTCGCGGCACCCGACGGGACCGTGCTCGAGGCGCCGACCGCGAACGTCTGGTTCCGCGAGGCCGACCGGCTTCTCACGCCCTCGCTCGCGCTCCCGATCCTCGCTGGGGTCACGCGCGCGGCGCTCGTCGAGCTGGCGCCCGGCCTCGGCTACGAGGTGGAAGAGGGGGCGTTCGCGCTCGACCGGCTTCTCGCCGCGGACGAGGTGTTTCTCTCGTCTTCGGTGCGCGAGGTGATGCCGGTCGTCGCGGTCGACGGCACGACGAAGGAGAGCGGTCCGGCGGCTGCCGCCCTTCAGGCCGCCCTGCGCGGAGCCGCGGGGCTACCCTGACGGACTATGAGCGACGAAAAGAAAGTCAGGCTCGGCGGGATGGCGCTTCCGAACGGTGTCCTCGTGCACGGGCCCAACTCGTGGGCGTGCGCGATTCGCGGTGAGGACGGACGGATCGAGATCGCCTCCGCGCTGAAGCGCTTCAAGGCCTCGAACGTGAACAGTCCGTTCCTGCGAGGCCCGGCGCGGCTCGCGGAGGCGCTCGCGCTCCTGCCGCAGGTGAAGCGTGCGCTGCCGAAGGCACAGCTTCCGATGCAGAATCGCCGCGTCATCTCGGCGATGCTCGGTGCCGCGGTCGTCGTGCGGAACATCCGTGAGTCGAATCGGCTGCGTCCCGCCGCCCAGGAGCTGCTCGCCGGAGTCCTGTCGCTCGCGCCCGCGGCGCTCGCGCTGCGCGGCGGCGATCTCGCCGCCTATCACGGCGCCGAGCACATCTCGATCGGCCGCTACGAGCACGGCGACAGCGCGCAGAAGGAACACGAGCGCTGCGGCGGCCATCTCGTCGGCCCGCTCATGGCGACGTCGGCCGTCGGCAACGTGCTCGCGGGCCTCGCGCCCGAGCGCATGCGCAATCACGCGCGCGCAGCCGCGCAGCTGGGCGCAGTCGCCGCATCGACGGAGATCTTCGGCTGGATGACGCGCAATCCAGAGAACGTCGTCGCGCAGGCGCTCTCGAAGCCCGGTCACGAGCTGCAGCACCGCTTCTCCACCGCCGAGCCGACGGCAGAGCAGCTCGAGGTCGCCGAGGCCGCGCTCGCAGCGTGCCTCGAGCTCGAACATGGCGCAGACGACCAGAACTAGGCTGCAGCCTGAGATCTTCGACCTGCCGGTCGAGAAGATGCGCGCCGGGTGGTACTCGGACGCGTACTTCAATCACGCGCGCGAGACACTGCTCCGGGACGAGCGCAGGCCGCACGTCGTCCTCCAGATCTTCCAGAAGAAGGTCGCCTGGCTCGGCGGCATGGACGAGGCGATCGCGATTCTCAAGCTCTGCACGCTCGACTTCGACGCGCTCGAAGTGCGCGCGCTCTACGACGGCGACCGGATCGAGCCGTACGAAGCCGTCATGCACATCGAAGGCGACTACACCTCGTTCGCGCATCTCGAGACTCCGCTGCTGGGCACCCTCGCACGCCGCACGCTCATCACCACGAACGTCGTGCACGTGCTCGAGGCGGCGAACGGCAAGCCGCTCATCTTCATGCCGGCGCGGCATGACCATCACCGGATCCAGACGGGCGACGGCTACGCGGCGCACGTTGCGGGCCTGATCACCGGTGCCGAGATCGGCGTCACGACGAACGAGCAGGCGTCCTGGTGGGGCGGCCGCGGCGTCGGCACGGTGCCGCACGCGCTGATCGCGTCCTACGGGGGTGACACGGTCCTCGCTGCGAAGAAGTTCGCCGAATGGGCGCCTGCGGACATGAACGTGACGGTGCTGGTCGACTTCGAGAACGACTCCGTGCGGACCGCGCTCGAAGTCGCGGATGCGCTGGGCGAACGCCTCTGGGGCGTTCGGCTCGACACGTCGGAGACGCTCGTCGACCGGTCGCTCTGGGACGAGATGGGCGACTTCAGTCCGACAGGTGTGAACGAGGTGCTCGTCTGGAAGGTGCGCGACGCGCTCGACGAGCGCGGCTACGAGCGCTTGCGCATCGTCGCGTCGGGCGGCTTCACGGTCGAGAAGATCCGCTCCTTCGAGGAGAAGGGCGTGCCCGTCGACGCGTACGGCGTCGGCTCGTCGCTGATTCGCGGCTCGAACGACTTCACCGGCGACATCGTCCTCACGGACGGGCAGCCGTCCGCGAAGGTCGGCCGCCGGTACCGCGAGAACCCGCGGCTCGAGCTCGTCACCTAGACGAACGCGCCGTCAGCAACAATGAGTCGATGGCGGGCCGCATCCTCTGGGACGTCGATACGCAGGTCGACTTCATGGAGCCCTCGGGCAAGCTCTACGTCCCGGGCGCGCGAGACGTCGCGGCGGCGATGGAGCGGCTCGTCGATGCCGCGAGGGCCGCGCGCCTCGTGCACGTCGCATCTGCCGACGACCACGAGCTGACCGATCCCGAGATCTCGAGCGCTCCGGATCTCCGGAACACGTTCCCACCGCATTGCCTGCGCGGCACGCGTGGCGCAGAGAAGATCCTCGAGACGAAGCAGCGCGACCCAGTGCCCCTTTCGCTGATCCCGTTCCCTCCGGGTCTCGTACCGGGGCTCGTCCAGGGCAAGCGGGAGATTCTCCTGCTGAAGAAGAACGTCAACGTCTTCACGAACCCGAACACCGACCCGCTGCTCGACGCGCTCGATCCCGATGAGATCGTCGTCTTCGGCGTCGCGACGGACGTCTGCGACGATGCGGCGATCCGCGGCTTCCTGCAGCGCGGGCGCCGGGTCCTCTTCGTCGAGGATGCCGCACGCGGCCTCGACGAGGCGCGCACCCGCGCCTGCACGGCCGCCTGGCGCGACCAGGGCGTCGGCTTCTCGACCGTCGAGGAGGTGGTGGCCTCCCTCGGCTAAGGGATCCGCGTCCTTCTGCCGATGAGCAACTCGATGGTGGGGAACTGGTTTCATCACGCGGCCGACTTCGCCACCACGTGGCTGCCGCTGGCCTTCTTCGCGATCCTCGTCCTGACGGCGTGGCTCCTCTGGAAGACGGTCGGCATGATGCCGCGCGTCCGCCCGACCCACCTCGACTCGAAGTCGAAGTCGAGCGTCACCTGGGACGACGTCGCGGGCGTCGAGGAGGTGCGCGGGGAGCTGATGGAGGTCGTCGACTTCCTGCAGGACCCGCAGCGCTTCGAGCGGCTCGGCGCGAAGACGCCGAAGGGGCTGCTCCTCTACGGGCCGCCCGGCACCGGCAAGACGCTGCTCGCCAAGGCTGTGGCGCACGAGTCGGGCGCGAACTTCTACTCCGCGAGCGCGTCGTCGTTCGTCGAGATGTTCGCGGGCCTCGGCGCGGCGCGGATCCGGAAGCTCTTCCAGGAGGCGCGCAAGAACGCGCCTGCAATCGTCTTCATCGACGAGCTCGATGCCGTCGGCGCCCAGCGCACCGGCCACGGCTTCAACCGCGAGCAGGACCAGACGCTGAACCAGCTGCTCGTCGAGCTCGACGGTTTCGAGAACGCGCAGCAGGTCGTCGTCATGGGCGCGTCGAACCGCCTCCAGGATCTCGACCAGGCGCTCCTCCGCCCGGGACGATTCGATCGTCAGATGCTCGTGCCGCCTCCCGATCTTCGCGGCCGCGTCGCGATCCTCGAGGTGCACACGCGCGACAAGCCCCTGGCTCCCGGCGTCGATCTCCAGCAGACCGCCCGCCAGACGAGCGGCCTCACGGGCGCCGAGCTCGCGAACGTCTGCAACGAGGCGGCGATCCTCGCGGGCCGCCGCGGCGACTCATATCTCTCCCAGGCCGATTTCGAGGCTGCGCTCGAACGCGTCGTCGCGGGCCTGCAGCAGAAGAAGGTCTTGACCGAGAAGGAGCGCCGGATTCTCGCGTACCACGAGGCCGGCCATGCCCTGATGTCGCACCTGATGGGCTCGGGCCTCGACCTGCACAAGGTCACGATCGTCTCGCGCGGCGGTGCGCTCGGCTACGCGATGTACCTGCCCGAGGAGGACCGCTATCTCCAGACGAAGGAGGAGCTCGTCGACGACATGATCGCAACGCTCGCCGGCCGTGCAGCGGAAGAGGTCGTGTTCGGCCGGGTCACGAACGGCGCGTCGAACGACCTCGAGAAGGTCACCGATATCGCACGCTCGATGGTCTTCGAGTGGGGCATGGCCGAGAGCGTGTCGTCCCGCACCGTGCGCGCCGACAACTACGCGCTCTCGGAGGAGACGAAGCGCATGCGTGACAGCGAGCAGGCACGGCTCACCGACTCGGCGTACGCCGAGGCCGTCCGGCTCCTGGAGAAGCATCGCGCCTCGCTCGACCGGCTGGCGGCAGAGCTGCTCGAGAAGGAGACGCTGATGCGCGACGAGGTCGTCGCACTCCTCGTCGATGTCGAGCCCGAGTCTCGTGCCTCCGACGCAGTCGGCGTGCCGCGCGTCGTCGCCGCGAAGCCCGCGTCGTAATCCGACGACGCTAGCCGCCGAGCTTCGCGAGATCGACGGCGTTCTTCGGTGCCTCGATCGAGACGCCGTCGTTCCAGTGGTCGAACGTGATCGAGCTCCGATCCTTGCTGCCGCCCGTTGCGCCGAGTGGGTACGGAGTGCCGTTCGCGGCGATGTAGAGCAGGCTGCCGTCGCTCGTGTCCTCCAGTTTACAGCCTTTTGTCCGCGGAAGGTCGTCTCCCCCTTGTTCGCGAGCTTGCCGTGCGTGTCGAACGCGCCGGCGAAGAGCGCGCCGAGGTCCGTGAGCGGCGAAAGCGAGGCGAGCGGACCGCTCGTCGTCTGCCCCTTCAGCCACTTGTCGTGAAAGAGCTGCACCGCCGTCCCGCCTGCGAACTGATGCAGGAAGGCGTCGCTTCCCTTGATGTACGCCGCGTCTCCGACTCGGATGATCTGGAACGCGCGCCCGGATTCGGCCATCGTGCCCTTTCCCTTGCCCTGGCCGATCACCAGGTCGAGGTGAAGCTTCTGGCCGGCGTCCACGATCGACCCGAGGACGTGCACGCTCTTTGCCGTGACCGCTGCATGCTTTGCGTCTGCGAATGCGGTTGCTGCGGGCTTGCCGGCTTCCCCATTCGACGAGCCGCCGCTGCTGCCGCAGCCGGCCGCGACAACGGCAAATGCCGCCGCCGCAACGAGAGCTCTTGACAGGCGCCTGCCCATACGGACCGGGCAACCGTACCGAATGCGGCCGGCCCCGAAGGTGTGGGCGGTAGCATCGCCAGGGTGGAAACACGCGGCATCCACCACGTCGGTGTAGCGGTCGCAGACCTCGACGAGGCCGTTCGCACCTACGAGCGCCTCTTCGGCGGTCGTCTGGAGCACCGCGCGCGCGTCGACGACCAGGGCGTCGAGGCTGCCTCGATCCGCGTCGGAGACGGCCGGGTGGAGCTCCTCGCCGCGCTCGGCGACGACACGCCCGTCGGAAAGTTCCTGGCCAAGCGCGGCCCCGGCATGCATCACGTCGCCTACGAGGTCGACGACGTGCGGGCTGCGGTCGCAGATCTCGCGGCCGGAGGCGCCGAGCTGATCGACGCCGTTCCGCGGCAGGGGATGTTCGGACTCGAGGTCGCCTTCGTTCATCCCGAATCGGTTCACGGCGTCCTTTCGGAGGTGGTGTCGAGTGGTTGACGGCGATCGCGTTCGCGTGGAGATCGGATTCGAGGGTGGGCAGATAGTCGGCGGCTTCTTCGAAGCGGCGTCCGTGGCGGAGCTCGAACGCGCCCTCCACGAGGACGGCCCCCGCGTCGTCGTCCTCGAGAGCGAGGACGGCCCGTATCACGTGGTCGTGCCGCGGGTTTCGTATTACAAGCGTTTCAGCCGGGCAAGCCGCGTCGGATTCGCGGCGGGCTAGCCGGGGAACGCGAAGGCAGTGAGCTCCGAGGCGACCGAGAAGCGCTCCGGCCGCGAGTCGACGGAAAACGTCCGCCGGCTCGTCGAGCGCGCGCAGCACGGCGACCGGGTCGCGCTCGAAGAGCTGTACCTGATCCACTTCGATCGCATCTACGGCTACCTCCACATGAGCGTCGGCAACAAGCACGATGCCGAGGACCTGACGACGCAGACGTTCCTGAAGATGATCGAGTCGATCGGTCGTTTTCGCTGGCAGTCGGCGCCCTTTTCCGCGTGGCTCTTCCGGATCGCGCACAACCTGGCGATGGACCACTTCCGCGCGCGCCGGCGCTGGCAGCCGGAGGAGGAGGTGCCCGAGCCGCCGGGTTCCGAGGAGCCGTCCGCCGAGCTGCAGGCGATGCAGTCGATCGGCCGCCAGTCGATGCTGGAGCTGATCGAGCAGCTTTCGCCGGAGCAGCAGCAGGTCCTGACGCTGAAGTTCGTCTTCAACTTCGCGAACGCCGATGTCGCGACGATCCTCGACAAGACCGAAGGCGCGATCAAGTCGCTGCAGCACCGCGCGCTTGCATCGCTGCAGAAGCAGATCGCGCAAGACGCGCAAGTAGTGGCGCTCGAAGTCGGGATCGTCGGGCTGCCGAGCTCCGGCAAGTCGATGCTGTTCGAGGCGCTCACGGGCGCGCGCGCGAGCGGCGAGGTGGGGATGGCGGCGATCCCCGACCCGCGCCTGCAGCGGCTCGCCGAGGTCGTGCAGGCACGGAAGGTCACGCCGGCGGCCGTGCGTGTCGTCGAAGTGCGGGGAACGGGGCCCGCGCTGCTCGGGAACCTGCGCCAGGTCGACGCGCTGCTCGTCGTGCTCGACGGCTTCTCGGGCACGCGCGTACCGGCGGACGACCTCGAGACGCTGAAGCTGGAGCTGCTCGTCGCCGATCGCGACCACGTGGAGCGGCGGCTCGAGCGCGTCACGAAGCAGGCGAAGTCCGGCGATCCCACGTTGCGCAAAGAGGTGGAGCAGCTCGAGAAGCTGCTCGCGCATCTCGACGCCGGCGCGACGATGACGGAGTACGGCGGCGAGCTTCCGCCGGAGCTCGAGCCGCTGACGGCAAAGCCGCTGATCGCGATCGAGAACGGCTCGAGCGGAATCGACCTGAAGCTCGAGGCGGAGCTCGCGGAGCTCGGCGACGAGGAGGCGGCGGAGTTTCGCGGCGGCGGGGAGTCGGCGCTCGGCGAGGTCGTGCGCCGGCTCGCGGAGACGCTCGACCTGATCACCTTCTTCACCGCGGGCGAGAAAGAGACACGTGCGTGGACGCTCCGCCGCGGACAGACTGCGATCGAGGCCGCGGGGACGATCCACTCGGACATCGCGCGCGGGTTCATCCGGTGCGAGGTGATTCGCTGGGACGATCTCGTCGCCGCCGGCTCGCACGCCGAAGCGTCGCGCGCGGGCAAGCAGCGGCTCGAGAGCAAGACCTACGTCGTCGAGGACGGCGACGTCCTGAACGTCCGCTTCAACGTGTGAAGGCGCCTGGCACCGTGTGGTGCCAGGCGCCGCCTTCGCCTCAGCAGCAGTCCTCGCCGTCGCAGCAGTCGCCGCCCGGTGCACAGTCGCTCATGGCTCCTCCTTTCATCGATAGTTGTCGATGTACTATATTGAGATATGTCGATGAAAGCGATCGCCACCATTCCGGTTCTCTGCTGCGGGCCCGGCATGGCGCCGCTCGACGCAGCGGCGAGCGAGTCGCTCGCCGCGCGCTTCAAGGCGCTCGCCGACCCGACGCGCGTCGCGATCGTGAACCGGCTCGCGTCCTGCGACGAGTGCTGCGTCTGCGACCTGACGGGCGCGTTCGAGCTCTCGCAGCCCACGATCTCGCATCATCTGAAGGTGCTGCGCGACGCCGGCCTCGTGGAGTCGAGCCGGCGCGGCACCTGGGCGTACTACCGGCTCGTGCCCGACGCGGTGCGTGACCTTCGCCGGACGCTCGGCGAATGACGCGCGTCCTCTTCGTCTGCGTGCAGAACGCCGGCCGCTCGCAGATCGCGCAGGCGCTCTACGAAGCGCGCGGCGGCGAGGCGCGCTCTGCAGGCTCGCGCCCGGCCGACGAAGTGCACCCGGTGGTCGTCGACGTGCTCGAAGAGGTCGGGATCGACATCGGCGACCGCACGCCCAGAGCGCTCGCGGGCGACGACATCGAGTGGGCAGATCTCGTCGTCCGGATGGGTTGTGGCGATCAATGCCCCGTCCTTCCGGGCAAGGAGTACCTCGACTGGAACCTCGCCGATCCCGCCGGCATGTGCCTCGAGGATGCGCGCGAGCTCCGCGCGGACATCGAGCGCCGGCTGGCCGCGCTGCCCTAGCCGGCGCTGATCAGGGCCACACCTGCGAGCGCCATCGCGACGCCGACGAGCTGCGTGCGCGCGATCCGTTCCGCGAGGAGCACGCGAGCAAGCACGACGATCACGATCGGATAGAGCGACGACAGCACCGCGACCACGCTCAGCAGGCCCTTCGTCGTCGCCACGCCGTAGAGAAGCGTCGCGCCGGCGTCTCCCACGCCGACCGCGGCCAGCAGGAGCCACGCGCGCGACGACCCCGGCGGACGCCGCTGGAGCGTCAGCGCGAGCACGAGCGCGATCGGGACGGCGGCTCCTCGCATCGTGAAGGTCGCCCAGGCCACGCCGCCGGAGGCCGCCCGGCTCAGGCCGACGAGGGCCCAGCCGAACGCGAGCGCCGCGGCGAGCGCGAACCCGACACCCACGCCGATGCGGCGTCCTCCCCCCTGCGGCAGCGGCTCGAGGGAGGCCGCGATGACGCCCACGGCGGCGAGCCCGACTCCGACGCCCTGCAGCGTCGACGGTCGCTCGCCGTTCCCGAGTCCATAGGCGACGGGAACGATCGCGGCCGTCGCGGTGATGGGCCCGATCACGCCCATCGTCCCCATCGCAAGCGCCCGATAGAAGAAGAAGATCCCCGTGACCCCGACGACGCCGGCGCACGCCGCCCAGACGAACTGCCTCGGCGACAACGGCTCCGTGTGCGGTCGCGAGCACGACGAGCCCGACGAACAGGAGCCCTGCGACCTGGGAGACCGCCGCGACGACGAACACGGGCATGCGCCTCGTCGCCGCGCCCGCGCCGAAGTCGGCGAAGCCCCAGGTGAGGCTCGCGCAGAGCGCGAGCAGAACCGCGGTCAATCGGACACGGGCCGCGTCGCGGCGACCGCGTCGAGCTGGTTCGCGTGGTAGAGGACCGCCGCTTCCGCAGTGCGAGCCGTGCGAACGTCGTGATGGCATGACACCGCGTGCAGGAGCTCCGCACGGACTCCCGGGTCCAGCATCGCCGCACGTTCCTCGATCAGACGCAGGCCGAGATGCACGTGTCCGAGGAGCCGGCCTTCGTCGGTCGGCCGAAACACCGGCCCGCGCCCGAGCTCGAGCGTGCGGCCGACGTCGTGGAGCAATGCCGCGGCGAGCAGGAGGTCGGCACGCAGCCGTGGGTGGAGCTGCGCCGTCTCGCGGCAGAGCGTCGCGACGCCGACCGTGTGCTCGAGCAGGCCGCCCGCGTACGAGTGATGCCCGTCGAGCGTTGCGGGCAACGTGCGCAGCTCCGCAACCGTTGCCTTGTCGAGAACGCGTGCGACGGCGCCCCGCAGGCCCTCGTGTGAGAGGTCTGCCGCGAGGAACTCGAGAAAGCCCTCGAGCTCGTCCGCATCGCGGCGCATGGCGAGCGCGAGCGTCGCCGGATCGACGTCTTGTGCGGACTCGAGCGTGCGCACCTCGAGCTGCAGCCGGTCTCTGAACCGTTCGACGCGTCCGAGCACGTGGACGGCGTCGCCCTCCGCGAAGCGGGCATCGAGGAGCTCGACATCGTTCCAGACGCGGGCCGAGATGCGGCCGCTCGGATCGACGAGCTCGAGGGCGAGGTACGCGGCGCCGTTGCGGGTCTTCAGGCGCTCCTTCCTCGCGACGGCGTAGACACCCTCGACGGTTCGGTTCTCCTCGAGCTGCGCGATCGCGGTCACGGCCTGATCCTACGAGTCGAACACGATCACGCTGCGGATCCCGTCCTGCGCCTCCATCAGCTCGAAGCCGCGGTTGACCTCCGCAAGAGTCAGCCGGTGGGAGATGAGCGGATCGACGTCGAGCTCGCCGGCGAGCCAGCGCTCGACGAGCCTGGGCACGCCGTCTCGCCCTTTGACGCCGCCGAAGGACGAGCCCGCCACACGCCTCCCTGTGATCAGGAAGCGCGGCACGACGTCGAGCGTCTCGCCCCTGCCTGCGACACCGCAGACCGTGGCGAGACCCCAGCCCATGCGCGCCGACTCGACGGCCTGCCGCATCACGGCCACGTTGCCCGTGGCCTCGAAGGTGTAGTCGGCGCCGAACCCCTCCGTCAGGCCGAGCAGCTGCTGAACCGTCTCGGGTCCGCCGGTGAGGACGTCGGTCGCGCCTTGGCCGCGCGCGAGCTCGAGCCGCTCCGGCGAGAGATCGACCGCGACGATTCGGTCCGCGCCCTGCAGCCGGCAGCCGGCGACGGCCCCGAGGCCGACGAGCCCCGCGCCGAAGACGACGCACGTCGAGCCCGCTTCGACCTTCGCCGTGTTCATCGCTGCGCCGAGGCCCGTCGAGAGGCCGCAGGCGAAGATGCACGCCCGGTCGAGCGGTGCGTCCCGGTCGATCTTCGCGAGCGCGATCTCCGGGATCACCGCGTACTCGGCGAAGGTCGACGTGCCCATGAAGTGCCTGATCGGCTCGCCGCGGGCACTCAGGCGGGTGGTGCCGTCGGGCAGATATCCCTGGTTCTGCTGCTCGCGGATCGCGAGGCAGAGGTTCGTCCGCGTGTCGAGGCAGTGCACGCACTCGCGGCACTGCGGCGAGAAGAGGGTCACGACGTGGTCGCCCGGAGTCACCGAGGTCACGCCTTCGCCGAGCCGCTCGACGACACCGGCCCCCTCGTGACCCAGCACGGCGGGCGCGTAGCCCGACGGATCGGCTCCGGAGGCGGTGTAGAGATCGGTGTGGCAGACGCCGCAGGCGACGAGCCGGACGAGCACCTCGCCGGGCCTGGGCTCGGCGAGCTCGACGTCTTCGAGCTCGAGCGGCGCGCCGAACTCGCGGAGGACTGCAGCCTGGATGCGCATCGGCGGATTATCGTCGAGACGATGGCCCGCATCCGACCTTTCAGCGCGCTCCGGTACGACGTGCCCGATCTCGCCGCGGTCGTCGCGCCGCCCTACGACGTCATCTCGGAGAAGGAGCGGGCCGAGCTCCGCGAGCGGAGCCCCGTCAACATCGTCCACCTGACGCTCCCCGACTCCGAGGAAGCCGCCGCGCGCGACCTCGAGGCCTGGCGGCGGGACGGCGTGCTCATCGAGGACGAAGAGCCGTCGTACTGGTGGCTCTCCCAGGAGTACGCCGGCCCGGACGGGGTCGAGCGGACGCGCGACGGCTTCGTCGCGGCTCTGCGGCTCGAGCCGTACGACGAGCGCGTCGTGCTGCCGCACGAGCGCACACACGCAGGCCCGAAGGAGGGGCGGTTGCGCCTGCTGCGCGCGACGCGCACCCACCTCGAGCCGATCTTCCTGCTCTGGGACGGCTCGATCGCGATCGACGGCCTGGGCGAGCCCGACCTGGCCGTGGAGGAGAGCGGCGTCACCTCGCGCCTCTGGCGGCTCGATCCGGAGTTCGGCGACGCCCTGACCGAGGAGCTGCGCGACGCACAGCTTCTGATCGCCGACGGCCACCATCGTTACGAGACGGCGCTCGCCTTCCACGACGAGGACGGGACGGATGCGTCCGCCTGGCTCCTGGCCGTGATCGTCCCGACCGACCAGGAAGGCCTGACCATCTTCCCCACGCACCGCATCGCGCGCTCCGTGGACGGTGTGCAGGGCACGCCGATCGACCCTCCGGCCGATGTCTTGCCGGGACTCGTCCTCTATCGACAGGGCGGGTACGAGCTGATCGACGAGGCCGGGCTCGACCCCGAGGTCGTCGACCGGCTCGGGCCGCAGGGCGTCACCTACACGCCCTCTGCGAGCGAGGCGGTCTCCGCCGTCGATCGCGGCGAGGCGGAGGGGGCGTTCCTGCTCCGCCCGACGCGGATCGAGGACGTGTGGGAGATCGCGCGCCGCGGCGACGTCATGCCGCAGAAGAGCACGTTCTTCTATCCGAAGCTGACGAGCGGTCTGCTGCTCCTGCCGCTGTGACGCCCGACTGGCTCGAGCTGTGCCGTGCCTCGGTCCGGGATGTCGAGCAGATCCTCGACGAGCTGCCGACGCGGGCGGAGCGCGAGCCGGTCGTCGGCCAGGGCCTCGGCGGCGACGAGACGACCGCGATCGACAAGGCGGCCGAGGACGCGATCGTCACCCGCTTCCGCGCTCTCGACGTGACGATCGTCTCCGAAGAGGTCGGCCGCCTGGGCTCGGGCGACACCGTCGTCGTGATCGACCCGATCGACGGCTCGCTGAACGCGAAGCGCGGCATCCCCTTCTTCGCCGTCTCGATCGCGGTCGCGAGCGGTGAGCGCATGGGTGACGTGCACTTCGCCTACGTCTACGACTTCGGCAGCGGCGAGGAATGGCTCGCCCGGCGCGGCGAGGGCGCGACGCTGAACGGCGAGCCGCTCTCCGTCAAGCCGAAGGACACGATCGAGATTCTCTCGTTCGAGGCGACGCTCACCTCGCTGATAGCGCGTGACGCACCGAAGGTCGCAGAGCTCGCCTATCGCCTGCGCATCATGGGGTCGCTTGCGCTCTCGCTCTGTCATCTCGCTGCGGGACGTGTCGACGCGGTCTGCTCGCTCAAGGGCGCACGCTCGGTCGACATCGCCGCCGCGCAGCTGCTCGTGCGCGAAGCGGGGCTTGCGATCGACCTGTTCGACGACTCTCGCGCCTTCGGAGAGGCCGAGCTCGATCTCGAGGGACGTTCACGGGTTGCTGCAGCGGGAACGGCGGAGCTGTGCCGGCAGGTGGCAGCCGCCCTATCCGCGTAGGTTGTTCCGGCTGGAACTACGCGTCCTGGAAGGATGAGTTCTACGAAGGCCGGCCGGCGCGCCTCTGGCTCGAGCACTACGCGCGTCATTTCGACACCGTCGAGGTGAACAACACCTTCTACCGACTGCCGAAGCGAGATGCTGTGGCGAACTGGGAGCGCACCGCTCCGCCGGGGTTCCTCTTCACGATCAAGGCGTCCCGCTATCTCACGCACATCAAGCGCCTGCTCGATCTCGGCCCGGGCCTCGACCGCTTCAACGAGCGGCTCGAGCCCCTGCGCCGGAGCCCCAAGCTGGGGCCGATCCTCTGGCAGCTCCCGCCGAACTTCCAGCGCGACGATGCACGGCTTGCGGCAGCGCTCGCCCGCCTGCCGCGGACGGAACGACATTGCTTCGAGTTTCGCCACCCGTCGTGGTTCGTCGAAGAGGTCTACGCGCTCCTGCGTGCGCACGACGCTGCGCTCGTGATCGGCGATCGTCCGGAAGTCCGGTCGTTCCAGGCGCACGTCTTCACGGCTCCGTGGACGCTCGTCCGGTTCCACTACGGCTCACGCGGCCGTCGCGGCAACTACAGCGAGACCGAGCTCGTGGAGTGGGTCGAGCGGTTCCGCCGTTGGAGCGCGGAGGTCGAGATCCTCGCCTACTTCAACAACGACTGGGAGGTTTTCGCGGTCCGGAACGCGCTACGAATGAAGGAGCTGCTCGAGCCTTCGAGCCAGTAGCCTTGCCGGTATGGACCGGCCTATCCTCGTTGCAGACGACAATCGCAGCTTCGCCGAGCTGCTTCGCGCGACGCTCGAGGAGGAGGGCTACGAGGTCGTGACCGCGTCGAGCGGCCTCGCGGCGGTCGCGTGCGTCGAGAAGCACGACTTCGGCCTCGCGGTGCTCGACATCCTGATGCCGGGCATCTCGGGCGACGCCGTTGCCGAGCGCGTGCTGCAGCTCAGGCCCGACCTCCCGGTGCTCCTCATGACCGGCGCCTCGGACGACTACACCGCTGCGAGCGGCCTACCCGTCCTCCGCAAGCCGTTTCCGCAGGACGAGCTCGTCGCCGCGGTCCGCCGGCTCACGGATTAGGCCGGTCCGAACTCCCGCGTCGCGCAGTCGGGGCAGTACGGCACGGTCTGCGGCTCCGCGTCGTCCGTGATCTTGAGGCGCCAGCGCTCGCCGTCGTGCAGCCAGGGCCGCAGACATTCGATGCACGCGATCGGCGTTGCGGTGCGCGCCGTGTCGGAGACCGCGAAGCTCGCGGCGCTGGGGCTGGGGCTTGGGCGGCGGTCCACCTGACGAGTATCCGACGTCGAGGCGGCGAAGTCCAACCTCTGTGGAACCTGTGGATCTTGTGGAAAACTCATGATCTGCGCGTGTTATCGGCAGCCGGCTCGATCCTTCCTCCTAGACCTTCGGGTGGACCTCGCGCGCGGTGACCCACGAGGTCAAGCTCAGCAGTGCGGACCGCGTCCTCTTCCCGGACGACGGAGTGACGAAGGGCGATCTCTTCGAGTACTACGAGCGGGCGGCGCCGGCGATCCTCCCGCACCTGCGCGACCGTCCGTTCACGATGAAGCGCTACCGGGAGGGCATCGCCGGGTCAGGCTTCTTCCAGAAGCAGGCGCCGAAGGGCATGCCGTCGTGGATCCCGACACGCCGCTTCACGACGCACCCGCGCGAGGGCGGCGCGCGCGAAGTGGACTTCCCGCTCGTCAACTCGCCTGAGGCGCTGCTCTGGATGGTTCAGATGCATTGCATCGACATGAACGCGTGGTACTCGCGCGTCGACAAGCCCGCGCGCCCGGACTACGTCGTCTTCGATCTCGATCCACCGGACGAGCCGCACGGGTTCGCGCAGGCGATCGAGGTGGCGCACCTCGTGGGGGGCCTGCTCGACGAGGTGAGCCTTCCGGGCTACGTGAAGACGAGCGGCGCCGACGGGATCCACGTGCTAGCTCCGATCCAGCGGCGCGCCACGTTCGAGCAGACGTATAGCTTCGCCGAGGCGGCAGCGCGCCTGCTCGAGAGCCGGCATCCGGGCCTCGTCACGACGGAGTGGCTGAAGCGCAAGCGGGCCGGCGTGCTCGTCGATCACCGGCAGAACGGCTGGGGGAAGACGATCGCGTCCGTCTACTCCGTGCGGCCGAAGCCGGGAGCACCCGTCTCGACGCCCCTGCGCTGGGACGAGCTGACCGCCGACGTGCGGCCGCGCGACTTCACGATGGCCGTGGCGCTCGAGCGCTACGAGGCGGACGGAGACCTCTTCGCACCCGTGCTGGAGGATCCCCGTCCGCTCGGGACCGCGGCGAAGCTGCTCGCGCGGCTGGGCGCCTAGCGCGTTCGGTTACCCTCGAGCCATGCCCGAGCCCAGCCGCGATGCGATCCTCGCCGCACTTTCCGGTGTCATCGACCCGGAGCTCCAGCGACCGGTCACCGAGCTCGACATGGTGCGGGACGTCGAGATCGACGACGGCATCGTCTCGCTCACGATCGTGCTCACGATTGCCGGGTGCCCGCTGCGCGACTCGTTCGAGCGACAGGTCGACGAGGCGCTCACCCCGGTCCCAGGCGTCCGCGGCTTCTCGCTCTCCTTCGGCGTGATGACGCCGGAAGAGCGCCAGGCACTGACGACGAAGCTTCGCGGCGGTGCCACGGAGCGCGACAACGTCATCCGGCTGCCGCGCGACTGCCGCGTCATCGCCGTCGCCTCGGGGAAGGGTGGCGTCGGCAAGTCGTCGCTCACCGCCAATCTCGCCGTCGCCTTCTCACAGCTCGGCCGTCGCACCGGCGTCCTCGACGCCGACATCTACGGCCATTCGATTCCCCACATCCTCGGAATCCACCAGAGGCCGGTTGCCGTCGACGAGATGATCGTGCCGCCCGTGCAGGGCGGTCTCAAGCTCATGTCCATCGGGTTCTTCCTCGACGACAACGAGCCGGTGATGTGGCGCGGGCCGATGCTCCATCGTGCGCTCGAGCAGTTCCTCACGGACGTGCACTGGGGCGATCTCGATGTGCTGGTCGTCGACATGCCGCCGGGCACCGGCGACATCTCGATCTCGCTCGGACAGCTCTTGCCCCGAGCCGAGGTGGTCGTCGTGACCACGCCGCAGAAGCTGGCGCAGGACGTCGCGTCGAGGGCTGCATCGATGGCCCGCAAGACGAACATGCGGCTGCTCGGAGTGATCGAGAACATGACCGGCGACGTCTTCGGCGTCGGCGGCGGGGAATCGCTCGCCGACGACCTCGGCGTGCCGCTCCTCGGCCAGGTGGCCCTCGACCCGCTCCTGCGCGAACAAGGCGACCTCGGGGTGCCGATCGTCGCGGCGCACCCCGACTCCGACACTGCCCGGACGATCGTTGCGATCGCAGAGACGATCGATGCCCGCCGCGAAGCCGGCTCGATCGTCAAGTCGCTGCCGCTCGTCGGTTGATGCAGAGCGCGAACGCCGAGGCGATCGAGCGGATCTTCCAGCTCGCACGGCGCGCCGAGCACCGTGAGCTGCGCACGCATCTCCACGACGACGTGACCTGGCATCCCGCCCGTGAGGGAGCGTGGAACCCGTGCACGAACGGCGGACGAAGTCGTTCGCACGCTCCTCTGGCGCGCAAACGCGAACCGTCTGCGGCCGGGCGAGATCATCGATCTCGGGGATCGCGTGCTCGTGCAGCTCCACGGACGCCGGCTCGAGCGGCTCGGCGCGAAGGGTTTCATCCCTCGTCTCTTCCAGATCGTCGTTCTGCGGGAAGGCAAGGTCGTGAGCATCCGCGACTACGCGAAGCGCGAGGACGCCCTGGCGGCTGCGGGCATCGAGAAGTAATGCCGGGCGCGGCCGCGTTCTTCGACATGGACCGAACGCTTCTGCGCCGCTCCTCCGCCCTCGCACTTGCACCGACATTCCGCGCACGTGGCCTCATCTCACGGCGCCAGCTCGCGCACGCGGCCGCGTGGCAGCTTCTCTTCGCGCTGCGCGGCGCGAGCGCACAGGTCGTCAGGCGCGCCGCGGACGAGGGCTTGATGGTGCTGCGCGGCTACTCGCCGAGCGAGATGCAGGCGCTCGTCGTCGACTCGATGGAACGCGTTCTCCGACCACTCGTGTACGCGGAGTCGCTCGACCTCGTCGAGCTCCACCGCAGCCGCGGCGAACCCGTCTACATCGTCTCGGCGACGTTGCAGGAGATCGTGCAGGTGATCGCGGACGACCTCGGCTTCGACGGGGCACTCGGAACGATCTGCGAGGTAGAGGACGGCAAGTACACCGGGCGGGCGATCCGTCCTCTCCACGCCGAGAACAAGGCCCGGTGCATCAAGGAGCTCGACCACGATCTCGCTGCAAGCACAGCGTACTCCGACAGCCACACCGATCTGCCGTTCCTCGAAGCGGTCGGCCATCCGGTGGCGGTGAATCCCGACCGCAGGCTCCGCCGAGTTGCTGCGCAGCGCGGCTGGCCCGTGCTCGAGTTCGGGCGCCGTGCAGCGTGACGAGGCTCTGAGCCGGCTGCAGGCGCTCGGCTTCGACGCGGCGAACGCGCACACGCTGTGGCAGCACTTCGACGATGCCGAGGAGCGCGGCAAGCTGGGGCACGGCCACTCGCGCATCCCCTGGCTCGAGACGCTCGACGGCTACGACCCGGGCGCCGAGCCCGAGCTGCGCGTCGACGACGCCGGCTTCGAGCGCTGGCACGGGAACGGTGCGATCGGCTACATCGTGCTCGCGCGCGCGGTCACACATCAGATCGCGCATCCGCCCGTCCGCGCGCGGGTCGTCGTGTGCGAGCGGACGTTTCCCACGGGGATGCTCGGCCACTACGTCCGGCGTCTCGCCGAGGCGGGGCTCGTCGGCGCCTTGACCGCGACCTCACCTGCGCGGCTCGGTCCGCCGGGCGGTCCGAAGGTGGCCGGCACGAACCCGCTCGCGATCGGGATCCCGGGCGGTGTCGTCGCCGACGTCTCGATGGGTGCCGTGACGTGGGGAGACGTGATCGCGGGACAGGCGAGCGAGGAACAGCTCGTGCC
This sequence comes from uncultured Actinomycetes bacterium, assembly GCA_963848665.1. Lineage (GTDB taxonomy): Bacteria > Actinomycetota > Thermoleophilia > Gaiellales > Gaiellaceae > Palsa-739. The sequence goes on from CAWKEF010000006.1 coordinate 578,145, forward strand.
CTTCGGCGGCGACCAGTGGCACAAGGCGTTCGCACTCGCACTCGGACTGCAGCTCCTCGTCGACTCGCTCGTGAGCGAACCCGGGCCCGGTGCGCTTCTGCTCGTCGCGCGTCCGGAGGCCGACCCGGTGGCTGCGCTGCGCGCGACCGGCGTTCGGCTGCCGGGCGCATGAGGCTCTACCCCGACGAGCTGGAACCGACGAAGCGCTGGTGCACCGAACGTCCCGACAGCCGTTACAATTGTCAGCTCGGGGCAAGGGCGGCAGATGACAAAGCGGATCCGATGTCTAGTTTGCGGCGAGGCGACCGACGCACCGACGTGTCGGGCGTGCGGCGCCGAGCTGGTCGGCGCCGCCGAGGCCGCTGCCGCTGAGCAGACCCTGTCCGACCGCGATCAGACGGAGAGTGATCGGGATCAGACGTGGTCCGATCACGATCAGTCCTCGAGCGACCGCGATCAGCGAACCTCCGACGAGGACCAGCACGCCTCGGACGAAGACTTCGCGGCCGGCGGCGACTCGGCGGCGCACGACCGGAGCGCTCTCGCGCGCAAGCGCTCGAGCCAGGACCGTGAATCGGTCGCGGAGCTTCGCGACGAGGCCGCGCTCGAGCGGCTGCACACCGCGGATGCGCGCGACCAGGAAGCAGATCGCCGTGACCGCGGTGCCGAAGCCCGTGACGCCCTGGCCCGGCTGCACGACGATCAGGCCGACGCGGATCTGAGCGTCGACGCCATCGTCGCGCGCGCCGAGCGCGACCGGGCTCGCGCGGCGGCCGATCGGGTGAAGGCGGCCAACGACCGGGCCCGGGCGGCCGCCGACCGCGAGGAGGCTGCACGCGAACGTGCCGAGGCGATCCGCCAGCGCGACGAATCGGCCGACAACCTGAGACGCGCGACGACGGACGAGTTGACGGGCGCGAGGACCCGCACGTTCGGCCTCGAGGAGGCCTCGCGCGAGCTCGCGCGTGCGAAGCGCATGGGCGTCGCCCTCACGCTCGCCTTCATCGACGTCGACGGCCTCAAGCAGGTCAACGACACCGAGGGCCATCTTGCCGGCGATGCGTTGCTCCATCTTGTCGGCGAGACGCTTCGCGCGAACTTCCGGCCGTACGACCTGATCGTGCGCTACGGCGGCGACGAGCTCGTCTGCGTGATGCCGAACCTCGATGCGTCGGAGGCGAGATCCCGACTCGGCGCGATCGCCGCGGAACTGAAAGCGATCAACCCCGATCATTCGATCACCTTCGGAATCGCCCAGGCGGACCCCGTCGACAGCCTCCAGGACCTGCTCGCACGCGCCGACGCCGACTTCCTCCTGGCTCGCAGCCTCCGCCCCGGCGGTTAGCTAGCCGCGCGGGCTTTCGGCCTGGCGGATCAGCCACGTCGTGCGCAGCTCTCGTGCGCGAGCCTCGAGATCCCTCAGAAGCGACCGGGCCTCTTCGAGCCTCGGTCGAAGCCCGTCGACCCGCTGCAGCTCGGCGGCGATCTCGGTGAGCGAGCTCTCCGGGTCGGCGCTGAGCTCGGTGAGCCGCAGCTCGCTTCCGCTCATGTGTGCGCCGAGCGTCCGGACGAGGCCGTCTGCGTGATCGATCAGGCCTCGTAGCTCGGTCTCGGTAACGGGCTCGTTTCCGACGACCTCCCGCAGCCGCTCGAGCAGTGCGAGGTCCGGCGTGCTCACTCCGTGGTCTCTCGCGCAGCCGCGGCAAGCTCGCGATCGGTCGCCGCGGTGTGAGGATCGATGCCGGCGGCCTCGTAGGCATCGGCCTGATCGAGGGTCTCGTGCTCGAGCAGCGCCTGCGCGAGGGAGTCGAGTCGCGCGCGATTCTCGCCGAGCAGGGCGAGCACCTCTTCGTGCGCTCCTGTGACGAGGCGGCGGACCTCTTCGTCGACCAGCCGCTGCGTCTCGTCCGACACGTCGGCCGCTCCGGGAAGGAGCGGCCCCGAACCGTCGCGAGGGAGCACGGCGATCGCGCCGACCTTGGGGCTCATCCCCCAGCGTCCGACCATCTGGCGCGCGATCTGGGTGAGCTGCTCGATGTCCGACTCTGCTCCGGTCGTCAGATCGCCGAAGACGATCTCCTCGGCCGATCGGCCTCCGAGCGCGACCTTGATCTTCGCGCGCAACTCCTGCTCGCTGTAGTTGAAACGGTCGGCGTCGGGGGCGGAGAACGTGACGCCGAGTGCGAGCCCGCGCGGGATGATCGAGATCTTCCGCACCGGGTCTGCTCCTTCCGTCAGCATCCCGACGATCGCGTGTCCGCCCTCGTGATACGCGGTGCGGCGCTTGTCTTCGGGCGTCATCATCACCTTCCGCTCGGCGCCGAGCACGATCTTCTCGAGCGCGTCGGTGAAATCCGCTTCCGCCACCTGCTCGTGGTTTCGTCGCGCGGCCAGCAGCGCCGCCTCGTTGACGAGGTTCGCGAGATCTGCGCCCACCATGCCGGGTGTCGTCGCGGCGAGCGCGTCGAGATCGACGTCGGGCCCGAGCGGGACGTGACGCGTGTGGACCTCGAGGATCTTCTCGCGGCCGTTCTTGTCCGGCGGCTGCACCGCGACCCGACGGTCGAACCTGCCCGGCCGAAGCAGCGCCTGGTCGAGGACGTCGGGTCGGTTGGTGGCCCCGATCACGATCACGCCGGTCGACGAGTCGAACCCGTCCATCTCGGTCAGGATCTGGTTCAGCGTCTGCTCGCGCTCGTCGTTTCCGCCGCTGAAGCCGGCGACGCCGGAGGTGCGCGAGCGGCCGATCGCGTCGAGCTCGTCGATGAAGATGATCGACGGCTGCGCCTCCTTCGCCTGCGTGAACAGGTCGCGAACGCGCGAGGCGCCGATGCCGACGATCGCCTCGACGAACTCCGAGGCCGACATCGAGAAGAACGGGACGTCTGCCTCGCCCGCCACTGCGCGCGCAAGCAGCGTCTTCCCCGTTCCGGGCGGGCCGCTGAGCAGGACGCCGTGCGGGATGCGGCCGCCGAGCCGGCGGTACTTGTCGGGGTTGCGCAGGAAGTCGACGATCTCGCTCAACTCGTCCTTCGCCTCGTCGATCCCGGCAACGTCTGCGAAGGTGACCTTGTCGCCCGTCGGCTGGTAGCGCCGTGCGCGCGAGCGGCCGAACGAGCCGAGCAGGTTCTGCATGTTGCCCGCGCGCCGCGAGAACCAGACGAGCAGGGCTACGAGCAGGATCGTCGGCCCGAAGCCCGACGAGCAGGCTCTCCCACCAGGGTGCGCCCGTGTCGAGCGGCTGCGCGTTGATCACGACGTGCTTGCTCTGGAGTAGGCGCGAGAGCTCGTTCGTGTCGGCGAACGCCGGGATCTCGGTGCTGAACCGCGTCGTCGGCTTCGACTTCTGGTAGCGCTCGGGATGCGTGAACGTGCCCTGGATCGCCGTACCCTTCGAGACGATCTCGGCCACCTTCCCGTCACGCACGTCCTGCGTGAAGACGGGGCTGTACGGAATGCGGACGCGAGACTGAGCCTGCGTTGCACGAGCCGCGGCCCAGTAGTTCAGCAGCAGGAGCGCGATGATCGACGTCGTCACCCACCACGCAACGCGGAATCGCGGCGGCTTCGGTGCTGCCGCGGGCGGCGGTTGCGGAGTCCGCGGCGGCCCCGTGCTCATGCGGGAACGTTACAGCTGTTGCCGCACCCCCGGCTCTGCCTCCAGGCGCTCGAGCTGGGCCTCGAACCCCTGAAATGCCCGGTCTGCGCCGCCGCGCCGAAAGAGCGGCAGGAGCTCGCGCTGACGCGCGTCTTCGAGGCTGAGCGCGGCCGCCCCGTACATGGCAAGCGCCGTCAGAGCGATCCCGAAGCCGCCGGCGACCTTCTGCCACTCGAGGGAGCCGCCGATCTCGTGGTAGCCGACGAGCACCATGCGCGTGACGGCAACCCCGAGCAAGACCGAGAAGAACGGCTTCCCGAGTGTCGACATGAGCGCGAGCAGCAGTGCGGCGGTGCTGAAGCCGAAGAGGTAGATGCCGAGCGTGACGCTCGTCTTCCCAGGAGGCGACGTGAGATCGAGCACACCGAACGTGAGCCAGGATGTGGTGAAGAGCCCGAGCGTCGTCGCGCCGAGCGTGTCACGGGCGAAGAACGCGACGATCGTCGCGATCAGCTCGAGGGGAAAGACGAACGCGATCAGCGTCACGCCGACGTCCTTCTGCTCGGCGACGGGGATCCAGTCGATCGACGCGCAGGCGAGGAGCAGCATGCCGATGCCGAACGAGAAGAAGCCGAGCGGCAGCGGGCTGCCGATCGGGCGTAGGACGATGCGCGTATGGTCTTCGGGCTTGCGCCGACCGCCGTTGCTCACGGCAAGAGTGGTACCGCGCTTCGCGTCGAGGAAACTAGGCCGCGAGGACCTGCAGCGCATACGACTCGTCGATGCAGTCGTTCAGCCGCACGACGGCGTCGGAGTCCGGAGCGAACGTGAACACCTTGAAAACCGTCACGGGGCCGGACCACTCCGGCGAGAGGATCGTGACCTCGACGGCGACGCGGGCGCGGTCCTCGATCAGCTTGCCGAGCTCGAACCGGCGGCCGTTCGCGTGATGACTCGAGAGCCGCTCGACGATCAGGGCCCGGTTGCTGCAGACGGGCGTCTCGTCGGGCCCGCCTTGGGGCACGCCGACCCACTGGGCGGCCGGGTCGAACAACGCGCCGAAGGACTCGAGGTCGCCGGCGTTCAGCGCCGCGAATGCTCGGCGTACGAGCTGCGTGTGGTCTGTCATCGGGTCACGGCCGCGGGAATCGCGGATCGTCGCGGATCGATTCGAAGTCCTCGTCAGTCTGGGCGCTCTTGCGCAGGCGGTCCGAGGTCTCGACGGCGACCGCCAGCTCGTCGAGCGCACGTTCGCGGTTGCCGGCGACCGCTTCGACGCAGGCGAGCTGGTAGTGCATGACGGGAACGTCCCTTTCGGCGAGCCCTTCCTCGAGGATCCGCCGCGCTTCGTCGTAGTCACCCTCGCGGAGCGCCGGGAGCGCGGGGAAGAAATACTCCCACGGCGACGGGTCGTGCTTGCCGGGCACGCCGCCGATCGCGAGGACGGTCGTCCCGGGCTCCTTCGCGACGGCGCGACGCTGCTGCGTGACGTCGTCGAGGTAGACGAGCGTTCCCGCCGGTGCGTCGACCTCCTCGCCGTCGACGGTGAAGGTTGCGTGACCCGATACGACCGCGTAGATCTCTTCGTGACCGAGCTGCTCCTCGGTGTGGTCCTCGACGACTTCGTCGCCCGCGTTTGCAGCGGTGTACGCGTTGATGCCGAATGCGGTGACGCCGAGCGTCCTTCGCACCGGCTTCCAGACGAGTGTCCCGAAGACGGGGATGCCCTCAATGTCTTCGAGACGCAGCGTCCTCACAGGCTGGAGTCTATGAACCCGGACCGGCAGATCGTTCAGTAGACGCTCACCTGCCGCGTGGACGACGATCTGGGAGAACGGGCTTGGGTTGAAGGCGCACTAACGAGCGGTGACGGTTCCGGTGCTACGCGCCGCCCGCTGACCGACTGGCCCACGACCTTCGGCCGCCGGGGCTCCGCGTTCCCGGTGGCCGAAGGTCTCACTTTTGATCTACGCAGCCGTGGCGCCGGAGTCGTTCCGCGCGACGCTTCCGGCGCGTGCGAGCTGCCACTGCCAGTACACGATGCCGAGCCTGTTCGCCTCCAGCAGGCCGACATCCGCGTCGCTCTCGCGCATGCTCTGGCGCTGCTGGATCAGGTCGTTCAGAATCGAGCGCGCCCGCGCAACCGTCGTCGGGTCGTCGTTCATCGCGCCGTCCGCCAGAGCCACGCCGCAGATGCGCCTGCGTACGCGGTCAGCGAAAGCCCGAACGCGACCGCAAGCGCACGAGGTCGGCGCAGAACCCGCGAGGACGTCCGCTTTCGCTTCTCCATCGCCCCTCCTCGTCGTACCGAGCACAAAGTGTGCGCGCCTCGGCCGGTTCTCGTACTGGCCGGAGGGGTGGTTGCAGGAGGGGTTTCCGGAGCGGCGTGCCGAACGAAAAGAGGTAAAAGGCCGATCGCCGACGAGCGCCGCGTGGGGCGAGTGGCCCGCCCGAAGATCGCTCGGCCTTTCGGGCATTGTCACGCAATCACGAGCGAGGGACAAGCGTTTTCCACCGCAACGTGCACGGAGTTCTCCACAGGGCCTCGCGGAGCGGCTCCCGCGCTCAGTGCCGGCCCGAGGTCTCTCGCAGCGCCTCGAGCACGACCGGGTCGACGGCGTCGTCGCCCTCGACGCGCTCCTCGAGATTCTGGACGCTCGCCCAGGAGGCAAGGGAGTCGTAGCCGAGCTGCGCGAGCCGTTCGTCGACTTCTGCGCGCAGGTCGCCGTCGAGTGGCAGCCATTCCTCGCGCGGCGTCCTGCCGAAGAGGCGGTGATGCAGCGCGTAGATGCGACGCAGCTCGTCGATCGGCTGTGGGTGATCGTCGACCCGGAGATCGAGGACGACGTCCGAGAGCTGCGCGTACCCACCGTCTCGTTCGACGATGAGGAGCGATGCCGATTGCTGGCCGCGGCGGTCGCCGCCGGCGAGCTGCGCGGCCGCGAGACACTCGAGCAGCCGGAGCTCGAGCCGCTTCCCGGCCGTCGCTTCGAAGGTCGTCGCGAGTGCGTCCACCGTTTCCCCGCCGACGAGGATGTTGCCCTGCGCGGCATAGCACGGCCCTGTGCGATGGCCGGCCCAGTCGAGGCACTCGGAGCCGGTGAACGACGCCGACCCGCCGAGGCCGTCGACGACGCCTACCTGGCGTTCGTTCCGGCCGTCGTCGGCGCCGACGAGCGTCTGTACGACCTCCTCGGCGCCGAGCTTCCGCCGGAGCAGCTCGAGCCCTCGGGGCCGTAGCGCGGATTGGCGTACGCCTGGGTGGCGATCGCGCCGACCTCGGGCTCGGCCCAGGGAACGACCGAGCCGACGGCGAGGAACTTCGACTGCACCGCTACGCCCCACTGCTTCGCTTCCAGGTCGCACGCGACGATCGAATACGTCGAGACGATCATCCGTACGTGAGCTCCGTCAGGTCGAGCGCGAGCAGGTCGGGGCGGTCCGGGGGCACGAGCACGCACGCGACCTCCGGGCGGGCAAGCGCCGCCTTGATCTCGTCCGCCGACGCCGCGCGCACCACGACCGGCACGCCTTGCTCGAACGCGTCGCGGAGCCGGTCGCCCTCGACCGAGTCGAGGACGAGCGCGTCTCCGAGGTCGAGCTCGCCTTCTGAGGCCAGCTCGGGCACGCGTCGGCCGGTCGCGCCGAACCAGCGCTCCCTCAAACCGTCACCGAGTCGCCGGGCTGCAGCGTCTCGATCGTCACGCCGCTCGGGGCGAGCCGCTCGAGCTCCTCGGGCGTGCCGGTCAGCAAGCCGAACGTGCCCCAGTGGCATGGGACGACCCGCTTCACGCCGAGCAGCTCGACCGCGACGGCTGCTTCCTTGGGCCCCATCGTGAAGTGGTCGCCGATCGGGAGAACCGCGACGTCGGGCTCGTAGATGCGCCCGATCAGCTGCATGTCGCCGAACACGCACGTGTCGCCGGCGAAGTAGACCTTCTTCCCGTCCTCGGCGGTGACGACGAGGCCTGACGGCTCGCCGACGTAGGAGCCGTCGGGCGCGGAGCCGGAGTGGAACGCGTTGGTGAGCGTCACCTTCACGCCGTCCACGTCGACGGTGCCGCCCTTGTTCGGGTTGCGCAGCTTGCCCTCGTCGACGCCCTGCTTGCCGAGCCACTCGGCGAGCTCGACGAGCGCCACCACCGTCGCGCCGTGCTTCTTCGCGAGCTCGACCGTGTCGCCGACGTGGTCGCCGTGCCCGTGCGTGAGCGCGATCAGATCGACCCGTTCCGGAGTCTGCTCGTCGTCAGGACATTTCGGATTGCCGTTCAGGAAGGGGTCGACGTAGACGCGCTTGCCGCCCGACGTGTCGAGCCGGAAGGACGCGTGACCGAGCCAGGTCAGGGTCGTCGATGCCATCGTTCTCCTTTAGCCGGAGGAGCTGCGAGCGTAACGCGGGAGGACCGTCCGACGCGGAGGCGAACCTCTACGAGCAGATGGGCTCGCGGCTGCTTCCGCTGTGTCTGGCGATCGGCGTCTGTCTCGCCGACGCGGCGGCTCTCCACCGGATCGCGTTCTATCTCGTGCTGCTCGCCGTCGTCGGCGCGGCCGCCGCGGCGTTCTCCGGGGTCGGTGTCTTCCTCGAGGCCGGCGGTCTCGTGCGCGCGGCCACGAGCGTGCTCGGGCTCGCGCTGCTCGTGCTCGGCTCCGCAGTTCGTGCGAACGCCGCGGTGGAGGGCACGTACCCGCGGTCGCGACCTCGGCGGTCGCCGGTGCGGTGCTCGTCTACGCGCTGCCGGCGGTGGGTTGGCTTCTCGAGCCGGTCATGCCGAAGCCCGCGCGCGTTCCTCTAGCACCGCGTTCCGGCCCGGATGCTCGGGATCGGGCGCGCCGCCTCGAGTCCCTGGAAACATTGCTCGCAGCGGCCGGCGAGCGCTCCCGCCGCGTGGTCGATCATGCGGTTGCGCTGGAGGTTCGAGATGCGGGCGAGCGCGACGTCGTGCAGGAAGCGGTCGGTCGCTCGGTTGATCGACGGGTTGCCGAGGAGGGTGTCTCCGGCAGGCGGCCGCGTGCCTATGAGGCGATGTCGGCGTCGAGCTTCGCGAGCGCGTGCGCAGAGACGCAGGTCGTCGTGGTCGTTTCGGCCGTTTCGGCCTTCTTGCCCGAGCCGCACGCCGTCAGGCAGGCGGCGGCGCAGACGAGGGCGGCGGCTCGAAGCACGACACCAGCTTAGGGCAAACGGTGGTGTCAAAGCAGATCGCTCAGAACGGAAGCGCGCCGACCGCATGCTTCGCGACGCCGATGAGCGGCTGGACGGCGAAGAGCGAGCCGACCGACACCGTGAGGGCGAGGCCGACGGCGACGTGGAGCAGCGGCTCGCGCGGCGGCGAGCCGCCGACGACGGGCGCGACGCGGAGCTCCGCGCTCGGGCGCATGTACATCGCGCGGACGACGGCGAGGTAGTAGTAGAGGGAGACGAGCGTCGCGAGCACGCCGACGATCACGAGCCACGTCCAGCCGTGCTGGTACGCGGCGGAGAGGACGTAGAACTTCGCGACGAAGCCGCCGCCGAGCGGCAGTCCGGCGAAGCCGAACATGAAGAACCACATCGCGACGCCGAGGAACGGCCGCTCCCAGCCGAAGCCCGCGAGGTTGTCGAGCGTCACCGGCTCGCCGAGCTCGCGCTCGCGTGCGGCCACGACCGCGAACGAGCCGAACGCCATCGCGGCATAGGGGATCAGGTAGTACATGAGCGCCCGCCCGCCGAGCGCGCTGCCGGCGGAGAGGCCGATCAGCAGGAAGCCCGCATGCGAGACGGACGAGTACGCGAGCATCCGCTTCACGTTCCGCTGCACGAGCGCGGCGAGGTTCCCGATCGCGAGCGACGCGACGGCGATGCCGGCGAACGCCCACGTCCAGAGGTGCGCCTCCTGGGGGAACGCCGTGCGCAGCACGCGGAAGGCCAGCGCGAACGCGGCGACCTTCGTCGCCGCCGACATGAACGCCGTCACCGTCGTCGGCGCGCCCTCGTAGACGTCGGGCGTCCACATGTGGAACGGCGCCGACGACGACTTGAAGCCGAGGCCGGCGATGATCATCGCGAGGCCGAGCACGAGCAGCGCGTCGCCGGACAGGCCGCGGCCCCGACGACGTGCGCGATCTCGCGAAGCCGATCCGGCCCGTCGCGCCGTAGACGAGGGCCGAGCCGAAGAGGAGCGCCGCCGAGCCGAACGAGCCGACGATCAGGTACTTCAGGCCCGCCTCGAGCGAGCCCTCGACGTCGTAGTCGATCGCGCACATGACGTAGAGCGCGATCGAGAACCACTCGAGCGCGAGGAACAGCACCATCAGGTTCGCGGCGCCGACGAAGAACGTCATGCCCGCGGCCGGGCGAGCAGGAGCGCGAAGAACTCGGCGATGTGCTCGTCGCTCGGCGCGTGCGACCTGCTCGGCGCCGAGGAGTGCGGTGGCGAGCCCGATCCCGCAGAGGACGATCTGCGAGAGCATCGTCCAGCGGTCGCGGTAGAACGCGCCCGCGACGACCCGGTGCCCGTCGCGCTGTCGACGTAGAGCCAGATCGACGTGACGAGCCCGCCCGCGAAGCCGAGCACGGCGACGCTCGTCGCGAACGCACGCCGCGCCGCGCGCGGGGACGAGCACGGCGCCGAGCAGCGCGACGAACGACGCGCCGAGCAGCGCGAGGATCGTCGAGATCGCGAACCAGTCGACGTGCGGCGTGTGGATCATCTTTGAACTGCGCCTCTACCTGCTGCGCAGGCCGGTCGCCCGCGAACGAGTGGTGCGAGATCGCCCGCCGGCCAGGCGGAGAGGCGAGCAGCAGCGCCGACGAGCGGCACGACGAGCGCGAGCTCGCCGGGCCGCAGGTCGAGCGCCTCGTCGCTCACCGTCGAGCCGCGCGCCTGGTGCAGCACGGCCGAGATCAGCCGCAGCATGTACATCGCCGCGAGCACGATCGCCGCCTGCGCCGATCGCCGCCCACCACCAGTCGCGCTGGAAAGCGCCGGCGAGGATCAGGAACTCCCCGGCAAACGCGGCTGAGCCAGGCACCGCGAGCGAGATCACGCCGACCGTCATCAGCAGCGTCGCGAGCGCGGGCCGCCCTTGGCCATTCCGCCGAGCAGGGCGAACTGATCGGTCGTCGTCCGGCGCTCGACCGTGCCGGCGATGAGGAAGAGCGACGTCGAGACGAGCCCGTGCGCGACCATCTGCAGCACGGCGCCGTCGAAGCCGAGATTCGTGCCCGAGAAGAGGCCGAGCGCGATCAGTCCGGACTGCGCGAGCGACGAGTACGCGACGACGCCGCGGAAGTCGGGCGCGCGGAAGGCGAGCAGCGATCCGTAGACGAGCGCCGCGGCCGCGAGCGCGAGCACGACGTGCGGTAGTACGTCGTCGGCTCGGGGAACTTCGTGATCGCGATCCGCAGCATGCCGTAGACGCCCGCCTTCGCGATCACGCCCGAGAGCACGGCGGCGACCTCGGGCGGCGCCTGCCGGTACGCGTCGGGGAGCCAGCCGTGGAACGGGAAGAGCGGCGACTTGATCACGAAAGCGAGCATGAAGCCGAGGAAGATCCAGCGGCTGATGCTCGTCGGGCCGTCGACGAGGTCGAAGGTCCCCGCCTTCAGCCCGTACACGATCAGCGCGGCGAGCATGATCAGCGAGCCCGCCATCGTGTAGATGACGAACTTGACCGTCGCGCCGAGCCGGCCCGGGCCGCCCCACACGCCGACGAGCACGTAGAGCGGGATCAGCATCGCCTCGAAGAACGCGTAGAAGAGCAGCAGGTCCTGCGACGACGAACACGCCGACGGTCGCGCCGGTCAGGAAGAGCATCAGCCCGAAGTACGCGCGCGGGCCGGTCGCGTCCGACCCAGAAGCCGTAGCCGATGCACGCCGCCATCGCGACGACGGTGAGGCCGACGAGCCAGAGCGAGAAGCCGTACTCGCCGACGTGGTACGAGACGTGCAGGTCCCTGATCCACGGCGTGCTCCTGCGAGAACTGCAGGCCGGTGCTGCGCGAAGTCGAAGCGGGCCGCCTGCTCGATCCAGATGCCGACCTCGACGAGCGAGACGAGCACGGCGAGCGCGCCCGTCGCGTAGCGCGAGAGCGGCAGCGAGCCAGACGACGAGCGCGGCGCCGATCGGCAGCCAGATGAGGAGCGACGTCAGGGACGAGACGGTCATCGCACCAGCAGGAAGACGATCGCCATCACGGCCATCCCGGTGCCGAGGAAGAGGACGTAGGTGCGGAGGAGGCCGGTCTGCAGGCGCCGCGTCAGCCGCCCGCGTCTCGAGCGTGACCTCGCCGAACTCGCCGCCGACCGGCAGGATCGACTCGTCCTCGGCCGTGCGCGTGCAGGAGTCCGGCGAGCGCAACGGCCGGCGGGTAGAAGAGCCGGTCGTACGCCTCGTCGAAGTAGAGCTTGTGCTCGAGCGCGCGCTGGAGCGCCGGCAGGCGCGGCACGGCGAGGCGGCCGGTCGCCGTAGAGCGCCCAGGCGACGCCGATGCCCGCGAGCCCGAGCGCGACGGCGAGGACGGAGGAGAGCGCCTCCTGCCAGCTCTTCGGCTCTGCGACGCCGAGCGTGCGCGCCGACCGGCTCGAGCCAGTTCGTGAGCGGGTGCCAGAACGGCGAGAACTGGATCCAGCCGCCGACGACCGCGAGCACGGCCAGGACGCCGACCGGCACGAGCATCGTCAGCGGCCCCTCGCGACCGTGGTGCACGTAGATGCGGATCCGCACGATCGCTCGGCTCGCCGGCGAAGACGATGAAGTACAGCCGGAACGTGTAGAGCCCGGTCAGGAACGTGCCGATGAGCGCGACGACCCAGAGGATCCCGCCGTACCAGTGCGACGTGCAGCGCCGCGGCGATGATCGAGTCCTTCGAGAAGAAGCCGGCGAACGGCGGGATGCCGACGAGCGCGAGCGAGCCGGCGAGGAATGCCCAGCGCGTCCACGGCATGAGCTGCCCGATGCCGCGCATCTTGCGGATGTCCTGCTCGCCCGACGAGCGCGTGGATGACGATGCCCGCCGCCATGAAGAGCAGCGCCTTGAAGAACGCGTGCGTCATCAGGTGGAACATCCCGTTCGCGTACGCGCCGAGGCCCGCGCCGAGGAACATGTAGCCGATCTGCGACATCGTCGAGTACGCGATCACGCGCTTGATGTCGGTCTGCACGAGCGCGATCGAGCCCGGCGACGAGCAGCGTCAGCGCGCCCATGCCGGCGGCGACGAGCTCGACCGTGCGCGCCTGCTCGAAGATCGGATGCGTGCGCGCGATCAGGTAGACGCCGGCGGTGACCATCGTCGCGGCGTGGATGAGGGCGCTGACCGGCGTCGGGCCTTCCATCGCGTCCGGCAGCCACGTGTGCAGCGGGATCTGCGCCGACTTCGCGGCGGCGCCGCCGAGCAGGCCGAGCGCGACGAGGTTCACGCGTCGTCGACGACAGATGGCCGGCGGTTGCGAACGACGTCGGCGAAGCTCGAGCGAGCCGCGAGTGCAGCGATCAGCACGAAGAACGCGAGCGCCATCGTCGCGTCGCCGAACGCGTTCATCACGAACGCCTTCTTCGCGGCCGCGACCGCCGTCGGCCGCTCGTGCCAGAAGCCGATCAGCAGGTAGGAGCGAGAGGCCGACGAGGCCCCAGCCGACGAGCAGCAGCAGCAGGTTGCCGCCCTGCGACGAGCAGGAGCATCGAGAAGACGAAGAGCGACATGTAGGCGAAGTAGCGCCGCTCCTCGTCGTCGCCGTCCATGTAGCCGATCGAGTAGAGGACGATCAGGCCGCCGACGCCGGTGACGATCAGCATCATCATCGTGCTGAGCGGGTCGACGAGCACGTGCAGCCCGACGTTGAAGTTGCCGCTCTGCAGCCACGTCCACGCCGTCGAGAGTCGCTGCCGTGCTCGCTCCCGTGCGAGCGCAGGCCGAAGAACGACCACGACCGCGCCGGCGAACGGCGACGAAGACGCTGGCCGTCGAGATCCAGCCGGCCGCGCGGCGCGGGATGCGCGTGCCGCCGAGCGTGATCGCGACCGCGCCGGCGAGCGGCGCGAGCGAGGCAGAGCCAGGCGCCGGCGATCATCCGCGCAGCTCCGAGAGCCGGTCGACGTCGAGCGCGAGCCGGCGGCGGTGGATCGCGACGACGAGGCCGAGCCCGACGCACGACCTCCGAGGCGGCGACCGCCATCACGGCGAGCGCGAAGATCTGGCCGGCGCCGTTGCCCGCGTGGCGCGAGAACGCGATCAGCGCGAGGTTGGCGCCGTTCAGCATGATCTCGAGCGAGAGCAGGACGATCAGCGGGTTGCGGCGGACGAGCACGCCGAGCGCGCCGATCCCGAAGAGGAACGCCGGCGATGCCGAGGTACCAGGCGACGCCCGGGCCGAGCATCAGGCGGACACCTCCGCGTCGCGCCGTCGCGTGTGCGCGCCGAGGATGACGCCGCCGACGGCGGCGACGAGCAGCACGATCGAGGTGATCTCGAACGCGAGCAGGTGGTCGGTGAGGAACAGCCGGCCGATCCAGCCCGGCGAGCCGAACGTGCGGTTGACGTGGTCGCTGTGCGAGAGCCGGCCGCCCGCCTTGAGGCGCGACGACGACGATGATCTCGACGAAGATCGCGCCTGCGGCCGAGCACGGCGGCGATCGTCTGCCAGCTCGGCCCGCTCGACCACGGCGTCTCGACGCGCGGGCCGACGTACGCGATCACGAACAGGAACATCACCATCACCGCGCCGGCGTAGACGAGCACCTGCGCGGCGGCGACGAACTCGGCCGAGAGCAGCAGGTAGAGCACGGCGAGCGAGCCGAGGTTCCCGATCAGCGCGAGCGCCGAGTAGAACGGGTTCGAGAACGAGACGACGGCGACGCCGGAGCCGAGGCAGGCGAGCGCTGCGCCCACCCAGACGATCCAGACGACGACGTTGCCCGCGGACGCTGCGACGATCACGAGTCGGACTTGTAGAAGGGGATCGGCGTGTCGTAGAGGTCGGGGTCGGCGACCGGCACCTTCTTCACCGGCGCGGCGAGCAGCATGTCCTTCGTGTAGATCTGGTCGTCGCGGTTGTACTCCGAGATCTCGAACTCGTTGCCGAGCGTGATCGCGTCGAACGGGCACGCGAGCTCGCAGTAGCCGCAGAAGATGCAGCGGCTCATGTTGATCTCGTAGATGCGCGCGTAGCGCTCGCCGGCCGAGACGCGGTTGTCGGGCGTGTTCTCGGCGGGGACGACGCGGATGCAGTCGGCCGGGCACGCGGCGGCGCAGAGCGAGCAGCCGACGCACTTCTCGAGCCCGTTCTCGTGCGTCCACAGCCGGTGCCGTCCGCGGAAGCGCGGATAGATCGGGCGCTTGAACTCCGGGTACTGCTGCGTGATCGGCTTCTTGAAGATCTGCTTGAAGGTGACGCCGAAGCCCTTGCAGCGTCGTCGGTGGGCTGCGGGCTCATCAGAACGCCACCACGAAGAGCGGCGGTCACGACGGCGTTGATCGTCGCGACCGGCAGCAGCACCTTCCAGCCGAAGCTGCATCAGCTGGTCGTAGCGCAGGCGCGGCAGCGTCGTCCGCATCCAGATGAAGACGAAGAGGAGCGCGAGCAGCTTCAGCACGAACCAGAGCGGCCCGAGGTCCCACGGCCCGTGCCAGCCGGCGAAGAAGAGCGTCACCATCAGGCCGGAGAGCGTGATCAGGTTGATGTACTCGGCCATCTGGAAGAGGCCCCAGCGCATGCCGGAGTACTCGGTGTGGTAGCCGGCGACGAGCTCGGTGTCCGCCTCGGGCAGGTCGAACGGCGCGCGGCTCGTCTCGGCGATGCCGGCGATGAAGAAGATGACCATGCCGACGAACTGCGGCGATGACGAACGGCAGGAACTCGCCCTGGCGGTGGACGATCTCGGTGAGCGACGAGCGAGCGGCCGAGGATCACGACGCCGAGCACGCTGAGCGCGAGCGACACCTCGTACGAGACGAGCTGCGCGCACGTGCGCATCGAGCCGAGGATCGAGAACTTCGACTCGGACGCCCAGCCGCCGACGATGAAGCCGTAGATGCCGATCGAGCCGAGCGCGAAGATCAGCAGCAGCGCGATCGACACGTTCGCGACCTCGCCGTTGATGTGCCAGCCGTTGACCGTCCAGCCCGGGCCGAACGGGATCACGGCGAACGCGGCGAGCGCGGTGAACATCGAGACGATCGGCGCGGCGATGTACGGGAGTCGATCGCGCTCGACGGCGCGAACGCCTCCTTGCGGATCAGCTTCACGAGGTCGGCGATCGGCTGCAGCAGGCCGAACGGGCCGGCGCGGTTCGGCCCGTAGCGCAGCTGCATGCGGCCCATCACCTTGCGCTCGAGCCAGCGTCAGGTACGCGAACGTGACCATGACGAGGTTGATGATGACGAGCGCCTCGATGATCGCGATCCACCAGGGCTCGTGCATCAGCGCCGCGTCACCTCTGGCACGCTGCGACGTCCGACCGTTCCGCGCACGCTCGCCGGCGAGCTCGCGCGCGACGCGCGCGACGCCGGCGCGCAGTCCTTGCTGACGCGCGCGCGCGAGGGTCACCGACGTGCCGCCGGCGGTCAGCGTCACCTCGTCGCCGGTCGCGATGCCGAGCCGCTCCGCGTCGGCTCGGCGAGAGCTCGACCTCGGCGCTGCGGCCGCTGGAACTGCAGCTCGCGCGACGCGCTCGACGGCCGGGCCGGAGAAGAGCGGCTTGTAGCGAGACGAGGTGCAGCCCGTCGCCCGTCGCGTGCGGCTCCGGCAGCGCCGGCTCGTCGACGTGCGCCGGCGCGCCGCTCGTAGCCGCGCAGCGGCGCGCGCTCGCCGACCTCGCCGAACGACAGGCCGCCGTAGCAGCGCTCGGAGACCTCGGCGAAGACCGATGCCGCGTACGGCGGGAGCGTCGACGCCGAAGCGCGCGGCGAGCTGCGCGATCCACTCGAGCTCGTCCGGGCCGGGCGGCGTCGACGGCCGGCGCAGGCGCTGCAGCCGGCCTTCGATGTTGACGTACGTGCCGTCGCGCTCGAGGTAGCTCGTGCCGGGCAGGACGAGGTCGGCCCAGCCGACGGCGAGGCCGTGGAACATCGAGATCGCGATCACCGCGTCGGCGCGCTCGGCGAGCGCCGCGCACGTTCGGATCGCTCGCGGCCTCGTCGCCGGAGACGATCAGCAGGCCGATCGATTCCATGTCGCCCGGCTCGGCGTCGCGATGCCGCAGCCCAGGCGTCGGCGACGCCGCGGCCGTTCGGGGTCGCCGGCACGAAGAACGCGCCGCAGCCGTCCTTGCCGGCGAGGCCGAGCTGCTCGGCGAGCTGGGCGACGCGCAGCGCCGCCGCGGCCGCCGGGGCCGGACCAGATCAGGACGACGCGTCGGCGTCCGTCGCACGTCGTCCTCCGAGGTGACGATGCGCGCGCCGTTCCGCCGCGCCTTGCGGACCCAGAGGTCGACGATCGGGGCGCTCTCGGCGAGCGGCACGTCGCCGAGCACCGCGACCACCTGCGCGTCCGCGATCGCCGAGAGCGGCAGGCGGTAGGCGTCGAGCGCGCCCGACACCTCCTCGGGCAGCACCGCGTCGTGCGAGTCGGTGCCGTGGCGCACGAGCTTCGCGAGCGCGTACGCCTGCTCGACCGTCTCCGACCCGGAGAGCGCGACGACGACGCGGCCGTGCGCGGCGCGCAGGAGCTCCTCGGCGGTGTCGAGCGCGTCGTCCCACGAGACGGGCTCGAAGCCGCGGCGGCGCACGCGCTTGATCGGATCGACGATGCGGTCGCCTGCGCGCAGGTGCGTGAACGCGAAGCGGCCCTTGTCGCACAGCCAGCCCTCGTCGATCTCGAGGTGGTTGCGCGAGCGGACGCGCTTGGCCTTGCCCTCGCGGATGTCGACCCAGGTGTTGCAGCCGACCGGGCACATGCCGCAGACGGTCGGGACGGTCTGGATCTCCCACGGCCGCGCCTCGAAGCGGTACTGCGTCGGCAGCAGCGCGCCGACCGGGCAGAGCTCGGTGACGTTGCCGGTGAACGCGCCGTGTACGGCTCGTCCTCGAACGTCGTGATGATCGACATCGCGCCGCGGTTCTTCGCGACGAGCTGGCCGTCCTCGCGCGACGTTCTCGCTGAAGCGCGTGCAGCGGTAGCAGAGGATGCAGCGCTCGCGGTCGAGTGCGATCGTCGGCGAGATCGGGATCGGCTTCTCGAAGGTCGTCTTCGGGAAGGTCATCCGCGTCTTGCCCGGGCCGTAGCGGAAGGTGAGGTCCTGGCAGCGGGCACTCGCCGCCCTTGTCGCAGACGGGGCAGTCGAGCGGGTGGTTGACGAGGATGAACTCGAGCGTCGCGTTCTGCCCCTCTGCCGCCTTCGCCGACGTGCGCGCGGTGCGGACGACCATGCCGTCCTGCGCGGTCAGCGTGCAGCCGGCCTGCAGCTTCGGCATGCCCTCGATCTCGACGAGGCACATGCGGCAGGCGCCGATCGGCGCACCGAGCCGCGGCTCGTAGCAGAAGACCGGGATCTCGACGCCGGCGGCGAGCGCGGTCTCGACGAGACCCGTGCCCTTGGGGATGTGCACGTCCTTCTCGTCGACCGTGACGCGGACGAGCTCCGTGCTCACGCGGGAGACCTCGGCGGGCACCGCCGTATGCCCGTGCTGGTCGGTCGGACGCAAAGAGATGCGCGAGCGACGAGTCCTCGCCGAACGGGCAGCCGCCGTGCTCGAGGTGCTCGTGGAACTCGTCGCGGAACTTCGTCACGCAGCTCGCCACCGGCATCGCCGCCGAGTCGCCGAGCACACACAGGCACTTGCCGATGATGCGGTCGCAGACGTCGAGCAGCAGCTCGAGGTCGTTCTCGGTGGCGGTGCCGTCCTCGACCGCGCGCAGGATCTGGACGAGCCAGCGCGTGCCCACGCGGCACGGCGTGCACTTGCCGCACGACTCGTGCATGTAGAACTGCGCGACGCGGAGCGCGAACTGGACGATGCAGGCCTGGTCGTCGATCGCCGTGATCACGCCCGAGCCGATGAAGAGCCCGCGCTCGCCGAGCGAGTCGGCGTCGAGCTGCCGTGTCGAGCTCGTCCGGCGTCATGACCGGGAACGACGAGCCGCCCGACCATCACCGCCTTCAGCGCGCGTCCGTTCGGGATGCCGCCGCCGATGTCGTAGATCAGGTGGCGAACCGTGATCCCGTGCGGCGCCTCGTAGGCGCCCGGCCGGACGACGTTGCCCGAGAGGCAGAAGACGCGCGTGCCGGTCGAGTCCGGTGGCGCGCCGATCTTCGCGTACTCCGCCGGGCCGAGCTCGAGCACCTTGGGCACGTTCGTGATCGTCTCGACGTTGTTGATCAGCGTCGGCGACGCGTACAGACCCTGGATCGCCGGGAACGGCGGCTTCGAGCGCGGCTGGCCGCGCTTGCCCTCGAGCGACTCGAGCAGCGCCGTCTCCTCGCCGCAGATGTACGCGCCGGCGCCGCGATGGATCGTCGAGCTCGACATCGCCGAGCAGGCCGGCGCCGCGCGCCTCCTCGAGCGCCGCCGCGAGGACGTCGTACTCGGTCGAGTACTCGCCGCGGATGTAGATGAAGACGTGGCGCGACTGGATCGCGTGCGCCGCGATCAGGCAGCCCTCGATCAGCCGGTGCGGGACTCGCAGCATGATCTCGCGGTCCTTGAACGTGCCCGGCTCCGACTCGTCGGCGTTGACGGTGAGGTAGATCGGCTTCGCGACCTTGTCCGGCGTCGGGATGAAGCTCGCCTTGCGGCCGGTCGGGAAGAACGCGCCGCCGCGCCCGCGCAGGTTCGACTGCGATCAGCTGCGTCGGTCACATCGCTGCGGCGACATCGCGCGTGCGCGCTCGAGCTGCGCGTAGCCGCCGACCGCGCGGTACGAGTCGATGTCGGTGAGCGGCTGCTCGTCGCGCCGTCGAGGACGAGCGGGCGGCTCGAAGCCGATCGTCGTCTCAGCTTCGCTCGCGGCCGAGCTCCGCCACGATGCCCGGCACGTCATCCGGCGTGACCGACTGCCGATAGCGGTAGTCGACGGCGACGATCGTCGGCGTCGAGCAGCCGCCGAGACACTCGACGGCCCGCAGCGTGATCGCGCCGTCAGGGGTCGTCTGTCCCGGCCGCACGCCGAGCTCGTGCTCGAATGCCTCGAGCACCGCCTGCGCGTTCACGAGGCCGCAGCAGATGTTCGTGCACACCTCGACCATGTGCCGGCCGGTCGGCTCGAGCTGGAACATGTCGTAGAAGCTCGCGACCGACATGCAGTACGCCGGAGTCAGGTCGAGCGCTTCGGCCACCTCGACGAACGCCTCGCGCGACAGCCAGCCGTACTCCTCCTGCGCGATGCGGAGCGCCGGCAAGATCGCCGACTTCGACTCCGGATACTCCTTCGCGACCGCGCGGATCTCGGTCGGCGATCACCGGTCGGTGTCTCCCATGACGGCGTCGAGTGAGCCGACGATCGCGATCAGGTCGGCGACGAGGGCATCGTGGGTGCACGTGGCGGTGGCCTCGAGCGCGACGAACGACGGCGCCCGAAAGTGCACACGCCAAGGCTTCGGGCCGCCCTCGGAGACGAGGTAGCAGCCCTGTTCGCCGCGCGGCGACTCGATCGCGACGTAGACCTCGCCCTCGGGCACGCGGAATCCCTCTGTGACGATCTTGAAATGGTGGATCAACGACTCCATCGACGTGTGCAGCTCTTCGCGGGGCGGCAGGACAACCTTGCGGTCGTCGGTGATCCACGGGCGGCCCTGCATCCGCTCGAGACGGCGCAGGCACTGGTCGACGATGCGAGTCGACTCGCGCATCTCGTCGAGTCGCACGCGGTAGCGCGCGTAGACGTCGCCTTCGGGATACACCGGCACGTGGAAGTCGACGTTCGCGTAGGCGAGGTACGGGTCGTCGCGGCGGAGGTCCCAGTCGACGCCCGACGCCCGGAGGATCGGGCCGGTCTGACCGAGCGCGATGGCGTCCTCGCCCGACAGAAGGCCGACGCCCTGCGTTCGCTCGAGCCAGATCTTGTTGCGGTCGAGCAGCGTCACGTAGTCGTGCAACGCGTGGGGCATCCACTCGACGAACTCGCGGCACTGCGGGAAGAACCCTTGGGGGATGTCCTCCGCGAGCCCGCCGATCTGGAAGTAGCGCGTGTGCATGCGCTGGCCCGTGACCATCTCGAAGAGGTCGAGGATCAGCTCGCGCTCGCGGAAGCAGTACCAAAACATGGAGACGGCGCCGAGCTCGAGCGCCGACGTACCGAGGAAGATCAGATGCGAGTGGATGCGGTTGAGCTCGCAGAGGAGCATGCGCATCCAGGTCGCCTTCTCCGGCACCTCGAGGTCGAGCAGCTTCTCGACCGCGAGCACGAACGTCGAGCTCGTTGTTCTGGTAGCCGACGTAGTCGATTCGCTCCGGATACGTGACGCATTTCCACCAGGTCTTCGTCTCCATCGTCTTCTCGAAGCCCGTGTGCAGATAGCCGATCACCGCCGAGAGGCCGACGACGGTCTCGCCGTCGAGATCGAGGATCAGGCGCAGCACGCCGTGCGTCGACGGATGGTTCGGGCCGAAGTTGATGCGCAGGATGTCTTCGCTCCCGGCGAGCTCCGGCGGAACCGGAAGCGTCGTCGGGATCGGCGACGGGATGCGCGTTCCCTCGTAGGGCGCCGGCGCGAC
The DNA here is from genome assembly GCA_963848665.1 of uncultured Actinomycetes bacterium. Lineage (GTDB taxonomy): Bacteria > Actinomycetota > Thermoleophilia > Gaiellales > Gaiellaceae > Palsa-739. The sequence goes on from CAWKEF010000006.1 coordinate 599,371, forward strand.
GATCGGCCATTCCTGGCGCACTCTCTCTGGCGAGACGGTCATTCAGCGTCCGAGAAGCGGACCGGCTCGCCGCCGATCGGATAGTCCTTGCGCAGCGGATGCCCTTCCCAGTCGTCCTCCATCAGGAGGCGCTTCAGGTTCGGGTGGCCGTCGAAGCCGATGCCCATCAGGTCGTACTGCTCGCGCTCGTGCCAGTCGGCGGTGGGCCAGACGCTCACGACGCTCGGCACGTGCTCGCCCTCGTCGAGCCAGCACTGCAGGCGCACGCGCAGCGGAGGCTGGCGCAGGGCGAGCAGGTGGTAGCTGACCGCGAAGCGCTTCGGCTTCAGTGCCGGCAGCGTCTGGAGGCCCTGTGTCGACGGGGAAGTTGATGTCGCGCCCGGTCGCGCGTCGCGATGTAGCCGGAGACGCCCTTCGCTCCCCAGCCGAGATAGTCGGTGGCGACGAGGTCGACGAGCATGCGAAAGCCGAGCTCGTCGCGCGCGTACTCGCACGCCTCGCGCACGCGCGCAGGCTCGATCGTGACCGTCGTCTCGCCGAACGCCTCGTGCTGCTCAAGGAAGCCCGGCAGAGCCTCGTACTCGTTCACTGTGCGGCCGCCTGCTTGCGGTCGTACGCGGGCGGCACGCCGGCCTGGTGCGCCTCGTGCAGGCGGATGATCCCCTCCATCAGCGCCTCCGGCCGCGGCGGGCAGAACGGGCACGTAGATGTCGACCGGGACGATGCGATCGACTCCCTGAAGGATCGTGTAGTTGTTGAACATCCCGCCCGAGCTCGCGCACGCACCCATCGCGATGACCCACTTCGGCTCGAGCATCTGGTCGTAGATCTGTCGCAACGGCGCCGCCATCTTGTGTGCGACGCGGCCCGGAGACGATCAGCAGGTCGGCCTGGCGCGGAGACGACCGGAACGCCTCCATCCCGAAGCGCGCGATGTCGTAGCGGCTCGAGACGATCGACATCATCTCGATCGCGCAGCATGCAAGCCCGAACGTGTCCGGCCACATCGACTTCGTCTGGGCCCACCGCACGGCTTTCTCGAGCGTCGTCAGACCGAGGGCGCGCTCGAGCTCGTCGGCCCCCATCTCCTCCTCGAAGTGCGACGGCCCCTTGGTCGGCCACAGCAGCCGCTCGGATTGGAGACCGTAGTCGCGCAGCCGCTTCGGCTGGTCAGTCACTCGTGCCCCAGTCCAGCGCGCCTTTCCGCCAGATGTAGACGTAGGCGACGAGCAGGATGAGCACGAAGAATGCGAACTCGACGAAGCCGAACCAGCCGAGCGCATTGAGCTGCACCGCGAGCGGATAGAGGAAGACGATCTCGATGTCGAAGACGATGAAGAGCATCGCCGTGAGGTAGAAGGAGACGGTGAAGCGCTGGGCCGGCATCCGGCCCTCCGAGACGCCCGATTCGAACGGAATCGCTGCGGGCCCGGGTACGGCGCGAGGGGCGCTGGGCGAATGCGAACGAGGCGGCGATCATGGAGACCGGGATCGCCAGCGCCATGAACCCGTAGATGAGGAATGGCAGCCAGTCGCGGAGCATCCGTGAGGGCTGACGTTACCGGATGGGGACCAGGCACAAAGCGGTTGTCGGACCCCGGGAGACAACCGTGCACCGGGTGTTACAAACTCCCCCTTTTGCGTGACTCCGTGACGGCCTTCGGCGTTGGTACGATGCAACCTCGATGGCAGTCCAAATGGAGCCCCAGCAGGAGACCGCGGACCTCGTCTCGCTGACGCCGTCGGCGGCCGAGAAGATTCGCGCGCTCATGGCCGAGGAGACCGAGGTGTCCGTGCTTCGCGTCGCGATCGAGGGCGGCGGGTGCTCCGGCTTCCAGTACGGCCTCGGCTTCGACCACGGCGCCCAGGAGGGCGACCTCCAGTTCGACTGCGAGGGCGTGAAGGTCGTCGTCGACCCGTTCAGCGCCCCGTATCTGCGTGGCGCCCGCGTCGACTACCTCGAGACGATCCAGGAGTCCGGGTTCAAGATCGACAATCCGAATGCGGTCTCCTCCTGCGGGTGCGGCCATTCGTTCCAGGTCGCGGACGACGCGGATCCGGGCGAGGTCGGCGGCTGCGGCTCCGGCTGCAGCGCGTAGCTTGGCCCAGGCCTTCAAGTACCTGACGTCGCTCCTCTTCCTCGCGATCGTGCTCCAGGTCGGGTTCGCCGGCTACGGCGCGTTCAACGCGATCGACAAGGCCGACAACGGCAAGACGGTGACGAAGAAGACGATCGAGAACGGCTTCGATCCGCACGGCTTCATCGGCACGATCGTGCTCGTCCTGATGCTCCTGCTCGTCCTCGTCGTCCTGGCCGGCAAGCTCGGCGCGCAGTACTCCAAGTGGACCACCGGGCTGCTCGTGCTCGGCCTGCTGCAGCTGCTCTTCGCGTATCTCGGGACGAAGTCGGCGCCGCTCGGCTTCCTCCACGGCATCAACGCCCTCGCGATCTATGCGGCCTCGGCGCTCCTCGCGCATCGCGCCTGGACGCAGCGTCCCGCAGCCGCACCAGCCGCGTAGCATCGCGCCGGTGGGCGCACTCCGCGTAGCTGTCGTCGGCTCCGGCCCGGCCGGCTTCTATGCCGCCGGTGCGCTGCTCGCGGCCGACGATCCCTGTCGAGGTCGACATGATCGAGCGGCTTCCGACGCCGTGGGGCCTCGTGCGGCTCGGCGTGGCGCCCGACCACCCGAAGATCAAGTCGGTCTCGCGCGCGTTCGAGAAGATTGCGCTCCAGCCGGGCTTTCGCTTCCTCGGCAACGTCGAGGTCGGCCGCGACGTGAGCCCCGCCGAGCTGCTCGAGCTTCTACGACGCGATCGTCTACGCCGTCGGCGCGCAGTCCGACCGCCGCATGGGCATTCCCGGTGAGGACCTGCCCGGCTCGTGGCCCGCGACCGAGTTCGTCGCCTGGTACAACGGCCACCCCGACTTCCAGGAGCTGCGAGTTCGACCTGTCGGGCGACCGCGCGATCGTGATCGGGAACGGCAACGTCGCGGTCGACGTCGCGCGGATGCTTGCGCTCACTGCTGACGAGCTCGCGACGACGGACACGACCGACGTGGCGATCGATGCCTTCGCGGGTGCCGGCATCCGGGAGATCGTGATGGTCGGGCGGCGCGGTCCCGCGCAAGCGGCGTTCACGACGCCCGAGCTGCAGGAGCTCGGCGAGCTCGCCGGCGCCGATGTGATCGTCGATCCGGCGGATCTCGAAGGCGCGGAGCCGACCGATACGAACTCCCAGCGGAATCTCGAGGTGCTGCACGCGTTTGCGAAGCGTGCGCCGAGCGGGAAGCCGAAGCGCCTCGTGCTGCGCTTCCTGCAGTCGCCCGTGGCACTACTCGGAGATGAGCGCGTCGAGGCGGTCGAGCTCGTGCGCAATCGGCTCGAGACGGACGCGGGCGGCACCCTGCGGGCAGTCGCGACCAGCGAGCGCGAGACGCTGCCGGCCGGCATCGTGTTCCGCAGCGTCGGCTACCGCGGGGTGGAGCTTCCCGGCGTGCCCTTCGACGCGGCGACCGGCATCGTCCCGAACGATCGCGGCAGGGTCGGCCCCGGCGTCTACGTCGCCGGCTGGATCAAACGCGGCCCGAGCGGTGTGATCGGGACGAACAAGAAGGATGCGACGGAGACGGTCGAGCTGCTGCTCGAGGACCTGCGCGACGGGCCGCGCAAGGGCCGTACCGCCGACGAGCTCGACACGTTTCTGCTCGACCGGGGCGTTCGGCTCGTGCTCTACCCCGGCTGGAGGTCGATCGACGACCTCGAGCGCGCGGCGGGCGAGAGGCTCGGCCGCCCTCGCGTGAAGCTCTGCACATGGGAGGAGCTGCTCGGCGCGGCTCAGGGCATACACTCGGAAACGTGAGCAAAACCGAGCAGAAAGAGCTTTGGGGCGGCGAGACCGCCAAGGCGGTCGCGAACTTCCCGGTCTCCGGCGAGCCAATCCCACCGCCTGTCGCGCGCTGGCTCGGGCGCATCAAGGGCGCCGCCGCGCGCGCGAACGCCGACCTCGGGCTGCTCGATCGCGACAAGGCCGACCGCATAGCCGAGGCGGCCGCGCGCATCGCGAACGGCGAGCTCGACGACCAGTTCCCGATCGACGTGTTCCAGACCGGGTCGGGCACGTCCTCGAACACGAATGCGAACGAGGTGCTCGCGACCCTCGCCGGCGACGACGTGCATCCGAACGACGACGTCAACATGGGCCAGTCGTCGAACGACGTCTTCCCGTCCGCCGTGCACCTGGCGGCGCTCGACGAGACCGTCAACGACCTCCTCCCCGCGCTCGACCGCCTCGCCGCCTCGCTCGAGGCGAAGTCGAAGGAGTTCGACGATGTCGTGAAGTCGGGGCGGACGCACTGGATGGATGCCGTTCCGATCACGCTCGGCCAGGAGTTCGGAGGCTATGCCGCCCAGGTGCGGGAAGGAATCGCGCGCGTCAACGGCGCCCTGCCGCGACTCGGCAAGATCCCGCTCGGCGGCACCGCCGTCGGCACCGGCCTCAACACGCACCCGCAGTTCGCCGAGCGAGTCCGAGCGCTGCTCTCGCAGGAGAGCGGGCTCACGATCTCGCCGCCCGCCGACCCGTTCGAGGCGACCGCCGCCCGCGACGGCATCGTCGAGGCCTCCGGCGCGTTGAAGACCGTCGCGGTCTCGCTCACGAAGATCGCCAACGACATCCGCTATCTCGGCTCGGGGCCGCGGGCCGGTCTCGCCGAGATCGCGCTGCCGGAGCTCCAGAAGGGAAGCTCGATCATGCCCGGGAAGGTGAACCCGGTCATTCCCGAGGTCGTCACGCAGGTGGCGGCACAGGTGATCGGGAACGATGCCGCCATCACGGTCGGCGGCATGCAGGGCCACTTCGAGCTGAACGTCTTCGTGCCGCTCCTCGCCCGCAACATCCTCGACTCGATCAAGCTGCTCTCGAGCGCTTGCCGGCTCTTCGCAGAGAAATGCGTCGACGGCATCGAGGCGAACCGGGAGAACGCCGAGCACTACGCCGAGCTCACGCTCTCGGCCGCTACGGCCCTCAACCCCTATATCGGCTACGACCTGGCGACGGAGATCGTGAAAGAGGCCGCCTCGAGCGGCCGGTCGCTCCGCGAGATCGCGCGGGAGAAGGGGGTCGAGGACTCGATCCTCGACCAGGCATTGGACTACAGAGCGATGGCGAAGCCGCACGGCTGAGCCCGTGCACGCTCACTCTGACGGGGGATACGGCTTTCACCCGTTCGCATGCACGATGAGACGCAGTTCGGATTCTGCGGTGGCGAAAGGGGATTGAGGGCATTGGCGAAGCGTCTGCGGTTTGTGATGTGGCTTCCGCTTGCGGCGGCTCTGTGTGCGGCGGCGGCGGCGTCGGCGAGCCCGATGCGGCCGTTCGTGACGAGTCCTCCGTTCAGCCAGATCTCGGACGCTGCCGCGAAAGCGGCGCTCCAGACGCCCTTCTGCCCCCAGGTCAACCTCGTCTGCTACACGCCGGCTCATCTCCAGCAGGCCTACGACTTTCCGACCGGCAGGAAGGCGCCGACCGGCCAGGGCCAGACGATCCTGATCGTCACCGCGTTCGGCTCGGCGACGATCCAGCAGGATCTCGCGCAGTTCGACGCGGAGAACGGGCTGCCGGCACCCCCCGCGTTCTCGATCGTCAATCAGCAGACGATCGTCAGCACGAACGGCTCCGGACCCGAGGGGCAGATGACGTGGGCGGTCGAGACGTCCCTCGACGTCGAGTACGCGCACGCCATGGCACCCGGCGCGAAGATCATTCTCGCAGTGTCGGCGACCGACGACTCCACGAATTTCGCGGAGCTCGAGCGGGAAGTCCTGCCGCAGTACCCGAGGGCGATCGTGTCCCAGAGCTTCGGCGGCGACGAGACCGGCAATGCGAGCGATCCGGACTCGGCCGTGATCATGGACAAGCTCTTCCTGAATCAGGTCTTGCACGGCGGCACGGTGATCGCCGCTTCGGGCGACCTCGGCGCGTCGGGTTTCACGCCCTTCGCGGGCGAGCCGATCACGCCGATGGCCGGCTACCCGGCGTCGAGCCCGTTCGTCCTCTCGGTCGGCGGAACCATGGGCGGCACGTTCCCCACCGGACTCTGGTCGAACGGCGGCTACGGCAGCGAGCAGGCATGGAACGAGATCGCACCGGTCGGCCCCGGCGCGGGCGCGGGCGGCGGCGCACCGAGCGTCGTCTATCACGCTCCGATCTGGCAGTACGGCCTGACAGGTAGCTCGATGCGGGCCGTGCCGGACGTGTCGTACAACGCGGCCTTCAACGGCGGCGTCATCGTCGTCCTCGGCGGCCATCACGGAGTCGTCGGCGGCACGAGCGCAGGCGCCCCGCAGTGGGCTGCGATCGTGGCGCTCGTGAACGAAGCGCGCGGCGACCGCGGCCAATTCCCGCTCGGAGCCGCGACGCCTCAGCTCTGGACGCTTGCGCGCTTCAAGAGCGACTACCGGCAGGACTTCCACGACATCACCGTCGGGTCGAACGCGCTCTTCGGCGACCAGTCCGGCCTGCCCGGCTTCCAGGCCGGCCCAGGCTACGACTATGCGACCGGTCTCGGGACCCCGGACGTCTCCCGGCTCCTGAAGGATCTGGCACACGACCGGGGGCTGTTCCGCCTCGACAGCATCCGCGGGCAGTCGGACGACGGCAGGCACCGCCACAGGCACGTTCGCTTCGACGCCGGCGGCTAGCTCCCGTTTTACGTGCCGTCCGGGAGGCGGGCGGTACCGTAGCCGCATGAGGGCCGTCGTTGCAGCCGTCGCCGCTCTCGCCGGAGTCGCCGTTCCGGTCGCAACCGCCGCGCCGCCTTCGTTGCATGCCGTCGTCTCGCCGGCCGCGAGCGCCGCGCGGCCCGCCACGCTCCGCCTCTCTCTCCGCACCGAGCTCCAGTGCGGTGCTCTCGGAAGCGGCACGATCGCCGTCGGCTTTCCCGCCGCAGAGCGCATGCCGCCTGCGCTCGAGAGCGGCGACGTGCTCGTGGACGGCAAGGCGCTCCGGCCCACGCTCTCGGGTCACGTCGTCCAGATCGCCCTGCCGAAGACGGGCGGCGGCATCACCTGCACCGTGATCGCGCCGGCCACGGTCACGATCGTCTTCACGAAGGCGGCGAGCCTCGGCAATCCGACGACTCCGGGTACCTACCACGTGTCTCTGCGCCTGCGCGGGAGGACCGCGGTCGCGCCCTTCGTCGTGTCGTAGAGCTTCTCAGTACGCGACGGCGCCGCGACCTGTCTCTGCGGCGTGCCGCTGCTCGTCGGCGCGGTAGCTCGACCGGACGAGCGGTCCCGAGAAGACCGACCCGAAGCCGAGAGCTTCGCCCTGCTCGCGGAACCAGCGGAACTCGTCCGGATGCACCCAGCGGTCGATCGCCGCGTGCCGCGCACTCGGCTGCAGGTACTGGCCGATCGTCACGACGTCGACGTCGTGTGCGCGGAGGTCCCGGAGCGTCTCGACCACCTCGTCGTTCGTCTCGCCGAGCCCGACGATGATGCCGGACTTCGTGAGGACGTTGTAGTCGGCCAGCTCCTTTGCGCGTCGCAGCAGCCAGAGCGCCTTGTCGTAATCGGCTTTGCCGCCGCGCATCTGCCGATGCAGGCGCCGTACCGTCTCGATGTTGTGGTTGAAGACCTCAGGGCGAGCGCCGATGACGGTGCGGAGCGCGTCCTCTTCGACACCGAGAAAATCAGGCGTCAGCACTTCGACCGAGGCCAGCGGGAGCTTCGACTTGATCGCGCGGATCGTTGCGGCGTAGTGACCTGCGCCCTTGTCGGCCACGTCGTCGCGATCGACGGACGTGACGACGACGTGCTTCAGCCGCATCTGCGCAGCTGCGTGTGCGAGCCGCATCGGCTCGAGCGGGTCGACCGGATCGGAGGGCTTGCCCGAGTGCACGTAGCAGTAGCGGCAGGCGCGGGTACACGTGTCGCCGAGAATCTGGAAGGTTGCGGTGCCGCGACCCCAGCACTCGGAGATGTTCGGGCAGCGCGCCTCCTCGCAGATCGTGTGCAGCTGGAGGCCGTGGATCAGCTTCTGGACGTCGAAGTACTCGCTGTCCTTCGCCGGAGCGCGAACCTTCATCCACTCGGGGCGGCGCGGACGCTCGGCGACCGGCAGCGAGGTCTCCATCCGGGCCAGTCTAGTTACGAGAATGCGGTAACCGCGGCGACGATGGCGAGCAGCCAGATGCCTGCGGCGGCGAGGTACGCGCGGCGTTCCGCGACGAAGCCCGCCGTGCGACCCGCGGGCACGACTCGCTGCGGCATCGCTGCGGCGGCGAGGAGCGCGATCGAGAGCGCGAGCAGCGTCAGGAGGAGCGGTCGAATCGATGACGGTGCGTCGCTGAGCGAGACCGCCCGAACGATCGGATTGCTCGGTTGCGTCGGATTGCCGATCGTCGGCGGCAGCGCGCTGCGCGATGTCTTGTGGGCACTCTTCACGTGCACCTGCGCCGGCGCGGCCGCTGCAATCGACTTGCCGGTCGCGAGGTACGCCGTCTGCTGTTGCAGGCTGACGCAGGCGTCGGCGGTACCGCCGCGCAGCAGCACACGGCCCTTCCGGAGCCGCCGGGCGCGCACAGCGAACACTGCGTGACTCTGCGGACGGCCGAGCAGATGGCCGACGATCCGGAAGGTGCCGAGCTCCTTGATCCTGCTCGGGAACCGGAACACGTTCGGGCCGCGCTCGGCGGTGAGGACATAGCTCTTCAGCGAGCGGCAGACAGGCGCGATCTGCTGGATCGAGATGCGAAGGCGATGCGGGTGTGTGAGCGCGAACCGCGCAACGACCGGTCGCGTCGTTGCGGACGTGCGCTGCCGGTGCGTTCCCGACGAGGATGCCCCTACCGGCGAGGCCGAGGTGTGGGCGGACGGGACGGCCTGGACCGGCGCTGCCGGCGAAGGGGCCGGAGATGCCGGAGCGGGCGCTGTTGCGGGCGGAGCTTTCGTCGTCGGCTGGGCGGTTGTAGGCGTCGGCTTGACGGCAGGCGGGCTCGGAGCAGGGATCGGCTTCGGGCCCGGGACCGGCGTCGGCTGCGGGACCGGTGGCGGCTGGGGCACGGGCACCGGCTTTGGAACCGGCACGGGCTGCGGCACCGGCACGGGCTGCGGCGTCGGCACCGGAACCGGCTTGGGGGCGGGCACCGGTGGGAGCGGGACGGGCGGCGCGGGAACCGTCGGCGTGGAGACAGTCGGGGTGGGCAGCGTCGGAGTCGGGACGTTGATCGCGTGGGCCGAGACGGCCAGAACCGCCGCCGCTATCGCCCCGACGAGGCCGCAGATCGCTCGCACGCGGATATAACTGCGCGACCCCCGAACCGGTTGCGGCTCCTCCGGCGTTTTCTCACCGGCGATGCAGTCGGAGCAGGACTACTACGACGTGCTCGGTGTGCGGCGTGACGCGAGCGGCGATGAGATCAAGCGGGCGTTCCGCGGTCTCGCGCGACGCTTGCATCCGGACGTGGCTCCCGAGCCGGCCGAATCCGCCTTCCACGAGGTCGTCGCGGCGTACGAGGTGCTCTCGCACCCGAGGAAGCGGGGCCTCTACGACCGGCTCGGGCTGCGCGGGCGCCGGCGGCCCGCGGCGAGGCCCGCGCCTCCGGTGCCGCCGATCGAGCTGACGCTGCCGTGGTACGAGGCGGAGCGCGGCGCCTCGAAGCACGTCGAGTTCTCGGAGCTCGTCCGCTGTGTCACCTGCGGGGGCCGGGGTGTCCCGCGGGGGGTCGAGGCGGCGAGGTGCGTGCACTGCCGCGGGGCGGGACGGCTTACGAAGGTGACGGAGCAGCAGTCCCTGCGCCTCCTCGAGGTCACGATCTGCGGCGTGTGCGCCGGCCGTGGACATGCGGCCGAGCCGAACTGCCTCGACTGCGGCGGCAGCGGCGCGAGGACGACAGCACGGTCGCTCCGCCTGCGTGTCCCGGCGGGTGTCAGCGACGGCGACCTGATCCAGGTCGAGGGCGTGGAGCGCCGCTTCCGCCTCAAGGTCGGCACGCGGCCGCGCGACTCGAGCGGAGTCCTCCTCCTCGCCGGCCTGGCCCTCGCCTGCGCGCTCGGGCTGCTCGTCTTCCTGCTCCTCGGCTGAGCGCCTCGGCGTCCTTTCAGCGTGCGGCGAGCTCCGAGTGCACCGGCTGCGACCAGAGACCGGCGCCTTCGTCGGCCGGTAGCTCTTCGAGCTCGAGCTCGAACACCGCCTCGAGCGCGGCCACCGCATGTGGGCGCACGTCGTCGATCGTGACGGGTCCGCCCGTCTCGCGTGCGATCGTCGTGAACATCGCATCCTCGAGACCGCACGCGGTGATCCATTCCGTGAACGGCGCCGGATCGAGGTCGACGTTCAGCGCATAGCCGTGGGTCGTCACCCACCGGGACACGTGCACGCCGATCGAGGCGAGCTTGCGCGGCGGTCGCGTCAGCCACACGCCGGTGAGACCGTCGATGCGCTCGCCCGTGAGACCGAACGGCGCGACCGTGCGGATGAGCGCCTCTTCGAGGTTGCGGACGTACTGCTTCACATCGCGCCCGTGCCGTTTCAGGTCGAGGATCGGGTAGCAGACGAGCTGCCCCGGTCCGTGGAAGGTCGACTTTCCGCCTCGGTCGGTCTCGACGAGCTCCACCTCCGCATCGTCCGGGATGTGCAGCTCGGAGCCCTCGTCGGTGCGGCGCCCGAGGGTGACGACGGGCGGGTGCTCGAGCAGGAGCACCGTGTCCGGCACCGCTCCCTGGGACACCGCGCCTGCGAGTGCCCGCTGGAGATCCCAGGCCTCGCGATACGGGACCTGCCCGAGCTGCAGCAGGTACCCGCCCCTAGCCGCCGTCGCCCTCCCAGCTCTCGAGCCGCTCGCGCAGCTCCTTCAAGAACCGGCCGGCGTAGGCGCCGTCGACCAGGCGGTGGTCGTAGGTGAGCGTGATGTTCATCAGCGGGCGGATGGCGATCACGTCCTTGCCGAGGGCGTCCTGTACGACCCAGGGCCGCTTCACGAGCGCGTACGTCCCGAGGATCCCCGCCTGCGGCTGGCTGATCACCGGCGTTCCGTGGAAGGTGCCGTAGCCGCCGGGATTCGTGATCGTGAACGTGCCGCCCTGCACGTCGTCGGGCATGAGCTTCTTCTCCCGCGCCCGCTTCGCGAGGTCGGCGATGCCCTTCGCGAGGCCGAGCAGGTTCATCGTCTCCGCGTTTCGCAGCACCGGCACGATCAAGCCCTTGCCCTCGGCGAGCTCGACGGCGATGCCGAGATTGACGTAGTTGCGCGTGATGATCGAATCGCCGCGCAGTTCGCCGTTGACGTACGGATGGTTCGGCAGCACCTGCACGACCGCACGCGCAACGAACGCGAGGTACGTCGGATTGACGCCGTAGGCGGCCTGGTACTCCTTCTTCAAGCGCTCACGCGCGTCGACGACCAGCGAGAGGTCGACCTCGATCGCGCTCGTGACGTGGGCCGCGGTGTCGAGCGAGCGGCGCATGTGCTCCGCGATGCCGCGGCGCATCGCCGAGACCGGCTCGACCGTCTCGCCGGGCAACACCTCCGACGGCTGCACGGGTGGAGCGGCCGGCTTCGGCGGGGCGGGCGGCGGTGCAGCGGCGGCGGGTGCCGGAGCGGCGGGGGCTGCCGCCTGCGGCTGGGGCTGGGGCTCTGCTTGCGGCTGCTCCTGCTGTGGCTCGGCGGCCTGCAGCGCCTCGGGTTGCGGCGGCTCGGGCTGCTGTGCCTGCGGTGCCGGTGGCGGCGCTCCCTGTGGCGGGCCCTGTTCGATGAAGTCGAGGATGTCCTTCTTCGTCACGCGGCCGCCGCGCCCGGTGCCGGTCACCTGCGACGGATCGACGTTGTGCTCGGAGGCGATCCGGGCCACGACCGGCGAGACGAACGTGTGGCTCTGGTCGCCGTTCGACGCCTGCGTCGGTTGCGGTGCAGCAGGCTCGGGAGCAGCAGGCTGCTGAGCAGCGGGCTGGGGCGTCTCGGCCGACGACGGCGCATCCGCGGCCTGAGCCGCCTGCTGGGTCGCCGGCTCCGGCGCCGTCTCGGGCGCGGGGGCCTCGCCGCCTGCCGCTCCCCCGATCTGGCCGAGCTTCGTCCCCACGTCGACCGTCGCGCCCTCCTGGACGAGGATCTGCGTGAGCGTGCCCGTGCCCGGGCTCGGGACTTCCGTGTCGACCTTGTCGGTCGAGATCTCGAGCAGCGGCTCGTCCGCCTCGACGTGCTCGCCTTCCTGCTTCAGCCAGCGGGTGACGGTGCCCTCCGAGACGGACACGCCCATCTGCGGCATCACGACGTCGATTGCGGTCTCCGTGGCCATCCTGTCCTTTCTAATACTCCGCGAGGTCGCGCAGGCCTTTGACCACGTCTTCGACCTGCGGGATGAAAGCCTTCTCGAGCGGCGGCGAGAACGGCACCGGCGTATCCGGTGCGGTGACGCGCCTGATCGGCGCGTCGAGGTCCTCGAAGGCCTCTTCGCCGATCGTCGCCGCGATCTCGGCGCCGAAGCCGCCCGTGTGCGTGTCCTCGTGCAGCACGAGCACCTTCGACGTCTTGCGTGCAGACTCGAGCACCGCAGCCTTGTCCCACGGCATCACCGTGCGCAGATCGATGATCTCGACCGACACGCCGTCGTTCTCCAGCTGCTGTGCCGCCTCGTCCGCTGTGTAGACCATCGCGCCCCACGTGATCACGGAGATGTCCCGCCCCTCGCGGTGCGTGCGCGCCTTGCCGATCGGCGTCGTGTAACGGCCTTCCGGCACCTCCGTCTTGATCCGGCGGTACAGGTGCTTGTGCTCGAAGTAGAGAACCGGGTTCGGGTCCTCGATCGCGCTGATCAGCAGGCCCTTCGCGTCCTCGGGCGTCGCAGGGCACACGCACTTCAGTCCGGGGATGTGCGCGAACGACGACTCCGGGTTCTGGGAGTGGAAGGGGCCGCCGGAGAAGCCGCCGCCCGACGGCAGCCGCAGCACGATCGGCACCGGCGTGCCCGCACGCCAGCGCTGCTTCGCGGCGACCGTGACGAGGTGGTCCCACGCGCACGACACGAAGTCCGCGAACTGCATCTCGGCGACGGGGCGCATCCCCATGATCGCGGCGCCGGTGGCACCGCCCATGATCGCGGTCTCGGCGAGCGGCGCGTCGATCACGCGCCACGGCCCGAACTCCTCCTGGAACCCGAGCGTGACCTTGAAGGCCCCGCCGTACACGCCGACGTCCTCGCCGATCACGAACACGCGCTCGTCGCGGCGCATCTCCGTCCGGAGACCGTCGGAGATCGCCTGCAGATACGTCATCTCTGGCATCAGATCTGGGCCATCTACTTGTGGTGGGGCGTGTCGAGATCCTCGGGCGTCGCATAGACGCCCTCCAAGAGCGTCGAGGCGTCGGGCATCGGCGACGCATCGGCGCGCTCGAGCGAATCGTTCAAGAGCTTCTTCACGCCGGTCGAGATCTCGTCCTCTTCCTCGTCGGTCATCTCTGCGTTCTCGCGCAGCCACGTGCGGTAGCGCTCGAGGGGATCGTTCTCCGCCCACCGCTCGAACATCACCTTCGGGACGTAGAACGCGTCGTCGTGCACCGCATGGCCTTCCATGCGGAGCGTCAGGCACTCGAGCAGCGTCGGGCCGCCGCCGGAGCGGGCCTTCTCGACCGCGCGCTTTGCCTCGCGATAGACCGCGAGCACGTCGGTGCCGTCGATCACGACGCCTTCGAATCCGTAGGCCTGCGCGCGATCGGCGACATGCTCGGTTGCGTACTCGAGATGCGTCGGCGTCGAATACGCCCACTGGTTGTTGTCGCAGATGAAGACGATCGGCAGCTTCCGGGTTCCTGCGAAGGTCATCGACTCGTGCGTGTCGCCGCGTGCCGATGCGCCTTCGCCGAACCAGCCGACCGCGACCCGCCGCTCCTCCCGGATGCGGAACGCTAGCGCGCAGCCGACGGCGACGGGGAGCATTGCGGGCAGGTGGCTGACCATTGCGATCAGGCCGAGCTGCTGGTCCGCCATGTGCACGTTGCCGTCGCGGCCGTGTGTCGGGCCGTCGGCGCGTCCCATGAACTGCGCGAAGATTCTCCAGGGCTCGACGCCGCGCGTGATGTGCACGCCCATGTCGCGATGCAGCGGCGTCCCGACATCCTCCGAGCCCATCGCCGTCGCCACGCCGACTGCGGCGGCTTCGTTGCCGCGACCGGTGTAGAACGAGCCGGGAATCTTGCCCTGGCGGTAGAGGATGTGGCCCCGTTCCTCGACGCCGCGGGTGATGAGCATGTTCCGGAAGATGCCGAGGAGGTCGACCCGGTCGAGGCCCGCCTCCCGTACTTCGCTCAGCGAGCCGACGGGCTCGGCCTCTCTTGCGATGGCCATGCCCGGAAATCTAACGACTCGGGTGCTCGGGCCAGTCGAACGAGTCGCCGATCTGTCGCAGCCGCTCCTTCGTGGGGGCATCGCACAGGGCTCCGGTCAACCCGGCGTCGTAGAAAGAACGTGGATCGAGACCGAACGAGGTCGCCGCCGCGTAGTCGCGGGAGAGATCCGTATCGAACATGGCGGGGTCGTCGGTCGAGATCGAGCAGAGGACGCCGGCGGCGACGAGCCGTGGCAACGGGTGGTCGTCGAGGCTCGCAACTGCGCCCGTGCGCAGGTTCGACAGTGGGCACACGTCGAGGACGGTGCCGCGCGCCGCCAGCTCCCGGACGAGGCCGGGATCCTCCTCGGCGCGGATGCCGTGGCGCAGCCGGTCGGCTTCGAGGCTCTCGAGGGCGCCGCGCACCGACGCGGCGCCTGCGACCTCGCCCGCGTGCGGCACCGAGCCGAGGCCGAGCGTCTTCGCGTGCCTGAACACCGCCTCGTACGGCTCGGGCGGGAACTCCGCCTCGAGGCCGCCGAGGCCCACGCCGACGACACCGCGTTCCCGATAGCGCGCGCACCACTCGACTGTCTCGCGCGCCTCCTCCTGCGTGAAGCCGCGCGGGATGTCCGGCGTCAAGCGGATCTCGACGCCGTGCAGCTCCTTCGCCTCCTGCGCGCCGTTGCAGACGCCCTCGAACACGTCCTCCCACGAGCAACCGTGGCGGACGCGCTCCGCGGGGCTGAAGATCCCCTCCAGATAGACGGCTCCGTGTGCCGCTGCCTCGGCCGCGTAGTCGACGACCATCTGGCGGTAGTCATCTTCCTTCTTGAGCGCGTTCGTCGTCAGGATCCACACCTCGATGAAATGGCGGAAGTCCGTGAAGCGGTAGAGCTCCGCGAGCCCTTCCACCGTGTCCGCAGGTAGTGCGTAGTCGTTTCGCTTTGCGATCTCGAGCAGCGTCGCCGCGCGGACGGTTCCCTCGAGGTGCACGTGCAGCTCGATCTTCGGGTACGGCTCAGTTGCAGGCATCGGCGTAGAACCGAAGGTATCGCGCCATGTGCGCATGCCAGTACGAGCCCTCGTGTCCGCCCGGCCACACGTGCAGCGTCGCGTTGCCGTGGAGCTCGTGTGCGAACTGCACGTCGGCGTCGCGGAACGGATCGCTCGAGCCCACGTCGATCCAGACCGGCGCTCGATAGTGGGGTGGATGAGCGATCAGGTCGTTGCGCGCAAAGTCCCGCGCATCGTCGTATGCCCCGGCCGGTGTCTCGCTCCCGCTGCGCCAGAGCGCGGCCGAGTGCGCGCCGATCGCGCAGAACCGTCCGCGCGCGCCGAGGTCGAGCGCACCGAAGCCGCCCATCGAGATGCCGCCGATGGCAACCCGTCTCGCGTGCGTGCGCGCCACGCCCGCGGGAATCGCCTCCCGAAGCACCATCGTTCCCCACTTGCCGTCGGATCGGTCGTGCCAGTAGCTGTGGTCTCCTCCGTCGAGAAGAAGCACCGTCGGTGCGCGTCGGCCGAGCGCGGCGAGACCGTCGAAGAACGGCTGGCTGAGGTAGCTGTCCGGCTTCGAGCTGCGACCGTGCAACAGCACGAGGAGCGTGGTGCTGCCGCGCCTCGCGGGCACGACGAGCGTCTCGTGTAGATCGTGCCCCACGGCGGAGCTTTGCAGCGTGAAGTGCACGAGGCGGGCGCCGTCGGTCGAGCTGTACCCGCGGACGCGGTTCCGGATCAGCGGGAACAAGATCACGGCTGCCACGACGAGAGCGGCGAGGAGGACGGCTCGACGCACGCGCCTAGACTAGAGCCGTGGGCAAGGCGTCAGATTGGCTCCGCGAGGAGCGCCGCAAGGTGCTCGGCGACTGGGTTGCGGTGTGCCTCACGTGCGGCGCCGCGCGCCGCTGGTTCGAGCAGTTCGAGTCGGAGCTGCCTGACGAGTGCCCGCAGTGCGGAGGCGAGCTGCTCCGACGGTGCAAGGCGTGCGGCGCAGGCCTGTCGTCGCTTGCCGCCGTCGACTGCGAGGAGTGCGGAGCGCCGCTTCGCCCGGACCAGCTCTTCGGCTCGAAGATCCGCCGGGCGAAGCGGCACTGAAACCTCTTACGGCTTCGCGAACTCGTGGACCGGGAATTCCTTGACGTCCGGAGCTCCCTCCATCTCGACGCCGGCGGCTTCGACGGCGGCCTTGACCCGGCTGCCGAAGAACGCGTCGAACTTGTCGCGCGACTCCCAGAAGTCGATGACGCCCCACCCACCGTCGATCGGGCCCGACGAGTGGAACACGAGCCCGTCCGGCGGATTCCCGACGGGATCGACGTTCTCGTTCACCTTGTCGAACTGCTCCTGCGTGATCCCCGGCATCTTGATCCGAATCCCTACGGCCATCTCGGCCTCCTCTTCGTGTTGGACGAGGCGACTCTATGTGCAGCCCGCCTAAGCAGCCGCGCCGCCGAGGTAGAGCTCGGCGACCCGGGGATCGTCGAGGAGCCGCTTTCCCGAGCCCGTCAACGCGACTCGGCCGCCGTCGAGGACCGCACCCGCATCGGCGATCGAGAGCCCTGCCCGCGCGTTCTGCTCCACGAGCAGCACGGTTCGACCCTCGCCGTTCAGCTCGCGAATCAGCTCGAAGAGCACGTGGCGGGCCTTCGGGTCGAGCCCCATCGTCGGCTCGTCGAGCAGGATGAGCCTGGGCTCGAGCATGAGCGAGCGTGCGACCTCGACGAGCTTCTGCTGACCGCCCGACAGCTCGCACGCACGCTCGTCTCGCCGCTCGGCCACGAGCGGGAAGCGTCCGGCGATCGTCTCTGCGCGCCGGTGGACGAGCGAGCGGTCGCGCAGGACGTGGCCGCCCATGAGCAGGTTGTCCCAGACGGTCATGAGCGGGAAAAGATTCCGGTCCTGTGAGACGTGCACGACGCCGCGCTCGAGGACCTGAGCGGGCGAGAGGCGCGTGATCTCGTCGCCGTCGAGCAGGATCCGCCCCTCGCGCGGCCGGAGCAGCGCGCTCACCGTCTTCAGCACCGTTGACTTTCCGGCGCCGTTCGGTCCGACGAGGCACGTCACGCTCCCTGCCTCGACGGTCAGGTCGATTCCGCAGAGCACGTCGCCGCGCCCGTAGCCCGCGACGACGCTCTCGAGCCGGAGGCTCGCGCTCATCCGCCGAGGTACGCGTCCAGTACGCGCTCGTCCCGTCTGACGTCCTCCGCGCTCCCCTCGGCGAGCTTCGTCCCGTGGTCGAGGACGACGATGGGGTCGCAGAGCCGCATGACGAGGTTCATGTTGTGCTCGACGACGAGGAACGTGAGCCCGCGCGAGTTGAGCTCGCGGATCCGCTGCTCGATGTGCTCGACGAGGACCGGATTGACACCGGCGGTGGGCTCGTCCAGCAGCACGAGCCGCGGTCCCCCCATCAGCACGGCCGCGAACTCGAGCAGCTTCTTCTGCCCGTACGAGAGATCGGCTGCGCGCGCGTGCGCGAGCCGTGCGAGTCCGAACTCCTCGAGCAGCTCGAGCGCATGCACTCGCTCGGTCGAGTCGACCGCACGGCGCAGTGCTGCGCGCCAGGGCTGCTGCAGCGCCGCCACCATGTTCTGGACGAGCGTCAGCTCGGCGAAGATCCGGGCCTGCTGGAACGTCCGCGTGAGCCCGTCTCGCGCGAGCTTCACCGGATCGGGCCGCGGCACCGATTTGCCCCCGAACCGGATCGCGCCCGCATCCGGGCGCAGGTAGCCGGTGATCAGGTTGAACGCGGTCGTCTTGCCCGAGCCGTTCGGGCCGACGAGCGCGGTGATCGATCCCTCCGGCACCGCGAACGAGCAGGAGTCGACGGCAGTGACGCCGCCGAACCGCTTCGTCAGGCCCTCGATCTCGAGCAAGGCCGTCACGCCGCCGCCTCCTCCCGCACGATCGGGCCGCGCGTTCTCTGCCGCTCGCGACGACGGTCGATCGCGCTCCGCAACGACGGGAGAATCCCGCGCGGCAGCACGAGCAGCACGACCATGAAGACGGCTGCGTAGCCGACGAGGTACAGCTGGCTCGCCCCGAGGCGCGTGATCATGTACTGCTGCGCCGGAACGAGGACGAGCGCACCGATCGTCGGCCCCCACAGCGTTCCGCGGCCGCCGAGGAAGGCCATCAGGACGGCGCCGATCATCACGAGCGGGTCGACGGCCGACTCCGGATAGATGAACGTCAGGTAGTACGCCCACACGCCCCCGACCATCGCGGTGAACGCCACCATGAGCCACCAGGCGATGAGCTTCGCGGTCGTCGTCCGGATGCCGAGGCCGCGCGCTTTCTCCTCGTCCTCCCGAATCGCCAGGAGCATCAGGCCGAGCTTGCTCCTCAGGATCACCCAGCAGGTGACGAGCGCCAGCAGCAGCAGGGCGAGCATCGCGAGGTAGAAGGGCCGGTCGAAGTTGCCCACCGGGAACGATGGCGACGGCAGCATCAATCCCGAGGAGCCGTGCGTCACGGAGTGCAGGTTGAACGCGAGCTGCTGGACGACGAAAAGCAGGGTCAGCGTCACGATCGCGAAGGTCATGTGACGCGTGCGCAACGCGACCCAGGCCACCGGCAGCGAGGCGAGCGCGACCCCCGCGCCGACGAGCGGCAGCGCGTAGAAGGGGTTGTAGCCGGAGCCGATGCCGACGTGCTCGAAGACGATTCCGAGCGTGTACGCGCCGAGGCCGAAGAACGCTGCCTGACCGAGCGTGATGTAGCCGGTGTAGCCCGAGAAGAGGTTCCAGGCGGTCGCGAGTGCGGCGTACATGAGCGTGAGGACGCCGATGTTCACGATCCACGCCGCGTGGATGACGTACGGGAACGCGATTGCGACTGCTGCGAACGCACCGCCGCGGACGAGGCCGACGGCGGTCGCACGACTCACAGAGTTCGCTCCCGAATGCCGAAGATCCCCTGCGGACGCACGAGCAGGAAGGCGATCAACACGATGAAGAAGCTGAAGGTCGCCCACGTCGGCGTGATCTCGACTGCAACGACTGCCTCGATGACTCCCATCGCGAGTGCGGCGACCACAGCTCCGCCGAGACTGCCGAGACCGCCGAGCACGACGATCGAGAGGAGGCGGGAGATGAGGTCGTAGTGGCTCCCGGGATTGAACGGGTAGAGCACGCCGTAGACCGCACCGGCGGCGGCTGCCATGGAGACGCCGAGACCGAAGCCGAGCGTCTGGACGCGGTTGGCGTCGACGCCGAGGAGCGTGGCGGCAGCCGGGTTCTGCACCGTTGCGCGCACGGCGCGGCCGAAGCGCGTGCGGGTCAACACGACCGACAGCGCGAGCAGAAGGATTGCCGACGCGCCGAAGGCGAACGCGCGCACGGCGCTGATCTGGTAGCCGAGCACGTCCCAGGAGTTGTCTGCGTAGGAGGGGAGGGTCGCGCGGTACGTCGTCTTGTAGATGACGCTGAGCACGCCTTCGATGCCGAGCGCGAGCGCCCACGTGACGAGGAGCGACAGCTCCGAGGCGTCCGGCCCTCGCAAGGACCGGACGAAGACGAGCTGCACCGCCACCCCCAGCAGGAACATCGCGGGTGTGACGATCAGGATCGAGAGGAACGGGTCGACGTGCAGGTGCGAGAAGAGCGTGTAGCTCAGGTACGCCGCCAGGATCACGAGGGCGCCCTGCGCGACGTTGATCACGTTCATGATCCCGAAGACGAGCGTCAGGCCGCTCGCCATCAGGGCGTAGACGCCTCCGATCAGGAGGCCGAGGATCACTGCCTGAACGATCTGGTGCACGCCGACCCCTTACGAGCCTTCGCGGCCTATGAACCCCAGGCCGGCTTCGGCACCACGGGCTTGTGCAGGGCCACGCTCGGCGGATACACGGGATAGAGCTTGCCGCCGATCCACTCCACGAGCAGGTCGCTGCCCTGCGGCTCGCCGACGGAGTTCCAGCTGAGGTTCCCCTCGACCGTCGGCCATTTGCCCTTGTGCAGCGACGCGATGATCGTCGCATTCGCGATCGAGTGCTTCTTCTTCGCGACGGCTTCCACGAGCTGGCCCGCGGCGTACGCTTCCGCCGAGGTCGGGTCGATCGCTCCCGAGCCGTACGCCTTGCGGTAGGCGGCGACAAACGCAGCGTTTCCGAAGGAATGCTCCTCGGGGAACCAGTCGCCGGCCGCGAAGACGCCGTTGACGTTCTTGGCGCCGACCTTGCTCGGGAATTCGGCGGGGTCGTTAGGGCCGTTGGAGAGGAACACGAACTTCGGACTGAACTTCAGCTGCACCATCGCCTTGATCTGCGCGTACGCGTCGACGTTCTGCGTGCCTCCGATGACCGCGTCGGGCTTGCCGGCAGCGACCTTCTGCATGATCGGCGTGAGATCGGGGTGCTCCGCCGGATAGATCGTCTTGTACGTCGTCTTGATGCCGGCCTTTTGGAGCTTGCCCCGGATCTCGTCCGCAATCGGAGACGCAAAGGGATCGTCGAGCGACGGATAGGCCGCGCTCTTCGGCCGCTGCGCCTTGGGGAGCGAGAGGAGGAACTTCGCAAAGACATCGCCGCTCTGCACGACCGGCGCGGGCTGCGTGAAGAAGACGTTGTCGAGCTTCTCCTGGAAGATCGCGGGCCCTCCGCCCGCGGGCTCGATGAAGGCGTACCCGTACCGGTGGGCGACGGATGCCGCCGGGGCCGACAGGAGGGTCGAGAATGGGCCGAAGACGAGGTCGACCTTGTTCTTCGTGATGAAGTTCTGGTAGTTCGTCGACGCTTGCGTCGGGCTGCTCGTGTCGTCCTGGATCACGAGCTGGACCTGGCGACCGAGGACGCCGCCTTTCGCGTTCACGACCTTCGCCCAGAGCTTGTAGCCGCGCTGTGCGGCCTTGCCCGAGTCGGAGAAGTCGCCCGAGAGCGACAGCGAGATGCCGATCTTGATCGGTCCTGCGGCAGTGCGCCCGCGCGCGGCGGTGCCGGTCGTTGCCGCGGTCGCAGCAAGGGCCGCGCCCACCAGGGCGACGGCGGTGAGACGAGCGGTGGTCCTGGACACGCTCGAGCCTCCTCTATCCGGATGGTGCGAGTCTCGTCAGACGATCAGACAGCGGCCGATTGAAGCAGGTCCCGCGGAGCGGCGCAAGCCGTGCTCAATCCGCCCTTGCGCCCCGCTGGAGGAGCGCGTAAGCTCCCGCGTCGTCTGCTTGTCCGACAGAGCGGCGGGGCATTCTCCATGACCACATCTCGCAGCTACCAGCCGCTCGAGCGGCGCAAGGTGTACGAGCAGATCGCCGAGCAGCTGCTCGGCCGGATCGGGAGCGGGCACCTTCGGCCGGGAGACCCCCTGCCGCCGGAGCGCGAGTTGACCGAGGCGTTCGGCGTCGGCCGCTCGTCGATCCGCGAGGCGCTCAGAATGCTCGAGTCGCAGGGCGTGATCACGGCCGCGAGTGGTGGCGCGTTCGCCGTCGCGGACGCCGCGAATCCTCTCGAGAGCTCGCTGCGGCTGCTCTTCGCGCTCGACGACCGGACAGGCATCGCGGATCTCTTCGAGCTGCGCCGGATCCTCGACTGCGAGGCGGCCGCGCTCGCGGCCGAGCGGCGAAGCGACGAGCATCTCGCCGAGATGGATTCCGCCGGCACGGCCATGGAGCTGTCGCTTCGGCATGACGGCCGCAGCGACGACTTCATCGACGCCGACCTCCGCTTTCACCTCGCGGTGGCCGAGGCAACCGGGAACCGGCTCGTGCTGCACAGCATGCAGGCCGTCCGCGACATGGTTCGGCGCGCGCTGCTCACGGTCTTCGTGATTCCGGGCAGTCCCGAGCGAGCGGTCGTCGAGCACCGCGCCATCCAGGCTGCAATCGCAGCGCACGACGCCGATCGCGCACGGCAGGAGATGTTCGTCCACCTCGCTCGCGTGCAGTCGGACGTCGAAAGAGGAGGTGCGCGTGGCTGATCTCGGCTACATCGGGCTCGGCGTGATGGGCGGCGGAGTCGTCCGCCGTCTGCTCGACGCCGGTCACACCGTGACGGTGTGGAACCGCACGCGCGAGAAGGCCGGTCCGCTGCTCGACGCCGGGGCGCTGTGGGCGGAGAGTCCGCGCGAGGTCGCAGAGCGCAGCGACATCGTGTTCACGATGGTGACGAACACGGCTGCGGTGCAGGCCGTCTTCGAGGGCGACGACGGCATCCTCGCCGGGCTCGGCCCCGGGAAGGTGTACATCGACATGAGCACGGCGAGCCCGTCGAACACGCGCGCGCTCGCCGAGCGGGTGGCCGAGCGCGGCGCTCAGATGCTCGACGCCCCGGTGTCGGGCTCGGTCGTCACCCTCGAGCAGGGAAAGCTCACCGTCATGGTCGGCGGAGACCGCGAGACGTACGAGCGCGTGAAGCCGATCCTCGAGGCGATCGGCCCGCGCGTCTTCCATCTGGGCGGTAGCGGGGCAGCCGTCACGATGAAGATCGCGATCAATCTCTCCCTCGCCGTGCAGATGCTCGCGTTCAGCGAGGGCGTGCTGCTCGCTGAGAAGAGCGGCATCTCGCGCGAGCGCGCCGTGGAGGTCATGCTCGCGTCGGTGATCGCGTCGCCGATGGTCGTCTACCGCGGCCCATTCGTGCTCGAGCAGCCCCACGAAGCGTGGTTCGACTGCCACATGATGCAGAAGGATCTGAACCTCGCCCTCGAGCTCGGTCACGAGCTCGAGGTGCCGTTGCCGACGACCTCGGTCACGAACGAGCTCCTCACTGCGGCGAACGCGATGGGGATCGGCGGAAAGGACTTCGCAGTGCTCTTCGACGTGCTCGCGGCGATGTCGGGCCTTCGCACGGACGTGCACGCATGAGCACGACCGCAGCGCCCGTGGCGCTCGACGCCGAGCTGGCGCGGGAGATGTATCGGCGGATGACGCTCATCCGGTTGTTCGAGGAGCAGGCGAACGACCTGTATCGCAGCGCAAAGATGCCCGGACTCACGCACCTGTACATCGGCGAGGAGGCGATCGCCGTCGGCGTGTGCTCCGCGCTCCGCCGGGACGACTGGATCACCTCGACCCATCGCGGTCACGGCCACTGCCTCGCAAAAGGCGCGGACGTGAGTCGCATGTTCGCCGAGCTGCTCGGCAAGGAGGCGGGCTATTGCCGCGGGAAGGGCGGCTCGATGCACATCGCGGACCACGAGAACGGCAACCTCGGTGCCAACGCGATCGTCGGCGGCTCCACCGGCATCGCGACGGGCGCGGCGTTCTCGGCGAAGCAGCGCGGAACGACGCAGGTGGCGGTGTGCTTCTTCGGAGAAGGCGCCCTCGGGCAGGGCCTCCTGTACGAGGTGCTGAACATGGCATCGCTTTGGGCACTGCCCGTCGTCTACGTCTGCGAGAACAATCTCTACAACGAGTACACGCACTACCTCGAGGCAACGGCGGGGGACATCCTCGCGCGCCCGCGCGCCTTCGGCATCGAGTCGCGTGACGTCGACGGTCAGGACGTGCGTGCCGTGTACGCGAGCGCGGTGGAGCTCGTCGAGCGCGCACGCAGGGGTGGCGGGCCTGCGTTCCTGCTCTGCAACACCTATCGCTACCACGGCCATCACGTCGGTGACGTCGACCGGACGTACTATCGGTCGAAGGAGGAGGAGGATCTCTGGCGGAGCGAGCGCGATCCGCTTGCCCTCCTCGGCGTCTGGCTGAAGGAGCACGAGCTGGCGTCTTCAGACGATCTGCAGCGCGTCGAGGACGAAGCGCGACGCGAGATCGAGTCCGGGCTCGCGTTTGCGCTCGAGGCGTCGTTCCCCGATCCGAGCGACGCGACGAGCCATGTCTTCGCCTAGCGTCGAGGCTGCGCAGGGAACGCGCACGCTCACGATTGCGCAGGCGGTGAACGAGGCGCTCGCCGAGGAGATGCGGCGCGACGAGACGGTGTTCGTCATCGGCGAGGACGTCGCCGAGGCCGGCACGCCGTTCAAAGTCCTCGCCGGTCTCGTCGAGGAGTTCGGCGCGGGCCGCGTGCTCGACTCGCCGATCTCCGAGGCCGGGATCACCGGCCTCGGTGTCGGTGCGGCCATGACGGGGCTGCGTCCCGTCGTGGACATCATGTTCGGCGACTTCCTCACGCTCGTGATGGATCAGCTCGCAAACCAGGCGGCGAAGACGCATTACATGTCGGGCGGCAAGCTCAGCGTGCCGCTCACGCTCCGGACGACGATGGGAGCGACGCGGCGGTCGGGTGCGCAGCACAGCCAGAGCCTCCACGCCTGGGTCGCGCACGTGCCGGGGCTCAAGGTCGTCATGCCGTCGACGCCGGCGGATGCGAAGGGCCTGCTGAAGTCGGCGATCCGCGACGACAACCCGGTCGTCGTCATCGAGGACAAGATGGACTACGCCGTGAAGGGCGAAGTCCCGGACGGTGAGCACCTGATTCCATTCGGCGTCGCCGACGTGAAACGAAGCGGCGACGATCTCACGATTGTCGCCACGAGCTCGATGGTCAGGGTCGCGCTCGCCGCGGCCGCGGAGCTCGAGGCGGACGGCATCTCCTGCCGAGGTGATCGACCCGCGTACGCTCGCGCCGCTCGACGTGTCCGCGCTCGTGACGAGCGCGGCGAAGACGGGTCGCGCGATCGTCGTCGACGAGGGGCACCGGAGCTACGGCGCGTCAGCCGAGATCGCAGCGGCGATAGCCGAGGGGGCGTTCTACAGCCTCGATGCACCTGTGCGCCGCATCGCGGCGCTCGATGTCCCGATCCCGTTCTCACCGCCGCTCGAGGACGCGGCGGTACCGACGCCGGAGCTCGTCGCGAACGCCGCTCGCGAGCTCTGCGGAAAGCGATAGGAGGCCGCGATGGCGCTGCGCACGTACGGAACGATGCAGGTCGACTGGGAGCAGCGCGTCGACTTCGATCGGCTGCGGACCGAGCGGCTCGCGCGCGCGAAGGAGCATGTGCGCCGATCGGATCTCGGCGCGTTGCTCTGCTTCGACATGGCGAATATTCGCTACATCACGGCGACGCACATCGGCACGTGGGCGATGGACAAGCTGATCCGCTTCTGCCTGCTGCCACAGGACGACGACCCGATCATGTGGGACTTCGGATCGGCGGCGCGCCATCACAAGCTCTACTCCCCGTGGCTCGGCGAAGATCGATCGCGCGCCGGGATCTCGACCTTGCGCGGGGCCGTCGAGGGGCGTGCCGAGTCGGTCGCCGAGAAGATCCGGATCGAGCTCGAGCTGCGCGGCCTCCTCGGTGAGCCCGTCGGGGTCGACGTGGTCGAGCTGCCCGTTCTCCGGGCGCTCGAGGCGGAGGGCATCACCATCGTCGACGGGCAGGCGCTCATGCAGGAGGTCCGGAAGATCAAGACGGACGACGAGATCATCCTGCTGAACACCGCCTGCACGATGGTCGACGCCGCCTACGACACGCTGTTCCGGGCGATACGGCCGGGCTTCCGCGAGAACGACTGCGTCGCGCTCGTCAACAAGGTGTTGTACGAGCTGGGCTCCGAGCACGTCGAAGGTGTGAACGCGATCTCCGGCGAGCGCTGCAGCCCGCATCCGCACGTCTTCACCGACCGGATGCTGCGGCCGGGCGATCCCGCCTATTTCGACATCCTGCATGCCTACAACGGCTACCGCACCTGTTACTACCGCACGTTCGCCGTCGGCTCCGCTTCGCGCGCGCTGATCGACGCGTACGCACGCTGCCGTGACGTGCTCGACCGTGCGATCGCGATGATCCGGCCCGGCGTGTCGACGGCCGACGTGGTCGCGACGTTCCCCCGCGCCGAAGAGTTCGGCTTCGCCGACGAGGAGGCCGCGTTCGCCCTCCAGTACGGGCACGGCGTCGGCCTCTCGATCTGGGAGAAGCCGATCTTCAGCCGGCTCGTCTCCTTCGACCATCCGGAGACGATCGAAGCCGGAATGGTCTTCGCGCTCGAGACCTTCTGGCCGTCGAGCGACGGCTGGTCGGCGGCGCGGATCGAGGAGCAGCTGGTCGTCACCGCCGACGGCTGCGAGGTGATCACGCGCTTCCCCGCGGAGGAGCTCCTCGTCACCGCAGGCGGTCAATACAGCGTCGCCGGCGCCTTGCCGGGCGAGCGCGAGCTGACGTCGAACCTCAACAACCCCCGCGTTGCCGACGCCGTCGTCGGCTCCGCCGGCTTCGAGGGCGCGCATGCCAGTTGACGTGATCATGCCCGCGCTCGGCATGGCGCAGGAGACGGGCAAGGTGGTCCGCTGGCTGAAGGGGGAGGGCGAGATCGTGAGGAAGGGCGAGCCGCTGCTCGAGATCGAGACCGACAAGGTGACGGTCGAGATCGAGGCGCCGGCCGACGGGACGCTCCAGCAGGTGACCGCCGCCGAGGGCGCCGAGGTGCCCGTCGGAGTCGTGATCGCGCTCGTCGTCGGCGCGGGCGAGCAGAGTCCGGCGCCCGTCGCGGCGTCGCGGCCGAAGCCTGTTCGAGTCGCCGCCGCGGTTCCGACGGCCGCTGCCCCGCCCGCCGCCTCGCGGCGACGCCTCGCCTCGCCGAAGGCGCGCCGCGTCGCGCAGTCGCTCGGCGTCGACCTGCAGGCGCTCGCCGGCAGCGGGCCGAACGGCGCCGTCGTCGCCGCCGATGTGGAGGCGGCCGGGACGGCGCGCCGAGGCGCCGAGGCGAATCTCGAGGTGGGCCGGGTGTGGCGGCTGATGGCCGAACGGACCTCGAGCTCGTGGCAGGAGATCCCGCATTTCGCGCTCGAGCGCCATGTCGACGCGACGCAGCTCGAGCGCCGGCGGACGGCCGCTCGGCAGAGCCCCGGAGGCGAGGCGACGAGTCATACCGACCTGCTCGTGCACCTCTGCGCCGAGGCGCTCCGCCGCCATCCGCGCGTGAACGCCTCGTGGCGGGACGGGACGATCGTGCCCGGTCCCGGCGTGAACGTCGCGATCGCCGTTGCGACCGACGACGGGCTCGTCGTTCCCGTCGTGCACGACGCCGACAGACTGACCCTGGCCGAGATCACGACCGCCCGCCGGGCGCTCATGCAGGCTGCGCGGGACGGCAGCCTGCGGCTCGAGCAGGTCCAGGGCGGCACGTTCACGATCTCGAACCTGGGCATGTACGGCGTCGACGCGTTTCAGGCGATCGTCAATGCGCCGCAGGCCGCGATTCTCGCGGTCGGCCGGATCGCCGACCGCCCGCTGGCGCTCGACGGAGAGCTCGTGATCCGGCCGATGCTGACCCTGACCGTGTCGTTCGATCATCGCGCGGTGGACGGCGCCCGCGGCGCCGAGTTCCTCGACACGCTCGCGGCCCTCGTCGAGGAGCCGCAGCCGGGCTAGTCAGAAGAGGTCGTTCTCGCCGAGGAACGTCGGCGCGACCGGGCCGGTGAGGATCTGCGAGAAGCGGATGAGGGTGACGACGTCGCCCGCCGCGACGTCGCGGTTGTAGAGCTGGCTCAGGTAGTGCGCGAGCTCGTCGACTCTCCGTAGCTCGGGATTGTCATGCTCGATCTCGCGCGGAGACAGCTCGCCGAGCGTCTTCACCTCCACCTTGTCGATGACGGCGTCGAAAATGCGCTCGCGCGGGCTGTAGCGGTTGCCGCAGAGCACCTGCACGATCATCCCCTTCTGGTACTTGCCGGACTTGTCGCCGAGCCGGATGGTCGCCGACTTGCGGCCGGTCCGGAGCTGATCCGCGACCATCGGCGAGTAGAAGTTCAGCGCGTACATCGAGGGCCCGCTCAAGCCACCGGATCATAGGGGAGAGTCGGCTCGACGTGGCTTCGCGTCACGTCGCCGGGCGACGCGCAGCCGAGCAGCGCGAGCCCCGACTCGATCTCCGCGCGGAGGATCTTCAGCACGTCGAGCACACCGGCCTCGCCGCCGACCGCGAGACCGCAAGCGAACGCGCGCCCCGCGAATGCTGCGCGCGCACCGAGCGCGAGCGCCTTGATGACGTCGCCGCCACGACGGATGCCGCCGTCGACGTAGACCTCGCAGCGACCGGCCACGGCCTCCACCGCCTCCGGCAACGCGTCGAGGCCGGCCGCGACGCCGTCGAGCTGGCGGCCGCCGTGGTTCGAGACCCAGACCGCGTCGGCGCCGTGCTCGACCGCGAGCGCCGCGTCCTCTCGGGTCAGAATCCCTTTCACGACGAGCGGCAGTTTGCACTCCGCCCGGATCCACTCGAGATCGCGCCAGGTGACCTCGGGCGCCGTCTCGAACAGATGCGCGTACGGCAGCTCGAGCCACGGAGGCGGGTTCTCGAAGCCGAGGCGCGCATCACGCTCGCGTCTCCCCACATACGGCAGGTCGACGGTCAGGACGAGCGCGGAGTAGCCGGCCTCCCGCGCCGCCGCGATGTTGTCGAGCGTGCGCTCCCGGTCGCGGAGCACGTACAGCTGGAACCACCGCGGGCCGCCCGAGCTCCCGATCTCCTCGTGCGTGGACGTCGTCAGGGAGGAGACCGTCATCGCGACCCCTTCCGCCGCCGCCGCCCGCGCGGTCGCCACCTCGCCCTCGGGATCGAGCAGCCGCTGCATCGCGAACGGCGCCACCCCGACCGGCAGCGAGACCGGCGTCCCGAGCAGCGTGGTCGCGGTCGAGATCTCGGAGACGTCCACGAGCATGCGCGGGCGGAAGCGCCAGCGCCCATAGGCCGCGACGTTGGCCCGCAGCGTCACCTCGTCGCCCGCCCCGCCTTCGAAGTAGCACCAGACGCCCGGGTCGACCTTTGCCGCCGCCTGCTCGACGTAGTCCGCGACGTTGATCATGACGCGAATCTATCGCGGGCCTTCTGCACCATCTCCCGCTCGCCGCCGTAGGCGAGGAGCCGCGGAGCCTCTTCGAGGGGGAGCCACCGCGCTTCGTCGACCTCGATCCGCATCCGCTCCTCGATGTCGCCGATCCGGCCCCGGCCCGCACGCAGGAGGTAGAAGCTCACGATCTTGAAGACCCGGACCCCGCCGCGGCGGGTGTAGGTGTACTTCACGTCCCCGAGCTTCTCGACGACGTGCGCCTGCACCCCGGTCTCCTCGTAGACCTCGCGCACCGCCGTCTCGGCGGGCGCCTCGCCCGCCTCGAGGTTCCCCTTCGGGAGCGCCCAGACCCCCGGCGGCTTTCCCCGAGGCCGGATCGCGGCCACCATCGGACGCCCACGGATCGTCTTCACCAGCACCCCTCCTGCCGAAAACTCGCGCTCCATGCGGAGGTTCTATCCCGTTTGCGGAGCGCACGGTCGACCACTACAATGCCCTGGCACTCTCACCCCGAGAGTGCCAGAACGTCACAAGCAAGTCAGGAGGAAGGTCGAATGAACCTGAAGCCACTTGGTGACCGCTTGATCGTCGAGGTCCTCGATGAAGAGGACGTGACTTTCAGCGGCATCGTGCTTCCGGACACGGCGAAGGAAAAGCCGCAGCGCGGCCGTGTCCTCGCCGTCGGCCCGGGCAGCCGGGACGACAACGGGAAGTTCGTCGCCATGGACCTGGACGAGGGCGACGAGGTCGTCTTCTCCAAGTACGGCGGAACCGAGATCAAGGTCGGAACGGACGAGTACCTGATCCTGCGCGAGTCCGATGTGCTCGCGAAGGTCGTCGGTACGCGCGAGCCGGCCGGCGCAAAAGCGTAAGTCGAGGAGGAAGAAGAACGCATGGCTCACAAAGAGCTGAAGTTCAATGAGGATGCCCGGCGCGCTCTCGAGCGCGGCGTGAACATCCTCGCCGACGCGGTCAAGGTCACCCTTGGCCCGAAGGGGCGCTACGTCGTGCTCGACAAGAAGTTCGGCGCGCCCACCATCACGAATGACGGCGTCACGATCGCTCGAGAGATCGAGGTCGAGGACGTCTTCGAGAACCAGGGCGCACAGCTCGTCCGCGAGGTTGCGACCTCGACGAACGACGTCGCCGGCGACGGCACGACGACCGCGACGGTGCTCGCTCAGGCGATCGTCCGCGAGGGTCTGAAGAACGTCGCGGCCGGTGCGAACCCGATGGGCCTCAAGCGGGGCATCGAGGCGGCGGTCGACGCCGTCGTCGAGAACCTGAAGGCCGAGTCGAAGCCGGTCTCGGGCAAGGAGGACATCGCCCGCGTGGCGACCGTCTCCTCGCGCGACCGCGAGATCGGCGACAACATCGCCGACGCGATCGAGAAGGTCGGCAAGGACGGCGTCGTGAACGTCGAGGAGGGCCAGACGCTCGGCCTCGAGCTCGAGTTCACGGAGGGCATGCAGTTCGACAAGGGCTACCTCTCGCCGTACATGGTCACCGACGCGGAGCGGATGGAGGCGGTTCTCGACGAGCCGTACATCCTCGTCGCGAACCAGAAAATCGGTGCCGTGAAGGATCTCCTGCCCGTGCTCGAGCAGGTCATCCAGGCGGGTCGTCCGCTCTTGATCGTGGCGGAGGACGTCGAGGGCGAGTCGCTCGCGACGATCGTCGTCAACAAGCTGCGTGGCACCTTCCAGGCCGTCGCCGTCAAGGCGCCGGGCTTCGGTGACCGCCGCAAGCGGATGCTCGAGGACATTGCGATCCTCACGGGCGCCGAGGTGATCACCGAGGAGATGGGCCTCAAGCTCGAGAACACGAAGATCTCGCAGCTCGGCAAGGCCCGCCGCGTCGTCGTCGACAAGGACTCGACCACGATCATCGACGGTGCCGGCGAGTCCGACGCGATCAAGGCCCGCATCAAGCAGCTGAAGGCCGAGATCGAGAACACGGACTCCGACTTCGATCGCGAGAAGCTCCAGGAGCGCCTCGCGAAGCTGTCGGGCGGTGTTGCCGTCGTCAAGGTCGGCGCATCGACCGAGACGGAGATGAAGGAGAAGAAGCACCGCGTCGAGGACGCTCTCCAGGCCGCTCGCGCGGCACTCGAGGAGGGTCAGGTCCCCGGCGGCGGCGTCGCGCTGATCAATGCGGCGGACGCGGTCCGGGACAAAGTCCTGAAGTCGCTCGACGGTGACCCCGACGAGGCGACCGGTGCGAAGATCATCCTTCGCGCGCTCGAGGAGCCGCTGCGGCAGCTCGCGACGAACGCGGGCCTCGAGGGCTCGATCGCGGTCGCGAACGTCCGCAGTGCACAGAAGGGGTTCGGCCTGAACATCGACACGGGCGAGGTCGAGGACCTGCTCAAGTCGGGGATCGGCGACCCCACCATGGTCACGCGCTCCGCGCTGCAGAACGCGGCGTCGATCGCGAAGAACATCCTCACCACCGAGGCGATCGTCGCCGAGGCGCCCGAGAAGGCCGGCGCCGGCATGGGCGGCGGCATGCCGGACATGGGCGGGATGATGTAAGCACGGCCCTTTCGGGCTCGATTGGAACGGAGGGCCGGCATTGCCGGCCCTCCGCTTTTCAGGGCTGGATCCGCTTGACCGTCGAGCCGCCGAAGTCGCCCGCCCAGATCGAGCCGAACGCGCTGCGCGCGACGAAGGGCTTGCCGCCGATCGTCACCGTCTCGGCGACCGCGTTCGTCGCGGGATCGATCACCGAGATCGTCCCGTCGCCGTTCGGGATCCACTCGCGGCCGTCCGGTCCGCGCACACCGTCTGCCGGCGCCGTGCCGACCTTCACCGTCGCGACGATCTTGTTCGTGGCGGGATCGATCCGCGTCACGCTGTTGGCGGCGTCGTCCGAGACCCAGACGCCGTCCGCATGCGGGTCGACGCAGAGCTCGCTGAAATTGCCGATCGCGATGCTCGTGACGCGGTTCGTTGCCGGGTCGATGCGAAAGATGTTGTTCGTGTTCTGCGAGCCGACCCAGATCGACCCCGCGCCCGCCCGGATGCACGTCGGGCTGCCGCCGGTGCGGATCGTCTTCACGACCTTGTTCCGCTTCGGGTCGATGCGGGAGACGGTCCCGTCGGTCTGGTTCGACGACCAGACGGAGCCGAAGCCGTACGCGACGTCCCACGGCTTGGTGCCGACGCGGATGCGCTTCGTGACCCGCAGGTTCCGGGGGTCGACCCGCACGATCTGATCGAGGTTGAAGTCTTCGACCCACAAAGCGCCGGCTCCCGACACCACGCCGCAGGGACCGCTCCCCACATGCAGGCGCTTCACCGCTTTGTTCGTCGACGGATCGATGCGCGACATCGTTCCCTCGCCGTAGTTGTCGACGTACAGGTACTTCCCGAACACGGCGCTGCCGCACGGCCTGAATCCGGTGTTGATCGTCGCGACGACCGACGGCGAGCTGAGCATCATCAGAGCGGCGAGAAACGCGACCATGTCCGACCTCCTTGGGCGATATGCTGCGAGTTCGTACTAAAATGCTACGAGATCGCACTACTGTCAAGGTTCGGCCGGGGCTCTTCCTGCAGCCCTTCGTCGTCACGCAGCTGTCGGGCGAGGTGATCGTCGCCGTGGTCGAGGGGAGCGAGGTGACGGCGACCGAGTACGCGGTCACGAGCTGGCTCAACATCGTCGGGAGCGCAACGCCGACCGAGCTCTCCCGCGATCTCGGCATCACTCCGACGACCCTGTCGGCGATGATCGAGCGCCTCGCGCGAAAGAAGCAGGTGCGGCGGGTCCGCCATCCGGACGACGGCCGCTCCTACGTCCTGGAGCTGACGGCCGCGGGCAAGAGGACGAACGAGCGCAACGGACGCCGCCTGCAGGAACAGGTCGAACGGCTGTGCAGCTTTCTGGAGGGCGATACGGAGGAGATCCTGGCCGCCATGCGCCGCTTGGAGGACGGGCTTCGTGCGCTGCTCGAGGCCTGAAAAAGGAAGCGGCGCCCGAGGGGGGCGCCGCTTCATCCACTTGGGGTGGGGAGGTGGGTAGCTTCTCTATCGGCTTCGCTCGCCCGTTCCTTTAGCGCGATCTCTCAGAACTCGTAGCGCTCCTCTTTCCAGAAGTCCGCGTTGTTCGAGTAGCCGTAGCGCTCCCAGAAGCCCGGCTTGTCGACGGCGGAGACCTCGATCCCGCGCAACCACTTCGCGCTCTTCCAGAAGTACTTCGTCGGGATGAAGAGCCGTACGGGGTAGCCGTGATCGGGGGTCAGCGGCTCGCCGTCCGCCTCGTAGACGATGAGCGCGTTCCCGTCCTCGAGCGCCGCGAGCGGGACGTTGGCGGTGAAACCGTGCTCGGCATGCGCGATCGCGAAGCGCGCACCGGCCGTCGGGTTGCAGAGCTTCGCGAGCTCCCGCCAGTGGACGCCCTTGAAGCGGGCGTCGAAGCGGCTCCAGCGGGTGACGCAATGGATGTCGGACGTGACCTCGGTCGCCGGAAGCGCGCGCAGCTCGTCGAAGGTCAGCGTGACAGGCTGCTCGACAGCGCCGCTCAGCTCGAGCGTCCACGTCGCGACGTCGACGTCCGGCACCGCTCCCGCGTGGAGGACGGGCCACTTCTCGGTGAAGTACTGGCCGGGCGGCAGACGGGCCGGGTCGTAGCCCGCGTCGCGCACCTTGTCCTCGGCTTTCGACCGGAAGAGCGGCATCGATTCCTACACTAGACATGTGGACGTTGCAGCACGAGAGCGGGCCTATCTCCGGGTCGCGGGGCCGGATGCATGCGACTACCTGCAGCGAATGGTCTCGAACGACGTCGAGGCGCTGCACGTCGGCGACGCCTGCCCGGCGCTGCTCCTGACGGCGAAGGCCCGCGTCATCGCTCCGCTCGTCGTCTGGCGGCGTGGTGCGGAGGATTTCCTGCTGCTGACCGAGCCCGAGCTCGGCGAGCCGATCCGCGCGCTGCTTACGCGGATGCGTCTGCGCGCGCGGTGTGAGATCGAGCCCGAGGAGCACACCTCCGCCCTCGTCTTCGGCGGCGACGGGATCTCGACCGACTTCCCGGGAGCGCGTGAGGTGCTCGATGCCGCGCTTGCGGCCACGGTCGACGCCGAGGAGCTCGAGCGCCGCCGGATCGAGGCTCGTGTGCCCCGCTGGGGCCGCGAGATCGACGACCGCATCCTGCCGGCGGAGGCGGGGCTCGAGGCGACGCACGTCAGCTTCTCGAAGGGCTGCTACCCCGGCCAGGAGCCGGTCGCGAGGCTGCACTACCGCGGTAAGGCGAATCGCGGCCTGCGCGTGCTCGAGCTCGCGGCCCTGCCGCCGTACGATGCGGAGCTCGTGCACGAAGGGAAGGTGGTCGGCCGCGTGACGAGCGCCGCGAGGCGTCCGGACGGATCGGTCGTCGCACTGGCGTACGTCCGCGCCGAGGTGCCGGATGACGCGCCGCTCGCGCTCGCTTGAGCCCGCCGCCTGGTGGGCGGTCCGGCGTGCGCAGAACCTGAAGCCGGCGAGCTACAGATGCCCGCTCTGCGGCTATCGGCTGCACGCGATGACCCCACATGTGTTGATCTCTCCCGAGGGCGACACGTCGCGCCGGCGGCACGCGCATGCCGAGTGCGTGGCGGCTGCGCAGCTGACGACCTACGACGAATGGCGCAAGACGCAACCGCCGCGACCCGGGTTGCTCGTGCGCATGGCTAGACTGTTTCGTCCCGAGCGCCCGTAGCTCAGGGGATAGAGCGCTGCCCTGCGGAGGCAGAGGTCGCATGTTCGAATCATGCCGGGCGCATCGCTCAGACCCAGGCTTTTCGGCTCTTTTGGCTTTGGGGGTCCCAGTCGGCCTCGAGGCGGCCGATAGGTCAAGCAGTGGCGAAACGCACCAAACCGAACTCCACGGAAGCAGCGCGTCTCGACGCCCTGCTCGGCTACCGCATTCTCGACACGCCGCCCGAGCAGGCATACGACGATCTCGTCGAGTTGGCAGCAGCCGTTTGCTACACGCCTGTCGCCGCCGTTGCGTTCGTCGACTCGGACCGGACGTGGTTGAAGGCCAGGCGCGGCACCGAGTTGCTGGAGTTCTCGCGCGACTCGAGCCTTGCCGCCGAAGCGCTCGGCCATGACGACGTGTTCGTCGTCGAAGACGCCCTCGCGAACGAGCGGTTCCACGCATCGTCGGTCATAAGGGCGGGCTACCGCTTCTTCGCTGGAATGCCCCTCGTCTCGCCCGAGGGTCACGCGCTCGGAACGGTTTGCGTCCTCGACAAGCGGCCGCGCACGCTCTCGCCGACGCAGAAGGACGCGCTGCGCGCGATCGCGCGCCAAGTGATGAACCAGCTCGAGCTGCGGCGAGTCTCGCAAGCGGAGAGCGCAGGCCGCCGTCAGTTCCGGTCGCTCGTCGAGCAGCTGCCCGGCGGCGTGTACATCGAAAACCTCGGCGCGTCGACCGGCTCCTATTTCAGCCCGCAGGTGGAGCGGCTCACCGGCTATTCGCCGGAGGACTGGGCCTCGGACCCGGACTTCTTCGGCCGCGTCCTCCACCCCGAGGATCGGGACCGGGTGCTCGGCGCCTTTGCGGAGGCGCACAAGACGCACGAGTCGATCCAGATCGAATATCGAATCGTGGCGAAGGACGGACGCGTGGTCTGGATTCAGGACGACGCCGCGGTCGCGCTCGACGGAGCCGGCAACCCGTTGCACTTTCAGGGCTTCATGTCCGACACGACGGCTCGAAAGCAGAACGAGCTCAACCTTCGCGAGATCCAGGACCGGTATCAGGCTCTTGCCGAGCAGCTGCCGTTCGTCACGTATGTCGACGATCCGACCGGGGGCGCCGGCTACGTCTCGCCGCAGGTCGTCCAGCTCTGCGGTTGCTCGCAAGAGGAGTGGCTCGCCTCTGCCGGCAGCGTCTCCTTTGCGCATCCCGATGACCGGAGCAGAGTCGTCGACGAGGTGAGAGATGCAAAGAGCCGGTCGCAGCCGTACGAGCTCCAGTACCGCATGACCGCAAGGGACGGTCGCGAGCTCTGGGTGCAGGACACCGCGGTTCCCACCCGCAACCCGGCCGGAGAGCTCCTCTACTGGCAGGGCTACATCGTGGACATCACCGAGCGGCGTGCGAACGCGGTCAGGCTCCTCGAGAGCGAGCGCGCGCAGAACGAGCAGCTGCGAAGCGTCGATCGCATGAAAGACGAGTTCGTCGCAGTCGTCTCACACGAGCTGCGTACCCCGCTCACCTCCATCCGCGGCTATCTCGAGCTCGTCCTCGACGACGCCGAGCAGCTGCCGGGCGAGACGCGGGAGTTCCTCGAGATCGTCGACCGCAATGCCGACCGCCTGCTCCATCTCGTCGGCGATCTGCTGCTCGTGGCGCAAGCCGACGCGGGCAAGCTGTCCTTCGACTGGAGCACGATCGACGTCGCGCCGCTGGCGGCCCAATGCGTTCAGGCGGCGCAGCCCGCGGCCGAGCTCGCCGGCATCGAGCTCGTGTTCAGCTCGGAGTCCTCGAGACCGATCGTTGCCGATCGCACCCGGATCGCGCAGCTCTTGGACAACCTGATCTCGAACGCGATCAAGTTCACGCCTCGTGGGGGCCACGTCGACGTCGTCGTCGATGCATCCGACGAGTTCGCCGTGATCGAGGTTCGCGACGACGGCTTCGGGATCTCGCCGGAAGAGCAGGAGAAGCTGTTCGAGCGCTTCTTCCGCACCCGGTCCGCGAACGACATGGCCATTGCGGGGACGGGGCTTGGACTGTCGATCACGAAGGCGATCGTCGACGCCCACGGAGGCTCGATCAGCGTCGAAAGCACCGAGCATCAGGGAACGACATTCCGAGTCGAGCTCCCGACAGAACGACTGCTGCCGGCGCTGGCCTCGACACCGCCGTTGCTCGTCCCGGCCTAGTTACGGCCCGGGCGGCTGCCAGCTCGGAACGACGGAGACCATGGTCGACGCGGCCACCTGGGCCGGAATCACGTCGAACCCGTTCGACAGTTGGAGAAACTCGCGCGCACCCGACGGCAGCGGCTGGAAGATGAACCCGGAGCCCCCGCCGACGATGTTGCCCGCCGCGTCGAACACGACCGCTGAGAGGTTCGCGCTGCGGAGGGTCATGATCGGATCGGTGTTCTGCAGCTCGCCTTCGATCGTCCCGACCCAGTTGGGATCGTAGATCTGCGGGACGAGGTGGATGTTCGCGAGTGTGGGGAAATGCAGGGACGGCTTCGCATAGCTTCCCACTTGAACGACGACTTCGATCCGGACGATCGGCGCGGCGCCGGGGAAGCTGACCGAGTTCCCGAGCGCATAGTCCGCGCCGGCCGCGATGCCGTCGACCCGCTGCGTGTCGGTGCCGAGCAGGTGGTCGTCTGCCATGACGAAGTTGGTCTGCACGCTGACGCCGGCCGCGTCCTGTGAGGATGCGTTGTGCAGGATCAGTCCGTAGCTCAACCGCGTTCCGCTGCCGTACGCATTTGGACGGGTGGAGAAACCCTGCTTCGCGACGGTGATCTTGGGCTCGACGAGTCGACCGACGACGACGAGCGTGCGCGAGACCGACCCGGCGCGTGCGCACCTGACCGTCGCTCTTGCCGGCCCGGCCTGCACCGTGACCGGTACCTGCCAGCGCCACGAGGCACGGCCGGCAGTGGCGACGACGCCGGCGAGGCCCGTTTGCGCGGCGCCGCCCTGGTAGCGGACCGCGAGTGAACAGCGCGCACCGGCCGGCCGGACGTTGACGGCAAGGAGCGCGTCGTTCCCCTGGACGACGTGCTGCGGGACGGAGGTGAACCCGATGCCCGTGCTCCGCGCCGATGCGGTCCCCGCGCAGGCGGCGACGAGAACGGCGGCGGCGATTGCGGTGGAGCGTACGGCGGCGACCATCAGAATCCCCCTCGGATCAGGGCTCGGCCGCACAGCCTCGATGACTCCTGTTCCCTTCTAAGATCGCCCGCAGGTGCAGTCTTCGCATCCCCCCGACGAGGGTTGCGTCAGTAGCGGTCGATCTCGATCAGGCGCTCGTCGCTGATGCCGAAGTGGTGTGCGACCTCGTGCAGCACGACGTGTCGAACTTGCTGCCGCAGCGCGTCGGAGTCGTGCCCGTAGAGCCGTTTGAGCGGACCGCGGTAGATCGTGATCTTGTCCGGCAGCGCACCGGAGTAGCCGCTGCCGCGGCGCGTCAGCGGTATCCCCTGGTAGAGCCCGAGGAGCGGCTGCCCGGCCGGCGGCTCTTCCTCGACGAGGATCTCGACGTTCGAGATGCGACTGCGCAGCTCGGCCGGAAGCGAGTCGAGTGCGTCCTGAACGATCTGCTCGAACGTCGGAGTGTCGCTGCTATCCACGTCTACCGGTTGACGGCGAAGGTGACCGAGACGACCGCCGTCACATCCTTCGCGCGCGACGAGGTGTCGTTGATCCCCTCGTTGCTCACGTCCGTCGAGTTGCGCGGCGTGATCTGGTAGACGCCGAGGTTG
This sequence comes from uncultured Actinomycetes bacterium, assembly GCA_963848665.1. Classification (GTDB taxonomy): domain Bacteria; phylum Actinomycetota; class Thermoleophilia; order Gaiellales; family Gaiellaceae; genus Palsa-739. The sequence continues at coordinate 637,822 of CAWKEF010000006.1, forward strand.
ACGTTGCGCACCGCGCCGAGGCTGCCGCCGAGGCCTTGCGCGATCGTGCGCGCACGTTCCTCGGCGTCCGCGGTCGCCAGCCGCAGCGCCGCGAACTTCGCCGTCTTCAGCTTCGTCGAGAGGTACTCGAGCGGACTGACGGAGACGTCGACTCCCTGGATCAAGAGCTGATCGACCGAGGCCGCCGCGTGGACGAGCGTGTCGATCTTCGTCGTCTGGACGTCGAACGACTGCGTCACCTGCCAGGCGGGCACAGATCGGTAGCGCGGCTTCTTCAAACCCGTCGGGATCTGCACCGACGTTGCCTCGACGTCGACCGGCGGTCTCGTGACGTCGGCTGCGAGCCCCGCCTTTCCGAGGTACTTCGCAACTGCCGCGGCCTTCGCTCTCAACGACCGTGCAGCGGCAGACGGCGTCCGCTCGGTCGAGGTCACGGTCACGTTCCAGAACGCCTGGTCGGCGGTGATCGGATACTTCGCCGAGCCGGTGACGACGATCGTGTCGCGCGTTCGCTTGATGTCGCGGACCCCGTTCATGACGATCGAGGCGGTCAGCGGAACCGCCACCGCGAGAGCCAGTGCGACCGCGACGAGGCCGATCAGGAGTTGCGGGAGCTCTCGGGCTCGGCGCGGAGCGTTCACGTCAAGAGCAGGACGCGCCGACGGCGCCCCACGACCGCCATGTTCCTCCGTCGCGCTTCCAGAGGAGCCATGCGCGGTAGAGCTGCTCGGCCGCCGGAGCGCGGAAGGGATACGCGCGCATACCGGGGTGCGTGAACGCCGGATCCGCCTTGCCGCCGACTCTCTTCCACGTGCGCGCTGCGAATTGCATTCCGCCGAAGTAGCCGTTGCCCGTGTTCGCGGCCCACGGGCCTTCCTGCAGATGGACGCAGTTGGCCTGCAGAAGCCACGCCGCCGGCGGGCTCCAGTCCGCTGCAGAGGCGGGGAGAGAAAGCAGGAGGGCGGCGAAACCGGTCGCGAGCACGGTACGCACGCCCTCCTTTGTAACAAAGAAAGCCGGGCTGTCGCTCAGCCGGCGAGCGGTTCCCCCGTCTCGAGTAGCGTCTTCAGGCCGCTCAGCACGTAGCTCCAACCGCCAGCGACGTTCTCGGCCGTCCTCGGCGCCGCCTCGAGCTCGTCGTGGACCACGGTCAGCTTCGTGACGCCGTCGCCGGCCGGCTCGATCTCCCACGTGACGCGGCTGTGGGGCTCGGCCGCCGTCTCGGGGTCGTAGAGCGCGCGCCACGTCGTCACGAGCTTCCGGGGCGGCGAGGCCTCGATCACCTCGCCGTCGACGTACTGCTGCGTACGGTCGGTGGACCAGCCGGCATACGTCGAGCCCGGTTCCCATGTCGAGTCGATGACGCTGCCGTAGAAGTACTTCGAGGTGAACTCCGGCTTCGTGATCGCATCCCACAGCTGCTCGGGCGTGGCGCGCACGAAGACGGAATAGACCTGGGTGGTCTGCGCAGTCATGGTCGTCATGCAGTCTCCTCCAGTGCGGTCTTGAGGTCGGCGAGCGCCGCGACGCGGTGCTCCGTGTACTTGTCGATCCAGCGGTCGTGAATCAGCCGGATCGGGACGGGGTTCAGGAAGTGGAGCTTCTCCCGGCCCGCCCGGCGGGTGACGACGAGGCCGGCGGCTTCCAGCACGCGCAGGTGCTTCATCACGCCGAAGCGGGTCATGTCGAGCTCGGACTCGAGCTCCGTCAGCGTGCGGCCGTCCCGCTCGAACAGCCGGTCGAGGAGGTGGCGGCGCGTCGGATCCGCCAGCGCCCGGAAGACTCGGTCGTCGTCCATGCGTCGATAATAGGTGACCAAAAGGTCACCTGTCAAGCGAAGGGTGCACGAGTCTGCCGCCGAATGCTCGGGAGATGTCGGAGATCCCGGACCGGATCGTGCTCAGCCGCCACCTCGACCTGCAGGGGCCGGGGTTCCACCGCGGCTTCCGCTACGCGCTGCTCGTGCTCATCCTCGCGTTTCTCGTGGCGGGCCTGCTCGGAACGTTCGGGCAGCGTCCGAATGCCGAGACGATCTCGACAGCTCAGGCGTCGATGAAGCTCTACGCCCCGTCACGTATCCGCGGCGGCCTCCTCTACGAGGCGCGCTTCACGATCACCGCGCACCGCGACATCAAGAACGCGCTGCTCCAGTTCTCGCCCGGGTGGAACGAGGGTCAGCAGCTGAACACGATCGAGCCCAGCCCCCTCGGCCAGGCGAGCCGAAACGGCGACATGCTCTTCACGCTGGGGCACATCCCGTCCGGGCAGAAATACCGCCTCTTCATGGAGTTCCAGGTCAACCCGACGAACGTCGGGAGCCGCCGAGCCGACGTGACGCTCTACGACGGCCCGACGAAGGTCGGCACGATCCACCGAACGGTGACGGTGTTTCCGTAATGGACATCGTCCTCCGAGGCGTCTTCGTCTTCGCGCTCCTCTACATGCTGATGCGGGTGATCGGCCGCCGCGAGATGTCCTCACTCGAGCCGTTCGACCTGATCCTGCTCATCGTCCTCGGCGACACCGTCCAGCAGGGATTGACGCAGGACGACTACTCGTTGACCGGCGCCGTGCTCGCGATCGGCACGATCGCGCTGCTGCAGCTCTTCGTGTCCTGGGTCAACTTCCGCTTTCCGAAGCTGCGGCCCGTGCTCGACGGCGAGCCCATCGTCGTCGTGCGGGACGGCCGGCCGATCGAGAAGAACATGCGTCGCGAGCGGGTGACGCCCGACGATCTCGCCGCGGCCATGCGTCGGCAGAGCATCTCGTCGATCGAAGAGGTCAAGTGGGCCGTCATGGAGACGAGCGGCGCCATCAGCTTCATCAAGAAGTCCGACTCGAGCTAACGCGTGCCCAGGTACTGCCGTGCGGCGTCGATGTCCTGCTCGCCGAGCGCGTGCACGACGTCCGGGCGCTCGAGCAGGCGTGCCTGCTGCTGTGGCGACAGGCGGTTCTGCACGTACCGGTCCTGAAGGATCTCCGCGAGCCGCCGGCCGCGCCGATGCTCGCGGGTCACATAGGAGACGACCTGCTCCTCGGCCGAGCTTCGCGCGAAGAGGAACGAGAACGGGTTCCGCATCAGGCTGCCTAGGCGAAGCACCGGCCGATTGTATAGTCGGGCCGTGCAGGTCCCCTCGGACCGAGGCCGGTTTGCGGAGCGGACGCTCCACGGGGTCGACGATGCCGGTCGCGAGGAGCGGATCGTCGTGTGGATCGAGCGCAAGGCGGGCGCGGTCTGGGCCGTCGGGCGTGTTGTCAATCCGCAGCTCCGCAACGGCAGCGCCGTGAAGACGGGCGACTATCTCTTCGAGGGCTACGAGCTCGAGGACGCGCTCGAGCAGGCGAACTCCGCCCTCGAGGACGACCTCACCGTGAGCGAGGGGGACGGCCGCTCCGAGCACTGCCGCCCGTTCACCCGCGAGGAGTGCCTGAAGCCGCTCGAAGCCTGGTTCTTCGGGCGATCCGGTGCCTGACTCCGCATAGCGGTGTCGGCCACCGCTCCGGTTCTCTGGCTCGGCGGCATGTCGGGTGTCGGCAAGACGACCACCGCTCGCTCGCTCGCCCGCCGCTTCGACCTCCGCCTCTACTCGCTCGATACGCGAACCTACGAGCACGCCGCGCAGATGCCCGCCGAGACCCGCAGCTTCGACGAGCTCTGGGTCGACTCGACGCCCGAAGAGCTCGCAGACCGGTTCGAGGAGGACGCGCGGCGGCGCTTCCCGCTCGTGCTCGCCGATCTCGACGCTCTGCCGCACGACGTACCGGTGCTCGTGGAAGGGCCGCAAGTCCTGCCTGAGCTGGTAGACGGCGTTTTCGTCGTAGCCCGACCCGCGCTCCAACGTCAGCTCGTCGCGAAACGGGGCTCCGACCTCTACGCGCGGACGAAGGATCCTCGCCGCGCGCTCGAGAACCGGCTTCAGCGCGATGCGATCCTCGCCGAGCGCCTCAGGAGCGCCGGCGCCTCACTCGTGGAGATCGACTCGGTCGAGGAGACGTTGCTCGCGGTGGAGGCCCGATTCCGCGCGCACCTCCGGCCGGCCGGCCCAGGTGCACCGGTCCGGCGGCGAGAGGAAAACGACCTGCGGCTGCGTCAGGTTCGTGCCCACGTCGATGCCACCGGCGGTGACCCTCGTCGCAAGATCGAGCTCGAGTGCGAGTGCGAGGCGCCGGGATGCGCACGCGTGCACGTGCTCCCTCTCTCGGACGCGGAGGCCGCGCGGCTGGCTTTACGCGCGCTCGTCGGGCATTAGCCCGCACGAAGGTGCGGCCACTCGAGATTCGCATCGGGGATCGGGTCCCCGTGCGGATCGTGCGTGGGGAAGCCGAGCGCCTTGTCGATCCGCGCCTCGAGCTCCTCGGAGATCGCGTGCTCGAGCTTGTCCGCCTCCTCGTGGACGTCGTCCACGTGCACCCCGAGCGTCTCCGCGAGGTAGAGCTCGAGGAGACGGTGATGCCGGATCACCTCGAGCGCGACGCGCTCGCCGGCCGCCGTCAGCGAGATGCCTTTGTACGGCAGATGCTCGGCGAGGCCGAGCGCGGAGAGCTTCTTCACCATGGCGCTCGCCGACGCCGCGGACACCTCCTGCGCGCGCGCGAGCGCAGTCACGCCGACCGGCTCTCCGCTCTGCGCGAGCTTGTAGATCTCCCGGAGGTAGTGCTGAATCGACTCGGTCAGCGGCTCCTGCGACACAGCCCAATGGTAGGCGACTAACCTGCCGCCGATGTTGATCCGGGTGGGCTTCAGCGCGGATCCCGACGACGCGTTCATGTTCTGGGGCCTCGCCTCGGGGACCGTGGACACCCGCGGCTACGAGTTCGAGCCCGTGATCGACGACATCCAGTCGCTGAACGAGCTTGCGCTCGAAGGACGGCTCGAGGTGACCGCGATGTCTGCCGCGACGTATCCGCTCGTCCAGGACCGCTACGTCCTGCTGCCGCACGGCGCGAGCATCGGCTCCGGCTACGGGCCGATCGTCGTCGCGCGCGAGCTGCTCTCGCTCAACGAGCTGCGTGAGACGGAGATCGTGATTCCCGGCACGCTGACGACGGCCTTCCTCGTCCTGAAGATGGCGCTCGGACGGGACGTTGCGCATCGCGTCCTCCCCTTCGACGAGATCCAGCCCGAGGTCGCAGCCGGCCGGGCGAGGGCCGGCCTCTTGATCCACGAGGGCCAGCTGACATACGGCGACGAAGGCCTCGAGAAGTGCCTCGACCTCGGCGAGTGGTGGCTGCTCGAGACGGGGCTGCCGCTCCCGCTCGGCGTCAACACCGTGCGGCGCGATCTCGGCGAGCAGGCGCTGCGGGATGTCTCGCAGATCCTGCGCGAGTCGATCGACGCCGCGCTCGAGCATCGCGAGACGGCACTCGAGTACGCGCTCGGCTACGGGCGGGGCATGGACTCGGCCCGGGGCGACCGCTTCATCGACATGTACGTGAACGAGCAGACGCTCGACTACGGCGACGAGGGCCGTGAGGCGATCCGTGAGCTGCTCACGCGCTCGTTCGAAAACGTTCGGCTTGAATGGGTGGCGTGACGAGAGCCGTCGTCCTCGCTGGAGTGCGCACGCCGATCGGCCGCTACGGCGGCGCGCTCGCGGGTGTGCGTCCCGACGATCTTGCTGCGCTCGCGATCGCGGCCGCGGTTGAGCGCTCCGGCGTTCCGCCCTCGGAGATCGAGGATGTGTACTTCGGCGCGGCGAATCAGGCCGGTGAGGACAACCGCAACGTTGCGCGGATGGCGGCGCTGCTCGCGGGCCTGCCGGAGTCGGTTGCGGGCGTGACGATGAACCGGCTCTGCGCGTCGGGTCTCGCAGCCGTCGTCTCGGCGTGCCACGCGGTGATCGCGGGCGACGGCGAGCTCTTCGTGGCGGGCGGCGTCGAGTCCATGTCGCGCGCACCGCTCGTGACCGCGAAGCCGGACAAGGTCTTCCCGCGAGGCGATCGCACGCTGTACGACACGACGCTCGGGTGGCGATTCCCCAATCCCAAGCTGGCGGAGAGGTTTCCGCTCGAGTCGATGGGTGAGACCGGCGAGAACGTCGCCGAGCAATACGGCATCTCGCGCGAAGAGCAGGATGCGTTCGCGCACGCATCCCAGCAGCGCTGGGCGGCGGCGAACGACGCGGGGCGCTTCGACGATGAGCTCGTGCCGGTCGGCGACGTCGTCCGCGACGAGCACCCCCGTCCGGAGACCTCGCCTGAGAAGCTCGCGACGTTGAAGCCCGTGTTCCGCGAGAACGGCACAGTCACGGCCGGCAACTCGTCCGGCGTGAACGACGGCGCGGCCGCGCTCGTGATCGCATCCGAGGGAAAGGCGCGCGCGCTCGGCGTCGAGCCGCTCGGAACGTTCGTCCGCAGTGCGGTCGCGGGTGTCGATCCGCGCGTGATGGGCATCGGGCCGATCCCTGCCGTCCGCAAGCTCCTCGGCCGCTCCGGGGTCGATGCGTCCGAGCTCGACCTCGTCGAGCTGAACGAGGCGTTTGCGTCGCAGAGCCTTGCGGTGATCCGTGAGCTCGGCCTCGACCCCGGGAAGGTGAACGTGAACGGCGGCGCGATCGCGCTCGGTCATCCGCTCGGCATGAGCGGCGCGCGCCTCGTCGTCTCCCTCCTGCACGAGCTGCGCCGCCGTGGGGGCCGCTACGGTCTCGCGACGCTCTGCGTCGGTGTCGGGCAGGGGCAGGCCGCGCTCTTCGAGCGGCAGTAACGTCTAACCGACGGGCGGGCGGATGTAGATGACGCCCTCGTGCTTCGTCGGCACGAAGGGCGCGCCGATCAGCATGACCACCCGCTCGACGTGGCCGAAGACCTCGTCGCCGTCGTCTTCCGAGGAGACCTCGATGCCGAGCTCGTCGAGCGGACGCGCGTCGAGACCGTGCTCCCGCAGGAGCTCGAGGAGGCGGTCACGGTCGGGAATCCTCGCCGACTCGACATCGATCGTGCCCATCTCGACTCCTTTCGCTCATCCGCCCTTCGGATCCGATACATGTCCGTTCCGCAGCGGAGAGAAACGTCCTGCCTCACCTCGGATCCAGAGTGTGGCACCCGCGGTCGAACAGTGCAATCGGTATTTTCCGGTTCATGGCGGTCGCGACGGGGAACGAGCACGGCCTCTTCATCAACGGGGAGAGCGTCGAGGCCGCCTCGGGCGAGTTGCGTGACCTCGTCGAGCCCGCCACCGGCGAGACGATCGGCCGTGCTGCGATGGCCGGCGAGGCCGACATCGATCGCGCCGTCGAGGCTGCGCGCGCAGCGGTCGACGGCGCCTGGGGCAGAACGCCGCCGAACGAGCGCTCGCGTCTCCTGCACGCGCTCGCCGACGCGATTCACGCGAATCGCAAGGAGCTCGCCGAGCTCGAGGCGCGGAACGTCGGCAAGGCGATCGCATCGGTCAAGGCCGAGGTCGGCGGGTCGGTCGAGAACTTTCGCTTCTTCGCCTCGGTGATCGGCTCGATCGCCGGCCGCTCGAACCCGGTGGGCGGCTCGCTGCTGACCTACTCGTTGAAGGAGCCGGTCGGAGTCGCGGCGCAGATCGTTCCCTGGAACTACCCGCTGCTCATGTCGGTGTGGAAGCTCGCGCCGGCGCTTGCGGCCGGCTGTTCCGTCGTCTTGAAGCCGGATCCGCAGACGCCGCTCAGCGTGCTGCGCGTGGCGGAGCTCGCAAGCGAGGTCGGCTTCCCCGCGGGCGCGGTCAACATCGTCCCCGGTGACGGCCCGGGCGCCGGCGCCTACCTCGTCAAGCACCCGCAGGTCGACAAGGTTGCGTTCACGGGCTCGACGAAGACGGGCGGCGAGATCATGCGGCTCTGCTCGGACCCGATCAAGCGCGTGACGCTCGAGCTCGGCGGCAAGAGCCCGAACCTCGTGTTCGCCGACGCATCGCTCGAGGACGCGATCCCGAGCTCGGTGTGGTCGATCTACTACGCGGCGGGGCAGAGCTGCGAGGCGCGGTCGCGTGTGCTCGTGGAGGCGTCGATCTACGACGAGTTCGTGTCGCGCTTCTCCGAGCTTGCCAAGCAGATCCGGGTCGGCGACCCGCTCGACCCGGAGACGCAGATGGGGTCGCTCATCTCGACGGCGCACCGCGATCGCGTGCACGGCTTCGTCGAGCGTGGTCGAAAGGAGGGCGCCGAGGTGGTCGCGGGCGGCGAGATCGGCGAGGGGAAGGGCGCGTTCTACGGTCCGACGGTGCTCGCGAAGGTCGACAACGCGATGGAGGTCGCGCAGGAGGAGATCTTCGGTCCCGTCGTGACGGTGATCCCGTTCGAGGACGAGAAGGACGCGATTCGCATCGCGAACGACATCCGCTACGGCCTCTTCGCGACCGTTTGGACCGGCGATCCCGCCCGCGGGCATCGCGTCGCGCGCGCGATCAAGTCGGGGATGGTCGGCATCAACATGCCGTTCACTGCGTTCCCCGGCATCCCGTTCGGCGGGTACAAGCAATCCGGGTTCGGCCGTGAGCTCTCGATCGAGACGCTCGACTTGTATCTCGAGACGAAGGGCGTGCTCGTTTCGACGAGCGCCAAGCCGTTCAACCCGTTCGGCCTCTAAGACGAAGACGCATCCGCGCATTCGCGGCGGCGTCGCTGCCCGTTCGGCGAGTCTCGTCGCCGGTCTCCTGCTCTTCGCGCTCGCGATCGTGCTCATCCTCGAGTCGAAGCTCGGGCTCTCGCCCTGGGACGTGCTGAACCAGGGAATCGCGAAGCACTCGCCGCTCTCGTTCGGCATGGCGAACGTCGCCGTCGCGATCGTCGTGCTGGCGATTGCGTGGTCGCTCGGTGGGGTGCCCGGCATCGGGACGGTTGCGAACGCAGTGCTCGTCGGCTCGTTCATCCAGGTGCTGACGTCGATCGACGCCGTTCAGCACCTCGCGCACGATGGGCTGGCCGTCCGCATTCCGCTCCTGCTCGGCGGTGTCGTCCTCATCGGGCCCGCGACCGCGTTCTACATCGGAGCCGACTTCGGCGCGGGGCCTCGCGACACGCTCATGCTCGTCGGAGCGCGACGCACCCGCTTTCGTGTCGGTGTCGTTCGCGGCGCTCTCGAGATCGGCGCGCTCGCCATCGGCATCGTGCTCGGCGGCACCTTCGGCGTCGGCACGGTCCTCTTCGCCCTCGGCGTCGGACCGATCGTCGAGGCGTCCTTCGCGGCGCTCGCCCGGACGCCGCTCGCCGTCACAACCTCGGATGCCGATCTAGTTCACTTTCGCACGTGATCGGCGTAATCTCCTGGCCGTCAAACAACAGGCAGGAGGAGAGGCAATGGCCACTTCGGCTCTCGAAGGTCTCACTGCGGCCATGAAAGGACGCGTCGTCGACCGCGGCGACCCGGGCTACGACGACGCCCGCGCGCTGTACAACGCGATGATCGACAAGCATCCCGCTGCGATCGCGTACTGCGTCGACGAGGCGGATGTCGTCGCAGCGATCGGCTTCGCGCGGGAACGCGGGCTTCGAATTGCCGTTCGGGCCGGCGGGCACAACGGTGCCGGGCTCGGCAGCGTCGACGACGGGCTCGTGATCGACCTCTCGGCGATGAACGAGGTGACGGTCGACCCGGGTGCACGGATGGTGCGCGTGCAGGGCGGCGCGCAGCTGAACGCGGTCGACAATGCGACGCATCCGCATGGCTTCGCCGTTCCGGCCGGGATCATCTCGACGACCGGAGTCGGCGGGCTGACGCTCGGCGGCGGCGTCGGACACCTCTCGCGGGGAGGCGGTCTGACGATCGACAACCTCGTGTCGGCCACGGTGGTGCTCGCCGACGGATCCATCGTGCAGGCCGACGCGGAGCGCGAGCCGGATCTCTTCTGGGCGATTCGGGGCGGCGGCGGCAACTTCGGCATCGTCACCTCGTTCTCGTTCCGCGGCTATCCGGTCACGACCGTGCAGGCGGGGCCGGTGCTCTACGACATGGGCGATGCCGCCGAGCTGCTCAGCTGGTATCGAGACTTCCTGCCGGAACAGCCGGAAGAGCTCGGCGGCTTTTTCGCGTTCCTCGCGATCCCGCCTGGGCCGCCCTTCCCGGAGGAGCTCCATCTCCGTCACGTGTGCGGCGTCGTCTGGTGCTACGCAGGCGAGGACGACTCCCCGGCGCTGAAGGAAGCCAGGTCCTGGGGCAAGCCCCTCCTCGACGGCATCGCTCCCGTGCCCCTTCCGGCGTGGAACTCCGCGTTCGACGGCGTGTATCCCGCAGGCGACCAGTGGTACTGGCGCGGCGAGTTCGTCAGCAAGATCCCGGATGCGGCAGTCGAGCAGCACGTTGCGTTCGGCGCGGCGATGCCGACCTGGAAGTGCACGATGCACCTGTACCCGATCGACGGCGCGCCCTCACGGGTGGGGAGCGACGAGACGGCATGGGCCTACCGTGACGCAGTGTGGGCGCAGGTGATCGCCGGAGTCGATCCCGACCCGGCGAACGCAGGCGCGATCCGCGACTGGGCGGTCAGCTACTCCGACGCAGTGCGTCCGCACACGCTCGGCACGGGGTACGTCAACTTCCAGATGCAGGAGACGGGAGACAAGGTGAAGGCGATGTACGGCTCGAACTACGACCGTCTGACGAAGATCAAGAGCAAGTACGACCCGGAGAACGTGTTCAGCGTCAACCAGAACATCGCTCCCGGCTAGATATCTCGGGGAACAGGCGAGCGCCGGCCCGTGGCGGCGCCGGCGCTCGCCAGCACGACGAGCGCGATTGCGAGCCACGCCCGCGTGCGCAGGTGCTCGTGCAGCAGGACGAATCCAATCAGCGCCGCAACGGCCGGCTCGAGCGAGAGCACGACGCTGAAGACGTGCGACGGGAGGCGGCGTAGCGCCTCGAGCTCGAGCGACCACGGCAGTGCGGAGGACAGCAGCCCGACACCGACCGCTGCGCCGACGAGCTGCGGGTCGCGGAGGTGATGGCCTGCGGTGATGATGCCCCACGGCGCGATCAGCACCGCCCCGATCGCCATGGCGGGCGCGAGGCCGCTGGCCCCGCTGAACGCGCGGCCGATGTGCACGCTGAGCAGGATGTAGAGGGCCCAGAAGCCGCCGGCGACCGCCGCCAGGATGATGCCGAGTGGATGCGCTGCCTGTCCGCTTCCGTCCGCGAGCAGGGCGACGCCGGTGCCCGCGAGCACGACCCACGCGAGATCCACGGGCTTGCGGGATCCGAGCACTGCCACGGCGAGCGGTCCCAGGAACTCCACCGTCACGACGACCCCGAGCGGTGCACGTGCGAGCGCCTCGTAGAACGTGATGTTCATCGAGACGAGCACGACGCCGAGCGCGGCGACGAGGCGCAGGTCCCGGCGGGGGCGTCCTCGGAGCCGGGGCCGAGCGATCGCCCAGAGGGCCGCCGAGCCGAAGAGCAGGCGGAGGAACACGACGCCCGGCGGACCGAGCTCCGGAAAGAGCGACTTCGCGACCGCGGCGCCGCCCTGCACGGAGCAGGCCGCCGCGAGCACGAGCGCGACTGCGGACGCCCGCCGGTCCTGCACTTACTTCTTGAGCGACAGGGCCGCGCCCGCGCCGAGCAGGACGATCCCGAGCACCCGCGGCCAGTGGAGGGGGATCTTGTCCGACCGGAAGAGCCCGAAGCGATCGATCGCGGCGCCCATGATCAGCTGGCCCGCGATCAGGATCCCCACCGTCGCGGCAACGCCGAGCCTGCCCCCGGCATAGGTGATCGTGAACACGATCAGGAGGCCGATCAGACCGCCCATCAGCATCCACCACGGATGGTCGAAGGCGTTGCGATACGGAGCGAGGCTCCGCCGGAAGACGAGCAGCAGCAAGGCCCCGACGAGCGCGGTGACGAGCGTCGCGAATGCGACTGCGCCCACGATCGTGATCCGGTCGCCGAGCTGCGACATCATCGACACCTGCACCGCACCGGCGAGACCCGCGAGCACGGACAGCAAGACGGCTAGCGCGGTTCCCGTCACGACGGGCCAGACGATAGTGGACGCAGGCCGGGCGCTATTGCCCGGCCGATGCGTCCTGCTGCCAGAGGGAGAACGGGTTTCCCTCGGTGTCCTTGCACTCCGCGAACCAGCCGTGACCCGGCACCGGCGACTTTTCGCCCGCCTCGCCGCCGAGCTCGCGCACCCTCGCGATCGAGGCGTCGATGTCGGCAACGTCGTGGTAGACCTTGGGATGCCGGTCGGCGTCGTCGGCCTTGTAGATCGCGGCGCCCGAGCCTTCCGACACCTGCGCCATCCGGTAGTCGATCTCCGGCATGCCGCTGTCGCCGAACTGCCAGCCGAACAGGCCGCCCCAGAAGGCGACCGCGCGGTCGGCGTCGCCGGCGGCTATCTCGTAATGGACGATTTCTCCAGCCATGGCGATAGTGTCCCATCGCCAGCGAGTGAAAGGAAGAGATGTATCGCGTGATCGTCCTGTACGACGAGGAACCGAATGCCGATTCGTATGCCGAGCACGTCGAGGTGTGCAAGCAGGTCCCGAATTCCGTGTTCCGGCACGGCAAGGTGATCGGTGCGCCGATGGGCGATCCCGCACACGCGTATTACGCGGAGTGGGAGTTCGCAGACGAGGATGCGTTCAAGAGCGCGACCCGGAGCGAGGAGTTCATGGCGACGGGCAAGGACGCCTACAAGCGCGGCTTCCCGCAGCCGAGCGTGGAGTTCGCCGAGCTTGCCTGAGCCCGATGCCCCGGTAGCGCTCGACCCGGCCGAGCTCGCCTTCGAGCGGATTCGCTACGAGAAGGCCGGCTACCGCGCGACGATCACCCTCGACCGGCCGGAGGTGCTGAACGCGTTCGACTTCAGGATGTTGCGCGAGCTCGCGCGGGCCTGCGAGGACGCGAGCTGGGACGACGACATCCGGGTCGTGGTCCTGACCGGCGAAGGCCGCGCCTTCTGCGTCGGCGCGGACCTGAAGAGCTGGGGCGCCGAGCTCCTCGACAATCCGCGCATGTACTGGAAATGGTTCGGCGCCTTCAAGGACATGCACGACCGGCTGCGCGAGATCGGCAAGCCGACGGTTGCCCGCATCCAAGGCATCGCGGTCGGCGGCGGCAACGAGCTGCAGATGGGCTGCGATCTCGCCGTCATGGTCGACGACGCGTTCATCCGCCATGTGGGACCCGAGCACGGCTCGGTCCCAGCGGGGGGTGCGACGCAATGGCTGCCCATCATGGTCGGCGACCGGCGGGCACGCGAGATTCTCATGTTGTGCGAAGAGATCCCGGCAGCGCGGGCGGCCGAGTGGGGGCTCGTCAACTACGTCGTGCCGCGCGCGGAGCTCGATGCGAAGGTCGACGAGGTGGTCGAGAAGCTCGCGGCAAAGCTCCCGCAGACGATGCGCTACACGAAGCAGCAGCTGAACTGGTGGCGCGACATCTCCTGGCACGAGACGATCGGCCACGCGCGGGACTGGCTCTCGCTCTCGATGTTGAACGACGAGGCGAAGGGAGCGATCCAGGCATTCCTGGACAAGAAGAGCTAGAGCCGGTGCTCGTCGCGCGCGAGGCACGGGTCGGAGTCGTCTTGATGAACCGGCCGAGGCAGTTGAACGCGCTTTCCGGCGAGCTGATGGGCGCCGTCGTCTCCGCGCTCCAGGAGCTCGATGCGGACCCGAAGATCCGGGCGATCGTCCTCGGCGGCGGCGAGCGGGCTTTCGCAGCGGGCGCAGACATCGGCGAGCTCGCCGCGGGCACGCCGATCTCCCTCTACGAGAACCGGCGCATCGACGAGTGGGACCGGATCCGCGACCTGCGGACGCCCATCGTCGCCGCCGTCTCCGGTTTCTGTCTCGGCGGCGGTTGCGAGCTCGCCATGCTCTGCGACCTGATCGTGGCCTCGGAGACGGCGAGGTTCGGACAGCCCGAGATCAACCTCGGCGTGCTGCCCGGGGCGGGGGGAACCCAGCGACTCACGCGCGCGGTCGGCAAGGCGATCGCGATGGACATGATCCTCACCGGCCGCATGCTGAGCGCACGCGAGGCGCTCGACTTCGGCCTCGTGGCACGCGTCGTGGCGCGGGAGGCATGGCTCGAGCAGGCAAAGCGAGTCGCGCGGGAGATCGCGTCGAAGGGCCCGATCGCGGTGCGGCTTGCGAAGGAGGCCGTCGACAAGGCATTCGAGGCGCCGCTCGCGGTGGGCGTCGAGTTCGAGCGGCGCGCGTTCTATCTCGCCCGCGCCTCCGAGGACGCGAGCGAAGGGCTGGCGGCGTTCGTCGAGAAGCGAGCACCGGATTTCCAGGGCCGTTAGCGCGCTCATCGCCGGCGTGCTCTGCGCAGCCGCGCTCGCCGCGACGGCGCGGGCGGACACGCCGGCGAGCCTCTTCGACGGCGCGGGCGTGTTCATCGACAATCCCGGCAACCTGCCCGGGCCGGTGGGCCTCGCAGTCAACCTCCAGGCGAATCACTTCACGCTGGGTCGCGTTTCATGTGAACAACGGCCTCGTGCAGGACGAGATCCCGCTCGACTGGATCGACGTCCTGCGGGCCCGCGGCATCGCCGTCGGAGGCTGGGGCTACGAGGACGGCGAGCCGTTGATCGAGGCGGTGCTCGCCGACCTGGCCGTGCGCCGGTACGGCCTCGACTTCTTCATCGCCGACGCCGAGGCGCCGTACGAGCAGACGAAGAAGCTACACGGCTGGAAGCGCTCGCAGACCTTCGTGAACGAGTTCCGCACACTGGAGCCGACGTTGCCCGCCGCGCTCACGACGTACGGCGCCGCGACGGCTCCGTTCGTGCTGCCGATCGACTACGCAGCCTGGAGGAACGCCGGCTTCGATCTGCTGCCGCAGGCGTACTACAACCAGTTCCCGAAGGCCTACCGGCCGGACATGACGATCGCGCATTCGCTGCGCGCCGGTTGGCCGCTCGATCGCGTGCACCCCGTCCTCGGCGTATACCGGCACTACAACGCGGCGAACTACATCCCGTTGATGGCCGGGCTCGGCACGCGCGGCTTCTCGGTCTTCCTCGCCGACCAGGCGACGGCAGCCGACTACGCCGCACTCGAGCCGCTCGCGGTCGCTGCGGCCGGGTAGGGTCCGCACATGGCTGAGGTCGAGGTCGCACGAGACGGCGCGGTCCAGACGATCACGCTGAATCGTCCCGAGGTCCTGAACGCGTTCAATCGCGCGCTGCACAAGGCGCTCCGTGAGGCTCTCAAGGAAGCGCGCGATCCGGAGGTGCGAGCCGTCGTGCTCACGGGTGCCGGACGAGGCTTCTCGGCGGGGCAAGACCTGAAGGAGTTCGGCGAAGCGGGCAACGTCGGCGACGCGTTGCGCGACACCTACCACCCGAACGTGCTGGCGATCCGGGCGCTCGAGAAGCCGGTGATCGCCGCGGTCAACGGCGTGTGCGCAGGCGCCGGGCTCTCGCTCGCCTGCGTCTGCGACCTGCGCATCGCCGGGGACGACGCAAGCTTCGTGCCCGGCTTCATCGGCATCGGCCTCGTTCCCGACGCCGGCGGCACGTATTTCCTGCAGCGCCTGCTCGGCGCGTCTCGAGCCTTCGAGTGGATGTCGTCGAACCGTCGGCTCTCGGCCGCAGAGGCCCATGCCTGGGGTCTCGTGTCCGAGGTGGTCGAGGCCGACGGGCTGCAGCGCCGTGCAGCCGAGCTCGCGGCGTCGTACGCCGCGCTGCCGACGCGCGGCATCGGTATGACGAAGCGGCTCTTCGATCACGCGGCGGGGGCAACGCTCGAAGCGCAGCTCGAGCTGGAGGCCCAGCTGCAGGCTGCCGCGACGCAGACCGACGATTTTCGCGAAGGCGTGTCCGCGTTTCTCGAGAAGCGCGCGCCGAAGTTCAGCGGCCGGTAGCGAGAACCGCACAGACGTGCATGCCGAGGCCGGCCGCCGCGCGGCGCGACTGGCTGCCGGCGAGCTGCGCGCGTGCCGCGGCGGACGAGACGGTCGGGAAGTCCCGGCGTCGCGCCCCTTCTCCGAGCATTCGCACCGCGTGTGCAACACGGCGATCGGCCGCAAGCCAGTTGTGCACGGCCGCCTTGTCGCCCGAGGGCGGCTTCAACGCCTCGAGCTTGCGGAGCGCCGCCTCGTAGAGCGGCAGCGTCTTGTCGACATACCGCTCGATCTGTTCGTAGTTGCGTGGCGACAGGATCGGCTTCGTCCCCGACGTGTATGCCGTGCACACCGCGTCTGCGCGCTTGACGAAATCGGAGTGCGACAGCGTCCCGTCGCCGCACCCGCCGAACGCGATCAGCGTTGCAAGAGCGAGAGCACTTCGCCGGGCTCCGGGAACCGCTTGACCTCCTGCTTCGAGAAGACGAGCGCGCCGTCGTTCAGGACGTCGAACTGTCCCGAGCGCCCCGCGACGGCCGTTGCCTCGAACCCTTGCTCCCCCAATTCGGCCGCGAGACTCGCGGCCCGGCGGTCGTACCCGCTTCAGACGGGGCAATAGAAGATTTCCACATGCATCAGCGAGAGGGTTGCAGAAGCGTGGGACGCCGGGCAAGTCGAAGTACCGCGAGGGAGGGATATCCAGGCGGTGCTCCCTGTCACATACTTCGAGCCGAGGCAAGGGGGAGCCGCCGTGCGCATCAGACTTTCGGACGCAGGCCAGCTGGATCGGCTGCTGGCATTTCTCGCCTTCGACGCCAACGTGGTCGTCAGTCAGATCGCCCAGGACGAGGTGGAGGTTTCGTTCCTCGGCTCGCTCAACACCTCGGCTCAGGTGATGCAGTCGGAGCTTCGGCTCAAGCTGTGGCTCGCGGCGCATCCGGACGTGATCGCGGTGATGCAGGAGTGAGCGCCTCGGCCTATAGTCGGTGACGTGGCCGTCACGCCCGAGACGCGACGCTGGCACGAGCTCTTCGCGGCGCGAACGCGCGGGAACGTCGGCGACGGCATTGCGGCGATCCTCGCGTTTCTCGGCGTTCCCGATCTGATCTCGTTCGCGGGCGGCTTCCCCGATCCGCTCACGTTCCCGCGGGAACGCGCAGCGGCGCTGCTCGCGGAGTTCGCCGCAGCGGGCGAGGCGAATGCGTTCCAGTATGCGCCGACCCGCGGGCTCGCCGGCACGCTCGACGCCCTCGCGGGTCGCATCGACGCGTTGCAGGGGCGGCGTCCCGCCGAGGACGAGCTCGTGATCACGAGCGGCGCGATCGAGGGGCTCGAGCTCGTGTGCTCGTCGTTCCTCGACCGCGGCGATGTCGTCATCGTCGAGGGCCCGACGTACCTCGGGGCGATCATGGCCGTGAGACGCTTCGATGCCCGTGTCGTCGCAATCCCGATGGACGAGGACGGCCTCCAGGTCGACGAGCTCGAGCGGAGCCTCGCGGGCGGCCTCCGCCCGAAGCTGCTCTACACGATTCCGGATCACCAGAATCCCGCCGGCGTCAGTCTCTCGCCGGAACGGCGCGCCTCGCTCGTCGAGCTCGCTCGACGCCATGGCTTCGCGATCGTCGAGGACGTCGCATATCGGGAGCTCGGCTTCGACGGCGAGGCGCCGGCGAGCCTGTGGAGCCTTGCTCCGGATGTCGTCGTGCAGCTCGGCACGACCTCGAAGACGTTCTTCCCCGGCGTGCGTCTCGGGTGGGCGGCCGCGCCGGCGGAAATCTCCGCCCAGCTCGTGGCCGCGAAGCAGAACACCGACCAGTGCGCCGGTGCACTCGGGCAGCGGCTCTTCGAGGAATACGTCCGACGCGGCTGGATCGACGAGCAGCTCGCGCAGTCGCGGGCCCTCTACCGCCGCAAGTGCGAGCGCACGCTCGCAGCGCTCGAGCGTTCGATGCCGGCGGACGTGCACTGGACGCGCCCGCGTGGCGGATTCTTCTCCTGGCTGACGCTGCCGGCCGGCGTCGACGCGGAAGACCTCGCGAGGCGCGCAACCGAGCGTGGTGTCGGCATCGTCCCCGGCTCGGTCTTCTTCCCGGACGGACGCGGCACCGGCAACGTGCGGCTCTCCTTCAGTCTCGTCGACGAAGCACTGATCGACACCGGCATCGACCGGCTTGCGGCGCTCGTCCAGCCTGGCTGACGCACGGTCCGCCGTCAGCTCTTGATGAAGCTGACCGACCCGTTTGCCTCGAGCACGGCCCACTTGATCTGGTCGAGGCTCTCGATCTGCTGCGCGCGCGCCTCTTCCATCACGTCCTCGCGCGTCATCCGCTCGCTGCGCAGATTGGCCTCGACGAGCTTGCCGTCCTCGACGACGATCAGCGGCGTGCCCTCGATGATCTTCTGCGCCCGTTTCGACCGGTAGACGAGGTAGGACGAGGCGACCGACAGCAGGGTGAAGGTGCTCACCGCGATCGCCATCCCGGTCACCGACATGTCGGACTGCGTGACGCCGTTCTGGATGAGATCTCCCATGATGACGAGAAGCAGGAGGTCGGTCGGCGTCATCGACGAGAGCTCCCGCCGCCCCGTCACCCGCAGCAGCGTGATGATGAAGACGTAGGCGACGAGTGCGCGAAGGACGATGTCCATGGCTCAGGGAAACACCGTGATCGTGCGCTTCAAGACGAGCAGCTGTTTCGAGCCGTCGTAGAGCCAGACGCGCTGGTTGCGGTGCCCGATGTTCGTCGGATTGATCTGGAGCGACACGAACATCGTGTAGTGCTGCCCCCGTGGGACGTGCCCGAGGACGAAGACGAGCTTCCCGTTCGAGGATCCTTCGCCGACCGGCTGTGGGGCCATTCCGTTCACGGTGTACTGCTCGGCCCAGCCCGGATCGAGGATCAACGTCGCCTTCTTCAAATCACGGAGGGCGTCGACGGTGAACCGCGCCGCGTAGACGTTGCCGCTGCGCGCACGTTCAGGCGCATAGACGGAGAGCTTTGCCGCACCGGTGGCGGCCGACGATGTCTCGGGTCTCTGCCCGAAGAGATTCAAGAGCGCGAGGAGCGGGACGAGCCCGAAGGCCGCCATTCCGACCCTCCGCGCGCGGAGCAGCCGGTTCCGGCGGCCTCGGAGATCGCGGTTCTCGACGAGAGTCAAGGTGTCCGGCGCGGCGGGCAACGGAGACTGAACGGGCACCGGCGCCGCCCGGATACGTGCGGTCAGACGCTCTGCGCGAAATGGAAGAAGCGGTTGGGATCGACCTTCCGCTTGACCGCCAGCAGGCGCGGCAGGTTCGTGCCGTAGTAGGCGTGCCGCCAGGCGGCGAGTTGCGGGTCGATGTAGTTCTGATACGCGAAGCCGGAGGCGTGGGGCCGCATCTGCGCGTAGAGACCGGAAAGCCAGGTGAGGCTCGGCGCCGAGTTTCCGCTCCATTGCGCGGTGTACTGGATCGCGAAGAGCGCATCGCGGTGGACGAATGCGGTGGCGGCCTTGGGCACGCGATTGATCGCACCCCCGTACGCGTCGAGGTAGAGGGCGCCTCTGCCCTGCGCCTGGCGCGCCGCAACGGCGTTCACGAGCGTCGCGATCGCGCCTGCCGACAGCGGCCTGCTCACGTAGTCCGACTTGGCCTTGAACGTCGAGCGGCCCTCCGTGCATGCGGCGGCGTCGCGGCAGCCCGCCCAGTGGACGACCGCGTCGAGGTAGGAGAGCGTCTGCGTCGTGACCTCGAGCGGCGCGCCGGTCGAGGTGAGCGGTTGCAGGAGGGACGTGAGAGCGCTCTCGGGACCGAAGTACTGGCCGGCCGACACGACGTGCGCGCGGGCGCCGGGCGCAGTTGGGCCGGTCGCGATCAGGTCGAGCACGGAGAAGAGGGCATCGGGCGCGTGCGGCGCGAAGCTCTGCCAGGCCGCGAGCGCCTGCCCGGCCTGCGCCCACGGCCACTCGATCCGATACGTCGAGACGGTCGAGACCGGGTTGGTCGCGAACGTCAGGTCGGTGACGATGCCGAAGTTCCCGCCGCCACCCCCGCGGCACGCCCAGAAGAGATCGGCGTGCCGGGAGGAGTCGCACGTCAGGAGCTCGCCGTCTGCGGTGACGATCCGCAACCGGCGGATCGCGTCTGCGGTCGTCCCGAACCGCCGCGACGCATAGCCCACGCCGCCGCCGAGGGCGAGCCCCGCGATTCCGACGGTCGGGCAGGAGCCGGCGGGGATCGTGACTCCATGCTGCGCGAGGGCGGCGTAGACGCCGATGAGCTTCGCTCCGGCGCCGACCGTGGCGCGGGTCCCCGCGAGCGAGACGGCGTGGAGCCGCGAGACGTCGGCGACGACAACGCCGTTGCCGCTCGAGTAGCCGGCATAGCTGTGCCCCCCGGAGCGTGGGACGACGTGGATCCGGTGCGTACGCGCCCAGCGCACGACACGCTCGACGTCGGCGGCGTCGGCGCAGTAGGCGATCGCGCGTGGTCGCACGGCGTCGAAGCGCGTATCCCAGAGCAGGCGCGCGCTGCCGTAGCGCGCGCTGCCGGGAGCGACGACGTCGCCGTCGAGGAGGCGCGCCAGCGCCGCGACCGGACGGTCGGCGGCCGGGGCGACGGCTCGCGTCCACGCGGGAAGCGCAACCGTGGCGGCGACCGCCGCCGAGCGCCGGACGAACTCCGCTCGGTCCACAGCCGAACGCTACGTGGCGAGCTGCGGCACGGGAGCGAGCGTCTCGCCGGTCGCGACGTCGAAGAAATGGAGGCGCGTCGTGTCGACGTAGAGCCGCGCCCGTTCGCCTTCCCCGGCGGTGGCGCCGCGCTCGACGCGCGCGATGAACGGGCTGCCGTGATGATGGGTCTGCTCGTCTGCCGCCTCGAGCGCCTCGTCGCCGACGATCTCGCGCAGCTCCGCTGCTTTCACGGGCGGGGCATCGACGGCGAAATGCAGGTAGACCTCGGCTCCCATGTCCTCCCTGATATCGACGGTCACGTCGAGGGGCGCATGGTCGCCGGCCGTGTAGATGTCCTCCGGGCGGATGCCCAGCGCGACGCGGCCACGCGCTTCCAGCGGCTGCGAAACGGGAAGCTCGTGGGGCCCGAAACGGGCGAGCAGGCCACCGTCGTGCTCGACGAGATCCGCCTCCACGAGGTTCATGGCCGGCGACCCGATGAACCCGGCGACGAACAGGTTCGCCGGCCGGTCGTAGAGCACCTGAGGCTTGTCGACCTGCTGGAGGTAGCCGCCGCGGAGCACGCAGACCCGGTCGCCGAGCGTCATCGCCTCGCTCTGGTCGTGTGTGACATAGATGGTCGTGACGCCGAGATCGCGTTGAATCCGGGCGATCTCGGCGCGCATCTGGACGCGCAGCTTCGCGTCGAGGTTCGACAACGGCTCGTCCATCAAGAAGGCCTGCGGCTCGCGGACGATCGCCCGCCCCATCGCCACGCGCTGCCTCTGCCCGCCGGACAGATGACGCGGCCGCTTCGCCAAGACCTCGCTGAGCCCGAGAACGCGCGCTGCCCCTTCGACTCGGCGCCGGATCTCGTCCTTCGCGACCCCGCGCATCTTCAGTCCGAACGCCATGTTGTCGTGGACGTTCATGTGCGGGTAGAGCGCGTAGTTCTGGAAGATCATGGCCATGTCGCGTGCCTTCGGCGGGAGGTCGTTGACGACCTCGCCGCCGATGCGGACCGTTCCGTCGCTGATGTCCTCGAGGCCGGCGATCATCCGAAGGGCGCTCGTCTTGCCGCAGCCCGACGGCCCGACGAAGACGACGAACTCGCCGTCGGCGATCTCCAGGTCGAGCTCGTGGACGGCGCGTGTGCCGTCCGCATACACCTTCGTCAGGCGCTCGAGCTCGATCGCCGCCACGGTCGGGAACGATAGACGGGGCCGTCGCGCGATGCGCAATTTGCTTTGACCCCCAATCGCACTTAGAGTCCGCGACCACATGTCGGCGGTGGCGGCCGCAGGGGGGAGCCGCAGAGGTCGGTTCCGGTACGTCGCGGAGCGTCGCGGGTTCCTCGCAACGCTCCTGATCTCGCCCGCAGTGATCTTCATTGCGGCACTCGTCGGCACGCCGCTCGTGCTCGCGATCTACCTCTCGTTCACGAACGCCCAGGCCGGCTCGCTCACCGGCAAATGGGTCGGCCTCGCGAACTTCCGCGCGGCGTTGCACGATCCGATCTTCCGCGGCGCCCTCTGGCACACCGCCGAGATGACGCTCATCTCGCAGGCGGTCGTCGTCGTCTGCGCCGGGCTGATCGCGCACGCGCTCGTCCGGAAGTTCCGCGGCCGCTGGCTGCTCCGCTTCCTGATCCTCCTGCCGTGGGCGGCGCCGATATCGCTCACGGTGATCGGCTTCCTGTGGTTCTACGACCCGCAGGCGTCGATCTGGAACTGGTTTCTGATCAAGCTGCACATCGTCTCGGCGGCGAACAAGCCGAACTGGCTCGGCACGCCGAATGCGGCGATGTCGTCGATCATCACCGTGCAAGCCTGGCGCACGATCCCGTTCGCCACGGTGATCTTCATCGCCGGCATCTCGTCGATCCCGCAGGAGGTCGACGATGCCGCGGCGATCGACGGCGCGACGGGGCTCCGGAAGTTCTGGCACGTCTCCTTGCCGCTCCAGCTCCCGATCGCGATCGTCGCCGTCCTCTTCGGGATCGTCTTCACCGCGACGGACATGGTCGTGCCGTACATCCTCACGAACGGCGGCCCCTTCAACTCGACCCAGATGATCACGACCTGGGCCTTCACGACCGGCATCAACTCCGGAAACATCGGCGAGGGTGCCGCGATCGCGCTCTTCCTGCTGCCGGTGCTCGCATTCGTCGCGATCGGGATGCTGGTGTTCGCGCGGCGTGCGGAGGTGACCTGACCTGGCGCTCCGCCGAAATCTCTTCAGCTACGGGATCGCCGTGCCGTTCGCGATCATCCTCGCCTTTCCGTTCGTCTGGATGTTCGTCACCTCGCTGAAGCCGGAGGCGCAGGTCTACGACCCGTCGAAGACCTGGAGGTTCCATCCGACGCTCGCGAGCTACGGCTACCTGTTCCATCACACCGACTACGTGCGCTGGCTCGAGAACTCGGCCTTCGTCGGCCTGCTCGTCGTCCTGATCACGCTCGTCGTGGCGCTACCCGCCGGCTACGCGCTGGCGCGTCTGTCCGGGGGCATCGGCCGCGGCCTCGGCGTCGGCATCTTCCTGACGTACCTCGTGCCCCCGACGCTGCTCTTCCTGCCGCTCTCGCGGGTGATCGCGCAGTATCTCCATCTGAGCGACCGTCTGTGGGCGCTCGTCGTCGTCTATCCGTCGTTCACGATCCCGTTTGCGATCTGGCTCTTGATGGGGTTCTTCAAGACGATTCCGCAGGAGCTCGAGGATGCGGCCCTCATCGACGGCTGCTCGCGTCTCGGCTCGCTCATGCGCATCGTCTTTCCGATCTCCGTGCCCGGCATCCTGACCGTCGTCATCTTCACGTTCTCACTCGTCATCAACGAGTTCGTCTACGCAATCACGTTCATCTCGAGCGCTTCCAACCGGACGCTACCTGTCGGCGTGCCGACGGATCTGATCCGCGGCGACCTCTTCAACTGGCCCGGGATCATGGGGGCGATCCTGATCCCCAGCATCCCGCTGGCGCTGATCTACAACGCGTTCCTCAATCGGTTCATCGCAGGGTTCACAGGCGGGGCATTCCGCTAGGGAAGGAGGGTTCATGTCGGAAAGCAAGCTCACCAGACGCGACTTGTTGAAGAAGGGCGCAGCGGGCGCCGTCGTGGTTGGGCTGTCGGGTGCACAGGCGCCGTTCTCGTTCGCCGGCCCGATGAAGTACAAGAACAAGCTCCTCAAGGGCGATCTCTCGATCATCCAGTGGGTCCATTTCGTGCCGGCCTACGACGACTGGTTCGACAACACGTGGATCAAGCAGTGGGGTGAGAAGAACGATGTGCAAGTCAAGGTCGAGCACATCAACAACACGCTCCTCGACACTCGAGCCGCCGCGGAAGTCGCCGCGCAACAAGGTCACGACCTGTTCATGAACCTGCACCCGATGGCCGCGTACGAGGATCAGGTGATCAACCATGCCTCGATCGTCAAGGAGATCGAGAAGAAGGTCGGTCCCTACAGCGACCTCGGCAAGCGCTCGACGTACAACCCGAAGACGAAGAAGTACTTCGCCGTCTCCGACAACTACGTTCCGGATCCGGTCGTCTGGCGGAAGGACATCTGGAACGGCGTCGGCGAGGCTCCGTACACGTGGGACCACGTCCGGAAGGCGGCGCCGAAGCTCAAGGCGGCCGGGCATCCGATCGGGATCGGGCAGTCACAGGAGCTCGACTCGAATATGGCGCTGCTCGCGTTCATGATGTGCTTCGGCGCGTTCGTGCAGAACGGCTCCAACCGCCCGGCCCTCAACACGAAGACGACGGTCGAAGCCGTGAAGTTCATGGCGGACCTCTCGAAGAGCGAGGACTCGGCGATCTACGGCTGGAACCCGGCTTCGAACAACAACTATCTCTACTCGGGCGTTGCGTCGATGATCCTCAACGCAATTTCGGCGACGCGGACACCGGAAGACCAGAACATGTCCTTCTCGGATCAATTGGCCGTCTGGCCGATCCCGATCGGCCCGCACGGCCGGCTCGGGCTCGAGCACGTGATGGGCTGCTACAGCATCTGGAAGTTCGCGCAGAACAAGACCAACGCCTCGCAGTTCCTGGTCGACCTCTGCGTGAACTACAAGCAGGCGACGCTCGCGTCGAAGCTCTACAACTTCCCGAGCTTTCCGGGCGCCTATCCCTTCAAGCAGATCCGGAAGGCCGCGGCGGCGGATCCGCACAAGCCGCACGGCAAGTACACGGTGCTCACGACGATCGCCGAGAAGTACACGCACAACATCGGCTATCCGGGCACGACGAACGCTGCGATGGACGAGGTGTTCTCCAAGTACCTCATCCCGCAGATGTTCGCGCAGGTGTCGCAGGGCAAGCTGAGCGCTGCCGACTCCGTCAAGCAGACGGCGTCGCAGGTGAACCAGATCTACGCGAAATGGAAGGCCGCGGGGAAGATCTAGTCCCGGCCTAGAAGACGACGACCGACTTGCCGCCGCGCTGGTGCTCCCACGCGGCGGCGACGTCGTCGAGCGAGAACGTCTCGTGCTCGAGCGTGAGCCGGCCTGCGACGAGGTGGTCGAGGAGCTCCAGGTAGGCGCGGTCATGCTCGTCTTTGCTCAAGGCGAAGTTCGAGTGACCCATGATCACGAGCTCCTTGCCGCGTACGTCGGCGGAGAGAAGCGGCGCGCGCGGCCCGGCCGATTGACCTAGGTGCACGATGCGCGCATGCCGTGCCGCGTGCGCGAGAGCGTCGGCGAGCGGCTCGCCCCACACGGGGTCGATGCAGACGGTGAACCCGTCGGCGCCGAACTCATCGGGGATGCGGCCGAGGTGCTCGCGGCCGACGGCGACGACCTGGGCCGCACCGAGGAGCTTCGCCGCCTGCGCCGCAAGCTTTCCGACCGTGCCGGTCCCGCCGAGCACGAGCACGCGGTCGGACTCCTCCACCTTCGCCTTCCACGCGACCGGAACCCAGGCCGCCACGCCTGCGATTCCCGCAGCCGCGGCGAGTGCGGAATCGACGCCGTCGGGCAGCCTGAGCGTCAAGCCGGCTGCGACGTCGACGCGCTCCGCGAGGAAGCCGTCCTTGGCGATACCGCGCCCGTCGCCGAACACGTAGAAGAGCGCGCCGTCGTCGTCGCGCGCGACGGCCTCGCATCCGGGGATGTACGGGAGGTCGGGATGGCCGCCGTAGAACGTCCCGCTGCCGACCGCGAGGTCGAGCGGATTCAACGCCACGGCCTCGACGCGGAGTCCGCCGGTGTCGTCCACGTCGACCGGCCGAGGCGGCTCCTTCAGCTCCGAGACGCGGGCTGCGCGCACGGCCGGAAGATACCGGTCTCTCCTAGATCGTCTTGAACTGCTCGAACGGCTGCCGGCAGCTCTCGCAGTAGCGGAGCGAGCGGCACGGCGTCGGCCCGAAGATGTTCTCGAGCTTCGTCTTCGGCGAGCCGCAGTACGGGCAGCGGAAGACGTTGGACTGCAGCTGCACGAGCTTCGGCGCCGACGCCTCGCGGGGCGCCGGCGGCGCGAAGCCGGCGGCGCGAAGCTTCTGGCGTCCGGCCGGCGTGATCTTGTCGGTCGACCAGGAATCGTCCTGGATCACGCGCACGTCGGCCTCCGCGCCGAGCGCCGCGACCGAGTCCTCGAGCGCGCGCTTCATCACCTCGAGCGCAGGGCAGCCGAGGAACGTCGGCGTGAACTCCACGCGGACGTGTCCGTCTCGGACGTCGACCGAACGGATGACGCCGAGGTCGACGAGCGAGACGACGGGGATCTCCGGGTCGGGGATCTCCTCGAACGCGTGCCACACCTGTTCGGCGCTCACCATTGCGCACCCGCCGGCGCCGAGCGGCGCACGCTCGTCATCTCGTCCCACAGCTCCGCGAGCTCGGCCGTATGCGTGCCGCGCTCGACTGCTTCGACCTGTTCCCGACCGAGCCGGGCGGCGAGCGCATCGCGCTGCTCGGCCGGAAGCACGCCGAGCGCGTACGGCCACAGCTCGTCGATCGCTGCGCGAAACTGCGGCGTCTCGGCGAGCCGCTCGCGCCACATCTCGGCGTGCATGCGGTGATAGGCCTCCTCGCGGTTGATCTTCGCCGCGAGGCTGCTGACCCGCTCGTCGTCGTCCTCCATCAACGCGGCGATGCGAATCTCATCGGCGACCTCGTAGAGGCACCGGCGCGCGATCGTGCGTCCCCATTCGAGCAGGTGCAGCTCGACGAACGGCGCGCAGCGGTACTCGTCCAGCGACCGGTCGAACGCAAGCGCGTCGGCATCGTCGCTCAGCAGCTGATACACCGCGCGGGCGTGGCCGATCTCGTTCTGCGCGATCGACGAGAACGCGACGTCCTCCTCGAGCATCGGCGCGATACCGGTCCACTCGGAGTCCCGCCAGCCCAGAACAAGCTCGTCGTCAGCGAGGCCCAGCAGCAGAAGCTCGTTCACGCGCCTCCTTCAAGCGGCCCTTGATCGAATAACCGTCCACGCGGCGGTACTTGAGGTCGAACTCGTCGGCCCAGTCGCCGACGACGTGCACCGTCCCGCGCGGTACGAGCCAGAGGGCAACGGACTCGCCGCGCCGGCCGTACTGCTCGCGGGCCCATGCTTCCGCGAACTCCGCGTCCGGCGCGTCCATCGACCCCGCGTGCTCGAACGGCTGGCCCTTGCGGTCCTGTCTGAAGACCTCCCAGATCATTACGCCGCGACGGCGTCGCGTACCCATTGCTCCTGCTCGAGGAACCGCGCGCGGAACGCGAGCCGGTCGGCCGTGCGCGGCCCGTGCCCCGTGACGACGGTCTTGAGCTCGTCCCAGTCGGGCTCCGAGTACTCCCACACGCCGTCGTCGCGCTTGCGCAGCTTCGGATCCGGGACCGTGAGGCCGAGCTCGAGGATCTGCGGCACGTACCCGTCGAGAAACTGCTGCCTCGCCTCCTCGTTCCCCTGCGACTTGATGCGCCAGAGGAACATCGGGTCGTCCTCGGCGGGAATCGGATTGCCGTGGAACTGCATCAGCGGCCCCCACCAGCGGTCGAGCGCCTCCTGCACGAGCTCGAACTGCGCCGGGCGTGCCCGTGACCATCGCAAGGATCACGTCGCGGCCGTGGAGGATGTGGAACGACTCCTCCCAGCAGATCTTCTTCATGATCCGCGCGTACGGCGCGTACGAGCATTTGAGGAGCGCCTTCTGGCTGATGATCGCGGCGGCGTCGACGAGCCACGCGATCACGCCGACGTCGCCCCACGTCTTCGTCGGGTAATGGAAGACGTTGTGGAACTTCGACTTGCCGGAGATGAGATCGGCGAGGCACTGCTGCCGCGGCTTGCCGAGGTCCTCGACGACGCGATAGATCAGCTGCGCGTGGCCGACCTCGTCCTGCACCTTCGCGGTCAGCGCGAGTTTGCGCTGGAGCGTGGGCGCGCGCAGGATCCACTCCCGCTCGGGCAGGACGCCCATCAGCTCCGAGTTGCCGTGCATCTCGATGAACTTGACGAGCTTCGCCCGGTAGTCGTCCGGGAGCCAATCGGTCGACTCGACCTGCCCGCCCGCCTGGACGTACTCGAGAAATGCCTGCTCATCGCCTGGAATCTCAACTACAGCCATGTGACCTCCGGGACCGAACGATCGTTAGGGTAATCGTATCTCCTCCCGCCGCACCGAGCTGACCCGCGCCGCCGCCCGGCTCTTCGCCGAGAAGGGCTACCACGGCACCTCCGTCGGCGACCTCGCCGAGGCGCTCGGCCTGCAGAAGGGGTCGCTCTACGCGCACATCGACTCGAAGGCCGATCTGCTCTGGGAGGTCGCGCGCGAGGGGGCCGAGGCCTTTCACGCGGCGCTCGACGAGGTGCCGGACGAAGGTCCGGTCGTCGAGCGGATCCGCGCCGCGCTTCGCGGCCACCTCAGGGTCGTCGCGCAGCAGCTCGACGTCGCGACGGTGTTCATCCGCGAGTGGCGCTACCTCGAAGGCGAGCGTCGGGACGGCTTCATCGCCGAGCGGCGGCGGTATGAGGAGCGCTTCCGTGCCCTGTTCCGGGAGGGGCGTGAGCGAGGCGAGCTGCGCACCGATCTCGACGACGGAGCCGCTGCGCTCCTCGCGCTGTCGGCGGCCAACTGGGCCTACACCTGGCTCCGGCCCGACGCCGGCACCGACGAGCTCGCCGACCGGTTCACGGCCCTGCTCCTCGACGGAATGCGCGGCTACTCGAGTTAGGGCATCCTCGCCAACAGGTGCAGGCACTCCTCGTCGTCAACCCGTTCGCATCCCGCGTCACCGACGCGCGGCTCGCCGCGATCGAGCGCGAGCTCTCCCGCGCCGTCGAGCTCACGGTCGTGAAGACCGAGCATCCGCGGCACGCGACCGAGCTCGTCTCCGCAGCCTGCCGCGACGGCTGCGAGGCGCTGATCGTGTTCTCCGGCGACGGAGGCTTCAACGAGGCGCTCAACGGCCTCAGCGGGGACGTGCCGATCGGCTTTCTCCCCGGCGGAGGCACGAGCGTCCTGCCCCGAGCGCTCGGGCTGCCCTCCGAACCCGTTGCCGCCGCCGTTCAGCTCGCCGACGCGATCGAGCAGGGTCGCAAGCGGCGCATCACGCTCGGGCGAGTCAATGGGAGGCGCTTCGCGTTCAGCGCGGGCGTCGGCATCGATGCCGAGGCGGTGCGGCGCGTCGACGAGATGGGGCGGCGGGACGACGGCAAGCGACCGGGCGATCTCGCGTTCGTGCTCGCGGTGCTGCGCTCGCTCGCTTCCCGGCGAGGCCACGTCGAGCCGCTGCTCGAGGTGAAAGGACTCGGGCGCGCGGCGTCCGCGTTCGTCGCCAACGGCGCGCCGTACACGTATGCGAAGCGCCTGGCGCTGCCGATCGCGCCCGAAGCCGCGTTCGAGCTCGGGCTCGACCTCGTCGCCCCCGTTCGCGTCAGACGACGTTCACTGCCGAGGACGGCCTGGGCCGTGCTGCTCGGTCACCCGCGGAAAGGCAACTTCCTCTACGCGCACGACGTCGACCGGATCGAGGTCGTCTGCGACGAGCCGATGCCGCTCCACGCCGACGGGGAGGATCTCGGCGATGTCGAGAGCGCGGTCTTCGAGGCCGAGCGCGGGGCGGTCGAAGTCTTCATCTAGTCCATAGTGGACTAATCCAGGTTGGACCGATATAGTCGTTGCGTGGCGATCGCCGAGCGGAGAGCCGTGCAGCAGCTGACGACGACGGAGGCTGCCGTCCTCGCCTTGCTCGCAATCGAAGGCGAGCGCTCGGGCTACGACCTCTCGAAGGCTGTGACCCAGGCGATCGCGCACGTCTGGTCGCCCGCGCGAAGCGGCCTCTACGCAGCGCTGCCGCGGCTCGTGAAGCTGGGTCTTGCGTCCAGCCGCGCCGTCTCCCAATCGACCCGCCCGGACAAGCGCGTCTACCGCATCGCACGGGCAGGCAGAACGGCGCTCAGTGCGTGGCTCGAAACGGTGGAGCCGGGGGCGCGAGACACCTTCTTCCTCAAGCTCTTCGTCGGAGGCCTGACGACGCCTGATGTGCTGCTGCGCCACGTCGAGCAGTTTCGTTCCGACTGCGACGCGCAGCTCGACGAGTACCGGGCGATCGAGCGAACCAACTCGAACGAGGGCCACGACTGGTACCACCGTCATCTGCTGCGCCACGGCCCTGGAGCGCACCGAGCAGGAGCTCGCGTGGGCCGAGAGCGTCGCGCGTGCGCTCAGGCGCCGTCGATGATCGCGCGTCGACTGGCACGGCCGGTATTCCCTGCCGGCCGGCGCGACGCCGGTCGCGATCGCCGTGCACGTACACGGCGCTGCTGCGACGGTGTCGCTCGGGCCGGGACATGCCGGAGCGACGAGGGTCACGCTCACGGTGCGCGGCAAGCGCATGCGGTTCGTCTTCCCCGGCCTGCCGCAGAGCGTCGTGTTCGACGGGACGACTCACGGTTCGGAGTTGCGAGGCGTCGTGCGGCAGGGCGCGCTGCGCGGGACGTTCGCGCTCCGCCGGGGCGTCTCGCCGGATCGTGCAGCTGCTCGGCGTCTACGGCGGCGGCCCCGGCACCGGTGCCGCGGTCACGGAGGCCGACGGCCTGCCTCCCGCGCTCATCGAGTTTCCCTCGGGCGCGATCCACGGAATCGGCCCGTCGCTCACGGTCGGCGAACGGCTCGGCGACACGCAGCGGCAACGGCGCGATCGTGCCGGACGCGACGGGGTTCGCGTGGAACGGAACGCACTACACGCGCCTTCGCTCTCCGGCAGCGCGAGGTGCGCGTCGGCGTCGACGCGGCGACGCTCACGCTGCCGCCCGGCGCCGGGGCCGTTCCCGGCGGTCGCGATGGTGCACGGCTGCGGGCCCGCGCACGCGCGACGAGTTCGACATCTTCTCGGCGTATCTCGAGCTGAACGGCATCGCGGTGATCGCCGACGACAAGCGCGGCGTCGGCGAGTCGGGCGGTGACGTATCCCGGCGACGCCGCATCCGACGCCGCGATCGACCGGCTCGCGCGGGACGCCCAGGCGGAGGTGGGCTTCCTCGCGACGGCTGCCGCAGATCGACCGAGAGCGCGTCGGCCTCTTCGGCGACAGCCAGGCCGGCTGGATCTCTCCGCTCGCCGCGTCGCGCGACCGCGCCGTCCGCTGGCTGGTCTCGAACGTCGGGCCCGGCGGTCACCGTCGGCGAGACCGACTACTGGGGCTTCGCTCGCCGGCGAGTCGGAGTCCCGACCGAGTGGCACGCGGCGCGCAGATGCTCGCGCAGGTGCGGCGGGCCGGGGCCGAGGCGGCTTCGACCCGAGCCCGCGCTCCGCATGCTCTCGATCCCGGCGCTTCTGGATGTTCGGCGGCGATGACCGGAACGTGCCCGACGGAGCTCTGCGTCGAGCGGCTGCAGGCACTGAAGTCCGGTCACGACTTCAGCTGGGTCGTCTTGCCGACCGCCCATACGCCGCTCGTCCTGCCGACCGGGCTCCTCTCGAGCCTGCTGCGATCGCCCGGCTTCGATCCGGGCTTCTTCCCCGCGCTCGGGGGCTGGCTCCGAAGCCGCGGGATCCTGCGCTAGTACGATCCGCGCCCTGCGAATGGCGCGGGTCGCGGAGGAAGAGTCACGAGCTCCGCCGCGTAATCGACGAAGACCGCGAGGTCGACGGCCTCGGCGAGCAGGACTTGCTCGAGCTCTACCGCTCGATGGTGCTGCTGCGCACGTACGACGAGCGCTCTGTGATCTACCACCGCCAGGGCCGCATCGGCACGTACGCGATCTTCTGGAACCACGAGGCGATGCAGGCCGGCGCCGTGCACGCGCTCGAAGAGGAGGACTGGATCTTCCCGAGCTATCGCGAGTCGGCGATCGGCCTCCTGCGCGGCATGCCGCCGGAGACGGTCTTGCACTGGTGGCGCGGTCATCCCGCGGGCTGGTGGAACCCGGCCGACTACAACGTCGGCGTCGATCTGCGTCCCGATCGCGACGCAGGTGCCGCACGCTGCCGGCCTCGCCTGGGGCAAGAAGCTGAAGGGCGAGCGCGCATGCGCAATCACGTTCTTCGGCGACGGCGCGACGAGCGAAGGCGCGTTCCACGAGGGTGCGAACTTCGCCGGGGTGATGCAGGCGCCGCTCGATTCTCTTCTGCAACAACAACCAGTGGGCGATCTCGACGCCGTTGTCGGCGCAGACGCACGCCGAGGCGCTCGTCGACAAGGCCGTCGGCTACGGGATCCCGGGCGTGCGCGTGGACGGCGGCGACGTGCTGGCGGTGTACGAGGCGACGCGCGAGGCGGTCGAGCGCGCGCGCTCGGGCGGCGGGCCGACATTCATCGAAGCGGTGACCTACCGCACCGCGCCTCACGCGACGGCCGACGATCCGCGCGCGTACATCGATCTCGAGCGCGTCGAGCAGGAGAAGCAGAACGAGTGCCTCGGGCGCTACGAGCGGTACCTGCGCCGGCAGGGCGTCCTCGGCGACGACCTCGACAAGGCGATCAAGGGCGAGGCAGCCGAGACGATGCGCGCGGGGATCGCGGCGGCAGAGGCGGAGCCCGACCCAGACATCGGCCTCGTCTTCGAGCACGCCTATGCGAATCCCGCCGGCGTCGTTTCGGGCCGAGCTTGCCGAGCTGCGGCAGGATCCTCGGAGGCGACGTTGGCTGACCTCCTGATGGTCGAGGCGATCAACGACGCGCTCCACGTCGAGCTCGAGCGCGACGACGCGGTGATGGTGATGGGCGAGGACGTCGGCCGGTCGGGCGGCGTCTTCCGCGCAACGGCGGGACTGCGCGAGCGTTTCGGCGCCGATCGCTGCGTCGACACGCCGCTCGCCGAGGCGGGGATTCTCGGCACCGCGATCGGGCTCTGCATGGCGGGCTGGCGGCCGGTCGACCGAGATGCAGTACGACGCGTTCTCGTATCCGTGCCTCGACCAGCTGATCACGCACGTCGGCCGCTACCGCTGGCGCACGGGCGGTGGCATGGAGTTCCCGCTCGTCGTGCGCATGCCGTACGGCGGCGGAGTCCGCGCGCCGGAGCTGCACGACGACTCGCCCGAGACGTACTACGTGCACACGCCCGGCGTGAAGGTTGCGATTCCGTCGACGCCCGCCGATGCGAAGGGGCTGCTCGCCGCCGCGATCCGCGATCCGGATCCCGTCGTCATCTTCGAGCCGAAGCTGATCTACCGCACCGAGCGCAGCGAGGTGCCCGGAAGGCGACTACGTCGTGCCGCTCGGCAAGGCGCGGCTCGCGCGCGAGGGCGACGACGTGACCCTCGTCGCGTACGGCGCGATGGTGCCGCTCTGCGAGCGCGCGGCTGACGCGCTCGCGGGCGAGGCGTCGGTCGAGGTGCTCGACATCCGTACGCTGAAGCCGCTCGACGAGGACGCGTTGCTCGCGTCGGCCGCGAAGACCGGGCGCGTCGTGATCGTGCAGGAGGCGCCGCGCACCGCCGGCTTCGGCGCGGAGCTCGCCGCGATCCTCGCCGAGAAGGCGATGCTCGATCTGCGTGGCCCGGTTCTGCGCGTGACCGGCTACGACGTTCCGTATCCGTACTGGAAGATCGAGGATGCGTACATGCCGTCCGTGGAGCGCGTCGTCGATGCCGTCCGGAAGCTCCTCGGTTCTGAGCGGCTCGCGTCTGTGGCTGGAGCGCGGCGCGTCCGGCTACTGGCTGCGCGACGCGGCGACCGGCGACGCCGTGCGCTGGGATGACGAGCGGCTGCGCGTCGTGAAGCTCGCGGGCGCGTCGTATCGCGGCGACGCGCTGCAGGACGACGCGTTCGCTCCGGGACGACGGCTCGCGCTCGTCCGTGAGCCCGACAACGAGCACGATCCGAACGCGGTCGCCGTCTGGGACGTCGAGCGCCGCGTGCAGGCCGGCTACGTGCCTGCCGAGGTCGCGCCCGACGTCGCGCGGCGACGAGCAGGCGGTCGCACTCTGGGAGTTCCGCGGCGAGGACGGCCGGCGCATCGGCCTGCGCGTGCTGCTCGCACCCGCGGATGCGTGGATCCAGGAGCCGCGCTCGTGACGGTTAAACGGGTTGCAGTGAGTCGCACGCGCGTGATCCACGAGATCCCGCTCGAGGAGGCGACGCTCCACGGCTACTTCTCGTCGGTGCTGCCGCCCGTGCTCTCCGTCGATCCCGGCGACTCGGTTCGCTTCCAGTCGCTGAACGCGGGCTGGCGCTGGGATCCGGACGCCGAGCACGTCGAGCGCGACGAGGAGCTGCACGCCGGCCATGCGCTGACGGGCCCGATCGAGGTGCGCGGCGCGCGCGGCGGGGCAGACGCTCGTCGTCTCGATCGACGAGGTGACGCCGCGCGACTGGGGCGTCACGTTCGGCGCACGGGACGCCGTTCGACTGGACGATCGACGGCGAGACGGCGACCGACGAGCGCGGCAAGACGGTGACGCTCGCGCCGTTCCTCGGCGTGATCGGGATGCCGCCGCCGGAGCCGGGCATCCACTCGACGGGCCCGCCGCGGCGCGGCGGCGGCAACATCGACTGCAAGCTGCTCGTCGCCGGGCGCGACGCTCTACCTGCCGATCCCGCTCGACGGCGCGCTCCTCTCGGCCGGCGACGGGCACGCCGCGCAGGGCGACGGCGAGGTCTCCGGCACCGCGATCGAGTGCCCGCTCGAGCGCGCGCAGCTGACGCTCGGCCTGAGCGACCTCGAGCTCCGCTCGCCGATCGCGCGCAGCCGGCGACGCCTGGATCGCGTTCGGCTTCGACGAGGACCTCGATCTCGCGGCCGAGCACGCGATGGCGACGATGCTCGACCTGATGGAGCGCGAGCTCGGCGCTCGAGCGCACGCACGCGCTCGCGCTGGCGAGCGTCGTCGTCGATCTGCACGTCACGCAGATCGTCAACGGCGTCGAAGGGCGTGCACGCGGTGCTCCGCGACGACGCGATCAGGTAGGAATCCGGCGTGGCGTACGAGTTCAAGCTGCCCGATCTCGGCGAGGGCCTGACCGAGGGCGAGATCGCGCGCTGGCTCGTGCAGGAGGGCCAGGAGATCGCCGAGGACGACCCGCTCGTCGAGATCGCGACCGACAAGACGACGGTCGAGATCCCCTCGCCCGCCGCCGGCGTCGTCACGCGGATCCTCGTCGGCGAGGGCGAGGTCGTTCCGGTCGGCACCGTGCTCGTCGTGATCGGCGGGAACGGCGCGGAGCCGCAGGCGCAAGCGGTGCCCGGCACCGTCGCGCGGAGCGGCCGGCCACCGTCGGAGAAGGTGCGCGCGACGCCGCTCGTGCGCCGGCTCGCCGAGGAGCTCGGCGTCGACCTCGCGGCGATCGCCGGCACCGGGCCGCAGGGGCGGATCACCGAAGCGGACGTCCGCAGCGGCGGCGGTACGGCGCGCGCCGACGGCGAAGGCCGGCGCGAGCCGATCCGCGGCATCAAGCGGCAGATGTTCGAGCACCTCGCGCGCGCGCACCGCGAGATCCCGCCCGTCACGTGGGTCGAGGAATGCGACTTCACCGACGTCGACACTCAAGCAGCTGCTGCCGCTCGTGCTGAAGGCGGTCGCGGCGTCGCTGCAGGAGTTCCCCGAGCTGAACGCGCGCATCGAGGGCGACGAGCTCGTCTATCTCGACCGCTACGACCTCGGCGTCGCGGTGCAGACCGAGCAGGGGCTCGTCGTGCCGGTCGTGCGCGGCTGCGACTCACGCTCGCTCGACGAGCTCGATGCCGAGGTCAAGCGTCTCGCCGAAGCGGCGCAGGAGGGCACGCTCACGCCGGAGGAGCTGCGCGGCGGGACGTTCACCGTCACGAGCGCCGGGCAAGTCGGCCGGGCCTCTTCACGACGCCGCTCATCAACCATCCGCAGGTCGCGATCCTCGGCGTCTACCGGATCGCCGATCGCCCGGTCGTGCGGGACGGCGAGGTCGTCGTCCGTCGCATCGGGAACGTCTCCGTCACGTTCGACCATCGCGTGATCGACGGCAAGCGCGCGGCCGACTTCGGCCTCGCGGTGATCGCGCGGCTACGGCGCAGCGGCTAGACGGCGTCGCGCAGGTGCGGCTCGAGCATCGACTCGATCTTCGGCGCGGTCGAACGGCCGTCGAGCCGCGCGACGACCCGCTTGCCCTTGACGAGCGCGAGCGCCGGCACCTCGCCGACGCGGAAGCGCTGCGCGAGGTCGGGCTGCTCGTCGACGTCGACCTTCTTCACGCGCAGCGTGTCGCGTTCCTTGCGCGCGATGTGCGCGAGCAGGCTCTCCATCCGCCGGGCCGGGCCCGAGCGGCGGGAGGTGAAGAAGACGAGCAGGGGCCGGTTGTCCTTGGGCACTACTCGAGCTAACGGCCGAGAGGGCGCCCCGGGTACGCTGGCGGCGATGGGCGCGCTGGTATTGGATCGGCGTGAGCGTCGGGCTCGGCGCCGCGGCGGGCGTTCTCGTCTCCGGAGTCGCCGCGCGGGTCGCCGATCGCCGCATTCGTCGCGGCCGCGCAGCGGGCGTCGGGCTCGGCTTCGCAATCGAGCGTGGCAGCCGGGCGGCTGGGGCGACGTCGTCGGCGGCAGCGGCTCGGCGGCCTCGCGGCCGCGCTTCGGCGCGGTGCAGATCGTGCGCGGCGCGCTCCGCCGCGGCGGCACGCGCGGCGGAACGGCGGCGCTCGTCGCCGGCGCGGCGCTCGTCGCCGCCGGGCTCGCCTTCGTCCCGGCCGTCGGCTACCTCGAGGCGCTCGCGCTGCCCGTGCTCGCCGCCCGCCTCCGCCGGCGCGCGCCCGAGCGGTACGCCGGGCTGCGCACGCTCGCGAAGTGACGGCCAAGAAGCTCGTCCTGATCGTCGTCGACGGGATGACGCCGGCGGCGTTCGAGCGCGCGGTCGAGAGCGGCCGCGCGCCGGCGCTCGCGCTGCTCGCCGAGCAAGGGGCGTTACGGCACAGCGACGTCGGTCTTCCCTTCGCTCACGCCCGTCTGCCTCTCGTCGATCGCGACCGGCGCCGGGCCGGACGTTCACCAGATCCCGCATCTCGTTTGGTGGCACCGGCAGGAGCGGCGCATCGTCGAGTACGGCTCGTCGTTCTCGGCGCTCCGCGCCGCCGGCATGGCGCAGTCGATCACCGACACGATCTACAACATGAACGCGGAGCATCTCGCGCGCGACGCGGTCACGGTGTACGAGGCGCTCGAGGACGCCGGGCTCGTCGACCGCGGCCGTGAACATCACGTGCTACCGCGGTCGCACGAAGCACGTGCCGACGCTGCCGTGGGTGACGAAGCCCGCGTACGGGCCGAAGCGATTCTTCTTCTACAGCCTCTTCGAGTCCGACCAGACCGGTGCGCCGTTCGCCGTGCGCAACCGCGCGGCCGGCTCGATCGACACCTACGCGTCGGCCGTCGGCCGCTGGCTCGTCACGCGCGACGGCTTCGACTTCCTCGCGTACTACCTCTCCGACTTCGACTACGCGTCGCACGAGCACGGCCCGGTCGGTGCGGAGGACGTCGCGCTCGCGCGCATCGACGCGGCGATCCGGCGCTCGCTCGACGCGGCCGGCGGCGTGGACGAGTTCCTCGAGCGCTACGCAGTCATCGTCACTCCGACCACGGCCAGACGACGGTGAGCCGGCTGCGCAGCTCGAGCTGCCGCTCGCGCGCACGCCGACGAGCATCGTCGTCACCGCCTCGAACCGCGCGGCCAGGTGTACCTCCTGCCGGACGCACGGGTCGACGCGGCACGCTCGCGCGCGCGCTCGACGCCGAGCCGGCGGTCGAGACGCACGCTGCGGCTCGAGGGCGGCGAGGCGGTCGCGCGCAGGGCG
Source organism: uncultured Actinomycetes bacterium (assembly GCA_963848665.1). Classification (GTDB taxonomy): domain Bacteria; phylum Actinomycetota; class Thermoleophilia; order Gaiellales; family Gaiellaceae; genus Palsa-739. Next base: position 675,423 of record CAWKEF010000006.1, read on the forward strand.
GGGAGGAGTTTCGCTTCGGCCCGAGACGAAGGCTGGCAGACGACCGGCGACCCGTCGATCCTCGACCATCCCGACGCGCTCCACGCGCTGGGCGCGCTCGCCAATCCGAACGCGGGCGAGCTGCTGATCTCGGCCGCCGAGGGCTGGGAGTTCGTCGACATCGGCGGCCGCCACCACGCGGGCGGCGGCAGCCACGGCTCGCTCGTCGCGGGCGACTCGATCGTGCCGCTGCTGACGATCGGCGTCGACGCGCCGATCGAGCGCATCACCGACGTCACGCCGGCCGTGCTGGCGCATTTCGCGCGCGCTCGTGTCGGCTGACCGCAGCGCGATGGTCGACGTGCAGCTGCGCGCGCGCGGCATCGACGACGAGTGGTGCTCGCTGCAATGGCGCGCGTCCCGCGTGAGCTGTTCGTCCCCGACGAGCTGCGCGCCCACGCGTACGACGACGCTGCGCTGCCGATCGGCTCCGAGCAAACGATCTCGCAGCCGTACATGGTCGCGCGCATCTGCGCGGCGCTGCGCTGCGCGGCGGCGAGAGGTGCTCGACGTCGGCACCGGCTCGGGCTATCAGGCGGCCGTGCTCGCCGAGCTCGCCGCCGAGGTGCACTCGATCGAGCGGATCTCCGGCGCTCGCCGATCGGCGCGCGCGGCCTCGCTGCCGCGGGTTACGCCGATCGGGTGCACGTGCACGACGGCGACGGCACGCTGGGCCTCCCGGCGGAGGCGCCGTTCGACGCGATCGCCGTCGCGGCCGCCGCGCGCCGTGCCGCCGCCCGCGCTCCTCGCGCAGCTCGCGCCCGGCGGCCGCCTCGTCATCCCGATCGGGCCGCCGCAGCAGCAATTGCTGCGGGTCTACGTGCAGACCCCCGAGGGCGCGGCGGATTCGCGGCTGTCCCGTGCCGGTTCGTGCCGCTCGTCTCGAACGGTTGACGTTTGCGCAGCATCCGCCCGGTTAGACAGCATGGCGCCATGGGGTCTCTCTCCGCGGCGGCTTCCCTCCATCTCCCCGTTCAGCTGCACGGGATCCAGCTCGGGCGGCCGACCGATCTTCTCGTCGACGTCGAATCGTGGCACGTGCTCGGCTTCGTCGTGCGCTGCGGCGACGAGTCGGTGCGTTTCCTGCCGCTGGCCGCGTCTCAGCCGTCGCGAGACGGAGATCGCGGTCGGCTCGGCGCTGATGCTGCTCGAGGACGTCGCGTTCTACGCGCAGCGGAGCGTCTCGTTTCGCTCGCTCGATCGGCGGCGCAGCTGCCGCTCGGCGGTGTGCTGCGCGACGTGCTGATCGGCGAGCGGCGGCGACGGTCAGCGCGAGCTCGTGATCGAGCGCGACGGCGTCGCCGCGGCGAATCCCGCCTGCAGGCGCGAGAGTTCGTGCCCACGACGGGCGACGGCCGCAGTAGCTACCCTGGCCGCCCCGATGGAGAGTTCACGGTCGCACGTCGCGCCCACGCGCGTTCTGCGCACGCCGGCGAACTGGGTGCAGCTCGGCAAGTTCTGCGCCGTCGGCGCGGTCGGCTACGTCGTCAACCTCGCCGTCTACTCGGTCGCTGCTGCACGCGGGCTTCACTACCTGCTCGCGGCGACGTGCTCGTTCCTCGTCGCGGTGACGTGCAACTACGTGCTCAACCGGCACTGGACCTTCCGCGACCGTCGCGCCGGCGTCGCCGCGCAGGGGATGCGGTTCTTCGTCGTCTCGCTCGCGCTCGCTCGGCGCGAACCTGCTCGTGCTGCACGTCCTCATCACAACCCGGGCGGACAAGTCGTCGGCAGGCGATCGCGATCGTGCTCGTGACGCCGCTGAACTTCGTCGGGAACAAGCTCTGGTCGTTCCGGCGGCCGCTGAGACGCCGCTCCGCCGCCTCGCCCTCATCGTCGATCTGCGCGCTCGCTGTCGTGCCCGCGGCGCACGCGGCGACGACGACGGTCACTGCGCCCGTCTACGACAGCGACGGGCCATCTCATCCAGACGCCGTTCGCGCCGCCGCCGGACACGGCGCACCTGACGAAGGAGCACGTGCTCGCGCTCGTCGAGAAGGACCCGAAGGTCGCGCGACTGGCTCGCCCGCTACCCGGACCGGCAAGGGTCTGCAGACGAGGAGACCTACGACCCGAAGGCGGCGAGCTGGACGGTGAAGATCTGGCTCGGCAAGGCCGGCGAGATCGTCGAGGCCGACGTCGACGACGCGAGCGGCGTCGTCATCGACGCGTGGACGGGCCCGCAGGTGGCGTGGAAGATGGCGCGCGGCTACAAGGGCGCCTTCGGCGGCGCGAAGATCAACAGCCCGTGGATCTGGGGCGACGTTCTGCCTCGTCTTCTTCATCGGGCTCGCCGACCTGCGCCGGCCGCTGTCGCTGCGCAACCTCGACCTCGCTGATGCTGCTCTCGCCGACGGCGTCGCTCTGGTACTTCAACCACGGCAACGTCTTCACGGCGGTGCCGCTCTTCTATCCCGCGCTCATCTGGGTCGTGCTGCGCGGCATCTGGATCGGCGTCACCGGTCGCGGATCGCCGGCGCGGGCCGTGTGGCCGGCGTGGGTGCTGCTCGCCGCCGCGGTCTTCCTCGCTCGGCTTCCGCATCGGGCTGAACGTGCAGGCGTCGAACGTGATCGACGTCGGCTACTCCGGGCGTCATCGGCGCCGAGCGCATCGTTCACGGGGCAGGCGCCCTGGGGGAACTTCCCGATCGAGGGCAACCTCAAGGCGTGCGGGCCGGCCGACGCGTCGGGCGAGATCCGCGACCGCATCCAGACGAACGGGCGCTGCGAGTCCGCGAACCCGCAGGGCGACACGTACGGGCCGGTCGCCTACGAGTCGTACATCCCGGGCTATCTCGCTGTTCGGCTGGAGCGGCAAGTGGGACTCCCTGCCGGCTGCGCACTTCACTTCGATCGCCTTCGACGTCCTCTGCATGCTCGGCCTGTGGCTCGTCGGCCGGCGTTTCGGCGGCGGCGAGGCTCGGAGCAATGCTCGCGTTTGCGTGGGCGGCGTATCCGTTCACGCAGTACGCGTCGAACTCGAACACGAACGACGCGATTGCATGCCGTGCTTTCTCATCTGGGGGTTCTGGCTCGTCTCCTCTCCCGTCGGCCGCGGCGCGTTCGCCGCGCTTTCCGGGCTGACGAAGTTCGCGTCGCTCCTCGTCGCGCCGCTCTGGCTCACCTATCCCGGACCGGCGCGTCTCAGGACGGTTCGTCGCGGGATTCGCCGGTGCGCGACTCTCGCCGCGTTCTCGGTCGTCCTGCTCGAGCCGAGCCCGCTGCACGAGCTGCGCGTCTTCTGGGACCGGACGATCCGCTGGCAGGTCGGTCGCGACGCGCCGTGGTCGCTCTGGGACTGGGGGCAGTACTACGCGCGCGGCCTGCCGAACCTGCACCTCGTCCAGCACGTCCTCCAGGGCCTGCTCGTCGTCGGCGCGCGTCGTCGTCGCAATCTTCCCGCGGCACAAGTCGCCGCTGCAGCTCGCCGCACTCACCGCGGCGCTCCTCGCCGGCTTCGAGATCTGCCTGACGTACTGGCTCTACACCTACATCCCGTGGTTCTTCGGCTTCGCCGCGATCGCGCTCCTCGCGCCGGCGGCCGTCGTCGCCGTCGCGGAGCCGGCAACGCGGGAGGAGCTAGAGCTCGAGCCGCAGCAGTTCGATCCCAACCGCCCGGCCGTCGTCTGAGCAGTCGACGACGACGCCCTCGAGCCGAACGCCGCCCTCGGCAGGCTCGAAGCGCACCGGCAGCCGCGTGCGCATGCGGCGGATCGCGAGCTCGGCCTTGACGCCGATCACCGAGTCGTGCGGGCCGGTCATCCCCGCGTCGGTGATCGGCGGCAGTCCCGCCCGGCAGCACGCGCGCGTCGTTCGTCTGCACGTGCGTGTGCGTGCCGATCACCGCTGTGACGCGGCCGTCGAGCCAGCGTGCCATCGCGACCTTCTCGCTCGTCGCCTCTGCATGGAAGTCGAGGACGACGACGGGAGCGTGCTCGTGCGCCTCGTCCACGAGCGCGTCGACGATCTCCCACGCCGACTGCGGGCGTGTCGAGATAGAGCGAGCCGAGCAGGTTGAGCACAGCGACCTTGACGCCGTTTCGCGCTTCGACGACGGCGAGGCCGCGGCCGGGCGTCCAGGCGCCGGCGTTCGCAGGGCGGATCACGCGTCTCGCTGCGGGCGAGATAGTCGCCGATCCCGTCCCGGCGATACGTGTGATTGCCGAGCGTTATCACGTCCGCGCCGGCGGCGAGCAGGCGCTCTGCGAGCTTCGCGGTGATGCCGGCGCCGTCGGCGACGTTCTCGCCGTTCACGATGCAGACGTCTGCGTCGAGCTCCGTGCGCAGTCCGTGCAGCCGGTCTTCGACAGCGCGCCTGCCGGCGACGCCGAAGACATCCGCGAGGAAGAGGATTCTCAGTTCAGGACGAGCGTCGCCGCAGGGCGCAGCTCGATCGAGACGTGGTTGCCCGCGTCGTTCGTGTAACGCGCAAGCGCCTGCCGCTCCACCTTCGCGAGGTTCGCGACGCTGCCGATGCGCGTCGCGCCGCTGACGACGTTGAAGCCGACCTTGAGTGCCGGATCCGGACGCAACTGCGTGATCGACACGATGAGCGACGGCGCGCTCTGCGGCTGGATGTCGATGCGCGAGCCGAAGCGATGACCGGCGACGATGTACGGCGTGAGGCCGACGATCGTCCCGTCGACCGGTGCATAGACGGTCGTCCCCGGTGCGCCGCCGACGTCGAGCGCGGTCGTCGGGCCGCCGTCGAGCTGGTACCACGTCGGATGGCCGCCGCCGCCGCCGAAGAGCTTGTGGAAGACGCTCTGCACGGTGCCTTCGTTCCCCTGGTGGCCGAGGGGCTTCAGGTCGAGCGCGTCGTCGGCGCTCGAGTGATAGCCGATCGCCGTCAGCCCGCCGACTGCGACGATCGGCATCTGCAGCCGGACGGAGCCGTGCATCGCGACGATCTGCGGGAACGGCTTCGTCTGCTTGCTCGCGACGACGTTGCCGACGGGGAGCGCGTTGGCCGCCTGCGATCTGCCGCCGAACGCGGACAGCGCAAGCGCCACGATGAGGATGATCGCGAGAACGGTGAGGAGCGCGAACCTGCGGGCTCGACGCGCGGAGCGCACGTCCCGACGTTCGACGCGCCGCCTCCGGGTGGGGCGTGAGGACGGCATGTCCGGGGCCACCGTATCGAACGGCCGGGCGACCTTCAAATGAGGAGGCGGCGGCTCGAGCCAGAGCTCGAGTGCGAGATTGCCGTCCTCGAAGACGTCGCCGATCCCCGCGATACCATCGTTTCGATGCCGGAACCCAGTATCCGGACTGCCCTCGTGATCCCGCGATGGGTGCAGCTCGTGGGTCTTCCGCTCCTGCTTTTGCTCGTTTGGGTGGTCGCCGGAGCGGTGCGTCACGTGATCTTCATCTTCCTCGTGGCGCTGCTCATCGCCCTGCTTCTCAACCCGCTCGTCCGGGGCCTCGGTCGGGTCTGGATCCCGCGCGGCCTGGCGGTCGCGATCGTCTACGTGAGCTTCGCAGCGGTGCTCGCACTCGCGATCCTCGCTCTCGCAACGGTTGTGGTGCAGCAGACGCGGACAGCCAGCCACCGCGTCGACCATTACTTTACGACCGAGTCCGGACGCAGCCATGAGACGGGCGCGACGCACGACCTCGCGCGCTTCCAGCACTGGCTCAACACGCATCATCTGAAGCGCGTTCGCGTGCAGAAGCAGGGGCAGAAGTTCCTGACCTCGATCGGCACGAAGGACGTGGAGAAGTACACGACGAAGGCGCTCAACTGGGCCGAGGGCGCCGGGCTCGCCGTCGTCGGCCTGCTCTTCAGCGTCGTGCTCGTGATCGTCGTGTCGGTGTACATGCTGCTCGACATGGAGCGACTCGCCGCTCGAATCGACCGGCGCTTTCCGCCGCTCCCCGGCACGCGTCCGCTGGTCGAGCGGATGGAGCACGCCCTCATGAGCTACGTGAAAGGGCAGGTCGCGCTCTCGGTGATCATCGGCGCGAGCTCCGGCATCGGGATCTGGATCCTCAGCATGGCCGGGCTGATGCCGAACGGCAGCAAGTACGCACTCTTGTTCGGCGTGTGGGCGGGCATTACCGAGCTGATCCCGTACGTCGGGCCGTGGCTCGGTGCCGCGCCGCCGGTGCTGTACGCGCTCGTGCAGCATCCACTGTCGGCGCTCTGGGTCGTCCTGCTCTTCCTCGGCATCCAGCAGCTCGAAGGACATGTCGTCGTCCCCAAGGTGATGGGGCACTCGCTTCGACTCCATCCGCTGCTCGTGATCTTCGGGCTGCTTGCGGGCGGAGAGATCTACGGGTTTCCGGGCATCCTCGTCGCGCTGCCGCTGCTCGCCGCCGGACGCGCCGTGTGGGAGTTCTTCTCGGAGCGGCTCGCCTTCGAGCAGTGGGCCGCAGGCGCACCGGTGGCCGACGCCGTCGGCATCGAGGTGATCGCGCCCGAGTCTCCCGCCGCACCGCTTCCTCGGTGAACGTGCTGATTCGCGCCGTCGCCGTCGCGCGCAGGTACGGCGACGTCGAAGCCCTGGCGCCGACCGACGTCGAGCTCGCGGCGGGCGAGACAGTCGCGCTCGTCGGGCCGAACGGCGCCGGCAAGTCCACCCTCCTCGCGCTTCTCGCCGGTGCGCTCGAGCCGAGCGAGGGAACCGTCGAGACGAACGCGCGCGTCGGCTGGGTGCCACAGCGCCCAGCGCATTACGCGCGGCTCAGCGCCCGCGAGAACCTCGAGCTCTTCGCTCGTCTCGAAGGCGTCCCGGACGCGAAGGCAAAGGCGCAGGAGCTGCTGGTGCGCTTTCAGCTCCCGGCCGACGCCCGCGCGTCGGGCGAGCTGTCGGTTGGCAATCGCCAGCGGTTGAACGTCGCGCTGTCGCTGCTCGGCGAGCCGCGCGTGCTGCTGCTCGACGAGCCGACGGCCTCACTCGACCCGGGCCAGCGGATGCGTGTCTGGGAGGTCGTCGAAGCCCTCCGCAGCGACGGCGGCGCCGCGTGCTTCGCGACGCAGAACCTCGAAGAGGTCGAGCATGCGGATCGCGTGCTCGTCCTGCTCGACGGGCGCATCGTTCCGTCGACGCCCGAGGAGGTCTTCGGATGAACGCGGTCGGCTTGCTGCTGCGCAAGGACCTCAGTGTCCTGCGGCGGTCGCCGCTGCTGCTCGGCGCGCTGCTCGCCTATCCGGTCGTGATTGCGCTCCTCGTCGGGCTCGTTGCCGGGTACGCGAGCTCGAAGCCCCGTGTCGCGTACGTCGACGAGGACAACGTGCCGCCCGTCGTGCAGGTCGCAGGCACGCACTTCCACGTCCAGACGATCATCGACGAGGTCGCGCAGAACGTCAGCCTGGTCCCGATGCGCGCCGATGAGGCGCGCCGCGAGCTCGCCTCGGGGAAGGTCGTCGCGACGATCACCGTGCCGCCGGGTTTCGTCGGCGCGCTCGAGACGACGGCCGAGAGCCCGAGTCTCCAGCTCCAGACCGGCTCGGGCGCGGTTGCACCCCGCGTCACGCAGGAGGTGCAGGCGCTCGTCTACCGCCTGAACCGGCAGCTGCAGGGGGTGTTCATCAAGGCGAATCTCGTGTTCGTTCGGCTGATCCTCCACGGAGGAAGCGGCAGCTTTCTCGGCGAGCCCTTCACCGTGCTCGGGCTCGACCGCACGGAGCAGCTGCTCTCGACGCTGCCGCAGTCTCAGCGTGTGCAGACGATCCGCCACTTCATTCGCACCGCGCGGGCAGGGCTCGCGCGAACGGGTACGGCGCTTCAGGCGACGGCGCATCCGATCGTGCTCCACGAGGTGAAGGCAAAGGGCCGCAGCTGGCTGCTTTCGGCTCAGGTGCAGTCGTACGGGATCGCGCTCGCGGTGACGTTTCTCGCGCTTCTCCTCGCGGCGGGCGCCACCGCCTCCGAGCGGGACGAGGGGACGATCGGCCGGCTGCGGCGCGGGCTCGTCTCGCTCGGCGAGCTCGTGTGGTCGAAGGTCGCGCTGGCTGCGGTCGTCGGCCTCGTGCTCGGCGGCACGATCGCAATCGTCTTCGGGATCGTCGCGGAGGCGGGCGGTGTGACGGGCGGCGAGCCCTGGGCGCGCCTCCCTCTGCTGCTCGTCGGCATCGGGCTCGCAGCCGGCGTCGTCGGTGCCGCGGGTGCGCTGCTCGGTGCGCTCGCCCGCGAAGCACGCACCGCATCGCTCCTTGCCGTGCTCGTCGTGCTCCCGGTCGTCTTCCTCGGCCTCGTGCCGCGCGACGCTCTCGCGTTCGCGTGGTGGGTGAGCGAGCTCCTGCCATTCGCGCATGCGGTGCGCTGGTTCGGCGCCGCGCTCTACGACACGCATCCCTGGCACGCGATCGGCATCGAGACGCTCTGGCTGCTCGGGATCGGCGCGCTTCTGGGCGCAGCGGCACGGCTGTCGATGCACCGTCTCGCCCAGTAGGCACGGGCAAAGCACGAGCCCCTGGCAGCGGACGTACTCTTTCGGTATGTCCGACTTCCCCGAGGTCCGCCTGCGCCGTTTTCGGCGGAGCCCCGGCCTCCGTGCTCTCGTCCGGGAGACGCGGCTCAGCCTCGACCAGTTCGTGATGCCGCTCTTCGTCGCGCCGGAGTCGCTCGCGAACGACGAGCTGCCGGGCATGGCCCGCCGGTCGGTCGAGGACGTGGTGCGCGAGGCGGAGGAGCTCGTCCGGGTCGGCGTCCAGGCGGTGATCCTCTTCGGGATCCCCGAGGAGAAGGACGAGCAGGCGACCGGGGCGTGGGAGGAAGACGGCATCGTCCAGCGTGCGCTGCGCGCCCTCCGTCCGCGCTTCCCCGAGCTCGTGCTGATGACCGATGTATGCCTGTGCGAGTACACGTCGCACGGCCATTGCGGCGTGATCGTCGACGGCGAGGTGCACAACGACCAGAGCGTCGAGCTCCTCGCACGCACTGCGGTGTCCCATGTCGAGGCCGGCGCCGACGTCGTCGCTCCGAGCGACATGATGGACGGACGGGTCGCCGCCCTCCGCGAGGCTCTCGACGACCGCAGCTACGAGACGACGCCGATCCTCGCGTACTCGGCGAAGTACGCGTCGGCGTTCTACGGGCCGTTTCGCGAGGCCGCCGACTCGACGCCGGCGTTCGGCGACCGCCGCGGGTACCAGATGGATCCCGCGAACGTGCGCGAGGCGCTGCGCGAGGCCGAGCTCGACATCGACGAAGGCGCGGACGCGATCATGATCAAGCCCGCGCTCCCCTATCTCGACGTAATCCGCGCCGTTCGGGAGTCCTTCGACGTTCCGATCGCCGCGTACAACGTGTCGGGTGAGTACGCAATGGTGAAGGCGGCGGCGCGGGCGGGCTGGCTCGACGAGCGTCAGGCGGCGCTCGAGTCGCTGACCGCGATCAAGCGCGCGGGGGCGGATCTGATCGTGAGCTACTGGACGAAGGATCTCGCACAGTGGCTTTGAGAACGCGATCGGAGCTCTACCGCCGCGCGCTCGAGCTCATTCCCGGCGGAGTCAACTCTCCCGTACGCGCGATGCGCGCCGTCGGGCTCGACGAGCCGTTCTTCGCCGCGCGAGGCGAAGGAGCGTTCCTCTACGACGTCGACGGCAATCGCTACCTCGACTGGGTGCAGTCGTGGGGGCCGCTCGTCTTCGGGCACGCGGATCCCGAGACGGTCGAGGCGGTGCAGGAGGCGGCCCAGCGCGGAACGACCTTCGGCGTGACGACCGAAGCCGAGGTCGCGCTCGCCGCGGAGATCGTGGACGCCGTTCCCTCGGTCGAGAAGGTGCGGCTCGTCTCGTCCGGGACCGAGGCCGCGATGAGTGCCTTGCGCCTGGCACGCGGGTTCACCGCGCGCGACCGCATCCTGAAGTTCGCGGGGTGCTACCACGGTCATGCCGATGCACTCCTCGCGAGCGCGGGCTCGGGGCTTGCGACGCTCGCGATTCCCTCCACGCCGGGCGTCCCTTCCGCCGTCACGGCGGACACGATCGTCTGCCCGTACAACGACCTGACCGCCGCAGCCGAGGCGGTGCTCCGATACGGCGAAGGGCTGGCGGCGATCATCGTCGAGCCCGTCGCCGGGAACATGGGCGTCGTCCCGCCGGCCGACGGCTTCCTCCAGGCGCTGCGGCAGCTCTGCGACGCGTCGGGAGCGCTCCTCGTCTTCGACGAGGTGATCACCGGCTTCCGGATCGCGCGCGGCGGCGCGCAGGAGCTCTACGGCGTGTTGCCGGATCTGACGGTGCTCGGGAAGATCGTCGGCGGCGGCCTTCCACTCGCCGCGTTCGGCGGCCGCGCCGACGTGATGGAGCGGCTCGCGCCGAGCGGCCCGGTCTACCAGGCCGGAACCCTTTCGGGCAACCCGCTCGCGACCGCCGCCGGCCTGTCGGTCCTGCGGCGGCTGCGCGACGAGTCCGTGTACGACGAGCTGGAGCGCAAGGGCGCTCGGCTCGAGGCCGGGCTTTCCGACCTCGGGATCGGGCGTGTGCGACGGGTCGGCGCGATGCTCACGCTCTTCATGACCGACCGGGGCGTCCGGAACTTCGACGATGCACAGGCCTGCGACACCGAGCGCTACGCCGCGTACTTCCGCCACCTCCTCGCGCGAGGGATCTACGTGGCGCCCTCCCAGTTCGAGGCGATGTTCGTCTCGCTCGCGCACACCGACGGAGACATCGATTGCACGGTGGAGGCCGCCGGTGAGCTCGGCCGCCACGGCTGACCTCTGGGAGTCGATCGCGAGCGGCGCGTCGGAGGAGTCGCCCCTCTGGCGCGAGGCGCTGAGACCCGACGCCGAGCGCGAGCCCGTGTTCTCGCCGCTCGGCGAGGAGCGCTTCGCGCTCGGGCTCGAGACGATCTACGAGGGCTACCTCGTGCACTACGGCTCGTCGCGTCTCTTCGAGCCGCTCGACGCCGACACCGCCCTTCTGCTCGGCGACTATCTCTACGCCCACGGGCTCGTCCGCATCGCGTCGTTCGGCGAGGTCGACGCCGTCGGCGACCTGTCGGAGCTGATCTCCCTCTGCTCGCAGCTCCGGGCGGAGCGGGCCGAAGGCGACGGGCCGCTCTGGGCCGCAACGGCGGCCCTGATCGGCACGCGCTCGCTCGACGAGGGGCGCACTGCACTTCGCCTGCGGGGCGAGGTGGACACGCTCGACGCGGTCGCGCGCGCCGCCGCGGGCGACCGGCAGGTCGAACACGCTCTGGCGCTGCATCGCGAGCGCTTCAAGGCGTGACCGCCCGCGCCACGGTTCGATAGATTCCCCGCTGATGCTCCACCTCGTCGCAGAGACCGCAGCGCAGGAAGGCAAGAAGACCGTCTTGTCGATGCTCGTCGTCGGCCTCGTCTTCGTCTCGGTGATCGCGCTCGGCGAGCTGACGCACTGGCTGCGCCACCGGCGCTAGCGCCGGTGCAAGACCTCCGCGACTGGATTCGTGTCCTCGAGCGCGAGGGCGAGCTCGTGCGCGTCACCGCCGAGGTCGATCCCGACCTCGAGATCACCGAGGTGGTCGACCGCACGGTGAAGGCCGGCGGCCCGGCGCTTCTCTTCGAGAACCCGAAGGGCGCGAAGCATCCGCTGCTCATCAACCAGTTCGGGACCGAGCGGCGCATGTGTCTCGCGTTCGGCGTCGAGAGCCTCGACGACATCGGCCGAAAGGTCGGCGACGTGCTCGAGATGCAGCCGCCTTCGGGGCTGATGGACAAGGTGCGCGGCCTGCAGAAGCTGAAGTCGATCGCCGACTCGCTGCCACAGACGGTGCGGCGCGGCCCCGTGCACGACATCGTGCTGCAGGGCGACGACATCGATCTCTCCCTTCTTCCGGTGCAGCGATGCTGGCCCGGAGACCCCGCACCGTTCGTCACGCTGCCCGCGGTCATCACTCGCGACCCGCGGAGCGGCGGGCGAAACGTCGGCATGTACCGCATGCAGGTGATCGACCGTCGCACCACCTTCATGCACTGGCAGATCCACAAGGACGGGCGTGCGGACTGGCTTGCGACCGACGGTCGCATCCCGGTCGCAGTCGCGCTCGGGCTCGACCCGATCACGGCCTACTCCGCGAGCGCGCCGCTGCCGAAGCACATCGACGAGTTCATGCTCGCGGGCTTCCTCCGTGGCGCGCCGGTCGAGCTCGTGAAAGGCGTCACCGTCGACCTCGAAGTGCCGGCGCACGCGGAGATCGTGCTCGAGGGGTACATCGAGAAGGACGAGCTCGGCTCCGAGGGCCCATTCGGCGACCACACCGGGTACTACACCGCCGCGGAGCCGTTCCCGGTCTTCCACCTCACGGCGATGACGATGCGGGAGAACGCGATCTACCCGTCGATCGTCGTCGGGAAGCCGCCGCAGGAGGACGCGTGGCTCGGCAAGGCGACCGAGCGCATCTTTCTGCCCGCCATCCGGGCGACGGTGCCGGAGATCGTCGACTACGACCTGCCGGTCGCGGGCGCATTCCACAACTGCTGCATCGTCGCGATCGAGAAGTCGTTCCCGGGCCACGCGCACAAGGTGATGCACGCGATCTGGGGCCTCGGCATGCTCTCGCTCACGAAATGCGTCGTCGTCGTCGACGCTCACGTCGACGTCCACGACTACGAGCAGGTGCTCTTCTATGCCGGTGCGAACGTCGATCCGGCCCGTGACGTGGTCATCGCAGAAGGCCCGCTCGACCATCTCGATCACGCGCCGCAGCGGCAGTTCGTGGGGGGCAAGCTCGGGATCGACGCGACCGCGAAGTCGCCCGAGGAGGGCGCGCGGCCGTGGCCCGAGGAGATCCGGATGAGCCCGGAGATCCGCAGCCTCGTCGACCGCCGCTGGGGGGAGTACGGGATCGAGTCGGTTCCCGGAGCGCCGAACGGCGGAGTCGGTAAGACTTCTCGCTCGTTGCGCCAACTGCTACGACGTTGACGCCCGGGAGGGGCGGCGGCTTGAATCCAGACGAGATGCACGAAGAGCCGCATCTGCCCGCGCCGACGTTCTGGCCGATCGGCTTCGCCATCGGCGTCGCAGTCCTTCTCGTCGGCCTGATCGTCAACCCGTTGTGGATCTCGACGATCGGCGGTGCGATCGCGATCGTCTTCGGAGTGCTCTGGGCCCGCGAGTCGACGGCGGGGTTGCGCAGCCGACCGATCGAGATCGAGCCCGAGCGCCGCGAGGCCGTGCCGGCCGGCGGCGCGCCGCCGGCGAACGAAGGCGAAGCGGCGATGCCGCGCCCCGCTCCGGGCGAGCGCTTCCCGCGCAGCAAGTTCCTCGAGGGCACGACCCTCGGGCTCGGCGCAGTCATCGGCGGGATCGTCACGGTGCCGGTCGCCGGGTTCGCGCTCCTGCCGCCGTTCCTCGGCCAGAAGCGGCACAAGGTCGACCTGGGCCCCATCAGCGACTACGCCGACGGGCAGTGGTACATCGCGACGTTCATGTCCGACCCGAGTGAGGGCGAGGTGTCGCGCCGCACCGCCTTCGTCCGGAGCAACGGCTCGGTAGCGGTCGGCGGCAAGCAGTCGCCGAGCTTCACGATCATCTCCAACCACTGCGCGCACCTCGGCTGCCCCGTGCAGGCGAACGGCCCGAGCGGCGCCATCCTCGGCCTGAAGACGCTCACCGAGACCGGCAAGAACGGCAAGGTGACGCTGCTTCCGGTCGTCCCCGCAGGCTTCGGCTGCCCCTGCCACGGCGGCCAGTACGACACGGAGGGCAACCGCACGGCGGGGCCCCCGGTCCGCGCTCTCGACCGCTACACGTTCGACGTAGACAACGGCCGGCTGATCCTGCTCAGCACGTACTCCGTCTCGCACGTGGTCGGTACGGGAGCGCAGGCCAAGATCCACAAGTACAAGGAGGTCGGGCCCGGCGAGCACGTCGACGGCTGGGAGCAGATCCTCTATCCGCTGAACCCGCCGCACCACTGATGATCACGCGGCGTCGACCCACGCGCGCGGAGATCCGCCGGCAGCGCATGCAGCAGGCGGTCAACTTCCCGCTCGACTGGCTCGAGGAGCGGTCGGGCCTCGTCGGCGGCATCAAGTACTTCCTCTTCCGGAAGGTCCCGGGCGACACGAACTGGATGCAGACGCTGGGCTCGGCGACGCTCACGGCCTTCCTCGTGCAGGCGGTCACCGGCGTGATTCTCGCGATGTACTACCAGCCGACGCCGAACGAGGCGTACTCGTCGATTCAGAACATCACCGACCACGTCACGCTCGGCTGGCTCGTGCGGGGCATGCACAAGTGGGGCGCGAGCGTCTTCATCATCCTCATGTTCCTGCACATGGGCCGCGTGTTCCTGTTCGGGGCCTACAAATATCCGCGCGAGCTGAACTGGGTCCTCGGCGTGCTGCTCCTCGTGATGGGCATGGCGGAAGGCTTCACCGGCTACCTGCTCCCGTGGGACCAGACCGCGTACTGGGCGAGCGTCGTCGGCATCAACCTGAACGGGACGGCGCCGTTCCTCGGCCCCTGGCTCGCGCAGTTCTTACGCAGCGGCCAGGAGATCGGCGCCGAGACGCTCACGCGTTTCTACTCGCTGCACATGCTCCTGATCCCCGGCGCGATCTTCGCGCTCATCGGCCTGCATCTCTATCTCGTGATCCGGCTCGGCGTCACGTCGCCGCCGTGGTCGAGGGAAGCGGCCGGGACGACGCCGCCGGACGACCCGCCCGAGCTGCGCGCCGGGCTGACGAGGCCCGCCGCACGCGGTGCCGGAGGATCCGAGTAATGGCCTCGGCGCTCGACGAGCGGCGCGCACAGTTCGCTCGCTACAAGGCAGACGTCAAGAAGCGGGGCAAGCCGTTCTACCCCTTCGCGATGGTCGAGGACACGATCATGAGCCTCGTCGTCGTCGCCGTGATCGTCGGTCTCGCGGTGCTCTGGAAGTGGACGTCGTGGTCGCCGCACCACGACGGGACGCATCAGGGTCTGCTCGGCCCGGAATACACCGACAAGGCCGATCCGGGCACCACGAGCTTCGTCCCGCGCCCCGACTGGTACTTCTACTTCCTCTTCTACCTGCTCCGGATCTTCAAATGGCCGGACTCGGTGTTCCTCGGAACGGTCGGCGTGCCGACGATCGCACTCATCCTGCTGATCGCGCTGCCGTTCTACGACCTGCGCATGGAGCGCAGGCTCTCGCGGCGGCCGCTCGCGATCGTCGGAGCCGTGCTCGTCGTCCTCTCGATGGCGGTCCTGACGTGGAAGGGCGCAACGGCGTCGGAGGCGCTGTCGTCGGAGGTGATCGCCGACGTCCCGCACTGGATCAAGGTCGAGAAGCTGCCTCCCGCCGCGGCGCCGGGCGCGAAGCTCTTCGCCGTCGCGGGCTGCACTGCCTGCCACACGTATCTCGGCACCGGCTCGTCGAATCTCGGCGCCCCCGACCTGACCGCGATCGGCACGAGGCATCTCGGCATCTCGTTCCAGATCCGGCACCTCCAGTGCCCCTCGTGCGTCAATCCGGGGTCGCCGATGCCGAAGTTCGCCTCGCTCGGGCAGAAACGGCTGCACGATCTGGCCGTCTTCCTCGAGGCCTCCAAGGGACAGAGGTAGATCCGAGTCAGAAGCTGCGCTTCGTCCTCGGGACGACGCTCAGAAAGGCGTAATCGCCGTGTGGCTGCGGCGAGAGCACGGTCTCGCCTCCGCCGATGTGCTCGCGTCGTCCCCAGAGTGCGCCGGCCGGCGGTCAGCTTGGTGGTAAACGGGCACAATCCCCGGGCGTGCATGTCTTTCTAGGGATCACGGGCGCCTCCGGGGCTCCCTACGCCGCCCGCCTCCTCGAGGCGCTCGCGGCCGCCGATTGCGAGGTCGGCGTCTCTGCTTCGAGCGCGGGGATCGAGGTGCTCGCCACCGAGCTGTACGGCAACGCGCGGCTCTCGCGGGACGAGACGATCACGCGCCTGCTCGAGCACGCACCGAACGCGACGGTCTACGACCCGAACGACTGGAAGTCGCCGTACGCGTCGGGTTCGGCGAAGGTCGACGCGTACGTGATCTGTCCCTGCTCGATGGGAACGCTCGGCACGCTCGCCTCGGGTGCGATGCAGAACCTGATCCACCGGGCCGCGTCGGTGGCGATCAAGGAGAACCGTCGTCTCGTGCTGATGCCCCGAGAGACGCCTCTCTCGACGATCCACCTGCGCAACATGCTGACCTTGCGCGAGGCAGGAGCGACGATCCTCTTTCTCGCGCCGGGCTTCTACCACGGAGCCGAGACGGTCGGCGACCTCGTCGACTTCATCGTCGGGCGCGCACTCGATCAGCTCGGGCTCGAGCACGCAATCACCAAACGGTGGGGTCAGTGAGCCTTCAGAGCGGGACGCTGCCTGCGGAGAGCGTCCGCTCGATGTTCGACCGGATCGCCCCGGTCTACGACGCGATGAACCGTGTGATGACCGCCGGGCTCGACCGGCGCTGGCGCCGGATCACGATCGACCAGACGGTTCGCGCGGGCGATCGCGTGCTCGACGCCTGCTGCGGCACCGGCGACCTCGCGATCGCCGCCCGCGCACAGGGTGCCGAGCCGGTCGGGCTTGACTTCTCAGCGCGGATGCTCGAGCGCGCGCGACACAAGGCGCCGTCGATCGAATGGGTGCAGGGAGACGTCCTCGCGCTTCCCTTCGACGAGGCGTCCTTCGACGCGGCGACCGTCGGCTTCGGCGTGCGCAACGTCGAGGATCTCGACGGCGGGCTGCGGGAGTTGCGCCGGGTGCTGCGAGTCGGCGGCCGTCTCGGGATACTCGAGATCACGATGCCCCGCGGCCGGCTCGCGCCGTTCTACCGCGTGTGGTTCGACCGGATCGTCCCGGCGCTCGGCAAGGCTCTTCCGGGCGGCTCGGCCTACACGTATCTGCCTGCCAGCGTACGGCGATTCCCGCCGCCGGACGAGCTCGCCGCGCTGCTCGAGCGCTGCGGGTTCGAGCGCGTCCGCTACCGCACCTTCGCCGGCGGCATCGTCGCATTGCACGTCGGAGAAGCCCGCTGAGCTCGGCTCTGTCGGCGATCCGTGAGGCCGACGGCCTCGAGGAGTATCTCGACGCGCTCGAGGAGCGGTTGGCGCGGTCGGTCGCGAGCCATCCCGGGCTCGTCGCTGCAGTCGGCAACGAGGCGCTCGCCGCCGGTGGCAAGCGGCTGCGTCCGCTGCTCGTCTTCCTCTCGACGCCGCCCGGCCAGGAGCCGTCGCTCGCGGCAGGCGTCGCCGTCGAGCTCGTGCACATGGCGACGCTCGTGCACGACGATCTGATCGACCGCGCCCATTTCCGGCGCGGCAAGGCCGCGGCGTGGTCCGTCTACGGCGCCGATGCGGCCCGCGCGACGGGGGACTATCTCTTCGCGCGGGCCTTCGCCGAGCTCGCCACGACGGGCGACATCGAGGCCGTGCAGTGCCTCGCCGACGCAACCCTGGCCCTCGCGCGCGGAGAGGCCATGCAGCGCACGCAGACGAACGACCCTTCGACCACCGTCGAGGCATACATCGAGCGCTGCGCGCTCAAGACGGGGGCGCTCTTCGAAGCGGCCTGCCGGCTCGGCGGCGGCTCCGGCCAGTACGGGATCGCGCTCGGCGTGGCGTTCCAGATCGCGGACGACGTCCTCGACTGCTCCGGTTCGACGATCGAGACCGGCAAGATCGCAGGCACGGATCTGCGAGACGGGACGCCCACGCTTCCGCTCCTGCTCGCCGCACAGCAGGACGAGGTCGTTCGCGCGGCGCTCGCCGGAGGGCCTCTCGACGGTGCGCTGGTGCGTGTTGCTGCAACCGGCGCCCTCGAGCGCTCCCGCGAGGTCGCGCTGGACTACGCTAGGAGAGCTCGGGCATGTCTCAACGGTGAGCTGCACCGCGACGAGCTCGAGTCCTTGACCCATGCAGTCGTGAACCGCGAAAGGTAGGCATGGCCGTCCTCGACACACTCGACACGCTCGCCCCGATTCGCGAGAAGGTCGAAGCGCGGGAGCGTCTCGACTTCGAGGACGGGCTCGCGCTCATGGAGACCGACGACCTGCTCGCCCTCGGCGAGCTCGCCGATCTCGCGCGGCGCGTGCGCGGCGGGGGGGACGAGGTCTACTTCGTCCAGAACCTCTATCTGAACCAGACGAACGTGTGTCGCGTGAAGTGCAAGTTCTGCGCGTTCGCGAAGACGCAGAAGCAGGAGGACTCGTACACGATCGGCGCCGACGAGCTCGTCGAGGACGCGGTCGCGCAGCACGAGCTCGCGAACTTCACCGAGATCCACTGCGTGAACGGCGAGAACCCGCACGTCGACCTCGAGTTCTACGCGGACGTCCTGAGAAAGCTGAAGGCCGCGCTCCCCGACGTGCATCTGAAGTTCTATACGGCCTCCGAGATCCATCACATGTCGAAGCTCGAGGGCTGCACGCACGAGGAGGTCCTGCGCGTGCTGCAGGATGCCGGGCTCGGCTCGCTTCCGGGCGGCGGCGCGGAGATCTTCGCGCCGCGCGTACGTCAGCTGATCGCGCCCGGCAAGGAGCCCGCCGAGGAGTGGTTCCACATCCACGACACGGCGCATCGCATGGGAATCCCGACGCACTGCACGCTGCTGTACGGGCACGTCGAGACGTACGAGGAGCGCGTCGACCACATGCTGCGCCTGCGCGACCAGCAGGACAGGACCGGCGGCTTCCTCGCGTTCATACCGCTGGCCTTCCATCCGGAGAACACGGTGTTCGAGCGGCGCGGCTTCAAGTTCACGACCGGCGCGGACGACCTGAAGATGGCAGCCGTCTCGCGCCTCGTGCTCGACAACATCCCGAACATCAAGGCGTACTGGATCATGATGGGGATGCCGATGGCCCAGCTCGCGCTGCACTTCGGCTCGAACGACGTGCAGGGCACCGTCGTGCGCGAGAAGATCTTCCAGGCCGCCGGCGCGACGAGCGGGACGGAGCAGAAGATCCCCGAGCTCGTGCGGTTCATCAAGGAGGCCGGTCGGATTCCGGTGCAGCGCGACACGCTGTACAACGAGCTGCACCGGTGGTGACGTGATCAAGCTCGGTCGAATCAGCTACGTCAACATGGCGCCGGTCTTCTACCGCGTCGATGCCGAGGTGGAGGAGATCCAGGGCGTTCCGACCGACCTGAACCGCATGCTCGTGGACGGCGAGCTCGACACGGCGCCGATCTCGTCGATCGAGTACGCCCGCAACGCCGACAAGCTGCGTCTCCTGCCGCGGCTGTGTGTCGCGTCGGAAGGCGCGGTCGATTCGATTCAGCTCGTCTCCCGCAAGCCGTTGGAGCAGGTACGAGTCGTTGCGGTGACGCCGGAGTCGGCGACATCGGTCGCGCTCACGAAGGTTCTGCTGCCCGAGGCGGAGCAGGTTCCGCTCGGGGAGGACGCCGATGCGAAGCTCCTGATCGGCGACGCCGCCCTCAAGTCCGCGTTCGAGGATCCGACGCCGCACTACGACCTCGGCCGACTCTGGCTCGAGCGGACCGGGCTGCCGATGGTGTTCGCGGTGTGGGCCTGCCCGGAGCCGCTGGCGGACGGGCTCGCGGACCTCGAGGACGCGCTCGTCTCGTCCGTCCGGCTCGCGCGTGCGGAGCCCGAGCAGCTTGCCTTCGAGGCGGCGGAGCACTACGGCTATCCGGCCGGCTTCCTCGCGCGCTACTTCGAGAAGCTTCGCTACCGCTTCGGGCCGCGCGAGCGCGCGGGGCTGTACACGTTCCTCGAGCTCTGCCGCGACGCCGATCTACTCGACACGGTGCCCGAGCTGCGGTTCGTGCAGACGACGGGAGCGGCGGTCGCGTGAGCGTCGTCTCGAAGGCTCCGGTCGCGGCCGTGCTCGAGAAGGCGCTCGAGGGCGAGCGGATCGACGAGCACGAGGCGGTGACGCTTCTGCGCTCCCGCGACCTCGTCGCGGTCGGTCGCGTCGCGAACACGATCCGCAACCGGCTCCACGATCCCGAGCGCGTGACGTTCATCATCGACCGCAACCTGAACTACACGAACATCTGCGTCACCGACTGCGACTTCTGTGCCTTCTACCGCAGGCCTGGCGACGCACGCGAGGGCTATCTCCTGCCGAAGCCCGTGATCTTCAAGAAGATCGAGGAGACGCTCGCGATCGGCGGCACCGGCCTGCTCATGCAGGGCGGGCATCATCCCGACCTCGGCATCGAGTACTACGAGGACTTGTTCCGGTCGATCAAGGCGAAGTACACGATTCATCTGCATGCGCTGTCGCCGCCCGAGATCCAGCACATCTCGCGCCGGTCGAAGCTGACGATCCCGGAGACGCTGACGCGCCTTCGCGACGCCGGCCTCGACTCGATCCCCGGCGGCGGCGGTGAGGTGCTCGTCGATCGTGTGCGCGAGATCATCGCGCCGAAGAAGACGAAGTCGTCCGAGTGGCTGAACGTGATGCGGCACGCCCACCGCCTCGGCATCTCGACGACGGCGACGATGATGTACGGCCACGTCGAGACGCTCGAGGAGCGTGTCGAGCACATGCGGCGCGTCCGCGAGGTGCAGGACGAGACCGGCGGCTTCCGCGCCTTCTTCTCGTGGACGTTCCAGGACGACGGCAACCGGCTCGGCGAGAAAGTTCCGCCGGAGACGCGCCCGACCTCGTTCGACTACCTCCTCACGCAGGCCGTGTCGCGCATCTTCCTCGACAACGTGCCGCACATCGGCTCGTCGTGGGTCACCCAGGGGAAGAAGATCGGCCAGGTCGCCCTGCAGTTCGGCGCAGACGATCTCGGCAGCGTGATGATCGAGGAGAACGTCGTGAGTGCGGCGGGAACGACCTATCGCGCATCGACCGAGGAGTTCGTCCACCTGATCAAGAGCCTGGGCAAGATCCCCGTGCAGCGCGACACGCTGTACCGGGACGTCAGAGTCTGGAACTGATTCCCGCCAGCCCGGCGCGCACGCGGTCGGGTCGCCCTGTCATGAGGCCGTTGTGCGCCCAGATCCATGGCTCGAGCCGGTAGTGGAAGCGCGCGCGGCGCCGAAGTTCATCGTCCACTTCCCACTGCGTGAAAGGCCCGTTGAGCAGCCAGGCATAGTCGAGCGCGGGATCGCCGATGCACGCATCGCTCCAGTCGATGACCGCCACGAGCCGTCCGTCGCGGCAGAGGAGGTGCTCCGGCAGGACGTCGCCGTGGATCGGGGCGGGCTCGAAGCCGCTGAGGGTCTGGGCCTCGGTGAAGAGCGCCCGCGCCTTTTCGCGCTCATCGACGTCGAGCAACGACAGGACGTCGTGTGCGAAACGCTCGCACCGCTCGCTGAACTCGTCGATCCACACGGGACGCGTCAGCGGCAGAGATGAGGGATCGAGCGAGTGCAGGGCCGACAGGAAGGCTCTGACCCCGTCGGGATCTTCGTCGAGGAGGGGAGTGCCTTCGATCAACCGGTAGACGACATACGGAGGGTCCTGCGATACCTGCGTGAACCGCGGTACCTCGACGGGGAGGGCGCCGGAGAGCTTGGGTAGGAGCTCGACTTCCTGCTCGAGAACCTGCGCCACCTCCTGACGTCGGGGGAACCGAAACACCCACGAATCGTCGAGCACCAGCACCTGGTAGTCGTAGCCGTCGTCGATCAGGTCGAGCGTCACGACGCGTAGTCGAGCGAGCCGTCCCGCTGGCCCGCGCGGATGAACCGTCCGAACGTGCCGAGTGCGAGCGCGAGCCACGCGCCCGCGACGAGCACCTCGACTCCGGCGTGCGCGGCGATGGTCGACCACGCAGCGTCGTTGACCACGCCCCGGATCGCTTCGAGCCCGTTCGTGATCGGCAGGCAGCGCGAGATCCACTCGAGCCAGCTCGGGTAGAAGGACACAGGCACGTTGACACCGCAGAGCGCCATCAGCGTCACGATCGTCGAGTTGACGATCAGCCCCGTGGTCTCGCGGTGGCGAATGATCACGCCGGCGAGGAACGTGCTGAAGCAGTACGCCGACATCCCGACGAGTGCGGTGAGCGGGATCACGAGCAAGGTCCGCGGAAACGGAAAGTGCAAGCCGAAGGCCGGGCCGAGGATGAAGAGCCCGAGCAGGCTGCTGAAGACGCCGTCCGCCATGACATAGATTCCGCGCGAGGCGAACACGACGACGGGCCGTGACGGGCTCGCAAGCAGGAGCGACAGAGTGCCGTTGCCGCGCTCGGCCGTCGTCATGTTCATTGCGAACATCGCCCCCATGACGGCGATCATCACCGCATTGCCGATCAGGAAGAACTGCGTCTGTTGATCGGAGCGCAGCAGCTTTCCGATCAGGGCGAAGAACGAGACCTGCGAGATCATGCGCACGCACCAGCCGAAGATCCAGCTCTTCAAGGTGAAGATCGCCCAGTAGTCGTTTGCGCCGCTGACGATCGCATACCAGGAGACGCGGGCTGTCGAGACGACGCTTCTCACGTCGTTCCGAGCTCGCCGTTGCCACGCACGCGGACGAGGATCAGACGCATCGTCCAGAGGCCGATTCCGAGTCCGCACGCGCCGAGAAAACCGACCATCCCCAGGCGGAAGGCGAAGTCGTGCATCGGGGTCGGCCGCAGGGCCGCTCGCATGAGGTCGGCGCTCCAGGAGAGGAAGACGGCGCTGCTCACCGGCTGGATCCAGTGTGGAAGCACCGACACCGGGACGAGGATGCCGCCGAGCACGTAGAACGGATAGCTCGCCGAGTTCGAGAACGTGACCGCGTTCCGGGCGAGCACGAACAGGCTCGACATCGCCACAGCCGTCCCCGCCATGGCGGCCAGCGTGACGGCGACCGTCGCGGCGAACGCCCAGGGGTGGTAGATCGTGATCTTCGTGCCGAAGAGGAAACGCGCGACGAACCACGTCTCGGCGAACGACACGATGCCGATCAGCGTCGTCGCCGTGATCCGGCCGAACACGACCGCGGCGAACGAGGACGGCGCGGCGACGAGCATCTCGATCGTCCCGTTCCAGCGATCGAGCGTGATCGTCCAGCCGGAGTTGAAGAGCGCGAGCCACCAGAGTGCGATGAAGACGGGCGCGATCGCCGCATAGGCCGTGAGGTCGGCGCGGCCGGCGTGCCTGAAGATCATCAGGAAGATCACGCTGAACATCGGCGCGGTGAAGAACGGAATCAACGCGTCCGGATACGCGCGCAAGAACCGCAGCTGAATGCGCGCGCCTGCAAGGAAGGCGCGCATCTAGACCGCGAGTCCGCGCTCGCCGATCATCTGGACGTAGACCTCTTCCAGGCCGGGAAGCGAGGTCCTGACAGAGGTGACCCCCGCGTCGACCAGGAGGCGCAGGACAAGAGACGTGGCGCCCTCCTCGGTCACCTCGATGCGGATGCTGCCGTCGGGCTGCTTCGCCACCGAGGAGACGCCGGCGACAAGCTCGAGCTGCGCGATCAGGGAGTCTGGAGCGTCCTCGACGTCGATGCGCTGGAACCGCGAGATCAGCGACCCGAGCGTGCGCGGCGTCTCGGTCGCGAGCAGGCGTCCGCGGTCGATCAGCGTCACGCGGTCGCACACCGTCTCGGCTTCCACCATGTCGTGCGTCGTCAGCAGGATCGTGCGTCCCTCGCTCTTCAGCTCGCCGATCAGCTGGCGGAACTCGCGCGCGGCGAGCGGGTCCATCCCGGTCGTCGGCTCGTCCAGAAAGAGCACGCGCGCGTCACCCATCAGGCCGCGCGCAAGATGCAGGCGCTGCTTCATGCCGCGCGAGAACTCCTCGACACGCTGGTCGGCGCGGTCCGTGAGCCCGACGCGCTCGAGCAGCGTGCGCGTGCGCTCCTTGATCTCGGCGCCGTTCAGCCGGTAGAGCGCGCCCCAGTACTCGAGATTCTGTCTCGCCGACAGTCGCGTGTAGAGACCGCGCTCGCCGCCGAAGACGATGCCGATCAACGGGCGAACAGCCTTCGTCTCGGTGACGACGTCGTGGCCGCAGACGAATGCGCGCCCCTCGGACGGAAGCAGCACGGTTGACAGAATCTTTACGAGTGTCGTCTTGCCGGCGCCGTTCGGGCCGAGCAGGCCGTGGACTTCACCCGCCGGAATCGCCAGCGAGACGCCGTCGAGCGCAGCAACCGGTGCCCGCTTGCGTGGGGTGAAAACGCGGCGGATCTCCTGCACGTCGACGGCCTCCACCGCGCCATTGTTTCAGGCGGCTACTCTGGGCCGGGGTCGTGCTCCGCAAGCTTCTCATCGGCGTCGCTCTCGCAGGGATTGCCGCGCTGCCGGCCGGCGCGTCGCCGCGCACCTCGCCGCAGGTCGCCGCGCAGACGCTCTTGATGCCCGGGGTGACCTACGAGCGCCAGGTCGAGTTCACGCCGCACGGCCCGGTTGTGCTCGACGTGGTGACGGCTCCCAAGCCCGACGGGACGCTCTACAAACTCGCGCCCGTTCTCTCCAACAACGCAGTCGTCGGAACGGAGAAGCTGACCGATCTGCAGAAGGAGCTGTCCGCGACATCGACCGCGGTCGGTGTGAACGGCGACTTCTTCGTGCCCGATCCGGGCAAGCCGACCGGAATCCTGATGCGCGGCGGCGCACTCGACACGGCACCGACCTCGACCCGTTCGAGTCTCGGGATCGGCGCCGACGGGACGCTCGTCGTGGCGCAGGTCTCCTTCGACGGCACGTGGCGCGGAACCGGACAGCGACGGCAGCTGGACCTCAACGCGCAGCCCGTGAAAGGCCACACGACGCTCTACACCTCGGCCTGGGGGCCCTCGACGCCCGCCGAGAGCGGTGTCGTCGCCGATGTGCTGCCCGCGATCCCGTCACTGTCGCCGAATCGCGTGGCGACCGGTGTCGTCTCGCAGGTTCTCGCCCAGGGGCCGGTGCCCATTCCGCCGGGTGGCGCCGTGCTCGTCGCCCGCGGCGGGCAGGCACCGCACCTGAGCGCCGATGCGCCGGTCGGCACGACGATCGAGCTGCGGCCGACGCTAACGCCGAACTGGAGCGCGATGACAGGCGCGATCGGCGGTGGGCCGCTGCTCGTCTCGAACGGCAAGCCCGTGTTTCGAGCGCGCGAGTCGTTCGGCGATCCGGTCTTGAACAACCGTGCGGCCCGCAGCGCAATCGCGCAGCTGGCCGACGGCCGCATCCTGCTCGTCACCGTCGAAGGTGGCGGAGTGTCCTACAGCGTGGGCATGACGAACTACGAGCTCGCCGTTGCGCTCGCGCGGCTCGGCGCACGGACCGCGATGGGGCTCGGCAGCGGGACGTCGGCCGCCATGGCCTTCGACGGCACGCTTCTGACGCGAGCGGTCGAGCAGCCGATCGCCGATGCGCTGATGCTTTCGTACAGCGGCGTCTACGCTGCGCCGCCTCCATCGACCACACTCTCACCGAACGGCGACGGCGTCGACGATGTGGAGACGTTCTCGTACAAGCTCGTTCGCCCGTCGCAGGTCGCGGCGACGGTGATCGGACCCGGTGGTGTCACGACGACGCTCGCGCAGGAGGCAGAGCAGCCGGGCGTGCACACGCTGCAGTGGGACGGCAAGGGCGCCGCCGAGGGGTCCTGGCGCTTCTCCGTCACCGGGACCGACGATCTCGGTCATACGACGACGGCCGACCGGCAGTTCGCGATCAACGAGACGCTCGGATCGTTGCAGGTCACGTCGAAGGCGCCTGGGCTCGCTGCGAGCTTCCAGCTCGCCCACGCCGCGTCGGTCACCGTCACGGTCGAGAAAGCCAACGGGATCGTGCTCGCGACGCTCCTCTCGAAGCGGCTCGATCCGGGCTCGCAGAGCGTGACCTGGAACGGCAGGCCGGCGAGCACGTATGTCGTCAGAGTCGTCGCGACGAACTCGATCGGCAAGGCGACGCTTGTGTCGCCGGTCACCTCGCGTCACTCGTAGACTGCGCGCGGTGCTCGCCAGCGTCACGTCGACCTTCGAATCGCACATCGCCGCACAGGGGGCGTATGCCGTGTTCGTCCTCATGGCGATCGACGCTGTCTTTCCCGCCGCGAGCGAGGTCGTGATGCTCTACGCAGGAGCAGTTGCGGCCGGTGTCTTCCAGGCCGCACACCACGTATCCCTCTTCGGGGCCAAGATCGGGTTCGGCATCGGCGCGTTCATCGTGATGGCGCTTGCGGGAACGCTCGGGTATCTCGTGGGTGCGCTCGTCGGCTGGTGGATCGGCCTGCGCGGCGGCCGCCGCCTCGTCGAGCGGCACGGCGGCTTGATCCATGTCACGCGGGAGCGTCTCGACCGGGCCGAGCGCTGGTTCGAGCGGTGGGGGAACTTCGGCGTGCTCGTAGGGCGGGTGACGCCGCTCGTCCGTTCCTTCGTCTCGATCCCGGCCGGGGTCTTCGAGATGCCGCTCGCGCCGTACGCGCTCTACACCGCAGTCGGCTCCGCGGTCTGGGCCTTCGCGATCGCCGGCGTCGGCTACGCACTGGGCTCGAACTTCGAGCGCTTCAACCACGGGTTCAAGTACGCGGAATACGCCGTCCTGGCAGGCGTTCTCGGACTGGCGGCGTATCTCGTCTATCGAGCTACAGTGAGGCGCCGTGACGATCCCGCTCGTTGACGTCCATTCCCAGTACGAGCCGCTGATTCCCGAGCTGGAGGCCCGTTTTCGTGAGGTGCTCGACGGCGGTCAGTTCATCCGCGGCCCACACTTCCATGCGTTCCAGGAAGAGGCGGCCGCCTACCTCGGCGTGAAGCAGGCGATCGGCGTCGCGAACGGAACCGACGCCCTCGTGCTCGCACTCGACGCGCTGGAGATCGGCCCGGGCGACGAGGTCATCTGTCCCGCGTTCACGTTCTACGCCACCGCCGAGTCGATTGCGCAGCGCGGTGCCACCCCGGTGTTCGCGGACATCGACCCGGGCACGCTGAACCTCGATCCCGAGGACGTCGCGCGTAAGGTCTCCGACCGAACGCGCGCGATCATGCCCGTGCATCTCTTCGGACGCCCTGCTCCGCTCGACGATCTGGCGAAGCTCGGCGTGCCGCTGATCGAGGACGCCGCGCAGGCGTTCGGCGCGCCGGGTGTCGCTCAGACGGGCGTCGTCTCGACGTACAGCTTCTTCCCGACGAAGAACCTGTTCTGCCTCGGCGACGGCGGGCTCGTCGTGACGGACGACGAAGACCTTGCCGACCGCGTGCGCATGCTTGCGTTCCACGGCTCGCGCGACAAGACGGATTTCGACTTCGTCGGCTACAACTCGCGCCTCGACGAGCTGCAGGCAGCGTTCCTGCGTCTCTTCCTGACCCACCTCGACGAATGGAATCGGGGACGTCGCGACGCGGCCGCACGCTACGCGGAGCTCGGTCTCGGTGACCTCGTCGACCTGCCGCGCGACGAGGACGGCCACATCTACCACCTCTTCGTCTGCCGCTCCCCGGAGCGCGACCGCATCCGCAAGGCGCTCGTCGAGGCCGGCATCGGCACCGCGACGTACTACGTCACGCCGTTGCATCTGCAACGCGCCTTGCGCTTCCTCGGTAACGAGCCCGGCTCGCTGCCGGAGACCGAGCGCGTGGCGCAGGAGAACTTCTCGGTGCCGCTCTGGCCGACGATCTCCGTCGAGCAGCAGGAACGTGTCGTCGACGTCGTCCGCTCTGCGGTCGGGGTCGCTACACGGGCATGAGCGGCTTCGGGCGACATCGCCTGCTGCAGCTGCTGATCGACGCAGGCATCGTCGCTCTCTCCTGGTTCCTCGCGTTCGAGCTCCGCTTCGACCACGGGCTTCCCGTGTACTACGACACGCTGCTGCGACGCACGATCCTGCTCGTCGTCGCGATCAAGGTCACGGTCTTTCTCCTCTTCGGCTTTCACCGCCGCTGGTGGCGATACGTCTCGGTGCACGACATGTGGAGCGCCGCGCGCGGGGTCGTCGTCGCGTCGCTTCTCGCGGATGTGACGGTCTATCTCGTCTCGCCGGTTCACAACGTTCGGCTTCCGCGCTCGATCGCGGTGACCGATCTGCTGATCACGATGGCCCTGATCGCGGGTGCGCGCCTGCTTGCACGAACGGTCATCGAGCGCCCGCGCGGGGGCGTCATGGCCCGCGGGCGCGAGGTCGTCGTCGTGGGTGCAGGCGATGCAGGGCGCACGGTCGTCGCGGAGATGCAGCGCTCTCGGATGCTCCGCTACACCCCGATCGGCTTCGTCGACGACGACCCGACGAAGAGGAACATCCGCATCCTCGGCGTCCGCGTCCTCGGAACGACGGCGGACTTGCCGCGGATCGTCCGCGACTATTCACCGGACGAGGTGTTGATCGCGATTCCGTCGGCGTCGGGCGAGGTGCGGGCCCGGGTCGTCGAGGCGGCCCAGGCTGCCCGCGTGCCCGTGAAGACCCTGCCGGGGCTCTACGAGCTCATCACCGGCGACGTCCAGCTCGCCCAGATCCGTCCGGTGCAGGTCG
This sequence comes from uncultured Actinomycetes bacterium, assembly GCA_963848665.1. Lineage (GTDB taxonomy): Bacteria > Actinomycetota > Thermoleophilia > Gaiellales > Gaiellaceae > Palsa-739. The sequence continues at coordinate 703,719 of CAWKEF010000006.1, forward strand.
AGGACGTGCTCGGCCGGGAGCAGGTGGAGGTCGACATGCGGGAGGTCGGCTCGTTCCTCGAGGGACACACCGTCCTCGTCACGGGAGCAGGTGGGTCGATCGGCGCCGAGCTCTGCCGCCAGATCGCGCGGATGGGCCCTGCCAGGCTCGTCCTCGTCGACAACGCCGAGACCGCACTCTTCGAGATCGAGCGCGAGCTCGTCGGAGAGCGCGACTTCACGGCCGCGATCCCGAAGCTCGTCGACGTCAAGAATCGCAAGGCGTTGCGGCGCGAGGTGTTCGAGCGGTATCAGCCGACCGTCGTCTTCCACGCCGCCGCGTACAAGCACGTGCCGTTGATGGAGACGCACCCACTCGAGTCGGTGCGCAACAACGTCGTCGCGACGAAGATCGTGGCCGAGCTCTCCGCCGAGTTCGAGGTCGAGCGCTTCGTGCTCATCTCGACCGACAAGGCGGTCAATCCGAAGACGGTCATGGGCCAGTCGAAGGCGTTGTGCGAATGGATCATCGAGTCTCTCGGCCATCGCCGCGACGTGCCGACGCGGTTTGTCGCCGTGCGCTTCGGCAACGTGCTCAACTCGTCGGGCAGCGTCATCCCGACGTTCCGCAAGCAGATCGAGAAGGGTGGACCGGTCACGGTCACGTCGTCGGAGATGACGCGGTACTTCATGACGATCCCGGAGGCGGTCTCGCTCGTGGTACAGGCCGGTGCGATCGGTGGCCGCGGGCAGATCTTCGTGCTCGACATGGGCGACCCGGTCAAGATCCTCGATCTCGCCTGCAACATGATCCGGCTCTCCGGGAAGGAGCCGCGAGTGCCTCCGGACCGCGAGGTCGGCCCGAACGACATCTCGGTCAAGTTCGTCGGCGCGCGGCCCGGCGAAAAGCTGCACGAAGAGCTCTGGGGCGAGACCGAGGCCGTCGGCGCGACCGACCATCCGAAGATCATGCGATTGAGCCGCGCGCCCATCGACCCGGACTGGCTGGCGCAGCAGCTCGTCGAGCTCGAGCGCCTGGCAGAGGACGGCGACACGCTCGAGGTGGTCGCGAAGCTCGGCGCGATCGTGCGGGAGCCGAAGCGCGAGCAGGTTCGCCACGATTCCGTCACGAATCCGGCCGATCCCCCGGGTACGGTGGTCGGTCCTTGGACGCCGAGCGAATCTTTGCCGGGCTGAACGCGGAGCAGCGCGCCGCCGTCGAGGCGACGCACGGGCCCGTCTGCATCCTCGCCGGCGCGGGGACGGGAAAGACGACGACGATCACCCGCCGGATCGCCTGGCAGGTGGCGAGCGGCGCGTTCGTCCCATCCGAGCTCGTCGCGGTCACGTTCACGGACAAGGCGGCCGGCGAGCTGCGCGCACGGCTGCGGACGCTCGGCGTGGAGGGCGTGCGGGCGTCGACGTTCCACTCGGCCGCGCTCGCGCTCCTGCGCCGCTTCGCCGGCGACCCGGGCCGGATCCTCTCGACCAAGGCGCTGCTGCTTCGGCAGATCGGCAACCGGCTGCCGGCGCCGTACAAGTTTCGACCGGCCGGTGACCTCGCCACCGAGATCGAGTGGGCGAAGAACCGACGCCTGACGCCGCAGACGTACATCGCCGCCCTCGGCGATCACGAATCGCCGCTGCCTGCAGACCTCGCCCACCGCGTGTTCCGCGAGTACGAGAAGCGAAAGACAGATGCGGGAGCGCTCGACTTCGAGGACCTCCTGGAGCGGACGATCCGCGTGCTCGAGGACGACCCGCACGCCCTCGAGCTCGTGCGCGAGCGCTGGCGCGCGTTCACGGTCGACGAGTACCAGGACGTCAACCTTCTGCAGCAGACGCTGCTCGACCTCTGGCTCGGAGACCGCGACGAGCTCTGCGCGGTCGGCGACGACTACCAGTCGATCTACGGCTTCACCGGTGCGAGCGCGCGGTGGCTCCTCGCGCTCCCCGAGCGCTTTGTCGCCACACGGGTCGTCCGTCTCGAGCAGAACTACCGGTCGACACCGCAGCTGCTCGCGCTCGCGAACCGGCTCGTGCCCCAGCTCGGCGGTGCCGAGAAGACGTTGCGCGCGACGGCCGCCGACGGGCCCGAGCCGGTTGTGCTCCCGAACGCCGACGTCCCCGCTCGGATCAAGGAGCTCGCTGCAGCGGGTGTCGCGCTCGAAGACCAGGCCGTGCTCGTGCGTACGAACGCACGCGCCGCCGACTTCGAGGAGGCGTTCCACGAGGCAGGCATCCCGTTCCAGGGAGCGTCGCTCCTCTCGAGGGATGCGGCCCGCAGGCTGCTGAAGGCACTGCGGCGCGAACCGGTTGCGGCGGCGGCGGCGGTGCGACAGGCCGCGATCGTGCTCGGTTGGCTCGAGGAGCCGCCGGAGAAGCTCGGCGAACGCGAGCAGACGAGGCAGGCGGATCTCGCCCGGCTCGTGCGGCTCGCAGAACAGTTCGACGGCGACGTGCCGGAGTTCGTCGCGTCGCTCAACGAGCGCTTCGGCGCGACCGCCGGCCATGGAGTCCATCTGCTGACGCTGCATCGTGCGAAGGGACTCGAGTTCGAGGCGGTGTACCTGCCGCGTCTCGAGGAGGGAGAGCTGCCGAACCGGCGCGCGGATGTCGACGAGGAGCGCCGGCTTCTGTACGTGGGCATCACGCGCGCGAAGCGTCATCTGCTCGTCACGTGGGCGGGAAAGCCGAGCCGCTTCCTCGCCGAGCTCGGTACGGCGACGGCTGGAGATCGGTCCGCCAGGCGCTCGGCCCGTCCGCTCGACGAGCTGCCGCCCGCGTTCGGCGCACTGCGCGAGTGGCGACTCGCGCGGGCGAAGGCGGACGAGGTCCCCGCGTACGTCGTCTTCCACAACGCGACGCTCGCAGAGATCGCGGAACGCCGGCCGAGCACGCTCGCGGAGCTCGCCGGCATCCCGGGTGTCGGCCCGACGAAGCTCGAGCGCTACGGCGAAGCCGTGCTCGCCGCACTCGCGCGCGTCGCCTGACCCGCCTCCCGGCCCTGTGGAAAACCTGTAACGAAAGCGTCACGCCTTCGTCACGACTTGTTCGTGTCTGACACCGGGTCATGTCCCGTCGGGCCCAGGAACCGCTCAACCATGCGGTTCCGGGAACCCCGTGTCTGACACCGGGAGATGTCCGCCTAAGGCAGGGCCGAGATAAGCAGTTGCAGCATGAGGGCGGGGTCGCGGCGGACCCGTTCGCCTGTGGCGGTGTCGCGTTTGTGCAGGTCGAGGGCGCGGGGATCGGTCAGCGGCTTCAGTCGGCCTTCGCGGATCAGCTCCTCGTCGACACCGCCGAGCCGGCCGCCGTACGTCGTGTAGACCGGCACGCCGAGCGCGGCCGCCTCGCGGTTCATCGTCCCGCCCGCCGACACGACGACGTCCGCGAGGGCGATGAGGCTCTGCGCGTCGACGGCGGCCTCGGGGAGGATCACCGAAGGCAGGTCGAGCGCGCGCACGTACTCACGCTGCTCCTCCGTCCGCGGCAGGACGAACGCGTGCACGTCCTCGAGCCGTCCGAGATGGTCGAGCGTCATCGGAAAGAGCGGATTCGAATGCCGGTGGTAGAGCGAGACGTCGGGCGGCGGCCGCAGAACGACGAGCACGCGCGCAGGGTCGACCCCGAACCGCTCGAGCAGGGCGCGGTCGGGCTCGAAGTCGGCGAGGTAGTACTCCTCCTTCAAGCCGGGGTACTGGACGAGTTTCGGCGGCTTGACGCCGTACTGCTCCAGTCGCTGCGGCGGGATCGCGGCAGGAACGACGACCTTCGTCGCGGCGCGACAGCCGAGCTGATGCTGCAGCGTCGCGAACTCGTAGTCGAAGGTCGTCGAGCTCGGGATCCCGAGGCGTCGCGCGGTCAGCGTCAACTCATGCGATCCGTGCGCGAGCGCAATGTCGAAGCCGCGGCCCTTGGCGAACCGCCGGAGCGCCCCGAGGCGATGCGTCATCTGGCGCGCCTTCTGAAAACGCGAGCGGCCGCCGTGCCTCCCGATCACCTCCGCCTGCAGCCCGTGCAGCTCGAGCAGCTGCAACGTCTGCGCGTACTCCCGCGCGGTGATCTGCACTTCGTCGCCGCGTGACTCCATGATCGCGATCAGCGGCCGGAACACGAGCACGTGCGCGCTCGCCGTCATGTCGATCCAGACCTTCACAGAACGAGTGCTTCCATTCTCGCCGACCGGAGCGTCGGCGGCTCCTGCTCGACATGGCGCTCGTACCAGAGCGTGAACGCCAGGAGCCCCCACAGCTGGCGGCTCCAGTCCTGCGCGCCGGCCACGTGCTCGTCGAGCAGGCGCGCAACCGGTTCCGGCTCGAAGAACCCCTGTGAGCGGAGCGTTTCGGGCGACAACGTCTGACGCGCGAACGGCTCGAGCTCGCCGCGCAGCCACGCCGCAGCCGGGATCGAGAACCCGCGCTTTCGCCCGTGCACGATCTCCCGGGGTACGAGCGGCGCGGCCGCCTTTCGCAGCAATACCTTCTTCGCGAGGCCACGCACCTTGTGTCTCGCGGGCAGTGCGAACGCGAAGTTCGTGACGGCCGAGTCGAGGAACGGCACGCGCGCCTCCAGCGAGTGCGCCATCGACGCGCGGTCGGTCTTCACGAGCAGGTCATCGACGAGGTAGACGCCGAAGTCGATGTCCTGCAGCCGTGCGAGAGGATCGGCTCCCTCCGTTTCCGCGTAGCGCGCGCGGTAGACGTCGACGGGATCGAAGCTGCCCCGTGAGCCGCGCAGCTCGGCGCGGAGGTCCGGCGAGAAGATCTCCTTCCAGCCGTGATGTCGCTCGAGCGGCGGCAGGTGCGCTGCACGGACGAACCGCTTCGCCTTGTAGTCGAAGCTCGCCTTCGAGCTCGAGCTCGGCAGCCGTTCGACGAGAGGACGTGCGAGGCGCGCCAGAGGCGCGACGCGATCGGCCAGCAGGTCGGCTGCGTAGGTGTAGTAGCCGCCGAAGAGCTCGTCGCCGCCCTCGCCGGAAAGCGCGACCTTGACATGCTCCGCCGCAAGCTGCGACACGAGATAGGTCGGCAGCGCCGACGAGTCCGCGAAGGGCTCGTCGAACGCCTCCGCGAGCGCGGGCAGCAGCAGGCGCGGATCCGGCTGCACGAGCAGCTCGTGGTGGTTCGTTCCGTAACGCTCGGCGACGAGCCGGGCGTCTTCGCGCTCGTCGAAGCTTCGTTCCTCGAAGCCGATCGTGAACGTGTGCACCGCCTCCGGCGTTTCCTGCGCGGTGAGCGCCGCGAGCAAGGCCGAATCGACGCCGCCGGAGAGGAGGACGCCGACGGGGACGTCGGCGAGCAGGTGGGCCCGCACCGAGTCGCGCAGGCGGGCACGCAACTCCTCGACGAGCTCCGCCTCGTCGTCGCCTCGCAGCTCGCTCGACGAAGCCGGGCATGGCCGCGCGTAGCGCGTGACGTCGATGCCTCCGTCCTCGGTCCAGACGAGAAGATGGCCTGCCGGCAGCTTCCGGGTGTCGCGGAAGATCGAATACGGCGCCGGGATCGAGTTGAAAGCGAGAAATGCCTCGAGCGCGTCGAGGTCGATCTCGCCGCGCGGGAGTGCGCGCACCTCGGACGCGAATTCGAGCTCGCCGCCGCTCCAGCGGTAGTAGAGGGGCTTGATGCCGTAGCGGTCGCGGGCGAGCACGAGACGCCGTGCCTTCGCGTCCCAGATCGCGACCGCGAACATCCCGCGCAATCGACCGACGTACTCCGGGCCATACCGCTGATAGAGATGAAGGTGGACCTCGGTGTCGCAGTTCGTGCGGAACGTGTGCCCGTCGCCCTCGAGCTCGCGGCGGAGCTCGGGATAGTTGTAGATCTCGCCGTTCTGCACGACGGCGTACGACCCGTCCTCGCTCACGATCGGCTGGTCGCCGCCGGCGAGATCGATGATCGAGAGACGTCTCGCCGCGAGCGCGACGGGCCCTTCTGCGTACTCACCGCCGCTGTCGGGCCCGCGATGCACGAGCGATGCATTCATCGCGAACAGCCGCTCGACGCTCGGCGCACCCGAGGCCGAGGCGATTCCACAGATCCCGCACATCGGGCCGAGTCTATGGACACCCGGCGGCGGCTCGCCGCGCGGCAGCCGCGAATGCAGCGGCAGCCGGCTTGCGGTGCACGCCGCGCCACACGAGTCCCGACTGCCAGCCGTCGAGATGCACTTCGTCTGCGAGCTCGAAGTTGAAGAACGCGCGCACGTGGGGCTGGCACGCGGCCAGCCGGACCGCCAGGCCGAGCTCCCGCGCCTGTTGGGCCGGCGAGAGCGTGGGCACGTTTTCCTCTCCCGTGTACCGACGCCGCAGGTCCAACGGCACCGACGACTGGAAACCGTCTTCGAGGTACCAGATGTCCGGCGCGCGACCGAACGCGTCCCGCAGAACGCTGACGAGACGTGCGTAGTCGCCTTCGCCGATGAAGCCCGGCGGGTGCACTGCATCCGGCGCCTCGAGTCCGGTGGCCGGATACGGGTTGTGGCCGAACGCATCCGCGAGCGGCGCCGTGCGGCCGCTCGCACGGTAGGCCGCACCGACCGCCCGGAGGAACGCGTCCGGTGCATGCGCCGAAGCGGTGGAGTCGAGGACGGTCAGGCCGCGTCGATGCAGTACGTCGTAGCAGCGCGCCAGCAGGGCGGCATATTGCGCGGCAGTTCCCTTCCAGAACGTCGAGGAGTTCGCCTCGTTCCAGACGACGATCGCCTGCGCATGCGGAACGGCGTCGAGCGCAGCGCGCGCGTAGCCGCAGAACCGGGCCCGCAAGGCGGGCGTCGTCGGCGTGTTGCGTGCGAACCCGGAGACGGCGATGACGACATGGGTCTGCTCGGCGGCCTGCTCCGTGCGCGCGAGCTCGACGCGTCTCACCTCGGATGGACGCGCCTCGCCGTTCCACGGCACCCAGACCCGCACCGCTTCCGCGCCGAGCAGGCGCTCCCAGCGGACGACGCCGAGCGGGTTGGCCGTCCACTTCAGGGTGTCGTCGTCGACCCCGACGAGCAGATGCGGCGTCGGCGCGGGCCGCAGCGCGAACCAAGCCGCAACGCCGGCGGCAGCAGCGAGCAGCGCGGCGAGCGCGATCAGCCGCCGCTCGATACGAGCCCTCGCAGCGATTGCCTCGTCACGCGCCAGGCCGTGGCGACGACAGTCCGGACGTACAGGCGCACCGACCGGTCCGCGATCCACTCGAGATCGTGGGCGAGCTTCTCGGCCATCGAGGTCTCGTAGCCTCGACGCACCTGTGCGAGGCCGGTGAGACCCGGTCGCACGATCAGCCGCTGCCAGTACGCCGGCAGCTCGCGCGCGAGCTCCTCGAAGAACACCGGCCGGATCGGTCGCGGACCGACGAGGCTCATGTCACCGCGCAGGACGTTGATGAACTGCGGGATCTCGTCGAGCTGCGTCGCCTTCAGCCACCGGCCGATGGTCGTGAACTCGTCCTCGGTGCGGCGTACGAGCTCCTCGCCGAGATACGGCCCGAGGCGTGTCTCGGCGTCGCTTCGGAGCGTCCGGAACTTCAGCATCGTGAAGACGCGTCCGCCACGGCCGACGCGGGGGCCCCGGTAGAGCACGGGGAGACCGCTCGTCGCGAGCACGGCGAGCGCGATCGGGAGCGCGACCGGCAGCGCGCAGAGCAGGAAGAGGGCGGAGAGCGAGATGTCGAGGACGCGGAGCAGCACGTCGCGCGGCCGCGCCGGCGTCTCGAGGGCCAGCTGCCGGTAGCCGCGGATGAACGTGTCCTCGATGACGCAGATGCTAGACCCTTAGGCGGTCCTCCCAGGCATAATCATTGCTTATGGACACACGTCAGCTCGCAGCATTCTGCGCGGTCGTCGAGCGGCGGAGCTTCTCCCAGGCGGCGGAGCAGCTCGGCGTGACCCAGCCCGCGGTGAGCTTGCAGATCCGATCGCTCGAGAAGCGCCTCGGCCTGCAGCTCGTCGACCGCTCCGGACGCCGCGTCGAGCCGACGGAGGCCGGGCGGCGGCTCTACCGGAGCGCGCAGCGGCTGCTCGCGCTCGAGGAGCAGCTCCTGGCCGAGCTCGGCGAGGAGGTGGAGGGAGAGCTGACCGGGCGCCTCGAGATCGGGGCGTCGACCGGGCCCGGAGGCACGGTGCTCCCCGTGGTGCTCGCCGAGTTCCAGCGAGAGCACTCCGGCGTGCAGATCGCGCTCTCCGTCTCCGACACGCAGCGGGTGATCGAGCAGGTCGCGCGCCGCGAGCTCGAGCTCGGCGTCGTCGGCGCAGCACGCCGGCACCGCGGCGTCGTCTTCGAGCCCTTCTTCCGTGACGAGGTCGTGCTAGCGGTGCCGAGCGGCCATCGCTTCGCCAACCGCACGATCACGCTCGAGGAGCTGAAGCTCGAGCCGCTCGTCTTGATGCAGGAGGGCGCAGGTGTCCGCCAGGTGATCGACGACGAGCTGCGCGAGGCAGGCGTCCGGCTTCGCGATCTCGACGTACGGCTCGAGCTCGGCCTGCAGGAGTCGGCGCGAAGCGCGGTGATCGGAGGCTTCGGCGTGACGTTCATCTCGCGCTCGGCAATCGAAGCCGACGTTGCCGCCGGGTCCGTCGCGGTTGCGCGCGTCGCCGGCCTCGAGCCTTCGCGTGAGATCTCGCTCGTACGCTCGATCGGCCGCGCCGAGACGCGCGTCGCGCAGGCGTTCGTCGAGTTCGCGAAGGCGCGCCTCGCGTGATCGTCCGCTGGGGTCTCGAGGCCCTGCCCGAGGTGTGTGCCGAAGCGGGCCTCACGGCGCCGTTGCTCATTGCGAGCCCGCGCTGGGACTTGCCGATCGACGCGCATGGGCGCTGGAGCGAGGTGCCGTCGGAGCGCGTCGAAGAAACGGCTGCGCAGGCCGCGGGCGGTGTGATCGCCGTCGGCGGCGGCAGTGCGATCGATCTCGGCAAGGCGACCTCGGCCGCCGCCGGCGTGCCGCTCGTCTCGGTGCCGACGACGTATGCGGGTGCGGAGTGGACGACGAACTACGGTGTGCGTGACCCCGAGCGAAAGCTGCGCGGCCACGGCGGCGGCGCGCATCCGGCCGGAATCGTCTACGAGCCGAAGCTGACGTTCGGTCTCCCGCTCGAGACGACGGTCGGGACGGCGATGAATGCGCTCGCCCACTGTGCAGAGGCGCTCTACGTTCAGTCGCACAACGACGAGGCGGACGCTCACGCACTCGCCGGGGCGAGCTCGATCGGCGAATGGCTGCCACGCGTCGTCGACGCCCTGCAGGATCTCGAGGCGCGCACGGAGCTCCTGCGGGGCGGGTGCCACGCCGGTGCGGCGCTCGGCGGCTCAGGGCTCGCGCTCGCACACGCGATGGCGCAGGCGATCGGCGGGCGCTACGGGCTGCCGCACGGCACGCTGAACGGCATCTGCCTGCCGCCTGCGCTCGAGTGGAACGCCCAGTGGGTGCCCGACGCCGTCGAGCGGTTCCGCGCTGCCGTCGGTCGCGAGGTCTCCGACCTCGCCGCACTCGGCGGCGTCACTCGGCTGCGAGACCTCGGCGTTCCGCGCGACGATCTCCCCGAGCTCGCCGCGCTTGCCGCGGGACGCCCCGGCAACCGGGCGAACCCGCGGCCTGCAACCGCGGCCGAGATCGAGGAGCTCCTGCGCTCGGCCTGGTGACTACGGAACCGTCCTCACGCCGTGGCCTCCGCCGCCGACGGCAGGGAGGAGGAAGCTAAGCACCGTGAGCACGACGAGGACCGCGATCACCGCCGAGAGGACCGGTCGCCGCCTGACGAATGCCATCACGGCCTAGTTGCTGCCGAGGTACTCGGTGGTACCCCAGACGTTCCGGGCGTAGTCGATGTAGTGGCTCGGGTGCAGCGTGACCCAGGGGACGACGGTGGGGCACCCCCAGCCGGCCGACGAGCGCAGGACGAACCACGAGTAGCCGATCCCGCCGCTCGTCAGCTGGCTCGACGTCCAGCTCGTCCCGCAGAGGGTTCCGGTTGCGGTGACGCTCGTCGTCCAGTAGGTGATGTGGTCGCCGGGTACCGCGCACCAATACGTCGTCTCGGTCAGCTTCTGCTCGTACGGCCACGTGCCCCACGTCCGCCACGGGCTGTTGGCCGAGCACGCCGTCGCCGCGGAGGCCGCCGCAGCGGGTCTCGTCAGTGCGGCGCCGACCGGCGCCGCCGCGAGGCCCACGGCCTGCTGCGGGCTGAGACCTGGAGCAACGCCGCCCACGGCCCCGGGGAGCGCCGACGCCGCAAGCGCCTCCTGCGGGCTCACGGGCCGCGTCTGAAAGCCACCCGTCGTGACGCCGGGTGCGGCGGCGAGCGCCTGGGCCTGTCCCGGCGGGAGCGGCGTCGCAGCCGGTGCGGGCGGCCGCGCCGCCCCTGCCGGTCCCGCTCCCGCTGCCGCCGGGACGAGCAGCGCCAGCGCCCCGAGCATGAGCATCTTGCGCATCTGAGCTTCCTCCTTCTGTTGCAACCACCCCCGCGAACGGCCGCCGCACCGTAGCGTTGCCACTACAGGCAACGCAAGATGTCCGCGCCGGACAGCTATAAGGGGCAAAAATCTCTGGAATTAGCTAGAATCGCCCGCAATGCCCGGAAACGGCTCCTTTGACGTGCTCGTGATCGGCAGCGGGGCCTCCGGCCTCGCCGCGGCCGTCTCCGCCGAGCGCTCCGGCGCCCGCGTCGCCCTCGCGACGAAGGGCTCGATCCAGTCGTGCAACTCGGCGAAGGCGCAGGGCGGCATCCAGGCTGCCTTCGGCGACGACGACTCGCCCGAGCAGCACGCGCAGGACGTCTGGAGCTCGAGCCACGAGACGGCCGACATGGAGCTCGCGACCGTGCTCACGAGCGAGGCGCCCTCGGCGATCCACTGGCTCGAGGAGCTCGGGGTCGAGTTCACGAAGGAGAACGGCGGCTACCGCCTCGCCCGCTGCGGCGGCGCCTCGGCGAAGCGCCTGCTCCAGGTCGGCGACCGTACGGGACACGCGATCACGAAGGCGTTGCGGGACGCTGCCGAGAGCGGCGGTGTCACCCTCTTCCCGAAGAGCCCGCTCACCGAGCTGACCCAGATCGAGCACGGCTGGCGTGCGCGTGTGGGCGACCACTCGCTCGACGCAGGCACCGTGATCCTCGCCGCGGGGGGCCGCTGCTATGCCGAGGCCGCCGAGCGCGGCGAGCTCTCGACGAACCATCCCGGAGCGACCGGCGAGGTGACGCGCATGGCGCTCGACGTGGGCGCGGAGGCTCGCGACCTCGACGCGTTGCAGTACCACCCGAACGGCGGCGCGTGGCCCGAGTCGATGCAGGGCTACAGCATCCCCGAGACGACGCGCGCCTACGGCGCGGTGCTTCTGAACGCCGACGGCGAGGAGTTCACGGACTCACTCGGGCCGCGGGACGTCGTCAGCCAGGCGATCGTCGACGAGGTCGCGAAGGGGAAGGGCGTCGAGACCGCAGACGGCCGACCGGCCGTCTACCTCGACACGACGCGCATCACCCCGCACGACGCCGAGCTCTCGCTCCCGTACATGCTGCGGCGGTACCGTGCAGCCGGGATCGACCCGCTCACGGAGCAGATCCTCACCTACCCCGTCCTCCACTACCAGAACGGCGGCCTCGTGATCGACGCGAACGCCGAGACGACGCTCGAGGGCGTGTACGCGTGCGGGGAGATCGCAGGCGGCACGCACGGGCGGAACCGCATGATGGGCAACTCGTTGCTCGAGTGCGTCGTCTTCGGCCGTCGCGCGGGGAAAGCCGCCGCCGGGAAAGCGAGCGAATGAGCATCGATACGACAACCGAGCTGCAGCACGCGGTGGAGGACGCTGCCGCGCACCTCTACGTCTGGGCGCTGAAGGACATCCCGCAGGACCTCCGCGACGCGTTGAAGGCGGCGGCCGCGCGAGAGACCTCGGTGCCGGGCCGGCGCGTCCTGAACACGATCCTGAAGAACGTCGAGGTCGCCGACAGCGACGGCAACCTCGTCTGCCAGGACACCGGGATCGCCGTCTACACCTGCCACGTCGGCGAGCACTTCCCGCTGCATCCCGCGCGCATCTACGAGGCGCTGCGCGACGGCACCGCCCGCGCGACGCTCGAGCATCCGCTCCGCTCGAACGCAGTGCACACGATCACCCGCGAGAACACGGGGCCGAACATCGGCCATCGCCTGCCGATCGTGCACTGGGAGTTCGTGCAGGACTGGGACGGGCTCGACGTGAAATGCGTCCCGAAGGGCTCCGGCTCGGAGAACATGAGCTTCCTCAAGATGTGCACGCCCGCCGACGGCGTGAAGGGGATCAAGCAGTTCGTGCTCGAGTCGATCGTCGGCTCGGGCGGCAAGCCGTGCCCGCCCGGCATCGTCGGCGTCGGCATCGGCGGCTCCGCCGACTACGCGATGTACCTCGCGAAGGAAGCGATCACGCGGCCGATCGGCACGCGCAACGCCGATCCGCTCGTCGCGCAGCTCGAGGACGAGCTGATGGGTCTCCTGAACGAGACCGGCATCGGCCCGATGGGACTCGGCGGCGACGTCACGGTGCTGAACTGCCACATCGAGCACGCCGACACGCACATGACGCTCAATCCGGTCGCCGTCAACTATCAGTGCTGGGCCGCGCGTCGCGCGACCGCGCACATCGCCGCGGACGGCACCGTCGACTTCGACCGGGAGGCCTGACGAGATGGCGACGCACGAGGTCACGTTCCCGATCACCGACCCGCAGGAGATCCTCAAGCTTCGCGCGGGCGACGAGGTCACCGTGCAGGGACACATCATCGGCATCCGCGACCGCACGCAGATCCGCATCTTCGACCAGGGGGTCGAGCCGCCGATGGACCTGAGCGGCGCGTTTCTCCTGCATACGGCGCCGAACGTCCGCAAGCTCGGGCCGGGCCGCTACGAGAAGATCTGCATCGGCACGACGACGAGCGCGCGGATGGTGCGCTTCACCGAGCCGCTCGGCGCGCAATTCGGCGTGCGCGCGATCTGCGGCAAGGGCGGCTTCCCGGACGAGGCGATCGAGCCGATGCACAGGCTCGGGATGGTCTACTTCGCCATCGTCGGCGGTGCGGCGGCGCTCGAGACGACGCAGATCGAGGAGATCGAAGAGGTCATGTGGGAGGAGCTCATGCCCGAGTGCCTCTGGAAGTTCCGCGTCAAGGACTTCGGCCCGCTCACGGTGGGGATCGACGCGCACGGCAACTCGCTGTACCACGACGTGCAGGCAGCAGCCCAGGAGAAGCTAAAGGAGCTCTATGCCCGGCTTTAACGACGGTTTCCTCGATCTGCCGGCCCGTCCCGGCAAGCCTCGCACCGAGGGGCTCACCCATGTCATGGACAAGGGATTGAACATCCGCGAGATCGAAGGGATGTTCGACGTCGGCGGCGAGTTCGTCGACATCGTCAAGTTCGGCTGGGGCACGAGCTACGTCACGAACAACCTCGAGAAGAAGATCGCGCTCTACCGCTCGTTCGACACACCGGTCGTCTGCGGGGGGACGCTCTTCGAGGTCGTCTGGGCGCGCGGGCGCATGGACGAGTTCAAGGCCTGGCTGTCCGAGCATCGCTTCTCCCACGTCGAGATCTCGGACGGGACGCTCGACATCCCGCGCGACGAGAAGCTCGAGCAGATCGCCGACTTCGCCCGCGACTTCACCGTGCTCTCCGAGGTCGGCTCGAAGGACCCGGATGTCGTCTTCGCGCCGTACCAGTGGGTCGAGTGGATCAAGGAAGAGAAGGAAGCGGGCGCGTGGAAGGTGATCACCGAGGCGCGCGAGGGCGGCACGGCCGGCATCTTCCGGAAAGACGGCGACATGCGCACCGGACTGATCGACGAGATCGCGCACGAGATCTCGCTCTCGGACCTCATCTTCGAGGCGCCGACGAAGGCGAGCCAGGCGTGGTTCGTGAAGCACTTCGGCCCGAACGTGAACCTCGGCAACATCCCGCCCGAGGAAGTGATCCCGCTCGAGACGCTCCGCCTCGGCCTGCGCGGCGACACCCTGAAGGAGGTTCTGCTTGGCGACGAGCCTGCAGCTGCCCGCTGACGTCGAAGGCCTGAACGCAGAGCAGGTGCTGGGCTTCGTCCTCGACCGCTTCCCCGGCCGCGTCTCCCTCGCGTGCTCCTTCCAGAAGGAGGAGTCGGTGCTTCTCGACCTGCTCTTCGCGCTCGAGCCGAAGGCGCGCGTCTTCGCACTCGACACGCACGTCCTCTTCCCGCAGACGTACGAGCTGTGGCGCGAGGTCGAGCGGCGGTACGGCACGAAGATCGAGGTCTACGAGGGCCCGTCGCTCGGCAGGCAGGCTGCGGTGCACGGCGACGAGCTCTGGAAGTCGAAGCCCGATCTCTGCTGCTCGATCCGCAAGGTCGAGCCGCTCAACCGTGCGCTCGCCGATCTCGACGCCTGGATCACCGGACTGCGCCGCGACCAGTCGCCGACCCGCGCGGACGCGCCGAAGCTCGGCTGGGACGACCAGCACGAGCTGTGGAAGGCGAATCCGCTCGCGGACTGGACGGATGCGATGTGCTGGGAGTTCATCGAGGAGCGCGGGCTGCCGTTCAATCCGCTGCACCGCCAGGGCTACGCATCGATCGGCTGCACGCACTGCACGGCGCCGGGCGCCGGGCGCGAGGGCCGCTGGTCGGGGATGGAGAAGGTCGAGTGCGGGCTGCACGTGATCGGCCGGCAGACATGAGCGGATTCGTCGTGTGGTTCACCGGGCTCTCCGCGGCCGGCAAGACGACCGTCGCAAATATCGTCGAGGCGGAGCTCGAGCAGCGCGGCCTCCTCGTCGAGCATCTCGACGGAGACATCGTCCGGACACATCTCTCGAAAGGCCTCGGGTTCTCGAAGGAGGACCGCGACGCGAACATCGCCCGCATCGGCTGGGTCGCGTCGCGCATCGCCCGCGCCGGCGCGGCCGTCGTCGTCTCGGCGATCTCCCCGTACGAGGATGCGCGCCGCCACGCTCGCTCGCTCGTCGAATCGCACGCCCCCTTCATCGAGGTGTACGTCGCGACCCCGCTCGAGGAGTGCGCGCGGCGCGACCCGAAGGGCCTCTATGCCGCGGCGTTCGCCGGCGAGATCGACGACTTCACGGGTGTCTCCGCGCCGTACGAGGCGCCGAGCAACCCGGAGGTCACGCTCGATACGACCGGTGTCAGCCCGAGCGAGTCGGCGGCGGCGGTGCTCGACCGGCTCGCCGCCCTGAATGTGCTGGTGGCCGGGTGAGCACCCGGGCCCGCACGCTGACCCACCTCGACGACCTCGAGGCCGAGGCGATCCACATCTTCCGCGAGGTCGCGGCCGAGCTCGAGCGCCCCGTGCTGCTCTTCTCGGGCGGCAAGGACTCGATCGTCCTCCTCCGCCTCGCCGAGAAGGCGTTCCGGCCGGGCAAGTTCCCGTTCCCGGTGATGCACGTCGACACCGGCCACAACTTTCCCGAGGTGATCGAGTTCCGCGACCGGCGCGTGCGCGAGCTCGAGGAGCGTCTGATAGTCGCCTCCGTGCAGGACTCGATCGACAGGGGCCGCGTCGTGGAGGAGACCGGGCCCCGCGCGTCGCGCAACCGGCTTCAGACGACGACGCTGCTCGATGCGATCGAGGAGCACCAGTTCGACGCCGCGATCGGCGGCGCGCGCCGCGACGAGGAGCGCGCCCGCGCGAAGGAGCGCATCTTCAGCTTCCGCGACGACTTCGGCCAGTGGAATCCGCGCGTCCAGCGCCCCGAGCTCTGGAACGTCTACAACGCGCGTGTGCGCAAGGGCGAGCACGTGCGCGTGTTTCCGATCTCCAACTGGACAGAGCTCGACGTATGGCAGTACGTCGCGCGCGAGCAGCTCGAGCTGCCGCGGATCTACTTCGCGCACGATCGCGAGGTGTTCAAGCGCGACGGGATGCTCTATGCGTGCAGCGACTACGTCGAGCGGGTGGACGGAGAGGAGCCGTTCCACGCGTCCGTGCGCTTCCGCACGGTGGGCGACATGACGTGCACGGGGGGCGTCGTCTCCGATGCGGCGACGATCGCCGCGGTTGTCGACGAGATCGCCGCGACCCGCGTCACCGAACGGGGCGAGACCCGCGCCGACGACCGTTTCACCGAAGCCGCGATGGAGGATCGCAAGCGTGTCGGCTATTTCTAGCGAGGCCCAGCAGGCGGAGCTCCTGCGCCTCGTCACGTGCGGCTCGGTCGACGACGGGAAGTCGACACTCATCGGCCGCCTGCTCTACGACACGAAGCAGATCTTCGTCGATCAGATGGAGCACATCGAGGAGACCTCGAAACGCCGCGGCGACGCGTACGTCAACCTCGCGCTCCTGACGGACGGCCTTCGCGCGGAGCGCGAGCAGGGCATCACGATCGACGTCGCGTATCGATCCTTCGTCACGCCGCGGCGCCGTTTCCAGCTCGCGGACGCACCGGGTCACGTGCAGTACACGCGCAACATGGTTACCGGTGCGTCGACCGCCGACCTTGCCGTGATCCTCGTCGACGCGCGCAACGGCGTCGTCGAGCAGACTCGCCGTCACGCCTACATCACCACGATCTTGCGGGTGCCGCACATCACGGTTGCGATCAACAAGATGGATCTCGTCGACTGGTCGCAGGAGCGCTACGACGAGATCGTCCGCGACCTCGAGACGCTCGGCCTCGCGGATCTGCGGGCGATCCCGATGTCCGCGCTCCAGGGAGACAACGTCGTCGATCCCTCCGAGAACATGCCGTGGTACGACGGGCCGGCGCTCCTCGAGCACCTCGAGACGATC
The DNA here is from genome assembly GCA_963848665.1 of uncultured Actinomycetes bacterium. GTDB lineage: Bacteria > Actinomycetota > Thermoleophilia > Gaiellales > Gaiellaceae > Palsa-739. The sequence continues at coordinate 720,428 of CAWKEF010000006.1, forward strand.
GAGCTCGCGTTCGATCGCGATCTCGACCACCGCCGCTTCCCCGTGCAGTGGGTGATCCGGCCCATGTCGGACGAGCACCACGACTACCGCGGCTACGCGGGAACCGTGGCGGGCGGGGTCTGGCGCGCGGGCGACGAGGTCGTCGTGCTGCCGTCGGGCCTGCGCTCCCGCGTGGAGGCGGTCGAGTCGGCCGACGGGCCGCTCGACGAAGCCGTGCCGCCCCAGTCCGTCACGATCCGCCTCGCCGGCGATCTGGACGTCTCGCGCGGGAACCTCCTGGCCGATCCCGACCGGCCCCCGATCGTGGCGCGGGAGCTCGAGGCGCGCATCTGCTGGATGAGCGAGCGGCCGCTCGAGCCGCGGGCGAAGCTCGCCGTGAAGCACACGACCCGCTCGGTGCGGGCGATCGTCGAGGAGCTCGTGGCGCTCACCGACATCCACTCGCTCGAGGACGTCCCGGGGCCGGAGCGGCTCGAGCTGAACGACATCGGCGTCGTGCGGCTGCGTCTCTCCGAGCCGCTCGCGGTCGACCCGTATGCCGAGAATCGCGAGACCGGCGCCTTCATCCTCATCGACGAGGCGACGAACGACACCGTCGGCGCCTGCATGGTCATGAGCGCGCAGCCGTGACCTGGCAGTTCACGCTAACCGGGCTCCTGATCGGGTCGATCGTCGGCCTCACCGGCATGGGCGGCGGCTCGTTGATGACGCCGATCCTCGTCATCGTGTTCGGCTTCAAGCCGACTTACGCCGTCGGCACCGACATCGTGCACGGCGCGATCTTCAAGACGTTCGGTGCGATCAGGCACCGCCGTCTCGGCACGGTGCACGCGCGCCTGACGCTGTGGATGTTCGCCGGCTCGGGCCCGCTGTCCCTCGCCGGTGTCGGCGTCGCCACCCTGATCAAGCATCGCTACGGCGCGAGCGCGCAGTCGATCGAGAGCTATGCCGTCGGCGCGGCGCTCGTCGCGGGCGGGCTCGGCTTCCTCGCGAAGTCGTTCATCAAGCGCGGCATCCAGCCCAACGACCGCCCGTTCCTCCTCACGCGCCGCGACAAGATCCTGGCGGTGATCATCGGCGCCGTCTTCGGCTTCGTCGTCGGCCTCACGTCGGTCGGCAGCGGCACGTTCTTCGGGCTCGTCATGGTGCTCGTCTATCCGCTGACGATGGCGAAGATCGTCGGGACGGACATCTTCCATGCCGCTGCCCTCCTGTGGGTCGCGGGCATCGGACACATGATCGGCGGGAACGTCGACTACCACGCGACGGCCTGGCTCTTGACCGGCTCCATCCCGGGCGTTCTCATCACAAGCCGCTTCACCGTCAAGGCCCCCGACATCGTCCTGCGCCTTTCGCTCGGGACGGTCCTGCTGCTGAGCGGGCTGAAGCTCTTGAACGTGCCGGCGGCCCAGTGGATCCTGCTCGGCGGCCTCATCGCGCTCGGGACCGGGCTCGTCGCGTACGGTGTTCGCGCGTGGCTCGCACGACCATCCCGTATTCAGACGGCATCTGGCTGAAGCGCGAAGACGAGCACGAGCTCGGCGCATTCAAGTGGCGAGGAGCGCAGGCCGTGTTCCAGCAGCTCCGCCCGCCCGTCGTCGTGACGGCGTCCACCGGAAACCACGGCGCAGCCACCGCCTGGGCCGCGAAGCGCGCGGGGGCGCGCGCGGTCATCTTCGTGCCACGGGAGGCGAGTGCGGCAAAGGTCGCGCTGATCCACGCGCAGGGGGCGGAGCTCTATCGGGCCGGCGCCGACGTCGACGAGGCCAAGGCGGCAGCGCGCGCCTACGCTGCCGAGCACGACGCGTTCTTCTTCGAGGACGGTGCCGAGCCTGCGCAGTTCGACGGCTACGAGGCGATCGGCGACGAGCTTCTCGACGAGCTGCCGGAGACCGCAGCGGTCGTGGTCCCCGTCGGGAACGGTGCCCTCGCGATCGGCGTCTTCCGGGCACTCGCGCGCAGAGCACCCGAGGTGCTGCGCGTCGCCGTCGCCGCGGAGGAGGCGCCCGCGATGTGGGAGAGCTGGCGCGCGGGCGTGCCGACGGACGCCGACCGCTGCTCGACCTTCGCCGACGGGCTCGCCGTGCGCGAGGCGATCCCGCTCGCGGTCGCCGAGCTGAACCCGCTCGCTCAGCGCTTCGAGCTCGTGTCCGAGGCCGAGCTCGAGGCGGCCGTGCGAGCGTATGCCGAGGCCGGAATCCGTGCGGAGGGGGCAGCCGCCGCTCCGCTCGCACTCGCATTGCGCGAACGGCTGCCGCGGCCGCTTGTCCTGATCGTCACCGGCGGGAACATCGACGACGCGCTCTATGAACGGATTCTTACGAGCGAACCGTAGAATCGCGGAGCCTTGCAGCGGCTCCTCACGACGGCGACCCTAGTCGGCCTGCTCGTCGCCACGGCGGCGGCGTTTGCGATCACCGAGCGGTTGAAGCTCACGAAAAGCGCGGTCTACGGGACGCAGGTCTCGCGCGCCCTCTCGCCGACCTGTGGCTGCGCCCGCGGCCGTGCGAGGGTGTTCTTCAAGCTCCGCAGGCCCGACGACATCAGCGTGTCGGTCCTGACCTCCCACGAGCTGGAGGTCGCACTGCTCGCCGCGCAGCACTATCCACGCGGGCCGGTGACGCTCCGCTGGAACGGCCACGACGACGGCGGCGCGCGGGCGCCCGACGGGACGTACCACGTGCAGATTCACCTCGCGGGCCAGCATCAGACGATCGACCTGCCGAATCCGATTCAGCTCGACACGAAGCCGCCGCAGATCGTCGGCATCGATCAGAACCGCGAAGCGTTCTCGCCGGACGGCGACCGCCAGGCCGACTTCGTCCGAATCACGTACACATTGAGCAAGCCCGCGCACGTCGCTCTCTATCTCGGCGGCACCCGGGTTCTCTATTCACGCGCGCACCTGAAAGGCAGCGTGGCCTGGCACGGCAACGGTCCGGACGGGACACTCCCCCCGGGGAACTACGAGCTCGAGCTCGGCGCCGTCGATCGACTCGGGAATGCGACGCCGGTTGCGGAGCGGTGGCACCTGTTCGTCCAGATCCGGTACATCCAGCTCGCGAACAGCCGGATCGTCGCGCGCGCGGGTCGCCGCTTCGCGATCGGAGTCTCGACCGACGCGAAGCGCTACGACTGGACGCTCGGGGCTCGCAAGGGCACGGAGTCGTCGCCGCTGCTCACGCTGAAGGCGCCGACGACGCGCGGGCGGTACACGCTGAGCGTGAGCGAGCGCGGCTACGTGAGCCGCGCTGCGGTGATCGTCCGATGATCGGCCTCGCGCATCTCGGCGGGCCGATCGCCTGCCTCGGCCTGGCGCTCCTGCTCGTCGCGAAGACGCAGCGAGAGCGCATCGCCGGTCTCGGCTTTGCCGCGTTCGGTACGTGCGTGGTCGGCGCGGCGCTTGCCCCTGACCGTCCGCTCGAGCTGACGGGCGGCACGCTCGCCGCACTCGGCATCGGGCTCGCGCTCGCGCTCGTCTTCCGGCGTCTGCCGTGGCTCTTTCCCATGCTGGCACTCGCGTGCGTGCCGCTGCGGATCGGCGTGCACGTCGGCACGGCCAGCACGAAGCTGCTGATCGCCGCTCTACGTCGTCGTCCTCGGCGGCGACGATCCTGTTCGCGTGGGATCTGGTCGCCGGCGACCGCCGCGTGCGCGAGCTGGGCGCGTCGTCGTGGCCGCTCGCGGCCTACCTCGCCTGGACCGGGCTCTCGATCTCATGGAGTCACGACGTGCACGAGGGTGCGGTCGAGCTGCTGGCCTTCTACGTGCCGTTCACGGTGCTTGCCCTCTGCGTCGCGCGCCTGCCGTGGAGCCGGCTCGGGCTGCGCGCGCTCTACGCTCGAGCTCACGGTGATGGCGGTCGTCTTCGCAGCGGTCGGCTTCTACCAGTACGAGACGCGCAACATCTTCCAGAACCCGAAGCTCGGCGACTCGAATGCGTACGCGCCGTTTTTCCGCGTCAATTCGGTGTTCTGGGATCCCTCGGTGTACGGGCGGTTCCTCGTCGTTGCGATGGCGCCGTCGATCGTCCTCGTCGTGCTCGGCGCGATCGCTCAAGTGGTCGCTCGCCGCGATCGCGGTGCTCGTCGTCATCTGGCTCGGGCTCCTGATCTCGTTCTCGCAGTCGAGTTTCGCCGCGCTGCTCGTGGTCGTGATCGGCGCCGCATTCGTGGCGTGGCGGTGGCGCGCACTCGTCGCAGTTGCGCTCGCGTTCGCCGTTCTCGCCGGTATCGCCGTTGCGCAGCCGCAGATCCGGCGGTCGCTGCAGCACCACACGACGAGCGGGCTGAACAGCGCGTCGAGTGGGCGGGCGAGCCTCGTGGCCAACGGCATCCGCATTGCGAGGGCGCATCCCGTGCGCGGTGTCGGCGTGGGCGGGTTCAAACGCGCGTACGCTGACCGCGTGTACCGAAGCTCAGGGGCAGGGAGCCGAAGACCGCTGCCTCGCACGACACACCGGTGACCGTGGCGGCCGAGACCGGGCTGCCGGGCCTCCTGCTCTTCGCCTGGCTCGCGTTCGCGCTCTTCCGGCAGGCCTTCGGGCGTGCGGGGATGGTCGGTCTCGTCGCCGGGCTCGCGCTCGCAGCGATCTTCTGCCACTCGCTCTTCTACAACGACTTCTTCGAGGATCCCATGACGTGGATGCTGATCGGCCTCGTTGCGGTCGCGTCGCCGCGGCTCGTGCCCGTCAGGCGGGTCGAGCCCGCCGCCGTCGAGCCGAAGGAGGCGGTGCCGGTCTGATCGAGCAATGGCGGCGGGCGCTCGTGCTGGCCCCCCATACGGACGACGGCGAGTTCGGCTGCGGGGGCACGATGGCGCGGCTCGTCGACGGCGGCTGCGAGGTGCGCTACGTCGCGTTCTCGATCGCGACGCGCTCGCTGCCCGAAGGCTTCCCGCCGGACACGCTGGCACGCGAGGTGCGCGAGGCGACCACGGAGCTCGGCATCCCGGAGGACCGGCTGACCGTGCACGACTTCGACGTGCGTACCTTCCCCGAGCACCGGCAGGACATCCTCGAGACGCTCGTCGCGCTCTGGGAGGAATGGCAGCCCGAGGTCGTCTTCCAGCCGTCGCTGCACGACGTCCACCAGGATCACCAGACGATCGCCGAGGAAGGCCTGCGCGCGTTCAAGCGCACGACGATCCTCGGATACGAGATCCCCTGGAACAACTTCGACTTCGCCTACCAGTGGTACGTCCCGCTGGAGAAGACGCACATCGAGCGCAAGGTCGCGGCGCTCGCGAAGTACGCGTCACAACACCATCGCCGCTATGCGAACCCGGAGTACGTCTGGAACGTCGCGCGGACCCACGGGATCAACGTGAACCGGGAGTACGCAGAGGTGTTCCAGGTCTACCGGGTCATCTCCTAGGCGGCGCACACCGGCCTCGACGAGCTCCGGCTTGACAGGAGCCCGACCGTCTGGCAGATTCCCCGTGCCAAGTCCCTGTGGGCCCTCGGGTCTACGGGGACATGGCATTTTTTGCGGCCTTTTTTGGTGCCCGGCACCCGCGCGAACGGGTGCCGGGCACCGCTCTCCCTTACCGCTTGACGAGCCCTCTGCTCCGCAGGAGGCTCAGGTGGCCCTGGGCGTCGATCGCCCGCAGAGTCACGACGTAGCGTCCCTTCGTGCGGAACTTCGCCGCGGGGGTCCAGCTCTTCGAGTACACCGCGCACGAGCTGTTGAGCGTGAGCGCCCAGCGGCGCGTCACGGACAGCACGCGGCTCTTGTTGTCGCGCTCGGTCACCGTGACGCGACCGGTCCGATCGTCGCAGATGCGGAAGCGGGCGAACACACGCGCGCCGCTGCGCCGTAGCGAGACGAACGTGAGGCCCGGCGCACCGTTCTTCGGAGCCGGCGCCGTCGTCGTGGTCGTGGTGGTGGCCGTGATCGTGGTCGACGACGTCGAGGTGACCACGCCGGACAGGGTCGAGGCGGCGGTCGTGTTGCCGCCCGAGGAATGGGCGGTCACGAGCGCGCGGAGCCGATGACCCGCGTCGGCGCTCCGGACGCCGTAGGTCTGTCCCGTGGCGCCGGAGATGTTGGCGCACGCCGCGCCCTCGGAGTTGCACCGCTGCCACTGGCGCGAGAACGACGTCGGCGTCGGCGACCAGCTGCCGTTCGAGACGCGGAGCGTGTCGCCCACGACGGCGGAGCCGCTCAATGCCGGCTTCACCGTGTTCGTCGGGCCGTTCGTCCCGGCCACGACGTCGGAGGGATCAGACGTCGCCGGAGTCTTGCCGTCCGCATTCACCGCGGTCACGATGACGCGCAGCGTGTGGCCGACGTCGCCGGCGACCGGCGTGTACGTCTTGCTCGTCGCTCCGCTGATGTCGCCGCACCCGTTGCCGTCCGACGCACAGCGGTCCCACTGATACGTGAACGAGGTCGGGTTGTTCGACCAGGTCCCGTCATTCGCCGTGAGCGTCGACCCCTGCTTGGCGGTGCCGCCGATCGTCGGCGGCGAGGTGTTCTGCGGTGCCACGGACGTGCGTGCCGTGGCAGCCGCTGCGAGGACCCCGACGGCCGCGAGCACCACCGCAACAATCAGGGCCAGTTTCGGCCTGCTCTTCATGCTCGTACCCCATTTCCGATTCACGTTTTGCGCTGTCTGTACGGCTCACGTGCCCGGTACGTGCATTCGGAACGCCCCCGGAAGCAGGCTTTTACCGAGTCTTTACTCCTGCAGAGAGGCAAAAGAAGGCCGCCGCGGCGGCTTCGAGCGCGCAGAGCACTAGTTGCGGCTAGGGCGCTCGCGCGGCGGCCGTACTGAGCTTCCCGTGTTCGCGCCTCCGCGGCTTCCCTCGGACGGGGGAAGCGCGCGGAGTCAGAGCTCGAGCTCGGCGATCACCTCGAGCGCCTCGGGCTGCGGCGATCCGACGATGAGCGTCGACACGGGCGTCTCCCTCCAGGCGGCGAGCCGCTCCCGGATCCGCTCCTTCGGACCGACGAGCGCGACCGCGTCGACGAGCTCGTTCGGAACTGCCGCGACCGCCTCCCGCTGATGTCCGCCGAGGTAGAGCTCCTGGATGCGCTCGGCCTCGGCTTCCCAGCCGTAGCGGCGCATGAGCGAGTTGTAGAAGTTGCGGCCCTTCGCGCCCATGCCGCCGACGTAGAGCGCGAGGTAGGGCTTCAGCGAGTCGCGGAGCGCGTCAACGTCCTTGCCGACGAGCACGCTCACCGTCGCCGCGATCTCGAAGCCGTCTCGCGCGCCGGTGAGGCTCGCGCCGAACGCGTCGTCAAAGCGCTCCGGGTCGACGAAGATCGGCAGCCAGCCGTCGGCGATCTCCGCGGCGAGCGCGACGTTCTTGGGGCCGATTGCGGCGAGGTAGATGGGGATGTCTGCGCGCAGCGGCCGGAGCATCAGCTTCAGCGGCTTGCCGAGACCGGTCGCGCCGGGGCCGTCGTACGGGATCTGATAGTGCTCGCCGTCGTGCTCGAGGAGGTCGCGGTTGAGCGCCATGCGGACGAGCTCGATGTACTCCCGGGTCTTCCCGAGCGGCTTGCCCCACGGTTGGCCGTGCCAGCCTTCGACCACCTGCGGTCCCGACGTGCCGAGGCCGAGGATGAAGCGGCCGCCCGACATGAGATCGAGCGTCGCGGCGGTCATCGCCGTGTTGGCAGGCGTGCGGCCGGGGATCTGCATGATCGCCGAGCCGACCTTGATCCTCGACGTGGAGGCGGCGAGCCACGACAGGACGGTGACGGCGTCGGTGCCCCACGCCTCGGCGGCCCAGACGGAGTCGTAGCCGAGACCCTCCGCGGCGCGCACGAGCGGAACGAGGTCCGCAGGGTTCGTCCCGGGCGGCGCATAGCCCAGGTTCACGCCGAGCTTCATCGTCTCACCTTCACGGGCCGATCCTATGCCGCTACCGTCAGCCGGCCGTGACGCACCCGGAGCTGCAGCAGGAGCAGGCGTACGTCGACGACGCCTACGCGGCGCTCGACCGCATGCGCTCGACGCTCGAGCGCACCGGCGACATGATGGCCACCGAGTTCGCCGCGATCGCGATGGAAGCGTGGGTCAAGCGGCGAGCCCGGACGTTCCAGGACGCCGAGCGCGGGCTCTGCTTCGGACGCCTGACGCTCGATGCCACGCCCAGGCCCCTCTACGTCGGACGGCGCTGGGTGCACGACGAGAACCACGAGATGCTGATCGTGAACTGGCAGGCACCCGCGGCCCGGCCGTTCTATACGGCGACGCCGACGGACGCTCAGCGCGTCACGCAGCGGCGGCGCTACCGAACCGAGGGGCGGCGGATCGTCGACATCTCCGACGAGTCGCTCGACGGCTCCGCGATCCAGGGAGCCGCCGTCTCGGACTTCCTGCTCGAGGAGCTCGACCGCCGCCGCGAAGGGCGGATGCGCGACATCGTGGCGACGATCCAATCCGACCAGTACAGGCTGATCACAGCCGATCCGGAGGGCGTGCTCGTCGTGCAGGGCGGTCCGGGGACCGGAAAGACCGCGGTCGGGCTCCACCGTGCGTCGTGGCTCCTCTATGCGCATCGCGAGCAGCTCCGGCGCGTGCTCGTCGTCGGTCCCAATCCGACGTTCATGGACTACGTCTCGCACGTGCTCCCCGCGCTCGGCGAGGATGCGGTCGAGCAGCGGGCCGTGTCGGAGCTGCTCGACGGGATCGCGGTCCTGCGGGAGGAGCCCGGCGACGTCGCGCGGTTGAAGGCGGATCCGCGGCTCGGCGAGGTCGTGCGGCGCGCAGTCGGGCTCGCGGTGCATCCCGCCCCCGAGGAGCTCGTGCTCTACATCGACGGCGTCTTCGTCTCGGTGCGAGAGCGGCAGGTGCGGGAGCTCCTCGAGGCGGCTCTCGATGCCGGGCTCGCGCTCGCGCCGGCTCGCGAGCGCTTTCGCATGGCGCTCCTCCGACGGTTCTACGAGCGCTACGGCGAGCTCCTCGGCGCGGCGGCGCTCCACAGCTTCGACGAGGTCGAGCGGGCGCTCCGGCGAAAAGGGTTCCTGACGAAGTACCTCGACCGCGTGCTCGGGCTTCCGCGCGCCGACAAGCTCGTCGCGCGGCTGCTGACCTCGTCAGCGACGCTGGCGGAGGCTGCGAACGGGATTCTGGACGAAGCGGAGCAGGAGCTCTTGCTGCGCGACCGGCCGAGGCGCGCGACCGATCTGGAATGGAGCCAGCACGACCTGCCGCTCCTCGACGTCGCGCGCACCCTCATCGACGGGCCGCCGCGCTCCTACGGACACGTGATCGTGGACGAGGCCCAGGATCTGTCGCCCATGCAGCTCCTCGCGGTCTCCCGGCGCGCCGTCGACGGGTCGCTCACGGTTCTCGGCGACGTCGCGCAGGCGACCGGCCCGGTCGTCTACAGGCGCTGGCAGGAGCTCGAGCCCTTCCTGCCGGAGGATGCGGCCGTGACGATCGAGGAGCTGCGCCATGCGTATCGCGTTCCCGGCGAGATCATGGATCTCGCCCTGCCGCTCCTCGACCTGATCGCCCCCGATGTCGAGCGCCCGCTCGCCTACCGGCAGGGCGGGGCCCCGCCGAGGCTCGTACGGGTCGCGCCGGACGATCTGCTGCCGACGGCCCTCCGCGTGGCGGCCGAGCTCGACGGACTGCTCGCGGTCATCGGGCCTCGGTCGCTCGCCGACGCCCCGCAAACCGGTGAGACGTTCGATGAGATGTCGGTGCCGGTGCTGACTCCGCGCGAGGCGAAGGGTCTCGAGTTCGACCACGTGATCGTCGTCGAGCCGGCGCTGATCGTCTCGGAGGGCGGTCCCTCGGGCCTCCGGGAGCTGTACGTCGCGCTGACGCGTCCCACGAAGACGCTCGTCGTCGTCCACGCCCTGCCGCTTCCCGAGGGCCTGGGCCGTATCTCCTCCGGCGCCTCGGACGTTTTCGGGACATGAGCATTCTCTGGATCATCCTCATCGTCGTGCTCGTCCTCGCGCTGCTCGGTTTCTTCGGGCGCGGACGCGCCTGGTAGAGCCGACCACGCGCAGAGACCGGCGCTCGATCCGATAGCGTCGGTCTCGTGCGTACCCGCTCTCTCGGCGACGGCGGCCCCTCGGTTTCGGTCGTCGGGCTGGGCACGAACAACTTCGGCATGCGCTGCGATTACGCGCAGTCCGTCGCCGTGATCGATGCGGCGCTCGCGGCCGGAGTGACCCTCTTCGATACGGCCGACATCTACGGCCAGGGGATGAGCGAGGACTTCATCGGCCGCGCCCTCGAGGGGCGACGGGACGGCGTCGTGCTCGCCACGAAGTTCGGCAAGCCCATGGACGAGCATCCGTCCGAGCGCCGCGGCTCGCGGGACTACATCCGCTGGGCCGTCGAGGCGTCGCTCCGGCGTCTGCGGACCGAGACGATCGACGTCTACCAGATGCACGAGCCCGACGAGGGGACGCCGATCGAGGAGACCCTCGCCGCGCTCGACGAGCTCGTGCAGGAAGGGACGGTCCGGCACATCGGCTCGTCGAACTTCTCGGCCGCGCAGATCGAGGCGGCCGACGCTGCCGCACGCGAGCGCGGCCTCACGCGCTTCGTCGCCGCGCAGAACCACTATTCGCTCGTCGAGCGGGAGGTCGAGGAGGAGATCCTGCCGGTCTGCGCGCGTCTCGGGGTCGGGATGCTGCCGTACTTCCCGCTTGCGAGCGGCCTCCTGACGGGGAAGTACAGGCGCGGCGAGGAGGCGACGGAAGGCCGGCTAGCGGGCCGGGAGGTTCCGGACGAGCGGTGGGAGCGGCTCGAGCGGCTGCAGCGCTTCGCGGACGAGCGCGGCGCGTCGCTGCTCTCGGTCGCGATCGGCGGGCTCGCTGCGATGCCCGCGGTCGCGTCGGTGATCGCGGGCGCGACGAAGCCTGAGCAGGTGCGCGCGAACGTCGCAGCGGGCGAATGGGTGCCGAGCGCCGAGGACCTCGCCGAGCTCGAGCGGCTGCGCTAGCGGAAGATGGGCACGAGCCGCCGCAGCCGACGCCGTTCCGCGGGCAGATAGAACCCGAGGACTGCCAGGGCGAGCGGGTACGCGAGCACGAGCAGCGACGACGGGGCAAGCGGCAGATGCGCCGCGCGCGCGGCGACCGTCAGCCCGACGGCGGCTCCGACGCACGTGACGACCCTCCTCCACTGGTAGTCCACCGGGTACACACGCTGCGCGTAGAGCGTCATGCCGACGAACAGCACCACGTACGACGCGGCCGTCGAGATCGCCGCGCCGACCATGCCGTACGCAGGCACGAGCCAGAAGTTGAGCCCGACGTTCACGGCTGCGCCGACGCCGGTGACGACCCAGTTCAGCTGCGTCTTGCGCGCGCGTCCGCTCCCGATCGCGAGGACGACGTAGCCCGCGTAGACGGCGCTCGCGAACGCCAGCAGAGCCACGCCCTTCTCGGCGCGCTGGTAGCGCGGGTCGGTCAGCAACCGCACCCACCACGGTGCGAGCGCGCCGAGCGCGAGCGCGCCCCAGGACGTCAACGTGAGCAGATAGGTGAGCACGAAGGAGTACGTCCGCTTCGCCTCGCGGTCGTCCTCGATCGAGTACGCGAAGGCCGGCCACGCGGTCCGGAACGCCACGAGCAGGAACGCGATCACGCTCGCGATCTTGACCGCGGCGGAGTAGACGCCGACCTCGGCGTCGTCCTTGTACCAGACGACGAACTCCCGGTCGACGAAATTGATCGTCCACAGTGCGAGGGCGGACGGAACGAGGGGCATCCCGAAGTGCTGCATCTTGCGCAGGAGGCCTCTGTCGAACTCCCGGCCCAGCTGCTCGCTCCGGTATGCGAGCAGCACCGCGTACACGATGAGCGTTCCCGTGAAGTTGCCGACCACGAGACCGACGGCGCCCCAGTGGAAGACCGCCACGAAGAGCACCATCGCGACGACGGTGATGAGCACGTTGGCGACGCTCGCGATCGCGTACTGCATCGAGCGCTCCTCGACGCGGAAGAGAGCGGTCAGCTGCTGGTAGTTCGTCTGGGCCCAGAGTCCGACTGCACCCGCTCGGACGAGCGTCGGATCGTGACCGAGTCCGATCCAATGCGAGAGCGGCGAGGCGAAGACGAGGCCGAGCACGAGCCCGACGCTCGACATCAGCATGGTGAACCAAAAGGACGTCCGGACGACGGTGAGCTTCTCGGCAGGCTCTTTTGCGTCGAAGTAGAAGCGGAAGAACGCGCTCGAGATTCCGAGCTGCAGCGCGATCGCGAGCACGGCCGTTGCTGCGGTCACGAGCTCGACGCGGCCGTACGAGCCGGGCGGCAGGTAGTGCGTATAGAGCGGGAGCAGGAGTGTCGCGAGGATGCGCGACACGAGTCCGCCGAGCCCGTAGATCGCGGAGTGCTTGCCGAGTCGCCGGAGCTCCTGACTCAGCTTCATCGCAGACCAGCGTAGAGCGCGAGCAGGCGGTCGGTCATGCGCTCGAGGCCGTGCACCTCTTCTGCGTACGCGCGGCTCGCACGGCCGACGCGCCGCCGTTCGTCTGCGGACTCGACCAGCGGGCGCAAGGCATTCGAGAGCGTCTCCTTCGTCGCGCTCACGACCGGAACCTCGACGCCGAAGGCCTCTTCGGTCCGCCGTACGGCTTCGTCGTGCAGAAACGTGACGACGGGCTTGCCGAGGGCCAGCGCCTCGATCGCGAACACTCCGTACCAGCCTGCGTTCAGCTGGTCGACGATCACGTCGGCGCGCCGGTAGCGCTCGAACGCCCCCCGATGGTCGAGCCCTTCGACGATCTCGAGCTCGACGTCGAGCCCGGCGCAGGCCGCGACGACGTGCTCGGTGCCCTTGCGGGTGCGCGAGGACGGTGCGTGCAGCACGACTGGCCGCTCGCGGTCGGAAGGGGGCGCCGGCTCGATCGCGTGCACGTCGATGCCGGGGGGAATCACCTCCGCGTCGGGCACCCAGCGGGCGGCATCGTAGGAGCCCACGACGCGTGCGCCCGCGCGCCGGGCCCAGGCGAGGTCGACCGGTGCCTTGCCGCGGATGTCGGAGCCGAGGAAGTGCATGACCGAGCGCTTGCCGAGAGCGCGCAGGATCGGAAACTGCAGCGACTTGGGCAGGAGCGTCAGCCCGAAGTAGAAGTGGAAGATGTCGGTCGTCGCGGCGAGGCGCGCGAAGGCGCGCCACTGCGTGGCCTGTTGCCGCGCGAGCCCACCCGACCGCTCGAGGTCGATGTCGGCTTCCGGGTGCAACGCGTAGCGGTTGAAGACGACGAGCCGAGCGTCGACCCCCCGGGCGCGCAGCGCCCGGACGTTCGTCCACGGGATCCCCGCCGTGTTGACCGGGCAGTGGGTGACGCGCACGGCGCCACGCTAGCCCACCGCTTCTCAGGGAGCCGCGACGTCCCCGAGCCGGTAGCGCAGATCGTTGATCCGCTCGTGCCACCATTCGTTCGCGCCTGCGATCAGCTTCATCGAGCGTACGGCCAGCTCGACGAGGTCGTCCGGCGGCACGCCGTGCGTCTCGACCCACTCGCGCGCGGCGGGCGGCAGCTCGTCCGGCGGCTCGCCCGCAGCGGAGGCGACGAGCTCCGCGGCGTCGACGGCATGCTTGATCGCGTCTTCGTCCTCCGGCGTCTCGCAGGCCGCCTCGAGCGGCGCCCGGAGGGAATCCCAGTCGTCCATCACCCGTCCCATTCCACCTGATCGAAGTATCGAAGCGCGGTTCGACCCGGCCGGACACGCGTGCGCAGCGCTGCGAGCTCGTCGTCCGAGATCTCGCCGAGCGCCCGCTTGACGCCGAGCCAGGGCAGGTTGAGGTCGTCCTGGTAGACGACGGTCGAGATTCTCGGGTTGATCTCGATCACGCGGTCGCCGACGAGCTGGATGTTGAAGAACCATTCGATCGCGAGCTCGCGGACGATCCGGTCGGCGATCTCCAGCAATCCGTCGTCCGCGAGCGTGACGAAGAACATCGCCAGGCCGGCGCGCATCGCCTCGCGCGTCTTCGGGTGTCCGAGCACGACATGGTCGCCGTCGGCGATTCCGTCGATCGTGCGCTCGCCGCCCGTCGCGAGTTCCATCACGAGCAGCTCGGTGCCGCCTTCGTCGGGCAAGAGGTCGAGTGCCTCCTCGAGCCGCATCGACACCGAGCCCGGACGCTCGTGCAGAAGCTGGTGCGCGCGGTCGACGGTCGAATCGAGGATGCGGAAGCCGCGCGAGCCGGACGAGAACACGGGCTTGAACGAGACGGGCCGGTCCGGGTAGCCGAGCTCGCGCGCCGCCGCTTCGACCTGCCGCGCACCGGCGACTCGCCGAAACTCGACCGTCGGCACGCCGATCCGCTGCAGCAGCTCGTATGTCTCGGCCTTGTCGTTCGAACGATGCACCGTCTCGGGGGACGACACGAGCACCGGAACGGGAAAGCGCTCGCGCTTCTCGGCGAGGGCCTGCAGGTCGAACGACGACTGGGGGAGAACGACGTCGACCCGTTCCCGTTCGACCAGCTCGAGGATCGCGTCCGGATAGCCGGGATCGGACCCCGGCGGGACGACGTGGAACGCATCGCAGAGGAAGCGCCCGATCGCATTCTCGTTCATGTCGGTGCCGACGATGCGGACAGCGCGCTCGCCGTTCTCGTGCAGCGCGCGGACCAGCCGGGCGCTCCCGGGGCTGCCACTCGCGCTCAGGAGGATCGTCGTCACGAGAGGTCGATCCTGTCCGCACGCAGGTGGTCGACCCACGTCTCGCGCATCGCGCCCAGCATGGTCTCCATCGTCTCGCGCATCGTGCCGCCGTCGTACACCCAGATCTCGGGATGCACGAGGAGCTGCAGCCATTCGAACCCGCCCGCGCGCAGCTCCTCGTGCGGACAACCCTCGCGCCAGTGCTGGTTCGAGTCCGAGCGGTACTTGCCCTTGGTGAACCACGGCGACTCCATCACGTTGACGAAGCCGCTGACCGGTTCGTGCACATACTCGGGGTCGGGGTTGTGCCACGCCACGACTGCGTCGAAGCGATCGTCGCGCGAGGCGCGCGGATGCACGGCATGGAGGCCGACCGCGTGCCCGAGTTCACGCAGCTCCGCGAGCGCCTCGCGTCCCTGCTCCGAGTCGAGGTTGTAGAAGACGCTCTCCGTCATCAGGAAGTACGTCGCGCGCGCGTCGAGCTCGTGCTCGAGCCGGGCCAGCTCCAGGGCGGCTGCGAGCGAGAGATCGACGTCGTGGCGGAGAAAGAGATCCCCGGCTCCAGGCCCGGCCGCCTCGAAGGTCGCATAGCGGTAGCCGCCGGCCCGCGCGGCGTCGAGGAGCTCGCGGTAGTGCGCCAGATCGAACGCACAGCTCACTCCGTGACCACCTCGAGCAAACGCGCGGCAGCCTCGGCGCGCTCGAGCGCCTGCACGTTCGTGTCGGCAGTCGCGATCACGTAGCCACGCCGGTCGCCGTCGCGCTGAACCGGGCGGATCGTCTCTCCCGGCTCGAGATACGTGGCCGCCTGGACGACGCCGGGCGCTGCGAGCACGGGATCGAGCGGGCCGATCTCCACGACCTTCCCGGTCGGAAGCGGTCCGGGCTCGGCCGTGAGGAAACGGATCGCGAGCGGCTGCTGAAACCGGGGCAGCGCGACCTGGTCGGAGACGGGCTCGCCGAGGGCCTGCAGCAGCGCGACCTCGACGAGATCGACGCCCACCGCGTGGCGGACGAGGTCCGCCATCTGCCCGCCGGGAATGCGCGCCGCCACCTCGATCACGAGCACGCCCTCAGCGGTGACGAGCAGCTGCGGAAACGCAATACCGTCGCGCAGGCCGAGCGCCTTCGAGGCGTGCAGCGCGACACGCGACGCCTCGTCGAGATCGTCGCCGAAGATCGTCGTCGGGTACACGTGGATCCAGCCGACGCCGAAGCCGATCCCCGGGGGCCGTAGGCGGTCGGAGAGCGTGACGACGGCCGGCTCGCCGTTGCGCACGATCACGATCCCGTTCAGCTCGAGGCCTTCGTGGAAGCGCTCGAGCACGACCTCCCCGTCGCCGGACTCCGCGAGCGCGGCGTGCAGGTGGGCCTCGAGGTCCTCGATCGAGTCGAGACGGAAGATGCCGCGCTGGCCGCCGGAATCGGCCGGCTTGAGCACGGCGGGAAAGCCGACGGTCTTCGCCGCAGCGGCTGCGTCGCGCATCGCCCGGGCGGCGGCGTACTGCGGCTGAGGCACGCCCTCCTCCGCGAAGCGCCGGCGCATGTCGATCTTGTGGGTCATCGCATGTGCCACGTCGGCTCCGATGCCGGGCAGCCCGAGCGCCTCGGCGACGGCGGCGACGATCGGCACCGCACGATCGGCCGACACGGTGAGCGCGCCGTCGACGCCATGCCGCCGGGCGACCTCGATCACGCCGGCGACGTCCTGGAAGTCGACGACCTCGCCGACATCCGCCTGCTGGAGCCCGAGCGCGGCGCCGTTCCGGTCGACCGCGACGACGCGGAGGCCGAGCTCCTGCGCGCGCAGGATCGCGCCGCGCTGGTGGCGGCCTGCGCCGACGAAGAGGACGGTCTTTCCGCGCACCCGCGGCGACTCTAATGCGGAGGGCCGATCGCGTCGTGCAGGAGACGGATCAGCTCCTCGACGTCGACCTCGTCACCGACCGCGACACGCAGCGCGAGGCCGT
The DNA here is from genome assembly GCA_963848665.1 of uncultured Actinomycetes bacterium. GTDB lineage: Bacteria > Actinomycetota > Thermoleophilia > Gaiellales > Gaiellaceae > Palsa-739. The sequence continues at coordinate 737,000 of CAWKEF010000006.1, forward strand.
TCAGGACGATGCTCGCGAAGCGCCCCAGGTGGAGGACGTCGACGTCCTGCCGGAACTCTCCTCGCTGCTGGGCGGCGCCGAGCCACGTTCGGAGTCGCTCGCTCTCGTCGAGCGCCGCCTCCATCTTCTGGACGAACTCCGGGTCGTGCCGCAGGCGGCCCTCGATCTCGAGGAGCATGCCGAGCCACTCGGGGTTCTCGTTCGCCATCGAGCGCATCGCCTCGTCGAACCCACGTTCGATCATCAGGTCGATGTAGCGCCGGTTCTCCGCGAGCGCGAGCTGCACGAAGAGGTCGAGCTTGCTGCCGAAGTAGTGGAAGATCGCGCCGCGGGAGAGCCCGGTCTCCTCCTCGAGCCGGGCCACCGTCGCCTTCTCGTAGCCGTACTTCGAGAAGGCGCGGCGGGCCCCGTCGAGGATCTCGCCGCGGCGGCTCGCCAGGTGCTCCTCGGTGACCTTCGGCACGGCCCCACTTTACAAAACCGTACGGACGTTTTATTATCTCGGCAATGTTCAGGAACCGCTCGCTGCTCGGGATAGTCGCCGCGGAGCTCGTCTCGCTCACCGGCACGTCGATGACCTTCGTCGCTCTCCCGTGGTTCGTGCTCGTGACGACGGGATCGGCCGCGAGGATGGGTTGGGTGCTGGCCGCCGAGCTCGCGCCGCTCGCGTTCTTCGGCATCGCGACCGGCACGCTCGTTTCCCGGCTCGGCGCGAAGCGCGCGATGCTTCTGGCCGACGCGGCACGCGGACCGTTGATGACCCTCGTGCCGATCCTCTGGTGGACGCATCACCTCTCGTTCGCCGCGCTCCTCGCTGCGACGTTCGCGGTCGGAAGCTTCTCCGCGATCTACTACCCGTCGGCGCGACTGATTCTCCCGGAAGTCGTCGGAGAGGACGAGCGACTCGTCGCGAGTGCGGGCGCGTTGATCAGCGGTGCGAACCAGATAACGCAGATCCTCGGGCCCGTGCTGGCAGGAGTGCTGATCGCGGTGACGAGCCCTGCTGCCGTTCTCGTAGTCGACGCCGGAACGTACGTCTTCTCGTTCGCCGTGATCGCGCTCTTCGTCCGCGGCGGCAAACGCGTCGAGGAGACCGCCGAGTCGAAGGGCGTTCTCGCAGGCATCCGGTTTCTCGCCCACGATCCGTTGCTCGGACCGATGCTGCTTGTTGCGTGCCTGATCAACATGGGTGCACAGGGGCTCGTCGTCGGCATCAACGCGCTTGCCTACTTCCACTACGGTGCAAACGCGCACGTCGTGGGCTATCTCTTCGGAGCGTTCGGATGCGGGGCGCTGCTCGGCGCGATCCTCGCGCAGCAGCTGACGCAGAAGGTCGAGCTGCTGAAGCTCGCTGCGCTCGCAATCGTCGCGATGCCGCTCCCGCTATGGCTGCTGACGATCGCATTGCCCTGGCCGGCCGCGACGGTCGTCCTCGGAGCGTTTGCGTTCTTCACGCCGCTCGTGAACGCGCCGATCATCGGTGTGCTCACGGTCCGTACGCCGGCGTCGCTGCGGCCGAAGGTCATGACCGCGGTGATGACGATTGCGACGTTCGCCGGCCCGTTGGGCTTTCTTGTCGCCGGTCAGGCAATCGGGCGAGTGTCGATCTACACGGTGTTCCTCGTAATCGCCGCCGCACTCACGGCCGGCGGAGTCGCGCTCGCGCTCGTGATCCTACGGAACCGTGCTGCGCCGGATCTCGTCGCGATGCCTGACGTCGCGCACAGCTAGGCGCAGCTTCCCGCCGAGTGTGCCCGGACGAAGCTCGGCGAGGAGCACCGCTCCGGCGCCGGGACCTCCCTTCCCGTAGCGGGCCGACCGCGCCTCGTCGAGCGCGGCGGTGCGCCAGCCCTCGTTCCCGCGCACGTAGAGCTCGTCCTCGTAGACGAGGAAGCCGCAGCGCTCGAACACGGCGATCCATTCTTCGGGAGCGCGAACGACCTGCCAGCCTTGGTCGTCGCGCTCGCCTGTGGGCACGCTCAGGAGCAGGCGGCCGTCCTTCGCGAGCACGCGGTGCAGCTCGCGCAGGGCGGCTTCGTCGCCTGCCTCCTCGCGCGGGGCATCGACGTCGTACACCGCGTTGTCGCGCCCGACGTGCTCGAGCGTCGAGATGCAGAAGGCGAGGTCGAAGGATCCCTCCGCGAACGGCAGCTGTCTCACGTCGGCGACCACCGGCCGCAGTCCAGGGACGTCCACCTCCGCGAGGTCGACGCCGACGAGATCCTCGGCACCGAGTGCGAGCAGGCCGGCGAGATACGCCGGCTCCGCAAAGGCGTACCCGACGTCGAGCACGCGTCGCTCGTCGCGGTAGCGCGCGAGGCTCCACGGGATCTCGATCGCGCGCTCGTCGCTCTCGGCGGGAGCGAGCAGCTCGCGCGGTCGTCCGGGCTCCTCCGCCCGCTGCCGCTCCGCGAGCGCGCGCGCGAGCCCGTCGTCACGAACCTCGATCAGCGAGAACTCCCTGCTCTCGACGAGCTCCCTGACGAGCCGGGCACGCGAGAGGCCGCCGGCGCCGAGGCGCTCGCGCGCGGACTCACGCGCACTGTCGTCGGGCTCGCGTCGCAACACGAGCCGCCAGGCTCGCGAAATGAACTCGTCGTCGCTTCCCTCCAGCCAGTGCTCCACGAGTCGGAGGCTAGACTCGTCGCGATGGCCTTGCAGGGAAAGCGCATCTTCATCACCGGCGGCGCGGGCTTCATCGGGACGACGCTCGCGCGGCAGCTCGTGGACGAGAACGAGATCGTCGCGCTCGACAACCTCCACAGGGACGCCCTGTCGGCGACCGAGCTGGCAGACCATCCGAACTTCACCCTGCACGAGGTGGACGTGCTCGACGCCGAGGCCGTACGGGAGCTGGCGCAGGGCGCGACGCACCTCGTCCACTGTGCCGCGATCGCGGGCGTCGACACCGTGCTCGCAAGCCCGGTGCGCACGATGCGCGTCAACCTGATCGGCACGTACAACGTGCTCGAGGCGGCCGTTGCGACGGAGGGCACGCTGGAGCGGCTGATCGACTTCTCGACGAGCGAGGTGTTCGGGACGCACGCGTACAACGTGCGCGAAGGCCAGGTGTCGACGATCGGCTCGGTCGGAGAGGCGCGGTGGACGTATGCCGTGTCGAAGCTCGCCGGCGAGCACATGGCGCATGCCTACCATGACGAGCTTCGCGTGCCGACCGTGACGGTGCGGCCGTTCAACGTCTACGGGCCGGGACAGATCGGCGGCGGTGCGATTCGTGCGTTCATCGAGGCCGCGCTCGCGGGCGGCGACCTCGTCGTGCGCGGGGACGGAGCGCAGATCCGCGCCTGGTGCTATGTCGACGACATGGTCGAGGCTGTGCTGCTCTGCCTCGAGCACCCGAATGCGGTCGGCCAGAGCTTCAACATCGGCAACCCGCGCTCGGCCGTCACGATCTTCGATCTCGCGCAGCGCATCAAGCGGATCACCGGCTGTCCGGGCGAGATCGTGTTCGCACCGCTCGAGTACGTCGACGTCGAGCTGCGCATCCCGAACGTCGAGAAGGCGCGCGAGGCGATCGGCTTCGACGCGACGGTCGAGCTCGACGACGGCCTGGAGAGGACGATCGCGTGGTATCGAAGCCGGAAGCCCGCGCTGACGTAGTCCGGCTCGCGCGGCCGGACGTCGGGGAGGAGGAGCTCGCGGAGATCCGCGAGGTTCTCGACTCCGGCCAGCTCACGATGGGCCCGAAGGTGGCCGAGTTCGAGGCTCTGCTCGCCGGCGCCGCGCAGACCGAGCATGCGGTCGCGGTCTCCTCCGGCACGGCGGCGCTCCACGTCGCAGTGCTCGCCCTCGGTCTCGGACCCGGCGACGAGGTGCTCGTCCCGGCCTACACCTTCCCTGCGACGGCGAACGTCGTCGCGCTCGTCGGCGCCACGCCCGTGCTCGTCGACGTCGATCCGGTGACGATGAACATGGACCCTGCCGACGCGGCGCGCCGCGTCACGCCGCGCACGAAAGCGGTGCTCGCCGTTCATCTCTTCGGTCGGCCGGCGCGCGTCGAGGAGCTGCCGGAGCTGCCGATGATCGAGGACGCCGCCGGTGCGCTCGGCGCGACGCACGGCGGCCGGGCGTGCGGCTCGTTCGGCGCGCTCGCCTGCTTCTCGTTTCACCCGCGGAAGATCGTCACGACCGGAGAGGGGGGCGCGATCTCGACGAACGACGCCTCGCTCGCGGAGCGCTCTCGATCGCTCCGCCACCACGGATGGTCTCCCTCCGACGGGTACGACGACATGCCCTGGCCCGCGTTCAACTACCGCCTCTCCGACGTCCTGTGCGCGCTCGGCATCCCGCAGCTTCGCCGCCTCGAGGAGATCCATGCGGCGTACGAGCGCATCGCCGCCGGCTACGGCGAGCGGCTCGCGGCGCTCGACGTCGTGCTCCCCGGGGCCGACGCCGGCGACCGCCACGGGCTCCAGGCGTATGTGCTCCAGGTCGAGCGCCGGGACGAGGTCATGGCCGGCCTGCGGGCGCAGGGGATCCAGTGCCAGATCGGCACCTATGCGCTCCACCGCCTCGGTGCCTACCGCAGCCAGGGCCCGTTTCCCGGCGCGGACGCGGCCTTCAAGCGGGCGCTCGCCCTGCCCCTCCACGCGCGGCTCTCCGACTCCGAGCTCGACCGAGTCGCGGAGGCGCTTGACAAACTTGTGAGTCATCACTAACTTTCGGCTCGAGATGGCGACGAGACTCACCGCGACGGAGCGCAAGGACGATCTGCTCGACGCGGCGCTGATCGAGTTCGCCGAGCGCGGCTACGAGGGAACCTCCACGGAGGACATCGCCCGCCGGGCCGGCATCTCGCAGCCGTACCTGTTCCGCCTCTTCGGGACGAAGAAGGAGCTCTTCAAGGCGAGCGTCACGCGCTGCTTTCGCGAGACGCTCGAGATGTTCCAGCGGGCCGCCGAGGGGCAGCGGGGCGAAGACGCCCTGAAGGCCATGGGGGAGGCCTATATGCAGGTGTTGGAGCACGACCGCGTCCGGCTCCGGGCGCAGCTGCAGGCCTACGCGGCCTGCGACGACCCCGAGATCTGCGCGGTCGTCCGCAACGGCTACGGCGACCTCGTCGCCTATGTCCAGCGGGTCTCCGGGCTGCCGGCCGAGGAGATCTCCAGCTTCTTCGCGCGAGGGATGCTCCTGAACGTGCTCGCGTCGATGCAGGTGATGGACGAGCCCGAGCCGTGGGCGCAGCTCCTGCTCGAGGGCTGCGGCAAAGACCAGTGATCCCCTTTTTTCCGCTTGGAGGTAGTGATGGCTCACAATCGTAATAGGCGCGTCACGATCTGGACGCTCGCGATCACCTCGATCGCGCTCTTCATGGTCTCCCTCGACAATCTCGTCGTCACGACGGCGCTCCCCGTGATCCGCCGCGACCTCCATGCGACGATCTCGCAGCTCGAGTGGACGGTGAACGCCTACACGCTCACCTTCGCCGTCCTCCTGCTGACGGGTGCTGCGCTCGGCGACCGCTTCGGGCGGCGCCGCATGTTCGTCACAGGCATCCTGCTCTTCACGCTCGCATCCGCGTTCGCGGCGCTCGCGACCTCGGCGAACACGCTCGACATCGCGCGCGCCCTCCAGGGCGTCGGCGGAGCCATCGTCACGCCGCTGACGCTGACGATCCTCTCCGCCGCAGTTGCGCCCGAGAGGCGCGGGCTCGCGCTCGGCATCTGGGGCGGGGTCGGAGGCCTCGCGATCGCGATCGGACCGCTCGTCGGCGGCGCGATCGTGAGCGGCGTCTCCTGGCACTGGATCTTCTGGGTCAACGTGCCGATCGGCCTCGTCCTCGCGCCGCTCGCGTGGCGCAGGCTCGAAGAGACGCACGGCGCGGAACGAAGCCTCGACCTGCCCGGGCTCTCGCTCGCGAGCGCCGGCCTGCTCGGCATCGTCTGGGGGCTCGTGCGCGGCAACGATCACGGGTGGACGAGCCTCGGCATCGTCACCCCGCTCGCGGCAGGCGCCTTGCTCGTGGCGGCATTCGTCGCCTGGGAGCTCCGCACCGAGTCGCCGATGCTCCCGATGGAGTTCTTCCGCAACCGCACGTTCGCGCTCACGAACGTCGCGTCGCTCTTCATGTTCTTCGGGATGTTCGGCTCGATCTTCCTGCTCGCGCAGTTCTTCCAGACCGTGCAGGGCTACTCGCCGCTGCAGTCCGGCCTGCGGATCCTGCCGTGGACGGCGATGCCGATCTTCGTCGCGCCCATCGCGGGCGCACTCTCCGACCGCATCGGCGGGCAGCGGCTGATGGCTGCCGGCCTTGCGCTCCAGGCCACCGGGCTCATCTGGATCGCCGCGGTGAGCTCGGTCACGACGCCCTACGTCGACCTCGTGGCTCCGTTCGCGCTCTCGGGGTTCGGCATGGCGCTCTTCTTTGCCCCGGTGGCGAACGTCGTCCTGAGCTCCGTGCGCCCCGAGCAGGAGGGCAAGGCATCGGGTGCGACGAATGCGATCCGCGAGCTAGGCGGCGTCTTCGGCGTCGCGGTGCTCGCGTCCGTGTTCGCGCACGCCGGCGGATACCGGACGGGGCAGACCTTCGTGCACGGGACGACGACCGCCGTCTACATCGGCGGGGCGCTCGTGGCGATGGGTGCGGTCGCGGCGGCTCTGATCAAGGGCCGCCCGCGGACCGCCGAGGCGCGCGGGCTTGTCACAGCCGCCTAGGCATTGCCTATGAGGTAGGATCGCAGCGTGCGGTACGGCCTGGTCCTCGCGTCGCTCGTCGTAGTCGCCCTCACAGCCCTGTCGCCGGCGGGATCCGCCGGGCGCGCGTCGAGCGGCCGCCTCACGGTCTTTGCGGCCGCCTCGCTCACCGACGTCTTTCCCAAGATCGACGGCAGGCCCCGTTACGGCTTCGCCGGCTCGGACGTGCTCGCCCTCCAGATCCAGCAGGGGGCTCCTGCAGACGTCTTCGCCGCGGCGAGCCCGAAGTATCCGGAGGCGCTGTACAAGCAGGGTCTCGTCCAGAAGCCGATCCAGTTTGCGACGAACACGCTCGTCCTCGTCGTCCCGAGGTCGAACCCGGCGCAGATCCGAACGGTGGACGACCTGACGAAGCCCGGCGTGAAAATCGTGATCGGCGACCCGTCGGTTCCGGTCGGCTCCTACACCCGGACCGTGCTGACGAATCTCGGGATGTCGGCCGCGGTGTTGAAGAACGTCGTGAGCCAGGAGACCGACGTCCGGAGCGTGCTCGGCAAGGTTGCGCTCGGGGAGGCAGATGCGGGCTTCGTCTACATCACCGACGCGAAGACCGTGCAGGGGAAGGTCAAGGTGATCGCGCTGCGCGAATCGGCGCAGCCGCACGTCGTGTACGAGGTCGCGGTCGTGAAGAGCTCGCCGCATCTGCAGGCGGCGTACCGCTATGTGACCAGGCTGATCCGGCCGGCGGCCCAGCGCACGCTCGAGAAGTACGGGTTCGGCCCAAAGCCGGGGCGTTCTTAGGACGCGCGGCCGGCGAGCGCGACGACGGTTGCGCGATTCTGCCGGACGAGCTTGGCGGCGAACAGGCGGTCGTCGGCCTTGTGGAAGAGCTCCGTCGCCGTCTGTCCGTCGTCCGGGCAGAACGTGACTCCGAAGGTGGCGGAGAGATTCTCAGCCGAGAGCGTGCGGTTCGTACGCGACTGCAGCGCTGCGATCTGCTCGGCCGGAAGCGTCGTGAGGAGCGCGAACTCATCGCCGCCGATGCGCGCGACCACGTCTGCGGGATCGGCGTGCTGCGTGAGCACCTCGCCGATCCGCTTGAGCGCCGCGTTGCCTGCCGCATGCCCGTGCACCTGATTGACGTCGTTCAGCCCGTCCGCGTCGGCGAGCACCAGGGCGAAGGGCTTTCCCGCGGCGCAGCGTCTGCCGAGCTCCTCGTCGAAGGCGCGCGCGTTGCCACAGCCCGTGACGAAGTCCCGCCCCGCGAGGTCGCGCAGGCGGTCGATGAGCTGGCGGTTGCGGCTCGCGTAGAAGCCCATGAGTGCGCCGACGAGCGTGTACGTGACGAGGCGGATCGCGGTCGCGGTCGTCAGCGCCTGCGCGGACGGCACCGCCGGCGCGAGGACGACGGCTCCGACGTAGAGCCCGGCGGCAGCGGCGCCTGCGAGTGCTCCGAACGCCTCGTCGGTGACGAGGGCCACGAGGAGGACGGGGACGTAGAAGAAGTTTCCGAGCCCGAGGCCGGGGTTCTCGAGGAAGACGAAGGCGACGGAGACGCCGACGTACAGAAGGCCGGCCAGGCCGAGGACGAGCCGCCGGGTGGGTACCGTCGCCGCAGACATGCGGTCGAACCCTTGTTGTCCTATGGGCCCGCCGCTTCCCCCGTTGGAGGGGCTGCGACGTAGATCCGGACGCGAAGCGGCCCGAGCCGGTCGGCGAACGCGTCGCGGTGCGCAGCGATCGTCCTCTCGCCGCCGAGCACGCGCACTGCCCGGTCGCCGAGGCCGGGCACGGTGAACCGCACCTCGCTCGCCGTCGTGCCCGCGTTGACCGCGATCACGTAGAGCGCGCCGTGGTAGAGCCGCGCGGAGGCGCGGACGCCCGAGGCTGCTTCGAGCTGAACGGGCAGCGCCGGTTCGAGCAATGCGGGCTCGAGCTGATGGATGCGCGCGCTGATTCCGCGAATCGCCGCGAACGCATCGTTGTCCCAGTCGGGCGGAAAGAACGCGAGACCATGCGCACCGCCGGCGATCGAGAGCCAGCTCTCGGCGCGAATCGTCGCCGGCGTGATCGAGACGTCGGGGCTCGTGCCGCAGCGCATGCCTCGCGCCTCGATCCACTGGAACGTCGGCTTCCCCGGTGCGAGGGCCTCGAGCTCCTGCTGCGCGTCGAAGTCGGCCGGCAGGAGATCCGGCCGGCAGAGCTCCTGAAGCGGGTAGAAGTCGAAGCCGACGACGTCGGCCGCCGCGACGAGCCCGGGGTACATCCCGCGCCCAGACGGGAGCGGCGCCGCCATCGAGGCGAAGTGTCCCGTGAGCGTGAGGAAGCGAATGCCCGGCTGGAGGGCCGGAAGCGAGGCGCCTGTCAGTCCGCGCGCGTCGGCTTCGTCCGGGTAGAACGTGCCGAGAAGCCCCGGTCCTGTCCCGGACGGCACGTCGCCGGTGCCTGCGACGAGCGCCCGGCCCGCGAGCCCCGGAACCGAATCGGGGCTCGCACAGGGGCTGCCGATCGCAAAGAGGTCGATGCCGGCGTCGAGGCTCGGCCCCCACTGCACCGGGCACTGCTGCCAGGAGAGGAGCGGGAAGAACGGGTCGCCGTTCACGAGCAGGACGCCGTCGCGGACCGTCCCGTGCGCGTCGGCAGGGGCCGGCGCGGTCGTGAACGCGACGGACGTCCTCGCGGTCTGCTCACCCGGCGCAGCAGCGGCGATCGTAACGGCGTAGCTCGTCGAGGCGGCGAGCCCTGTGAGCCGCACGACGTGGCGCGTGTCCGCCCTCTCGATCGTGTCCCAGAGCACCGGTTCCGCTCCCTGCGGACCCCACTGCACCTGCCCGGTCGACTGCTCCGTGGTCGTCCATGCGATCGCCGCGGCGTAGGAGGACACGCGCACCGGGTCCTGCGCCGGCGAAGCCGAAGACCACCGGCGGTGGCGGCGGCGGCGCCGTCGTCACCTGCGGCGCGCTGCCGCCGCCCCGATAGCCGAGCAGGTAGGCGACGCCGGCGACCGCAAGGAGCGCGCTGCCGAGCGCGAGCAGCAGCCGGGGACTCGCCAACCCGCGAATCCCCTGACCCTACCGACCTCTGACCTCTCCGCGACAATGGCCGGAATGGCGCGATTGCTCGTCCTCGGAGCCGGTCCGGCGCAACTCGGCGTGCTCGCCGCGGCACGTGCGGCGGCCCTGACGGTGATCGCGGCCGACCGCGACCCCTCTGCGCCCGGATTTCGCTACGCGGACCGCCGCGCGATCGTCTCGATCGAGGACGAGCCGGCAATCGAGCGGCTTGCGCGGGCCGAGGACGTCGACGGCGTGATCGCGCCCGGCTCGGATCACGCGGTCGCGATCGCGGCGCGTGTCGCCCTGCGGCTCGGCCTGGCGCATCCGTTTGCCCCCGAGACCGCACAGATCGCCGTGTCACGCCACAAGCAGCGCGAGCGGCTGCGCGAGGCGGGCATCCCCCAGCCGCGATCGATCGTGTGTCGCTCGCTCGCCGAGGTCACGCGCGCCGCCGAGGAGCTCGGCTATCCCGTCGTGATCGAGGCGCCCAACCGCGCCGGCGAGCGCGACATCGGCCTCGCGCGCGACCGGAATGCGGTGGCCGCCGCCGCGGACGAGGCGCTCGCCGACGCGCGCGGCGACTACTGCCTCGTCGAGGAGCTCGTCGGGAGCCGCGTCGTGACCGTGAACGCATTCTCGGTGCGCGGCCGCTTCGTCCCTCTGACCGTCACCGACCGCGAACAGGCCCCGCTGCCCGCGTTCGGTGTTCCGCTTGCCCACATCTGGCCGGCGGACGTCGAACCCGGGGAGGTCGGTGCCGCCGTCGAGACTGCCGCCGCTGCCGCCCGCGCGATCGGGGTCGAGCTCGGGCCGACGACGACGCAGGTTCTGCTCGGGGACGACGGGCCGCTCCTTGCGAAGCTCTCGACGCGCGTCGGCGGCGGCCACGACGCCGAGCTCTGCCGCGTCGCGCTCGGCGTCGATCTGAACGCGCTCGCGGTGACCGTCGCGCTCGGCGGCGAGGTGCATCCACAATCCCTCGCCCCGGCGAGCGGCGTCGAGGCGGCGTGCGTTCGGTTCCTCGTCGCACCGGCGGGCACGCTGCGCGAGGTCCGCGGCCTCGAAGAGGCGTACGAGCTCGAGGGCATCCGCGGCATCCGCATCTACCGCAAGCCCGGTCACGTCTTCACCGGACTGCGGCGCGCCTCCGATCGCGCCGGCGCGGTGCTCGCGACCGGCGAGACGCCGGAGGACGCGCTCGCAAACGCCGATCGCGCCGCAGCGCGCATCAAGTTCGCCACCGGACGCGTCGAGGCCGTCGCGTGAAGCGCATTGCGCTGACGCTCGCCGTCACCGGACTCTGCACCGCATACATCCTCTGGAAGATCGATCTCGGCAAGACCGGCCACGTCCTCGCAACGGCGCGGATCGGCTGGTGGCTCCTGTCGCTCGGGATCATGGTCGGGTCGGTCTTCCCGATGGCCTGGCGCTGGCAGCGGCTGCTCGAGGCGCGCGGCGTGCGGGAGTCGTTCCCACGGCTCGTGCGCACGTACTTCGTCGGCTATGCGGCCGGGCAGGTGCTGCCGACCTCGCTCGGCGGCGACGCGTCGCGGATCTACGAGACGGTTCGCCGTCACGAGGGAGCGGGCGGTGCGGCCGCCGGGACCGTGCTGCTCGAGCGGGCGCTCGGCGGCGTCGCGACGCTCGTCCTCGCGGCGGCCGGATTCGCGCTCGCAGTCGGCCGGTACGACGTCGGCGGGTACCTCTGGGTCGAGCTCGCATTCGTCGTCGCCTCGGTCGTGCTCGCAGTGCTGCTCTTCTCGACACGGCTCCATCCCTTGTTGCAGCGAACGCGGCCGCTGCTCCGCTTCATGCGCATCGACAAGCAGCTGCGCGACGTCTACGTCTCCTTGCATTCGTTTCGAAGTGACGTGCCCTTGCTCGCCGCGATGTTCGCGCTCACGCTCGTCGTGCAGGCCGTTCGCGTGCTTGCGATCTGGGCCGCGGGGAAGTCGGTCGGCGTCGATCTGTCGCCGCGGCCCTACTACGTGATGGGGCCGCTGCTCTTCCTCGTGATGCTCGTCCCGTTCACCGTGAACGGTCTCGCCGTCAGAGAGTCGTTCTTCGTCTCCTTTCTCGGCGCGCTCGGCGTGAGCAGCGATCGTGCGTTCTCGACGGGCTTCCTCTTCTTCATCGTCACGATCGCTCTCGCGCTCCCGGGCGTCGCGATCATCCTGCGCGAGGGCGTTCGCCGCAGATGAGCGACGTCGCGGTCGTCGTCGTCACCTACAACGCGTTGCCGTGGCTCGAGCAGGCGCTCGCAAGCGTGCGGGGCCACGAGACTGTCGTTGTCGATCACGGCTCGAGCGACGGCACGGTCGCGTTCGTCCGGGAGCGCTTCCCGGAGGTCTCGGTCGTCGAGCAGGAGAACCGTGGTCTCGCCTACGGCTGGAACGCCGGCATCGAGCGGACCTCGAGTCGCTATGTCCTGCTCCTGAACTCGGATGCCTGGCTCGACGAGGGCGCCGTCGAGCAACTCGCGGCGGTCGCGGACGCGCACCCGGAGGCCGCCGTCGTCGGCCCCCGCCTCCGCTACCCGGACGGGCGCCTCCAACGCTCCGTACGCGGCTTTCCGACACTCTGGCGCCTCGCGACGGAGTTCTTCTACCTCCGCAAGCTCGCGCCCGGCACAGACGCGCTCAACGCCTTCTACGCGGGCGGGTTCGACCACGCCTCCGCCCGCGAGGCCGAGGTCCTGATGGGCGCCGTCTGGCTCGTGCGGCGCGAGGCGATCGACGCCGTGGGGCCCGCCGACGACGCCTTCTTCCTCTTCAGCGAGGAGACCGACTGGGCCTATCGCTTCCGTGCAGCGGGCTGGAAGGTCCTCTTCTCGCCCGATGCAGGGGCCACCCACGTCTATGCGGCCTCGCACAAGGGCCTGCTGTTCGTCGAGAACCTGCGCGGTCAGCTGCGCTTTCTGCGCAAGCATCATGGCGAGGCGTACGCGGAGCGCGCGCGGTTGCTGCTGCTCGCAGCCCTTCGGCTTCGTGCCACGCTCGTTCGCGGCGACCGCGGGCGGATGTACCGCGAGGGTGCGAGGTGGCTCGCGTCCGGTCGCATCGGCGACCTGCTCGCATGAGCCGGCTCCTCCGCGGTTCCGCTCCTCGGCATCTCGCTCCTGCTCCCCGAGCACGGCTTCGGCCTCTGGCTGCGCCTCGCCGCCGCAACGCTCGTGCTCCTCCTGCCCGGCCGCCTCGTTGCGCGCGCGCTCGGTTGCCGCGGCGTTGCCGGAGAGCTCGTCTGGTCGGTCGGCCTCGTCGCGGCGGCGCTTGCGCTCACCTTCGCGGTGCGGGGCTCGCTCACGCTCACGCTCCTGCTCGTCCTCGCCGCGGGAGCGCTCGCCGTCCCGTTCGGCCGGCGTCGTGCGGTCGCACCGGGCACACGCGTGCCCGGCACGGTGGCTCTGGCAGGCATCGGCCTCGGCATCGCCCTCTGGTCGCTCGAGGGCATCGTCAGGGGCGATGCGCTCTTCCATCTCGGGCGGATGCGGAAGCTCGACGACTTCGGCTCGCTCACGCTGCGCGCGGTCGACGAGTTCAAGGACGGCGGCCTCCATCCCGGTTATGCGTTCCCGCTCTGGCACGGGTGGCTCGCACTCGTCGCGAAGCTCGCCGCCGTCGATCCGAGCGCGGTCGTGCTGCACGAATCGAGCATCCTCGTCCCGCTCGCGCTCGTGCTCGCGTACGAGATGGGCTGGCAGGTGTTCCGCTCGCGCGCGCTCGCCGCTGCGACGATGCTCGCGCAGGTCGCGATGATCGCGCTCGCGCCGGGTGGGGGAGGCGCGTACACGTCGCTCGAGCTGCCCGGCACGACCGCGCGGCAGCTGCTCGTCCCCGCGGTGATCGCGCTCTATTTCCGCTTCATCCGCGATCCGACCTGGCCGGTGGCGCTCACGCTCGCCGTGGCCGGGATGGACCTTGCGTTCGTCCATCCGACCTACGCGTTCTTCGTCGCCATGCCGCTCGTCGGCTTTGCGCTCGTTCGCGTGGCGGCGTCGCGGGTGGACGTGCGCGCGAGCGTCGGTGCCCTCGTGTCGTTCGGCCTGCCGGTGATCGCCGTCTTCGCCTGGCTCGCCCCACTCGTGGCCGAGACCGCCTCGCACAACCCGAGGCCCGAAGAGCTTGCCGCGTCTCTCAACACCTATGCGGCGGACCTCGTCGTCCATTCGACGACGACCTATCACCTCGAGCCGTCGCTCGTCGCGCGCACGGGGCCTGTGGCGATCGCCGCGCTCGTGCTGGCGCCGCTCGCGGCGCTCGCCGCCCGGCGCCGCTGGAGCGCACTCGTCCTCGGCGGCACGGTGGTCGTGCTCGCGATCGAGCTGTGGTCGCCGGCGTTCGTGCGCTTCTCCGACCTCGTATCGCTCTCGCAGTCGCGGCGCGCCGCCGGCTTCGTGCCGTTCGCGTTCGCGTTTGCGGGCGCCGCAGCCGTGCTCGCGCGCGCGCTCCGTCTCATTGTGCTCCCCGTTGCGCTTGCAGCGGGGATCGCCCTCGAGCTCGAGTGGCCCGGCGACTTCGGCAAGCAGGCCGTACACGGCGGCCCGGCGCTCGCAGCCTGGATCGCGCTCTGGGGCGGGCTCGCTGCGATCGCGCTTTCCCTCGCCGTCTGGCGCAGGCGTCCCCCGTACGAGCGGACGGGAGCGCTCGCGGCGTTTGCGGCCGCGCTCTTCGTCCTCCCGGTCGCCGTGCACGGGTTCGCCCACTGGGACGCCGGCTCGACGCGGGACGGCAATGCGTTGACGCCGGGGCTCGTGCATTTCCTCCGGACCCAGGTGCCGGAGCGCTCCGTCGTCTTCGCCGATCTCGAGACGAGCTACCGCATCTCGGCCTACGCTCCGGTCTACGTCGCAAACGCGCCGCCGACGCACGTCGCCGACACGAAGGCGAACCGGCCCGACGCCCGGCGCGCAGACGTTCTGGCGTTTCTCCGCACAGGAAGCCTCGCGATTCCGCGGCAATACGGCGCGGGCTGGCTCGTCCTCGCTCGCGGGGAGAAGGTCGGGCCGGGAGCCCGCCTCGTCTACCGTGACGATCGCTTTCGCGTCTTCCGGCTATGAAGCTTCTCCTCGTCACCCTCTATTTCCCGCCCGCGGGCGGCGGCGGCGTCCAGCGGCCGCTGAAGTTCGCGAGCCATCTGCCTGCGCTCGGCATCGAGACGCACGTGCTCGCTCCCGACGATCCGAAGTGGGTGCACGAGGACGCCGACCTCCCGCTTCCGACTCAGGCCTGGATCCACCGTGCGCGCTACGTCGGGCCGCGTGGCCGCCGCATCGCCGACGAGCTGCACGGGCGGAGCGGGCTCGATCTCGCACGGCTGCACGCGTCGACGATCGGCCGCCGCCTGCTTCTCCCGGACGAGAACGTGACGTGGAACGCGACCGCGATCCCGAAGGCGATCGCCATTGCGCGCAACGAGGCGATCGACGTCGTGCTCACGACCTCGCCGCCCGGGTCGGTGCACTTGATCGGGGCGGCCGTGCAGAAGGCGACCGGGGCGAAGTGGGTCGCCGATCTGCGCGACTCGGTCGCGCTCCACGCCCACCGCTCGACCGAAGGGATCGGAGCGCGCGCGAAGCAGAAGGCCCGCGCCGGCGTGGCGCATCTCGTGGCGCGGCAGGCGGATGCGATCGTCTGCGCCGCCGAGTCGATCGCCGTCGAGACCCGCGGCTTGAATCCGCGCGGCCAGGTCGTGACGATCACGAACGGCTGCGACTTCGACGACTTCGCGGGCCTCGAGCACACTCGCGCGGACCGGTTCCGGATCACGCATGCCGGCTCCTTCTTCGGCAAGCGCGATCCGAAGCCGTTCCTGCGCGCGCTCGCCGACTCGGGCCTCGAGGATGTGACCGTGCGGTTCCTCGGCGACTTCCGCCCGGGCGACCGTGAGTTCATGGAGAGCCTCGGCCTCGCCGACCGCGTCGAGCTGATCGACCATGTCCCGCGTCGCGAATCTCTGCGCCTGCAGCGCGATTCCGACGTATTGCTGCTCCTGATCCCCGAGGCAGGCGGCCGTGGCCGCGGCGTCCTCTCCGGAAAGGTGTTCGAGTACCTCGCTGCCGAGCGGCCGGTGCTCGCGATCGTGCCGGAGGACGGCGCAGCCGCCGCTCTCGTGCGTGAGACCGGCGCGGGCGTCGTCGCTGGGCCGGAGGACGTGCCGGCGATCCGCGACGCGCTCCTCGCGCTGCACGCCCGCTGGCGTGAGGGCGAGCTCGAGGGGACTCCCCTCTCGCCCGATTGGCGAGACAAGCTCTCCCGTGCGGCGCGGGTCGAAGAGCTCGCAGAGCTCCTGGAGTCGCTCGCATGACCGCCGTCTCGGCCGCTCTGCCACGCGCGGTCGCGGGGACGCGCGTCACGTCCCTCCTTCTGTTCGCGACGCTCTTCTGCGTGACGTTCGAGAAGGTGCACTGGAACGTCTCGGGCTCGCTCGAGCTCTCCGACGTGCTCACGATCTTCTTTCTGCTCGCGTTCGCGTTCACGAGCCGCGGTGTGATGCCTCGCACGACGGCGATCCTGCTCGCGTTCTTCGCTGCGTTTCTGCTCGTCTACCTCGCCGGGTTCTTCAATCTCGACTCGAGGCAGGGCGTGGACCAGTTCACGAAGGGCATGGTCAAGTTCGTCCTCCATTTCCTGTTCCTCGCCGCGAGCGTCACCTACCTCGTGCAGCGCGGAAGACGGTTCTACTGGCGCGCGCTCGGCTGGTTCACCGCCGGCTTCGTCGCGAACGGCGTCTACGGGGCCTTGCAGCTCCTCGCCGCCAAGGCGGGCCACAATCTCGATCACACCGTGCTGTCGCCGCTCACCGGCGGCGCGAGCTCGATCAACATCTACGGCTCCGTCGGCGGCTCGAGCGTGTACCGGCCGAACGCGCTCACGGGCGATCCCAACCATCTCGGGATCATGCTCGTGGTGCCGCTGCTCTCGCTCCTGCCGGTCTACCTGCGGCTCGAGCGCGGGCATCGGTTGAAATGGCCGCTCGCGGGAGCGCTCGCCTTCATGCTGATCCTGCTCCTCGCAACGCTTTCGCGCAGCGGCGTGCTCGGACTCGGCATCGGTCTGCTCGTGCTCGCGATTCCGTACCGGCGCTTTCTGCGGTCGCGCGCGCTCCTCGTACCGCTCTCGGTCGTCGCGCTCTTGCTGGCGTACATCCTCTACCGGCGGTGGCACTACTTCTCCGTCGTGCTGCGCTCGCGCGTGCAGACCGGGGGTGCGTCGAGCTCCGCGCACTTCGCCGTCTACAACTTCATCCCGCAGATCATCCATTCCCATCCCCTCTTCGGTCTCGGGCTGAACAACTTCTCCGTCTACTACGAGTTCGTCACCGGCAAGACGAACTGGGGGCCGCATTCCTTCTGGGTCGCGCTCATCGTCGAGACGGGCCTGATCGGCCTGCTCCTCTTCGTCGTGTTCCTGCGCTACGTGTATGTGCGGCTGCGCGCGGCGCGGCTGCTCGGGAAGAGGCTCGGCCCGGATGGGCGCTACGTGCGGTCACTCGGATGGGGGATGACCGCAGCGCTGACCGGGACGATGGGGTCCAACTTCTTCTATTTGACGATGACCTTCTATTACTTCTACGCGTTCATCGCGCTCGCGGTCGCGTTGCCCGTTGTCTTCCGGCGCGGGTCTGCGCAAGTTTCTCAGCCGGCCAGCATCTAAGTCGTAGAACGGTCTCAGACACCGCCATGGAGGCTTCATGAAAAAACGCTGGACTTCACGCTTCAACCACAGGGCCTGGGCGATTGCCGCCGTAACGGCGGCCTTCCTCGTCCCGCTCCTCGTGATCGGAGCGCCGGCCCTTGCGAAGACCGCGGCGGCCGTGTCCCAATACGGGCACAAGCACTCGGGCTCGGCCCAGTACGAGTACAAGATCACGATCTGCCACCGGGAGCACTCGAAGCGTCATCCGTTCCATGAGATCCGCGTCGACCAACATGCCGCGAAGGCGCACCTCCGGCACGGCGACACGCTCGGCAATTGCCCGGCGACGGTGCCGGTGCCGATGCCGGTCCCGCCGCATCAACGCGGAGACGACGGCGACCACGGGAACGGCAACGGTCACCAGGGCGATGACCAGGGTGACGACAACGGATCGAGTGGCGACCACGGTCATGGCAACGGCGGCGGCGGCGGCGGCGACGGCCACGGCCACGGCCACGGCAAGTAGCCGAAGCGCTCTCACGCGCGTGTCTGCGAGAGGGCCCCGCGCTGCGGGGCCCTCTGCGTTCCCGGGACCGAATGGCTCCGGGCACCGACGATCGCGCAGGCTCCGAGCGCGACGCTCACTGCCCCGAGGGCGACTCGCGCGGCCGGCCTGAGCGGGCGCTCGCCGTGCACCTCGGCGGCGGCGACGGCCGCGGCGCAACAGAGTGCAGCGACGACGACTGCAGGCATCTCCCAGTCCCAGTCGAGCCCCGCGTGGACGAGGAACGCGGCGTAGGCGCCGGCGGCAGCGGGGACATAGGCCGCCGTGCGATGCCGAAGCACGCCGCGAAGCGGCGCAAGGAGCATTGCCGCGACGAACAGCAATCCGAGCGGGCCGAGCTCCGCGAGCGTCTCCAGGTAGAGCGAGTGCGCGTCGAGCGCGCCGCCGAGGTCGAGCACCTTCCCCGACGCCGCCCAGTAGCGGCCGAAGGTCCCCGCGCCCGTGCCGAGCACCGGATGTGCGGTCACCTCGTCGTGCCAGGCGACGTGGAAGTAGGAGGCCCGGGGCTCTGTGGATCCCGAGCGCGCGATGCCGGCGCCGCCACCGAGCACGAGAACGACCACGACGACGAGCACGAGCCGGCGGCCGCGTCTGTCCGCGTGCGGGAGGCGGATGCGCGCCACCGTCGCCGCAGCGAGTGCGGCGCACGCGAGCAGCGCTCCGAAGAGGACCGGGCCCGAGAGCCGGGTCGTATCGACGTCTCGAGCGAGGCGGCTGTACGACGCAAGGGCAGCGGCGATCGCCGCGGCAGGAGCGACGACCGCTACCGCTGAGAGGAGACGCATGACGTCCGGGCTGAGGAGTGCAGTGACGGCGAGTCCGGCGCCGAGTGCGAGATAGGAGGCGGTGCTCTGGGTGAGCACCAGCACGCCGGCGAGGAGCGGAACCGTCGCGGCAGCGGCGGCTCGTCGCTGTGTCGCGGCCTCTCCGGCGACGAGCCCGACCGCGAGCAGGAGCGCGAGGACGGCGAGAATCCCGGCCGCGTTCGCGTAGCCGAGCGGCTCGTTGAGGTTGTACGCCTCGACGGCGTCGAAGCGCCGCGCGCCGAGGAGGTACCGCGCGAGCGCGTACACGAGCAATCCCGAGATCGCGACATGCGTCGCCGGCACCAGGAGCCGGGATGCGTTGCGCCGGGCGAGCAGCAGGAGCGCGAGCACGACTGCCGCGTACACGAGCGTGCGTCGTGCTTCGAGCACGGACTGCGTCGCATGCGCTGACCACAGTGCCGACGCCAAGGTCCAGAGCAGGACGGTGCCTGTTGCCGCGAGCCACGGCCACGCTCGGCGCAGGGCACCGGGGTCGTTTGTGGCGACGAGCGCGACGGCGGATGCCCAGGCGGCGATCGCTCCGGCCCAGACCCAGCTGTCGGGCTGGAAGCCTCCCTGCACGGCGCCGAGCGAAGGAACGAGGACGAGCGGAATCGCGGCGGCGGCGCGGTGCACTTCCGCCATTCTCCCGTGCTGGTCGGTCAGGGCATACGTTTCGCGCGTGAAGGTCGCAGTCCTGACGACGTCGTACCCACGCTCGCGCGACGACTCGGCGGGGCGCTTCGTGGCCGACGCGGTGGAGCACGTGCGTGCGCGTGGTGTCGAGGTCGAGGTGGTGTCGCCGGCGGCGTTCCGGCACTTCGGCCTTGCGTACGGGCATGGGATCGTCGGCAACCTCCGCGCGCGCCCGTGGCGGGTGCTGCTCGTCCCGTTGTTCCTGTGGTCCTTCCGGCGCGCCGCAGCGTCGCGCGAGTGCGACCTCGTGCACGCGCACTGGCTCGCCGCCGGGGCCGTGGCCGCGACCCTCCGGACGCCGTTCGTCGTGCAGGTCTGGGGAACCGATGTCGAGCTCGCACGGCGGGCACCGTGGCTCGTGCGCTGGATCCTGCGGCGCGCGCGCCTCGTGATCGCGGCGTCGTCGTTTCTGGCGGACGAGGCGCGCGCACTGGGCGCGCGCGAGGTGCGTGTCGTCCCGAGCGGGGTTGCGATTCCACCGGACGTCGGTGCGCCGGAGGAGCCGCCGCACGTGCTGTACGTCGGCCGTCTCTCGGCCGAGAAGGGCGTGCTCGAGCTCGCCGAAGCCGCGCGGGGGCTTGCGTTGCGCATCGTCGGCGACGGCCCTTTGCGCGAGCGGGTTCCGGCGGAGGGATTCGTCCCGCCTGCAGAGCTCGGGCCGTGGTACGAGCGCGCGGCCGTCGTCGCTGCGCCCTCTCGCCGGGAGGGCTACGGCGTCGCAGCACGTGAGGCGATGGCGTGGGGACGGCCGGTCGTCGCGAGCGCCGTCGGCGGCTTGCTCGACGCGGTCGAGGACGGCGTGACCGGCCTGCGCGTGCCGCCGGGCGACGTCGCGGCACTGCGCGCCGCGCTCGAGCGGCTCCTGGGTGATGCGGAGCTGCGCGCGCGCCTCGGCGCTGCGGCGCGCGAGAAGGCGCAGCGCGAGTACTCGTTCGCAGCGGCGGCGGCGGAGCTCGAAGCGGTGTACGAGGCGGCGCTCGCGTGATGCTCTATCTGCACGCATTGCGCGCGGCGCGAATGCGTCAGCTGCGCGCACGCGCGCTGCGCCCGCTCGCCCGGCGCCGCTTTCCGGGCGGTGAGCCTCCGGGGGAGGCGTCGCCGGTTCCGCTCGCGCGCGCGCTGTGGGCTTCGCCGGCGTTCGCAACCTCGTCGCCGCTCGACGCCTCCACGCGGCTCGGGCGCTTTCACCGGCAGTACGGCGACGACGTGCTCGAAGCCGCGCGGGCAGGAGATGTCGCCGAGGCCCGCCGACTCATTGCGACGTGGATCGAGGCGCATCCGCCGCACCGGGGCGACGCGTGGCATCCGTATCCGCTCTCGACGCGCGTCGGCAACTGGATTGCAGCGCTCACCTTGTTGCCAGAGCTCGTTTCACCGGAGCTTTCGCGGAGCCTCTGGCGGCAACTGCAGCGGTTGCGCGTGAACGTCGAGGACGACGTGCTCGGCAACCACGTGATCCGCAACGCGCGCGCCCTCGTGCTCGGCGGCACGTCGTTTGCCGCATCCGACCTGACGCGGCGCGGGATCGAGCTGCTCCGCCGCGAGCTGCCCGAGCAGGTCCTGCGCGACGGGGGCCACTACGAGCGCAGCCCGTCCTACCACCTCGTGGTCCTCCGTGACCTGCTCGAGATCCAGGCGGCGTCGCCGCACTCGTGGCTCGGCGACGCGATCGAGCGCATGCGTGTCTTCGCGGCCGCGCTCGCGCGACCCGACGGGGCGCCGGCGCTCTTCAACGACGGCACCGTCGACGCGCCGCTGCTCGAGCTGCCGGACGCTCCGGAGGGCCTCTCGGTCTTCGACGACTCGGGGTTCGTCGTCGTCCGCGACGGGCCGCTCTGGCTCGCGTTCCGCTGCGGGCCCGCGTCACCGGACTTCCTCCCTGCCCACGCGCACGCGGACGCGCTCTCGTTTCAGCTCTGGTGGCGCGGCCGTCCTGTGCTCGTCGATCCGGGGACGTGCACCTATGAGCCCGGAGCCGACCGCGACTGGTTCAGGTCGACGCCCGCACACTCCACGGTGGTCGTCGACGGCCGCAACCAGTTCCGGCTGTGGGGCGCATTTCGCAGCGGCAAGCTGCCGAAGGTGAGCCTGCGTTACGCGCGTGAGCAAGCAGTCGAGGCGAGCGTCGTGCTGCCGGGCCGGATGCGGCACGTTCGACGGATCGAATGGTCCGGGAGCGAGGTGTGGGTCGTCGACCAGCTCGAGGGCAAAGGGCGGCATCGCGTCGAGTCGCGGCTCGTCTGGGCGCCCGAGCAGCCGGAGGTTGAGCTCGAGCTGCACGGCGGTGAGCTCACCGCAGAGGAAGGCTTCGTGTCCGAGCGCTTCGGCGAGCGGCGAGCCACGACGATCGGGAACATCGTGGCGGAGCTCGATTTTCCGGCAACGCTCGGGTTCCGTGTCACACTGTCCGGGTGACCGGCCAAACCTGGAACAGTCCCGAGTCCGCAGAGTCGCCGCCCGCATGGTCGGTGGAGGAGCCGCCGCCCGCGTGGCTCGTCGAGCGTGCGGAGTCGGAGGGGTGGGCGGAGGACGCGATCGCGACCTGGCGGACGGCACTCTCCGAGAGCGGCGTCACCCACGTGGCCCTGACGCTCGACGTGCGCGGCGCGACGATCGACTTCGGCGGCAAGGCGCCGCAGCCGTTGAACCCCGACAACGCACAGCCGCTCCACAGCGCGCTCAGTCGAGGGCTCGACCGCCTGAAGGCGATCTCGAAGGCGAAGGCCGGGAACGTCGAGCGCCAGCAGGCGAGGCACACGCCGCCTCCGGACTAGATCACGAGCGATTCAGGACCCGGCGGGGACCAGCTCGTCGAGCCGGGAGGCGTGCTTCGAGATGCAGTCGTCGATGAACCCGAGGTTGGCTCGCGTCCACTCGACCGTCGCGGCCAAGCCTTTCTCCACCGGCACCGTGGCCGAGAATCCGAGCTCCCGCGCAGCCTTCTCGGTGCTGCCGAAGCGCAGAACGGAGTGATCCCACGGACGGCGGGGCGCAAGCTCGAGCCGTGAGGCGCTGCCGCTCAATTCGATGATGAGCTCGGCAAGCCGTTTGACCGTTGTCTCGACGCCGCTTGCGATGTTGTAGACACCGCCGGGGACGCCCTCCGTCGCGCACGCGAGCAACCCGCGGGCGACGTCGTCGACGAAGATGAAGTCACGCGAGGCCACGCCGCCGTTATCGAGGCTAAGCGGCATGTCCTTGAGGGCGCGATAGACGAACGTCGGGGTGACGTTCCGCCACACCGTCGCCGGCGTGCCGCGCCAGCGGCCGGCTCCGAGCACTTCGCCCGGGCCGTAGACGTTCTGGAACCGTGCGCGGACAGTCGGCAGCGCATGCTGGCGGTGGTAGTAGACCGAATAGAACTCGCCGACGACTTTCGAGATCTGGTAGGGGCTGTCGAGGTCGAGAGGGACCGGCCCCTCCTCCGTCGTCGGCTCTGCAGCGTCGTAGACCTCGTGCGGCGCCAGTGTGCAGCCGGACGCCGAATACACGACCTTCCTGACCCGTTCGAAGTCCTTCAACCGCTCGAAGAGCTTCAGCGTCGTGATCAGGTTGTTGTCGTGGTCCGCGAGCGGATCCGCGATCGAGCTCTGATTGCCGTGGTATGTCGCGAGATGAAAGACGTAATCGAACTCGTCGCCGATCGACGCGAGGAGGTCGTCGTCGGCGATCGACGCCTCGCGGAACTCGACACGGGGGTCATCCGGGAGATTCTCGCGCTCGGACGAGAGGAGGTTGTCGACGACGACGATGTGGGCAGCGCCGCGCTCGAGCGATTGACGGACGAGATTCGAGCCGACGAACCCCGCGCCGCCGACGACGAGCAGCCGAGCGTCGTTCAACGGCCGACCGGATCGTCGAGCTGCTTCAGGTGCGTGAACGTTTCGGCGACTCCGTAGTCGCGGTAGTACTCCACGGCCTTGGCGACCCCGTCCTCGAGCGGCGTGCGTGCGGCCCAGTCGAAGTCCTGCTCGGTCTTCGACGGATCGAGCAGGATCGAGGGGGCATCGTCGGGGTTGCGCGGCCGCACCTCGACGTCGTTGTCGAGCTCGATGCCCATCGCGTTGATCGTGGCGTCGAAGAGCTCTTTGATCGACACGTCGGAGCCCGACGAGACGTGATAGGTGCCTTTCTCCCCGCCGCCGTCGATCGCCTTCATCGCCACCGCGACGAGATCGTCGACGAAGACGAAGTCGCGCCGTGTGTCCATCACGAACACGGACTTGCCCTCGGTCAGGCGTTGGAAGAACGTGGGGAGCGGCCCGCTCAGATTGCGAGGTCCGTACACGTTCGCGAGCCGTAGCGAGATCCAGTCGAGCTTGCTCAGGCGGACGTACCACTCACCCGCCGTCTTGGAGATCGCATAGCTCGAGGCGGCAGGGTCGAGCGGGTGTGCAAGCGTGATCGGCTGTTCTTGCGGGTGCAGCCCGTAGCAGAGTGCGGTCTGGAAATAGACGAGCCGGCCGACCTCGGTGCGCTCCGCCGCCTGT
Source organism: uncultured Actinomycetes bacterium (assembly GCA_963848665.1). Taxonomy (GTDB): domain Bacteria; phylum Actinomycetota; class Thermoleophilia; order Gaiellales; family Gaiellaceae; genus Palsa-739. The sequence continues at coordinate 760,901 of CAWKEF010000006.1, forward strand.
ACCACGTTCGCTGTTCCGACAGCGTTCGTGCGCGCGTCCTCGTCCCAGTCCTCGGGGTCTTTGTACGCCGCGGCGGCGTGCACGACGACATCCGGCCGAAATTCGTCGAAGAGAGCGTCGACCCGATCCGTGTCGGCAATCGTGTCCTCGACGATGCGCAGCGACGGGTGGTCGGAGAGCGTGTCGCGCCGAGCGGTGGCGAAGTTGTCGATTACGAGCACTGAGTCACCCCGCTCGAGCAGACGATCCGTGATGTGGGACGCGATGAAACCTGCGCCGCCGGTCACCAGTATCTTGGTCATGAGGTTTCCTCGCTCTGCAGTCTGTGATGGTCGGTGGGCGGCGGATCGCGGAGGAACGGCTCCAGCGCGGCGGCGACGAGATCCGGATACTCGCGCAGCATGCGCCCGAGCTGCTCGAACCGGTAGACGCCGTAGGCATCGTAGCGGCCGACATCGAGCGAGATCCGCTTCCGCACGAGGGGCAGCGGAAGCGCGATGTACTGCCCGAGCGGGGCGTGGTTCCAGATGATCTCCGATACGGCACCGGTCGAGAGCGCAGTCCGGATGGCTTCGGCCGGCGCATGCGCGCTGCCGTTGTCCGGCGGCCTGCTCGTGAGCGTCAACCGTCCGTCCTCGACGCTCGGCACGATTCGAAACGGATCGGCTGGATGCACGTCGCCCTCGTGCACGCTCGTCAGCAGGGCGAGCCTGAAGAGGTCCGTCCACAGGCTGGTTGCTCCTACCGAGCCGGACCGAAACAGGTGCGTCTTCGTAAGCAGCCGCCTGAGCGAGGCATGTTTGAGGACCTGTCGCGTCCCGATGGACGCGAGCAGCCACGAGCGGGCGGCGCCGTAGGCCGAGCTGACGTGGTAGCTCCGACCCGTGGAGATCTGCTCGAGGCGAAGTGCGAGCGCCCGGTGCCGACCGGTGCGCCTCCGAGCACCCGCGAGCGCTTCCACGGTTGCGTCGAACTCGGAGATGAAGCGTCGATACGAGTAGCGATCTGACGCGATCAGCTCCTCGTACGCGCGGTCGGTGAGCTCCGTCAGATAGCTGTCGTCTCGGATTCGCTCGACGACGTCGTCCAGGTTCGAGAAGTCCTTCTCGAGCGGGATGTAGTGCCGCCACGCCTCGACGACGCCGGAGTATTCCCCGGGGAACATGATCATCGCCGTGCGCATGGCGGCGCTGTCGAAGACGCGGGGCGAGACCGTGTTGATCACCGGGCCGCCCAGGTAGGGGGTGAGGACAGAGGCTTCGATGTCGCGGTAGGCCGCCGTCGGATGCTCTGCAAGCTGCTTGCGGACGGCGGCTTCCACGGATCCGTCGTAGTCGACGATCGACGAGCCGCTCTCGCTCGCCAGCATCGAGCGGCATGCCGCGATCCACTCGAGCCATCGCTGCCCGTAGATCCTTGCGCTTTCGCTCCACGCGATGTCGGTGCGCAGATCGTGGCCGCGGGCGCGCTCGAGAAACCCGCGGCCGATCTCGACCTTCTCGTAGCCAAGGCGACCCAACCAGTACGGAAGCGAACGTCCGCGGTAGCCGACGTCTATCGGTCGCGCTCCCGGCGGCGGGACGCTGCGGCCCGCGATGCCCTCGGGCGTATAACCGGTGAGCGTCGGCAGGAGCTTCGTGTCCGGTAGCCGATTGCCGTAGACCTCTTCGGCGCGCGACCCGTGAATTGCCGTGAAGAGCACGTCGATTCCCATGGCGCGAATGGCGGCGGTGATCGCGTCGACATGCCGGTACTCGTCCTGGATGAACTGCACCTTCAGTCCGTCGAAGTCGCTGATCTGCTGCCGGAACGAGGGGGAGAGATAGTCGTCCCAGATGACGACGAGCGAGTAGTGGACCACGAGGACGTCGAAGCTCGTGAGATCGAGGAAACGGCTTCTGTCCAGGTTCCGAGGATTGAAGACCCGGACGAGATGGCGCGAATAGCGCGAAAACGACCGGATGTGGTCGTGGATCGTGCCTGCGGCGCCGCGTTGGTCGTCGGCGAGGAGAAGGACCGAGAGCGGCGCCTGCGGCATCCGTGGGACGGTAGCCGGTCAGGCCTTGCGCAAGAGCAGGCCCCGCATTCGCGAGAGGGGCGCGAACGCGTCGGGGTTGAACGCGCGCGCAAGCTCGGCGCAGCGCTCGCTGAAAACGGTGTTGTGCTGCACGGGCTCTGGAGCCGATACGAGCGGATAGACGACGCGCGTCAGGTAGTCGTAGGCGCCGAGATGCCACTCGTCCTCGATCGTGAGCCCTTCCGCTTCCCACACCGCCGCCAGATCTCCGAAGGCCGAGTACACGTTGATCGCCGCCGGCTCGACCGGTGGGAGGCCGACCTGCCCCCGGAGCCGGGACAGCTCCTCGAATCCCTCTACATACCCTTCGGCCAACGCGATCGCTCCGCCCGTGCGTGTGAATCGCGCCATGTTCCGGATCGCCTCACGTTGCGCATCGAGCGACGCGAGGTTGATCAGGACGCGTACGCAAATGACGAGGTCATAGGTCGCGTCGACGTTCTCTGGCGCGACGATGTTGTCGTGAAAGAATCGATTGTTCGTCTCGCCGACGTTTCGCTTCGCGCGGTCGACCATGTTCTCCGCGTAGTCGAACGCATCCACGTGCTGCACGAGCTCGCGAAAGCGCTGGGTCGAAAAGCCGTTGCCGCAGCCGACTTCGAGCACAGTCATCTCCGGGCGAAGCCATTTCGCGATGTAGTCGAGCTCGATCTCCCGCTGGAAGATGTCCATGAGATTGACCTCGACGTCGTTTTCGACGGAGGCAGCGCGCTTGTTCCAGTGATCGTCGGTTTGCGATTTCATCGGGCGACCGTTTCGCCTACGAGCTCGAGCGCAGCGTCCACGATGGGCTGAGCGACGATCTCGGCGTACACCGCGTTGCCGCTTTCCGAAAGGTGGAGGAGATCGGGCTCCGGAAAGAGGAGCGACGCCAGCTCTTCGTCCGAGAACTCGTCGAACCTGCGCCGAACGTCGCAGATCGTGGTTCCCGTCTCCGCTGCGACGGCGCGCATCAGTTCGCTGTACCGCGCATTGGCATCGTCGTAGGGCTCACCGCTCGCCATGAGCGACCGTCGTAGCGAGCGGGGGTTCGTCAAGAGCAGGATCGCCTCGGTACCGAAGTGGCGGGCACGCGCGATCATCTCGGTGAGGTTCGCCATGTAGGCGCCCTCGGAGACGCGTGGCAAGCCTGCGTCGGTTGCCCAACAGTTGCAGTCGTTCATCCCGAACTGAAGCGTGAGGAGGCGGGGCTTGAAGTGCTGGACGTCCTCGGGAAAGCGCTCGAGCCCCTGTCGGGTCGTCTCACCCGAGATGCCGCGGTTGTGCGACTCGAGCTCGACGCCGAGCGGCTCGAGGACGGCCCGCAGGTGCTCGTCCACGAGCGTCGACCAGCGGAACTCCGGGTTGATGTGCTGGCCCACCGTGATCGAGTCCCCGAATTGCACGAATGCCAGCTTGTCGCCGTCGCTCATCTGCCGCTCCTCTGGTCGCCGCCCGTGGGACGGATTTCTAGTCCATGGGCGCTCCAGGCGGCGCCCGGAGCCGTCATCGCGACCGAAGCCGGCGGGGTACCGCCCGGACCCACCGGCGGCCCCGGTCGTCGGGACGGCTTCGTGAACGTTGCTGCGCGCTGCGTCGAACGTCGTCGTCGAAGGTCGCGACGAAGGCGCGGTAGGAGTAGACGCCGGAGGCGATCAACTCCGCGTGGGCCGTGTCGGTGATCGCGCGCAGGCGCTCCGGGTCCTTGATCGCCTCGGCAATCACGGGCAGATTCGAGAAGTCGCGGCAGAGAGGGAGATAGTGCCGCCACGGCTCGAGGATCCCCGAGTAGCTGCCGGGGAAAAGGATGAGGGCCGTCCGGAGGGCTGCTGCCTCGAAGATTCGCGGCGAGATGACGTCGATATCGACGTTGCCCTCCCAGGGGCCGAGGACGGCCGCCGCGACCTCCTCGAACGAGGCGTGGGGATGTCCCGCGAGGTACTCGCGCACCGTCCGCTCGACGGTCCCGTCGAAGTCGGCGATCGATGCGCCGCTCGGTGTGCCGAGGACGGTTTTGCACGAAGCGAGAAACTCCAGCCAGGAGTCCCCGTAGATTCGCGCGTCCTCGGTCCAGGCGATGTCGCACGTCAGGCCGGCGCCGGCGGCACGCTCGAGCACGCCCTGGCCGATCGCGAGCTTTTCGTAGGTGCGCACACCCATCCAGAACGGGATCGGCCGGCCGCGGTAGCCGATGTCGATCCTTCGCGCGTCGGGGCGCGGGGCCGTGAAGCGCTCGAGCTCTTCCGAAACGTAGCCCGTAAGGGTCTGACGAACCTCCGCGCGCAATCCCGAGTAGAGCTTCGGCCGTTCGCTTTCGCCGGCGACGCTATAGACGAGGTCGATGCCGAGGTAGGTCATCGTTGCGGTCACCTCATTGACCCAGCGGTGCTCGTCCTGGATGAACTGGATCTTCATTCCGCGAAACGCGCGTATTCGCCGGCGCACATCCGGCGAGAGGTAGCTGTCGAACGTGATTGCGATCGACCAGTGAACGACGAGTACGTCGAAGCGGTTGACGTCGCTCGCCAGATCTCTTCGACCCACGGGGTTCTCGTAGGAGATCTCGTGGGTCGAGTACCGGCCGAACGACGCAATGTGCTCGAGCACCGTGCGGGCGTGGCCGGGGTCGTCGTCCGCGAGAATGAGGATCGACAACCGTTGCGGCGCGCCGAGAGCATCTGCGCTCATGGCTGCGAGCCCTACTTCGTCGCGACGATGTAGAGGTCGAGCCCGTACATCCGAGCCACGTCGGCGCTCAGAAGGTCTTCGCGTGCGTGAACGATCCGGCCTTCTTCGATCACGTGCTCGAAGTTTTGGATGTCGATCTCGACCTTCCGAAACGCGCGGAACAGGAGCTTCGCCTCACGCGGAGAGACGTACTCGGTATGCGGTGCGGCCTGGCCGCTCGACGACTTGTCGTACATCGCGCGGATCTCCTCGTCCGAGGGACCGCCTGTGCGGTCCAGCATCGCACGCGCGCGTGCTACTTCGACCTCGAGCTGCCGGAGCGACTCTCGGTTGTAGAGCATCACGACTGCGATGCCGTCGTTCGCGAGTACGCGCTCGACCTCGCCGACAGCTCGCTCCAGATCGCCGGTGTGGTGGAGACAGCCAATCGTGTACAGGTAGTCGAAAGAGCCGGCCTCGAACGGAAGCTCGAGGGCGGAGCCGAGACGCGCCCTGCCCTCGGGGTCGACGCCCGCACGGGCCAGGCGTCGCTGCATCATGTCGACGGGAGCCTCGGCGAGGTCGACGCCGTAGTAGTCGGCCCCGTGGCGCACGAGCAGGCTTCCGAGCGTTCCGTAGCCGAGGCCGATCTCGAGGACGCGCTTCCCGGCGAGATCGAAACGATCGACGTACTGCGTCAGGTAGGGGTAGTACTCGAGGAACGCGGCGTCGTACCGGTCGAGTGCGTCGGGTTCGTCGCCCCGGATTCCTGCCGCCTCCGCGAGCCAGGAGCCGCAGATCTCATTCCAGAAGGCAGCGTTTTGAACGTCGAGTTCAGCCTGCGTCATCGCGTGTCGCGCGCACGATAGCGTCAGAGGTCTGCCGCACCATCATGCAAGCGCTCGTCGAACGATGCCCGGCGCAGTGAGGGAAAGGGCCGCGATCGTACGAAACCGATAGGTGGCGTCGGGGCCGACCGTCACCGACAGCCGACGGTCGAAGAACACAGGGTAGGGAACCGAGACCCCGACAAGGGTGTTGTCCCACCGAACGCTCACGGGGTCAGCGTGTCCCAGCTCGCTCCAGCCGACCTCCCCGGCGCCGGTCGTCGGGTGGGAGACGAGCCGAAGCTCGTCTCCTTCGAGGATGGCATCGACCCGCGCGATCGTCCCCACGCCACCGCGCCGAGCGCTGCGGACGACGTAGAGCTTCACCGCATCCTCGACGATCGTGGCCGGGCCGACCTCGCGGAGGACGGACCGCTCTCGGATGGCTGCCCGGACGAGCGCTCGCACTGCTCGGTCGCTGATGAGCGCGCGCAGCACCAGGTATGCCTTGGCGAGATAGTTCCTGGGCGCCACGACGAGCGCGAGCGGGAAGGGAAGTCGCTCGACGGCTCCCGGGCGACGCGCCCGGATCAATGCGATTGCGGTTTGCCGGGGGAGGAGCCTCAAGGCGACGCGGTACGCAACGGGTCTCCGGAGGCGCTGCGGAGGCGTGAGAAACGGGGCGAGCAGCGCGCGGACGAGCTCAGGACGATGCCGCGCCAGCTCTTCCAGCGCACCGAAATGGTGGATCCCCACGCTCCCGTAGTAGCCCACCGTCACGCCGACATAGCGGCCGAGAATCAAGCGATAGGCGAGTACGAGCCCGACCGGCCGGTGGTCCCAGAGGAGCGTTGTGCGCCCGAGGTCGACGAGCTCCGGCGTTGCAGCTCGCCGCGCCTGCGCCAGCTGGTTCCGACTGGCAGAGCTTTCGAGCACGAGAGTGTCACCGCGGACGCGCGGCACGACTGCGAAGGTCGGGAAGACGACCGAGCGGCCGCCGTGCGCTCGGCGCAGGATGTCGATCCGCCAGAGGTCGACGGCAAGCCGGCGAAACGGATAGCGGATCCTCGCCTGCTGGGGTAGGCGGCGGTGCGCGAGTGTTGCTCGGCAGATCACACGATCGCGCATGACGGCACGCGTAAGCCCGTACACAACAGCGACACGAGGGGGCCGCCCTCCCGACCCCCGCGCGACGCCGAGTCGTTCCAGTCCCGCCCAGGCCTCGCGTACGCGCCCCGGCGACCGCGCGGCAACGCGGTTCGCGCGTGCGTCCACGACGTCGTCGAACTCGGCGACTGCACGCTCGAGAGAGAAGCGTCCGGATGCGACGACGTCTTCATGCGTCCTGTCGACTCGTTCCTGCAGGCTCGGGAGGTCTCGGATTGCGTCGACGACCTCGTCCATGTTCGAGAAGTCCCTGGCGAGCGGGATGTAATGCGTGTTCGCCTCGACGGCGCCGTTGTACTCGCCGGGAAAGAGCACGAGTCCGGTCCGGAGGGCCGCGGCCTCCAGTACGCGCGGCGAGATGACGTTCATCATCACGTTGCCCTCGTAAGGACCGAGGACGTCGCGAAGCGTCTCGTCGAACGTCGCCCCCGGGTGTTCGGCGAGGTACGCCAAGGTCATGCGCTCGATCGATCCGTCGAAGTCGGTGATGGACGTCCCACTCTCGGCCGCGAGTGTCGTCCGGCAGGACTCGAGGAACTCGATCCAGCGCCGTCCGTACAGCCGATCGTTCTCGCCCCAGGCGATATCCGTGCTCAAACGGTAGGTCGGTGCACGCTGGAGCACTCCCTGCGCGATCCAGACCTTCTCCTGGCTCAGCCGCCCGTTCCAATACGGGAGAACGCGTCCCCGGTAGCCGATCTCGAACCGTCGCCCGCTGAGCGGAGGCACGCGCTGCCGGCGCATGAGTGACTCGGGAACGAACCCCGCGAGCGTCTGGTGGATCTCGGCATCAGGGATCCGGCTGCCGTACAGCTTCGGCACCTCGCGCATGGGCACGATCGTGAAGAGGACATCGATCTCGAGGTAGCGCAGCATCGCGGTCACCTCGTCGACCCAGCGGTACTCGTCCTGAAGGAATTGGATCTTCAGGCCGCGGAAGCCGCGGATCCGCTCGCGGAAGAAGGGCGCGAGATACGAGTCGGCCGTGATGACGAGCGAGTAGTGCAGGACGACGACGTCGAACCCCGAGAGATCGAAGGCTCTGCTGCGAGGCAGGTCGCGCGGATTGAAGACGGTTACGCGGTGCCGTGAGTAGCGGCGAAAGCTCGCAACATGCTCGTTCAGGTTGTCAGCGTGCCTTCGTCCCCGATCCGCGAGCAGCAGAATCGAGAGGCGGTCGGCCGACCCTGCCCTCGTCATTGCGGTTTGGCGACGCCGAATGCCTCGCGGACGAGCATCGGGTGTCGAATCGCGAGCGCCGCAAGGGCCGTGAACTCGTAGCGGCCGTCCGGAAGACCCAGTGACCCGAGTTGTGGACGCCGAGGATCGATGGGCACCGCGCCGGCTGCTCCTTGCCACGTGATGCGTCCGGCATCGAAGACGACGGCGCCTTCGCCGGTCCGGCGGAGTGCGACGAGCCGAAGCAGGTCCCTCGCGAGGGCGCGCGGCGGTACCGTCCGCCAAACCCCTTCGACGACGTAGCGTCCGGTCAGGCGTCTGGTCGACGAGTCGTCGAGCGCGCGCAGTGTCGACACGCGAGAGGCGATTGCCGAAGCGAGGTGCGGCGATGGAACGAGCGGGCGGCGGGCGCGCGCCGCCCGGAGGACCCGTGCGGTGCGAACACATGCGCGCGTGAACGACAGGCCCACGACTCGTCCTCGCTGTACCGCTTCGCCGGCGGGTGGGCCGAACGCGAGCAGCAGTGGGGCGAGAGCTCGACGCGCAGTGGGTTGAGGCGTCGCGCCGCCGTCGAGCACGCCTCGCAATTGTTCGGCGAAGCGACGAATCGTGTACTTGCCGCTCCTGTAGATCTCCTCGTACGCGCAGTCCACGATCGCCTGAGCCATTCGCTCGTCGCGCGAGCGCTCGAGGACGTCGTCGAGATCCGAGAAGTCAGGCGCGATCGGGATGTAATGCCGTTCGGCCTCCAGGACTCCGCTGTAGCGTCCGGCCACGAGCAGCTGGCAGGTGCGCGTAGCGACCGCCTCGAGGTGTCTCGGGCTGACGACGAACAAACGGTGGGAATCCCAACCCTCGGGCATCTGCGCGTCGATTTCGGCGAAGCTGGCGCCGGGCTGCCGCTCGAGGAGCCACCGGATCCGTGCCTGTAGCTCGCCCCGCCGGTCGACCACGCTCGATCCAGACTCGGTCCCGATCACGCAGCGTCCCGACAGGAGAAAATCGGTCCACGCGTCGCCGTAGATCGTGTCTTCGTATCGGTTGGAGATGTCGATTCGTAGTCCGAGTCGCTTTGCGCGGGTCTTCACGACGTCGCCGATAACCCGCTTCTGCTGTCCCTGCGAGCCGAACCAGTACGGAAGGTCGGAGGCGCGGTAGACGATGTCGACTGCGCGGCGCTCCTGCGACCTCATCTTCGCCGCGGCATCTGCAGCCATAGCTTCGTCGATGTAGCCGGTGAGGCAGCCATGGATGCGCGAGACTCTGCGCGTCTCGGGGTAGAGGAGCTCAGTGTCGTTCGGCAGGGCCGTAAGGACGTCATCGACCCCGAGTTCGACGAGCCACTCGTCGAGAACCTCAGAGTGGTCGTAATCGTCCTGCGGCAGTGCGATCGTCGGAATGGATGTGTCGGCCAGCCACCGGAACCGCCACTTGAAGAGTGCGAATGAGTCGCTCCAGCGCTGCGTCAAGAACGTCGTGTGGAGGACGACCGCGTCGAACTCGGTATGACGCACCCAGGCGGGAGTGGCGCCGAAGGAGTTCTCGTAATGGAGCTGGAAGTCGTGGTCGACCGAGTCGAGTGCGTGCAGGTGCTCATGGACCGCGGGCCGCATCTTGACGAGACCGTCGGGATGCCAATAGAGGACGAGCACTCGCCTCACGAGTGGGCGAGCTCCCCGAGGGCCGACGCGTACGGCACCGAGACCGTCTCCCAGTTGAACTCCGTCGCCGCAGCATGGAGGGCGTTCGTGCGGAGCCGCAGAAGCTCGTCGGGATCGCCGCAGAGCTCCTCCACGCGGGCAACGAGCGTCGTCGGGTCGGCAGGGTCGTAGACGACGCCGCAGTCGTACCGATCCAGGAGGCTGCGGATGTTCGGCAGGTCGCTGCTCAAGATCGCGAGGCCGGCGCTCATGTACTGCGACAGCTTGTTCGGCGAGGCGTAGAGATGGTTGAGGCTCGGCCCCACGTAGGGTATGACGCCGACATCCGCGTCGCGCGCCGCCGTGATGAGGAGGTCTTCGGACACGGGTTCGAGCCACTCGAGTGCAGCGACGTCCGCGAAACGCTCGCGGAGCCGGGCCACGTATTCGTGCGGCGGGCAGCGAACCTGCAAGGTCGCTCGTGCCGGGTCGATGCTCCGCCACGCGCCGAAGAGCTCTTCGAAGCCACGCCCCGGGGATGCCTGGCCTTGCAGGAGGAACCGAAGTGGCATCTGCCGATCCTCAAGGGCCGCAGATGGAGGTCGGCGTTCCCGAGGAACGGCATTCGGGACGCTGATGACCCGCCGCAGGCCATAGACCTGCCGCAACTCGTCGGCCAGCTGCGGTGACACCGTCACCACGACGTCGGCCCGTCGGATGAACCGCTGCTCGAGTCGGCGTACCAGTCGCCGTTGCCAGCGCGGCGCGAGAAGATCAGCCTCGGGAGCGTATTCATGACTGTCATACAGAAGCCGCGTGTGCCAGCGGGACGCGAGGATCGCTGCCGGTACGAGGGCGTAGATGTCGTGTGCGACGACGAGAGTCGGCCGGACTAGACGGCACGGGCGCGCCGGTAGACCGCCGTGATGAGCATTGCGTAGAAGCCCCACGCAGCGACAAATCGGAGGGCGGCACCGAGGTGGTGGTGCAGCCCAGAACCGTCGCCGCGCCGCTCGACGAAGTCCTGCGTGCTCCTGTGACGCTCGAGCCGTCCGAGCGCAGCCGAGAGCTTGACCATCGCGAGCGGGGCATGCATCAGCGGGTCGAAGCGCTCGGTCGCCACCGCTCCATCGAACTCATTTCGAGGGAGCAGCTTCGATGATGTCGCTGCGAGCACGTCTGTGCGGGCGGTCGCGCGGCAGAGGTCGGTCACCCAACCGACCCGCGGATCGAGCGTCGGTTCGTGTGGGACCAGCATGAGGATCCGCCCGTCGCGGCTCCGTTGCGGCGTGGCTGAGGTCATGAGACTCGGCTCTCTGCGGGTTCGGTCTGAAGGTGGCGGATCGGCGACGTCGTCCATGCTCCGGGATGGCGGACGAGCTCGTTGTGCACCGGCGGATTCCCGACGACCTGGAATTCGAAGCTCTTGTCGAAGTAGTCGTAGAACTTCGACGGCTCGACGTCGTTGATGTCGAGCGTGTGGTAGAGCGCGACCGACATGACATAGGTGCCGTTTCCAAGCAAGAGAGGCTCGAAGTCGACTGCGAAGGAGAGCGAGTCCCCCTGGCGTAGCTCCACGATCTCCTGTGGCATGACCTGCTTCGACACGATGATTCCATCGATGCGGAAGAAGAGGACCGACGGCGTGAGCGGATATGTCCCGTCTTCTTCCGCCCGCGCATCGATTTCGACTCGCAGCCGACGGCCGGTGATGAACACTGCCTGCTCGTTGCCCTCCTCGTCCACGAGCCGGACGTCGCTCATCACGAGGCCGCTCACCTCGCCCGACCATCTGCTGATGCTCCTGCTCGGTGACGGCGCCCTTCAGTGCGGCGGCCGCGGTCATCGCCTTCCTCGTCCTCCTCGTCGAGCTCGACGGGCTCTCGGTAGACGAGCGTCGTGGTCGTCCACTCCTCGGAAGCCGGCAGAACGGAGTACGAGTCCAGACGGGTGTTCCGCCCGAGCGCGACCTCTGCCGCGTCGCCTCGGTGCCGAACCTCGAGCACGTACTCGGCGTCCGGGTAGTAGAACCAGAGATGAAACAGCGCGTGACCGATCGCCGGCGAGGCCGCGGGATCGCCCACGGTCTCGAGCCGGCGGAAATACCCGTCCTCGCTCGTCTGAGGCGTCTGCCAGGAGCTGATGTCGAGCCGGAGCGATGCGGACTGCATCGGATCCGCGTCCTGCGCGGCCCCGACGGCGAGACGATCGTCCGGCTCGCCGTCCTTCAGTAGCACGAGCTCGGAGATGTCGAGTACGTCGCCTGGGCGGTCGCCGGAACTGAGGCGCACAGTGAACTGATCGGTGTACCCCTCGCGGTCGAACGCGTCGAGCCGCCGTGTCTTCATCTTTCGGTTCTTCGCCAGCAATCGCTTGTCGTCGAGCTCGCGGATGAATTTCTCGTAGGCCTTCACGACTTCGACGCTCGGTCCGCGCATCGCGATGCGTCCGCGGTCGATCCAGACCGTCTCGTCGCAGAAGCGGACGATCTGGTCGAGCGCGTGGGAGACGAGCAGCACCGACGGCGCCACCCTGGATCAATTCCCGCATGCGCGCGCTGGATTTCGCGAAGAAGTACGCGTCTCCCGCGCCCAGGATCTCGTCGACGATGAGGATCTCGGGGCTGACGGTCGTCGCGATCGCGAACGACAGGCGCGCCTGCATCCCGAGCGAGTACGTCTTGAACGGTTGCTCGAGGAAGCTGCCGAGCTCGGTGAACTCGGCGATCTCCTCCTCGCGCCCGCGATCTGCGTGCGACGAGAGGCCGAGATGGATCAGCGCGGCCTGGATGTTCTCGTGGCCCGTGAACTCCGGGTGGAGGCCGCCGCCGATCTCGAGCAGCGCCTGCACCTCGCCGTTGACGCGCACGTGACCCTCGGTCGGGTGCAGGTTGCCGGTGATCAGCTTGAGGAGCGTCGACTTCCCGGCGCCGTTCCGCCCGATGACGCCCGAGCCGCTCGCCTCGCGGAAGCTCGAAGTCGATTCCGCGCAAGCGCCCAGAACTCGCGGAAGCGCCGGCGCGCGCGGCAGAAAGCGCGTCGCACCCGAGCGCGTCGAGCAGATTGTCGCGTCTTCGACGGGAAGATCTTGTACATCTTCCCGACGTCCGTCGAATTGAGACGACTGCGTCAGACATAGTCGACGATCACCGGCTTGCTTCGGTAGAAGAACCAGCTGCCCGCAGCGAAGAGGCCGATCGACATCACGAGCAAGACGATGATGTGGCCGATGCTCGGCCAGATGCCGAGCATGATCACCTGCTGGTAGGCGACGACGAAGTATGCGAACGGGTTGAACGCAAGCAGGATGCGCAGCGTGCTCGGGACCATGTCGGGTGTGTAGGCGATCGGAGAGGCGACGAGCATCACCATCAGCACTGACGAGATCAGGTTCTGCAAGTCGCGAAAGATGACGTTCAGGAGAGAGATCAGCCAGTTCACGCCGATCAGCCAGATGATGTTCAGGCCCCAAAGCACCGGCAACAGGACCAACGTGGGGTGCACATTGCCGGTCGCGAATGCTCCGGCGAGCGTGACCGCGAGCCCGACAACCATCGTGAATTGCGCACTCAGCACCGCTTTCACCGGCGCGAGGTCGATTGGAAACACCGTGTTGTTCAACACGGACTTGTTCGCGATGACCGACTGGACGCCGTTGCTCAAGGCTTCCGCGGTTGCGAGATACGGGACGAGGCCCGTGAAGATGTAGATGACGTACTCCGGCGAAGACAGCGTCGCGACGTGCACGCGGAAGATCTCCAGATAGACCACGGCGTAGATTCCGAGCACGAGGAACGGCGCGACGAACGCCCAGCCGAGCCCCAGGTGCGACCCCGCATAGCGAGCCTGCACCTCCGTGTGAGTGACACGCCAGAGGAGGCGCCGATGGGACTTGATGTAGGAAGCCGAGCCCCCGCGTCCCCGGGTCGAGGATCGGGGCGATACGAGGGTTGCCATCAGCCCGCCACCCCACCCACGGCTTCCGCCGCAACCTCGGATCTCGACCGGTCGACCTCGTGAAGCCACTCCGCCTGCCGGTCGTGGAACTGCTGCTGCCAAAGCTCGAGGGAGAAGAGGCCCCAGAGGTTCCGGCCGAACTGGCCTTCATGCTCGATCAGCGTGCGCGGGTCGAAGTCGTCCGCGAGGTACGGCCGACGCCGGTCCGTCGAGAAGGAGCCGAGCAGGAAGTCGCGGAGATCGCCGTGCATCCACTCACCGAGCGGAACCGGGAAGCCCATCTTGTCGCGCCGTTCGCGGATCGAGGCCGGAAGGACGTCTTTCATCGCTTCTTTCAGCGAGTGTTTCAGGTGGCCGTCCTTGAACTTGACGTCTGCGGGCAACGTCGCGGCGAACTCGACGACCTCATGGTCGATGAACGGCACACGGGACTCGAGGCTGTGCGCCATGCTCATGCGATCCTCGACGTGCAGGAGCGCGGGCAGAAGCGTCTTGAAGTCGAAGTGCGTCATCGAGTCGAAGTAGGACTCCTTGCGAACATTCGTCCCGTGGAAGATCGTGGAGAACGTATCGAACGGCGAATAGTCGCCTAGCGCGCTCCAGTCGATCGCCTGGCCAAGGCCCGGCGCGCGGTTGATGAGGCGGAAGTAGCGGGCATCGAGCTCTTCGAAGAGGCCCTCGCGCCAGAATTCCTGCATGAGCGGCTTGTACTCACGAAGAGTTCCGAGCTGCGGGATGATCGACTCGTACGTCACGACGAAGCTGCCGGCGTGCATCGTTCCGTCGATCGCCGCCTTGATGCACTGCTCGAAGTACGCGAGCAGGTACCGCGCATAGCCGCCGAAGATCTCGTCTCCTCCCTGACCGCCGAGAACCACCTTCATGTGGCTCGCAGCGAGCCGTGAGACGACGTACTGCGGGAACGAGCCGGGTCCTGCCACGGGGTAGTCGAGGTGGTAGATGACCTTCTCGATCGAGTCCACGAAGTCCGCCGGCCCGATCTCGGCCTGGTGCAGCGTGAAGTTCTCGGCACTCGCGAGCTGACTCGCGTAGCGGCTCTCGTCGTAGCGTTCTCCGATCGCGAACTTTCCCGTGAACGCCTGGAACTCTGGTCCGACCTGGCGGGCTGCGAGCGCGGACGTGATGCTCGAGTCCAGCCCTCCGGAGAGATACGCGCCAACGGGCACGTCCGCGCGCAGATGGAGCGCGACGGATTCGTCGAGTACTTTGCGCAGCCGCGCGGTGAACCAGGCCTCCGTGTGCTCGAAGTCCGCTTCGAATTGCACTTCCCAATAGCGATCCTTGCGCACGACTCCGTTGTTGACGGTGAGTCGCTCGCCCGGGAGAAGCTCGTGGACTCCTTTGAAGAGCGTCTTCCCCGCCAGACAGAATTGGAAGGCGAGATAGTCCTTCAACGCCTCGAGGTCGGTCTCGATCGACGGCAGTAGAGGCAGGAGAGCCTTCGGCTCCGACGCGCAGGCGAACGCTCCGTCCGTGACGGTGAAGTAGAACGGCTTGATTCCGAAGCGGTCTCGCGCGCAGAAGAGCCGCTGCTCCGATTCGTCCCAGATCGCGAACGCAAACATCCCCCGGAGCCGGTCGACGCAGGCCGGGCCCCACTTTCCGTACGCCCGGAGCACCACCTCGGTGTCGGATGTGGTGCGGAACTCCTCCTCGCCGATCTCGTTACGGAGCTCGAGGTAGTTGTAGATCTCGCCGTTGTACGTGATCCAGTTGCGACGCTCGTCGGTCATCGGCTGGTCGCCGGTCGAGAGATCGATGATCTCGAGGCGGCGATGTGCGAAGCCGACGCGCTTTGTCGGATGGAGCCATACGGCCTCGCCGTCCGGACCTCGATGGGCGAGCAGGCGGTTCATCGTCGCGAGGCGCGGCGCCAAGTCCCGCACCGGGCCACCGTCGAGCTGGAGAAGGGCTCCGATTCCGCACATGAGTTAAACCCGTCCCGACGGGCCTGCCGGGGCAGTGTATCCCCAGGGTGTTCGGGAGCCGTTAGGCGGCGCGAGGGGTCGCGTACGCTGATCCGGATGCCTGACGACGGGCCAATTCGCGTCCTCCGCCTCATCGCGCGTCTCAACGTCGGCGGTCCCGCGCTTCACGTCTCCTACCTTACGAGCGAGCTCGACAAGATCGGGTACCGGACGACGCTCGTCGCCGGTCGCGTGGGCGACGACGAGGGCTCGATGGACGACGCCGCGCTCGAGCGCGGCGTCGAGCCGGTCTACCTGCCCGCGCTTCAGCGCGAGATCGTCCCCCCGGCCGATGCCATCGCCGTGGCGCAGGTGCTTCGGCTGATCAGGGAGATCCGGCCGCATGTCCTGCACACGCATACCGCGAAGGCCGGGGCCGTCGGCCGAGTCGCGGCACGGCTCGCCGGGTCGGCACGGCCGCCTGTCGTCGCCCACACCTTTCACGGGCACGTCCTGCGCGGCTACTTCTCGGCCTCCAAGACCGAGGCGTTCCGCCGGCTCGAGACGACGCTCGCGAGGACGACCGACGCTCTCATCGCCGTGTCGCCGGAGGTGCGCGACGATCTTGTCGCACTCGGGGTCGCGCCGCCGGAGAAGATCGTCGTCGTCCGTCTCGGCCTCGACCTCGAGGCGCGGACGGCGGTGGCGCCCGGCGCGGCTGCGGCCCTTCGGCGTGAGCTCGGTGTTCCGGACGCCAGCTTCCTCGTGGGCTGGCTCGGCAGGCTCACCGAGATCAAGCGGCCGTTCGATCTCGTGACGGCGTTCGCCAGGCTCGACGAGGCTCCGGCGCCGCACCTCGTGATCGCGGGCGACGGGCCCTTGCGGGACGAAACCGAGGAGCTCGCCCGATCGCTCGGGGTCGGGCAGCGCGTGCACTTCACCGGCTTTCGGCGCGACGTGGGGGCGGTGTACGCAGCGTGCGATGCGATCGTGTTGACCTCCGCGAACGAGGGGACGCCCGTGAGCATCATCGAAGCTCTCGCGGCCGGGCGTCCGGCCGTGTCGACCGATGTCGGCGGAGTGTCCGACGTCGTCCGCGACGGGACGTCCGGCTTCCTCGTGCCTCCTGGGGACATCGACGCCATCGCCGATCGTCTCGGCCGCCTCGCGCGCGATCCGGAGCTGAGGCGCTCTCTGGGGTCCGCCGGGCGAGAGGATGTCTTGCCGCGCTATTCGATTCCGCGGCTCGTGCACGACATCGACTCGCTGTATCGAAGACTGCTCGAGGAGGCGTTGCCCGCACCGCCGCTGCGAGGGTTCGTGTCCACCATCCCGCTACCGACGACTCTCTCGCAGGGCAGCGTCGGGCGTGCGGCCAATCGGTTGCGAATCGTGCTCGTCTCGCAGTATTTCCCCCCGGAAGTCGGCGCGACGCAGACACGCATGCAAACGTTCGCGGAGTACCTCGCTTCCAGGGGCCATGACGTCACGGTCATCGCCGAGTTTCCGAATCATCCGCGCGGCATCATGCTGCCGAGCTATCGCGGGAAGCTCATCGAGGTCGACCGATCGAACCCCTACCGCGTCGTCCGCGTCTGGGTCAAGACGAGCAAGGAGAAGACGCAGCTGACTCGACTCTCCTTCTACCTGTCGTTCATGGCGCTTGCGACTGCCGTCGCACCGGTCGCGGGGCGAGCCGACGTCGTCGTGGCGACGACACCGCCCCTCTTCACTGCGATGGCCGGTGTCGCGATTGCACGGCTCAACCGGGCGCCGTTCGTGCTCGACGTGCGCGATCTGTGGCCTGCCGCCGCGACGAGCCTGCGGCAGATCTCGCCCGGCTGGGAGACGCGCGCGGCGGAGATCATCGAGCGGCGTATGTACCGAGCCGCGGCGGCCGTGACCGCCGTCACTCGGCCCTTCTGCGCACACATCGATGCGATGCGGGGCGATGGCAATTCGACAGTTCTCCTACCGAACGGCACCATCGAGCAGTTCTTCGTCGACGGCGACATCGACGACGCGTACCGCCTCGGCGTGGGTCGTGACCGATTCCTCGCGACGTTTGCCGGGACGCTCGGCATCGCGCAGGCGCTGCCCACGCTGGTCGACGCTGCTGCGCTCTTGGACGGCGAGGCCGACATCACCCTCGTCGGCGACGGACCGATGCGGGACAGTCTGCAGGCGATCGTCGAGGAGAAGGGGCTCGACAACGTTCACTTCCATCCCCAGCTGCCTCTGGACGAGATCCCGCGCGTGCTCGCTGCGAGCGACGCGTTGCTCGTCCCCCTGTCGGCACATCCCACCTTCGAGCAGTTCGTTCCGTCGAAGCTCACCGACTACATGGCGACCGGCAGGCCGGTGATCGTCTCGGCCGCCGGCGAGGCGGCACGCATCCTCGAAATCGCCGGCGCCGGGCTCGCCGTTCCGCCCGAGGACCCCGAGGCGCTCGCCGGCGCAATTCGCGAGCTCGCTGCAGACCGCGAGCGGGCCGCCGAGATGGGCCGCCGTGGGAGGCAGTTCGCGTCGCACCGGCTCCGTTCTGTCCAAGCCGCCCGTCTCGAGGAGCTTCTGCTCGACGTGGTCCGCTAGCGGTCGATGCGCCCGATCGCGGCGAGGATTGCTCGCACCTGATGCGTCCAGGTATAGCGCTCGATGACGCGCTCGCGGGCGTGCCGGCCGAGCGTCTCTCGGCGGGCCGGATCCGACGCCACCTCGTCGATGCCGCGGAGCAGGTCATCCTCGTCGCCCGGTCGCACGAGGACTGCGCTGTCGCCGGCGAGCACTTCTGAGATCTGATCCAGATCCGACGCGACGATCGCCTTGCCGGCGGCCATGTACTCGAACAGCTTCGTGGGCGAACCGAAGAATGCGCTTCCGTCGGGGTTCTGCACATGCGGCGACACGAGCACGTCGGACGCTGCGAGATGGATCGGTATCTCATCGGCCGGCACGGCGCCCGCGAGCGTTGCGTGCTCGACGCCCTCGAGGAGCGCACCGACCTGCGGGCTCCGGGCTCCGTCGCCGACGAACAGGAAATGCAGGGACGGTGACTGCCGTTGCGCCGTCCGCGCCGCCACCCGTGCGAGCACCTCCGCGCCGTGCCAGTTGCCGAAGCTTCCGACAAACGTCACGAGGATCGCCTCGTCTGCAATCCCGTAGCGATGGCGCAGGCCACGCAAGGCCTCGCCGGTGAAGGCCGTCGGATCGAAACGGTCCGGGTCCACCCCGTTCGGATGCCACAACACTCGCTCGGGCGTAAGCCCGTGCGCCAGCAGTTCGGCGACAAGCGGTTCGGACACCGTCACGACGAGATGGGCGTGACGGAGGGTTGCCTGCTCTGCCCGCAGCGCCGCCCGTTCGAAGCGCGTCGTTCCGCCCCAGTGGCGCGCAGCCCAGATCTCCGAGCCGTTGTACTCGACGACGAGGGGCACACCCAGCTGCCGGCTCAGCACGGCGCCGGCCGTCGAGCCCAACGACAGGCGTTCATAGACGACACCGGGGTTGCCCGCCAGCTCCGACGTGAGCCGGCCGAGGCGGAAGCGATTCAGCTCGGGTGGCACCGCATAGCTGCGGAAAGAGGGCATCGTGGTTCTGACGACGTCCGTGCGGAGCCCCGGCGTCGCCGTGTAGGTGGCGACGGCCGTACGGATTCCCTCCGCGGCAAACGCGTTCGCAACGCCCACGGTGTGCGCCACAGCGCCACCCGTCGACAACCCGATCCACGGACTCGAGTTCAGGAGCAGGACGCCTCGAGCGAGGTCGGGCCGAGCGGGCATGCGAGCTTCGCGCAGCAGTGTACGAGTGGCCCACTCCGTTGCTGCGAGCGCCCCGAAACCGTGGACCGAGGCCCGCGCTACCCCGGCCAGCGCGGCTGCAGCCTCTGCGCGCCCGGTCGGCACGGGCGGACAGCCGGGAGAGACGACGGACACCGCCGAAGCGCGGGTCAGCGCGGCGAGCGCGCGGAGCGCGGGGAGCCCCTGCTCGGCTCCGGGGGTCTCGAAGGCGAGCACGACCTGACCTTCGATGCTGCGCAGCGTCCTCAAGAGCTGCAAGGGCCGTTGCCGGCGGAGTGCGGGGACGGTGCGAACGTCGATCGGCCCGTAGCGGTCTTCGAGCTCACGCTGAAAGCGTTGAGCGGGCGGGTAAAGCGCGAGCACGGTCGTCATGACGATGCGGGTGCAATCACGACACGTAACGGGCGGAGCCGGCCGCGTCTCGTCCAGGTGAGTCGCGGTGCCTCGACCTTCACGCCATACCTCGGCGACACCCAGCCGGTCCCGAGCTCGAGTGTCCAGTCTGCCGGCGCATCCCACGTGAGGCGAAACCCCGGCGAGAGCGCCAGACTGCCGTGGCCGGACTCGGCAACGGTCACCCCCGGCGCCAGCTGGAGCGGGATCTCGACCAGATGCTCTCCTTCGCCCTCGAACTCGTCCACCACGGTGAGGACGTGGCTCCCACGCTCCAACTCGATCGTGCGCACCGGAGTGACGGGACGCGCGAGACGCTGGTAGCCGGAATGCGCGCCCTGGAACCGGTGAGGTTCCCAGGAGCGCAGGTCGGGGAGGGCGTCCTCCGTCATCGTCCACAGGAGGGCTGGGTCGAATCGGTTTTGCTCCTCGCCGTCGATTCGCGGCGTGCTGTGGAACGCGGTGGAGCGGAACCGATTCCTAGCGGCGGGCGAGGCGGTGTAGACGTACGAGCCGCAGTCGCGCACGACCCGGACGCCGTCGAGCGTCGCCTCGAAGCCGAGGCAGTCGTTGTGCCCGTGTCCGCCGCGCCCGGCGAGCCCGGCCGGACCGCAGACGACGAAGACGTGGTCGCCGTCGCCGCGCAGAACGAAGACGCCGCCGTCCCGGAAGGCAGTGGAGTGGTGCGCGCCTTCCGCCTTGCCGACCGCCGCCGGTCCGACGAGCCACGCCGCTTCGGCGTTACCGGCGACGACCCGGCCGGCGAGGTGCGCCGCAAGCACCGGTAGCGAGCGGTGGTCGTTCACGTCCTGGCCGCCGAGCGGTAATGCGCGTCCGTCGTCTGCGTCGCCCCAGAGTGGGGCAAGGCCGTCGGGTCCGGTGTACGCCTCGGTGAACCGCCCCATGGCCTCAATGCGCTCCACGTATGCAGGCGGGACCTCGAGCCCGCGCGCCCGCCGGAGCAGGGCGGGCAGCGCAAACAGCTCGCCGACGAGGCGGTGGTACGCCGCCGACGCCTCGAAGTCGACGCCGTCGGGGTGGACCTGCCGCGGCAACTCCACCTGCAGGATCGACCAGCCTTTGCGTGCCCACCGATCGACGTCGAGAACGAGACCGGCCACGACGAGCGCCGCAGCGTCTGCGACGTAGTGGTTGCCGTTGATCTCGGATCGTTCGAGGTGACGGTCGACGAACTCGCCGTGGAGATAGAGCCCGCGCAGAAACCGCGAACGGAAAGCCGGCTCAGACCACGCGCCGCTGCGGCCGCACGCGTAGAGGAGCCACGACCACGAGAAGACGCGCAGCGCGGGCTCCATCGCGAGCGACCAGTTGACGCCGCGGCCGTACGGATTTGCGCGCAGCCAGTCGTCGAGCACGTTGCGAACGCCGGCCGCGTACATCTCGTCGCGCGTGAACGAGTACGCCTGTCCTGCTGGCACGAGCCACTGCACGCGCGAGATCTCCCATGGAACCTTCACGTCACTGGGCCGGTCGAGTTCGGCGTAGCGCATTCTCGGGCCGTAGCGCAGCGGCCAGGTGCGGCCCGTCTTCCAGTCTCGATGCCAGTCGATCGGATCACCGAGCTCGACCGGCCCGGTGCCGAGCAGGTCGATCTCGTGCTCGAGTGCGCGCCGCGCCGCAGCGAGGACGCGTGGCGGCTCTTCCGGCCAGCGTGCGCCGATCTCCTGCAGTTCGGCGGATGCCCGCACGAACGGATACGGACGGTCGAGTACCGACTCCCACAGTTCGTCGATCGACCGTGCGCCCGTCTTCTGCAAAAGGTCTGTGCGTCGGTTGCGACGGGGCCCCAGCACCCGTTCGAGCTCGACACGCCCCTCGGCGATCAGGCGCGAAGCGACAACGCGCGGGGGCATTCGGAGCGCCCGCCGGAGGCGGTGTGTGGAGCTCAGTGCTTCCGCGCAGAGAGAAGGTTCATCTTCCCGAAGACCCACGAGGATGCGGTCGGGAAGGCTGACCACGAGGAGACGATCGCCCGCGCCTGCGTGCGAGCGGGGAGCGTGAAGCTCAGCTGCATCGCCTGCGCCGTCACGTTCCACGCCTCGCGGGTGGAGTATTCCGACGTGGCGATCGGTGCGCCGTCTGCGGAGCGGATGCTGATCTGGAAGCCTCCGACGAGCGCGAGCCCCGACGTGACGAGAGCGAACTTGCCGGCCGGGAGCTCCACGGCCGGCGAAGCGAGCAGATCCTCCTGCGTCGCGACCGGGGACCGGATGTAAAGACCGGCGGGACTCGTCCAGCCAGAGTCTCGCTGCAGGAAGGCGGGTGCGACGGTCGTCCAGCCCGGCGGCAGCGCGCCCGCGAATTGCCAGCTCCGCACCGCGGGCAGGTCGAGCTGTGAGCTGTCGACGAACATCGATTGCGACGGATCGGGTGGGTTCGAGCCCGGCGCGGGTGCAGGACGGGCAACGTTCGCGAGCAGCAGCGTGACGGCGACGGCGGAGACCAGTACCCAAGCCGCGGGCAGCCGAACGAGTCGCGCTCGCAGCGCGAGAAGCGCAGGTCGATCCGGACGCTCGCGCAGCGGCGCCAGATCAGGTGGAAGCTCGGTCGCCGCGTTTCGTGCTGTGACCCAGAGCGAGCCGAGTGCGAGGATGAACAATGCCCCCCACGTGCCGAGCCAGGCGAGCTCGTACGACGGATCGGGGATCGTGAGCAGAGGCGCGAGCGCGCCCAACAGTGCGGCCGGCACGGCAACGAGGAGCGCAACTCGGATCGACCGGCGCCGTGCGCCGACGAGCGCAGCGAGCGGAGCAAGGATGAAAGCCGGCCAGAAGCGGGAGATCGCGTCGGCGACGAGCACACGGGCCTTCGTCCAGAGGTTGTGCAGCACGAAGCCCGGGTCCTTGGTCGCGATCTGAACGTAGAGATGCCGAAGTGTTGCCTCGTACTGCGTGCTGAGGAATGCGGTTCCCGGACGATCTCGCTGCACAGCGTCTTCGGCGGCGGCGTCGTTCCACTCGATTCCATATTTGTTCGGCAGGTAGCCGAGACCGATGTACGAGCTGTGCCAGAACGGATGCTGCGTAGGCCAGGTCGAGCCGAAGGACGACTGATGGATCACGTGGTTTCGATAGGCACGCACGGCGGCGAGGCCGAAGGTCCCGATCGAGAGGTACGCGAGTACGAGCACCACGGCGATCGCCGGTCGCGACCACCAGCGTGGCAGTCGCCAGAACCGAAGGAGCAGCCGACGATCGCGCCAGGTTGACGCGCCGGCCAAGGCGACGACTCCCAGCGCACCGATCAGCACGGGCAGGCCGGACTGGATGCGGATCGACGTGGAGAAGCTCGCGATGAGCGTCAATGCGGTCAGCAACAGGGTTGCCGCACGCCTGCGGCTCGCGGCCCACCACTGATACGCGAGAGCGAGACCTGGAATCCCGAGGAGCATGCACCACGCGAGGACCCAGTAGAGGTCGCGCGACTCGGTGTAGCCGAACTTCCAGAGTGCAAGCAGCGGAGCCGCGACGGCGAACGCCACCGAGCCGAAGAGCTCGTAGAACATCAACGGGTAGACGAGCGCGAGCAGTCCGAAGCAGCCGATGAAGAGCCACTTCATCAGCGTTGCCGGGTCACGCTCGCCCGTCAGCTTCGAGAGCTCGGGCAGGTAGACGTAGATGCCCTGGTCGTCGGTGACGCCGACCGGTCGCAGGTGGATCACCGCGATTCCCGGGCGGTAGGGAACATCCGACGCAAGCAGAGGCGGGCCGCCGCGGTCGAGCACTGCGATCGATGCGGCGACGTCGCTTGCGCGCGATCCCATGATCGCCTTGGGAGCGTGCGAGTTGAAGGCAACGAAGGTGCCCACGCAGACTGCGACGCTGTAGACGGCGAGCCAGAGGCGCGCGCTTTGCCAGGGCCCCGGCCGTGTCCGCGTGCCGACGAAATCGGCGGTGTCAGCCAGCTCCGTCACGCGGCTCGAGCGTACCTCAGCCGATGGATTCCTCGACCGCAAACGCGATCCGCATCGCGCGAAGCTGCTCGTCGAGTGAGATCGGCCATGGGCCGCCCGTTCGGAGCGCCGCGGCAAGCGCGCGGAGCTCCTCGAGGTGGCCCTTGTTCTGCGTGAGCCCGCGCCAGCCGTCGCCGCGGCCCGCCACCGACACCGACTTGTAGTCGTCGAGCGTGATGACGGCGTTGTCGCAGAACACGTCCAGCCGCTCCTTGGGGAAGTCCGTGTTGCCGAGCGCCGTGTACGTGAGTGTGCACAGGGATCCGTCCGTGTATCCGACGGTGGCGATGAAGTTGTCGTTGCGCGCGAGTCGGTCCGAGTGCGGGATGATCGAGTGCCCGACCACGGACAGTACGTCGGCGTCGCCGACGAGCGAGTCGAAGAGGTCGTACACGTGGCACGCCTCGCCGATGTTGCGGCCGCCACCTTCAGGCCCGTGCACCCAGTGGTCGAGCGGGATGTACCCCGCGTTCATTCGGTAGTCGGCGACGAGGGGGGTCGTGCGGCCGGAGAGCGCGGCGCGTACGTGCTCCGCGGCGGGGGAGAATCGGCGGTTGAAGCCCGTCATCAGGAGTGGCGCCGAGTCGCCGGCGCTGCGATAGAACGCCTCGATCTCGGCAAGCTCCTCCTCGTTCAACGCCAGCGGCTTCTCGACGAAGACGTGCTTGCCCGCGCGGAGCGCAGCAAGGGCAAGGAGCGCGTGAGAGTCGTGGCGAGTCGAGATGAGAACGAGCCCGACGTGCTCGTCACGCAGCACCTCGTCGAAGTCTGTCGTTGCGTACGACGCACCCGACCGTTCGGCGACGGCGCGTGCGGTTGAGCCGCCGCGGCTCATGACGCAGCGGATCGAGAAGGCGTCGTCGAGTTTTCCGAGGTTCGGCAGGTGTGTCGCCTGCGCGAACGAACCTACGCCGACGAGCGCCACACCGATGCGACCTTCGACGCGGTGCCGTCCTCCGCAGGACGGTCGTGCGGCTCGACGCATCCTTGCGCTCGGGATAGCCGAGAAAGACGAGCAGGGGGCGCTCACCGTCGCGCGATACCGCGGCGTACGCCCGCTCCGCTTCGTCGATGTCGTACCGCTCGCGCGGCAGCAGGTCGAGTCGCACGGCGCCCTGGGCAACGAGGTCGAGGTACTCCGCCATGTTGCGGTTCTCGGTCCAGCGCACGTAGCCGATCGGGTAGTCGCGCCCGTCGAGCTCGTAGACGCTGTCGTAGCGACCGGGACCGTACGACGTCGACATGAGGACGTCGAGCTCCTTCTCGTAGAGATCCGCGCGTCGCAGGTCGAGGCCGACGTCGCCCGAGATCACGATCCTCCCCTTGTGGCGCGAGGCCTGCGCTGCGGCGTGCATGGGATCGCTGCTCGGGGTTGCCGCCGTGACGATCACCGCATCGAGGCCGAAGCCGTCCGTGTGCGCCCGCGCGCGCTCCGGGAAGTCGTCGCCGCCGTCGAGCGCGCCGCGCGCGACTGCCAGCGCTACCCGCTCCGGGTCGAGATCCGTGACGACGACGCGGCAGCCGTTTGCGTGCAGGAGCTGTACCGTCAACTGCCCGAGAATGCCGAGCCCGATCACGCCGACGGTCTCGCCGAGCGTCGGCTCCGCGCGTCGCACGCCCTGGAGCGCGATCGCCCCGAGCGTGACGGTGGAGGCATCTTCGAGGGAGACGCCGTCGGGAATACGCACGGCGAGGTTCACCGGAACCGCGATCAGCTCGGCGTGATTGGCGATTCCGGCCCCTGCGCAGGCGACGAGGTCTCCGGGCGCGAAGCCGACGACTTCGGTACCGACCTCGACGACGACGCCCGCTCCGGAATAGCCCACGGGCACGCCCGCGTCGAGCTGCTCCTTGACACGCTTATACGTGCGCAGAAACCCGTCGCGGCGCGCGACCTCGAGGGCTCGTTTCGCGTGGTGCGGTTGCGCGAGCGCACGCCTGTACAGCGGAAGGCTCGACATCTCGACGCTCGCGCGCTCCGTGCCCGCGCTGATCGTCGAGGCCTCGAGGCGGACGAGCAGCCCGCGAGGCTGTACTCCCGGCGCGGGGACGTCGGCGACCGTCGCCGCACCTCCGCGAATCAGCACCTGCTTCACGCGATGTACTCCTCGTGCCACAGCGCGAGGTTGAGCAGATACCACGACTCAGCCGAGCGCTTCCGGTCGACGATGGACAGGACTTCCTTCGTGTCGAGCAGGTCGGTCTCGCGGCAGAACCCCTCGAGGGTGCGGCGCGTCTCCCCACCGAGCCGGCCGAGAAACCATTCGTGGATGGGAACGCCGAAGCCTTGCTTCGGCCGGTCGATCAGCTCGTCCGGGATCACGCCGCGCACCGCCTTCTTCAGGATGTGCTTCAAGGTGCCGCCGTTCGTCTTCGCCTTCTCGGGAATCGACATCGCGAACTCCACGAACTTGTGGTCGAGGAACGGGACGCGCGCCTCGAGGCTGACGCCCATCGACATCTTGTCGACTCGCATGAGCAGGAGCTCGGGGAGTCGGAGGTTGAGGTCGACGTAGCTCATCCAGTTCAGGTTCGAGCGATCGTGGGCCTTCTCCTGGAAGCGGTCGTGGATCGGCGCGATCGCATCCCACGACGTCAACCCGTCGAGCTCGCTCCGCAGCCGCGGTGAGAGGAGCCGCTGCTTCTGCCACTGCATGAACGACTCGGCGCCGCCCCAGAAGATCGGCTGGGCTTCGCCGCTGCGCCGAAGGTACTCGGTCTCCCGGCGCCCGCCCTGTCCCGCTGCGACCGCCGCGCCGGCGGCGGCCCGCTTCAGCACCCGCGGCACGGGCAGGTCGTCGGTCTGCTGCAGGTGGAGCAGCGTCTTCCACGAGGGGTAGCCCCAGAAGAGCTCGTCCGATCCTTCGCCGACCTGGCAGACGATCACGCCGTTGTCGCGTGCGAGCTTCGAGACGTAGTAGAGGGGGATGCAGACGGGATCGGCGATCGGCTCGTCCTGCAGCCGCACCATCTCCGGCAGGAAGGCGAACAGGTCGTCGAGCGTCAGCCTCCGCTCGTGATGGTCGGCGCCGACGATGTCGGCCATCTGGCGTGCGTAGCGGAACTCGTTCCTGTACGAGTCGTAGTCCTCTTCATAGCCGATCGAGAAGGTCTTGACGGGTGTGGTCTCGCCTTCCGAGAAGAGCGCGGCATTCGTGCTCGAGTCGATTCCTCCGGAGAGAAACACGCCCACCGGGACGTCGCTCAGCTTGCGTAGCTCGACCGACGTGCGCAGCTCCTCGAGCAGCCGCTCGGCAATCTCTGCTTCCGACACGCCGACGAGCGGGGTCACGTTGTCCCACACGTCCCAGTACCGTTCCTCTCGTACCGACCCGTCGCCCGACACCCGCAGCCACGTTCCACCGGCGAGCTTCCGGATTCCCTTGAACAACGTCTGCGGTGCGGGCGTCGTCAGGAAGGACAGGTAGTGGTAGAGCGCCTGCTCGTCGACCGCGCGCTCCTGTTGCGGGTCGCTGAGTAGCGCCTTGATCTCCGAGGCGAAGCTCAGGCGGCCGTGATGCAGGCTCCAGTAGAGCGGCTTGATCCCGATCCGGTCGCGCGCGAGCCAGAGCTCCCGTGCGCGCGCATCCCAGATCGCGAACGCGAACATGCCGCGGAAGCGGTGGAGGCAGTCGATCCCCCACTGCTCGAACGCGTGGACGATCACCTCGGTGTCGGAGTGATCGGTGCGGAAGCGATGACCAAGACGCTCGAGCTCCGGGCGGAGCTCGGCGTGGTTGTAGATCTCGCCGTTGAACACGAGCCGCACTGAGCCGTCCTCGTTCGTCATCGGCTGCATGGCTGAGTCGGAGAGATCGATGATGGCGAGCCGGCGAAAGCCGAGTCCGACGCGCCCGTCGTCGTCGACCCAGGTCTCGGCCCCGTCGGGGCCGCGGTGCGCGAGCGTGTCGCGCATGCGGTCGATGAACTCGGGCGTCGCCCGGAACGACGAGGGATCGAACGACAGCGTTCCCGCGATCCCGCACATCTAGATCGGCACGCTCGCCGGCGATTGCGCGCGGAACTGCGCGATCGCGTCTGCGGCGCGCTCTCCGGCGTGGCCGTCCCACAAGGGAATCGGAGTTCCCGTGCGCCGCATGCCGAGCAGTTCCGGGATCTCCGCGATCCGCTCGGGTTCCAGGCCGAGCAGCGAGTTCGTCCCGAGCTCGATCGTGATCGGACGCTCCGTCGTCGCGCGCAGCGTGAAGCAGCGTACGCCGAGCGCAGACGTCTCTTCCTGCACGCCGCCCGAATCGGTGAGGACGAACCGAGCCGCGGACTCGAGACCGAGGAACTCGAGGTAGCCGAGGGGACCGGTGACGGTGAGCCCCGGCGCGTCCATGTCGAGCGATCTCAGCCGCTCGAGGGTCCGCGGATGAGCGGCGAAGAGAATCGGCGTGTCGGCGGCGAGGGCTGCGAGCCGCTCCATCGTGTCCGCCAAGAGCCCCTGGTCGTCGACGAGCGCGGGCCGGTGCAACGTGACGAGCCCGTATTCGCCCTCGGAGAAGCCGTACGCCTCCCACGGTGCTGCTGCGCGCGCTTGGCCGACATGTGCCAGAAGCGAATCGATCATCGTGTTCCCGACGAGGTGCACCGAGGCAGGATCGATCCCCTCGCGTCCGAGGTTCTCGACCGCACCGGGCGAGTGCGCAAGGAGGAGGCTGCTCATGTGGTCGGTCAGGCGGCGGTTGTGCTCCTCCGGCATGGTCCAGTCGAAGCTGCGCAGACCCGCCTCCAGATGCGCGACCGGGATCTGCAACTTCGCTGCGGCGAGCGCGCCCGCGAGGGTGGAGTTGACGTCTCCCGGCACGACGACGAGCTCCGGGCGCTCCTCCGCGAGCACCTGCTCGATCCCGACGAGAGCTCGGCCGGTCTGCTCTGCGTGCGAGCCCGAGCCGACGCCGAGGAAGACGTCGGGGGTGGGCAGCCCGAGCTCCCCCAGGAAGACGTCGGACATCTCGGCGTCGTAGTGCTGACCGGTGTGAACGAGGAAAACGTCGATGCCGCGCCTCCGCAGGGCGTCGATCACGGGGACCGCCTTCATGAAGTTCGGACGCGCGCCGACGACGAAGCAAACCGCCACTCCCATGGGCCGAAGGATGCCTGACGGGTGTGATCGAGATGTTTTGCCGCGCCGTCCTCGGCGCCCGCGTTTGCATACGTACGATGGCGGCGTTGTCGACTGTGAAAGCAGCTGTCCGTGACCATCGGACCGGGCGGCCCGGCGACCGGATCAGATGACCGCCGTTGCGATTCTCTTCTGGATCTGCCTCGCGGCCCTCGCCTGGACACACGTGCTCTATCCACTGGCCGCGCGAGCGCTCGTCGTGGTCCGAACCCGGCCGGTGCGGAAGGACGATGTCCTGCTTCCAACGGTGGCCCTGATCGTCACCGCGTACAACGAGGAGCCGGTCATCGAGCGGCGCATCGAGAACCTGCGCGCGCTCGACTACCCCGCCGAGCGGCTCGAGCTCGTCGTCACGTCCGACGCTTCTTCCGACGCCACCGAACAGATCGCCGAGCGAGCCGGTGCGCGCGTGATCCGCAATACGCGAGGCGGAAAGGTCGCTGCGCAGAACAATGCCGTTCGGCAGACGACCGGCGAGATCGTCGCGTTCTCGGATGCGAACTCGACCTGGGCACCCGACGCCTTGCAGCGGCTCGTGCGCAACTTCGCCGATCCCGATGTCGCGTACGTGTGCGGGCGTCTGAACATTCAGTCGGAGGACGGCCGCAACAAGGAGGGCGTCTACTGGCGCTACGAGCTCGCGCTTCGAGCCGACGAGTCGCGAATCGACTCGGTCACCGGCGGCAACGGCTCCATCTATGCGCTCAGACGCGAGGACTACGTCGAGGTCGATCCGCGCTTCGGCCACGATCTGTCACTGCCGTACCTGATGGTGCAGCGCGGACGCCGCGCGGTGTACGAGCCGGAGGCGAACGCCTTCGAGAAGGCGACGCCGACGAATGAGGACGAGTACAGGCGCAAGGTGCGCATGTTCGAGCATTGCTGGGCGATCGTGGCGGAGGGAAAGATGCTGCGGCGCCTGCGGCCGCTCTATCTCATCGAGGTGCTCTCGCACCGGCATCTCCGCTACGCCAGCGGACTGCTGCACCTGCTCCTCCTCGGGCTCAACATCGCGCTCGTCGGCCAGGGCACGTTCTATGCGGTCACGCTCGGACTGCAGCTCGGTTTGATCCTCGCTGCACTCGTCGGCGTCGGGATCGCGCGGTACTACGTGCTCGTGACCTCGGCGACCGTCGTCTCGCTCTGGAACTACCTGCGGCGAGGCGTTCCGGCGACCTGGGATCCGGCGGAGGGCACGCGGTGAATCGCGCGGCCGATCTCGCGCTCGCCGGCACCGCACTCGTCGTCGCGTCGCCGGCGCTCGGGCTCGCGGCGCTCGCTGCGAAGCTCGAGGACGGCGGGCCCGTCCTCTACCGGCAGACCCGCGTGGGCAAGGACGGCCAAGACTTCGAGCTCCTGAAGCTGCGCACGATGGTCGTCGGCGCCGAGACGATGGGTGC
This sequence comes from uncultured Actinomycetes bacterium, assembly GCA_963848665.1. Lineage (GTDB taxonomy): Bacteria > Actinomycetota > Thermoleophilia > Gaiellales > Gaiellaceae > Palsa-739. The sequence goes on from CAWKEF010000006.1 coordinate 791,012, forward strand.
GGGATTCGCGGTGGACGAAGGTGACTCGCGTATCACTCGCGTGGGGCGCATCCTGCGGCGCCTTTCGCTCGACGAGCTGCCCCAGCTCTGGAACGTGATCCGCGGCGAGATGAGCGTGATCGGCCCCCGTCCGACGCTGCGGTACCAGGTCGAACGCTACGACGCTCGTCAGGCTCGGCGACTCGACGTGAAGCCGGGCATCACCGGCTGGGCTCAGGTGCACGGGCGCGCGGCGCTCCCCTGGGCCGAGCGCATCGAACTCGACGTCTGGTACGTCGAGCACCGGAGTGCGTGGCTTGACCTCAAGATCCTCGCGAGGACGCCGTTCTCGCTGTTCAGCGGAACGTACAAAGGCGCCACGGGCGGCTGGAAGGGCTTGGGCTAGCACTGGGCTAGCAGCCGCGGCGCAGCGTCAGCTGCAAGAGGAGCTTGCCGGTCTCCGACGCCCACTCCTCGGGGAGCCGCCACCACGTCGAAGAGCTGCCGACCATGGCGAGGCCGCCTTTGTAGCAGCGGCGGAAGAGCAAATGCGCGCGCGTGATGTGGAACGTCGACGTGACGACGACGATCGACCGCCAACCCCGTGCCTGCGCGAGCCGCGCCACTGTCCTCGCCTCGCCGCGCGTGCTGTACGGCACCGCGGTGAAGCAGACGACCCGGGCGCCTGCGTACCGGTGCGTCGTGCAGAGATGCTCCGCCTGCGGCCAATGCTCCGTGCGCTGCACGGTCGAGAGCGCGAGCAGCGGTGCGACGCCTCGCCGAATGAGCGCGAGCGCGGGCGCCAGGCGCCGTTTGTTGCCGGACAGGACGACGACGGCGTCGGCGTGGGCAGGCGCGGAGGACTCCGCCGGCGGCCAGACGAAAAGGACGAGGCAGGCCAGGATCCACACCACGACGAGCGCGGCGAGGCCCAGGAGAATGCGGCGCAGCACGGCGCGACGGTACCCTCTCCGCCCGTGAACGGCGTCCTCTTCACGTGCTCCGGACAGCGTGTCGACATCGTCACCGCCTTCAAGCGCGCCGGAGCGCGCACCGTCGCGACCGACGTCAACCGGCTTGCACCGGCGCTCTACCACGCGGATGCGCACGCGTTCGTCCCTCGCGTCGACGACCCGCAATACGTGCCGACCCTGAGGGCACTCGTGCACGAGCACGGCATCAAGCTCGTCGTCCCGCTGACCGACCTCGACCACGGCGTCCTGTCGCGCTCGAAAGACGAGCTCGGCGCGCTCGTGCTGCTGCCCGAGCCGGCGGTCGTCGACGCACTCGCGGACAAGTGGCTCGCGCACCTGCTCTTCGAGGAGCTCGGCCTCGGCTCGCCGCCCACCTGGCTGCCCGCCGACGTGCCCGCGGACGTCGAGTACCCGGTGCTCGTCAAAGCGCGCCAGGGCTTCGGCTCGCGCGGGATCTATCGCTGCGAGAACCCGCGTGAGCTCGAGTTCTTCCTCGGCTATACGAGCGAGGACTCGATGGTGCAATGCGTCTGCCGGGGCGAGGAGTTCTCGATCGATGTCTTCTGCGATCTCGACCGTCGTTGCCTGAACGCCGTCCCGCGGACGATGATCGAGTCGAAGGGCGGCGAGTCGATCAAGGGCATGACGATCGCCGATGCGGAGCTGATCGAAGTGGGACGCCTGGTCTCGGAGACCGTCGGGCTCGTCGGCCCCGCGAACATCCAATGCTTCCGCGAGCCCGACGGCACGCACCGCATCACGGACATCAATCCGCGCTTCGGCGGCGCGTTCCCGCTGCCGACCGCCGCGGGCAGCCGGTATCCCGAGCTTGCGCTCGCCCTCGCTGCGGGCGAGCGGCCCGAGCCACGCCTCGGCGATTTCCGCGCCGGTCTCTACATGACCCGCTTTTTCTCGGAGCTGGTCCTGTCGGCCGGGGAGGACGGTACGTTGGAGCCGTTCTCGGAAGAGCTGCCAGAGCCGATCGCCGAGCCCTAGGGGTCGTCCTTCTCATCCTCGCCGGGGTTGCCGCTGCGTGCGGCGGCGCCCGTCATGAAGCAGCACCGGAGCACGGCCCCGCGCACGTGCCGTCGATCCGCCGTGAGCCTCCGGTGTCGAAGATCGTCGGGCCTGTCCGCCTCGTCGTGACGGTGGTCGACGGCGATCGCAACTACCGAGTCCGCCGCGCGGCCGTGCACCTCTGGGGGCGGAGCGCACGTACCGACTCGACCGGCGTCGCCGAGATCGTCGTGCCCCGCCGGCAGGCTCTGAACGTGACCGTCGGCGCGCAGGGCTTCAGCACGCGCACGGTCTGGGAAAACTTTCTCGGCAGCCGCAAGGTGACCGTGCGCGTATACCGGCCCGAGCTCCAATGGCCGATGTACGGCGCGACCTCGACGCGCGCGCAGTCGCAGACCCACATTCGCCTGCACCCGCCGTTTCGGGTCGTCTGGAGCCGCGGGCTCGGAGAGCTGATCGAGTTCCCCGCCGTTGTCGCAGACGGCGTGGCCTACATCGGAAATGCGCACGCCACGATCCGCGCCATCTCGATGCGCACCGGTCATGTTCTGTGGCGGCACGACACCCCGCACGGCGAGATGGCATCGTCACCCGCCGTCGTCGGCTCGCAGCTCGTCTACCACTCGATGAACGGACACGTGGTCGTGCTCGACCGCGCGAACGGCAAGGAGCGCTGGGAGATCTCCATCGGCTCACCGGTCGAATCGTCGCCCATCGTCCGGAACGGCATCGACTATTTCGGAGCGTGGAACGGCGAGCTCTATGCGCTCGATCTCCGCACGCAGCGCCTGCGGTGGAACCGGTATCTCGGCGCCAAGATCACCTCGAGCGCCGCGATCGCGGGCGGACGGCTCTTCATCGGCGACTACGGCGGCCGGCTCTGGGCGCTCTCACCGCGAAACGGCCGAACGCACTGGGTGCGCTCGGTGAACGGGCGAATCTACGGCACTCCCGCCGTGCTCGCGCGCCGCGTCTTCGTCTCGTCCTCGACAGGCGGCTCGCTGACGGCGTTCTCGACGGCCGGCCGCTACCTCTGGCGCGTCAACACGGGCTCGTACGTGTATTCGTCGCCGGCCGCTTTCGGTGCCCGGGTCTTCTTCGGCTCGTACAACGGCGTCTTCTACGGCGTCTCCGCGGCGAGCGGACGGATTCAGTGGGAGATCGGCACGGGCGGACCGATCTCGGGCGCGGCCGTCGTCGTCGACGGCGTCGCGTACGCCGGCAGCTTTGCGCATCGCATCGTCGGCGTGAACGCCCGCACGGGCCGCGTACTGCTTCGCTTCGGCCACGGAAACTACGTCCCCGTGTCCGGAAACGGGAAGTACTTACTTTTCCACGGCTACTCTCGTCTCTATGCAGTGGAGCCGATTGCCGTGACTCGAGTGACTGCCATTCATCGCAAGCGACACCAGCGGCACACGCGCAAATGAGACGCGCGGCGACCGTGGTCGCCGCTGCGCTCGCGCTTGCCGCACCCGCCGTTGCACACGCCTCTGCGCCACGCGACGCAGCTCTGGCGCGCCGCGGGGTCACGCGCGCGCTCGAGCGTCATTGGCTGAAGCCGGCGGACGCACAGCGCTACCGCGCCGCGGTGAGTCGCGCGCTGCGTGACGTGAAGGCGTTGCCGCCGCTTCGTGCGGCTGCGATCGGCTCGCAGCTCTCGCAGCTGACCCCGCTCTGGGACTCGTACACGTCCCCACGGGGCCTCACGCTCTTCTCTCAGCTCGAGGTGAACCTGTCGTACCTCGAGACGCATCGGCTGCCGGACGGGCGAGTCGACATCGCAGACGACGACGGCGTCGTCTACCGCTGGGTCCCGGGCCTCGGCTTCGAGTTCCACCCGCTCGCGAACTTCGCCGTGCTGAACAACGACGCTGCCTCGGGCAATCTGGACACGACACGCGCACTGGCCGATGCGCTGCTCGCGCGCGCGGTGCCGCGCGGCCCGCGGCTGATCTGGGAGTACGAGTTTCGGTTCGGCATCGGTCGCCCTCCATGGGCGTCGGGAATGGCGCAGGCCGTTGCAGCGCAGGCGCTCGCGCGCGCTTCCGTCCTGCTCGAGGATCCGGCGCTCGGGGCTGCGGCGGTGCGAGCGTTCACGTCGGTCTCGCCGTTCCTGCTCTCGCTGCCGAGCGGACCGTGGATCCGCCTCTACGGCTTCACGAGCGAAGTCGTGCTGAATGCGCAGCTGCAGGCGATCCTCTCGCTGCTCGACTTCGCAAAGAACTCGCAGAGTGCCGCGGCGCAGGCGCTCGCCGCCCGGCTGAGCCTCACCGCGCAGAAGCTCTTCGGCCGCTTCGACACGGGCGACTGGTCGCGCTACGAGCTGGGCGGCGGCTATGCCTCGCGCGAGTACGAGAAGTTCGTCACCGACCTGCTCGCAAAGCTCGCGAAGCAGACGGCCGACCCCTTCTGGGTCGAGGCGTCGCAGACGTTCCACGCGTACTACTACGACGCGCCGCAGGTGACGCAGTCGATCCCGACGCCTGCGATCTGGCCGAAGCCGCTCGACGGCTATCTCGATACCGCGCCGATCCAGATCAGCCTTTCGATGCGCGCGTCGGTGTCGCTCGCCGTCGGCGGCAAGGTCGCGACGTACAAGCTCGGCGCGGGCTCGCACACGCTCCTGTGGAAGCCACCGGCCGGGTTACCGCCGGGCTCCTATCCCGTGCAGGTCTCCGCGGTGAGCTACGCGGGACATCGCCAGACCGTCGCGCTCGCGCCGGTCGTCGTCGGCTGGGACACGACGCCGCCGCAGATCACGGCCGCGAGCTATCGACGGCACCACGTTGAGCTGGCAGTCGGACGACCCGGGAACTCCGTCGCTCACGCTCGCGCTCGATCTGACCGATCCGGCGAACGTCAACCCGCCGCAGACCGTCCCACTCGGTCCGCACTCGCCGACCGGGACGGCCCTCGTGACACTTCCGCCCGGCACCTGGCAGGCGACGCTCGAGGCGACGAACTCGGCCGGCCTGACGACGCCGTTCGTACTCGGAACGTTCACACAGCCCGGTTAACCTCACCTCCCCATGAGGTACGTCGTCACCGGAGCCGCCGGCTTCATCGGCTCGCAGCTCGCCAACGCACTCGTCGCCGCGGGTCACGAGGTGGTTGCCGTCGACTGCCTGACGGACTATTACGACCCGGCCGAGAAGGAGGAGAACGCGCGCGGCCTCGATCTGCGCCGGCACGATCTGGCGGAGACGGCACTCGAGCTCGACGGCATCGACGGCGTCTTCCATCTGGCAGGGCAGCCGGGCGTGCGCAGCTTCGGCGACGTCTTTCCGCTCTACGTACGCCGGAACCTGATCGCGACGCAGCGTGTCGTCGAGGCCTCGGTACGCGCGGGCGTCCGGCTCGTCCTCGCCTCGTCGTCGTCGATCTACGGGGAGGCCGAGTCATACCCGACGCGCGAGGACACGCCGCCGCGGCCCGTCTCGCCGTACGGCATCACGAAGCTCGGCAGCGAGCAGCTCGCCTACGCCTATGGCGCGGACGCTGTCGTGCTGCGGTACTTCACGGTCTACGGACCGAGGCAGCGCCCTGACATGTTCCTCCGCCGCGTGTGCGAGGCGCTGCTCGACGGGGGGACGTTCGAGATCTACGGGACCGGCGAGCAGTCCCGCAGCTTCACCTACGTCGGCGACGCAGTCGCGGCGACGATCGCGGCGATGGAGCAGGCTCCCGTGAGATCGGTCTACAACGTCGGCGGCGGCGAAGAGGCGAGCATGCTCGAGGCGATCGCGCTGCTCGAGCAGATTGCCGGACGCGAGCTCGACGTCCGTCACGTCGACGCGGCGCAGGGAGACGTCTCTCGAACGAAGGCGGACGTGACGCGCATTCGCGATGCGCTCGGGTGGACGCCGCAGACGCCGCTGCGCGAGGGGTTGGAGGCGATGTGGTCATGGGCCTCGGCTAGAGTCGCCGCGGGATGAGCAAGCCCGAGCACTCCTTCGATCCCGAAGCGGAGCAGGAGATCGACTTCGGCCGCTATGTGCGGCTCGTCGCGGCGCGCTGGTGGCTCGTCGTCGCGGGGCTCATCCTCGGCGCGGTGATCGGCTATGCAGTCTCGCTCGGCGGCAGCCAGCGATGGCAGTCATCCGTCACGCTCTATCTCGGCCAGCCCTACTCGGCGAGTGGAAATGTGCAGCTGCAGGACATCCAGACGAACCCGAGCACGGTCCGGCAGATCGCCCACGCGAGCGTCGTCCTCCAGATCGTCGCGCGGCACTGCAAGGCGAAGCCGGCGCAGTTTCGCGGCGGCATCTCGACGCAGACCGTGTCCGGGAACATCGTGAAGAACGGGCAGACACCGCTCGTCACGGTGAGCGTGCAGACGGCGAAGAAGAAGCTCGCGACCTGCGCGGCGAACGCGCTCGCGCAGGAGATCCTCACGCGCATCTCGGCGTTCGCGAACCAGAAGATCAAGAACTTCAGCGATCAGATCACGAGCCTCCAGCGCAGGATCAACGCGATCGACACCGCGCTTCAGGCGACGACTCTCGGGACGACCGACAAGCTCGTGCTCGAGATTCAGCTCGGGAACGTCGAGGACCAGCGGCTCAGCACGAGCCAGCTGCTCCTGCAGGCGAAGCAGGTCGAGGCGCCGTCGATCCTCACGGGGGCATCGGCCAGCCGCATCACCGCGCGAAGCCATCGCAATACGGCCGTCGTCGCGGCGATCATCGGCGCGATCATCGGCGCGATCGCAGCGCTGCTCTGGGACGGCATCGCCGCGGGGTATCAGCGGCGGCGCACGGGCTAGCGAGATGCTCGAGGGCAAGCGCGTCGCGGTCGTCGTGCCCGCCCATGACGAGCAGGAGCTCGTGGCGACCACGATCGCCGGCATCCCGGCCTTCGTCGACCGGATCTACGTCGTCGACGACGGGTCGCGCGATGCGACCGCAGAGCGAGCACGCGCCAACGGCGACGGCCGCGTCGAAGTCGTCGTGCACGAGCGCAACCGAGGAGTCGGCGCTGCGATCGTCACCGGCTATCGGCGCGCACTGGCCGACGGCATGGATGCCACGTGCGTGATGGCGGCCGACAACCAGATGGATCCGGCCGACCTCGAGCTGCTCACGCTGCCGATAGTGCGCGGCGAGCTCGACTACGCCAAGGCGAACAGGCTCGTCACGGGCGAAGCGTGGAACTTGATCCCGCGCACGCGGTACCTCGGCAATGCCGTGCTGTCGATGCTCACGAAGATCGCGTCGGGCTACTGGCACGTCGCCGACTCCCAGTCCGGCTACACCGCGATCTCGAGGCAGATGCTCGAGGCGCTCGACCTCGACCGCGTCTACACGGGCTACGGGTTCCCGAACGACTTCCTCGTCCATCTCAACGTCTGGAATGCGCGCGTCCGCGACTTTCCGTCGCGTCCCATCTACGGCGTCGGCGAGCGATCCGGGATCCGCTACCGCAAGGTCGTGCCGCGCATCTCGTGGTTGCTCGCCAAGGCCTTCTTCTGGCGCCTGCGGCAGAAGTACGTCATCCGCGACTTCCATCCGCTCGTGTTCTTCTACGCGTTCGGCTTTCTCTCCACGCTCGCCGGGCTCGTGCTCGGCATCGTCGAGATCGCGTACCGGATCGCGGGGTACGAAGTGAGTGTCGGCACGGTCGTCCTCATCGCGCTGCTTCTGATCTCGGGCTCGCAGTTCACGCTCTTCGCGATGTGGTTCGACATGGAATCGAACAAGGACCTGCGCTAGGCCCGCGCCGTCACCGCGATGATGTCGCCGAGCCGATGTCCCTCGGGCAGCGCGTCTTCGAAGCGGTTCAGCAGCCGCTGCGCCGCCGGCCGGTCGAAGGGCCACTCGAGGTGGAAGCGGAACGTGGACACACGCTGAGGTCGTAGCCCGGCATCCTCGAGGAGTCGTACCACGTCGTCCGGTGCGAAAGTCGCGTGTGGGAAATGGACCTTGAGCCGCCGGCCGCGCAGGCCCAGCAGTCCGACCGCGGCATCGTGCGGCGCGTTCAACACCCGGGTGACGAGGTTGCGCGAGCTGTCGGTCGTCAGGACGAGGGTGCCGCCCGGGCGCAGCACGCGTGCGAGCTCGTCGACACCGGCACCCGGGGCGAGCAGGTGCTCGATCACCTGCGTGCAGAGGACGACGTCGAACGACCCGTCCGCGAACGGGAGCGATTCGAGGTTTGCCTGGACGAGCTCCGGCTCGCTGCCCGAGCGCGCCGCCGTCGCGCGTGCGGTCTCGAGCATCCGCTCAGAGATGTCGGTACCGAAGAGGCGTCTCGCGCGGGAGCCGACTGCCTCGAGATAGAGGCCGTCGCCGCACCCGGCATCGAGGAGCGCGTCGCACGGGAGGAGCGGCTCGAGCAGGCTGAAGATCCGAAAGAACTTCCGGTGTGTTCGCGGGTCGGGGCGTGGAAACGGCTGCGGATACTCGAGCTCTGCGCGGCGCTCGTAGACCTCGCGCAGAGCGTCCGATGGCATGCCGTCGGGCACCGGCACATACTGCCTGGGGCAGAGGGCATGCGACCGAGACCAATGCAGCGAGACCTACGTCGTCAATCACTGCTGCTCGTCGTTCTGTGCGTCGCGGCGTTCTATGGCGCCTTCGTCTCGCTGCGCCTCGAGCAGCACGACGCGCTCTGGTTCGTGCACATCGGCTCGCAGTTCTTGACCGCCGCGCACTCGAGCCACGTGATCCGTCCGTCGATCGGGGCGCAGAACGCGCTCGGATACGACGGGCAGTACTACTTCGCGCTCGCCGCGGACCCGGCGCATGCGCACGACTACATGGGCGGGAATGCAGGGCGTGGTCTATGCGCGCGCCACATATCCGGCCGCCGCGCGTGCGGCCAGCTTCGGCTCGGTGAGCGGCGCTTCCGTACGCGATGCTCGCGATCAACCTGCTCGCCGTGCTCGCGGGAACGGTCGCGGTTGCGGTCTGGCTTGCGCGGCGGGGGTTCACGCCGTGGGGCGCCCTGCTCTTCGGTCTCTGGCCGGGGCTCGTGGTCAGTGTCTTCCGTGACCTGACCGAGCCGCTCGCGTTCGGCCTTGCGGCGCTCGCGGTGCTGGTCTTCGATCGGTCCCGGCCGCGGCGGGTCGCGCTCTCGGCGATCCTCTTCGCGCTCGCGGTCCTGACGCGCGAGACGATCGTCCCGTTCGCCCTAGCGGGCGCGGCCACATTCGTCGTCGAGGGCCGGCGGTGGCGACGGGCTGCGGCCTTCGCGGTGGCCGCGTGCGGCCCGCTCATCGCCTGGCGCATCGTCGTCCAGCTCTGGATCCACCAGTCGACGCAGGAGGTCGGACACGAGCGCGGCTGGATCCTGCCGCTGCACGGCATCTGGTCGTACTGGCCCTTCGACCACGACCACTGGCTGATCGTCCTCGCGGTCACGCTGCCCGCCCTCGCGGCCGGAGCGGGCGCGCTCGTCCTGCTGCGCGAGCGCCGGAGCGTCGTTCTCGCCGGGCTCTTGCTCGTGAACGTCCTCCTCTACGTCGTCTGGCTGCCGCGCGCGGTCTACATCGATCAGGCAGCGGCGAGCCGCGCTGCGGTCGGCGTCGTGCTTGCGGCCGTCTACTGCCTGCCCGCCTGGTGGAGTGCCGCGCGTGCGCGGCTCCTGGTCGCGGCCGGGGCCTTCGCCTTCTCGATCGGCTGGTACCTCGTCGTTGCGGCCCTCCTCGGAGGCAACGGCATCACGGCGATTACGATGTAGCCGGTGCGACTCCGGGGGTACCGGTTCGAGCCGCTCGTGCTCGTGCTGGTGGCGCTTGCCGCGCTGCCGCCGATCAGCCTCACCGGCCCGCAGGACCGCACCCGCTACGAGCTGACGCGACACCTCGTCCTGTACCACACGCTCGTGCTCGAGCCGAACCTGTTCGATCGCGCCCTCTTCCACGGTCGGACGTACTCGGACAAAGCGCCGGGGATGTCCTTCCTCGCAGTTCCCGCGTTCGAGCTCGAACGCGTCGCCGGAGTCGCGAAGGCGCCGCGCGGCTGGGAGGCCAAAGGAGATCCCTCGCTGTGGCTCATCCGCGTGCTCACCTCAGGCGTGCTCTTCATGCTCTCCGTCTTCGTCGTCGGCCGGCTCGGTGAGCGGATCGTCGCCGGGACCGGAGCTGCGACGGCGGCGATCTTCGGCGTCGCCACCCTGGCGACGTCGCTCGCACCGACCTTCTTCGAGCACGATGCCGCGGGCGCATTCGCAATTGCGGCCTTCGCCTTCGCCTGGCTCGGCCGGCGGCCGGCGGCGCTGGCACTCGCCGGCTTCTGTGCAGGCACGGCCGTTCTCTTCCAGTACGCAACCGGGTTCGTCGCGCTCGCGCTGCTCGCCTACGCCGCTTGGCGCCATGGCCGGCGGGCGCTCTGGTTCCTCCTCGGCGCAGCGCCTCCTGCGATCGCACTCGGGGCCTACGACTGGGCGGCGTTCGGCTCGCCGTTCCACGTCTCGTACCGCTATGTGAGAAACGCGTACACCGAGAGCCAGCATCACGGGTTCTTCGGCATCGGGGTTCCGACGCTCGGAGGCGTCAAGGACGTGCTCGTCGGCACACGCGGGCTGCTCTATTTCTCGCCGGTTCTCGTGGCAGCGGCCGTCGGACTGTGGCTCCTCTATCGGCGCGGACTCGCGCGCCGAGGCGCTGCTCGCGGCAGCCGTGACGGTGTTCTTCGTCCTGCTCGATGCCGGCTACTTCCTCGTGTACGGCGGCGGCACCCCGGGCCCGCGGTTCCTCGCGCCTGCGCTTCCGTTCCTCTGTCTTGGGCTCCCGTGCGCGCTGGCGCGCTGGCCGCGCCCGACGCTCGTGCTCGCCTTCGCCTCTGCCGTGCTCACGACCGTGGACGCACTCAGCTGGGGAGTGCGTCCCTCGCTCGAGACCACCTGGTTTCCGACCCGCAACGAGATCTCGAAGACGATCTGGGCGTGGGTCGTGCCGGACCGCAATGTCGGTGCGCTCGCCGTGCTCCTCTGCGCGCTCGCGGCTGTCGGCGTCGGCACGGTCGCCCTGGTGCGCCGGTGAAGCGGCTCATCGCGCTCCCGGGCGCCGCGGCATTTCTCGTGTGCTGCCTCGTCACGCGAGGTGGCCTGCTCGACCACCACCGCTACGGCGACGCCGCGCTCTACGGCCACTACGCGCACGAGATGACTTCGGGGCACTGGCCCTACCGGGACTTCTTCGACGAGTACCCGGTGCTCGCACAGCCGCTCTTCTTCCTCGTGCGCGTGCTCCCGGGGCCGTTCATCACCACGTTCAAGTGGACGATGGCGCTGTGCGGTGCAGCGGCGCTCGTGCTGCTCGTTCACGCGATGCGAGGCCCGCTCCTTCGCATGGTCGCCGCGGCGGCCGCAGTCGCCGTCTCGCCGCTGCTGATCGGGCCCGTGTTCCTCAATACCTACGACCTCTTTCCGGCTCTGCTCACGATCGCTGCCGTGCTCGCGTGGCTGCGCGAACGGGAGCGAACGGCCTACCTGCTGCTCGCGCTCGCGGTCGCAGCGAAGGTGTACCCGCTCGTCCTGCTGCCGCTCGCCCTGATCGAGAGCTGGGAGCGGGGAGGACGCGATGCGCTGCGCCGCGCCCTCGTGTGGTTCGGCGGCGTGCTCGTGCTCGTGCATCTCCCGTTCGCCGTCCTCGGCCCCGGCGGGCTCCGCTTCAGCTACTGGGTCCAGCTCAAGCGCGGTCTCGAGGCCGAGAGCCTGGGCGCGGGCATCCTGCTCGTGCTGGACCGGCTCGGTGTCTACTCGGTCACGCTTCGCGACGAGGCGCCGGGCTCGCGCGACGCCGTCGGCACCGTGCCGAACGCGGTCGCGATCCTCTCGTCGCTCGCCGTTCTCGCCGCGGTGCTCTACGTCGCGTGGATCTACCTCCACGGCAGTCGCGACCGATTGCTCGCCTGTGCGACTGCCGTCACGGCGTTCGTTGCCTTCGGCAAGGTGCTCTCCCCGCAGTACTTGACGTGGCTCGTCGGGATCGTCCCCGGCGCCGGCATCGTTGCGTCCGGGATCCTCGTCGTCGCGCTCGCCCTGACGCGCGCGGAATGGGACCGCTTCGCGGCGCCGCACGGCTCCGTCCATCATTGGGGCGAGGTGCTGTCCTGGTGGGTGCTCGCGCGAGACCTCGTGCTCGTCGCGCTCTTCGCCTGGCTCGTGCTCAAGCTCCGGGCGGGAGCCAGACCGCGAAGTCTCCGCTGACGATCCGGCGGTAGCCCGTGCGGCGAAGCAGCGCTCGTACGTGGGGCTCGACGTCGCCGCCGATCACGAAGACGTGCGCGACGTCCCGGTGCTTCTCCGCCTCCCGGTAGTACGTCGGATCGATGCCGAGATCGTTCGCCGGATCACCGGGGAAGACGCGGCCCGCGCGTGAGAACGGATGGGCATAGCTCGACTTCGCGCCCAGAATTTGCAGGTTCGAGTCGAACGTGATCGGCCACGCGACCCAGTAGCTCGCGAACGCGTACCCGATGTGGTGCGCGCGCAGGGTGTCGAGCATGGGGTCGAAGTTCGAGGGGACCGCCGTTCCTTCGGTGCGGAACGCGACGACATCGTGGCGGTCGAGCTCGGCGAGGCCCGCGACGGCCAAGGCGAGCGCGCACGCGAGCACTGCTGCGGCTCGCAGCGGCGTGGCGAGCGCGTACGCGATGAGCAGCGCGAAGACGGGCATGACGAGCGTGAGGTAGCGCGGCTCGTTCTGCAGCCAGGTGTAAGGCGAGATGAAATAGAAGACCGGGAACAGCACGACGATGAGGAGCAGAGGCACGAGGCGGGGCGGCCGGCGCACGAGCAGGACGACAAAGCCCCCGATCACCACCGCGTAAAGCAGATAGCCGACGACCGCGCCCCCGAGCCACTCGAAGGACCACGCGAGCCGCAGGCCGAGCGCCTCCGGCAGCGTCGAGACGACGAGATTGTGCAGATGGGCTGACCACGGCCCCTCGTTTCGGCCGGGATGGAGCGAATACCAGTCGTGCCGCAGGTTCCCGAGGAGCCACGGCAGGCCGCCGACGATCGCCGCCGGCAAGACGAGGATCCAGCCGCGGAGAGCCTCTCTGCGCCGCCAGACGAGCCAGCCGAGCGCCGGCAGCGCGACGATCGCGACCTGCGGGCTCGACCAGAGACCGCAGCCGAGTGCGAGGCCGAGGAGCACGAGGTCGCGCCGCGTTATGCGTTCGGCGAGCCGGAGCACGAGCAGCACGACGGCGAGGCCGAGGAACAGCTCGGAGCCGTAGAAGCCGTGCGCGCGCGTCGACTTCCAGTCGAAGTACGCCGGCCAGATCCAGAAGAGCACCGCTGCGAGCACCGCGCGCTGCTCGTCGAGCACCCGCAGGCCGATCCGCCAGACGAGCACCGTGGAGGCCGCCCACAGGGCCACGACGACGAGCCGGATCGTCCACGCCTGCAGGCCGAACGCCGCAACGAGCGGCGTCGCGAGGAACGACTCCTGCGTGCCGCCGTATCCCTGCCCCGGGAAGAAGACAGGCAGCGTGCCGTGCAGGATCTTGTGCGTCATCAGGCCGACGACCGCCTCGTCGGCGTCGAGCGCGCTCTGCGGCAGCAGAGCCGCCCAGATACGGAGCGCGATTCCGGCTGACGCTCCGCAGACGGCGACGACGAGGAGCGTCCGGCGGCTCATCGCGCGAAGCTGCGAGCGAGCGGAGGCCGTTCCAGCACGGCGCGAACGATGACGGCGATTCCCGCAGCCCAGAGGACGAAGAGCTCAGGCAGGCTCGCGTAGAGGAAGCGCGGGTGCTCGGCCGTGTTCGCATAGAAGCTGTAGAAGATCGGATTGATCAGGAAGAAGGCGACAACGAGCGCAAGCTGCCACGGCCGGAGGAGCCCGAAGACGCCGATCACCGCGAGCGGGAGCACGATCGCGAGCACGTGCGGGGTGAAGATCGACGAATGCGTCCAGTTCGCGACGATGTGACCCGGGTCGAACGGGTCGCGCGGCCACGAGTGCCGGTTGTGGAAGAGCTTCGGGTACGAGATCGGCCAGTAGAAGGCAACAAGCGGCGCGAGGGAGAGCGCGCCGGCGAGAAACGGCAGCGTCTCGCGCAGGCGGCCGCGAAGGAAGCACGATGAGAAGCGCAGCCGCTGCGAGCAGCGCATTCGAGATCTTCACGAGCGTTGCTGCGCTCAACGCGCAGCCCGCGAGCGCGAGCCGCATCTGCGTCAGCCGCGGCGAGAGGACGAGCGCGGCACCCGCCGTCACGAGCAGCGTCGAGAGCGGCTCGCCGTAGTTGTGCAATCCGACATCGACCTCCCACTGGCCGTTCGCCCAGGCATGGTGGCCTGCGATCAGCCCGACGAGTAGCGGCCACGCCGTCCAGAGCGCGGCGGCAAGGAGGCCGGCTCCAGCGTCGGCCGGTCGCGTTGCGGCCGAGGTGCGCCACCGCGACGACAGTGAGAGCGACGCAGAGAAGGGAGAGCGCGAAGCCGAAGTCCCACGCGACGTGCTTGCTCAAGCCGACGCCGAATGCGCGATACGCAAGCATCGGCAGGGCCCAGAGGAGCGGCCAGCCGAAGACGGCGGCTCCGCTCGGCTTCATCCAGTGCACGTCGACGCAGATCGACGAGCCCAAGCGCAGAGGCATGCGGGCACGAGCCATGGCACGCCGGCTCGGCCGGCGTCGCCAGAGGAGAACAACCGTGACGGCAGCGGCGAGCGCGGCGAGCGCGTCGAGAGCGAGGACGCTCGAAGGCATGCGGCCCCACGCGGCCATGAATTCGCGCGTCGCCGCATAGAAGCCGGTCGCATCGCCGGTCAAGCCGCCGTCATGCGGCAGACGCCGGAAAGGCCGGCATGCCCGGAAGCCCGGCGCCTGCATCGGCGTAGGCGGCGAGCGGGATCGCGACCCGAATCGCGGCGAGCAGCCCGATCGGTCCCCACCAGCGCATCGCGGAGGGACGCTACCAGCAGGGGTGGCCGTAAATCCTTTGTGAAGGCTGGGGCGGCCTTCCGAAGGCCTGGGTAGCATCGACGAGATGCCGACCGCCGTCGTCACCGGAGGTGCGGGCTTCCTCGGATCGCATCTTTGCGATTCGCTCGCCCGCGACGGACTATCGCGTCATCTGCGTCGACAACCTCGAGACAGGGTCGCTGCAGAACATCGAGCACCTGCGCGGTGACGACTTCGTCTTCGTACATCACGACATCACGAGCCATCTGGAGATCGAGGAGCCGGTGGACTTCGTCTACCACCTGGCGAGCCCCGCGAGCCCGATCGACTATCTCCGCCTGCCCCTGCAGACCCTCAAGGTCGGCTCGCAGGGCACGCACAATGCGCTCGGCCTTGCGAAGTGGAAGCGCGCGCGTTTCCTGATCGCCTCGACGAGCGAGGTGTACGGCGACCCGCTGATCCATCCGCAGCCGGAGACCTACTGGGGGAACGTGAACCCGATCGGCCCGCGCGGCGTCTACGACGAGGCGAAGCGCTACGCGGAAGCGCTGACGATGGCGTATCACCGCCAACAGGGCGTCGACACGTGCATCGTCCGCATCTTCAACACCTACGGGCCGCGCATGCGCCCGCACGACGGCCGCGCGATTCCGACGTTCTGCGCCAGGCGCTCGCGAACGAGCCGCTGACCGTGTTCGGCGACGGCTCGCAGACGCGAAGCTTCTGTTACGTCGACGATCTCGTCCGCGGGTCTGGTTGCACTTGCGAAGAGCGGGGAGCACTGCCGGTGAACATCGGGAACCCCACGGAGCACACGTTGCTCGAGCTCGCGCAGAAGAGTCGTCGAAGTGACCGGCGCCACGAGCGAGATCGTGTTCGAGGCGTTGCCGGTGGACGATCCGAAGGTTCGTCAGCCGGACATCACACGTGCCCGGCAGCTGCTGGGACTGGGAGCCGCAGGTCAGCCTCGAGGACGGGCTGCGGCGATTGTTGCAAGCGAATTCACGGGAGTCACTGAGTGTCTAAACGCATCGCCCTGCTCGCGGTGGCCGTCTCGGTCGTCGCCGGCCTCGCCGTATCTGCGGCGACGGCCTCACCGAAGAAACATGCGACAAAGCAATCGAGCCATCTGCTCGTCGGCATCAACGACGAGGCGTTCAGCCTCTACGGAGATCCGAACTTCGCCTTCTCGACCTTGAAGGCGCTGAACACGCAAGTGCTCCGCGTCAACCTCTACTGGGGTGGGACGAAGTGGGCCGTCGCGAACAAGACAAGGCCGACCGATCCGAACGATCCCGGCGACGCCGCGTACGACTGGACGATCTACGACCGGCTCGTCCGCTACGCGACGCAAACAACATCAAGGTCGTCTTCTCGATCCTCTTCACGCCCGGCTGGGCGAACGGCGGCAAGGCGAGGACGGTTCCGCCGACCGACTACAACGATCTCACCAACTTCGCCTACGCAGCCGCGGAGCGCTACAGCGGGCTCTGGACGCCGCCGGCGTGGCAGCAGGATCCGTCGCAACCCGACGACGAAGCTGCCGCTTCCGAAGGTCACGATGTGGACGGCGTGGAACGAGCCGAACAACCCGATCTGGCTGACACCGCAGTACAAGAAGGTCGGCAAGAAGTGGCGCGTGGAGAGCGCGTTCAACTACGCGAAGATCTGCAACGCCGTCTACAACGGCGTGCACTCGCCGTTCCTCGGGCCGCTTCCGGACGAGCACGTCGCCTGCGGGGTGACCGGGCCGAAGGGGAACGATGCTCCGGGCACCAAGCGTTCCTCGGTGGATCCGATCACGTTCCTGACGCAAGCGCACCGCTTCGGGATGAAGACCTTCGACGTCTACGCACACCATCCGTATCCCGACAAGGGCGCGGCGGAGTCTCCGACGTTCGTGCCGAAGGGCAACTTCAAGCTGCGTGTCCAGCTCGGAAACATCAACACGCTGCTGAAGCTGATCTCGAAGTTCTACGGCCCGAAGCACCTGTGGATCACCGAGTTCGGCTACCAGTCGAACCCGCCCGACAAGGCGTTCGGCGTCTCGCTCGCAAAGCAGGCGCAGGACCTGACGCAGTCGTACGCGATCGCCCGGAAGAACCCGCGCATCGACATGCTGCTGTGGTTCCTCGTTCGCGACGAGGCCAACGTCAAGAGCGGGTGGCAGTCGGGCCTCGAGACGCCGACTGGGAAGAAGAAGCCCGCCTGGGCCGCATTTCTCGAGGTCCCGCGCGGGACCTGAGCATCAGCCCAGCAGATACTCGGCCGTGCGCCGGAGGCCGTCCTCGAGGGCGATCTCCGGCGCATAGCCGAGCACGCGCTGCGATTTCGAGAGGTCGGCCCACGAGTCGCGCAGGTCGCCGGGGCGTCTCGGAAGCTGCCGGCGGCGCACGGGGCTGCCGACGATCGTGCCGATCGTCTCGGCGACGTGGTTGACGCTCGCGGGCGATCCGGCCGCGACGTTGAAGATCTCGCCGCTCACGCCCTCGACCGAGCCGGCTCGGATGGTCGCGTCGACCACATTGCCGACGAAGGTGAAGTCCCGCGACTGCTCGCCGTCCCCATAGACGTCGATCTCCTCGCCGGCGGCGATCCTCGTGATGAAGAGCGGAACCGCCGCCGCGTACTGCGAGAACGGGCTCTGGCGGGGCCCGAAGACGTTGAAGTAGCGCAGCACGACCGTCTCGAACGACTCGTAGACACGGGAGAAGCTGACGCAGTACCGCTCCGCTGCGAGCTTCGCGACGCCGTACGGCGAGACCGGGTCGGGCGCCGATTCCTCGGTCGTCGGCATCTGCGTGCTGGAGCCGTAGACCGATGCGGATGACGAGAAGACGACCCGGCGGATGCCCTCGTCCCGCGCGGCGAGGAGGACATTGAGCGTGCCCTCCACGTTGACGGCACTCGAGGTCAGCGGATCCTGCACGGAGCGCGGAACCGATCCGAGAGCTCCCAGGTGGTAGACGACGTCCGTCCCGCGGACGGCGTTGTGTACGCGCTCGTAGCTGCGCAGCTCGCCTTCGACGATCTCGACGTCGAGACCTTCGAGATTCGCGCGGTTCCCCGTCGAGAAGTTGTCGAGCACGCGAACCTCGTCACCATGCTCGAGGAGTGCGCGGGCGAGGTTCGAGCCGATGAAGCCCGCGCCGCCGGTGACGAGCACGAGGGCCATCAGGCGACAGCCTCCACGTGGTAGTTCGCGTTCAGCGAGCCGGGAACGGGCCTGCGCAGCACCGGCACAGCCCGATCGAGCGCCTCGCCCCCGGCATTTGCGAGCGCGACGAAGGGCGCGCCGAGCGCGCGCACGCCCGTCCGCTTGAAGAGGAGATCGATCACGTGGGCCACGAGCATGGCGACAGTTCCTGCGGTTCCTGCACCCGGCTGGACGGTAACGGACGTCCATTCGGCATTTGTTCGGAACAGGTGCGCAAGCCCTGTGCTCGTCCAGCGCCAGAGGTCGTCCGGGTTCGGATGAAACGGATAGACACCGTGCGTCGACGCGAGCACTCGGCCACCGGGCTTGACGACGCGGCGAAGCTCTCGAACGGCCGCCGCGGGATCGGGAACGTGCTCCAGCACCTGCAAGCAGAGGACGATGTCGAAGCTTGCGTCCTCGACGGGGATGGCGTCGATCGACCCGTGCACGTCGGCGTAAGCGTTACCGGGCACGTCGAAGCCGACGATCTCCGCCGCCCCGGAAAGCAGCTGCTCGTACGGCCGGTCGCCGCAGCCGACGTCGAGCACGCGGAGTCCGCGCACGTCCTGTCCGCGCAGCCAATCGAGGAGCGGCTTGCGGACGGCGTACTGCACCGAGGTACGGCTGGGTTGGAGGCGGCCGCTCATAGCTCTGCCAGTCGCGTGGCGGCGAGTCCGAACGTGAGCCAGGTGAGCGCGTCGAGCGGAATACCCGCAACGTAGCCCTGAGCGGTCCAGAGCCAGACGAGGAGGAGCGTCGAGAGCAGGGCGTAGAGCGCCGTCGGTGCCGCGCTGCGTGCTGCGAGCCATGCGGAGCTCACGAACGTCGCGACCCAGAGCACGAAGCCGATCACGCCCAGATCGGCGAGCGCCTGCACCCACGAGTCCTGCACGCCGTAGCGCCGGTCAGGCGCGGCGGACGGAAACGCGATCGACGCCTCGTCGGGAAAGTGACGGTGGGCGGCCGGCAGGTACGGCTCGAAGTTCGCCGGCTCCGCCGAGCCCTCCCAACCGACCCCGGTGAGCGGGTGCCCCTTCCAGATCTGCCAGCCGATCCAGGTGAGCAGTGTGCGGTGCGCGTACGTCTGCACCTTCGTCGCCTTCGACTGCTGCTTGCCGGGCGCGGCGCCGAGGAACCTTGCGAACGCGTCGAGATCGCTGCCGCGAATCGCGACGGCGCCGCCGAGGACGACGAGTGCCGCGGCGGCGACGGCCGCGATGCGACGCGGGTCGAACTGCCGACGAAGCACGAGCACCGCGGCGAGCACGACGAGCGCCGTCCCGAGCCCGAGCACCGCCGCGAGCGCGCCTGCGACGATCATGCCCAGCACGCCGGTTGCGAGGGCCGTCCAGACGAGCGCGCGTCCCGCGCGTACCTGCGGCAAGGCGACGCAGACGATCCCGACGAGGAGCGCTGCCGCCGACAGCGCGGCGAAATCGGCGGAGGCGAGGAAGGACGCCTGGCGTCGCCCGACCGTGCCGGCGAGAAAGATGTCCGCGCCGAAGAATTGCGCGAGCCCGACGGCGGTCGCGAGGACGCTCCAGAGGACGAGCGACCACGCGCAGACGAGCACGTCACGCGTGCGGCGGAGCAGGAGAGGCACCGAAGGCGCGAGCAGCGCGTACTCGGCGAACTTTGCCGCCGTGACTGCATGCGTGCGCCATGCGTATCCCGACGCATGGTGGTGGCCGAGCCAGACCTCGACGAACATCCAGACGACGAACGCACCGCCGGCAAGCCACAGCGGCCGTCCCGGCGCGAGCGGTGCGAAGCCGCGCCGCGCGCCTTCGGCGAGGGCCGTCAGAACGATCGCGAGCACGACGAAGTCGGAGAGGTAGGCGTTGACGGTCGTCGAGCCGAAGCCCACGGAAACGCCCGGCAGGTAGGAGACGTGCAAGAAGAGGATCGGGATCCCGGCCGCCAGCACGACCGCGCCGGGCGCAATGCCTCGGTTCGCAAATCTGGTCGCCAAGGAGACGGCGACTATACCCTCGCCTGATGCGAGGGCTCCTCGTCCGCCGCTCACTCACGGCCGTCGGCATCTACTCGTCGGTCGTACTCGGCTTTCTCGCGACCGTCGTTGCGACGCACGAGTTGCACACACGAACCCGGTTCGGCGATTACGCGACCGTTCTCTTTGCGACCGCGTTCTTTCAATCGTTCTTCGATCTGACGGTCGAAGAGGCGCTTGTCAAATACGGGTTTCGCTACTCGACGCGTGAGGATTGGGCGCGTCTTCGAGGCCTGTTCGTGAGTGCGCTGCGGTTCAAGCTCGTGGGCTCGGCGCTCGGCGCCGGCGGTCTCGTCGTCTTCGCCGTCTTCGCATCCGCGCGTCTGACCGTGCCGCTCCTGCTCGCTGCAGGCATCCCGCTCGGCCAATCCCTCGAAGGCCTGGCCGGCTCGGTTCTGTACCTCCACAGCCGCTACGACATCCGGTCCCTGCTCCTTGCCTGGTCGATGGGGCTTCGGCTGGCCGGAGTCGCCGTCGGCGCTCACTTCGGCCTGGCCGAGGCAGTCGCCGGCGTGCTTGCCGCGCAGCTCGCCGCGACGGCCTCGGTCGGAGTCGTCGGCTGGTATGCGTTCGGGCGCTTCCCGCGCGCCGGGAGTGCGCCGCTCGCCGAGGATCGGCGCGAGATCGCGGCGTTCGTCGCGCAGTCGAGCGTCGCGACCGGCGTTCTCTCGTTGCGCACGAGCCTGGCGCCCCTCCTGCTCGGCGCCGTGACGAACACCGCACAGGTCGCGCTCTTCAAGGTCGCGCAGGCGCCTCAGTCGGGGTTCCAGGCCCTGTCGGCTCCCGCTCGCATGGTTCTCCTGACCGAGCAGACGCGCGAATGGGAGCGTGGGCGGCAGTCGGCCGTGCTCCACGGCGTTCGCCGCTACAGCGCGGTTGCAGCGGTGATCGCCGTCGTCGTGGCGCCGCCGCTTCTCGTCTTCGTTCCGGTTCTGATCCGCCACATCTACTCGCCGCAGTTCGTCGGAGCGTCGAACGCTGCTCGCCTCTTGATCCTCGCGGCTTGCGTCCAGTTCGTCTTCGGCTGGACGAAGTCGTTTCCCGTCACGATCGGCAGGCCGGGCCTCCGGGTCTGGACGCATGGCCTGGAGACGGCGCTCGTGCTCCCACTCGTCGTCGTTTTCGGTCTCGTCTGGGGCGCGGCAGGCGCAGCGGCCGCTGTGCTCGTCGGGGTCTGCGCATTTGCTCTCGCCTGGACGATCGTGTTCTTCCGGATCAGGGCCGAGGACGTCGGCCGGCCGGTATCGCTCGACGAGGCGCTCGCCGACACCGAGGCCGAAGCGGGCGCCCTCCTCCGGTGAACGTCCTCGTCGTCTCCGGCATCTGGCCACCCGACGTCGGCGGGCCTGCGAGCCATGCCCCGGACGTTGCCGCGTTCCTGCGCTCGCGCGGGCATGGTGTCGAGGTCGTGATCACTGCCGCGGCGCCGCCTGCGCCGGAGCCGTACGCCGTGCACTGGATCTCGCGAGGCCTGCCGAAAGGCGTGGTGCATGTGCGTACCGGTCTCGAGGTCGCGCGGAGGGCGGCGCGCGCCGAGGTCGTCTACACGACCGGCATGTTCGGGCGCAGCTCGCTCGGCGCGACGCTTGCGCGCCGTCCGTACGTGATCAAGCTGACGGCCGACCCTGCGTTCGAGCGCGCCCGCCGGCGCGGCATCGTCGGCGGTGACGTCGACCAGTTCCAGCGCGACGACGGTGGCGCGTCGGTGCGCGTGCTGCGTCTCGCGCGCGACGCGGAGCTGAGACACGCGTCACACGTCTTCACGCCGAGCTCGTACCTGCGCGATCTCACGCTCACGTGGGGCGTCGATCCCGCGCACGTCTCGGTGCTCCCGAATCCGGCGCCCGTGCTGCCGGAGTTGCGGCCGCGAGAGGAGCTGCGAACGTCTTTCGGGATGACGGGCATGACGCTCGCATTCGCCGGCCGGCTGACTGCGCAGAAGTCTCTGGACGTCGCGCTCGAGGCGATCGCGTCGGTCGACGGCGTCACTCTCCTGATCGCCGGCGACGGCGTAGAGCGGGCAGCACTCGAGCGTGAGGTCGCCGACCTCGGGCTCGCAGACCGTGTGCGCTTTCTCGGTGCCGTGCCGCGCGAGCGGATCATCGAGCTCTTCGCCGCTGCGGACGCGGCCGTCCTCTCCTCGAGCTGGGAGAACTTTCCGCACACGGTCGTGGAGGCACTCGCAGCGGGCACGCCTGTGATCGCGACCGCCGTAGGAGGCGTCGCCGAGGTCGTCCACGACGACGAGAACGGCCTGCTCGTCCCCGTCGGCGACGTCCCGGCCCTGGCTGCTGCGATCGCACGGTTCGTCGACGACGAGCCGCTTCGCGAGCGCCTGCGTGGTCGCGCCGCGCCGTCGGTGGCCGTGTACGCGCCCGAGCGCGTCTTCGCGGAGCTCGAGGAGACGCTCCGGCGTACCCTGGCCGAGTGAGACGACCGAAAGTCCTCTTCGTCGGCCGGACGCGGTATCGGCTGCCGCTCTCGGCGAGCCTCGAGCGGAAGTTTGCGGCCCTCGACGCAGAGCTCGAGCTGCGCGTGCTCGCCTCTGCGGCCGGCGGCTCGCCGACGACAGACGCACGCTTCGAGCTCGTGCCGCCGCTTCACCCGCGGATTCTCGACGGGCTTGCGTTCTGGCTCAGGCTGCCGTGGCGAATCGCACGCGTCCTGCGCGAGTTTCGCCCGGATGTCGTCGTCTGCCAGACGGCATACGACGCCGCGGCCGCGCTCATCGCCCGGAGGGCCGCACGCCTTCCCGCGCGGGTCGTCGTCGAGGTGCACGGCGACTGGCGGACCTCGACGCGGCTGTACGGCTCGGCGGCGCGGAGAGTGGTGGCGCGCATCGGAGACGCAGTCGCCGCGGCGGCTCTCCGTCGTGCCGATGCGGTCCGCACGGTGTCGCCCTTTACCGCGGGCCTCGTGCGCGCGCTCGGCGTCGAGCCGGCGGCGGACTTCCCGGCCTACATGGACCTCGATCCGTTCGTGCGCGATCCCGCACCGCTGCCGGCCGCGCCGGTTGCGCTCTTTGTCGGCGTGCTCGAGGCCTACAAGAACATCGACGGGCTCGCCGACGCCTGGCGCCGTGCCGCGCCCGAGCTCGGAGGAGCCGAGCTGCGCATCGTCGGCAAGGGAACCCGCGCCGAGCTCGTCGAGCAGCTCGTCCGGGAGCACGGCGTCCGCTGGGACACCGAGCTCTCAGCGGCAGGCGTTGCGGCGGCGCTCGACGACGCCTGGGTGCTCGTGCTCCCGTCCCGTTCCGAGGGGATGGGACGCGTGCTCGTCGAGGCGTTCTGCCGCGGCCGCGGCGTGATCGGCACGCGTGCCGGCTCGATTCCGGATCTCGTTGCGAACGACGTGGCGGGCCTGCTCGTCGAGCCGGACGACCCGGATGCGCTCGCAGCCGCACTCGTGCGAGTCCTCCGCGACCGGGCGCTCGCAGAACGGCTCGGTGCCGGAGCGCGAGCGTCGGCGGCGCCGTGGCTGCAGTCGCCCGAGGAGTACGCACGCCGCATGCGGGAGCTCGTCGCGTGAAGGTCGTGTTCGTGACGCAGTCCGCCGATCCGGCGCATCCCGTGCTCGGAGCGACGCTGGCGAAGATCCGCGCGCTTGCCGAGCGGGTCGACGAAGTCGTCGTGCTGGCCGACAGCGTCGACGAGTCCGCCCTTCCCTCGAACTGCCGCGGACGCAGCTTCGCGGCGCCCTCGCAGGCGGCGCGGGGGGTGCGCTACCTCGCTGCGCTCGCGCCCGAGCTGCTGCACAAGCCTGTTGCGGTCGTCGCGCACATGGCCCCGGTCTTCGCCGTCCTTGCCGCGCCGGTCGCACGACCGCTGCGCGTCCCCTTGGTGCTCTGGTTCACCCAGCAAGGCTCCGGACCCGCCCTGCAGGCGGCGGAGCGCGTCGTCGACAAGCTGCTGACGGTCGACGTGCGCACGGTTCCGATCCAGTCCACCAAGATCCGTGCGATCGGCCACGGGATCGACGTGGCCGCGCTTCCCTGCGTCCCTGAGCGGCAACCGCCGTTGCGACGCCTGCTCGGCCTCGGCCGGTACGCGCCGGTGAAGGGCTGGGAGACGGTTCTCGGCGCGCTCGCGGAGCTTCCCGAGGCGTCGCTGACGTTGCACGGCCCGCTCCTGACCGACGGCGACCGCGTGCACCGCCCGCAGCTCGAGCAGCTCGCCGCCGACCTCGGCGTGGCCGAGCGCGTGAGCTTCGGCGACGCTGTCCCGTACGCCGAGGTGCCGCATCTGTTCGGGCTCGCAGACGCGGTGATCAACGCGACGCGCGGGAACGCGGCGGACAAGGTCGTGTACGAGGCCGCGGCCGCTTGCCTGCCGGTCTTCGCATCGTCGCCAATCTTCGACACGCTGCTGCCGGAGTCGCTCCGGTGGCACGGCGACTATCCGTCGTCGCTCGCGGAGCGGATTCGCAGCTATCCGGGGGGAGCCGGGCCCGCGCTCCGTGAGCGCGTGGCGTCCGAGCACTCCGTCGATCATTGGGCCGAACGGGTCCTGGCGGAGGCTGTGTGAGGCCGCGTGTGCTCTTTGTCTCCCGCGAGCGCTTCCGCCTGCCGCTCGCCGGCGCACAGCGCCGCAAGTGGGACGCCGTGGCCGGCGTCGTCGACCACCGCGTCATCGCTGCGGCGCCCGACGGCTATCCAACCGGCGACGACAACTTCCGGCTCGTCGGTCCGCAGCGGCCCAGGCCGCTCGACGGCGTGCTCTTCTACCTCCTGCTCCCATGGCGGATTGCCCGCGAGCTTCGCCGCTTTCGCCCCGAGGCCGCGCTCGTCCAGGGTGTGCACGAGACCGTTGCGTTTCTCGCCGCCCGTGGGCTTGTCCGTGCGCGGACGAAGGTCATTCTCGATGTCCAGGGCGACTGGCACGAGGCAACCCGGCTCTACGGCTCCCCCCTTCGACGGCTGTTGAACCCGGTGAACGACGCGGTTGCGCCGCTCGCCGTCCGCCGTGCCGATGCCGTGCGCACGGTGTCGACGCAGACAACCGGTCTCGTGCGAGAGCTGGGCGTCGAGCCGTCCGCGGTCTTTCCCTCCTACGTCGACGCGGAGGCGTTCCTCGCGCGGGAGCCTGCGCCGCTCCCTGCTGAGCCGCGAGCGGTGTTCGTCGGCGTGCTCGAGCGCTACAAGGCCTTCGACACGCTCGTCGAGGCGTGGCGGCGCGCCGCGCCGCGCATCCCGGGCGCAACGCTGCACATCGTCGGTGACGGGACGATGCGCGACCGCGCGGCGCGGTTGCTCGCGGACCTGCCCGGGCAGACGGAGTGGTCGCAGCGTCTCACCGCGGAGGGCGTGTCGGACGCGATGGACGCCGCCTGGCTCGTCTGCCTGCCCTCCCGCTCGGAGGGACTGCCTCGCGTCGCGCTCGAAGCCGCCTGCCGCGGCCGGGCCGTCATCGGCGGCAACCGTGCGGGCATTCCCGATGTGGTTCAGCACGACGTGAACGGGTTGCTCGTCGATCCGGACGACACCGACGGGCTTGCGGAGGCACTCGTCACCGTCCTCTCCGACCGCGGCAAGGCCGAGCGGCTCGGCGCTGCAGCCCGCCAGACGGGCGAGGCTTGGGGCGTGACTCCGCGCGAGTACGCGGCGAAGGTGCGGGCACTCGTCGACGCCGTTCTCGCGGGCTAACCTGCTCCTCGTGCGCGAGCAGATCAAGCAGTTGCTGAAGAACTCGGTGTACCGGGCGATCGGCGAGACAGCGACCGGCATCGGCGCGGTGAACGGCGACGGCCGCACGCTCCGCGTCCTCATGTACCACAAGGTGAACGATCTCGCGGGCAACCGCATGTCGATGCCCGTCTCCCTCTTCGACGAGCAGATGGCTCAGCTGCGAGAGCTCGGATATGTCGCCGTCGATCTCGACGCCGTCCTCGCCCATTACGGCGACGGCAACCCGCTGCCCGAAGGCGCCGTGCTGATCACGTTCGACGACGGCTATCGCGACAACCTCGAGAACGCGGCGCCCGTTCTGCACAAGCACGGGTATCCGGCGGTGCAGTTCGTCCCGCTCGCATACGTCGGCGACCGTCAGCCCCTGCCGCACGAGGAGCACCTCGCAGCGAACGGCGTGCTCAATCCGACCGTCGATTGGGAAGAGCTGGGCGAGCTGGAGCGGCTCGGCGTGCGCATCGAGTCGCACGGCATCAGCCATCGGCCGCTCGCCGACCTCGAGCTCGACGAAGCGGCGCGCGAGATCGCGATCTCGAAGCTCCGTCTCGAGGAGCGGCTCGGACGCCCTGTGCGCGCGTTCTCGTACGTGAAGGGGTCGGAGGCGCATTACAAGCAGGTGCACCTGAGCCTCGTGCGCCAGGCCGGCTACGACGTCGCGTTCACCGCAGTCTCCGGCGCGAACTCGCCGTCGAGCGATCCGCTCGAGCTGCGGCGCTACAACGTCGAGCCGTACTCGCCGCGCACGTTCGAGCTCGTTCTCGCCGGCGCGTGCGACCTGATCGCGGTGAAGGACACCGTCACGGGCACCCGCGCGCGCCGCGTGTTCAACGCGGCGCTCGGCACGGCTTCGAAGTGATCGTCGAGCCGGCGGGGCGCGAGGAGTTTCTCGCGCTGATGCAGGAGACCTACGGCGAGGCGATGTCGGCGGCCGAGTTCGACTGGTGGTTCGACCGCAATCCCGCCGGGCCGCGGATCCTCAACGAGGCCCGCGACGACGACGGCACGGCGCTCGGCGTGCTCGCGATGTCGTGCGCGCGCATGAGCCAGGGGCTCGCGGCGTTCGCCGTGCACGCCGTGACGACGCCGGCAGCGCGCGGGCGCGGCGTCTTCTCGACGCTCGAGCTGCACAACGAGCAGCAGGCGGCCGCCGCAGGCGCGGGGTGGGCGCTCGGCTTCACGAACCCGATGGCCGGCCCGATCCTCGTCGGCAAGCTCGGCTGGGAGGACGTCACGTCGCTCCGCATCTGGGTGCGGCCGAAGCGGCTGCGCAAGGCGCGCGCGGGCGCGCTTCGAACGACCGGCGTCGGCGCGTTCACACGGCCGCCGTCGACTACGACGCCCATCATCGATCAGCGACGAGCGCGTATCTGAACTGGCGCTACGCGCGACTCGCCACGTCCGTACCTGCGCATCGAGGACGGCAACGGCTGGGCGGTGGTCGACGCACGCCGTGTGGCACGGCTACTCGTCGGCGGTCGTCTGCGAGGCTGTCGGCGGAGCGAGGCTTCTCCGACAGTGCGTGCAGGCAGTCGACGCCGACCTCGCCGTCGCGATGGTCAATCCCGGCGAGGAGCGCACGCTATCTCGCCGCAGGCTTCGTGCCGACCCCGCGTACGATCCGCTTCATCGGCAAGCGACTGACCGACGATGCGCCGCTGCTGCCGAAGCAGCGCGAGGCGTGGCATTTCACGCCTCGGCGACCTCGATTTCTTCTGATGACGCACGCTCATCTTCGCAACGCAGAAGCTCGACCCGACCGATCCGGTGCTCGCGGCGACGGTGCCGATGGTGCGCGCGCTCGCAGAGCGGGTCGACGAGCTCGTCGTGCTCTGCGACTCGGCGGTCGCCGCGGCGATGCCGGTGAACGCGCGCGTGCACGAGTTCGGCGCGCCGACGCAGGTCGCAGCGCGGCGCGCGCTTCGCGGCGGCGCTCGCGCGCGAGCTGCGGCCGCGGCCGATCGGCGTCGTCGCGCACATGGTCCCGCTCTATGCAGTGCTCGCCGCGCCGTTCGTGCGGCCGCTGCGGCGTGCCGCTCGTGCTCTGGTACACGCACTGGAAGGGCCACGCCGTCGTGCGCGCGGCCGAGAAGGTCTCGACCGCGATCGCTGTCGGTCGACGAGCGCTCGTTCCCGCTGCGGTCGCGGAAGGTGCGCGCGATCGGCCACGGCATCGACGTCGACGAGTTCGCGTGCACCGAGCGCGCCGGAGCGGCCCGCTGCCGTGCGCTCGTCCTCGGCCGCTACTCGCCTGCCAAGGGCCTCGAGACGATCCTGCGCGGCGGCGAGCTCGCCGGCGTCCACGTCGAGGCGCACGGCTCCGACGCGACGTTCGAGGCACTACAAGCGCGGGCTCGAGCGCCGCTGCGCCGGGCGACGCCGAGCTCGGCGGGCCCGTCCCGCGCGCCGAGGTGCCCGGCGCTCTTCGCGCGCAGCCACGTGCTGGTCAACAACATGCGCGCCGGCGCGCCCGACAAGGTCGTCTACGAGGCCGCGGCGTCGTGCCTGCCCGTGCTTGCATCGAATCCGGTCTTCGACGACCTGCTGCCGCCGGAGCTGCGCTTCGAGCGCGACGACGCCGAGAGGCTCGCCGAGCGGCTGCGCGCGCTCGACCGCCGGCGTCGCCCGGAGCTGCGGGAGCGTCGTGGCGCGCAACCACTCGGTCGAGCACTGGGCCGACGGCGTGCTCGCTACGGTTGAGGCGCATGAACGCGACACGATCCTCCATCTCCAGAAGGTCGCCGGCATCTCCGGGTCGGAGGCGCACCTGCTGTCGCTGCTGCCGCGGTCTGCGCGAGCGCGGCTGGGACATGCGCATGCTGATGCTGCACGAGAACGAGCCCGGCGCGTGGGACTTCGCGCGCGCGCTCACGCGCACGCGGCGTGCCGCTCGACGCGATCGCGCTGCGCGCCGACGTCGACCCGGTCGCGTTCGTCAGGCTCGTCGCGTATCTCGTGCGCACGCGGCCCGCGATCCTGCACACGCATCTCGTCCACGCCGACGCGTACGGGCTGCTCGCGGGCACCGTCGCGCGCGTGCCCGCTGCGCTTCTCGACGAAGCACGGCTTCAACGAGTTCCGCGAGGCGCCGTACTTCGGCGTCGCCGACCGCGCCTTCGCGAGCCTCGCGCACGTGCACATCGCGATCTCGCGCGGCCTCGCGCGCTACCTCGAGGACGTCGAGGGATTCGACGACGAGAGCTTCGAGATCGTCCACTACGGCATCGAGCCGAACGGCGAGCCGACGCCGTACGCGGACGACGTGCCGCGGCTGCTCTGCGTCGGCCGGCTGATCCCGATCAAGGGCCACATCGTGCTGCTGCGCGCGTTCGCCGAGGCGCGGCAGCAGCTGCCGGAGCTCGAGCTCGACATCGCCGGCCGCGGGCCGCTCGAGCCGGCGCTGCAGGCGCTTGCGCACGGAGCTCGGCATGCACGACGTCGTCACGTTCCTCGGTCACGTGTCAGCCGATCCAGGCGGCGATCGAGCGGTCGGCGGTCGTCGTCGTGCCGTCGATGGGCGAGGGCTTCGGCATGGTCGCGCTCGAGGCGATGGAGCGCGCCCGGCCGGTGATCGCCGCCGAGATCGGCGGGCTCGGCGAGCTCGTGCGCGACGGCGAGACGGGTGTGCTCGTGCCGGCCGGCGAGGCGGAGCCGCTGCGCGACGCGATCCTGCGAGCTCGCCGGCGAACCTCGACGCTCGCGCGCGGAGATGGGCGATGCGGGCCGGCGGCGA
Organism: uncultured Actinomycetes bacterium; assembly: GCA_963848665.1. Lineage (GTDB taxonomy): Bacteria > Actinomycetota > Thermoleophilia > Gaiellales > Gaiellaceae > Palsa-739. Next base: position 820,465 of record CAWKEF010000006.1, read on the forward strand.
GCGCTCGCGCGCTTCCTGCAGAGTTCTGCACCGAGCGCACCGAGCTGCTCTACGAAGGCGCGCTCGCGCGCGAAGCCTGACCGTCAGATCGAGAGCGTCGCGTACAGCGCGGCCGTGCGGTCGGCCATCCGTGCGACGGAGAACTCGCGTCTGCGCGCGCTCGCGGCCGGCGTCGCCGAGCTCCGGCCGGTCGAGCGCGCGCGCGATCCCGCGGCAAGCGCGGCCGGGTCGTCGGGCGGGACGAGCAGGCCGGTCTCGCCGTCGACGACGAGCTCCGGCAGCGAGCTGACGCGCGACGCGACGACGGGCAGCCCGGCGAGCATCGCCTCGAGCACGCCGAGGCCGAAGCCCTCCCAGCGCGCGGGATGGACGAGCAGCGTCGCGCGCCGCGAGCCACGCCGCGACGTCGGGGACGCGCCCGAGCAGGAAGACGCGCCGCTCGACGCCGAGCTCGCGCGCGAGCGCCTCGAGCGCCGCCCGCTCCGGCCCTTCGCCGAGCACGACGAGCACCGTGTCGTCGGGCAGCGACGGCAGCGCGCGGATCGCGACGTCGATTCCCTTCTGCTCCGTCAGGCGCGAGACCGAGAGCAGAATCCGCGCGCCGTCGGGCACGTCGTCGGGCGGGTTGTCGCCCCAGGCCTCCGGCAGCTCGTCGAGCCCGTAGTGGATCGTCTCGACCTTTCCGCCGGCACGCCGACTCGCTCGACGGTGAAGCGCGCAAGCGCGTCGGTGATCGTGACGACGCGGTCGGCGAGACGCGCAAGCCCGCGTTCGACGAAGCGGAACGCGCCGATGCGGAACGGATCGTCGTTGTGCTTCGTCGAGACGAGCTGCGCGCCGCGCAGCGTGCGGCGAGGCCGCCGTAGAGGTCGGCGTGCACGAGGTGGGTGTGCACGACGTCCGCGCGCAGCGTCGGGCGAGCGCGCGCGAGGAGCAGCGGATCGACGTCGCGCGGCGCCGGGATCCGCACCGCCGGCACGCGCAGCGCGCCGTAGAAGTCGGCGGCGTCCCACGCGGGGTCGTCGAGCCCGACGAAGACCGGCTCGATGCCGCGCTCCGCGAGAGCCGGCAGCAGCGTGAGCAGGTGCCGCTCCGAGCCGCCGATGCCGCGCATCCGGTGCACATGCATGACCTTCATCGCGCGCGCTCCCGTCGTGCGAGCCACTGCAGGGCGGCCGCTGCGAGCAGCGCGAGCAGGAAGTCCCAGGCGACGCGGTAGCGCGTCGCGCCGACGAAGACGCAGCGCAGCAGCGTCTGGTACGCGAGCAGCAGAGCGCGAGCGCGACGAATGCGCGCGGCGCGACGAAAGAGGCCGACGGCGGCGAGCGCGTAGAGCGACCGACATGTACGCGGGCTCGACGACGCGCCGGCCGACGTCGAGGCTCGTTCCGGCGCCCGGGCGGCCACTCGTCTCGAACACGTTCGGCTGCCAGAGAAGCTTCGCCGACAGCGCAGCCAGCTTCGCCTTCTCGCCGGGATGGTCCTGCATCCACGTCGAGCGCGAGGTTCTCGTAGAACGTCATCTCGAGGCACTCGTCTGGATGGAGCTTGACGCGCCCGTTCGTCTTCACGTAGATGCCGCGCGCCTCGTCGGGCGTGAGCTAGCCGGGGTGCGGCGGTCGCGGCGGGTGCGGGCCGACGTTGTCGATCCACTGGCCGGAGGACAGCAGGCCGTACGTCTGTGGGTTGTTCGCCTTCCAGAGCGCGCGGCCGTCGGTCGTGATCGCCCAGCAGCCGAGGTCGGCCTTGTTGCGCACGATCCACGGCGTCGACGGCGACGCGCCGCGCCGGCGAGCGACGAGCCCGCAGACGAGCGCGGTCGCACGGGCACGCGGCAGGCGGAAGACGCGAGATAGACCGCGCAGAGGACGGGACGCCGACGAGCCGCGTGTTGCCGAGCATCGCGAGGCCGGTGACGACGCCGAGAAGCGCAGCGAGCCGTCGGCGACGGCCTCTCGGCGACGGCGAGCGTGAGCAGGACGAGCGCCGCGGCGCACACCTGGTCGACGATCTCGCGGTTGACGTGCACGTCGTGCCAGATGAGATACGGGTTGAGCGTCGCGATCGCCGCGCCGACGAGACCGGCACGCGGCCCGAGCAGGCGGCGGCCGATCTCGTAGACGAGCAGCGCCGTGACGACCGCGAGGACGATCTGCGCGAGCCCGATCGACCAGCCAGCGTGCGCCCGAAGATCCAGTAGACCGGGATCGAGGAACCAGCCGTAGAGCGGCTGCGTGTACGCCGACGGCTCGCCCGGGATGAATCCGAACGTGCCGTGCGCGACGAACGTCTGCGCGAAGAAGTCGCTCTTCTCGGCGTTCGAGACGAGGATCGGTTCGCGCTCGTGCAGCAGGACGACGAGCCGCGGCGCCGCGCAGAGGAATGCCAGCGCGCTGTAACCGGTGCGGCGGCTCACGCGGTCGTCGGAACGGGCTCGTCGACGTGCGCGCGCTGCCACAGCTCGAGCATGACGAGCGTCCAGAGCCGGTGGCCGTTGTCGGCGCGTCCGGCCGCGTGCTCCTCGAGCAGCCGCTCGAGGGCGCGCGGCCGGAACCAGCCGCGCGATCGCAGACGACTCGTCGAGCAGCAGCTCGCGCGCGAGCGGGTCGCAGCTCGCCGCGGAACCAGGCGTGCGAGCGGGAACGCCGAAGCCGCTCTTGCCGCGGTCCGCGACCTTCGGCGGGAGGTCGTCGGCGAACGCGCGCCGCAGCGCGATCTTGCCCTCGCGTCCGCGGCGCTTCAGGCGGTCGGGAAGCGAGAGGCCGAGCTCGACGACGCGGTGGTCGAGGAGCGGCGAGCGCAGCTCGAGCGAGTGCGCCATCGACGCGATGTCCGACTTCGGCAGGAGGTCGCCCGGGAGGTAGGTGTCGATGTCGAGGCGCTGCAGGCCCGCGATGCCGGCCGGCGCGCCGCCGAGCAGGAAGCCGGTGCGACACGAGCGCGCCGATCTCCGCCCGCGCGTCGTCCGTCCACAGCTCGCGGCGCTCGTCCGAGCGTGAAGACCTCCATCAGCCGTCCGTAGCGCTCGACGCGCCGGCACCGCCGCCGCTTCGAGGAAGTCGCGCGGCGCGGAACACCGGCGAGCGGCGCTCGCGCACGCCCTGCCGGAAGCGCGCGCAGCAAGCGCGCCCCTGCCGCGGCGGCGGGGGCCGGCACGCGCTCGGCGAGTCCCATCGCCGCGTAGCGCTCGTAGCCGGCGAAGGCCTCGTCGCCGCCGTCGCCGACGAGCGCGACGGTCACCTCGCTCGCGCGCCGCCTCGCAGATCAGGAAGAGCGGCAGCGCCGCCTCGTCGCCGAGCGGCTCGTCGAACGCGGCCGCGAGCCGCGGCAGCGTCGCCGCTGCATCCGGCTCGAGCACGATCTCCTCGTGTCGCGTCGCGTACCGGTCGGCGACCGCCCGCGCGTAGTCCCGCTCGTCGTAGCGCTCGTCGGCGAAGCCGACGGTGAACGTCCGGACAGGATCGGCTCGACGCCTGCGCCATCGCGCGACGACGATCGCCGAGTCGATGCCGCCCGAGAGGAGCGCGCCGAGCGGCACGTCCGCGGCGAGCCGCTTGCTGCACGGCGGCGGTCACTGCTCTCGCGGACGCGCTCGAGCCACTCGTCGTCGGATGCCGTGCTCCGTCGTCGAGCTGCCGGGTCCCAGTAGCGCTCGGTCGTCACGGAGTCGCCTTCGGCGATGAGCAGCGAGCCGGGCTCGAGGCGGTGCACTCCCTGAGGCCGGTGCGCGTGCCCGGGACGTACTGGAGCGCGAGGTAGGCGTCGAGCGCGCGGCAGGTCGGGCTCGCGCGCGGAAGCTCGGGAGCGCGAGGAACGCCTTCAGCTCGGACGCGAACGCGAGCGTGCCGTCGTCGAGGCGCGTCCACACGAGCGGCTTCTTGCCGAGCCGGTCGCGCGCGAGCACGAGGCGCCGCGCGGCCGGCGTCCCAGAGCGCGATCGCGAACATGCCGTCGAGCCGTTCGACGAACTGCGGCCCGTACTCCTCGTAGAGGTGCGGGATCACGGGCGTGTCGCCGCGGCCGCGCACCTCGTGTCCGTGGGCCGCGAGCTCGTCACGAAGCTCGCGGAAAGTTGTAGAGCTCGCCGTTGAAGACGGCGGACGATCGTCGCCGGTCTCGTCTGCGACCGGCTGATAGCCGAGCTCCGGGTCGATCACCTGGAGCCGCTGGTGGCCGAGCACGCACGCGCCGAACGCGTCGGTCGACCCCTGGTCGGGGCCGCGGTGGCGGATACGCGCGCGCATCCCGTCGACGAGCGTCTGCTGCGGCTCGCTGGACGGCGAATAGAGTCCGCAGATCCCGCACATGCGCAACAGTGTGCCTAGTCACCCGGTGGGCGGTCGTCTCCTGCCATGTCGAGCGGCCGCTCCGCGACGACGCGTGGGCGCGGTTCGACGATCTGCAGCGTCGCCGGCCGGGGGGCTCGACGTGATCGCGCTGATGCGCCCGCCGGATGCCGCCTTCGGCGAGGACGCCGACCGGTGGCTCGACGCGCGCGCGGACCGTGGCGCGCCGCGGTCCGTTCGGCCTGCACACGCACTGGACCAGCCCGACGCATGCCCGTCCGACCGGGGCGATCCGGCCGAGCGCGTTCGCAAGGACGCCGATTGGCTGCGCGAGCAGGCGCTCGAGCCGCGGTACTTCTGCGGCGGCGGCTGGTACACGGACGAGGAGGTGCGGAGCGCGGTGCGCGAGCTCGGGCTCGTCGACTGCACGGAGCGCGACGGGGCGCCGGAGCCGGGCGTGTTGCCGACGACGCACTCGCTCGGACAGCTTGCTCGTGCGGTGCTCGGCCCTTTACCGCAGTACGTGCACGCGTACTTCCACGACTACGACCTGCTCGATCCGACGCGACGGTCGGCTCTGCATCGTCTCGCTGCGTGTCCTCGGACGCCGACGTGAGCAGTTCGAGCTCAGCCGGGTTTCACTGCGCTGAAGACCTGCACGCGGGCCATCAGGCCCGCGTGCAGCGCACATAGCGGCCTACGGCAAAGCGGATCGAGACGTCGTCGAAGGCGCCGAGCAGCGCCGACAGGGCCGCCGGCGTGAAGAGCTGGAGGTGGGTCGCGTCCGTTTCGGGATGACGTCCGACGGCGAACCTGAGCCGGCTCTTGAGCCGGAACGCGTTCGGCACCGACCCGACGAAACGTCCGCCGGGCTTCAAGACACGGCGGACGTGCGCGACTGCGGCGGCGGGATCCGCGAGGTGCTCGAGCAGTTCCCCCGCCACGACGACGTCGAACGACTCGTCGGGGAAGGGCAACTCGTCCTCGACGTCTGCCCAGACGGTCTCGATCCCGAGACGCGCTTCGGCCTGCTCGAGCGCGCCCCGGTCGACGTCGACGCCGACGAGCTCGTTTCCGGCGGCGTAGTGCTGCGTCAGCGCGCCCGTTCGGCAGCCGAGGTCGAGTACCCGAAGTCCGGGTCCGCCCACGAGACCGGCGATGAGTCCCGCGCGTTCGTCGGCGCCGAACACGAACTCCTGACGGCGCCGGTGGTGGTCGTGGTACCGCTCGTTGAGGCGCTCAAGGCGTGACATCGACTCGCAATCTTCGCGCCTCGAAGCGATGCGCGAGCTCGACAACGGTTCGCGCAGCGAGGAGCGCGATCAGGAAGTCCCAGGGAACGCGGTACCGCGTCTCGCCGACGAACAGCATCGCCACGAGAGTCTGGTACCCGAGGAGCAAGATCGTGAGCACGGCGAGGGGGCGGGACACGAGGAAGAGGCCGCCGGCCCCGAGCAGGTAGAGCACGACCATGTACGCGGGCTCAGCCGTCGTCCGCAACGTGTCGAGCCACGTTCCCGCGCCGGGCCTGCCGCCCGTCTCCACGACCGACGGTTGCCACAGCCATTGCGCGTCGAGGGGAATGAGCCGTGCCTTCTCGCCCGGATGATGGATCCAGAACGAGATCACCTTGTCCTGAAACTCCTTCATCTGCGCGCACTCGTTGTACGGAAGGACGACGCCGGTCTTCCGCCAGTGGTCGAACACATCCTGCGGAGTCGGCGGGAACGACTTCGGTTGCGGCACGGCGTCGATCCAGCCGCCGTGCTTGAGCGTGTCGTACGTATTGACGTTGTTCGCCTTCCAGAGTGCGCGCGCGTCGGTTGTGACCGACCAGCAGCCGACGCTCGCCTTGTTCCGGATCACCCAGGGCATCACGAGGATCGCGGCGCCCGCGAAGATCGCGGCCGTTGCGAGGAGCGTCCGCCGGGAGACGCCGGAGCGCCACAGCAGATAGCCGCCGAGGAGGAACGGCAGCGCTTCGAGGCGGACGTTGCCGAGGACACCGAGGCCGATCGCCGCACCGAGCGGCAGCGCGCGCCGCCAGCCGAAGCGCTCCGCGGCATGCAGCGTCAGATACACGATCGACGCGGCGAGAAAGTGATCGAGGATCTCCCGGTTCATGTGCACGTCGTGCCAGACGAGGTACGGGTGCAATGCGACGAGGACGCCCGCAATCAGGCCCACCGTCGGTGTGAGCCAGCGCTTGCCGATCTGCCAGACGATCAGCGTCGTCGCGACGGCGATGCAGATCTGCGCGCCGCCGACGATCTCCCAGTGGCGGCCGAAGATCCAATAGAGCGGGATCAGGAACCAGCCGTAGAGCGGCTGTGTGTAGGCCGACGGATGTCCCGGGATGAATCCGTAGGTTCCCTGGGCGAGGAAGGTCTGCGCGAAGTTGTCGCCCTTGTCCGTGAACGACGCGAGGATCGCGCCGCGCTCGTGAAGGAGCGCGAGGAGACGCGGCACCGCGGTTGCAAGGACGAGGAGAAGGGCGGCGCTGCGCGTGCGCACAGAGCCTTTAGCGTAGCCGAGTACAATTGCGGCTCTCGTGGCGACCAAGCCCTACGTCGGAGCCAGCTCGCCGGACGACGGCGGACGGCCCGACCCGCTCGAGCTGCGAAACGACATCCGCCAGACGCGCCTTCTGCCCTCGGCGAGTCAGCTGCGAGGTCTCGCCCGGCGCCTGGCGAGCATCGTTGCGCTCGTCGCGATCGATGTCGGGGGCCTCACCGGCGCGCTGTATCTCGCGCTCGTCCTGCGTCAGCTCTATTACGGAACGCGTCCCGTGCTCTGGGGCTTCGCGTGGACGGCTCAGGAGGCGAAGTGGCTCCCGTTCCTCTCGCTCGTGACCGTGCTCGTCTTCTGGCGCGGCGGCCTGTACGCGCAACGCGAGCAACGTGCGGGCGCGGGACGAGTCGTGTCTTCTCTCTTGCTCGTCACGGTGATCACGCTCGCGTTTTCGATCGGGACCGGTTACCCCTACACGACGTTCGGTCTCTACGGAACCACGTTCGTCCTTTCGGTGCTCGTGATCACCGCGCTGCGCGGCGCGTACGAGCTCATCACCCGTGACGTCTGGCGGCTTGCGGGAGTGCGCCGTCGTGCGGTGCTGCTCGGCTCGGGCGATCGCCTCGCCGACCTGCGCGGAGCGCTCGGCCTCGGCCGGGGAGGAATCGACTACGAGTTCCTCGGCGCCGTAACCGACGACGGCGAAGGGCTCGGGTTGACGGTACTCGGCGGCCTCCGAGACCTGCCGCACGTGCTCGAGCTCCTCCATCCCGACGAGCTGATCGTGAGCGGAGTGGACATCCGCGACAAGGACCTGCTCGACCTCGTCGAGCACGCGAACCGTGCGGGTGTGAAGGTACGCGTTGCGCCGACGACGATGGATCTGCTGACGCAGCGCGTCGAGTACGTCGCCGGCCAGGGCGTGCCGCTCTTCGAGCTGCGGCCGCCGGTGTTCGCCGGTCTCGACTGGGCGACGAAGCGCGTGTTCGACATCGTCGTCAGCGCGGCGATCATCCTCGTCGCAACCCCGCTCTGGTTGTTGACCGCGCTCGCAGTGAAGCTGAGCTCGCCGGGTCCGGTCCTCTACCGCGACCGTCGCGTCGGCCTCGGCGAGCGCGAGTTCGGAATGTTCAAGTTTCGCTCGATGTACGTCGACGCGGGTGAGAGGCAGGCCGGGCTCGAAGGGTCGAACGAGGCATCGGGGCCGCTCTTCAAGATCAAGGACGATCCACGCGTCACACGAGTCGGCCGCTTCCTTCGGCGCTACTCGATCGACGAGCTACCGCAGATCCTGAACGTCTTGCGCGGCGAGATGTCGCTCGTCGGGCCGCGACCGTTGCCCCTGCGCGACTACGTGCAGCTCGAGGGCTGGCATCGCAAGCGCTACCTCGTGCTTCCGGGCATGACGGGCCTGTGGCAGGTCTCGGGACGAATCGAGCTGACGTTCGACGATCTCGTGCGACTCGACTTCTACTACCTCGAGAACTGGTCGATCTGGCTCGACATCTCCATCCTCGCGAAGACACTTCCGGCCGTGCTCGCGCGGCGAGGGGCCTATTAGCACGGCTGTGATCGTCGTCGCGTACGAGAGCGACGACGCACTGCTGCGATGCCTCGACTCGCTCGCAGGCGAGGAAGTCGTTGTCGTCAACAACGGCTCGCACTCTGCTGCGATCGAGAGCGCAGCAAGCCGTGCCCACGTGATCGAGCCCGGCAACGTCGGCTTCGGCGCCGGCTGCAACCGCGGCGCGCGCGAAACGAACGCGGACGTCCTCGTCTTCGTGAATCCCGACACGGTCGTGCAGCCCGGCGCCGTGGCCGCCCTTGCCCACGCGCTCGAGCCGCCGGGCGTCGGGGTCGTGCAGGCCCGTCTTCGCCTGCTCGCGCAGCCGAAGCTCTTGAACTCGGGCGGCAACGTCATCCATGTGAGCGGGTTCGCGTGGCCGGGCGGCTACGGAGACCCCGCAGACGAGCTCACCGAAGCGCGTGAGATCCCGTACGCGAGCGGGGCTGCGTTCGCCATCCGCCGCGAGCTGTTCCTCGAGCTCGGTGGGTTCACCGAAGAGCTCTTCCTCTATCAGGAGGACTTGGAGCTCTGCTGGCGGGCGCGTCTGCGCGGGCTGCGCGTCGTCGTGGTTCCGGAGGCGGACGTGCTGCACGACTACGTGCTCGAGCGCCCCGGCCGCCAGAAGGAGTACTACCTCGAGCGCAACCGTCTCATCGTCGTCCTCTCGTCCTTCTCCGCGCGGCTCCTGCTCTTGCTCGCGCCGGTGCTGCTCGCGGTCGAGGCGGGGATCGTCCTCGTCGCCTGGCGGCAGGGGTGGCTGCGCGAGAAGGTGCGCGGCTGGGCCTGGCTCGCCGGCAACAGCTCATGGCTTGCGGCCCACCGGCGGGAGACCCAGGCGCTCCGGCGCGTCCCGGACAGCGAGCTTGCTCCCTTTCTCACGCCGGTGCTCGATCCGCGGATGCTCGAGCTCCCCCGGGCGTTGCGGTGCTGAACGGGCTCGTCTCCGCATGGTGGCGCGGCGTCCGCGTCTTCCTCTGACGCTACCCTCAAGCGCGTGAGCGAGACCGTCGCGACCGCGGCGCCGCGAAGCATCGACTCGCGCCTGCGCGAGGTTCGCCGCGTGGCGATCGTCCCCGCATTGAACGAGGAGCACGCCGTCGGCCGGGTGATCGACGAGTTGCGCGCGTTCGATCCGGGGCTCGAGATCGTCGTCGTGGACGACGGGTCCGTCGACGACACCGTGCGTGTGGCAGAGGCAAAGGGAGCGCATGTGCTGCGCCTCCCGTTCAACCTCGGCATCGGCGGCGCAGTCCAGACGGGCTTTCGGTTCGCGTTCGAGCAGGGCTACGACGTCGCGGTGCGCGTCGACGGCGACGGCCAGCACGACCCCGCGCAGCTCGGGCGTGTGCTGGAGCCGGTGCTGCGCGGCGAAGCCGACATCGTCGTCGGCTCGCGCTTCGCGGCCGACGCACCGGCGGGCTACCGGTCCTCGCGCTCTCGGCGTATCGGGATCCGCCTCCTGGCCTGGGTCGTGTCGCGAATCGTCGGTCAGCGTGTCACCGACACGACATCCGGGTTCCAGGCGCTCAACCGGGAGGGCATCGCGCTCTTTGCCCGCGACTATCCGCACGACTACCCCGAAGTGGAGGCGACGGTGATGGTCTTCCGCCACCGCCTGCGCCTGCTGGAAGTTCCCGTCGAGATGCGCGAGCGCGCGGGTGGGCGCTCGTCGATCACCGCACTCCGCTCGATCTATTACATGGTGAAAGTGCTGCTCGCGATCTTCGTCGGGCTCTTTCGCCGCGACGTCGTCCCACGGGAAGGATCTGAATGACACCGCTCTCGGTCTCGATCGCCGGCGCGATCGCGTCGTTCGTCCTCGTGCTCGTCGTGCTCGAGCTGATCCGCAGCCGCCGTCTGCGCGAGCGGTATGCGCTTCTCTGGCTCGCCACCGGCATCGTGCTGACAGCGCTTTCCGCATGGCGCGACGGCCTGAACACGATCGCAGCGTGGCTCGGCGTGCGGGGCTACCCGCCGGCGGTCCTCTTCGCCGTCGGGATCCTCTTCATCCTCGCTGTACTGCTGCACTACTCGACGGTCATCTCCCGGCTCTCGGATCAGAACGTCGTGCTGGCGCAGCGGCTCGCCCTGCTCGAGCAGGAGCTCCGTACTAGCTCACCAGCGTCGTCTGCGCCTGCGTCGTACCGGGGCTGAGCACCGACTCGCCGCGTTCGACCATGTCGGAGACGAAGTAGAGCGGGCGCTGCTTCGTCTCCTCGAAGATCCGTGCGATGTACTGGCCGACGATGCCCATGCCGACCATCTGTACGCCGCCGAGCAGAAGGACGACCGCGAGCACCGAAGTCCAGCCTTGCGGCGCGTCGTGGGTGAAGAACCGCGTGTACAGCGTCCAGGCGAGCACGGCTGCGCAGAACACGATCATGGCGAAACCGAGCCGCGTCAAAAGTCGAATCGGAGCGATCGAAAAGGACGCGATCCCGTCGGAGGCGAGGCGCAGCAGCTTGGTCAGCGGGTACTTCGACGAGCCGGCGTAGCGCGGGTCACGCCGGTACGAGACTCCGACCTGGCGAAAGCCGATCCAGCTCGTCATGCCGCGGAGGTATCGTGCACGCTCGGGCATGCGGGCGAGCGAGTCGACGGCCCGGCGCGACAGCAGCCGGAAGTCGCCGGTGTCGGCTGGGATGTCCGTGGCCGCCATCCGGCGGAAGAGCCGGTAGAACACGGAGATCGCGAGGAGCCGCGCGCGCGACTCGCCGTCCCGGCGCTCGCGGACCGCGTAGACGACGTCAAAGCCTTCCTGCCATCGCGCTACGAGCTGCGGTATCACCTCGGGAGGATCCTGGAGGTCGGCGTCCATCAGCACGACTGCGTCGCCGCGGGCGGCGTCGAGCCCTGCGGTGAGCGCGACCTGATGTCCGAAGTTGCGCGACAGCCTGAGCAGCCGAAGGTGCTCGTCCTTCGCGGCGAGGCCCCGAAGTGCGTCCCAGGAGCCGTCGGTCGAGCCGTCGTCCACGACGACGATCTCGTACTCGCCGAGCGCGCTGAGAGTCGATGCGAGCCGCCGCCAGAGCTCCTCGACGGAATCCCGCTCGTTGAAGACCGGTGTCACGACCGAAAGCATGTTTGAAACTTAGAACGAAATCGCGTCCGCGAAAAGGAGGTAGGCCGAGAGCGCGACGGCCGACACGGCCCCGAGGCCGTCCTCCTCGACGGCGGCCAGGGCAAGCGGCCAGAGCGCGTACCACGGCCGAAGCAGGCTCGATGTGAGGCAGAGCGCCGTCGCGGCAACTGCGAGCCGCGCCCTGCCCGAGCGCCACGCCGAACGCAGGAGCACGAGGTAGACCGCGGCGAACACGAGGCCTCCGGCGACAACTGCGTAGCGGTGACGCAGGCCGAGTTTGGTGAGCCAGTGGACTCCGCCGAGCGTCGAGCTCTGATGCGCCCCCGCGACTGTTGCGGTCACCCAGTGCGGCCCGAAGATCGCTGTTGCGGCGACGATGACGGCGAGTGCCGCGCCGACGAGTCCGAGCCACCATCGCCTCGGGGCGCGGAGTCGTCTTGCTGCGAGGTCGAGCGGCAGCAGGACCGCGGGGACGACCTTGAAGGCGCTCGCGACCGTCCACGCCGCGCCGCCCCGGGCAGTTGCCGCCGAAGCGATGCCGAGCACGAGGAGCGCCATCATCCACGCGTCGCCGTGGCCACCTCCCGCGTAGTGCAACGCGATGAGCGGGCTCCAACCGAGCAGCGCGACGGCGGCCGCGCTGCGGGTGCGGCGGGCGACGACGAGAACGGCCGCGAGCACGCCGAGCAGCGCGAGCGCTCGGTAGCCGAGCTCCGCGCGGTGTGCAGACGTTCCGGCCGCCGCCGCCGGCAGTGTTGCGAGCCCTTCGAAGGCAGGGCCATACGGCGCCGTCTCGTGCAGCCAGATCTCCGAGACGTGCGAGAAGGCAGGGTCCGACGGGTAATCGGCGGGAACCGCGCGATACGGGTTCGCGTGATGGACGATCGCGATCCGCGCCTCCGACCAGTAGAGGTAGACGTCCTTGGAGAGGAGCAGCGGTGCGACGAGTGGCAGTCCCTGGACGACGACCGCAACGACGACGGCCGCGCGCAGGGACAACGCGCGTTTGCGCGCGAGCAGCGCGCCCACGGCGTAGAGCACGAACGCCACCGTGACGCCCCACGTCCAGAATGCCCGCCACGGCTCGCCGGTCGGTAGAACGGGCGAGACTTCGGAAGGCGAGGCGTGCCGCGCTCCCAGAACTGCTGCGGTCATTGCCAGGACGAGGCCGACCGCGACGACGCGCACCCCCGTGCGCGTGGTCATCGCGGGTCGAGGAAGATGTCGAGATAGCCGGCGCCCGCGAGCTGGTAATGCAGCCGTCGTGCGAACCGCCGGTGGATGCCCGCAACGATCTCCGGCTTCGTCTGGAACATGCGGCCGATGATCGCGGCCGACGGATGCGTCTGGTCGATCAACCGCAGGACGCTGCGCGGCGGCAGGTCTTCGAGTGCGATGCGCCCGATCGAGGTATCGATCAGCTGCCCGGGCATACGGCGGCCCGCGGCGTACGGGACGATCGGCAGATCCGAGACGACGAGCTTCCCGGGTGGCGTGCGCTCACGGATCTGTTTGACCGCCCAGCGAATCTCGGGCGGGTACGACGCGTTGAGGCCGACGATCTCGTTCCGGTCCTTGACCACGCCTGCGGCGAAGAACAGGGCGACCACCAGAACGAGCGCCGCCGCCGCCGGCCGACGTAGGCCGGCCAGCTCCGCGAGGAGGCCGAGACCGACCCCGGCGGGAAGTGCGAGCGGAACCGCGAGAAACACGAAATGGTGATCGCTCAGCGGGTGGAACGTGAGGATGAAGCCGTAGCCGGCCACGGCCCAGAGCCACAGGCAGCCGAGCAGGCGACGCTCCACGCCGCGCACCGCCAGCGCGAGTGACGCGAGGGCACCGGCGATGACGAGACAGCCGAAGGGGGTTCGGGGATCGACGAAGATCGCGGCGCGGTGCAGGTTCGAGGCCGCGGTGTTCGATCCGAGAATCCGCGTGTGCGCGACGAAGACGCCGTGCCAGATTTGAGGCAGTGCATCGTGGTAGGCGAGCGCGAGCGCCGCGACGACCGTGGCCGCGCCCAGCACCGGATAGAGCAGTCGGCGCAGCACCGGTCCGGTCCCGCAGATGAGGGCGAGCGCTGCGACCGGGAGGCCGGCCGTCGCCCCGGGCAGCTTCACGGACGTCGAAGCTGCGAGCAGCACTCCGGCGGCAAACGCGGCCCACGGCACGAAACGCCTGCGGTACGCATACACGGCGAGCGCGACGGCGGCGGCTGCGAGCGCGGCGGAAGCCGGCTCCGACTCGACGAGGCCGGCGAACGTGGGAAGTGGACGCGCCACGGCCATCACCGCAGCGGCCACGACGCCCGAGAGCGGGCCGCCGATGACGCGCCCGCACGCATACGCGGCGAGAACGGCTACGAGCGTGACGGTGACGAGGCCGACCCGCACGCCGCCGATCGAGTTCCCGAATGGATACGAGATCGCGACGAGCAGGAGATACCAGCCGGGCGGCTGGTCGAGGAAGACGTCACGGCCGAGAGCCTGTCCGTGGCGCAGCGCGTCGAGGCTGCCGAGGTAGTTCCCTTCGTCGAAGTTCGGGTACGTGTGCCGGTCGCGCGTGTAGACGTAGGCCGCCGCCGCGATGACGAGCGCGAGCGAGCTCAGCTCAGCCGCGAAGGGCAACCGCACCACTCGCGGCAGCCGGGCGACGGACGAGCTCACAGCTTCGGTAGCTCCGAAGGCGGGAGTGCGCGCCGCGTCACCGGCACGTGCTCGAAGCCGTGGAGCTCGCGGACGAGGTACAGCGGACGTGCCTTCACCTCGTCGTAGATCCTGCCGACGTACTCGCCGACGACGCCGATCACGATCAGCTGAATCCCGCCGATGAACGACGTGACGAGGACGATCGTGAGCCAGCCCGGCACGAGGAACGCACCGGCGAGCTTGGTGATGATCGTCGCGATGCCGAAGAGAAAGGCCAGCGCAGAGACGATGAACCCGAGATCGAGCGCGAGCCGGAGTGGCGCGGTCGAGAAGCTGACGAGTCCGTCGGTCGCGAGCCGGACCATCCGCCGCAGCGTGTACTTCGAGCTGCCCGCGAAGCGCTCCGGCACGGCGTACGGCACCGCGATCTGGCGGAAGCCGAGCCACGCGAACATGCCACGGACGAAGCGGTTGCGCTCGGGCATCGCACGAAAGGCCTCGACGACGCGGCGGTCGGCGAGGCGGAAGTCGCCTGCAGCGGCGGGGATCTCAACGCTCGCGAGCTTGCGCAGCAGCCGGTAGTACACGTGCGCCGTGTTGCGCTTCAACCAGCCCTCGGGCCGCTCGGTCATCACGCCGTAGACGACGTCGTACCCTTCGCGCCAGCGCTCGGCGAGCGCCGGAAGCAACTCGGGTGGATGCTGCAGGTCGCCGTCCATGACGATCACCGCGTCGCCGCGGGCAAGCTCGATTCCGGCGGTGATCGCCAGCTGGTGACCGAAGTTCCTCGTCAGGTGGATGACCTTGAACCGCGGATCGCGCGCGTGCAGCTCGAGCATCACCGGGTAGCTGAGGTCGCTGCTTCCGTCGTCGACGAACAGCACTTCGACCTCGCCGTCGAGCAGCGGGAACACATCCACGAGGCGCCGCTGCAGCTCTTGCAGGGATTCCTGCTCGTCGTGGATCGGGATGACGACGGAGTAGGTCGGGTACGGCTCCACGTCAGCGCACATGCACCGCGACTGCCGGCCCGAACGAGAAGATGTCTCCGTAGAGCGGGCTGTTCAGCCAGTTGGCGGCGAACCCGAGCCTGTACGTCCACGTGCCCGGTCCGGGCTTGTCGACGAACCGTCCCTTTGCATGGGCACCGAGATCGTCCATGGCGAGCTGGCAGTTGGCCGCTGCATGCGGCACGGGCGTGCAGGTCGCGCCGCCGTTTGGCGCCTTGCTACGCCAGATGCGGTAGAACGCCCGCGCTGCGCTCGGCTGCTGATCCTTCCAGCGCAGGTCGACGCGCCGGCCGTCCACCGTCGCATCGAGACGCAGTCCGGGGTCGACGCTGCGCAGCAGGCCGAACGCCTGGTAGGCGCTCGCATTCGGTCCCTGGATCGGAGACGCGGCGGCAACGAGGGCGAAGGGGTAGAGCGCGAAGACCGCAACCCCCGCACCGAGGAGTGCCAGCCGCCTGCGGCCGGCGGGGCGCGGGGGCTGCAGAGCGTCGAAGCGGCTGCGGTGCCGGCCGGGAAAGAGGTACACGAGCGAGGCGAGCAGGAGGATGAAGGCCGGGTACGAGGGCATCATCACGCGGAAAACGCTCGCATCGTCGACGCTCGCCTGGCCGTAGGTCGCCTTCGTGACGATGAAAGCGGCGAACCAGCCTCCGATCACGAGCGCCGCAGTCAGCGACCTGCGGGCCAGGCCGATGAGCCCGGCGATCACGAGCCACTCCACGACGCGCAGGCTCCAGAAGTGCTCCTTGAACGCGAGCAGGTTGAGGTTGAGCCGGTGCCAGTCGAACTTGACGTAGTGGTGGAGAGGGTTGAACGCGACGAGGTGTCCGCCCGCTCCGAGCGCGAGCCTCGCCGCCCCGGCGGAATGGAAGAGCGGCAGATAGCCGAGCCCGCGGTACTTCCAGAGCGTGAGCGTGATGAGCGCGGGCGCGATCCCCGCCACGATCCATGCGGCTCCCGCAATGCGGCGCCGGTACAGCACGCCGAGGACGAGGCCGCCGAGAAACGGCGCGCTCGCCGGCTTGATCGTGACCGCGACCCCGGCCGCGAGCCCAGCGGCGACCGCCTCGATCCAGTCCGGCCGCTCGATCACGCGAAGCCCGAAGTAGACCGCGACGAGCACGAAGACCATCGACGGAAAGTCGGCCATCGCCGTCAGTCCGAACCCTTGCGGCAGCGTGAGCTCGGTGTAGCGCTGGTGGTACAGGTAGTCGGTGAACTTGATGCCGATGAACGGGACGGCGAGCCACAGCACGACGGCCCAATACGCGAAGAGCGTGCCGCCGATCCGTTTCGCAATTCCGTAGATGCAGAGAAGCGCCACCGGCGCGAGGACGAGCACGTTGAGCAGGACGATCGCGGGGAGCGCAGGGACGAGCCTGGGACCGGCGAGGGCGGAGATCGGGGCGAGGAGCGCAGGCCATCCGTTGCCGATGAATGCCGTCGGGATCTGGCCGTGCGCGAGGACCCAGCTGCTCACGTAGTACCAGAGCTGGTCGCCGCCCTGGTAGTAGAGGAAGCCGTTGTGGCGGACGGTGAGCGCGAGCCCGAGCGTCGTCAGCCATTGGATCGCAATCGCCGGGACGAGCAGCGTGGCGGGTCGAACCTGCTCGACCCAGGCGCGCGCCCGCGGCACGGCCCCCAGGCGCGACGGCCTGCCTCGACGGCGTAGGTCGTCATTCCGCCGCGGTGTCGGTGACCGGCACGCGCACCGGCCTAGAGTAGCGTCGGGCACCGATGGCTCTCGCAAACCGAAACATTCTCCGAACACCCAGCGCGCTTCGTAGCGGCGCTCTCACCGGGATCGCCCAGATCGTCATCTCGCTTGCAGCCGCAGGCGCGGGTGCGCTCCTCGCGCACAAGTTCGGCCGGAACGCCGAGACCGACGGCTTCCTCTCCGCCTACGGCGTCTACCTCGTGCTCGTCCTCGCCGCGCAGGCGTTCCGCATGGTCGTCGTCCCCGATCTCACCCGCGCAGCCGCGGAGGGCCGGCTCGGCGGCGAGAGCCGTGCGTATGCGATCGCGTTCCTCACGCTCGCGGTCCCCGTGTCGGTGCTCGTCGCGGTCTTCTCGGCACCGCTCGGCGATCTGATCACAGGCAACCTGCCTCCGTCGTCGGCCCACATCGCCGGTCGCGCGCTCGCCGTGCTGGTGCCGGCGGCGTTCGGCCAGCTGCTGGCCGGGCTCGCCGCCAGCGCGCTCTCGGCAGTCGACAGCTACGGCACTGCCGCCGCCGGTTTCGCGCTCGGCGGCATCGCAGGTCTCATCGTCTTCGCCGCGCTTGCGAACGGGCACGGCCTCGTGGCGCTTGCCTGGGGGCTCGCGGTCAACGCCGCAGTCGCGACCGCCGTTCCGGTGATCGCCCTCATGCGCAAGGGAGCACTCACCGGCTCGGCACCCTCGCGCGTCGACGTGCTCCCGCGTCTCTGGCGTCTGCTCGAGGGTGCCGCCGTTCCGCTGGCGCTGCAGGGGTGTTACCTGCTGGCGCTGCGCTTCGCCGCGAAGCTCGGCGTCGGCAGCGTGACCACGTTCTCGTACGCGTATCTCGCAGCGTCGACGCTCGTGGCTGCGACCGCATTCTCCCTCGGGCTCATCTCGTCGGCGCCTTTGACCCGTCGCGGCATCGGCGGCGCAGAGGCGGGCGAGCACGTCGTGCACGCGGCGTGGGTCAGCCTGTCGCTCGTCGGCGCCGCTGCCGGCGTGTTCGCGCTCGTCGGCGGACGCATCGTCCAGTTCGTGCTCGGGAACGCATACAAGGGACAGGTTGGCCGTGACCTGGGCCATCTCGTCGTCTATCTCTCGCCGTGGATGGTTGCCTGGGTCGGGTTCGCCGTGACCTTCCCGCTCGTCTTCGTTGCGGGCAAGCGCAAGGCGCTGGTGCCGCTCGCGGTCGTCGGGTTCGTCGTCTGCATACCGCTCGGGCTCGGGCTCCGCGCTGCCTGGGGACTGCCCGGCATCGCGATCGCGATCGGCATCGCGACCCTCGTGATCGCACTCGGGCTGATGCGCGCGATCTCGCGTGAGACAGTCGCAGTCGCCGCCATTGGTCTCGCCCGGCTCGCGCTCGCAGTCGGAGGCGCGGCGGTGATCGCGTTCTGGGGGCTCTCACTCGCGCTCTCTTCGACCGCGGCGGCGCTCGCAGGCGTCGTGGTCTACACCGTCCTGATCGTCGCGTTGCGCTCGCTCGGCCTGAGCGACGCGTGGACGTACGTGCGGGGACTGCACTGAGGGCGCTTGTCACCGGCTCCGCGGGCCAGGACGGCTCGTATCTCGTCGAGCTTCTACGCGACCGTGGCTACGACGTGGTCGGGATCGACCGCGGCGACGCGGATCTGCTCGATCCCACAGCCGTCCGTGCGCTGCTGCGCGATGCCGCGCCGCGCGAGGTGTACAACCTCGCGTCGCCGTCGTTCGTCCCGCGCTCCTGGGAGGAGCCCATCGAGGTCGCGCAGCTCGGTGCAGTCGGAACGACCGTGATGCTCGAAGCGATTCGCGACGTCGATCCCGCAATCAGATTCATGCACGCGTCGTCGGCCGAGGTGTTCGGTGCGCCGGCCGAGACGCCGCAGACGGAATCGACTCCATTTCGCCCTCTGTCTCCGTACGGCAGCGCGAAGGCGTACGGCACGTTCCTCACGGCGGCATACAGGTCGAGATACGGGATGCATGCGGGCTCGGCCATCCTCTTCAACCACGAGTCGCCGCGGCGCTCGGCCGACTTTCTCCCGGCGAAGGTCGCACACGGCGTCTCTGCGATCGCCGCCGGGCGTGAGAATGAGCTCGTGCTCGGCGATCTCGACGCGCAACGCGACTGGGGCTACGCACCGGACTACGTGGAGGCGATGTGGTTGATGCTCCAGCAGCCCGAAGCCGACGACTACGTCGTCGCGACCGGCGAAGCGCACAGCGTGCGCGAGCTCGTTGAGCTGGCCTTCTCGAAGGCCGGGCTCGAATGGCGCGACCATGTCCGCGTCGACGAGTCGCTCGTCCGGCGAGGAGACCACCAGCTCGTCGGCGACGCATCGAAGGCGCGCGAGCGTCTCGGCTGGAAGCCGACGGTGACCTTCGAACAGCTCGTCGCCATCCTCGTCGACGCGGCGCGGGCCGTATGAGCGGCTACGTCCCGTTGAACGAGCGGCGCCACCGCGCGCACGCGAAGCTCCTCGAGGCCGTCGGCACCGGCGGGCGAGTGCTCGACGTCGGCGCATCGAGCGGCTACCTCGCGCAGCCGCTGGCAGAGCGCAGCAACACGATCGTCGGGCTCGAGCTCGACCCGGAAGCGGCGAGCGCTGCCGAGGCCTACTGCGAGCGCGTGTTGGTCGGCGACGTCGAGACGATGGAGCTTCCGCTCGAGCCGGGATCGTTCGACGTCGTGCTGCTCGGCGACGTGATCGAGCACCTGCGCGACCCGGTCGCGGCCCTCGCGCGGCTGCGTCCGCTCCTGCGGCCGGGCGGCCGGCTCGTTCTCTCGACGCCGAACGTCGCGAACTGGGCGATCAGGCTCTCGCTCCTCGCCGGTCGCTGGCGATACACGGATCGCGGCATCCTCGATCGGACGCACACTCATCTCTTCACACGGGAGACGCTCCACGAGACGATCGAGCGCGCCGGCTATCGCGTCCTCGCGATCGACTACACGGTGCCCGTGCCGGGCGATTCCGACGTCCTGGACGGGCTCGGGCGGGCGGTCGGGCGCCTCCGGCCGTCGCTTTTCGCCTACCAGTTCGTGGCGGTCGCCCAAACCAGTTCGTAACAGCCGCTCACTACACTCCGGCGGCATGCCGGAGGCGGT
The DNA here is from genome assembly GCA_963848665.1 of uncultured Actinomycetes bacterium. Taxonomy (GTDB): domain Bacteria; phylum Actinomycetota; class Thermoleophilia; order Gaiellales; family Gaiellaceae; genus Palsa-739. The sequence continues at coordinate 840,361 of CAWKEF010000006.1, forward strand.
AGACAGGCCTGCTGACGTCGACCGGGTCTACGAGGAGCTGAAGCGGGCGATCGACCGCGACGCCCGTGACCCGGCGGCGATGCGCGGCCTCGCAGAGCGCTTCTGGCCGGTCAGCGCCGACAAGCCGCTCGAGCGGCGGGCAGGCGCGAAAGGCTGGGTCGCCTTCACGGTGAAACGCGTGCTCCGCAAGCTCATGCGGTGGTACGTCGAGCCGGCCTTCGCCGAGCAGCGCATCGTGAACGACGCACTGCTTCGCCTCGTCGACGAGCTCTCGCGCCGGCTCGACGAGCTCGAGCGCAGCCGATGAGGCTCGCCGTCTGCATGCCGCAGGTGCCGTTCGAGCGAGGCGGCACCGAGATCTTCGCGGACGGGCTCGTGCACGCGCTCCGCGAGCGCGGTCACGAGACCGAGCTCGTGACGGTGCCGTACAAGTGGTATCCGGGCGAACAGGTGCTGACCCAGGCCTTCGTCTGGCGGCTGCTCGATCTCGAGGAGGCGAACGGCAGGCCGATCGACGCGGTGATCGCGACGAAGTTCCCCTCGTATGCGATCCGCCATCCGCGCAAGGTGGTCTGGCTCCTCCACCAGTTCCGGCAGGCGTGGGATCTCGATCGCACCGAGCTCGGGCAGTTCTCCGAGTCGGCGGAGGACCGCGCGCTCCGCCGCAAGGTGCTCGAGTTCGACCGGGTCGCGCTCGGCGAGGCGCGCAAGATCTTCACGACGTCGTCGATCGTCGCAGGAAGGCTGCGCGAGTCGACCGGACTCGACGCCGAGGTGCTCGCACCGCCCCCGGCGCCGCTCGACTTCCACTGCGACGGCTACGAGGACTTCATCCTCTCCGTGAACCGGCTCGACCGCGCGAAGCGGATCGACCTGTTGATCGAGGCCGCGGCGCAGGAGTCCGGCGTGCGCATCGTGATCGCCGGCGACGGGCCGGATCGCGAGCGGCTCGAGCGGCTCGCGCGCGACCGCGGGCTCGACGGCCGCGCGACGTTCACCGGCCGTGTCAGCGACGCCGAACTCGCCGATCTCTACGCGCGATGTCTCGGCGTCTACTACGCACCCGTCAACGAGGACTACGGGCTTGTTCCGTACGAGGCGTTTCTGTCCGAAAAGCCGGTGCTGACGACGACCGACTCCGGTGGGCCGCTCGACATCGTGCACGACCGCGAGACGGGGCTCGTCGTCGCTCCGACGGTCGAGGACCTCGCGCGTGCGTGCATCTGGCTGCGCGAGCACACCGACGAAGCGCGCACATACGGCCGCGCCGGCCGAGACGTCGCCCGCGCCGTCACCTGGGACTCATGCGTCGACCGTCTCCTCGCGGCGGTCGCGTGAAGGTCGCCTACTTCTCGCCGCTGCCACCGAGCACGAGCGGAATCGCGGACTACTCGGCCCTGCTCGTGCCGGCGCTCGAGCGGCTGATCGAGGTCGAAGTGGTGCGTCCCGGCCGCACGCGGCCGATCGCGGACGCCGACGTTGCGCTCTACCACGTCGGCAACGACCCGGATGCGCACGCCTGGATCGTCGATGCTCTACGCAGGCGCCCCGGAGTCGTCGTGCTGCACGACTTCGTCATCCATCACCTCGTCGCAGGAATGACGATCGGCCGCCACGACGGTCATGCGTACCTGGGCGCGATGGAGCGTGAGGCGGGCGTTGCCGGGCGTATGCTCGGCTGGGGCGTGCTCGAGGGTCGCGTGCCGCCGCTCTGGGAGATCCGGCCGACCGAGTTTCCACTCGCAGCCGAGGTGCTCGACCGCGCCACCGGCGTCATCGTGCATTCGCGCTATGTCGAGGCGAATGCGCGCGAGCATGGCTACGACGGCCCGCTCTGGCGGATCCCGCACCCGGCCTGGCCCGCACCTGACGTCGAGGCGGAAGCGGTCGCGGGCTCGCCGCTCTTCGGCTGCTTCGGTCACCTGAACGAGAGCAAGCGGATTCCGCAACTGCTTCGTGCATTCGCCGAGTTCCGTGCCGCGCATCCGGACGCACGACTCTTGCTCGTCGGGGCGGAGGCCCCCGGCTTCGATCTCGCAGGACGCCTCGAGCGCCTCGGCATCGGCGCCGACGGCGTCATCCGTGAGCCCTACGTCGAGGAGGAGCGGCTCTGGGCGCTCATGTCCGCCTGCGATGCGTGCATCCTCCTGCGTGCGCCGACCATGGGCGAGACCTCGGGCAGCGCGATCCGGACGCTCTCGCTCGGCAAGCCGCTGATCGTGAGCGACGTCGGCTGGTTCGCGGAGCTGCCCGACGAGGTCGCGCTCAAGGTTCCCGTGGGCGAGGGTGAGGTCGAGGCGCTCGTCGCCGCGATGTCGCGCCTCGCGGAGCCCGGTGTCGCCGCGCGGATGGGCGGCGCGGCGCGGGCATACGCCGGCTCCGAGCACGATCTCGGACACGTGGCGGAGGCGTACGTCTCCGCGCTCGAGCAGGCTGCGGGCTCGCACGCGGTCGAGGCGAAGATCCTGCGCTCCGTCGCCGCGGCCGCGGCCGACACGGGCGTCGACCCGGCGCGCATCGCGCCCGAGCTCGCGACGCTCGGTCTCGCAAGCCCAAACGGACATGTCCTGGTGTCTGACACCGGGCCGGGTCCGCTGCGGCGCTGGCCGATGTCGGCATGGCTTGTCGGGCTCTATGCGGTTGCGGTTGCCGTTCAGCTCGCGCTCGCCCACCGCGTCGTCTCGCCGTGGATCATGGTCGACGAGCTCGTCTACTCCGACATGGCACGGAGCTTCGCGTCCACCGGACACTTCCTGATCCGCGGCGTGCATGCGAACTACGGCTTCGTCTACCCGTTGCTGCTTTCGCCCGCGTACAAGCTCTTCGGCCCGACCTCCGACGTCTATCTGTGGGCGCGCGTGCTGAACGCGCTCGCGATGTGCTCGGTCGTCTTCCCGACGTATCTGCTCGCGCGGCGCGTCGTCCGCCCGGGGTTTGCACTCGCCGCTGCTGCGCTCTCGGTCGCACTGCCGTCGACGATCTACATCGGCACGCTGATGACCGAGAACGCGTTCTATCCCGTCTTCGCGTGGCTCGCCTATGCGCTCGTCCTTGCGCTCGAACGCCCGACGCTGAAGCGGCAGCTCGTGGTCCTCGCACTCGTCGCGGTCGCGTTTCTCACGCGCGCCCAGGCGGTCGCGCTCGTGGCGGCAGTGCTCACGGCCCCACTTGCGCTCGCATGGATCGAGCGTGGGCGGCCCCGGCGCCTCTCGGCATGGAAGGCGACGTACGCGATCTTGGCCGCCGCCGCAGTCGTCGTGATCGTCGTCGAGGTGGCGCGCGGGCGCTCTCCGGCGCAGGTCCTCGGCGGCTACAGCGTCACGACGACGAACGCGACGTATCAGGTGTGGCCCGCGCTCCGCTGGATCCTCTACCACATCGCCGCGCTCGATCTGTCGCTCTTCGTGCTGCCGTTCGCGGCGCTCATCGTGCTCGTTGCAAACGCGCGTCATCTCGACGGTCCGCTCCGCGCGTTCTGTGCGGCCGCGGCAACGCTCACGATCTGGCTCACGATCGAGGTCGGAATCTTCGCCTCACACTGGTCGCAGCGGATCGAGGAGCGGAACCTCTTCTATGTCGCGCCGCTCTTCCTGATCGCGCTCTTCGCCTGGATCGAGCGCGGCCAGCCGCGGCCCGCACGCGCGATCGTCGCAGCCGCCGGCATCGCCGCGGCGCTGCCGGGCACGATCCCCTTCGTCGAATTGATGAACATCAACGCGCAGTCGGACACGCCGTTCCTGCAGCCGTGGTGGTACCTCGGAGACCGGGTGGCGGGCGACGGCAATGTCGCGCTGCTCGCGGTGCTCGTGGCCGTCGCGCTCGCTGCCTCGTTCCTCTGGCTGCCGAGGCGCTACGCGCCGGCGCTGCCGGCGATCGTCGCGCTCGGCTTCTTCCTCACGTGGATCCCGCTCCAGCTGTGGATCCACTCGTTTCCGCGCCTCTCCGCGGCGGCGTACTCGACCGGCATCGTCGCGCCTCGCGGCTGGGTCGATCGCGCTGTTGGGCGCGACGCCGACGTGACGCTCGTCTACAGCGGCGACAACCCGTATCGCGGCTGGGAGAACGAGTTCTGGAACCGCAGCGTGCGACGCGTCTACGACCTGAGCGGAGGGCCGCTCATCGCCGGGCCGACGGAGCCGCCCCTCACCGTCCAGGCGTCCACGGGAGAGCTGCTCCGGGATGTCGGAGTTCCCGTGCCTGTTCACGTCAGCTACGTCCTCGCCGATCCCGCTGCTCAGATCGTCGGCAAGCTCGTCGCCGAGGACAGCGGCAAGCAGATGGCGGTCTACAAGGTCGACGGCATCCTGAAGACCTCCACGTCGATCAGCGGCTGGTACGGCGACACGTGGACCGCCCCCCGAGTCGACTGGACTCGCCACGAGTGCACTCCCGGGGTCCTCACGGTCCCCGTGCACAGCAACCCGGTTCTCTTCGCCGGCGTGAACTACCGAATCGCCGTCTCCGGCAGCACGGTGCCGTTCGTCGTCCGGCTGCCGTCGACCGCGGCGAAGAACATCGTCGTCCATCTGCTGCCCCGCGGCGGTCTCTGCCACATCCGGTTCGACATCTCGCCGACGCGGAGGCCGGTCGGAGACTCGCGGACGCTCGGCATCCTCGCGACGGGCTTCGAGTACACCCCGGCTGCCGGGTGAGGATCGTCGTCGACGTCTCGCCGCTCTCGCACCCGCGAACCGGCGTCGGCAACTACATCCGCGGCTCGCTCCTCGGTCTCGTCGAGGCCGGCGGCGACGAGCTCGTCGCCTTCGCTCCGACGTCGCGGCGGGGCAAGCGCGCGATCGAGGACTCGCTCGACGAGATCGACCTCGCCCGCGCGCTGCCGGTGCTGCCCGCTGCGCACGCGGTGCGCACTGCCTGGAGCAGGTTGGGCCGACCGGCTGCGGAGCGATTCGTCGGGGACTTCGACGTCCTGCACTTCAGCGATTGGATGTATCCGCCGCAGCGCTCCGGGGTCCGCTCGACGATGATCCACGACCTCGTTCCCGTCCACTTCCCGGAATGGGTTCATGCGCGGACGCGGCGAATGCATGGCGCGAAGTACCGGCACGCCGCACAATCGTGCGACGTCGTGATCGTGAACTCCCGCTTCACGGGCGAGGATGTCGCGGACACGCTGTCGGTGCCGCGCGATCGAATCCACGTCGCGTACCCCGGCGTCGATCCCGCGTTCACGCCCGATGGAGAGCGACGCGATCTCGGCCGCCCGTATGTGCTGACTGTCGCCACGCTCGAGCCGCGCAAGAACCTCGCGGTGCTCGCCGAGGCCTATCGACGGCTCGACGGAGAGCTCGCGCTCGCCGTCGCCGGGGCCGCAGGCTGGGGAGCGCAGCCTGCGCTCGACGTGGACGGCATCGTCCGTCTCGGCTACACGGCGCCGTCCGACCTGCCGCCCCTCTACCGCGGCGCGAGCGTCGTCGTCTACCCGTCGCTCTTCGAGGGATTCGGAATGCCGGTGGTCGAGGCGATGGCGTGCGGCGTGCCGGTCGTCGCCTCGGCCCATCCCTCGCTGGACGAGGCGTGCGGCGAGGCGGCGGTCCGTGCCGACCCGCGCGACCCGGACGCAGTCGCAGCCGGGATCCGCGCTGCGCTTGCAGGCCGGGACGAGCTGGTGCCGAAGGGGATCGCGCACGCGCGCTCGTTCACGTGGCTCGCGAACGGGCGCGCGCACCTGGCCGCGTGGGAGGCTGCGAGGTGAGGGTGGCGATGGACGTGACGCCGCTGCGGCTGACGCGCGCCGGAACGGCCCGGTACATCCGCAATCTGCGCGAGCGGCTCGAGGTGGAGCCCATCGCGTTCGGCGGCGCCGGCCGCGCGTCGGTGCTCGCCAGGGAGCTGTGGTGGTATCCCGCGCGGCTCTCTCTCTTCGACGCGGCCGACGTGCTGCACTGCACGACGTACTACGGCCCGCTGCGCCCGAGTGTTCCCACGGTCGTGACGGTGCACGACCTCGCGGCGTTTCGGCATCCGCGCGCCTTTCCGGCGTGGACCCGCACGTATGTACCGGTCGTCGTTCCGCGCGTCCTTCGTGCCGCGCGGCGCGTGATCGCGGTCTCCGAGTTCACTGCGTCCGAGCTCGAGGCTCTCTTGCGCGTGCCGCGCGCGAAGATCCAGGTGGTGCCGAACGCCGTCGACGACGTGTTCACCCCCGACGGCCCTCCGGCCGACGGGCGTTACGTGCTTGCGGTCGGCACGCTCGAGCCGCGGAAGAACCTCGGACGCGCGATCGACGCGGCGGCGCGGGCGGGCGTCGATCTGCGCGTCGTCGGCGCACGCGGCTGGGGCGGCATCGAGGCGCGGGGATCGAACGTCACGTGGCTGGGGCAGGTCGGCGACGACGAGCTCGCCCGCCTCTACCGCGGCGCTCTCTGCGTCGTCTACCCGTCGCTCTACGAGGGCTTCGGGCTCCCCGTGCTCGAGGCGATGGCCTGCGGTGCCGCGGTCGTCACGTCGGTGGGCGGCGCGACCGAGGAGGTCGCGGGGACTGCGGCCGTGCTCGTCGACCCGCTCGACACCGCTTCGATCGCGGCCGGCATCGAGGGGGCGATCGCCCGCCGCGAAGACCTGCGCGCGAGGGGACTCGAGCGGGCGCGCCTCTACTCGTGGGACGAGTCGGCGCGGCTCACGCGTGCGGTCTACGCGGCGGCTTCATGACCGATCCGCTCGTCGTGATCGATGCCGACGTGCTCGGCCGGCAGCGGACGGGTGACGAGACGTACGTCGAGAATCTCCTCCGGGCGCTGCCCGCGTTCGGGTCGGGCCTCCGCCTCGCGGCGATCACGCGCCGGCCGGATCTCGTGCCGCCCGGCATCGAGCCGATCGAGCTGCCGGCGCGCCTTCAGGAGCTCCGCATGGCCCTGCGGGTTCCGCTGCTGCTCCGCCGCCTGCGTCCCGCGCTCGCGCACTTCGTGCACGCGCTGCCGCTTGCGCCGCCTTGCCCGACCGTGCTGACGGTCCAGGATCTCTCCTTCGAGCGGGACTCGTCGCTGATGGGCAGGCGGGAGACGGCGATCTTCCGCTTCGTCGTGCCGCGCTCGGCGCGCAGCGCGCGGCGTGTCCTCGCGATCTCGCAGCGCACGAAGGACGATCTCGTGCGCCTGTATGCGCTGTCGCCCGACAAGGTCGTCGTCACGCCGCTCGCCGCCGACCCCGCCTTTCGCCCCGGCGGCCAGCGGCGCGACTACCTGCTCCTCTCCGGCTCCGTCGAGCAGCGCAAGAACCCGCTCCTCGCTGCGGACGCTGCCGCTGCGGCCGGCCGGCTGCTGGTGGTGGCAGGCCCGGAGCGCGATCACGCGCTTGCCGCCGCCTTGCGTGCGCGGGGCGCCGACGTGCGCGGCTTCGTCTCGAAGGAGGAGCTCGTGCGGCTGACGCAGGAAGCGGCTGCGCTGCTCTTCCCGACGCGCCACGAGGGCTTCGGCCTGCCCGTCGCAGAGGCGATGGCCTGCGGCACCCCCGTCGTTGCGACGCCGGATCCGGCGGTGCGCGAGGTGGGCGGCGATGCGGTCGCCTACGCCGAGCCGGAAGAGTTTGCGGCGACGCTCGCACGTGTGCTCGCCGACCCTGAGCGCTGGTCGCGAGCGGGACTCGAGCGGACCCGCGCCCTTTCGTGGGAGAGCACCGCGAGCCTCACAGCGGACGTCTACCGTGAGGTGCTCGCGTGAAGGTCAGCGCCGCTGTCATCTCGCACGGCCACGCGGCCGAGCTCGCGCAGTCGTTGCCCGCGCTCGCCGCGCAGGTCGACGAGCTGCTCGTGATCGCGAACATTCCGGGGAGCATTCCGGCGGAGCTGCCGCCCGGGACGCGCGTGATCGAGAACGAGGTGCCGCTCTCGTTCGCGGCGAATGCAAACCTCGGCGCAGAGCGCACCGAGCACGAGCTGGTTCTGATCGCGAATCCGGACGCCGTGCCGGAGACCGATGCGGTCGCCATCCTGCGGGACTTCATGGTCGCGCACCCGCGGAGCGGTGCCGCCGGACCGAAGATGCTCTACAGCGACGGGACCTGGCAACCCTCTCGGCGAGGCTTCCCCACCGTCGGTGCGACGCTCGTGCGCCGCTCGCCGCTCCGTCTGCTCTTTCCGCCGCTCCGCTGGCAGCGGCGCCACTATCTGCTGGACGAGCGCCCCGACGAGCCGGTGCAGGCCGACACGATGCTCGGAGCATTCATCCTGCTGCGGCGCGCGATGCTCGACGAGATCGGCGGCTGGGATCCGGGCTTTCGCATGTATTGCGAGGACATCGACCTCAACTACCGCGCAGCGCGCGCCGGCTGGGAGCGGTGGTACGTCCCGGCGGCGGTCGTGCGGCACGAGTACGCGGCCGTCATCGACAAGAAGTTCCTGACGCGGCACACGTTCTGGCATGCGCGGGCGATGGCGCGCTTTCTGTGGAAGCACCCCGAGCGGCTGCTCGCTTTGCGGTGACGAGCTGGGACAAATACCGCGGCAGGGCACGAGGTTGGACCGAGCGGGAGTACGCGAGCGCGGACGCATACCTCTCGCACCGAGCCGAGCTCATCCGGACGCTCGGTCCCGCGCTCGAGCCGGGGGATGTCGTCCTCGATCTCGCGTGCGGGGACGGCGGCCTCGCTGCGTTTCTGCCCCGGCAGCGCTACCTCGGCGTGGACGCCAGCGAGGAGATGGTCGCCGCTGCGCGGGAGCGAGGTCTAGAGGTGGCCCAAGCGGACCTCAACGAGTACGTGCCGCCTGCGACGGTTCAGGCGACCACCATCTTCCGCGCGATCTACTACGCGCACGATCGGCGGAATTTCTTCGAGCGCGTTGCGAGCTACACCGAGCGAAAGCTGGTCTTCGATCTCAACCCCCGCCAGTACCTGGTGGAGGACGTGCGGGCCGACCTCGAAGCTGCAGGCTTCGACCTGCTCGAGACGCAGCCGTTCTTCGTCCCGCAGAAGCGCGCGGTCCCCTGGCTCAAGACGTTCGAGCGCAGGCAGCTCGTCGCGCGGGTCGTCCTGCGCTATCGGTTCAGCCTTCTGTGTGCTGCCTGGCGCCGCGAGGAAGCCTCGTGAAGAACCTGTAGTCGACGTGGGCACCGAGCGTGCGCGGGTCACCGAGGTGCGGGTCGACGTCCCTCGGGACGAACTTATCGTCGATGACGACGCGCGCCCCGAACCGGTAGCTCGGGGTGTGCACCCAGATGACCTCGGTCTTCGAGCGCTCCGCAGTCAGCTGCCTGTCGTAGAAGACGCGGCCGAGCGCGGGCTCGCGGTACTGCGTCGTGAGCGCGGCGAGCTGAACGTGCGCGGGGCTCGACGGCCAGTTCTCACGCGCGATCCGGATGCGCAGCCACCCCGGCTTCGGAGCCACGAACCGGAAGTAGGTGCTGTCGTTCGGGCCGCTCCAACCGTCGGCGTAGAGGCCGCTGCACTCCGCGCGAAGGCGGTTCGGCTTCGTCAGCTGGATCAGCCGCCATTCCTTCAGGCTGGACGCACCACCGTTGTAGAAATGCACCGCCGCGCGTGTGCCTGCGAAGTCGACGCACGGCCAGTCCTCGACCGCGTAGTCGTACACGCGGCCGGGGTTCGTCGGATCGACGCTCCAGTACACGCGCCCGTCCGCCGTCGTGTTCGGCGTTCCGCTCGGGCCCGGTCCGCCGAGTGTTGCGTCGAGACTGTCGACCGTGACGATCGAGCGATTCCAGAACTCGAGCTCCCACTCGGGGTTCGGGTCGGCGACGCCCTGTGCGAGATAGAGCGTCGGCTTTCCGTGCGTCACGCTGTCGACCCACGTGAAGGGGTGACGGAGCGTCGCGGCGAGCTGGCGGCTGATCGAGACCGTGCCCGAGGCGGCCGAGACCTCGCCGGTGACGTTCCAGGCGAGCACGGCGACGCCGAGCACAGCCGCCACGGCAGTCACGGCGGTGCCGGTCCCTCGCGACATCGTCGCGAACGCGGCGAGCGCCACGCCGACCACCAGGATCCCGATCAGGAGCCACTGCGCCGTCACCGGCGTCCATTCGTAATAGCGGTTCGCCTGTTGCAGGATCGAGAGGCCGAGCGAGTCGGAGTAGAGCTGCACGCCCATCTGAAAGGGTGTTCCGACGACGAGGTAGAGGCCGTAGGCCGCCGCAAGCGCCAGCGCGAGCAGATTCACGCGGCGGCGTTCGAGCACGAGTGCCGTGCCGATGAAGAGCAGCGGCGAGATATAGATGAGGTTTCGTTCCTCGACGCGCGTCGCGAAGACCGTCGAGAGGTACGCCGCCTTCATGCCCGTATAGAGCGCGAAGCCGATGATCCCGGCCGCAGAGACACAGCGGAACATCCGCAGCTCGCGTCGAGGCTCCTCGTCTCGTGCAGGCGCGAGGGCGGCAAGCCCGAAGACGAGCGGGATCACTCCGAGGCCGATCGTGAGCGCTCCGCCCGCCCAATCGCCGAGCACGAAGATGCGGTGCTTCCAGTAGGTCGTGACGGAGTACCACTGCTGCGAGTGGTGGCTCGCAACCCCGCTCACGAGGATGATCAGGCCTGCCGCCAGAACCACGAAGCCGACGTAGTCGCCCCACACCCACGCGGCTCTCCGGCGCCTGCCCCACGCGCTCGTCCAGGCTGCGAAGAAGGTCGCGAAGACGACGGCGATCGGGATGACGACGAGCTCGCCCCGCACGAAGGGCGCGACGAGCGAGGCGCAGGCAGCGCCTGCGACCCAGCCTTTGCGCCTCTCGATCAGCGCCTTTGCGACCAGGAAGAAGCACAGGGCGGCGAACGGGTAGGCGAACGTCTCCTCGACGATCCAGGACGAGTACGCGAGCGACGGAATGGCGGCAGCGCTCGCAGCCGCGAAGAGCGCCCACCGGCGACCCACGACGAGCCGCGCGAGGAAGTACGTCGGGAACATCACCGAGGTCATGACGAAGACGTCGAGGTACTTGACGCCCGAGTACGCGGTCGCGACATTGTGGATGAGCCAGATCGGGGAGAGCAGCACCGGGTACAGCGAGTGGAGGTGGTACGCCGCGCCTCGCCGCGCCGGATGGCCCGTGTCTGCGATCGAGCGCGAGATCTGCGTCGTCTCGAGCTCGTCCGTGAAGAGCCACGGCGTGACCCGGCGCCAGGCTTCGAACGTGTAGACCATGCAGAGCCAGAGGTAGATGCTCGCGAGCGGCACGGCCGTGAGGATCCGGTCGCCGACGGTGGGCTTGGGCTGCGGCCGCGCGTCCTCGACGCGCCGCGGGGATGCGATAGCGCTCACTCTGCCGTTACGCCGAGGACGACGGAGGGGTCGAGATCGCTCTGGCGCCGGACGAACCGGCACGACACGTCCGCGCGGCTGCATGCTTCGACGACGGCGTCGAGCCGCTCGCGCGGTGCGGCGGGGATCGTCACGAGAACCGCGTCCGGGGCGAGGCGTCCGAGCACCCAGCCGATCTGTTCGAGCGTGCCGACCACGGGCACCGCTTGAATTCGTCGCCCGCGCAGTGCGAGATCGTCGTCGACGAATCCGAGCACGCGCTCACCCGGCGTCTCGCGGAGCTCGCGCAGCAGGCTGCGACCGCTACGGCCGGCACCGACGATGACCGTGCGCCGCTGCGCGCTTCGGTTCACGAGCGTGCGAAGCGTGTGCGCGAGCGCGCGCTCCCAGAAGCGGGACGCTCCGATGAGCAGCGAGCACAAGAGCACGTCGATGAGATACGTGCCGCGGGGAAAGCCGTTCCAGATCACGGTCAAGGACAGGAAGATGAACGCGGCGAGCTCCGAGAGGGCGACCGCGGAGAAGATGCTCGCCGCGTCGCGCGCCCCTGCGTAGCGCCAAACGCCGCGATAGAGGCCGAACATGAAGAAGAAGACGTACCGCGCGACGAGGATCGCCGGCAGCGAGAGGTCGAAGATGTGACGCTGCCAGATCGTTCCCGTTCCTTCGGCGCGGATGATGAACGCGATCGTGAACGAGGCCGAGATCAGCGCGAAGTCGACGATCACCTCGACGAGGCGGCGCCGGTGCACGAGCAGCGAACGAACGAACGAGGTCGCGCCTTCGGGCGCGGGCGGCCGGTTCACATCGGCCAGATAGCTGCCGAACTGGAGCAGGAAGGCGAACGTGATGAGAACTCCGGCGAGCGTGATTCTCGTGTCGCCCAGCACCTTGTACGCGAGGCTCGTCAGCCCGAGCGCGGCCGATACCACTCCGAGCAAGACCACTGCGCGCTTGTCGGAGAGCCCCTGATAGACGAGACGGTGCGAGGTGTGGTCGCGCCCGCCGCGGGTGACCGGCCGGCCCTCCAGGAGGCGGACGACGGTGACGAGCGTCGTGTCGAGGATCGGGACCGCGAGGACGAGCACCGGCAGGAGCAGGGTCGCAACGGTCGAGCCGGCGACCGTCCAGCTCGTCGCGAGCCCGAGCGAGGCGAGTGCAAAGCCGAGCAGCTGGGCTCCGCTGTCTCCCATGAAGACGGCGGCCGGACCGTGCAGCCGGAGGTTGTACGGGAGAAAGCCGAGGCACGCGAAGCAGATACCGAGTGAGAGCACGGCTACGAAGCGGCTCGGGTGAACGGTGTACGCATCGACCGCGAAGAACGCGCAGGCGATGGTGGCCAGCGTGGCTGCGAGCCCGTCCATGTTGTCGAGGAGGTTGAACGCGTTCGTCATTCCGACGAGCCAGAGCACGCCGAGCGCCGTCGCCGCCAGGTTGTTGCTCACGATCTCGACCCGGACGCCGCTGGCAAGAACGAGGGCGGCCGCCCCGACCTGCGCGGCGAGCTTCGCGAAGGGCGGGAGATGGAACACGTCGTCGAGGAGCCCGGCGAGGAAGAGGATCGCGCAGCCGCCGAGGATCCCACCGAGCTCGCGCGATGCCGGGATGAGGCCGGCGGCGAGCGCGACGCCTGTGGCAGCGAGAAGCCCCGCGAAGATGCCGCTGCCGCCGAGAAGCGGCGTAGAGCGCGTATGCCAGCGATCCTCTCGCGGTGCAGCGACGACGCTGCCGGACGCGGGAGTGTGCAGGAGTCCCCAGATCGTCAGGAAGCTCGCCGGCAGCGCGGCAAGGGCAGCCACGGCGACCGTCACGGCACAAGCGTAACGAAGCCCTGTATGGACGGTGTTTGGGCACGGGCGCTGTAGTTTGGCGCGGTGGATCTGCTCGAAATCCTGCGTTGCCCGTTCTGCCGGAGCGAGCTCCGCGAGGACGGCTCGTCGCTTCGATGCACCGGGTGCGGGCGCGGCTTCGGCCGCGCCCCGAACGGGATCCCGCTCCTGCTCCACGAGGAGCTGCCGGGAGCGGCCGCGAAGCTCAAGGAGGCCGAAGGGTGGCTCGAGAAGGCCCGGAGCGAGGGCTGGTACGAGCCGGACGACAGGGTCGACGCGGTGCTGCCGTTCGTGAATCGAGAGCTCGGCTGGAACGACCCGAACTGGCTCGCCAACAGCCACTCGTTCGAGGTGCTGCTCGGCCGCTACATCGATCCGCAGACCGGCCTTCGCGTCCTCGAGGTCGGCGCGGCGAAGGCGTGGGCCGCACGCTTCTGGCTCGAGCGCGACTCCGAGTTCGTCGCGACGGACATCCTCGTCGACGACAAGATCGGCCTCGGCCGTGCCGCCTTCTACGGCGACTTCGCACGCGTGCAAGCCGACGGCGAGAATCTGCCGTTCGCCGACGCGACGTTCGATGTCACGTACTGCGTCGCGACGCTGCACCACGCACTCGACCTGCCGAAGATGGTTGGAGAGATGGCTCGGGTGACGAGGCCGGGCGGGGTCGTCGCGGGCCTGAACGAGGGGGTGCGGGGTGTCGCTCGCAGCTCCGACAATCCGGAGCAGGCGAGCGAGAAGGAGCTCGGCATCAACGAGCACGTCCACACCGTGTGGACGTATCTCGCGGCGTTCGCGCGCGCCGGAGCGGTCGTGCGGCGCATGGAGCGGTCCGACGGTTGGCCGCCTGTGCCGTTCGGCTTCTTCCTCTCGCGCGTGCCCAAGGTCGGAATGACGCTCGGCACGCTTGCGCACCTCACGGCCGCCCGGTATGCCGGCGTGTCGATCTACGCACGCAAGCGCGGCACACGCGGATGAGCACGTACAGCGACGTCGTGCGCTACCGCGAGCTGCTCGGCAATCTCTTCCGTCGCGATCTGCAGGCGAAGTACCGTGGCTCGGCGCTCGGGGTGCTGTGGACGATCGCGAACCCGGTGATGTTGATGGGCGTGTACCTGCTCGTCTTCGGCGTCGTCTGGAAGTCGAATTTCGCCACGCTCGATCACTATCCACTGTTCCTGCTGAGCGGCCTCGCGCTCTGGACGTTCTTCGCAGCCGCCGTGCAGTCGGCGACGCGTTCGATGCTCGACAACGCGAACCTCATTCGCAAGACGCGCTTCCCCCGCCAGCTCGTACCGCTCTCGGTCGTGTTCGCGCATCTCGTGAGCTTCGCGGCGATGCTCGGGCTGCTCCTGATCGTGAACTTCATCGCCCTGTCGCGCGTGCGCGCGACCGAGTGGCTTGCGATTCCGCTCGCCGTGCTCTTCGTCGGCGTCGTCTGCGGGATCGCACTCGCGGCTGCTTCGCTCAACGTGCTCTTCCGGGACATCGAGTTCATCGTCGCAGCGCTGCTCGTGCCGCTCTTCTTTCTCACGCCGATCCTGTATTCCCTGACCGGGCCGGAGCTCGCGAAGCACCGGCACGTGGTCGACGTGATCCACTGGGTCAACCCGCTCTCGCCGGCGATCGAGGCCGTACGCGCGCCGCTCTTCGCCGGCACGCTGCCGCACTGGACCGACGCGCTCTATCTCGTCGTGGCGTGCGCGCTCTCGCTCGTTCTCGGGGCCGCGGTCTTCAGCCGCGTCGACGACCAGATCGCGATCGAAGTCTGATCACGAGCCTGCCGTCGAACATCGACGGCTCGTCGGGGTCGGCGCGGTAGGCGGGAAGTCCCGCGACCTCGTCGTTGGGCTCCAGCCCGGGCAGGAGCGAGGGACAGACGAGCGGATGCGGGAAGCGTGGATGGCGGCCACCGCCGGGCGCGTACGGCTCGAGGGTAGACGCGCGTCGCGACTCGATCGCCCCGCCGACGGCGGAGTACCCCTCCTCGTGCAGCGCGCGCACACGGGCGTGCCAGCCGTCGCTCAGCTCGGCGTCGTCGGGCAGGAACGCGCGCGCCTCGCCGGCGTCGCGCTGCCCGACGTCGACGTCCTCCTCGAGCGGCGTGTTGCCGAGCTCGGCGAGCCAGAAGCGATGCTCCTCGACGAGGTCGATCGCAAGCCGGTACGGGCCCGGAGGGATCGGCGCGCGGAGGTCGAGCTCCTGCCGCAACGTCTCCCCGGGCTTGACTGTGCGCGCGAGCGGCGTGCGCACGCCGTCCCACACGATCGGGTTGCCGCGCTCGTCGAGCCAGTGGTAGCTGAGAAAGAGGCCGTCCTCGACGCCGCGCGTGCGCCACGCTGCAGTGCCCGCATTCTCGACCTCGACGAGCGCGCGCTGCAGCGCGCCGGCCTGGACAGGCGCGTGCTGGAGCAATCGCCAGCGCGCGACGAGGGGGCCGGATACGCTCATGCCCGGGCTAGTGTAGGAGGCGTGACGGAGCCGCTCCTCGTGCGCGCTGCGCGGCGCGAGCCGGTCGAGCGGACTCCCGTCTGGTTCATGCGCCAGGCCGGCCGCTCACTGCCGGAGTATCGCGCGATCCGCAAGCAGCACTCCTTCTTCGAGGTCGCAGGCACGCCCGAGCTCTGCGCCGAGGTGACGCTGCAGCCCGTTCGGCGGCACGACGTCGACGCCGCCGTGTTGTTCTCGGACATCGTGTCGCCCGTCCTCGGCATGGGCATCGGCGTCGAGCTCGTCGAAGGTGTCGGGCCCGTCGTCGACCGGCCGATCGCCTCCGCCGCGGACGTCGCCCGCCTGCACGAGAGCGACCCCGACGCCGCCATTCTCGAGGCCCTGCGCATCGTGCGCGCCGAGCTCGACTCCGAGAAGGCACTCGTCGGCTTCTGCGGCGGCCCGTTCACGGTCGCCGGCTATCTCATCGAGGGGAAACCGTCGCGAGACTTCGCGCGCACGAGGGCGTTGATGTATCGAGATCCCGGCACCTGGCACGCGCTCCTCGACGTGCTCGCGTCGCAGTTCGCGCGCTATGTCGCCGCGCAGGTCGGCGCGGGCGCCGATGTGATCCAGCTCTTCGACTCGTGGGTCGGTGCGCTGACGCCCGCCGACTACGTCGAGTTCGTGGCGCCGTACTCCGCGCGAATACTCGAGGCGGTGGCTGCGCCGACGATCCATTTCGGCACCGGCGTCACGGAAGCGCTGCTCGGCGCGCTCGCGAGCGCGGGCGGCGACGTGATCGGTCTCGACTGGCGCATTCCGCTCGACAGCGGTTGGAGCGTCGTCGGGGAGGAGCGAGGCGTTCAGGGAAACCTCGACCCTGCCGTGCTCCTCAGCCCGTGGGAACGCATCGAGGAAGCAGCGCTCGACGTCCTCGAGCGCGCCGGGGGCCGCGCAGGGCACATCTTCAATCTCGGCCACGGCGTGCTGCCGCAGACAGATCCGGGGCTCTTGACGCGGCTCGCCGGACTCGTGCAGGCGCGGACGGTGGAGGCGCGCGTCTGAGCGAGCTTCCCGTCGACGAGCTCGAGCTCGTCTTCGGCACGAGCAACGTCACAGCCGTGCGGCAGTTGCGCGAGACGCCGCCTGCCGCGACGGCCGGGCTCTGGCGCGTCGCGACACGCTCAGACAGCGCGGTGCTCAAGGTCGTCGTCGAGGGCGGCTCGAGCGGGCGCTGGCCCTCGTCGTCCGATCCGGCGCACCCGTACTACTGGCGGAGGGAGCCCTGCGTCTACGAGTCCGGCGTGGCCGCGGCGTTCGGTCCGCCGGCCTGCCGTGCGGTGGTCGAGCGCAGCGACGGCTCGGTGGCGTTGTGGCTCGAAGACGTCGCTGAGGTCAATGCGTGGACGCCGCGCCTGCTCGGTGACGTCGCGCATCGAGTCGGGCTCGCGCAGGCCGCGCCGCCTCCGGCGCACGTGTGGCTCTCGCGCGGCTGGCTGCGCGCGTATCTCGGCCTGCACGGCGTTCGTGGTGGCGCGGAGGTGCTCGCACGTCTCGATGAGCTGCCGTCGGCTCTGTGCCATCACGATCTCCACCCGGCGAACGTCCTCGAGGGCTGCGTCGTGATCGACTGGGCGTATTGCGGGCCGGCCGCACGCGGCCTCGATGCGGGCGTCCTCGTGGCCGACGGGCTCGCAGACGAAGCGTTCTCCGCCGAGGTCGTCGACGAGGTCGCCGACGCGGTGTGGGAGGGATATCTCGCCGGGCTTCGAGCAGGCGGCTGGTCGGGCTCGATCGACGACGTGCGCTTTGCGTTCGTCCACGGCACGGCCCTTCGGCTCTCGTGGCTGCCGCGCGGCAGCAAGCCGGCCTGGGACGCGACGATCGCGTTCCTCCAGCGGCTAGCCTCGGATTCGGCATGAGCGAGGCAGTCGTCCTGATGGCCTACGGCTCGCCCGAGCGGCTGGCCGATGTGCCGGCGTACTACTCCGATATCCGCGGCGGCCGGCCGGTCGCGCCGGAGCTCCTCGACGATCTGGTCGAGCGGTACCGGCGGCTCGGCATCGAAGACTCGTCGCCGCTGAACGCGATCACCGAGCAGACGCGCGCCGCGCTCGAGCACGAGCTCCGGCTCCCCGTGTTCACCGGCATGAAGCACTGGACTCCGCGCATCGCCGACGCGGCGGAGGCCGCGCTCGCGTCGGGTGCGGGGACGGTCGTCGGTCTCGTGCTCGCACCGCACTACTCCGCGCTCTCGATCCAGGGCTATCGCGAGCAGCTCGAGCGCCCCCTCGACGGCCGGGCCGAGCTCCGCTTCGTCGACAGCTGGCACGACGAGCCCGGATTCATCGAGCTGCTCGCGGCGAAGGTCCGCGCTGCGGACGCGCACGTCGTCTTCACCGCGCATTCACTTCCCGCGCGCATTCTCGAGCTCGGCGACCCATACCGGGAGCAGCTGCTCGAGACGTCGCGGCTCGTCGCCGCAGCCGCGGATGTCGACGATTGGTCGTTCTCTTTCCAGAGCGAATCGCCCACCGGCGAGCCGTGGCTCGGCCCCGACATCCTCGATCACCTGCGCTCCCTGCACGCGTCGGGCGTCGAGTCCGTCCTGGTGTGCCCCGTCGGCTTCGTCTCCGACCACCTGGAGATCCGGTGGGATCTCGACGTCGAGGCGGCGGAGCTCGCAGCCGAGCTCGGGATTCGACTCGAGCGGATCGCCATGCCGAACGACGATCCGGCCTTCGTCCGCACGCTCGCCGGGATCGTCCGCAGGCAGCTGGGAGTACCGTCAGCGGCGTGACACCGGGTGCGATCCTCGTCGAGCACGCCGCGCGCAGCTTCCGCGTCTACCCGCGCGAGAGCCGGGCGCTGAAAGACCTCGTCTTCGCACGCCGGCACGCGCACGGCGAGGACGTGTGGGCGCTCCGCGACGTCTCGTTCGGCGTCGAGCCCGGAAGCGCGATCGGCCTCGTCGGGCGAAACGGCTCGGGCAAGACGACGCTCCTGCGCCTGCTGTCCGGAATCGTGAAGCCCACCTCGGGCCGCGTGGCGGTCGGCGGCCGCGTCGGCTCGCTGCTCGAGCTCGGCGCCGGATTCCACCCGGACATGACCGGCCGCGAGAACGTCTACCTCAACGGCTCGATCCACGGCTTGCGCCGCGTCGCGATCCGCCAGAAGCTCGACGAGATCGTCGCGTTCGCCGGCCTCGAGGACTTCATCGATCTGCCGGTGCGCACGTATTCGTCCGGGATGTACATGCGGCTCGGATTCGCGATCGCTGCGCATGTCGAAGCGGACGTGCTGCTGCTCGACGAGGTGTTCGCGGTCGGCGACGAGGCGTTCCAGCGCAAATGCTTCGGCAAGATCTTCGAGTTCAAGCAGGGCGGAGGGACGATCGTGTTCGTCTCGCACGATGCGTCGTCGGTTGAGCGCCTGTGCGACCGCGCGATCCTGCTCAAGGACGGCCTCGTGTCGTTCGACGGCCCGACGCACGAGGCGATCGTCGCGTACCGGACGCAGCTCGCCGGCGAGCGCAACCCGGATGAGCGGTCGGCAGGCCTGAAGGAGTGGGGAGGCGACCTCGCGCGCGTCGAGCGCGTGCGGCTGCTCGGCCCGGACGGCGACGAGCGGATGCAGCTCCTCGCGGGCGAGCCGTTCACGATCGCGCTCGAGGTCGCCTCCGAGTCGTCGCTTGCGCCGCCGCGGCTCGGCTGGGAGCTCCGCGACGACGCGGCGATGCTCGTCGCGGCGGGAGCCGTGTCGACGGGGGAGCTCGGCTGGGACGAGGGCACGCGCCTGCTGCCCCTCCGCTTCGAGGCCGAGCGGCCGCCGTTCGCGGACGGGCGTCTCCATCTACGCGTCGACCTCACCGACGAGAGCAGCGAGACGCAGTACCACTCGTTCGACGACGCGCTCGTGTTCGTCGTCTACCCGTCCGACGAGGGCCGCGGTCTCGTTCGCCTGGAAGGACGGTGGACACCTGCCGCCGAACTGGAGCGACTATGAGCTCCCGCACCTGCCCCGACTGGCCCGACCTGATGGAGGTCGCGCCCGAGCTGCAGTTCAAGCACTACACGGTGGCGGAGGTGCAGCTACCGGCGGACGCGTTGATGAAGATCTCGGAAGTCGCGCTCTCGGATGTCGCGATCTGCGCGGACCTCGAGAAGAACGTGTTCTACGAGCAGCACACGGATCCGAACGTCGCCGAGGCGCTGCGCCAGAGCCACTGGTACGAGGTGCGGGAGTGGATCTCCGCCGGCCGGCCGGGCCAGAGCTACTGAACCTGGGTGGGCAGCGGCTCGCCGCTCGCGAACGCGAGCACATTGTCGACGAGGAGGCGGGTCATCGCGGCCCGCGTCTCGACCGTCGCGCTCCCGAGGTGCGGCGCCAGGACGACATTCGGCAATGACCGGAGCGCCTCGGGCACGTGCGGTTCGTGCACGAACACGTCGAGCCCCGCGCTGATCCGGCCCGACACGAGCTCGTCGACGAGCGCATCCTCGTCGACGACCGCGCCGCGCGCGACGTTCACGAGCGTCGCGCCGTCGCCGAGCAGCGAGAGCCGCTCACGCGAGAGCAGGCCCTTCGTCTCGGAGGTCAGCGGCACGTGCACGGTCACGATGTCCGACTCGCGGAGCAGGTCGTCGAGCGCTCGGTAGCCCGGATCGTCGGTGTTCGTCCGCCGGTTGAAGATCACGCGCAGGCCGAAGGCGCGTGCGCGCTCGGCAACGGCGGTGCCGATGCGGCCGAGGCCGACGATGCCGAGGGTGGAGGCGCTCAGGTCGCGACCGAGGAACTGGTGCCTCGACCACGACGCGTCCCAGCGACCCGCCCGCACGAGCGCGTCCCCTTCGACGATGCGGCGCCGCACGGCGAGCAGCAGGGCGATCGTCAGGTCGGCCGTCGCGGCGTCCAGCACCCCGGGCGTGTTCGTCACGGCGACGCCGCGCGCCCGGCAGGCCTCGACGTCGACCTTGTCGTAGCCGACTCCGTAGTTGGCCACGAGCCGGAGGGAACGAAACCGGTCGAGCACACGCTCGTCGACAGTGTCCTCCGCGACGATCAACGCCTCGACGTCGTCGTGCCGTTCCTCGATCGAGCCGATCTCGATCGGCCCGAGGTCGTCCCAGGCCGCCCCGGGCAGCCGCCTCGTCGCGAGCACCTTCACTGCGCGGAGCGTAGCCCGAGCACCTCGTCCAGACCGCGCGTGTTGAGCACGTCCGCGCAGGTTGCCCAGCCGCGGCGCGCGGTTGCGACCGAGAGCTGCATGTTCCGGAGGCCGCGGACGGAGTGGGCGTCGGTCGAGCACACGATCGGGACGCCGGCCTCGACCGCGAGCCGTACCTCCTCGTCGCGCAGGTCGAGCCGGTCGGGCAGGCCGTTCGTCTCGATCGCGACGCCCTCTTCGAGCGCGACCTCGAGCACCCGCTCGAGCTGCAGCGCGTTCGGCGGGCGGTGATTGATGATCCGGCCCTTGGGATGGCTGAGGCAACGCACCGCCGGGTGGCGCATCGCCTCGATCACCTTGCGCGTGAGCGCCTCCGCCTCCTGGCGCTGGCCGGCGTGCAGCGAGAGCTGGACCCAGTCCAGCTTCGCGAGCGCGTCGTCGGGGAGGTCCAGGGTGCCGTCGGCCCGGATGTCGCACTCCACACCGCGCAGCACGCGGAACGGCGCCAGCCGCTCGTTGACCTCTGCGATCTCCTCGGCCTGCCGGCGAAGCGCATCGGCGTCGAGGCCCGGCACCACCCGGACGTTCGGCGTGTGGTCGCAGATCGCGACGTACTCGTAGCCGAGGTCGCGCGCCGCGACCGCCATCTCCTCGACCGACGCCTTGCCGTCCGACCACGTCGTGTGGCAGTGCAGGTCGCCGCGGATCTCCGCGAGCTCCACGAGCCTCGGTGGATCGCCGCCGAGCGGTCCCTCGCGGAGCTCGGGCGGGCACCAGGGCAGGCCGAGGCGTGCGTAGAGCTCTGCTTCGGTCGCCGCGTCGGGCAGCTCGCCGAGCGACGCCACGTACTCCGGCGACCCGGTGGCGCGCGTCAGCTCGGTGCCGTAGCGCTCGGGCGCCGCCGCCACCACCTCCACGGGGATCCCGTCGACGGTGACACCGACGGCTCGGTCCGGCTGCCGTTCGACGATCGCGACCACCGTCGGCGACGCGTCGAGGCGCTCGAGCACATCGGGTGCGCGCGACACGAGCGCGAGCTCGTACACGACGTCGCACCAGCGGCGAACTTCACCGGCGACTTCTGCGTCCAGCTCCCGCGCGATCGCCTCCGCCAGCGTCCGGGCGCGGTTGAGAAGCAGGCCGCGCCGCCGCCGCGTCTCTCCTCGCGCGAGCCCGGCGACGATCTTGCGCTCCGTCGCGGGGCCGATTCCCTTGACGTCGCGCAGGCGGCCCGCCGCGGCGGCCTCCCGCAACTGATCGGGAGTGCGAACGCCGAGCTCGCGGCCGAGCGCGACCATGCGCTGCGGGCCGAGGCCGACGAGCCGGCCGAGTGCGACGAGCTGCGGCTGCACCTCGCGCTCGAGCTGCTCGAGCTCGACGATGCGCCCGGTCTCGACGAGCTCGACCAGACGTCGCTCGATCCCCGGGCCGATGCCGCGCAGGTCCCTGACGCGGCCTGCCCGGACGAGCTTCGCGACCGGCGCACGCGTCTCGCGGACGAGCTCGGCAGCGCGCCGGTACGCGCGCACCGTGTAGTAGCCGGCGCCCGCGAGATCGAGGAGACCGGCATAGGCCTCGAGCGTTTGCGCGATCTCAGCGTTCCCCACGAGGGCTAGTCTCTTCCCGTGACGACGGTCGTCATTCCGTTTGCCGGGGTCGAGGGCAAGACGCGGCTGCACGCGTCTCGGCGGCTGCGGCGTGATCTCTCCCTCGCGATGCTCGGCGACGTGGTCGCCGCCGCCCTCGCGATCGGCGAGGTTCGGGTCGTGACGCCCGACGGCGAAGGCGCAGCCCTCGCGGGCGGGTCGGGCGCGGCCGTGGTCGAGGATCCGGGCGGGGGCCAGGGCGCCGCGGTCGAGGCCGGTCTCCGTGGGCTCGCTCCGGGGGCCATCCTCATCGTCAACGCAGACGTGCCCTGCGTCGTCCCCGACGACCTGCGGGCGCTCCTCGCGGCGACTCCCGCGGGTGGCATTGCACTCGTCGAAGCGCTCGACGGCACCACGAATGCGCTGAGTGTTTCGGCGCCGGAAACCTTCGCCCCGCTCTACGGCCGCTCGAGCGCTGCGCGCTTCCGTGAGAACGCAGCTGATCTGGGCGTCGAATCCGTCTCGGCGGCAGTGCCGAACCTCGCCGACGACGTCGACACGCTCGAGGATCTGCAGCGCCTGCATCTGCGGCTCGGCCCGCGCTCGCAAGCGTGTCTCGCCACGCTGACGACGGCGACCCGCGAGTGAAGATCACCGTGCTCTCGGGGGGCGTCGGCGGCGCTCGCTTCGTGCGCGGCCTCGTGGACGCCGTGGATCCCGCCCAGGTCACGGTGGTCGGAAACGTCGGCGACGACCTCGAGGTGCTCGGGATGCACGTGTCGCCGGACCTCGACTCGATCCTCTACGCGCTCGCCGACCTGAACGACGAAGTGCGCGGCTGGGGCCGCGCGGACGAGAGCTGGAATGCGCTGGCCACGGTCGCCGAGCTCGGCGGCGAATCGTGGTTCCGGCTCGGCGACCGCGATCTCGGGCTGCACCTCTTGCGCACGCAGGCTCTGCGGAGCGGCGAGCCGCTCTCAGCCGTGACCTCGCGCATCGCCGCTGCGCTTGGGCTCGCCACCCGGCTCCTGCCGGCGACCGACGACCGCCTCAGAACCTGGATCACGACCCCGGCCGGCGAGTTCACCTTCCAGGAGTGGTTCGTGGCGCGCGGCCATCGCGACGAGGTGGATGCGCTGCGCTTCGAGGGCGCGGAGACCGCCGCCCCCGCGCCGGGTGTGCTTGCGGCGATCGAGGCTGCCGATCTGTTGCTGATCGCGCCGAGCAATCCCTACGTCTCGATCGCCCCGATCCTCGCCCTCACCCAGGTGCGCGCGGCGCTCGGGCGCCGGCACGTGCCGTGCGTCGCGGTCAGCCCGCTGATCGGCGGGCGCGCCGTGAAAGGGCCGGCCGACCGCATGCTCGCGCGGCTGGCCGGCGGCACGGCGCCGGCGCACGTAGCCGGCTGCTACACCGGACTGATCGACGCGCTCGTCGTCGACGAGGCGGACTCCGACTCCCTCGACGGCCTCAACGACGTCCGGACGATCGTCACGCCGACGCTGATGTCCGACGCAGCCGCTCGGCGCCGGCTCGCCGAAGCCGCGCTCGGTGCGGTGCCCGCGTGAGGATCGCCGTCGTCGGCGGCACGGGCGACTTCGGTCTCGCGCTCGCACAGCGCCTCGTCGAGGCCGGCGAGGACGTCGTCATCGGGTCGCGCGATGCCGACCGTGCTGCGGCAAAGGGCGCGGAGGTGGGCGCAACGGGGGCAGCGAACGAGGACGCGGTTCACGGCGTCGACCTGATCGTGCTCGCGGTGAAGTCCGACGGTGCGTTGCCGACAGCGCAGGCTCTGTCCGGGGCGATCGGCGCTACGCCGGTGCTGAGCGTCGCGAGCGAGCTCCAGTTCACGAAGCAGGGCGTGCTGCCCGGCGGCGACGCGCGCTCGATCGCGGAGCGGACGCAGGACCTCCTCAGCGCGCCGGTCGTGGCCGGCCTGCACTCGCTCGCCGCGGCGTCGCTCGCGAGCGGGAAAGCCGACGGGGACGCGCTCGTCTGCGGTGACGACGCGCAGGCGAAGGAGCTCGCGCTCGCGATCGCGGCATCGGTCGTCACGGGCCGTGCGCTCGACGCGGGGCCGCTGGCGAGCGCGCGTGCGCTCGAAGGCCTGACCGCAGTGATCGTGAACCTGAACAAGCGCTATCGGGCGCATGCGGGCGTGCAGGTCACCGGCCTGCCTTGAGCGGCTTCTCGGTCATACCCGTCACCGGAATCCCGGAGCTGCGCGAAGGAGACGATCTCGCGGCGATGATCATCGAGCGCATCGAGCTCGAAGAGCTCGATGTCGTCGTCGTCGCGCAGAAGGCGATCTCGAAGATCGAGGGTCGGATCGTCCGGCTCGACGACGTCGACCCTTCGGCGCGGGCGATCGAGATCGCCGGCCGGGACGGCGACCCGCATCGCGTGGAATGGATTCTGCGCGAGGCGAAGCGCGTCGTGCGCGTGCGATCGCCGCTCGTGATCTGCGAGACGAAGCACGGCTTCATCTGCGCCTCTGCTGGTGTCGACCAGTCGAACACGCCCGAGGCGGGGACGCTCATCCTGCTGCCCGTCGATCCCGACGGGTCCGCCGAGAAGCTGCGCGCGGAGCTGCGCGAGCGGACGGGCCGCGGCGTCGGCGTGATCGTCACCGACTCGTTCGGCCGTCCGTGGCGGCAGGGCACGACGGACGTCGCGATCGGCGCCGCGGGCGTCGAGGTCATGCAGGACCTCTCGGGAGAGCACGATCCGATCGGCTACGAGCTCAAGGCGACGTTCATCGCGATCGCGGACGAGATCGCCGGTGCAGCACAGCTTGCGTCCGGCAAGCTCGATCGCGTGCCCGTCACGGTCGTGCGCGGCCTCGACGTGCGAGGGGACGGGAGGGCGACGGACATCCCGGTGTCCCCCGAGCTCGATCTCTTCCGTTAGGGTCGCCGCGATGAGCGACGACGCGATCGCGAGCGCCAACGCGCTCCTGCGCGACAAGGGCTATGCCGAGCGCGACCTCGCGGTGCATGCCGGCCCGCGCGGCAAGGCGCTCTTGAAGGGCAACAAGATCGTGAGCCCGTTCAGCGACGACGCGGCGCTCGTGCTGCGCGTCGTGTCGGAGCTCGTGCCGCCCGACGCGGAGCTCGGCTCGAAGCGCATTCGTCCCTCGGATCTCCGCGCGAGCCTCTGAGCGGTCTCCGGCGAACCGACCTCGACCCCGACCCGCTCGGCCAGTTCCGGCGCTGGTACGCCGAGGCCGCCGACGTCGTCTGCGCGCCGGAGGCCATGGCCGTGGCGACCGCGTCCGCCGAGGGCAGGCCGTCCGTCCGCATGGTCCTGCTGAAGGCCTCCGACGAGCGCGGGCTCGTCTTCTACACCCATTACACGAGCCGGAAGGGTCGCGAGCTCGAGACGAACCCGCACGCCGCGCTGCTCTTCCACTGGCACCCGCTCGGCCGCCAGGTGCGGATCGAAGGCGCCGTCGAGCACGTCTCGTCCGAGGAGGCCGATGCCTACTTCGAGACCCGACCGGTCGGCGCGCGCATCGGGGCGAACGTCTCGCGCCAGAGCGAGGTTCTCGGTGACCGGGCGGAGCTCGAGCGCCGCGTGGCCGAGCTCGCAGGGACGGAGCCGGGCCGGCCCGAGACCTGGGGCGGCTACCGACTCGTGCCGGAGGCCTGGGAGTTCTGGCAGCACCGCGACGACCGGCTGCACGACCGCTTCCGCTACGTCCGCCGCGACGGTGCCTGGCTCAGCGAGCGGCTCTACCCTTAGCGAGCGCACGCTCGAGCTTCGCGAGCCGCTCGTCCCAGGCTGCGCCGACCTCGACCATCCACGCGACGGCGTCGCCGAGCGGCTCGGGCGTCACGGCGTAGCGAGTCTCCCGGCCGGACCTGCTCGAGCGGAGAAGCCCCGCTTCCGCGAGTGCCGCGAGCTGCTTCGAGACCGCCTGCCGGGTGACCGGGAGTTCGGCGGCGAGCTCCGTCGCGGTCGCGTCGCCCCGCGCGGCCACGGCCTCGACGAGCGCGCGGCGACCCGGGTCTCCGAGTGCCGCGAAGATGCCGTCTACGCGACCGCGACCCATGCGAGCGCGTGCAGCTCGAGCGCCGTGCTCCATTCCGGCGAGGTCTCGACGACGTGCAGCCGTGTGCCGCCGTCCACCTCTTCGAGCTCGAGCACGACCTGCCCGTCGTCCTCCCAGTCGAGGACGAGCCGCTCCTCGGGCTCGAGCTCCCGAACGACGGCACGCCTCTCGTCGCCGTCGCCCCAGCGGAAGACGCCCTCACCGCCAGGTTGCGCGTCGAGCGAGACCTCGGTCGCGAACCATTCCTCGAGCCGCTCAGGCTCGGTCAGGGCCTCCCACACCTCCGCCGGCGAGGCAGGAAAGACGATGTCCCGCTCGATCTCCATCTTGTCTCCTCCCACTTGACGTGCAACCACTCGGTTGCGTATAAATGTGCAACCGATGGGTTGCGTCTTCCATTGAATCACCTGGTGCCGATGGTCGTCGAGTCGGACGGGCGCTTCGAGCGCTCCTTCGACATCTACTCGCGCCTGCTGCGCGAGCGGATCGTGTTCCTCGGCACCGAGGTCGAGGACGCCTCCGCGAACCTGATCGTCGCGCAGCTGCTCTTTCTCGAGGCGGAGGACCCGGACACCGACATCCGCCTCTATGTGAACTCGCCGGGCGGAAGCGCGTACGCCGGATTCGCGATCTACGACGCGATGCAGTTCGTGAAGCCGGACGTGCAGACCTACGCGGTCGGGATGGCGATGTCGGCCGGCGCGCTGATCCTTGCTGGCGGCGCCGCCGGCAAGCGCTTCGTGCTGCCGAACTCGAAGGTGATGATCCACCAGGGTTCGGGCGGCTTTCGCGGCACGCCCGCGGACATCCAGATCGCCGCGAGGGAGATTCTCTCGCTCACGCGCCGCTACGCGGAGATCATCGCGAAGCACGCCAATCGAGACGTCGACGAGGTGATGCGCGACATCGATCGCGACCGCTTCCTCGGCCCGCAGGAAGCGATCGACTACGGCCTTGCGGATCGCGTGCTGTACGCGCGCGAAGAGGCGGCTTAGAGCTTCTCAGCCGGCCGCCGCGTCGAGCAGGCGCCGGCAGGACGCACCCGACCTGCGCAGAGCTGCGACGGTGTCGGAGGCGTCGATCCGGTGCGCCAGTGCCTCGAGGGCGTCGGCGGCAGCTTCCATCGATTCCTGGCACAGCCGGCAGGCGGCCAGCACGAGGCGAGGCGGCTGGTCGATCAGCTCGTTGAGGACGCGCGCGACCGAGGCGGGGCCGACGACCGTGTCGACGACGACCTTCTGCAGCTCCGCGTCCTCGCTCGCCCGGACGGACTCGAGGAGCGCCTCGCAGACCTCGGCGCACGTTTGAGCGTCGAGGAGGCATTGCGCCAGCTCGTCTGCCACACCGGTGAACCACACATCCTCCATTTGGCCGCGCCCGGGGTGCTACCCCGCGGAGGCTCCGTCTAGTCTTCGACGGATGGCGGTTGCGGCCGATTTGCGCGCCCGGCTTCTCCGGCTCGTCCCGGACGAGCGCCGCGTGAGCGACGGCGAGTCGGCGCTCGACCAGCACGCCGGCGATCTCAGCTACCACGCCCCGCACCGGCCGGACGTCGTCGTATACCCGACCTCGACCGACGAGGTTGCGGCCGTGCTCGAGTACGCGGACACGGCCGGCGTGCCCGTCGTGCCGTTCGGCGCCGGCACGAGCCTCGAGGGACACGTGATCCCGCTGCACGGCGGGATCAGCCTCGACCTGACGCGGATGAGCGCGATCGTCGCAGCACGCCCCGACGACCTCACCGCCACGGTGGAGGCGGGCGTGACGCGCTCGCAGCTCGAGGCGGCCGTCGGACCCCACGGCCTGTGGTTTCCCGTCGACCCCGGCGCGGACGCGACGCTCGGCGGCATGGCGGCGACGAATGCGAGCGGCACGACGACGGTGCGCTACGGCGGCATGCGCGCGCACGTTCTCGCGCTCGAGGTCGTGCTCGCCGGAGGTCGAGTCATCCGAACGGGAACGAGGGCCGTCAAGACGTCGGCGGGCTACAACCTCACCGGTCTTCTCGTGGGCTCCGAGGGCACGCTCGGCGTCATCACCGAGCTGACGCTGCGCCTCCATCCCATCCCCGAGCACATCGTCGTCGCGCGGGCTGCGTTCCCGTCGATCGAGTCGGCGTGCCGCGCGGCGGCCGGAATCATCGGCTCGGGCGTCCCGGTCACGCGCTGCGAGCTGCTTGACACGATGACGATCGCAGCGCTGAACGCGTTTGCGGGCTCGAGCTTTCCCGAGTCGCCGTATCTCTTCATCGAGTTCGGGGGAACTGAGGCGGGCGTCGCCGGCGACCTTGCGACCACACGCGAGCTCGCCGAGGACGAAGGGGCGAGCGCATTCGAGTCCGAGAGCGATCCCACGGCACGAAGCCGAATGTGGAGCGCGCGGCACAACGCGCTCATGGCATCGCTCGCGCTCGCCCCGGGCTCCAAGGCGATGACGACCGATGTCGCCGTGCCCGTCTCGGAGCTTGCGCCTGCGATCGAGCACGCGCGGCGCGCGCTCGACGGCTCAGGGCTGCGCGGCGGGATCGTCGGACACGTCGGCGACGGCAACTTCCACCTCGCCTTCCTGCTCGATCCGGACGACGCCTCCTCCATCGCGAAGGCCGAAGGGCTCAACGCAAGCGTCGTGGACGATGCGCTCGCACGCGGCGGTACGTGCACCGGCGAGCACGGCATCGGCTTCGGCAAGCTCGGCTATCTCGAGCGGGAGCACGGCGACCTCGTCCCGCTCTATCGCGGGATCAAGCAGGTGTTCGACCCGAACGGGATCATGAACCCGGGCAAGGTAGTGCCGGGCCTCTAGGCGACGCGGCGTTCCGCGAGCACCTCGTCGAGGAGCGCATAGCCGCGCCCGATCAGGAGCCGCTTCTGGTCCTCGCTCCACGGCTTCGGATTGCGAAGCCCGGTCTCGAGCGACACCTCGCCGGCGCTCGACTGCACCGCGATGCGCGGGATCAGACGGTCGCCGAGGAACGGGAACTTCGCCACTGCGAACCGCTCGTCGATGGCTTGCGCAAGCCGTTCGCCGCGGCGGCCGCCGTCACGCCGCACGATCGCGTCGATGTCGTGCCGCAGGCGCTCGAGTGCGAGGAGCGCTTCATCCTTGTCGCGAGCGACCCGCTCCTCGAGCGCCGTGTTCTGCTGGATGGCGACGCGCATCAAGCGCACGATCATGTCGGGCCAATGCGCAGGCTCGCCACGCTCGACGCGTTCCTCCCCTTCGCGGAGTTCGGCGATCAGCGCCTTCACGGGCGGGATCTTCGAGAAGCGCTCGAGTCTGTGGCGGAGCCTCGCGAGGCCCTCGGAGCCGAACTGCGGATAGTTCGGGACGTACCGGAAGCTGACGATCAGCTCGACGCCCGGCTGTCGGTACGCGGGCCCGAGCGGGAAGTTGCGCACCCAGGCACCGTCCGTCGCGATCCGGTCCCCGACGGGTCGCGGCAGCACGAGCGCGCTCACGGCGGCGGAGGCGAGGATCGCCTGCGCCATCGTCTCCGCCGGAGTCGTCTTCGACGAGTAGGCGAGCTCGTACATCCGTGCGCCCTCACCGACGGAGTCGTTGCTGACGTCGGTTGCGAACACCGTCACCTCGATCGGAGCTTCGGCGAGCCGGCGCGCGAGGGGCACGAGATCGCCGATGCGCTCGGCGACCGTTTGCGGCAAGCGGTAGTCGTGGGAGCCGAGCAGCGGCAGCCGCCACAGGGAATGGGTCCTGAACGTCTCCTCCGGCTGCAGACGAAGCATGAACTCCTCGAGGTCATCCAGGCGGTCGAGCGCCGCCATCGTCCCCGAGAGAGCTCCGGAGGAGGTGCCGTAGATCCAGCCGACGCGCGGCCAGAGATCGCTCTCGCGCAGGCGCTTGAGAAATCCGAGCTCCATGAGGACGCCGTTGACGGCGCCGCCCGAGAGGACAACCGCGACGTCGCGTTCCATCCCGCTCAGCTTAGGTCAGGAAGCGGGCCCCTCATACTGGACGCTCGACCCGAGTATCTCGTCGATCTGCCGCAGCGTGGCGTCGTCGAGGGTCACACCGGATGCCGCCGCATTGTCGACGATCTGCTCCGGCCGGGAGGCGCCGATGATCGCCGAGGCGACATTCGGCTCGCGCAGGACCCAGGCGAGCGCGAGCTGCGCCATCGAGAGCCCGAGCCCCTCCGCGACCGGCCTCAACCGCTGCACGCGCTCGAGCAGCGCGGCGTCCTCGGCTCGATCCATGAAGTAGTTCATCCGTTCCGAAGCGGCGCGGCTGTCCGAGGGCGGCGGCTGCCCGGGCGCGTACTTCCCGGTGAGGACGCCCTGTCCGAGCGGCGACCACACGATCTGCGAGATCCCGTGCGAGGCGCAGAAAGGGATGACGTCCCGCTCGGGGCCGCGCCAGATCATCGAGTACTGCGGCTGGCTCGAGACGAACTTCGCGACCCCGGGCAGGCCGAGCGCCTCCTCGATCTTCTCGACCGGCCACTCGCTGAAGCCGAGGTAGCGCGCCTTGCCGGCCTCTACGACCTCGGTCAGCGCCTGCATCGTCTCCTCGAGCGGCGTGTCCCAGTCGTACCGGTGGCACTGATAGAGGTCGACGTAATCCGTCCGGAGCCGCGCGAGCGACAGGTCGATCTGTTTCATGACCTGCTGCCGGGAGAGGCCCCGGTCGTTTTCGCCCATGGGGAAGAAGAGCTTCGTCGCGAGCACGTACGAGTCGCGCGGCCGGTCTGCGAGCACGCGGCCGAGAAAGTCCTCGGCCCCGCCGCCGGAGTAGACGTTCGCGGTGTCGATGAAGTTCATCCCGACGTTGAAGGCGGCCTCGACGCACGCTTCCGCCTGCTCGTTCTCGACCCCGCCGCCGTAGGTCATCCAGGAGCCGAGGCTGATCTCCGAGACGTTGAGATCGCTCGAGCCGAGCTGCCTGTAACGCATGCGCGTGACGCTATCCGTTAGCGTCGTCGTCATGCCGCAGCTCAATGCGATCGGGATCGTCGCGTCCGAGCTGGAGCGCTCGATCCGGTTCTACCGGCTCCTCGGGGTCGACGTACCGGAGACGCCGGAGGAGGGTCACATCGACACGTTCCTGCCGAACGGGGTCCGGTTCATGCTCGACTCGGAAGAGGTCGTGCGGAGCTTCCGGCCCGGCTGGGCCCGCGAGAACGGCAACCAGGTCGGCCTCGCATTCGAGTGCTCGAACCCGGCCGAGGTCGACGAGGTGTACCGGCGCGCGGTCGACGCCGGCTTCCACGGCGAGAAGGAGCCGTGGGATGCGTTCTGGGGACAGCGCTACGCGCAGCTCCAGGATCCCGACGGCGTCGGCGTCGATCTCTACGCGCAACTCTGATCGAGGAGACCTTCGAGCTCGCCGGGCGGCATGTCACGCTGCTGCGGCCGCCGAACGCCGACGAGCTGATCGACGAGGACGCCTTCGACGAGGACGAGTTCCTCCCGTACTGGGCCGAGCTATGGCGAAGCGGCGTCGCGCTCGCGGACGTCGTGTCGGCCCGCGACCTGCGCGGGACGAGGGTGCTCGAGCTCGGCGCCGGGCTCGGGCTTCCGTCGCTCGCAGCCGCGCTTCGCGGTGCGAAGGTGCTCGCGACGGACTGGGCCGACGACGCCGTTGCGCTCCTGCGTGCGAACGCGAGGCGGAACAGCATCCGCCTTCGCGTGAAGCGCGTGCGCTGGGATGCACCCGGCCCGCTGCTACGCGAGGCGCCGTGGCAGCTCGTGCTCGGCGCAGACCTGCTCTATGAGGAGCGGAATGCAGCGCAGCTCCAGGAGCTCTTGCCGCAGCTCGGCGGCGAGATTCTGATCGCCGATCCGGGCCGCCCGTTCGCGAAGCCGTTCTTCGAGCAGTGGCATGTCGAGACCGTGGCCGACGGCGTCTACAGCCTCCGGCTACCGTGACGCCGTGGTCGCTCTCGCGCTTGCGCTCGCCCTGCTCGCGCCGCCGAGGCCTCACATCGTCTGGAAGCCGATCGTGTTCGGCGCGCAGCGAAAGGCGGAGACGGCGCAGTACGCGAAGCGTCACTACGGGATCGATTCGTACGTGCTGCGGCCGAAGGTGATCGTCGAGCACTACACGGCAACGACGAGCTTTGCGTCGGCGTACAACACCTTCGCCCAGGACGTGCCGGACCCGGAGCTGCACTCGCTGCCCGGAACGTGCGCGCACTTCATCGTCGACCGCGACGGGACGATCTACCAGCTCGTCCGCCTCGACATCATGTGCCGGCACACCGTAGGGCTGAACTACGTCGCGATCGGCATCGAGCACGTGGGCACCTCGGATGCCGAGATCCTGAACGACCGCGCACAGATGAGCTCGTCGCTCGCGTTGACCGCGTGGCTCATGTCCCGCTATCGCATCTCGGCGAAGAACGTGATCGGCCACAACGAGAGCCTGACGAGCCCGTACCACAGGGAGCTCTACGCGCCGTGGCGCAGGCAGACCCACGCCGACTGGCGGCATGGCGACATGAACGTCTACAGGGCGCGCCTCGATGCTCTGCTGAAGCGGTAGGGCCGTTCGGCACGTGGTGAGCACCAGTGGACTCGACCGTCCGGACGTCCGCTAGCCTCCGGAGGATCCGCATGATCGGCACCAACGGAGACCAGGCCGGAGATGCGCTGCCCGCGAACATCGGAACGGTTCGCGCGCGGACGAGCCGGATCAGCCAGGTCGTGACCCTGATCGCAGTCGTCGTGCCTCCGCTCGGACTCATCCTCGCGATGGGCCTCCTCTGGGGCATCGGCTTCCACTGGGTCGACGTCGCCCTCTTCGCCGGCCTCTACGTCGTCTGCGCCTTCGGGACGACGATCGGCTTTCACCGCTTCTTCACGCACAAGGGCTTCGAGGCGCGGGCGCCCGTGAAGGCGGTGCTCGCGATCCTCGGCTGCATGACGATGCAGGGGCCCGTGACGCAGTGGGTGACCGATCACCGCAAGCACCACGCGCTCTCCGACCAGCCGGGCGACCCGCATTCGCCGCACGTCGGATACGGCGAGGGCGCTCTCGGTGCGGTGCGCGGCTTCGTGCACGCGCACGTCGGCTGGATGTTCTCGAGCCTCGGCATGGAGCAGGGCCGTGAGTACGGTCGCGACCTCTACGAGGACCGTCTCGTGCGCACGATCGACCGCATGTACCTCGTGTGGGTCGCGCTCACGCTGGGGATCCCGTTCGCGATCGGCTTCGCCGTCGGCGGTACGTGGGCTGCCGGCGTCGAGGGGCTCGTCTGGGGAGGGCTGATCCGGATCGCCGCGTACCAGCATGCGACGTTCAGCGTCAACTCGATCTGCCACATGTTCGGGCGCAAGGACTACCGCTCACGTGACGAGGCGCGGAACAACTGGGTGGTTGCGCTGCTCGTGTTCGGCGAGGGCTGGCACAACAACCACCACGCCTTTCCGGTCTCCGCCCGGCACGGGCTGCACCGCTGGCAGCTCGACGTGTCCTGGTGGGTGATCCGCGGGCTCGAGCGGCTCGGGCTCGTGTGGAACGTGAAGGTGCCCGACGCAGCGCAGCTCGAGCGCCGTCGGGCTCAGCCCGCCTGAAAGCGCGCGACCTCGCCGGCGACGAGGTTCGCCCAGGCGTGCGCGCGTGGCAGCGGCACCGGGCGCCCCCAGTGCGCACGGAGCGCGATCCCGTGCAGCGCGCCGGGCACGAGCGTGTAGTCGCCCTCCACGCCGAGGGCCCGCGCCCGGTCGAAGCCGCGGCGTGAGCTCGCCGGGGAGACGCCGGGAATTCCCGGAAGCCAGCGATCGAGCGATCCGTGAAAGACGGCGAGGCGGCGGCCGCGCAGCGCCTCCAGGGAGAGCCGGTCCGGGAACCACGGCGCGAGTCCGACGACCGAGGCGACCGACGGCTCGCCGGCGGCCTGCGACGCGACGGCGCCGCCCATCGAGAAGCCGAGGAGCATCGTGCGCTCGGCGCCGATCGCGTCGATCGCGGCGCGTGCGTCGTCAATGCACCAGTCCAGCCGCTTCCAGGACTTGATCCGGTAGCGCACCTCGCCGAAGGCGAGCGTCGGGAAGCGCGGGGCGAGCCGGGCCACGAGCCACTCGAGCGACCCGCTCCACGTCCCTTCGACCTCGCCCGCCTGGCCTCCGTTCACGCACACGATCCCGGCGCGTGCGTCGAGCGGCCCGGTCACCCGGAGCTCGGCCCCCGTCGACAGCGCCTGCACGGTCAGGCGGCGGAGACGATCTGCAAGCGCTTCACCGAGGCGGGCAAGTCGACGAAGAATGACGTGCCGACGGCTTCCCTGCTCTGCACCGAGATCCGCCCGTCGTGCGCCTCGATGATCGCCTTCGAGATCGAGAGGCCGAGCCCGACGCCGGGAATGGCCGCCTCCTGCGCCCGCACCGTGCGGAAGAAGCGCTCGAAGAGCTGCGTCTGCTCGTCCTCGGCAATGCCCATGCCGGTGTCCGTGACCTCGATCCGTACGGCTCCGTCGTGGGGGTACGCGCGCACCTCCACCGTGCCGCCTGCCGGCGTGAACTTCAACGCGTTCGAGACGAGGTTGTCGATCACCTGGCCGATGCGGAGGCGGTCGCCGCTCGTGGGCAGCAGCGGCTCGGTCGAGCACGTGAGCTCGATTCCGCGCGCCGCCGCGACGGGCTTGCCGGCCTGCACGGCCTGCTCGACGGCTGCGACGATGTCGAGCTCGCCCTTTTCGAGTGCGAGGTTGCCCGCGCTTGCCTGCGCCGTGAGCAGGAGGTCCTCGACGAGTCGCAGCAACCGCTCCGCATTGCGGTCGATCACCTCCAGCCAGCTCAGCTGCGCCTCGGGTATCTCCGCCATCACGTCGTCCTGCAGCAGCAGCTCCAGGTACCCGCAGATGGACGTCAGCGGCGTTCGCAGCTCGTGCGACACGAGCGCGATGAACTCGTCCTTCATGCGGTCGAGCTTGCGGAGCCGCTCGTTCTGCTCCTGGGTCTGCGTGAGGAGGGTCTCGCGATCGCGCTCGGCCTGCTTCTGGGCGGTGACGTCGACTGCAAACCCCTGCGTGTACCACGGCTTGCCGGTCTCGTCCCGCACGACGGTGTAGCTGTCCTTCAGCCAGACGACGCGCCCGTCTGCCGCGATGAAGCGGTACTCGAGCTCGAGCGGTTCGGCGCACTGCCGCGCCACGCGCTGCTCGTCGCGCACGCGCACGCGATCGTCGGGATGGAGATGGTCGGTGAAGAAGCTCGGGTTCGCGTGCCACTCCTCGAGGCTGTAGCCGAGGATCTCCTCGATCTGCGGGCTCACGTACTGGGCCGCCTCGTCGGCCGAATAGGGCGAGTCGATGTACGTGATCAGCGGGAGCTGCTCGACGAGGGTGCGGTAGCGCGCCTCGGCCTGCTTGCGCGCCGTGACGTCGACGAGGAAGCCCTGCCAGTGGAAGCCGCCGCCGCGCGTCTCGCGCACGGTGACCGCACGGTCCTGGATCCACACGACGGCGCCGTCCTTGCGATACATCCGGTACTCGGCCTCGTACGGGTTCTGCTCCGCCTTCGCGCGTGCGATCGCGCGGAGCACGCGCTCGCTGTCGAGGGGGTGCAGGATCGATTCGAAGAGCTGCGGGTTGGCCTTCCACTCCTCGAGCGAGTAGCCGAGCAGGTCGACGATGGCCGGGCTCACGTAGAGGGGGTCCACGTCCGAGTCGATCGACGTGATGTAGAACGACAGCGGCATGTCCTCGACGAGCTGCCGGTACCGGCGCTCGAGCGCGTCGCTCCGGATGCGCTGGTAGCCCTGCTCGACGACGTGCGCAAGCAACCCGGCGACGGCGGCCACGGCGAGCGCGGTCAGCAGGGTGTTCGTGGCGAGGCCGACCGCGAGCGCAACGGCAAAGGCCGCGAGGTGCGCCGCCACGAAGCGGCCCGGGCGGAGAAGACCGATGTTCATCGAGTGACCATCGGCATTCGGGGTGGTCGAGACTACCCCTGCCGGGAGAGGCAGCCCGCCCGCAAGGTGGGAAGGCGCCTCCCCCGGAAGGGTCAGTCCGGTCCTGCTAGTGGATGTGCAGGCTGACGCCGAGCAGGATCAGCGGCCAGAGAACGGTCGCGAGGAGCGCCGAGCCCCAGGCCTTCAGCGTGTGCAGGTGCGACCAGTAGTGATGGGTCGCGGCGACGATGCCGCCGATGATCAGGTAGAGGGCGCCGAGCCAGCTGATGCCGACGCGGGGCGCCGCGGTGGTTGCTGCGTATCGCACGACGATGTGCCTCCTTGATCGCTCTCGGGGTGAACGGAGGAGCCGCCGCGTGGGGTACTGACCGCCCCGGAAACGGCGAGAGGCGCCCCGTGGCGCCTCTCGCGATGGTTCCCGAGCGCGGTACGGCTACGAGCAGCCGGTGTTCGTTCCGCAGTCGCGGCAGGTGTAGCACGACCCCGTCCGCACCATGCGTCCGCCGCAGCGGGCGCACTCGACCGCGTCCTCCCACGAGTTGAAGAGCGCGGTCTGGCCGGGAGTCGGCATCTCGCCCGGCTCCAGCGGAGCGGCGTTCGCGCCGTCGAGATAGCGCTGCGCGAGCATCGCCTTCACCTCGGGTGTCAGGATGCCCACCTCCTCTTGCTGCTCGGCGGTGAGGAACCGCTTGCCGAACCAGCGGAAGATGTAGTCGACGATCGACTTCGCGACGCGGATGTCGGCGTCGTTCGTCATGCCGCTCGGCTCGAAGCGGAGGTGCGAGAGCTTCGAGACATAGACCTCGGGCGGCACGCCGTACTGCAGGCCCATCGAGACCGCGATCATCAGCGAGTTCATCAAGCCCTGGAGCGTCGTCCCGTCCTTTGCGATGTCGACGAACATGTCCCCGGGGCTGCCGTCGTCGAAGATGCCGACGTGGATGTAGCCCTCGTAGTCGCCGACGCGGAACTTGCGGCCGACCTCGTTGCGATCGTCCGGGAGGCGCTTGCGCTCGTGCACGAGCGCGGGCGGGACCGCCTTGGCGACGCCCGAGCCTGAGCTCGAGAGCGGCTGCGCGACCTTGCAGTTGTCGCGATAGATCGCGATCGCCTTCACGCCGAGCTTCCACGCGTCGATGTAGAGGTTCATCACGTCGTCGACCGACGCCTCTTCCGGCAGGTTCACGGTCTTCGAGATCGCACCCGAGATGAACGGCTGCGTCGCGCCCATCATCTTCACGTGGCCGAGATAGTGGATCGCGCGATCGCCGACGGCGCAGTCGAAGACGGGATAGTGCTCGGTCTTCACGTACGGGGCGCCGATCACGCTGTTGCGCTCGTCGACGTACGCGACGATCTCCTCGCGCTCGCGCGGCGCGTAGCCGAGCTTCTCGAGCGCCATCGGCACCGTCTTGTTGACGATCGTGATCTCGCCGCCGCCGACGAGCTTCTTGGACTTGACGAGCGAGAAGTCCGGCTCGACGCCCGTCGTGTCGCAGTCCATCATGAAGCTGATCGTTCCGGTCGGTGCGAGCACCGTGGCCTGCGCGTTGCGGTAGCCGTGCACCTCGCCGAGATTCAACGCATCGTCCCAGGCCTTTCGGCAGGCGCCCAGCAGGTCGGCCGGCACGACGTCGTCGTTCTCGATGTTCCCGACGGCGGCGCGGTGCTTCGCGATCACGCCGATCATCGGCGCGCGATTTGTCTGATAGCCGGCGAACGGCCCCATCCGCGAGGCGATCTCCGCGGACTTGCGGTACGCCCGGCCCGTCATCAGCCCCGTGATCGCCGCCGCATAGGCGCGCCCCTCGTCGGAGTCGTACGGGAGGCCGCGCGCCATCAGGAGCGCGCCGAGGTTCGCGTAGCCGAGGCCGAGCTGGCGGAACGCCTTCGCGTTTCGCTCGATCTCGGGCGTCGGGTACGACGAGTAGCCGACGAGGATCTCCTGCGCGAGGAACACGACATCGCAGGCATGCTCGAACGCCTCGACGTCGAGCTCGCCGTCTTCGCGGCGGAACTTCATCAGGTTGAGCGACGCGAGGTTGCACGCCGAGTCGTCGATCGACATGTACTCGGAGCACGGGTTGGACGCGTTGATGCGGCCCGTGTTCGGCAGCGTGTGCCACGAGTTGATCGTCGTGTCGTACTGGACTCCCGGATCCGCGCACTCCCACGCAGCCGAGGCGATCTGCCGCAGCAGGTCGCGCGCGTCGACGGTGGAGACGACGGTGCCGTCGGTGCGCGCGGTGAGGTTGAACTCGCGCGCCTCGGCGGCCGCATCCATGAACGTGTCGCTGACGCGGACGGAGTTGTTCGCGTTCTGGTACTGGATCGACGCCCAGTCGGGGCTGTCGAGCGACATGTCGTAGCCGGCGGTCTCGAGGACGCGCGCCTTGCGCTCCTCCTTCGCCTTGCACCAGATGAACTCTTCGATGTCCGGATGGTCGACGTCGAGCACGACCATCTTCGCAGCCCGTCGCGTCTTGCCGCCGGACTTGATCGTGCCGGCGGACGCATCGGCGCCGCGCATGAAGGAGACGGGTCCCGAGGCATAGCCGCCCTTCGAGAGCTGCTCCTTCGAGCTGCGGAGCCTCGACAGGTTGACGCCGGAGCCGGAGCCGCCGCGGAAGATGACGCCTTCCCGGCGGATCCAGTCGAGGATCGACTCCATCGAGTCGTCGATCGAGAGGATGAAGCACGCGGAGCACTGCGGCTTCTCCTCGAAGCCGACGTTGAACCAGACGGGGCTGTTGAACGAGGCGTACTGGTTGACGAGGATGGCCTTGAGCTCGGCCTCGAACGTCTCGGCCTCCTCGTCGTCGGCGAAGTAGCCGCCCTGCCTGCCCCAGGCGACCGCCGTGTCTACGACGCGGCCGACCATCTGGCGGACGCTCGACTCGCGCTCCGGGGACGAGAGCCGGCCGCGGAAGTACTTCTGGGCGACGATGTTCGTCGCCGTCTGCGACCAGAACTTCGGGAACTCGACGTTGCGCTGCTCGAACGCAGGGCCGTTTCGGCCCGGGATCAGGGCATCACGGATCTCCCACTCGATCTCGTCGAACGGATCGCGGCCGGGGATCGTGAAGAAGCGGCGGACGCCAAGGTGAGCGCCTTCGTCGACGACGGAGTTGACCACCTCGTCGATCGCCGGGTTCGTGCCGCTCTGCTGCTCTACGCTCGCCATTTCTACCCCTTCACTGTAGTTTCGACCCGCGCCTCTACGCCGAGCGGGGACCGGCAAGAGTAGGACTCGTGCCGGACGGAGCCGCCGGCGGCGGGCCGCCGCTCAGCGCCGGGGCGTCGGGGCGGGCGCGGGGGCGACGCGCCGGGTCTGCATCCGGCGGGCGAACCAGGTCGCCGCCGCTGCGAGGAGCAGGAGGAGCGCCAGGCCCGCGAGGACGATGAGCGGCAGCGGGACCGACTGGGCATTGCCCGGCGAGAGGCGGTCTGTGAGCCGCGTCCAGAGGCTCTTGTGCGGCGTCCCGCCGCCGCCGGAGCCGGAGGAGCCGCCGGGCCCCGGAGTGATGTTGTTCGACGGCGTGCCCGAGCCGGGGCCGCCGCGGCCTTCCTCGTGGATCACGGCGAGCATGGCCCGCTTGATGTCGTCGATCGCGCTCGAGTAGCCCGCGATGTCCGGGTAGGCGCTCAGGTGCTGGATCGCCTGCGTGTAGCACGGGATGGCGTAGATCCGGTCGACCTGGTTGTTGTCCTCCCAGTCGTTGATCACCTGGAGCCAGCACCCGCTCGTCGCCTGCTGGGAGGCTGCCGGCGCAGCGGCTGCGCCCCCGACTCCGGCAACGAGGAAGGCGAGCGCTCCGGCGAGCGCCGCCAGGAGCACCTTCGTCGTTGTCTGCGTCGTCGTCATCCGAAAATGGCCCAGGCGCGAGCCTCCGTGCCGGCCGGTCTGCCAAGTCTCTTCGACCCGGGTGTTCTCGCGGTTTGGCCGATGTAAACCGTTTGTGAACCGGGCAACGAGGCCGTTTGCCCGATGCTAGCGTCACCGCCCGTGCGCGCTGCGGGCCAAGGAGTCGGTCGGCTCTCCGCAGCATTCGGTGCCGCCGCGATCTCGGTCTGCGCCGTCTTCTTCGGCGGAGGGCTCGCCGACGTCAACGCGCCCCTCGTGTGGATCGGGACGCTCGCGCTCCTGCTCTCGGCGCTCCTGCTCGGAGTGGCCCCTGTCCGACTCGATCGCCCAGCCGTGCTCTTCGTCGGCTCGCTCTTCGGACTTGCCGTCTGGGCCGGCCTGTCGACGATCTGGTCGACGTCGGCCGACGCCTCCTGGATGTTCACGAACCGCACGCTCGTCTATGCGGCGTTCGCGCTCGTCGGCGTGCTCGCCGGTGCACGCCTGCCGCGCGAGCGACTCGCCGAGGCGGCCGCGCTCCTTGCCGCCGCCGTCGCCGTCTGGGCGCTCGTCGTGAAGTGCGTCCCTGCGCTCTACTCCGACTACGGCCGGCTCGCGCGCCTGCGCTCGCCGCTCAGCTACTGGAACGAGCTGGCGCTCGTGTGCGACGCAGGCGTGCCCCTCGCGCTCTGGCTCGGCAGACGCCGGGCGGCCGCGGCCGCGGTGCTCCTCTACCTGCTCGTCGTCACCGAGCTCCTCACGTACTCACGGTTCGGAGTCGCGCTCGCCTGCCTCGCGGCGGCGGCCTGGGTCGTGCTCGACAGCGAGCGCGTGGCGAGTCTCGCCGCCGTCGCGATCGGCGGCGGTGCGGGCGCCGCCGTCTTCGGGATCGCGCTCGCGCTCCCGGGGATCACGAACGACCTGCAGCCGCGCGCAACGCGTACCCACGACGGCTGGATCTTCGCCCTCGTGCTGATCTCGGGCGGCGTCGCCGTCTACGCCGCGGCGGCGTTCCTCGCCCGCCACCCGGTGGCAGCCGCGCGCCGCTCGCAGGTCGAACGCGTCGCCGGCATCGCCGCGCTCGTCGTCGCGCTTGCAGGCCTCGCCGTGAGCATCGCGTTCTCCGGCCACATCTGGAAGGAGTTCACGAACCCGGCGACGAGCCAGCTGACGAACAGCAGCGGACATCTCAAGAGCATCAACTCGAGCAACCGCTGGACGTGGTGGCAGGAGGCGTGGCATGCGTTCACGCGCCACCCCGTCGGTGGAACGGGCGCCGGCACGTTCAGCTTCACCGACCGGCTGCTCCGCCGCAGCCCGATCACGACTGTCGAGCCCCACAACGTGCCGCTCCAGTTCCTGAGCGAGCTCGGCATCGTCGGGTTCCTGCTCTACGTGAGCGCGGCGGCGGCCGCGCTCTGGGGCGTCGTGCGCATACGCCGTGATCCGGCCGGCCGCGCACTCGGGATCGCCGTCGCCGTCTTCTTCGCGCACGCGATCGTCGACTTCGACTGGAACTTCATCGCGACCTGCGGACCCCTGCTCCTGCTCGCGGGGGCGCTGCTCTCACGGCCGGCGGAAGCTCGGGCGGCTCGGCGGCCGTTCGTCGCGCTCGCCGCCGCCGCGCTCGCTCTCGCGGGCATCTATTCGCTCGCGGCGCCGTGGCTCGCACAGCGCGAGCTGCCCGCGGTCTCATTGGCGCAGGCAAAGCGCGCGCACTCGTACGACCCGCTCTCCGTCGACGCGCTCATGCAGTGGGCGGCATGGGAGGACGCGGGGCGGCACACCGCCCGTGCTGCAGAGCTCTACCGCGAGGCGGTCGCCCGCGAGCCGGAGAACGCCGAGACCTGGTACGAGCTCGGTGCCTTCTACTTCGACTACAAGCAGTGGCGACTCGCCTACGAGGCGCTCAACAACTCCTATACGTACGACCGCTTCGGCCCGGCGTCGAAAACCTGCGGCCTACTCGATCAGGCACGCACGAAGGCGTTTCACTTCACACCGCCGAGGCTCAGGAAGTGCCGACGATGACGACGGCGTGGGAGCCCTTGAGCGACGCCGGGCGCAGGCCGTCGATCGGGGCCACG
Source organism: uncultured Actinomycetes bacterium (assembly GCA_963848665.1). Lineage (GTDB taxonomy): Bacteria > Actinomycetota > Thermoleophilia > Gaiellales > Gaiellaceae > Palsa-739. The sequence goes on from CAWKEF010000006.1 coordinate 882,452, forward strand.
ATCCGGATGCCGGCGTCGTGCGCGAGTCGCCGTGCCTCGTTGATCCAGCCCGGGACGTAGAGCACCATCGACTGCGCGTAGTCGTGGCGCTGCGCGTTCTCGGCCGCGGCGATGCGGTAGCCGGCGCCGGTGAGGCGGGCCGCCTCGGTCGATGCAGCTCCCTGAACACCGTTGCCGTTCAGGACGAGCACGCGGACGCGCGCACGCGCGCGCAGGGGGTGCTGCGGGATCGCCGGCGGCGCGTGTACGACCTTCCGCGCGATGTGACCGGTTGCGGCGGAAGTGCGGGCCGCGACGACGTGCTTCGGCACGAAGTGCAGGGCGCCGATGCTGGCGAGCGCGACGAGCTCGGCTGCCGCGATCGCGCCGACGACGAGCGTCGCGCCGCGCCACGGAAAGCCGGTTGGAATCTGACCCGCGTGTTCCACAGCTCGAATCGATTCGCCCCGCTGAGCGCTAGTCCTGCTCGATCCACTCCCATGTCTTCCCGAGCCCGTCGTCGAGCGAGTACGCCGGGCGCCAGTCGAGCGCGCTCGCCGCGAGCGAGATGTCGAGCACGCTCCGCTGCAGCTCACCGAGTCGTGGCGGTGCGTTTACGGGGTCGCGCGCAACGCCGCTCGCGCGCTGGATCGCGGCGTACAGGTCGACCACCGAGGTCTCGACGCCGGTGCCGACGTTGTAGACGCCGCCTTCCCGGTCGAGCGCTGCGAGCATCGCCTGCACGACGTCGTCGACGAAGACGTAGTCGCGCGTCTGGCTGCCGTCGCCGTAGATCGTCGGAGTGCCGCCGTCATGCAGGAGGCCCATGAAGATCGCGACGACGCCTGCTTCGCCGTGTGGCTCCTGCCGCGGGCCGTAGACATTGGCGAACCGAAGCGAGACATGAGTCGTGCCGTAGAGCCGGTTCCAGGTGGCGAGGTACTCCTCGCCGCAGAGCTTCGACGTCCCGTACGGCGCGACAGGGCGACGCTCGGCCGACTCCGGCGCGGGCGCCTCGCACTCGCCGTAGACGGCTCCCCCGGTCGACGAGAAGACGACCTTCGCGCCGTGCCGGCGAGACGCTTCGAGGATCCGTAGCGTCCCGAGGACGTTCACGTCGGCGTCGAGCGCGGGGTTCTCCACGGAGACGCGCACGTCGGCCTGAGCCGCCAGGTGGAAGACGGCCTCGGGCTGCACGAGAGCGAAGACGGCGTCCGGATCGCGAACGTCGGCGACGTGGAGCTCGGCCCCGTTCGCGACGCGCTCCCGCTTCCCCTTCGACAGGTCGTCGAGCACGTGCACCTCGTCGCCACGCGCAAGGAGCGCCTCGACGACGTGCGAGCCGATGAACCCAGCCCCCCCGGTGACGACCGCCCGCATGCGCCTCGTATCCTAGGAGCCGTGGGCGTCTTCCTCGCGATCGAAGGCATCGACGGCTCGGGCAAGGGCACACAGGCGGCCCAGCTCGCAGATACCGCTCGAGTCGAGGGCTATCGCGTCGCCTCCTTCAGCTTCCCGCTCTACGACGGCAACCCGTTCAGCCGCGCGGTCGCCGACTATCTGAACGGCGAATTCGGATCTGCGGACGAGGTGCATCCCGAGCTCGCTGCGATGCTCTACGCGGGCGACCGCTTCCACGCACGTCCGCAGCTCGTCGCCGCGCTCGAGGAGCACGACCTGGTCGTCTGCGACCGCTACGTCGGCTCGAACGCGGCCCACCAGGGCGCGAAGCTCGCCGGGAAGGCGCGCGAGCGCCTCCTCGACTGGCTCGAGCAGGTCGAGTACGGCGAGTTTGCGCTCCCGAGACCGGATGTCGTCGTCCTGCTCGACGCGCCCGTTGCGCTTGCCCGACGGCTCGTCGGCCGCAAGGCCGCACGCGAGTACACGACGCTCGAGGCCGACATCCACGAGGCCGACGCCGGACACAGCGGCGCAACGCGCGAGCTGTACCTCGAGCTGGCCCGCCGCAACGGCTGGCGCGTCATCTCGACGGAAAGCGACGACGGCGCGCTGCGCGACGTCGGCGAGGTCGCTGCAGAGGTGTGGCGCGCCGTGGAGCCTCTGCTTCGATGATGTTCGCCGCTGTCGCGGAGCAGCATGAGGCGAAGCGCCTTCTGTCGGCGGCGCTCGTCGAGGGGCCGGCGCACGCCTATCTCCTGCACGGCCCGCCCGGCGTGGGGAAGCGCGCCGTCGCGCTCCTCTTCGCGGCCGAGCTCCTCGGCGACCACGCCCGCGTCGAGCGACGCACCCATCCGGATCTGTACGTCCTCGAACCGGTCGGCGACCAGATCCGAATCGACGACATCCGAACGCTCCGCAGCGACCTGCACATGCGGCCGTACGAGGCGTCGCGACGCGTCTATCTGATCCTCGATGCGGACACGATGAACGAGGACGCGGCGGACGCGCTCCTCAAGGATCTCGAGGAGCCGCCGTCGTACGCGGTGATCCTGCTCCTCGCGAACGATCTCGGCCCGCTTCCGGAGACGATCCGCTCGCGCTGCCAGCTCGTCCCGTTCCGGCGCCTGTCGGAGGGCGCGGTGCTTGCCGAGGTGCGCACGCGTGCGCCCGAGCTGTCGGACGAGGAGGCAACGACGATCGCGCGCGTCGCGGCGGGACGCCTCGACCGCGCGGCCCGCCTGCTCGATCCGGCGGCAGCCAGACGCCGTGAGGCCTTGATCGGCGTCGCACGCGCCGTGTATCTCGATCCTGCCTTCGATGCCGGCGACGGTGCGCAGACGCTGCTCGAGGGAATCGGCGAGCGCGGCTCGGAGGCGAAGCAGAAGGCGGAGGAGCTCGTCGAGGTGCTCGAGCTCGGCGGCCGCGAGGCGGAACAGCGCACTCGGCGGGCGGAGCGTGGGGCCGAGCGCGACGAGCTGCTGGCGGCGCTCGAGGAGCTCGAATGGTGGTACCGCGATCTCGTGGTGCTCGCGGCGGGTGCCGAGGGGACGGTCGTGCACGTGGACCGGCTGGACGAGCTCCGTGCCGATGCAACGCGCGAGCGTCTGCAGGGAGCCGAGAGGGCCTGCAGCGTCGTCCGTTCTGCCTGGCGGGAGGCGGAGGAGCTCCAGCTCTCCGTCCCGCTCGCGCTCGAGGCACTGCTCGTCCGCCTGCGGCGCGAGCTCGCCGGGCCGCAGGTTTTCGCCCGCTAGGCGCTCTCTCCTCTCGACGAAACCGTCTCGCCGTGCGGCCGGTACACCCCAAGAGAGGAGCATGTCTTGACGAAGTTGAAGGGGTTCGTCCTGCTCGCCGCGGTGTGGAGCGTCGTAGCGGCACTCTGGCCCGTCGCAGGAAGTGCGGCCACGTTCAAGGGCGTGGTCGTCGCCCGCGAACGGGGAACGATGCTCGTCGCGTCGTCTACGGGGGTCGTGCATGCAGCGCGCGGCGCCGCCGGCGTCGGCTCGCGGGTTGTGCTCGGCACCGGCCGGCCGACCGTCGTCGGGCACGCAGCTCGAGCGCACGTGCGCGGAGTCGTGCTTCGGCACATCGGGCACACGGAGTTCATCTCGAGCAACCGTCACCTGCTCGCGTTGCGCTCCAACGATCCGACGCCGTCGGCGCCGGGGACCGTTGTCTCGGCTCAGGTCGGGATCGCGAACGGCGTGCTCGACGAGGAGGACGAGGACGACCTCGGCCAGGTCGCGACCGGGCCGATCGCAGTGCAGGCGACGGTCGCGTCGGTTGCAGAGGGCTCCGTGACGCTCACCGTCGAGGGCCGGATGCTGACGGTTCCGCTCCCCGCCGGCCTGACGCTGCCCGCGTCGATCGTCGGCCAGACCGTGACGATCGAGTTGAACGTCGCGGGCAACGACGAGCCGGGCGATGACGACGGGGGCGACGAACACGGTGGAGGTGGCGACGGCTAGCGAACCGCACGCAGAGCAGCATCTGCGCGGCCGTCCCGGCAGCGGGGCGGCCGCCGCGCGGACCGAGCAGCTCTTCGCCGAGTACGGCCGTACCGTCGGCGGCCTCTGCCGCGCCCTCCTCCGCGACCGGAACGAGGCGGAGGACGCAGCGCAGCAGACGTTCCTCTCCGCGCATCGCGCGCTCCTGAACGGCACCGATCCCCGGGAGCCCGCCGCGTGGCTCGCGACGATTGCGCGGAACGAGTGCTGGGCGCGGATTCGCTCGCGCATGCGCTCAGCCGCTTCCGGCGGAAGGACTCGAGGTGGAGTCGACGGCGAACGACCCGCTCGCGGAGGCAATCCGGCGCGCCGACCTCCGTGCGCTCTGGGCGGCGATCGAGGCGCTTCCGCGCCCGCAGCGCGAGGCGCTGCTGCTGCGCGAGTTCGGTGGACTGTCGTACGCGGAGCTCGCCGCGGCACTCGCAGTCTCGGAACCTGCCGTCGAGTCGCTCCTCTTCCGGGCGCGGCATCGGCTGCGTACGAAGCTCCGGGCTGTCTACGCATCGCTCTCCGGCGCGTCGTGGATCGATGCGCTCGTGCGTCTCGCTGCGGGCGGCGGCGCACCGGTCGCAGCGAAGGTCGCCGTACTCGGCGTCGGCGCCGCAGCGCTCTCGGCACCGCGGTCGTCGTGCCGCATGCCTTCGACAACCACCGCCCTGCACGCGCGCCGGTGCGCGCTCCGATCCTCCTCGCGGGCCGACACGTCGCGCATCGACACGTGACTTCGCTCCCGCCCCTCCGGGTCGAGAACGTCGTCGAATTCGCGACGACCTCCGTCCGCGTCGTGAGCGCCACGAGCTCACATCGAGCCGGGCTCACGGTGAGCGGGAGCGCGAACGGGGCTCGCCTGAACGGCGATTGCGGCACGGCTCGCCCGCGACGGAGCCGGGCACCGGTCGGGCGCGGGAGGACAGCGGCCGCGACGCCGGGCCGGCAGAGCGGCGGGCAGAGCGGCGGCAAGGACGGAGGGCCGGCGGCTCGGCGGAGAGCTCGGGAGGCGGTGGCCGGCAGGGGGATGGAGGACACGGCGGCGACGGGGGGCAACTGACGCTTCAGCCCGTCGGTAAAAACGCCGAAAACCCCCACTGAGTGGGTTGACCGGGCTTCGGCAAGTCGCCCATAGTGTGAGCGGGCGCGCTCGGGCGGGGTGCGCCGTCGACCTTCCAACGGGGGAGCGAACGTTGGCCGCAGTTCCGTCCATAGGTCGTGCGAGCCGGATCGACGGGGGAGTCGCTCCCGAGGCCGATGCGACGCGCGCCCTCTACGAGGAGTACGCGAACCAGGTCTTCCGCTATTGCCTGCACCAGCTGGGCTCGCGCGAGGAGGCCGAGGACGCGGTGCAGAGCACCTTCCTGAACGCGTTCCGCGGCATCAAGCGCGGCGTCGTGCCCGAGCTCGAGTCCGCGTGGCTCTTCAAGATCGCGCACAACGTCTGCCTGTCGCGGCGGCGCTCCGCGTGGCGGCGCGGCAGGGTCGAGTCGCCGGCCGACTTCGAGGTGATCGAGGATCTGACGCCGGCGCCGGCGCGCCGCGCCGATGAGCTGATCGGCCTGCAGGACGTGCTCGAGCAGCTGCCCGAGACGCAGCGGAAAGCGATCCTGCTCCGCGAATGGCAGGGGCTCTCGTACCGCGAGATCGCTGCCGAGCTCGAGCTCTCGCAGGCGGCGGTCGAGACGCTGATCTTCCGCGCGAGGCGCTCACTCGCGCACGGGCTCGAGCAGCCGGCGGTCTCGCAGAAGCGCGCGGCCCGGGCCCTCGACTGGGGCAACGTGCTCGCGGGCCTGAAAGCCGCGCTCCTCGGTGGAAGCGTGGCGGCGAAGGTTGCGGCAACGATCGCGGTCGTGAGCGCGAGCACGGTCGTCGCCACCGCTCCGATGCAGTTCCACCAGCGCCACCAGGTGGCGCCGGTGCCGAAGACGCCGGTGCCGAAGACGCAGGCGCCGAAGGTGCACGCGTCGCGCGGCCCGATACCTGCGCGTGCGGCAGCTCCCGACCACCATGCCGTCGTGGCGGTGACGCCGCGCACTGCGGTGGCACCCACGCGTGCGCACGTCGGGCGGCGGGTCCTGCACCGGAGCGCTCCCGTTCATTCGCCCTCGCGAGCGGCGCCCGCCCCCACGTCGGCTCCCGCCGAGGCGCCGCCGGTGCAGCCGGCCGCCGCTCCGGCGGCTCCCGCGCCGGTCGAGCAGGCGCCCGTCGAGCAGGTCGTGCAGCCGCACGCTCCCTCCGACGGCGCAAGCGCTCGCGCCCAGGTCGCGCGCCTGCCCGGGGACGACGGCTCGAGCGAGAGCCACGGCAGGGGCAGTGCGCAGGGCAAGGGCCTTGGTGGGTGGGCGGCAGCCCGAGCCTCACCGTGCCGGTCCAGCCTCAGGTCGTGACAGAGGTCGCGACGCCGGTATCCGTTCCGGAGCAGACGGCCCCGGGCGTCGAGCCGGGCAAGCCCCTTCCCGGGCTCGGCAAGACGCCGGGCCCGGGTGGGGGCTCAGGCGGCGGCGACGGCTAGCGCCGTCACCGCCTGAGAGCCGTTCGTCTAGGCCGCGAAGACGAGCTCGTCGCCGAGCTCGAGCTGCAGCCGATGGAGCGCTTCGGACTCGAGCTGGCGGACGCGCTCGCGCGTCAGGCCGAGCTCTTTGCCGATCGTCTCGAGTGAGGCGGACTCGCCGCCGAAGCCGAAGCGGAGCTCGATGATCCGGCGCTGGCGCTCGGGCAGGTCGGCGACCGCGCGCTGAATGCGCTGGCGCCGCACTGCGTCGACTGCCTCTTCGGCCGGATCGACCGACGACTCGTCGGCGAACAGGTCGCCGAGCTCGGAGTCGCCGTCGGAGCCGAGGCCCTGGTTCAGCGAGATCGAGTCGACCGCGTCGAGTGCCTCGACGACGTGCTCCGGCTTGAGGCGCGTGGCCTCTGCCAGTTCGTCGATCGTGGCCTCGCGGCCGAGCTTCGCCTGCAGCTCCGCCGAGGCGCGATTCAGCTTGATGCGCCGCTCCTGGACGTGGACCGGGATGCGGATCGTCTTCGACTGGTTCGCGACCGCACGCTGGCATGCCTGGCGGATCCACCAGGTGGCATAGGTCGAGAACTTGTAGCCCTTGCGCCAGTCGAACTTCTCTGCGGCGCGGTTGAGGCCGATGACGCCCTCCTGGATGAGGTCCAGCAGAGGCACGTCATGACCCTGGTAGCGCTTCGCGATCGAGACGACGAGCCGGAGGTTCGAGTTGATCATCCGCTCCTTCGCGGCGGCGTCGCCCTTCTCGATGCGCTTGGCGAGGAAGACCTCGTCCGCAGCGGTCAGCAGCTTGTGGCGCCCGGCGGCGTCCATGAAGAGCTGGAGCGGATCGAGGGTGCCGCCCGACGAGGCGGTGTAGCCGGGCTTCGTCGGTGCGTCGAGGCGCACGGTCACGTCGCGCTCTTCGAGCGCGGCGCGGAGCGCCGCGAGCTCGTCCTCGGCGAGCTCGTGTTCGTCGGAGAACGCCACGAGCTCCTTCTCGTCGACGAAGCCGCGCTCGGCGGACTCCTCGACGAGGCGCTCGGCAGGCGTAAGGTCGTGCAGGTGCATCGTGTCGCTCAGTGGAATCCCTTTCGTCGCGGTGGGGCCGCTCGGGCGTGCGGCCTCCTCGGCGTCCTGATGCGGGACCTAACCCGCTACGGCGGGACGCCTATGTGAGTTATAGAACGGCATTGACCGCAAGTCCATTCCCAAACATCGCAAATTTGCGATTCCCTAACACTCCATAACACCTGCTACTCGCGGGTTTTCTCCTTTTGGAACCGGACGATAGACTGCGGGCGCGCCGACGTAGCTCAGCTGGTAGAGCACTTCACTCGTAATGAAGGGGTCCGCGGTTCGAATCCGCGCGTCGGCTCCTCGAGGAGGCCCGTCTGCGCGGGCCTTCCTTGTACCCGTCGTCACTTGTTCGAAACGTGCAACCACGCCTCCGAACGGTTCGACGCCGGGGCTCGTCCGCCTCTACGAGGCTTTTCGAGAACGCCTGGCGCGGGGCACCGCGGCGCCGGTCGAGGCGGCCTCGGCCGTCAGGGCGGCGTCGAGATCGAGCCCGATCGGGGCCTGTACGGGCGTCTGGCAGTAGGGGCAGGCCTGCCAGACGGTCTCGAGCGGGCGGCTGCAGCTCCGGCACGGCTCTTTCAGGTGGGTCGTGCAGACCGGGCAGATGAGGAAGTCCGGCTCGACGAGCGTCCGGCAGACCGGGCATTGCGGCTCCCGCCGCTCGAGGCGGCTCTCGATGGCGCGGAGCTCGATCCGGCGCGACCGCGCGTCCTCGAGCGTCTCGGGGGGCCGGAAGAGCAGATACACGAGCGGTCCGGCGAGCGGGACGAGGCCGAGAGCGCCCGCCGTCCACACGAGCAGGGGATCGTCGATGCGCCGTCTCGCGTCCCGGTACGTCCAGTACGCACAGCCGACCCAGAGGAGAACGGCACAGAAGAGAACCGCGTCGCGCGCGACGACGAACGCCGTGGAATGGAACACGGTGGACAGGGACCCCAACACCGAGGTCATCATTGCCGCGGTTGCGCGCGAGGAAACGTCGTCTGTCCCGATAGTGTCCCGCCGGGGATGCGGCGCCAGACGACACGACCATTGCGCCAGAGGAGCTTCGGCCGATGACGCCGGCGCCGATCACCTGCGTGTATCGCGCCTACGAGAACGGCGATCTCGTCGCGACCGGCCGCCTGATGCTCGACGGCCTCCCGAGCGTCGGCGAGGAGGTGCCGCTGAACGGACGGCCGCACGTCGTTCGTGCCGTCGACTTCGGCGGCGGCGAGCACGTGCTCAAGCTCGAGCCGAAGCCCTAGACGTCGGTGGTATCTCTATCGTGCGGCCGGGCACAGGAGCCCGGCGCGAGCAAGCGAGCAAGGGGGAGATACATGACCACACTCGAGAACCGGCCGAACACGGCACTCCTCGTCATCGACGTGCAGAACGGCGTCGTCGCGGGGGCTCACGAGCGCGACGCGGTCGTCGCGAACGTCGGCAGCCTCGTAGAGAAGGCGCGGCGGGAGCGGGTGCCGGTCGTCTGGGTTCAGCACTCCGACGAGCAGCTCGCGAAGGGGAGCGACGAATGGCGGATCGTCCCGGAGCTCGAGCCGGACGCCGCCGAGCCGCTGATCGAGAAGAACTACGGCGACTCGTTCGAGGACACGCCGCTCGAGAACGTCCTGTCGGATCTCGCAGTCGGCCGGCTCGTCGTCGTCGGCGCCCAGACGGACGCGTGCATCCGCTCCACCCTCCACGGCGCCCTCGTCAGGGGGTACGACGCGACCCTGGTGAGCGACGCCCATACCACGGAGGACCAGTCGGCCTGGGGTGCGCCGCCGCCGGACCAGGTGATCGCGCACACGAACCTGTACTGGACGTACCAGACGGCACCCGGACGGACGGGCGGAACGGTCGAGACGAAGGACGTCGACCTCGGCGGTACGCCCTAACACAGCTCTAACCGCGCAGCGGCTACGGTCCGCGCATGTTCCGGGGGGTCGGAGCGGCAGTCCTCGCGGCGCTCGCGCTCGTCGTAGCCGCGCCCGCGCATGCGTCTCGAGGGGCCGAGTTCGGCATCCAGGACGACGCCTGGCTCATGTTCGGGCCTGGAACGCTGACCGAGCGCCTGACGACGCTCGACAACCTCGGCGTCGGCGTCGTGCGGTTCACGCTCCGCTGGGACCAGGTGGCTGCGCAGAAGCCGGCCGATCCGCGAAGCCCTGCGGCGTACGAATGGGGGAGCTACGGCGACGTGCTCGACGCGCTTCATGCGCGGGGAATACGAGCGCTCGTGACGCTCTACGGCGCACCGCGGTGGGCGAACGGCGGCGGGCCGCCCGCGCACCTTCCCACCTCGGGCTTCGGGGACTTCGCCTACGCCGCCGCGCGTGAGTTTCCGTGGGTCCACCAGTGGACGGCGTGGAACGAGCCGAACAGCCGGACGTTCTCGGTGCCCGTGTCGCCGAGCCTGTACGTGCAGAAGGTCTTGAACCCGGCCTACGCCTCGCTCCATCAGGCCTCGAGCTCGAACCAGGTCGCCGGGGGCGTGACCTCGCCGCGCAAGACGCCGTCCGGTCTCGCGCCGCTCGCATTCATGCAGGGCATGCACGCCGCGCACGCACGGCTCGACGCCTATGCACAGAACCCGTATCCGGTCGACCGGAACGAGACCCCCTCGCACACCTCGTGCACGGGCTGCGCCTACTTCACGCTCGCCAAGCTGCCGGCGATCCGCGCCGACGTGACGCGCTACTTCGGCTCGAAGCCCCTCTGGCTGACCGAGTACGGCTATCAGACGAACCCGCCCGACCGCCTGCTCGGCGTCTCCTGGGCGTCGCAGGCCGCCTACATCGGCCAGGCATCGTTCCGGGTCTGGGAACAGAGCGGCGTCACGGTGCTGATCCACTTCCTCGTGCGCGACGAGCCGAGCCTCGGCGGCTGGCAGAGCGGCCTCTTCACCTCGGGCGGGACGGCGAAGCTCTCCTACCACGCGTTTGCGCTTCCCTTCGCGCAGGTCTCGCGTCACGGCGCCTCTGCGACGCTCTGGGGCCAGGTGCGCCCGGGCTCCGGTCGCCGCAGGTACGTCATCCAGCGGGCGGTCGGCAGCGTGTGGCGCTCGGTCGGCAGTACCGCACTGACCGACTCGAGCGGAACCTTCACCCGCACGGTCGCGCTCCCGCGCGGCGCACGCGTCCGCCTCTCGGCGCCCACGATCGGCTGGGCGAGCCCGGTCGTCACGCTCTCCTAGAGAATCGAGCGCGTGCTCGACGACGCGCTTCGCATCGTCCATCTCCTCGCCGCGATCGTCTGGACGGGCGGCACCATCGCGCTCGTCTTCGTCGCCGTCCCGCCCGTTCAGCGGCTCGAGGGCGACGCGCGCGGCCGTACCCTGCGCGAGCTCGGCCGGCGTTGGCGGCCGATCGGCTGGAGCGCCCTCGGCGTCGCGATCGTGACGGGGGCGATCCTCGCCTCCCGCGCCGGCGCCTTCGACACGACGTCGACCCGGTTCGACTGGGTGCTCGCGGTCAAAGGTGCGCTCGTCGGGCTGCTCGTCGCCGGCGCGTATCTTCATGACTACGTGCTCGGTCCAGGCCTCGCGAAGCAGATCAAGGAGGGGCGTCCCCAGGCCCTCCGCCCCCTCCTGACCGGCATCGGCCGTGCCAACCTCCTGCTCACCGTGGCGATTCCGATTCTCGGGGCGCTCCTCAGCGAGTTTCTGCGCGACTGAGCGCGAAAGAATGTCGCCGAGTTGCTAGACGACGCCGATCTCGCCGCCCTTATCGCCCTTCGCCGTGCGCGGCGGAGGCGGCGCCCGCGGCGCCATTTCCTGCTCGTGGCGGTCGCCATCTTCGTCGCCGTGCTCGTCGCGACGCTCGCCGGTGCAGCGCTGACCGGCCGCGCGCTCGTGTTCGGATCCTGCGATCTCGCGTCGCTCCGGCCGGTGGCGCTCGGCTCGAACTCGTTCCTCTTCGCCGCGGATGGGAGCCCGCTCGGCGTCATCCCGTCGACCACGAACCGGCAGCCTCTCGTTCTCGAGAAGATGTCCCCCTGGCTGCCGAGGGCGACGGTTGCGATCGAGGACGCGCGCTTCTGGGAGCACGGCGCACTCGACTATGAGGGCATCGCACGCGCGCTCATCAAGAACGCAGCCGCAGGTCACATCGTGCAGGGCGGCTCGACGATCACGCAGCAGCTCGTCCGCAACCTCTACATCGGGAAGGCCGATCGCACGCTGTCGCGCAAGTTGAAAGAGGCGTGCCTCGCCCAGAAGCTCGCCGGCGTCTGGACGAAGAAGCAGATCCTCGCCGCCTACCTGAACGAGGTGTTCTACGGCCAGCACGCCTTTGGAGCGCAGGCCGGCGCGCAGACCTACTTCTCCACGAGTGCGAAGACCCTGACCCTTGCGCAGGCGGCGCTGCTCGCCGGCCTGCCGCAGGCGCCGTCCCTGTACGACCCGCTACGGCACCCCGATGCCGCGGTCGACCGTCGCAACGAGGTGCTGCGTGCGCTCTTCACGCACGGCTACATCACGCAGGCGTCATACCAGACTGCGGTGGCGTCGCCGCTCGGGCTCAAGCCGGGAACGTTGTACAGCGCGCAGCGCCACCCGAACTTCTTCGGCTGGGTGACGCAGCAACTCGTGCAGCGGTTCGGCGAGCGGCAGGTGGAAGCCGGCGGTCTGCAGGTGCGCACGACGCTCGACCCACGCATGCAGTTCGAGGCGCGCGCTGCGGCGGCGAGCGTCCTGCGCGAGAAGACGGACCCTGCGGCGGCGGTCGTCGCGATCGATCCCCGCACCGGTGCGGTGAAGGCGATGGTCTCGTATCTGCCCGACGGCCGGCAGCTGAAGTTCAACCTCGCGTCTCAGTCCGGTCGTACCGCCGGCAGCGCGTTCAAGCCGTTCACGCTCGCGACCGCTCTCGATCAGGGTGCGTCCATCTACAGCGCGTTCTCGGGGCCGTCGGAGCTGACGATCCCCGATCCGAAGTGCTCGTTCAACGGCGTCCCCTGGACCGTGCACAACAACGCCGACGAGTCGAGCGGCTACATGAACCTGCTCGACGCGACCGCGAACTCGGTCAACACGATCTACGCGCAGCTCGTCGACATCGTCGGCCCGTCGAACGTCGCGTCGACCGCGCACAAGATGGGCATCACGACGCCGCTGCAATCGGTCTGCTCGATCACGCTGGGCACCCAGGCGGTCAATCCGCTCGAGATGACCGACGGGTACGCGACCCTCGCGGCGAGAGGCGTCCATCACGCCCCCCAGGCCTTCGAGGTCGTGCGCGGCCCCGCGGGCGGTCTGATCGGCAAGCTCGACCCGACGGGTTCGCAGGCGATTCCGCAGAACACTGCCGACCTCGTCACCTATGCGCTGCAAGGCGTCATCCAGCACGGCACCGGCACGGGGGCGTACTTCGGCCGTCCGGCCGCCGGCAAGACCGGCACCGCGGAGAACTTCCAGGACGCATGGTTCTGCGGCTACGTCCCGCAGCTCGCGACGTGCGTCTGGGTCGGCTACCCGAAGGCCGAGATCCCGCTCTACAACGTCGAAGGCGTCGGCACCGTCTACGGCGGCACGCTGCCGGCGACCATCTGGAATCGATTCATGTCGGCCGCGGTGCAGAAGCTGCCGGTGCGGGACTTCGTCTACCCGCAGTTCACCGGCCACACGATCTCGTCGCCCTATTCGTACGTCCCGTCGACTACACCTTCGAGCTCGACCCCGAGCCCGGCCTCCACCACGACGGCTACGTCGACGACGCACGCACCGCCGCCGACCCGCGCGACGCCGACAACGACTCCCGCGCCGGCGCCTCCGCCGCCACCCACGACCGCACCTGAGCCGCCGCCTCCACCGCCAACGGAGCCGACGCCGACGGTGCCCGGGAACTCGCAATAGCTGCGCCGGCGCTCAGCCGGATCGATGCTGCCGTCGGCGCGCGCGTCGAGCACGCGATCTGCTCGCACCACCGCCGGCGCCTGCAGCGCAACGGGCAGGCGCGCGCCTTCGATCCGCCGAGCGGCGGCTTCGCCGACAGCGGCTCGTTCGCCCCTCGCTCGGGATCGAAGGTCGAGTTCCTCGTGGACGGAGCCGAGGTGCTGCCGCGGATGGTCGAGGGACGTCGGCGAGGCCGAATCGCACGTGCACATCGCCGGCTGGTACTTCACACCGGAGTTCCGGATGGGCTTCGACGGCCCCACCCTCCGCGACCTGCTCGCCGAGGCGGCGAGCCGGGTCGACGTGCGCGTCCTCGCCTGGGCGGGCGCGCCGCTGCCGCTCTTCCACCCCGACCGTCGCCGAGGTGCGCGAGATGCGCGACGAGCTGACGCGCGGGACGAAGATCCAGATGCAGCTCGACGCGCGCGAGCGGCCGATGCACTGCCATCACGAGAAGCTCGTGATGGTCGACGACCGCGTCGCGTATGTCGGCGGAATCGATCTCACCTCGTCAAGGCAGGCGACCGGCTCGACTCGAGCGCGCATCCGCCGCGCTCGGGCGTCGGCTGGCACGATGCTGCGTTCCGCCTCGAAGGGCCCGATCGTCGCCGACGTCGCCGAGCACTTTCGCCTGCGCTGGCAGGGATCGCTTGCGACGCCGCGCGTGCCTGCGCCGGCCGGCGAGCTCGAGGCCCAGCTCGTGCGGACCGTGCCGAGCTCGGTCTACGACGGGTTGCCGCGCGGGGGAGTTCACGATCCTCGAGAGCTACGTGCGCGCGCTACGCGCTGCCGAGCGGCTCGATCTATCTCGAGAGCCAGTTTCTCTGGTCGCCGGAGCTGATCGAGATCCTCGCGGCAAAGCTGCGCGAGCCGCCGCATCGAGGACTTTCGCCTCGTTGTCGTGCTGCCTGCGCAGCCGAACAACGGTAGGGACGACACGCGCGGCCAGCTGGGCGTGCTCGTCGATGCGGCGAAGCAGGGCGGGGACGACGAAGCGGTTTCTCGCGTGCACGCTCTTCCAGCCCGGCGGCCACGCGGTGTACGTCCACGCGAAGATCGGAGTCGTCGACGACGCGTGGATGACCGTCGGCTCGGCGAACCTCAACGAGCACTCGCTCTTCAACGACACGCGAGGTGAACGTCGTCGTTCGCGACGAGGCGTTCATCCGCGCGGCGCGGCTGCGGCTCTGGCAAGAGCATCTCGAGCAGGACGCGCGGCGGCGACCCGATGCCGAGTCGTCGACGAGATCTGGCGCCCGCTCGCGAACGAGTCGTCGCACGGCGCTGCACGGAGCTACGCGCTCGCCTGCGCGGCGTCTCACGGCGCTCGCCTCGGCGCTGTGGGGGCCGATCAACGGGCTGCTCGTCGACGGCTAGACGCCTCGTCAGATCTGCCAGAGCCCCGTCGGCGATGACGGCGATGCGCTTGCCCTTCGCGTTCGATCCCGTCACCTCGAGCTCGGGGCTGCCGATCATCACGTCGAGGTGGACGTCGGAGCGGTTGATGCCGCGTCGCGCCGTTCGTACGGGTGCCGCCGAAGCCCGAGCCGAACGCGATGTGTGTGGCGGCGTTCTCGTCGTAGCAGCGTGTTGAAGTACGTGCGGCCGCTCTGGCCGATCCGCGACGATGCGTCGACGAGCGCGACCTCGCCGAGCCGGCGTCCGTTACCGGTCGGGTCGCTGTCGATGTACGCGGCGACGAAGTCGCGGTCCTTCTTGGCGTTCGCGTCGAGCCGCACGAGCTTCCCGCCGCGGAACTCGCCGCGCAGCCCCTCGATCAGCCGGCCCTGGAACGAGAGCGGGAACGTGCACGCGAAGGTCCCTTCGGTCGCCCGCTGCGTTCGGGCTCGTGAAGGTCTCCTCGGTCGGCACGTTCGGCGTGATCTTCACGCCGTCGGGCGTCTCCTCCTGGCCGCCGAGCCAGCGGGTCCGGGCGCGAGACCGACGTCGAGCGACGTGCCCGGCCCGCGGAGCTCGAGGCCGCGTGAGGCCGAGCTTCGTCAGCTTCGCGGAGCGGCGCGCGAGCGCGCGTCGCGTGGTTGAGCCAGCCGGTCGAGCCCTTGCCGTCTTCGTCGGTGAGCCGGCAGAACCAGAGGATGTCCTGGGCCAGGCGGCGCTTGCCCTCGAGCGGAGAGAGCTCCGGATAGACCTGTCCCGCCCAGAAGTCCGTCGGCCAGCCCGCGCCCGTCCAGCGGGCACGCATGTCGAGGTTCGCGCGGCGGAACGCCTTGCTGTGCTCGGCCGTGCGCACCGTGTCGAGAGCGATCTTCTTCGGCGGGATCCCGTCGAGATACCCGGGCTCGCTCTCGCCGATGATCGCCGCACGCGCGCCCGTGCGGCTTCGCGAGCTCCTGCATGCGACGCTTCGCCCACGGCGAGAGCGCGCCGATCGCGTCGTCGCTCCCGTTCAAGAGCCGCGCGCGAGTGACGAGCGGGTCGTAGTACTGCAGCTCGACGATGGTCGCGCCTGCCCGGTATCCCGACGCGACGCACTCCACCGCGAGCTCGCGATGCACCGGCTCGGCCTGCACGACGAGCGTGTCGCCGGCGCCCACCTTGAGCGCGGCCTTGACGATCGCGTCCGCGTAGCGCCGGAGCTCCGCAGGCTCGAGAATCCGCTCAGCCTCCGCCACGGCCGGGACTCTAGCTGGCAGTGGCGGCGACTTCGCGCGAGAGCACGATCGTGTACGCGTCCTGGATCGTCGGGAACCACGGGGGCGGCAGATAGACGAGCGTGCTGTCGTACTGGTAGACGCGCGTGCCGAAGAGCCCCATGGATCCGCCGCCGTACGTCGCGGTCGACCCGGTGAAGGTCGCAGAGGCGAGCTTGAAGTCGCCCACGTAGTCCGGTTCGCTGCCGGTCTGGGGGTCGAACCCGTACGACCGCCACGTCCCGCTCTGCGCGATCGTCGCGGCGCGCCAGTTCAGCGTCGACGGCACCCACTGCGCGACGATCAAGCTGTGCGAGGCCACGAGCCCGAGCACGTCGTCGCCGTCCTGCAGGTAGGAGAGATTGCCGCCGATGTAGATGTCGCTCGCCGAGCCGATCGTGACGCGGCCGTTGACGACACCGGAGACGATCACCGGCTGCCCCGTGTAGATGGCGCCGTTCGCAGGAATGTTCAGCGGTGTCGCCGCGCCGCAGACGGGCGCGGCGTCGCCGATCGGCTTGCCGGCGGACTTCGTGCACGACTGGACGAGCACCTGGCCGTTCGACTGGAAGGTCATCTTCCAGGCATTCACCGTTGCAACGTCCTCAACGATGCCGCCCGCGCCTGCGGCGTTGCGGATGTCGACGAGCGAGGCGAGGAAGCTGTTGAAGTTGATCGGGGACTTGATGATCGAGCGGATGTTCGTCTGGTCGTATTTCTGCGCGCCGCCCATCATCGTGGTGCTGCCGAGGACGCTTCCCTCCGCGTAGATGTCCCCGTATGCCGTGCCGTTGTGCGTGACGTTGTGCTTGACGTTCGACGCGTCGATGCCTGCGTAGATCTTGCCGTAGGTGGTCGCGCCGACCCCATAGGTGATGTTGGCGTCGGCGACCATCTGAAAGTCGGACAGCGACGACTGGCGAACCCGGACTTCGAGCTCGCGCCAGTCACGCGTGTCCGCGTCGTTCACGGGCCGTGCAGTGGAGAGGATCTCGATCTGCGGCTGGCTCACCGTCGGGGGCATGATCTCGAGGCTGTACTCGTAGCCGTTGCCGAGCTTGGCCGAGCCGAACCAGTGATCCTTCCCGTTCGGGTACGTCCAGGCGTTCCCGTCGGACTGCTGCCAGGTCTGGCCTGCGGCGACGAGGCGTGCGCTCGCGGTGGCCCGTCGCGTGGCCTCGCCGGGGTGCACGAAATGCACGAAGTAGAGCCGGTCGTCGATCAGCTTCGAGATGTAGTCGTCCACGCCCGCCTCTGCCGCCTGGTAGGCCGCGTCGCGCTTGACCGCCGTGCGGCTGCGCGACGCCTCGCCCTGCATCACGTCGATGAGCGAAAACGCGAGCACGAGGAGCAGGACGGTCATCCCGAGCACCGTCAGCATGGCGAAGCCGTCTTCGTTGCGGGCAAGCCGCCTCATTGGAGCGTCCTGATCGCGATCATCGTGCTGTACGTGCTCGCGCCGCCCTGCGTCTGAAGCGGCGCAACGGTGAGCGTGACGCGCATGGAGTGAACGGCACTCGGCGCGGCCGTGACTGCACCCGTCGAGTCGTAGAAGGTGAACGCGCTCGCGTTGGTGATCGACCCGAGCTCCGAGATCCACGGTCCGGGTGTCGCCGGCCAGCTCCAGGGGCCCGCCCCCGTATTGATGCTCACCGTCGTGCTGCGCTGGAGCTGCCCGTTGACGAGCTGATAGGCGATGCGGCGCAGATGGAACGGTGTCGCGCGGTCCGGCGAGTCGAAGGTGAATGCGGTGGGGCTCACGCTCTCGACCGGGGCCGCCACAGCCGCCGCCGTCGCGGCCTGGCGGAAGTCGGTCGTGAGGCGGTCGAGCGACGCGCGCGCCTCGGCCTGGAGCGCGGCCTGCTCCTCGACGCGGTTCGACGTCTTCGAGCTCGTCGTCAGCATCTGGCCGAACGCACCGAGCACGATGCCGAGGAGGACCATCGTCACGAGCACCTCGGGCAACGTGAAGCCGCGCTCGTCCCGTGTCATCGGATCGTCACCGTTCGTGTCGTCGCGGCGGTGACCGCGCCGCCCGCGGTGCCGGTGAGCGTGCCGAGGGTCGCTGCGGTCGTGTAGCCCGGCGCCGAGTTGCTCGGGACTGCGAAGGCGGCCAGGCCGCTCGCGTCGGTCGTCGCCGTGAGCAGGATGTTCGATCCTGGGCCGCCGCTCACGGTGACCGCTGCGCCCGCCTGCACGGCGCCGGCCGCATTCACGACCTTCACCGTCAGTACCGGCATGGCCGCCGGCGCGCCGCCGAGCGTCAGCGCATACGTCTTCGTCAGGTCCGTGGGATACGCATTCGGAGCGAGCGCCGTCGTCGGCGTCGAGTACGTCCCGTTCACGGCGAGCACGCGGGCCGTGTACTGGACGTTCGGCACCACCGGCTCGCCGGCAAGCGTTGTGACAACGAGCTGGCCGCCGCTGAAGGAGAACGTCTGCGTGCCGCGGGTCGAGCCGACGGTTGCGGTCGCGTTGCCGACATAGGTCGTTCCATCGGGGTTCTTCGGGACGATGTAGAGCGTCGCCGGCTTGTACATGCGCAGCACCGTGTTGAACGTCTGCCCGGCGACCAGCGCTGTTCGCGCGGCTGTCGATGGAGGCGTGTCGTCCCGCAGCGTCGCGTAGCCCGTCGCCGTCGCGGTGACGTCGTAGTGATCGAGGCTCACAGTCGTCGGCAGCAGTGACGGGAAGACTGCCGAGCCGGATGGGTCCGTCAGGTCGGTCCGCGTCGGGCTTGGTCCGCCGCCCACCGTGACCGTTGCATCGACGAGCGGCGTGTTCAGTGCGTAGTCGATGATCTGCGCGAGGACGATTCCCTGGGTCTGCCCTGCAGTGGCACCCGCACCGGGAGGCGCGACGTATGTGACGTCCTGCGCAAGCGTCCGCGCATCCGTGTTGCGCACCACCGTGACCGTGACCTTCTTGTAGTCAGCGCGCGTGCGATACGACGTCGCGGGCGCATCGTCCATGTAGGAGACCCTCATGGTGACGGTCGCGTTCAGCCCCTGGATGCCGAGCTGGCTCGCGGGCATCGTCGGTGCGATCGTGCCGGCGGGGTTGCCGTTCGTGACGCCGACCGAGTCGTACGGCAGCGAGCGCACGGTCTCGATCGCCGACTGCGCCGTCTGCGCCGCGAGCGTGCGCTCCTTCGAGGACGACTGCTGTGCGATCGATCCGAGCAGGACGCCGACGAGCGGCGCGGAGATGATCGCGAACATCGCCATCGCCATGACGGTTTCGATCATCCCGAAGCCACCTCGTCCCAGAGGGCTCGTCCGTGCGGACGACGACGCGGCTCATTCATCTGCGGCACTACCCCCGTTCCGTTCGTCTCCCAGCCGCCGCAGAAAGGCTGGAGACGCTCTTCTAAGAGAACCCCGGCCGGGTGCGGCCGGGAATCACCCGTCAGAGGGGGTGCATGTCCCTGAAAGGAGTGAACCGCTGCTTAGAGCGCGCTCGAGCGCGCCAGCTCGAGCGACTCGTGAACGGCGAAGTGCCGGTCGAGACCCGAGATCTCGAGCGCGCGCCGCGTCTCGAGCCCGGGCGCCGCGAGGAGGAAGCCCTTGCGATTCGCCATCCGCGTCCGCGCCTCGATCAGGACTCCGAGCGCCGTCGAGTCGATGAACTTCACGGCGCTCAGGTCGACGATCAGCCGCTCCGGGGCCTCCGCGCAGCATTCGAGAAGCGCCTCGCGCACGGTGCTCGCGTTGTAGAGGTCGAGCTCACCCGCAAGGCTGACGACGACGGAGCCGTCGTTGCGCTCGATCGATCCCGCGACCGGATCCTCGCGAATGCCCGGCGTCGCTTTCGTCGCTGCCCTCAGTCACGGCGGAGATTCAAGCAGAATGGTCAACGGCATGGAGGTCGCCGAAGTCGCAGCGAGGGCGGCGGGAGAAAACTTCCCGGTGGGCTCGATTCTCTTCCCGCGCGCGTTGCGCCCGCATGTGCGTGCGCTCTACTGCTACGCGCGTCTCGTCGACGAGCTCGGCGACGCCTACGACGGCGACCGCCTCGCCGCGCTCGACGAGCTCGAGGCACAGGTGACGCTCACCTTCGAGCGCGAGCCCACGTGGCCCGTGCTGAGGAACGTCCAGCCGACCGTGCGGGAGTTCGATCTCCCGCGCGAGCCGTTTCTGCGCTTGATCGAGGCGAACCGCATCGACCAGCGCGTCGCGGACTACGAGCGCTGGGACGATGTCAAGGAGTACTGCAGGCACTCGGCGGACCCGTGCGGCCGGCTCGTGCTCGGCGTGCTGCGCCTCCTCGACGATCCGGAGCTCGTCGCGGCGAGCGACTCGGTCTGTACCGGGCTGCAGCTCGTCAACTTCCTGCAGGACGTGCCGCGCGATCTCGAGCTCGGACGGGTCTATCTGCCGGCGGAGGACCGGCGGCGCTTCGGCGGGCCTGCGCTCGACCGGCCGAGCGAGGAGCTGCGTGCGCTCCTCCGCTTCGAGGCCGACCGCGCCGCGGTGCTCCTTCGCGCCGGCGACCTGCTTCGCTCGCGTATCGGCGGACGTCTCGGCCGTGCGGTCGGCCTCTTCGCCCGGGGCGGACTCGCCGCGCTGGACGCGCTCGAGTCGGCGAACTGGGATCTGTTCACGCAACGGCCGAAGCCGTCGCGCGCGCGGCTCGCGCGCGAGGCCGCAATCGTGCTCGTCCGATGACGGTCGATGCCGCTTACGCGGAGGTGCAGCGTGTCACGCGGGCGCGGGCGAAGAACTTCGCGTACGGGATCATGGTGCTGCCGCGCGAGAAGCGGCGAGCGATTGCGGCGATCTACGCGTTTGCGCGCGAGGTCGACGACGTCGCCGACGGCGATCTGCCGGCGTCCGAAAAACGCCTGCAGCTCGAGGCGTTGCGCAGAGGCCTCGACGAGCCGCCGGTATCTGCAATGCAGGTCGCGCTCGCCGACGCTCGCCGTCGGTTCGGGATCCCGCGGTTTGCCCTCTCCGACCTCGTCGACGGCGGCCTCCAGGATCTCGAGCGTACGCGCTATGCCACGTTCGACGAGCTTCGCGGCTACTGCGAGAAGGTCGCTGGAGCTGTCGGCGTCGCGTGCGTCGCCGTCTACGGATCCGACGACGTCGAGCGGGCATTGACGCTCGGGATCGCGCTGCAGCTGATCAACATCATGCGCGACGTCGACGAGGATCTCGCTCTCGGCCGCGTGTATCTGCCGCAGGACGAGCTCGAGCGCTTCGGCGTGCGCGAGCTCGGGCCCGGCGCGGGACAGGTCGCGCGGGAGTGGCAGGAGCTCATGGCATTCCAGGCGCAGCGCGCCCGCGTGCATCTCGAAGAAGGGCTTCGTCTCCTCGACTCGCTCGACCGTCGTAGCGCCCTCTGCGTCTCGATCTTCGCCGGCCTCTACGCCGGTCAGCTCGACCGCATGGAGGCGAACGGCTTCGACGTCTTCGGCCCGTCGTGCCGCCTCTCGACGCGCGCAAAGCTCGCCGTCGTGGCGCGGGCGCTCAGCCGATGAAGACGGCCGTCGTCGGCGGCGGGCTCGCCGGGCTGGCGGCCGCGCTCGAGCTCGTCGACGCCGGCGCAGAGGTGACCCTGCACGAAGCACGCCCGACGCTCGGCGGCGCGGTCCAGACGCTGCCGGAGCGCGAGGGCGATCCGGAGCCGCCGCCCGACAACGGCCAGCACATCGCACTCGGGTGCTTCACCGAATACCTGCGCTTTCTCACCGGGTCGGCGAAAGCGGCTCCTATCTGCGCACCCGGCTCGCGCTGCCGGTGGTCGCGGAGGACCGAAGCGTCGCGTCGATCTCGCCGAGCCTCCTGTCGCTTCTTCGTTACGGGCATCTCCCGCGGCGGGACCGCGTGCGCATCCCGCTCGTGACGCTGCGGTGCAAGAACGCGCGCGCGCGCCCCGGGGAGACCTTCGGCGCGCTCTTGCGAAGGCTCGGAGCGTCCGACGCCGCAGTCGAGCGCTTTTGGGACGTTTTCATCCGGCCCGCCCTCAACCTGCCGGCGGACGAGGCGGATGCCGATGCGGGCCTCTTCACCGTGCGAACGTCGTTGCTCGGGCCGCGCGCGAGCTCCGATCTCGTACTGCCGTTGAAGCCGCTCGGCTCGATGCACGGAGACGCTGCGGGGCGCGCGCTCGGCGACCGAGTCCGTCTCGAGGACCGCGTCGAGTCTCTCGACGATCTCGACGCCGAGGCGATCGTCGTCGCGGTCCCGCCGCGCGAGAGCGCGCGGCTGCTCGGAGAGGATGCGCCCTCGCTCGAGGACTCGCCGATCGTGAGCGTCCATCTGTGGTTCGACCGCGCGATCCTCGCGCACCCACTGGCAGCGCTGCTCGATTCCGATGCGCACTGGGTCTTCGACCGCGGCGCCTTGACCGGACACGCTCCCGCACGCGGCCAGTACCTCACCGTCGTCTCGAGCGGCGTGCCGGCGCTCCTCGACGTGCGCGGCCGCGAGCTCGTCGAGCGGATCGCGTCGCAGCTGAACGAGCGGCTCGGGTCCGCCGAGCTCCTCTGGTCGCGCGTCAGCCGCGAGCCGTACGCGACGATCGCTCTGCGGCCCGGTGTTACGCGTCCCGGCGTCGAGACCGCGCGTCCCGGCGTCGTGCGCGCAGGCGCCTGGACCGACACCGGATGGCCTGCCACGATGGAGAGTGCGGTGCGCAGCGGACGCGCGGCGGCTCAGCATCTGCTGAGCACCGTGCGTGCAACAGTTAGTGCATGAACGCGACGGCAGCGCTCACCGCGCTCGATCAGGCCATCGACAGCGGCACGCGCCGCCTGCTCGAGCTGCAGCTGCCGAACGGCGTCTGGGTGGGCGAGCTCGAGTCGAACGTGACGATGACGGCGCAGCATCTGTTCTGGAACCACATGCTCGGCCTGCGCACGCCCGACCTCGACCGGAGGATCGCCAACGAGCTGATGGCGCGCATGCGCGACGACGGCACCTGGTCGATCTGGTTCGAAGGCCCGGCCGATCTGTCGACATCGATCGAGGCGTACGTCGCGCTTCGCATGTGCGGCGTCGACCCGGGCCCTCGCCCGCTCGCCTACATCCAGCGCGAGGGCGGCATCCCGCAGAGCCGGCTGTTCACCAAGTGCTTCCTCGCATTGCTCGGCCAGTGGCCGTGGCAGCGGATGGTCCCGATCCCGCCGGAGCTCGTGCTGCTACCGCCGTGGTCGCCGTTCTCGATCTACAACTTCGCGTGCTGGGCGCGGCAGACGTTCGTCGCGCTCGCGGTTGCGCAGTCGCTTCGCCCCGTGCGCCACGCCGACGTCGACCTTCGCGCGATCGGGGCGATCCCCGGCCGCACGCGGCCCGCGCGCCGCCCGAATCGATTGCGCCGCCATGCGCTCCGCACGGCGGAGCAGTGGATCCGCGACCGGCAGGAGGCGGACGGCTCGTGGGGCGGCATCCAGCCGCCGTGGGTGTGGGGGATCGTCGCGCTGAGCGCGCTCGGGCACGGCTTCGAGGACGACACGCTGCGGAACGCCGTCGCGGGCTGGCAGGGATTCATGGTCGAGGACGGCGACCGGCTTCGCCCGGAGGCCTGCCAGTCGCCGGTCTGGGACACCGGCCTTGCGGTGCTCGCGCTTGCGGGCGTGCGGCGTGCCGGCGGACCATCCGCAGCTCGCCGCAGCGGGCGCGTACCTGCTCGGCCAGGAGGTGACCGTGAAGGGCGACTGGGCGCTCCGCACGCCGGGCCTCCCGCCCGGCGGCTGGGCCTTCGAGTACGAGAACGATCTCTACCCCGACACGGACGATGCGGCGGTCATCTCACTCGCGCTCCGCGAGCTCGAGGTCGGCGGCGACGCGGTCCGGCGCGCGCTCGACTGGCTCGTCGGCATGCAGTCGCGAGGCGGCGGCTGGGGCGCCTTCGACGTCGACAACCAGGCGATGTGGCTCTACAAGATTCCGTTCTGCGACTTCGGCAAGGTCACCGACGAGCCGAGCGCGGATGTCACGGCGCACGCACTCGAGGTGCTCGGGCGGGAGCGCTATCCGGATGCGACGTCGCGCGGGCTCGAGTGGCTCATCGCCGAGCAGGAGGAGGACGGCTCGTGGTTCGGCCGCTGGGGCGTCAACCACCTGTACGGCACGGGCGCTGCGCTACCGGCTCTCGAGGCGTGCGGCATTCCCTCCGAGCACCCGTCGATGCGGCGCGCGGTCGCCTGGCTCGACTCGGTGCAGCAGGAGCACGGAGGCTTCGGCGAGGACATTCGATCGTACGCTGATCCGGCCTGGCGCGGCCGAGCGACGTTCGCCACGCCGTCACAGACGGCGTGGGCGCTCCTCGGCTATGTGGCCGCAGGAAACGCTGAGGTTGAGAGTGCACGAAGGGCGGCAGATTATCTTTGCGCTCAGCAGCGTCAGGACGGGGACTGGGACGAGCCGCACTTCACGGGGACCGGTTTTCCGCTCGACTTCATGATCCGCTATCACCTGTACCGCATCAGCTTTCCGTTGCTCGCACTCGGACGAATGAGAGAGAGGCTTTCCGCATGAAGTTCCCGCTCCAGTCGACGGTCACGATCGGCAAGTACGTCGCGTCCCAACAGCGCAAGGGCGAGCGGTATCCGCTCGTGCTCATGCTCGAGCCGACGCTTGCCTGCAACATCGCGTGCATCGGCTGCGGAAAGATCCGCGAGTACGAGTCGAATCGCGCGCGCTTGACGGTCGAGGAGTGCATCGACGCAGGCGTGCAGTGCCCCGCACCGGTCGTCTCGATCTGCGGCGGCGAGCCGCTCGTCTACAAGGGAATCGAGGAAGTCGCGGCCGCGATGATCGCGAACTCGAAGACCGTCGAGCTGTGCACGAACGCGCTGCGCCTCGAACAGGTCCTCGACTGGTTCGAGCCGTCCCCGCGGATGACGTTCGTCGTGCACCTCGACGGGATGCGCGAGATCCACGACTACGTCTGCGACTACCCCGGCCTCTGGGACATCGCCGTCGATGCGATCAAGACCGCCAGAGCGCGTGGGTTCCGCGTCACGACGAACACGACGATCTTCAAGGAGACGGAGGTCGAGGACGTCATCGAGATGATGCGCTACCTCACCGACGAGGTCGGCATCGACGGGATGCTCGTCGCGCCGGGGTACCAGTACTCGCAGATCGATCCCGCGCTCACCATGACTCGCACCGAGCACGAGGTGAAGTTCCGCGCCATTCGCGCCGCCGTACGCGAGCACGGCTACCGCTGGCTCGCCACACCGATCTATCAGGACTTCCTCACCGGCGAGCGCAAGCTGTCCTGCGCTCCCTGGGGATCGATCACGCGAAACCCGTATGGCTGGAAGGGCCCCTGCTACCTGCTCACGGACGGCATCTTCCCCACGTACGAAGCGCTGCTCGAAGGAATGGAGTGGGACTCGTACGGCCCCGGCAACGATCCCCGCTGCGAGCACTGCGGCATCCACTCGGGGTTCGAGCCGTCGTCGGCCTTCGAGTCGTCGAAGAGCCTGAAGGAGACCGTGCGGAGCATGGCGTGGACGCTGACGGGCTGAAAACCCTCACGTACGCGTGCGCCACGTCGGCGGAGGAGCGTGTCGCCAGGCGGAGCGGCTTGCACGCCGTGCGCGTCGGTGTGCGAGCGGTGAACGGCGTGCCCGACGCGCAGCTCGTCTCGTTCGGCCTCGCCGGAGCGCTCCACGACACCCTGCACATCGGTCAGGTGCTCGACGCGACGCGCGTTGTCGACGAGTCCGGCGCGACGCTGTGGGAAGGCCCGGGCCTCGGTGTGGCGGGTGCGCGTGGCGCGACCGTCCTCGCATCCGACGTGCTCGTGCACGACGCGGCCGAGCGGCGCCGGCTGCACTCGGCGAGCGGAGCCGACGTCGTCGACATGGAGAGCGGCGTGCTCGCGCGGAGCGGACGCCTCGCGGGCGTGCTGCGGGTCGTGTCCGACGATCCGTCGAGCGCCATCGCGGGAGTCGACGAGACTGTGCACCCGGACGGCAGAACCGACGTCTCCGGGCTCATGCGCTGGGTCGCGCGCCGCCGCGTCGATGCGGTGCGTTCGATGCGCGATGCGGTCAAGGCATTGCGCGAGCTCGAGAAGGCGGTGAAATGAGCGGCCGCGTGCTCCTGGCGGCGCCTCGCTCCTTCTGCGCGGGCGTCGACCGCGCGATCGAGATCGTCGAGCGCCTGCTCGAGCAGCACGGCGCGCCGGTGTACGTCCGGCACCAGATCGTCCACAACGAGAACGTCGTCCGGCGGCTCGAGAGCCTCGGGGCCGTCTTCGTCGAGGACGAGTCCGAGATCCCCGCGGGCGAGATCTGCGTCCTCTCCGCCCACGGAGTCGCCCCGTCGGTGAAGGAAAACGCTGAAGATCGCGGGCTGCGCGTCGTCGATGCGACGTGCCCGCTCGTGAACAAGGTGCATGCCGAGGCCCGCCGGTACGCCGACAGCGGGCACCTCGTCGCGCTCGTCGGTCATGCCAACCACGTCGAGGTGATCGGGACGCTCGGCGAGCGGCCGGACTCGACCGTCGTCATCGAGTCTCCCGAGCAGGCGCGGGCACTCGTCACCGACAAGCCGATTGCAGTCATCACGCAGACGACGCTCTCGCTCGACGACGTGGCGCCGATCGTCGACGCGCTCGAGTCGAGCCAGGGCGGCCTGCGCCGTCCCCATGCCGACGACATCTGTTACGCCACGCAGAACCGCCAGGACGCGGTCAAGGCGATGGTCGCCGAGGGCGCCTCGCTCATCCTCGTGATCGGCTCCGAGACGAGCTCGAACGCGCAGCGGCTCGTCGAGGTTGCGCGGAGCGCGGGTGCGGACGCAACGCTGATCGACGGCGAGGAGCGGCTCGACGACGAGCTGATCGCCGGGCACACGACGATCGGCCTCACCGCCGGCGCGTCGACGCCCGAGCAGCTCGTGCAGTCGGTCGCACGCGATCTCTCCGAGCGTGGCTACCCGACTCTCGAAGAGATCACCGTGGCCCGCGAACATGTCCACTTCAGGTTGCCGAGGGAGGTCGCGCGCGCATGACGAGCATCGAAGTCCCGTACTCGATCGCGGCAGCGCTGCCCACCCTCTCCGTGATGGACATCACGAACGACATCGCGCAGAGCGTCGCACGCTCCGATTGCCGCGACGGCATCGCGTACATCTCGACCATGCAAAGCCGCTCGCTCATCCGCGTGCAGGAGCGCGAGACGGGCTTCTTCGAGGACCTCGAATGCCTGCTCGAGCGCGTCGTCCCGAGCGACAGCCCCTCGCGCGAACGACTCGTGCACGCGCTGCTCGGCTCGCGCACCGAGCAGGTGCCGTTCACCGAAGGCAGTCTCTGCCTCGGCCAGTGGCAGCGCGTGATGCTCTTCTCGCTCGACGACGAGCATCGCGCGGACTGGTCTCTTACGTTGCTCGGCTGACGCCGAGCAACGGGGGAATCGAACTCCGCGCGCCGGAGAGCGGGGTCTCCGGCGCGCTCCGTGCTGTTTCGCGGCCGGCTCGGTGGACGGGTTGCCTGCCACGCGCGTGCGGTGGTGGCTTCGCCATCCCCGCACGCTCCTTCGGTCTTCGCTAACGCTTCGCGTCAGCTCGGCCTGTTGGGCCGCGTGGTGGGTCGGACGGGTAACGTCTTTTTGGATGCTCGTGCTTACACGTGCTCAGGTGGAGGAGCTGCTCGATCTTGACGCGCTCATGGGGGCGCTCGCGCGGGCGCACGAGGAGCTTTCGGCGGGGAAGGCGTCCTTGCCGCCGCGGATTGCGGCGCTGACGGGGGAGGGGTTGCTCGGCGCGATGCCGGGCTACCTGCCGTCGAGCGGGCTCGGTTGCAAGCTCGTGACCCTTTTCCCCCACAACACGGATCGGCCGACGCACCAGGCGGCGATCGTGCTCTTCGATCACGCGAACGGATCGCCGATCGCGCTGATGGACGGGACCTACATCACGGCCACTCGAACTGCGGCGGCGGCGGCCCTCGCGGCGTCGCTTCTCGCGCGGCCGGAGGCGAACGTGCTCGCGATCATCGGCACGGGGGTGCAGGCGCGCACGCACGCGCGCGCGTTCGCGTCGATTCGCGACTGGGCGGAGGTGCGAGTCGCCGGGCGCGACCCTGAGAAGACAAAGACGCTCGCGGCCGAGCTCGGAGCGCGCGCGGCGTCGTTCGAGGACGCGGTCCGCGGAGCCCACGTGGTGGCGGCGGCCACGCACTCGTCCGAGCCCGTCGTCCGCGCCGAGTGGGTGGCGCCCGGAACGCACGTGAGCTCGGTGGGCTACAACGCGCCGGGATCCGAGCTCGACCCGGGGCTCGTGCGCGGTGCGACGATCGTCGTCGAGTCTCGCGACTCGTCGTTTGCCCCGCCGCCGGGCGGTGCACCCGAGCTCGCCGGGATCGATCCGTCCTCCGTCGCCGAGCTCGGAGAACTCGTGAGCGGCAGTAGGCGCGGCCGAGCCACCCCGGTGGAAATTACGCTGTACAAGTCCGTCGGAGTCGCCGTCCAGGACCTCGCTGCCGCGGCCCTCGTGTTCACTGCGGCCCGGGAACGGGAAATCGGCTTGGAGATCGAGTTGGAGGAGATCCACGCATGAACGAGTTCAGCCCAGGCCTCGCCGGCGTCATCGCGTTCGAGACCGAGATCGCCGAGCCCGACAAGGAAGGCGGCGAGCTTCGCTATCGCGGAGTCTCGATCGAGGATCTCGTCGGGCACGTCCCGTTCGAGAAAGTGTGGGGGCTCCTCGTCGACGAGTCGCTCGAGCCCGGGCTCCCCGCTGCGTACTGCGACCTCGAGTTCCGGACCGGGGGCCACATGTCGGATCTGCAAACGGCGCTCGCGGCGCTCAGCGGCAAGTGGAAGCTCGGGCAGCTGATCGACGTGGACGACGACGAGGCAAAGGAAGACCTGCGCCGTCTCTCCGCAGCGGCGCTCTCGATCGTCGCGCAGTCCGCCCGCGGAGCCGACAAGCCTCCCGTGCCGCAGGAGCAGGTGCTCGAAGGCGAGACGGCTGCGGAGCGCTTCCTGCTCGCGTGGCGGGGCGAAGTCAACGAGGCACATGCAAAGGCGATCGACACCTATTGGATCTGCACCGCAGAGCACGGGCTGAACGCATCGACCTTCACGGCCCGCGTCGTCGCCTCGACGGGAGCCGACTGCGGAGCCGCGCTGTCGTCGGCCGTGGGTGCGCTCTCCGGCCCGCTGCACGGCGGCGCGCCGGCGCGCGTATTGCCGATGCTCGACGCGGTGGCGGAGATGGGCGACGCCGAGAAGTGGGTGAGCGAAGCGCTTGGCCGCAAGGAGCGGATCATGGGCTTCGGCCATCGCATCTACCGCGCCGAGGACCCGCGCTCGCGCCTGCTGAAGAAGACGGCGAAGGAGCTCGGCTCGCCGCGCGTCGAAGTCGCAGAGGCGCTCGAACAGGCTGCGCACGAGGCGATCGCAAAGAAGAATCCGGATCACTCGTACACGAACGTCGAGTTCTGGTCGGCGATCGTCCTCGATGTCGCGGAGGTCCCGCCGAACCTCGCGCCCGCCATGTTCGCGTGCTCGCGCACGGCCGGCTGGTCGGCGCACGTCCTCGAGCAGAAACGGCTCGGCGTGCTCGTACGACCGTCGGCGAAATACGTCGGGCCGGGTGCACGCACCCTGCAGGAGGTCTGAGTCCCGCCGTCGTCCGATGCGCCCGCAAGACTGGCGCCGCGATGTATTCGATCCATCCATTCGGCACGGCGCTGACCGACCTCGTGCGTGAGCTCGAGGACATCTACGTGACCGAGCGCGGCCTCAAGATCCGCACGTTCTCGGAAGTCCTGCCCGACATCTCGCCGTACGAGCTCAAAGCGGCCGTGACCGGCGCCCGCGAGCCGTCGGCCCGGCTGATGGAGGAATGCGCACGCTTCCTCCGTGTCAGGCCGAACTACTTCAGGGAGTATCGGGAGCTCGAGCGACTGGCGGCGTGAGCTCGCCGGCTTCGATCGAGAGCGTCAGCCAGTTCGCGACAGGCGCGAGCGGGCAGAGCCAGTCCTCGTTCCACGCACACGAGGGGTTGAAGGAGAAGTTGAAGTCGAGCACGAGCGTGCCGTCCGCGCCGCCGAGGTCGGCGCCCTTGACGGTGTCGAGCACGTAGCGCCCGGCCCCGTACGTCTCGCGCCCGCTCGTCGCGTCGCGAAACGGCAGAAAGATGCCGCCTCCGTAGGCGGCGAGCCAGTAGAGGTCGAGCGTCGTGCCGGCGAACCGCGCAACCGCGAAGCGGTCGAACCGCGTCTTGCTCTCCCCGCTGCCTGCGAGCTCGAGCTCGAGCGGGTCGACGGGCTCGACCGGCGCGACGAAGCGGAGCGACGGGTCATACGGAAAGTACGCCGGTTCGCCGCCGGGGCGCGGCGACTGAGGATGCGAACGGTAGAGGTCGGCCCGCACCTCGCACCACCGTCGCCACGCAGCCTCGGGGTCGTCGGCAGAGCGCACCTCTGCATAGAGCGCGAAGATGCGCCGCTTCCAATCGAGCAGGATCAGCTCGTCCACGTCGCGCGTTATACGCTCTTGCGCGCGTGACGGATCTTCTCGCCTATCGCGACCGCTTCCCGATCCTCCGCGACTGCACGTATCTGATCAATCATTCGCTGGCGGCGATGCCGGCTGCGGTCGAGGACCGGCTGCTCGAGTACGCGCGCATGTGGCGCGAGCGGGGGATTCGCTCGTGGGGCGAAGGCTGGTGGGAGATGCCCGTCACCGTTGGCGACCAGATCGGCCGCATCATCGGTGCCCCGCCGGGCAGCACCGTCATGCACCAGAACGTGACCGTGGCCGAAGAGGTCGTGCTCTCGTGCTTTCGCCGGCCCGGCGTCCGGAACCGCGTCGTCTATGAAGAGGCGAACTTCCCCTCGGTGCGCTACCTCTACCAGGCGAAGCCGGACCTCGAGGTCGTCACGGTCGAAGACGATGCAGCGATCGTCGGCGCGATCGACGAGCGCACGCTGCTCGTGCCGATCTCGCATGTCCTGTTCAAGAATGCGGAGATCCAGGACGTCGAGCCGATCGTGCGGCGCGCGCACGAGGTCGGCGCGCACGTCGTCCTCGACTGCTACCAGTCCGCGGGAGTCGTGCCGTTCGACGTCACGGCGCTGGACGTCGACTTCGCGGTCGGCGGCAGCGTCAAATGGCTGTGTGGTGGGCCGGGAGCAGGCTGGCTCTACGTCCGGCCCGATCTCGCCGAGCGTCTCGAGCCGACGTTCGTGGGCTGGCAAGGGCATGCGCGCCCGTTCGCGTTCGAGCCGGAGCTCGAGTATGCCGCCGGTGCGCGCCGGTTCCTGACGGGGACGCCGAACGTGCCTGCGCTCTACGCGGCGACGCCCGGCTACGACGTGATCGAGGAGATCGGGGTCGAGCGCATTCGCGAGCGCTCGCTTGCGCTCACACAGCTCCTGATCGACCGGCTGGGCGGCGCGGGCTTCGAGATTGCGAGCCCGCGCGCGTCCGAGCGCCGCGGCGGCACCGTGCTCGTCCGCACGCCCGACGACGCCGCCGTGCACCGCGAGCTCGGCGAGCGCGGGATCATCTGCGACTTCCGGCCCGGCGCGGGCATTCGGCTGGGCCCGCACTTCTACAACTCCGAGGACGAGCTCGAGGCGACCGTGGCGGAGTTGACGGAGATCGTGGCGAGCGGAGCCTACGAGCGGCATGCCGGCGCAGCCGCTCGGTTCTAGGCCGCTTACCGCCTCCGAGGGATACGCAACCGCTCCTGAGGCTCCGACATTGATCATGTGCGTCGGATCGTCCTTGCGGTTTCCTTGCTTCTGCTCGTGTTCCCGGCGGTGGCCTCGGCGGCACAGCTCGTCGATCGAAACGCGACCGGCGTGAAGATCGCCGTCAACTCGAAGGGGCAGGCGCTCCTGACCTACCACAAGGGGAGCGCGGTCCGTCACGTGCTCGTCTGGGGCGCGGTCAATGCCATCCCTCCGCAGGAGGGAGCCCAGCAGGCGAAGTTCAAGATCGACTACTCGGGCGGCTGGGGTCAATATCACACGCTGTACTGGAAGCAGTTCGGCTCTGCCTGTGGACGCTACGACGGTCCCGCGATCGCGAATGTCGTCGCGGCCTGCAAGGCCCCGGACGGCTCGTACTGGGCCGCTCAGAGCTGGCCGCAGCCGCTGCCTGACCTCGGGTTCACGCCCTGGACCTCCGACCTCCGCGCGCAATGGCTCGAGGTCTCGCACTGGACGGGCGACATCGCAACGCTCGAGACCGGGACGGACTGGGTCTACGGCGGACGCTTCCAGAGCCTCTTCGGCCGTCTGACCTACCACGGTCTCCCCGTGTACGGCTTCGGCACGACCCGCTTCGGTGCCCCGACCGACGGCTTCGGCAGCCTCATCTATCTCGATACGTTCAACTCCGTGTACGGTCCGGGCTGGCGGCGCGAGAACTCGTTCGTATCGCACAATCCGACGGGCGTCTTTTGCTACGGCTTCTATGCGTTCGACCCAACAAAGGGCGGGTACAAGCATCCGGCGGGATGGACGGAGAAGCGCGGCCCCGGCACGGGCGAGCAGTACCGCCTGACCGCAAGCGGCCCGGGCGTGACGCCGAACGTCTCGGTGATCGTGCCGGCGCTGCATCCGTTCGACCGTTCGAGCGCCTCGGACGTCGCGTGGCAGCAGCAGCAGACGGACGTCCTCCTCTCCTGGAACGACAAGCTCTGCCGCTCCGGCTTGTCCTAGTCCTTCCCGTCCTCGCCGCACTTGTGCTCGCAGCGTCGGCCAGGTCCGCGGACGGCCCCGTTGCGACGGCCACGCAAACGCTGATCGGGCTCAACGATGTCGCTGCGGGAGGCTTCGAGCCGCCGGACGTGCAGGTCGCGGCCGGCGCCGGCTATGTCGTCGAGATGGTGAACCTTGCGGCGCGCACGTGGCGCACGGGTGCCGGGCCGGCGCAGGCGGTGCAGACCGAGCCGCTCGCCATGCTCTTCGGCAGCGCGGCGGACGACCTCACAGATCCGCGGATTGCGTATGACGCCGGCAGCGGCCGCTGGTTCGCGACGATCTCCGACCTGACGACGAAGAGCGTCCGCCTGGCGGTGTCGTCCGGAGCAGACCCCACCGGTCCCTGGACGGTCAGCTCCTACGCCGCGCCCGGCTGCGCCGACCAGCCCCGGCTCGGGTTCACGGACGGGACGATCGTCCTCGCCGCCGACATCTTCCGCGACTGCACGGAGGAGGCTCTGCAGCCGATCGGCTCCGAGCTCTGGGTCGCGAACAAGCAAGAGCTGCTGGACGGTGCGACGACGCCCGACTTCACCAAGATCGCGCTCGGCGGAGACCTCTCGAGCGTTGCCCCGGTGCAATCGCTCTCGTCGACCTCGACGGAGTACGCAGTGTCGGTGGACGCACCCTCGTCGCGTGTCGTCCATCTGTTCGCGATCGACGGGATTCCGCCCGCCGGGGTGAGCGTCAGGGAGATCGCGACGCCGTCGATCAATCGGGTGTTCAGGCCGCCGTTCGCGGTACAGCCACCGAATGCGGCGGGACGGCCCGAGCAAGCGATCGCCACGAATGACGATCGTGTGCTCGATGCGGTGTGGGAGAACGGCCGGCTTTGGTTCACCGACAACACCGCGTGCACGCCGTTGGGCGAGACGCTCCTCCGCGCATGCTCGCGCCTCGTCGAGCTCTCGACGGCCACCGGCACGGTGGTCAGCGACAACAATCTTTCCCAGCCGGGAGCCGACGTCTATTTTGCGACGGTCAGGCCCGACGGTGCCGGCGACCTCGTGATCGTCTTCGGAGAGTCGAACATCGCGATCAGGCCCGAGGTCGTCGCGCTCGCGCGCACGCCCGACGGGACCTTCACGAATTCGGTGGTGATCGCGCAGAGCGCAGGCACGTTCCTCGGAGATCGCTACGGCGACTACTTCGGTGCTGCGCGCGATCCCGCGGATCCCGACGTCGTCTGGGTTGCCGGCGAGGCGGGAACCGACGTCGCCGGCGGGCGAGGCTGGTCGACGACCGTCGCAGCGGTCGCCGTCACTGCGGCGGGCGGGACGCCGCCGATGGTGCTCACCGAGCCGCCGCCGAGCTTCCACGCGCTGCACGTGTCCGCTCGCGCAGGCTCGTCCGTGAAGCTCAACTATCGCGCAGTCGAGGACGGCGGCAGCGTAAGGACGGTGGCGACCGTGACCTCGAAGCGGGCGATCGTGTTCGCAAAGACGACCGCGCCGATGGCCTACCACGCGGGACAGCTCTACTTCGTCACGTGGCACCCGGCCAAGAAGCTGCGCGGAACGCTCTCCTTCTGCGTGCACGCCGTCTCGTCGACCGGCGTGACGGCGGCCCGAAGCTGTTCGACCGTCACCCTTCGCTGAGGAGGCGGCGCAGCTCCTCCGCGTAGGCCGGCGCGGTCGGCGCCTCGTCGTGGCGGAAGTAGACGTACACCGGCTCGGTCGCGCTCCGGATCCTGGCGGCGAACGCCTCGTCCGGCGGCTCACGGCGCCGCAGGTACCGGAACGGCGCGGGATGGTCGAGGTCGTTGACACGCACCCCGCCGGCGAGCGCGAGGCGCTCCTCGATGCCGTCCCACGACCGGTGCTCGAGATCGAAGGCGAGGCGAAGCGACGGATCGAGGGAGCCGAGCAGCAGCTCGAGCACGCCTTCGTCGCGCGCGTTCTTCAGCGACACGCGGACCGGCCCGAGACGTTCGCCGAGCGCGCGCGCACGGGTTGCGAACTCGTCGAGCCCGCGCAGGCGGTGGCCGGGCAGCTTGGGGGCGAACTCGAAGCCGTCGGGCACCTGCTCCGCCCAGCGCCGGAACTGATCCTCGGCCGGAAGGCGGTAGCCCGTCGTGTTCAGCTCGACAGTCGGGAAGCGGCGGGCGTAGAAGGCGAGGAAGCCCGACGGGTCGGTCCCGGCGGGGTAGAAGTCCGGCCGCCACGACGGGTAGGACCACCCCGAGGTGCCGACCGAGACCCGCGCTAGGGTGGGCGGTCCTTTGGCCACGATGGAGAGCGTGACAGTTCCGGTCGAGACCTTCAGCGAGGAGGAGCGCGCCCGCCTGGCGCCGCACTTCACGAATCTCGATCGCCCGGTCTTCGGACTCGTCAATCTCCCCGAGACGGTCAAGGGGGCGCTCTTTGCCCGCTACTCGCGCTACCAGGGGACGCTGCGCCGCCTCTTCCTCGACGAGTTCGCCGACTCCGTGCCTGAGGCACAGGCGATCGAGGGCGCGGAGGGCAAGCGCGCCGCCGACCTCTATGAGCGGATCTTCCTCGGGTACGGGGACGACTCGGTCGCCCAGCTCGGCGGTGCGCACATCGCCTGCGAATGGACCTCGAACCTCCTGACGAAGATCCTGCAGCGGCCGAGACTTGCCGCATACCTGGAGCAGTCGACGCGCTACATCGCGTACGACGACCGGCTGCCCGGCTTCGGCTACCGCTACCACCGTGACGAGCGCTTCGGCGTGCAGTACGAGCGCGCGCTGGACGAGATCTTCGACACGTACAGTCGTCTGCTCGAGCAGACGACAGCGTGGGTGGGCGGCGAGTTCCCGCGTGCAGACGACGAGTCGGCGGCGGCGCACGCACGTGCAGTGCGCGCAAAGGCCCTCGACCTCGTCCGCGGCCTCCTGCCGGCGGCGACGCTGTCGCACGTCGGCATCTACGGAAGCGGCCAGACGTACGAGCAGCTCGTGCTCCACCTGCTCGCGCATCCGCTCGCCGAGGCTCGCTCGTACGGGAGCCTCCTGCTCGAAGAGCTCCAGAAGATCATCCCGAGCTTTGTGATGCGTGTGCCGCGTGAGGATCGGGGAGGGCGCTGGATCGACTTCCTGCGGGAGCGACGCGACGCCGCCGATGCAGCAGCCGGTCGCCTCGGCCTCACCGCGGGCGATCCGGCGTCGGCGCCGTCCGTCCGGCTGTTGCGCGCGCACGGCACCGAGGAGGAGCTGCTCGCCGCGCTGCTCTTCGAGTCGTCCGCGGCAGGTGAGGACGACGCGCTCGGCGTCATCGCCGCGCTCTCGGGCGACGAGCGGGCCGCCCTGCTCCGTGAGCTCGTCGGCGTGCGGGAGAACCGCCGCCATCGTCCCGGCCGCGGCTTCGAGACCGTGAGCTATCGGTTCGAGATCGTCTCCGACTACGGCGCGTTCCGAGACCTGCAGCGGCACCGCCTGCTCACCTGCCAGTGGCAGCGCCTCTCCCCGGACCTCGGCGCCGATCTTCCCGAGGAGCTCGTTCGAGCCGGGCTCGGCGGCGAGTACGAGCGTGCCCTCGACGTGTCGCGCGGCGAGTACGAACGGCTTCGCTCGGAGGGGCTCGTCGAGGAGGCGCCGTACGCGTTGTCGCTTGCCTACCGTATTCGCTACGTACTCGAGCTCGACGCACGCGAGGCGCTCCACCTGATCGAGCTGCGGTCGGGACGCGAGGGCCATCCGTCGTACCGCGCCGTTGCGCACGAGATGCGCGGAGCGATCGCCGAGGTGCACCCGAGCATCGCGGCGGCGATGAGCTTCGTCGACGACTCGACAGAGGAGCGGCTCGAGCGCCTGCTCAGCGAGATGCGGAACGAAGCTCGCTCGACGTAGTGCCGCTTCCTCCTGAGGCCGAGGATGCCTCGTTCGCCGGCGTCGACGCCGAGGGCGAGGAGCTCGCCGGCTGTCGCTTCGTGCGCTGCAGCTTCCGCGGCGCGGCGCTCGACGGCCTCCAGACCCGGACCTGCACCTTCGACTCCTGCGACTTCTCGAATGCCCAGCTCAACGCATCGGAGCATGTCGGGAGCGATTTTGCGAACTCGACGTTCGAGAACGCCAATCTCTTCGGGGCATCCTTCGACCAGTGCCGGCTTCTCGGCGCGACCTTCGCCGGCGCCGTCTTCACCGGCATCACGATCAAGGGAGGCGACCTCTCGTTCGCGCTCCTGCGCGGCCACGATCTCTCCGGCCTCGACTTGCGAGACGTGAAGGCGCACGAGACGGACTTCTCGGAGTCTTCGCTCGCCGACGCCGATCTACGTGGCGCCGACCTCACGCGCGCTCTGCTCGTGAACACGAAGCTCGGCGGCGCCGACCTACGTGACGCGATCCTCGACGGCGTCGACCTCGCAGCCGCGGTCGTGCAGAGGGCGCGGCTCGACCTTGCAGGCGCGGTCCAGCTCGCGCGCGCCCTCGGGGCTCTAGTCGACTAGGCGATCGGGTGCAGCACGACCGGGCCGGCCGCACGGTCGCCCGGCATCTGCCTCGTCACGACCCAGCTGTCTCCCCGACGCAGGTCGTACGGCGCGTTCAGGCGCACCGACACCGCGGTCGTCGCGCTCTTGACGATGAAGGAGCCGCAGGGAGCCCACGGCTTGCCGTTCCGGGTCAGGAAGACCTCGTAGTAGCCGTGCGCCGGCAGCTTGGGTAGGCCGGTCGCCGACAGCTGCATCGGCCAGTTGCCGGCAGCATCCGCGTTCTTGACGACGAGCGACGCGAGTGCTCCGGGGGCCCGGCTCGTGCCGTCGAGCTTCAGCGTGTGGCTACCCGCGAGGCTGTCGCCGCTGTTGCCAGCCACGTAGCCGCCCATGAACACGGCTGCGAGCGCGAGGATCGCTGCGGCGAGGAGCATGACGCGGCGGCGGCCGCCTCTTCGCCCGCTGCGGCCCAGGGTCATCGCGAGCGTCGGACCGCGTTCCAGCTCCGGCGTCAGCTCGGCCGGCGGGCCGGCCGTGACGAGCAGGTCATGCACGTGCTCGAGCCGCTCCCGCTCTTCCGCCGGGATGTCCGTGCCGACGAGCTCGTCGAA
The DNA here is from genome assembly GCA_963848665.1 of uncultured Actinomycetes bacterium. GTDB lineage: Bacteria > Actinomycetota > Thermoleophilia > Gaiellales > Gaiellaceae > Palsa-739. The sequence goes on from CAWKEF010000006.1 coordinate 920,119, forward strand.
ATTCGGTGCGCGCGTCACGACAGGTTCTCCCCTTCGAGCACGCCGGCGAGCCGGGAGAGCGCGCTACGGGTGCGCGTCTTCACCGTTCCGAGCGGAATGTGCAGGTACTCGGCGACTTCGCTCTGCGAGAGCCCGCTCCAATAGGCGAGCTCGACGACTTCCCGCTCCTTCTCCGGCAGCTCCTCGAGCGCACGATGGACGCGCCAGGACACATAGGAATGCTCGGCGCGCTCGAGAGGGCCGGCTTCGGGCGACGCCGTCTCCGGCACCTCGGACGCGGGCTCGGTGCGTGCGCGCATGCGGTCGACGACCGCGTTCCGCGCCACGGCATAGAGCCAGGGAGCCGCGGGGCCACGCTCGGGCCGGTAGCTCGCGGCCGAACGCCAGACCGAGGCGAAGGTCTCCTGCACGGCGTCCTCGGCGCGGCCGCGATCGCGGAGGCGGCGAAGCGCGAGCCCCATGATCGACCGGACGTAGCGCCGGTAGAGGAGCTCGAACGCCTCGCGGTCGCGCTCGGCCACGCGCACGAGCAGCTCCGCATCCGTCCAGTCTTCGACGACCGGCCGCTCGTCCGACGGCGCGGGGACGGCACGCAGCCGCGTCGGGGTCTCGAGCGCCAGTTCCATATCCGTTCTGTCTCTACGTGTCATCGCAGCTTCCGGATTCGTAAGTCATAGCACCGCTTGACGAACCTTTTACGCGGCGCCGGGCTTTCCGCTTACGTGAAAGCGGGAAGACCCTCTGGGAATCCAAGGGAGGAACGAATCATGCTGAAAATAGCTTCCGGCACGCTCGCGGCGGCGGTGTGCGCCCTCGCGCTCGCCGTCTCGGGGGCGGCGGCCGCGACGACCACCGTCCAGATCAGGAGCACGGGCTTCTCCTCGTCCTCGATCACGATCAACCACGGCGACCGGGTCGACTTCAAGAACGTCGACAAGGTCGACCATCAGGTCGTCGCGGACAACGGCTCGTTCGCCTCGCCGATCCTGCACGCGAACCAGTCGTGGACGACGAACCCGCTCACGACTGCGGGCACGATTAACTATCACGACGCGCTCCACCCGAGGCTGACCGGCAAGATCTCCGTCAAGGGCCCGCCGCCGGCGGTCTCGCTCGCCCTGTCGCTTCCGATCGTCGACTACGGGACCCAGATCACGCTCTCCGGCACCGTGTCGTCCGCGCTCGCGAACGAGTCGGTCGAGCTCGACCAGCAGCCGTGGGGCCAGGCCTCGACGACGCAGCTCACGATCGTGAAGACAGGCGCCGGAGGCGCGTATTCGTTCGCCGTCGCGCCATCGATCTACACGACGTACGTCGCGCACTGGAAGGGCGTTGCGAGCAGCAGCGTCGTCGCACAGGTCGCACCGAAGATCCGTCTCCTCTCGGGCGGAGCCGGCTACCTCAAGGCCGTGGTCTCCTCTCCGGTGTCGCTCTGGCACCACCACCTCTATCTGCAGCGCCTGTCGCAGTTCGGCCAGTGGGTGAACATCGCACCGCTCACGCTCGGACAGTTGAACGGAAAGCTGTTCCGGCCGCTCGGCTATCTGCCGAAGGGCGTGTCGCACATCCGCGTCTTCCTCACCGTGAACCAGGCGGGGAACGGCCTCCTCGCGGCGCACAGTGGGACGCAGACCATCGTCAGGCGGCGGTAACGAGATGAAGCGCCTGCTTCTGCTCTCGGCGGCGCTCGTCGCGACGCTCCTCGTCTCAGCAGCCGCGGGCGCGACGACGAGGACGGTCCAAATCGTGAAAAGCGGCTTCACGCCCGCCTCGACGAGCATCTCCGTCGGCGACGGCGTGAGCTGGAAGAACTCGGACACCGTCAACCACCAGGTGGTCGCGAACGATGGCTCGTTCGCCTCGCCGGTGCTGAAGCCGGGCGAGTCGTACACGCAGATGTTCTCGAAGAGCGGCAAGGTCGGCTATCACGACTCGCTCTTCACGAACCGAAAGGGCACCGTGACCGTGAACGCGCCGGCGGCCACCCTCACGCTCCAGGCCGGCGCGACGACGATCGTCTACGGCGACGGCACGGCGATCACGGGCACCGTGACGAACCAGCTCACGAACGAGCCCGTGACGCTCACATCGCAGCCCTATGGCAAGGCGGCGCAGTCGCTGCAGCGACGACGACGCAGTCGAGCGGCGCGTTCTCGTTCGCCGTGTCGCCGACGATCCAGACGTCGTACCAGGCGCACTGGCGCACGGCGGCAAGCCCGTCCGTGCAGGTGAACGTCGCCCCCCGGGTCGGGTTCGGCCAGCAGGGCCGGCTCTTCATCGCCAAGGTCACGTCCGACCTCGGGTACGGCGGCCATTACGTGCAGGTGCAGCGCAAGTCCCCGTTCGGCAGCTTCCGCAACGTCCGGAAGATCTACCTCGGCACGAACTCACGCGCGGTGTTCCGCGTGAACATTCCGAGGGGCCGCTCGATCCTGCGGCTCGTCCTTCCGGCAGACCAGGCGGGTGTCGGCTACGTGCAGAGCGTCAGCCGCCTGCTCGCCGTCAAACGCGGCTGACCTCGAACGTCGATCCGGGGAGCGCACGAGGCGCGCGGGCTACGACCCGCGCGCCTCTGCGTATCTGCGGGCGACCTCGTCCCAGTTGACGACGTTCCACCAGGCTTCGAGATACTCCGGGCGCTTGTTCTGGTACTTCAGGTAGTAGGCGTGCTCCCAGACGTCGATGCCCAGCAGGGGCACGTCGGCCTGCATGATCGGGAGTCCTGGTTCGGCGTCGAGTAGACCGCGAGCCGGTGCCGTCCCACACGAGCCACGACCAGCCGCTCCCGAAGCGCTTGACACCGCCGTCGATGACGGCTGCCTTCAGGGCGTCGAAGCTCTCGAACGTGTCGTTGATCGCCTTCGCGAGGTCGCCCGAGGGGGCGCCGCCGCCGTCCGGGCCCATGATCTGCCAGAAGAAGCTGTGGTTCGCGTGGCCGCCGCCGTTGTTGCGGACCGGCGCTTGCTTTTCCGCGGGCAGCGTCTCGAGGTTCGTGAGCACGACTCGACGGGCTTGTCCGCCAGGTCGGTGCCGGCGAGCGCGGCGTTCGCGTTGTCGACGTAGGCCTTGTGGTGCAGGTCGTGGTGGATCCGCATCGTCTCGGCGTCGATGTGCGGCTCCAGCGCGTCGTACGGGTAGGGAAGGTCAGGAAGCTCGAACGGCATGCAGCTGTCTCCTTTCGCGTCGACCGTGAGGATATGCTCCCGCCGCGTCGCCCGCATCCGTTAGAAAGGAGCCCGATGTCGCTGGCCTTCAACTTCGAGGAGATCGCGCCGCGCGAGCTGCGCCCGGAGGTCTACGAGCTCGAGGGCATCTCGCGTGCCTCGGTCGAGGCCCACTACAAGCTCTACCAGGGCTACGTCAACAAGCGGAACGAGATCCTGGGCAAGCTCGCCGAGGTCGACCTCGCGGCGGCGAACCAGGTCTACTCCGAGCTCCGGGCGCTGAAGGTAGACCTGACGTTCGCGATCGGCGGCATCAAGAATCACGAGCTCTACTTCGCCCATCTCGGCGGCGGCGGCGGCGAGCCGTCCGGCTCGTTCGGGGCGCTCGTCAAGCGCGACTTCGGCTCGGTCGACGCGTGGCGCACCGACCTGAAGGCGACCGGCATGGCGGGCCGAGGGTGGGCGTGGACCGCCTACGACTGGGACGAGGGCCGGCTCTTCAACTACATCGGGGACGCGCAGAACTCGTTCCCCGTCTGGAACGCCACTGCGCTCGTTGCGCTCGACGTGTACGAGCACGCGTACTTCCTCGACTACCAGACCGACCGCGGCTCGTACATCGACGCGTTCTTCGACAATCTCGATTGGGACGTCGTGAACGGCTGGGTCGACCAGTACGGCATCCCCTCGTCGTAGGCCGCCGTGATCCCCGTTCTGCTCGTTGCTGCGGGGTACGTCATGGGATCGATGCCGTGGGGTCTCTGGCTCGTTCGGATCTTCCGCGGGGAGGACATCCGGAACGTCGGCAGCGGCAACATCGGCGCGACGAACGTCTGGCGTGTGTACGGAAGGCGCCTCGGGCTGCCGGCGGTCTTCCTGGACACCGCAAAGGGCTTCGTGCCTGCGTTCGTCGCGACGAAGGTCGAGAGCCACGGCGTCGGCGTGCTCGCCGGAGGGGCGGCGATGCTCGGCCACTACCGCCCGCTCTTCCTCGGCTTTCGCAAGGGCGGGAAGATGGTCGCCACGACGGGCGGCGCCTTCCTCGGCGTCGCGCCGATCGTCGGCGGGATCGGCGCCGGCGTGTGGCTGCTCGTCTTCGGGCTCACGCGTTACGCGTCGGTCGCCTCGATCACCGCGGCGCTCTCACTGCCCCTGTGGGCCTGGCTGATCGGCTACCCGTGGCCGGTGATCGCGTTCGCGGGCGCCGCCGGCGTGGGCGTCCTGCTGCTGCATCGGGCGAATGTCGGGCGTCTCTGGCGGGGCGAGGAGCACCGTTTCACCCGTCGCACGACGACGAGGCCCGCGTAGCGGACCTCGCCTCGCTCGACGCGGTGCCCGAGCTTTGCTACGACGTGCAGCCTGCGGGTGCGGTACCCGGCTTGTTCGGTGGGGCGCCTTTCGGCACTCCGAGATAGAGCGCGTAGAGCGTTGCCGGCTTCGTTCCTTCGTTCCGAACCATGTGCAGATGGTTCGCGGGCTCGGTGAAGGATTGGCCGGCGGAGACGTGCTGGCCGGCGCAGTTCGCGACGGTCGGGTCGTACGCAGTGAGCGTCCCGCTCGTGATCACGACGGTGACGCTCGAGGGGTGCGTGTGCCAGCCGAAGCTTCCGCCGGGCCTCACCTTGAACGACTCGACGATGATCGAGCCCGGTTTCGCATTCACCGCGAACGGTGTCTTCGACGTTCCGACGGCGAGCGCCCTCGCGACGATCGGCGGACTTGCTCCGAGGGACGGTCCTGCCGCGATGAGGATGCCGAGGAACGCGCAGCCGAGCAACTTGATCTTCATTGTGTCCTCCTTCGATTCGTGGAACACCGCGTCGGGGAGGACGCTACGAGGAGCGGTCTTTGCCGCTCCTTTGCACGTGCTTAGCCGCGGGATGCCGGCCGCAAAGTGCCTCGCCGCGACTGTCCCCGGCCCGGCCGAAGACGCCTGCGGCGCGTTCGAGGCTCCTCGCGGCCGCCGCATTGTCTTCGAGCCCTTCGAACATGTCGGCTGCTGCGAGCCAGGCCCAGCCCGGCAGGTGTCCGCCGAGATGCAGCTCCCAGATCTCGGCTCCGCCCCGCATCAGCTCGGCCGCGCGATCGAGCCTGCCTGCGCGCTCCTCCGCGAGACCCCATGCGATGAGCGCACCTCCGTGCCCCGGCGCGTCGTCGGCCGCGCGAAAGCGGTCGCGCACCTCGGCGAAGATCAGGCGGGCGCCGCGGAGGTCGCCCCCGAACGCGAGCGAAAGGGCAAGATCGGCCTCCGTCATGGCAACCGCGCGGCGGTCTCCGCGGCGGCGGCGAAGCTCGAGCGAGCGTTCGAGCCATTCGACTGCCCGGTCGGGCTCGCCGAACGTTCGCGCGCAGTTGCCGAGACCTGCAAGCGCGAGAGCTTCGCCCGCTTCGTCCGAGCGGACGCGGAAACGCTCGAGCGCATCCTCGAGAGCCGACCTCGCGGCAGCCTCGTTGCCCTCGCTTCGCTCGAGCACGGCGAGGTTGCAGAGCGTGTAGGCATGGGCGGGCTCTCTCGCGAAGCGATGGAACAGCATGATCGTCTCTTCCCACATCGGCCGAAGTGCCCCGCGCGGACCCTCGGGGAGCAGGGCGAATCCGTAGGTGATCCCTTCGAAGAAGGGCTCGGTTGTCGCCGGAACCCGCGCCAGCTCCTCCAGCGTCGCCGTGAGCCGGCGCCGGGCCTCGGCGAACTCGCCGAGATAGAACGGAACGATGGACGACGCCCCGAGGATCGACGCTCGGGTGCCGGCGGGGCCGTCGCCGACGAGCGCGAGCGCATCCGCGCAGGCGTCGGCGCACTCCGGCAGGCTCGACCCGGCGACATAGAGCATGCCGCACCGGTGCAGGATCTCGGCGGCGACTTCGCGGTTCGACGAGCTCCGGGCCAGGCCCTCGGCGCTGCGTGCACTCGCGATGAGCGACGAGAGCTCGCCGGAGCGGAGCTCGAGCGCAGCCCTCGCGAGCAGGGTGCGCGCCCGCAGCTCGGTCGCCTCCGGCGCGGAGTCGAGCGCCGCCCGTAGACGTCGTACGCCTTCGGTGAAGAAGTTCCGGTCGAGCCAGAACCGCCAGAAGCGCGATGCGAGTAGAAGCGTGCTCTGAGGATCGTGTCGCAGCCCCGAGTCGAGCGCGGCACGGACGTTGTCGTGCTCGAGCTCGAGTGCTTCGAGGGAGCGGTCGCGCGTGCCCGCGCTCGTGTCCGGGTCGTGGGCGGCAGCGAGGCTCTGCGCCCAGTCCAGGAGTCGCGCCTCGACCGCGTCGACCTCGGCGGCGTCGACGAGCCGTTCCGATCCGAACTGCCGAATCGTGTCGAGAAGTCGGTACCGGCCCTCATCGACGATCACGAGCGACTTGTCGACGAGTCGTGCGAGCAGATCGGCGACGGTTCGCTGCTCGATCGGTCCGCCGACGCAGACGTCCTCGGCCGCCGCGAGGGAGAACGTGCCGGCGAAGACGGTCAGGCGCCGAAAGAGCACGCGCTCCTCTCCGCTCAGCAAGTCGTGGCTCCAGCTGATCGTCGCGCGTAGCGTCTGTTGCCGGGTCAGCGCGGTGCGCGCGCCGGCGGACAGAACGTCGAGGCTGTCGCCGAGCCGCGCTGCGATCTCCGCAACCGAGAGCGCGCGCACGCGCGCGGCCGCGAGCTCGAGCGCGAGCGGCATTCCGTCGAGGCGAACGCAGATGGCCGCCACGTCTGGCGCGTTCGCGGCGTTCAGCGAGAAGGCCGGATCCGCATCACGGGCGCGGGCGAGGAAGAGTTGTACCGACTCGATCTCCTCGAGCTCGCCCGCGTCCGAGTCCGGAACGACGAGCCCCGGCACCCGCCAGACCGTCTCACCCGAAGCCCGCAGCGGCTCGCGGCTCGTCGCGAGGATCGTCACCCTCGGGCAAACGCGGAGGATGGTCTCCGCGAGCGCGGCACAGGCGCCGACGAGGTGCTCGCACGTGTCGAGGACGAGCAGGATCTGCCGGTCGGCGAGGTGCTCGGCGACCGCCTCCGCTGCGGTGCGCCGGGAGGGGACACGAATGCCGACCGCCGTCGCGGTCGCCTCCGCGACGAGCGTCGGGTCGAAGATCGACCCGAACTCGACGAACCAGGTTCCATCAGGCGCGCTCGCGCGCTCCGCCGCAGCGAGGGCGAGCCGCGTCTTGCCGCTCCCGCCCGGACCGATGAGGGTCAACAGCCGCGCGCGCTCGAGCAGCTCGAGCACCTCTCGCAGCTCGCGACCGCGGCCGACGAACGTCGTCAGCTGAACGGGCAGCGGCGGCGGTGCCGCCGGCGCGAGATCCGCACCGGCGAGCAGCTCGCGATACAGCTGTCGCGTCTCGGTGTCGGGATCGGCGGCGAGCTCGCGTTGCAGCGCGTCTCGCAGTCGGTGAAACTGGACGAGCGCCTCCTGTCTCCGTCCGAGCTCCGCGTACAGGAGCATCAGTGCACGGTGGGAGGGCTCGTGAAGCGGCGCCGCAGCGACTGCACGTTGAAGGGTGAGGACGGCGTCGTCGGGAGGTTGCAGCCGCGAGAGCTCGAGACAGAGCGTGCCGTGCAGCTCGCGCAGGGCGCTGCGACGCGACTCCGCCCAGGGCTCGTAACGGTCTTCGGGAAGCAGCTCGCCGGAGTAGAGGTCGATCGCCGACTCGTACGCCTGCGCCTCGGCTCCGTCTCTCGCGAGGGCGGCGCGATGCTCGAACGTGTCGACGTCGCACGTGACGACGTTCGCGAGCTCGAGCATCCCGTCGACGAGTGCAATGGAGTCGGCTCCGACTGCGCGGCGGGCGGCATGGAGCGCCTGGTGCAGGTTGTTCTGCGCCGCGGTCGCAGTGAGCTCGGGCCAGAGCAGCTCCATCATCTGTTCGCGGTGCACGCGGCGGCCCGGAGCAAGTGCAAGCACCTTCACGAGGGTGCGCGCCTTGCGAAGCCTCCACGTGCGCTCCTCCACCTCGACTCCGTCCACGCGAACGGCGAACCGGCCGAGCAGGTCGACCGCGACGTCTAGCGGCTGCGCAGCCAGTCTCGTAGCTCCGTGTGACGGAGCGGACCGTGCGCCTCGCCCGCGAGCTCGCCGCGGAGCTCTCCGACGGTGCCGTAGCGCTCGGCGACGACCTCGTGTGCGTGGATCGTCTCGAAGTTCACCTGCTGCGAGAGAATGAAGTCGCCGTCCTCGAGCCCGGGGAACTCGTCGAGCACGCTCTTGAGCGCGACGCGCACCGAGTCCTCGACGAAGCGAGGCTGCAGGTGCGCGTGCTCGACGACGAAGAGCTCGTCGGGGCGCTTCAGGAGCTCGTAGATCGGCGAGCTCATCGAGGCCTCCACGAGCTCGACGAGGCGCTCGGCGTCGACACGGACCGTGCTGCCGAGATAGAGCGTCCCCTGGCCGCGCTGGTTGTGGGTCGCGACCGGAACGAGCTCGAGGATTCGATCCACGTCGGCGGCGTCGAAGCCGGCCTCTAGCAGCCGCTCCGACGCGCGGCCGCGCACGAGGCCCTGTGCACACGGGCACGCGTTGATGCCGACCGCCTGCACGCCGACGATGCGGCGCACGGCATGTCGCGACGCGGCTGCGATCCCGATGAGGGTGACCATCTCCTGCGTGGCGAGGCCGGTGACGGGAGTCGTGCGCTGATACGGATAACGGGCACGGATGTGCACCTCCGCGACGAGCGCGTGCTGACGCTCGACGATCCGGCTCGCGACGTGCTCGGCGAGATCCTCGACGAGGAACGCTTCGTCGGCGACAACCCCTTCGATCGCCTCCTCGAAGAGCTCCGGGAAGCGGGACATGTGCACGCCCTTCTGCGACGGGTCGAGGTCGACCGTGCAGTCGATCGTCGCGGCGATCAGCTTCTCCCGCGCACCACGGCCGATCCGCACGGCCTTCTGCACGCCGGTGACGCCGGCGCGCGACAGGCCGAGCGCGACCCCCGGCGTCGAGGCTTGGAGATCGTCGAGCAGCTGGCGCGTGGGTTCGGCCACCCCTGTACTGTGCCGCACGGCCGTGGAGAAGGACACCTCGTTCGCGAAGTTGGTCTCCCTGGGGTGCCATGATGTCCGCACGCCGCTCGCGACGGTGCACGGTTTCGCGAAGACCCTGGAGCGGGTCGGCGAGCTGGCGCCGCCGGCCGATCGGTACGTCGAGATGATCGGCAAGGCCTCGGCCGAGATGGCCGAGCTGCTCGACGAGCTGTCGCTCGCGGCGCGAATCGAGAGCGGGCGCTACGAGCCTGTGCTGCGCGAGGTCGACACGCTCGCTCTCGCGCAGGCCGCGCGCGAGCACCTGGGAGAGGAGCGCGTGCGCATCGAGGGGGAGGGGGCGACCGTCTCGACCGACGTCGAAGCCGTCGAGCGCGGTGTGTCGGCGCTCATCCAGGCGGCGCTCCGGCACGGCGGTCTCGATGAGGTGCACGTGACGGTGCGCGGGCCGGTGATCGAGGTGACTCCGGTCACCGAGTCGTCCGGCGCGGTCGTGCTCGGCCGGGATCTCCGCGATCTCGGCGCCGCGGTGGCCGTGCGGGTCATCGAGCGGCTCGGCGGCGCCGTCGAGATCGAGGACGGCACCCTCCTGATCGCGCTCGGCTAGCCCGTCGCGGAGGCGGACTCGGCGAGCTCGTGACAGGCGCGACACCGCGCCTCGTACGAGTCGAGCGCGCCGACGACGATGGTCGCGCCGTCCGCCGAAGCGGGACGACCGTCGACGAGTCGTTGCGTCATCGTGGCCGGGCCCCCGCAGCGATGGCAGACCGCCTGCAGCTTGTCGACGAGCTCCGCGCGGCAGAGCAGCTCCGGCATCGAGCCGAACGGCAGGCCGCGGAAATCCTGGTCGAGCCCGGAGGCGACGACGCGCTTGCCGCGCTCGACGAGTGCGTCGATCGCGAGGACGATCGCCGGCGTGAAGAACTGCACTTCGTCGATGCCGATCACGTCGTACGCCTCGGCGAGTCCCGCGACGTCCTCGGGCCTCGAGATCGCGACGGCGCGCATCTTCGCGCCGGAGTGGCTGACGACGTGGCCGATGTCGTAGCGGTCGTCGATGCGCGGCTTGACGATCAGCGCGCGCTGCCCGGCTATCTCTGCTCGGCGCAGCCGGCGGATCAGCTCTTCGCTCTTGCCGCTGAACATCGGGCCGCAGATGACCTCGAGCCAGCCGCCGCGCTCTGGGTGCAACCGGATCACGGCTCGGACCCTAGCCGGGCGGTCCGACGGACTCTTTCGAGCGGTCGAAGGCCCAGCGGGAGAGGATTCGCAGGCTGACGATCCCGAGCGGCCTGCCGTCCTTGACGACCGGGAGATGCCGGAAGTTGTTGTCGAACATGATCTGCGCCGCGTCCTCGATCGAGAGGCTCGGCTCGATCGTGACGGGATCGGGGGTCATCCACTGGCGGACGCGCGCCTCGGCGGCGCGGGCGCGTGCTGCGACCGCGCGCATCAAGTCGCGTTCGGTGACGATGCCGACGATTCGCACGAAGTCCTCGACGACGACGACGGCGCCGACGTTCGCGGCGTTCATCTTCTCCGCCGCCTCGCCGATCGAGTCGGACGGAGCGACCGTGAGGACGTCCTTGACCATCAGGTCGGCGACCGTATCCATGAGGCCGAGAATACGCGCTAGCGGAGCAAACGGGAAAGGCGGCGATCCTTCAGAACCCGGCCGCCTGTCTGGCAGGTCGGGCAGTAGAAGATCGTGTGCTCCTCGAAATCGACCTGGGCGAGCGGCGTGCCGCAGACGTAACACGGCTCGCCGAGCCTGCGGTGCACGCGGTAGGTCTTCTCGTCCGACGCGCCGCGCTCGCGAAGCTCGAGGCCGCGCGCGAGCTCCTCGTTCATCGCGCGGGCGAGCCGTTCGACCTCTTCGTCCGAGAGTTCGCCGGAGAGCGCGTAGGGCGAGAGCTTCGCGGCGTGCAGGATCTCGTTCGCCCACGCGCGGCCGATGCCTGCGATCAGTCGCTGGTCGCGCAGGAGCGAGTGGAGCCGCCGCGACTCGCCGTGCAGGATCGCGCCGAGCGCAGCCGAGTCGAGGCCGAGCGCCTCGGGGCCGAGATGCTCGAGCTCGGCTTCCACCTGCTCGGGCGTGAGCAGCCAGACGCCCGCGCGCTTGCGCTTTGCGTTCTCGGTGAGGACGAGCTTCGACCCGCCGGTGAACTCGAGCGCGAACGCCGGTGTCTTCGGGCCGCTCTCGCCGGCTTTCAGCGACTTGAGCCGGCCCGAGGTCATGAGGTGGATCAGGAGAACGAGCTCGCCGTCGTCGGTCGGAAAGAGAAGCCGCTTGCCGCGACGCTCGGCGCCGCGCAGCCGCCTTCCTTCCAGGTCCCGAAGCGGCGGGTCGAATGTCTTCAGGGTCGCGATGTGCGCCGGTCCGGCCTTCGCGATCGGGAAGGCGGAGACCGGGTCTGCGAGCTGGCGCCGCCACGCCTCCATCTCGGGCAGTTCCGGCATGAGCTGACGGTAGCGCGGCTCAGACGTCCGCGGGCGCCGCAGGCCCGGGCTCGACGATCATCGGCGCCGGCTCGACGACGCCGCCGTCGAGCTCCGCCTGGGACGCGGTCGGCGGCGTGATCGGCTCCGGCATCTCGCGCATGCTGCGCAGCGGTGAGAAGAGAACCCAGAGGAAGGTGGGCATGCCGCCGATCGCACCGACGAAGAGGGCCGCGCGGAGGGTGAACACCGTGGCGAGCACGCCGCCGGCCAGCGTTCCGAGCGGAATCGTCCCCCAGACGATCCAGCGCATGGCTGCGTTCATGCGTCCCTGCAGGCGTTCGGGCGTGATCGCCTGGCGAAGGCTGATCTGCGCGATGTTGTAGGCGACTCCGGCGAACTGCGTGATGAAGAAGCTCGTGATCAGAAGCGGGAGCGGGAACGACCGGGGCGCGAGCGGAACGAGGATCCCTGCGGTCGAGAACAGAACCGCCATCGCGATGATCGCCGGGCCGACGCCGATCGCCTTCTGGAAGCGGTTGACGATGAGGGCGCCGGCGATCGCTCCGACCGAGCCGGCGCCGAAGACGAGACCGATCTGCCATGCGGGCAGATGCAGCTCGCGCAGCGCATAGAGAACGAAGATCGCGAACCCGACGCTCCCGAAGAAGTTGGAGGAGCCGGTGCACGTCGCGATGCGGCGGAGGTACGGATTGCGCACGACCCAGTTGAGGCCTTCCTTGACCTCGGGCCACATGCGGGGCTTCGGCGCTCCCGTCACGTCTTTCGGCAGGTGCTCTGGCTTCTCGATTCGCACGAGGAAGACGGTCGAGACGATGAAGCTGATCGCGTCGGCGACGATCGCGTAGGGGGCGGTGATCGCTGCGATCAGCCCGCCCGAGAGGCTCGGCCCCGCCACCTGGGCGATCGAGACCGTCAGCTGGAGCTTCGAGTTGCCCTCGATCAGGTGGTCGCGATGGACGAGCTGTGGCAGATACGACTGGTAGGCGACGTCGAAGAAGACCGTGAAGATTCCGACGACGAACTGCACGACGAGCAACTGCCAGATCGTGAGGATGCCGAGCGCGTAGGCGACCGGGATCGTCGCGAGGAGGACTGCGCGAGCTGCGTCACCCGCGATGAGGATCCGGCGGCGGCGCATGCGATCGACCCATGCACCTGCCGGCAGCGCGAAGATGATGAACGGGAGGAAGCCGAAGACGCCGAGGAGCGAGAAGACGATCGGGCTCGCGTGGAGCGCGACCGCGGCGACGATCGGGATCGCGAGCTGCGAGATCTGCGAGCCGACTTCGCTGATCGACTGACCGACCCACAGCTTGATGAAGTCGGCGTTGCTCCAGAGCGCGCCGGTTCGGGTAGGGCGGCGCAGCCTACGCATCGGGTGCCCGGCGAAAGAGCGTCGCAGCGAGGCCGTAGGGCTTGCCCTTGGGATCGCTTGCGGCCATGAAGTCGCGCTCGAATCGCTCGAGCCGGCGGGCGAGGCGGCGCGCGTCGGCGTCGTTCAGGTGGGTGCGCAGGACGGCGAAGGTCGTCCGGTCGTCGTCGTCAGGAGGGAGTATCTCCTCGGCTGCGGTCCGGAGGGAGGCCGCCGCGACGTTCCGGACGTCCTCGCCGCCTGCATCGTCGGTGCTCTTGAAGACGAAGAGTCGCGCGGTGCGGCCGTAGTACCGCTCCGTGAGGGCGCGCACCTTGCGTGTTCGCACGACTCGAACGAGCCCCGCCTTCTCGAGCACCTTGACGTGATGGCCCACCGTTCCCTTCGGCAAGGCGACGAGCTCCGCGAGCTCCGTGATCGAATGCGCGTGCTCGCGGAGGAGGATCACGATGCGAGTGCGCAAGTCGTCGCCGAGCGCTTTCAGCTGTTCCGGCTCCTGCACGACGAGGACATCCGGGGCGTCGTAGTCCGGCGAGGGAAGCGTGACGATCCGGGCGTCTCGTCCGCCTCGTGCCTGCCGTGCCGCTTGCGAATGGGCCATCTTTCCTGAATATACGACTTTTCTCGCCCGTTCGCCAACGGCTCCTTGCCAAGACGGGGCCAGGCCCCGTCACAGCTGTGTCAAGCCTCTGCAACAAATGCTCGGAGCTCCTCCATCGCGAGATCCCGCGGGCCGTCGAAGCAGCCCACGACGATCGACGGATCGACGAAGTCGATCGGCTCGACGTCGCCGACCGCTGCTGCAAAGCTGCTCCACTTCCAGTCCTCGGCCGCTTCGCAGAGGCCGGCCGCGACCGGGTTTCTCATCGCGTAGCGGTAGGTCGAGAGCAGATGTTGCTCGTCCTCGATCCGGATCGAGTCGTAGCGCGCTCCGAGGACATGTCCCCTCATGCGGTGCCGCCGATTGAACTCAACGGCGTAGCGGAAGTTGAGCGCATGCATTCCGAACGGCAACGCATCGTTGTCGACGTCCAAGAGCATGTGGTAATGCGTTCGCATGAGGCAGTACCCGATGCAAATCCACTGGGCTTTATCGACGGTGCGCGCAAGTTCCCGCAGGAACACGACGCGGTCTCGGTCGTCGCGATAGAGCTCGGCCGCCCAGACCGAGTGCGTGTAGACGTGGAACAGACCGGCGGCCTTATCTCGAGCGCGACGTGCGATGTCGAAAACGATGGCTCTCGCCGCGCGTGCCCGCCAGTGGCTTTTGGGAGTTATGACACTCTCGTGACGGGGCCTGGCCCCGGCGTTCAGCGCGTAGGCTCCGCCCGCATGGGCCCGATCGTCATCGAGGTTCGCCGGAACGGCATCGTCGAGGCCCGCCACCACGTGCACGCAGTCGCCGTGCAGGACGGGGCGGTCGTTGCGGAGGCCGGCGACGCGGGGCTCACCTGCTTCCTGCGCTCGTCGTCGAAGCCGATTCAGGCGCTGCCGCTCGCCCGCGCGCGCGCCGACCTCGACGAGCGCGACCTCGCGATCGCGTCGGCGTCGCATCGTGCGACGCCGGACCAGATCGCCGCCGTCCGGGCCCTCCTCCACAAGGCGCCCGCGAGCGAGGACGACTTCGAGCTCGGCCTACAGGAGGGGCGTCCGCCGCAGAAGATCTTCCACAACTGCTCGGGCAAGCACGCGGGCATGCTCGCCCTCTGCCGTGCGCACGATTGGCCGACCGTCGGCTACCGCCTACCGACGCATCCCGTGCAGCAGGCGTGCGCCGCCGCGCACGCGGAAGCGGCGGAAGCGCACGAAGACGAACTGCCGACCGCGGCCGACGGCTGCGGCGTCGTGGCCTTCGCGCTCCCACTCGAGCGCATGGCGTACGCCTTCGCGCGCTTCGAACGCTTACCGGAAGGAGCACGAGTCGCGAACGCAATGCGCGCGCACCCGGATCTCGTCGGCGGCCCCGACGGCGTCGACTACGAGCTGATGCGATCGGCAACCGGTTGGTTCGCGAAGGGCGGAGCCGAAGGCCTGCTCTGCGCCGGCGGCCCGAACGGCATCGGCATCGCGCTCAAGGCCGAGGACGGCGCCTCGAGGCCGCTCGGTCCGGCGCTCGCGACCTTTCTGGAGCCCCTCGGCGTTTCGCTGCCCCAGCTCGCAATCGTGCCGCTCGAGAACAGCCGTGGAGAGCGCGTCGGCGAGCTTCTTTACGAATCTGTGACGGAGGACTAACATCCCAGTCCGCTGTGGGGTGAGGTCGGGGGACGTCCCGCCCTGTGCATGTCAGGTACGTCGCACGCCGTCGTTCTGGACTAGCCGGAGGTCGCCAGCTTGCTCACCGTCGAGATCGCACTTCCCGAGGTCGAAGAGCTCCAGAAGCTCGTCTCGGACGGGACAGAGAAGGGGTTCCTCACCTACGACGAGATCGTCAACGGCCTCGACGACGTCGAGCTGACGAAGGAACAGGTCGAGGACTTCTACACGTACCTGATCGACCACAACATCGAGCTCGTCGAGGGTGAGCAGCACAAGACGCCGCCGCACGAGCAGCCGCAACCAGAGGAAGACAAGCTTCCTCCCGCACCGAAGCTCGATCTCACCGTCGAGCCGAGTCTCGACAGCCTCCGCCTCTATCTCCGCGAGATCGGCAAGGTGCCGCTCTTGACGGCCGATCAGGAAGTGACGCTCGCGAAGCGGATCGAGCGCGGCGACATGTTCGCGAAGACCCAGATGACGGAGGCGAACCTGCGCCTCGTCGTGTCGATCGCAAAGGGCTACCTCGGCCGCGGGCTCAGCTTTCTCGACTTGATCCAGGAAGGAAGCCTCGGCCTGATCCGCGCGGTCGAGAAGTTCGACTATCGCAAGGGCTACAAGTTCTCGACCTACGCGACGTGGTGGATCCGGCAGGCGGTCACCCGCGCCATCGCCGACAAGGCCCGCACGATCCGCATCCCGGTCCACATGGTGGAAAAGCTGAACAAGGTCGTGCACATCGAGCGACAGCTCGTGCAGCGGCTCGGCCGCGAGCCGAATGCGGACGAGATCGCCGACGAGCTCGAGATGACGGAAGACGAGGTTCGTGAGATCCTGCGCATGGCACAGCTGCCCGTCTCGCTCGAGAAGCCGATCGGCGAGGAAGAGGACTCGAGCCTCGGTGACTTCGTCCCCGACGAGACGGCCGAGTCGCCGTTCGACACTGCGCAGCTTTCACTCCGGCGCGAAGACATCGAGCTCGCGCTCGGTGCGCTGCCGATGCGGGAACGTCAGGTGATCGCGCTTCGCTTCGGCCTGCACGGCGGCCCGCCGCAGACGCTCGAGGAGGTCGGCCGGGCGTTCGGCGTCACGCGCGAACGGATCCGCCAGATCGAGAACAACACCTTGAAGAAGCTCGAGCACCTGCCGGAAGCGCAGGCCCTGCGCGACGCCGTCAGCTAGTCAGCTGACTTCCGGCTCGCGGGAGAGAGGCTGGTCCTCACCGTGCACGGCCGGGACGAAGAGCCTGCAGTGCGGGCACTTGAAGCCGCGATAGCGCGCGGCCGAGCCTTCGATCAGCTCCGCGGAGAACGACTTGTGGCAATGCGGGCACTCGACCTTGAAACCGGTTGCGTGGGCCTCGCTCACGGAACGAGCGTAGCAATCGCCCTTCCGTCCGCCCTACCGTCCGATCGGGCTCGCAGAATTGCGCCTCAATGGAATACGACGTCCTTCGTCGCAGCTTCGCCGAGTTCGTCGGCGCCTTCACACTCATCTTCATCGGCGGGGGTGCCGGCATCGTCAGCGGCCAGGACATCGTCGCCGTTGCGCTCGCAAACGGCCTCGCGATCGGGATCATGGTGTCGAACCTCGGGCACATCTCGGGCGGGCACTTCAATCCCGCGATCACGCTGAGCTTCCTCGCGACACGCCGGATCGCGCTGCCGCTCGCCGTCGCATACTGGATCGCGCAGTTCGGCGGCGCGATCGTCGCCGCGGCGATCCTCCGCGGGCTGTTCAAGCACGCGTTCTTCCTCGCAGCGGTCCCGCACGCCGGCGGCTTCGGCGCCGGGAAGGGCCTCGTCGTCGAGATCATCCTCACGTTCTTCCTCGTGTGGGCGGTCTACGCGACGGCCGTCGATCCGCGCGGCGCGTTCAAGTCGATCGCCGGTCTCGCGATCGGTCTCACGATCACGATCGACGTGCTGATGGGCGGACCGCTCACCGGCGCCGCCATGAACCCGGCGCGGGCCTTCGGGCCGGAGCTTCTCGGCAACTTCTGGGGCGAGGGCTGGATCTACTACCTCGGGCCTGCGATCGGGGCGCTCATCGCGGCCTGCGCATACGACTATCTCTATCTTCGCCCGACGCAGCCGGCCGTCGTCGGCACCCCGGAGTCCGGCATCGCCGAGCCCCGCCCCGGCGACACAGCCCTGGATTAGATCAGCCGTCTCTCAGCGGCCCAGCGAGTGAGCTCGTGCCGCGACGAGAGCTGGAGCTTGCGGAGCACCGCCGAGACGTGCGACTCGACCGTGCGCGACGAAAGGTGCAGGCGCGCCGCGATCTCCTTGTAGCGGTACCCGCGCGCGATCAGCTGCAGCACCTCGCGCTCTCTCGGTGTGAGCTGGTCGAGCTCCGGATCGCTCGCGGCCTCGCCGCCCCGGAAGGCATCGAGCACGAAGCCCGCGAGGCGCGGTGAGAACACTGCATCGCCGTCGGCCACCCGATGAACTGCCTCGGTCAGCTCCTCGCCGGAGATCGCCTTGGTGACATAGCCTCGCGCACCAGCTCGGATGACGACGATCACGTCTTCAGCGGCATCCGAGACCGAGAGCGCGAGAAACTTCACACCCGGGCGCTCCTGCGCCACCTGCATGATCACCGCGTGCCCGCCTCCGTCGGGAAGATGGACATCGAGCAAGACGACGTCGGGGTCGAGCTCCTTGATCAACGGCACCGCGTCGGCGACGGATCCCGCTTCGCCGACGACGTCCACGGTCTTGTCGAGCCCCGCACGCACGCCTGCGCGGAAGAGATCGTGGTCGTCGACGAGCACGACGCGGCGCAGCGGCCGGCTCATGACAGCTCCAGTTCCACGTCCGTGCCCTCGCCGGGCGCCGAGACGATGCGTGCTCTACCGCCCACGCGCTCCATCCTGCCCCGAATCGACTCGGCCAGTCCGCGCCGGTCGGCCGCCACGGCGCCGGGGTCGAACCCCTTCCCGCGGTCGCGTACGTAGAGCGAGATCGCGCCTTCGCCCGCGTCGAGGAACACGGAGACCTCTTCGACGCCCGAGTGCCGCGCCGCGTTCGCCATCGCCTCTCGAGCGGCGAGCACGAGCGCCTGCGCGCGCTCGTCGAGCGGCGCGTCGCCGGTGCGCACCACGTCGATGCGAACTCCGTGCAGCTCCTCGATCTCTGCCGCAGCCGTCTCGATCGCGTCTGCGAGCGTTCCTTCGGCCGCCGCCTCACGATCGGGATAGAGCCAGGCGCGGAGCTCGCGCTCCTGCCGCCGTGCGAGGCGCCGTGCATCGGCGGGCTCCTTCTGGATCAGCGTCAGCGTCTGCAGGACGGAGTCGTGGACGCGTGCCGCGAAGTCGGCGCGCTCCTCGGTGCGAATGCGCGCCGCACGCTCGGCCTCGCGCTCCCGTGCAACGCGCCACGCCCAAGGTGCGAGCACGAGGAGCATGGCGACCGCAACCGCGCCGGGCGCGAGCAGCGTCGTCGCAGTTCCGCGCGTGTTGTTCCCCACGAAGATCACGATGCCGACGACCATCAGCGACAGCGCAGCGATGCGCGCGGGCCTCTCCTCGAGGCCGAAGGTCCTGCCGCTCAGGAGCACGACGCCGGCGGCGACGAGGGCGAGCGGCCAGACGACCGAGTCCGACAGGCCGAGGCCGCGCAAGGCGAGGATCGCCGCCCACACGAGCAGCACGACACCGAGCAGACGCCGCCAACGTCTCGGCGGCTGCTCGCTCGGGGCCGGCAGGATCGCCCAGGCGCCTGCGTACGCGACGATCCCGGCGCCGCTCGCGAATGCGAACATCGCAACGACGAGACGAACGAGCGTCGCGTCGACGTCGAGCGACCGGGCAACGCCTGCGCAGACGCCGGCGACGACGCGCTCGTCTCCCGCGCGCTGGACGCGCGGGAGCACAAGCGGCAGGCGGATCGGCCCGAAGCTGCTCACCGACGCTCGACCTGCACCCTGCCGAAGCCTGTGCGGGCGTCGAGCACGATCACGCGTCCGGAGCCGGTGCGATCGACGACGTGCGAGCTGACCCGCGTGCCGTCGTCGTGCTCATCGAGCAGGTCGACCGATCCCGCCTGTGCGCGCCCCTGAACGTCGATGCTCGCGTTCTCCGGCACGATCACGTTGAGGTTTCCGATGCCGACGGTCGCCTTCACGAACGTCTCGCCCTTCGGAACGGAGACATCGGAAAAGTCGAGCGTGAGGCTGCCGATACCGAGCGTGTACTTCGAGTGCACGCCCGCGATGTCGACGGGCCTGTCGACACGATTGCCGATCCCTGCGAAGAGCGGCACCCGCACCGCGAGCACGAGCGTCGCGAGGAGGACCGCGATGACGCCGACGACCGAGACGGTGACGAGGCGCCGCCGCGCGGGGGACGAAGGCCCGAGCCGCCACCAGACGACGGCGGCGATCCCGAGTACGAGCACGAGCCACACGTTGCCCGGGCTCGGCCAGACGCGCGCCTCGGAAAGTGCGAGGATCGCGGCGAAGGCGAGAATCCCGAGCCCGACGGCCCGCCGCGGCCGGTCGCGGTGCTTCTTCAGCTCGAGACCCGCGATCGAGTCGGCGGCTCCCTCCTCGGGAATCACGAGCCATGCGGCGGCGTAGAGCAGGATCCCCGTGCCGCCCGCGAGCGCGAGTGCGGCGAACGCGATGCGGTAGATCGTCGGGCTCAGGTCGAAGTATTCCCCGAGGCCGGCGGCGACGCCGCCGAGCCATCGGTCCTCCTTCGGCCGCGTCAGGCGGCGCGGTTCGGAGATGATTTCGGTCGTATCCACTGGAGCTCCTCTGGTTCGTAGTGTCGATCAGAAGAGTCGCGGCGGGACGCTGCAGGCGCCATCCGGCATGGTCCGGAGCGATCCCGGAGCCGCTACGGAAGAAACTCGACGTACGACTCGACGGGGTCCCGCTCCCGCGCTCCAGGCTCGCGCTCCGGCGAGCCGAAATGCAAGAGGCCGAGGAGTCGCTCGCCGCGGGGAACACCGGCCGCTTCGCGGCCGCGCTCCGTCCGCAGGATCCCCGGGGTCCGCCAGTACGACGCGAGCCCGAGCTCGGTGGCGGCGAGCAGCACCAGCATGATTGCGGCAGCCACCGCGCAGACGTCCTCCTCGTCCTGGATCAGATCGCCCGAGAGGGCCGCCGAAGCAAGGACGAGTGTCGGCGCGCGCTCGAGCTTCGCCGCCTCGCCCGGCCCGGCGCAGGTCTTCAGCCGATCGAGCGTCGCGGGCCCGAGCACGCGAAACCGCCACGGTTGGGTCAGATGATGATTCGGGGCGAGCCGCGCGATCCCGAAGAGCTCGAGCAGCGTTTCGCGCGATACGGGCTCCGGGCCGAAGGCCTTGTGCGTCCGCCGACGCGCGGCGAGCTCGGCGATGTTCACGCGAGGCGGGCGGTGACCTGCACGTCCGCGCCCGCCCGCTTCAGGAGCTGCGAGAACGGACAGCTCTCGTCGGCCTTCTCGACGGCGTTCTGGAGCGCTGCGTCGTCGAGGCCCTCGCTCGCGACCACCGCTTCGACGTTCGAGCCGACGATCTGGTGGCCTTGCCCTTCGACCTCGTCCATGACGACCGTGCACGACACGTCGAGCCGGCCAGGCGGCGTACCGGCGCTCGTGAGCTCACTTGCAAGCGACATCGTGATGCAGCCTCCGTGAGCTGCGGCGAGCAGCTCCTCCGGGCTCGTCTTCCCTTCCGCCTGGCCGATTCTGGTGGGGAGCGAGAACGCGAGGTCCGAAAACGCATCCGAGGTGCCGGCGCCGATCGTGCCGCTGCCGCGTGCGACGTTCCCCTCCCACACGATGTTCGCGGTCCGCTCGATGTGCGGCATCAGTACTGCGCCGCCGTTCCGTCGGGGTAGTACGCCTCGGCCGGCGATCCGGCGGGGCGGAAGACGCCGAGCACGCGCATCTCGCCCGGGCCGACGTTCTCGACGCAGTGCACGAGGCCGGCCGGGAGGTGGATGCACGTGCCGGCCCGGAGCGGAGCCGTCTCGCCGTCGACATGGAGCCTGCCCTCGCCTTCGAGCACGTAGACGACCTCGTCGTAGCGATGGTAGTGATCTGGCGCGCGAACGACGGGGATGTAGCCGACGAACTGCGTCACCGACCGGCAGCCGATCTCGGGCGTCGCGAGGAGGCGGAAGGCGCGGCCCGCGGTTGCGGTGCCGCTCTCGACCTTTTCCAGTGCGACCACGGCGTGCGTCGAGCCGTCGGCCGGGATCGGATCGTGCACGAGCACGGAGAGGATTCGGAGGTCGTCGGCCCGGTCGATCTGCCACGGGGTGCCGCGGGAGACGAACGCGGCCGTTCCGGGGGAGAGCTCTGCGGACTCGCCGCCGATCGTCGCGACCCCGCTCCCCGAGAGGACGTACAAGACCTCGTCTTCGCCCTCGTTCGACTGCGCGGCCGATGCTTCGTCGAAGCGGAGAACGCGCTGCTCGAACTCGTCGCAGCCGCGCTCCGGCCCGAAAAGTGGCGACTCCCCCGGTTGAACCGCCCACCGCATTCGCGCCACAGTACCTGCGTGAACCTGCCGAAAAGCGGCTACCATCGTGCTCCCGATTCGTCGCTGCGGCAAACCGAGGGGGCAGCGCGGCGTCTTATCGTGGGTAACCCCAATAGGAGGGAACTGAATGTTGAAACGAGTTGGCCTGATCGCGACGGTCGCAGCTGTGGCCGCACTCGCGATCTCGGCGTCCGCCATCGCGCGTCCGTCGCATCACGCGACCGCCGCAGCGGCGTCGACGCTTTCGTGCAAGAAGGGTGTTTCGATCGGCATGCTCGCGCCGATCACGGGCCCTGCGGGCTCGATCGGCAGCGATCAGCTGCACTGGGCGCAGTTCTACGTCACCCAGTGGAACAAGAACAAGGCGCACGTCAAGCTCAAGCTCGTCCAGGGCGACACGCAGCTCGATCCGTCGAAGGCCTCGACGGTCGCGCAGTCGTTCGCCTCGAACGGCTCGATCGTCGGCGTGATCGGACCGGCGGGCAGCGACGAGGTCCAGGCAGTGGCCCCGATCCTGCGCAAGTCCGGCCTCGCGTTCGCGTCCGGCTCGGCCACGCGTGTCTCGCTCACGAACGGCTCACAGAAGGGCTACTTCTTCCGTGACGTTCCGAACGACGGCGTCCAGGGCCCGACGGCCGGGGCGTACATGTTCGAGAAGCTGGGCCTCAAGTCCGGCGACTCCGTCATGGTCGTCGACGACCAGGAGTCCTATTCGACGGGCCTCGCCGACATCGTCGGCCAGAACCTGACGGGCAAGGGCATCAAGGTCGACCGCGAGTCGATCAGCCAGAAGAGCACCGACTTCTCGTCGCTCGTCGCGAAGGTGACCTCGACGACGAAGGTCGTGTACCTGCCGTTCCAGCTCGCGTCGCAGGCTCAGCTCTTCGCGCAGCAGCTCAAGGCGCAGGGCAAGGCGGCAGTCGTGTTCGGCAGCGACGGTACGTTCGACTCGTCGAAGTTCAACGTGAGCGGGAGCTACATCTCGTTCTTCGCCCCGGACGTCACGACGATTCCGGCGGATGCTTCGGTCGTGAAGGCGTTCCAGAAGCAGTTCCCGGGCGCGACCAGCCCGTTCGGAGCACCGAACTACGTCCTCGCGCAGATGTACGCGACGGCCGTCACGACGGCGTGCAAGGACAAGAAGATCACCCGGGCCGAGCTTCGGAAGGATTTCGGCAAGGTGTCGTTGCGCTCGACGATCCTCGGCACTCCGATCCGGTTCACGGCGAACGGCGATCTGGCCGGCGCCAAGTTCCACATCTTCAAGATCGTCAACGGCAAGTACGAGACGGTCCAGTAGTTCGACGTCAGTAGCTCGAAGGTCAAGAGGGGCGCGGCCGTAGGTGCGGTCGCGCCCCTTTTTCTGTATGTAAGGGGCTGCGGATGAACTGGAACCTGTTCGTCACCGAGCTCACGGCCGGAATCACGCACGGTTGCGTCTACGCGCTGATCGCTCTCGGCTACTCGATGGTGTACGGGATCCTCAAGCTCCTGAACTTCGCGCACGGTGACATCTACATGGTCGGGGCCTACATCGGGCTCGGGATCATCACGGTGTTCGGCGGCGCAACGAGCGTCCACATCAACGTCGTCCTGATGCTCTTCCTCATGTTCGCCGCGGCGATGCTGGGCGGCGGCCTGCTCGGCGTGATGATCGAGCGCTTCGCGTACCGAAGGCTGCGGACCGCACCGCGAATCGCGCCGCTCATCACCGCGCTCGGCGTCTCCTTCTTCTTGGAGAACGCGGCGCAGCTGATCCTCGGCGCGCAGCAGCAGAGCTTCAACAGCTTCAGCTGGCCGAACAGCCCCATCGCGCTGCACGGGTTCAAGTTCCCCGGCCAGGTGCTCGTGAGCTATGCCCAGATCATCATCGTCACCGGGACGGTCGTGCTCGTCGTCGCGCTGACGCTTTTCGTACAACGCACACAGACCGGCAAGGCCATGCGCGCCACCTCGTTCGACCGGGAGGCGGCGGCGATGATGGGGATCGACGTCGATCGCGTCATCGTCGTCACGTTCTTCATCGGCTCGGCGCTCGCGGGAGCAGCCGGCGTCTTCAACTGCATCGCGTATCAGCAGGTTTTTCCGACGATGGGCTTCCAGGCCGGGCTCTTCGCCTTCACTGCGGCCGTCGTCGGCGGTATCGGCAACCTGCCGGGCGCCGTGGTCGGCGGCCTGCTGATCGGCCTCGCGGAATCCTTCACGATCGGCTACCTCACGTCCACGTTCCAGCAGGCGGTCGTCTTCCTGATCCTGATTGCCGTGATGCTCGTCCGTCCCAGCGGGATCCTGGGGCGCGCGGCGGTGCAAAAGGTCTGATGGCGGACGGCGACGACATCCCGCGTGTCCCCGCGCGGCCCGACGAGGCCCAAGTGCCGCGCGTGGGCGTGGACGAGTGGGTCGCGTCGCACGGCGAGCGGCAGGAACGCCGCTCGGGCCTCATGGGGCGCGTGCAGAAGGAGATCGAGCGCGTGCCAAGGCCGGCGTTTTATCTCGCCTTCGGGATCGCGGCAGGACTCATGCCGCTCTTCACGAGCGACGACTACGTCATTCGCGTGGGGTTCGACACGTTGCTCTACATGCTGCTCGCACTCGGGCTGAACATCACCGTCGGGTACGCGGGGCTGCTCGACCTCGGTTATGTCGCCTTCTACGGCTTCGGCGCCTTCGGCTACGCGATGCTCGCTTCGCCGAAGTTCGGCTTGCATTGGGACACGCTGCTGATCATTCCGGTCGTCGTCGTGGCGACCGCACTCCTCGGCCTGCTCGTCGCGCTGCCGTCGCGGCGCCTGCTCGGCGACTACCTCGCGATCGTGACGCTCTTCTTCCTCCAGCTCTTCGTCGTCGTCTACCAGAACGGCAACCAGATCTCCGTGCTCGGGCTGACGCGGAAATACGACGTGACAGGCGGCCCGAACGGCATCCCGAACGTCGACAACTTCGACCTCGCCGGGTTGAAGGTCAGCTCGGTACGTGGGTACTTCTACGCGGCCCTTGTGATCTTCATGCTCACGCTCTTCGTCGTCTATCTCGTCGACCAATCGCGCACGGGTCGCGCCTGGAAGTCTCTCCGCGAGGATCCACTTGCCGCAGAGCTGATGGGCATGCCGGTCAACCGGCTGAAGCTTGTGGCGTTCACCTTCGGAGCGGCGATCGCAGGCCTCACCGGAACGCTCTTCGCGGGTCTCAACACCGCCGTCTTCTCAGCGGACTTCGACGTGCCGACGCTGATCATCGTCTACGCGATGCTCATCCTCGGCGGCGCGGGCAGCATCGGCGGCGTCATCCTCGGCGCGGTCGTCGTGAACGTCTCGCTCGAGGTGCTGCGAACTCCCGGACACGCAACGTGGATCTTCTACGTCCTCATCGCCGCGACGCTCCTCGCCAAGATTCGGCCCTGGCGGTGGCTTGCCGTCGTGGTCGGCGGCACGCTCGGCCTCGGCTACGCGGTGCACGCGATCGTCTCTTCGATCTGGGCATCGAGTGATGGGGGCCAGACCTCGGTCGGCGGTGCGCTCGGCTCGTTCCTCCAGGGCTGGGTCCTGCACCCGACGTCTCCGAAGACGATCGGGAATGTCACGTTCGTGCTGCTCATCCTCGCCGTCCTCGGCCTGACCATGCTGGACGGCTGGCGGCGTCGCCTCGCGATGATCCCGACGCTCTGCCTGGCTGCGTTCGTCTGGGAGAACCGTCTCGTGGTCGAGCCCAGCATCACGCGGCTCATCCTGATCGGCGTGATCCTCATCGTGTTGATGAACGCGCGTCCGCAAGGGCTTCTCGGCACGGCGCGCGTGGAGATCGTCTAGTGGCTGCGCTTCTCGAGCTGACGGGGATCTTGAAGCGCTTCGGTGGACTCACCTGCATCGACGATCTCGACCTGCACGTGAACGAGCGTGAGATCGTCAGCGTGATCGGGCCGAACGGCGCGGGGAAGACGACGCTCTTCAATCTCGTGACCGGCGTCTACCAGCCGGACGCGGGCGACATCCGCTTCGAAGGAGAGTCGCTGCTCGGCCTCGAGCCGCACGAGATCACCGGACGGGGGATCGCCCGCACCTTCCAGACGTTGCGCCTCTTCCTCAATCTGACCGTGAAGGAAAACGTGATGGCCGCTGCGTATCCGCACACGCACGCCGGCATCCTCCGGTCGATCCTGCGCACCCCCGGCATGCGCCGCGAAGAGCGCGAGATCGGTCGTCTCGCCGAGGAGCGCCTGGCGTTCTTCGGGGAGCGGTTGATGGGCTACCGCTGGAACCAACCGGCCTACTCGCTCTCGTACGCGAACCGGCGCCGACTCGAGATCGCCCGGGCGACTGCGACGCTGCCGCGCCTGCTGCTGCTCGACGAGCCGGCTGCCGGAATGAACCCGGTCGAGACGCACGAGATCACCGAGCTGATCGCGCGTCTGCGGGCGGAGGCCGGCTACACGATCCTCGTGATCGAGCACGACATGCACGTCGTCGAGGGCATCTCCGACCGGGTGATCGCGCTGGACCACGGCGTCAAGATCTCCGAAGGCACCTTCGAGCACGTCGCCACCGATCCGCGCGTCATCGAGGCGTACCTCGGCACGAGCGCGACGACGACGAAATGACCGAGCCGTTGCTCAAGCTCGACGCCGTCGACACGTACTACGGGCCGATCCACATCCTGCAGGGTCTGAACCTGAACGTCGGCCCGGGGGAGCTCGTCTGCCTCCTCGGCGGCAACGCGTCGGGCAAGTCGACGACGTTGAAGACGATCCTCGGCATCGTGAATCCGCGCAACGGCGCTGTGCGGTTCGCCGGCGAAGACGTGACGAAGCGCTCGACGAGCTATCGCATCCGTCAGGGCATGGCGATCGTGCCGGAGAACAGGCGCCTCTTCGCGCCCATGTCGGTGCTCGAGAACCTGCAGATGGGCGCGTACCTGCACGGAGGCGGCACGAAAGCGGACTTCGACCGCGTCTACGAGCTCTTTCCGCTGCTCCACGAGCGGCGTGCGCAGCTCGCCGGAACGCTCTCGGGCGGCGAGCAGCAGATGGTCGCCATGGGACGCGCGCTGATGGCGAAGCCGAAGCTTCTGTTGATGGACGAACCGTCGATGGGCCTTGCACCGATCCTCGTCGAGCGGAGCTTCGAGATCATCAAGCAGGTGCACGAGTCCGGCGTCGCGATGCTCATCGTCGAGCAGAACGCGAACGTCTCGCTCTCGATCGCCGACCGCGGCTATGTCCTCTCGACCGGGCGGCTCGTGCTCGAGGGCAAGGCCGACGACCTGCGCGAGGACGAGGGCTTGCGCAAGGCCTATCTCGGCCGGTAACGCGCGACGTTCAGCGTCCCGACCTGGGTCTTCCTGAGCCCTCCGTGCTCGGTGACGAGCTCGTGGATGCGGGAGCAGAGCTCGTCTCGCCGGTCCTCGGGCAGCGTGAGGATGCCGGAGTACGTCAGGAGCAACGAGACGTATTCGTCGGCCGTGTAGTCGAGATCCCAGAAGTGCCTGCGGACGATGACCTCGGCGAAGAGGCCGCTGGCCTCGATCTCCTCGCGAAGGTCTCCGACCTCGTGCGGCGCCGGCGGCCGGCGGTTCTCCGGGTGCGGGTCGACCGCGTCGTAGATCTCCTCCATCCTGTCCCAGAGCTCGACGTCGACGCCTGGCACGAGCACGTGCTCCGGTGCCACGATCGCAAGCGCGCCGCCGGGGCGGAGGAGGCGCGCGCTCTTGGCGTAGCGGACGCCGGGAGCGATCCAGTGGAAGGACGTGAACGCGACGACGGCGTCGAAGCCGCCGCAGCGGGGCTCCCAGTGCTCGAAGTCGGCGACGACGATCTCCGCGGCCGGAAACGCGGCGAGCTTGCGCCGCGCGACCGAGGCGAGCTCCTCGCCGAGCTCGACGCCGACGATTTCCAGGCCGCGCTCGGCGAGCGCGACCGTGGCCTTCCCCGTGCCCGGGCCGATCTCGAGCACGCGTCCGCCCGCTGGGATACCCGCGAGGTCCACGAGGTCGTCGAGCAGCGCATCGGGGTACGTAGGTCGCGCCGCCTCGTAGCGCTCGGCGATGCGATCGAACGTCGTGCGCCGATGCTCTCGGTCAGGGTCGTCGTCCACGCATACCATTGAAGCGTGAAGGAGCTCGTCGCCGACATCGACCGCTGGCGCTCCCGCGGCGAGAAGGTCGCCCTCGCGACCGTCGTCGCCACGCGTCGCTCGTCGCCGCGTCCGGTCGGGTCGAAGCTCGTTGTGAGCGAGCGCGGCGAGCTTGCCGGCTCCGTCTCCGGCGGCTGCGTCGAGAGCGATGTCGTACTCGCAGCGCAGGGCGTGCTCGCTGGAGAGGCTCCGCGTCTGCTCACATACGGGATCACCGATGAGATGGCTCTCGGCGTCGGCCTTCCCTGCGGCGGCGAGATCGACGTCTTTGTCGAGCCCCTGACCGTGACCGTCTCCGACGACGTGCCGGCCGTCGTCTTCACGATCGTGGCCGGCGAGAACGTCGGTGCGAAGCTGGTCGTGCGTGAGGACGGCTCGACTGAGGGCAACGCGCCCACCGGGCTCGCCGAGCTCGCGCCTGCTGCGATGCGCGCGGGTCGAAGCCATCTGCTCGCGGAGGCAAACGGTGCGACAGTGTTCGCCGACGTCTTCGGTCCGCCGCCGCGCCTGCTCGTCTACGGAGCGATCGATACGGCTGAGGCGCTCTGTCGCGGGGCGAAGCTGCTCGGGTGGAGGACGATCGTGGCGGACGCGCGCGCCCGTTTTGCAACCGCCGAGCGGATGCCGAGCGCCGACGAGCTGCTCGTCCTCTGGCCGGAGGAAACGCTCGAGCACGTCCGGCCCGATCACCGCACCGCGATAGTCGTCCTCACCCACGACGACAAGTTCGATCTGCCCATGCTCACGGGCGCACTTGCGACCGACGCGTTCTACATCGGCGCTCTCGGCTCGCGCCGCAACCAGGAGCGACGGAACGCCCTCCTGCGCGAGGCCGGCGTCGCCGATGGCGACGTCGACCGCATCGCCGGACCATGCGGCCTCGACATCGGTGCCGAGTCGCCCGCCGAGACGGCCCTTTCGATGCTCGCGGAGATCCTCGCCGTTCGCGCGAGGCGGTCGGGCGGACCCCTCAAGGGTGCGCCGCACCGCATTCACGCCGAACCGGTCGCTGGATAGGATCGCTCCCGTGCTGTTGCGGGAGGTCGAATATGCAAAGCCTGCGTCCGTCGCCGAGGCCCTCGCGATCTTGAAGCAGAACGACGGGGCACGCGCCCTCGCGGGCGGCCAGACGCTGATCAACGTGATGAAGGCGCGTGCGGCCTCTCCCGACCTGCTCGTCGACCTGAACGGGCTCGACGACCTGAGGGCGATCGAGCTCGGAGCCGACGGGACGCTCACGATCGGCGCGATGGCGACCTACACCGACATCGTCGACTCCGCCGAGGCACGTGCACGGCCGATCCTCGGCGAGGTGTGCTCGACGATCGCCGACATCCAGGTGCGAAACCGTGGGACGCTCGGCGGCAATATCTGCTCGAATGACCCGACGAACCATCTGCCGCCGCTGATGTGTGCCGTCGGTGCGGAGATGACGATCGTCTCCGAGGACGGTGAGCGCACCGTCACGGCTGGCGAGTTCTTCCTCGGGGTCTACCTCACGGCGGTCGGTCCGGGCGAGCTCCTGACGAAGGTGACGATTCCCGCCGGTAAGCACGACGGCTTCGCCGCCGTCACCCTCGGGGCGGACGGAACGTGCATCGCGAATGCCGCTGCAAGCCTCAACGGCTCGCTGCGGATCGCGCTCGGCTGCGTCGACGCCGTGCCGATCGTCGTGCAGCCGGCGTCAAACGAAGAGGCCGCGGTGCGCGAGGCGATACGCGGCGCCGGCCTCAGCCCACCTTTCGACGTACACGCGTCGAGCGAATACCGCTTGCATCTCGCGGAGGTGCTTGCGGTGCGGGCCGCGCGCCAGGCGGCAGAGAGGAGCTAGGTGTCGGCGGTCGCATCCTCGAAGGCGGTCACGGTGACCGTCAACGGCGTCGAGTACGAACGCGAGGTCGAAGCACGCAAGCTCTTGATCCATTTCGTGCGCGACGACCTCGATCTCACCGGAAGCCACATCGGCTGCGACACCGGCAACTGCGGCGCGTGCTCGATGATCGTCGACGGACAGCTCCTGAAGAGCTGCATGCTGCTGGCCGTCCAGGCCGACGGTTCGAAGATCGAAACGGTCGAGGGGCTTGCCGAGGACGGCGAGCTCACGCCTCTACAGCAGTCGTTCAGCGATCATCATGCGCTCCAGTGCGGGTATTGCACACCCGGCATGCTGATGAGCGCCACCGCACTGCTGCGGGCGAACCCGAGCCCGACCGACGAGGAGATCAAGAAGGCGCTGCAGGGGAACATCTGCCGCTGCACCGGCTACTGGAACATCTTCGAGGCCGTGAAGGCGGCGGGATCATGAGCGACTCGACGACGCTTGCGCCGGAGCGCGTCGAGATCAAGGCGCCGCAGAAGCAGTGGCAGGGCCAGAACGTGCCGCGCAAGGAGGACAAGCGGCTCACGCAGGGCCAGGGCGTCTTCGTGGACGACATCAAGCGGCACGGGATGGGGTACATCCACTTCGTGCGCTCTCCGTACGCGCACGCGCACATCACGTCGATCGACGTCTCGAAGGCGGAGGAGGTGAAGGGCGTCTACGGGACGCTCACCGGCGAGGAAGTCGCGTCGCTGACGGATCCGTTCTTCCAGCTCTCCACGCCGCCCGGTGCGCATCTGAAGGACTACGCGCTCGCGCTCGGCAAGGTGCGTTACGTCGGCGAGGCAGTCGTCGCGGTGGTCGCCGAGACGCGCGATCTCGCCCGCGACGCGTCGGAGCTCGTCGAGGTCGAGTACGAGCCGCTCGCCGCGGTCGTCGATGCGCGCAAGGCGAGAGGTGACGACGCTCCAGTCCTCCACGACGAATCGGGCTCGAACCTCATGTGGGAGGGTGTTTACGAATGGGGCGACCTCGACGCGGCGTTCGCGGAAGCCGACAAGATCGTGAAGATCGAGGAGCTCCACTTCCATCGCTTCAACTCGACGCCGCTCGAATGCGACGGCGCGCTCGTCGAGTTCAACCGGGGCGTCGGGCAATGGACGATCTACACGAACAACCAGTTCCCCGGCTTCGCCCAGATCATGATGGGCCCGGCCATGCGTTGCGGCCTCGACAAGCTGCGCTTCGTGACGCAGGACATCGGCGGCGGCTTCGGCAACAAGATCACTTCGCATCCCCAGCTCGTCGCCTGCTGCCTGCTCGCACGCAAGCTCAACCGGCCTGTGCAGTGGACGGAGTGGCGCACCGACTTTCACCTGTCGATGTCGCACGGGAACGAGCGCTGGTTCCTGGATACCGAGGTCGCGGTCAAGAACGACGGGACATTGCTCGGGTTCCGCACGAAGGCACTCGATGACGCCGGTGCGTGGCTCCGCTACGAGCCGCTCGGGGGCGTCATCTGGGCACAGGTTACGCCGGGCGTCTACAAGTGGCGCAACATCCGGCTCGAGTTCACGCAGGTGGCGACGAACAAGGCGCCGTGCTCGCCGAACCGCGGGTACTCGCGAATGCAGCACCTCTGGTTCACGGAGCGCATGATGGACATCGTTGCGCACGAGCTCGACCTCGACCCAGTCGAGGTGCGCAAGCGCAACTACATCAAGGCCGAGGACATGCCGTACGAGACGCCGAACGGCTGCGTCTACGACTCGGGCGATTACGCAAAGATGCTCGATGTCGCGCTCGATCTCATCGGCTGGGGCGGCGCCGCAGAGCGCAAGGAGGAGGCGGCCTCGCGCGGCAAGCTGCTCGGCATCGGCATCGGCTCCACGCTCGACTCCGGCACGAACAACTTCGGCCAGTCGCGCATGATCAATCCGGAGCTGCAGTTCTCCGGCAACAACGAGGTCGCGACGGTGAAGCTCGACATCTTCGGCGAAATCGTCGTCACGCTGGGCACCACGCCCCAAGGACAGGGCCACGAGACGACGGCTGCGCAGGTCGTTGCAGACATTCTCGGCTGCTCGTTCGACGACGTGCATGTGCGCGCCGGCCACGACAGCTACTGGAACTCGCACGCCGGCTTCTCGGGCACCTATGCGAGCCAGTTCGCGGTCACGGGCCTCTCGGCGGTGAAGGGGGCCACCGACATGCTCGCGGAGCAGATCAAGCGGCTCGGCTCGGTGATCCTCGGCGGCGTTCCGGTCGAGGCGCTCGAGCTCGCCGACGGGACAGTGCGCATCAGGGAGAACCCGGAGGCGGCGCTGCCGTTCATGGCGTGCGGCGCGATCATCAACGCAAACAACGCGGGGTTGCCCGAGGACCTCGACGTCACGTTGAACTGCCGTTACGTCTATCGGCCGCCCTTCGAGGTGCCGGACGTCGAGCGCAAGTTCGGCAATCTGACGCTCACCTACGCGGCTCAGATCCATGCTGCGGTCGTCGAGATCGACCCGGAGACGGGCCACTACGAGATCGTCGACTACGCCGCCGTCGACGATTGCGGCGTCCGCATCCATCCGCAGATCGTCGAGGGTCAGGTGATGGGGGCGACCGCGCAGGCGCTCGGCGCCGCCGTGCACGAGTCGTTCGAGTACGACGAGGAGGGCAATCTCTTGACCCCCAACTTCTACGACTACCACGTGCCGCATGCGCTCGACATGCCTCCGCTTCGGACCGGCTATATCGAGAGCCCGTCGCCCTTCACGCCGCTCGGTACGAAGGGCATGGGCGAGGGCGGCGGTGCGGGCATCCATGCCGTGTGCGCCGCGGTGCAGGATGCGCTCCGCGGCCACGGCGACGCGATCGTGTACGACAGCTGGAACCCCTACAAGCGCGTGTGGGAGCTGCTTCAGCATCCGGAGCGCTCGCGCGAGCTCGTGGAAGTGGTGGACGCGTGAACGTCGAGGGCGAGCGCACGTTCGACGCGCCCCGGGCGACGGTGTGGAAGGTGCTGAACGATCCGAGCTCGATGGCTCAGACCATGCCGGGTGTCGAGAGCTTCGACGTGCACGACGACCGGCGCTGGACGGCGAACGTCAAGATCCCGCTCGGGCTCGGCGGCCTGAAGATGAAGGTGGACATGGAGAAGACCGAAGAGCGTGAACCGGAGTTCGCGTCCATGCACATCAAGGGCCAGGGAGTCGGGGCGATGATGAACATGCAGACGACGTTCCATCTGAGCGAGGCGGCCGGCGGCAGCACACGGATGAAGTGGACCGCCGACGTGAAGATCGCGGGCCCGGTCGGGTCGATGGGACAGCGCGTGCTGCAGCCGATCGTGAACCAGCAGGTGCAGCACGTGCTCGGTGCGCTCGACAAGCAGGTCCAGGACGCCGTCGGGACGAAGGCCGAAGGCCCGAAGGACTACGGGCCGCCCGCGGAGTCCGACACCGATCCGGAGCCCGAGAGCGGCACGAGCGGAGCCGAGGAGGGCATCAGCCCGATCTCGGACGAACCGTACGACGACGTCAAGGACTGACGTGGACCTTCGCATCGGCGTGATGCAGCTCACGATGGAGCCGCTCGACGAGATGCTCGCGTCGGCGCGCGTGATGGACGAAGCAGGTATGGACACGCTCTGGCTCGCAGAGGCCTACCCTTGGTGGCGCAAGCACGGCATGGAGGCCCGTTCGTCGACCGTCGTCTCGGCGCTGATGGCGCGTGAGACCAAGCGCCTGACGATCGGGTGGGGAATCATCTCCCCATTCACGCGCCATCCCGTCCAGGTCGCGATGGACGCACGCGTCGTACAGGAGGCCGCCGGTCCCGGCCGCTTCATTCTCGGCTTCGGCACCTCGAAGATCTTTCTGAACAATGCGGGCATGCAGACCTCGAAGACCCTCGGCCCGATGCGGGACGCGGTCGAGATCGTGCGGGGCGTGCTGGGGGGCGAGGCATTCCACTACGAGGGCTCGACGTGGAACGCCGACGTTCCCGCGCTAGCGGCGGAGGCACACGCACCGCGCGAGGTGCCGCCCGTCTACGTCGCGGCGACTGCGCCGAAGATGCAGCAGCTCGCCGGCGAGATCGGCGACGGCTGCTTGACGCCCTCGATCACGACGCCGCCGTTCGTGCGGTACACGCGCGAGAACGTCGCCGCCGACATCGACATCGGCTGCACCGTCGTCGCGTCGATCCACCAGTCGGACCGCGCCGAGGGGCGCGACGGCGCCCGCGAGATCGCAGGCATGTATCTCGCGAACAAGGTGCAGAACATCCAGGGCTCGGCGGACACGCTGCTCGAACTTGCGGGAATCGAGCAGGACGAGATCCGCCCGGTTGCGGAGGCGATGGAGCAGGGAGGCCGCCTGGCGGCGAAGGCGAAGGTCACGGACGCGTTGCTCGACAAGTGCAAGCCGATCGCCGGCACGCCGGACGATTGCATCGCAGCGATCGAGGAGTACCGGGACGCCGGCTGTACACACGTGATGCTCGAGCTGTGGGGTGCGAACCGGCACGAGCAGATCCGGCTCTTCGGCGAGCGGGTGCTGCCACACTTTCGGCAGTGATCGATATTATCGACCGGGACTCGGCTCGTCGACACCGCGTCGCGCCTGATCGGCGTGCACAGCTTCACCGGCGACGAGCAGCGCATGGCCGACCTGATGATCGAGCTCTACGAGGACATGGGGCTCCAGGTGCAGCGCCAGCAGGTCGAGGACAACCGCGCGAACGCGCTCGGCACCTGGGCCGGGACCGGCGGCGGGAAGTCGCTGATGTTCAACGGGCACATGGACACGTCGTACTCCGGGCGTGAGCCCTGGCTCCGGCACGTGCCCGGCTTCCAGCCGGAGGCGTTCGAGCGCGACGGCCGTCTCTATGGGCTCGGCATCTCGAACATGAAGGGCGCGCTTGCGTGCTACCTCGAAGCGGTGCGGTCGCTCCAGGACGACGGCGTCCGGCTGCGCGGCGACGTGCTGATCGCCGCGGTGAGCGGCGAGATCGAGAAGACGCAATACGGCGACGCAACCGGTGCGGAATATCGCGGATACGCCGCAGGGTCGCGGTACCTCGTCTCGCACGGAGGGGTCGCCGACATGTGTCTCCTCGGCGAGCCGACCGAGGGAAAGGTCGTGCTGGGCCACTTCGGAGCGCTCTGGCTGCGCATCCGCGTGCACGGCAACTTCATCCACACCGCCTTCAGCGAGGGAAAGCGCGGCGAGAACTCGATTCTGCGCGCGCAGCAGGTGCTCGAGGCAGTGCAGGAGTGGATCCCGACCTGGGAGGACGATCCGGCGAACGCATATCGCGGTGCGAAGGCGATCGTCAATGTCGGCGCAATCGAGGGCGGCTTCGGCTGGCGCGTTTCGCGTACGCCGCATCACACCGATCTCTTCCTCGACATCCGTGTGCCCCCGACGAAAGAGATGGGGGTCGCCGAGAGGGAAGTCCTCGAGTGGGTGCGCTCGCTTGCGGCGCGCTTCCCCGACTGGGGGGTCGAAGGCGAGGTGTACGTGACTGCGCCCGGCGCCGAGATCGAGGAGGACCACGAGCTCGTCACCGCGATCGACACCGCACACACGGAGGTCTTCGGCGCGAAGCCGGAGCGCGATGTGACCCGTTGGTTCAGCGATGCTTCGGCGTTGACGCGCTACGGCATCCCGACGGTGAACTACGGCACGTCGACCGGCCTGATGGACGTCGAGCACGGCGAGAATCTCGCGATCGAGGGACTCGTGCAGACGGCCGAGGTCTACGCGCGGATCGCGATGAATGTGTGTGAAGCCGCGTGACCGACGACGTCTACACGCTGCCGGCCGACCTGCCGGTGCCGAAGGACGACGGCGCCGCCGATCACCTCGTCGGGCTCGAGCTGCCGGCGCTCGTGCTCGCGTCGTCGCAAGGCGACGGTCGAACGTGCGCGACTTCGACGTGATCTACATGTACCCGCGCTCTGGGCGTCCGGGCGTCCCGCTCCTGCCCGGCTGGAACGAGACTCCGGGCGCGCGCGGCTGCACGCCGCAGTCGTGCGCCTTCCGGGACGCGCACGGAGAGCTGCAGGCGCTCGGCGTCCGGGTTGCCGGGCTGTCGGCGCAAACCCTCGACGACCAGCTCGAGTTTGCCGAGCGGAACGCGATGCCGTTCCCGGTCGTCGCCGATCCGGGCTGCCTCCTCGGTGCGGCACTCCGGCTGCCGACCTTCGAGATCGAAGGATTGACTCTTTACAAGCGGCTCACGCTGGTCGCCGAGGATGCGACCGTCGTGAAGGTCTTCTATCCCGTCTTCCCGCCGGACGCGAACGCCGCGGACGTCTCGAGCTGGCTGCGCACGCGGTGAAGCTCGTCACGTACAACGACGGGAAGGTGGGTCGGATCGACGGCGAGGAGATCGTGCGCCTCGATGCCCCCACGATGCGGGAGTACTTCGAGCGCGGTGGCGCCGAGGATGCCGGAGAGCGGACGCCGCTCGGTGACGCGACGCTTCGGGCTCCGATCGTGCCGAAGAAGTTCTTTCACACCGCCGGCAACTTCCGCGAGCACGAGGAGGAGTCGAAGAACGTCGATTGGTCGCACGAGATCGCGCCGTGGATCGTGTTCTTCCAGAACGTCGATGCGATCGTCGGCCCGGACGAACCTGTCGTCTATCCCGAGCACCTGACCGAGGAGCTCGACTACGAGCTCGAGCTCGCGGTGATCATCGGGAAGGACGGAAAGTGGTTCGGGCCCGAGGACGCGATGGAGTACGTCGCGGGCTACGTGATCTTCAACGACATCACCGCGCGCGACATCCAGCGGCGCGAGATGCGGAGCGGAGTGTTCTCGTTCTGCAAGGCGATCGACACGTTCTGCCCGCTTGGCCCGTGGATCGTCACGGCGGACGAGATACCGGACCCGCACGATCTCGCGATGACGCTGCGTGTGAACGGGGAGACGCGCCAGACGTCGCACTCCGGGCGGATGTCGACGACGATCCCGGAGATCCTGAGCCACTACTCCCCACTCGGATATTCGGCCGGCGACGTTCTCTCGACCGGCACCGTCAGCGGAGTCGCCGGCTTCAGCGAGGACGCTGCCTCGCTCTATCTCCGTCCGGGCGACGTGATGGAGGCCGAGATCGAGCGGATCGGCGTGTTGCGGAATCCTGTGATCTCCTGGCAGGAAGCCCACGGCGAGCCCGCGCCGGCTCGGGTCCGCTGGTGAAGCGGAAGGCGTTCATCACCGGCATCACGGGGCAGGACGGCTCATACCTCGCGGAGCTTCTGCTCGAACGCGACTACGAGGTCTACGGGATGGTCCGCCGGGCGAGCACCTTCAATCGCGCGCGCATCGATCACCTGTTCGGCGAAATCGAGCTCGTGTACGGCGACCTCGGCGACGGCTCGTCGCTCAACCAGCTGCTGCGCACGATCCGCCCCGACGAGGTGTACAACCTCGGCGCGCAGAGCCACGTGCGCGTCAGCTTCGACGTTCCGGAGTACACCGCCGACGTCGTCGCCCTCGGCACGCTGCGGCTTCTCGACGCCATCCGCGAAGGCGATCTCCGCTGCCGCTTCTACCAGGCTTCGTCGAGCGAGATGTTCGGAAAGGTCGACGGTGTCGCCGCAGAACGAGGAGACGCCGTTTCATCCGCGCAGCCCTTACGCCGTCGCGCAAGGTGTTCGGACACTGGATCACACGGAATTACCGGGAGGCGTACGGGATGTACGCCGTGAACGGCATCCTCTTCAATCACGAGTCACCGAGGCGCGCGGAGAGCTTCGTCACGCGAAAGATCACGGTCGGGCTCGGCGCCATCCTGCGCGGCGAGCGAACGGAGCTGCGACTCGGCAATCTTGACGCAAAACGCGACTGGGGCTTCGCGCGCGACTACATGGAGGGCGCGTGGCAGATGCTCCAGCAACCCGAGGCCGACGACTACGTGCTGGCGACCGGTGAGACGCACACCGTGCAAGAGTTCCTCGAGGAGGCGTTCACGTACGCCGGTCTCGACTGGCACGACTACGTCCAGACCGATGCGCGCTACTTCCGGCCGGCGGAGGTCGATCTCCTTCTCGGCGACTACTCGAAGGCGACCGCAGCGTTCGGCTGGGAGCCCAAGGTGCGCTTCAAGGAGCTCGTGCGAATGATGGTCGACGCCGACCGGTGACCACCTGGCCGCGCGATGACGCGAAGCTCGACCGCGTCCGCGCGCTGATGGCGGACCAGGAAGTCGATGCGCTCGTCGTTCGTGCACCCGACAACGTCCTCTACCTCACGAACTTCTGGAGCATGAAGGGCTACGACGCATGCGTGTTCCCGCGAGAGGGAGAGCCCGTGCTCATCTGCCTCGAGGCGTCGGCCGACGACGCAGCGCGCACCGCGTGGACGTCGGAGCTGCGATACGTCCGCGGCTACGACGAGACCGACCCGCGCCCCGTTCCGGCGCGCACGCTCGAGGCTGCCATCGATGCGAGTCGCTCGTACGGCCGCATCGGCCTCGAGCTGTCGCTCGGGACGCAGGCGACCGACCGGATGGTCGGGGAGCCGACGACCTTCACGAAAGCCTGGTTCGACGCGTTCCGAGACGCGACCGACGCGGCACCCCTGCTGGCACGCGCGCGAATGATCAAGACCGCCCAGGAGATCGCGCGCCTGCGCATCGCGAACGAGATCGCGGCCCAGGCGATGCACCACGTTCGCCGGCGGATCGAGCCGGGCATGCGGGAGTCGGAGGCCGCCGCGATCTGGCAGGGCTACGTGCACGGCGAAGGCACGGCCCGAGAGGACGTCGAGCTCGCGCTCCCGTTCTCCCTTGTCTGGGCGGGAAAGGGCATCAAGACCTTCACGGCCACGTCGGACTTGCCCATCGTCGAAGGCGAGCCCGTCCTCTTCGAGATCTGGGTCTGTGCGGACGGGTACTGGGCCGACCACACGAAGAACCTCGTGCTCGGAGAGCTCACGGCCGAATACGCCGAGCTCGAGGCGCGATTGATGTCTGTGTACACCGATGGCTGTGGCTGTATACACAGCCATCACTCAATGGCCGAACTGGACAGATCCATGCGCGAACGCCTCGCCGAGATCGGCTATCCGGGACAGCCCTCGCACCCGATCTGTCACGGAGTCGGCGCACGTGCGCACGAGCCGCCCTATCCGCACCAGGCCGCCGGCGGCGAGTTCGAGGAGAACATGGTGCTGGCGGTCGAGCCCGGCGTGTACTGGGACGGTGGAGGCGGCTTGCGTGTCGAGGACAACTTTCTCGTGACCGCCGACGGGGTGGAAAAGCTCTCGGCCTTTCCGGACGGGATCGTCCGCTGTTGACCGGTCAGATCTGGACCGGCGGCCTGAACGACGCCTATCGCGTCGGTGGCACCGTCGGCCTGTACGACACGACGCTTCGCGACGGGGAGCAGACGGTCGGCGTGGTGCTCGACCCGGAGCAGAAGCTCGAGATCGCGAAGCTCCTCGACGAGCTCGGCGTCGACCGCATCGAGGCCGGCTTCCCCAGGGTCTCGCAGGACGACTGGGATGCTGTGAAGCTCATCTCCGGAGCAGGGTTGCGGGCGCAGATCTGGGGCTTCTCGCGCGCCGTCCCCGCCGATCTCGAAGCGCTCGTCGAGCTCGGCGTGCCGGCCTCGGTGATCGAGTCGCCCATCTCAGACCTGAAGCTGAACGCGATCGGTGTCGATCGGGAGAAGATGCTCGATCGCATCACGAACGCGATGCGCTTCGCGGCCGACAACGGGATCCTCGCCGCCTTCTTCGGCGTCGATTCGACTCGCGCAGAGCCCGACTTCTACGAGCGGGTCTACAAGTCGGCCGTCGAGGCCGGCGCACGCGAGGTCGTCGTCGTCGACACGCTCGGCATCGCCTCGCCCGAGGCGGTTGCCGACCTCGTCGGCAAGACGGTCGACTGGGTCGGAACGGATGTGCCGGTGCACTTCCATGGGCACAACGACTTCGGGCTTGCGACTGCG
Source organism: uncultured Actinomycetes bacterium (assembly GCA_963848665.1). GTDB lineage: Bacteria > Actinomycetota > Thermoleophilia > Gaiellales > Gaiellaceae > Palsa-739. The sequence continues at coordinate 959,711 of CAWKEF010000006.1, forward strand.
TCCGCCGTTGCGGCCGTCCGTGCGGGCGCGCAATGGATTCAAGGAACGATCAACGGCATGGGAGAGCGCGCCGGCAATGCGAACCTCGGTGAGGTCGCGATGACGCTGCATGCGCTCTACGGTGTCGAATCCAACCTGCGGCTCGATCGTATTCGAGGCGTATCCGAGAGCGTTCAGTCCTTGTCCGGCTACTCGCTCGAGCCGTGGAAGCCGGTCACGGGAGAGACGCTCTTCCGGCGCGAATCGGGCGCCGTCGCCTCGCAGTTCCACGACCCACCGTCGATCGAGCCGTACTCCTCGGCGCTCGTCGCCGCCGAACGTGGAATCGTGCTCGGCAAGAAGAGCGGACTCGACTCGATTCGGATCAAGGCGGAGGAGCTCGGGCTGGAGGTGCCCGAGGCCGACCGCGCGGCGCTGCTTGCCAAGGTGAAGGAGCTCGGCACGCGCAAGCGCGGCCTCGTCACCGACTCCGAGTTTCGCGAGCTCGCCGATGGCTGAGTTCGACGCGATCATCGTCGGGAGCGGCGTCAACTCGCTTGCGTGCGGTGCTCTGCTCGCGCGCGCCGGCTGGAGGGTCTGCGTGCTCGAGCGCAACGACTGGTTCGGCGGCGCAGTCAAGAGCGCCGAGCTCACCGAGCCGGGCTTCCTCCACGATGTCTTCAGCGCGTGGCATCCGCTCTGGGTGGGCGGCGCCGCGCATGCTGAGCTCGGCGACGAGCTCGCGGCCCGCGGCCTCGACTACCTGAACACGGCGCTTCCCACCGCGACGGCGTTCCCTGACGGGGAGGCGGCATTTCTGCTCCGCGACGCCGACCGCAATGCGACCGAGGTCGGCCGGGAGTGGCCCGAGATGCTCGAGCGCTTCTCCCCGAACGCCGACCTCGCGTTCGGGGTCCTCGGCACCGAGCTGTGGTCGCCGGCCGGGCTTGCGCTCGCCGCGAAGGCGGTGCGCCGGCTCGGCCGCAAGGGCGTCGCGGCATACGCAGGCGACCTCTTGCAGACGAGCCGCGACTGGCTGCACGAGACGTTCGAATCCGAGCGCGCGCATGGCCTTCTGGCACCGTGGGTGCTGCACACGGGCCTGGGCCCCGACGCAGCCGCGTCCGGATTCATGAACCAGGTGATCGCCGTGGCCTTGCAGGAGGGCGGCGTGCCGATTCCCCGCGGAGGAGGAGCGAAGCTCCCGGACGCGCTTGTCAAGCTGATCAGAGATCACGGCGGGGAGTGCGAGACGGAGGTCGACGTCGAGCGCGTGGTCGTGCGAAGCGGTCGCGCGACCGGCGTTCGCACCGCCACCGGCGAGACGCTCGAGGCGGAGCGCGCGGTGATCGCAAACGTCACGCCGACGCAGCTCTACGAACGGCTGCTCGACGGCGCGGACATTCCTGCGGCCGTCGTCGACGGTGCACGCCGGTTCCGTTACGGCCGCTCGGAGATGCAGATCCATTACGCCCTGTCGGAGCCCGCTCGCTGGCTCGGCGACAAGCGCTTGAACGAGACAGCGATCGTGCACATCACGCCGGGCCTCGACGGCGTCTCGCGCGCGGTCAACGAAGCCGAGCGCGGTCTCCTTCCGGCGGAGGCGACGATCGTCGTCGGCCAGCCGCTGGCCCTCGATGCATCCCGCGCGCCCGAGGGGAAGGGACTCCTCTGGATACAGCTGCAGGAGCTGCCTTGGCACGTGAAGGGCGATGCCGCGGGTGAGCTCGACGTCGGCGAGGGGATCTGGTCGGAGCGACTGAAAGAGCGCTACGCGAACCGGATCCAGGCGCGGCTTTCGAAGCACCTCCCGAACCTCGAGTCGAGCCTGCTCCAGCGGGTCGTCCTCTCGCCGGCCGACCTGGAGCGCTTGAACATCAATCTCCACCACGGCGATCCGTACGGCGGCTCCCTCTCACTCGACCAGAACTTCCTCTGGCGGCCGTTCTCGCGGAGCCCGGGCCATGCGACCGCGGTCGAGCGGCTGTGGCACATCGGCGCAAGCACGTGGCCGGGCCCGGGCCTCGGCGGCGGGTCGGGGACGATCGTCGCCCGGCAGCTCCTGAAGCCTCCGGCATCGCAGCGCGCCGTGGCCAAGCTTCGCTCGCTTTTCTAGAAGGCGAAGATCGAGCGCCCTTTGAGCTCGACCGTGTAGATGTCGCTCGCGAGCTCGAGGTGATCGTGGAGCGCGCGTTCCGCGCGCGCGGCGTCATGCTCGGCACACGCTCCTACGAGCTCGACATCGAGCTCTTCGTGCCGGTCCTGGAGCGTCCCTTCCGCAAGCAGCACGGGGCGATAGCGCTCGCACGAGTCCCACGCCGGCCGGATCAGGCGCAGAAGCCACGACGAGCGCGCTGCCTCGTACAAGGCGAAGTGGAACGAGCCGTGGGCGCGAACGGCAGCGCGGATGTCGCCGCGATGGCGGGCCTCGTCGTAGGCGGTCAGATGCGCGCGGGCTGCGGCCTCGTCTTCGGGCCGAAAGAGCTCGGCCGCACGGCGCACGGCCATCCCCTCGAGCGCAAGCCGGACGGCGAAGAGCTCCCGCAACTCCTCGACGTCGAGGCGCATCACCTTCGCGCCGTGGTGCGGGACGTGCTCGGCGAGTCCGAGCGCCTCGAGTTGCCGTACTGCTTCGCGGATGGGGGAGATGCTCATACCGAGCTGGCGGGCGAGATCCTCGAGCCGCAGGGGCGTCCCCGGCGTCAGCTCGCCCATGATGATCGCCTCGCGCAGACGCTCCAGCGCCGCTTCGGCCATCGTCCGGTGCCGGACGGCGGCGCCCGCGGCTCCCTCCAGCCGGCTCTCCACCGACGCGGACCCTGAACCACACTTGATCAGATGTCAAACGTCTGCGAGGATCGCGCCTTCCGGGTGTCGACGGGATCTCAACGGCTGCCGCAGTTCTCGCACTTCGAGGACGACGTTCGTGCGTACGCGAGAGGCGCCAGCACCGGGTATGGGCAGGACTGGAGGGTCGCGGCATGAGCCGCCCCACGAGAGGAGACGAGATGAAACACCTCACACGGGCGCGTCTTGCGCTTGTGATCATCGCCGTCGCCGCGGGCGTTCTCGCCGCGACGGCTGCAGCGCGCACCGACACGGCGGCCGCGAAGAAGCCGATCGTGATCGGTGCGGTCGTAGACCTCACGAAGAACATGGCGCCGTTCGACGCGCCTGCGCTTGCTGGCAGCGCAGCTCGAGATCAAGGCCATCAACAAGAAGGGCGGCGTCAACGGTCGCCCGCTCAAGATCGTCTTCCTTAACGATCAGCTCGACCCGACGAAGACGAAGCAGTTCGCGGTGCAGATGCTGCAGAAGAAGGTGGACATCGGCTGGGTCACGTGCGACGTCAACTACGCCGCGCCCGCGGCACAGGAGTTCTTGAACGCGCACAAGCTCACGGTTGCACCGTGCCTCGGCACCGACGAGCTCAGCCCGATCCGCTTCGCAGCAAAGGGCAAGCTTGGGTTCTCCTTCGGTAACGCGGCTCAGGACGAGGGCGCGGCAGCCGCGGAGTTCGGCTACAAGACGAAGGGCTGGCGGACGGCCGTCGTCGTGACGGACAACCTGCTGCGCTATTTCCAGGACGACTGCAAGGCGTTCACCGACCGGTTCACGCAGCTCGGCGGCAAGATCGTCGCGCAGGAGGCGTTCACGCAAGGCGACAAGACGATCAACAACGTCATCAGCCGGGTAAACGGCGAGAAGTCCGATGCGATCATGTTCTGCACCTCCTTCGGCGCCGATCAGCCGGCGTTCGTATCGGGGCTGCGGAGCCTGCACAACAACACGCCGATCATCAACGGCTGGGCAAGCGACGGCAGCTACTGGTGGCCGACGAGCCCGCAGGTGACGAACTTCTTCTACCTCACGTACGCCTCGGTCTACGGGGATGACCCGTCGGCGAAGGTACGGGCGTTCGAGGCGCAGATGAAGGCTGCGGGGCATCCTGCGCAGACCGGCGGCTTCCTCGGCGGCGCCGCCGCGATCGACGGCATCGCAGCTGCAATCAAGAAGGCGGGCGGGTCGACGAACGGAGCGAAGCTCGCGAGCATCATGGTCAAGTTCCACAACGTGCCGACGCTGTCGGGCAATGTCAGCTTCAGCGCGAACCTGCATACGGTGTTCGGTCGCGCCTACCGCGTGATCGAGATCGACAACAACAAGGGACACTTCGTGAAGCTCGTCACCGCGTCTTCACCGGCGAACATCGGCCGCTAGCGAGGGCGTGGCAGAGCAGGACCGCAGAGACGCCGACCGCCCGGATTGCTTCGGGCGGTCGGCGTCTCTCGGTCGTTCGAAGGGTTGCGGGCGCTCGAGGACGTCGACCTCGAGCTGGCGCGGAGCGAGGTGGTCGGACTCATCGGTCCGAACGGAGCCGGGAAGACGACGCTCGTCAACGTCATCACGGGGTTCGACTTTCCGACGACCGGTAGCGTCGAGCTCGAGGACCGAGACGTGACTGCCTGGTCGCCGCAGCGGCGCGGTCGCGCCGGCCTTGCGCGCACGTTCCAGCACGGCCATGCGTTCAAGGGCCTCTCGGTCCGGGAGAACGTGGAGGTGGCGGCGCTCGGCGTCGGCGCTTCGTCCCGTGAGGCACGCTCTCGAGCGTCAAGACTGCTGGGCGCGCTCGGTCTGGACGCACGTGCGGGCGACGACGCGGCGACCTTGCCGCACGGCGACGAGCGGAAGCTCGGGGTCGCGCGGGCGCTCGCCACCGAGCCCCGCTTCGTGCTGATGGACGAGCCGGCGGCGGGCCTCACCGAGGCCGAGGTGCCGGACCTTGCAGCAGTCGTGCGCTCGGTTCGCGACGAGCACGGTGCCGGCGTGCTCCTCATCGACCACAACGTGACGCTGATCCTCGAGGTCTGCGATCGGATTCAGGTGCTCGACCAGGGACGCACGCTGGCCGAGGGAACGCCGGACGAGATCCGGAAGAACATCGACGTCGCGAACGCCTACCTCGGCGGCAGCGGTCGCGATGTCTGACGCGGCCCTCGTGCTCGAAGCGCTCGAGGTGCAATACGCGGGCGTGCCGGCCGTGCGAGGCCTCGACCTCGAGGTCCGGGCGGGCGAGATCGTCGGCCTCGTCGGCCCGAACGGCGCGGGCAAGTCGTCGACGTTGCACGCGGTGATGGGCGTCGTCGAGCCCGCGGCCGGCGATGTCCGCCTGCACGGACGCTCGGTGCGCGGGCTCCGGCCGGAGGTGATCGCCCGCCGCGGCGTCGCGCTCGTGCCCGAGGGGCGTCACATCTATGCGTCGCTCTCGGTCGCGGAGAACCTGCAGCTCGGCTTCGCGGCGAGACGCACCCGTGCCGGCCTCGCCGACGACGTCGCCTGGGTGGAATCGCTCTTTCCGGTCGTCCGCGACTTCGCGCGACGGAACGCGGGCGCCCTCTCGGGCGGCCAGCAGCAGCAGCTCGCGATCGCACGCGCGCTGGTCGCACGCCCCGACGTCCTGCTCCTCGACGAGCCCTCGCTCGGCCTGGCGCCCACCGTCGTCGAGCGGCTGTTCGAGACTCTGGCCGGCATCCGCGATCGCGGCGTCACGATCCTGCTCGTCGAGCAGCGCGCGCAGATGACGATCGCGTTCGCCGATCGCACGCATGTCATCGCGAACGGCCGCCTGCGACTGACCCTCGGTCCGACCGACGCGGCCGACACCGACAAGCTCACGGCGGCATATCTCTCGTGAACTGGGGTCAGGCGATTGCCGACGCGATCTCGCTCGGCGCCCTCTACGGACTCGTCGCGGTCGGGATCGGCCTCGTGTTCGGCGTCATGCGGCTGATCAACTTCGCCTACGGAGAGCTGATCACGGCGGGAGCCTACGTCCTTGCCTACACGAGCGGCTGGCCGGCACCGCTCGCGATCCTCATGTGCGTTGCAGCCGTCATTGCGCTCGCGCTCGCGCAGGAGCGCATCGCATTCCGGCCGCTGCGCCGGCAGGGCGCCTCGCCGGCCGCGATGCTCGTCGCGACCTTCGCGGTCAGCTTCCTGCTCCAGGCGATCTATCTGCTCGCCTTCGGCACACGCGGGCAGATCGTCGGCACCCTCGGCCAGTTGAACACGGCGTTCACGGTGGACGGCGTCGATATCCGCTGGATCGCACTCGTCACGACAGTGACGGGGCTGGCGCTCCTGCTTGCGACCGCCGCGCTCCTGAATCGCACGAACATCGGACTGCACCTCCGCGCTGCCGCGCAGGACTTTCGAACCGCCCGAATCCTCGGCGTACGCGCCAACCGGGTGATCGGGCTTTCCTTCGTCGTCGCGGGCATCCTCGCCGCCGCCGTCAGCGTGCTCTACACGGTGTCGAATCCACTCGTGCAGCCGTCGATGGGAGTTCCGATCACGATCTTCGCGCTCGTCGGCGTCGTCGTCGGTGGGCTCGACCGTCTCTGGAGCGCGGCGCTCGGCGGTTTCTCCGTCGGCTTCGTCTACGGGATGTTCGGCGACCTGCTCTCGTCCCAGCAGAGCGTGTACCTGCCGTCCGTCGTGTACGGCGTGGTCATCGTCGTGTTGCTCGTGCGTCCGGCCGGCCTCTTCGCACCGTTCCGTGCCCGCCAGGTGGAGCGCGTATGAGACGGCCGTTGCTCGAGCTGGGAGTCCCCGTGCTGCTGATCGTCGCCACCGCGGCCATCGCCGGCGCACTCTCGCAGGCGCATCAGCTCGAGTTCGAGAACGCACTCGTGATGACCGCGATCGTCGTTGCCCTGTACGTCTTCGTCGGCAACTCGGGCGTCGTCTCGTTCGGACACGTGAGCTTCGTCGCCGTCGGCGCATATCTCGCCGGCGTCCTCACCGTCGACCCGCAGACGAAGGCGTTCACGATGCCCGGCCTCTTCCACGTGCTCGGCCACTCGCACATCGGCACGCTGCCCTCGCTCGCGCTCGCAGCCGCGGCAGGAGGTGTCTACGCGCTCGCGCTCGGCCTGCCGCTGATGCGGCTGTCCGGACTTCCCGCCGGGATCGCGACCTTTGCGGTGCTCGGCATCACCTACAACGTCCTCTACTACTGGCAGAAGGTCGGCCCGACCGCACAGACGCTGTCGGACATCCCCGAGACCGGCCGCTGGACGCTCGCAGCGGGGACTGTCCTCGCCGTCCTCGTCGCGTACGGCTACCAGCGCAGCCGGTACGGCCGCATGCTGCGCGCGACCCGGGAAGATCCCGCCGCGGCGAGCGCTTCGGGCATCTCGATCTATCGGCAACGCCTGCTCGGCTTCACGCTCAGCGGCTTGCTTGCGGGCCTTGCCGGCGGCCTGTACGTGCACGAGCTGGGGTTGATCTCGCCGACCTCTTCTATCTCGATCTCACGTTCATCACGCTTGCGATGCTCGTCTTCGGGGGCGTGGGCAGCCTCTGGGGCGCCGTGCTCGGCGGCCTCGTGATCAGCGCGCTCAACTCGTTTCTCGGCGACGCCGAGAACACCGTGCACATCGGCTTCCGGCTCACGCTCCCGGACGGCACGCGCCTCGTGACGATCGGTGCCGTGATGGCGCTCGTGATCATCCTCCGGCCTTCCGGCCTCACCGGCGGCCGCGAGTTCGGCTGGAGGCGCCGGTGACCCGCGTCTGCGTCGCCGGCGCCGGGACGATCGGCAGCTTGCTCGCGGCGCACCTTGCGCGGGTGGTGGACGTCTCCGTGCTCACGCGGCGCGAGGAGCATGCGGTCGCCCTGAACGAGCACGGGCTGCGTGTCACCGGACGCGCCGATTTCACCGTGCCGATAACGGCCGCGACCGATCCTGCCGCGCTCGAGGCCGATCTCGTCATCGTCGCGTGCAAGGGCAACGATCTCGAGGCACTCGCGAAGCGGCTCGGCGGCCACTTCGGCGGCGCGACGGTGATGACGGTCCAGAATGGCCTCGGTGCGGAGGAGATCGTCGGGGCGCACGGCGACTGGCCCCTCCTGTCCGCGGTCACGTTCATGAGCGGGACGAGGCACGGCGACACGCAGGTCGAGTACATCCTCGACACCGAGACGTGGATCGGCCCGTATCGCGCGACGACGGGGGACGACGCTCGACTCGTCGCCGGGCTGATCGAGTCGTCGGGCCTCGAGGCGGAGGCGTTCGACGACCTGCGTCCGGCACAGTGGTCGAAGCTCATCTTCAACGCCACCGTCAACACCGTGGCTGCCCTGACCGGACTCCCACACGACTCCCACTTCGCCGAAGGCCCGCTCGGGGATCTCGTGCACGGCCTCGTCGACGAGGGCAAGGCGGCTGCGAAGGCCGCGGGCGTCGAGCTTGTCGAGGATCCGTGGGAGATGAACGTGCTCGCGACCCGGCGCGGGCTACGCGCACAGGCCCTCGATGCTCGAGGACGTCGAGGCGCATCGGAGAACGGAGATCGAGTCGATCACCGGCGCTCTCGTGCGCGAGGCTGCGCGGCTGGGAATCGATGTGCCGTTGCACACGGCGCTCTACCGGCTCGCGAGAGCGAAGGAAGCAAGCTACTCGTGATGCGCATCTGCATCGTCGGGTGCGGCGCGGTGGGCTCGCTCTTCGCCGCGAACCTCGCACAGCTCTCCGACGTGGAGGTGTGGGCCTACGACGCCTCGCGCGAGCATGTCGACGCGATCAACGCGAACGGGCTGCGGCTCTCCGGAGCGGGGGAGGTGCTCGGCCGCCTACGGGCGACGACCGATGCGCAGGAGCTGCCGCAGTGCGAGTTCGGCATCGTCGCAACGAAGGCGATGCACACCGACGCTGCCATCACCGCAACGGCGCACGCCTTCGCAGCCGGCTTTGTCGCGACCGTCCAGAACGGCCTCGGAAACGAGGAGACGCTTGCGCGCCACGTCGAACGCGTGATTCGCGGAACGACGTTCCCTGCAGGGAAGATCGTGGCGCCGGGGCACGTGCAGTGGGACGTCAAGGGCGATACGACGCTCGGCCCGTTCGGCGCGACGCCGCTCGAAGCCGTTGAGCGGCTCGCCGATGCCTGCACGCGCAGTGGGATGCCGACGAGCGCGGTTCCCGACGCACGCGGACCGCAATGGCGCAAGGTGATCTTCAACGCGTCGACGAATCCGATCGGCGCGCTCACCGGCCTCACGCACGGGCGCGTCTGCGAGCGTCCCGACCTGCGCGAGCTCGTCTCGGGTCTCGTGGACGAGGGAAAGGCGGTGGCAGCCGCGCAGGGCATCGAGCTCGACGCAGATCCCGAGGCGTTGATCGACCATGCCGCGAGACCTGAGGTCGCCTACGACCACAAGGCGTCGATGCTGCAGGACGTCGAGGCTCGCCGAACGACCGAGATCGACTATCTGAACGGCGGTATCGTCAGGTTCGGGCGCGAGCACGAGGTGCCGACGCCGCTGAACGAAGCGATCTGGGCACTCGTGAAAGGAGTGGAGGATTCTTGGCAGCAATGACCGAGGTGACCTACACGAACCTGCCGCAGGACGAGATCGACCGTCGCTACCGGCTCGTCAGGGAGGCGGCCGCGCGCGACGGTCTCGATGCGGTGATCGTGTGCGGCAACGAGTACACCGGCTTCGAGGGCGCGGTGACCTATCTGAGCGGCTTCGTGATCGTGCACCGGTACGCCTACGTCCTCCTCCCCGTCGACGGTGACCCGGCCATCGTCTTTCCTGCCGAGGCGCGCTACGTCGGCGAGCACGGGACGACGTGGATCGAGCGGCAGGAGTTCGTCGACCGACCGGGCGAATGGCTCGCCGACGCCGTGCGAGGCAAGCGAGTCGGCGTCTACGGGATGGACTACGTGATGAGCGTGCGCGACTTCGCCGCCCTGCAAGGCGCCTGCGAGCTCATCGGCTGGGACACCCCGTTCGACCACGCCCGCATGGTCAAGTCGGAGCTCGAGCTCGCTTCGGTGCGCGAATCGGTGCGCATCAACACCGAAGGCTTCTGGATCTTCCTCGAGCAGTTCGAGCCGGGCAAGACCGAGCGCGAGGTGCTTGCGCACTGCGAGGAGTACTTCGTTTCGCAAGGCTGCGGCCGCTGGACGATGGACATGGTGCTCGACGGGCCGAACGGCTCGGCGCTTCCAGAGTTCAAGATCGCGGGAACGAAGCGCTTCGCGCCGACCGACTGCGTTCTCCCGTCGCTCGAGGTCGCGGGCCCCGGCGGCCATTGGGTCGAGGTCTCGCGCGCCATCTGCCCCGGTACGCCGAGCGACGACACGAAGCGCATGGCCGAGGCGTACGAGGAGTACTACGCGGCCGCGCCCCAGGCGCTGCGTGCCGGCTCGAGCGCGCGCGATGCACACCGTGCGGTTGCGAAGGGCTTCCTCGAGCGGGGCTTCCACCTCGGCCACGTCACGGGGCACTCGATCGGGATGACGATGATCGAGTTCCCGAAGATCGGCGAGAACGACGACACCGAGCTGCAAGCCGGAACGGTGCTGTCGATGCACCCTCACGCGATCTCGAAGGACGGGAGCTCGTGCCTCTACATGCAGGACACGTGGCTCGTGACCGACGGCGGCGGCGTGCCGCTCGCCGGGCTCCCGATGCAGATCTTCGACGGAACCGAACAACGTCCCGAAGTGGTCTAGTCGACTGGTTCGAGATGTTCGGCCTGCTCAGCGGCCGGTTCGGTCGAAGTGGTTCGCAGAGTGGTCCGGTCTTACGTGCCACACAGGTATTGATCACTTGCCCTCGGGCGTGATTTCATCGCGGTACGCGCCGCCCGGCGCGTGGAAGTGATCAATACCAATAGGTAGGAGGAGAGACATGAGGAAGGGGCTCGTCCTCGCTGTCCTCGTCGGAACCGCATCGCTCGCGCTTGCGGCCGCCGCAGCGGCACGTCCCGGTCAGCCGGCGCCGCAGAACGTCCGCTCCGTGTTCTTCGCGAACTGGGACCGCTATGCGCGGAACTATTTCGTGAACCAGATCCCGGCGGCGAAGATCAACCAGATCGAATACGCCTTCGCGTTTCCGACCGCGACCGGCTGCGCATTGAGCGACGCCTGGTCGGACTACGAGGCCCCGTCGAGCGCCGCCACGAGCGTCGACGGTGTCGCTGACGACTCGTCGAACCCGAACCAGCACGTGTTCGGAAACTTCAATCAGCTCCTGAAGCTGAAGGCTGCGCACCCCGGCCTGCGGGTCGAGATGTCGATCGGCGGCTGGACCGGCTCGACGTGGTTCTCCGACGCGGCGGCGACGCCGGCGTCGCGCCGGACCTTTGTGAAGTCCTGCCTCGACCTGCTCATCCGCGGCAACCTGCCGAACGACCCGGTCAACATCTGGCCGCCGCAGTCGGGCGGCGCGGGTGTCGCCGCCGGCCTGTTCGACGGCGTCAACATCGACTGGGAGTACCCCGGGATCGATCCCGGCAACGGTGCCCACCACGCGGCAGGGGATCGCCACAATGCCACGCTCCTGCTGAAGGAGTTCCGGCATCAGCTGGACGAATACGGCGACGTGACGGGCAAGCACTACCTGCTGACGGTCGACATTCCCGGCGGCAACGTGAACTCGTCGGGCAGCTGGGAGCTGCATCAGGTCGCCGACACCGTCGATTGGATCGACCTGATGGCGTTCGACTTCCACGGCAGCTGGGACCCGCTCACCGACTTCAACTCGCCGTTCCTGCCCGACCCGGCAGAGCCGCCCGTCGGGAACGGTGCGATCCAGTGGACGTGGAACACCGCGGGATCGGTCGCGTACTTCCTGCTGAACGGCGTGCCCGCCGACAAGCTCGCGCTCGGCATTCCGTTCTACGGCAAGGAGTACGTCGGTGTCGGCGGAGCGAATCACGGGCTGTACCAGCCTCACGGTCCAGCGCCCGGAAACGATTCGCCGACCTACCACGATCTCGTCGACACGGGGCTCGCCGACGCGAACCTCACGCCGATCGGTCCCACCGCCGCCAATGGTGCGGGAGCCGGCGTCAACGGGTTCACGCGCTACTTCAACGTGTTCGCGGGCGCAGCGCCCTGGCTGTACAACCCGGCGTTGAACGGCGGCACGTTCATCAGCTACGTCGATCCGAAAGCCGTCGGCGAGCGCATCGCGCTCGTGCACGCACTCGGCTTGCGCGGGGCGTTCGCCTGGGAGGTCTCGAACGACGACAACGCGGGCGATCTCGTCAATGCGCTGAGCCGCTAGGAGCCCTCGAGGCCGGGCCGCCCGCGGGCGGCCCGGCCTGCGCGGTAGGGTTTTCCGCCCGTGGCGACAACCGACAAGCACGACGACGAATACGCTCCGATCCTCTCCGGCGCGGGCGGCAGCGACTACGAGCGCTACCTCCGCACGGACGAGCTGCTCGGGCTCCAGAAGGGCTCCGACGAGTGGGTGCACCGCGACGAGCTCCTGTTCCAGACCGTGCACCAGTCGTCGGAGCTCTGGCTGAAGCACGCCTGGGTCGAGGTCGAGGAGGCGACTCGGCTCGTCGACGCGCGCGACATCGCGGCGGCACTGCGCCTGCTGCGGCGCGCAAACGAATCGCTGCAGTACGTGATCGGCTTTCTCCGGCACCTCGAGCTGATGTCGCCGTGGGAGTACCAGGAGGTTCGTCGGGTGCTCGGTCACGGCTCGGGCTTCGACTCGCCCGGCTTCCGCCAGATCCGGCGAGTCTCGCCTCCGCTCCTCGACGCCTTTCATGCCGCACGGCGGGACCGCGGCCTCACGCTCCTCGAGGTGTACACGCGCGGCCGCGAGCACGAGGATCTCTACCAGCTGGCCGAAGCGTTGACGGAATGGGACGAGAACGTCGGCGTCTGGCGCTTCCGTCACTTCAAGGTCGTTGCGCGCATCATCGGCGAGGACGTCGTCGGAACGCAGGGCACGCCGGTCGAGCTCCTGGCTGGCCTCATCAAGCACAAGCTCTATCCCGAGCTCTGGGCCGTCCGCACCGAGCTGACCGAGCTCGCCAAGCAATCCGACTAGAGGTTTGATCCCTCTCGAACAGATCCGCCGCGCCCGTGAGAGGCTCGGCGACGACGTCGTGCGCACGCCTCTCGTCCGGCTCGGCGACCACGTCTGGCTGAAGCTCGAGAACCTGCAACCGATCGGGTCGTTCAAGCTGCGCGGCGCGCTGTCGGCGATCCGGGCGGCGTCGCTCGACGAGCTTGCCGGCGGCGTCGTGACTGCGAGCGCCGGGAACATGGCCCAAGGAGTCGCGTGGGCGGCGCGCGAAGCGGGCGTTCGGGCGCGCATCATCGCGCCTGAGTTGGCTCCACGCGCGAAGCTCGATGCGGTCGAACGCCTCGGCGGTGAAGTGATCACCGTCACGCACGAGGTGTGGTGGCAGACCATGGTCGAACGGCGCTACGAAGGCGTCGACGGGCTCTTCGTGCATCCGGTCGAAGACGAGGCGGTGATGGCAGGCAACGGCACGATCGGCCTCGAGCTCTGCGAGGACCTCGCCACGTTCGACACCGTGATCGTCCCGTGGGGCGGCGGAGGGCTCACGACCGGCATCGCGAGCGCTGTGAAGGCGCTGAGGCCGAATGTGCGCATCGTGACTGCTGAGCCCGAGACCGCAGCGCCGCTTGCAGCGGCCCTCGCAGCCGGTGCGCCGACCGAGATCGAGTTCACGCCCTCGTTCGTCGACGGCGCCGGCGGCCGTGCGCTCCTGCCGACGATGTGGGACCGTGCGCGCGAGGTCGTCGACGAGGCGGTCGCTGTCCCTCTCGACGCGGTCGAGGCCGCAGTCCGTCAGCTCGCGCTGCGGGCGCGCGTCGTCGCCGAGGGCGCGGGGGCGCTCGCCCTCGCCGCCGCGCAGGGCCGCGAGGGTCGAATCGTCTGCATCGTCAGCGGCGGCAACATCGACGCCGCCGTGCTCGCTCGAATCCTCGCTTCTTAGCCGAGCCGGCCGAGCTCGGCGAGAAACCCGTCGATCTCGTCCGCAGTGTTGTAGTGGATCAACCCGACCCGCACCGCCTCCTGCGGATAGGGCAGCTTCTCCCTGAGGCCGAGCGAATACCAGTTGTCGTGCGCCCACACGCCGTAGCCGCGCTCGGCCATCGTCGCGGCGACCTGCTGCGCGGGCACACCTTCGACGTTGAGCAGGAACGTGGGCACGCGGCCGTCCATCGTCGGGAGCCCGTAGATCGTGACCGAGTCGGGCAGGCCGTCGAGGAAGCGTTGCCCGAGCTCGTGCTCGTAGGCGGACAGCACCGTCATGCCTCCGAGCGACTCCAGATACGCGATTGTCGCGGAGAAGCCCGCGAGCAGCTCGTACGGTGCCGTACCGGGCTCGAATCGCCTTCCGACAGGGTCGGAAGACGCGGGCCGCGCCTTATAGGGGCGCCACGACTCGAGCAGCTCGTGACGGCCGTACGCGACGCCGAGGTGCGGTCCGCAGAACTTGTACGCCGAGGCGATGAAGACGTCGCAGCCGAGTGCCTGTACGTCGACCGGCTCGTGCGCCGCGTACTGCACGGCGTCCACCCAGCAGAGCGCGCCGGCCGCATGGGCCAGCTCCGCGACGCGTGGGACGTCGACGATCGTGCCGACGGCGTTGGACGACGCGACGCAGGCGACGACGCGCACGCGGTCGTCGAGCTTGCGCTCGAGATCGTCGAGATCGAGGCGGAGGTCGTCGGTGACGTCGATCCAGTCGACCTCGAAGCCCCGATCGGTGGCGAGCTCGATCCACGGCGAGACGCCGCCGTCGTGGTCGAGGCGGGAGACGAGGATCCGGTCGCCCTCCTTCCAGTCGCGCGACGCGGTGCGCGAGAGCGTGAAGTCGAGCACCGTCATGTTCGTTCCGAAGATCACGTCGTCCGCCGAGCAGCCGAGGAAGCGCGCCGCATCGTCGCGCGCAGCCGTGAGGATCGCCTCGACCCGGTGGCTCGTCTCGTAGAGCGCGCCGATGTTCGCGGATGCCTCGCGCAGCGCACGGGCGATGGCCTCCCCGACCTCGTCCGGTACCTGCGAGCCGCCGGGGGCGTCGAGGAAGACGAAATCGCCTTGCAGCGAGGAGAACCGCTTTCTGACCCCCTGGACGTCCAGTAGCGTCGTGGACATGGAGCGAGCCTACCTGGGCCAAACCGGGATCCGCGTGTCGCGCGTCATCCTCGGCTGCGGCAACTTCGGCGGCATCGGCTCCGCGCCCGAGCTCTTCGGCACGGGAGAGACCCGGGAGCAGGCGTTCGCGATCATGGACGCCGCCTGGGAGGCGGGGATCGATACGTTCGACACGGCCGATGCGTACGGCGGCGGCCGCAGCGAGACGTTCATCGGGGACTGGCTGCGGACGAAGGGCGCAGATGTGCGCGAGGGGATCGTGCTCGCGACGAAGACGTTCAATCCGATGGGCGCCGGCGAGGACCGCGGGCTCGCACCCGAGCGCGTCAAGCGCCAGCTGGAGTCGAGCCTCGAGCGGTTCGGCGTCGAGCGCGTCGACATGTTCCTGACGCACGACTGGGACCCCGACGTGCCGATCGCCGAGACGGCGGGCGCGCTCGACGAGCTCGTCGCGGCCGGGAAGATCGGGGCGTACGGCTTGAGCAACGTCGATGCCGTGCAAGTGCGCGCGGCGCTCGCTGCCGGCTCGTTCGGCTGGGTCCAGAACTCATACTCGCTGCTCGACCGCGAGGCGGAGCAGGAGCTCCTTCCGGTCGTCGCGGAGCACAGCCTCGGCTTCACGCCGTTCAGCCCGCTTGCGGGCGGGTGGCTGACCGGCAAGTACCGGCGGAACGAGCCGCCGCCGCCGGGCTCGCGGATGGCAGTCCGGCCCGGCCCCTACGAGCATCTGCGCGACGACGCCGTCTTCGACCTGCTCGAGGACCTCGAGCGGCAGGCGGCGGGCAAAGGCACGACGATGGCAGCCCTCGCGCTCGAGTGGCTGCTTTCGAGCCCTCACGTGACGGCGGTGATCGTCGGGCCGCGGGCGCCGGCCCAGCTCGAGCCGGCACTCGCTGCGCTGGCGCTCTAGCTGCCGCTCGCCGCGTGTGCCTGGTCCGCGATCGCGCTGACGGCTTCCTCGAGCGCGGTGCACGCGACAGCCGACACGTAGGCAGACCAGGGATGCACGGGCGATCCGCCCGTGTACGCGATCACGGGCTTGCCGAGCGAGTGCGCGTACCACGCCTCCATCGCGGTGCCTTCGTCCGGTGCCGTGAACGCAGCGAGGACGACGTCGCACGAGTCGATGTCCGCGAGATCGCCGGTGACGATCTCCGCCTCGTTGCCCTCGGTTCGACCGCGGAAGTCGCGGCGCATCGGATCGACCGGCTCGTGACCCGCCGCACGCAGCAGATCGCTGGCGCGCCGCCGGTACTCCTCCGCGAACGGCGGGCCGGCGAGGTAGATCCGGAGCGGCATGATCGGGCTACAGTACGTCGATGGACGCCGCCACGCGCTCAACGGAGTTCGTCGCGCTCGGGCACGCAGGCTCGGCGCACTACGCGGGCCTCGAGAGCTTCCCGAACCCCGGCGTCGCCCGTGTCGAGCTGACGAGCGACGAGCTCGTCGCGGTCTGTCCGATCACGGGGCAGCCCGACATGTACACCGTCTCGATCGGCTATACGCCGCGCGATCTCTGTCTCGAGTCCAAGTCGCTCAAGCTGTACCTCTCGGGCTTTCGAAACGAAGGCGTCTTCTGCGAGGCGCTCGCCGTCAAGATTCGAGACGACGTCGCGGAGTCGCTCGGGCTCGATGCCGACGGGGTCCGCGTGGATCTGGCGCAAAAGGCTCGCGGCGGCATCACGATCACCGCGACCGCCTGAGGAGGAAGGAAAGACAATGGCCGAGGACGTTCACGCACACATCGAGGAGCTCGTCGCCGAAGAGCACAAGCTGTGGGAGCTCGAAGCGAGCGGCAACGCCGGCGACGCCGAGCGCGAGCGTCTCGCGAAGATCAAGGTCGATCTCGACCGCTACTGGGACCTTCTGCGCCGCAGGCGCGCCGCCGGCGCGCTCGGCGCGGACGAGGACAAGGTCGCCTTGCGCAGCGAGGAGACCGTCGAGAACTACCTGCAGTAGGCGGCCGCCGTCAGCCGCCGCTGATCGCGGCGATCACGTCGACGCGCGAGCGCGCCTCGAGCGCGGTATCGAGCTGTGCGCGCTCGCGGTCGACGTACACGTTGATGTGCGGTCGCAAGGCAGGACCGGCCTCGCAGAGCCGGTCGCGGAGCCCCGGCCAGCGCTCGTCGAGACGGTCGATCGCGTCGTTCACTGTCGTCGCGTCGACGTCGATGCGGCGTGGAAGCTCGCGGAAGAGCGGTACGAGCGTGGCTGGGACATGGACCTCTGCCATGGCTAGTCGATGACGGCGACCTCGACCGACGAGATGGCGGGCAGGTAGCTCGCGATCTCGCTCCAGCTCTCGCCCTCGTCGGCGCTCGCGAACACCTGGCCGGTGCTCGTGCCGAAATAGAGGCCCGGCGTGTCGTACGCGTCGATCGCCATTCCCTCGCGCAGCACGCCGAGATGCGCGTCGCGCTCCGGCAGGCCCTTGACGAGCTTCTGCCACGTCTCGCCGGCATCCCGCGTCCGCCACACGGCCGCCTGGCCCTCGGGCATGACGCGACCGTGCCCCGGGTCGAGCGGAATCACGTAGAACGTGTCGCGGTCGTGCGGGTGCACGGCGGCGGCGAAGCCGAACTCGGTCGGCAGGCCCTCGGTGATCTCCTTCCACTCGTGCCCGCCGTCGTCGCTTCTGTGCATCCCGACATGGTTCTGCTGGTACATGCGATCGTGATCGGTCGGCGACATCACGAGCTTGTGCACGCAGAAGCCGACGTCCGGATGCTCGAGCGGCCAGTCCGCGCGCAGCCCGCGGTTGCGCGGCGTCCATGACGCGCCGTCGTCCGTGGTCTCGAAGACGCCGATCCCCTGCACGATCGCCCAGAAGTGCGCCGCGTCGTCCGGGTCCGGCAGCGTGGCCGGTACTCCGAGGTGCCCCGGCGGCTGGTTGGCCGGGTCGTTCCAGCCCTCCCGGCCCGGCATCCCCTCGAGGGTGCTGAGCAGCGACCAGGTGGCGCCGCCGTCGCGGCTCTCGAAGATGCCCGGGGTCTCGACACCGGCCAGGAGCCGCCCGTGCGCGGCCGTCAGCCCCGAGATCTTGGAGAGCTTCGGCCCGTCGTCTCCGTAGGAGAGGCCTTCGCTCGAGAGCTCCCAGGTCCCGCCGAGGTCGCCGCTCCGCCAGACGCCGGCGCCGTGCCACTCGCTCGCGGCGGCCGCGTAGATCGAGCCGCTCGATCGATCGTGGATCGCGTGATAGACCGGCCAGCCCTCGCAGTAGGGGCCACGGACCTCCCAGTCGCGGCGGTCACCGTCGCTCTCCAGCACGAAGCAGCCTTTGCGGGTCCCGACCAGCAAAACGGTTTGCGCCATCGGTGTAAACCTCCAGTGTCGACGTCCTCGTGGGTAAGTCTTCACGAGTTAGACCCGCCGAGTGAGCAGAACTCATCGATGAGTTTTTCGGGTCCCTCCGGTCTAAGGAGCATGCCGCTTGTAAAATCCGCTCCGATGTCGGATGTCGCCGCCACACGGGCCTCGGCCGAGCTCAGCCACCGGCTCGAGGAGCACCGGCGGGAGCTGACCGCCTACTGCTATCGCATGCTCGGCTCGGCGTTCGAGGCGGAGGACGCCGTACAGGAGACGCTGATCCGCGCGTGGAAGGGCTTCGACCGCTTCGAGGGCCGGGCTGCACTCCGCTCCTGGCTCTACCGCATCGCGACGAACGTCTGTCTCGACATGCTGAGCGGGCGTGAGCGGCGTGCGACACCGATGGACCTCGGCCCGGCGCGCGAGCCGATCGTGGAGAACTTGAACACGCTTCCCGAGGTGACGTGGATCACCCCGATCCCCGATCCGGCGGACGTCGCCGTCGAGCACGACACGATCAAGCTCGCGTTCGTCGCAGCGTTGCAGCATCTGCCGCCCCGTCAACGGGCGACGCTCATCTTGTGCGAGGTGCTGCGCTGGCAGGCGACGGAGGTCGCAGAGCTGCTCGACACGAGCGTTGCGTCGGTCAACAGCGCACTGCAGCGCGCCCGAGCGACCATCGCTTCGAGCGACACGAGCCGGACGGTTCCCGTGTCGAAGCTCGACGAGGCCGACCGCGCGCTTCTTGCGCGGTACGTCGAGGCTTTCGAGCGTTACGACATCGAGGCTCTCACGTCGTTGATCCACGAGGACGCGACGCAGTCGATGCCGCCGTTCGACCTCTGGCTGAGCGGCCGCGACGACATCTTCACCTGGTGGCTCGGTCCCGGGATCGGCTGCAGCGGGTCGCGGGTCATTCCGACCGTTTCTGCGAACGGCTCGCCGGCGTTCGGGCAGTACAAACCGAGTCCGGACGGCGGCTACGACCCGTGGGCGCTGCAGGTGATCGAGCTCTCAGAGGGCCGGATCGTCGAGCTGACGTTCTTCCTCGACACGGCGACGCTCTTCCCGCTCTTCGGCCTGCCCCCTCGCATCGACGCGTAGCACCTCGTCGAGCCCCGAAAACGCGATCAGCTCCCGAAGCTCGGTCGAGGCGTGCGCCAGGCGAATCTCCAGGCCGATCCGGCGCGCGTTGAGCTGGATCCGTGCGAGCGCGTCGATCGCCATCGCATCAGCGGCGACGGAGCCCACGTCGCAGACGATCCTGCTCGCATGTGGCGCATTCATCACATGAATAGACCGTTTCACGCGCCGAAACTCATCGCGATGAATTTGGGATGGCCGGCCGGTCTTACCCGTTGAGACCAATCGAAAGGACCGACCATGACCATGGGATGACCGCAATCGCTGGTTCGCACTGATCGTCCTCTGCCTCGGCACGTTGATGATCGTGCTCGACACGACGATCGTGAATGTCGCGCTTCCGTCGATCAGGGCCGACCTGAACTTTTCGCAGACCTCCCTCGCATGGGTCGTGAATGCCTATCTGCTGACCTTCGGCGGCTTTTTGCTCCTCGGCGGCCGACTCGGCGATCTCTATGGTCACCGGCGATTGTTCCTCGCCGGCATCACGCTCTTCACGATTGCGTCGCTCTGCTGCGGTCTCGCGCAGTCGCAAGCGTTCCTGCGTGTCGGCCCGGGCGGTCCAAGGGATCGGCGGCGCTGTTGCCTCCGCCGTCTCCCTGTCGCTGATGATGAACCTGTTCACCCAGCCGGCAGAGCGCGCGAAGGCGATGGGCGTCTTCGGCTTCGTCGCGTCCGGCGGGGGCTCGATCGGCGTCCTGCTCGGCGGGATTCTCACGAACTCGCTCGACTGGCACTGGATCTTCCTCGTCAACCTGCCGATCGGCGTCGCCGTCTTCGTCCTCTCGCTCCGGCTCCTGCCGGGGCTCCGTCGACGCGCGCAGATCAGCGGCTCGATGTCGCCGGTGCCGTCACCGTCACCGGGGCGTTGATGCTCGCCGTGTACGCGGTCGTCAACGGCAACACGGCCGGTTGGACGTCCCTGCAGACGCTCGGCCTGCTCGGCGGCGCCGCCGTCGTCCTCGCACTCTTCGTCTGGGTCGAGTCGCGGGTCAGCTCGCCGTTGATGCCACTCGCACTCTTCCGGCTGCACAATCTCGTTACGGCTAACGTCGTCGGAATTCTCTGGGCCGGCGCCATGTTCGCGTCGTTCTTCCTGTCCGCGCTCTACCTGCAGCTCGTGCTCGGCTACAGCCCGCTGCGTGTCGGTCTCGCGTTTCTGCCGGCCAACGTGATCATGGGCGTGCTCTCGGTCGGCGCTTCGGCGAAGCTCGTCATGCGCTTCGGAATCAAGCGGCCGCTCGCGACCGGTCTCACGCTCGCGGCGATCGCGCTCGCTCTCTTCGCCCGTGCGCCGGTCGGCGGCTGCGTTCGTCGTCGACGTGCTTCCGAGCATGATCCTGCTCGGCATCGGCGCCGGAATCGCGTTCAACCCGGTCCTGCTTGCGGCGATGAGCGATGTCGCTCCGGAGGAGGCCGGCCTCGCTTCGGGCTTCGTGAACACCGCGTTCATGATGGGCGGCGCGCTCGGCCTCGCCGTGCTCGCGAGCCTCGCGGCTTCCCGCACGCACAGCCTGCGCGCGGCCGGCAACGGGCAGCTGACGGCACTCGTCGGCGGCTATCACCTGGCATTCCTCGTCGGCGCCGTGTTCGCCCTCGCGGGCGCGACGATCGGGGCAACGGTCCTCCGGACGCGCACGGAGACGCACCCTGCTCCCGCGCGGACACTCTCGACGGCGACCGATCGGGGGTAGTCTGAGGCTCGGTGTCGGACTCTGACTTCGAGCTTGTAGCCGCGTCACTTCGTTCGGCAGGCAGCGATGTGAAGACCTTCGTCGAGGTGCTGGCGGCGAAGCTCGAGCGTGCATTGCCGGGCCGGGTGCAGGTAGAGCGGCGCTCGGTGCGGCGGCTCGCGCGGGAGAAGCGCGTTCGGAGCATCGAGTGCGAGGTCGGTGAGCGGCGGTACATGCTGACCGCGGCGGACGGAGTCGTCGATACGCGTCGGGCGAATGCGGTACGCGGCATCGTCCTGAAGACCGAGCCGCTGCCGGTCGATGTGTGGATCGACTCGCTTGCGCAGGATCTCGCGGAGGAAGCCCGCTCGAGCGAGCAGTCCCGCCTTGCGCTCGAAGAGCTGCTCGGGGCCTGAGCGTGCCGTTCTTCCAGCGCGGCGGTGGCGCCGACCGTGACGCGAGGCACGCGGCAGAGCAGGAGCAGGCGGCGTCGCTCGAGGCGCTGGTTGCCGGCGGCCTCCCCCTGAAGGCGCAGGAGCGTCTCCGCGACCTCCGAGCGCGCGACGGTTTCTTCACCTCCGACCTCACGGTGAACGAGTTCGCGCTCGTGCACGCGGTGGGTGTGCGGCCCGTCGCCCAGGTGATGGGCAGCTCGATCTATCACGTCGGCTGGCAGCAGCAGGGCGCGATGTGGGGAGCCTCGTGGCAGCCTGGCGGCGTCTCGCAGGAGCTCGAGGCTCTGTCGTACGCCTGGAACGACGCGCGTCAGCGCGCGTTCGCCCGGCTCGAGCAGGAGGCGCGGCTCGTCGGTGCCGACGCCGTGATCGGCGTGCGGCTGCAGAGCGGGAGCCACGACTGGGCCGCGGGCTCGATCGAGTACATCGCGGTCGGAACAGCCGTGCGGATCGCCGACACGGAGCCCGCCGACTCGCCCGCGTTGAGCGATCTCTCGGGACAGGAGTACTGGCAGCTCCGCCAGGCGGGATACCGCCCACTCGGCGTCGTCGGTGCATCGACTGTGTTCTACGTCGTCCCCGGGTGGTCGCAGCAACGGCTGCAGTCGGGTCTCTTCTCGAGCTGGGCGAACCAGGAGCTCGGAGATTTCACGCAGGGCGTCTACGACGCGCGCGAGACGGCGCTTGCACGGTTGACCGCCGAGGCGCAGGCCCTTAACGCCGCCGGCGTCGTGGGGGTATCGCTCGCGCACTCCGTCGAGGAGCGAGAAGTCGGAGGCACCGGCACGAGGCGAACCGACCTGATCGTGACCATGCACGTGCTCGGCACGGCGATCGCCGAGCAACGCGGCGCGCGCAGCGCACTTCCCATCACCGCGGCACTCGATCTGAGCGCCGGCCCGTCCACACCGCACCTGCTAGGAGGAACTCGATGAGCTACGACCCGACCTCGACCGAAGGCGTTCCCGAGCACGGACGTGAGCGACTTGCGCAGATGCAGGGAGGCCTCTTCACCTCCGACCTCTCGGTCAACGAGTTTCTGCTCGTCAAGCAGGCGGGGTTCGATCCGCTCGGGCTCGTGATCGGGAGCTCGATCTACCACATCGGCTACCAGCAGTCGAGCTGGAAGCAGTCGATGGAGATGGACGTCCTCTCGCAGGCGATGTACCAGGCGCGCGAGCTCGCGATGACGAGGATGGAAGAGGAAGCCGACCAGCTGGGAGCCGACGGCATCGTCGGCGTGCGCCTCGACATCGGCCGGTACGAGTGGGGCCAGCACCTCGCAGAGTTCATCGCCGTCGGCACGGCGGTCAAGCACCACGAAGGCGAGCTGCATCGCGCTCCGAACGGCCGCCCGTTCACGAGCGACCTCACCGGGCAGGACTTCTGGACCCTCCTCGCGTCCGGTCACCGTCCCGTCGGACTCGTGATGGGCTCGTGCGTCTACCACGTTGCCCATCAGGGCATGTTCGCGTCGATGCGCCAGGTGGGCCAGAACGTGGAGATGCCCAACTTCACGCAAGCCCTGTATGACGCACGCGAGCTCGCGATGGAGCGGATGCAGCACGAGGCGGAAGAGCTCAAGGCCGAGGGCATCGTCGGCGTCCAGCTGCAGGAGCGCTCGCACGGCTGGGGCTCGCACGTCATCGAGTTCTTCGCGATCGGAACCGCGATCGTCCCGAGCAAGAGCGAGCGGCAGCTCCCGGAGCCGTTGCCGACGATCAGTCTCAATGACAAGTAGCGCCCAGGGCTCGGACCCGAAGCCATATGGAAGGCGGGCGTTCCTTGCACTGACCGCGGGTGGCCTGACAGCGTTCGCCTGGGCGCCTTTGGCGAGCCGGGTCCTGTCGCCTTTCACGGCGGCGGTCTCGCAGCTCGTTGCGAACGTGCTGCCGGTCGGCGGCTGGCGGATCTACACGATCTCGGGCTCGATGCCCGTGTTCGACCCGAAGACGTGGCGGCTCGAGATCGACGGGCTCGTTCGGCGCCCGCAGAGCCTGAGCTACGACGACCTGCTGGCGCTGCCGCGTGCAGAGCAGGTGTCGACGTTCCACTGCGTCACCGGCTGGACCGTCAAGAACGTTCGCTGGGCGGGAGTGCGCTTCGAGCATCTGCTCGCCCTGGCCGAGCCGTTGCCGGCGGCGCACGCGCTGCGCTTCGTCTCGCTCGAGGAGCCGTACGACGATTCGCTCACCGTCGACCAGGCGCAGCTCCACGACGTGATGCTCGCGTACGAGCTCGACGACAAACCGCTCTCGCGCCCGCACGGCTCCCCGGCGCGGGTCGTGATCCCCGAGATGTACGGGTACAAGGGCGTCAAATGGTTGAGCCGCATCGAGCTCGTCGCCTCGCAACCGACCGGCTACTGGGAGAACCTCGGGTACGACCAGAACGCGTGGGTGGGACGCTCGAATGGGCGCGGCTAGCGGACGCCGGCTCGTCCGTTTCACCCGTACGGAACGCGCCGTGCACTGGGTGCATGCTGCCGCGTTCGTCGTGCTGCTCGCGACCGGTCTCTGCCTGTACCTCCCGAGCCTCTCGGAAGCCGTGGGCCGCAGGCCGCTGCTCAAGACGATCCACGTGTACACGGCGGTTGCGTGGCTCGCGGCGCTCTTGCTCGTCGTCGTGGTCGGCGACCGGCGCAGCCTTCGTGCGACGGCGCGCGAGATCGACCTCTTCGACAGCAACGATCGCGAATGGCTGAGGCGGCGCCGCGCGCCGCAAGGGCGACTCAACGCCGGACAGAAGCTCAACTCGATCGCGACAGCCGCGTTCGCCGTCCTTTTTGCGATCACCGGCTTCTTTCTCTGGTACGGCGAGCGCAACACGCGCTTCCGTTTCACACAGACGATTCTCATCCACGACTGGCTGACGCTGATCTCCCTGTTCCTCTTCGTCGGCCACCTCTATCTGTCGCTGATCCATCCGCGGACGCGACACTCGCTGAACGGGATCACGCGCGGTTGGGTGGACGAAGATTGGGCACTCGAGCATCATCGAACCTGGGTTGAATCCATGAGGAGGCAATGACGATGTCCGACTACACGGTCACGAACTTCAAGCAGATCGACGACTCGGCCGGTGAGCGCTCGCCCGACCTGGAGGCGCGATTCGCGCGCAAGCACCTCGACTCCGAGCATCTCGGGGTCAGCTACTTCCGGTACGCGCCCGGGTATCGCACACATGTGGGCCACAGCCACCGCGAGCAGGAAGAGGTGTACGTCGTCATCGGCGGCTCCGGCCGCTTCAAGCTGAACGACGACATCGTCGAGCTCAAGCAATGGGATGTCGTGCGCGTCGCCCCGACGACCGTTCGTGCGCTCGAAGCCGGCCCTGACGGCCTCGAGTACATCGCAGTCGGCGCGGATCGGCCCGAGGGCGGCGACGGCGTCATGGCGGAGAACTGGTGGACCGACTGAGCTAGCTAAACCAGTGCCGGCCGCAGCGTGGAGGCTGCGGTCGGCGCGAGGAGCGCGGATCCTGTCACGGTTGCGTTACGCCGCGGACGTGTCGTTCTGCCAGAGGCCGAATTCGTTCCCGTGCGGGTCCTTGCACGTCGCGAACCAGCCCATGCTCGGCACCGGCATCGACTCGTCTGCCTCGCCGCCGAGCTCCTTGACCCGGGCGGCAGCGGCCTTGATGTCGTCGACCGAGTGGTAGACGCGCGTCCCGTGCTTCCCGGGCTCCATGTTCGTGATCGCCGCGCCCTGCTGGTCGCTGATCCGAGTCATGTGGTACTCCGCCGGGCTGCCGGGAAACGCCTGGAACTGCCAGCCGAAGAGCGAGCCCCAGAACTCCTGCGCCTTCCCGGTGTCGTCGGCCGGGATCTCGATGTGCACGATCTCACCTGACATCCGTTACTCCTCTCACGTCGCCGTCATCGGGTAGACGGGCCGGTCACGCGATTCTCATCGGTGACGAGGCAGGTCATCTAGATCTTGCGGTACCGGGCGTCGCTCAGTGAGTAGAGCGCGAACGCAATCAGTCCCGCTGCGACGACGCCGAGCAGGAAGGATCCGTAGGAGTGGTTGGCGAGTTTCGCGAGCGCGCCGTCGAGGCCGACCGCGTCGCTCGGCTTGTAGTCGATCGCCGCCTTGATGACGAAGATGCCGACGAGACCGAAGACGACCATGCGCGCCAGATGGCCGATCGTGCCGAGGCGGCCGATCCACCGCTTGACGCGCGGGCTCATCTCCTCCACCTTCGACTTGTCGAGGAACTTCTTCGAGATCCCCTGGTACCCCTGGTAGAGCGCGATCCCGACCAGCACTGCGCCGGCGATCCCCACGATCCACGTGCCACCCGGCCAGCCGAAGACTCCCGCCGCAGCCTTCTTCGGACTGCTGGATCCCTGACCGCCTCCCGAGCCGACCAGGATCTTGACCGCCACCGCGCACATCGCCGCATAGGCGACGCCGCTTCCGAGCGCAGCGAGGCGGTCGAAGCCTGAGTCACTGCCTTCGGGACCATGCCCGATCGCAGCGCGCACGAGCCGCCAAAGCGAGTAGCCCCCGAGCCCGATCGCGACGAGCGTAAGGAGAACCTTGCCGAACGGTTGCTGGGCGATCGTGTGCAGCGCGCCGCTCTGGTTCGTCACCTTGCCGCCCGCGCCGAGCGCGACCTTGATGGCGAGGACGCCGATGATCCCGTAGACGAGGCCGCGCGAGACGAACCCCGCGCGCGAGAGCACCTCGAATGTGCGGGAGTTGACGAAGCTCGAGCCCGCCGCTCTGCCGGAAGAGAGCGCGCTCGAGTCGGGAATCGATGGAGCCATATCAGCGGTCTCCCACATTTGCGGCCGGGGAAACGTCTCGGCCGGTGTACTGGCGTATCGATCCAGGCACAACCGACCTCATGCCTGCACTGCTCCTCGCGCTCCTCGGCCTCCTGGTCGGCTCCGTTGCCGGGCTCCTCGCGTGGCGATTCCCACGAAGTGCGAGGCCTGCTGCCTCGCCTGCGCTCGAAACCGGTCGCAAAGTCGGGCAGACGGTCGGACGACACCCACGCGTACGTGCTCTCCTCGCTGCGCGCCTCGATCCCGCGCCGGCGACCGGCCTCGCGTTGACCGTTGCCATGGTCTTCGCAATCGGCGGCGGCGTGCTCTTCGGATTGCTCGCGTACCTGATCCGGACGAACTCTCATCTGATCGGGATCGACAACGGCGTTGCGAAGTGGGGCAATCGTCACGCAACGGCACTGTCGATGCACGTGCTCAACGCGATCACGCAGCTCGGCGGCATCTACACGGTGACCGCGCTTTGTGTCGTGCTCGCGGTCACGGAGACGACCCGGACGCGGAGCAGGTGGGTCACGCCGTTCATCGCCGCGGTCATGGGAGGCGAGGAGATCCTGACCTTGACGGTGAAGGCGCTCGTCGGCCGCGTGCGCCCGACGTTCAATCCCGCCGCTGCAACGCTCGGACCGTCGTTCCCGAGCGGTCACTCGGCGACGGCCGCCGCGTTCTACGCGACCGCGGCACTTCTGCTCAGCCGGTGGCGCGGACGCCGCGCGCGAGCGGTGCTCACGGGTGTCGCGGTCGGGGTCGCGGTGGCAGTCGCAGCGAGCCGCGTGCTGCTCGACGTGCACTGGCTGACGGACGTCATCGCGGGGCTTTCGCTCGGCTGGGCCTGGTTCGCCGTCTGCGCAATTGCCTTCGGCGGCCGGATCCTCCGCTTCGGCGCGACGGCGGAGGTCGCCGCCCGGGCTGCCGACGGGGACTCGGGTGAAGTGCCAACCGCGGTGAGCGAGATCAGCGTGGGCCGCGAAACGCAGCCTCTGCCGCGTCGAAGGTGACACCGAGCTCCGAGAGGACGCGGGCGGCCACGGAGTCCGGCACGCTCAGCATGCCGAGCAGGATGTGCTCCCCGGCCAACGGCTCTCCGTCGGCAAGGTCGAGCGCATGCGCGAGCACACGCTTCGCCTGCGGGCACACGCCGAGGCAGCCTGCCCGGGTCCGTTCGAGCGCGCCTCGACCGAACGTCTGCTCGAGCCGCTCGCGCACCGCCTCGAAATCGATCCCGAGCGCGGCGAGCGCCGCCGGATCGATCCGTGCGGCGACGGGATCGAGCCGGCCGGCAAGAGCCCTTTGAACGGCGTCCGGCGTCACGCCGAGTTGCAGAAGAACGCGCGTGACGGCGCCGTCCGGGTGATCGAGCAGTACGCGGAGGAGGTGCTCGGTCCCGACGTCCGCGTGGCCGAGCCGGCGCGCGAGGTGGGAAGCGGCGAAGAGGAACGGCTCTGCCGGCCGGAGAGACGTCGTCCGTTCCCGGAAACGCTTCATCTCCCCCGTCGCCCCGGGCGGCCCTCGCCCGTACCGCCGTACTTCTGATGCACGGCTTGCTTCGAGACGCCGAGGAGCGCGGCGATCTGCTGCCAGCTCCAGCCGCGCTCGCGCGCCCGCCGCACCTGCAGCTCCTCGACGGCCTCGAGCAGCGCCCGGAGCGCCGCGACGCCGCGCAAGCCGACCTCGGGATCCTCGCTCACGGTCTGGGCGACCACCTCGCCCGGCTCGATCATCTCGTCAAGTTACCTTGACGAGATCCAGCGCGTCAAGTCAAATTGACGCCGCCTTGGTCCCTTACAGATGGAACGGCGGCGGTGGCAGGCCGGGCTCTCGCAGCACCGAGTGCGCGTCCTCGACGGACCGCAGCCATTCGTACGTGACGCCCTTCGCGTGACTCCGCCCGATGCCGGCCGAGGCCAGCCGCTCGAGCCCGCGCACGTGCATCTCCCCGGGTGAGAACGTCGCATCGTCGACGACGACGCACCGGAAGCCGTGCTCCTGCAGTCCGATCGCAGACTGCGCGACGCACACGTCGGTCTCGCAGCCGACAACGACGGTGGCCGTTCGGCCCGTCTCACGTACTGCGGCGAGAATCTCGGGAGTTGCGGCGAGGCCGAACGTCGGCTTGCGGAATACCGGCGCGTGCGCAGGAAGAACCGTGGCCACGCGCGACTCGGTGGCGCCCTGCCGCTCGGGCTCCTCCTCGGTCACGACGATCGGGATCCCGAGACGCGCGGCGAGCGCGACGAGCCAGATGATCCGGTCCAACGCCGTCGCCGCAGCCGCGGTATCCCCCTGCGAGAACCATTCCTTCGCGAGGAAGCCGGGCTGGACATCGACGACGACAAGCACCGTATCGCCTCGGTCGAGCAGGGGGCTCACCCCGGAAGTATCGCGCGCGGCGCTACGGCGTCTCGAGCGCTGTCCGAGCGAGGCGTGAAGCTGCAACCGCCTCGGCCGCGCGCTCGATGCGCGCGACTGCGAGCGCCGCCTGCGACTCCCGCGGTACTCCGCGGCGGTAGCCGGTGCGGTAGCGCCCTGCGCTGCGTGCACGCCGGGCCAGGACGACGTACTGGACCGCACCGATGAGCGGCATCACGAGCGACTGCGCCAGCGCGTAGATGGGGTAGACGAGCATCCATCTGCTCCGCACCTGCAGGTTCGAGATGAACGTGACGAAGGCGTAGGCGACGAGAACGAGGGGAAGCTCCGTCGGCAGGGTGCCCCAGTTGATCATGCCCCACCATTTGAACTCGATCGTCGCGTAGACCGCAAGGATCATGTACCCGGTGATGATCGGCAGGTGCAGCAGGTTGCGGTCGGCGTTCACGAAGGTGTGCCGGAACGTTCCCGCCCACCAGAGTCGCCGCTGCTTGTACAGCGCACGCCACGTCGCCGGCACCTCGGTCGTGACGACAAAGTCCGCGTGACGAACCTTCATGCGCAGCGCGTGCGCGGTGCGGCCGGTCTCGATGTCCTCCCCCGGGGTCCAGAGCGAGTGATGCGCAAAGATGATGCGCAGCGACTCGGTTCTGCCGATGAAGCAGGCGCCGGACGTCATCCACGGCCTGTAGTGGCGCGCGAGCATCGCCATCCGGTACTCGAGCGCCTGCAGCTTCTCGGGCGTCGTGCGCGGACTGTCGGCCGCGACCTTCACCGAGCAGAGGTCGGTGCCGGAGGCAGCAACCGCGGCGACGACCCGGTCGAGCCCGTCGGCAAGATGCGTGTCTGCGTCCAGCCGCAGCGCGTACGTCGTCGTGACGGCCGCGAGTGCCTTGGCCATGAGCTTGGCGGGGTTCGGGCGATCGATCTGGATCCGGCAGACATTCCAACCCTCGGCTTCCAGCTCGTCTGCGAAGGCCGCCATGTGCGGCGGGGTCACCTCGAGCGCGACGAGCACGTTGCTGCGGTAGCGCTCGATCTGGCGGCGACCGTCGAAGTAGCGCGGATGGCCGAACAGCGGCACCACGATCGTGTAATCCGCGGTGCCGTGCTCGGCCGGCTCGAGTAGGCGCCCGTGCCACCACGAGAGCAGGTTCTGGAAGTCGAACGCGACGAGCACGGCCGACACGACGACCATCAGAGGGGTCAGTGGTTGCCCTTCTTGTCGCCGTTGCTTCCGCCGCCGTGACCCTGGTCGCCGTGGCCCTGGTCGCCGTGGCCCTGGTCGCCGTGGCCCTGGTCGCCGTGGCCCTGGTCGCCCTGGCCTTGGCCCTGGTCGCCCTGGCCCTGGTTGCCGCCGCCGTTGCCGCCGCCGGTGTCGGTGCCGCCCGGAGGCGCGGGCTGTTGCACGACCTGGAGGATCACTTTCTGCGCGGGACACGGCTGCTTCGGCGCGCACTGCTCGACGTGCGTCACCTTGGTCTGGCCGACGAAGCGCCACATCCACTGGTGATGCATGAAGAACGGCGCGAAGATGAGGGTGATGATCGTGACGGTGGTGAATCCACGGTGTCCTCCACTGTTCATCTGCGCTCCTTGCTCTCTCGGGGTGATCGACGTGCCGCAAGGGGCGGGCGATGACAGGCGAGTCGTGCCGTCTTCGACCGGTGGTGCACACGGACTATCGGCAACGTCTCGCGTCGATGAATCACTCGAACGGACGAGTTGCCGTCGGGAATCGTTCTAGAAGCAGCCGTCCGCGCACGGGTCGCTGCCGTCGCCGGTGAGCACGGCGTCGGTGCGGCCCGCGGGCGTGTTGTCCCAGAAGCTGAGGAGGCCGCTGCGCGCGCCGCCGCCCGTCGGCTTGAAGCGAACGAGCACGGTGCAGCTCTCGCCGGAGGCGAGCGGGACGGAGACCGCACACGAGCCGCCGGGGACGATCGCGAAGTCGCTTGCATTCGCACTCGAGGACGCGATCCCGAACCGCCAGAACGACAGCGTGCCGGCGCCGGTGTTCGTCACCGTGATCGTCATCGGGTCCGTTGATGTCCCGAGCACGAGCGATCCGAAGTCGACGCTCGCCGGGTCCAGCGAGGACACCGGGGGTGGCGATGCGACACCGGTGAGGAGCGCGTTGATGCGCCCCGCGGGCGTGTTGTCCCAGAAGCTGAGAATCGCGTCGCGTTCACCTTCGGCCGTCGGCCGGAAGCGAACGAGCACGGTGCAGCTCTCACCGCCCGCGAGCGCCGACGACAGCGTGCACGTTCCGCCGGGGAGAACATAGAAGTCGCCGGAGTTGCTGCTCGACGATGCGATTCCGAACCTCCAGAACGACAGGGTGCCCGCTCCGGAGTTCGTGATCGTCACCGGCACGTCAGCGCTCGAACCGATCTGCACAGCTCCGAAGTCGGCGCTCGCGGGTGCGACCGAGGATTCTGCCGCAGCCGTTCCCGTGCCGGCGAGAGCGACATCGTGCCGGCCGCCGAAGGTGTTGTCCCAGAAGCTGAGCAGGCCGCTGCGCGCGCCGGCGGCGGTCGGCCGGAAGCGCAGGTCGACCGTGCACGTCGCACCGGCGGGGAGCGGTGAGGCGACGTCGCAGGTGCCACCCGGGACGACTGCGAAGTCGGCGGCATTCGCGCTTGACGTTGCGATCCCGAAGCGCCAGAACGAGAGCGTGCCGGCGCCTGAGCTCGACAGGGTGACCGTCACGAGGTCGCTCGACGTGCCGAGCTGTACCGATCCGAAGTCGACGCTGTCGGGCGACAACGTCGCATCGGCGGCGGGGAGGCCGGTACCGGTGAGCGGGACGTTGGTGCGTCCGGCCGCGGAGTTGTCCCAGAAGCTGAGAAGGCCGTTGCGGCTGCCGGTGTCTTTGGGCCTGAAGCGAACGAGCACCATGCAGCTCTCGCCGCCAGCGAGCGGAGCCGACGTCGCGCACGTGCCGCCGGCGACGACGACGAAGTCGGCAGCATTCACGCTCGAGGATGCGATTCCGAATCGCGAGAGCGTCAGGCTGCGAGCCCCGGTGTTCGTGAGCGTCACCGCCACCGGATCGCTCGAGAGCGGGAGCTGTACCGATCCGAAGTCGACGCTCGCCGGTGACGGCGACGCGACCGGCGGGCTCGCTGCGAGTGCCTGCTGTGCTCCTGTTCCTGCGCAGGCCAAGGCAGTGACGGCGGTCAGCGCCGCCACCAGTCTGCGGGCCTGGTGGGGGCAAGCGGCGAAGGTGATAGGCCAAGGTTCGCCCGTTCCGCCCGTGCGTCACCCCCATTACGGGTGGTCGTGGCCGTCTCGAACGAGGGATCCTGACCGTTGACTCTAGACTACGAGCGGACGATGACGGCGGCAGCGGCGACCACGGATTTCGAGATCTCGGGAACGAACGCGGCCGCGCTCTTCACGCTCAAGGCGTGGCGCGGCGACGGGATGGTGCTCCTGGGGATGAACTGGAGGGAGGGGACCCCGCCCGACGACTTCGTGGGCTTCGGCATCGAATACAAGGAGCCCGGAGGCGCGAAGTTCTGGGCGCTCACCAACCGCCTGCGCTTCCCCGGCCCCGCCGGTGCCGTGGACCCCAACGCGGACTCGACCCTGCGCGCCCCGATCCAGAAGTTCCGGTGGGTGCACTTTCCGCTCAACGCGGACCTTGCGGGCCTCTTCACCTACCGCGTGTCGCCGGTCTTCATGAGCGCGGCCAACGTGTTGAGCCTCGGCGATGTGCAGCAGGTCGAGATCGAGCTGAGTCGCGACACGTACCCCGGGAAGTTGAACGTCGCCTTCACGCGTGGATTCGTCTCGTCGCAGGCGTTCGTCGACCATTACGGCGCGGATGCGATCCCCACGCTTCTGCCGGCGAATGCGGACGACGGCCTCACGTTCGTCCCCACGCATCCTCAGGCACAGGCTGCGCTCGCGTGGATGGGCTTCGAGGCGCGCAGCGCCATCCTCGGGCTGCTCGACGAGGCGATCGCGGACGAGGGGGCGAAGGTGCTCGTCGTGGCCTATGACCTGAATCTGCCCGACGTCGTGGACCGGCTGAAGCAGCTCGGGCCGAGGCTCAAAGTGATCATCGACGATTCGGGCAGTCATGGCCCGAAGACGTCTGCCGAGTCGAAGGCCGCCGGCATTCTCGCCGCGTCGGCCGGCGAGCAGAACGTAAAGCGACAGCACGTGGGGCACCTGCAGCACAACAAGACCATCGTCGTGGACGGGCCGAAGGTACGGGCTGCGGTGTGCGGCTCCACCAACATGTCGTGGCGTGGATTCTTCGTCCAGTCGAACAATGCGGTAGTCGTCCGCGGCGCGAATGCGGTCCGTCCATTCGCCGACGCTTTCGCGAACTACTGGGATCACGGCACGCCGGCGGAGTTCGGCGGGACCGAGTCGGCCGGCTCGACGCCTCTCGGGCTCGCCGGCATCGACGCGGAGGTCGCGTTCTCGCCACATTCGGCCGCAAATGCCCGACTCGGTCAGGTCGCGGACGACATCAACATGAACACCACGTCGAATCTGCTCTACTCGCTTGCGTTCCTCTACCAGACTCCGGGTGCGATCCAGGATGCGATCAGGAACGCCATGACCGACGAGAAGCTCTTCGTCTACGGGATCTCGGATCGCAAGGTCGGGGGCCTCGACGTGCAGTTGCCGAACGGAGCCGTCGCGCCCGTATATCCCTCGCAGCTCGCGGGGAAGAACGTTCCGGAGCCGTTCAAGTCCGAGCCGACCGGCGGCGGCGGCGTCCGCATGCATCACAAGTTCGTGGTCGTCGACTTCGACCAGCCGACAGCCCGCGTCTACCTCGGCTCGTACAACTTCTCGACCGCGGCGGACACCAAGAACGGCGAGAACCTCGTGCTCATCCGTGACCGCAGGATCGCAGTGTCCTACGCGGTCGAGGCACTGAGCCTGTTCGACCACTACCAGTTCCGCGTGCTTCAGATGGGCGCCAAGAAGAAGAAGACGAAGCTCCAGCTCGCATTCCCGCCGCGGCAGGCCGGCGAGACCGCGTGGTGGGCAGAGGACTGGACGGACCCGCGCAAGATCCGCGATCGGGAGTTGTTCTCGTAGGCACGGGCTTGATCATCACGGGCACACCGGCCGGGGTCGGCTCGATCACGAACCCCCTCATCGCCGCGTAGCGCGCCGAAGCAGCTCGACGGTCGCGCGAACCCCCTCGAGGAGCGGCGTCCAGGTGATGCCGCCGAGGGCGGCGTCGAGCTCGCTGCCGTCGAACTCCGGTGGAAACGGAAGTAGGACGTCTTCGTCGACGCCGACGGAGACTCCGGGCGCGACCTCCTCGATCGCGGCAGCGCACTCGGCCAACGTCGTCGTGGGACCGCCGAGATGGAAGGCGCGTGCTCCTTCGGTCGCTGCACGGGCGGCGGCGATGAACACGCGCGCGGTGTCAGGCGCGTACTGGAGCTGCGTGCGACCGCCGAAGGTGATGCGGCCGTCCTGGCCGGCGGCCGCTGCCGCCATGGCGAGCGTGGGCGAGGCCGTCAGGCCGTTGTCGCGCCCGGGGCCGTACACGATGCACGGACGGATGCCGATCGACGGCACCTGCTCCTCTGCCCAGAAGATCCGCGCCATGCCCTCGCACGCCTGCTTGTGCACGCCGTAGAACGTCACAGGGTGACCGTCGGCATCGTTTCGCACGGGGACGCCGAGATCGTCGACGGGCGAGTACACGGCAATCGAGCTCGCGTACGCGACCTGGATGCCGCGCGTCTTCGCGGCGTCGAGAACATTAACGGTGCCCCCCACGTTGACTGCCGTGCCGTACGGCGGATCGGGCTTGATCTGCGGGAGCAGGAGCGCCGCGAGGTGGATCACGTGCGTGATGTGATGCTCGTCGAGCAAGCGCGCGAAGGCGGCGGCGTCGACGATGTCGCCCTGGACGACCGGAATCTCCATGTCGGTGACGAGGCGGAGCCGCCGCAGATCGGTTCCGTAGTCGAAGCCGACGACGGAGACTCCCTCCTCCGCCAGCAGCGCACATGTCCACGCCCCGATGCAGCCGAGCGCACCGGTGACGAGGAACCGCTCCTCCGACGTCACGGCGCCCTCACTGCGGCGAGTCTACGTCGTGCGAGATCTTCGGCGACGGCGATCCGAGGGCGTCCGGGGTCGCGCGGCCGAGCGCATGAAGGACACTGCGCGCGCCGCCGCCCGCCTCGGCGTGAAGCAGGTGAACGTTCACGCGTCGTCTCCTCCCCGTCGGCGCGTCGCCGCGTCGACGTAGCTGTCGGGGAATTTGCCGACCGTCGTCCAGCCGCCGTCGACGTAGATGATCTGCGCCGTCACGAACGCCGACTCGTCGGAGGCGAGGAAGACTGCCGGCCCCACCATGTCCTCCGGCTCCGCCACGCGCCCGAGCGGGATCAGGGGAGCCCAGCGCTGGATGTACTCGGGGTCGTCGGCGAGGTTCCGCTCGACGTTCGTCGCGCCCGGGGCGAACGCGTTCACCCGGATCCCGTCCGGCGCGAGCTCGGTCGCGAGCTGCAGCGTGAGCGCGTTGATGCCGCCCTTGCTCGCAGCGTAGGCCGAGAGATTGCGGAAGCCGCGCGCGGCGACCACTGTCGACACGTTCACGATCGAGCCGCCGCCGTCCCGACGCATCAGCTTCGCAGCCTCGAGCGAGCAGAAGAACGTCCCCTTGAGATTCGTATCGATGACGGCGTCCCACGTTGCCTCGTCCGGGGCGAGGACGTCGATCCAGCCTGTGATCCCCGCGCAGTTGACGAGGACGTCGAGGCGCTCGAGGCCGGCGAACGCCGCGCGGATCGCATCCGGCTTCGCGACGTCGAACCGCAGGGCCTGTCCACGTGCAGCCTGCGGCAGCGCCGCCAGCACCTCGCCCGGTTCGTCACGGTCGGCGGCGTGCACGAGCGCCCCTTCGGCGGCAAAGCCGACGGCGAGGGCCCGGCCGATGCCGCGCGCGGCGCCGGTGATGAGCGCCGCCTTTCCCTCCAGGCGCCCGCTCATCCCGTGACCGCGCCGCGGGAGGCGGACGTCACGGTGCGCGCGTACTTCGCGAGAGCTCCGCGCGCGACGCGCGGCTCCGGCGCCTGCCAGGCGCGAAGACGCGCAGCAAGCTCTTCCTCGGCGAGCGCCACGTCGAGCCGTCGAGCGTCGACGTCGATCGTCACGATGTCGCCGTCCTGAAGCACCGCGATCGGGCCGCCGTGCGCAGCCTCCGGCGCGACGTGCCCGACCATCAGGCCGCGCGTCGCGCCGCTGAACCGGCCGTCCGTGACGAGCGCGACGGAATCGCCGAGTCCGCGTCCCACGATCGCGGAGGTGATCGAGAGCATCTCCGGCATGCCGGGCGCACCGGCCGGTCCCTCGTGGCGGACGACGACGATCTCGCCGGGGCAGACGACCCCGTCGTAGACCGCCGCCTGGCATGCCGCTTCGGAGTCGAAGACCCGCGCGGGGCCCCGGTGGCGCGGCTGCTCGTGGCCGGCGAGCTTGACCACGGCGCCCTCCGGCGCGAGGTTCCCGTACAGCACGCGGAGGGCTCCCACGGGCTTGAACGGACGGCCGAGCGGAGCGATCACCTCGCCGTCGGGGTCCGGGGCGGTCGCGGCGTGTTCGGCGAGCGTGCGACCGTCGACGGTCAAGGCGTCGAGGTGCAGGTGCTCCTGCAGCCGCCGCACGACGGCGGCGCTGCCGCCGACCCGGTGCAGGTCCGAAGCGACGTAGCGCCCGCCGGGGGCGAGACTCGTGACCACGGGCGTCGAGGACGAGAGCCGGTCGAAGTCGTCGAGCGACAGCTCGATCCCCGCTTCGTTCGCGACGGCGAGGAGGTGGAGGACGCCGTTCGTCGAGCCGCCCGTTCCGGCGATGCCGACGATCGCGTTCTCGAGCGCGTCACGGGTGACGATCGAGCTCGGACGCAGATCGCGCTCGAACACGTCGAGCACGACGCGGCCGGCCGTACGGGCGGCAGCGCGCTTCGCAGGGTCGGTCGCGGTGATGCCGCCGAGCCCGATCGGGCCGAGTCCGAGGAAGTCGACCGCGACCGCCATCGTGTTCGCGGTGAAGTGGCCGGTGCACGCACCGATGCCCGGACAGGCCGCGCGCTCGAGCGCGTCGAGCTCCTCGTCGGAGATCTGACCCGCTTCGTGTGCACCGACCGCTTCCCAGACATGCTGAATCGTGACGGCACGGCCGTCGTGCGTGCCCGCCGCCATGGCGCCCGAGTAGAGAACGACACTCGGGAGGTCGAGCCGGACGATCGCCATCAGGGCGCCCGGCACGGTCTTGTCGCAGCCGACGAGGCACACGAGGCCGTCGAAGCGCTGGCTGCGGACGACGAGCTCGATCGAATCTGCGATCACCTCGCGGCTGATGAGCGAAGCGCGCATGCCGGGTGTCCCCTGCGAGAGGTTGTCCGAGATCGCAATCGTGTTGAACTCGAGCGGCGTGCCGCCCGCTTCGCGCACGCCGTCGGCAACGTGCTGCGCGAGGTCGCGCTGGCCGAGGTTGCACGGCATCGTGCCCGTCCACGTCGTCGCAATACCGATCTGCGGCCGTGCCCAGTCGCGTTCCTCGAATCCCATCGCCCGGAGGTGCGCGCGCGCCCCGGCGCGTCGCGGGCTCGTCGAGATGTCGTCGCCGGTGTCCCGGCGATCCGTCGAGCTCGTTACTCGCCGGATTCGAGCACCCCGTCGACGTAGAGGTCGACCTTGTCGTTGTAGAAGCTGACGAGCCCGATCACCCTCTGGCTCTCCGGCAGCGGTGCCGGATACGACCAGGCGAGATCCTTGTGCAGCGCCTCGCCGACCTGGAGCGACCACCATTCGGCCTGGCCCTTGTACGGGCAGTGGCTCACGCTGTCGCTCGGCGTCAGCAGATCCATGCGGACGTGCGGCTTGGCGAAGTAGTACCGCGTCGGCAGGCCGGTCTCGAAGAGCAGGGTCGGCTTCGCCGATTCGGCAATCGTCACACCGTCGACATCGACGCGGACGTGACGCGAGCTCGGGAGGATGTCCACGCGCGTGTACGGATCGCGCGGATGCGTGTAGATCTGCTCGTCCTCCTCGAACCAGGCGTCGATCGCGTCCCAGTCCAGCCGGATCGCGTCACGGAGCGCCTCGAACGGCGACTCCTCGTAGCGCAGCGCGCCTCCTGGCGCCTCTTTGCCGCCCGCTCTGATCGTGAACGTGTGCCCGTCGCCGCGGCTCGGGGAGTGGGCGACGCCGCCGTCGGCGCTCAGCAGCTCGGTGCGGACGTCGGCCGTGGGGAAGTAATAGGCGGGGTGGTAGGGCTTCTCCCAGACGAGCACGGGCCGGGTCGTGTCGGCGACGAGCTCGCCGCCGAGGTACGCGCGGATGCGCTTGAGCCCGGGCTCGACCCGAACGCGCCCGCGCTTCTCGACCGTCTTCGTTCCGATGGCGCTCACCTTGATCCTCCTCGATTCAGCGGCTGTGTAGCAGCAGTTTGACGGGTTTGAGCCTCTCAACGCCGGATCCCCGCTTGTGATTTCCTCGACTAATAGCGAGTAGGCGCCCCCCCGTTCTGGTGTTAGGAAGGTAGTCCGGCGACTATGGGCTAAAAGGGGAGATTCTCGTGATCAAGTGGGTAGCGCTCGCGCTTGCAACAGCTGCAGCGGCAACGACATTGGTTTCCTCCGCGGGCGCGGCCCCGCAACAGGCGAGCGCACTCACGGCGAGCCTCACGTCTCGTGCCGCCGCGTCGGCCTACCTGCGCTCGCTCGGGATCAATCCGGTGGGCGTCACGATTCAGCGCGGCGCCCACAACTACGCCGGCCCGAACTGCCCCGGCAAGGGCTGGACCTGCACGCGTTCGACTCGCGTGCTCCAGGTCTCGCAGCAGGCGGGTCGCGCGAACCAGGTGGAATGCGGGCCGGATGGAGTGGTGACGGACGAGGGCGGAGACTGCGAGATCGTGCAGGTCTCGAGCGAGGCCACCAACTCGGCCGAGTGCAACCAGTCGAGCGGTGACGCGAACGCCAATGAGCGGTGCGTGATCTTCCAGACGAACTCGATCGGTTCGAACATCGCCACCGTCAACCAGTCGGTCGACACGGCGAACTCCGAGAGCTCGACGCAGAACGTGACGCAGTACATCGGCATCAACCAGCAGAACGGCAACGGCTCGAATCAAGCCAGGATTGGTCCGAACAGCGATCCGTCCGGCGGCCAGTCGATCAATGAATCGGGGACACCGTTCGGCTCGCAGTCGCAGGACGCGAGCCAACAGATATCTCTGACCCAGAAATCCACCGGCGGCGACAACAACGCCGACATCGCTCAATCGCTGACCGAGGACGAGAACGCCAACGCGGACGGCGGGACCCTTTCGGAGACGCAGAACACGAACACACGGGAGCCGAATACGAACACGGGCATCACGCAGACCTCGAACTCCGGCGCCAACGACGTCAACATGAGCCAGAGCCACGAGCTGAGCCAGAGTGTCAGCTCCCCTGGAACAGGCAGCAGTCAGACCCAGGGCGCGCCGGGCGGCGGCATCAACAGCGTCGTCGACCAGCAGAGCAGCGGACTCTCGAGCTTCACCAACCATCAGAGCGAGAATCAGTTCCAGTTCGCGCCAGGCGGTAGCGAAGGCATCGTCGCCCAGACGCAGTACGGGCCGATGTGGTCGGATCCGCAGCAGGGGAACCCGGGCAACGTGAACAACCTGACGCAGGACTCGAGCCAGCAGGCGAGCAATCCGGATCTTGAGAGCGACCAGCTCTACATGAACTGCGACTCGAGCGGCATCTGCGACGGAACCGAGGCGATCACGCAGTTCGATCACACCCATCGCAACGGCTGCGACGCCCCGCATTGCCACATCGGGTTGATCGTGATCAACGGCGTGGAGACGACGTGCACCGACACGTGCCCGCCGCAGCCTGGGCCGCCGCCGCCGCCGGACAATCCGTCGGGGACGCCGCCGACGTGTGCGCTGATCGGCACCGTCGACGGTCCGCCGAAGCAGATCAAGATCCAGGTGGAGGACGCGCAGGGCGTGGACAGCATCGACGTGGATCAGACGAACGCCACGTCCACGTTCGACCCGCCGACCCTGGCCGGATCCCCGACATCGGTCGTGGTCACCGCGACCAAGACCCTCCAAGACCAGCGCTCGTTCATCCGACTGACGATCATGGACAGCGCCGGCCTCCAGACGGTGTGCGACCCGATCGTGCCCGCCGTGCACAAGCGGCATGCGGCGAAGAAGGCGAAGAGCCACGCCTCCGCGGCGCACGGCCGGCTCGCGCTTCAGGTGGATGCGTCCCGGCTCGTCTACGGACAGTCGAAGCAGCTGACGTTCACCGGTCGCGTGCCCAACGGCAAGCCGGGACAGCACGTCGCGCTGCTCAGCTCGACGTGCGGCTTCAAGGGCGCGGCTCCGATCGCGACGCTGACGACGCGCGCGGGCGGAGCGTTCACGTACAGGTACGCGCCGGCGATCAGCGCGAGCTTTGCGGTCCGGTGGAACAACCTGACGAGCGCGAAGAAGCCCGTTCGGGTTCAGCCCCAGATCGTCGTCACGAAGACCGCCCACGGGCGCTACCGCGTCGACGTCTCGACGACGAACGGCGTCTTCCTCACGGGCACGAAGGTGACCCTCGAGGCGCTCGCCGGCGGACACTGGAAGAGCTTCGGGCAGGGACTGCTTTCTCCGAACTCTGCGAACGACGTGATGACCGCCGTCTCCTCGGCCACGATCGTCAAGGCGCCGGCGGGACGGACGCTGCGGGCGCGGGTGCCCGCGACCGCGTGCTACGCACAGGCCGCCAGCGCGCCCATCGGCGGCTGACGGTCACAAGCGGCAAGGGGGAGGGGCAAGTGCTCCTCCCCTGACCGCGCCTACGCGCCGGCGGCGGCGAGCCGGCGTTCGAGTGCGCGCCGCGCCAGCTCGAGCGGCGTCGGCTCCTGGCTCACGACGAACATCGCTTCCGTTTCGGTCGGCCAGGCGGCCGCGGGCACTCGCGAAGGCTGCGGCTTCGTAGACCGCTCGGCTAGCCTTCGCCGGTCGGCCCGTACTCGTCGTGCCGGCGGATCCAGAACTGGGACGAGTCGCCTTCGTCCCGACCCTTCGGCGCCCGGTCGAGGATTCCGTAGTAGCCCATCAGGAACTCGAGCCCGCGCGCCGTGGTCGAGTACGTGTGGTACACGGCCCCTTCGTCGAGGACGAACGCGCTCAGGCCCGGGCCCTCGGTCAGATAGCCGGCCACGTCGGTGCCGGTCTCCCGGGCCATGTGGTCGAGGATCGGCGGCGTCCCCGCCTCGAGCATCGGCGCGATCGCCGCGCGGGTCTGTTCCGCACTCCGCGAAAAGCCGAAGTCGAAGTTGAAGTCGCCGCCGGACGACGACGCCCACGGAAAGCTCCAGCCCATTCGCTTCTTGTAGGCCTGCAGCTTCTCGAGCGGGGCCTGCGAGACGAAGAGGAGCGTCACGTCGCGGGCGTTCACGTGCGCGACGGTGCCGTCGACGCCGTCGGCCATCGACGAGCAGGTCGGACAGCCGGCCTGGTAGCTCGGCCCGAACATGAAGTGGTAGACGAGCAGCTGGCTCCGGCCGTCGAAGAGTTGCGACAACGTGCGCGAGCCGTCGTCGGTCTCGAAGCGGTACTCCTTCTCGACGAGCACCCACGGCAGGTCCCGCCGCCGAAGTGCCAGCTCGTCCCCCAGCCGCGTGTGCTCCTTCTCGCGCGCGAGGAGCTCCTCGCGCGCGGTGTCCCACTCCTCGCGGCCCACCACCCGGTGATCGGTCATCGAGCCGCCTCGTCCGCTGTCACCAGGGAGCCACCGTTTTGCCGCCCCACTCCTCGGGCTCGACGTCACGCACCGTCTGCGTCAGCTCCCAGCGATGGCCGCCCAGATCCTCGAGCACGCACGACCGCTCGCCGTACTGCCACGTCTTCGGCTCTTCGAGCACCTTCGCACCGAAGTCGCGGGCACGGTCGAAGGCGGCGTCGACGTCCGCGACGCGCACCTTGACGACGTGTGTGACGACACCCGCCGTGGGCGCGACCTGATCGGGACGCACCTCCGCGACGACGACGGACCCGTCCGAGCCGACACGCAACTGAGCGCGGTGCCCGTCGCCGATGCGCACCCGCTCCCCGAAGTCGAAGGCGGACTCGAGCCAGGCCACCGCCGCCCGCACATCCGGATAGAACAGCACGGGCGTCACGGTTGCAGGCGGAGCCGAACGATTCGCCAACATGGCCGAGACAGTATCGTTCCCGGATCGACCGGCTACTGCGCCTTGACCGACCGCCGAGCGAAACGAGGTCTCTGATGCGTCGTCTTACCGTCGTCCGCCTACGTGTAGTGCCGCTCGTCGCGTTCGCGGCTGCGCTCTGCGCCGTCGCTTTCCCGGCAGGAACTGCGTCCGCGGGCTGCTCGTACTCGTACTGGCGCGTGACAGCCCAGACGCTGTCGGTTCGGTACTCGCCCGGAGGCACTGCGTTCGACACGCTCCGCACGAATGACACCTGGGTCGGACCTGTCGGCCAAGGCGGCGCGGCCTGGGTGCTGGGGAGCGGCATCCACCGCAACCGGAATCCACAGACGACGACCGGCCGAGGGTACGTGCTGCACCAGTACCTGGATTACCAGGGCACGGCCTGCTAGCGGTCGCACCCCTTTGAGGTGTGCGCCGCTGTCCAATCGGCGGCGCGCACACAGTCGGCGTTCCTCGTTGTCCACCGATGACTCTGAGCCCGCCGGGCCGTCGGACCAGTAGGTGAACTAAACGTTCCGCCGATCCGCAACGAGAGGACATCGATGAGCCTTCCGAAGATCACGACGCGCGACGCGTGGGTGGCTGCGCGCAAAGACCTGCTCGACAAGGAGAAGGATCTGACAAAGCGGCGTGACTCACTCAACACCGAGCGGCGCAACCTGCCGATGGTGGAGGTCGAGCGGGACTACGTCTTCGACGGCCCGACCGGCCCGGTGCGCCTCATCGACATGTTCGAGGGTCGGCAACAGCTGATCATCTACCACTTCATGTTCGACCCCGAGTGGGACGACGGCTGTCCGAGCTGCACCGCCGGCACGGATGAGCTCTCGCCCGGGTTCTTCGAGCATCTCCGCACGCGCGACACGAGCTACGCCATGGTCTCGCGGGCACCGCTGGCAAAGCTCGAGCGGTGGAAGGCGAAGCGGGGGTGGGACATCCCGTGGTACTCGTCCCACGACACCGACTTCAACTACGACTTCGGCGTCACGATCGACGAGTCGGTCGCGCCGGGCCAGTACAACTTCCGCACGAGGGAAGAGTTCGAGGCCCTTGGCTCGGACTTCTTCGACTCCGAGCAGCCCTTCGAGATGCCGGGGCGGAGCTGCTTCCTCCAGGTCGACGGTCGTGTGTTCCACACGTACTCCCAATATGCGCGCGGCCTCGAGTCGACAGGCGGTTCCTACTACTTCCTCGATCTCACCGCCCTCGGCCGGCAAGAGGAGTGGGAAGAGCCCAAGGGACGGACGGAATCTGCGAGGTCCGCCCGTCCCGATTTCGCCTCATGACCGCAGGCTCTCGCCCACGTCTTACTGCGGCGGGCCGTTGCCGAGCGTGACGTCGACCGCCCCGGCCACCCCGCTCGTGTCGGTGTAGGCGATCGTGACCGTCTGGCCCGGCTTGTGCGCAAGGATGGCCGACTGGACGCCCGACGGAGCGCCCACCGCCTTTCCTGCGACGGCTGTGATCACGTCGCCGGGGACGAGGCCCGCGGTGTCGGCAGGGCCGCCCGGAACGACGGCGGCGACCGCCGCGCCCGATCCGTAGCCGTACCCCGCAGACGCGACGCTGACGCCGAGGAAGGCGGTACCGCCGACATGCACCGTCGACGATGACTTGCCGGACACGATCTGCTTCGCGATCGTCGTCGCCTTTCCGATCGGGATTGCGTAGCCGTCGCTCGGGCCGTACGCAGCGAGCCCGGAGCCGGTCGAGGCTGCCGTATCCATGCCGACGACCCGGCCCGCACTGTTCAGTAGCGGTCCGCCGGAATCACCGGGCTCGAGTGCCGCATTCGTCTCGATGAGCCCCGCGAGCTGCTCCGTGCCGCCGCTGTCGTCCTGCACGGAGATCGACTTGCCGAGGCCCGTGACCCTGCCGCTCGCGGACGTGAGCGAGCCGGTGCCGCCGGCGTTGCCGACGGCGGTCACGTGCCCACCGACGCGGAGTGCCGATGCGTCACCGATCGCCACCGTCTTCAGATTCGAGGCGTTCTGCAGCTGCAGCACAGCGACGTCTGCGGTGGTGTCGTAACCGACGACGCGCGCGGAGTACGTGTGCTTCGTCTTCGGCACGACGACCCGGATGGTCGTCGCGCCGGCGATCACATGGTTGTTCGTCAGGACCTCTCCGGACGAGGTGAGCACCATTCCCGTACCCGCGGCCGATCCACCCTGGTAGGCGAGGTTCGTATCGATCACGACGACGCCCGTGCCGATCGGGGTCGTCGACGACCGTGTTGCCGCAAACGCTGCACCGGTCCCGACGGCGAGCACGCCGACGAGCGCGATGAGTGCGGCTCTGATGTGGATGTGTCGAATGATCTGCATGCAGCAGTGGTATCCACGCAGGCTAAGCAGGCGATGAGCGCGGGCTTCATTCACACGAAAGGCTTATTCACGGTCGAGCGAGGAAGAGCCGTTTCTCCGTTCCGAGGTGCGACGCCCACTCGACGCGGCCGGCGCCGGCGAAGCGCAGGTAGGCGCGAAGCGCGTCGCGCATCGCGTCCGCGAAACCCTCGGCGCGGTCGGGCGCGAAGCTGTCCTCCCACCAGATGTCGAGCATCTCCACGCGGCCTCGGGCCCGGTCGATCCGCGGCTCGATGCGGCCGACGAGGCGATCACGGAAGATGATCGGCAGCACGTACCAGCCCCAACGGCGCTTTGCGGGCGGCACGAAGAGCTCCCACACGTAGTCGAAGCCGAAGAGGCTCCCGAGGAGGGGCGTGTCCCAGACAAGGGATCGAACGGTGCAAGGAACGCGACCGAGGGTGCCGGCTCCGGCGGCGCCTCGAGGAGCTGGACTTCTTCGGCGAGGACGAGGCGTTTGCCGCGCAGGCCCTCCACCTCGACCG
Organism: uncultured Actinomycetes bacterium; assembly: GCA_963848665.1. Classification (GTDB taxonomy): domain Bacteria; phylum Actinomycetota; class Thermoleophilia; order Gaiellales; family Gaiellaceae; genus Palsa-739. Next base: position 1,004,464 of record CAWKEF010000006.1, read on the forward strand.
GGACGAGCTGCGCCGCGCTCGACGAGTTCCTCGCGTAGCGCGTTGCGGCCGGGGTCGCCCGGGGAGCGAGGATCGGGTGCGGGGCGATGCCGGTCGAAGATGTCGCCCGCGCCGCCGCGCCGAGGAGGCCGTGGGCGCGGTAGCCGGGACAGGAGCTTGTGCGAGAGCTGCTCCCGCAGCGGCACCTCTTGTGCGAGCAGCTCGGGCGGGAGCAGCCGCTCGAGCAGGTCGTAGAAGCGACGGTTGCCGTCGCGGCGTGCGAGACCGATGACGCCCGAGACGGCGTACGCTTCGAGCACCGCACGCACGATGTTCTCCGGCATCCCGAACCAGTCTTTCGGCGCCCCGTGCTCGGCTCGAAATCGAGCGCCGACAGTGGCCCTTCTTTGCGGATCCGCTCGAGTACCCGGTCGGCGACCTGGCGCGTTCTCCGCGAGGATCCCGGCGTGGAAGCTCGGTCCCTTGCGGCCGAAGCCCAGCGGAACCAGGGGAACTCGCTTGTCGGGACGAACGACAGCGCCTTGTTGTAGGTCTCGAAGATCTCCCGGCGTTCGTAGAGCAGGTCGCACCAAGCGGGCTCGTAGCCGGCGACGCGCGCGTGCAGCACGAGGTCGTGGCTCCGACCGGCGACAGCGATCGGGTCGAACTGGATCGAGCCGAGCCTGCGGAAGACCTCGAGCACGGCGTTGCGCCTCCCTCCAGAGACCGAGCTGGTGCGAGAAAGCTGCCGCGCGACGAGGAAACGGCGCGCTGCTTCAGCGGTGACCCGCATGCCGACGACGCTAGCGGTCGGAAGGCGATGCGGCGAGCGGCGAGGGGCGATGAGTTTCGGGTCCGGCCGCAGGTCTCATTGCTTGATGCCGTAGGTTCCCGACGATGTCGAATCAGGAGGATTGAGATGTCCGAGCACAGGATCGGAACCCGCGAGGAGTGGCAGGCGGCGCGCGACGAGCTCGCGAAGCTCGAGGCCGAGCAGGCGGGACGCGAAGAGGAGATCAAGCGGAAGCGCCGTGATCTCCCCTGGGTCCCGGTGGAGACGGAATACGAGTTCGACACCGAAGACGGCAAGAAGACGCTCGCCGAGCTCTTCGACGGCCGCTCCCAGCTGCTTGCCTACAACATCATGTACGGGCCCGACTACGAGCTCGGTGCGTGCCCCGGCTGCACCAGCCTCGCGGACGGCTTCGACGGGACACTGCCGCACCTGAACCAGCGGGACGTAACGCTCGTCTGCTTCTCCCGCGCTCCGATCGACCGGCTCGCCGCCTACAAGAAGCGGATGGGCTGGCAGTTCCCCTACGTCTCGACGTTCGGGAGCGACTTCCCCTTCGACTTCGGACTGGCGCTGACCGAGGAGCAGGCGAAGGGGATCCCGCAGATCCAGGAGCTGCTCGAGAACCCGCCGGAATGGCTCCAGTTCTGGTCGAAGCAGGTCGGCGCCGAGCTGAAGGACGGACTCCGCGAGAGTCCGAGCTACATCGTGTTCGCGCGCGAAAACGGGACGGTCTACCACACGTACACCGTCATGGCACCGGACCCCTTCGTGGCGCCCTTCTTCAACTTCCTGCTCGAGCGGACGCCGAAGCCCCAGCCCGACGAGCCGCTCGCCTACCGCAAGGACGAGTACCCGGACTGAGCGTCGGCAAAGGGCTGATCTCATTTGCCTTCGTCGGGCGGATCTGCAATACTGAACCCAATGGTTCAGTATCCTACGACCGTCGACCGCGCCTTCGCGGCCCTCGCCGACCCGACCCGCCGCGCCGTGCTCGAACGGCTCGGTGTCGGGCAGCGCGACGATCAGCGAGCTCGCCGAGCCCTTCGGCATGTCGCTGACCGGGATGAAGAAGCACATCCGGCTGCTCGAGGAAGCTGAGCTCGTCACGACGGAGAAGGTCGGCCGCGTCCGCAGGTGCATGCTCGCGCCCTACGCCTTCGAGGGCATCAGCACATGGCTGCAGCGGCTCGACCGCTTCGCTCAGGTCGTCGAACGCACGAAAGGAGACACGATGAGCACCACGACGAAGAAAGCAAGCAACAGTCCCGCAGAGCGCCAACAAGAAGGAGGGATTCACGGCCGAGGAAAAGGCCGCGATGAGAGCGCGCGCCCGCGAGCTGAAGGACGAAGACGGACGGGGAGAGCCGCCGTGCGCGCCGCGATCGCCGAGATGTCGCCGCAGGACCGCGCCATCGCCAAGCGGCTCCACGAGCTCGTCAAAGCCGCCGCCCCGGACCTCATCGCCGAAGACCTGGTACGGGATGCCGGCGTACGCCAAGGACGGCAAGGTCGTCTGCTTCTTCCGCAACGCCGGGAAGTTCAAGGAGCGGTACGCGATGTTCGGCTTCAACGACGCGCGCGAAGCTCGACGAAGGCTCGATGTGGCCGATCGCGTTCGCGCTGACGAAGCTGACCGCAGCCGACGAGGCAAAGATCCGCGCGCTCGTGAAGAAGGCGGTGGGCTGAGATGAACGAGACCACCGTCACGACGCCGAACGAGCTCGAGATCCGGGTCGAGCGGATCTTCGACGCACCGCGCGCGCACGTCTTCTCCGTCTGGACGGACCCGAAGCTGATCCCGGAATGGTGGGGCGACGGCACGGTCGTCGAGGAGATGGACGTCCGCGCCGGCGGCACCTACCGCTTCCGCACCGCGTTCGGCGTCGTCGAGGGCGAGTTCCGCGAGGTCGACGCGCCGGAGCGGCTCGTGCAGACGTTCCAGAACCACCTGCAGACGCTCGAGTTCGAGGATCTCGGCGAGCAGACGAAGCTGACGCAGACGATGCACTTCGCCACGACCGAGGAGCGCGACACCTCCATGCAGTACGGCGTCGAGGAAGGTGCGAAGGGCGGCTTCGCGCGCATCGACGCGGTGCTGAAGAAGATCGCAGCATGAGACCGGCGCCCAGGACCCGTGCGGAGCGCAAGACGGACACGCTCGGGCGCCTGCAGAACGAGGTCGACTGCTGGGTGGCAAGCGCGGACGAGATGGGGAACGCCCATCTCGTCCCGCTCTCCCACTACTGGGACGGCGCGGCCCTCGTGGTCGCGACGCCTCGCGCGTCTCCGACGGCGAGGAACCTGTTGCGCGCCGGCGTCGCGCGCCTCGGCATCGGGCCGACACGCGACGTCGTGCTCGTCGACGGCACGGTTACCGAGGGCGTCGACGACGCGACCGCCGACGCCCACACGCGGCACACCGGCTTCGACGCCCGTCTCGAGTCGACCGATTACGTCTACCTGCGAGTGACGCCGAGGGAGATCCGCGCATGGCGCGAAGCGAACGAGCTGAAGGGCCGCCTGCTGATGCGCGACGGCTCATGGCTACCGCTCGACGCGTGAGGGAGGCGGGCGCAACCCTGGAGCCGTAGGGCTCCCGAGCCGTTTGCCGGAGAGCAGCTCCGGTGAGAAGTCGAGCGTCGCGGTCGGCACGGAGCAAGCAAGGTTTGCTCCGCGGCGGCCCGGTCAAGGGTGTGTGCGTACATCGTGCTCCGATGGATCGGATGGTGAGTGATGGCGAAGACGACGGCAGAGTTCCTGCTCGAGCGGTTGTACGAGAACGGCGTGCGCCGCATCTACGGCTATCCCGGCGACGGCATCAACGCGATCGTCGGCGCGCTGGAGAAGTTCACCGACAAGCTCGAGTTCATACAGGTTCGCCATGAGGAGATGGCTGCGTTCATGGCATGCGCTCACGCGAAGTGGACGGGTGAGGTCGGCGTCTGCCTTGCGACATCCGGTCCCGGCGCAATTCATCTGCTGAACGGGTTGTACGACGCGAAGCTCGACCACGCGCCGGTGCTGGCGATCGTCGGCCAGCAGGCGCGTTCTGCGCTCGGGGGCAGCTACCAGCAGGAGGTCGACCTGCAGTCGCTCTTCAAGGACGTTGCCCACGAGTTCTGCGAGATGGCAACCGTGGCATCGCAGATCCGCCACCTCGTAGATCGTGGGCACCGGATCGCGCTCGACCAGCGTTCCGTCACCTGCATCATCGTTCCCAACGACCTCGGCGAGGAGCCGGCCGTGCCGGAGCCCCCGCACAAGCACGGGACGATCCACTCGTCACCCGGCTGGGTGCGGCCGCGGATCGTGCCGGACGACGCCGATCTGAAGCGGGCCGCCGAGATCGTGAACGCCGGCGAGAAGGTGGCGATTCTCGTCGGCCGCGGTGCGCTCGGCGCTCATGACGAGGTGATGCAGATCGCCGAGAAGCTTGGCGCCGGGGTTGCGAAGGCGCTCCTCGGCCGTACCGTCATCGACGATTCCCTGCCGTACTGCACCGGCTCGATCGGCCTGCTCGGCACCAAGCCCAGCTGGACTCTGATGAACGAGTGCGACACGCTCTTGATGGTCGGCTCGTCGTTTCCGTACTCGGAGTTCCTGCCCGAGCCCGGGAAGGCGCGCGGGGTGCAAATCGACCTCGACGGCCGCATGCTGAACATCCGGTACCCGATGGAGCTCGGGATCATCGGCGATGCGAAGCAGACGCTCGCGAAGCTCATCCCGCTCGTCGAGCACAAACCCGAGCGGAAGTGGCGGCAGCAGCTCGAGGGCGAGATCGAGGACTGGTGGCGGCTGATCGAGGATCGTGCGCTGCAGGATGCGGACCCGATCAACCCGCAGCGACTCTTCTGGGAGTTGAACAAGCACCTGCCGGACGACGCGATCCTCGCCGCCGATTCCGGAACGAGCGCAGATTGGTTCGCGCGCGTGCTGAGGCTCGGCCCCTCGCATCTGGCGTCGCTCTCGGGCACGCTCGCGACGATGGGGCCGGGTGTGCCGTACGCGATCGCGGCGAAGTTCGCGTATCCGAACCGTCCCGCGGTCGCCCTGGTCGGGGACGGCGCAATGCAGATGAACGGGATGGCCGAGCTGATCACCGCGGCGAAGTACTACGACCGCTGGGCGGATCCGCGGCTGATCGTCCTCGTGCTCAACAATCGCGATCTGAATCAGGTGACCTGGGAGCAGCGTGCGATGGAAGGTGACCCGAAGAACCCCGTGACGCAGGAGATCCCGGACGTCCGCTACGCGGAGTTCGCGAGGATGATCGGGCTCGAGGGCGTGCGCATCGAGTCCCCGGACGGCATCGACGCAGCCTGGGAGGAGGCGTTCGCCGCCGATCGGCCGTTCGTGATCGACGCGGTCGTCGATCCCGAGGTCCCGCCGCTTCCGCCGCACATCACCCTCGAGCAGGCGAAGTCGTTCCTCTCGGCCCTCAAGGGCGGCGAGCCGAACGCGCGGCACATGATCACGGAGTCGTTCAAGCAGAAGATGCTCGAGCTGCTGCCGGGCCGATGAGCAGGTCGAGGCGCTGGAGGTCTCGGCGTTCACCGTGCCCACGGACGCTCCGGAGTCGGATGGAACACTCGAATGGGACTCCACCACGATCGTCGTGGTCGAAGCGCGTTCCGGCGCAACGCGCGGTCTCGGGTGGACGTACGCGCCGCAGGCGGCCGGCCGGCTCGTCGAGGACGTGCTGGCCGGTGTCGTGCGCGGGCGCTCTCTCGACGGCCTCACCGCGATCTGGCTCGATTGCGGGGCGCAGCTGCGGAATGCGGGGCGACCGGGCCTGGCGTTCTGTGCGCTCTCTGCCGTCGACCTCGCGCTGTGGGACCTGCGGGCGCGCCTGCTCGACGTGCCGCTCGTCTCGCTTCTGCCTGCAGCGCATGACCGCGTACCCGTGTACGGCAGCGGCGGCTTCTGCTCGTACTCGCCCGAGCGGCTCCGGGAGCAGCTCGGGGGGTGGGTGGAACGGGGCATTCCGCGCGTGAAGATGAAGCTCGGCCGCGACCCCGCCGCCGATCCGGCGCGGCTGGACGCGGCGCGTGACGCGATCGGCGACGCCGAGCTGTATGTCGACGCGAACGGAGCCTTCTCTCCCAAGGAGGCGGTTCGTTGGGCCGCGCGCTATGTCGCCGACTGGGATGTGCGCTGGTTCGAGGAGCCGGTGTCGTCGGCCGATGCCGCAGGCTTGCGCTTCGTGCGCGAGCGCTCGACGCTCGACGTCGCCGCCGGCGAGTACGCCTACGTCGCCGCCGACTTCCGCAATCTGATCGGCTGCGTCGACTGCCTGCAGGCGGACGTCACGCGCTGCGGAGGCATCACCGGACTGCTCCGCGTGAATGGGCTCGCGGCTGCGTACGGACTCGACCTCTCGGGACACTGCGCACCCCAGCTCTCGGCCCACGCGCTCTGCGGAGTCGACCGACTCCGCCATCTCGAGTACTTCCACGACCACGTGCGCATCGAGGCGATGTTGTTCGACGGCGTGCTCGAGCCCGTGGACGGCGCGCTCGTGCCCGATCGGTCGCGCTCCGGCCACGGGCTGCAGCTCAAGCGCGCGGACGCGAAGCGGTGGGCCGCGTGATCACGCGGATGCTGGCCGACGTCCGCGAGGGGCGCGTGCAGAAGCTGCTTGCTGCGATCACTGCGCTCTCCGCTCCCGCGCTCGGCGTCGAGATCTACTTCGAGCACTACAAGGGCTCGTTCGGCGACAAGTGGATGTGGACGCCGCTCGTACTCACGCCACCGCTGACCGCAGCAGGTGTAGCCGGTTTCGCAAGCGAGAAGGCGGCCCGGACCGCGCTGCCCGCGGTGTCCGCGCTCTACTTCCTCGACGGCCTCGTCGGCATCGTGACGCACGTGCAGGGCGTGCGAAAGCGGCCCGGGCGGATTCAAGGAGGCGCACTACAACCTCGTCATGGGCCCGCCGTTGCTCGCACCGGGCTCGCTCTGCCTCGTCGGTGCGCTCGGAATTGCCGCCGCGATCGTCAAGCGCGAGCGATGAGCGCCGAAGCCGCCCGGCCCGATCCCCGTAGTCTCCCGCGGCAGCGCAAGGGCATGACGCCACAGATGATCGGGCGGTATCCCGATCACGACGTCCTCGCGCAGACCCGTCACTGGGACGAGGTCACGCGCCGCGTCGTGCTCGACCGCGTCGAGAACGTCCCGCCGGTTCGCTTCTTCACCGCCGAGGAGGAGATGACCCTGAAGGCCTTCTGCGACGTCGTGACGGCGCAGGACGCCGAGCCGCGCATCCCGGTTCTCTCGTACATCGACGAGAAGCTCCAGCAGGGGAAGCGCGACGGATGGCAGTACTTCGACCTGCCCGACGACGACGAGGTCTGGCGTCGCATCGCGCGTGGCCTCGACGACGAGGCTCGAAGCCGGTCGTTCGACTCGTTCGGCGTCGCACCGCTCGAGGTTCAAGTCGACGTCGTGTCGCGGTTCTCGAAGGCTGACCTGCACGGCGGTACGTGGGAGACGATGAACGTCGCGCAGGCGTTCAAGGTCGCGATGCGCTACGTCGCGCAGGCGTTCTACTCCCACCCGTGGGCATGGAACGAGATCGGCTTCGGCGGCCCGGCCTACCCGCGCGGCTACGGCGCATTCGGCTCGCCGCACCTCGGGGAGCGGGAGAGCTGGGAGACCGACGAAGCCGTGCACGTCGACCCGGTCGCCGACACACGGGAGCGAGGGATGCCGTGAAGGGCAGCTTCGCGATGCCGCGCGAGAACGACTCGCCCTTCCTGCTGCACCCGCACAGGCGGGGACTGCAGAACCTCGACCGCATGGCGCGCTACCGCGATGCCGACGCCGTCGACCTCGTGATCGTCGGCGCGGGGGCGGGGGGCGGCGTGCTCGCGCAACGGCTCGCGCGGAAGGGCTGGCGGATCGTCGTCCTCGAGAAGGGGCCGCTCTGGGATCCCGACCGCGACTGGGTGAGCGACGAGAAGGGGTCGGGCGGCCTCTACTGGACCGAGAAGCGCATCGTCTCGGGCACCGACCCGATCGAGATGGGCAAGAACAACTCGGGTCTCGGGGTCGGCGGCTCGATGACGCACTTCGCGGGCTATGTCCCGCGCCTGCATCCGTCGGATTTCGCGGTGCGCACCCGCGACGGCGTCGCCGTCGACTGGCCGATCTCCTACGCCGACCTGAAGCCGTCGTTCGAGCGGATCGAGCGCGAGCTGCCGGTCGCCGGCGAGCACTGGCCGTGGGGCGATCCGCACGACTACCCGCATGGACCCCACCCCGTCGCGGGGGCCGCGTCGGTGGCGTGGGAGGGCGCGCGGAGCTACGGGATCGAGATGCGAGTCGGACCGGTTGCGATCACGAACGGCGTCTTCGGCAATCGGCCGCACTGCATCTATCGCGGCTTCTGCCTCGAAGGCTGCAAGGTGAACGCAAAGGCGTCGCCGTTGATCACGCACTTGCCTGACGCGGTCGAGTACGGCTGCGAGATTCGTGCCGGATGCACGGCCACGCAGGTCGAGCTCGACGCCGCGTCGGGTCGCGTGGCCGGGGTCAGGTTCACGGCCGACGGGGTCGAGCGATTCCAGCGCGCGGAGGCGGTCGCCGTCTGCGGGTATGCGATCGAGACGCCGCGGCTGCTTCTGCACTCGACGTCGAAGCGGCATCCGCACGGCCTCGGAAACAACCATGACCAGGTCGGTCGATACGTGATGGTGCAGGGCGCATCGCAGACGGCTGCGCGGTTTCCCGAGCTTCTACGCATGTACAAGGCGCCACCGCCCGAGATCTCGTCGGAGCAGTTCTACGAGACCGACGAGCGGCGCGGCTTTGCACGCGGCTTCTCGATCCAGACGATCTCGCCGCTGCCGATCGGCTGGGCCGAGCATGTGCTGGCCGAGGGCCACTGGGGGCAGTCGTTGCGCGAGTACATGCGCGACTACAACCACTGGACCGTGCTCGGCGTGCTTGCGGAGTTCCTGCCCCAGCCCGAGAACCGCGTCATGCTCTCGGACGAGGTCGACGCGAACGGCGTTCCGGTCGCACACTTCAACTACAGCCAGTGCGAAAACGACAAGGCGCTGACCGTCTTCGCGAAGCAGACCCTTGCCGAGATCTGGGACGGAGCGAATGCGCAGGACACGCTTACGATCGACCGCTACGCCCATCTCGTAGGCGGTGCGCGCATGGGCTTCACGCCGGTGGACTCGGTCGTCGACGCGAATCACCGCGTCTGGGACGTCGAGAACCTCTTCGTCGTCGACGGGTCGGTGATGCCGACCCAGGGGGCCGCGAACCCGGCGCTCGCGATCATGGCGCTCGCCGATCGCTTCGCGAACCTGCTCGCGGAGAAGCGCGCGTAGATGGCGGGCAAGATCTCGAACCCACGTGACCTGTTCGTGCTGCTCCTCGGCGAGCTGCTGCACGTCGAGCGGCGACTCGCGGGCGGCGTGATCCGCGACCTCGCCGACGCGTCGCACGACGAGCAGCTGCGCTCCGCGCTCCGCCGGCATCTCGAGGAGACGGTGCAGCATGTCGAGCGGATCGAGTCGGCGTTCCGTCGCATCGAGGTCGCCCCGACCGCGAACCTGTCACGACCGTTCGAGAGCGCCGTCGCGCAGCACGCCGAGCTCGCCTCGAGCGTCCTCGAGTCGAGGCTCGCCGACGAATTTCATGCGCAGGCCGCGCTCCACACCGAGCACTGGGAGATCGCGGCGTACGAGACCGTGCTACGGCTCGCGCCCGCCGCCGTGACCGACCTGCTCGAGCCGTCCCTCGACGACGAGCGGCGTGCCGCAGCGCGATTGCTGGAGCAGCTCGAGCGGAAGGACCGGCCGGAAGCGCTTGATTTCCGTAGCTAGGTACGGGTCTATAGTCGCGGCATGAGAGTCGGCGAGATCGCGGCCCGCGCGGGAGTCAATGTCGAGACCGTCCGGTACTACGAGCGCCGGGGTCTGCTGCCGGTGCCGCAGCGGGAGCCGAGCGGTCACCGCCGGTACGACGAGGAGAGTGTGCGGTTCCTGCGTGCGATCAAGGAGGCGCAGGCAGTCGGCTTCACGCTGGCGGAGATCGCGGAGTATCTGCGGGCGTCGCGTCGTTCGGAATCGCCGTCGGAGACGCTGCGCGTGCGGATGGCGGCGAAGATCGACGAGATCGATTCGCGCATCGCCGGTCTGCGGCGAATGCGGGAAGAGCTTGCGCGTGTCGTCGGCTGCGCCTGCGACTCGCTCGACCACTGCACGTGCGGCGCCGCCTACCTTGCGCGCCGGGGCCGGGACTCGAGCGCGCGTCCGCCGGTGCTCCACGTGACGAACGGCGAGAGCGCCGGCAACACGCTCCGGCAGACCTCGATCGGCGGTGCGGTTCTGGCTTGGCAGGACGTTCTGCACGAGGGGCCGGTGCAGGCCGTCGCACGGCAGGACTTGCTGCGCGCGCGGGCGGGATTCCTCTCCGAGTGCGGCTGGGGCAGCCGGCCCGCGGTCCTCTCCTCGCTCGAGCGGCGTGACCGTCAGTTCGCCGAGGCACTGCGGGAGGGGCTGCATGTGGTGCTCTGGTTCGAGCATGACCTCTATGACCAGTTGCAGCTGGTCGACGCGCTCGCGCTCGCGCACCAGGTCGGCGGGTCACCGGAGACGATCGTCGTCGGCTCGTTCACGGGCAAGCCGTCGTTCCGCGGACTCGGTGAGCTGACCGCCGACGAGCTGGAGACGTTGTGGCCGACACGGGACGCGACGACGCCGGAATTGCTTGAGGCGGCGGTGTCCGCATGGGACGCGTTCCGCGCGCCCGAGCCGACTGCGCTCGCCGAGCAGGGCGCGCACGAATCGCCGTTGCTCCCATTTCTCGCGGCGGCTTTGCGGCGACTGCTCGAGGAGTTGCCCGCACCGGCAGACGGCCTCTCCGGAACCGAGCGGCGAGCGCTTCAGGCGATCGCAGCAGAGTCGCACACGCCGCAGTCGGCGTTCGTCGCCGCTCAACGACTCGAGGCTGCGCCGTTCCTCGGCGACGCATGGTTCTATCGGGCGCTCGCGGCGCTCGGTCGAGGCCGCGTCCGGCTCGTCGAGACGGAGGAGGGCGAGCCGCTACCCGCCCCGCCGCCGCTCGGCGACGCACAGGCCTTCGCGCGACTTTCACTTCGGCTCACGGCCGAGGGCGACCGGGTGCTCCGCGGCGAATCCGACCGCGTCGAGCTCCTGGGGGTCGATCGTTGGATCGGCGGCACCCACGTCACGCCCGAGAACGGATGGCGGTGGGATCCGGCGGCCCGCCGGCTCCTCGCACCCGGTTCGACGATCTGACCGGGCGATTCGGGCGTTCGCGCCGACGAGCCGGCGCGAACGCCCGAGCGCGTGCCTACGCCTTTGCCTTGCCGAGCAGGCTGGAGACGAGGTTCTGCGACTCCTCGGAGACCTCGCCTGTCGGCTCGTCCGGCAGTCCGGCCTGCTTTCGCAGCTTCTGTGCGATCTCGACGATCTCTTCGGGCGCGTAGCTGGGCGCGAAGACATCCGGCTGTGGCGGAAGATCGTGCGCCGGTGCGCCGATCGGATGCGGGACGTCCGCGACGGTCAGCTCCTCGCCCGTCTCCGGGTGCGGCCCGTTGAAGACGGCAGCGACTTCCTGGAATGCCTGCTCGGAGAAGCGGTACAGCTTCAAGTGCTCGTTGCGTTCGATATGCGGCCGGCATTCCGGGATCTTGTCGGTGGGGATCCGCGGCGAGGGGAAGAGCTTCATCAGGTCCGCGCCGGTCAGCCGCTCGAGAGCGCGCGCGTATGCAACCTGGTGGACGCCCCCGCGTACGAGCAGATAGCCGGTCAGAGCGCGCGCGGCCGGATGCTCGACCATCTCGTAGACCTTGAGCTTGTTGTTGCGTGCGCCGGTCTCGAGGAAGAAGTTGTGTGTCAGATCCTCGACCAGGTCGCCGGACGAGAAGACGTAGTCGCCGTTCCAAGGACGGCCCTGCGAGTTCTGCGGCAGCGCGGCGCGACCGCCCGCGATCGTGTGATGCGGGTTGCCGACCCCCTTGAGCGAGGCGAGAGCTGCCTCCGGCGCGCGGCCGTTGTCGGCCCCGCCCGGATCGGTCAGCATCGTGTTGATCGTCGCCGTGACGAGCTCGACGTGACCGAACTCTTCCGTGCCGATGCTGCAGAGCAGGTCGTAGAACGGCCTCGCTCCCTGGCGCGAGCGAAAGTTGAACGACTGGAACGTGTAGTTCAGCCAGGTCGACATCTCGCCGAACTTCCCTCCCAGGAGCTCCTGTACGGCGGCGGCACCTGCCGGGTCGGGCTCCGACGGCGGCGGCAGCTGCGTCTGCAGCCTGTCGATGCGAAGAATCACTTCAGGACCCCCTTCGATGGATGTCTTCGATCCGTACCTGGGACGGGGTCGGTGAAACGCGCCGCGGACGCTGTCGATCTCTACCAGCTCAATGGCACGTCGTACGCTGCGTACATGGCGTGGAACGACCAGACGCCGAGGCCGAACAGCGCGGCGATCACGGCGACCGAGGTCACGCCCGCCCACCGCGTACGGCCGGGAATCCTCGTCACGAGCCAGGCGCCGAGCAGAGCGATCGCGCCGAGCGCCGGGACGTAGAACCTGACGACCTGCACGGTGACCGAGGTCGGGTCGGTCGTCCAGGTGTACGCGGAGTAGAGGCCCCAGATCGCGAACCACGACGCAGCCACGGCGAGGCTGACCCACAGATCGCGACGGGCGGCGGCGCCGGCTTCGCCGGGGGCCCGGCGGAGCATCAGCCACCGTAGGACGATCCACACGAGCCCGGCCAGTCCGAGCACCAGCATCGGCATGGCCTGCATCAGGTGCGCGGGCATGAGGCGAAGGTTTGGCCCGATCGCGCCGAGGCCGAACGTGACCTCTCCGGGCGGGTAGCCGGTCGTCAGAGGGCCGCCGTAGACGAGGTCGTCGAAGATCGCCACTCCCGCGCCGAAGATCCCCACCGATGCGAGCCACCAGCACACCATTGAGGCGCGCAGCCGCGCAGCCCGCAGCCGCCACGCCACGACCACCGCCACGACGGCGCAGCCGAGGATCACGATGTTGGTGTAGCGGACGAAGGTCGCGATCTCGATTGCGACGAACCCTGCGAGGCCGGCCCACATACGCCGCCGGAAACCGGCCTCCGTTGCCAACAGCGACCAGAGCAAGAATCCCGAACCCGCCGCGATGAGCGAGGCGTCGGTGAACGTGGGCATGTAGTCGCGCCAGGCGAACGCGAGCGCCGCACCGGACGAGCAGTACAGGCCCACCGCTGCCAAGCCACCGAAGCGGCCGAGCCACCGCCGGGCGCCGATGAACAACCCAAGGCAGGCCAGAAGCCCGGAGAAAAGCGGCGCCGAGCGGATGATGCCGAGCTTCTCGAACGGGGCCGCGAGGAACGGATACCCCGGGTCTTTCTCGCTCATGTACCGCCCGTCGGACAGCTCGGTCCACTGGTTCGGAGGGGCCGCCGGGTTGTCGCCCAGCTTCCGTGCCAGCGTTTCTGCCTGGGTGGCGGACAGGGTCAGGAACCGCCCTTCGGTGATCGCCACGATCGATGCGTGGTAGGCGCCGTCATCTGGCTCTGCGCTCTGGGGCGCGACGGAGAGGACTACGGCCCCGAGCGCGGCGAACGCGGCAACGGCGAGCGCCACTTCGGCCCATAGGAGACGAGTCCCGCGTCCCGCACCCGGCACGACTTGTACTTGTACGCCCGCGCGGATGACAGCAGCGCTACCGGCGATGTCGGACGGATGTCATCGATCCGGCGCATACTGGGCCGATGCGGGTGTTGGTGGTCGAGGACCATGCGACGCTTGCCGCCCGAATCGCGCAGGGGCTGCGTCAGGCGGGGATGGCCGTGGACGCTGTGTGCGACGGCGCGGCGGCGCTGGACGCCGTCGCACAGACGGCCTACGAGGTGGTGGTGCTCGACCGGGACCTGCCGGTCGTGCACGGTGACCAGGTGTGCCGGACGCTCGCCGGCTCGGGGCCGCGGATTCTCATGCTCACGGCCGCCGCCCACGTCGACGACCGCGTCGAGGGGCTGGAGCTGGGCGCAGACGACTACCTCGGCAAGCCGTTCGTGTTCGCCGAGCTCGTCGCCCGCGTGCGGGCGCTTTCGCGCCGCGTGCCTGCCGCGCCGCCGGTTCTGGAATGCGGCGACCTGATCGTCGACCGTGCGCGGCACCGCGCGAGCCGCGGCTCCCTTCCGCTGTCGCTGACGCGCAAGGAGTTCGGGGTCCTGGAGACGCTCCTCGCGGCCGACGGCGCCGTCGTCAGCGCCGAGGAGCTGCTCGAGCATGTGTGGGGCGCCGACGTCGACCCGTTCAGCAACATCGTCTCGGTGACGATGACCCGACTGCGACGGAAGCTCGGAGACCCGCCGCTGATCGAAACGGTGATCGGCAGGGGATACCGGATGTGAGCCGCCGCGCGCGGCTTACGATCCGCGCACGACTGACCCTGCTCTCCACCGGCCTGTTCGCCGTTTGCGGGGCGACCGTCGTCGCAGTCAGCTACATCCTCGTTGCCCGCTTGGCGCCGCAGGGGCAGAGCCGGCAGGCTCCGCGCAGCTTCTTGGTGCGCTGCCGCTCGGAGCAACTGAGCGCTCATCCCGACAAACGGATCCTTGCCAAGTGCGACGCGTACCTTCGGCTTCAAGGCGCGCAGCACCAGCGCGACCTTACGCTCGCGCATCTTCTGCAGTACTCGCTGATCACGCTCGCCGTGGTCATCGCGCTCGCCGCGATCCTCGGCTGGATCGTCGCCGGGCGAGCGCTGCGCCCAGTGCACAGGATCACGGCGGCCGCGCGAGCTGCGTCGGAGGACAACCTCTCGGCGCGGGTTGCGCTGCGCGGCCCCCGCGACGAGCTCCACGAGCTTGCGGAGACCTTCGACGAGATGCTCGGCCGGCTCCAGGTCGCGTTCGACGGCCAGAAGCGCTTCATCGCGAACGCCTCCCATGAGCTGCGCACGCCGCTTGCGGTGATGCGCGCGACCGTCGACGTCGTGCTCGACAATCCCGAGAGCACGCCCGCCGACCTGCGTGACATGGCGACCGACATCCGCGCCGCAGTCGATCACGCCGAGCACCTGATCGGGGCGCTGCTCGTCCTTGCGACCAACGAGCGCGGACTCACCGTTCACGACGACGTCGACCTGGCCACCGTCGCCGAAGACATGCTCGACACCGTCGACCCGGGCGACCTGCGCGTCCATGCGGCACTCGAGTCGGCCCTCATATCGGGCGATCCTGTGCTGGTCGAACGCCTCGTGGCGAACCTCGTCGACAACGCGGTTCGCTACAACGATGCCGCCGGCAGGATCTGGATCAGCACCTGCACCGTCGCGGGAAGAAGTCACCTGACGGTGGCGAACACCGGCCCGCGGATCAGCCCACTGGACGCCGACCGCATCTTCCAGCCTTTTCGCCGGCTCAGCGACCGCGCCTCCGCCGAGGGCTTCGGGCTCGGCCTCACCCTCGTCGCGTCCATCGCCGCGATGCACGGGGGCATCGCTACCGCCCGCCCGCGTGACGACGGCGGCCTGTCCGTCACGGTCACGATCCCCTCGGGCGGAGGCGCAGGCTAGACCTTTTGCACCGAGAGCTCCGAGGCGTCGTCGACGAGCCGGCGGATCCCCTCCGTCAACTCGGTCGCGCCGAACGGCTTCTGCAGGAAGTGCGCGCGAGCGCCGAGCTCCTCCGGGCCGAGGATCGTCGTATCGATGTAGCCCGACATGTAGAGGACGAGCGTCTCCGGATGGATCTCCCGGAACCGGTCGGCAAGCTCGCGCCCGCTCATGGACGGCATCACGACATCGGTGAGCAGGACGTCGATCGGTCCTTCGACCTCGCGTGCTCGCTCGAGCGCGGCGGCGCCGTCGACCGCTGCGAAAACGTCGTACCCGTGCCCCTCGAGCATGCGCTGCACCAGGCTCCGCACGGCGGCCTCGTCCTCGACGAGCAGCACGTGCTCGCGTCCGCGGATCGGCTCGGCCGCCGGCACATCGACCGCGTCGGCCGGCGCCGACACGAGGCGCGGTAGGTAGATGGTGAAGGTCGAGCCGCGCCCCGGCGCGCTCGACACCCCAAGGAAGCCGCCGCTTTGGCGGACGATCCCGTACACCGTGGCAAGCCCGAGGCCGGTACCGTCGCCGACTTTCTTCGTCGTGAAGAAGGGCTCGAACAGCTGCTTGACCATGCCGGGCTCTATGCCGACGCCGGTATCGCGCACCGCGAGGACGGCGTACGTCCCCGCTTCTGCTCCCTCCTCGCCGAGGAGCGGCGAGTCGGACGCGACGACGACGCTCGACGTCTCGATCGTGATCTCCCCGCCTCCCGGCATTGCGTCGCGCGCGTTCACGACGAGGTTGACGATCACCTGCTCGATCTGACCCGGGTCGGCGCGAATGTGCGGCATCTCGGGCCCGTAGAAGATCGTGCTGAGCTCGACGTGCTCGCCGATCAGACGGCGAAGCATGCTGTGCAGGTCAGACACGATGTCGTTCAGGTTGACGTCCTTCGGCTGCAGGAGCTGCTTACGGCTGAATGCGAGGAGCTGCGCGGTAAGAGCCGTCGCGCGCGTGCTTGCCGTGACGATCTCGTCGAGATCGGCACGCGTCGCGTCGCACGTGGCGGGAAGCTGCTCGCGGGCGATCTGTGCATGGCCGGTGATCACGGTCAGCAGATTGTTGAAGTCGTGTGCGACCCCGCCGGCGAGGCGTCCGACGACCTCGAGCCGCTGAGCCTGGCGTAGCTGCTCCTCGAGCGCGGCGCGCTGCGTGACGTCCTCGACCATCGCGAGCCGGTACTTCGGCCGGCCGTCCGCGTCGGGGACGAGAGCAACCGCGACGTGGGCGAGCAGGCTGTCCCCGGCTGAGGTCGTGAAGCGGCGCTCGAGCTCGTACTCGCTCCGCTCCCCCGCGACGAGCTCGGCAAGCAGCTTGCGGTCTTTCGCATCGTCGGCTGCGCTCACGTAGCTCTCCCGAGGAAGCGTTGCGAGCTCACTCGCCGGATAGCCGAGCATCTGCTCGAGGGCCAGGTTCGCGTCGACGATGGTCCCGTCGAGGTCTGTCAGCTCCACACCGAACGGCGCGGCCGCGAACATCGCGCGAAACCGCTGCTCGCTCTCTCGGAGCAGTCCCGTCATTCCGAAGGCCCGTTGCGCCGCGAAGAGAGGAGCGACGAGCGTCGGCAGCACCCACGGGTTGGCGCGCCAGCAGAGGGCCGCGGTAATACCGAGCAATCCGAGCACCAGGTCCAGTCCGAGAGCTCTCGCCGTGAAGAGCTCGCTCTCGCGGAGGCTGTGCCCGCGCGCGAGCTTGAGCATGGTCGCGAGCACGACGTGATTGAGCAGGATGATCGTGACCGCCGCGCCTGCGCCTGCGGCCGCCCAACGCACCTCCGCGCTGCCCGGCAACGCTGAGCGCAGGACGTGCGCGACGCCCCAGCCGGCGAGCCCGTTGACTGCGAAGTTCGCCGCGTTGAAGAGCTGGATGTAGCCGGGGTAGCGTTCCTTGATCCACTCGGGCAGGTGCTGCAGCAGAGCCAGGAGCGGTAGGAGCTCCGGCGGGAGGAGCAACGCCGCCGCCGTGATGAAGACGAGGGCGGTGTGGAACCCCTGGTTCAGCCCCGTACGAACGACGAAGAGCTGAGCGCCCGCGGCAGCGACCGCAAGGACCGCAAATGCCAGCCATTCGGAGGCGTTCGGGCCCCCGCCGTACAGCGCCGCGACAGCCGAAGCGGCAATCGCCGCGCCGAAGACGCCGAGCCAGAGAGCGGCCGGAGCCGGTGCAAGGGGAAAGAGGGTCGGCCGCGGCATGACGGGCGCCGCTGCGCTCACGGCTGGGAGATCGTACTCACCCAGCTCGCACTGACCCACGAGGCCGAGACCCAGGAGGCCGAGACCCAGCTTGCGTCCGACATCGCGCTGCTCACCCAGGAGGCAGAGACCCACGAGGCCGAGACCCAGGAGGCCGAGACCCACGATGCGCTTGCCCATGCCGGATCGGCGGCCGCCGCCTGCCAGGCAGCGCCGTCGAAGACCGGAGCGCCGTCGGGCCCGGTGGCGACGAACGGTGCGAGCGGAGCGTTCGGATTCGGAGGAGTCGTAGAGGCTGCGGCCGCTGAGGCGTTCACTTCGCCGACACCGGTCGCCATGCCGCCGGCGAGCGGGGTCGCCGTCGCCATCAGCGCGCCCTTGACCTCGTCCGGAGTCCAGGTCGGATGCAGTGCGAGCAGCCGGGCGGCGATGCCGCTGACCACGGGCGCCGAGAACGACGTGCCGGACATCCACATCCAGCCGTTGTCGACGACGCGGTCGGGGAACGTCTGTGCGAGCGTCGAGTTGCTCGGCACCGGCCCGACCATCATCCGGCCGGGCGCGACGAGCTCGGGCTTGGCGAACCCTTCGCCTGTGTAACCAAAGCTCGACCACGGAGCAGCAGTGTCGTCACCGGGAGCGGCGGTGTCGTTCGATCCGACCGCGCCCACGGTGATCACGAACGGGTCGCTGGCGGGTGCGTAGACCATCCGCTCGGGGCCGTCGTTCCCGGACGACGTGACGACCACCGTGCCGCCGAGCCAGAGGCGCCGGACCGCGAGATCGAGCGGATCGACGACAGCGGACTGCGCCGACGTCGAGTGGAGCGAGAAGTTTGCGACCCTGATGTTGTACCGGTCCTTGTTCTGGAAGATCCAGTCGGCGGCTGCGATCACGTCGCTCGTGCGCGCCGAGCCGTCGGCGCCCACGACGCGAATCGCAACGAGGCGTGCGGTCGGAGCCGCGCCGGGGTACGCAGCCGAGGCGCCGGCTGCGATGCCCGCGACGAGCGTGCCGTGGCCGTTGGCGTCGCTTACGCCCTGGGATCCATTCGGAGTGAGGTCGACGCTCGTGACGATCCTGTCGCTCATTCCGGCAGTCCTCGAGATACCGGAGTCGACAACTGCGATTGCGGGAGCCGATGCGGAGGCGGGCATGGTGTCGAGGCCGGCCGCCGTCTGCCAGAGCTGCGGCGGCGCTGGTCCATGTGAGTCGCGCGCGACCGGCGCGTCCGGCGTGACGCTCGTGACACCCGCCTGCGTCACGAGATCGAGCAGCTGGCTGCCCGTGACGTTCGCAGCCATGCCGTGCACGATGCCGAGCGATTTGTAGACTTGTCCGTCGCTCTTGCCGTTGGCCGTGAGCGTGCTGTTCGTCGCCTTGACCTGCGACGAGACGCTCGTCGTCACGATCACGGCGAACGTTGCCGCCGGGTTCGCGATCGCCGCGACGAGCAGCGGCGCCGGGACGATCCGGCTTGCCTCGCGAGTTGAAGCCGCCGGTGCGGGAGCCGCGACGAAGGCGCCCACAAGCGCCGTTGCAAGCAGAACCTTCAGCAGTCTGAACGGGGTCATGCCGCAGCTCCTCGATCCGGGCACCGGAAATCGGTGGCCTGTACACACCTTCGCTTCGATCGGCGCGGTTGGGATCGCCCGGATCGGCATTCCGCCGCTCGTGATCAGCGTAGGCCGATTACCCCATTGGGCGATTGCGGTCGAGCGTACACCTCGAAACCGGCCCTTGACGGCGAACAATGAAAACGTTTACATAGGCGCGCACCTTTCCTCGAAATCGAAGGGGGAGATCAGATGAAACCCTTGCTTCTTGGTGCCCTGACCGCCGCTGCCCTAGCTGCTGCCGCGGTGACCGCGGTAGCCGGTGCAGCGAGGCCCACGCAGTTCTACGTCCCGAGGCCGGACAAGGGTGCGCTCGTCCAAACGTTCCACCTGCTCGTGAGGCGGGACTGGACCGACGCCGCCTTGATTCGCGCCATGACGAACGAGAGCCACGCCGTCTGGTTCACCGGTGGCACACGAGCAGAGGTGCAGCGGCAGGTGAGGGAGACGGTCAACGCCGCCGCCGGCCAGCACAGCATTCCGGTGCTCGTCGCCTACGACGTCCCGTTCCGCGACTGCGGCCAGTACTCGGCCGGCGGCGCGCAGAACACCGCCGACTACCTCGCCTGGATCGACGGGTTCGCCCGCGGGATCGGCTCGAGCAGGGCCGTGGTGCTGCTGGAGCCCGACGGACTCGGGATCATCCCGTACAACACCGACATCAACGGCAACGCCGAGTGGTGCCGGCCCGACCTGTCCGGCACCGGCCTGACGCCGCAGACCGCAAATCAGGCGCGGTACCAACAGATCGGCGGCGCCGTCGCGCGTCTCGAGCAGCAACCCAACGTCAAGGTCTACCTCGACGGCACCCACTCCGCCTGGCTGGGCGTCGGCGACATTGCGCAGCGGCTCGTCCAGGCCGGCGTCGCGAAGGCTCAGGGGTTCTTCCTGAACGTCTCGAACTACCAGTTCACGCAGAACAGCGTGCAGTACGGCACGTGGATCTCCGACTGCATCGCCTCCGGCAACTACGCCGGCTGCCCCAATCAGTACTGGAACGGCGGCCCGGACGGGACGGCGATTGCCCGCCTGCTCGGCCCCTGGACCGGCGTGGCGTTGAGCAACTACGGCGTGTGGAGCGACACGGCGAGCGATCCGGCGCTCAACACGTCCGGCATCAACGCGAGGTTCTCGACACCGGGGACGACGCACTTCGTGATCGACACGAGCCGAAACGGTCTTGGCCCATGGAAGCCGACGGCGTCGTATCCCGATCCGCAGGACTGGTGCAACCCGCCCGGACGCGGGCTGGGCGTCCGGCCGACCGCGGATACCGGGAATGCGCTCGTCGACGCGTACCTCTGGGTGAAGGTTCCGGGCGAGTCCGACGGGTCGTGCAACCGCGGCATCACCGGCTCGACGACCGACCCCGAGTGGGGCGGCATCGTGGATCCGGCCGCAGGCGAATGGTTCCCGCAACAAGCGCTTCAGCTCGCGCAACTCGCGAACCCGCCGCTCCGGCCCTAGAAGCCGGGCGGAGCAGCACCGTTCGGGGCGGCGGCGATGCACGTCGCCGCCCCGAGCCTAGACTGGCGAGATGGCGAGCATTCGCGAGGTGGCGCGGTTGAGCGGTGTCTCTGTTGCAACGGTCTCCCGTGTCCTGAACGGCACGGCGACGGTGCGCGAGGAGACGCGGCAGCGCGTCCTCGAACGCGTCCGCGAGCTCGACTACGTCCCGAACGCTGCTGCGAGGACGCTCGTCCGACGCCGGTCGCAGGTGATCGGCGTCGTCGTGAACACCGGCGACGCGCACCCGGATCTCAAGCACCCGTTCTTCGGAGACGTGCTCGTGGGGCTGAAGCAGGCGCTCGGCGCGTCCCGCTACGACCTCCTGCTCTTCACCGAGCGCGAAGGGTTCCTCCGTCGCGCCGTCCACCACCAGCTCGACGGCCTCGTGCTGATGGGCGTCGATCGCCGCGATCCCGACCTGCGCGGTGTGCTCGACCGCGGCCTGCCCGCGATGAACGTCGACCTGGACGTCTACGGCCGCCGTGCGGGATACGTCATGTCCGACAACGTCGGCGGCGCGCGCCTCGCGACGCGTCACCTGATCGAGCTCGACCATGTTCGAATCGCGACCATCACCGGCCTCTCGAACACGAAGCCGGCGATCGACCGTCTTCGCGGATATCGCGAGGAGCTGCGCGCCCACCGCCTTCCGGACCGGACGACGTACGTGCGTGAAGGCGATTTCTACTCCGGTAGCGGCGATGAGCAAACGCGCCGGCTGCTCGCGCTTCCGCGCCCGCCGACCGCGATCTTCGCGGCGAGCGACGAGATGGCGATCGGTGCAGTCAGCGCCATCCACGACGCCGGCCTCTCGGTTCCCGGCGACATCTCGGTCGTCGGCTTCGACGACATCGAATCGGCGTCGCTCCTGCGCCCGCCGCTGACGACTATCCGGCAGAACAAGACCGCGCTCGGGCGCGCCGCCGGCGAGTCGCTCGTTCGGCTGATCGAGGACGAGCACGCAGAGCCGCCGCGCATCGCGCTCCCCGTCGAGCTCGTCGAGCGGAGCTCGGCAGCCCCGCTGGGCCGCCGGGACTGAGCTACGATCTTCCGCAAGCTGTATGCAATAACCGGGTAACTGCCCGTCGTTCTTGCCTTCAGCCCCCGGAATTGCATACATTCCGGACGTGGCACGCGGCAACTCCGCAGGGTCGCAGACGATGAAGGCGACGCTCGGCCTGCGCGAGCTCCTCTTCGAGGGAGCGATTGCGCCGGGCGAGCGCGTGCCCGAGGTCGATCTGGCAGAGCGCCTCGGCGTCTCGCGCACGCCGCTCCGGCTCGCGCTGACCACGCTTGCTCACGAGGGCCTGCTCGAGCCGCTGCCCGGGGGCGGCTTCGCGGTGCGCTCGTTCACGCGCGCGGACATAGCCGACTCGATCGAGCTGCGCGGCGTGCTCGAGGGGACGGCCGCGCGCTTCGCGGCCGAGCGACTCGAGTCGCTCGACGAGCTCACCCCACTCGTCGACGCGGCGCGACAGCTCGACGAGGTCGTCGAGGATCTCTCGCCCGACTCTCTGATCCGCTACGTCGAGCTCAACGACGCGTTCCACCATGGCCTCGCCACACTCGGCAAGAGCCCGACGCTGACGCGGGCCATCGCGAGCGTTGCGGCGCTTCCGTTTGCCTCTCCCGGCGCCCTGCTCTCCTCGCACGGTTCGTCGAAGCGCTCACGGGAGATCCTCGTCGTCGCGCAGCATCAGCATCGCGCGCTCATCGACGCTATCGGCGCGCGGCACGGCGCACGTGCCGAGGGGATTGCCCACGAGCACGCGCGCCTCGCGCAGCTCAACCTCGAGCACGTGCTCCAGGACGGCGCGACGTTCGAACGGCTACCCGGCGCGCCGCTGCTGCGGCGCGCGGTCTGAGAGAGGAGGAGCACATGAGCCATCGCAGCCTCGAGGACGCGATCCAGGCGGCTGGGAGTCCCGTCGAGCTCACGCGGAACTCGCAGATCGGCCCCTACGTCTATCCGAAGGTTCCGGCGGAGTTCTCGAACTGGCGCGACGAGCAGGTCGCATGGCGCGATACGTCCGCTCTGTTCGACCAGTCGCATCACATGACGGACCTCTACATCGAAGGCCCCGATGTGCTCCCGCTGCTCTCGAGCCTCGGCGTCAACACGTTCGCGAATGCGGCCGTCGACAAGGCCAAGCAATTCGTCGCGTGCACGCCCGACGGATACGTGATCGGCGACGCGATCCTGTTCTTCCTCGAGGAGAACCGTGTGTCGCTCGTGGGGCGTCCGTCCGCGCACAACTGGGTGCAGTATCACGGCGAGACCGGGGGATACGACGTCGCATTCGACCGTGACGAGCGCACCGCCGCCAATCCGACCGGCAAGCGCAAGCTCTACCGCTTCCAGGTGCAGGGCCCGACCGCAAACGACGTGCTCGCGAAGGTGAACGGCGGCTCCCTGCCCGAGATCAAGTTCTTCAACATGGGTCGCCTGACGATCGCCGGCCACGAGGTGCGCGCGCTGCATCACGGGATGTCCGGCGTCCCCGGGCTCGAGCTCTTCGGTCCGTGGGACGACGCCGAGGACGTCCGCGGCGCGCTCGTCGAGGCAGGCGAGGACTTCGGGCTGCGCCAAGTCGGGTCGCGTGTGTACGCCACCAACACGCTCGAGTCGGGCTGGATCCCCTGCCCGCTCCCGGCGGTCTTCACCGGAGACGATCTGAAGCCGTACCGCGAGTGGCTGCCGGGCAACGGCTACGAGGCGACGGGCTCGCTCGGCGGCAGCTTCGTCTCCGAGGACATCCGCGACTACTACCTGACGCCGTGGGATCTCGGCTACGGCTCGTTCGTGAAGTTCGACCACGACTTCATCGGCCGGGATGCGCTCGAGCGGATGGTCGAGGCGCCGCCGAGGCGGAAGGTGACGCTTGCGTGGAACGGCGAGGACGTCGCGCGCGCCATCGGGACGCTCTTCGAGAAGGGCGATGCCGCGAAATACATCGACTTTCCGCTCTCCAACTACTCGACGTGGCCGAACGACCGTGTCATGCATCGCGGAGAGATGGTCGGGGTCTCCACCTTCTCCGGTTACAGCTACAACGAGCGCTCGTTCCTCTCGCTCGCCGTTCTCGACAACGAGGTCCAGATCGGCACGGAGGTCGTGCTCGTCTGGGGTGAAGAGGGCGGCGGCTCTGCCAAGCCCGTCGTCGAACGGCATTCGCAGGCGGAGATCCGCGCTGTCGTCAGCCCCGTGCCGTACTCGGAGGTTGCACGCACATCGTACGCGGAAGGCTGGCGCACGAAGGCCGCGACGGTCTGAGATGCCGGCGCTGCGCGAGCAGCTCGCGGAGCCGGAGCCGTTCGTCGTCGCCGCCGAGCTCGTCACGAGCCGGGGCGCGACGGACGGCGGGCTGCTCGCCTTTGCGCACGAGCTTGCGGGTGATCCGCGCGTCGGTGTCTTCTCGATCACGGACAACCCGGGGGGCAACCCGATGGCAGCACCCGATGCGGTCGCGTCCGACCTCGCTTCGCGGGGATGCGAGGTGATCGTCCATCTCGCGACGAAGGACGCGAACCGCAATGCGCTCGAGAGTCGTGCCTGGAATCTAGCCTCGCAAGGCTTCGACAACGTGCTCGCGCTCTCGGGCGACGCACCGGCAGTGGGGCATCGCGGCGTCGCCGAGCCGGTGTTCGACCTCGACTCGGTCGGTCTGCTCGCGCTGCTTTCGGAGATGAACGCCGGCCTGCCCGAGCCCCGGCATCCGGTCAAACGCCTCGCACGCACGGATTTCTTCGCAGGCTGCGTGGTCACGAACCACAAGCGCTTCGAGCGAGAGGTGATGCCGCAGTACCTGAAGCTCCGGAAGAAGGTGGCTGCCGGGGCGCGCTTCTTCATCAACCAGATCGGCTTCGATGCGCGGAAGGACGACGAGCTGCTCCGCTGGATCCGCCGTGACGGGCTCAGCGTCAAACCAATCGCGAACGTCTACCTGCTCTCGCGCGGATCGGCGCGCGTCTTCCATCGCGGCACGATCCCCGGCGTCGTCGTCACCGACGAGCTGCTCGAGCTCGCCGAGCGTCACGCTGCGGCCGCGGACAGGGGTCGTGCGTTCTTCGTCGATCTCGCGGCGAAGCACCTCGCCGTCGTCCGCGGCCTCGGGTTCGCAGGCGTGTACCTGGGCGGCCACATGCAGGCAGCGACGTTCGCCGCGATCCTGGACCGCGCCGAGTCGTTCGCGGCCGACGACTGGCCCGCGCTCGCGCGCGAGCTGCACTTCCCGCTCCCGGACGAGTTCTACTTCTTCGAGGCCGACCCGGAGACCGGCCTGTCGTCCGACACACCCGCGCCGAGACGGACCGGTGACCTGCGCGTGCCTCTGAAATACCGCATCAGCCGCCGGCTGCACGGCGCCGTCTTCGCGGACGACGCCCCGCTCTTCCCGGCCGGCCGGGCGCTCTACAGCGCGATCGAGCGCGCTCCCACACCGATCGGCAGGACGGCGCACCTGCTCGAGCAGGCCGTGAAGGTGCCGCTCTTCCATTGCCGCGACTGCGGCGACTGTTCGCTACCCGACGTCGCCTACGTCTGCCCCGAGTCGATCTGCGCGAAGAACCAGCGCAACGGTCCTTGTGGCGGCACGCGGGACGGGCTCTGCGAGGTCTACGACACCGAGTGCATCTGGAGTCAGGCGTACGAGCGGCTGAAGGCGTACGGGGAGGAGGAGTCGATGCTCGACGGCGACGTCGTCGTGAAGGACAACGCGCTCGACCGCACGAGCGCCTGGGCCAACCGGTTCCTCGAGCGCGATCACGCGTCGGGCCCTTAGGCCCAGACCTCTTCCGCGACCTCGACGACGAGCCGGAGCTTCGCCCTCTGCTCCTCGAAGGTGAGGTCGTTGCCCTCCAGGGTGGACGAGAAGCCGCACTGCGGGGAGAGGCAGAGCTGCTCGATGTCGACGAAGGCAGAAGCCTCCTCGATGCGTCGCTTGAGCGCATCCTTGTCCTCGAGCTCGCCGTGCTTTGTCGTGACGAGCCCGAGCACGACCTGCTTCCCGGACGGGACGAAGCGGAGCGGCTCGAATCCTCCCGAGCGCTCGTCGTCCCACTCCATGAAGAAGCCGTCCACCTCGAGCTCGCCGAAGAGCGCCTCCGCGACGAAGTCGTAGCCGCCTTCGGCGGCCCACGACGACCGGAAATTCCCGCGGCACATGTGGGTCGTCACCGCCATGCCCTCGGGTCGGCCTGCAAGCGCCTCGTTGATGTGGTGGATGTATTCGACGTGCTGCCGCTCCGGGTCGCCTCCGATCGACTCGATGTAGTCGCGTTGATGTGGGTCGTTCACGTACGCGAGGCTCGTGTCGTCGAACTGGAGATAGGTGCAGCC
Source organism: uncultured Actinomycetes bacterium (assembly GCA_963848665.1). Classification (GTDB taxonomy): domain Bacteria; phylum Actinomycetota; class Thermoleophilia; order Gaiellales; family Gaiellaceae; genus Palsa-739. The sequence continues at coordinate 1,030,498 of CAWKEF010000006.1, forward strand.
GAGCTCGCCGAGGCGCCGTACTTGCTCGGCGTAGGCCGCCGTCAGGTCGGCCCAGAACGAGTCGAGGTCGGGATAGACGCTCGGGTCGATCGCGGCCCGGCCGCCGCGGTAGTGGACCATGCTCGGCGACGGAATCGTCAGCTTGGGGACGCTCGCGGTCGCGGTCTCCTGCAGGAAGCGGAAGTCGTCGCCGAAGATCGTCTTCGAGACGCCGAGCTTGCCGTCGACGTGGAGGGCAGCCGGGGTGAACTCGATCTCGCCGCCTTCGTTGAAGAACTTCACCGAGATCTCGCCGGCTTCCTTCGTGATGCCGTCGAGCTGGTAGATGAAGTCCATGTGCCACGAGGCACGGCGCAGCTCGCCGTCGGTCGCCGCGCGTAGACCTACATCCTCCTGCATACGGACGACCGTTCGTATCGCGTCGTCCTCGAGCCCGCGAAGCTCGGCGGCATCGATTCGGCCGGACGCATGTGCCTCCCGCGCCTCGAGCAGCGCGCGGGGCCTGAGCAGGCTGCCGACGTGATCTGCGCGGAAGGGGGGAGAGTTGCGTGGGGCCACCGGTCGGATCTCTGTATAACGCATCGATGATCGACGTCGCGCAGGTGTCTGCCATCGACGTGCACGTGCATGCGGAGCGCACGCGTGACGGACACGACCCGATGCCCGCGACGTTGCGCTCGGCGGCCGCGCGCTACTTCGGGAGCGACGAGCCGCTCCCGACTGTCGACGACGTCGCTGCGTACTACCGGGCGCGGAACATCGCAGCCGTTCTCTTCACCGTCGACTGGGAGCTCCGCAGCGGTATCGCGCCGATTCCGAACGAGGAAATCGCGGAAGCGGCGCGCGCGAATCCCGACGTCCTCATCCCGTTCGCGAGCGTCGATCCGGCGCGCCCCGATGCGGTTGAGCGCGCACGACGGCTGATCGACGAGCACGCGGTCAGAGGCTTCAAGTTCCATCCCAACCTGCAGGCGTTCTTTCCGAACGACCGCGCCGCATACCCGCTCTACGAGGCGATTGCCGAAGCCGGGCTGCCGGCGCTCTTCCACTCGGGCCACAGCGGCATCGGCACCGGAGTGCCGGGCGGCGGCGGTCTGCGGCTGAAGTACTCGAACCCGATGTGCCTGGACGACGTCGCAGCGGACTTCCCCGAGCTCCGAGTCGTGATCGCGCATCCATCGTTCCCGTGGCAGGACGAGGCGATCTCGGTCTGCTTGCACAAGGACAACGTCTGGATCGATCTGTCAGGCTGGTCCCCGAAGTACTTCCCGCCGCAGCTCGTGCAGTACGCAAACACGCAGCTGCGGACGAAGGTGCTGTTCGGGTCAGACTTCCCGCTGATCACCCCCGACCGCTGGCTGGCTGATTTCGAGCAGGCCGCCTTCCGGGACGAGGTGCGGCCGCTGATCCTCAAGGAGAACGCGGCGCGCTTGCTCGGCCTCGCCGGACCCTCTCAAGACGGCCGGTAGCCGAGACGCGCCGAGATGTCGGCGGCGGAACGGCGCAGCGTCGCGCTCAAGCGGGCGGCGAGATCTTCGACCGAGGTCATCGAGCTGTGCACTGCGAGGTTGATCGCGGCCGCCGCCGCGCCGTCATGGGTCAGGACCGGCGCGGCGATCGACCGCAGGCCGTAGGCGAGCTCCTCGTTGCTGATCGCGAAGCCGCTCTCCTTCACACGCCTCAACTCTGCGTTCAGCGCCGTCCGCGACACGAGCGTGTTCGGACCGCGGCGCACGAACTCGATCTGCTCGAGCCGCGCTGCCCGGTCGTCCGCCGGCAGCCAGGCGAGGAGGACCTTCCCCAGCGAGGTGCAGTAGGCCGGCAGACGCGAGCCGACGTGCAGGTTGAGGTCGATCTCGCGCTGGCCGGGGCGTGAGCTGCGGCAGCGCTCGACGTAGACGATGTCGAGTGCGTCGAGGATCCCCATGTTGACCGTGTAGCCGGTCTCGTCGCTGAGCTGCCTCAGGTGCGGCGCTGCGACCTCGCGCAGCTCCATGGAGTTGATGGCGGAGAAGCCGAGGTCGAGCACCCGCGGTCCGAGCCGGTACTTCTTCGACGACGCGTCCTGTTCGAGGTAGCCGAGCACGGCGAGCGTCGCGACATACCGGTGGGTGGTGCTGCGGCTGAGGCCGAGCTCCCGGCCGATCTCGCTCACGCCGAGCTGCGGCCGGCCCGAGCGAAACGCGGAGAGAATCGCGAGCCCGCGCTCGAGGGACTGCGAGTAGGCGCCGTTGGCGCCGGTGGACGGCGAGGTGGGCATTGTTCCGACCATTAGAACAGAGTCTTGACAGACGGACAAACACCGCGTTAAGTCGTCCCTGATTCTCAGTCCAACGTCGCAACCGAGGGGGAGGACGCGTGATTGCTGCCCGCGAGGTCCAGCAGTTCATCGGCGGAGCCTGGTCCGGCGCCGCCACAGGCAAGACGTACGAGGATCTCGATCCGTTCACAGGTGAGATCGTCGCGACCGTTCCGGCCGGCGACGTCGCCGACGCCGGACGGGCGATCGACGCGGCCGCGGAGGCCTTCCCGGGCTGGTCGCAGACCCCGCCGGCCGAGCGGCAGCGGATCTTCCTCAAGGCCGCCGACCTGCTCGAGTCGCGCCGCGACGAGGTCGTCTCGCTGCTCGCGCGCGAGACCGGCTCGACGTTCGGCTTCGGGATGTTCCAGTCGTTCTTCGTGCCGAACCTGTTCCGGCAGGCGGCGGCGCTCGCGTACGCGCCGCTCGGACAGATCATCCCGTCGGACACCGGCGCCTTCGCGATGGGCATCCGCAAGCCGGTCGGCGTCGTCGGCGCATTCGCACCCTGGAATGCGGCGCTGATCCTCTCCGCGCGCTCGATCGCAGCTCCGCTCGCGCTCGGGAACGCGGTCGTTCTCAAGCCGTCCGAATGGTCGCCCTGGAGCGGAGGGCTTCTGTGGGGTGAGATCTTCGCCGAGGCCGGCCTCCCTGAAGGCGTGCTCAACGTCGTCACGCACGCTCCGGGCGACGCAGGCCCGATCGGCACGGCGCTGATCGAGCACCCGGCCGTGCGCCGGCTCAACTTCACCGGCTCGAGTGCGGTCGGGCGCATGATCGCGGAGGCGGCGGGACGCAACCTCAAGCGGGTCGTGCTCGAGCTCGGCGGCTACAACCCGTTGATCGTCCTCGGCGACGCCGATCTCGAGTACGCGGTGAACGCGAGCGCGTTCGGCTCCTTCCTCCATCAGGGCCAGATCTGCATGTCGACGCGGCGCATCGTCGTCGAGCGCTCCATCTCCGACGAGTTCATTGCGAGGCTTGTCGCGAAGACGAAGACCCTGAAGACCGGCGACCCGAAGGAGCACGACACGATCATCGGGCCGCTCATCAATCCGGCCGCGCTCGAGATGGTCCGTGGCCGCGTCGAGCAGGCGGTCAAGGACGGCGCGACCGTGCTCACCGGCGGCGAGTCGGTGGGGCCGTGCTACCAGGCCACACTCCTGGCGGGCGTCGATCCGAAGTCCGACTTCGCGCAGCACGAGACGTTCGGTCCGGTCGCCTCGATCGAGGTCGTCGACGACGCGGACGAAGCCGTCGACCGCGCGAATGCGACCTCGTACGGGCTCAGTGCGGGGATCATCACGAGCAACCGCGAGCGCGGTTTTGCGCTTGCGCAGCGGATCGACTCCGGCATCGTGCACGTGAACGACCAGACCGTCGCCGACGAGCCGCAGATGCCGTTCGGCGGCGTCAAGGACAGCGGCTTCGGGCGGTTCGGCGGTCAGGCGGTCGTCGACGAGTTCACGGAGCTGCGCTGGGTGACCATGCGCGCAGAGGGACATCCCTTCCCCTTCTGAGCCGCGTGGTCGTCTCTCTCAGCGAAGCGGTTCGCGATCTCGTCCACGACGGCGACACTGTCGCGCTCGAGGGGTTCACGCATCTGATCCCGCATGCGGCCGGCCACGAGCTGATCCGTCAGGGAAAGCGAGACCTGACGCTGATCCGGATGACGCCGGACGTCGTCTACGACCAGATGATCGGCATGGGTTGCGCGCGCAAGCTCGTGTTCTCGTGGGGCGGCAACCCCGGCGTCGGCTCCCTGCACCGGCTCCGGGACGCCGTCGAGCGTGGCGTGCCTGCGCCGCTCGAGCTCGAGGAGCATTCGCACGCAGGAATGGCGGCCGCCTACGCCGCGGGCGCGGCCAACCTGCCGTTCGGGGTGCTGCGCGGCTACCAGGGCGACGACCTTCCCGCACGCACGCGTGTCGAGCGTGTCGTCTGCCCGTTCACCGGCGAGGAGCTGGCCGCGGTCCCGGCCCACCGACCCGACGTCGGGATCGTTCACGCGCAGCGTGCCGACCGGGAGGGAAACGTGCAGCTCTGGGGCATCCTCGGCGTTCAGAAGGAGACGGTGCTCGCGTCGAAGCGGTCGATCGTCACTGTCGAGGAGATCGTCGACACGCTCGAGCCACGACCCGGCGCGATCGTGCTGCCGAGCTGGGTGCTCGATGCGGTGGCACTCGCGCCCGGCGGCGCTCATCCGTCGTATGCGCACGGGTACTACGACCGCGACAACGACTTCTACGTGTCATGGGATGCCATCAGCCGCGACCGCGACCGCTTTCGCGAGTGGATGCAGCGGCACGTGCTCGACACGGCCGACGTAGTGGAGTACCGCAGGAGCCTCGAGCCGGCGGAGGTGCCGGCGTGAGCGCGACGGACGAGATGATGGCAATCGCGGCGTCGCGTCGCCTCGATGACGGCACGGTGTGCTTCGTCGGCATCGGCCTCCCGAGCCTCGCCGCGAATCTCGCGCGTCGCACGCATGCGCCCCGCTGCGTTCTCGTGTACGAGAGCGGGACGATCGGGGCGAAGCCGAAGATGCTTCCGCTTTCGATCGGCGACGGTGAGCTCGCCGAGACCGCGGACGCGGTCGTGCCCGTGCCGGAGATGTTCGGGTACTGGCTCCAGGGAGGCCGGATCGACGTCGGCTTCCTCGGCGCAGCGCAGATCGACCGCCACGGGAATCTCAACAGCACGGTGATCGGCGACTACGACCATCCCACGGTCCACCTTCCCGGCGGCGGTGGTGCTCCCGAGATCGCGACCGGCGTTCGGGATGTGTTCGTCATGCTGCGCCAGAACACTCGGACGTTCGTCGAGGAGCTCGACTTCAAGACGAGCGTCGGCGACCGCGTGCGCGTCGTCGTCACCGACCTGGGCATCCTCGAGCCGCGCGACGGCGAGCTCACGCTCGTCGCGACTCATCCCGGGGCCACGGCCGACGAGGCGCGCGCGGCGACGGGCTGGGATCTGCGCGTCGCCGGCGAGCTGCAGGAGACCGAGCCGCCACGGCCCGACGAGATCGCCGCGCTGCGCGACCTCCAGCCGAACGGAGCGGCATGAGCGTGCGCGAGGACTCTCCGATCGTCCTCCCCGACGACCCGAGCTTCGGTCCCGAGGTCCAGGTCGACTATCCCGGCTACCGGTCGACGCGCTGGCGTGCGCCCGACCGGCCGCTCGTGACCATTCCCGAGGAGCTGCACGCGCTCGCCGGCCCCGTCTTCGGCGAGGACGCATTGCAGCCCTTCGACAACGACCTGACGCGACAGGGCGACGGCGAGCCGCTCGGAGAGCGGATCGTCGTGCACGGCCGCGTGCTCGACGAGGACGGCAGGCCGCTTGCGGGTGCACTCGTCGAGGTGTGGCAGGCGAACGCCGCCGGCCGCTACCGGCACGAGGTCGACGACCATCCGGCGCCGCTCGATCCGAACTTCGGCGGCGGCGGCCGCTGCCTCACCGACGGCGAGGGCCGCTACACCTTCACGACCATCAAGCCCGGCGCGTATCCGTGGGGGAACCACGAGAACGCGTGGCGGCCTGCACACATCCACTTCTCGCTCTTCGGGCGCTTGTTCGAGCAGCGGCTCGTCACGCAGATGTACTTCCCAGGCGATCCGCTCTTCGAGTTCGATCCGATCTTCAACTCCGTCCGCGATCCGCGCTCGCGCGCGCTGCTCGTCTCGCGCCTCGACATCACGAGGACCGTGCCGGAGTGGGCGCTCGCGTACGAATGGGACATCGTGCTGGGCCGCGGCGGGGCCGGCACGACGCCGCTCGAGGAGGACGGATGACCCTGACCAGGACCCCATCCCAGACGGTCGGCCCGTACTACGTCATCGGTCTCTGCCGCCGGCCCGACGACGAGCTCGACCCGGACGGCGTAGAGCTGCACGGGACCCTCCTTGACGGCCAGGGCGAGCCGATCGCCGACGGGATGGTCGAGGTCTGGGACGCGAAGACCGAGCGCTGGGGCCGGTCGGGCACCGACTTGGACGGCCGCTTCTCCTTTCGCGTGCCGCGCACGATCGCGTGTCTCGAGGCGTTCGTGTTCGCGCGCGGCCTGCTCCGTCACCAGCGCACACGTATCTACCTGCGCGACGTCGAGGACGAGGTGCTCATGTCGCTCACGCCAGAGGAGCAGGACACGCTTCGCGCGCGAGCGGACGGCGACACGCTGCGCTTCGACATCCATCTCCAGGGAGAGTCCGCGACCGTGTTCTTCGCGTCATGACCTTGAGCTCGGAGATCCCGGAAACCCGCGCGGTAAAGAGCACACAGCGCACCGTCCGCGACGCGACCTTCGAGGTCTTCCGTCGCCGTGGTCTCACCACCATCTTCGCCAACCCCGGGTCGACCGAGGTTCCGTTCCTCACCGGCCTTCCCGAGGATCTCCGCTTCGTGCTCGCGCTGCACGAGAACTCGGTCATCGGCATGGCCGTCGGCTGGGCCCTCGGCCGCGGCGCACCCGCGCTCGCGCTGCTGCACACGACGGCCGGGCTCGGCAACGCGGTGGGCGCGCTCGCGACGGCGCGTGTCAATCGCGCTCCGCTCGTCGTCGTCGTCGGTCAGCAGGACCGGCGTCACCTCTCCTACGAGCCGTTCCTGGCCGGCCGCCTCGCGGGCCTCGCAGGCGAGTATCCGGTTCGGATCGAGCAGCCGGCTCGTGCGCAGGACGTTCCGGCGGCGATCGAGCGCGCGACGCACGCCGCGACGGCGGGGCGCGGCCCGGCGCTCGTGATCGTGCCGATGGACGACTGGCAAGCGCCGGCGGACGACGACCGCGAGCCGGCGGCCGCGGTCGGCCGCGTGCTGCGCGGTGCGGCGGCGGCGCCGGAGTCGGTCGAGGCGCTCGCGGCATTTCTGTCCGAGTCGGTTTCGCCGGCGCTCGTCGTCGGTGCGGGCGCCGACGACGCGGCGACCTGGGCGGCGCTCGCAGAGCTGGCGGAGCGGCTCGCCGCGCCGGTGTTCCAGGAGGCCTTCGGTGCGCGCGCCGGCTTCCCGCAGGACCACCGCCACTTCGCGGGGCTTCTTCCGGCCGCCCGGCCCGAGCTGCGCGAGCGGCTCGCATCGCACGACGCGATCCTCGTCGTCGGCGCGCCTGCGTTCCGGCAGTCCTTCTACGCACCGGGCCGGCTGACGAAGCCGGGTACACGCGTCGCCGTCGTCACAGACGACGCGGAGGAGCTGCACCGCAGCCCGGCCGAGCTCGCGGTGCTCGGCAGCCCTGCGGCGATCTGCCGCGCGCTCGTAGCGCACGTCCCGACCCGGGACGGCGAAGCGCCGCGCGTCCCCGGGCCGCCCGCTGCTCCGGAGCCGCCCCGAGCGGGAGAGCCGATGCTCGCGGGTCACGTTCTCGCAGCGCTCGCGGCGCGTCTGCCACGCGACGCGATCGTCGTCGAGGAGGCTCCCGTCGACCGTCCCGAGCTGAACGAACGGCTGCTCGCGCGCGAGCCGCTCGGTCTGCTGAGCGCGGCGCAGGGCGGGCTCGGCTTCGCGCTCTCCGGGGCCACCGGCCTTCGCATCGCGCAACCGCACCGCCCGGTCGTCGCGGTCGTCGGCGACGGCTCCGCGATCTACGGCATCCAGGGTCTCTGGAGCGCAGCGCACTATCGCGTCGGCGCGCTCTTCGTCGTTCTGTCGAACGGCGGCTACGCGATCATGGACGAGCTCGCGAAGCTCCACGGCGGCGGTGCTGCGCCGTGGCCGTCGTTCGGCGCCGTCGAGCTCGCAACGCTCGCGCGCGGCTTCGGCTGCCCCTCGCGACGCGTCACGACCCACGACGACCTCTGTGCCGTGCTCGACGAGGTCGTACCCACGCTTGCAGCACGCGACGAGCCTCTGCTGCTCGACGTCGTCATCGCTCCGACGCGGATGAGCGCATGAGCGAGACGGCGTGCCCTCGCTGTGGCCAAGTTCCAACCGGACAAAGGAGGATCCAACGAGATCCCGCTTTCACCCGCTTCACAGGTATGGACAACGATCGATGAGTAGGAGGGAGGATCGAATGTCTCGGAGGGCAGTGATGGTGGTCGCGTTCGTCGCGGCAATTGCCGCGACGATCTCGATCACGGCGGGCGCAGGCGCCAGCCCGGCCTACAAGGTCGGACAGGCCCGTGCGTCTGCAAGCAAGTGCGGGCTCGGCACCGGGAAGAAGGCAACGGGAGCGCCGATCAAGCTCGGCGGGATCGACATGCTCATCCCCGGCGTCGACTTCACGACGATCGGCAAGGTTGCGCAGGCGTACTTCAACTGCGTCAACGACAACGGCGGCATTCACGGCCGCCCGATCAAGTACACGCTGCTGACCGAGGCCCTCAACCCGGCTCAGGAGAAGGCGGACGCACAGAAGCTGATCGAGAGCACCAAGGTTGTCGGCATCGTCGGCAACACGAGCTTCGCCGAGTGCGGCACCAACTGGAAGTACTACAAGAGCAAGGGCTTCGTGGTCCTCGGCGCCGGCGTGCAGGCGGAGTGCTACAGCACTCCCTCGTTCGCCGAGGTCAACTCGGGCCCGCGCTATTCCAACGTCGGCGCTGCGCAGGCGCTGATCAAGGCGGGTGCGAAGAAGCTCGCGATCGCGTCCCCGGACACGATCTCGGCCTACGCGGACGGCGGTCCGGCACTCGTCGCGGAGAAGGCCGGTATCCCGGTGAAGGTCTTCCCGACGCACCTGCCGGTCACCGACGCAACCTCGCAGCTGATCCAGATGTACCAGTTCGCCGGTAACGGCGGCGGCATCCTCATCGACTTCACGCCCGACACGGCCCCGGCGTTCATGAAGGCAGCCGAGGCTCAGGGGATCGTCGACAAGGTGCTGTGGGGGTCATCGACTCCGATCGCCAACACGTTCATGTCCGGCCAGTTCTCGCCGGCCTTCGACGGGCACCTCTGGATCGACAACGAGTTCAGCAACGTCGATCCGAGCGTGGGGCCTGATTCGGCGCTGATGTTCTCGGTGCTGAAGAAGTACGCACCCTCCATCGCCCCACAGGCGTTCGCGCAGATGGGCTACCTCGACGGGAAGTTCGCGGTGAGCGCGCTGCTGAGCATCAAAGGGGCGATCACCGCGAAGACGTACAACGCGGCGGTCAAGGCCCTGAAGAACCAGAAGACCGACATCCTCTGCAGGCCGTTCTACGTCGGGAACCTGGCATACCACATTCCGAACAACGCGAACATCATCGTCGACTACAAGAACAAGGACGTCGTCGTTCGCACGGGATGCACCCTCTTCCAGGCCGTCGACAAGTCGATCGCCCAGACGCGCATCTGGGAGAAGAAGTTCCACCTGCAGGGCTAGGAGCGCGATGACGATCAGAGTGTCCGGAGACAATCGATGAGCACCGTGCTCGGCTTCAGCGTGTTCGGCGTCGACTGGCAGTTCGTGAAGCCGTTCATCGTGATCGGCCTCGCGTTCGGCGGCGTCTACGCGCTGTCGGGGGTCGGGCTGGTGGTGCTGTACCGGGCGACCGGCGTGCTTAACGTCGCGTTCGGTGCCATCGGAGCCGCCGGCGCTCTGATCGCGTACTACCTCCTCAACCACACGAGCTGCCCCGAGTGGCTCGCGTTCTCCGTCTGCGTCGCGTTCGGCGGGGTCGTCAACCTTGCCTACGGCATGGTGTTCGGCCCCGCCTTCGCGCGCCGCGATCCACTGACGAAGATGATGGGCACGCTCGGGCTTGCACTCGTCCTGCTCGGCCTCATGGCCTGGCGGGCTCCGATCGGTGGCGCGTTTGCACGCTTTCTGCCGCTACCGAGCACGCAGTACCACTACACGATCTTCAAGACCAGTGTCAGTCTCACGCAGATCATCTCGATCGTGCTTGCTTTCATCATCACAGCAGGCGTGAGCGTGTTTCTGCGCGTGACGAAGCTCGGCACCGCGATGCGGGCGCTCGCCAACGACCGCGAGGCGAGCGCGACGCTCGGCGTACCGGTGCGCAAGGTGGAGGCCGCAGCCTGGTTCGGCTCGGGCCTCACGTGCGGCGCCGCGGGTCTGATCCTTCCCGACCTGCTCACCTCGCTCGACTATTCCGCCCTCACGTTCCTCGTCATCTCGTCGCTCGCAGCCGCGCTCATCGGCCGCCTGAGGTCGCTCTGGGCGACGATGTTCGGCGGCCTCGCCGTCGGTGTCGCCCAGTCCGGGTTGAGCCCGTACACGCGGATCTCTGCGTATCGTTCGGCCGCGCCTTTCGTCCTCGCAATCGTCGCGCTGCTCTATCTCTCGCGGCGGCGTGTGGTGACGATGTCGAGGACGGCCGGCTAGATGCTCGAACGGGGAACGCTCGTCCGTGCGGCGATCGCCGTCGGGCTGCTTCTCGTCGCATTGCTCCTGCTTCCCGGTATCTCGGGCGCCGACTGGATCACCACCTACACGAGCGTCGCCATCTACTCGATCGCCGCGCTCGGCTTCGGCGTCCTCTACGGCCGCGTCGGGATGATCTCGCTCGGCCAGGTCGCCCTGCTCACCGTCGGCTGCTGGGTCGGGACGCGACTCGCCTACGCGAGCTCGGTCCCTTTTCCGCTCCTGCTGCTCGCCGCGGGCGGGATAACGATGGTCATCGGCATCGTCGTCGGCCTCCCGGCGCTGCGGCTCTCCGGTCTCTACCTCGCGCTGATCACGCTGATGTTCGCAGGCGCGGTCACCATCGTCCTCTCCGTCACCGACTTCCCGAACGGCGGCGGCGGCTTCAAGGGCCGTGCCGGTACGGGAGCGCTCACGACCGAGACCCCTCCGGTGAGGCGTCCGTCCTGGGCGATCGGCGACACGTCGTACTACCGCTACACGGTGATCGTCTGCGCGATTCTCTTCCTGCTCGTGCTGCTGCACGTCTCCGGCAAGCCGGGGCGTGCCTGGGCGTCGATCCGCGAGAGCGAGCCGGCCGCGCTCGCGGCCGGCGTCAACATCACGCTCTACAAGCTCTGGGCGTTCGCTCTGGCGTCGTTCATCACGGGCGTCGCCGGCTGCCTGCTTGCCGCGCAGGTCGGCGTCCCGCGCGCGATCACGTTTCAGACACAGGACTCGTTGACGCTCGCCGCGACAGCGCTGATCGGCGGCATCTTCAGCATCTGGGGGGCGGTCGTTGCCGGCGTCTTCAACCAGTTGCTCCCGTTTCTCTTCCAGGCGCAGTGGGGCATCAACTCCAACTTCCTGCTCATCATCTTCGGCGTCGGGCTCCTCCAGGTGCTCCTGACCGCCCCGGGCGGCCTCGTCGAGCAGTTCCCCCGCGACATGGCGAACCTCGCGCGGCTGCTATGGAGTCTCCCGCGCCGGTTGGGAGAGAGCCGCGCGTGATCGAGGTCAGCGGTCTCACCGTGCGCTTCGCGGGCGTCACGCCGATCGACGACATGAGCGTGAGCTTCGACGCGGGCACCTGCGGACTGATCGGCCCGAACGGTGCCGGCAAGACGACCTTCTTCAACGTCATGAGCGGCTTCGTCAAGCCTTCGGCCGGCAGAGTCACCGCATTTGGCGACGACTTGCTGAAGATGGCCGATTTCCGCCGCGCGCGATGGGGCCTTCGGCGCACGTTCCAGACCGAGATGGCGATCGAGAAGCTCTCGGTCTACGACAACATCGCGATGATCCACGAGCATTCGGGTGCAAAGCGCGCGTCCCGCCGCTCCGACGTGCTCACCGCCATGGAGTTCGTCGGCCTCGACGTCTCGCCGAAGGTGCGCGTCGGTGGGCTCAACGCGCGCGGACGGCGCCTGGTGGAGGTCGCCCGCGCCGTCGTCGGCCAGCCTCGGCTCGTGCTCCTGGACGAGCCGGCCGCAGGCCTCCCGGACGAGGAGACAGGGCACCTCTCGGCGGTGATCCAGAAGATCCCGGAGCGATTCGGTGCCCTCGTGATCCTCGTCGACCATGACATGAGCCTCGTCTCCGCGTGCTGCCAGACCACGGCGGTCGTCGACTTCGGCAAGTTGATCGCGTCGGGCTCGACCGCAGACGTGCTGCGCGACGAGCACGTGATGCGCGCGTATCTCGGAACGGAGACCGAACTGTGAGCGGGGACGCGCCGACGCTGCAGATCGAAGCGTTGTCGGTCGCGCGCGGCGGCCACGCGGTCCTGCACGGGATCTCGCTCGAGATCCCGGCCGGTGAGGTGACGACGCTGCTCGGCCCGAACGGGGCCGGCAAGTCGACGCTCGTGCTCGCGGTCGGCGGCGTCCTCCGTCCGAGCGCGGGAACGGTGAGCATGAACGGCACCGCGTTGACGCGCATGCGCCCGGAGCACATCCGCCGGGCGGGCGTCGCGATCGTCCCCGAAGGGCGGCGGCTGCTGCCCGAGCTGACCGTCGAGGAGAACCTGCGCGTGGCGACGTATGCGCTCACTCGCGCGGATGCCCGCTCGAGCATCGAGCACGCGCTCGAACTGTTCCCCCTTCTCGAGTCTCGCTGGAAGGCGACCGCCCGGACGCTCTCGGGCGGGGAGCAGCAGATGGTCGTGCTGGCGCAGGCGCTCGTGTCCCGACCGAAGTTCGTGCTCGTGGACGAGCTCTCCCTCGGACTTGCGCCGGTCGTCGTGCAACGGCTGATTCCGGCCCTCGAGAAGGCTGCGAACGACGGCGTCGGCGTACTGCTGATCGAGCAGTTCGTGCACGTCGCGCTCGCGCTCGCGAACTCCGCGTACGTGATCGAAGGCGGGCGAATCGTGCACCACGGCACCGCGGCCGAGCTGCGCGAGCATCCCGAGCTGCTCCAGTCCGCCTACCTCCTGCGCGAACAGCAGGCGGCGGCGGAGGCGCTGATCGAGGAGAGCGAGTGACGACCCTCGGCGCCGATCGTGCGGCAGCTGTCGAGCGCCTCTGCGACCTGATCGTGCCAGGCTCGAGCGCGGTCGGGCCGGCGGTGTACATCGATGCGCTGCTCGGCGGAATGCCGCCGGAGCTGCGGGACTACGCTCTCGCCGCATTCGACCTGCTCGCAGCCGCGCCGGATCTGACGGAATACGAGCGGACCGCGGAGTTCGCGCTCGTGCGCGCGCTCGCGATCGAGGCGTATTACAGCGACTTCGTGGCCCCGGGTCGCGATGCGCCCGGCGCGTATGCGGAGATCGACTTCAACTCGCCGCTCGCGCGGCGAGTGCACAAGGACTGGTCGTTCATGGGAGTGGCATGAAGAGCGAGTTCGACGTCGTCGTCGTCGGATCCGGCGCGGGCGGAGGCGTCGTCGCAGGCGAGCTCGCGCAGCGCGGCCGGCACGTCCTCCTGCTCGAATGTGGCTCGCACCGCACGGCCGCGGACTTCACGCGCTGGGAGGCGAAGGCGAACCACGATCTCTTCTGGCCGCTGCGCTTCGCGCCGCTCCCCGACGGAGACGTCGTCGCCTTTCTGGCCGGCCGCTGCGTCGGCGGCACGACGACGATCAACACGAAGGTCGCGCTGCGGGCCCACGAGCGCGACGTCGCGAAGTGGCACGCGGCCACGGGGCTGACCGGCGAAGGGGGTGAGCCGTTCGCGGCCGCGGAGCTCGAACGCCACTACGAGCGCGTGGAACGCATCCTCGGCGTGCGCGAGCGCACGGACTGGACGAAGAGCGTGCGCACGGTCGAGCCTGCATTCCGCGCACTCGGTGCGCCGCTCGAGGCGGTACGCGCGTACGCCGACCCGAACTGCATGCGCTGCGGCTCCTGCCTCCAGGGATGTGCCACGAACGCGGGCAAGTCGACCATGAACACGTACATCTCCGACGCGCTGGCGCGCGGGCTGCTCGAGCTGCGCGCGGACTCCACCGTCGAACGCGTGCTCGTCGAGGGCTCGACGGCGACCGGCGTCGAATACGTCGACGTCGCCGGCGAACGACACACCGTCGCCGCCGGGGTGGTGGTCGTCGCGGGAGGTGCGCTGAACACGCCGCAGCTCTTGCTCCGCTCCGGCCTGACGGGCCCCGCGATCGGGCAGCACCTCGGCCTGCACCCGGTACGCCTCGTCTACGGCCGCTTCGACGAGCCCCAGGACGCGCACATGGTCTACCCGATCACTGCGCACTCGATGGTCCACCAGCACGACGAGGACGGCGGGTTCGTGATCGAGGCGACGACGATCCAGGACCCGATCGCGTTCGCGACGACCCTGCGCGACGAGCGAGGGCCGTTCTGGGGCGAGCGTCTCGTCGACGCTGTCCGCTCGTTCCGGCACTGGAACGGCGTGCTCGCGATGGTGAACGACGAGAACAACGGGTCGGTCGCCGTCGACGACGAGCGGGCGCGAGACAGTTCGGGGTGAGCTTCAGCGCGATCGAGCATGCGCGGCTCGACGCCGCCCTCGACTTCAGCCGCCGTGTCCTGGAGGAGGCCGGAGCACGGCAGATCGCGTGGACCGGTATCGCCTCGACGCACGTGCAGGGCACCTGCCGGATGGGCGACGACCCCTCGCGTTCCGTCGTCGACCGGAACGGCGAGTCGCACGAGGTGCGGCGCCTGTTCGTCGGCGATGCGTCGCTGATCCCGCGAACGCTCTCCGTCAACCCGTCGCTGACGATCATGGCGCTCGCGACACGTCTTGCCGAGCATCTGGACGAGGACGCGAGCGGCTATCTCGCCGGGCGGGCGGCAGCTCGCGCCGCGGCATGAGGGCCGCGCGCCTCGGCGAGTACCACCGGCCGCTCGAGCTCGTGGAGGTTCCGGAGCCGGAGCCACAGCGTGCGCGCGACGTCGTCGTTCGCGTCGGCGGCGCGGGCGTCTGCGCGACCGACCTGCACGCGATCGACGGTCTCATGGAGCCGGCCGGGCTGCATCCGCCCGTCGTGCTCGGTCACGAGAACGCGGGTTGGGTGCACGCCGTCGGCGACGACGTCACGGCCGCGTCCGTCGGCGACGCGGTGCTCGTCTACCCGCCCTACAGCTGTGGGCTGTGCGTGCCGTGCCGACGCGGCAACGACATGCATTGCGACCGTCACGGCTTCACCGGGCTCACGCGGGACGGCGGCTTCGCCGACTACGTGCTCGTCGACGAGCGCTCGCTGCTGCGCCTGCCCGAGGGAGTCGAGCCTGCCGCGGTCGCGCCGCATGCAGACGCGGGCCTGACGGCGTACCACGCCGTGAAGAAGCTCGTACCGCGCCTTCTCCCGGGGACGACTGCGGCGGTGATCGGCGTCGGCGGCGTCGGGCCACATCGCGCTCCAGCTCCTGCGCGTTGCTCGGAGCGGGTTCGGTGATCGCGGTCGACACGGACGAGCGTCGCCGCCGGCTCGCAACCGAGCTCGGGGCCGACGTCGTGCTCGGGGAAGAGGCCGACGTCGTCGGCGCCGTGCGCGAGATCACCGGCGGCGCCGGTGCCGACGTGGTGCTCGACTTCGTCGCGACCGACGAGACCCACGCGGCGTCGCTCGCGATGCTCGCGCGCGGCGGCGCCTATTCGCTCGTCGGCTACGGGGGACTCGTCAGCGTCCCGTCGGTCGCCCTCGTCACCGGTGAGGCGCAGGTGCAAGGGAATCTCGTCGGCAGCTGGATCGATCTCTGGGAGCTCCTCCAGCTTCACGCGAACGGGCAGGTGACGCTGCGCACCGAGACGCATCCGCTCGAGGAGGTGAACGACGTGCTCGCGCGACTGCGCGAGGGCGAGGTCACGGGTCGGGCGGTGCTCGTTCCGTGAGCGAGACGCTCGCGCAGGGCACGGTGCTCTGGGAGCCGACCCCGGAGATGCGCAGCGAGTCGCAGATCGCCCGCTATCTCGACTGGCTCCGGCGCGAGCGCGACCGCGACTTCGCCGGGTACGACGAGCTCTGGCGCTGGTCGGTCGGCGATCTCGAAGGCTTCTGGGCGTCGATCTGGGACTTCTTCGGCGTCCGCGCCCACTCGCCCTACGAGCGGGTGCTCGGCTCCGCGACGATGCCGGGCGCCGAATGGTTTCCCGGTGCGCGGCTCAACTACGCCGAGCACCTCGTCGGCGCCGACGACGATCTCGACGCGCCGGCGGTGGTGGCGCACTCGCAGGCGCGCGAGCCGCTCGAGCTGACGTTCGGTGAGCTGCGCGAGCAGGTCGCCCGCGCGCGGGCGGGGTTGCAGCGGCTCGGCGTGGGGCCGGGCGACCGCGTCGTCGCGTACCTGCCGAACATCCCGGAGACGCTCGTCGCGTTCATCGCGACCGCGAGCCTCGGCGCCGTCTGGGCGACCTGCCCGCCGGAGTTCGGCGTGCGCAGCGTCGTCGACCGGCTCGGGCAGCTCGAGCCGACCGTGCTCCTTGCCGTCAGCGGCTACCAGTGGGGCGACAAGCGCGTCGACCGCCGCGAGCAGGTGGCCGGGATCCGCGACGCGCTGCCGACGCTGCGCCAGGTGGTGCACGTTCCCTTGCTCCCCGACGGCGACGCTCGCCTGCCGGGCGCGCATTCCTGGGCGAGCCTGCTCGCCGAGAACGGCCCGCTCGAGTTCGACCCGGTCCCGTTCGCGCACCCGCTCTGCGTCCTCTTCTCCTCCGGCACGACGGGCCTGCCGAAGGCGATCGTCCACGCGCACGGCGGCATCCTCCTCGAGCACTTCAAGAATCACGCGCTCAGCTGGGACCTCCGGGCCGGCGACCGGCTCCAGTGGTTCACGACGACGGCGTGGATGATGTGGAACGCGCTCGTCTCGACGCTCCTGCTGCGCGCGTCGATCGTGATGATCGACGGGAACCCCGGCTATCCGGACCTCTCGCTTCAGTGGCAGCTCGTCGAGCGCACGCGTCCCACGATGCTCGGCCTCGGTCCGGCGTTCGTGCTCGCGTGCCGCAAGCAAGGCCTCACTCCCGGGCGCAGCTTCGACCTCTCGTCGCTGCGGTCGGTTGCGGCCGCGGGCTCGCCCCTCCCCGTCGAGGGGTTCGAGTGGATCTACGAGCAGGTCGGCGCCGACGTGTTCCTCAATCTCGGCAGCGGCGGCACGGATCTCTGCACCGGTGTGGTGCAGGGGTATCCGCTGCTGCCCGTGTACGCAGGCGAGATGTCGGGGCGCTGCCTCGGCGTCGACGCGGCAGCCTACGACTCGGACGGGCACCCGGTCGTCGGGGAGCTGGGCGAGCTCGTCATCCGCCGGCCGATGCCGTCGATGGCAAAGGAGTTCTGGAACGATCCGGAGGGCGAGCGCTACCACGCCGCGTACTTCGACCAGTATCCCGGTGTCTGGCGCTTCGGCGACTGGATCATGTTCACCGAGCGGGGCAGCTCGGTGGTCACCGGCCGGTCGGATGCAACGCTCAACCGTGGCGGGGTGCGTCTCGGGACGAGCGAGTTCTACGATGTTCTCGAGGAGCTCGACGAGGTCCTCGACAGTCTCGTCGTCCATCTCGAGGGTGAGGACGAGTTGCTGCTCTTCGTGCAGCTGCGCTCCGGACTCGAGCTCGACCACGCGTTGCGGTCGCGAATCTCGAGCGCGTTGCGCAACGCGCTCTCGCCCCGCCACGCCCCTGACACGATCGTCGCCGTGCCTGCGATTCCGCGCACGCTGACCGGGAAGAAGCTCGAGCTGCCGGTCAAGCGGATCCTCACGGGCGTCCCCGCCGCGGACGTCGTCAGCCCCGACGCCCTCGTCGATCCGGACTCGATCGAGCCTGTCATCGCGTTCGCGCGCACGCGTCACACACATACAGAGGAGAAGGGCAATGCCTGAACAGCACCCCGTCGTCGTCTACGGCGCGAGCGGCTTCTCCGGGCGGCTGATCGTCGAGTTCCTCCGCGAATACGGCGTCCCGTTCGTCGCGGCGGGCCGAGACCACGCCCGGCTCGAGGACGTGCTCGACCACGTTCCGGGCATCTCGACGGCGCGCTACGAGATCGCCCAGGTCGAGCACTCGGTCGAGGCGCTCACGGAGCTCTTTGCCGGGGCGAAGGTCGTCTGCAACACCGTCGGGCCGTGCATCTACTACGGCGATGTCGTGGTCGAAGCGTGCCTCGCCGCCGGGTGCCACTACATCGACACGGGTGGCGAGGCGCCGTGGGTGCGCAGCGTCCGCGAGCGGTGGCACGAGCAGTTCGCCGCTGCGGGACTGCTCGTCGCGCCTGCGACGGCCTACATGTCGGCGACCGCAGAGGCGGCGATCCGCGTCGCGCAGGAGGAAGCGCCCGGGATCGACACGATCGAGGTGCTCTCGATGTTCATGGGGATGCCGACGTACGGATCGACGCAGACGATCTTCGGCCAGCTCCAGTGGGAGTCGTTCTACCTCCAGGAGAACGAGTACGTCGAGTGGCCGCCGGTGACGACGATCGAGGCACTGATCCCGGGCGAGCTGCGCACGCGGCTGGCGCTGCCATGGGGCGGGTTCCCACACCCCACCTGGTTCAAGGACGATCCGCGCATCGCCAACGTCTTTGCGTTCGGCGGCCTCCTCGATCGTTCCCTGATGGAGAACGTGGTCGCCGGCCAGCGCGAATACCAGGAGAAGATCCGGCCGCTCCCCGCCGAGGAGCAGCGAGCCGTGCTCGCCGGGATCGCGGACTCCGTGCAGGCGGGCACCCCGCCGCGCGAGAACCGCCGGCACCAGCGCACGATCGACGTCGTCTCCGCACGCGGCAGCCTCGACTCGATCCAGATCGTCGTGCACGGGCAGGGCGCGTATCTCCAGACGGGTCTGATCCAGGCGTTCGCGGCCCATCACCTCGTCTTCCGGCCTCCACATGCCGTCGGCTTCGCCTCCCCGTGCTCCGCCTTCGGTCACCGCGAGCTCTTCGCGGCGCTCGAGGCGTACGGCCTGGCACGGATGAAGGTCGTGGGATGACCGAGCGCCTGCACCACGTCGCATTCAGGCGCGAGACGCTCGACGGACTTGCGCGGATCGAAGCGGCCGGCCTCGATGCCGTGCACAACGACGTACCGAGCGCCTTCCGGCAGAGCTACGTCACGGACCCGAACAGCGTCCGGGTCGAGCTCAACGTCAGCTGGTAGCGGCCTGCAGCTCCCGCAGCGGCGCCTTGCCGAGGATCAGGTCGGATGCCTTCTCGGCGATCATCATCGTCGGACCGTGCGTGTTCGCGCGCGTGATCGTCGGCATCACGGACGCGTCCACCACACGCAGGCCTTCGACACCGTAGACACGCAGCTCGGCGTCGACGACCGAACCCATCGCACACGTCGAGGTCGGGTGGTACACGGGCTGTGCGACCCGACGCGCCCAGTCGAGGATGTCGGCTTCGGAATCCGAGGCGGGGACGGAGTACGCTGCGCGCTCGACGGCCTTCAGCGCGGGCTGCGCCGCGATCTCGAGCGCCATGCGCGTCCCCTCCACGAGCACGCGCCGATCCTCGTCGGTCGTGAGGAAGTTCGTCTTTACGCGCGGTTTCGAGTCGGGCAACGGCGTTCGCAACAGGACCTGCCCGCGCGCCTCCGGCTTCACGAGCACCGGACCGAAGGCGTAACCGTGGTCGTGCGGAGCCGTGAGGCCCTCGTCGTAGAAGAGCGACGGGGAGAAATGGAACTCGACGTCCGGTGCCGGAAGGCCGGGCCGCGTGCGGAAGAAGGCGCCCGCCTCCGGCAGGTTCGACGTGAGCGGTCCCGTGCCCTGCTCGAGCAGCGCGAAGTTCTCGGGAGTGAAGACGCCGTAGAGCGCCGGCGTGCTCGACTCGTAGTTGAGGTTCGCCATGCAATGGTCCTGAAGGTTCCGGCCGACGGGCAGGTCCTCCCGCACCTCGATGCCGAAGAGCGCGAGCTCGACCGCGGGCCCGATGCCGGAGAGCATCAGGAGCACGGGCGATTGGTACGTGCCGGCAGAGAGGATCACCTCTTGCTCGGCGCGGATCGTCTCGACGACGCCGTCGCGCATGACCTCGACGCCGACGGCACGGTCGTTCTCGAAGACGATACGGCGCGCGAAGACACCCGAGACGACGTCGAGATTCGGACGCGATGCGGCCGGATGCAGGTACGCATCGGCGGTGCTGCAGCGCATGCCGTTTCGCTGCGTGAGCTGGAAGCGGCCGACACCGTCCTGCAGTTCGCCGTTGAAGTCCGGGTTGCGAGCGTGGCCGGCTTGAACGGCGGCCTCGAGCATCGCGTCGACCAGCGGATGCATCGAGCGGCTCTCGCTGATCGGCTGCGGGCCGCCCACGCCGTGGTACGCGTCTGCTCCGCGCTCGTTGTCCTCTGCACGCTTGAAGTACGGGAGCACGTCGTCGTAGCTCCAGCCCTCGCACCCGTCCGCCGCCCATTCGTCGTAGTCGGCGCGGTTGCCGCGCAGGTAGATCATCGCGTTGATCGAGCTGCAGCCTCCGATCATGCGGCCGCGGGGCAGATAGAGGCGCCGCCCGTCAGGCCCGGCTCCGGGTCGCCGAGGAGGTCCCAGTCGAGGCTCGACTTGAACATGATCGGGAAGGCGGCCGGGATGTGGATCTCCGGCACGGTGTCCGGGCCCCCGGCCTCGAGCAGCGCCACCCTCACCTCGGAATCCTCGCTCAGACGCGCCGCGAGGACGCAGCCCGCCGAGCCCGCACCGACGATCACGTAGTCATGCGTCACCGGACACCCCTGGGGTCGTATTGCATACAGCTTACCGGCCGAAAGCGCGCAAAACCAGGCATCGGGCGATTCCCCTGGCGCCGAATGTATGCAGAGGTATAGGTTCCGTCGCGATGCCCCTCGATCGCGAGCTCCTCGGGCTCTACTGGACGACCTCGGGGCCGGTGGAGGTCCACGTCGGGCGTGAATGGAGCCTCTTCGACGTGAGCGAGCGCTGCGAGCAGGCGGCGCGCGTCGGCTTCGCAGGCATCGGGCTCTGGCACGCCGACCTCGAGCACATCCTCGAGACCCGCTCGCTCGGCGAGCTCAAGCAGATCCTCGACGACAACGGTCTCCGCCACGTCGAGCTCGAGTTCCTGATGGCGTGGTTCCTCGACGCGGGCGACGAGCGCCGCGTCGAGTCCGACCGGATCCGTGAACTGCTGTTCGAGGCGGCCGCTGCGCTCGACGCGCACCACGTCAAGGTCGGCAATATCCCGGGCACGCCCTGCGAGCTCCCGCTTCTGGTCGAGCGCTATGCGGCGCTCTGCGCCGAGGCTGCAGAGCGCACCGACGCGAAGATCGTCTACGAGTTCATGCCGTTCGACGTGAACGTGCACGACCTCGAGTCGGCGCTGGCCGTTGTCGAAGGCGCGTCGGCGCCGAACGGCGGCCTCGCCGTCGACACCTGGCACATGTCGAAGCTCGGGATTGCGCCTGCAGACCTGCGTGGTGTGCCTGCGCGCCACATCGGCTGGGTCGAGCTGAGCGACGGTCTCTACGCGAGCCTTCCGGATCTGATCGACGAGACGGTCAACCACCGCCGTCTCCCCGGCGAAGGCGAGTTCCCGATCCGCGAGTACGTCGAGGCCTGTCGCGCGGCCGGCTATCGCGGCCCGTGGGGCGTAGAGGTGCTCTCCGACGAGCTTCGCAACCTGCCGATCGAGGAGATCTTCGACCGAACCTACGCGACGAGCATCGCGCAGCTCGTCCCCGAGCCCGAAAGGAGCGCGAGTGCCTGAGCACCGTCTGGACAACGATGGGCTGATCTCGGCCCTCACGCAGATGCTGCGGATCCGCGAGTTCGAGGAGCGGGTGAAGCGGACGTTCGAGGAGCACCCCGGTGTGATCCGTGGCCACACCCACCTCGCCGACGGGGCGGAGGCGTCGATCGTCGGGGCGCTGGCTGCGCGCGCCGACGGCGATTACGTCCTCGCGACGTATCGCTGTCACGGCTACCCACTCGTGCTCGGCACCGATCCGAAGTCGATGATGGCCGAGATCTACGGCCGCACGACAGGAGTGTGCAAGGGATACGGCGGCTCGATGCACCTCACCGATGTCGGCCGCGGGTTCCTCGGCACGTCGGGCATCGTCGGACAGGGGATCCCGCATGCCACAGGTGCTGCCTACGCGGCCCAGATCGAAGGCAAGGGTCGCGTCGTCTTCTGCTTCTTCGGCGACGGCGCCACGAAGCAAGGCGCATTCCACGAGTCGCTCAACATCGCGTCGCTCTGGAAGCTCCCCGTCGTCTACGTGATGGAGAACAACAATTACAACGTCGTCACGCGCAGCGAGCAGGAGGACGCGAACGCCGCTGCCGGCGAGCCGCTCGCGATCAAGGCGAAGGGCTACAGCATGCCCGGCGTCACGGTGGACGGCGGCGATCCGGTCGCGGTGCACGCGCAGGTCGCCGACGCGGTCGACCGGGCGCGTTCGGGCGAGGGCCCCACGCTCGTCGAGTCGCTCGTCTACCGCTTGAGCGCCCACGGCAACATCATCGCGCCGCCCGGTGTGCCCCTCCACTTTCCCGAGCACGAGGCGATCACCGTCTTCGGGAACAAGGACGAGTACGAGGCCGCCCTCCGCGGCGACCCGGTTCCGCGCTTCCGCGCGAAGCTCGTCGGCGACGGGGTGCTGAGCGCCGAGGAGGCCGACGCGCTCGCAGACGGCGTGCGCGACGAGATGCAGGCGGCCGTCACGTACGGACTCGACAGCCCGATGCCGGAAGGCGACGAAGCCCTCAAGTACGTCTACGCCTAGGAGGTGGGATCAATGGCACACGAGCTTCCCTACATCGCCGCAATCGAGGAGGCGATCCGCGAGGAGATGCAGCGCGATGCATCGGTCCTCTACTTCGGGCAGAACATCGCGACGCACGAGAACGACCCGTTCCTGCAGGCGTTCGGCGCCGACCGCGTGCGCGTGACGCCGATCTCGGAGACGGCGGAGATCGGGATGGCGGTCGGTGCGGCGTTCGCCGGCTACCGACCGGTGGTCGAGCTGTACATGGCCGAGTTCATGCTCGTCGCAATGGACCAGGTCGTGAACGAGGCGCCGCGCTTCCACACGATGTCGGGCGGACAGGTGAAGGTGCCGATCGTGCTCAAGGCCGGCTACGGCTTCACCGCCGGCTGGGCAGGCCAGCACACGGGCTCGATCTACGGCATGTTCATGGGTGTCCCGGGCCTGAAGGTGGTTGTTCCCGCGACTGCGGCAGACGCGAAGGGCCTGATGACGGCGTCGATCCGGGACGACAACCCGGTCGTCTTCTTCCACCACTACCTGCTTACGCTCGAGCACGGTGACGTACCCGACGGCGAGTACGTCGTGCCGCTCGGGCAGGCGGCCGTCCCCCGCGAGGGTAGCGACGTCACGATCGTCGCCATCGGCTGGTGCGTCAGCAAGGCGCTGGCCGCTGCGGAGCAGCTCGCGGCGAACGGCGTGAGCGCCGAGGTGATCGACCCGCGGACGCTCGCACCGCTCGACACCGCGACGATCCTCGCTTCGGTCGCAAAGACCGGTCGCCTCGTCCTTGTCGACCAGTCGACGCGCCACGGCTCGGCGGCCGCGGTGATCGCGGCCGAGGTCGCGTCCGAGGGGTTCGGCTCGCTGAAGGCGCCGATCAAGCTCGTCACCGCACTCGACACGACGATCGCGTACAGCCGGCCGATGGAGGACTACGCGCTGCCCGACGAGTCGAAGATCGTCGACGCGGTGCAGCAGGTGCTCGGTAACGCGCCGGTGGCAGCGTAGGAGATGGCGCGCGCGGAGCACCTCGACGGCAACGTCGGCCTCGGGCTGCTCCGCACGATGTGGCGCATCCGCGCGTTCGAGGAGCGGGCGGGCGACCTGGCGCGCGCGAACGAGGTGCATGGTCTCGTGCACCTGAGCCTCGGGCAGGAGGCGGTCGCCGCCGGGGTCTGCGAGCTCCTGCGAGCCGAGGACCCGGTCTACAGCGGCCATCGCGCGCACGGGCACGCGATCGCAAAAGGCGTGCCGCTGGAGCGGATCATGGCCGAGCTGATGGGCCGCGTCGAGGGCCTCTGCCGCGGCCTCGGCGGCTCCATGCATCTCGTCGACGTCGAGCACGGCTTCCTCGGCGCCACGGGCGTGGTCGGGGGCAATGTGCCGCTCGCGCTCGGCAGCGCCCTCGCGCGGCGCCTGCTCGGCGGCGACGCAGTCGCCGTCGTCTTCTTCGGCGACGGCGCGGTGCAGGCGGGGATCTTCAACGAGTCGGTGAACCTCGCGACGCTCTGGCACCTGCCGGTGATCCTCGTCTGCGAGAACAACGGTTTCGCCGAGTTCACACCGCGCTCGGCGCACACGAATGTCGAGCGAGTCAGCGACGTCGTCGCTCCGTACGAGATCGAGCGCGCGACCGTCGACGGAAACGACGTCGTCGCGGTACGGGAAGCGTTCGCGCGCGTCTACGCCGCGGCCCGACGTGGTGACGGGCCGTACCTGCTCGAGTGCCTGACGCATCGCATCAGCGGCCACTACGTCGGCGACCCGCAGCAGTACCGCGAGGCGCTCGCGGCCGCGGCGTGGCAGGAGCTCGATCCGATCGTGCGGCTCCAGCGCCGCGGCGGCGCCGAAGGCTGGCTCGACGCAGACGAGCCCGCTCGTCTGGAGGCAGAGGCGCGCGCGAGTGTCGACGCGGCCGTGGAGTTCGCGCGGGCGACTGCGTTCCCGGCCGAGAGCCTGACGACGGAGCTCGTGTACGCGCCGTGACGCACACGACCTACCTCGGCGCGATCACCGACACAATCGCGCACGCGATGCGCACGGATGCACGCGTGCTCGTATTGGGTGAGGACGTCGCAGAAGGCGGCCCATGGGGCGCGACGGCTGGGCTCGCCGCGGAGTTCGGGCCCGAGCGCGTGCGCAACACGCCGATCAGCGAGGCAGCGATCTGCGGTGTCGCGATCGGCGCGGCGCAGTCGGGGTTGCGCCCCGTTCTCGAGATCATGTTCATCGACTTCCTCACGCTTGCGCTCGACCAGCTCGTCAATCAGGCAGCCAAGGCGCATTTCATGTCGGGTGGGCAGCTCACCGTTCCGCTCGTCCTGCGCACGCAGGGTGGTGCCGGGCAGCGAGGGGGCGCGCAGCACTCCCAGAGCCTCGAGGTGTGGCTGACCCATGTCCCGGGGCTCAAGGTCGCGATGCCGAGCACCGCGGCGGACGCGGCGGGCCTGCTCGCGAGCGCGATCGCGGACCCGAACCCCGTCGTGCTCGTCGAGAACAAGACGCTCTACTTCCGTAAGGGAGAAGTTCCCGATCCGCCGGAGCCGGTGCCGCTGGGGCAGGCGCGCATCGCACGTCGCGGGAGCGACGTGACCGTTGTCGCCCTCTCAGGGCTCGTGCCCGAAGCGCTCGCGGCGGCGGACGAGCTCGAGCGGGAGGGCATCGACGTGGAAGTGATCGATCCCCGTACCCTCGTTCCGCTCGATGTCGAGGCGATTGTCGACTCGGTGAGACGGACGCACCGTCTCGTCGTCGCGCACGAAGCCGTGCAGACCGGCGGCTTCGGCGCGGAGCTCGCCGCGCAGGTGCAAGCCCTCGCGTTCGACGAGCTCGACGCGCCCGTAGCGCGTGTCGGAGCGCCGTTCGCGCCGGTCCCGTTCAGCCCGCCGCTCGAGGACGCGTACCTCCCGGGTCGCGCCGACGTCGTGGCGGCCGTGCGCGCCGTCGCCCGGTCGGCGACGGCGGATAGGCTCGAACGATGAGCATCCTGGGCCAGGATCTGCGCCGGAAGGAGGACGTGCGCTTCCTGCGCGGCGAGGCGACGTACGTCGAGAACCTCGCGCCCGGTGACGCACTGCACGTCACGTTCGTCCGCTCGCCCTTCGGACACGCGCGCATCAACAGCATCGACGCGTCAGCGGCGACCGCATTGCCGGGCGTGCAGGTGTTCGCGGGCGCGGACATCGACGCGGGCCCCTTCGGGCCGCCGGACCTGCCGGGACTCGAGAGGCGCATGGGGCGTCCGCTGATCGCGAAGGACGTCGTTCGCTTCGTCGGCGAGATCGTCGCCGCCGTGATCACGAGCGACCGGGCCTCCGGGGTCGATGCCGCCGAGCTCGTGCTGGTCGACTACGACCCGCTGCCCGTCGTCGCCTCGGTCGCCGAAGCTGTGAAGGACGAAGTGCTGCTCTTCCCCGAGGTCGGCACGAACGTCGCCGGCCGCGGGCTCGCGCCGGCCGAGCGCGACGAGAGCCTCTTTGCCTCGTGCGAGGTCGTCGTCGAGGGCACGCTCGTCAGCCCGCGCATGGCGCCGTGCCCGCTCGAGCCACGCACGGTCGTCGCCGCGGTCGACCCGGACGGCAGGTTGACCGTCTGGACGCTCGACGCCAGACGCCGCACCAGGACCGGATGGGCTCGCCGGGACGCTCGGGCTCGACCCCGGCGCAGGTGCGGGTCGTCAGCCCGGACGTCGGCGGCGGTTTCGGCGCGAAGATGCTGAGCGTCGAGGAGATTGCTGCTCGGCTGGCTCGCGCGGCGCCTGCAGAAGCCCGTGCGCTGGACCGAGACGCGCAGCGAGAGCATGGTTGCGCTGCACCACGGCCGCAGCGCGCGCCTCGACTTCACGATCGGAGGCGACGCGCGACGGGAAGGTGCTCGCATACCGGCTCGACATCCTCGCAGGACGCCGGTGCGTATCCGGTGCTCGGCGCGTTCCTGCCGAACCTGACGGCGACTGATGGCGAGCGGCGTCTACGCGATCCCGCGGATCGAGTTCGAGGCTCGCTCGATCGTCACGAACACGACGCCGATCACCGCATTCCGCGGCGCGGGCCGGCCCGAGGCGACGCAGACGATCGAGCGTGCGATGGACATGCTCGCGGCGGCGAGCTCGGCATCGACCCGGTCGAGATCCGGCGCAGGAACTTCATCCCGAGCGACGCGTTCCCGTACACGACCGCGTCCGGCGCCGTCTACGACTCGGGCGACTACGAGGGCGCGCTCGACCTCGCTGCTTCGGTCGGCCGGCTACGACGAGCTGCGCGCCGAGCAGCAGCGCCGTCGTGATCGGGGAGGCCACGATGCAGCTCGGAATCGGCATCTCGCTGCTACGTCGAGATCACGAACGGTATCGGCGAGACCGAGTTCGGCGAGGTCGAGATCACGGCGGACGGCGGCGCGATCGTCGCGCACCGGCTCGTTCTCGCACGGCCAGGGTCACGAGACGACGTTCGCGATGATCGTCGCCGAGCGACTCGGGCTGCCGATCGAGAAGGTGACGTCCACAAGGGCGACACCGACGAGATCGCCAAGGGCACCGGCACCTACGGTTCGAAGTCGACGCAGATCGGCGGTGCGGCCGCCAGGCTCGCTGCGGAGCGAGGTCTGGAGCGGCGAAGCAGCTCGTCGCCGACTACCTCGAGGCGAGCGTGCGACATCGTGCTCGATCGCGGGCTCGGCACCTGCACGTGCGGGCACCCTCGACGAGCGATGGCGTGGGCCGACCTCGCCTCGCGGCGCGCCGCAGACGGCCGGCTCGCGGAGCTGAAGGCCGCGCACGAGTTCAAGTCGGCGCCGACCTTCCCCTTCGGCGCGCATGTCGCCGTCGTCGAGGTCGACACCGAGACGTGCAAGGTCGAGCTGCTGCGCCTCGTCGCCGTCGACGACGCCGGCACGCTGATCAATCCGCTGATCGCGCGACGGCCAGGTGCACGGCGGCATCGCAACCGGCGTCGGCCAGGCGCTCTATGAGGAGTTCGTCTACGACGAGGACGGGAACCCGCTGACGGAACCGTTCGTCGGCTACGCGTTCCCCTCCGCCGCGGATCTCCCGTCGTGGGAGGCGGTCGAGATGGAGACACCGACGCCGCTCAATCCGCTCGGCGCGAAGGGGATCGGCGAGTCGGGGACGATCGGCGCGACGCCTGCCGTCCACAACGCCGTCGTCGACGCGCTCGCGCCGTTCGGCGTGCGTACGGTCGACCTGCCCGCCAACGGCGAGAACGTCTGGCGCGCGCTCCAGGAGGCGAAGGCATGACGAGGATCGCGCTCACGGTCAACGGCGTCGCGACACGAGGCCGAGGTCGAGCCTCGGCAGCTGCTGGTCGTACTTCCTGCGCGACCAGCTCGGGCTTGACAGGGAACGAACGTCGGCTGCGACACGACTCTCGTGCGGCGCCTGCACGGTGCTGCTCGAACGGCGAGTCGGTCAAGTCGTGCACCGTGCTCGCGGTGCAGGCCGACGGCTGCGAGGTGACGACGATCGAGGGCATCGCGGACGGCGACGAGCTGCACCCGGTGCAGCAGGCGTTCCGCGAGCAGCACGCGCTGCAGTGCGGCTACTGCACGCCCGGCGTTCGTGCATGGCGGCGATCTCGCTGCTGAAGGAGAACCCGGACCCGACCGAGGAGGAGATCCGCGCACGGGCTCGAGGGCAACCTCTGCCGCTGCACCGGGTACCACAACATCGTCCAGGCGGTCCAGGCGGCGGCGGGGGCGCGGCGCGTGATCCCCGCGGCCTTCGAGTACGCGCGCGCAGGCTCGGTCGACGAGGCGGTCGCGCTGCTCGCCGGCGACGAGGACGCAAAGCTCCTGGCCGGCGGCCACTCGCTGATTCCGCTGCATGCGCCTGCGCGTCGCGCGGCCGTCGCTGCTCGTCGACATCGGCCGGCTCGACGATCTGCGCTACGTGCGCGAGGACGATGAGCGGATCGCGATCGGCGCGCTCACCCGCCACGCAGACGCTCATCGCGAGCCCCGTGCTCGCGCGGCACTGCACCGTCCTGGTCGGCGAGGCCGCCGCGCTGATCGGCGATCCGCAGGTACGCCACCGCGGCACGATCGGTGGCTCGGTCGCGCACGGCGACCCGGCCTCCGATCTCGAGCACGGTGCTGCTCACGCTCGACGCCGAGTTCGTCGCGCGCGGACGCGACGGGAAGCGGACGATCCGGCGCGCGGCGTTCTTCACCGGGCCGTTCGACGACGGCGCTGGCGCGCCGGCGAGATGCTCACCGAGATCCGCGTACCGAGGGTCGCGGCGGCGACGTACCTCAAGCATGTGCGCCGCGCGCACGACTGGGCGACTGTCGGCGTCGCCGTCGCCCGCGTCGACGGACGGTGTTCAGATCGGGCTCACGAGCATGGGCCCGACGCCGCTACGCGCTCGCGGCGTCGAGGAGGCGCATCGCCGGGGAGCGTCGCCGCCGACGCCGCCGCCCGCACCGCCGAAGGCACCGACCCGCCGAGCGACGCGAGCGGCGAGCAGCGACTACCGCGCGCACCTCGCGCAGGTGCTCGTCCGCAGGGCGCTCGAGCAGCTCTGAGCGCACCCGTCATCGCGGTTCTCGGGCTCGGGGAGGCGGGCGGACGGCTCGCTGCCGATCTGGCCGCCGCCGGCGCGCTCGTTCGCGGATACGACCCTGATCCGAGGCGTGACGTCGAGGGCGTCGAGCGTGCCGGGGACGTCGCAGGGGCGGTGAGCGGGAGCGACGTCGTGCTCAGCGTCAACGCCGCCCGGATTGCGCGCGCGGTTGCCGAGGAGGCACGGCCGGCGCTCGCAGGCGCCGTCTACGCCGACCTCAACACAGCCGGTCCGTCGCTGAAGCGCGATCTGGCGGCAATCGTCGCCGTACCGTTCGCCGACGTCGCGCTGCTCGGGCCCGTGCCCGCACGTGGGCTGGCCACCTCTGCGCTGGCATCGGGTGAGGGAGCGGAGTCGTTCGCCCGCGTCCTGCGTCCGCTCGGCATGCCCGTCGACGTCGTCTCCGGCCGGCCGGGCGACGCCGCGGAGCGCAAGCTCCTCCGTTCCGTCTTCATGAAGGGACTTGCGGCGTCGGCACTCGAGAGCATCGAGGCGGCGGACGCTGCAGGCCAGCGCGAGTGGCTCCAGCGCGAGCTCGAGGGTGTGCTCGGCGCCGAGCTGCTGGCCCGCCTCGTCGACGGCAGCCGCGCACACGCGGAACGCCGGGTGGACGAGATGGGGGCAGCCTGCGAGCTCCTCGTCGAGCTCGGAGTCGAACCGCGGATCGCGAGCGCGAGCGCAGAGCTGCTGCGCTCGCTTAGGGTTGAGTCGTGACGGCCGCCGCGCCTCCGAGCGACCGCGCACGTGAGGTCGTGCGCGGCGGATACGACCTGCACACGCACATCGGCCCGGACGTGATGAAGCGCAGGGTCGAGGACCTGGACGTCGCACGGCGCTTTGCGGAGGTCGGCCTCGCAGGGATCGCGCTCAAGTCGCACTACACCTCGACCGCCGAGCGCGCGACCGTTGTCGGCCGGGTCGTGCCCGAGGTGCGCGTGCTCGGCACGCTGACGCTCAACCGCGCGGTGGGAGGGATGAACCCGCTCGCGGTCGAGATCGCCGCCCGCGAGGGCGCACGCATCGTCTGGATGCCGACGGTCGACTCTCCTGCAGAAACGGCCGGCCGCACCGAGCCTCAGCCGGGGCAGCACGTGCCGCTGTGGGCGCGGATCCAGCACGAGCTGCGCGACCTCGGCCTCGCGATCGAGCCGGTCGAGGTCACCGGCGGCGACGGCACTGTGCTACCGGCGGCGCGTGAGGTCCTGCGCACCGTCGCCCGCCACCAGCTCGTGCTCGCGACCGCTCACCTCGGCCGCAACGACACGTTCGCTGTCGTCGAGGCCGCGTTCGAGGAGGGCGTCGAGATAGTCGTCGTCACGCATCCCGAGTTCACGTGCCAGGACTTCTCGATCGACGACCAGGTCGCGCTCGCGGAACGGGGCTGCCTGATCGAGCGCTGCCTGAGCACGCCGCTGAGCGGCAAGACGACCTTCGAACACGTCTTCGACGGTGTGCGCGCAGTCGGTCTCGAGCGCAACTACTTCTCGAGCGACTTCGGGAACCCGGACTACCCGCCCGTCGAGGACGGCCTCGCGATCTGGGCGGACAGGTTGTTCGACGCCGGCTTCGAGGACGGGGAGGTGCAGCACATGGTTGTCACGGGCTCTCGGCGGGTGGCCGGATGAGCAGACGCATGCTCGTGATCGGCGCGCACGCGGCGGACTTCGTCTGGCGTGCCGGTGGCGCGATCGCGGTGACCACCGCGGCAGGTGGTGTCGCGCGCGTCGTCGCGCTCTCCTACGGCGAGACCGGCGAGTCGGGTGAGCTCTGGAAGGAGCCGGGCCAGACCGTCGAGCGCGTGAAGGAGATCCGCCATGCGGAGGCCGAGCGCGCGGCGGCTGCGCTCGGCGCCGACTTCGTCGCCCTCGACCTCGGTGACTACCCGCTCGAGATCGACCGGAGCGCGCTCATGCGAATCGCGGACGTGATCCGCGAGTTCAAGCCCAACGTGCTTCTGACGCACACCAACAAGGATCCGTTCAACCCCGATCACGCGGAGGCATTTTTCGCGGTCGAGCGAGCTCGTGCGCTCGCCGCCGGTGCAGGCGTGACGAGCGCATTCGAGATCGTCGACCCGCCGGAGATGCTGCTCTTCGAACCGCACCAGCCCGAGCTTTGCAACTTTACGCCGACGACGTTCGTCGACATCACGCCCGTGATCGACCAGAAGAACGCAGCAATGGCGGAGATGAAGGCGCAGGCGTACCTGCAGACGTATTACGGCCAGCGCGCGGAGCAGCGTGGCAATCATGCGCGCCGCTCCTCGGGGAACGATGCAATCAAGTACGCAGAGGCGTTCCAGCGCGTAACCCCGCAGGTGGTGCCTGCACTGTGAGGGAGCTCGCGGAGCTCGGCTCGGCCACGGTGCACGAGGCAGGCGGTCGCTGCGCCGTCGTCGACGCCGAGCTGATCCAGGTGGTACCCGGCTCGCGTGCGGCCGGCCCCGCTCGCACGGTTCGCTGCGGGCAGGACGACAACCTGATGGTGCACGCGGCGATCGCGGAGGCGGAGCCGGACGAGGTGCTCGTGCTGACGATGCCCGAGCCGCGGCCCGTCGCGCTCGTCGGCGAGCTGCTTGCGACCCAGGCTCTGGCTCGAGGCGTCGCGGCGATCCTCGTCGATGCAGCGGTGCGCGACGTCGAGGAGCTGCGTGAGCTCGGGTTGCCGATCTGGGCGCGATTCGTCCGCGTCAGCGGGGCGGAGAAGAGGGTCCCCGGCGCGATCGGCGAGCCGGTCGAGGTCGCCGGCGCCGTCATCCGGCAGGGCGATGTCGTCGTGCTCGACGCGGACGGCGTCGTCGTGATCGAGCGCGCGCGGGTCGAAGAGGTGCGCGAAGCTGCGCGGGCGCGCGCCGAGCGTGAGCGTGAGAAGCGGGCGTTGCTCCAGCACGGCGCGCTGTCGTACGACCTCGACGGCCTCCGCCGCCTCGTCGAAGGATGACCGAGATCCTCCACGACGTCGCGCGCATCGGCCATGCCGAGCTCCTGACGCCGAAGCCGGAGGAGAGCCTTCGCTTCTTCGTCGACGTGCTCGGCATGGAGGAGGAGGCGCGCGCCGGGCAGTCGGTGTATCTCCGCGGCTGGGGCGACTACCTGCGCTACAGCCTCAAGCTGACGGAATCGCAGCAGGCCGGCCTCGGGCACACCGCCCTGCGTGCGTGGAGCCCCGAGGCCCTGGAGCGGCGGGTGCGCGCGATCGAGCCGACCGGGCTCGGCTCGGGCTGGATCGACGGCGACGTCGGCCATGGTCCCGCGTATCGCTTCGCCGATCCGGACGGCCACGTCTTCGAGCTCTACTACGAGGCGGAGCTCTACGTGCCGCCCGCGCACCTCGCGCCCTCGTGGCGGAACCAGCCGCAGCGGTACATCGGGCGCGGCGCCGCTGTGAAGCGGCTCGACCACGTCAACTTCCTCGCGTCGGACGTGCGCCCATGCCGCGAGTTCGCGCAGGAGCTGCTCGGCTACCGGCTGTACGAGCGCATCGAGCAGGAAGACGGCACCGAGACCGGCGCCTGGATGAGCGTCTCGATCGCCGCGCACGAGCTCATCTACGTCGCCGACCACCACGGTGCGCGCGGGCGGTTGCACCATCTCGCCTTCTGGGTCGACACACGGGAAGAGTGCCTCCGGGCGGCCGACATCTTCGTCGACAGCGGCGTCCCGATCGAGGCGGCGCCGTCGAAGCACGGCGTTGCGCAGGGCTTCTTCCTCTACGGCTTCGAGCCGGGCGGCAACCGCATCGAGGTGACGACGGGGGGCTACTTCGTCTTCGACCCCGATTTCGAGCCGATCACCTGGACCGCCGCAGAGCGCGCGCGCGGGCAGTTCTGGGGCGTGAAGACGATCGAGAGCTTCCACACGTACGGCACACCAGATGTGTCGGCCTAGCTCGAGGCTCGTCGTGGGATATCAGGCCTCCCAGCGGCCGCGAACGCGGCCGGCTTTAGGGGTCTTAAGCGCGTGCCGGATCCGCGCGAGCGGATTCCGGCACTTGCGCACAAGTACTGCTAATCGCGTTTATAGCTCTGCAACCCGGGGCGGATCGACTTCTCGTCGAGGAACTGCGCGAGTCCCTGCTCGCGGCCGCCCTCGCGGTCGACGAACTGTGACTGCTCGAGCTTCGCGTAGAGGTAGTCCTCGGCCGTATCCCAGCTCATCGTCTGCGCGTGCTTGAAGCCGAGCTTCGCCGCGCGGAGGACGGCCGGGTTCTTCTCGAGCAGCTCGCGTGCGAGCTGCTCGACGTCGGCGCGCAGCCGCTCGCGCGGCACGCTCCAGTTGACGAGGCCCATCTCGGCCGCCTTTCGGCCGTCGAACGTGCGCCCGGTCATGATGTAGAGCAACGCGTCGCGTGAGCCGGCCAGCTCGCCGAGCCCGCGACTGACGAGGCTGCCGGGCGGGATGCCCCAGTTGATCTCCGACAGCCCGAAGGTCGCCTCGTCGGCCGCGACCGCGAGATCGCACGCAGTGAGCGGCGTGAACGCGCCGCCGAAGCACCAGCCGTTGACCATCGCGATCGTGGGCTTGGCGTACGTGCGCAGGAGCCGCCACTGCCAGTAGTTCGAGTCGCGTCGAACGCGGCGCTGAACGTGCTCCGGCTGGTCGTCGATCTCGCGGAAGTACTCCTTCAGGTCCATCCCCGCGGAGAACGAGTCGCCGGCGCCGGTGAGGACGAGCACACCGCACGCGTCGTCCGCGTCCAGCTCGAGCAACACCTCGGCCATCTCGCGGTTCAGGGTCGGATTCATGGCGTTCCGCTTGTCGGGACGGTTCAGCGTCACCCACGCGATGCCGTCGTCGAGCTCGACCTGAACCGTCTCCCACGCCATAGGCGCGAGCATATCGACGAGGTTTGACCTGCAGGTGGCGGCGGCGTAGGTTCGCGGCATGACGAGCGTCGCGCCGGTCGAGATCTCCGTCGGAGCGCTGGAGGGCTTTGCCGCGGCGGTCGGTGCCGAGCACGTCCACACCGATGAGGCGTCGCTGCACGAGTTTCGCGATCCGTTTGCCTACGACACGTGGGACGACTACACGGCATCGGCGATCGTGATGCCGGAGACGGTCGAGGAGGTGCAGGAGATCGTCCGCGTCGCCAACCGGTTCCGCGTGCCGCTCTGGACGCACTCCACCGGCCGCAACAACGGGTACGGCGGCGGCGCGCCTCGCGTCAGGGGCTCGGTCGTCGTCAGCCTCCGTCGCATGAACCGCGTGCTCGAGATCGACGAGGAGCTCGGCTACGCGGTCGTGGAGCCCGGCGTGCGCTGGTTCGACCTGTACGAGGCGATCAAGGCCGGCGGGCACAAGCTGATGGTCTCCGTCCCCGACCTCGGCTGGGGCAGCGTCGATCGGGAACACACTCGACCACGGCCTCACGTATCTCCCGCAGGCGCTCGACATGGCGGCGCAGTGCGGAATGGAGGTCGTGCTTGCCGAGCGGCGAGCTCATGCGCACCGGCATGGGTGCGATGCCGGGAAGTCGCGCGTGGAACGTCTACAAGCGCGGGCTCGGGCCGACGCCCGACCAGCTGTTCATGCAGTCGAACTTCGGCATCGTCACGAAGATGGGCATCTGGTTGATGCCCGAGCCCGGAGTGCTACATGCCGCTCTGGCTGCGCGTCTGGCAGCGACGACGATCTCGGCCCGATGATCGACACGCTGCGGCGTTTGATGCTGGACGGGCACGATCGACGCACGTGCCGCAGTTCCTGAACACGGTGCTGCTCGCCTCGGTGATGACGAAGCGCGAGCAGTGGCATCAGGGCGACGGGCCGATTCCCGACGCGGTGATCGACAGGATGGCGCGGGAGCTCGAGATCGGCCGCTGGATGATGCGCTCGGCGCTCTACGGCGACGAGTCCGTCGTCGACCATCGCTTCAAGAAGGTGAAGGAGGTGTTCGAGCAGATTCCGGGCGCCGAGGTCTGGGGCACGAAGTACGCGCCCGAGCAGTTCGCCGCGATCGAGAACCCGATCGAGCGCGTGCAGGCCGGCGTCCCGAGCCTCGACCTCAACCAGATGACCGGCTGGTACGGCGGCGAGGAGGGTGGGCATATCGGCTTCTCGCCGGTCGCGCCGCTCACCGGCCATGACGCGCTCGCGCTGCGCGATCTTCTGCGCGGCATGATCGAGCAGCGGGCCGGGCTCGACTACATGGCGGCGCTCATCCCGACGAACGCGCGCAGCTTCGTGCACGTGACGCTCGTCATCTTCGACACGAGAGACGAGGGGCAGGGCGCGGCGCGCCTACGACACGTGCAAGCTCCTCGTCGCGAGGCGGGGAAGCAGGGATACGGCGAGTACCGCGCACACCTCGACTTCATGGATCTCGCCGCCGACCAGTACAGCTTCAACGACCACGCCTACCGCCGGTTCACCGAGACGATCAAGGATGCGCTCGACCCGAACGGAATCCTGTCCCCCGGCAAGCAGGGCATCTGGCCGAAGGGGATGCGAGGCTGACGCAGTTGGCGGCCGGGCCGTTGCCTAGTCGGCGCCGACGACCTTGAAACTCTGGTCGACGAAGATGTGGTGCGGCCAGTTCACGCCGATGTTGTGCACCTCGTACTCGCCGTTGCCGAGCGCCACGACACGGTCGACGATGCCTCCGGGATAGGCGGCCAGTGCGGCTTCGGTCGCCTTGCCGGCCGTTCTTCCGTTGACGCTCGTCCCCGAGCCCTGGGAGTAGCTCTTCGGGATCAGACCGGCCTCTTTCGTCGTGGAGGGTGTACCGCGCTGGAAGGGGACCACCGTTGCCGCCGAAAGGGGCGCGGATCCGCCGGTTGCATTCAGAATGACTTGGCTCGCCGTGATGGTCGTTCCGTCGACCGTCCCGAGTACGACGACGCTCGCGCCGCGTTTGACGGCGCTTGCGGCGGCCGGGCTCGTCCCCCGCTTGTACGTGGTCGAGGAGGCCGTCTTTACGGTCACCTTCTGACCGGCTGCGGTCGAGAGGGTGAAGCTCGACGTGGCCAGGCTCCCGATCGTGCCGGATGTTCCTCCTGCGGCCGGTCCCGACCGGGCGTTGGATCCTCCGCCGCGGGACGCGGGCAGCCCTGATGTCGCCGAGGCCGATGCGGCTGCCGTCGTCGTCGCCGGGGAGTTGCCGGCGGTTGCGCTGACGATGCCGTAGGCGCCGCCCGCGATCGCGATCGCCGCGGCTCCGATCGCGATCGTCCTGGTGAGTTTCCGTGTGACCATGAGATTGCCCTTCAGCGTGCGTTGCGTTCGTTGTCGGGTCCTGAGCTCAGGGTGCGGAGGCGCGGTGAGAGCCTCGTAAGACGAGGCGAAGAGCTCGGTGAGAATCCGCTGTCGTCGCACACCGAATGGCCAAACCCGCAATCGAGCGGCTGAAGGGATCGCAGAAGCCAGCCCTCTGACGGACTCGAACCGTTGACCCCCCGCGTTGCCATGCGCTTTTGAACGCTCCATCCCAATGTCGCGCCGCGGGGCACGCCGGCCACCGAGGTTGTGCGCCTGCCTCGCCGTCATCAAACGTAAGGACGGTCGGTCAGCCCAGCGGTACGGTTCGTCGGCGCGCAGTGTTAGATAGATGGATGGGTCGCGACTTGGGCAGGGATCGCTCGACGATCCGCGATGTTGCGGCGGCCGCGGGCGTTTCGATTGCCACCGTTTCACGTGTGCTCAACGGTCGTCCAGACGTTGCAGCGGGCACTCGCGAGGCTGTGCTTCAAGCCGTGCGCGAGTTGGGTTTCAGCAGCAATCGCAGCGCGCGAGCGCTCTCCGGGGGGCGCACTTCGCTGATCGGCGTCACCGTGCCGCTGGTCGACATCGAATACTTCTCGCGGATTGTCGCAGGCATAGCCGATGCGTTGTTCGAGCACGACCTTCAGATCGTGCTTGCACCGACGCTGCATCTGCGCGACCGCGCAGCGACATCGCTCGCCCGTCTCACGAATGGATCAACGGACGGCGCCGTGCTGATCCTGCCCGAGGAGCCGAACGCGGAACTCGCCGCGCTCATGCAGACTGGTTACCCGTTCGTTGTCGTCGACCCTATCGAGCAGCTCGACGACGGCGTGCCCACGGTCTCGGCGGCGAACGCCCTCGGCGGTCGCGCCGCGACCGAGCATCTGCTCTTGCTGGGGCATCGCCGCATCGGCGCGATCACTGGCGTCGTTGACTGGCTGGCCAGCATCGAGCGTCTGAGCGGATATCGATCCGCGTTCGCCGCCGCCGGGCTGCTTGCTGACCCCAGTCTCGTCGTCGAGTCGGGCTGGGCGGTCGAAGGGGGTGAGGAAGCCGCCTACACGCTGCTCGATCGACATGACCCGCCGACGGCGATCTTTGCGTTCAACGACAACATGGCGCTCGGCGCGCTTCGTGCGGCGCGGTCGCGCGGATTGCGGGTACCCGAGGATCTCTCCGTCGTCGGCTTCGACGACTCCGAGCAGGCAACGACCGTTGCGCCGGCGCTGACGACGGTCCACCAGCCGCTCGCCGAGATGGGCCGCATGGCCGTTAGCCTGCTCGTCCGCCTGCTCGAGAGTCGGCCCGTTCAGGGCATAGGCATCGAGCTGCAGACCCGCCTAGTCGTACGCGAGTCCAGCGCCTCGCCCGGCGGGTGACGGTCACGACCGAGCGCCTCAAGTGACAGTAAGACTCGTCGGGTTGGTCTGTCTGGGGTGGTTGCCAGCCTGGTTGTCGCCGTGCCGCGTGTGACTCGTCGGGTGACTGGCCGCTTCGTGCGTGCCTTGGGAATGATCTGTCTGCGTGTGTGCGGCGGCGCCGGTCTGGCGCCCGCTGCTGGCTTGATCAGGAGCTTGTCCGCCCGTTGGGGCGTGACTCATTACAGTCTTGCCGCCGCGGTTTCCCTTGCATCAGACCGGCACCACCGGACCCTACGAACAAGGTCGGAGGATCGAGTCGGATGCTTGCAGACGAGCTGGACTACGTGATCGGTGTCGACACCAACCGCGACGCGCATGTGCTGGCGGTGCTGACAGCAGCGGCCGGTGCGGTCGTGGCCGGGGAGGCGCTCCCAGCCAACACGCGCGGCTATCGGGAAACGCTTCGCTTCGCTGAGTGCTACGCGGCCGGCAGGCGCGCCTGGGCGATCGAGGGCACTGGCAGTTACGGCGCGGGCCTGGCTCGCTTCCTGGCCGGCCGCGGCGAGACGGTGCTCGAGGTCAGCCGCACGCCAAGGGCCGAGCGGCGGCTACGCGGCAAAGACGACACGCTCGACGCGGCCCGGACCGCGCGGGCGGCACTGGCAAGCGACACGCTCGCGCTGCCGCGCACGGGCGAGCGTCGGGAGGCGCTGCGGCTGCTACTGGTCGCTCGTCGCAGCGCCGTCGACGTCCGCCGCGAGGCATTCTTGAAGCTGCGCGGCGTATCGTGACCGCTCCCGAGCGGCTGCGCAAGAGCTGCGCGGACTACCGACCGGGAAGCTGCTCCACCGCTGCAGCCGCCTGCGCCGCAGCAACCAAGAAGGTCGACGGGGTCGGTACAAAGCGCGTGCTGCTCAGCCTGGCTCGCCGCATCGAAGCAGCAACACTCGAAGCCGACGAGCTCGAACGCGACCTCCTCGGCCACATCCGCGCGCTCGGACCCGCGTTGCCTCGCCGAGCCGGGCTTCGGCCCGATCGACGCCGCGGAACTGACGTCGGGTCACACCAAGACCGGTTCGCCTCGAGCCGCTTCCGGCTCGCCGGCGTCGCGCCCGTGCCTGCCTCCAGCGGCCAGACAGTCCGCCACCGCCTAAGCCGAGGCGGCGACAGACAACTCAACGTACTTCACACCAGCGTCCTCCACCGCCGCCTCCGACGCAGTGACCAAGAACTAAATCGACGCCGCGTCGCGAAGTCAAAACGCGCCGCCACGGAATAGGCCTCCTCAAGCGCTACTCGCCCGACACCTCTACCGCGTACTCAACAACCAGGCGGCACTCATCGCTTGACAAGTCATAGGAGCACACTCCCGGACGCTGGCCCAGTCGAGTGCTGCCTTGCTCCTGGGCCGCTTCCGCTACTCCTCGCCTTGCCAGTAGTCGAGCGTCGGCCCCGGACGGCCGAACATGATCAGTTCACCCGCGACGCTGCGTGCGCCCACCTTGCCGGTATCGAGGTACTCGACGATGTCCGGGGCGACGAGTGTCGAGAGCATGAGCACACGAATCGGGGAGTCGCTTCCGTTCCAGACCTGATGCGCCCCCGCCTTGCCGCGCGGGAAGCAGACCACGTCACCCTCGTCGAGCTGGCGCTCGCCCTCAGGCGTGCGGAGCGTGGGCTGACCACGAAGAACGAGGAGCCACTCCTCGTTGGCGTGATGCGTGTGATACGGCCAGACCTTGTTGCCAGGTTCTGCCTCATAAAGTCCTGCGCCGATTAGTTCACCGCCAATGTGCTCACCGACCTTCGCTGCCCTGAAGTTCCAGCCCTCCCGTTCGTTCGAGTTATCCAACTCGTCGTTGTAAAGGTTGAAGATCTTCATCCAGGCAGACCTCCTGTTCGCAAGGCGTTCATCCCTGACCACGCCTGTCTGTTCACGACTACGACCGACCCGTTCGCCTCCATCGACGAGGAGCATCGCCCATCAGCGGTCATTCCGGAACACTGGCGCACACGATGGTGTCTGGTTAGCGGACTGCCTAGCCGGGCTGGTGGCAGACGGCCTCGATGTTGTTCCCGTCGGGGTCGGCGGGGGGAACGCACCGGCAGTAGTCGGCGTGGTATCGCGACCATATGCGCGGTTGGTCCCGCATGACCGGGTGTGCGAGATGCGGAGCGGGCGTCAAAGGCGGCGACGTGGCCGCGCCGGGCTGCCCACAGTGCGCTCTCGGGTCGCTCCTCGCGTTGGCTCGCCGTGCGCCTCGATGAAGAACGTGAGGGTGGCGGCTACTCCATCGTCGCGAGTGCCAGCAGTTCCGGCGTCGCGCGCGACGGAGAGACACGATCACGAAGCTTGCCCGGCGGCTCGAGCGCCTCGTCCGTGCAGCCGGCGGCGTTCGCGTCGGCTGGGCCCGCACGGCGAGAGGCTTCCGGTGCGTCGGCGCTCGAGCGTGACGCTCAACCGGGAGCGCTGCGTTGATCCCAGGCAGCCTCGATCAGAAGCCGGCGAGCGTGCGCTGTCGCCGGTCTTGGTGATCCCGCCCTGACGGCGGCGCTCCCTTGAGCTTCGTTCGGGGTGAGACCGGAACGGCGCGAGCGATCGGGCCGGAACCGGTGCCAGTCGCCGAGCACGACCGTCAACGCGAACGCGGTGAGCGTCGAGACGCCGCGCAGACAGACGAGCTGGGTAGACGACTTCGACGACGGTCGGCCTGAGGCGAGCACGTGATCGCAACGCGAGCGGTCTCGTCGGTCTTGCTTCATCATGCGGATGTAGCACTCGTCGAACCCGATCGCGAGCGGCCCGCCTCGGAATCGTTGCTTACGAAGCCACGGTCATGGGCTCGCGTCCAGGCGGTCGCGTTGTACACCGCCCCGTGGCGCAAGAGCAGCTTCGAGAGCCGGTGCCGAGCCCGCATCAGATCACACCGAGCGTCCTCGCGCGCACGGACTAGATCACGCGCTGCCTCCTCCTCCGGCCCGGGCACCCGCACCGCCGTGATCTCGCCAAGTCGAGCAACCTCGCAGCCGTTCGGCGTCACGGCGGTCAGTCTTGACCCGATCGGCAGCCGGCCGGATCTCGACGGCGCGGCCACAAGGTAGCTCATCCCCGTTCAGCACACGCACGCGCAGGCCCGTACCCGGTCGGCCCCGACTCGTAAGACACGCACCGGCGCCGGAACGTCTGCAAGCTGTCACCGCGGCTCAACCCAGGCTGTACCCGAGCGACCGTACCTCGCCGCTCCCCGAATCGATCACGCCTGCGACCACCGACCGCGCGTGCACATCAAGCCCGACACAGCTACCTTCGCCCATAACCGGCGCCTCCCGTAATTGCGGCTCTACCGCCGGGCCACATCCCGACGGCAACCCGCGCCAAGTTAGGAGCGAGGCGCCGGGCAGTCCATACGGACTGGCGCAGACTGGTGCCAAAAGATCAACCGGCACCGTGATCTATGCGGGAAGGGATGCAGCGAGATCCCACACCCGAGGATCTCTGGGGACGAGACGGACGACCGTGCCCTGACGCGACCGCCGCGTTTCCGCGTAGCGACGTCCGCGTTCAGCGCCGAGGTAACGCTCGGCGATCGCCTCGCGTACCGACGTCACGTCGGTGTCCACCAGTTCCGGCTCGCCCTTGACCTCGATCGCTCTAAACGGCGGGACCGCCTCGAAGATCACGAGCAGGCACTTCGGTGTTCGGCCGAGATGTTGCCGTTTCACATCGCCCTCCGCGAACACGATCTCGAACGCGCCGTCCTGAAAGCGAAACCACACCGGCGTCGTCAATGCGCTCCCATCCCGGCGGTACGTTGTCAGAACCGCGGGAGACGGAGCATCGATCAGGGTCCAAACGTCGTCGAGTGTCATGCCACGACCCTAAGCGACGGGAACTGGTCAGGCGTCGTTCCGGAACACTCGCCCAGCCGAAAGGGCGGGCCACTCTTCTCAATTTGTGTTCCGCCATGCCAGAAGCGCAGTTTCCGGCGCCGGAGGTCTACTCGTTCATCACGGTGTCGAGTGTCGGCCACGGCGACCCCGCACGCAGGGCACTCACTAGCGCTCGACCAGCTCTCTCGCCGTTCGGAAATTGGTCATCCAAATCCCAACGCCAAGCCGCCACCATCGCCAATACGAGGCGGCGACACTCCTGAATCAGTTCGCGGTCCGCTTCGGCATAAGCCTCGCCGACGGCCTGCGGTACATGAGCAAGATCGAACTCGACGGGGCCACGACAACACGTCTCAAAATCGATGAAGAGCAACCCTTCCGCAGCAGTCAGCACGTTTCCTGGGTGCGGCTCGCCATGCAGCAGCTGCTCGCGTAACGGTCGTTCAGAAATTGTGCGGCCGCAGCTCTGCAGCGTCCTACCGAGGAGCTCCCGGTCGGGGTCTGCGAGCCTTGGGGTCCTGTCATGGCTTGCGACGAGCCGTTGGGCTTCTGTGACCCGGTCGCTGAAGTGCGGCGCGATGACATCAAGTTGCGCCATGCCCACGTGCAGTCGC
Source organism: uncultured Actinomycetes bacterium (assembly GCA_963848665.1). Taxonomy (GTDB): domain Bacteria; phylum Actinomycetota; class Thermoleophilia; order Gaiellales; family Gaiellaceae; genus Palsa-739. The sequence goes on from CAWKEF010000006.1 coordinate 1,072,881, forward strand.
TCAAGCGCCGTCGCGTACGCGGCTGCTGAAGCCTCAGTGCCCGACTGTTCGTAGTACCGCCAGAACGTGAAGGCGAAGCCGTCTTGCTCGTAGACGGATGGTTCAACACGCATATCCAGACTCGCCACAGGACTTCCATGCTCGATGAGCCGACGCGCGATCTCGATCTCAAAGCGGAACGCCCCCTGTCCTACCAACGCCACCCGGACGAGGACATCGCAAGGCAGTAACCGCAGCGCGAGCTTGTTCGAGTTCAAAACAACCCTCGCCTCATTGACTGGCAGCCCAAATCCCGAGGCAAGCTCTATTGCTGCGCTGACCGCACGTTCCTCCTCGAACACATCCATCTCGCGCATTCTCCTCTGCGCCCTCGACGAGCGATTGGCGGTATCCGCCAAGGGTCATGATCGCGGGCATCCAACCGCCGTTCCCGCACCGCACTCGTCGGGCGTCATTCGCCAACGCTGGCGCAGCCCACGAATCTCGATTTCCGTTCCGCTCTCTCGAATCCAGGTCGGCCCTCAGACAGTTGAGGCGCTCGCGCAGGCGGGCCGCCCGAAGCCTGGTTGGGCACAATCACGTCCGTGCTCACGGCCGCGGAGCTCGCGAAGTGGTGCCGGTCATCGTTGGGGAGCGGTATCGCCGAGACGCAGTTCGAGCTTGGGAACCTGTCCAGAGTTCTGGGTGTCACGCTGGTGGATGGCCGCGAGGTTGTGATCAAGATCCGACGCTGGGAGAGTCGACTCCTCGGGTGCGTCGCGGTTCAGCATCAGCTCGCACGAGCCGGATACCCCTGTCCTGCGCCGATTTCCGCCGTTGAGCAGATCGACGGCTCGGCTGTGCACGCCGAGGCTCTGGTACCTGGCGGTGGGCAGCGCGACCCGAGTCTCGGCGCTGATGCCTATGCACTGCTCCTACAACGGCTCGTCGCCGCCGCCCCGACCCCGGCACACGTCCCGATGCTGGCGCCATCGCCGCCATGGATGGCATGGGATCACTGCAGCGCCGGAACCTGGCCTGACCGCGACGACCGCGGAATGAATCTCAACTTGTTCGAGGGGCCCGTGTGGATCGACTCCGCCGCGCAGAAGGTGCGTGAGGCCCTCTCGCGGTACAAGGCACCGTTGCGGATTGGTCACGGCGACTGGGAGTCGCAGAACATCCGGTGGAACGGAAACGACCCGCTCGTCGTACACGACTGGGATAGCGTGATCGCCCAACCGGAGGCGGCGATCGTCGGCCTCGCCGCAGCGGTCTGGGCCGCGCAGGGCAATCCCGGCGGGGCCGCCACGGTTGCGCAGACGGAGGAGTTCATCGACGCCTACACGCGGACGGCTGAGGATTGGACAGTCCAGGATTGCGCCGCTGCTTGGACGGCGGGTCTCTGGGTGCGGTTGTTCAACGCGAAAAAGGACGCCACGGAAGGCGGAGGGCCTCAACTCGATCGGCTGGCCGGCGAGATCGACGAACGTCTAGATCGCTCGCTGGTCGGCAACTGAAGCCCCGGCTCTCGTCGAACATGCTCCGCTCCGCGCCGCGCATCCGAGGGGCAGTTGCGTCATGCATCGAGTCGGAGGACGACCTCGTCCGTTTCCTCGTTGCGCCCGTGAGCGAACCCGCGCCCCTGGCCCACGACAAGGAAACCGCACTTCGTCAACACACGAATCGACGCGGCGTTGTCGCTCGCAGCGCCGGCGTAAAGCGGACGGGTTGCCTCCAGCTGCAAGAACGCCTGTAGGGCACGCGTGGCGATGCCGCGACCCCAATCTTCACGGGCGATCCAATAGGTGATCTCGCGGTGCCCCTCCAAGTCGAAGCTCGCAATGTGACCCACAACTCGACCGTCGATTTCGACGACTCTGTTCGTCGTAGACACGTCGCTCCTCAGCCGCGCCCACCGTCGCTCGAAGCTCGTTCGATCATTCTGATCCGGCGAAGTGAACGCGGCCATCCGGATCGCGTCGCGATCCGTCCAGTGCCCGAACAGCACGTCGAGGTCACGATCTTCGATCTCGCGAAGGACAAGCTGTCCCGAGCGCTCCCACACGGTCGTCAACGCTACCTGCGGCAATTCAGGTGACGGTCCCGATCCTCACGCAGACGAGAAGGCTCTACAATCGCGACTACCAGTGAGCGCACGTCTACGATCGGTAGCGTGGCCGACTTTGTCCCGCCCGACTTCGATGTCCCGCTCGGACTCCAGACCGCCGAGTTCGTGCTCGAACCGCTCGGGCCCGTGCACAACGAGCAGGATTACGAGGCCTGGACATCGTCGATGGAGCACATCGCTGCGACGCCCGGGTATCCCGACGGCTCCTGGCCGCGCCAGATGACGCCGGACGAAAACCGCGCGGACCTGCAGCGACACGCCGACGACTTTCGCAAGCGGACAGGTTTCACCTACACGGTGCTCGATCCGGTCAGCCGCGAGGTGATCGGGTGCGTCTACATCTATCCAGTGCGGGACAGGGACTACGACGCCTGCGCGCTCTCCTGGGTGCGGGCGAGCCGTGCGCACCTGGACACTCCACTCTGGCGGGCTGTGAGTGAGTGGCTCGAGTCCGACTGGCCGTTCGGCAGCGTCGAGTACGCGCCGCGCGCCTAGGCGTCTCGTCCCTACAGGTAGAGCCACCGATCGCGCTTGACGCGCGTACCACGCATGTCTATTCTCCCTTTATCTAGTTAGCTAGGTAAAGGTGGCACAGTGATCCAGTTCCATCTCGAGCGTTCCGGGGTTCCCACATATCTGCAGCTCGTGCAGCAGGTGCACCAGGCCGTCCGGCTCGGCGTCCTCAAGCCCGGCGATCAGCTACCGACGGTGAAGGAGGTCGTCGGCACGCTGACGATCAACCCGAACACGGTGCTGCGCGCCTACCGGCAGCTCGACCTCGAAGGCATCGTCGAGGGACGCCGCGGCGTCGGCACGTTCGTCGCGGACGACGTCGCGCCGATTCCGCCCGACGGCGACCGCAAGGCACTGCGCGGGGCGCTCGAGCGTTGGCTGACACGCGCACGCGCCGCGGGCCTCGACGACGAGACGATCGCCACCCTCTTCGACGACACGATCCGCCCGCCCGCGGTCTCGAGGGTGGCATGAGCGCGATTCGGACCGACGGGCTCGGCAAGCGTTACGGGTCGACGTGGGCGCTCCGCGACTGCACGCTCGAGGTCCCCGTCGGATCAGTAACGGCTCTTGTCGGCCCGAATGGCGCCGGCAAGACGACGCTGCTCAAGCTCGCGGTCGGGCTGGCGCGCCCGACGTCCGGCGTCGTCGAGGTGCTCGGGCTCGTGCCGGGCGCCGACGAGCGCGAGCTCATGCCCAGGCTCGGGTTCGTCGCGCAGGATCACCCGCTGCACATGGGCTTCTCAGTGCGCGAGATGCTCGTGTTCGGCCGGCGGCTCAATCCAACCTGGAACGACGACGTCGCGCTTCGCCGGATCGAGCGCCTGCGTCTGCCGCTCGAGCGCAAGGTGGGAAATCTCTCGGGCGGCCAGCAGGCTCAGGTCGCGCTGACGCTCGCGCTCGCGAAGCAGCCCGAGCTGCTGATCCTGGACGAGCCGGTGGCGTCCCTCGACCCACTCGCGCGGCGCGAGTTCCTCAACACGGTGATGGAGGCCGTGAGCGAGACGTCGATGACCGTCGTGCTCTCGTCGCACATCGTCGCCGACCTGGAGCGCGTCTGCGACCACCTCGTGATTCTCTCCGAGTCGCGCCCGCTGCTCGTCGGCGCGATCGAGGACGTCGTCACGAGCCACCGCTTGCTCACCGGGCCGCGCGCCGACGCAGCGGACGTTGCCCGCGTGCATGACGTGATCCGCGCGAGCCACACGAAGCGCCAGACGACGCTGCTCGTGCGCGCCAACGGTCACGTGTACGACTCGAAATGGGAGCTGCACAACGTCGACCTCGAGGACGTCGTGCTCGCCTACCTCGGCTACGGCGCGGATGCGCTTCGAGCAGGAAGGTGGCGTCGTGATCTGGCTCGGGTGGCGGCAGCAGCGCACGGAGACGCTCATCGCGGCGGGCCTGCTCGTGTTCGTCGCAGCGATCCTCGTTCCGGTCGGCATCGACATGGCTCATGTGTATTCGCACGACGGGCTTTCGCACTGCCTCGGGTTCTCTTCGAGTCGTGTGTGCGGTGACGCGATAGGGTCGTTCCAGCAGCACTTCGACCGGTACACGTCGCTGGTCGGCTGGTTCAACCTCGTGCCCGGTCTCTTCGGTGTCGCGCTCGCAGCGCCGTTCGTGCTCGAGCTCGAGCGGGGCACGCATCGGCTCGCCTGGACGCAGAGCATCACCCGGCGCCGCTGGGTCGTCACGAAGCTCGGGCTCGCCGTCGGCTCGACGCTCGTTGCGGCGGCGGTGCTGCTCGCGATCTACTTGTGGTGGCGTGCGCCGCTCGTCCGCCTCGACGGCCGCATGGAGAGCGGTGCATTCGACTCGCAGGGCACGGTCGTGCTCGGCTACGCGCTCTTCGCACTCGGCCTCGCGCTCGGGATCGGCGCGCTCTGGCGGCGGGCGATTCCGGCGGTGATGGTGTCGTTCGTCGCGTATTTCGTCGCCCGGATCTTCGTGGACACGTGGCTGCGGCAGCGGTTCATCGCGCCTCGCTCACTCACGTTCCCCGCCGGATCGGGCCGGCCTCGCGCGCTGTTCCATGCGTGGCTGATCAGCGAGGGCCCGAGCGACGCGCACGGGAGGAGCCTGGTTCTTCCCTTCGGCGCGTGCATCCGCGCCGGCAAGGCCGTCGCAAACGGAAAGCAGTGCCTTGCGATCGGCGGCGGTGATGTGCACGCGATCTTCGAGCCGGCAAGCAGGTTCTGGGCGCTGCAAGGCATCGAGACCGCGCTGTTCGGCGGCATCGCGCTCGCGCTGATCGCGTTCGCAGGCTGGTGGACGCTACGCCGGGAGTAGACCCTGGACACCCATCACTTCCCGGAAAACACGGAGGTAGTTCTCGCCGAGGATCAGGCGGACGTCACGCTCGCTGAAGCCTCGTCTGAGCAGCGCGGCGGTGAGGTTGGGGAGGTGTCGCGAGGCGTGCAGGTCATCGATGTTCAGGCGAGTGTCGAGACCTTCGCTACTCAGATCCGCGCCGGCCGGGTAGAGGTCGTCGTAGATGTCGGCGATGAAGTCTGGGCCGACTCCGATGTGCTCGATGCCGACGACCTCGACCAGATGCTCGTAGTGGTCAACGACGCGGTCGATCGTCGGGTGCTCGGGGTCTACGAAGCAGGCGAGCAGGTTGAGACCGATCACGCCGCCCGTTGCTGCGATGCCACGCAGTTGTTCGTCCGTGAGGTTGCGGTGGTGGTCGCGGAGCGCTCGCGCAGCGGAGTGAGATGCGATCACAGGGCGAGTCGCGAGTTCGAGGGCATGCTCGACGCCGGCCGCGCCGAGATGCGACACGTCGAAGACGATGCCGAGCCGCTCCATCTCGCCTAAGACGGCAACGCCGGCTCGTGGCAGTCGACTCCCCGCCGCGTCTTCACCGCTGCCGTCTGCGAGCAGCGTCCGGCCCATGTGGGTGAACGAGATCATCCGAACGCCGAGCTCGTAGAAGATCTCGAGGATGCTCTCGTCGGGTCCGAGAGCAAGCGCGCCCTCCATCGCGATCACGAGCGCGATCTTGCGCTCGGCCAAGGCAGCGTCGATCTCCGCGCCGGATCGGCAGATCGCAAGCTCGCCAGGGTTGAGCTCCGCCTCGCGCTTGAGCGCCGCGATCTGCCGCAGAGTCTGCCGTAGATGCGCTTCCGGGATCTCCGGATCGCTGTAGAGCGGGCAGACCTGGACGTTGACGCCGCCTGCGCGGAGCTCGGGAAGCCAGCGGTGCTTGAAGGTGCCGCGTTCGCCGAGACCGGGCGCGGTGATCGACAGGACGAGATCGTTGTGGGTGTCGACCACCACCGCCTCCCGATGAAGCCGGCCTGCATCGCTGCCAGATTGCAAAGTCACTCCCTCTGTTCCAGCTGCCGGGGCGGCGGGCGAGACTCAGCCGCTCGGGATCCGACGGTCTCCGCGGATCGTCTTCGGGCGGACTCGCCGGTAGAGCAGGAGCATTAGCGGCCACTCCTGCGATGTCAGGACGGCCCAGGTAAGTGCCTTGCGCGCCGGGAGCCCCCGGGCGCGGGCGTCCCGGAAGACCCAGCCCGCGGTGGCGGACACCACGCTGACGGCGACGAGCAGGATGATCAGGCCGGTCGAATTCATGTTGCGTGTGCTCTCCGGGGTGTTCGGCCGCGGCTTCGATTTGCGCGACTTGTTGATGCGGGCCATGTCGGCGATCTCGGTCGCGATGTCTGCGAGAACCGACGTCGAGAGCGAGTAGACGATTTGCTGGCCGTGCCGGGTCGCTTTGACGAGTCCGGCGGCGGAGAGCACGCCGAGATGCCGTGAAATCGAGGGCCAGGAGATGTCGAACTGGTCGGCGATCTCGCCGGCGGCGAGATCGCCTTCACGCAGAAGCTTCAGGATCTGCCGTCGGGTCGGGTCGGCCAGCGCCTTGTATCCCTCCGTTACGGCCATCCTTAGAAACTTAGCACATCAGCTAATCTTTCTCGGTCACGTCATCGGCTGAACACGAGGAGGGCGACAATGTCCGATCAGAGCGCGAAGACAGGAGAGTTCCTCGGCGTTCCCTACGATTGGCGACGCCCGACGCTTGCCCGATTGAAGTCGCGCTGGTGGAATCCCGAAGACCCGAGACTGTTCACGCCCAGGTGGTTCGGGTGGGGATACGACATCAACCTCGCCCGGCTGCTGGGCCGCCGCGCACGCTGATCATCGCCGCCGCCGCCGTGCGAGCTACTGCATGAGCGGCGACGGCGGGATGCGGGTCTCGCCGCGGATCCCGTCGACGAGGAACGCCACCTCGTCGACGTAGCACCAGTTCCAGTCTTCGCCTGGCTCGAGTGAACGGATGATCGGATGCGACGTCGCGTGCGCGTGCGCCGACGCGTGCCGGTCGGGCGAGTCGTCGCAGCAGCCGACATGGCCGCACATCAAGCAGATCCGGAGGTGGAGCCACTTGCTGCCTGTCCTCAGGCAGTCCTCGCAGCCGGCGACCGAGGGTGGCAGCTCGCGGACGGCGATCTGGTCGAGGTGGGTGCACACAACGTCGCTCACGTCATTTCCTCGACGCCAGGGGCACGGAGAGGTGCGCGTGGGCGAACTGGACGGCCATTGCCCCTTCACCGACGGCGGTGGCGCAGTGTTTGGTCGACCCCGAGCGGACATCACGGGCCGCGAACACCCCGGGAATGTCGGTTTCGAGCAGGTGTTCCATGTTCGCTGCCGGTCCGGTGAGAACGAACCCGTCGTGGTCGCGGGCCACGGTGTCGTCGAGCCGCTCGGTACACGGCAGCGCGCCGAGGAAAAGGAATCCGGGCGCCATTTCGCCTGAACCTAGCAACAACATCCGACCTTTCGGCACCGTGAGAAACGGGTAGACCGGACGCGTGGAAGCGCGTCTGGACGTCATCACCTTGGCCGTGGCCGACCTCGAGCGCGGGCTCTCGTTCTACCGCAGTCTCGGCCTCGAGTCGAAGGGCATCGTCGGGACGGAATGGACGGACCCCGCGACCGGCGCCAACGGCGCGATCGCAATATTCAAACTCGACGGCGGCTTGCTCCTCAACCTCTACCCACGGACCGACCTCGCGAGGGATGCAGCGATTCCGGTCGGGCCGCCGCAGAGCGGCGAGTTCAGTCTTGCGCAGCTCGTCCGTAGCCGGGACGACGTGGACGCGTTGCTGGAGAGGGCGGCGTCCGCGGGTGCCACGGTCACGCCGGGCCGCGACCGACCTTGGGGAATCTACTCCGGTTACTTCCGCGACCCGGACGGCCACCTGTGGGAGATCATCTGGCACCCGGAGAGAGCCCCGTAGACGCTCCCGGCCCCGGCGATTCGCCCTCGGCCCGCAAGCAATAGATCTCGCAGTGTGAGCCTAGAATCTCGAGTGGATGCGTTGTGCCGACGAAATGCTGGCCGTGGCGGCCTCCCGACGGGACGAGCTGGCCGCTTCAGGCGAGGATCCGCGTCCGCGCCGGAAAGTGGCCGTGCTGGCTTGCATGGACGCGCGCATGGATTTGTTCGCGATGCTCGGTTTGGCACGTGGCGATGCACACGTCATCCGCAATGCCGGCGGCCTTGTCACCGAGGATGCGTTGCGCTCGTTGAGCGTCTCCCAGCGGCTGCTCGGCACGGAAGAGATCGTGGTCGTGATGCATGACGGCTGCGGGCTGCATGGCGCGTCGGAGGATCGGTTCGCGGAACAGCTCAGCGCGGACGGCGTCGTTCCGACCTGGCGGTTGGGTGCGTTCGAGGATCTCGAGGCGACGTTGCGGGGTGGTCTCGCCCGGTTGCGCTCGAGTCCGGAACTGCCGGCGCGCGACAGCATTCGAGGGTTCATCTTCGACCCCGAGAGCGGTGCGCTGCGTGAAGTCGAAACGGACGGCGCACCCGAGCGGCGAGTGAGGGATGCGCCTTAAGCAACAAGGCCGGGACACGGTGACTGAGCTGCACGGTGTGTATAGAGGCGTCGTGGCCGACGTCGACGACCCGGAGCAGGGCGGGCGCGTCAAGGTCAACGTCCCAGCCGTCATGGGCGACGACGCGATCTGGGCGCCGGTTCTGAGCCACGGGCACCGCGTGTTCGTTCCGGATCCAGGCGCCGAGATCGTCGTCGCCTTCGAGGCGGGAGACCCGACGATGCCCATCGTGATCGGAACCCTGCCGGCGGGACCCGCTCCGCCGCGATAGCCCGTGCGCCGCCTGTGCTCTACGCCTGGAGAACCGCTGCGAGAGCCCGCAGCGCGACGCGCGTCTCCGCAAGCGTCGGCTCGCGTGTCGTGAGGCGCTGAAGGGCAAGTCCCGGGACGAGCAGCAAGCGTGCGATGGAGCCGGTTCGACCTTGGATCGCCTGCCAGAGCTCCATCGTCAGCCCGAGCGAGAGCGGCACGATCATCAGCGGAGCGAGCGCAGCTCCCGGAACGAACCAGATGTGATCGAGCGTCAGCGTGACGGGCACGAGCAGCGCGGCGAAGTTCGTGCCACACCGAGGCGAGAAACGAGTGGGCCGCGCGAGCCCGTGCCATGTCGCGACAAGTGAGCGCCCCTCTGCCGCTGCGATCGCGCGGTGCTCGGCGCCGTGGAGAAAGAGGGTTCGGCCGCGCAACACCCACGCAATCATCGCAAGTGTCATCGCGATCGAGAGGGCGAGCGAGATGGAATGCGGCAGGAATGCCGCGGCTACGGGCACGATCAGCGCGACGACGATGACCACCTTGTCGCGCCGCGGAGCGCCTCCGGTCTTGTTCAGCATCGGCGCGAGCGACACGCCCAGCTTCACCAGGCCGCGCAGGATCGGTACGCGCCGGAAGTAGGACGGGCCGTGCGGAGTCGTGAATACCTGCGTGTCGCCGTCGACCCGCGCGAACGCCCAGCGGTCCTCGCTGACGATCGCGATCCCGTCGGGTCGCGCCATTCCGCCCAGCCGCGGCAGCTCGGCCGCCCGGTCGGCGCGTTCGAGCACGCTCAGGATCGCATCGTCCACGTGTGCATGATCGGCGTACCGGCGCGGTTGGAACAGAGCCGAACGGCCCAGGGTGCGGGCGTCCAAGGCCTAGGAGCTGAAGCGGCCGCGGCCGAAAAAGCCAAGCAGGGCGAGCAGCTACCGCGCGGCGACCCAACCCGCGATTGCGGCCGCGATTGCCGTACGGTCGGACTTGAGCGCGTGGTCGGCGGAGACCTCCACGACGACGCGCTGCGGCCCGGCGGGCGGCATCCCGAACCGGTCGCGCGTTCCCTGGACGACGAGTGTCGGGACACGAACCGCGTCGAGCTCGGCAAGTCGGCTTGCTCCGCTCGGCGCGATCAGCGGAAACGCAAGGCACAACACGCCGCGCGCGCCGGTCGCTGCGGCGGTACGGCACGCGACGCGCGCCCCCGAGGAGCGGCCGCCGACGAGGAGTGGCAGCCCGGCGAGCGGACCCGCCGCCAGTTGCTCCACGACGGCGATCCACGCCTCGTCGAGCCGAGGCGCCGGCGGCGGAGAACGGCGCCCGGCGACGCGATAGGGCTGCTCGACGAGCGCGACCGTCACGCCGGCGGCGAGAGCGGCTCCGGTCGCGACTACGAGATCAGGCGCTGCGACGCCGCCGCCCGCACCGTGGCCGAGCACGAGCGCCAGGCGCGCAGGCACGGCGGGATGCAGGTGGACCCGCGCCGGGCCGCCCGGAGTGTCAACCTGGGACGTAAGCGAACGCGTCAGGGTTGGGGCCGTTGCGGCCGGCCTCGCCGCGGTCGAGCCCGTCGATCGTCGCGACGTCGGCGGGCTCGAGCTCAAAGTCGAAGATCTGGATGTTCTCGCGGATCCGCTCGGGCGTCACCGACTTCGGGAAGACGACGTTCCCGCGCTGGATGTGCCAGCGGAGGACGACTTGCGCTACCGATTTGCCGGTGCGGCCGGCGATCTCGGTCAGCGTTGGGTCACCGAGCACTTTGCCCTGCGCGATCGGCGCCCACGCTTCGGTCACGATCCCGTGCGCCTTGCCGTACTCGTCGACCTCCCGGTTCTGGAAGTACGGGTGGAGCTCGACCTGGTTCACAGCCGGCACGACGTCCGCTTCGGCGGCGAGGCGCTCGAGATGCGGTACCTGGAAGTTCGACACGCCGATCGACCGCGCCCGGCCGTCCTGCTTGAACTCCTCGAGCGTCTTCCACGTCGACACGAAGTCGCCGTCGTAGAGCGTCGGCAGGGGCCAGTGGATGAGGAACAAGTCGACGTAGTCGAAGCCGAGCGTGGCGAGGGTCTCGTCGAACGCGCGCCGCGCAGCGTCGGGCTCGTGGAAGCCATTGTTCAGCTTGCTCGTGACGTAGACCTCGGACCGATCGAGGCCGGCCGCGCGCACCGCGTCCCCGACTCCGCCTTCGTTGCCGTACATCTCGGCGGTATCGATATGGCGGTAGCCGGCGTCGAGCGCGGTTGTAGTCGCCGGCTCGGTATCGGGCGGCGGCACCTGGAATACGCCGAAGCCGAGCTGGGGAATCGAGTGGCCGTCGTTGAGGTCGATCGCCGGAACCGCGCTCATGCCGTGGAGCTTAATGGTTTGCCCGAACGTGGATAACGTCATGGCGTGCGCGTTCTCTCGATCGGCGGCACCGGAAACATCTCGCTCGCGGTCACGCAGCTGCTCACCCAACGCGGCGTCGACCTCACGCTGCTCAACCGTGGACAGAGCGACACCCCTGGTGACGTGCGTTCGATCCATGCCGACATTCGCGACGTACCGGCAGTTGCGGCTGCGCTCCGCAATGAGCGCTTCGACGTCGTCATCGATTGGATCGCGTTCACGCCAGAGCATGTCGCGGCGGACATCGAGCTTTTCGCGGGAATCGTCTCCCAGTACGTGTTCATCAGCTCGGCGGCCGTCTACCAACAGCCGTCGCCGTTCTACCCGCTGGTCGAAGATGCGCCTCTGGGGAATCCGGGCTGGCGGTACGCCACCGACAAGATCGCCTGTGAGGACCTCCTCCGCCGCGAAACGGGTTTCCCGTCGACGATCGTGCGACCGGCACACACCTACGGCGAGACGCGCATTCCCACCGCCGTCGACGGCGAGAGCTACACGATCGTCGACCGGATGCGGCGAGGGAAGCAGGTGATCGTGCACGACGACGGCACCTCGCTCTGGACGCTGACGCACAACAGCGACTTCGCGCTCGGCCTCGCCGGGCTGCTCGGGAACGCCGACGCCGTGGGCGAGACTTTCCACCTCACGTCGGACTTCGCGCTGACGTGGGATCAGGTCACGAAGACGATCGCCGCGGCCGCGGGCCTCGAGCCGGACATCGTGCACATTCCGTCCGAGACAATTGCCGCCGTTGACCCCGGCCTCGGCAAGGAGCTCCTCTGCGACAAGCGCCACTCGCTCCTCTTCGACAACGCCAAACTGAAGCGCTTCGTGCCGGGCTTCGGGGCGACTCTGTCGTTCGCCGAAGGGATCGAGCGGTCGCTTGCCTGGTTCAACGCAGACGCAGCACGGAAGACGGTCGATGCGGAGCGCGACGCCCTGCTCGACCGGATCATCGCCCGCTCAACGTAGGAGATGGCGTTCGAGCCAGGCGTTACGGAACGCGCCGCGCGGGTCTAGGCGCCCGAGCAGCGCGACGAAGTCCGGTAGCCGTTCGTAGAGCGGCGCGATCTTCGCGGCGTCGGCGAGGAATAATTTGCCCCAGTGCGGCCGCGGGGCGAAGGGCTCGAGCGCCGGCTCGACCTCTGCGAGTGCACGCTCGACGGCCTCTTGCTCACGCTTCCACGTGAAGTGGATGCCGACCGTTGCACGGCTGTACTGCGGGCTCAACCACAGGTCGTCGGCGGCGATCGTGCGGATCTCCGCGATGTACAGCAACGGGCGAATCCGGTCGCCGAGGCGGAGAATCGCCTCGATGGCGGCCGGGCCATGCCGTCGGTCGACGAGATATTCCGACTGGATCTCGTCGCCTGCGCTCGGCATGAAGCCGCTGCGGAAATGCGGGAGCCGGTCCGACCAGAGGCCGGGCTCCCCGAGCTGCGGCGTGGCGTTGACAGGGTCGGCGCCGGGGATCGGGTGACGGTCGACGGTGGCAGCGGCCGCACCGAGCAGTTCGCCCTCGATCTCGGCGCGGCTCTTCAGCCAAATCTGATCGACGTCGTCGGACCAGAGCGTGAAGATGCTCACGCTGTCGGCTGCAGCGGTGATCGCGTCGAACTGCTCGAACAACGTGTCCCAGCCCAAGTGCTCGAACACCCGCTGGCGCATTTCGTACGCCGGTTCGACGTCGAGCGTGACGCGCGTCACGGCGCCGAGTGACCCGAGCCCGACGACGCCGCCGTCGAAGTCCGGGTCGCCCCTCGAGAGCGTTTTGAGCTCGCCGAGCGACGTCATCAGCTCGAGCGCGACGACCTGAGTCGCGAGGTTTCCGTTCCGGTTCCCCGATCCGTGCGTGGCTGTTGCGATCGCGCCGCCGACCGAGATGTGCGGCAGCGACGCGAGGTTGCGGAGCGCCAGCCCCTCTTCGCGCAGCCTGTCGGCCAACTGCGAATAGGTCAGGGCCGACGGCACGGTGACGGTCGCCCCGTCGATCATGATCTCATCGGGGATTCCCTCGAGGGTGATCAGCTCCGGCGCGTCGGCAATGTCGCTGAACGAGTGCTGTGTGCCGAGCACGCGCACTCGCTCGGCACGCACGACAATCTCGCTCAGTTCGTCCAACGACGACGGGCGGTGCACGACGTTCGCCCGATAGGTGTAGTTCCCGCCCCAGTTCGTCGTCACGTCCGTCGAGACTACGACCTCGAAGGCGACGCGGCGCAGGAGCTCTGGTCCGCTTTAAACCGCTTCCGTTTGGGCAGCCTCCTCCGTAAGCCCTGCTTTTGTCAGAGAGAGGCCACCGAAAGCGCCCTCTTTTCGAGGGTGTTTTCGAAGCCCTCTGTCGGGGTCACTGAGGATCGTGCGACCGCCGCTGTGGATTCGGTCCCTGCGGGCCTCAGGTTCGGCCCGTCGGGTGGCCGGTCTACGGTTGCGCAACGTGCTGAAGAACGACGCAAGCGGGAATCCTCGTCGCCCTCAGCCGTTCGCCCGCGGCTCTCTCGCGCGCCCAACTCGTCGACGCAGTCGGCGTAGGCCGGAACGCGCTGTCGGCGGAGGTCAAGCGGCTGCTTGCGACCGGCCTCATCGAGGAGGGCGATGTCGATGGCTCGGGCGGCGGGCGTCCGTCGCGCACCGAGCTCGGCCTGCGCCTCGGCGTGATGTTACGGGCGCCAGTCTCGGGTCCGGGGGCTACACGAACTTGCTTGCGCTCGAGTTTGTCGAGGAGCTGTTTCCAGCCGGGCCTCAGACCCGCAAGCGCGGGACCGGCTGAGCGCTCGTCAAGACTGCAGGCAGATGCGACCTCAACGCTGCGGTTTGTCGAGCCGTGGCTTGTCCGTGGCGTGATGGCGTCGGCTTTTGTGTGATGGGTGGTGAAATTGTGATCGCCGACGCGATCCACTACTCCTGATCGTTCGGGGGACATTGGCCGGACACTCGCGCAGGCCAGTGCGAGCCGTCCGTCGTGTGGCGCTAGAAGCGCATCACGACCGAGTAGGCACCCCGCTCGAGAAGTTCTATCCCTGTCGCATCGACAGTGCTCTCGCGGCTTTGATCGGCGAACTTGTCCGTTTCTGCCGCGGCCTCTTCTGTATCCCAGAAGGTGAGCGTCATGGCTGTGCCGGCGTCACGATCGATGAAGAATGCGCCACCCGCATTGCCGGGAAGCTTCGCGACGAAGCCACTGACCTGGTCTCTCACATGCGCTTCCCATTTGTCGAGCGACTCCGGTGAGCCCCGCCACGTTGATGTTCTTGCTGCGACCATGCCAACCTCCGGATTCAGGACGGCAGCTTCCTCTGTCGCCAACGGCATCGTCGCACGCCGCAGCCTGAATAGCGAACGAGTCGGAGTTGTTCGAGCGGGCGGTGGAACTCAAGGCCCACGTATCCGTCTCGTATTCGCGCCATGTTGTCTGTTCGACAAACGGACAACGAGGCGATCAACTGAAGCTGTTGGCTCGAAACTTCGACTCAATTTGCCACGTTGGACGTTCGTGCAGCTCGACGGGCGAACGATACGTCTCTATGAAAAGCGCGCCGGTCGCCTGAAGCTCCGCGGCCTCAGCATTGCCGGCTTCGTCCTGCATAACGCGCTCCTGCCGCCGCCCGACTCTTCCGGCGAGTAGGAGGCCCATCCCTCCCGACGGCCTGAGCTACGGGTGCGGGCCACGTCCACCCGCACCCGTAGCAGCGCGCGTCGGACGCACTCGGCCACCGCTCAGGTCCTGCCGAGGGCGCGAACGAGTGTCTATAACCAGAAGACTGCGGCGCACGAGATGTGAGCGGACAGGAGGACGGTGTTCGACCAGTTCACCCTTGAGGAGGTTGATGTCGGCGAAGTCGTGCTGCGCATACGACACGGCGGCCGGGGGCGAGCCGTCGTGTTGTTGCACGGACATCCACGCACCCATGCGACGTGGCATCGCGTCGCGCCGCTCTTGGCGCAAGGGCATACCGTCGTCTGTCCGGACCTGCGCGGCTACGGCCGATCCACTCTGCCGCCCGACCAGCCCGATCACGCTCAATCGTCCAAGCGCGCGATGGCCAACGACGTCGTCGCGTTGATGCAGATCCTCGGGCACGAGCAGTTCGACGTCGTCGGGCACGACCGCGGCGCGCTCGTCGCCCTTCGTCTCGCGCTCGACCACGCCCGGCTGGTCCGGCGCCTTGTGATCATGGACGGTCTACCCGTCATCGAGCACCTCGAGCGGCTCAACGAGGACTTCGTCCGCACGTGGTGGCATTGGTGGTTTCTCGGGCAGACCGACAAGCCGGCGGAGCGCTTCATCTGCGCCGATCCTGCGGCCTGGTACCAGACACCACCGCCGGAGATCATGGGTGCCGAAGCACACCTCGACCTCTGGCAGGCGCTACAGGATCCCGGCGTCGTGCACGGGATGTGCGAGGACTACCGCGCCGGCTTGCGGATCGATCGTGCACACGAGGAGGCCGACCGGGCCGCCGGCCGTCGGGTCAGCTGCCCGATGCTCTTCCTGCAGTCCGCGCACGACGACATCGACATCCACGGCGACCCGGTCGCCATCTGGCGATCATGGGTCGAGGGTCCGCTCTCAGCAGAGACGATCGAGTCTGGCCACCACCAGGCCGAGGAAGCGCCCGACCAGGTTGCAAAGGCCCTCGCCGATTTCCTCACCTGACCATATCGTTGTGCGCGCAACTATCGGCAATCGTCAGAGCAGACCGGCAAAAACCTGCATGTTCGTGCTATAACGCGCAGATGCTGACGGCTGAGCGCAGGCAGGTGATCCTCGCGTCGGTCGAGCGTGACGGCAGGGTCGTCGCCTCGGAGCTCGTGGCGAGCCTCGGGGTATCCGAGGACACGGTCCGCCGCGACCTGCGGGAGCTCGCGGAGCAGGGCCTGCTGCGTCGCGTTCACGGTGGCGCGCTCGCTTCCGCGCCGTCGACCGATTCGTTCACGGACCGGCTCGAGGTCTCACCCGAGGAGAAGGGGGCACTCGCCGAGGCTGCGCTGCCGCTGCTCGCTCGGCGCGCGCGTGATCGTCCTCGACGGCGGCACGACGACGCTCGAGCTGGCGCGCCGTCTTCCGCTGCTCTACGACGGCACCGTCGTCACCAACTCGCCGCCGGTCGCGTCGGCGCTGGCGAACCATCCGAAGGCCGAGGTCATGCTCGTCGGCGGCCGGCTGCTGAAGGGCTCGCAGGTCGCGGTCGGCGCGCCCGCCGTCGAGGCGTTCCACAGGGTGCGGGCGGACATCTGCGTGCTCGGCCTCTGCTCGGTGCATCCCGACGTGGGCGTCACGACGCCCGACGACGAGGAGGCGTGCGTGAAGCGCGCCATGGTGGCCTCCGCCGGTGAGGTGATCGCGCTTGCGACGGCGGACAAGCTCCGGAGCGCGAGCGCTTGGGTCGTCGCGCAGCTCGCGGATATCGACTACCTGGTCACCGACGGTGGCGACGAGCTGACACGCCCGTATGCGAGCGCCGGCATCCAGGTCGTGGTCGTGTGACTCCGCGTCTGGCGACGTTCACCGTCTTCGCGATCAACGGCGCGATGATGGGAACGTGGGTCGCGCACATCCCGTGGCTGCAGGACCACCTCGGGATCTCGAAGGCGACGCTTGGGTTGTGCCTGCTGTGCATCGCCGCGGGCGCGCTCGTCTCGATGCCGCTGACCGGCCACATCCTCGACGGCCGTTCGAGCGCCTCGGTGACGCGCGCCACCACGCTGGTCTTCTGCCTGATGTTGCCGCTGCCGCTGCTGGCGACGAGCCCGATCATGCTCGCCGCGATCTTGTTCGTCTTCGGGGCCAGCGGCGGGGCGATGGACGTCGCGATGAACGCGCACGGTGTCGCCGTCGAACGCGAGTTGGGCCGTCCGATCATGTCGTCGCTGCACGGCGGCTGGAGCGTGGGCGGGTTCATCTCGGCGGGTCTGGTCGCGGTCACCGCCGCGGCGGGAGTCGACCCGCGACTGGAGAGCCTGCTCGTGGGGGTTGCGCTCTGGGTGGCCGCGCTGTGGATCACCAGGCGGCTGGGGAGCGCCTCGGCCCATTCCGAAGAGAGGACCGGATTCGCGCTGCCCTCGCGCGCCGTGCTCCTGATCGGCGGACTGTGCTTCCTGGCGATGATGACGGAGGGCGCGGTCGGCGACTGGAGCGGCATCTACCTCCGTCACGACACCGGCGCGAGCGCGGCGGCGGCGGCGACGGCGTTCACGGGCTTCTCCCTCGGGATGGCCGTCGCGCGCCTCGGCGGCGATCTGCTGACTGAGCGGCTCGGCGCCGCAAAACTGATCCGTGGCGGGATGGCGCTGGTGGCGATCGCGCTCGGCGGCTTGCTGCTGATCAGCGCGACGGCGCCCGCGGTGATCGGGTTCGCCGTCTGCGGTCTCGGCATCGCGAACGCCGTGCCGCTGCTCTTCAGCGCGGCGGGCCGGCTCGATCCGCCCGGTCCTTCACTTGCCGCCACCTTCACGATCGGGTACACCGGCTTCATCGTTGGTCCGCCGCTGATCGGTCTTCTCGCCGACCGGGCAGGGCTGCCGAAGACGCTCGCGTTGCTCGTGCTCGCAGCCCTCGCCGTGGCCGCGCTGGGCGGCCGCGCCACTGCGAAGAGGCCGACGACCAGCTCTTCCGAAGGCGATCTGTCGGCTGCCGAACCGACAGTAGAGGCTGCGATCCACTAGATGTAGTCCCCGAGCACGTCGGTTCATCCGGGCCGCCACGGAGCTGAGCGGCGCCGCTCGGCGCATCCGATCGATTCCGATCACCCTCGACAAGCTGCTCTGAGTCGCGCACACCAGTCGCGCTAGATGTGTTCGGGAAGACCGAAGCGGCCGGGCAGCGCGGGGTCTGCAAAGAAGGTGATCTCGTCGACCTTGCTGCCGCTCAGGGTGAGCACCATCATGCCCCGGGGCTGCGAGCGCACGTAGTACCCGAAGGCCGGCTGGCCGTTGGCGCGGGTCGGGCGTAGCTGCAGCGGGGCACCGCGGACCTCGGCGCGATCGTCGAGGAACGCGCCGATCGCTTCGTGTCCGAGGAGCTCGAGCGGCTGCGGCGGCATGGTCACACGAGCTTCGGAGCTCAGCAGAGTTAGGAGGCGCGCCGTGTCGCCGGCTTCGACCGCGTCGCTGAAGGTGGCGAGAAGGGTCCGTTCGGTCGGCGACTCGGGCAGCGGCGCCTGCTCGCGTTCGAGGGTGTATGAGTCGAGCGTTGCGCGTGCGCGTTGGAGCGCGGCCTTGACCGACTGCGGCGTCGTCTCGAGGATCGAGGCGGCTTCGTCGGTGTGGAAGCCGAGCACGTCGCGCAGCACGAGCGCTGCGCGCTGCTTCCCAGGCAGCTGCTGCAGCGCGACGATGAACGAGAGCTGGATCGCTTCGCGCTGCTCGTAGCGTGCTTCAGGTCCGGGAGCGGGATCCGGAAGCGCGCTGTCCGCGTAAGGCTCGAGCCAGCTGGGCTCGACGGCGCGGCGGGTTCTTGACGGTCTCATGGTGTTCTCCGTGGCTGGGCGGCGTCCGCGTTCGCGAATCGCGTTGAGACTCCGGTTCGTTGCGATCCGGTAGAGCCAGGAGCGCAGCGACGCACGCTCCTCAAAGCCGTCGAGTCCGCGCCAGGCGGCAAGCAGCGTTTCCTGGACGAGATCCTCGGCGTCCTGCACGGAGCCGATTAGCCGGTAGCAATGCAGCTGGAGCTCACGCCGGAACGGCTCGACCAGCGTTGCGAACGCACGCTCGTCACCTGCCTTGGCCCGCGCGAGATCGACGGTCATCGCCTCAATGACACCAGGTCCGTCGGAAACGGACCGGCGGTCCGTTTTGCGGCATCGCGGTGTCTTTGACGTCCACACAACCACGAATCGGAGATGAGCCGATCGATGACCGACCGCTCCAGGAATCAGGCAGAAACTCGCCGCAAAGTGAGCAGCGCGCTCGCACGTGTGTTCGCCTTATGGCGTACGGGCCTACCGAGGCCCGTCCTCGTTCTTCAGGGCGGGAACGCGCTCAACTACTTCGGCACCGGACTGATCCTCCCCTTCGAGATCATCTACCTCCACACCGTCCGCGGCTTCTCGACGGCGACGGCGGGGCTGGTGCTGGCAACGGTCATGGGCACGGCCGCAGTGGTAACGCTCCCTTCGGGTGCGCTCCTCGATCGTTTCAGTGCGAAACGGATCCTGATCGCGGGCAATGTCGTGAACGCACTCGGCTACGGGGGCTTGGCGTTTGTCGACCGTCCTTGGCAAGGCTTCGTCTGCTCGGCCGTCGGCGGTGCCGGCTTCGGATTCGTCGGAGCGGCCGGCCAAGTCCTGACCTTGACCCTGGTCCCGGCGGAGCAGCGCGCCGCATCGACTGCGCTCCGACGAGTTGCAGGCAACTTCGGTCTCGGCCTCGGCGCGACGGTTGCGGGCTTCATCGTCGCGGCCGCCCATCATCACCTCCAGGCGTTCCAGGGCCTCTACCTCTTCGACGCAGTCACGTTCGTCGTCTTCGCGCTGGTTGTGCTCGTCTGGATCCCGGATCCCGGCCTCGCGGATGCTCCGTCGGCGAGCGAGGGCGCACAGGGTTTTCGAGCTGTTGCTCGGGATCGGCTCTTGCTCGCCTTGATCGCGGGCAACCTCGCTCTCGTCCTGATCGGCGGCGCGTTCTTCTCCAACATCCTCCCGCCGTTTGCGGTGGCGCATACACCTGCCGGAGCCGGTGAGATCGGTGTCGTCGTCTTCATCAACACCTTCTTCATCGTCGTAGCGCAGGTACCGGCGACACACGTGGTGGCGCGGATGCGCCGCACGCACGCCTTGTTCGCCACGAGCGCCATATTCGCAGTCGGCCTGCTCGCGGTCCTGCTCGCAACGCTCACGCACTCGACACTCGCTGCTACCACCGTCTTGGCCGGGGTGGCGATCGTGATCGCGGTCGCTGAGTGTGCTCAATTCATCGTGCTCGGTCCGCTGGTCGCGGAAATTGCGCCGCCGCATCTGCTCGGCCGCTACATGTCGCTCTACCAACTCAGCTTCATGGCAGGCGTGGCTCTCGGCCCCGCGGTTGGCGCTGTGCTGCTCGCAACATCACCCGACGCCATCTGGTGGAGCGGCTCCCTTGCGCTGGCACTGACGGGAGCCGGCTTCCTTCGACTCGGAAACCGGATACCCGACCCCCTCTTGCCGACGAAATCCCCGCCGCTGCAGGCCGCGTCAGAGGCGACCTGATGCGCGGAGGGATGGCCGATGGCCTCCTTACTCTGCTCGAGGCGCCACCCGACCTGGTCCGGGGATGACGGCGACCTGCTGGCGATGGTCGCACTCGAGCTCTCCGGCGAGGAGGATCAAAGCGCGATTCGGCAGCGACGTGTGACTGGGCGCTCGCTCGCGGCCGAAGAGTGTGCGGAACTCGCGGCCGCGCTTCGTTCATGGGCTCGCAGGGTCAACGGAGGTCGTTTGCCGACGCGAGAGCTCCATACCACCTCACGCGGCTCGATCTGCAAGTCGTCCTGAACGAAAACTCCCGTGAGCGTGATTTGCAAGCCCTCTGACCGACTCGAACCGTCCACCCCTCCTTACCACGCGCTCCGGAACCGTTGCCGTCGGCTGCCATCAGTTGCGGATCGGCTTATTTGAGCGGGTTTCGGGGTCGTTCGATTTGCCGCCGGTTGCCACCCGTTGCGCCCGCTGGGCTCAATAAATGCTCCATCCCTGCGCCGCAAACCCTGGGTAGAGGCGTCTCGGGCCGGTCCTGCTTTCTAGCGGCATCTTTCACGCATCCGATCGGTAGCCCGCCGGCTGTCAAAGGTCGCAACACAGCTCACAAACATAGGTGTAGTGTGGATCGCACTGACCCTGCGGCCAGAATTCCGGCCTAGCCCCATAAATCGCCGACGCGCCTACTGGCACGCGAGGCATTCGGAGCAAGGCAAACAGAGTTCGACTCAGCAGAGCCAGGAATCTGCCCGCCAGAGAGCGGCCTTTCTACGATTGGTCGAAGGAGAGAGATGACGACGCTCGCACAGTTGATCGCACGTCTTCGCGGCACGCGCACGAAATAGCGCGACACAAAGCCTCCCCGGGGGGACATGTGGTTGGGCGAGCGCTCGATGACCCCATGCTGAGCTTCCGGAAGGGCGCCGACAACGACACCCTCTCAGTGGGCTGGACGAGCGCGGACTCTTCGGTCATCGGTGGGCAGCAGGTACGAGGCGCGCGAGGCGCTCGGCTCGACACAAGAACAACTGGAAGAAAGGGACACATGCCAGCTCTGAGGAACAAGCGTGCCGTGCGTCGCACTGTTGCCATCACCGTTGTGGGGCTCTGGATGCTTGCGGTTGGGCCAGGGACCGGAAGCGCGAGAATCGTAGGCGGCCCCGTGTCGACGCCGATCACGCAGCCGAGTTTTGTTGCGAGTCCGGGCGAGGGTCCTGTGGGGGCGTTGGTTTCGATCAGCGGCGCTTCTCCGTGTGTGAAGCCCGCGGGTGCCGTTGATTGGGTGGCGATTGTGAGGTTCGGTCAGGGCGCTAATGGCGAGGTGAGCTTCCGCGACTACCCGGTTGACGCCAACGGCGATTGGTCTGGCAGCTTCACGGTCCCGTATGGGGTTGTTCCGGGCGCCGCGGTGTTGAGTGCGGCCTGTTTTGACGCGAGCCGTTTGGATGGCGTCAGACCCGAGTATCAGCCGGTCGCCTTCACGGTCACGCCGCCCACGTTCGCGGCTGGGCCGGTGAGTGGGCCTGTGGGGACAACGATTGCGATTGTCGCTCCGACTTCGTGTGTGAAGCCCGCGGGTGCGGGTGATTGGGTGGCGATTGTGAGGTTCGGTCAGGGCGCTAACGGCGAGGTGAGCTTCCGCGACTACCCGGTTGACGCCAACGGCGATTGGTCTGGCAGCTTCACGGTCCCGTATGGGGTTGTTCCGGGCGCCGCGGTGTTGAGTGCGGCCTGTTTTGACCCGAGTCGTTTGGATGGCATCAAGCTCGAGTATCAGCCGGTCGACTTCACCGTCAAGCAGCCGAGTTTTGTTGCGAGTCCGGGCGAGGGTCCTGTGGGGGCGTTGGTTTCGATCAGCGGCGCTTCTCCGTGTGTGAAGCCCGCGGGTGCCGTTGATTGGGTGGCGATTGTGAGGTTCGGTCAGGGCGCTAATGGCGAGGTGAGCTTCCGCGACTACCCGGTTGACGCCAACGGCGATTGGTCTGGCAGCTTCACGGTCCCGTATGGGGTTGTTCCGGGCGCCGCGGTGTTGAGTGCGGCCTGTTTTGACGCGAGCCGTTTGGATGGCGTCAGACCCGAGTATCAGCCGGTCGCCTTCACGGTCACGCCGCCCACGTTCGCGGCTGGGCCGGTGAGTGGGCCTGTGGGGACAACGATTGCGATTGTCGCTCCGACTTCGTGTGTGAAGCCCGCGGGTGCGGGTGATTGGGTGGCGATTGTGAGGTTCGGTCAGGGCGCTAACGGCGAGGTGAGCTTCCGCGACTACCCGGTTGACGCCAACGGCGATTGGTCTGGCAGCTTCACGGTCCCGTATGGGGTTGTTCCGGGCGCCGCGGTGTTGAGTGCGGCCTGTTTTGACCCGAGTCGTTTGGATGGCATCAAGCTCGAGTATCAGCCGGTCGACTTCACCGTCAAGCAGCCGAGTTTTGTTGCGAGTCCGGGCGAGGGTCCTGTGGGGGCGTTGGTTTCGATCAGCGGCGCTTCTCCGTGTGTGAAGCCCGCGGGTGCCGTTGATTGGGTGGCGATTGTGAGGTTCGGTCAGGGCGCTAATGGCGAGGTGAGCTTCCGCGACTACCCGGTTGACGCCAACGGCGATTGGTCTGGCAGCTTCACGGTCCCGTATGGGGTTGTTCCGGGCGCCGCGGTGTTGAGTGCGGCCTGTTTTGACGCGAGCCGTTTGGATGGCGTCAGACCCGAGTATCAGCCGGTCGCCTTCACGGTCACGCCGCCCACGTTCGCGGCTGGGCCGGTGAGTGGGCCTGTGGGGACAACGATTGCGATTGTCGCTCCGACTTCGTGTGTGAAGCCCGCGGGTGCGGGTGATTGGGTGGCGATTGTGAGGTTCGGTCAGGGCGCTAACGGCGAGGTGAGCTTCCGCGACTACCCGGTTGACGCCAACGGCGATTGGTCTGGCAGCTTCACGGTCCCGTATGGGGTTGTTCCGGGCGCCGCGGTGTTGAGTGCGGCCTGTTTTGACCCGAGTCGTTTGGATGGCATCAAGCTCGAGTATCAGCCGGTCGACTTCACCGTCACCGCCGATACAACACCGCCGGTGATCGTGCCGACGCTCCTCGGCACTCTCGGAAATAACGGCTGGTACACCGGCAACATCAGCGTGGCCTGGTCGGCGACCGACGCCGAGTCGCCAATCAGCTCCTCCGCCGGCTGCAACCCGTCCACCGTCACCACCGATACGTCCCCGTCCGGCCTTGGACTCTCGTGTACCGCAACAAGCACCGGCGGGACAACGACAAAGAATGTGACAGTCAAGCGTGACGGAGCCGTGCCGACCGTCACCTACTCGGGCAACGCCGGCGCTTACGCCGTCGACAAAATAGTCGCGATCAGCTGCACCGCAGCCGACCCGACCCCAGGCTCGGGCCTCTCGGCGACGACCTGCTTAAGCATCACCGGCCCGGCATACACCTTCGGCGTCGGGTCTCACCGCTTCTCCGCAAACGCAACCGACAACGCTGGCAATACCGGCGCGAGCTCGACCGGCTTCAGCGTCACGGTCACGCCCACCAGCCTTGGCACGCTGACCGCACAGTTCATCCAGAGCTCCCCCAAGTACCTAGCACTCACTGCCACGCAGAAGGCGGTCGCCAACCAAATCGTGACGGGGCTCTCACAGCGCCTCGCCATGATCATTCCAAAGCTCACACCAAACCAAAAAGCCGCACTGGTAACCGTCTACCAGCAGGCCGTCGCAGCACTCATCCCTGCGGGATGGCTCACGGCAACTCAGGCACAAACACTGCGCGACCTCGCGAGGAGTCTCTAGGTCGCTGAACCTCGAACCCTGCCACCAGACGAGACGGCCTTCATGGGCTGTCTCGTCTGCCGTCGAGGGCGAGGTAAACTGCTCGACGTCCGTAGCCCGCGGGGCAGGCATATGAAGTCGCGCGGGCGAAGTCTGATGTATCGCCGTAGCAGACCCTCAGTAGGCGTACACGAGAAGGCGTGACTACGTCGAGCTCGCGTCCCATCGAGGCTATTCAGTTCGCGGGCCAGCCTGCTGCTGGCGCGGGCGCCGGGGCCGTGAGTAGCTGTCCGGTTGGTTCGCCTTTGAACATGCCTTCGGCTCCGTTCCATTCGGTTGCGAGGATGTAGAGGGTCTGTCGCGTCGGGACCGCCGAGCGCGCAGGCGAATGCGCCGCGGTCGAGGGCGACGGTGTCGAGGACGTCGCCGCCTTCGCGGACGCGGACGCAGTGTTTGTTCGGCACGTCGGCGTACCAGACGGCACCTTCGGTGTCGATGCAGATTCCGTCGGGCACTCCGTCGCCGAGGTCGGCCCAGACGCGGCGGTTGTCGAGAGTGCCGTCGTTTGCGATGTCGTAGGCCGTCAGTCGTTTGGCGTAGGACTCGCCGACGATCAGGGTTCGGTTGTCCGCAGTGACGGCCATGCCGTTTGGGAAGGCGAGCCCGTCGGCGACCTGTTGGACGGTTCCGTCCGGTTTGGCGAGGACGATCCCGCCGGGCGCGTACGGCTCGCCGGCCATCATGTCGAAGCCGCCGCCGTTGACGTAGGCGTTTCCGCGGCCGTCGACGACGAGCTCGTTGCCGGCCGGCGGATCTGAGCCCTGGCCGAGCTCGGCATGCGTCTTGAGCGAGCCGTCGGCGTCCTGTACGAGCAGCCGGGCGGCGCTCGTGTCGACGACGAGCAGCCGTCCGTCCGGGAGCCAGTCGACGCAGAGCGGAAACGAAGAGCCGCGGTGCATGACCTCGCTGGCGCCGTCCGCAGCGATGGCCATCACCTCTCGCCTACCCCAATCGGAGAACCAGAGGCGGCCGTCGTGCCAGCGCGGCTGCTCGCCGAAGACGATGCCCGTCATGAGTAGATCTGGCGTCTTCATGGTTGCTCTGACCGACCCTCAGCTGAGTCGCCTTTCTGTGGTGTCGCGGGTAGTCGCACCGTGACGCGGAGCCCCCCATCGGGCCGGGGCGCGAGGGTGAGCGTTCCGTCGTGTGCGTGGGTGATGCTCTTGACGATTGCCAGGCCGAGGCCGACACCACGCCGGCTTGGTCGGTGCGTATGCGTCTGGTGCCGCGCTGAAACGGCTCGGCAAGCGTGGCGACTAGTTGTGGGCTGAGCTTCTCGCCGGTGTTCTCAACGGTGAGCTCCACACCGTTGGGGTGAGCGCTGGTAGTGACCCATACGGTGCCTTGTTCGGGCAGGTTGTGGACGATCGCGTTGTGCACGAGGTTCGTCGTCAGCTGCAGCAGTAGCGCGGGTGAGCCGATGGCCGGAGTCGCGTCGCCTGACGTCTCGATGGTGGCGCCGCGTTGTTCTGCGAGAGGAAGGAGCGTTTCGGTGGCCTCTTCGGCGATGAGGGACAGGTCGACGTGTTCTGGGGTGAAAGACCGTCGGTCGGAACGGCTGAGCAGGAGCAGCGCTTCGGTGAGGCCAATCGCTCGGGAGTTAACCGCATAGAGACGGTCGACAAGTTCGCCGTTCCCGTGGCTCGGATCGTTGCGGGCGACGTCGAGCAGCGTCTGCGTGACCGCCAGCGGCGTGCGCAGTTCGTGGGAGGCGTTGGCTGCGAATCTCTGCTGTTCATCTGCGAATCGCTGCTGCTCGGCGACGTGTGCTTCGAGCCGAGCGAGCATCGCGTCGAAGGCGTCGGCGAGCTCGCGGAACTCATCTCTGCGGCCCTCGAGTTGGATCCGGTGGGAGAGCGATCCGGCCGCGGCCACGCGTGTGGCGTCAGTGATGCGAGTCAGGGGAGCGAGCATGCGTCCGGCGAGAAACCAGCCTCCCAGCAGGCCGAATAGCAGCAGGAACGCCAACACGATGGCCGCGATCGAGCCGAAGCCGTGCAGGGGGTCGGAGCGGTCGAATAGGAACCACCACGAGGGATGCATGTGGGAGAGCACACCGTTGGGGATGTAGCGCAGAACGACCACCCAAACGGCCGCGAGCATCAGGACGCCTGCGAGCATGAGGAAGCCGGCGTAGCTGAGGGTGAGCTTCAGGCGAGCGCTCAACCCAGAGGCTCTATCCACGCGTCTTCTCCCTCGTGCTCGGTGTCTGGGTGCAGTGTCGATGCGGTAGCCGACGCCGGCCACGGTGGCGATGATCCAGGGTTCGCCGAGCCGTTTGCGCAGGGCGGAGACGGTGATGCGCACGGCGTTGGTGAACGGGTTCGCGTTCTCGTCCCAGGCGCGTTCGAGTAGGTCTTCGGCGCTGACGACCCCGCCGTCGGCGGCGACGAGGACTTCGAGCACTGCGAACTGCTTCCGGGTCAGCGCGACGTAGCGGCCGTCGCGGTAGACCTCGCGGCGGAAGGGATCCAGCCGCAGACCTGCGATCTCTCGCACGGGAGGCCTCGCGTGCGCGCGCCTGCGGTCGAGTGCCCGGAGGCGGAGCACGAGCTCACGGAGCTCGAACGGCTTCGTTAGGTAGTCGTCGGCGCCGAGTTCGAACCCTGTCTCTTTGTCGTCGAGGCGGTCGGCGGCGGTGAGCATCAGGATTGGCATGCCGCTGCCGGAGGCGACTATGCGTTCGGCGATTTCGTCGCCGGTAGGGCCGGGGATGTCTCGGTCGAGGACGGCGATGTCGTAGTCGTTGAGGCGCAGCAGCTTCAGGGCGGTGTCGCCGTCGCCTGCGATGTCGGCCGCGATCGCTTCCAGGCGGAGGCCGTCGCGGATGGCTTCCGCCATCAGCGGCTCGTCCTCGACGATCAAGACACGCATGCTCGGATGCTAGAGCGGGCGTGTATCGCCGGCATATCGAAAAACCGATACGTGCCCGCAACACCACGCCGGGCAGGCTCGAGACGTGGTCCACAGCAAGCAAGCACCAACCCTTTGCAGGACGGAGTCCACGACCCGGCCGACTCGAAGGCGCACGATCCGAGTCGCGGGCCTGCTGGTCGTCATCGCGGCGATGGCCGCACTCGGCTACCAGCTACTGGCGACCGGAGCGTCACCAGTCGCCTCCGGCCGGACTGAGCTTCGCGTTGCGCGTGCCGGAGCGCTGCCCAGCACGGTCTGGCCGCGACGGGGTCAAGCCGCCGTTCAGATAGGAGAGGCGCAGGTCGAAGCGGGCCCGAACCAGCACGCGGCTCCGATCGCCAGCGTCGCGAAGGTGATGACGGCATATCTCGTGCTTCATGACCACCCGCTAGCGGTGGGCGAGGACGGGCCGACGATCACCTTGACCGACGCCGATGTCGCCGACACCGATCGCCGGAGCCGGCAACGCGAGTCGGTCGTGCCGATCGTCGCCGGCGAGCAGCTGAGCGAACTGCAGGCGCTGCAAGCCATGCTGCTGCCCTCGGCGAACAACGTCGCCGCCGTCCTCGCCCGCTGGGATGCCGGCTCGGTCGCACGGTTCGTCGCGCACATGAATGCGACCGCACGGTCAGTCGGAATGACGCGCACCCGCTACACCGACCCGAGCGGCTACGACGACCGGACGGTGTCGACTGCCGCCGACCAACTGCGCGTCGTCGACCAGGCCATGCGCGTGCCCGCGTTGGCGAGCATCATCGCGACGACGACGGCGACGCTGCCCGTCGCCGGCACGGTGCACAACACCAACACGCTGCTGGGGCGCGACGGCTTCGTCGGCGTCAAGACCGGATCGGACCGCGCTGCGGGCGGCTGCTTTGCGTTCCGTGCGATCCGCCTGGTAGATGGCAAGCGCACGACGATCACCGGCGTCGTGCTGGGCCAGCCCGGCTACGACCTGATCGACGCAGGTCTTGCGGCCGCAGACACGATGGTCGCCCGCATCACCGGCGGCCGACTCGAGCCGGGCTCAGCGCAACAACTCCCGGCGCCGGGAGCTCCGCCTCGCACGCGCACCCGGCAGAGAACCGGTGTCGATCCAAACAGCACACAAGGAGGAACCCCTTGACGAGAACACTCTGGCCGCAGGCCGCGTTGGGCACGGTCGTCATCGTTGCCGTGCTTGCCGCAGGCTGTGGCGGCGCACCCAGCAGCAGCGGCACCAGCACTGCCGCCGCCGCCGACACCGGCAGCAACACCAACACCACCACGGTCGCGCGCACCGGTACCGCCAATCGCACGACCACGACCAGCGCCCGCGAGAAGGCCGTGAAGTACGCGGAGTGCTTGCGCACCAACGGCGTCAGCGACTTCCCGGATCCGAACGCGTCCGGTCAATTTCCCTCGTACGGCGTCAGCGTCACGCCGACGGTGTGGAGGAGGGCGACGACCGCGTGCAAAGCCCTCGCCCCGCCGGGCGCCGGGAGCGCGAAGCTGACGCCGACACAGCTATCCGACGCGCTCAGGTTCGCCCAGTGCGTTCGCGAGCACGGCGTGCCGGACTTCCCGGATCCCGTCAACGGTCAGCCTCTCATCGACACAACCAAGATCCCGTCGGCCAACAAGCCGGGCGGCATGACCATCCTCAACGCTTCCACGCATACATGTGGTCATCTCATCGCCGAAGACGTAGGGGGCAAGTAGGTGCGCCGGAAGACGTCGGCGATGGTCGCAGCGGCGATCGTCATGGTCAGTGCAGGCTGTGGAAGCACCGGCGGCAATCACACCGCCGCAACTACGGGTGCCGCCGGAGCGGTGCAACCAGCACGTCGACCACTCGTGCCAAAGCGGTGAAGTTCGCCGAGTGCATGCGCTCCAACGGTGTCAGCGCGTTTCCGGACCCCGACGCGTCGGGCGCGTTGACGATCGACGCGGTAGCGAACGGCTCGTCGTTGAACACGAGTTCGGCTGCGTTCAAGCACGCGCTCAACGCGTGCGAGGACCTGGAGCCCGCGGGGTTCACGGGCAACCAGAGAAGTCCCCAGGAGCAGAAGGCTGCTCTCGCGTTCGCTCAGTGCATCCGCGACAACGGCGTACGAGACTTTCCGGATCCTGGCAAGACCGACCCACTCGTCGACACGAATCGGATTCCATCCGCAGCAACGCCGGCCGGTGTGACGATTCTCAACGCCGCGATGCGCAAGTGCGGCCAGTACGCAGCCGCGGCCGGCGTACGGGGAAGCAAATGATGCGCAAGAAGTGGGTGCCGGCCGCCGCAGCGGTCGTCCTCGTTGCCGCAGTCGCGATCGGCGTTGTCGTCGCGACCTCGGGTGGCGGGAAGGCGACCCCGGCGGCGCACGCGTCGGCGGTGAACACCGCGACGGTGGATCGGGGGACGCTCTCGGACATGGTCTCCCAGTACGGGATCCTGTCCTATCGGGCGCGATCCGACGGCTCCGCCGTACGCCGTGATCAACCGCGCCGGCGGGACGTACACCGAGCTGCCCAGTGCGGGCGACAAGATCGAGTGCGGCGCCGTTGTCTATCGCGTGAACAGCCACCCGGTGCTGCTTCTGTGCGGCCCGATCCCTGCATACCGGTCGTTGTCGGAGGGCGATGACGGACCCGACGTCGCCGCACTCAACGCCAACCTGGTTCACCTCGGCTACGCGACTCGAACGCAACTCGATCCGTCTTCTCACGCCTTCACCTCCGCGACGAGGGCTGCACTGAAGAGGCTGCAGGCGAAGCTCGGCGAGGATCAGACCGGGTCGCTCGATCTCGGCCAGGCGGTGTTCCTGCCCGAGTCGGTGCGGATCGCCAAGGTGACCGCGGAGCTCGGCGGCTCCGCCCAGCCCGGCACGCAGGTCGCGCAGGCCACATCCGACACGCTCGAGGTGGAAGTCAACCTCGACCCGTCCCAGCAGCGCGAGGTGAAGAAGAGCGACCGCGCGCAGATCACGCTGCCCGACAACACCACGGTCACCGGGAAAGGTGGACCGGCTGGGGAGAGTCGCCCAGACGCAGAACAGCCAGGACCCGAACGCCGGCGCGACCATCCCCGCCTACATCAGCCTCGACCACCCGCAACAGGCCCACGCGCTCGATCAGGCCCCGGTTCAGGTGGCGATCACGACGAAGGGAGTCGAGAACGCGCTGAGCGTCCCAGTCACGGCGATCATCGGTCGCTCCGGGGGCGGCTTCGCGGTCGAGGTCGCCGGCAGCAACGGGCGACGCGATCTCGTCGCCGTCAAGCTGGGTCTGTTCGACACCGCCGGCGGACGAGTCCAGGTCATCGGAGGCGACCTCCGCGAGGGCGAGCAAGTGGTGGTGCCCTCGTCATGAGCGCATCGGTTCTGGAACTGGACGGAGTCACGAAGGTCTACGGCGAGGACCCACCCGTCCCCGCCCTTCGCGGGGTCTCCTTTTCAGTTCAACCCGGTGAGCTGGTCGCGATCGTCGGACCATCCGGCTCCGGTAAATCCACGCTGCTGCACGTGATCGGAACGCTCGAGCGGCCGAGCAGCGGCGTCGTCCGGATCGATGGTATCGACGCGGCGCAGCTCGACGATCGCGAGCTGTCGAAGCTGCGCGCTCGCAACATCGGCTTCGTGTTCCAGCAGTTCTTCCTCGCGGAGCACGCGACCGTGCGGGACAACGTCGCAGATGGATTGTTGTACGCGGGCGTCCGCGCAGCCGAGCGGTATCGGCGCGCGGACGAGGCGATCGAACAGGTCGGCCTCTCCGAACGCGCGCACTTCAAGCCCACCAAGCTCTCCGGCGGGGAGCGGCAGCGGGTTGCGATCGCCCGCGCTCTCGTCGGGCGTCCGACGATCGTTCTCGCAGACGAACCGACCGGGAACCTCGACAGCACCAACGGCGCGTCGATCATGGAACTGATCCGCGAGCTCAACAGGGCCGGCGCGACCATCATCATGATCACCCACGACACGGGCCTTGCCGACCAACTGCCCCGCCAGATTCGCGTCCTCGACGGAGAAATCGTCTCCGACCTTACGACGGGGGAGACGCCGTGACCGCGAGCGGCGGACGCCTCGAACTGCGCGACTGGCTGCGGGTGGCCAGCGTCGGGTTACGCTCCCGGCCGCTGCGCGCCGCGCTCTCCGCGCTGGGGATCGCGATCGGAACGGCAGCGATCGTCGCCGTGCTCGGGCTCTCGGCCTCCTCACAGGCCGGGCTGATCGCCGAGATCAACCGGCTCGGCACGAACCTCCTCACGGTCGAAGCCGGGCAAAGCCTCACCGGAGGCCCGGCACGACTGCCCCGAGAAGCGCGCGGCACGCATCACGCTCCTGGACAACGTCGAGCAGGTGGCAGACACCGCCCTGATCAAGAACACGTACGTCTACCGCAGCGCGATCGTCCCGGCGACCCAGACCGGCGGCCTCCAGGTGAGGGCCACCAGCCTGAACGTCCTGACAGTGCTCGGCACCGGCCTCGCACGCGGCGACTGGCTCAACCAGGGCACAGCAAGGCTGCCGGTCGCGGTGCTCGGTGCGGTCGCCGCGCAACAGCTCGGCATCGACCGCGTCTACCCAGGCCAGCGGATCTGGCTGGGCGACCAGTGGTTTGACATCGCCGGCATCCTGCACCCGTCTCCGCTCACACCCGACATCGACGTCAGCGCCTTGATCGGGTATCCCGCCGCCCAGACCTACCTCGGCTACCTCAGCATCGTCGGCGGCGCGCACAAGACAGGCCCGCCAAGCAGCATCTACGTGCGCGCCGCCACCGGGCACGAGGCGGCGGTGCAGTCGCTGCTCGCAAACACCTCCGACCCCGAAGCCCCCTACGAAGCGGCCGTCAGCCAGCCTTCCGACGTCCTGACCGCACGTGCTGCCGCAGCCGGGGCGTTCAACAGCCTCTTCCTCGGACTCGGAGTCGTGGCGCTGATCGTCGGTGCCGTCGGCGTCGCCAACATCATGATCATCTCCGTCCTGGAACGCCGCTCGGAGGTCGGGCTTCGTCGCGCTCTCGGCGCCACAAAGAGTCAGATCCGAACTCAGTTCCTCGCCGAGTCGATCCTGCTCGCCGTCATCGGCGGCATCGTCGGCGTGCTCGCCGGCGCCATGGCAACCGCGGTCTACGCCAGCACGAAGAACTGGGCCGTGATCATCCCCGCCAAAGCGTGGACGGGCGGCATCGCCTCGGCCATCCTCATCGGCGCCATCGCCGGCCTCATGCCGGCTATTCGAGCCTCCCGCATGCCGCCCGCCGTGGCACTGCGAACCGTGTGAACCGGGAGGAGAGGGTCGGCCCTCCAACTCCTTCTCTGTTGGAGGCTGTCGGCAGGAGGGGTCGACTCGTGAAAGGAGTTGACCCAAGCGATGGTGCAGCAAGGACAGGTATTTCGACTAATTCACGCGGATCCGACGGCGAGCGGCTGTGGGCGTTTCCGAAGCCAGTCCCACTTGGAAGCTTGCCGGCGCAGCGCCGAGCAGTTCAAGGTAACCGGTCTACATCTTCACCGGCAAGCACGAGCTCGCCGCACGACGCGATCTCGCGAACACGGATCGAAATACGACCGAAAGGCGGCTCCCCGCGAGCAATCCGGCGCGGAAGGCAACCTTCGATCGTCGGCCGGAGATGCAACGTAGTGTGTGTCACACGATGACGAAGACGGAGTCCCGCAGCGACGACACGGTGATCATCCGGGCTGCGGGAAGCGAAGAGATCCGCTGGCGCACGCGGCGCATGGTGTGCCTCGGCGCCGATCAGGAGCTCGCGGCGGAGATCGCCGCCAGCCACGCCGACGTGCACGACATCGAGCGCCTGCTGAAGGCCGGGTGCACGCTCGAGCTCGCGTGGACCATCATGCGGCCGGTCGACAAGCCGGTTGCGGTGGGCGTAGTCCCAGACACAGCTCCGTAGGAAACGCGCGGCAGGAGCCGGCTCGGTACCGTTCGCCGACGTTTTGGCGGACGGCGATCAGCACTCCCGGTTTTCACCACTAGACGGCATCCGGGTCGTAGACCTGACGTCGTCGCTCGCCGGTCCGACGTGCACGCAGGTCCTGGCAGCGCTCGGGGCGGACGTCGTGAAGGTTGAGCATCCACGGCGCGGCGACGAGGCGCGTGCGTGGGGTCCACGGTTCTTCGACGGGGGCAGCGTCATGTTCTTCGCCGCCAACGCCTCGAAGCGCTCGCTCGCGCTCGACCTGAAGACGACCGCAGGCATCGAGGCGCTGCTGCGCCTCGTCGACCGCGGCGACGTCTTCGTGCAGTCGATGCGGCCCGGTACCACCGAGCGGCTCGGGCTCGGTGCGGCCGCGCTCCGCGCGCGCAACGCGCGCCTTGTGTATTGCTCGATCGGCGCCTTCGGGCGCCGCGGGCCGCTCGCGCACCAGCCGGGCTACGACCCGCTCATGCAGGCGTTCACCGGGCTCGTGAGCATCACCGGCGAGAGCGATCGTCCCGGTGTCCGCGTCGGCACCTCGCTGATCGACAGCGGAACCGGCGTCTGGGCCGCGCTCGGTACCGTGTCCGCGTTGCTCGAACGCGCGCAGACGGGCCGCGGGCGCGAGGTCGACGTATCGCTCTTCGAGACCGGTCTTTCACTCGTCGCCTATCAGCTGACGGATGCGTTCCGCACGGGAAAGGCTCCGGGCCGCTACGGCACCGCCTTTCCGCTCATTGCGCCGTACGAGGTCTTCCCGACCCAGGACGGCGAGCTGATGATCGCTGCCGCCAACGATGGGCTCTTCGCGCAGCTCTGCGAGCGCATCGGGCTTCCGGAGCTCGTCGACGATCCACGATTTCGCACGAACCCGGACCGCCTTGCGAACCGAGAAGCGCTCCTCCCGCCGATCCGGGCGCGTCTCGCCGAGCGCCCGTCGGCGCACTGGCTCGAGGCGCTCGACGGAATCCCCGTCGCGCCGGTGCAGGACATCGCGCAGGCCGCGGCGCACGCGCAGACGCGTGCCACGGGAATCGTCCAGGAGCTGGCAGGTGTCGACACGCTCGCGCTGCCGCTCGAGATCGACTCCGAACGTCTCGCCCACCACGCCTCGCCCCCAATGCTCGGTGCGCATTCGGCCGAAGTGCTCGCGGAGCTCGGATATTCCGCGGAGGAGATCGATTCCCTCGTTGACGCGGGCGTTACGCGGCTCGCGTAGAGTCGCGAGATGCTCGATCGCCCGCAGAAGATCGTCTGTATCGGCCTCAACTATCGCGACCACGCGGAGGAGCAGGGAGTCGACCTTCCCGAACGGCCGCTCCTGTTTGCGAAGTGGCCGAACACACTGATCGGGGCAGGCGAGCCGATCCGGGTCCCGTCGATCTGCAAGAACCCCGACTACGAGGCCGAGCTCGGCGTCGTCATGGGCCGCCGCGCGAGCCGTGTCTCCGTCGACGACGCGCTCGAGCTCGTGCGCGGCTATGTCGTCGCAAACGATGTCTCCGGACGAGACATCCAGTTCTCCGACGGGCAGTGGGTGCGCGGCAAGTCGCTCGACACGTTCCTGCCGGTCGGAGAGCTCGTGCCGGCGAGCGAGGTGCCGGATCCGCAGGCACTGCCGATCCGCGCCATCCTGAACGGCGCCACGATGCAGGATTCGAACACGTCGAACCAG
Organism: uncultured Actinomycetes bacterium; assembly: GCA_963848665.1. GTDB lineage: Bacteria > Actinomycetota > Thermoleophilia > Gaiellales > Gaiellaceae > Palsa-739. Next base: position 1,107,515 of record CAWKEF010000006.1, read on the forward strand.
ATCTTCGGTGTCGCCGAGGTGATCTCGTTCGTGTCGCAGGCGATCACGCTCGAGCCGGGGGACCTGATCATCACGGGCACGCCCGCGGGCGTCGGTGCGTTTCGCAAGCCTCCCGTCTGGCTCCAGCCGGGTGACGAGATCACCATCGAGATCGACGGGATCGGCTCGATCACGAACCCGGTCGTCGCCGGGGACTGAGCCGCCACCGTTGCGGCGCAGGCCACTCCTCGTCGCGCTCTTCCTCGCGGCAATGACGCTGCGGCCGCAGCTCGTCGGGGTGGGGCCGCTGCTGCCTGCGATCCAGCCCGACCTCGGCATCTCGCACGCAGTCGCCGGCCTGCTCGGGACGATCCCTGTCCTCTGCATGGGCCTCTTCGCACCGCCGGCGCCGTTTCTCTCCGGACGGATCGGCTCGCGCGGGGCGATCGGGGTCGCGCTCGCGCTCGTCGGAGCGTTCGGCGTGGCGCGGGCCCTCGTGCCCGGAGCAGCCGGCGTCGTACTGCTGACGTTTCCTGTCGGGGTCGGGCATGGGGCTCGCCGGGGCGATGCTCCCTGTGGCAGTGAAGGAGCGCTTCTCCGACCGGCCGGGCTTCGCGACCGGCGTGTACGCGACGGGAATGACCATCGGCGCGGCGATCGCGAGCCGCCGTCGCAGTACCGCTCGCGCACGCGGCCGGCGGCTGGCGGACGCCGCTGCTCGTCTTCGGTGCGGTGTCGACGGCGCTCGCAGTGCTCTGGCTCTGGCTGACCCGGAGGCGACCGCTGCATATGCGCACGCGACGCTCCGGCCCCTGCGGCTGCCGCTCCGCAACCCGCTCGGCTGGCAGCTCGTCGCCGCGTTCTCCCTGATGTCGTTCGTCTTCTACGGACTCAACTCGTGGCTTCCCGACGCGTACGTCGAGCGGGGCTGGAGCCAGAGCTCAGCCGGCGGACTGCTGGCGGTGCTGAACACGATCACGATCCCGGTCGGCTTCGCCGTCGCCTGGGCAGCCGATCACATCGGACGCGGCGCGGCTGGCTCGCGGGCGCCGCGGCGCCTGCAGCTTGTCGCCTTGCTCGGCCTCGTGCTGCATCCCGAGCGGGGGCTGGATCTGGGCGGTGCTGCTCGGGATCGTCGATCGGCCCGCTCTTCCCGCTCACGATGACGCTGACGCTCGACGCGGCGGAAGGGCCGGCGGAGGTGGCCGCGCTTGCCGGGATGATGCTCGTTGTTCGGCTACACGCTCTCGTCGTCCGCGCCGCTCCTGCTCGGGGCGGTGCGCGACCTCTCCGGCGGCTTCGACGCGGTGTTGTGGGCGCTCGCCGGCGCGGCGTGCGCTCCTCTTCCTCGTCGACTCGTCGTTCACTCCCGCCCGGCTCTCAGCCGGCCGCGCCCACGCTCACGGATCGACGTAGATCGTGACCGTCTCGGTGTAGAACTCGATCGCGGCGCGCCCTTGCTCGTGCGGGCCGAAACCGCTCGACTTGATCCCGCCGAACGGCACGTGCACGTCGGCGCCCGCCGTTTGCGAGTTGACGTGGAGAAGTCCTGCCTGCGCCTCGTTCTGGAAGCGCGTTGCAGCGGCGAGACCCGTGGTGAAGATCGCCGCCGACAGGCCGAACTCGCTCTCGTTCGCACGCTCCAACGCTTCGTCGAGCGTCGCGAACCGATACAGCGACGTCACGGGGCCGAACACTTCCTCGCACGAGAGGAATGCCTTGTCGCCGACGCCTTCGAACACGGTCGGCGCGATCAGGTAGGCCTGGTCGTCGGCGCGCGACGCCGCCGGCGAGCAACCGTGCCGCCTTCGCTCTTGCCACGCTCGATCGCCTCGAGGATATCGTCGAATTGCTTCTCGTTCACGATCGGCCCGACCTCGACGTCGGGATCGGAAGGGTCGCCGACCTTGCCGCGCTCGATGCGCGCCAGCAGCTTCTCCTTGAACGTGTCGTACACCTCGCCCTGGACATAGATACGCCGTGTTGCCGTGCACTTCTGGCCTGCCGACCAGAACGCGCCGGCGTACGACGCCTCGACTGCGCGATCGATGTCGGCGTCCGCCATCACGATCAGCGGGGTTGTGGCCGCCGAGCTCGAGCTGCACGCGCTTTCCGAGCTTCGTCGCCTCGTCACGCACCGAGCTGCCGGTCGCCACGGACCCGGTGAACGAGATCGCGCGCACCCTCGGGTCGCGCACGAGCGCGGCGCCGACAACCGAGCCCCGTCCGGTCAGCACGTTGAGCACGCCGGCGGGAAGCTCCGCCTCGGCAAAGGCCTCGGCGATGTGCAGGCCGGTGAGCGGCGACTCGTACGCGAGCTTCAGCACGAGGGTGTTTCCGTAGATGAGCGCGGGCGCAAGCTTCCAGATCGGGATCGCGAGCGGGAAGTTCCACGGCGTGATCAGCGCCACGACCCCGAGCGGCCGGCGGCGTGTCGCAACCTGCGCGCCCGTGGCCGCTTGCTCGAACGACTCGCCGACCGAGCGATACGCCTCGCCCGCTGCGAAGCGGAGGATCTGCGCCGCGCGGCCCGCCTCGCCGCGCGACTCGCGCAGCGGCTTGCCCATCTCGGTCGTCATGTCCTGCGCGACCTGCTCGACCCGCGCATCGAGCACGTTCGCGGCGGCGTTCAGATACGCGGCGCGCTTCGCCATCGGCAGCGCCGACCATTCGGCGAACGCGCCGGCAGCTGCAGCGACCGCCGCGTCGGCATCGGCCTCGCTCGACGACGAGAACTCGCCCACGGTCTCGTTCGGGCGCATCGGGTTCGTCTTCACATACGTCTCTCCGGCGGAAGCCGGAATCCACGCCCCTCCGACGTAGTTCCGGCCGCTCGGACGTGTGGGTGCGTCGATCGTGTCGGTCATGCGGGCACGGTAGCGCTCACGACGCGACCCTGTTGACGAGCAGGCCGATGCCCTCGATCTCGATCTCGACGGTATGGCCGGGCTCGAGTGTGTAGTCGTCGGGCGGCACGAGCCCCGTCCCCGTCAGAAGCACCGAGCCCGCCGGGACCGGGTTGTCGCGCATCACCCAGTCCGCAAGCTCGAGCGGCGAGCGTCTCATCCGCGCCGTCGACGTCTCTCCATGGAAGAGCTCGCCGCCGCCGGCGTCGAGGATCCGCATCCGGATCGGAAACGGCGCGTCCCAATCGTCGGGGACCACGAGCGCCGGCCCGATCGCACATGCGCCGGCGAAGATCTTCGCCTGAGGGATGTAGAGCGGATTCGCGCCCTCGATGTCCCGGCTCGACACGTCGTTCCCGATCGTGACCGCGACCGGCTCGCCGCCGTGTCCCAGCACGACCGCGAGCTCAGGCTCCGGCACCATCCAAGCCGAGTCCGCGCGCAGCCGGATGGGTCCGCCGGGACCGACCGTGCGCACCATGTTCGCGTCCTTCATGAAGAGCTCCGGACGGTCGGCGTCGTAGACGAGCGCGTAGACGTCGCGCGCGTCCGTTTTTGCCTCTTCGAGCCGCGCGTCGCGGCTGCGCTCGTAGGTGACGCCCGCGCACCACACTTCCGGAGCGTGGATCGGCGCGAGCATGCCCTGAAAGGCAATCGGCTCCGGCGATCCGACCCCGCGCAGCGCTTCCAGGGGGTCGTCGTGGTCGAGCACCTCGACGGTCTCGCCGTTCGACCGGCCGACCCGCGGGCCGCGTTCGGTCTCGACTCGGACGAAGCCGATCAATACGTCGCTCGTCCGCCGGAGATGTCGTAGCACGCTCCGGTGGAGAAGCTCATCTCCTCGCTCGCGAGCCAGCAGATGAGCGCGGCGACCTCGGGCGGCTCGCCGACGCGCGCGAGCGGTATGCGCTGCGTCATGTAGTCGATGTGCTCCTGCGAGATCTGGGCGAGGATGGGCGTGTTGATCACGGCGGGTGCGATGCAGTTGACGAGGACGCCGCTCCCTGCGACGTCCTTGCCGATCGCTTTCGTGATGCCGATCACTGCCGCCTTCGACGACGAGTACGCGCCCGCCATCGGGTTGCCCTCCTTGCCGGCGATCGAGGCGACGTTGACGATGCGCCCGTACTCGTTCTCCTTCATCTTCGGGATCGCGGCGCGGTTGGCGTAGAAGACGCCGTTCAGGTTGATCGCGTGTACGCGCTCCCATTCCTCGTCACTCACCTCCTCGGTGTGCAGCGAGTCGCCGCCGACTCCTGCAGCACAGACGAGTACGTCCAGGCGAGGCAGCCGCTCGACGGCGGCGTTCAGCTGGGCAGAGTCGCGGACGTCGTCGCCCGACGCGAGGTCGAACACGTGCACTTCGGCTCCACCGGCGCGCAGCCGCTCGGTCGCCGCGGCGCCGATTCCGCTTGCCCCGCCGGTGACGAGCGCGACGCGGCCTTCGAAGTCGTAGTGGTTGCCCATAGCCGATTTCTATACGGTTTTGGCATGGTCTTCGATCCGAGCTGCGACTACCCGCTCGGCGCGAACCGGCCCGACCTCGTGCGGACGCCGAGGGGAATCGCACTCGACGAGCTCGAGCTGCACGGCGATGGGGTCGAGACCGGCGAGTTGCGCGCGACACCCGAGACGCTTCGGCTCCAGGCCGCTGTCGCGCGCGCGTCCGGGCGGACACAGCTCGCGGACAACCTCCTGCGTGCAGCAGAGCTCGCGCCGCTCCCGGACGAGACGATCCTCGAGCTCTACACCGCGTTGCGGCCGGGCCGCTCGTCGGCCGAGGTGCTCGAAGCGTGGGCGCAGCGGCTGGACGGCTGGAATGCCTCCGCCACTGCGGCATTCGTGCGCGAGGCGCTGCAGGTCTATACCGCGCGAGGGCTCCTTGCCGCCTGAGCCCCGCTCGGCCAGGTTCCTAGCGCGCGAGGCGCGCGGCTTGCGCCGGGAGCTCTCGATCGAGCCGCTCGCCGAGCTCGGGCTCGTTGCGACAGGCAGTCCGAACGACCCCACTCCCTCGCTCGTCATCGAGGACGGACGAGTCGTGGAGCTCGACGGCAGACGCGAGCAGGAATGGGACGCGCTCGACCACTTTGTCGCGCGATACGGCCTCGACCTCGATGTCGCGCGTGAGACCGCTGAGCTGGACGACCCCGAGATCGCGCGGCGGCTCGTCGATGTCGCGGTGCCGCGCAGCGACCTCGTTCGCATCTCGCGCGGTCTGACGCCTGCACGCCTCGCGCGGATCATCGCGCTCCTCGATCCGGTCGAGCTGATGTTCGCGCTCAAGAAGCTGCGCGCGCGTCGCGCGCCGGCGAATCAGGCGCACGTGACGAATCTGAAGGAGAACCCCGCGCTCCTCGCGGCCGATGCAGCCGAGGCTGCCGCGCGCGGCTTCGCCGAGGTCGAGACGACCGTCGGCGTGTCGCGCTATGCGGGGCTGAATGCGATCGCTGTTCTCGTCGGCTCCCAGACCGGCCGATCGGGCGTGATGACCCAGTGCGCTGTCGAGGAACGCCTGAACTTGCGGCTCGGCATGCAGGGCCTCGTCACGTATGCGGAGACGCTCTCCGTGTACGGCACCGAGCCGGTGTTCATCGACGGCGACGACACGCCCTGGTCGAAGGCGTTCCTCTGCTCCGCGTATGCGTCGCGCGGCATCAAGGTGCGCTTCACGTCCGGTGGCGGCTCCGAGGCGCTGATGGGCGCGTCGGAGGGCAAGTCGATGCTCTACCTCGAAGCGCGTTGCCTGTCGCTTGTCCGAGCCGCGGGCTCACAGGGGGTGCAGAACGGCTCCATCTCGTGCGTAGCGCTCGCGCTCGCAGTGCCCGGAGGTACGCGTGCGGTCCTGGCCGAGAACGTCCTCGCCGCGTGGCTCGACCTCGAGGTTGCGTCGGGGAACGACGCGATCGCGAGTCATTCCGAGATCCGCAAGACGGGCAAGCTCATGGGCCAGTTCCTCCCCGGCACGGACTTCGTCACGTCAGGTTACTCGTCGATGCCCCGCTACGACAACATGTTCGGCGGCGGCAACTACGACTCGGACGACCTCGACGAGTGGTTGACGCTCCAGCGCGACTGGCAGGTCGATGCCGGGATCGAACCGCTTGACGAGGAGACGGCGGTCTCGGTGCGTGCGCACGGCGCGCGTGCGGTGCAGGCCGTCTTCGACGTCCTCGGCTTCCCGCCGATCAGCGACGAAGAGGTACGGCTCGCGGCGACGTGCCTCGACTCGCGCGATCTGCCGGACCGCGACCGTGCGGCCGACGTCGTCGCGGGCGACCGCGTGTTATCGGAGCGCATCAGCGGGCTCGACATCGCGCGTGCTCTTGCAGCACGGGGCTTCGCCGACGTCGCGGCTGCGGTGTTCGGCATGCAGCGGCAGAAGGTTGCGGCCGACTATCTGCAGACCTCGGCGATCATCGCGCCGGACGGAACGGTGATCTCGGCGGTGAACGACACGAACGACTACGCCGGCCCGGGCACCGGCTATCGCCTGGAGGGCGAACGCTGGCAGCATCTGCAGCAACTCCCGTACACGATCGACGCCCGCCTCCTCGGTTCGCAACAGGGTCTCGAGGCGTCGGTCGAGGAGACCGGCGCGGCTGGGCTGGGAACGCGCCTGGACGAAGTCGTCATCGCGGTCGGTCCTGCGGTCGGCGATGCGTTGTCGGAGACGATCGGCGGCCTCTCCCATCGCGACGTCCTTGCCGCGCTCGCCGACGGGGTGCGCGAGGAGGGCGCTGAGCCGCGCATCGTGCGCGTTCGCCGCTCGTCGGACGTCGCGTTCATCGGCCACGACGGGGCGAACCTCTCGGGCTCCGGCATCGCGGTCGGGCTCCAGTCGAAAGGCACGGCGCTGATCCACCGCGCGGATCTCGAGCCGCTCGACAACCTCGAGCTCTTCGGCATGGCGCCGTCGCTCACGCTCGAGTCGTATCGTCAGATCGGCCGCAACGCCGCCGGCTACGCGCTCGGGCGCCCGGTCGCGCCCGTGCCGACGGTGATGGACAACTACGCGCGCGCAAAGCTGATCGTGAGGACGACGTTGCTGCATGCGCGAGAGACCGCGGCGATCGTCCGGGGCGCCGGACCGGTCGAGCTCGCACTTATCGCGGCTCCTGTTGGTGCCTGAACGCGTGGCGCCGGCGCAAACTGCGGCCGGCCGGCATATCCTCGAGCGAATGCGAGTCCTAACGGCAGGTTCGCTCTAGCCTGACGGTTGCAGATCCGCCCTACATTCGAGCGCGAAGGGGAGAAACGGAAATGAGCCGCGATGAGAAGACGTTCGAAGGGCAGTGCTACTGCGGTGCCGTCAAGATCGCCGTCACGGGCGACCCCGAGGGCGCGGGCTACTGCCACTGCGTCGCCTGCAGAAGCTGGTCCGCCGGACCGGTCAACGCATTCACGCTTTGGAAGCCGGAGGCGGTCAAGGTGACGCAGGGAGAAGACCAAATCGGCGAGTACAACCAGAACGAGCGCAGCTATCGCCAGTGGTGCAAGGTCTGCGGCGGCCATCTGCTGACTCGGCACCCGCAGTGGGGCTTGGTCGACGTCTACGCAGCGACGATCCCGTCGTTTCCGTTTACCCCTGGCGTGCATGTCAACTATGAGTCGACGGTGCTGCCCATGAAAGATGGTCTCCCCAAGCTCAAGGACTTCCCCGAGGGGCTGGGCGGCTCCGGCGAGACGCTGGCCGAGTAGCAACGCGACCGGCCTTCCGATCAGTCAGGAATCGTCAAGCTCTCGACGTCGCGCGGATAATCGGTGAGGATGTCGATGCCGTCGGGCGTGACGGCGACGGTGTCAGAGTGGCGGAAGCCCCCGACGTCCGCAGCGTAGAGCCCCGGCTCGATCGTGAAGACCATCCCCGGCTCGACCGGTGTCAGGTCGCCCAGGTCGAGGAACGGCGCCTCGTGGTTCCGAAGACCGATCGCATGTCCGACGTGCTGGCGCCAATACGGGAGCAGCCCGTTCTCCTCGAAGTAGTGCATGACGGCGCCGTCGACGTCGGCGCACGTGACTCCCGGCCGAAGCGCGTCGAACGCGACCTGCTGTGCTGCAACGGTGTGGTCGAAGAGGCGCCGCATCTCGTCGGTCGGGGGGCCGACGATCATGGCGCGCTCGAGCTCTGCGTTGTAGCCCCAGATCGGCGCGCTCGTCTCGGTGACGAGGACGTCGCCGGCTTTGAACTCGATGTTGTGCGCGACCGCGTGAGCCCACGCGCTCCGCAACCCGATCTGGCCGCGATACCCGGCCGACACTCCGTCGGACGATGCCTGCTGCCCGTAGTCGCCGAGCTTCCGCAGCATCGCGAGCGTCGCCTCGTGACCGGCCCGCAAGCTGGCCTCGGCCTCGGTCGCGCCCGGCCTCGTGTACTCCTGAAGCAGCCGATGCGCATGCTCGCACCAGCGGGCGCTCTCGCGGATGAGGGAGATCTCCGCCTCGCTCTTTCGCACCATCATCGACTCGATCACGTCACCGAGCGGCGTCACCGAGCCGTCTGTCACTTCGCTGAGTGCGGGCCCCTGGTAGCCGAGGATCCCCGGGTAGCCGTCCTGATCGGCGCCGATCGAATCCCCGATCCCGAGCTCCGCTAGCACCCGCGCGAGGATGCGCATCGGGTGCTCGACTCCGGGGTACTCCGGATACGACTCGATCCGCTCGAACGTCGTCTCGGCGTGCACACGCTCGACCTCGAACTCGGGCACGAGCACCGCCATCTCGCCGTGCGTGTTCTGCGCAACGGCGACCGGCCGCTCGGTCGCGAGGAAGTTGAAGGCCGTGAGGTACTGGATGTAGCTCGCGTCAAAGAGGACGTAGCCGCTGAGCTGCTCGCGCTCCACGTGCTCGAGCAGCCGCGCACGCCGCGACTCCAGCTCCGCTGCCGGTATGCCGGTATGCAGCGCTAGCCCTGCTGCTTGCCCGCGATGCCCCAGTGCTTCGGCGAGAAGCCTTGCACGATCACCTGAATGTGCTCGCGCGCGGCGCCGGACGACTCCGCGAGCGCTTCGGTCATTGCCTCGATGATCTTCGGGACGGACTCCTCCGTGACCCGCTTGTCGTACAGCTTCACTTCCACGATCGGCATCTCAATTGCCTCCTTCGTCCCATGGCTTGGCGTTGCGGCCCCAGCGGTGGGCGTCGTGCCCTTCCACGATCACCCAGGTGTGCTCTTTCAGCTCCGGCGCGTCGAGACACTCGAGCAGCGTCTCGGTCAACCGCTCGATCAGCCGTGACTCGAGCTCCGGTGTCAGCCTGCGCTCGAAGAGCTCGACGCGGACGAGCGGCATCAGCTGCTCACTTCTCCACGTGCTGCGCGCCGCCGTCCGGACCCAGCACGAGATCGACGCTCGTGTCGGGCACATGGTCGAGCGGTACGGGCGAGAGCGCCTCGATGAAGGTGACTCCTCCCTCGGAGTACAGCTTGTGGTGCAGCCCTCGATTGACGACGGCGACATCGCCCGCCTTGAGGCTCGTCGTCTCCTCCTCGATCGTCATCTCGACCTCGCCGTCGACGATGTACATCACCTGCTCAGTGTCCGCATGCGCGTGCCACGGCACTTGCTTGCCGGGCTCGTACCGCACGCGGCACATGAGCACCTGCTCGCCGCCGATTGCGTGCAGGCGGACGCCGTCGACGAACTCCCATGCGTCGCGTCCGTTCCACGTGCGAAAGGGCGACGCGTCAGGCATCGGTCTCGAAGAATCCCGCGCCGTCGTTCGAGGAGAGCGCTCTCACCGAGATCTGCTCGTCGAAGATCACACGCTTCCCGTCGCGACGCGGCTCGCGCTTCTCGTCGAGCGCGGCCAGCACGCGCTCCGGCGTCGCCGGCATCTCGGTGACCCAGACACCGACCGCGTCGTGGATCGCGTTCGCGATCGCGGGCGGCTGGGCGTTGTTGGCCATCTCGCCGATCGCCTTCGCGCCGAACGGCCCGTCGACCGAGGGATTTTCGAGGATGACGTTGTCGAGCTCGGGGAGGTCCTGCAGCGCCGGACCGAGGTAGGCCCCGAACTCGCCGCCGCGATGGTCGACCGACGGGTAGCTCGGATAGCTGTTCTCCAGCAGCCCCAGGCCGAGCCCCATGATGGCGCCGCCCTCGATCTGCCCTTCGACGAGCGTCGGGTTGATCGCGCGGCCGACGTCGTACACCTGCACCATCTTCAGTACGACGACTTCCCCGGTCTCGTCGTCAACCTCGACGTCTGCGACGCATGCCGCGTAGGAGATCGCCGAATGCGGCTCGATCTCGACCTGACCCGTTGCGTCGTCCACCTCCGCGAACGGCTTCAGCGCCGTGGACGAGCCGCTGATCAGCTCGCCGTAGTTGTACGTCGCGGCGCCGGCGACATCGGACACGCTGATCTTCTTTTGCGGCGCGCCTTTCGCGGTCACCTCGCCGTTCTCGATCTCGAGGTCGCTCGCGTCGATCTCCAGCTCCTTCGACGCGATGTCGAGAATGCGCTCGCGCACGCGCTCAGCGGCGAGGCGTACCGCGTTCCCGCCGATGAATGTTCCGCGCGATGCGAATGTGCCGGTGCAGACGGCGGAGGAGTCCGTATTCGAGTTGTCCATCGTCACCCAGTCGTACGGGACGCCCAGGGCGTCGGCCACGATCTGCGTGTGCACCGTCTTCGAGCCTTGACCGATGTCCACCGTGCCCGAGAAGACGTCGACACGACCGTCGGGCTTCAACTTGATCCAGGCCTGGCTCGGGTCGCCGTTCTGGTTCATTCCCGTCGGATACTCGATCGTCGCGAACCCGCGCCCGCGGTGCTTGGCCATCAGTGCTTCTCCCCGTTGAGATCCTGCTGGGCGACCAGGTGCTCGGGCAGGAGCGCGCCGGTGCGTGGCTCCGATGTCATCTGCCGGTACTCGGCACCGAGCTCGATTCCGACGCGATCTGCAGCCGCGAGCGTGACGACGACCGTCGACGGATCGGTGAGCGTCACGCCGTTGCCGCTCGTGTCGCCGACGCGGTTCGCATTCTTCAAGCGAAGTTCCCACGGATCGATGCCGAGCACGGCGGCGATCCGGTTGAGATGCGTCTCGACTGCGAACGAGACCGAGGTGACGCCGAAGCCACGCATCGCGGTCGAGGGCACGCGGTTCGTAAAGACGACGAATCCGTCGAAGTGGAGATTCGGGATCGTGTATGCGCCCGAATGATGGAACGCGTGCTTGGTGACGCCGTACGGCGAGAAGCGCGCATACGCCCCCGAGTCATGAAGCGTCAGCGTGCGCCGGCCGAGAATCCAGCCGTCCTTCGTCACTGCATCCGCGATCTCGATATGCCACGCCGCGCGCGTCGATGATGCGAGGAACTCCTCCTCGCGCGTCCAGCGCCACTTCACCGCCTTGCGGGACTTCAGCGCAAGCAGGGCGCAGATCGTGTCGGCTGCGGTGTCGACCTTGCCGCCGAATCCGCCGCCGACCGTTCCGCCGATGAACTTCAGCTTGTTGAGCGGCACCTCGAGGTGCGCCGCGACCACGCCCATCGAGAAGTACATCGCCTGCGTGCACGAGTAGATCGTCAGCCTCCCGCTCGCTTCCGGCACCGCCAGCGCGACCTGGGTCTCCATCGGCATCTGCTCGATCGCCTGCGGCCGGTACACGCCTTCGACGATCGTGTCCGCCTTGTCGAACGCGGCTTCGACGTCGCCCTTGCGCACACGGCGATGGTTGAACGGGCCGTAGTGCGGATAGACGTTGCCCCAGTGATGGATCTGCGGCGCGTCGGGGTCGAGCGCCTTGCGGATGTCGAAGAGCGCCGGACGCGGCTCGTATGCGATCTCGATCGCGTCGACGGCAGCCTGCGCCGCCTCTTCGGATTCGGCTCCGACGGCGGCGATCGGCTGGCCCTTGTACCGGACTTCACCGTCGGCCAGCAGCGGCTCGTCCCCGGGGACGCCGAGCCCTTCGAGGTGCCCGTAGACGTTCCGCGGCACATCGGCATGCGTGACGATCGCGTGGACGCCCTTCAGCGCTTCGGCCTTCGAGGTGTCGAGCTTGGTGATCGCTGCGTTGTCGTGCGGAGACCGGAGCGCCTTCACCCACAGCGTTCGGCCGACCCGGATGTCGTCCACGTACTGTGTCCGGCCGGTGACGTGGCCGACACCGTCGTAGCGAGGCAGGCGTGCGCCGACCGCTTTCACGCGGGGCTCCCCTTGATCGCGACGTCCGGCTCGCCTTCGCCGGAGGCGGGTACGTCCTCGACCGTACCGACTTCGCCCCGCGACGCGGCCATGACCGCGTCGACGATCTTCACGTAGCCCGTGCAGCGGCAGTAGTGGCCGCCAAGCGCGTCGAGGATGTCTTCACGGTCGACCGGGCCACCGACTCGCTCGATCAGTGCGGTCGCAGCGACGACCATGCCCGGCGTGCAGAACCCGCACTGCGCGGCGTAGCGCTCGTGGAACGCCGTCTGGACAGGCGACAGGCTCTCCGCCTCGCCGAGCCCTTCGAGAGTCGTGATCGATGCGCCGTCGACGGTCGCGACGGCGGTGAGACAAGAACGGCGCGGCTCGCCGTCGACGAGGACGGTGCAGGTACCGCAACCGCCCTGCTGGCAGCCGGCCTTCGGGCTCGTGATCTCGAGCTCCTCGCGCAGGACGTGCAGCAGCGGCGTGAGCGGCGCACTCGTGATCTCGTGCTCGCGCCCGTTGACGGTCAGGTTCATGCGCTTCCCAATTGGTCGAGCGCTCGTCGCACGAGCAGCGGCAACATCTTTCGACGGTAGTCGGCCGAGGCGAGGGCGTCGCTGACAGGCTCGACGTCCTTCAGCACGTCCTCTGCGTTTCGGCTCTGCTCGACCGACCGGGCTCGCACGGCAAGCGGGCCGACTCCGGAGACGCCGATGCGGAGGCCACCGTTCGACTCGCACACGGCGACGTTGGCGATCGCGTACGAATGCGCGTGACGGCGCCGCATCATCTCCGCGGCGGTCTTGCCGGAGGGGCGGTCGTACTCGATCGAGAGCACGAGCCGGCCGCTCCGGTCGCCCGAGAGGAAGTCCTCGACGGGCTCCGTGCGCTCGCCGCCTCTACCGGTCGAGCGGACGCGCGCCCCGAGCGCGATCAGCGGCGCACCGAGGTCGCCGCGCTGCGATCCGATGCCGGGAGAGGCGCAGAGGTTGCCGCCGACGGTTGCGTTTCGGCGCACCTCGCCGTCGGCGACGTGCTTCGCAAACCGCGTGAGCAGGTCGTCCGTTCCGTCGATGAGCGACGCAATCGTGGTCATCGCCCCGATCCGGACGACGTCACCGGCGGTGTCGAGCGAATCGAGGCCGCTCCGGTGGAGCATCAGCGCGCGGGTGGGCTTGAGCCGGCCCGACGCGATCTCGGGCAGCAGGATCGTGCCGCCGCCGAAGACGGTCAGGTTCTCGCCGTCACCGAAGAGGCCGGCCGCCTCATCGGGGGACGTCGGGATGAGCGCCTCGGCCGCCATGCCGCGATTCTGCGTGCGATCGTGCTGCGCGTCAAACGGGACGGGGTACGCTCCGGCAATGCCGTTCGCCTCGATCGACGAGCTGGAGTCGGCGCTCGCGCACGCGTCGTACCTGCCCGACCGCGGGCTCTCGACGGCGCTCTATCTCTCGTTGACGCTCGAGAAGCCGCTGCTCCTGGAAGGAGAGGCCGGCGTGGGGAAGACCGAGGCGGCGAAGTCGATCGCCACCGCACTCGGGGCTCGCCTGATCCGGCTGCAGTGCTACGAGGGCCTCGACGTCGCCCACGCGGTCTACGAGTGGAATTACGCGCGCCAGCTGCTGCACATCCGCGCGGCACAGGAAGGCACGGTCGACGAGGCGGAGCTCTTCGGGCCCGAGTTCCTCATCCGGCGCCCGCTGCTCGAGGCGGTCGAGGCCGACGAGCCGGTCGTGTTGCTGATCGACGAGATCGACCGGGCCGACGAGGAGTTCGAGGCGTTCCTGCTCGAGCTGCTCTCCGACTTTCAGATCACCGTCCCTGAGCTCGGCACGGTCGTGGCGAAGCAGCGTCCGTACGTGATTCTCACCTCTAACCGGACGCGTGAGCTGCACGACGCGTTGAAGCGGCGTTGCCTCTTCCACTGGATCGACCATCCGTCGATCGAGAAGGAGATCGAGATCGTGACGCTCCGCGTGCCCGGCGTGCCCGAGCGGCTCGCCGCCGAGGCGGCGGCGTTCGTCGCCGAGCTGCGCTCCCTCGACCTGCAGAAGCCGCCCGGAGTCGCAGAGACGATCGACTGGGCGCGCGCGCTGACGGCACTGGGCAAGCAGGAGCTCGACGTGGAGAACGTGCAGCTGACACTCGGCTCCGTCCTGAAGTACCACGAGGACCTGCTCTCCGTCCGCGACGAGGCTCTGGCCGGGCTCGTCGCGAGTGCCCGTGCCCGCTAACGCGGTCGTCCGGCACATCGTCACGTTCGGCCGCGTGCTGCGCGAAGTCGGCGTCGAGGTGGGGCCGGGCCGCGTTGCGGACGCGCTGAGAGGCCTCGACGCGGTCGAGCTGTCGCGTCAGGACGACGTGTACTGGACGCTGCGCCAGACGCTCGTCTCGCGGCGAGAGGACCTCGCGTCGTTCGACGTCGCGTTCGACTCCTGGTTCCTCAATGCGTTCGGCGCGCACGTGCTCGAGCCGCGTGCGGCTGAGCCCGCACGGGGCGAACGCCGTAAGGGCGGTGAGCCCGGGCCCGGACCGGAGGTCGACGGCGGCGTGGCCGAGCTGGGCGGCTGGAATGCCGACGAGCTCCTGCGCACGAAGGACTTCGGCACGATGACCCGGGAAGAGCTCACGCGCGCGAAGAAGCTGATCAAGGAGATCGCAGTGGCGCGGCCGAAGCGGCGAACTCGCCGGCTGCGTCCCGACGCCAAGGGTCAGGCGCTCGATGTGCGCGGCCTCGTACGAGCGTCGCTCTCGACAGGTGGCGATCCGGTGCGGCGCGCATTCCGGAGCCGCGCACAGGCGCCGCGCAAGCTCGTCTTGATTCTCGACGTGTCCGGGTCGATGGACTCGTACGCGCGCTCGCTGCTGCTGTACCTGCACGCGGCGCGCGGCACAGGGCGGCGAGTCGAGGCATTCGCATTCGGAACGCGGCTGACGCGGTTGACGCCCGAGCTCGGCTCGCGCGATCCCGAAACCGCGCTCGCGGCCGCCGCCGCGCGCGTCGCCGACTGGTCGGGCGGCACCCGCATAGGCGAATCGCTCAAGGCGTACAACGACGAGTGGGGCCGCCGGGCCCTCACCCAGGGCGCGGTCGTCGTCATTCTCTCCGACGGCTGCGAGCGCGGAGACCCGGCGCTCGTCGGCCGCGAGATGGCGCGACTCGCTCGCCAGGCGTTCGCAGTGGTGTGGGTCAACCCGCTCAAGGGCCACCCGGAGTACGAGCCCCAGGCGGGCGGGATGCGCGCCGCCCTCCCGTACGTCGACCGGTTCCTCTCGGGGCACGACGTCGCGAGTCTCGAGGCGCTCGGTACAGTCCTCGGAGGTATCGAGCGGAGGCATGCAGCGTGAAAGAGATCGTCGACGAGGTCGAGCGCTGGCGGAGTCGCGGCGAGCGGTTCGCGCTCGCCACGGTCGTCGCCACCCGCCGGTCGGCGCCCCGGCCCCTCGGCTCGAAGTTCGCGGTCTCCGAGAGCGGCGAGCTCTGCGGTTCGGTTTCCGGCGGTTGCGTCGAGAGCGACATTGCGGAGCATGCAAAGGCCGTGCTCGAGACAGGGGTACCGAGGCTGCTGAGCTACGGCATCTCGGACGACGAGGCGCTCGGCGTCGGCTTGCCCTGCGGCGGCGAGATCGACGTATTCGTCGAGCGCTTCGATTGAGCGTCGGCGACCGGCTGCTCGAGCTCGCGCACACCGACGAGCGGGCCGTTCTGTTCACGGTCGTCGAAGGCCCGCAACGCGGAGCGCGCCTGCTGGTGCTGCTCGACCGGAACGAGATCATCGGCAACGCCCCCGAGGCGCTCGCATCCCTCGCCCCGTCGATCGTCCGGAACGGCATGCACGAGCTCGACGACTCGAAGGTCTTCGCAGAGGTCTACGGACCGCCGCCGCGGCTCGTCGTCGTCGGCGCTGTCGACACCGCTCAGGCGCTCTGCTCCGCTGCCGGGCTCCTCGGCTGGCGAACGATCTGCGTCGACCCACGGGCGGCCTTCGCGACACGCGAGCGGATCCCAAACGCCGATGAGCTCATCGTCGAGTGGCCGGACGACGCGCTCGAGCGGATCGCGCCCGATCACAACACCGCGGTCGTCGTGCTGACCCACGACGACAAGTTCGATCTGCCGGCGCTGAAGACCGCCCTCCGGACGACGGCGTTCTACGTCGGCGCGATCGGCTCACGCAAGACGCAGGCGAAGCGGCAGGCCCGCCTGCTGGAAGAGGGGTTGACGGAGGCCGAGATCGCGCAGGTGTCCGGGCCGTCGGGCCTCGACATCGGCGCGTACACGCCTGCGGAACAGGCCCTATCGATCCTGAGCGAAGCGCTCGCAGTTCGTGCCGGACGTCCTGGAACGCCGCTCAAGACCGCGGCGGGCCGCATCCACGTGGGGGAGTAACCGATGACCGATCTCGCCGCCGGCCGCGTCCGGCACACCGTCGTGTTCACGCTCGCGCACCCGGAAGGGTCGGCCGCGGAGGCAGATTTCCTCGCGGCCGCAGGCGCCCTCGCCGCTATCCCCGGCGTCGAGGCGTTCCAGATCCTGCGCGAGACGAGCCCGAAGAACGCGTACCGGTTCGGCATCTCGATGGAGTTCGCGGGCGCTGCGGCGTACGGGGCCTACAACGAGCACCCGGATCACGTGCGGTTCGTGAACGAGCGCTGGCTCGCCGAGGTCGCGGATTTCCTCGAGATCGACTACGAGGCGCTCGAACCCGCCTGAGGGCCTCTAATGCCTGTTACGTTCGCTCCTCCCGAGAAGGAGAAGCGGATGGCGGTCGTTGTGCATTCCGAGAAGCTGGCGGAGCTCGTCGACGAGAACGCTGAGGTCGAGCAGATCGCGACAGGGTTCACCTTCACCGAGGGCCCGATCTGGATGCCGGACGGGTCGCTCCACTTCAGCGACATGCCCGGCGACAAGCGCCGTCGCTGGCACCCCGACGAGGGGGTCACGGTGCTCCGTGACCCGAGCAACAAATGCAATGGAATGACGCTCGACAACGATGGCAACCTCATCGTCTGCGAGCACGTCACGAGCTCCGTCGTCCGTGAGAAGCCGGACGGGACCCGCGAGACGCTCGCGACACACTGGCAGGGCAAGGAGCTGAACAGCCCGAACGACGTCATCGTCGCGAGCGACGGGTCGATCATCTTCACCGACCCGACGTACGGCCGCATGCCGGGCTTCGGGATCGAGCGCGAGCAGGATCTCGACTTTCAGGGCGTCTACCGGCTTCCTCCCGGCGGCGGCGAGCTCGAGCTGCTCGTCGACGATTTCAAGCAGCCGAACGGGCTCTGCCTCTCGCCGGACGAGTCGCTCCTCTACATCAACGACACCGAGCGCGCCCACATCCGCGTGTTCGACGTGGGCCCGAATCACGCGCTCTCCAACGGTCGCGTGTTCGCCGAGAACATCGGTGACGGCGACCTTGCGAAGGGCGGTCTCGTCGATGGGATGAAGCTCGATGAGCGCGGAAACGTCTACGTGACCGGCCCTGACGGTGTCTGGGTGCTCGGCACGGACGGCGAGCACCTCGGCACGATCGAGGTGCCGGAGAGCGTCGGCAACCTCAACTGGGGCGACGATGACTGGCGCTCGCTCTTCATTCCCGCATCGTCCTCCGTCTACCGCGTGCGGATGAAGGTTGCGGGCAACCGACTCGGCTACATGTACTAGAGGAGGGGATATGGACCGGATCGACCCGAAATCGGCAGCCCTGGTGATCCAGGATCTACAGAACGACGTGATCATCGCGGGAGGCGCGTTCGCCGACTCCGGTGCTCCCGCTCACGCGACGGCGCAGAACGTCGTCGAGAACGTGAAAGGCCTTGCGGCGGCCTGCCGTCGCGGCGGTGTGCCCGTGATCCACGTCTGGTACATCGTCGAGCCCGGCGCGCCCGGCCTGAAGCAGAATGCGCCGCTCTTCCAGGGTGTGAAAGAGGCGAACGCGCTCGTGCGCGGCACGTGGGGCGCTGCGCCGGCCGACGGGCTGGAGCCGCAGGACGGCGACCACGTCGTCGAGAAGATGCGGATGAACGGCTTCTACGAGACGAGGCTCGACATTCTGCTGCGCGGACTCGGCGTCGAGACGCTGATCATCAGCGGCGCCTGGACGAACATGTCGATCGAGCACACTGCGCGCCACGCTGCCGACGCCGGCTACCGCGCAGTCGTCGCCTCCGACGGCACGTCGACCACCGGCGACGAATGGCAGAACGCGGCGCTGAACTACGCGATGCAGAACGTGGCCTCAGTCGGAACGTGTGCCGAGATCGCGGAGGCGCTCGGCGTGACCGTCAACGCCTAGCGACGACGCAGATGTCCGCGACCGTCGACCAGCCGCTCCTCGACGTCGCGTCCGACTCGGGCGAGACCTTTCCGGTCGAGAACCCCGCGACGGGCGAGACGATCGCCAACGTGCCTCGCATGGGCGCCGCCGAGACCCGGCGCGCGATCGCACGGGCGGAGGAGGCGTTGCCGGGGTGGCGCTCGATGCTGGCGAAGGATCGGGCGCGGATCCTGCGGCGGTGGGCCGACCTGATGGTGGAGAACGAGGACGGCCTCGCACGCCTGCTCACGACGGAGCAGGGAAAGCCGCTCGCCGAGTCGCGCACGGAGATCGCCTACGCGGCGTCGTTCTACGAATGGTTCGGCGAAGAGGGCAAGCGGGTGTACGGCGACACGATCCCGACGTACGCCTCCGACCGCCGCATCGTCGTCACGAAAGATCCGATCGGCGTCACCGCGGGCATCACCCCCTGGAACTTTCCCGCCGCGATGCCGACGCGGAAGTCCGCGCCTGCTCTCGCAGCGGGCTGCACGATGGTGTTGAAGCCCGCCGAGCAGACGCCGCTGTCTGCGCTCGCGATCGCGCAGCTCGGCCTCGAGGCGGGTCTGCCGGAAGGTGTCTTCCAGATCGTCACCGGAGCGGCCGAGGATGCACCGGTGATCGGCGGCGAGCTGACGTCGAATCCGGTGGTGCGAAAGCTCGGCTTCACCGGCTCGACGGAGATCGGGAAGCTGCTGATGGCGCAGTGCGCAAAGCAGATCAAGAAGGTCTCGCTCGAGCTGGGCGGGAACGCGCCGTTCATCGTCTTCGACGACGCCGACCTCGGCGAGGCCCTCGCGGGTGCGCTGATCTGCAAGTTCCGGAACAGCGGGCAGACGTGCATCTCCGCGAATCGCATTTTCGTTCAGGACGGGATCTACGAGGAGTTCGTGGCTCGCCTGGCCGACGAGGCAGCGAAGCTGAAGGTCGGGAACGGTTTCGACTCCGGGACGAATGTCGGCCCACTGATCGAGCAGTCGGCAATCGACAAGGTGCAGCGCCACGTTGGCGACGCGGTCGAGCGTGGCGGCGAGGTGATCCTCGGCGGCGAGAGCCTCGGCGGACTGTTCTGGCAGCCGACCGTCATCGCCGGCGTCACCGCGGACGCCGCGATGTCGCGCGAGGAGACATTCGGGCCCGTCGCCGGCATCGCCCGGTTCAGCACCGAGGAGCAGGCCGTGCGCGAGGCGAACAACACGCCCTACGGTCTCGCCGCCTACTACTACACGCGTGACATGGCCCGCATCTGGCGGCTCGCAGAGGCGCTGGAGTACGGCATCCATGGCATCAACACGGGCCTCATCTCCTCCGAGGTCGTGCCGTTCGGCGGCGTCAAGGAGTCCGGCATCGGTCGCGAGGGTTCGAAGTACGGGATCGAGGAGTGGCTCGAGATCAAGTACCTCTGCATGGGTGGGATTTAGTTGCCGATGATCATCGAGGAACGCGATTACCACGTGATCACGGGCAAGCTCAACGAGCTCGTGAAGCTGTACGAGACGGAAGGCATCGAGCTTCAGAAGAGCTACCTCGGCAATCTGCTCGGCGTCTTCACGACCGACATCGGCGCGCTCTCCACCTACACGTCTTTGTGGGGCTACGAGAGCTTCGCCGAACGCGAGCAACGCCGCGCGAAGCTGCAGGCCGACGACGCGTGGAGGGCCTTTCTCGGGAAGATCCAGCCGTTGATCCACACACAGCAAAACCGGATCCTGATTCCGACGTCCTTCTCGCCGCATTCGCTGATGGGCTCGCTGGACGGGAAGGTTGCGGTCGTCACGGGTGCGGCGCAGGGCATCGGCCGCGCGATCGCCGACGGGCTCGCGGCGGCCGGCGCGCGCATCGTCGTCGCCGACCTGCGCGGCGCGGAGGAGGCTGCGCAAAACTTCGACGAGCGGTGTCGGCGTCACGGTCGACGTCTCGAAGGAGGACGACGTCCAGCGCCTTGTCGACGAGACGGTCGCGCAGTGCGGCGGCCTCGACATCCTCGTGAACAACGCCGGCCTTTACGCATCGCTCGAGATGCGACCGTTCGAGCAAATCCCGCTCGACGAGTGGCGTGAGGTGATGGACGTCAACGTGGCTTCGATGTTCCTGACCTGCCGTTCAGCCGTGCCGGTGATGCGCGAGCGCGGCGGCGGCCGGATCGTGAACATCTCGTCCGGCACGCCGTTCCGTGGCGTCCCGTTCCTGCTTCACTACGTCACCTCGAAAGGCGCGATCGTCGCGTTTACGCGCGCCCTCGCGAAGGAGCTCGGAAAGGACAACGTTCTCGTCAACTGCGTCGCGCCCGGCTTCACGATGTCAGCGGGTGTCCAGGCGCATCCCGAGGTGATCGAGAAGCTGCGCGACGTCTCGGTCGCCGCGCGCACGCTGCAACGCGATCAGGTGCCCGAGGACGTCGTCGGCGCAGTCGTCTACCTCTGCGGACCGGGATCCGACTTCGTCACTGGCCAGACGATCGTGATCGACGGCGGCCAGACGTTCCATTGATCCTCCGCCTCTCCCAGCACCCGGACGGCACGACGACCGAAGCCGGCGACCGCGTCGTCTACGACGTCGACCGTGACGAGGCGCATTTCGGCGCCGCTCAGGTCGAAGGGCGCGCGCTCGTGTGGGAGCTCGTCGAGCGTCCGACCGCACCCTCGGTGATCCGCTGCGACCGCGTCGATTTCCCGGCGGGCAGTGTCGCGCATCTGCACACACACCCCGGTCCGGGCCTGCGGGTGTTGCTCGCGGGGCGGATCCGCATCGAGACGCAGGGCCAATCGCACGAGTACGGACCGTTCGAGTGGTGGTACGAGACCGGCCCCGACCCGGTCTTCGCCGCAGCCTCCGATCGAGAGCCGACGGCGTTCGTCCGTGTCCTCGTGCTGCCGGCCGAGTGGGCAGGCAAGCGCACGATCATCTACGTCGATCCGGCCGACGACGACAAGCCGAAGCTTCAGCAGGCTCGCGTCTACCTCGAACAGCAGCTGTGAGCCGGCACGGCGGCAAGCTACTCGTCGATCAGCTCGTCGTGCACGGCGCCGACACCGTGTTCAGCGTTCCGGGTGAGAGCTTTCTCGCGCTCCTCGACGGGCTGTACGAGTCGCCGATCCGCCTGATCACCTGCCGGCACGAGGCGGGTGCCGCGAACATGGCGGACGCCTACGGGAAGCTCACCGGCCGGCCGGGCATCGCGGTCGTCACG
Organism: uncultured Actinomycetes bacterium; assembly: GCA_963848665.1. Classification (GTDB taxonomy): domain Bacteria; phylum Actinomycetota; class Thermoleophilia; order Gaiellales; family Gaiellaceae; genus Palsa-739. Next base: position 1,129,051 of record CAWKEF010000006.1, read on the forward strand.
CGCGGGCCCGGGGCGACGCACGCCTCGGTCGGCGTGCACACCGCATTCCAGGATTCGACGCCGCTGATCCTCCTCGTCGGGCAGGTCGCTTCGGACCAGGAGGAGCGGGAGGCCTTCCAGGAGATCGACTTCCGGCGGATGTTCGGGCCGATGACGAAGTGGGTCGCGCAGATCGACCGTGCGGACCGCATCCCCGAGTTCGTTGCGCGGGCATTTACGACGGCGTGCGCGGGCCGCCCGGGACCGGTCGTGCTCGCGCTTCCCGAGGACATGCTTGCGAGCGAGGTCGACGCGGCGGATGCAGAGCCGTTCCACGTCGTGCAGCCGCATCCCGGCCTCGCGCAGATCGAGGAGCTCCGCGGCTTGCTCGCTCGAGCCGAGCGACCGCTCGTTCTCGTCGGCGGCGCCGGCTGGACCCGAGTGCCTCTAAGGACATCCGGACGTTTCCTGGAGGCGAACACGCTCGCCCGCCGGCGCGGCGTTCCGCCGGCAGGACTCGATCGACAACGAGTCTCCGAGCTACGTCGGCGACGTCGGCATCGGCATCAACCCTCGGCTCGCAGCCCGCGTGCGCGAGGCTGACCTCCTGCTCGTGGTCGGCCCGCGGCTCGGCGAGATGACGACCTCTGGTTACACGCTGGTCGGCTCGCAGACGCTCGTTCATGTCCATCCCGGCGCGGAGGAGCTCGGACGCGTCTACCGTCCCGTGCTGCCGATTCTCTCCGGGATGGAGCAGTTCGCCGCCGCGGTCCGCGATCTCCGCGTCGAGCCGCGCTGGGCCGACTGGAGCGCATCGGCGCGCGCCGACTACGAAACGTGGCAGCGGCATGAGCCGATGCCGGGCTCGCTCGATCTCGGCGAATGCATTGCGCACCTCCGCGCGCGACTGCCGGACGCGATCGTCACGAACGGCGCCGGCAACTTCTCGGCCTGGGTCCACCGGTTCTGGCGCTGGCACGACTATCCGAGCCAGCTCGCACCGACGAGCGGCGCGATGGGTTACGGCGTTCCCGCAGCCGTCGCCGCGAAGCTCGTCTCGCCGGAGCGAACGGTGATCTGCTTCGCGGGTGACGGCGACTTCCTGATGAGTGGGCAGGAGCTCGCGACGGCGAGGCAGTACGAGCTGCCGATCATCGTGCTCGTCGTCAACAACGGCATGTACGGGACGATCCGCATGCACCAGGAGCGGCACTATCCCGGCCGCGTCGTCGGAACGGATCTCGTCAATCCCGACTTCGCCGCGTACGCGCGCGCGTTCGGCGCACACGGTGCGATCGTCACCGCGACCGCGCAGTTTCCCGACGCGCTCGAGGCCGCCCTCGCTGCGGGCACGTCGGCGCTGATCGAGCTGCGCATCGATCCCGACGCGATCAACCCGCGCACGACCCTGACCCAGCTGCGAGAGGCTGCGCAGCGGTGAGCGGGCGCGAGGAGATCCGCGTTCCGGAGCTGGCCGAGCCGATCAGCCACTACACCGATGCCGTGCGTGCGGGCGATCTCCTCTTCGTCTCCGGCTTCGTACCCGTCGACGCGGAAGGCAGTCTCGTCGGCGACAACGACGTCGTCGCGCAAGCCCGGCAGGTGCTCGCGAACCTCGGGACAGTTCTGGCAGCTGCGGGAGCGACGTTCGCCGACGTCGTGAAGGTCACCGTCTACCTCACGGACATCGCGGACCGTGTGCGAATCAACCCGGTACGGCAGGAGTTCTTCGGGCAGGCACGGCCGGCCAGCACGCTCGTCGAAGTGAGCGCGCTCGCCGTTCCCGGCGCCAAGCTCGAGATCGAGGCTGTCGCGCTCGTCCCGTGACCGACGCCTGGAACGCCGTCATCACGGAGGTCGAGCCCGCGCCGGCGCTGCCCGGCGCGCTGCACGGCAAGCGGCTCCTCGTCAAGGATCTGATCGACACGGCGGGAATCCGCACGACGTACGGCTCGAAGATCTACGCAGACCACGTGCCCGACGCGCACCGCTACCGCGGTGCAGCGTCTCGTCGACGCCGGCGCGGTCATCGTCGGCAAGGCGAACCTGCACGAGTTCGCCTGGGGCGTGACGAGCCAGAACCCCTGGTACGGGACCGTGCGCAATCCGGCGCATCCCGGCCTCACGACCGGTGGATCGTCGGGCGGGAACGCCGCGGCGCTCGCTGCAGGGCTGTGCGACATCGGCATCGGCACCGACACGGGCTGCTCGATCCGCCTCCCGGCCGCCTGCTGCGGCGTGGTCGGACTCAAGCCGGCGTGGGGGCGCATCCCGACCGACGGCGTGTTTCCGCTCTGCCCGACGTTCGACACGGTCGGACCGATGGCGACGAGCGTCGCCGACCTCGCGCTCGTGTGGTCGGTGCTCACCGGCGCTGCCGTGCCCGAGCCACGTCTGCGCGGGCTGACCGTCGGCCTGCTGACGCGGCCGCCGTCGGTTGGGGGTCCGGCGGCTGCGGAGAATCGCGCGGCTGAGCAGTACGTCGCGCGGCTCGAGGAGCTCGGCGCGCGCGTGGTCGAAGCATCGATTCCGGAGCCGCCGAGCGACACCTGGCCGCTCTTCTTCCACGAGGCGGCGGAGACGCATCGCGGCGACGTTCCCGTCGCGCGCAGACGAGTACGGCGACAACGTGCGCGCGAAGCTCGAACATGCGCAGACGATCGATCCTGCAGAGGCCGACCGCGCGCGAGAGTCGGTGCGCCGCTGGCGTGAGTACAAGCCCGGCGTCGACCTCTACGTCTCGCCGACGCTCGGCGTCGAGATTCCGCCTGAGGACTGCGACGAGCTCGAGGTACGGATTCCGGCGACGGCGTTCCTGCGGCCGTTCAACGTGATCGGCTGGGCCGGGCTCGCGATCGGCGACCTGCAATTCGTCGCGCCGCGGGACGAGATCGTGCTCGCAGCGGGGCTCGCCTGGGAGTCCGCTACGGCGTGATGTCCTGGATCTTGCTCGCGGCCGGCACCCTGAGGTCGATCTTCGTGCCGAAGTTGGAGAAGCCGCCTTCGAATGAAGATCTGCCCGCCGCCGGCGGTTCGGTAGGTCACGCGGACCTGGCGGATGCGCCCGGCGTCGTCGAGCCAGAAGTTCGCCAGGAACGGCGTTGAGAGATAGTCGTTGCGCAGGCTGCGCGCAACGCGGCGCGGTCCGCTGCCGGCGCCTTGGCGACGAGGCGTTTCGGGTCGACAAGACCGCGGAACTGTGTCCGGCGCTGCCCCTGCACCGTTTCGACGCCGATGCGCTTCGCGCTGGCCACCCCGTCTGCGAGGTAGGCGACCACGCGAACGTGCGCGAGCTCGTCCGGGTGGGTCTTGCTGTCGGACGCGGGGACCCGTCGGGTGTCGAGCTTCGTCCACGGTTTCACGCTCGAGTCCTTGAGCGCGGCGGCGATGTTGGCGTTCGTGTACGCGAAGGGGCCGTCGAGGATGATCTCCTGCGGGATGCCACCGCCCGGCACGAGCTTGTAGAAGTGCGCCCGGCGATCGGAGAAGGAGAGGGTCCCGGTCTCGCCCGAGCGCACGGCGTTGCCGCCGACGGTGGCGCCGATCAGCAGCGTGAAGCTTGCGGTTCCACGTCCGACGGTGCTTTCCGTAGCGCCCGCGAAGCCCGGCTCTGCCTGCTTCGAGGCGGAGCGCCGCCGCACGCAGCGAGCGCGAGGACGAGCAGCAGGAGCGGGAGGAGCCGGCGCACGCGGCGCATTGTGCCGACGTCCGCACTGAGAGGTTCTTAAAGGCGGATCGTGACGGCGCCGCGCGGGCGCGGCCTCTGCTCCGAGCCGAGCATCTCGATGAACGCAGCCGCGGTCGACGACCATTCGCTCCGCGCATAGGCCGCCACGTCGCGGATCGCCCGCGGCTTGAGACGCAGCACCGATCCCTCGATGCCGGGCAGCACGATGTTGTCGGGAACAAGCGCAGGGCCGAGCCCTGCCGACGCGAGCCGCGCGGCGCCCTCGGCCTGCGAGGTCCGCACGGATCCACGCGGGCTGAACCCCGCCCGCCGGCAGGTCTCCTCGAGGATCCCGGCGAGCCCGTGGTCCTGGTGGTAGAGCACCCACTCGCGGTCGGCGAGCTCCTCGAGGCGGATCGCGCCGCGGCCCGCGAGCGGGTCGTTGGGCGGGACGACGATCACGAACTCCTCCCACGCGATCACCGCGAGCGGGCCGTCCCACGCGCGCACCGGCAGCGGCCCGATCGCGAAGTCCGCGACTCCTTGCTCGACCGCGTCCTCGAGCAGCGATCGGTGGCGGAACTCGTGCAGCCGGATGCCGACGTTCGGAAACTGCTCGCGCCAGATGCGGATGTAGCGCGGGAGCAGGCCCACCGCCATCGAGAGAACGGTCGCGATCTCGAGCTCGCCGGCTTCGAGCGCGAGTGCTGCGCGTGCTCCGCGGCGACCGCGCTCGACCGCGCGCACCGCAGCTCGCGCCTCGGGAAGGAGGACCCGGCCCGCCGGCGTCAGCGCGAGGCCGCGCGGCAGGCGCTCGATCAGGCGCCCGTTCAGCTCCTCCTCGAGCACGCGGATGTGCTGGGAGAGCGACGGCTGCGCGATGCCGATCGCTCGCGCCGCCCGGGTGAACGACCCCTCGTCGACGACGGCGACGAAGCACGCCAGCTGGCGGATGTTCATAGGCGGAACCTATAGCAGCGATGGCGAAAGTCCCCACTTGAACTATGAGCGGAGGTCGAGAAGACTTCTCCGGTGCACGCTGCTGCGGATCAACCACGTCAGCATCGCGGCGCGGGATCTGGAGAAATCGACGCAGTTCTACGAGGATGTCTTCGCGATGGAGCGCATCCCGACGCCGACGTTCGAGTCGCCGGTGCAGTGGCTTCGCGTGGGGGACATGCAGCTCCACCTCTTCCTGGAGGACGGCCCCGCGCCTGCACGCCATCATCTCGGGATCACGGTCGACGACTTCGACGCCGCGTACGAGGCGGTCAAGGCGCGAACGCTCCGACACCTGGGGCTGGCGACTCGTCGAGCTTCCCTCGCGGCAGGTGCAGCTCTACTTCCGCGACCCGAGCGACAACCTGATCGAGCTCAACTGGCCGGACGCAGACACACTCGACCGGTCGCGCTATCCCGAGCTGCGGCGAATCGCGGACCACGTTTCCGCAGAAGTCGGACTCGGAGGAAGCCGTTCTCTACCTCTTCGGCGGCGAGTGATGGACTCGGCGCTGCGGAGACCGAGCGCTGCGAGACGGCGGGCGCTGAGCGCGGCGCAGGTGCGTGCGTTGCGGACCGCCGGCTGGACGGCGCTCGCGCGTGCTCGCCGTGCTGCCGATCCTCTGGGTGCTCTTCTTCGCTCCGACGACCGGGAAGTTCGCGACGAGCTTCGGCTCTGCGGTCCACGATCCCAAGGACTTCGTCATCACCGTGCTCAACGGCGTCACCGCGGCGGGGCTCTACTTCGTCGTCGCGAGCGGCTTCACGCTCATCTTCGGCCTGATGCGCGTCGTCAACATGGCGCACGGGGCGTTCTTCCTGCTCGGCGGCTACGTCGCGCTGAGAGTCCAGCGAGACATGGTCGGCGGCGGCGGCTCGTTCGGGCTGACGAGCGCCCAGGTCAACCTGACTCACTGGATCATCCCCACGCTCGCCGGGACGGCGCTCGTCGCTGCTGCCGGGTCTCGTCATGCAGCAGCTCTTCCTCCGCTGGACGCAGGGCCAGGATCTCCGCCAGGCGCTGATCACGATCGCGATCTCGATCATCCTCGCCGACCAGATGCTCGCGCACTTCGGCGGCGTCGCCGAGGACATCGCGTGGCCGCGGAACTTCGACACGTTCACGAACGTCCACGTCTCCGGCATCCTCTACACGACGACGCGACTGGTCATCCTCGGGATCGCCGTCGGGATCGGTGTGCTGCTCTGGCTCTGGCTGAAGCGCACGCGCACCGGCATGGTGATCCGCGCCGGCGTCGACGACCGGGCGATGGTCTCGGCGCTCGGGATCAACATCCAGCGCACGTTCGCGATCGCGTTCATCGTCGGCTCCGCGCTCGCCGGGCTCGGAGGCGTCATCGGCGGCTCGTTCGCGAGCCTCGCGCCGGGCGTCGACGCTAACTGGCTGCTGTACTCGCTCGTCGTAGTGATCATCGGCGGGATGGGGTCACTCGGCGGGGCGGCCATCGGCGCGCTCCTGCTCGGCTTGACCAGCAACTTCTCCGCCGCGTACCTGCCGTCGAACTACACGTACTACTCGATCATCTTCACGTTCGTGCTGGTGGCCCTCGTGCTCGCCGTCCGGCCGCTCGGCCTGTTCGGGAGGCCGGCATGACGGCGAGCCGCGCCGTCACCCCCGACCGCGTCGTCGCCGTCCTTGCGCTCGTGCTCGCGGTGGCCGCGCCGCTCTACGTCTCGAACTACTGGCTCGGGCAGCTCCTCACGCAGATGCTCTTCCTCGGGATCGCGGCGGCGAGCCTGATCTTCCTGTCTGCGTACGGCGGCATGGTCTCGCTCGCGCAGGTCTCGATCTATGGGATCGCCGGCTTCGTGGTCGGCAACGTGACGACGAACGGAAACACGAAGGGCCTCAACCTCGGCTGGAGCCCGTACTGGGGCGTCGTCGTCGGGCATCCTCATCGCGGTCGGGATGGCGCTTCTCTTCGGGAGCCTCGCGAACCGCAGCGTCGGCATCTACTTCTTGATGATCACCCTCACGTATTCGGTGATCGCCAACCTCTTCTTCGGTCAGGTGACGGATGTCTCCGGCTTCGGGGGTATCAGCGGCATCCCCGCGCCGTCGGCGATCGGCAACGTCGACGCGCACACCAATCGCCTGTATTACGTCACGCTCGTCGCGGCGCTGGCGGTGTATGCGTTGTTGCGCTACCTCGTGCGAACACCGTTCGGGCTGACGCTGCAAGGCGTTCGCGACGACCCGATTCGCATGGCTTCGCTCGGCTACAACGTTCCGCTGCATCGAACCATCGCATTCGCGTTCGCCGGCGTTCATCGCCGCGATCGCCGGCGTGATCTTCGTCTGGTGGAACGGGCACATCGACCCCGCGTCGATCGACCTCGGCGCAACCATCGACTTGCTGGTGATCGCCGTCATCGGCGGCCTCTACCGGCTCGAGGGCGCGTGGGTCGGCGCCCTGTTCTTCGTCATCATCAACAACTACTCGCAGCGCATCGGCTTCATCGGCCCACGCTTTCACACCTTGATTGGCGCGATCTTCCTTCTGATCGTGCTCGTCTCGCCCGGCGGCCTCGTTGGCCTCTGGGAGCACGTCCTCAACCTCTTCTCCGGGCGTCGTCGTGGCCCGTTCGACCGCACGCCGGTCGAGCTCGGGCAAGCCGAGCCCAGTGTCTGAAAGGAGACTCGTACGAACGACGGCACATGCCCGCAGGAGACACAGCTGGTTGCAGGCTCCAGGTTCGACGACGAACCACATAAGGCTCAAAGGAGGGCAAGGAATGCGTAGAGGAATGCGAATGCGGACGCTGATTCCGTTCGCGGTGCTCGCGGTGCTGGCCGCAGCAATCGCCGCGTCGGCAGCGACCGCAAAGACCTCGGCGACGCCGATCAAGGTGGCGGTGCTCTCGGACTGCCAGGGAGCGTTCGGCTCGTTCGACGGTCAGGACCTCGCAGGCGTGGTCGCCGCGATGTCGCAGTACGCCGGCGCGAAGCCGGTCAATCCGAACGATCCGCGCAAGGGCTGGACCGGCGGACAGATCAACGGTCATCCGCTCAAGCTCGTCGGTATCGGCTGCTCGAACGACAAGGCCGACACGGCGATCAAGGAGACCAAGCGGCTCATGGAACAGCTGGGCGCGGACGTGATGATCGGTCCGCTCTCGGGTGACGAGTCGATTGCGGTCGCCAACTACGCGAAGCAGCATCCCACGAAGACGTTCGTCGACGGCTCCGCCGGCGCTCAGGACACGACGCTGAAGGTGCGCGCGAAGAACTTCTTCCGCTTCAACGGTGACGGCGCGATGTGGAACGCCGGCCTGGGCGACCTCGCCTACAACAAGCTGCACTGGAAGACCGCCGCGGTCGTGGCGGACGACTACAGCTTCGCGTGGACGTCGGCCGCAGGGTTCATCGCCGAGTTCTGCGCGGTCGGCGGCAAGGTGACCAAGCGGGTCTTCCCGCCGCTGAACACGACCGACTACTCCTCCTATGCGCAGCAGATGCCGACGAACGTCGACGGCACCTTCGTTGCAGTGGGCGGCGCCGGTCTCATCCCGTTCCTGAAGGCCTATGAGCAGGCACACGGCCCGATCGACGGGAAGAAGTTCATCGGCAACCTGTTCTGGGGGACTCCGGGACAGTTCGAGCAGCTCTCGACGCGCGTCGTCGGCGCCTATGTCGGCGGTGCCGGCACGGCCGGCGATCTCGCAACTCCGGCTGCGAAGAACTACGCGAATCACATCATCGGCAAGTGGTTCAAGACGATCCCGCCGTTCGGCGCTGCGGCACCGCAGGCGGCGTCGACGTTCACGTACGGCTACTTCATCAACACGTGGGGCCTGATCAAGGGCCTGCAGGCCGTGAAGGGCAACATCGGTCCGGCGGCCAGAAGGCGCTTCAGGCCGCGATCCACAAGACCGTGCTGCCGACGGCGTACGGGACGATCCATCTGGACAAGTACAACCAGGGCGTCATCCCCGTCTACTACCAGCAGCTCTACTCCAAGGGCGGCAAGCTGGCGGTCAAGACGGTCGGCTACATCCCGAACGTCGACCAGACGTTCGGCGGCACGTTCTCGGCATCCACGCCGCCTCCGGGGCGTACGAGCCCGAAGTGCGTCAAGCGGAGCCTGCCGTGGATTGGCAAGACCCAACACCCGAAGGTCACCGGCTAGCGACCAGGTGGCCGAAGCAGCGGCACCCGAACATGCCGAGCCGATCCTCCGCCTGCGGGGGATCGGCCGGCGGTTCGGCGGCCTCCACGCCGTGCGGGACGTCGATCTGGACGTCGCGCTCGGCGAGCGCCGCGCGATCCTCGGGCCGAACGGCGCGGGCAAGACGACGCTCTTCAACGTGATCTCCGGCGACTTCCCGCCGAGCTCCGGCACGATCGAGTTCCAAGGCGACGAGATCACGCAGCTCTCGCCGAGCGCGCGCGCGAAGCTCGGGATGGGGCGGACGTACCAGAAGTCGCGGCTCTTCCTCGGCCTCTCCGTCGAGGACAACCTCTATCTCGCCGTGCTCGGCGTGAAGACGGGCCACCTACGGCCCGTCGTCCTTCGCCGCGACCGCGAGCTCCGTGAGCGAGCCCGCGATCTCGCCCGCACGGTCGGGCTCGAAGGCCGCGAACGCGCGATCGTCGGCTCGCTCTCGCACGGCGAGCAGCGCCAGCTCGAGGTTGGCATGGCGCGCGCCGTCGAATCCGACGCTGATGATGCTCGACGAGCCCGCCTCCGGCCTGTCGCGCGGCGAGCGTGTCGCACTCACCGATTTGCTCCTCCAGCTCGATTCGTCGATCACGCTGATCCTGATCGAGCACGACATGGATGTTGCGCTTCGCGTCGCGGAGCGCGTGACGATGATGCACGACGGCCGCGTGATCGTCGAAGGCACGCCCGACGAGATCCGCGCCAACCAGACCGTGCACGACCTCTATCTCGGCAAGGGGAATCAGAGCGATGGCTGAGCCGCTGCTCGCGATCGAAGGCGTTGATGCGTTCTATGGCCGTGCGCAAGCGCTCGAAGACGTCTCGTTCGAGCTCGGCGGCCGGCGCGACGTCGATCATCGGCCGCAACGGCATGGGCAAGACGACGCTGTGCAACGCGATCGTCGGCGTGCCGCCCGCCCGCGTCACCGGCTCGATTCGCTTCGAGGGAAACGAGCTCGTCGGTCGGCCGTCGTACAAGATCGCGAAGCTCGGCATCGCGCTACGTGCCGCAGGGCCGCCGGCTTTTTCCGTCACTCTCGGTCGACGAGCATCTGCGGATGATCAACGGAAGCGGTAGCGCGAAGCGCTGGACGATTGAGCGGGCCTACGAGCTCTTTCCCCGGTTGCAGGAGCGTAAGCGGAACGGGGGCGCGCAGCTCTCGGGCGGGGAGCAGCAGATGCTTGCGATCGCGCGCGCGCTGCTGACGAATCCGAAGCTCCTGATCATGGACGAGCCCTCGGAGGGGCTGGCCCCGGCGATCATCGAGCACCTGGTCGAGACCTTCCGGAAGCTCGAGCAGGAGGGGCTCTCGATCCTGCTCATCGAGCAGAACCTCGGCGTCGCGACCTCGCTCGCCGAGCGCCAGCTCGTGATGGTGGCCGGGTCGATCTTCGCCGAGACGACGGCGACTGCGCTCACGCAGGACACCGAGCTGCAGCGGCGCTTTCTCGGCGTCGAGCCGCTCGCGGAGCGCGCCTAGTGCCGACGATCGTCCTGCTCGGCACGCTCGACACGAAAGGAACCGAGTACGCGTTCCTGCGCGAACGGCTGCGCGCACGAGGCGTCGACGTGATCGTGATCGACGCGGGCATCCACGATCCGGTTGGACTCGAGCCCGACATCTCGCGACAGGAGGTCGCGCGAGCCGGCGGCGCCGATGTCGGCGACGCTGGCCGCGGCCGGCGATCGCGGTGCCGCCGTGACCGCGATGGCGGCAGGCGCCGAACAGGTCGTGCTGCGCCTGCACGCAGAGGGAAAGCTCTCCGGCATCCTTGCGCTTGGAGGCTCGGGCGGGTCGTCGCTCGCAACGCGCGCGATGCGAGCGCTGCCGGTCGGCGTGCCGAAGCTGATGGTCTCGACCGTCGCTTCGGGCGATACGCGCGCATATGTCGGCGCCGTCGACATCACGATGATGTACTCGGTCGTCGACATCTCGGGCGTCAACCGCGTGTCGGCGCGGATCATGGCGAATGCGGCTGGCGCGATCGCGGGCATGGTCGATGCCACCGTGCCGGAGCTCGAGGCGAAGCCACTCGTGGGCGCGACGATGTTCGGGGTCACCACACCCTGCGTGACCCGGGCGCGCGAGCGCCTCGAGGAGCTCGGCTACGAGGTTCTCGTCTTTCATGCGACAGGCGCGGGCGGGGACTCGCTCGAAGCGCTCGCACGCGGGGGATTCCTCGCCGGCGTGCTCGACACGACGACGACCGAGCTCGCCGACGAGCTCGTCGGCGGCGTCTTCCCTGCAGGGCCCGGTCGCCTGGAGGGAGCGGGCGCGGCCCGAGTAGCCCAGGTCGTGTCGCTCGGAGCGCTCGACATGGTCAACTTCGGTCCGCGGGACACAGTCCCGCCGCAGTTCGAAGGGCGGAACCTCTACGTGCACAACCCGACCGTGACGCTCATGCGCACGACGGCCGACGAGTGCGCCGAGCTCGGTCGCACCATCGGTCGGAAGCTCTCGGGCGCACAGGGTCCGACCGCGCTCTTCGTGCCGCTGAAAGGCGTCTCGATGATCGACGTCGAGGGCCAGCCCTTCTACGACGCCGACGCTGACGCGGCGCTCTTCGCGGCGCTGCGAGAGACACTTGCCGACTCGGTCGAGGTGCACGAGCTCGACACCGACATCAACGACCCGGAGTTCGCGGTGGCGATGGCCGACCGTCTGCACGCGTCGATTCAGGATGCAGCGGCGTGACGAGAGACGAGGCGCTCGCCCGTCTCCGGGCCCAGGTAAAGGCGGGCAAGCCGATCATCGGCGCGGGCGCCGGGACGGGTCTCTCCGCGAAGCTCGCGGAGGCGGGCGGGGCCGACCTGATCATCATCTACAACTCGGGCCGCTACCGAATGGGCGGGCGCGGCTCGCTCGCCGGCCTGCTCCCGTACGGCGACGCGAACGCAATCGTCGTCGACATGGCACGCGAGGTTCTGCCGGTCGTGAAGAGCACGCCGGTGCTTGCCGGCGTGTGCGGCACCGATCCGTTCCGCCTCATGCCGGTCTTCCTCGACGAGTTGCGCCGGATCGGCTTCAGCGGCGTGCAGAACTTCCCGACCGTCGGGCTCTTCGACGGGACCATTCGCGTCGGCCTCGAGGAGACGGGCATGGGCTACGGGCTCGAGGTCGACATGATCCGGCTCGCGCACGAGCGCGACTTCCTGACCGCGCCGTATGTCTTCGATGAGGGCGAGGCGACCGCGATGGCGGAGGCGGGCGCCGACGTGCTCGTGCCCCACATGGGTCTCACGACCGGCGGTGCGATCGGCGCCGAGTCGGCGAAGACGCTCGAACAGTCCGTGAAGCTCGTGCAGGCGATGCACGACGCCGCCAAGCGAGTGAATCCGGAGATCTTGGTGCTCTGCCACGGCGGACCGATCGCGGAGCCCGACGACGCCGCCTATGTCCTCGCGAACACCGAAGGGGTGGTCGGCTTCTTCGGTGCCTCATCGATGGAGCGCCTGCCGACCGAAACCGCAATGACCGAGAACATGCGCCGGTTCAAAGCCATTCCCGTCAACTAAGGAGCGACCGATGAGCACCTTCGTCAAGCAACCCGACGTGCGCCAGGAGAACTTCGACTGGGGGGTGATCGGCTGGCGCCTCACGCCCGACAAGGGGTCGAAGCACCTCGTGATCATGGACGTCACGCTCGAGCCCGGCGAAGGTCACGACTTCCACCGGCACCCTGGCCAGGAGGAGATGATCATCATCAAGCAGGGCGAGATCACGCAGTACATCGAGCAGGAATCCACCCCGCTCGGTGCCGGCGACTCGGTCTATCTCGACGAAGGCGTGGTTCATGCGTCGTTCAACGACGGCGCAGAGACGGCACTCCTGCAGGTCGTGATCGGGCCGTCGCTCGGCGGCGAGACCGGCTACGGGCTCGAGGACGTCTCGGGCGAAGAGCCCTGGGCATCGCTACGCGGCTAGCGACGCGCCTGCTGGAGGAGCTGCTCGGGCGCCACTCCGCGGATCGACGCATCGACGAGCTCGATTGGATGGAACGCGGGGGTCGGGCGGCCCGCGCGGCGTAGCGCGGCCGTGACCTGGACGAGGCAGCCCGGGTTGCCGGACGCGTAGGCGTCGGGGTCCGTGCCGAGCACGTGTGCCGCCTTCCGGTCACCGAGCTCGGAGGCGGTTTGGGGCTGGACGATGTTGTAGATCCCGGCGCTGCCGCAGCAGATCTCCTGCTCCGCCGGCTCGAGCCGCTCGAGATCCGGGATCGCATCGAGCATCGACCGCGGCTCCGCCGAGAGGCCCTGGGCATGCCGGAGATGGCACGAGTCCTGGAACGCCACCCGGAGCTCCAAGGAGTGCCGTTCAGCCTGGGGCGCCGCAAGCAGCTCTGAGACGTCAACCACGTTCGGCAGGCCGTGATCTTTCAGATGCGAGCCGCAGCCGGCGGCGTTCGTCACGATGTAGTCGTACCCCTCGAGCGCGCGCGCGAGCGCTTCCGCCTTCGCCAGTCCTTCTTCCAGACGTCCGGCGTGCGCATGCAGCGCGCCGCAGCAGCCCTGGGCCCGTGGCACGTGCACGTCGTAACCGTCCGCTTGCAGCACGCGCGCAGTGGCAACGTTCACGTCACCGAAGACGACGCTTGCGACGCACCCCGCCATCAACGCGACGCGCGGGCCGGTGCCGGGCAAGTGCTCGGGCGGCCACTCCGGGGACGCCCACGGTGGCGCGATCTGCTTCAACGGAGCGAGCGGCCCCGGTGCCGGCAGCTTGCGCAGGAGAAGCGCGGCCCGGAGGCGCCGGCGGTGCGGGAGCACCGCGAAGATTCCGCTGCGCACGAGTCGCTCGACGGGTGCACGCCGATGATGCTCCTCGACGTAGTCGCGCGTCTGCTCGATCAGCCGGTCGTACTGCACGCCGGAGGGACACGCGGGGACGCACGCCATGCAACCAAGGCAGCGGTCGAAGTGCTCGACGACGGTGTCGCTCAGAGAGATCGAGCCGTCGACGAGGCCCTGCATGAGGTAGATCCGTCCGCGCGGCGAGTCCATCTCCTCGTGCCACAGCGAATACGTCGGGCACGTCGGAAGGCAGAAGCCGCAGTGGACGCAATCGGCGATCAGCTCGGGCTGCACATGGCCTCCCGCACGCGCTCCGCCAGCGGGCTCCACGTCGGCTCGCGTGACTCGGCGACGTACGCGACCCGCGGGCCGGGGCGGATGAGCGGTGCCGGCCCGCCGTCCCAGCGGACACGGCCCGGCAGCGACGCCTGGAGCGCGCGCAAGGCCTGCCAAGGTTCGGCTTCCTCTCCGTCGAGTGCGCGCGATTGCGCATCGACCGCGGCCTGCGAGCCCTCGAAGAGCACGTGCATCTGTCCGTCCGCGATGTCGACGGCGCTCGGAACGAGTTGCGAGCGGTGCAGCGCCGGCCAGTCGGCTCGCGCCACGATCGTGCGGGCCGCGGCAGGGAGCGGGTGCAGGCGAAGCGCGAGCCTCTCGACAGTTCCTAGGCGTCCGCGCGATCCGCAGAAGAGCTTGCCGAGGTCGTAGCCCGCGACGTTCTTCACGACCTTGCCGCCGGAGTTGGCACGCGTTCCGTCCGGAAGCAGCACCGTGACGCCGAGCACGAGGTCGCGCATCGTCCCGAAGCGATGGCGGAGCGGGCCCGACAGATCGTCGACGAGGCACTCCGCGAGCGCCGGGTCGCCGGGCGGGTCGAGGGAGAGGCGCTGCCCATGCTCCGCGAGCGCCGCTTGCAGCGCCGAGAGTCGAATGCCTCCCTCGACGATGCACGTCAGGTCGCCGGGCTCGTGCTCGACGATCTCAGAACCGGTCGGCAAGTCCGGCCTTCTCGAGCGGGTGAGCACGGTACGGCCCCGGCACCTCGCCGCAGAGGCGAGGCGTGGGGAAGAGCTTGCCTGGATTCGCGAGCCCCTCCGGGTCAAAAGCATGACGCAGCCGCAGCATCGCGGCGATGTCGTCCTCGCCGAACATGAGCGGCATCGCGCACGCCTTGTCGTTTCCGACCCCGTGCTCGCCGGTGATCGAACCACCCGCGTCGACGCAGGCGACGAGGATCCGCTGGGAAAGCTCCTCCGCACGGGCGGCCTCTCCCTCGACGCGCCCGTCGTACAGCACGAGCGGGTGCAGATTGCCGTCCCCGGCATGGAAGACGTTGCCGACGCGCAGGCCGTGCTCCTGCGACAGCTCGTCGATGCGGCGGAGCACGGCAGGCAGCATCGTGCGCGGCACGACGCCGTCTTGCACGTAGTAGTCCGGGCTGATGCGGCCCATCGCCGCGAACGCCGCCTTACGGCCACGCCAGACCGCTGCCCGGTCGATCGGATCGGAGGCGACGCGGATCTCCCGCGCGCTGTGCTCGCGGCATACGGCCTGCACGTGCGCGAGGTCCTGCTCGACTTGCGCGAGTGGGCCGTCGAGCTCGACGATCAGCACCGCGCCGCACCCGTCGGGATAGTTCGCCTGGACAGCCGCCTCCGCGGCCTCGATCGTGATCGCGTCCATCATCTCGATCGCCGCCGGGAGGATGCCTGCGGCAATCACGCCGGAGACCGCGCCGCCCGCATCGTCCGTGTGCGCGAAGCCGGCGAGCAACGTGCGCACCGTCTCGGGAGCGCGCAGCACACGCAGCGTGAGCTTCGTCGCGATGCCGAGTGTCCCCTCGGAGCCGACGAACGCGCCGAGCAGGTCGGGCCCCTCGTCCCACACCGAGAGCTCGACGAGCTCACCGTCCGGAAGCACGATCTCTGCTGCGAGCACGTGGTTGACCGTGAAGCCGTACTTGAGGCAGTGCGCTCCGCCCGAGTTCTCGGCGACGTTGCCGCCGATGGTGCAGACCTGCTGTGACGAGGGATCGGGTGCGTAGTAGAAACCCGCGGCTGCGACCGCGCGCGTGACGTCGAGGTTCGCGACGCCGGGCTCGACCACGATCTCGCCACGTTCGAGGTCGATCGCAATGACCCGCGTCAGGCGCGCGAGGGAGATGACGATTCCGTCGGCGACCGGGAGGGCGCCACCGGAGAGGCCCGTGCCGGCGCCGCGAGCGACGAACGGGATCCGTTCCTCGTTGCACAGTCTCACGACGGCCTGCACCTCTTCGACGCTGCCGGGCAGCGCGACGAGCGACGGCACGACACGGTGGCCCGTGAGACCGTCGCACTCGTACGTGCGCAGCTGCTCCCGCTCGCGGATCGTCTCGGTCACCGCGGCGAACCGGTCGAGCGCGTCGGCCCTCATTCGAGTCGAGTCTAGCCCCGTATTAGACTCGGCCATGGACGCGATTCGCAGCTTCCTCGCCGGCGCCGGGCTTCCGGCTCGCGATCTGAACGAGCTGCCAGACTCGCCGAAGCGATTTCCCGACGGCGGGCAGTATCGCGTCGAGATCCCGTCCACCGAAGGCCCTCGGTGCCTCGAGGCCGTGCTCGAAGCGGCGGAACGGCTCGACGTCCGCGTCCATCGCGTGTCGCAGGGCTCGGGCGTCTTTCTGCAGACCGACGCGGAGCTCGACGAGATGGCGCGGCAAGCCGCCGAGGCGCGCGTCGAGGTCAGCTTGTTCGCGCGCCCCAACGCGGCCTGGGGGCTCTCGGCGACCGCTCGCGCGCATCAGGGATTCGCTGCGAGCGCACACGGCCAGGAGCAGGTCGTCGCAAACCTCGAGGACTGCGTGCGTGCCGCGGCGCACGGTTTCCGGTCGGTGCTGATTGCCGACCTCGGCGTTCTCTCGCTCCTTCCCCAAGCGAAGCGAGCCGGGCTTCTCCCCGGCGACATGCAGGCGAAGGTATCGGTGATGCTTCCCGCCGCGAACCCGGCGAGCGCGCGTGTGCTCGAGGGGCTCGGGGCATCGACGATCAACCTCCCCACCGACCTGACGCTCGCGCAGATCGCCGCAATCCGTGCCGCCGTCGACGTGCCGCTCGATGTGTACGTCGAGGCGCCGGACAACGTCGGCGGGTTCATCAGGCACCACGAGATCCCGGAGCTGATCCGGATAGCCGCACCGGTCTACATCAAGTTCGGGTTACGCAACGCGCCTGACGTCTATCCCGCCGGCACGCATCTCGAAGCGACGACTGTCGCGCTGAGCCGTGAGCGTGTGCGACGGGCGCGTCTCGGGCTGGAGCTGCTCGCGCGCTCCGGTTACGAGCCGGCGACCTCCGAGCTCGGCGCCGCCGGGCTCGCGCTTCCTGCTCTCACCGCCGTCTAGGAGGTCCGATGCCACGTCCTGTCACGCTCTTCACCGGCCAATGGGCCGACCTCGCGATCGAGGATCTCGCGGCAACCGCCGGCGGCTGGGGCTTCGACGGCCTCGAGCTCGCCTGCTGGGGCGACCACTTCGAGGTCGACAAGGCGCTCGCCGACGACGGTTACTGCCAGGCTCGCCAGGAGATCCTCGAACGCAATCATCTGAATGTCTTCGCGATCGGCGCCCATCTCGTCGGCCAGGCGATCTGCGACCGAATCGACGAGCGCCACCGGGCAATCCTTCCGCCGGAGATCTTCGGCGACGGCGAGCAAGAAGGCGTTCGCACGCGGGCAGCTGAGCGCATGAAGGACACGGCACGCGCAGCGGCGCGCCTCGGTGTCCAGCAGGTGAACGGCTTCACCGGCTCTCCGATCTGGCACCTGCTCTATTCCTTCCCGCCGAACGACTTCGACGAGATCGAGCGCGCGTTCGAGGAATTCGCCGAGCGCTGGAACCCGATCATGGACGTCTTCGACCAAGAGGGCGTCAGATTCGGCCTGGAGGTCCACCCCACCGAGATCGCCTACGACTTCGTGACGACGAAGAAGACCCTGGACGCGATCGGCAACCGCGAGGCGTTCGGCATCAACCTGGACCCGAGTCACTTCGCGCACCAGCATCTCGACACGGCACAGTTCGCCCTCGAGTTCGCCGACCGGATCTATCACGTCCACGTCAAGGACTCGAAGAAACGGCTCGACGGGCGCAGGTCGATTCTCGGCTCACACCTGAACTTCGGCGAGGAGGCGCGCGGTTGGGACTTCGTGTCGCCGGGTCATGGCGACGTCGATTTCGAGGAATTCTTCCGCGCCCTGAACCGGATCGGTTACGTGGGCCCGCTCTCCATCGAATGGGAGGACAGCGGGATGGATCGAAGTTGGGGGGCACGCGATGCGCTCGCGTTCGTGCGCAAGACGGACTTCTCGCCGTCCGAGATCACGTTCGACGCCGCCATGCAGAAGTCCGGCTCCTAGAACGCGAGCCCGCGGCGGATGAACGCACCGCCGTCCCGGGCGAGCTGCTCCGGGCTCTCGAACATACGGCGCCAGATCTTCGTCGCGCCCGCGAGCTCGGGCAGCGAGTCGCCGAACGCCTCGATCACGACCCAGCCGTCGTAGCCGATGTCGCGGAGCGCCGCGAACGTCTGGTCCCACGCGACCTGACCGGCGCCCGGCGTCGATCGGTCGTTCTCCGAGAAGTGAACGTGAACCAGAACGTCGGCGCACGCGCTCAACGCGTCCGCCGGGTCCTTCTCCTCGATGTGGGCGTGGAACGTGTCGTACATCATGCGGATTCGCGGATGCCCGACCGCGCGTACGAGGTCGGCGAGGTCGGCCGCGGTGTTCGTGAGGTACATCTCGAACCGGTTCAGGTACTCGAGCGCGATCGTCACGCCACGCTCTTCGGCGTACGGCCCGAGCGCCCGCAGGTAGGAGAGTGCGTACGACTTCTCCTCCTCGGTCGGCCCGGTACCGGTGAAGACTGCGAGCGGTGCCCCGAGCGGCCCGCAGATCGAGCGGCGCGCCGAGCGCCGCGGCCGAGTCGAGGTTGGCCTTCGTCGCCGCGAGCGCCTGGGCACGAATGGCGGCGTCGGTCGAGATGGGGTTGTCGTCGCCGCCGCGCGCCGATACCCCGAGCGCCTCGAGCCCGATCCGTTCGAGTCGTTCGCGCAGATCGGCGTACTTCTCGACCTCCCGGTCGAAGATCGGGATTTCGACGCCGTCGAAACCCGCGTCTTTCAGCATCTTGAACACCGCATCGAATTCGGGCGCGCAGACGTCCGTCGACCAGAGCAGCATGTTCATGCCGAGCTTCATCCATCGCCTCCTTTGCGGTGCGCGGCCAGGAGTATCGCCGACGACTGACGAGCCCGGCTTTCGTCAGCGACCATGGACCGTGTGTTCGCGGCTGTCGTCGCGGGCTTGGCGGCTCTCGTTGGCGCATTGTCGACGGCCGGGGCGGCGAGTGTCGTCTATCCGGTGCCGCATCCGACGGTCAGCGATTTCCAGTTCATCAAGGAGACGACGCCGACGCAGGCCGACTGCGCCGCCCGGGGCTCGCACCTGCTTCACGCCGCAGGCGATCCGGTCCACGTACAACGTCGATCCGCTGCACGCGGCGGGGCAAGGACGGCCGCTGGCCGGGAACGGGTCACGGTTCTCGGCTCGTCGGGGGACGACGGCTCGACGAACTTCACCAAGGTGGCGGCGAATCAGGCCAAGTACGCGGACCGACTACTTCGACATCGCGTCGATGAACGCCAACCAGAAGGATCCGAGCATCCACGGCTTCGTCCCTGGCGCGGCTGAGATCCGGTGACCGTCTCAGCACGCCGAACGCGGCGAAGCTGATTCCGCACGTAGCTGAACCTGCAAGTCGACCTGAACACAAAGCGCCGACGTGCGGCGCTTTTGCAAGCCCTCTGACGGACTCGAACCGTCGACCCCCTCCTTACCATTTCATTGTGCTCGCAACTATCTGCAATCGAGAGCAACGGATTCGACTTGTTTGAGCCATTTTCGCGGCTCTCGGATTTGCCTCCGATCGCCGCCGATTGCGTCCGCTCTGCTCCATAAATGCTCCATCGCTTCGCCCGGGCTCCCGATGGGCAAAGCGAATTCAGAGGCTCTTTCGTCTGCCGGCGAGCCACGACCACCTCTGTAACTGAGAGGAGGTCATCGCGGTTCGCGACCGCGACGAGGTGCCGACGTTTGCTCGGCGCTCGACCCCGACCCTTCTCGGTAAATAAGAATGGACTTGCCGCGCGCCTTGTTAGGCGAGCCCGTGTTGGTAGGCGTAGCGGACCGCTTGGGCGCGGTCGCGTGCGCCGGTCTTTTGGAAGATGTGGTTGATGTGGGTCTTGACGGTTGCGGCGCTGACGACGAGCGCGGCTGCGATCTCGGTGTTGGAGAGGCCGGCGGCGATCAGCTTGAGGACTTCGATTTCGCGGGTTGTAAGCTCGTCGGGGAGCGCCGGGTTCTGTGCTGTGTTGCTGAGGACGGCAGTGACGAGGCGTTGCTGGATGGCAGGGTCGAGGTGGGTGTGTCCGTCGGCTACGGCGCGGATCGCGCGTTCGATCTCTTCCGCGCTTGCGTCTTTGGTGAGGTAGCCGTGGGCGCCGGCCTGCAGGGCTGGGAAGAGCGAGTCGTCGTCGGCGTAGGTCGTGAGCACGAGGACGTTTGTCTCTGGCAGGGTGATGCGAATCGTGCGTGTTGCCTCGGTGCCGTCCATTTCGGGCATACGCAGGTCCATGAGGACGACGTCGGGGCGCAACTCGCCGGCGAGGCCGACGGCTTCGACGCCGTTCGCGGCCGTGCCCACAACCTCGATGTCGTCGGTGAGCCCGACGAGCATCGCGAGTCCTTCGCGTATGGCGCGCTGGTCGTCGGCGATGAGGACGCGGATCACGCCGGCACTTCTAGTTCGACGCGCCAGCCCGCTTCGGTGGGCCCGGCCTGCATGCGTCCGCCGGCGCGTTCCAGCCGCTCGCGTAGCCCGTTGAGGCCGTTCCCGCCGCCCACGCCGGCCAAGCCCGCGTCGCCTGGCGCCGCCGCCGCCAGGCGATCCTCGACGATGAGCGAAGTGAGTCCGCTGCCGTAGCGGAGCAGGATGGTCGTCGCGGCCCCCGGCGCGTAGCGAACGATGTTGGTGAGCGCCTCCTGGGCGCCACGGTAGAGCGCGAGACTCGCATCGGCCGGGAGTTGGCGTGTGCTGCCTTCGATCGTCAGCGTCACGTCCGTGTGCATGTCTTCTCTGAAGCTCGCGACGAGCTTGTCGAGTTGAGCGATGCCGGGAAGCTCGTCTCCTCGAAGAGCGCCGACGGCTTGGCGGGCGCTAATGAGGCCTTCGCGGACGAGTTCGCCGGCGCGCTCGATCGCGGCCCGCACCTGCGGGCTCGCCTGCTCGCGCTCGGCGAGCTTGCGTGCGCCCTGCAGCTGGATGGCCGCACCGGAGAGCGAATGCGCGAGCACGTCGTGGAGCTCGCTTGCGATCCGGCCGCGCTCGCTCACGGCTGCCGCGTAGAGTTGTTCCTCGCGCGCGTCTTCGAGCTGGGCGAGCAGCAACTCGGTCGTGTCCTGACTCGCTCGTGCCTGCTTGATGAAGTAGGCGACGAGCGCCAACAGCGCGCAGAGAAGGATCGCGGCGAGGACGACTACCGCTGACCCGCCGGCGAGCGCTTCGGCGAGCGCGAGTCCGACGGTGGTCGCTGCCGCGAGCGCTGCCGCGAGTGGCAGCGGCAGCCGCGCGACGGCCATCCACACTGCGGCGCCGCCGGCGAGCTCGGTCGCGCCATGAGGCTGCAGGGCAAGCAGCGTGACTCCGGCCGCCGCCATCGCCGCGATCGTGGTGGTCTGCACCGCCAGGCTGCGGTCGATGAAACTCGCCCTCACGGTGACTGCAAGCGCTATCGCGAACACGACGATCGCGGCGGCGACGCCGAGACCGCTGCCGTGCCCGGCCGGGCTGGGGTGGCCGTTGATCGCGCCGACTGCGACCGCGGCGATCACGACCAGGCCGAGCGGGCGCAAGATGTCGCGCTGGCGGCGGAGCCGCTGGTCGGCTCGCGCCCGGGCCTGCGCTTCGCGCGCGCTCTCGGGCTTGTCCACGGGAAGACGATAGAACGCACTCCGGCTCGCGGAAGCGGGCCGAGGTGCAGTGCGCTGGTCGGAGGAGCTCACGCTGTGACGAGGCGGCGGCCGCGGACCTGCACGATCGCGATCCGCGTGCCGACCTCGAGCAGCGCCATCAGCACCAGCGCCACCGGCCACGCGGCTGCGCCGATCTGGTGCCCGATGCTGAAGCTGCGCACGGTCGGCTCGAAGCCGAGACCGACCGCGAACGCGAACACCATCCGGGCGCCGATGCCCAAGACGAGCAGGGCGCCCGCGATCCAGCCGACCCGCGCCAGGGCGACGCCGTTACCACCGGCGCGGACGTGGGTGGCGAAGCCACCAAGGACTCCGAACGTGAGGCCGACCGCGGCCAGCAGAACGATCAGAACAAGGTCGTTGCCGGCGGTCGGAACCGTGTGCAGATACTGCGCACCCACGAAGAACATCAGGACGAGCGGAACGATCACGCTCCGGCGGTCGAGCTCCCGCTCCCTCGCCTGGCGAAGCACGAGGAGGACGAACGCCGCGTTGAGGAGATAGTCGCTGGTTGTCATGCCCCAATGATCCGCGGCAGGCGGCGCCGCAGCATCGGCGCACGGGTTGAACCCAGGTTGATCTTGACCTCAACCCGCAGGTGGGCGGAGGCCAGGTCCGCCTGCGCTGGCCAGTTACGCCAGCTCCCCTGACACCCACGGGGCATGACGCCCTCTCTCCGAGGCCAGAGGGGATTCGGCCGTCCCGCGAGTCGGCCTCTGCATCGAATCGTCGATGTGCATCGCTTTCGCGTGTGCGCAGGTCAATGCAGGCGCGTGGCGGTAAAGCGTGCGAGCTCATCGACGAGTTGGTCTTGGAACCGCTCGTCGTGGACGGCGGGGTGCGGTTCAATTCGACGCTGGTGGTACCAGTAGCCGCCGGACGTTCGCGCCTCGAGGTCGTCGCTTGTCGCGAGCCATTCCTGTGTGAGGTGTCCGAGCCGTAGGTCGTCGGGTGCGCCGGGTCCGCCCATCTTCGTCGGCACCCAGCCGGGGTCGACGGCGTTGCTGAAGATGTCTGGAGAGAGGCGGGCGACGGCGGCCGCAAGCGTCGTGACGAAGAGCTTGCTGTGCGGATACGACCCGCTATGGTGGCCGCGCCAGTCGACCGCAGACAGGTCAGGCCGTCCGCTGCGGTGTTCGCTGCTGCTGAGGTAGATGAGCCGGTGCGGGCGGTCGATGAGCGCGGTCAGCAGGTACGGCGCGACGACGTTGACGGGCATAACCTGCGGGCCGGTGTAGACGCCGGCGTTGTGGATCACGGCGTCCATCAGGCCTAGCTCGTTCACGTTGCGCGCGATGGCGTGCGTCTGCTCGATGTCGGAGAGGTCGCCGACGACGGCGGCGGCGCCGCGGCCGCGGAGGTCATCGACCGCGGTGAGCCGCTCGTTGTTGCGGACATGGACGACGACCTCGTGTCCCGCGTCGAGCAGCTTCACGGCGGCCAGCCGGCCGAGACCGTCGGCGGAGCCGGTGATGAAGACGCGTGCCATCTCTCAGAGCGTCAGCAGCACCTTGGTGGCGCGGCGCTCATCCATCGCCTTGTAGCCCTCGGCCGCCTGCTCGAGCGGGAGCGTGAGGTCGAAGACCTTGCCGGGGTCGATCTCCCGGTCCCAGATCAGCTGGATGAGCTCTGGCAGGAAGCGGCGAACGGGGGCGGGACCGCCGAGCAGGTGCACCTCGGAGAAGAACAGCTCGCCGCCATCGATCGTGACACCGTGGCTGACGCCGACGAAGCCGACGTGTCCCGCCGGGGCGCGTCGCGCGAATCGCCTGCATCATCGATTCCTGCGTCCCGACCGCCTCGATCACGGAGTGTGCGCCAAGGCCGTTGGTCAGTTCTTTGATGCGTGCGACGCCGTCGTCGCCGCGCTCCTCGACGATGTCGGTCGCGCCGTAGAAGCGGGCGAGCTCCTGCCGCTCGGGGATGGCGGGACATCGCGATGATCCGCTCGGCGCCGAGCTGCTTCGCGGCGAGCACGCCCATCAGCCCGACGGCGCCGTCGCCGACGACGGCGACCGTCTTGCCGGGGCCGGCTTCGGCGGCGACCGCGGCGAACCAGCCGGTGCCGAGCACGTCCGATGCCGCGAGCAGCGACGGGATCAGCCCCGGGTCAGGTTGGCCGGGGGTGACGACGAGGGTGCCGTCTGCGTAGGGGATGCGCGCCCTCTCAGCCTGCGTGCCGATCGTCCCGTGCACGAACTCGGCATGCACGCACTTCGACTGGAAGCCGGCCCGGCAGATCTCGCAGGTGTTGTCGGAGATGACGAACGAGCCGACGACGAAGTCGCCGGGCTTCATCGTCTTGACCTCTGAACCGACCTCCTCGACTACGCCGACGTACTCGTGTCCCATCGGCAGGTGGTCGACAGGCTCGGCGCCCCGATAGGGCCAGAGGTCGGACCCGCAGATGCAGGTCGCCGCGAGCCGGATGATCGCGTCGGTCGGCTCGGTGATGTTCGGGTCCTCCCGCTCCTCGACCCGTACGTCGCCGGGCGAGTGCATCACAACGCCTTTCATGTACTTGCTCCTTCGGTCTTGCGTTCGTGTCGAGGGACACGACGCCATTCCCTATTGCTGTTTACGACGGTGCCACGAGCGCGCAGGCTGTGATACGCCCGCTTGTTAGGTGTATCCGCGGGGCATCCCAAACGCGGAAAGGCCTGCGTACCCTGCCCTCGTGGACATCAAGAGCGAGATCCGCGATTTCCTCACCTCCCGGCGAGGGCGGATCACGCCTGACGAGGTCGGCCTGAAGTCGTTCGGGCAGCGTCGCGTGCCGGGGTTGCGCCGCGAAGAGGTCGCGACCCTCGCCGGTCTCAGCGTCGAGTACTACAACCGGCTCGAGCGAGGCAACCTCGGCGGCGCCTCCGAGACCGTGCTGAACGCTCTCGCCGACGCGCTTCGGCTCGACGAGGCAGAACGTGCGCATCTGTTCGACCTCGCCCGCGCCAGCCAGCCCGCGCCCGGCGGCCGGCGGCGCGCGACGAGCTCCCAGCTACGCCCGAGTGTCCAATGGCTGCTCGACTCGATGACGACGTCGGCTGCGTTTGCCGAGAACGGCCGCCTCGACGCGCTCGGCGCGAACCGGCTCGGACGCGCCCTCTACCCGCCCATGTTCCGCGACAGTCCGCGGCCGGCGAACTGGGCGCGCTTCATCTTCCTGAACCGCGAAGCGAGCGAGATCTACGCCGACTGGAGCCGCGCCGCCAAGGACGTGGTCGCGCTCCTCCGGTTCGAAGCGGGCCGCAACCCGCACGACCGCGAGCTCACCGATCTGATCGGCGAGCTCGCAACCAACAGCGACGAGTTCCGTTCCCTTTGGGCCGCCCACAACGTCCGACTGCACACCAAGGGCGTGAAGCAATTGAACCATCCGATCGTCGGCGAGCTGGAGCTCACCTACGACCGGCTCGAGGTCATGGCCGACCCCGGCCTAACGCTCGTTGTCTATACCGCCGAGCCTGGATCACGCGCGGCAGAGTCGCTCGATCTGCTCGCGAGCTGGGCAGCGACGGAAGCTGGCAGACTCGCTCACAGCGATACCGACCGTCATCGAGCCAGTACAGACAAGCTTTAGCGACACAAGCTGTCCACGCTGGGCCGCGGAAGCACACGCGCGGCGCAGCCATCTACACCTAGCTCACGCCGAGGTTCATCGCGGTTAACGCTAGAGCAGACATCGGACCCTCAGCCCGATCGACGAACCGAGCGGTGCCGGCGTGTCCGCGTCTTTGGGGCCCGAATTGCCGTGGCTTTCCGCGCCATCCGCCGAGGCCAAATCCTGTGTCGGATCTGAGTGGTCGAGAAAAGGCTCCACGCGAGACGAGCGAGGTGGTTTGCTGCAAGTCGTCGGATATCAAAAGCCCTACTATGCGGGGATTTTGCAGAGCCCTCTGACGGACTCGAACCGTCGACCCCCTCCTTACCAAGGAACTCAGGGCCGGACGACGCAGTTGCAGCGCGTCGTCGCGCGTGGTGATTCTCCCTGGAAAACGAACGAGCTACACAGTTGCTCTGGGCCACGCCCAACAACGCGGGACGCCGAGCTCCGGTCACATATCGGTCACAGGCGCTTAGGCTCACGACGACGGGACCGACCTCCCGCGTGTGAAGCTCTCAAGGCAGGACCTCTGCTGGTTTGGCGTGCGGCGCGGCCGGTGGTCTCGAAAGTCGATCTCCTCCTTACGATGCGCTCCGAAACACCGCGCGCTCCGAAACGGTTTGCCGTGGGTCGCCAATGGTTGCCGATCGGCTTATTGGGGCGGTTTTTTGGGCGTGTCCCAGTTGCGACAGTTGCCCGGGGTTGCGCCCGCTGGGCTCCATAAATGCCACCCCCTTCGCCGTGGATCGCCGTCGTGGTTACTCTCGTTCTGTGGTCGCCCAGGCGTTCGACATCGACGCGGTGGGGCGCGACGCAATGCGAACCCGGCACATAGCCGTGGAACTCGGCAAGCTTCTAAGTGGGAGCGCGTGATGCCTACTGACGTCACGGTCGTGGAGGTCGGGCCGCGCGACGGTCTCCAGTCGGTGGAGCAGACGATGTCGACGCCGATGAAATGCCGTTGGATCGACGCACTCGCAGCTGCCGGGCTGCAGCAGATACAGGTGGGCTCGTTCGTGTCTCCGCGGGCGCTGCCCCAGATGGCCGACTGTGCGGATGTCGTACAGCACGCGCTGGCCATCCCGGGTCTGCGGGTCTCGGTCCTCGCGCCGAACCTTCGCTACGCCGAAGTCGCCTTGGATGCCGGCGTGCATGTCCTGACGATCCCGGTTTCCGTGAGCGAACCACACTCGATCGCCAACATCCGGAAGACGCACGACGAGATCATCGAGGACGTTCGCGCAATCGTCGCGTTGCGCGACGGGCGATACCCGGGTACGCACATCGAGGTCGGCCTTGCGACCGCTTTCGGATGCACGATCCAGGGCGTCGTCCCCGAGGACGACGTGATCCGGCTGGCGCATCGCGTGGTCGAGTGCGGAGTCGACTCCATCCATCCCGCCGACACCGTCGGTTTTGCGAGCCCGACGCAGATTCGACGGCTGATTCCGCGCCTGCGCGTCGAGGTAGGCGAGAAGTGTGCCGGGCTCCATCTGCACAACACGCGCGGCCAGGGACTGGCGAATGTCGTCGCGGCGCTCGACGTCGGCGTTCGCGCCTTCGACTCGTCGCACGGCGGCCTCGGCGGTTGCCCGTACGCTCCGGGTGCCACGGGAAACATCGTGACGGAGGACCTCGTCTTTCTGCTCGAGTCGATGGGACTGCGCACGGGTGTCGACATCGAGCGACTGATCGAGGCGCGCTCGATCCTCGCCGCTGGGTTGCCCGGCGCAGAGCTCTACGGTCATCTCGCCGACGCGGGGCTGCCGAAGGGATTCGCTCCCGCGACGGCCGCCGCATGAGCGATGTCGAGCCGCGAGCTTCCGCTCGCCGGGGTCCGCGTTGTCGAGTTCTCGCATGTTGTCATGGGGCCGACCTGCGGCCTCGTTCTCGCCGACCTCGGCGCGGACGTCGTCAAAGTCGAGCCGCCGATCGGCGGAGACAAGACGAGATACCTCGGATCTGCCGGCGCCGGTCTCTTCACGACCTACAGCCGGAACAAGCGGAGTCTCGCCGCGGATGTCCGCACCTCCGACGGTCTCGCCTTCATACGGCGCCTCATCGCACAAGCGGACGTCCTGATCGAGAACTTCCGTCCGGGCGCACTCGACGCGGTCGGGCTGGATTACGCCTCGCTCAGTGAAGAAACGCCTCGCCTCGTCTACTGCTCCCTCAAAGGCTTTCTCTCGGGTCCATACGAGCACCGAGTCGCCCTGGACGAGGTCGTGCAGATGATGGGCGGTCTCGCCTACATGACGGGACCTCCCGGTCAGCCGCTCCGAGCCGGCGCGTCCGTCAACGACATCATGGGCGCCGTCTTTGCCGTTGCCGGTGTCGTCTCGGCGCTCTACGAGCGTGAGCGGACGGGCCGTGGCAGGCTCGTCAAGGCCGGGCTCTTCGAGAACAACGCGTTCCTGGTCGCGCAGCACATGGCCCGTTTTGCGATCACCGGGGAGGCGTCGCTCCCGATGCCGGTGCGGGAATTCGGCTGGGCGGTCTACGACGTGTTCGAAACGAGCGACGACGAGCAGCGTCTTCGTGGCCGTCGTGACAGACACCCAGTGGCTTTCCTTCTGTGACGCCTTCGATCTGGCCGAGCTCGCCGCCATGGAGTCTCTTGCCACGAACCAACTGCGCGTCGAATCGCGTGAGTGGCTGATCCCGGAGCTCGCCCGTATCCTCGGCCGCCGCACGCGCGCCGAAATCTGCAACATCTGCGAAGCCGCCGGGGTGGGCTTCGCCCCGATCCGCCGCCCCGACGAGCTGTTCGACGACCCGCACCTCTCTCGACCGGAGTCGAGAGTCGACGTCGCCCTCGAGGACGGCACCGTTACGTGGCTACCCGGGCTTCCGATCGAGCTCGACAGCCGGCGCCCACGCGGCGGGCGCAATCCGCCACGTCTCGGTGAACACACCGTTGAAGTCGCCGAAGAGCTCGGCTACAGCTCGCAGGAGATCAGGAGACTCATCGCTGCCGGCGTACTCGCAACAGCTGATGCCGACTGAGTCTCATCAGGGCAAAGTCGGCGCGGCGGTCCAGCGGTACAGATGCTCGGGCCGACCAGCGGCGCCGTAGCGCAGCGTGAAGTCGATCGCTCCGGAGTCGGCGAGGAATCGGAGGTACCGCCTCGCGACACCCTGGCTGATTCCGGCACGCGTGGCGAGCTCGGCGGTTGAGAGCGCGGTGTCGGAGTGCTTCAGCAGCGAGGCGACAAGCGTGAGCGTCGGCGGAGAGATCCCTTTGGGCAGCGACGCCTCGCTGCTCGTCCGCAGCAGTCCATAGAGGCGATCGATGTCGCGCTGTTCGGCCTGGCGCATGTCGGCGAGTTGGCGGTGAGCCTCGGCGTACGTCTCAAGCCGGTCGCGAAAGGTGACGAACGTGAACGGCTTGACGATGTAATGGACGACCCCGAGGTGCATCGCTTCTCGGAGCACGTCGACGTCCTTCGCCGACGTGATCGCAATCACGTCGACCGAGGTAGAGGTTCCCGCGCGCAGCTTGCGCATCAGCTCGATGCCGTTCTCGTCTGGCAGATAGATGTCGAGGAGGAGGAGATCTGGTCGGAGCTTCTCGACGAGCGCACGCGCATCGCGGCCAGTCGTCGCTTCGCCGACGACCTCGAAGCCGGGCACGCGCTCGACGAATTGGCGATGCACCGAGACGGCCATGAAGTCGTCGTCGACGACGAGCGTTCGGATCACGATCGGACACCCTCGACCGAATGCAGCGGCAACCGCACGGTGAAGCGGGCGCCGTCGACGTTCTCTACCTGCATCGTGCCGTGCCTGCGTTTGACCTCCTGACTGACGAGCGCAAGGCCGAGCCCGCGCTTGTGCTGGCCGTCGCGGGCGATCTTGGTCGTGAAGCCGTCGCGAAAGATCTCCTCGGTGAGCGCCGGATCGACTCCCGGACCGGAGTCGTGGATCGCGATCACGAGCTCGCTCTCCTCGACGTGCAGCGCGACGTCGACGTGACCGCCGCCTCCACCCGCGGAGGCCGACTCGAGTGCGTTGTCGATCAGGTTGCCGAGCATCGCGACGAGCGAGCGGACGTCCTCGAGTTCCTTCGGGAGCTCGGTCGCGTGGACGTCGAGCTTGACGCCGTGCTCGCTTGCGACGGCGGCCTTGCCGAGCAGCAACGCGGCGAGGATCGGGTCGCCGACGCGGTCCACGAGCGAGGCCGCGAGCTCCTGGTGCAGGAGCGATGAGCGGTTGATCTCCTGGACGGCGTCGTCGTAGCGGCCGAGCTCGATCAGGCCGCTGATCACGTGCAGCCGGTGCTGGAACTCGTGCTCCTGCGCGCGCAACGCGTCGGCGAGCTTGCGCACGTCGTGCAGCTCGCGTGAGAGCGCGTCGAGCTCGGTGCGGTCGCGGAGCGTCACCACTGCACCGATCGGGCGGCCGCGCACCTCGACCGGCATCCGGTTCGCGACAAGCACGCGCTCTCCGACGAGGACGACCTCGTCCTGGCCCCAAACACGCCCCGTGAGCACGTCGCGAACGCGGCCCGCGGGCACGACGTCCTCAAGCTGCCGTCCAACGGCGCTGGAGTCGACCGCGAGCAGCCGTTGCGCCTCGTCGTTGATCAGCGTGATCCGTCCCGTCGGATCGACGGTGATCGCCCCCTCGCGGACGCCGTGGAGCATCGCTTCTCGCTGCTCGAGCAGGGCGCCTATCTCGTCGGGCTCCAGTCCGAACGTCTGCCGCTTCACGCGGCGCGCGAGCAGGAAGGCGCCGACGAGTTGCGAGCGTGAGCGCCACGAGCAGCGGAATGAGGATCACCGGCAGCGACGCCCGGAACTCGGTCGCGAGCGCCTTCTCCAGTACGCCGACGGAAACGAGCCCGATCACGCGACCCTGGGCGTTCCGGATCGGCACCTTCGCGCGCATCGACTGACCAAGCGATCCCGGCTGCTTGCCGACGAACGTCTTGCCCGCGAAGGTCGCCGCCGGATTCTCGCCGGGATCGTGCAGCAGCGACTTCCCGATCATCTTCGGATTCGGATGCGACATGCGTATGCCGCGGCGGTTCGCGACGACGACGAAGGATGCGCCGGTGGCCCGTCTGATTCGCTCGGCGATCGGGTCGATGATCCGCGCGCCGTTCGGCTGCGTCAGCGCCGAGACGACTTGCCGGTCTGTTGCGACCGTCTGCGCGATCGCGAGTGACTCGGCGCCCGCCCGCTTCGCGATGTCGTCTCGCGAGTGCGAGTAGACGACGACCGAGGACACGCCAACCGTCAGGGCGATGATCGCGAGCTGCAGGAGCAAGAGCTGCGTCGAGAGCCGGGGCAGTCGCCTGGACGTCGTGCCGATGCGCACGGCTCGATCGTAACGCTGGCAGGCCTGGACGGCCGCTATCGGAAATGATCGAAAAGTCTGGCTAATCGGCGGTTAATGCGGCTTATGTAGGGCAATCTGGACAAACGCCGGGGTGCGACGCAGGATCGCCCGCACGTGACAGCGACGATGCTGAACGAGCGGCTATTGCAGGCGCCCCGATGTCCCCGCAGACGCCCGAGGGGGCACTAGTGCAGTTGTTTTGGTTGTCGGTCGGGTTCGGCCTGGTGACGGCATCGGTGCTCGCGATCTCAGCCGTTGGCCTGAGCCTCCAGTTTGGAATCACGAACTACGTCAACTTCGCCTACGGCGACTTCATGGCGTTGGGCGGGTTCTTCGCGTACGTACTCAACAGCCAGGTCCTGCACTTCAACATCTGGATCGCCTTGACGATCGGGTCGTTGGGGATGGGTGTGCTCGCAGTGATCATCAACCGACTGATCCTCGGCCCCTTCGCGCGGCGGTTCAGCAAGAGCCACTACGTGCTCATCGTCACCTTCGGTCTCTCGCTGATCCTGCTCAACGTGGAGTACTCGATCTGGGGTGCCCAGGTCCGCTTCTTCAACATGCCGATCTCGGCGGCCTTGAACATCGGGCCGTTGCAGCTGACGAGAAACCAGCTGATCGTGATGGCGATCGCCGTCGTGCTGATGCTCGCGGTCCACATGATGCTGAAGACGACGCGGCTCGGAAAGTCGATGCGTGCGATGTCGGACAACACGACACTCGCGATGACGAGCGGCATCGACACGAAGCGGATCACCACGATCACCTGGTTCCTGTCGGGCACCCTCGCCGGAGTGGCAGGGACCGTCCTCGGCATCAGCGAGGGCAACCTGACGCCGGCCTCGGGCGAGCTCTTTCTTTTCGTGATCTTCGCTGCCGTGATCGTCGGCGGCGTCGGGAGCATCTACGGGGCGATGGCGGGAGCGATCCTGATCGGGCTGGCGACGGAGATCTCGGCGGCGTTCATCAACCCGTCCTACAAGCTCGACATCGCCTTCGTGATCTTGATCCTCACGCTGCTGATCCGGCCGAGCGGGCTGTTCGCACGGCCGGGAACGACGTAGACGCATGGTCTATTACGTCTTCACTCTCGTCTTCTTCCTGTTCGACTACTTCATCCTGGCCATGGGGTTGAACATCCAGTACGGCGAGGCCGGGATCTTGAACTTCGCGTACATCGGCTTCGTCGCGATCGGCGCGTACTTCACCGGCGTCTTCAGCCTCCCGAGCTCCCTCAACACCGGACAGCACTACATCCTCGGGCTCGGCCTCCCGTTCCCGATCAATCTGCTGCTCGGCGGACTGGCGGCGATGTGCTTCGCCCTGATCGTCGCACTCATCACGCTCCGCCGCTTGCGAACCGACTACCTCGCGATCGTCTTGATCTCGCTGTCGCTCGTGCTCTACGACTTCTGCAACAACTACGTATCGCTCTTCAACGGCGCCGACGGCCTCTACAACGTCCCGGAGCCATTCGCGAAGACGTTCGGTCTCACCGTCAACTCCTTCATCCCCTTCTTCGCCTGTGTCACCGCGGTCGTGGCGCTGCTCATGTGGTTCGTGATGAGCCGGGTGACGCGGGCGCCGATGGGACGCACGTTCAGGGCAATTCGGGACGACCACGTCGTCGCCGCAGCACTCGGCAAGGACGTCTTCAGGATGCAGCTCAAGTCGATGCTGATCGGCTCGTTCTACGCCGGCATCGGTGGCGGCCTTCTGATCCAGTTCGGCGGCTCGTTCAACCCGACCGCCTGGCTCCCAGGCGAGACGTTCGTGGTGTTCGCCGTGCTGATCGTCGGCGGCGCCGGCAACAACATCGGCATGTTCGTCGGCGCACTGCTGGTCGAGACACTGCTCGTCCATCTGCCGGCCTTTCTGCCAGAGATCCCCGGCCATCCGGGCCTGATCGAGTACTTCGACCTGGCGCTCGTCGGCATCGTTCTCATGGCGATGCTCTGGTTCCGCCCTCAGGGCGTCGTGCCTGAGCGGCTCCGACGGGCAGCGAGCTTCGGGGTGACCGAGCGCCGCGACGAGAAACCCGGGAGCATGGGCGACACGAGCATCCCGGCGTCATGAGCGAAGTCGGCGTGCTCGACTCCGTCGCCCAGATCTCGCGGACACCTGCGCTGCGCTGCGAGGGCATCACGAAGGCGTTCCAGGGCGTGCACGCCGTCAACGGCGCCTCCTTCGAGATTCCCGACGGGCGGATCACTGCGCTCATCGGTCCGAACGGCGCCGGCAAGACGACGGTCGTCAACATCCTTTCCGGCGCCATGACCTGCGACGGCGGCCGGGAGTTCATCGGCGAGACCGAGGTCACCAACTGGCCCAGCTATAAGGTCGCGCGTCTCGGCCTGATGCGGACCTTCCAGCTTTCCCGTGAGCTCGGTGGGCTGACGGTCCTCGAGAACCTCCTCGTCGCACCCGCCCATCAGGCGGGTGAATCCTTCATCAACGTGCTGCTCCGCCCTGGGCTGATCCGGCGCCAGGAACGCGAGCACGCCGAGCGCGCCCTTCAGGTGCTCGAGATCTACGGCCTCTACGACCTGCGAGACAGTCGGGCGAGAGAGCTGTCGGGCGGCCAGAAGAAGCTGCTCGAGATCGCGCGCGCCGTCATGGCGGAGCCGAAGATCCTCGTCCTCGACGAGCCGATGGCGGGGGTCAACCCGGCGCTGATCGAGCGCATCGGGGGGTACATCGTCGACCTCAAGGAAAGCGGCGTCACGGTGCTGATGGTCGAGCACAACTTGAACGTCGTCGAGCGGATTTGCGACTACGTAATCGTGCTCGCGGAGGGCCGGACGCTTGCGACGGGCCGCCTCAGCGAGCTGCGGGAGAACGCCGAAGTCGTCAAGGCCTATCTGGGTGAGGTAATCGATGCCGACGCTGTTCGCTGAGGGCGTCACGGCCGGCTACGGCCGCGTTCCGATCATCAACGACATCACCCTGGCTGCTGACATCGGCTCGGTCACGACCATCATCGGTCCGAACGGCGCCGGGAAGTCGACGTTCGCGAAGACGCTCGTCGGAATCCTCAAGCCGATGTCGGGGAGGATCA
Source organism: uncultured Actinomycetes bacterium (assembly GCA_963848665.1). GTDB lineage: Bacteria > Actinomycetota > Thermoleophilia > Gaiellales > Gaiellaceae > Palsa-739. Next base: position 1,162,747 of record CAWKEF010000006.1, read on the forward strand.
CGGTGAACGACTTCGACATCACCACGATCCCCGGGCATCAGATCCCGCGGCGCGGACTCGTCTACGTGCCGCAGAACGACAACGTCTTCAAGCGACTGACGGTGCGCGAGAACCTGGAGGTCGGCGGGTTCGCCTCGAAGGGCGACACCTCGGCGCGCATGGAGGAGATCCTCGGCATCTTCACCGACCTCGGCGATGCGACCGAGAAGAAAGCAGGGTTCCTCTCGGGCGGTCAGCAAAACCTGCTCGCGATCGCCCGGGCGCTCATGGTCGACCCGTCGGTGATCGTCCTGGACGAACCCACTGCCGGCCTCTCGCCCGCCTACACCGACGTCGTGTGGAACCAGATCGCGCGGATCTCGCAACTCCACACGGCGGTGCTCGTCGTCGAGCAGAACGTCGAGCGCGCCATCAAGCACTCGGATTTCGTGCACGTCTTCGTGGCGGGGCGCGACCACGTCCACGGCCCGGCGCGGGAGATCGCCGCGCTTGACCTGGCGTCGATCTTCCTCGGTCGGTCGCACACCGGAGTTCCAGACCACGCCCTCTAGCACACAAGACCACGCCATCTAGCACACAAGGAGGAAGTGGGATGATCAAGGTCAGATTGCGGCGAAGCGCGACGATCGCGGTGGCGCTCGCGGTCGCGGCGGCGGCAACCGTCGCGGCGGGGGCCTTCGGCTCCGTGAAGTCGACGGCGACGAAGCACGAGGCGAACGCCTCGGCGCTCGTGGTCGGTGGAATTTTCCCGTTCACCGGCACCAAGTCACTGCTGTCGCAGTGGGGAACCCACGGAGTGCCGGTCGGGATCTACGAGGTCAACCACAACGGTGGCGTTCTTGGCCACAAGTGGAAGGCGGCCTACGTCGACGATGCGGCCGATTCGGTCGACGCTCTCCCGGCGTTTCGCAAGCTTCTGCTGAAGCACCCGACGCATGGTCGTCGGCCCGTTCTCGCCGACCATCGAGGCGGTCATCAATCAGTTCAAGCCGAACAACGTGGCCGACTTCATGGTCGGGGGGCTCACGCAGCTCGATCAGATGAACTATCCGTATGTGTTCCGGACGTCATCCTCCGACTCGAACGAAGCAATCGCCATGGCGTATTACGCGATCCAGCATGGGTGGAAGTCGGCGTCGCTGATCTTCGACAACTCGGCGAACTCGCAGGGCTTCGTGCCGCCTCTCGAGAAAGCGTTCAAGGCACTCGGTGGAACGATCGACGCGAACATCACGATCACGCCGGGGCAGTCCTCGTACAACGCCGAGCTGGCACAGGCCTTCGCGAAGCACCCCAAGGTGATCTTCGACTCGATGGATTCACAGTCGGCGGCCACGTTGTTCTCCGATGGCCAGCAGCTCGGCTACATGAACGTCCCATGGATCGGCGACGATCTTCAGTCGGCACCGAACGGCGACTATGCGAAGGCGTTCGGCAAGACGGCGTCGACCGAGCTCACGGCTGCCCTGCCCGCGTCGCCTTCGGGTGGCGCGTTCAACCACTTCCTGAGCGACTACCAGAACGTGTGGAAGACGAAGAACATCCTTCCGACGACGTTCAACGAGTACGACTCGGTCGTCATCGCTTCGCTTGCGATGACGGCCGCCAAGTCGACGAACCCGAAGGTGTGGGTGAAGGACATCGTGAAGGTGTCCAACCCGCCCGGTGTCCAGTGCTCGACCTACTCCGCCTGCGTGCGCCTGATCAAGAAAGGCAAGAAGGTCAACTACCAGGGCGCGTCGGGGAACGACGACTTCAACAAGTACCACAACGTCTTCAGCGGCTTCCAGATGATCGGCTTCGATTCGAGCCTCAACAACGTGACTCGTTCCATTGTCACTCCGGCGCAGCTGCAGTCCGTGGTCGCCAAGGGGGGCTGACGAAGTCGGCGGTGTAGCAAGGGTGGGTTGCGGGCGATGCCTGCAACCCACCCTTGCCGTTTCCGCGTTCGCCGCCCGCGGGCGGACGGAGACGTTGCGTCCGCGCCGCCTGTTACCTCGGTGCGCCTGAGTTCGATCAGCGTGAAGCCCGCGTGAGGCCGGGCGCGGCGCACGCAGTCCGGTGGCTGTTCGTTCTCGTTGCGCTCGTCGCGGTGGCCACGGGTTTCGCGCGGGTTGGCCTGCCGAGCGGGTACCTCCTCGCGGCCTTCATCGTCGGCATCGCCTACGCGCTGCTCGCCCGGCCGCCGCTGACCGTCCCAGGCCCGGCGGCCATCGGTGCGCAAGGAGTGATCGGTGTGACGGCCGGCTCCTACCTCGACCGCTCGACCGTCACTGCCGTCGGAAGGCACCTCGTACCGATCCTCGGTGTTTCCGTGCTCACGCTCGCGCTCAGCGTTATCACCGGACTCGCGCTGGCACGGTTCTCGCGCGTGGACCGTTCGACCGCCTCCTTCGGGATGATCGCCGGCGGCGCGGCCGGCATCATCTCGCTCAGTCGCGAGCTCGGCGCCGACGAACGTCTCGTCGCCGTCATGCAGTACGTGCGAGTGTTGATCATCGTCGCCGTCACTCCCGTGATCGCGATCGGCGTCTTCGGGATGAGCCGGGCGACGCATGGGGTCGCGGGTGGGCCGCTCTGGTCGAACCACGGCTTCCTCTACGTCGCCGCTGTGCTGTGTGTCGGACTCTGGCTCGCTCGAAGGCTGGGTCTTCCCGGGGGCACGATCCTCGGGCCGATGGTGCTAGCGGCCGCCGTCTCGCTTCTCTATCGGCCGCTCGTAGCTCCGCCACCCGTCGTCCTCGCCGACTTGGCATTTGCGGTGATCGGGCTCGACGTGGGGCTTCGTTTCACCGTGAGGACGCTTCGCGAAGCCGGGCAGATGCTCCCGCGGTCGATCCTCGCGATCATCGCCATGCTGATCGTCTCGGCAGGCTTCGGCGTCGGTCTCGCCGCCTCCACGAACGTGAGCATGCTGGACGGCTATCTCGCGACCACGCCCGGTGGGCTGACGGCCGTCATCGCGTTGGCGGTGGGCGGTAACACGAACACCACATTCATCGTCTCGGTCCAGGTCATTCGAACCTTCCTGATGCTCGCGGCTGCGCCGCCCATCGCACACTGGCTTGCCTCCACCAACCGGACGGCCAACGACGCTGCAGGAGAAGCATCGGCTGATCCCGGGCATGAGCGTGATGTCAAGGGCAGGGCCTAACTTGCGCGACTTCCAGGAACGTGCGGCACCGTTTGGAGCGCCGGTGCCGCACGCATCTGTCGGGCTACATGCCCGGGCAGTTCGGGTTCGCGTTGCTTTGCGACGGTGTCGTTGACGAGGCCCCCGGTGTAGTGGTGCTCGGGGTCGTCGTGCTCGGCGTCGTCGCGGTCCCGTTCGAGCTCGCAGCGTTTGCGATCGCGGCGCCGCCGCCCGCAAGGATCCCTGCGCTTCCTAACGTGAGTAGCGCTATTCGTATCCGATTCATTGCATCCACCTCCTCTTGTTTCGGGGTTGGTGACAGGAAACCCGACGAGCATGAGAAGGGCGTGTGGCGAACCTAAGAACTGCGGGCGTGGCGGCGACCGCGAAGGTGGTCGGCGCGCGGTCCGACAGGCTCTTACGAGTCGCGGGTCAGCGCAGTCGACGCAGCCGTCTAGTCTGTGAGTGTGGCCGATCCAAGTGGGAGCGGCATCGAGCTGCCCGGTGAGGAACGCGACTTCGATCTGTCGGCGGCCTCTCTGCGCGCCTCGAGCGGCGATCTGAGGACGTTTGTCGATGTGCTCGCAGACAGGCTCGACCGAGCGCTACCAGGCCGTGTCAGTGTTCAGCGCCGTGGGGGGCGGCTTCTGTCGAAGCAGAAGCATGTGACCGCGATCGAGGTCGACTTCGGCGAGACGCGCTACCTGCTCGCGGCGCAGGGCGGCGCGGTTGAGACGCGGTGCGCGACGGCGGTGCGCGGCATCGTGTTGAAAAGCGCGGCTGTCTCGCTGGATGCCTGGATCGATGCGCTCCTACGCGAACTTGCGAACGAAGCCCAGACGAGCGAGCAAGCAAGGCTCGCGCTCCAGCAGCTCCTCGAGGGCTAGAGAGCGGATGCCTTTGTTCCGCCGCGGCAGCGACGACCAGCGCGAAGCGCGGTCCCGCGCGCTGACCGAACAGGCGGCGTCGCTGGATGCACTTGCCCGTGGCGGGCTGCCTTTGCGCGCCCAGCGGCGGCTCGGGGAGATCGGCAACGCAGCGTCGGGTTTCTTCACCTCGGATCTCTCGGTCGACGAGTTCGCGCTCGTGCACGCGGTTGGGTTGCGGCCGATCTCGCAGGTGATGGGTAGCTCGATTTATCACGTCGGCTGGCAGCAGCGACCTGGCTATGGCGGCTGGCAGCCGGGCGGGGTTTCGCAGGAGCTGACCGTTGTCTCCGAGGCGTGGAACACGGCTCGCCTGCGCGCGTTCGCGCGGCTCGAGCAAGAGGCGAAGCTCGTCGGCGCGGATGCGGTCGTTGGCGTGCACGTGACGAAAGGGCAGCACGATTGGGCGGCTGGTGCGATCGAGTACGTCGCCGTCGGCACGGCGGTACGCGCCGACGGCGCCGAGAAGCTGGAGCGGCCGACGCTCAGCGACCTCTCCGGTCAGGACACCTGGAAGCTCTGGCAGGCCGGCTACCGCCCGCTGGGAGTTGTCGGCGCGTCGACGGTGCACTACGTCGTTGCCGGTTGGTCGACGCAGCAGGCGTCCGGTTACTGGTCGAGCTGGGCAAACCAGGAGCTTCGAGACTTCACCCGCGGCGTCTACGACGCGCGAGAAACCGCGCTTGGCCGCATGACTGCGGAGGCGCGCAACATCGGCGCCGCCGGCGTCGTCGGCGTCTCGATCGAACACAACGTCCAGGAGCGGGAGTCCAGTGCGGGCGGATCGCAGAGAACCGATCTCGTCGTTACCTTCCACGTGATCGGCACCGCGATCGACGAGCGACGCGCGGATGGGCGCGACCTCGACGTGTCGCCGCGAATTGAGCTAAGCAAGAACTCCATCAGCCCGCACGTCTTAGGAGGCAGCAGATGAGCTACGACCCGACCTCGACCGAAGGCGTGCCCGAACACGGACGCGAGCGGCTCGCGCAAATGAAGGCCGGCTTCTTTACATCCGATCTCTCTGTGAACGAGTTCCTGCTCGTGAAACAGGCTGGCTTCGACCCGCTCGGCCTCGTGATCGGCAGCTCGATCTACCACATCGGTTACCAGCAATCGAGCTGGAAGCAGTCGATGGAGATGGAGGTGCTCTCCCAGGCGATGTATCAGGCGCGCGAGCTCGCGATGACGCGGATGGAAGAGGAGGCCGACCAGCTCGGCGCCGACGGCATCGTCGGTGTGCGGCTCGACATCGGCCGCTACGAGTGGGGGCAGCACCTGGCCGAGTTCATCGCAATCGGCACGGCCGTGAAACACCACGACGGCGAACTGCACCGGGCGCCGAATGGGCGGCCGTTTACCAGCGACCTTTCCGGCCAGGACTTCTGGACGCTTCTCGCCTCAGGGCACCGCCCCGTTGGGCTTGTGATGGGGTCGTGCGTCTACCACGTCGCGCACCAAGGAATGCTCGCAACGATGAAGCAAGCCGGCCAAAACGTCGAAATGCCGAACTTCACGCAAGCCCTCTACGACGCACGAGAGCTCGCGATGGAACGGATGCAGAAAGAAGGCGAGGAACTCCAAGCTGAAGGCATCGTCGGCGTGCAGCTGCAGGAACGCTCGCACGGTTGGGGGTCGCACGTGATCGAATTCTTCGCTGTCGGAACGGCGATCGTGCCTAGCTGAAGGAGCCCGCACGCTGCCCGAACCGATTCCCACGATCAGTCTTAACGACTAATCGCTCGGCCTCCCGGATCGACCGAGTCGGGGAGAACGTGGTGACCTCCGACGGCGTTCGTGTCGGGGTGGTCGCGCAGCTGGAAGGCGACAAGCAGAGCGACATCTTCGATGGCCTGGCCGTCGAGTCCGCGCAGTCTGCACAGATTCTGTACGTACCGGCTGAACAGGTCGGAGCGATCTACCCCGGCGAGGTAACACTGAAGATCGCCTCCGCCGACACTGCAGAGCTCGAGCCGTTTCAAGCGTCGCCGCCCGAGACGAAATGGCTTCCGGGGAAGGCACCGCTCGCGACCCGGGTGTCGAACTGGCTTCAGGGAAAACGCTAGAGACACACTGCACGCCGCGTTCGTGTCGGGGTCGCGGTGCACGATCCCGCCGGTGACTACTGCGGCGGCCCGTCGCCGAGCGTGAGTGACGCCGTTGCCGGCTGACCGGTGGGGTCGAGGTAGCCGACCGTGATTGCGTCGCCCGGGTGGTGTGTGAAGAGGATGGCGCGAACGTCCGTGAGGGCTGAGACCGTTTGGCCGTCGAGCGAGGTGATGATGTCGTTCGCCTGCAGGCCTGCAGCCTCGGCTGCGGTCCCGGGGATGATCGCCCCGACGACGATTGAGCCGGTGCCGTCGCTCACATCGATCCCGAGGAACGCGGTCTTGCCGATGTGCACGAGTGTCGAGGCTACCCCGCTCTCCATCTGCTTGGCGAGCGTGAAGGCCTTGTTGATCGGGATCGCGTACCCGTCGCCCGGTGTGGAGGAGCCGGCGGCGTCGACGCCGATGACACGGCCAGTGGAGTTAATCAGGGGCCCTCCTGAGTCGCCGGGGGCGAGGAGCGCGCTCGTCTTTATCAGCCCGGAGAGCTGAGCAAAGCCGCTTTGCTCGTCGTTGACGATGATCGACTGCCGCAGCGCCGTGATCTTGCCCGTCGTGATCACGAGCTTCCCGCCGCCGTTGGCGTTGCCGACGGCGCGTGTCGGCTGGCCGACCTTGAGCTTCCCGGAGTCTCCGCGCGTCGCGGTGACGAGCGCGGGGGCGCTATTTACCTGCAGCAGCGCGATGTCATCGGCAATGTCGTAGCCGATCACTTGCGCCGAGTACTGACGATGCGTGGCCGGCAGGACGACGTTGATCGTCGTCGCGCCGCGGACAACATGGTTGTTGGTGAGGACCTCGCCCGAGGCCGTCAGGACGATTCCCGTTCCGGCCGCGCTCGCGTTCTCGTATGCGAGGTTCGTCGTCACGAGGACGACGCCTCTGGTAGCCGGCACGGTGGCGGCCTGAGCGTGCCCGGCGAAGATGGCCGCCAAGACGACTATGGCGGCGGCAAAGTGTGTGCGAGTCACGCGGTACTAGTAGCCCAGCCCGGTAAGGAGCGGGTAAGGATCGGGCACACCGTTCCCGCAACTAGGAGTCGTCTTAACGCTGGTCGTGGTCTTGGACGCCCCGGCGAACCGGTTGTGGCGGCGTTCTGGGATGCGAGGGTTGCCTTACCCTCGGTGGATGGGTGAGGAAATTCTGGTTGTTGATGACGATCAGCCGATTTCGCGCATGCTGGTGCGGACGCTTCAGGCTGAGGGCTATCTCGTGGCCGCGTCGGCAGATGGGGGAGCGGCGCTTGCAGCGATAGAGCGGTCTGTGCCTGATCTTGTGGTGCTCGACGTCTCGATGCCGGGGATGGATGGGTTGGCTGTGTGTAGGCGGATTCGTTCGAAGGGTCTTGCGCTGCCGGTGTTGTTGTTGACGGCGCGAGATGCCGTGTCCGATCGAGTGAAGGGACTCGATGCTGGTGCGGATGACTATCTCGTTAAGCCGTTTGCCTCTGAGGAGCTGTTGGCGCGGGTTCGGGCGCTCCTGCGACGGGGTCGTGACGCTTCGGAGTTGCTCGCGCACGGAGATCTGACACTCGACCCGGCGACGCGTACCGCTCGTCGCGGTGGGCGCGAGATCGTTTTGAGCGCTCGCGAGTCGAGCCTCCTTGAGTTGTTGTTGCGGAACAAGCGGGGCGTTGTCACTCGTGAGGCTGCGTTAACGCATGTGTGGGGTAGCCCGCATGCAGGCAGCCTCAACCTCGTGGACAGGTATGTCTCCTACTTGCGTCAGAAACTCGGTGAGCCTTCGCTGATTGAGACCGTGCGAGGGAGCGGCTTCATGATCGGCCGATGATCCCGGGTTCGTTGCTCGGCCGTTCGGTTGTCGCTGCGGCTGTGGCGATCTTGCTTGCAGTGGTTACGGTCGGGATCGGTGTCGGTTTGCTTGCTTCACGCGATTTGCATCGTTCACTCGACAGAGCGCTGCGTCAGCGGGCTGTCGAGGTCTCTCAGCTGAGCGCGTCTGCGCCAGCCCTGCTTACGACTCCCGGGGCGCTCGATTCACGGCTTGGGGGCACCCAGCTGTCGGTGGAGGTCCTCGACCGGCATGGCAGGATCGTTTCGCGCTCGTTCGCGCTCGACGGACGGGTGCTTCCGGCGGTCGGGCTCGAAAGACGAGCGATCGCTGCTGGCAGACCGGGGTACGCATCCGTGCAGGTCGGCGGCGATCGGGTGCGCTTGTACGCGGCGCCGCTGGCAGATTTTGGGGGTCTCGCCGCCGGCGGCGCGGTGGTGGTCGGCGCCTCGGAACAAGAGATGCACCACACCCTCGCGAGTCTCCGGTTCTTCACGGTTGTCGCTGGGCTTACCGCGGCCGCGTTGGCCGCGCTTGCTGTGGCGTTTCTGCTGCGACGCGCTCTTCGGCCGGTGGTCCGGTTGGCCGACGCAGCGGCGGAGGTGGAGCGCACCGGCGACCCGCGGCGTCGATTGCCTGTCCCAACGACTCGCGACGAAGTCGGAAAGCTCGCGGCGACCCTGAACGCGATGCTCGCTAGCCTCGAGCGGTCACGCAACGCCGAGCGACGGTTTCTGGCCGACGCTTCCCATGAGCTGCGTACTCCGCTGACGGCATTGCGCGGAAATGTCGCCTATCTGCAACGGCACGGCGTATCGCCAGAGGTGCTCGCAGACCTCGAACACGACGCGGAGCGCCTTGCCCGGCTGGCGGACGATCTCCTCGTCCTCTCGCGTGAGGAGGCGGCTGTTTCTCCTCGCGAGGATGTGCGCCTCGACGAGCTCGTGGTCGAGGCCAGCACGACGCGATGACGCGATCGACGCGAGCGTGCCGCAGCCCGTCTTGGTGCGCGCGGACAAGTCCGCCCTCGAGCGGGCTCTCGCGAACCTGGTCCAGAACGCGCACGCGCATGGGCCTGACGGAAGGATTGCTGTCACCGTCTTCGAGGAGAACGGGTTGGCGCATTTGAGCGTGGAAGATGAGGGTTCGGGCTTGCGGCTCGAAGAGGCAGAGCTCGCGTTTCAGCGCTTCTGGCGGCGAGAGACCTCTGGTCCAGGATCGGGACTGGGTCTCGCGATCGTGCGCGCGATCGCCGAGCGGCACGGAGGCCGCGTCGATGTCAGCGGGTCGCGTTTCACGATCGAGCTGCCTGCTCTCAGAGACCTTTCAGGGTCCGTCGGTAGAACAGGAGCAGACGAACCAGAGAAAGGATCCTCGTGAAGCTGCTCCGCACACTCTCGACGCCACGCCTCGTCGCGCTGATCGCCTTGATTGTCGCGGTCGCGGCCGGGAGCGCCGCGCTTGCCGTCGCGGCTATCGGTTCCGGCGGCCCGACTCCCGCTCCGAAGTCGCTTGCCGATGCGATCCACGACTCGCTAACGGCGTCGGCTCCCGCCGGGATTACCGCGGACATCACCTTCACGAACAAGCTCTTCCCTTCCGGGGCTCTCACCGGCGTCACCAGCTCGGCGCTTATGTCAGGCGCGACGGGCCGTCTGTTCGCGACCAATGACGGGCGCGGCCGGCTCGAGTTGCAATCCACTGCAGGCGACGTGCAAATCGTCTGGAACAGCACCGATGTAAGCGTCTACGACGCCTCCTCTAACACGGTCTACAAGCTCGCGCTTCCGGCCAGTACCGCTGCCGACGCGACTTCGACCGACACGCCGCCGGCGCTTTCGGAAATCACCGGTCTGCTGGCCAAGCTCTCCGAGCACGCAACCGTCTCCGACGCGCAACCCGACAACGTCGGTGGCCAGGAGGCGTACACGGTGGCCGTTTCACCCAAGCACGATGGCGGCCTGCTCGGCTCCGCACAGCTCTCTTGGGACGCAGCCCGCGGTGTGCCGTTGCGGATCGCGATCTACGCGCAAGGCAGCACTTCGCCGGCGCTCGCGCTCGAGGTCACAAACGTCAGCTACGGCGCAGTGCAATCGTCTGACGTAAACGTCGCGCCTCCTGCCGGCGCTACCGTCGTCGACCTCGGCGGCAAAACGAAGACCGGCACAGACTCGACCGGCACGCAGGTCACGGGCGTGGCGGCGGTCCAGCAGGCGGTGACCTTCACGCTCTCTGCACCCGATACGCTCGTCGGTCTGCCGCGCCAGGACGTTTCGCTCGTCGGTTCCGATTCCGCGGTCGCGGTATACGGGCAAGGGCTGGGCGCGATCGTCGTCTCCGAACGCAAGGCCGACCCCTCCGCGAAGTCCGGCAGCGCTCTCTCCAGCCTGCCGACCGTTTCGCTCAACGGCACGACCGCGCATGAGCTTGCGACGCAGCTCGGCACCGTTGTTGAGTGGCAACACAACGGCGTCGCCTACGTCCTTGCCGGCTCGCTGCCGCCGCCGGCTGCGGAAGCCGCCGCGCGCGTGCTCATTCCGTGAGCAACAGCACTCCGGTCGCCGCGCGCGCACTCGTCAAGCGCTACGGAGACATCACCGCTGTCGCCGGGGTCGACCTCACGGTCGAGCCCGGCGACGTCTTCGGTTACCTCGGCCCCAACGGCGCCGGCAAGACGACCTCTTTGCGCATGTTGCTGGGCTTGATCCGGCCGTCGGCCGGGTCGGCGGAGCTCTTCGGACGCGACCCGATGCTCGAAGGGGCCAGAGCGCTGCAAGGAGTCGCGGGCTTTGTCGAAGGCCCGCGTTTCTATCCGTACCTCTCCGGGCGCCGCAACCTGCGTCTGCTAGCAGACTACGACGAACCGGTCTCGAGGAACCGGATAGAGGAAGTGCTCGAAATCGTCGAGCTTCGCGACCGCGCCAAGGACCGTGTCGGCGGCTACTCGCACGGCATGCGCCAACGGCTCGGAATCGCCGGAGCGCTTCTCCGGGAGCCGCGTCTGCTGCTGCTCGACGAGCCCACCACGGGCCTCGACCCGGCAGGTATGCGCGACATGCGCGCGCTGATCCGCCGACTCGCAACGGAAGGAATCACGATCCTGCTCTCAAGTCACCTCCTGAACGAAGTCGAGGAACTCTGCAACCGTGTCGCGATCATCCGGAGCGGAGCGATCGTCTACGAAGGCAACCTCGGTGACTTGTTGGCGACCGCGACGACCGGGTACCGGCTACAGACGCGTGACCCTGAGCGTGCGCGCACGATCTGCCTCAACCACGCTGGAATCGAGAACGTGACTGCAGACGGGAACGGCTTGCGCTTCGCCGCAGATGAAGACACCGTCGCTTCGCTCTCGGTCGCGCTCGGACAGGCCCGCGTCCCGATCACGCAGCTCGTCGCCGAAGCGGCAAGCCTCGAAGAGCTCTTCCTCGGCATCACCGAAGGAGAGTCAAGCGACCATGACCGGCAGGCGATCGCGTCGTGACCGCCGTCGCCCGGGTCTACAAGTGGGAACTCGCGAAGCTGCTTGCGCAAAAGCGGACGTACCTCGGTTTGGGAGCGGCAATGATCGTGCCGGTCATCTTCGTCGTCGTCCTGCAGATCCAGTCGGGCGGCCCGAACGACGTTCCGCTTGGCCGCTACATCCGCAACTCCGGGATCGTCACGCCGTTCGTCGTTCTGCTCTTCATGTCGATCTGGGGCTTCCCGTTGCTTACAGCATTGGTCGCCGGCGACATCGTCGCGTCTGAAAGCCACAACGGCACGCTGAAGACAATCCTCACCCGTTCCCGCGAACGAGGGCAGGTGTTCGCCGCCAAAATCCTCGCCGCCTTCACCTACACACTCACGATCGTGCTCGCGATGGGCATCGTCGGCGTGATTGCCGGCTCCGCCGCCTGGGGATTCCATTCGTTTACGTCCCTCTCGGGCACGCACGTGTCCGCCGGACGCGGCCTCGGCCTCCTGTTCGCGAGCGTCGGCGTCTACGCGTTGCCGCTCGCAGCAATCGCAGCGTTCGGGCTCCTACTCTCGACCGTGACCCGAAACAGCGCCGCCTCTGTCGTCGGCACACTGATGTTCGCGCTCTTCATGCAGCTCATCGGCGTGTTGCCCGGAACCGAGAGCCTCCGTCCCTATCTGCTTGGAACCCAGTTCAACGCCTGGAACGGCTTCTTGCGCACGCCTGCAGATTGGACACCCATCATTCGAGACTTCTGGGTCTCGACTATCTACCTCATCGTCCCGCTGGTCGCTGCGTACATCGTGTTCCTCCGCCGCGACGTCGCCGGAGAATAGGCGCGGCCACGCTCCCTTACGTGAGCTTGGGTTCGTGCTCACGTCGACCAATGGCCTTGATGTATTCGCGGCTGCGTTGATGCCGTCGCGCGGCGGGTTCTTTTTCAGGAGACGACCACGAGTGCGTGGTCGGAGTGGCCGTGTGCGGTGACGATGAGGCGGTAGCGGCCGGCTTTCCGGGGAGCGCGCACGCTGAGAAGCGGTCCGTGTGCGAAGCCGTGCCGGGATCGCAGCCGCCAGGCGTAGCGTCTCGCGTCGGTCGAGACGCCGATGTCCACGCGGCCGCCGGGACGCACGCCGGTTATCCGATGGTTCGCGAGTGTGATGTACCGAAGGTGGACGCGCACGGTTGCGCGTCGCGCGAGTGGCGTGCTGTTGCCGGCGAGGTCGACGGCGCCGATGGAGAGGATGTAGATGCCCGGCGGCAGCCGCCTCGAGTCGAGCATGCCGGCCCAAGTGAATGAGCCGACCGGTCGGTGGAAGCGGGTGCGCACGATCCGGCGGCCTTGTACGTACGCCAGCACGAAGGCTGGCTGGCTGAGCGTGTAGCGGATCTTGACGGAGTCGGCCTGCTTGTCTCCGTCCGGGGAGAATGCGGGACGCTCAGGGGTTACCGAATCGATCACCGGCGGGACTGTGTCGAGCAGGATCCGGTTGGGGAGCAGCAGGGTCCGATGTTGCCGTGCGAGGTGGACCTCGACGTAGTAGGTGCCGTCGCGCGCGTGTCCGCCACTTCCGGTACGGCCGCTCCAGTAGAAGACGTTGACCCCGCGGGGCTCGGCCGATCCGGTGACGACGGTGTCGACCAGACCGCGCCGAGAGTTCCGAATTGTCAGCGTAATTACGTCACGGTGGCGTAGCTTGATCAGGATCTTCGCTCTGCCGCGTGCGCACCCGCACGTTGAGGAGAGGTAGCGGGAGATCTGAGTTCCATAGATGGGACTCTGTTCGAGCTTCAGTCGCTCGGTGATCGCGAACGCAGCGGCCGTCGCGACCAGCAGGCCGATGAGTACTACGGGCGGGAGAAGCCGCTGCAACCCGGAGGTTCTAGGAGGAGGCGCAGGCGTCGGAAGGAAGGCGTCGGACACGGGGTGAGGTCTCAGATGGCGGCTGGGTCGTCGCCCGACCATTCGCGTGCGACCTTCAACGGTCTTTGCACGCCGGCACCGCCGGCAGGCGGGAAGTAGAAACTCACGATCAGAACCGTCACGGCCCCGGATGATCGGTACCGGCGCGCTCCCGAGCGTTAACGTTAGTTTGAGCTGTCGTTAAGTCACGTGACGAGAGCCTCTCGACCGCTTAGCGTGCCGGCAGATGGGATGCGCGGTACTCGGATCGTTCGCCGCCGCCTTCTTCGTGGCGTACCTCGGCCTCGGCGTATGGATCATCGCTCCTCTTCCGTTCTCGGCGTGGGGGCCCGCGTCGAATCAGGAAGTCCGCTCTCGCCTCTCTCGTGTCGGCGCGCTTCGGTGGTCTGCATTGGGTGCGTGTGGCGCCGTTTGTGTCCTCGCCGCCGCGGTTTGGGGCTGCTGAGCTCGCATCGCGTGCATGGATGACCGTGCGGTCCTCTGCGCAGCGGTGCTCACTCGTCAGCAAGAATCGGCGTAGATGCGTCGCCTGTTCTTCGTTGCGCTGCTTGGGGGGCTGCTAACGGCTCCTGTGGCTTCGGCCACGGCGAAGACCATGCCCGGCTCACCACCTTTTCGGGTGGTCATCGTCGACTCGCTGAACGTGTCGCAGTTCCGTCAGCTCGCAGAGCGCGGCGCTTCTGGGCTGTTGGTGCCGGGGGTCGGTCCGACGACTAACCGGCGGCAGGCAGTGGCTGCGTTAGTCCGTGGCGCCGAGGTCAACGCGCGGCTCGGCGGTATCCCCGCGGGGGACCCATTGCTCTCCCCGTCACACGTGTCGCATGTGTCATCCGTGCTGGCGTCGCCAGAGGACATGATCATCGTTTCGCTCCCGCCACGGGGTGCGCCCCAATCCAACGACCGCAGATACCCGATCGTTGTTGTGGGCCGCGGGTTCCACGGCTTACTCGAGTCTCCAACGACTCGCATTGAAGGACTCGTTTCGATCGTCGACATCGCGCCCACCGCGCTGGGACTCCACCGCGGCTCTCTGTCTTCGACCTCGAGCCGGGACCCGGTCTCGCGGCTGGCTAGCCTCGATCAGCAGATACATGCGAACAATCGCCTGAAGTTGCCGGCCCTGATCATCATCGCGTGCGTTGTGATGCTTTTAGCAGCAGTCCGCCCGCGCGCAGCGACAACGGCGGTTCTTGGCGCAATGCTCGTCAGCGTGGGCCTCGGCGCAGCCCAGATTTCCAGCGAGCCGTTAATCCTCGCCGCCTTGATCGCCGGGACGCTCGGTGGCGGCCTGTGGCTCTCACGCGCGTTCGCGACTGACGGGCGGCTGCTGGCTCTAATCGTAGGCGTGCTCGCGCTCCACTTCTTGCTATTCGCCATGCGTCCCGGTTGGGTCGCACTGACACCGCTCGGGCCGACGCAGAACTCGCGCTTCTGGGGCATCGGCAACCAGTTGGAGACACTTCTTCTTGCGCCCCTCCTGGCTGGGGCGCTTCTTGCCTGGCGAAGATTCGGATCCTCCGGCCTGGCAGCCTTCACTGTTCTTGGCCTCGTTCTCGTGACCGACAACCGTTTCGGTTCGGACGGCGGCGGGGCCATCGTCGTCGGCGTCGCGTTTGCCTTTCTCGGCTCGCGTTCTTTGCGACTCGGTGCCCGCGGATTCGCCACCATCCTGCTGCTTGCTGCAACGTTCGCGCTGGCGCTCGTTTCCTTGAATCTGCGCGCGCCGGGTCCGGATCACCTTCGTAGCGCATTCGGTCACGGACTGTCGGGACTCCTTCATGTCGCCGAGAATCGGGTTCCCTTGGCCTACCTCCCTGCCCTTCACAACTGGCCGCTCCTTCTCCCACTCGCACTGTGGTTCGCGGCGGCATTCCTCGTGGCACTCCGAATTGCCCGCCCCCGCGCTTCACGCGATTTGGTGGTGGCCATCGGGCTCGCGATTGGGACATCGCTTCTCGTCAACGACTCGGCTTCCTACGAACTAGTCGGCGGCGTCGCCGCGCTCGCAGCCGTCGTCCGATTCAAGCCGACTGTTGTGCCGCGGATCGTTCCCGCCTTCGCACGGATACCGGTGGCAGGACAACCGTTGCCGAACGAAGCATCGCGAGACTAGCGCTCGACCTGTCGATCGACCCCGCCGGTGGCTGGGGTACCGAGGTCTACTTGAACGGCACTGCGGCGGGGCCGGGCAGACGTCGGTAGGCGGTGAAGAAGTCGCGGTCGTCAGGGACGAGGTAGCGGGTCGGCGGCTGTTGGACGTTCGGCACGACTTTGGTCGGTTCGAGGCCGTGGTGGTCATCTACGTCACCTTCGTGTGCTTGTTCGGTGTGATCCGCTGGCTGGCGCGCCGCCGTTTCAGCGCTGAGGAAGCGACCTTGATCGCGACCGAGACGCTGCAGCGAGCAGCCGTTGGCGCTCTCAGCGACGAACGCCGACTCCGCGTTCTCAGCCTGATGAGCGAGGCCGGCGCCCGAGGACACCTGGCACTGAGCGTGCGAGAACTCCTCGAGCGCAGCGCCGTCGAGCAGCAGGGAAACGAGACGTTGACTTTACGGTTGTCGAACCGCCTCGCTTCGATCTGGAATTCGCTAACACGGCATCGCCTGTTCCGCCGCGGCGTCTTCACCACGCTGATCGTGGCCGGGGCGATCTCCGCGGCGGAGGTCGGCTGGCTCCTGCGCCACGGGCTCGCGCGCCTTGCCTTCAGTCAGAAGTCGTTCACGCTGACCACGCTCGTCGCAGACGGCGTACTTCTCATCGGAGCCATGCAACTGCGGCGATCGTTGCTGTCGGCTCTGCACTGGTACGACCACGCCGTCCTGATCGAGATCACCGTCGCCCAAGTGTTCCTCTATACCTCGGAACAGCTCGCTGCGACGCTCAACCTCGCTGTCCTACTGCTCCTCTGGAGCCTGATCCGATGGGGTATCCACCTCGAGACCGCCCAGCGCGCCAGAGGCTTCGTCCCAACACAACCCTAAGCCCTGCGTCATCGAGTTACGCGAATATCGCTTCGCGTCTTCGGCTGGGATCTTCCGCTGATCGCAATTCGGGGTGTTTTGCGTTAGCGTCGAGTGATCTTTGTGCGGACGGGTCTCCGGTGGTTCGTTCTGGTCGCGGTCGCGTTTCTTGTTTCGGCCACTGTGGCCGTGGCTGCAAATCTGCCCGCGCAGAGGCAAAGGGCGCGGCTGGTGGAGGCACAGGTTGCGGCTGCGAATGTTCGTCTCGAGCGAATCGTCAATGCGTGGGATGGTGCTCGAATCGAACTGGCGGCCGTCGATGGGCGCCTGCAGAAGAACTCGGCCGCGCTCACTGTCGCACGCTCGAACCTGCGTGCCGCTCAGCGCCGCATCGAGCAGCGACTCGCTGAGCTATACAGGTCGCCGAACCCGACCGTCGCCGATGTGGTCGTCGGCGCGACAAGCGTCTCCAGTCTGATCGATGGAATCGAGATGGCGCGAGTACTCGCAAGCCAGGATGCCGCGATCGGACGACAGGCGATCCTCTACCAGCGGACGGTCGCACGGCGGGAAAAGCTCTTAGCACGACAACGCCGCACACGGGCGTTGACGGTCGCGGCTCTGAATTCAACGCGACAGTCGATCGTGCACAACCTCGCGACAGAACGCAGGTTGCTCGCGTCAATCCACGAAAACATCCGCACGCTCCAGGCACAGCAAGCAGCGAACGAACGCCGCCGCGCCGCGCAGGCACGTGCACGGATCGCGCGTCGGGTCACACTCGCCCGAGTCCAGGCTGCATCCGAAGCAGTCACGCCCGTGGCGACCGCGGCGCTACCCGCGCCACCCGCTCCGCCACCACCCACGCCGTCGCCGCCGGCGGCCGATCCCGCCATCCCAAGCTCCGCACCCACGCCGGTGCCCGCTGTGCCGGCACCCGTCATCCCTGCTGCCCCGCCCACCGAAACGGGCGCTGCTTCAATCGCCGCCCGCTACCTCGGCGTCCCCTACCTCTGGGGCGGTGCTTCACCGGCAGGGTTCGACTGCTCCGGACTCGTCAGCTACGTCTATGCGCAACTTGGCGTCTCCTTGGCGCACTACACCGTGGCGCAATGGAACGCGACAATCCCCATCTCGACAAGCGAACTCCAACCAGGCGACCTTGTCTTCTTCGACGGCCTCGGCCACGTCGGCATCTATATCGGCGGCGGCCAGTTCATCCACGCCCCACACACCGGCACTGTCGTACAAATCGCAACACTCAGCGGCTACTGGGCCGAACACCTCGACGGCGCGCGCCGCGTCCCCTAGCCGAAGGAGAATCGTTCGCCCTCTGACTACAGCGTCCTCGCAAGACTCGTTGGCGCTCGTACGCGCAGCGCTCAACGACCAGGAGCAGGTCGGCGCCCCGCGGGCGATGTGGTGGCACGGAATCCTTCGGCGGCGGATCTCGGCCTTGCCGTCCTGGGAACGCGAATTAGGAGGCGGTTCGGGCGATGGCGGCTCCGATTAGTGCGCCTGCGGTGACGTCGATTGGAGCACAGATTGGCGGCCGGCGTGGGGACACACCGGCACACCGAACTTCGCGGCGAGGAGGAGGACTGCGAGCACTTCGTTCACGCCGCCGAGGCGGCAACAGTCGAGCTGGCAGAAGTCGATAGCGCCGGCCTGCAGTAGTTGCTTGAAGACGACACGGTTCTGTACGTGCTCCCCGGTCGCGATCTGCAGGGTGCGACAGCGTCGCGGATTCGTCTGTGGCCGAGGATGTCGTCCGGGCTCGTCGGTTCCTCGACCCACCATGGGTCGCGCCGTCGCCTCTAACAACATTCTTCTCGACGTTATGTTGCACAGCTGCGGCTACGACGGTGTTGTTATCGGTAGGGGCGACTCCGAGGATGAGAGCAGCCGTCAGACGTGCTCGCAAGATGGAACACTCACGTGCGCCACCGTGCACGCATTCCCTGGGGCTTCATCTGCGTGTGGTGAAGTCGGTGATCAGGTGCGCTGTTGCGAGCGGGACGTCCAGTTGGGGAGCGTGTCCGACACCCTCGAGTTCGACCCAGTCGGCGTGCGGCAGCCAGTCTGTGCGGAAACGTGCGGCGGCGCTTGGCCATGGAAGGAGTCGGTCAGCGGTGCCCCATACAACCCTTACTGGACAAGTGATCCGGCCGGCTTCGAGCCGCCAGCCCTCACGGAGCGCGTTCTCGAGGAGTGGCACCGTGGCTTCGCAGTTCATGACGCCCCGTATCTGGTGAGCGAGGAGTCCTGCGGGAATGTGCGCGAAGTTCTCCGTGGTGAACTGCGTTGCTCGTCGCCGACCGTGCTTCGTGGCGACGATCGCATCCGAGTCCAGCGCGGAGGTTTTCAGGTCCTTCTGCATCATCTTCTGGTAGTCGAGGAGTTCCCTGAATGAGTCGTCGTTCGTTGCCCACCCGCCAGCGGGCGCGAAGGCAACCACCGATTCAGCCCGGCCGCGGGCGGCGAGTTGCAGCGCGAGATACCCACCGAGCGAGTTGCCGACTAGATGCGCAGCGCCGAACCCGGCATCGTCCATCGCACGCTCCAGTCCGTCGGTAAGCGCGGCACCGGTCGCAGCGCCAGAGAGCGGCGGCCCTCCGGCATGCCCGAGAAGCGTCGGCGCCAGGACGTCGTGGTGGCGCTCCAGCATCGGCAACACCAACTCCCATGTCCGCCACGTATCCATGAAGCCATGCAGGCAGACCATCGGAGAACCGGAACCGCCTCGGTGTGATCGCGTGAAGACACGGAACACTGCTACAGCGTAATGGCGACCCAACTGTTGGTCGGAGTCCGCTCGGTTGCGCGAGTGTGCCGGAGTGATCCCTACGGTGCCGATCTAGCAGCTGCTGCAACTCCCCAGTTCTTCCTCGCCGTCGGCGCTGGGGCGTTCGGCGCGACAGGCTTCAGCCCGCACGGCGAACTCCGGCTGGGCGCTTCAGCTACCTGGGTCGCGTTTCTGGTCGCTCTCGCAGCGACGAGATCCGTGCGCCACAGCGCCGTCCCAACCTGCGTCGTTCCGCTGCTGGCGGCACTGGGCGTGCTTGGCGCCGACAGCAGGCGTGGTTCGGGCGCGCTCGGCCGCTTGAACGCGCTCGCGGCAATGGGCGCGGCCTCGTCGCGTGGCTCGGATCAGCTCGTGTTCCGGAGGCGGTCCATATGCCGCCGGCCGAGGTCGTTGGATGCACGCAGAAACGTCGTGATCCGCTCGAGCTCTTCAATCGTGAATCTCCGAGAAAGCATCGAATGCCACTCCGCTGCCATTTGTCCCCAGATGTGCTCGGCCGCTCTGTAGAAGGCCGGTGTCACTTCCACCGTGACGCGGCGGCGGTCTTCGGCGTCAGGGACGCGGCGTGCGTAGCCCATCTTCTCGAGCCGGTCGATCACTCCCGTGACCGCACCGGCGGTGAGTCCAGCCTCGGCGGCCAGACCGCCGGCGCTGATTCCGCCGTTGTTCTCGACGATGTTGAGGCAGCGGAGGTCGCTCTCGCTCACCCCGAGTCGCTGCGCAGCGAGGCTGTCGAAAGCGTCGTCTTGGTTGCCGCTCGTGCGGAACTCTCGAATGAGCTCCTCGATCACATTGTTCTTTGATCTCATGTGGTTTAGTTGCTAAAATATTTAGACACTGAACTAGTCTACCATGAGAGGAGAATCGAGGATGACGAGCGAGATGCGCCTCGAGCTGATCCAGGTCCCGGTGTCCGACATCGACCGGGCCAAGAAGTTCTACGTCGAGCAGGTGGGCTTTACCGCCGACCACGACCACCAGGTCAACGACGATCTCCGGTTCGTACAACTGACCCCTCCGGGCTCTGCCTGCTCGATCGCCCTTACCTCGGGCGCCCACCAGATGGCCCCAGGCTCGCTCGACGGGCTGCAGCTGGTAGTCGGGGACGCAGAAGCGAGCCGCAACGAGTTGGCCGAGCGTGGCGTCGACGTCAGCGACGTCCAGCTGTTCCCGTGGGGGAGCTTCGTCTTCTTCAAAGATCCTGACGGCAACGGCTGGGCGCTGCAGGCGATGACCCACCGCGCAGCCGGAGCGTGAACTCGGCTGGGGTCGGCGCCGGAGGCCGACTGGTACCCGTGCGCGCGAGGCGATCCGCCGGCTGCCTCGCGTGAGTGCAGCCCAAACGCGTCCTTCGTAACGTCCGCGGCGGCGACGCAGTCGGCGAGGACCAGGTGGCTAGCGGTTGCGCTCAAGGTTCTCTTTGAGGCGGTGGTGGTGGCCTTTTGGAGATCTGCTTGCGTGCGTTGGCGTGAGCGAGCGGCGTGAGGAGCAGGCTGAGCCCTTGCCCTTTGAGCTCGAAGTCGAGTGTCAGCTTTGAGCGCCCGCGCCTTCGTCGAGTTGCTCGACGAAGAGAGTTGCGGCTGGGCGGGCGGTCCGTTGACGCCTCGGACAGAGCTCGTGCGCGGCGGGTCGTGCTCGGTGATCTCGTAGCTGATATCGCGTGCGCCGAGTGGGAGGCGGCGTCGGTCGCCCGGCTCCCGACCCGGGTCGGCCTGTCGCCGTCGACGTGGACGCTGACGATCTGCTACTGCCACTCGCCGTGTTCTGCCGAGATCCCGTAGTTACGAGAAGACGTCGTCGAGACCGGGGTCGATCTCGATCGATCGGCGCCATCGCGGCTCCCTATGGTTGCCGGTGGCCGCAGTGTTCACGCGGGAGCGCCGACGCTGAGGTCGGGTGCGGGCGCGCCCAGCTGGCGGGCCAGGGCGAGGGTGTTCCAGACGTGCCAGAGGTCGGTGAGGCGGCCATCCGGGTCGTAGCGGAAGAAGTGCATGTGCGCGACTTCGACCGAGGTGCCGTTGACGGCCAGGTTCGCCAGCGGCCCGATCCGCAGCGGGCCTTGGTGGGTGCCGGACATCGTTGAGCGGCAGGCGACTGTGTCGTCTTCGCAGATGAGCTGGTGGACGTCGAAGCGCAGGTCGGGGAAGGCGGTGCGCAGCGTCGAGATGACGTTCTTGAGGTGGGCTGCGAAGTCCGTACCCTCGGGCTCCTGGTGGTCGACCGCGCTGGGTGCGAGGGAGTTGTCGACGTAGTCGAGGTCGCCCTGGTTGAACATGCGCTCGAAGCCTTCGAGCGTCCGTGCTTTCAGTTCCTCGGCCGTCATCACATCTCCTTAGAATATAATTCTAGTTTCTAGAACGTTATACTAAGATGATGAAGCCCGTCAAGACGCGAAAGCAGATCGCGGCCGAGGAGACGCGGCGCGTGATCGTCGACGCTGCCTCGCGGCTGTTTCTCGAGCACGGCTATCACGGGACTTCGATCGGCCGAATCGCGTCCGAGGCAGGCGTCGCCGTGCAGACGATCTACAACGCAGTCGGCTCGAAACGCGACCTGCTCTCGCGTGTCCTCGACTTCGCAGCCGCCGGCGAGCGATCCCCGACGCCTGTGCCGAAGTTCATGCGCGAGCAAGCCGAGGCCGAGCCCGACCCGCGGCGGATCATCGCGCAACTCGTCGAGTTCTGGCGGAGCGCACTCCCGCGCACCGCGCCGGTGTTCCGGATCATCCACGAAGCCGCCGCCACTGACCCTGAGGTCGCCGTCCTCGAGGATGGCCGCGCAGCGCAACGGCTGCTCAACTATCGGCAGGCTGCGCAACTGCTCGCCGACCGCGAGGTGCTGCGACCGGAAATGACGATCGACGCCGCCGCCGCAACGATCTTCGCGCTCGGGCACCCCGAGATCTATCGCGCGCTCGTCCTCGACGGCGACTGGGACGACGATGCCTGGGCCAACTGGCTGCAAGCGACACTCGGAGCCGCCTTGCTCGGGACGGCTTGAGGTTTTCCGTGAAGTCGAACCTTTACGTTCGCCCAACCCAAAGCGAGATGAGCAGCCGTGTCCGCGTTCATCATCACCCGGATCCAAGTCGGTGATTACGACAGTTGGAGGTCGATGTTCGATCAAGACCGCCCCGGCGCCCGCGAGAAGGCTCGAGCGCAGCAAGTCTTCCGCGGAGTCGCCGACCCCGACCAGGTCTTCATCCAGCTCGAATTCGCGTCCGTGGAGGATGCGAACGAAGCACAGAGCCGCCTGGTTGAGTCGGGCGTACTTGACCGCTTCGAAAACAAGCACGGACCGAACGTCGTACAAGAGGCGGCCGACTGACTTCGCGCCGACGCTTAACCATCCTCCGGCAAGAGCTGCACAACGACAAGGAGTTTGCGGTCCATAAATGCTCTATCCATTCGCCGGGAATCGCTGATGGCCAAAGCGCTTCGGGTGTCCAGCCATCTGCGCGTCGAGGTGAGCTTTCATAAACGTCTCCGGCAACACCCTCTTCATCACCGCGCGACGTTCGGAATCGGGCGCGGTCGTACGCCGTCAGCTCAGCTGGCGGAAGAGGGATGCCATGTCGGAGCAGATCCACTCTTCGGCGAACAGGCCGTTCTCGACGCGGTAGAACTCGTGGCTGACGTAGTGGATGGCGCGGCCGGTGGCGGGGATGCCTTGGAACTCGCCCTGGTGGGTGCCGCGGAAGCTGACGCGGATCGCGACCTTGTCCTCGGCGGCGACGAGGTCGTCGACGTGTGCCTCGAGGTCGGGGAACGCGTTACGCATGAGCTCGAAGCCCTGCTGCCAGGTCTCGCGTCCGTGCAGCGGCTCCGGCATCTCCGCGTAATGGATCACGATGTCCGGCGCAACGACGGCAAGCAGACGTTCCGTGTCGCCGGCGTTGAGTGCCTCGATCGACTCGAGCACGAGCGCCGCGTTCGCCTCGGCCGCTCCTGACTGCGTGGTCATCCGTGTCCTCCTGTCGTCCTACCATATGGTTACTATGCTTCACTATAGAGGAGATACAGCAATATGAAGCAGTGCTCGATCGCGTGCTCGAACTCGTCGTTCTGCTGAACGACGACATGACGCAGGCGATCGAGGCGCTCGACCTGACGCCTTCGCGCACCCATCTGCTCTGGGAGCTGGGTCAGCGCGGGCCGGTGACCCAGCGTGTCCTTGCCGATGCGCTCAAGGTGACGCCACGGGCGATCACCGGGCTCGTGGACGCGCTCGCCGCGGGCGGCCTCGTCACACGCGAGCCGCACCCGAGCGACCGGCGCGCGACGCTCGTGACCCTCACCGCAGAAGGGGAGAGGCTCACGGGCAAGCTCAAGCGCGACCACCGAACCCTCGCGCGCGCGCTCTTCGCCCAGATGTCGTGGCGCGAGTTCGACTCCTTCGAGCGCGGGCTGGCCGATGTCATCACCAATCTCCGCGCACATCTCGCCTCCACAGAGGAGCGGTCGGGAGCCCGAGGCGCGCCTCGTCGCGCGTCCTAGGCCCTGGCGAGTGAGGATCACCTTCGCCGTGGCGCGACTTGGCCGCGTGATACATGGCCATCCCGGGAACCGTGTACGCGAATTGTTTTTGGCCGAGTCCGGCCACCGACACAGGAAGGCGGACGATGAAGGCGATCGTGGTGACCGATCAGGCTGCGGGAACGGCCGGGATGAGGCTGATGGAGCGGCCCGAGCCGACTGCGGCGATAAACGATGTCGTTGTTCAGGTTCA
>CAWKEF010000007.1:0-64886 GCA_963848665.1 uncultured Actinomycetes bacterium
ACCGATTGGCGCAGCGGCATCGTCTTTCCCGGCGTCCAGAAGCAGACGTGGTCGTTCGACGAGCAGGCGCGCGAGTACTACTTCCACCGCTTCTACGATTTCCAGCCGGACCTCGACATGGACAACCCGCGTGTCCGCGAGGAGGTCCGGCGTGATCGGGTTCTGGCTGCAGCTCGGCGTCGCCGGGTTCCGTGTCGACGCGGTTCCGTTCGTGCTCGAGAAGCCGCCCCGCGGAAGAGGTAAGAGCGAGATTCACTTCGAGTATCTCGAGGAGTTCCGCGAGTTCCTCCAGTGGCGCGTCGGCGACGCGGTGCTGCTGGGCGAGGCGAACGTGCCGCCGCCAGAGTCGAGGCGGTACTTCGCGGACGGCGACGGGTTGCACATGATGTTCAACTTCTGGGTCAACCAGCACCTGTTCCTCTCGCTCGCCGCAGCGGACGCGCGACCCCTCGCAGCGGCGCTCCGGGCGACGCGGAACCTCCCGCCGACTGCGCAATGGGCCCACTTCCTGCGTAACCACGACGAGCTCGACCTCGGCCGCCTGTCGGCCGACGATCGCAAGCGCGTCTTCGCCGCGTTCGGACCGGAACCGGCGATGCAGCTCTACGGACGCGGGATCCGGCGCCGGCCCGCGCCCATGCTGGACGACCGGCGACGGCTCGAGCTCGCACAAAGCCTCGTCTTGTCGCTGCCGGGCACGCCGGTGCTTCGCTACGGCGACGAGATCGGGATGGGAGACGACCTGCGGTTGAAGGAGCGTGCGGCGATCCGGACGCCGATGCAGTGGTCGTCCGAGCGAAACGGCGGCTTCTCGACGGCGGAGACGCTCGTGCGACCCGTCATCGCGCGTGGCGCTTACGGCTATGAGCAGGTCAACGTCGAGCAGCAGCAGCGCGACCCGGGCTCGCTGCTGCGGTGGACCGCGCGGATGATCCGGCTGCGCAAGGAGTGCCCGGAGATCGGTTGGGGCGAGTGGCGTGTCGTGCCGACAGGAGCTCGCGCCGTCCTCGCGCTCGAGTACCGCTGGCGCGGCAGCACGATCGTCTGCGTCCACAACCTCGACGGCGAAGCGCGAGAAGCCAGGATTCGGCTCGGGCGCGGCATGCTGACGAACCTCGCCGACGTCGAGGAGTTCGGAAGCGACGGCCGGGGCCAGCATCGGATTCCCCTCGAGCCGTACGGCTATCGTTGGTTCCGCTACGGCGAGCAGAGCCGGGCGCTGGCGCGAGAGCGGTTCGGCTGACGGAGTCGCGGTCCTAACGACGGGGCCAGGCCCCGTCACAGGAATGTCGTGCCTTCCACAATCTTTGGACGGTGCGAAAATGGGCCCACTCGCGGGGCGTCTTCGTGCTTGCCGCGGCGGCGCGTGACGAAGCGGTGGCGCTTCGGTGACGGGGCCTGGCCCCGGCGTCGGTTTTGCGGCACTGGACGCGTGGCGGGCGTCTCGCTCGGGTGCTTCTCGCCCCACTGCGTTGTGCAGTCCGGCCTCGCGCTCGTGATGCTCGTGCGCCGGCTCGTCGGCAGACCGCTGCCCGCGGCCGAGTAGTCTCTGCCGCGTGGGCCGCCGGACGATCTCGATCGCATCCGCTCCAGGCTGGAAGGCGCGTTTCCTCGATCCGAACTCGGGCTCGGGCGTGCGCGTCGTCACGCTCGTCTCGTGGGCGCTCGTCGAGGAGGAGGCGGGAGGGCCGACGGAGATCGTCGGAGTCATCCAGCGCGCCGGCAACGAGGAGTCGCCTCAAGGGTGGATCGGCTTTGCCGACGACGTGGACGGCTTCGAGGGTTACGTCTTCACGGGCCTCGCGACGCGCGACACCGAAGGCTAAGCTCAGCCTCGGTGACCGCTCGAACCCACCGCCTGCGCCACTTTCTGGCACTCCTCTCTGCGTTCTGCGTCTTCTCCACCGGCTGAACAGTCGAACGCGCTCCCGTGCGGAGCGGCAGCCCGGTTCAGTCGATCAGCAGGCGTCGGCGGTAGCGCTACTGCGGCGGGCCGGCGGCCGTCTGCACGTTGGCCGTCTGTGCCGCGCCGGACGCGTCGATCCACGCGAGTGCGATCGTGTCGCCGGCGGTGTGCTGCAGGAGGAGTGAGCTGACCGAGCCGAAGTTCGACACGGGCTGTCCGTCGATCGACGTGATCGTGTCGCCCTCGACGAGGCCGAGCTGCTCGGCGGGCGAGCCGGGGACGATCGCGAGCACGACCGCGCCGCCCGTGGCGGGGTCGCTCGTCGCCGAGACGCCGACGCCGAGGAATGCCGTCGTCCCGATGTGCACGACCGTGGATGCGAGGCCGGCAGTGATCTGCTTCGCAAGCGCCAGGGCCGCGTTGATCGGAATCGCGAATCCCTCGCGCGAGCCGAGGCTCGTGTTCGCCGCGGTGTTCATGCCGATCACGCGGCCGGCTGCGTTGAGGAGGGGCCCGCCGGAGTCGCCCGGCTGCAGCGCCGCGTCGATCCGGATCAGACCGGTCAGCTGCTCGGGGATCCCCGCGCTGTCTTGCGCCGTGAT
Source organism: uncultured Actinomycetes bacterium (assembly GCA_963848665.1). Classification (GTDB taxonomy): domain Bacteria; phylum Actinomycetota; class Thermoleophilia; order Gaiellales; family Gaiellaceae; genus Palsa-739. The sequence goes on from CAWKEF010000007.1 coordinate 2,509, forward strand.
CGAGGCGCGGAGGCGGGTGATCTTTCCCTTGGCGGCGGCCGGCGCCCCGCCGCGGCCCTGGGCGTTGCCGACGGCCGTCACCTTCTGCCCGACCTTCGCGTTCGCCGAATTGCCGATGCTGACGGGATGGAGGTTCGTCGCGCCGGTCACCTGAAGGACGGCGACGTCCCGCGCGACGCTGTAGCCGACGACGGTCGCCGGGTAGCTCTTGCCGGTGCTCGGATCGATGACTCGCAGATCCGTCTCGCCCCTGATCACATGGTTGTTCGTCAGCACCTCGCCGGTACGGGTCAGCACGATCCCGGTTCCGGCGGCGGACGCGCTCTCGTAGCCGAGCGTCGTCGTCACGTCGACGACGCCGGTCGCGATGGGCGCCGCGGGCACGGCTGCGCCCGCAGGATGCGGGGCGAAGGCGAGTCCGAGCGCCGCGACCGTCGCGGCGATGAGCGACCGTGAAATCACGCCTCCCAGGAGACCAGAGACCCGTAAGAAGGAAGTAAGCATTTCGCGCCTACGGTCCGAGCTCTTTGTGCTCGCCGCGGCTGATGCCCTTGATCACCGCACCGAAGCTCTTCTCCGCCCACGCGATCGGTACCCGCCAGATGTCGATCCCGGCGAAGGCACCCAGGGCGACCACGCGGACGAACGGGGCGCCCGACACGGGGCGAGGATCGTTTCCGTGCTCGCCTCTGTGGCCGAACACGACGAGACCGCTCGCATCCACCTCGACCCCCTCCGGGACGTAGACGTCGATCGCCCCGAACATGCAGAGCGCGAAGATCGTGAGTTCGTCACGCTCGAAGGTCGCGCGCCGCAGGTCGAGGTCGATGTTGCCGAAGCCCACGACGCAGGCGATGCGGCTTCGCACGCGCATTCGGCCCTCGCGCTCGGTCGATCCGAAGACCGCGAGCAGCAAGCGGGTCACCCGCCGGCGCGCTGCGGCCGTCGGCGGCGCCGTTGCGGGAAGATCGCGGGCGAGACCTTCGAGGTCGTCGCTTGTGCGAGCCGCGTAGGCAGCCGACATTCGCTCGGTGAACTCCTCGAGGGTCAGCCGTCCTTCGGCTGCGTGCTCGCGAAGGAGCACCACCGTCCGCTCCCGGTCGGCATCGGAGACGCGAAGGGCGGGTGGCCTGCTCAAATTCCCCGCCCGGACGCGGCGAACCGTGCAAACATGAGCCCGAGCATCGGTGTCGAATCCTATGGTGACCTCGGGCGAACGGCCACTTCTGCGCGGGACGCTGCATCAGGTTGCGTTCGTGGTCGCCCTCGTCGTCGGCTCTCTCTTCATCGCCGGCGCCGACGGCGGCCGGGATCGTCTCGCCGCCTCCGTCTTCGCCTGCTCGGTCGCAGCGATGCTCGGCGCGAGCGCGCTGTACCACCGCGTCACGTGGAGCCCTCGCGTGCGTCCGTGGATGCGCCGCGTCGACCACGCCGGCATCTACCTGCTCATCGCCGGGTCGTACACCCCCGTCGGCCTGCTCAGCCTGCACGGGACCCTTCAGCATGTGACGCTCGCGATCGTGTGGGCCGGAGCGGCGGCCGCGATCCTGCTGAAGTTCCTCTGGGTCGGTGCGCCGAAGTGGCTGGCCGCCGTGACCGGGATCGCGCTCGGCTGGGCGGGTGTCGCCGCTCTGCCCCAGGTCGCCGATACGACGGGGATCACCGCGGTCATCCTGCTCGCGGCCGGCGGAATCGCGTACACCGCCGGGGCGATCGTGTACGCGCTCAGGCGTCCCGACCCGGTCCCGCACGTCTTCGGATACCACGAGCTTTTTCACGCGCTCACGCTCGTCGCCGTCGCGTGCCAGTACGTCGCGATCGCCTTCTTCGTCGTAAAAGTCGGCTAGGCTGAGGGCGATGGCAGAGAAAGAGGAGAAGATCGAGGTCGAGGGAGAAGTCGTCGAATCCTTCCGCTCCGGCATGTATCGCATCGCCCTCGAGAACGGTCACGAGACACTCGGCTATACGTCCGGCAAGATGCGGCGCTACCGGATTCGCATCAACCCGGGCGACCACGTGAAGGTCGAGCTGTCGCCGTACGACCTCACGCGCGGCCGCATCGTCTACCGCAACAAGTAGCGCCTCACCGCCGGCGCACGACGAGCGTCGCCTGCATCCCGAGGGCGCGATGATTCGCGACCGCGCAGTAGAGGCGATAGGTGCCCGGCAGCAGCGTGAACTCGCGGTCGACGGTCTGGCCCGACTGGGTCAGCGGCAGCACGTAGGTGCGAGTCCCGCCGACTCGGCGGAAGCGCAGGTCATGGGCGTCCTCGCCGTTGTTCCGCAGCTCGACGATCGCGCGCCCGGACGCGATCACCCGCCGGGAGAGTGCGAAGCGGTACTCCTGCGCGACGACCTGGACGCGCGCCGGCGGGGGAGGCGTCGCGATCAGCGGACGAGCACCGAGCGCGGGAAGGACGCGGCGTCCGGAATCACCCGGCCGGCGTCGACGCCGAGCCACTGTTCCAGCAGCGACGCGTAGACACCGCGGAAGTCGGACGTCGCCTTCACGTTCCCGTTCCGGTCGAGGCCGTTCTGGAGGCCTGGGAACTCGCCGACCATCCGGCCCTTGGTACGCGTGCCGATCAGGAAGCCGACGCCGGCCGCTCCGTGGTCGGTGCCCGCATCGCCGTTCTCCTGTGCGCGGCGTCCGAACTCCGACCACACGTGGACGAGCACGCGGTCGGCGAGGCCTCGCGTCTCCAGGTCGCGCTGGAACGCAAGCAGCGAGTCCGCGGTCAACTGGAGGCCCTGCGTGAGATCGTCGGCCTGGTTCGAGTGCGTGTCGTAATGGCCCGGGGCCGTCAGTGCGACGACGTGCAGCGGCACGCCGCCGGCGAGCATCGCGGCAAGGCCCGCGAGCCGTCGCGGAAACGCGTCCTGCGACTTCGGGTACGGCACGGGGCTTGCGAAGCCGGGCTTGCCGTCGGCCGCCTGGAACGGGAGCAGCTGGGTGCGCAGACGGTCGACCTGTGCGGTGACGTCCGCGGCCGCGGCAAGCGCCGGATCTCCGCCGGCTCTGCCGAGCGTGCCGATCGCGCTCAGCATTCGCGTCTCCACCTCGCCCCACACGCGGTTGCTCGAGAAGTCGTACTGATCGGGCCCGTCGATCGACGCGACGGGCACCTTCGTCGTCGCGAGGGCCGGTGCGAGCGTGTCGTCGAGGGAGAGCCCCTGCAGCGGGTTGTCCATCGCGCCGACCTCGTCGAGGTAGCGTCCGAGCCAGCCCGTGCGAAGGTCGGTGCTCGTCGCGCCGACCTCCCAGTAGTGGCGCGAGGTGAAGTGGCTCTGGTCGGCATTCGTATAACCGATCGCCGGCATGACGCTCACCTTCTGCTCGGAGTAGAGCTGGGCGAGCCCGCCTGCGGCCGGGTGCCAGAACAGGCGGTCGTCCTCGGCAAACGCGCTGCCGCCGGTGAGGCCGAGTCTCGGGCGCAGCTTTCGGTAGAGCGGATCGCCTTGCGGGGAGAGCACCGAAAGCGCGTCCGCGCCACCCTCGAGAAAGATGCTTACGAGCACGGGCTGTGCGGGGCCTGTGGCCGCCGCCGCGATGCCCTCCTCGAACGCGGGCAGGCCGAGCTTCGAGGCGCCGTAGACGGCGAGCATCGCCCCGACGCTCCGGGTGACGAAGGAGCGCCGATCGAGGCCGGTGCCGGCGGGCAGCGGCATGCCGTGCTCGATCGCCGGGAGCCCCCGTCCGGCTTCGGCCGCTGCGCGGTGGAGGAGCCGCGACCGCGAGAGCCCTGCGCAGTGATTGCAGGTGTCGCTCATGCAGTCTGAAACTCCGGGCTGACGGCGATCAGCTGGCGCAACGCGTTCTGCGTCATCACGGCGTACTGCTTCCGCTTCCACGCTGCGTCGCGGGCATCGGCGAGCGCCGAGTCCGCGAAGGCGCGCAGCGCTGCGCGCGTCGAGCTCGTCAGCGCGGGGTGGTTCCAGAACGCGAGGGCGCTCTCGAGTAGCTTCGCAGCGTCGTAGGGCTGCGCCGCCTTGCCGGGGTCGAGTGCGAAGGGGCGGAGCACGTACTGCGCGATCCACCAGCGGCCGCGCCAGGTGGCGGTGTCGAGCCACCGTGAGTCGTCCCAGCCTGCGACGTTCGGCGGATTGAAGAGCTGTTGCCCGGCCATGGCGTCGAGCCACGTCCACGCCGTCGTGTCGATGGGGCGGCCGAGACGGCGCAGGAGCCCCGCCGTGTACACGACCGGCGACTTGGTCATCCGCCCGCCGCGGTAGAGGGCCGGGTGCTTGAGGATTGCGGTCACGACGGGCTTGACCGCATATCCGCTCGAGACGTAGAGCTGCTCGAGCGCGCGCTCGGTGGCCCGGTCCGGCGGACCGGCGATGAAGTAGCTCCAGAGCTTGCGGACGAAGAAGCTCGAATGGTTCGCATTCGAGACGGCCAGCCGCACCGAGTCTCTCCAGGTGAACGCACCGCGGTGCTCGAAGATCGTCTTCACGCCGGGGTCGTGGGATTTGGGGTCGTACCGGAAGTTCACGTTTCCGGCGCCCTTTCGCCAGTCGTTGCGAAAGCCCGTCAGGGCGCGCGCCTGCTCGCGGACGTCGGTCTCGGTGTAGCCGCGCCCTGCCCCGAGCGTGAAGAGCTCCATCATCTCGCGCGCATAGTTCTCGTTCGGCGACCACCGGGAGTTGTCGCTTCCGTTCAGCCAGAGGAGCATCGCGGGATCTCGGGTCACGTCGAGCAGCAGTTGCTTGAACGAGCCGAGACCGTGCAGGCGGAAGAGCTCGTTCTGGTCCAGCATCAGCCGCTGCGAGCCCACGCCGGCGTTCGAGGTTGCGAACCAGTCGTGCCACACGAGCGCAATGCGCTCGGTGAGGGGGCGTGACGTCCGAACCATTCGGTCGAGCCACCAGACATGGTCGTGGCCCCACGCGTCGTAGGGTGCGAGCGGGCGCCCTTTGTCGTCTGTCGGCGCTCGCCCGACGAGCTGCTCGCGGCCGGGATTCGTGAGCGCGCGCACCGCGCCGTCGAGACCGAGCGAGGCGAGCTTCTCCGCTTCGCCCCTGCGAGGCCCGAAGCCGGCACGCCAGAGCAGCCGCTCTGCCTCGGCGGCTCCGAACTGACCGTGATGTGCGGCGACCTGCGGCAAATGCCCCTCTCGGGAAGCATCGGCGGCCGCCCGGACGTCTACCACCCCCGAACGCGGGAAAGGCCCCGCGGTTCGCGAGGCCTTTCCCGGTCCTTACGTTCGAGCCGTTATTCCGACTCGGTGCGTCCCGCAGCGGGGTCGTCGAACGAGCGGTTCGCCTCGTCCTCCGAGCCCGGCAGACCGATGACGTCGAGCGGCGGCGTGATACCGAATCCGCCTTCGACGATCCCCTCGGTTGCGGGAGTGGTCACGCCGGCGGCTGCGCCGATCGACGATCCCGTGCGGCTCGTCCCGACACGCGCTCTGCTTGTGGTCTGCGTCGCGGGCTTACGTCGAGCCGCCGGCTTGCGGCGTGTTCCCGCTGAACGGCGGCCGAGCGTCTTTGCTGCCGCGCTGGCAGTGCGGGCACTCGGCTTGCGGCGTGCCGCCGGCTTGCGGGCAGGCTTGCGCCGTGCCGCCGGCTTGCGCCGTGCCGCCGGCTTGCGGGCCGACGTGCTGCGCCGTGCTGCGGGCTTCCGTGCGGGCTTGCGGCGGGCCGCCGGCTTGCGAGCAGGCTTGCGCCTGGTCGCCGGCTTGCGCCGTGCCGCGGGCTTGCGCCGGGTTGCCGGCTTGCGTGCCGTCGAGCGCCGTGCTGCCGGCTTGCGTGCCGGCTTGCGGCGTGCGGCGGGCTTGCGGCGGGCTGCCGGCTTGCGTGCTGCCGGCTTGCGCCGTGCCGCTGGCTTGCGCCGGGCGGCGGGCTTGCGTGCTGCCGTCGTGCGGCGGGCTGCCGGCTTACGTGCGGCCGGCTTGCGCCGCGTTGCCGGCTTGCGTGCCGCCGTGCTTGTACGGCGGGTCCCGCTTGACCTTCTCCGTGCTGTCGCCATGTGCCTCCTCCTGTTGGGCGAGTTCGTTGGCAACAACTACACCTAGAAGTATGAGAGTTGCCTCGGCTGACATTCAGCAAGAACTGCCGGTTTCCTACGTGGAAGTGCCCTCGACGACGTCATACCGTCGTCGATGTGCTTCGCGATTGCAACCCCTTTCACGGGTTCAGTGCGTTCTTCTGCTTAGAACTTCCCGCAAATTCGTAACGCAAACGACGAACGACACGCGGTTGCGCGTCGCTCGTCGTCGTTAAACACATCGGTCGCGCTACGACTTGCGCGCCGTCGCCTTGCCGCCTTTGCGTCCCGCGGCCTTCTTCTGCGCGGTGGTACCTCCCTGCGACGAGCTGCTGCGCGAGCTCGACGAGTGCGAGTTCTTGCCGCCGCGGCTCGACGCGCCCGGCGAGTTCGCGATCTTCGCAGCGCGCTCCTTGGACATCCCCTTGTCCTTCAGTGCCTCGTACTGCTTCTCGTTCTTGACGTTGGCTCTCTTCGTTGGCATCGAGCCTCCTTTCCGGGTTGCAAATACCCCGGCGTGCGAGAACAATGCATCCCATGCGCATTCGCGGCACCCCGTGATCCCCTGTTCGGCGCGCGGCTCCGCTTGTTGCGGTGCTGCTCGCAATCGAGCTGCTCGACGAGCTCGTCGGCGGCACGCGTGCTGCTGCATGGCCGCTGATCCGCCGTGACCTCCAGCTGAACTACGCGCAGGTCGGGCTGCTGCTCGCGCTGCCGGGCCTCATCGGGAGCGTGCTCGACCCGCTCGTGGGCGCGCTCGGCGACACGAGGCACCGGCGCGCGCTGCTCATCGTCGGCGGCGTCGTGTTCGCCGCTTCGGCGGCCGCGAGCGCAGGCGCGGTCGGGGTGTGGACGCTCCTCGCAGCGCTCATCGTCGGAAATCCCGCGTCCGGTGCGTTCGTCAGCCTGTCGCAGGCGACCCTGATGGACTCGGCGCCGCACGAGCGCGAGCGGAACATGGCGCGCTGGACGCTCGCCGGGTCGTTCGGCTACGTCGGCGGTCCGGTGCTGCTTGCGGCCGCGCTGTGGGTGGGCGTCGGTTGGCGCGGGGCTCTCGTCCTGCTCGCGGTGACGACGATTCCGCTCCTCGTCGTGCTTCCGCAGCTGCCGGGTTCGGCAGACGCCGCGCACGCTGACGTGCGTGCGGGCCTCCGCGCGGCGTTCGGGGCGCTCCGGCTCCGCGAGGTGCAGCGGTGGCTGCTGGCGCTCGAGGCGCTCGATCTCCTCGGCGACGTCCTGCACGGGTTCCTCGCGCTCTACTTCGTGGACGTCGTGCACGTCACGCCGTCCGAGGCTGCGGTCGGCGTCGGCGTGTGGACTGCCGCGAGTCTCGCGGGCGACTGGCTCCTGCTCCACGTCCTCCGCCGCGTCGGCGGTTTCGCGTATCTGCGCGGGACCGCGGTCTGCGCGCTCGCCGTCTATCCGGCGTTCCTGCTCGTTCACGGCCTCGTGCCGAAGCTCGTCCTCGTCGCGCTGCTCGGACTCGTCAATTCGGGTTGGTATGCAGTGCCGCAGGCTGCGCTCTACGACGCGCTGCCCGGCCGAAGCGGCGCCGCCGTCGCCGTGGGCGGTGTCGGCGGACTGGTCGGCGCCGTGGTGCCGCTCGCGCTCGGCGTCACGGCCGGTGCGGTCGGTCTGGGCGCGACGATGTGGGCGCTCGTGCTGGCGCCGGTCGCGCTCCTCGTTCTCGTCCCCCGTGGTTAGTCGGCGGTCGGTACGTCGTCTGCGTCGCCGTCCGACTCTTCCGGATCCGGGGCGGGCGACTCGTCGAGCTCGTCGTTCCGATCGTCTTCGCGCGGGTGTTCCATATCCTGTTCCGACATGAAGGTCGTCCTCCCCGATCAGACGGAGCTGCAACTTCCCGATGGTGCGACCGGTCTCGATGCGGCGCGGGCGATCGGCCCGAAGCTCGCCGAGCAGGCCGTCCTCGTGCGCTCCAACGGCCGGGTGCAGGACCTGCGCCTCCCGCTCGAGGACGGGCAGCCGGTGCAGCTCCTGACGACGCGCGACGTCGATGACCCCGATGCGCTCTCCGTACTCCGTCACTCGTCGGCGCATCTCCTCGCCGAGGCGGTGCGACGCCTCTATCCCGGCGTCAAGGTCGCGATCGGCCCGCCGATCGACAACGGCTTCTACTACGACTTCGATTTTCCCGAGCCGATTCACGAGGACGATCTCGCCCGGATCGAGGCGGAGATCGCACGGGAGCTCGATGAGGGACGAGAGTGGTCGCGTGAGCAGATCTCCCGCGACGAGGCGAAGGCGCGGTTCGAAGCCGAAGGCGAGCCCTACAAGGTGCAGCTCGTCGACACGGCGGAAGGCGACATCTCTCTGTACACCCAGGGCGACTTCACCGACCTCTGCCGCGGCCCGCATCTCCAGAACTCGAAGCCGATCAAGGCGCTGAAGCTGACCGGGCTCGCCGGTGCCTACTGGCGCGGCGACTCGACGCTGCCCCAGCTCACCCGCATCTACGGGACTGCGTTCTACAAGCAGGCCGATCTCGACGCGTACCTCGAGCGCGTCGAGGAATCGCGCAGGCGCGACCACCGCCGGCTCGGTCCGCAGCTCGACCTCTTCCATATGTCGGAGTACTCGCCCGGAGCTGCGCTCTGGACGCCGCGCGGGATGACGATCTGGAATGCGCTCGAAGACATGCGCCGGCAGGAGAACGCGAAGCGCGGCTATCTCGAGGTGAAGACGCCGCTGATGTGGGACGTCGAGCTCTGGAAGCGCTCGGGCCACTGGGAGAAGTACGGAGAGAACCTCTTCCGCATCGAGCACGGCGAGTCCCTCTACGGGCTGAAGCCGATGAACTGCCCGGGCCACATGCTCCTGTTCAACACGAGGCTGCGGAGCTACCGCGACCTGCCGGTTCGCTTCGCCGAGGCTGCGGTGCTTCATCGCGACGAGCCGACCGGGAGCCTGCAGGGCCTCACGCGCGCCCGCCAGTTCAGCCAGGACGATGCACATGTCTTCTGCACCGAGGAGCAGATCCAGGCGGAGATCGACGCGATGTTCGACTACCTCGGGGTTCTGTACGACCGCTTCGGCGTGCGGGAGCTCGCCCACGCCGAGCTCTCGACCCGGCCCGACAACAAGCTCGGCACGGACGAGCAGTGGGACTTCACGGAGGGAGTGCTCAGGAACGCGATCGAACGGCAAGGCATTCCGTTCGACGTTGCCGAAGGGGAAGGCGCGTTCTACGGGCCGAAGATCGATTTCTTCATGAGCGACGCGATGGGACGTCCCTGGCAGATGGGGACGATCCAGCTCGACGGCCAGCAGCCGGAGCGGCTCGGCTGCACGTACATGGGCGCAGACAACCGTGAGCACATGCCCTATCTGATCCACCGGGCGCTCTTCGGCTCGCTCGAGCGGTTCATCGGGATCCTGCTCGAGCACTACGGCGGCGCATTTCCGTTCTGGCTCGCGCCGGTGCAGCTGCGCATGCTGCCGGTCGGCGAGGGCCATCTCGATGCCGCGCTCGCGATCGTCGACCGCCTCCGCGAGGCGGGCTATCGGGTCGACGTGGGCGAGCCGACCGAGACGATCGGCAAGCGGATCCGCGCCTCCGAGCTCGAGAAGATCCCCTTCACGATCGTCTTCGGCGACCGCGAGAGCGAGCAGAGCCTCGCGGTCCGGGAGCGCGGGGGTGAGCAGACCGAGGAATCCCTTGCGGATTTCCTCACGAGGCTTGCTACGCTTGCCTCCTGAAAAGCAGGGGCGGACCCGTTCCTCACCTCCCGGGCGAAGGCCCTGTGGGGTTCAACCGAGTCGCAGTTCTGACGAGGAAACGGGCCGCTGCATGCAGCGGCTTTTCTGTTTCCGTCAGCGAGAACGAGGAGGAGTAAGCCCAACTTGGTGATTTGCCTTTGAGGCCCAGACGCCGGCCGATCGAGCACGTCCGCCCGTCCAATCGGGACACGACGCGCATCAACGACGCCATCCGCGTCCCCAACGTCCGCCTGATCGACGACGACGGGGCACAGCTCGGAATCAAGTCCACCGACGAGGCCCGCGAATACGCCTACGGCAAGAATCTCGACCTCGTCGAAGTCGCAGCCCAGGCCGACCCGCCGGTCGCGAAGATCATGGACTACGGCAAGTACAAGTACGAGCAGGAGCAGAAGGCGAAGCAGGCTCGGAAGCACCAGAGCCAGATCCACGTGAAGGAGATCAAGCTTCGCCCGAAGATCGGCGTCCACGACTACAACACCAAGAAGGGTCACGTAGAGCGGTTCCTGAACCAGCGCGCGAAGGTAAAGGTCACGATCATGTTCCGGGGGCGTGAGCAGAGCCATCCGGAGCGCGGTCGGGAGCTCCTGCTGCGCCTCGCCGACGACGTCAAGGAGATCGGAACGATCGAGTCCCAGCCGCTCCTCGACGGCCGCAACATGGTGATGCTGCTGGGCCCGACAAAGAACGCAGGAGTGAGACGAGATGCCGAAAACGAAAACACGCAGCGCAGCGAAGAAGCGGTTCAAGGTGACGGGGAGCGGCAAGATCCTGCGCCGGCCGACGATGCGCAGCCACAACCTGGAGCACAAGTCGTCGAAGCAGAAGCGTAAGTTCGGCCGTGACATCGAGCTCGCGCCGAGCGATCTCAAGACGCTGAAGCAGCTCCTGAGGATCAAGTAATGCCGAGGGTCAAGCGATCGGTCCACGCGCAGAAGAAACGTCGCGCAGTCCTCGAGCAGGCGAAGGGCTACTGGGGCTGGAAGTCCAGCCACTACCGGTATGCGAAGGAGCAGGTCGAGCGCTCGCTCGTCTACCAGTACCGCGACCGCAAGGTCAAGAAGCGCACCTTCCGCCAGCTCTGGATCACTCGCATCAATGCGGCTGCCCGGCAGAACGGCCTGTCGTACAACCAGTTCATCAACGGCTGTGGCAAGGCCGGCATCGAGCTCGACCGCAAGGTCCTCGCAGATCTCGCGGTCAGCGATCCGGCCGCGTTCGGCGCGATCGCCGAGCGCGCCAAGGCCGCACTCGGCAGCTGATCACCTCTCGCGACAACGAGCGGCTCAAGCTCGTCCGCAAGCTCCATGACCGGCGCTGGCGCGACAAGCTTGGGTTGTTCGTCGCCGAGGGAGAGGACCTCGTCGAGGCGGCGGCCGGGGAGCCGGTCGACCTGCTCGTCGCGGGCGAGAACGTCGAGGCGTCGCTCCTCGCCGAGGTGTCGACGCTCGCGCATCCGCCGCGCGTGATCGGCGTCTATCGCCGGGACGACCTGCCGCGCGGCGCCCGGCCGGCGACGCTCGCGCTCTGGCGTGTCGCCGACCCGGGAAACGTCGGGACGCTGCTGCGCTCCGCGGATGCGTTCGGCGCGGGCGTCGCCCTGTCGAACGGCTGCGCCGATCCCACGGCCCCGAAAGCGCTGCGGGCCTCGATGGGCGCGATCTTTCGGGTACCGATCGCGTCCTTCGACGAGCCGTCCGGCCGGCGCATCGCCCTGGTCCCCCGCGGCGGCACTCCCCTGAACGAAGTCGGCCTCGACGGGGACGTGGTCTTCGTCCTGGGCGCCGAGCGCGAAGGCCTACCGCCCGAAGTGCTGAGCCGCTGCGACGAGCGGGCATCGATCCCCGCGCAAGGCGAGTCGCTGAACGTCGCCATGGCGGGAACCATCGCGCTCTACGAACTCGGTCGTAGGCGAGCGTAGACATGCGCCCGCGACCGACATGGCGGGCGCGGGCGCGTTTTCGAGCAGCAAAGCGGAGCGAAGCGAAGCGGTGCAAGAAAACCCAAACCGACGCCGCTGAACTTTTAGGGCCCCTTTCGGGGCCCTAAAAGTTCAGCGAGCCGGTGGCGCTTTCGTCCACCCCGACCAACCGGCCTTCCGCCTCAGGGTTGCCCCTTCTTCGTAGAACCGCTCGGTCGAGGTTTCGACCTAGTCGCGCTCCGTGCTCGCTGCAAGGAAGAAGGTACGCGGTGCGGATCGACGGCGCAAGAGCCCGCGCGGAGAAAAAATTTCGCTATTTGCGGGCATGCGCGATCCACACGCTGTCCTCGCCGCCCCGGTACGGGCGGCGGTCGAACCAGCCGTAGCACGCCGCGACGTCGAAGCCCGCCTCGGCGAGCAGCATGTGCCATCGCTCGGGCTCGAGCCACCAGAGGACCATCGTCGACGCGCCGTCCGCGCCGCGCACCGAGAGCGTCAGCGTCTGCCGGGCGAGATCCCAGTCGGCGCGCTCCTCGATCCCCGGCTCGCGCTCGATCCAGCGGCCGTGGGTCGCCTCGATGTCGTCGCGGGAGGGGGCGAAGACGTCGAAGACGAGCCGTCCGCCCGGGTGCAGCAGCGCGCGCGCGGCGCGGAGCGCCTCGAGCCGCTCCTCGTCCGTTCCGAGGTGCAGGTAGGCGCGGAACGGGCAGGTGACGAGCGGGACGCGCTCGTCCACGGGCGGCCGCCGGAGGTCGCCGAGGCGCAGGTCGAGAAGCGCGGCGACGCCCGCCTCACGGGCGCGCTCGGCGCACACTTCGAGCATCCCGGGCGACGAGTCGACGCCGATCAGATGCACGCCCGCCATCGCCGTCGGGATCGCGATTCTTCCTGTGCCGACGCCGAGCTCGACGACGGGGCCGCCGGCGGCAGCGAGCGCCTCCTCGACGTAGAACGAGATGTCCTCGACGACGCTCGAGCTCCACGGGTCGTAGAGCCTCGCGATCGGGTCGTACACGCTCACGCCGGTTTGCGGGCTACCCAGACGTACTCGAGCGAGTCATCGTCGAACGGCTCGCGATGGAAGCCTCCGTAGAGATTCTCGACCTCGAGACCGGCGACATCGATCAAGCCTTCCCACTCTGCCTTCGTTCCCCACCAGAGGCGGATGACGCCGTGCGTCTCGATGCCGCGACCGCGCGTGATCTCCACCCGGTTGTCGGCCGGGACGTAGTGGATCACCTGCCAGCGCCCACCCTCGATCGTCTGTCGCCGTCCTTCCAGCTGCGCTGCCACGAAAGGGCTGAAGGCGAAGACGTTCCACGCGAAGCGGCCGCCGGGTTGCAGCGCCTGCGCAACGCGCTCGAACACGCAGCGCTTGTCGGCCCATGTCGGCAGATGCTGCAGCGCGCGGAACGGGCAGATCACGAGCGACACCTGTTCCTCGAGCTCGAAGTCGCGCATGTCGCCTTCGCGTAGCTCGACCGGAAGCTCCGCCGAGCGCGCGCGTGCCGCCGCGAGCATGGCAGGCGAGCGATCGATGCCGATCACGCGCTTGCCGGTCGCGCGCGCGATCGGGATCGCAACCCGGCCGCTGCCGACCGCGAGCTCGACGATCGGCTCGTCGGCCTCGCACGCGAGCTCGACATACCAGCCGACGTCCTCCGTCATCTCGGCAGCCCACTCGTCGTAGTCGTCGGCGAAGGCGTCGTATTCGCTCACACGGGTATAGTGCGACCAATGACCGCCGTAGCGCACCGCTTTACGCAGCCCCGGCTCGCAGCCGGGGCGCCGGCGCGCTAGGACAGCCGGTCCCTCCGAGCAGCTCGAGCCGGGGCGTCCATGCCCTGTTGAGCCCTGTGCGAGAGGAGGATTTCGATGGCTGACGCAAGAGATACTGTCGCCCCCGTGGACTGGAAGGACTACGAGCAAGCCGCGCTGAGTGCGCTGAGCAAGGCCTCGACCTCGGAAGAGGTCGAAGGTGTGTCCGTCTCCTATCTCGGGCGGAAGAGCGAGCTGAAACAGGCCCTTCGCGAGGTCCGCGACCGAGACGCGGGCATGACGCTGAACGCGGTTCGCGAAGCGATCGAGTCCGCGCTCGCGGCGAAGCTCGCGGCCGTCCACGAAGAGGAGCTCGAGCGGCGGCTCACGGGTGAGCGGGTGGACGTCACCCTGCCCGCCGAGCTGCTCGGATCGATCAAGCCGCGCCGACGGGGGTCGCTCCACCCCTCGACGCAGGTGCGCCGCGACGTCGAGGACATCTTCCTCGGGCTCGGTTACGAGATCGTCGACGGGCGCGAGGTCGAGACGACCCGGTACAACTTCGACGCGCTCGGCTTCCCCGACTGGCATCCGTCGCGCTCGCCGCGCGCGTCGCTCTACCTGACCGGCGACACGGTGTTGCGGACGGAGACCTCGCCCGCGCAGATCCACAAGATGGAGGCGCAGCGGCCGCCGATCTACATGCTCTCGATCGGCAGGGTCTACCGGCGCGACACGATCGACGCGACGCACTTCCCGGTCTTCCACCAGTTCGAGGGGCTCGCGATCGACAAGGGCATCACGATGGCGGATCTCAAGGGAACCCTGCTCTACGTGATGCGCGAGCTGTACGGCCCCGAGCGCGAGGTGCGCTTCCGCACGCACTACTTCCCGTTCACGGAGCCGTCGATGGAGCCCGACGTCTCTTGTCCGATCTGCGGCGGCTCGGGGTGCGCGACCTGCAAGCACTCGGGCTGGATCGAGATGGGCGGCTCGGGGATGGTCGACCCGTATCTCTACGAGTTCGTCGGCTGGGGGCCGGAGGAGTACACCGGTTTCGCGTTCGGCATGGGCATCGAGCGGACGGCGCAGCTCCGCCACGGCATTCCCGGCATTCGCCCGTTCTGGGACAACGACCTCCGTTTCCTGCGGCAGTTCTGATGAAGGTGCCGCTCAGCTGGTTGCGCCAGTACGTCCGCACCGACGCCACGACGGAGCAGATCGTGCACGCGCTCTCGATCTCGACTGCCGAGGTGAACGGCGCGGAGCGGCTCGGCGTGCCGGGCGACCTCGGCCGGTTCAAGGTCGGCGTCGTGCTCGAGGCGGACAAGCACCCGAACGCCGATCGCCTGCAGCTGACGAAGGTCGACGTCGGGGAGGGGAAGCCGTACCAGATCGTCTGCGGCGCCTGGAACTTCGGCGCCGGCGCCAAGGTTGCCGTTGCCCTTCCCGGCGCGACGCTGCCGAACGGCGTGACGCTCGACCGCCGCAAGCTGCGCGGCGAGATATCCGAAGGGATGATTCTCGCCGAGGACGAGGTCGGTCTCGGCGACGATCACGAGGGGATCATGGTGCTCGACGACGCGCTCGAGCCGGGCACGCCGCTCGCAGACGTGCTCCCCCTCGGCGAGGTCGTCCTCGAGGTCGAGCCGACGGGAAACCGCCCCGATCTCCTGTCCGTTTACGGGATCGCGCGCGAGGTGGCCGCGCTCTGCGACGGCGAGCTCCTGCCGCTCGACGACGCAGAGCCGCCCCGCGAAGGCGACGAGCCGGTCGACGTACGCGTCGAGGACGAGGAAGGCTGCCCGCGCTACATCGGCCGGCTCTTCCGCGACGTCTCGATCGGCGAGTCGCCGATGTGGCTGAAGGCGCGACTGCGCTTCGCGGGTGTGCGGTCGATCTCGAATGTCGTCGACGTGACGAACTACGTCATGCTGGCGCTCGGCAGCCCCCTGCACGTCTTCGACTTCGACACGCTGCACGGCGGGCGCATCGTCGTGCGCCGCGCGCAGAAGGGCGAAGAGCTGCGGACACTCGACGGCACAGTGCGCAAGCTCGATCCGTCCGACCTCCTGATCGCCGATGCGGACCGTGCGGTCGCGCTCGCGGGGATCATGGGCGGCGAGGAGACGGAGATCTCCGACAGGACGACGGCGGTGCTGCTCGAGGCTGCGAACTTCGAGCCCGTGTCCCTCCTGCGGACGTCGGAGCGGCTCGCGCTTCGCACCGAGGGCTCGAACCGCTGGGAGAAGGGCGTCGACCCGCACCTCGCCGGGCCTGCCGCCACGATGGCCGCGCGGCTCATCGTCGAGCTCGCCGGCGCGCGCTGGACGGGACACACCGACGTGCAGGCAACGCTGCCCGAGCCCGCGGTGATCGCGCTTCGGCCCGAGCGCACGAGCGCCGTGCTCGGGCTCGACGTCCCGTCGGCGGAGCAGTCGCAGATTCTCGCGAAGCTCGGGTTCGAGCCGGGGAACGGCGGCTTCCGCGTGCCGACCTGGCGTGCGCGCGACGTCACGCGCGAGATCGATCTCCTCGAGGAGGTCGCGCGCTTCAAGATGGAGGCAATCCCGTTCACGCTGCCGAGGCGGGATGCCATGTTCGGCCGTCTCACGCGCTGGCAGAGGCTGCGCAGGCTGGCCGAGGACGTGCTCACCGGCTGCGGCTTCTCCGAGGTCTACACGTCGACGTTCGTCGCCGAAGGCGACCTGCGGCTGCCGGAACCACTGTCGCAGGAGGCTGCGGCGCTCCGTACCTCGCTCGTCGGCAGCCTGATCGCTGCGGCGAGGCACAACCTGTCCGTCGGCAACTCCGAGGTCGCGCTTTTCGAGATCGCGCGCACGTATCGCGCCGGGGGCGGCGACCTTCCCGACGAGCGCTGGCATGTCGCGGGGATCGTCGACGGCGGCTTCGCGCCGGCGAAATGGGCAGTCGAGCAGCTCTTCGAGGCGCTGAAGGTGCAACCGGCGTACGAGCGGGCAGCCGACTCGCAACTCCATCCCGGCAAGTCCGCGCGCACCGCCGAAGGCTCTCTCGGCGAGCTGCACCCGTCGCTCCTCGAGGGCGTCTGGGGCGTCTTCGAGCTCGACCTGGACGCGCTCGTCGCTGCCGCGCCCGCAGCAGTCGAGTTCGAAGAGGTGAGCCCGTACCCGGAGGTGCGCCAGGACCTCGCGTTCGTCGTCGACGAGGCCGTTCCGGCCTCGGAGCTCCTCGCAGCACTGCGCGACGCGGCGGGGCCGGCCCTGCGCTCCTCGGCCGTCTTCGACGAATACCGCGGCGAGCAGATCGGCCCCGGCAAGCGCTCGCTCGCTTTTCGGGTCGCGTTCGGCTCCCCCGAGCGGACGCTCACGGACGACGAAGCCGCCGACATCCGCGGCCGGATCGTCGAGGCGCTGGCCGACCGGTTCGGGGCCGTCCTGCGCGCGTGAGCAATCCGATCGCCGGTCGTGCTCGTATCGGAGGCGTGGCGGTCAAGCTCTTCCTCGTGGCGGCGGTCGTCGCGCTCCTGGGCGCGGCGGGCTCCGCCAGGGCCGACAACCCGACCCTCGTCGGCGACGTCGGGCTCGGCGACTCGTTCACGATCTCGTTGAAGGATTCGAACGGCGCGACGGTCACCCATCTCGCGGCAGGCACGTACACGCTCGTCGTGCACGATCACTCCGCGATCCACAACTTCGACCTGAGCGGCCCGGGCGTGAGCGTCTCGACCGCCATCCCCGCGATCGGCGACCAGACCTTCACGATCACCGTGACCGACGGCACCTATTTCTTCCAGTGCGACGATCACCCGACGACGATGAAGGGCAGCTTCACCGCCGGCTCCGTGACCGCGCCCCAGCCGACACCGACGCCGACGCCGACTCCTGTGTCTGTGACGAAGCTCGCCGGATCGATCGCGGCGAGCGGCAAGGCGACGCTCAAACCCGTGAGCGGCCTCGCGGCCGGCAAGGCGAAGCTCACCGTGACCGACCGCACTGCCGCCGACGGGTTCCGTCTCGCGGGGCCGGGGGTCGCAAAGGCGACCGGCGTGAAGTTCAAGGGTTCGGTGACCTGGACGCTCACGCTGAAGGCGGGCAAGTACTCATTCGGGAGCGCGCGGAACGCGAAGCTCCGGCATTCGTTCGTCGTCTCCGCGTAGGAGACCGGCGCCGCGCTCAGCCGCGATCGACGAGCGAGAAGCGGCCGGCCTTGGCCTTCTCGTCGCCTTCACGGGAGCGGCGGAAGAGCAGCCGCGCCGTCGCGCCGATTCCGCCGGCCACGACGAACCCGAGCCCGAGCGCGCCGGCGGTCACAAGCGGGAGGTTGGAGCGCAACTTCGCGCCGACGTTCGTCGCCTCGCCGAGCTCCTTGCGCAGCGTCCCGACCGCGTCGGCGAGCTCCGTACGCTCGTCGGCGATCTGCCGGCGGAGCTTCTGCTCAGTGCTTGCCATTCTTCAGCGCCTCCGTCGTCAGCTTTGCCTCCGCAATCGCTTGCTCCGGTACGGGCGGTGTGCCCTTCGAGAGCCGCTTGACGCCGAGCATGCCGAGCAGTCCGGCCAGCAGAAGCAGGCCGCCGCCGACGATCAGCAATGCGAGCCAGGTCGAGACGACGTTCGCAAGCGCCGCGGCGATCGTCGCCAGCCCGAACCCGAGCCCGTAGAGGCCGAAGAGCGCTGCGCCGACGAGCAGTCCGATCCCGAGCCCGAGCGAGATGAACTTCTTCTTCAGCTCGGCCGCGGCGAGCGCGAGCTCGAGCCTGACGATCGTGCTGGCCTTGTCGGCGACGAGCTTCGCCGCGCCGCCGAGGCCTGGCCGATCAGAAGCGCGGATGGGCATGCCCTCTCCAGTCGATCCACTTCGCGAGCGCAATTCCCGCGACGAGTGCGGCTCCGGCGAGGACGAACGGGTTCGGGCCGCCGCTCGAGCGCTTCTGCCTGCGCGGCTCGAGCTGGGGGCCG
Source organism: uncultured Actinomycetes bacterium (assembly GCA_963848665.1). Classification (GTDB taxonomy): domain Bacteria; phylum Actinomycetota; class Thermoleophilia; order Gaiellales; family Gaiellaceae; genus Palsa-739. The sequence goes on from CAWKEF010000007.1 coordinate 20,852, forward strand.
GACGGTGCTGCGCGGAGCCTCGCCGGGTTCCTGATCCGTGGGCGCCTGGCCTTTCGCGCGCTTCGCGATCAGGCTCGGCTTCAGCTTCCGCAGGAAGGCGGCATCCTCGGCGAGCTCGTCGGCAAGCTTGCTCTTGACGGTGTCGAGCGCGCTCATCGCTTCGCCGGAGGCTCCTCGCCCGTGGCGAGCCGCCAGATCGACGAGGCCGTGCGCCGGGCGCCGAGCGTGGCCGCCGCGCCGATGCCGGCGTAGAGCCCGCTCCAGAGGATCTTTCTCAACATGCCTGGTCTCTTGCCGCGAGCGGCCGCGCGGAAACGTCGTCGCCGTTGAAACCGGGGACTGTCCCCCGTCACGGCTTCGTCACGGCGCGAGCGAGGCCGGCTCGGCTCAACCATGCGGGCGGCGCCGGTTTCCGTGACGGTTCCGTTACCAGGGAGTGTCCCCTGTCACGGCTTCGCCACGGCGCGGGCGAGGCCGGCTCGGCTCAACCATGCGGGCGGCGCCGGGTTCCGTGACGGTTCCGTTACCGGGGAGTGTCCCCGTCAGGAGACGGGCGGCCGCCGCCCAGCCCACGGCCTCGCCTCCTCGAGCTGCGCGGCGAGCCGGATCAGCGTCGCCTCGTCATGCAGCCGCCCGATGAACTGGACGCCGACCGGCAGCTCTTCCTCCGTCCAGTGAAGCGGCACGGACATCGCGGGCTGGCCCGTGACGTTGACGAGTGGCGTGAACGGCGTGAAGAGCGTCTGGCTCGCGAACGCCCGATAAGGGTCTCCGTCCGCGCCCTGCCACGTCCAGCCGATCGGCACGGGCTGAAGCGCAAGCGTCGGCGTCACCACGACGTCGACTTCGTTCCAGAAGCCTGCCACTTGGCGTGCGAGCCGCTGCAACGCCATCACGGACGCGACGTACTGCGGACTCGGCGTCGTGCGCGCATCCTCGGCGAGCATGCGGTTGATCGGCTCGAGCAGCGAGAGATCGTCGACCCCGGCCGTCGCCGGGCCGACCTGCCAGATGCGGATGAAGTGCACGATCATCTCGTCCGTCTGCCAGGGCGGCGTCGCCTCGACGACGTCGTGGCCGAGCCCGCTCAAGAGATCCGCCGCGGCGCGCGCAGCGGCCGCGCAGACCGGATCGACCGGCACCGGCGAGGGCGGCTCCGTCGTCACCGCGATGCGTAAGCGCCCCGGCTCCCGGCCGGCCTCGTCGAGAAACGGTCGCTCCGGCGCAGGCGCAGGGTAGAAGTCGCCGGGCTCGTTCCCGGCCATCACGTCGAGAAGCGCCGCAGCGTCCCGCACCGTGCGTGCGATCGGCCCGGACGTGCCGAGGCCGAGCGAGCCCGACACGAACGGGGCGGGGGAGATGCGCCCGCGCGACGGCTTGATGCCGAAGAGCCCGCAGCACGAGGACGGGATGCGTATCGAGCCGCCGCCGTCGCTCGCGTGCGCGACCGGCGCGAGCCCGGCGGCGACCGCGGCGGCCGCACCGCCGCTCGATCCTCCCGGTGTGCGCGACGTGTCCCACGGATTGCGGCAGTCGCCGTTCAGCTCGGACTCCGTCATGGCGATCGTCCCGAACTCCGGCGTGTTGGTCTTCCCGATGATCGTGAACCCGGCGTCGCGAATCCTCCGCACGACGGATGCGTCGAAGTCGGGCACATTCCGGGCGAACGCCTGGCACGAGTACGTCGTCCGGATCCCCGCCGTCTCGTTCAGATCCTTGATCGGGATCGGCACGCCGTGGAACGGGCCGTCACGCGGCGCGGCCGGTTCGTCGACCACCGTCACGTATGCGTTCAGCTGCGGGTCGAGCCGGTCGATCCTCTCCCGGATAGAGCGCAATCAACTCCGCCGAGGACACGTCGCGCGCCCGCACGCGCGCCGCCAGGTCGAGCGCGGAGGCAAACGCGAGCTCGTCGCTCAACGCTTACGGCCGGTGAGCCACTTCCACGCGAACCGCTGATACCAGGTCGACCGCTCCGGGATGATGCGCTCCTCGACCGGCTCCGTGTAGTTCTCGAGTGCTTCGAGCTCCGCCAGCGTCAGCGAGATGTGCACCTCGCGGTCGAAGATCTGCGCAACCTGCTCCGACGGCACGTACTTGTCCTTCCCGAGCGCGCCGTGCCTGATCACGAGCCCGTCGAAGATGTCGGCGTTCTCGTCGCCCGCGATCTCGTGCACGTGTCCGATCTCCTCGTCTGTCCGGTCGAAGACCTTCCAGCCCGGCTCGATCACGATCCACGCGACGGGGTCGGGCGACATCTACACGGCCTTTCCGCCGACGTACCAGACCGGGCCCTGCGTCCCGACCGGGCGCGAGTCCGAAAGCGCACGGACGATCCGTACCTCGCCCGGGATCGGCTCCAGGTCGAGCCGGGTGAGGCACCGTCGCACCATTCCGGAGGAGGCGCCATAGCCATAGGTCTGCGCGGACCGGAAACGGAAGCCTGGGCGGCCCGTGCCGGCCTGCACCGGATTGATCGGCGCGAGGAGAAGTGCTGCGCGCTCGACGTGGTCGGACGACGTCAGCTCGAGCTCACAGAGAAGATCGGACCAGTCCGGGGGCAGCACGCCGACGGCCGCGTCCCACTCCGCCGCGAGCGAGGCGCGCGCGAGCGCCGGTGCCGCGGGCGCCGCGTCGGAGGACACGAGCTCGAGCGTGCCGGCGATTCCTTCGCCGTCGAGCCGGTGGAGAAGTCGGCGGACCGCTTCGGGTCCGACACCGACTCCGCTCCGCGACGCGTAGAACCGGATCGTCGTACCCATGCGCCCGGGACCGGCCGGACCAAGCAGTGCAAGCGCGCGAGTCCGCTGCGTCTCGTCGGCGACTGCGAGGTCGAGCCGCGCGTCGCGCCACCTCGGATCCAGACCCTGCTCGATCGCAGTCCACTGCTCGACGAGGCGCATCGTGCGAACCGTACACTCCGGCCGTGGCGAAGGTGGAGGAGAAGAAGGCCTCGTTGCGCAAGGACGAGCTGAAGGACGTTCTCCGCGAAATGCTGCTGATCCGGCGCTTCGAGGAGAAGGTCGAGGAGCGATTCCGGGCGGGCGAGCTCCCGGGATTCCTGCACGTCGCGATCGGCCAGGAGGCGTGCGCAGTCGGCGTCTGCCGCGCGCTCGAGGACGGTGACGTGATCGCATCGACGCACCGCGCGCACGGACACACGCTCGCCAAAGGGACGCACCCGAACGAGCTGATGGCGGAGCTCTACGGAAAGACCGAAGGCTGCTCGCACGGCTACGGCGGCTCGATGCACCTCTACGACCTCCAGCACGGCAACCTCGGTGCGAACGCGGTGATCGGCGGCGGCCTGCCGCAGATCACCGGAGCGGCTCTCGCCTTCCAGCTGCGCGGCGAGCCGCGCGTCGGGCTTGCCTTCTTCGGCGACGGCGCGACGAACATCGGCACGTTCCACGAGGCGCTCAACCTCGCGCAGCTCTGGAAGGTGCCCGCCGTCTTCGTGCTCGAGGACAACGGCTGGGCCGAGTCGACGCCCGAGAGCCAGCACTCGCCGATCCGGGACCTCTCCGAGCGCGCGAAGGCGTTCGGCATGAAATCCGTCAAGGTCGACGGCCAGGACGTCGAGGCGGTGTACAAGGCGACGCGGCAGGCGCTCGAGCACGCGCGCTCCGGCAAAGGCCCCGTCTTCCTCCACCTCGACACGGTGCGGTTCAGCGGCCACTACATCGGCGACCCGCAGGTCTACCGTCCGAAGGATCAGGCGAAGAAGCTGCGCGAGAAGCGCGATCCGATCGAGCTGCTGCGCGAGAAGATCGATCTGTCCGGCGACGACTACGACGAGCTCGACAGCGAGGTCACGGAGATCGTCGAGGCCTCGGTCGAGTTCGCGAAGAACGGCACCGATCCGGCGCCGGAAGACGCGCTGAAGAACGTGTATGCCTGAGCTCAGCTACCGCGAGGCCGTCCGCGACGCGCTCTCGACGGCGATGCGCCAGGACGACGACGTCTTCGTGATGGGCGAGGACATCGCGGAGATGGGCGGCTCGATGGGCGTCACGCACGGCATGCTGGAGGAGTTCGGCCCCGAGCGCATCCGCAATACGCCGATCTCGGAGATGGCGCTCGCAGGCGCGGCGATCGGCGCCGCGATGCAGGGGATGCGCCCCGTCGCCGAGATCATGTACGAGGACTTCATGACCCTCGCCGCGGAGCAGGTCGTGAACCAGGCCGCCAAGCACCGCTACATGTCCGGCGGACAGCTGACGGTGCCGGTCGTCTTTCGCACGCAGGGCGGCGCGGGCTGGTCGCCGGGCGCGCAGCATGCGCAGCAGCTCGAAGCGTGGTTCGTGCACATCCCCGGTCTGAAGGTCGTGTTCGCATCGACGCCGGAGGACGTGCGCGGCCTGCTCTGGTCGGCGATCTACGACGACAACCCGGTCGTCTTCTTCGAGCACCGGACGCTGTACGGCATCAAGGGAAACGTCCCCGAGAAGATCGAGCCGATCCCGATCGGCAAGGCGCGAACCCACCGCGAGGGCGAGGATGTGACGGTGATCGCGACCGGCCGGCTCGTCCACGAGTCGCTCGCTGCTGCCGAAGAGGCCGAGAAGGAGGGCATCTCCGTCGAGGTCGTCGACCCGCGCACGCTGCAGCCGCTCGACGAGGAGGCACTCGTCGCCTCGGTGAAGAAGACGAACCGTGCAGTCGTGGCGCACGAGGCGGTCACGAGGATGGGCTTCGGCGCGGAGGTTGCCTCGGTGCTCCAGTACCAGGCGTTCGACTGGCTCGACGCTCCGATCGAACGCGTCGGCGCGAAGTTCACGCCGCTGCCGTTCGCGCCCGTGATGGAGCAGTTCGTCATCCCACACGCGGAGGACGTGCTCGCCGCGATCAAGCGCACGGTGCAGCGTGGCGACTGAGGTCAAGCTGCCGCGGCTCGGCCAGGGCATGGAGTCCGGGACGATCGTGAAGTGGCTGAAGTCGGAGGGCGACGCAGTCGAGAAGGGCGAGGCGCTCTACGAGCTCGACACGGACAAGGTGACGCAGGAGGTCGAGGCGGAGGCGTCGGGTGTTCTGCTGAAGATCGCGATCTCCGAGGGCGAGGTCGAGGTCGGGAAGACGATCGCCTTCATCGGCGACCCGGGCGACCAGGTTTCCGACACGAGCGGCGAGGAGGAAGCCCCGGCGAGCGCCGAGAAACCGGCGGAGGCGCCGAAGCGCGACCCGGAGCGCGAGGAGGGCCGCGAAGCCGCCGCCAAGCAGGCGGAGTCCCAGCAAGCGGGGGCGGAGCGGAAGGAGGCCGAGCAGCCTCCGTCGAGCAACGGCTCGTCTGCGACCGACGGGCGCGTCAAGGCTTCGCCGCTTGCACGCCGCATCGCGCGCGAGCGCGGGGTCGATCTCGCGCAGATCCGCGGCACGGGACCCGACGGGCGCATCGTCGCCGAGGACGTGGAACGTGGCGAGGCAACGACGCCGTCGCCGGCGGAGCAGGCGGAGGCGCCCGCGTCGGCTGCGCCCGCGGGCGAAGTCGAATCGCGCCCGCTCTCGAGCGTCCGTAGGACGATCGCCCGCCGCCTGACGCAGGCCTGGACCGTGCCGGCTTTCCAGCTCACGGTGAACGCCGACATGACGCGCGCGAACGAGCTCGTGCGCAAGCAGCGCGAGCTCAACCCAGACGTGCGGATCACCATTACGGACGTCTTGACGAAGGTCTCTGCGCAGGCCCTGATGCGTCACCGAGACATGAACGTGCAGTACGCAGACGACGCGCTGCTTGCGTTCCCGAGCGCCGACGTCGGAATCGCGGTAGCCGCCCCGCAGGGCCTCGTCGTACCCGTGGTGCACGCGGCCGAGCGGCTCACCATCGCTCGGATCGCGGAAGTCCGCGGCGACCTTGTCGGCCGTGCGCGCGACGGAAAGCTCCGCAAGGACGATGTCGAGGGCGGCACGTTCACGATCTCGAACCTCGGCATGTACGACGTCGACCAGTTCATCGCCGTGCTCAATCCGCCCCAGGCCTCGATTCTCGCGGTCGGTGCGACGCGCGACCAGGTCGTCCCGGTCGACGGAGACCTGCACATCCTGCCGCTGATGACGATGACGCTCACGTGCGACCATCGCGCCGTCGACGGCGCGACGGGCGCGGAGTTCCTGAGGACGCTCAAGGCGTACGTCGAGGATCCGGGCCTCGCGCTCTGATGCCTCCGCTCGTCTGGTACTACGTCCGCGACCTCGACGGCGCGAGGAGCTTCTACCGCGAGACGCTCGGTTTCGAGGAGACCGCCGTCGACTTCAGCGAGCGCTGGTCGCACCTCCGGCACGGCGAGATGGAGATCGGCCTGTCCGAGGGCGACCCGCAGGAGGAGGGCGCGGTCGCGCACGTGGACGTGCCGGACCTGAAGGCGGAAGCCGACCGTCTGCGTGCGCAGGGCATCGATGTCGGCATCGTCTTCGAGCTGCAAGGGGAGATGCGCCTCCTCGACGTCTACGACCCCGACGGCAACAGGGTCCAGCTCGCGCAAGAGCTGTAGATGCAACGGCCGGTCGGGATCCACGACGTCCGCTTTCTTCGCGACATGCTTCGCCACGCGTACCACTGGCGAATCGCTGAGAACACGGAGCGCCCCGTCTACCGATATGTGCAGAACTGGGGCCGCCGCGGCGACACCGGCATCCTCGTGCTCGACGGGCCGCACGCGTACGGCGCGGCGTGGTACCGGCTCTTCACCGCGGAGGAGCCCGGCTTCGGCTTCGTCGACGAGCAGACGCCCGAGGTGACGGTTGCGATCGTGCCGTCGCGACGTGGCAAGGGCGCGGGCCGGGATCTGCTCCAGGCGCTGCTCGAACAGGCTCGCGCGGACGGCTACTCGGCGGTCAGCCTCAGCGCAGCGCCCGAGCAGACCGCGTACTACGAACGTTTCGGCTTCGAGACCGTGCGAGAGGACGAACACGCGGTGACGATGCTCGCGCGGCTCTGAGTACCATCGCCCTACATGACTGAGGAGACGAGAAATGGACGTTGACGTCGCCGTCCTCGGGGGTGGCCCCGGCGGCTACACCGCTGCGATCCGCGCCGCGCAACTCGGCGCGCGCGTCGCCTGCATCGAGCAGGAGGCGGAGCTCGGGGGCACCTGCCTCCGTGTCGGGTGCATCCCGACGAAGGCCTGGGTCCAGACCGCGTATGCGCTGCGGGAGGTGGAGGAGAGCTTCGGCAAGTTCGGGGTGCAGGTGAGCGGCGCGACACTCGACTTCGGTGCGTCGAACGCCTGGAAGGCCGGCGTCGTGAAGCAGATGACCCAGGGGGTCGCGGGGCTCTTCAAGGCCAACGGTGTCGAATGGGTGAAGGGCAAGGGCCGCTTCAAGGACGCATCGACGCTCGCAGTGGAAGGCGGGGAGGACGTCAGCTTCAAGCAGGCGGTGATCGCCACCGGCTCGTTCCCGCTCCGGCCGCCGATCGACGGGCTCGACTCGCCTCGCTGCATCGACTCGACCGGCCTCCTCGCGCAGGAGCAGATCCCCAAGCGCCTCGTCATCCTCGGCGGCGGCATCATCGGGTGCGAGTTCGCCTCGATCTTCGGGCGCTTCGGCTCCGAGGTGACGATCGTCGAGATGCTCGACTCGCTCATCCCACAGGAAGACGCGGACGCCTCGAAGGAGCTCGCGAAGCAGTTCCAGAAGCGGAACATCGCGCTCCAGCTCGGCAAGCAATGCACGAAGGTGGAAGACGACGGCTCGCAGCTCACGGTGCACTACGGTGACGGCGAGACGGTCCAGGCAGACCTGATGCTCGTCGCGGTCGGACGGGGCCCCGTCGTGGAAGGCCTCGGGCTCGAGGAGATCGGCGTCCAGTTCGACAAGCGGAAGGGCATCACTGCCGACGAGCGGAGGCAGACGACCGTGCCGAACATCTACGCCGTCGGCGACTGCGCCGGGTACTGGCAGCTCGCGCACACCGCGTTCCGCGAAGGCGAAGTCGCGGCCGAGAACGCGTGCGGTCACGATGCGACCGTCGACAACCGCGCGGTGCCGCGCCCGATCTACACCGACCCCGAGATCGCCGCGGTCGGCCTCACCGAGGCCGAGGCGCGCGACGACTACGGCGACGATGTCGCCGTCGGGCAGTTCCCGTGGGTCGCGAACGCGCGCGCCGTCATGCAGGACGAGACGGTCGGCTGGGTGAAGTCGATCCACGAGACACGCTACGGCGAGCTGCTCGGCCTCGTCATGGTCGGCCCGCACGTCACGGACATGATCGAGGCCGGCGTCGTCGCGATCGACGCGGAGTCGACGGTCGAGACGGTCGCCGACGGCATGGCCCCGCATCCGACCCTCTCGGAGGCGATCAAGGAGGCAGGCCTCGTGGCGCTCGGACGGGCGATCCACGTGCCGAATCGCAAGCCGCGGGCGAAGGCTCCGGCCTAGAGAAGCGCACCAGTATCCGGAGTGCGGCCAACGCCGTTCTCCGGGCAGGCATGAGCTCGACCCTCGTCGATGCCCGGGACCGGGACCGCGCCTTTGAGCGCCTCTATCACCGCTACGTGCGGGAGGTCTACCGCTACGTCCTCGCGCTCCTTCGCAACCCGTCGGAAGCCGAGGACGTCACGCAGACGACGTTCCTGAACGCCTACCGCGCGATGCAGGCAGGGGCCGAGCCGCAGAAAGCACACAACTGGCTGATCGCGATCGCCCACAACGCCTGCCGGACGCGCGTCCGGTTCGCGATGCGCCGCCCGAAGGAAGTGCCGATCGACGAGCTCGTCGAGCAGCTGGCGATTCCGGAGTCGGAGCGGGTCAACGTCCGCGAGCTGCTGCGCGCGCTCGGGCGGCTCCCGTTCAACCAGCGCGCAGCGCTCACGATGCGGGAGCTCGAAGGACGGACGTATCCCGAGATCGCAGAGACGCTCGGCGTCAGCGTCCCGGCGGTCGAGTCGCTGATCACGCGTGCCCGGAGGACCATGCGATTGCAGGCCGCCTCGCTGCGTGGGCTCGCCGTGGTGATCGGGCTCCCGCGCTCGCTCCGGCGCCTCGTCGAGTCGGGCGACGTGGCGGGCGGGACGATCGGGGCCGGGGCGGTCGCGAAAGCGGCCGCCGTGCTCGTCGCGGGCGTCGTCGCCGGCGGCGTCGGCTACGAGGCGATGGGACCGGCGCAGCACCCGCAGGCTGCCGCGGCGCGGCCCTCGCTCGAGCTGGCCGTCCAGCCGGTGCAACCGGCGTCGCGCCGAGTCGCAGTCGTGCACCACCGGCATGTGTCCCCGCCCGCGCGACGTGCTCATCGGGCCCCGGCTACGCCCGGGCGAGCGCCGGTCCGTCGAGCCGTTCTCCCGCGCATCGCACCCGATCCGGTCGAATCGGCCCCGGTCCGGGCCGCCGCCGGTCCGGCTCCGGCTCCGGCTCCGAGCACGGCGCCTGCGGCGAGCTCCAGCCCATCGCAACCAGCGGCGTCCCCGCCGCACGCGGCTACCCCGCTGACCGCCGCACCGCCGATCGCGCCCGAACCGCTGCCGGAGGTGCCGGTGCCGCAGGTCCAGCTGCAGGTCCAGCTGCCGCCTGTTCCGGCAGCGCCGCCGCTCCCGCAGGTGCAGCTTCCGGCCCTCCCTCCGGCGCCGCCGCTGCCGCCGCTCCCGTCGCTTCCGTAGCGCGCAAGTTTTCGGCCGGGCCGGCATCTTCACGAGAGGACGTGCCCTCGTCCCATTCCCTCCGGGGCCATGCCGCCCGCAGGCCCCGGAGGGAGACAACCCTTTGCGCTAGCGTCCCCCGAGAGCAAAGGAGGACATATGGGCATCGTCAACAAGCGAAACGCGATCGTCGGCTGGATCGCCGTGAAGGTGGGCAAGCGCGTCGTGAAGAAGAAGGCGCAGGAGGTCGTGCCGAGCAAACGCACGGGCGGAGCTGCAGCGGGAGCGCTCGCGGCGGCGGGCGGCGCGCTCTTCTTCTGGCGCCGCAAGCGCGGCGCCGGCGGCGAGTGAGCGGCGGTCTCTTTCGGCGCGCAATCGCCGACCTCGTCCCGTACGAGCCGGGCAAGCCGGTCGAAGAGGTGCAACGCGAGCTCGGGCTCGACCGCGTGGTCAAGCTCGCGTCGAACGAGGGGCCGTTCCCGCCGTTCCCGGCCGCGCTCGAGGCGATCGAGCGCGCAGCGCGCGACCTGAACCGGTATCCGGACGGCGGTGTGTGGGCGTTGCGCGCCGCGCTTGCGGAGCGCCACGGTGTGTCGTTCGAGGAGGTCGTCGTCGGCGCAGGCGCAGACGGCGTGATCGACCTCCTCTCGCAGGCGACGCTCGATCCGGGCGACGAGATCGTGTGCGGCTGGCCGTCGTTTCCGAGCTATGTGCTCGACGCCGCCAAGCTCGGCGCAGTGGTCCGGAAGGTGCCGCTGCGCGACCACACCTACGATCTCGACGCGCTTCTCGGGGCGATCGGACCGCGCACGAAGCTCGTGTACGTCTGCCACCCGAACAACCCGACCGGTACGGCGAACGGCCGGGCAGAGCTTGCCGCGTTTCTCGGCCGGGTGCCCGAGCACGTGCTGGTCGTGCTCGATCAGGCGTACTTCGAGTACATCGACGACCCCGACTACGCGGACGGGATCCGCGAGCACTTCCACGACGGCAAGCGGCTGGCCGTGCTGCGCACGTTCTCGAAGATCTACGGGCTCGCGGGGCTTCGCGTCGGATATGCCGTCGCTCCGAAGGACGTCGTCGTCGCGACGAGCAAGGTGCGCCGCGCGTTCGATGTCACCGCGACCGCGCAGGCGGCGGCGCTCGCGAGCATCGGCGGCGATGACGAGATCGCGCGCCGTCGCTTGGCAAACGCGCGCGGGCGCGCGCAGCTCGAAGCGGCGCTCCGCCGGAACAGTCTCGACCCCGCCGGCCCTGCGGTCGGCAACTTCGTCTACGTCGAGGTCGGCGACGGTCGAGCGGTCTTCGAGCGGTTGCTGCGCGAGGGAGTGATCGTACGACCGCTCGGCGGCTTCGGTGCGCCGAGCGCGATCCGCGTCACCGTCGGCACCGAGGAGGAGATCGCCATCTTCGCTGCTGCGGTCGAAAACGCGCTCTCGAGCGTCTCCACGTAACCCTGTTACCCTGGTGCGGCCTTGCCCGGCCGCTCCTCCAGGCAGCTGGCGCCGCTAGGCGTCGCAGGCTTTCGCCTGCTCTTCGGGTCGACGCTCGCTTCGAGTGTCGGCACGCTGCTCGCTGCGGTTGCGCTTGCGATCGATGTGAAGCAGCGGACGAACTCGGGCAGCTGGGTCGGCGCGGTCCTGATCGTCGACTTCCTGCCCGCCATCCTCGTCGGACTGACGCTCGGCCCGTTGCTCGACCGGTTCGAGCGACGCAAGCTGATGATCGCCTCCGACCTCCTGCGGGCCGCAGTCTTCGCAGCGCTCCCGTTCGCGACGAGCGCGGCCATGATCGTCGGCCTCGCCCTCGTTGCGGGTCTGGGGACGGGCTTCTTCCGGCCCGCGGTGTACGCGGGCGTGCCCAACCTCGTCCCGGATCACCTGCTCGAGAGCGCAAACGCGTTGCTGCAGGGCGTCGAGAACGCAGCCTGGGCGATCGGGCCGCTGCTCGGCGGCGTGCTCACGGCTGCGTGGGGGCCGCACGCTGCGTACTGGATCAACGCGGTGTCGTTCCTCGTCTCCGCGCTTCTCGTCGCGCGGATCCCGGCACGGTTGCTCCAGAGCACGCTGGCGCTGACGCACGGCCACTGGACGGATCTGAAGGAAGGCTTCTCGTTCGTGCTCCACTCGCGGCCGCTGCTCGCGGTGCTGGGAGCATGGGGAATCGCGGGCATCGCCCTCGGCGCCGTCAACGTGAGCGAGGTGTTCCTCGCCCAGAACACGCTGCACGGCGGCGACTTCGGTTACGGCCTCCTGTATGCCGCAATCGGCACGGGCCTCGTCGGCGGCTCGGTGTGGAGCGCGCTTCTCGTCGACCGGCTCGGCATCGGTCGCGCTTACGGTCTCTCGCTCGCAGGGATGGCGGTCGGCTTTGGCCTCGGCGCGGTGAGCACGGACATCTGGATGGCAGCCGCGTGTTGTGTGATCGCCGGGCTCGGCAACGGCGCTGCGATCGTGTGCAACGCACTCCTCGTGCAGCGCGGCACGCGTGACGAGCTGCGCGGGCGCTCGCTCACGTTCGTCATGAGCGCGACGTGGGGCACGATCGGGATCGGCATCGTGCTCGCGGGCGCGATCATGGGGCCCGGCGACGGCCGTTGGGTCTGGTTCGCGTCGGCTGTGACCTTCGCAGTCGCAGCCGTCGTCGGCTATGCGCTCGCACGTGTGCCTACCGGCGCGGCGCCCACGCGGCTCGAGGCACCCGCCAACTAGAGTCCGCGCGGTGGCCGGCCGCCGCGACTGGACCCGTGAGACCCTCGCCGCCGGCGTCCGCGACGGCGACCGCAGAGCGCTCGCCCGTGCGATCACGCTCGTCGAGAACAGCGATCCCCTCGCTTACGACCTCGTCGCCGAGATCTATCCGCAGACCGGGAGCATGTACACGGTCGGGCTCACGGGGCCTCCCGGAGTCGGCAAGTCCAGTCTCATCGCGGCGCTCCTTCGACTCGTGCGGGCGCAAGACACGCCGGTCGGCGTCGTCTCCGTCGACCCGTCGAGCCCGTTCTCGCACGGTGCGCTTCTCGGCGACCGCATCCGCCTGAGCGACCACTTCCTCGATCCCGGCGTCTTCATCCGCTCGATGGGGACGCGCGGCCACCTCGGCGGCCTCGCCGAGACGACGTTGCAGACGCTCCTCGTGCTCGACGCGGCGGGGAAGGAGCTCGTCTTCCTCGAAACCGTCGGCACCGGCCAGAGCGAAGTGGAGGTGATCGGCATCGCCGACACCGTGCTGCTCGTGCTCATGCCGGGGTCGGGCGACTCCGTCCAGGCGCTGAAGGCGGGGATCATGGAGATCCCGGACGTGATCGCGATCAACAAGATGGATCATCCGGCCGCCAAGACCATGCTGAACGAGGTGCGGTCGATCCTCGCGCTCGATCGCGACCGGGAGTGGCGTCCGCCGATCGTGCTCACGGAAGCGACGCGCGGTGAGAACGTCGCCGAGCTGTGGGAGAAGGTCGAAGCGCATCGCGCGTATCTCGAGCAGTCGGGGCAGCTCGAGGAGCGGCGAGGCCGCAACCTCGCCGGCGAGGTGTTCGCGGTCGCATCCGCGCGGGCAAAGCGACATCTGGAAGCGGCCGTGTTCGACGATCCCGAGCTCAGGCGGCTGCTCGACGAGGTACAACGTCGAGAGCTCGACCCGCTGAGCGCTGTCCGAGAGATCATGGAGAGGGTGTTCCACATTGGCCGCGACGGAGACAGCACCGACACTCGCTGACATCGAGGCGGCGCGAACGCGCCTCGACGGCGTCGCGCGCGTGACGCCGGTGTACCAGTCCGAGACGCTCTCCAGGCTCATCGGGAGGGAGGTACGGCTGAAGGCCGAGAACCTCCAGCGCACGGGCTCGTTCAAGATCCGCGGCGCGTACAACCGAATCTCGACGCTCGACGCCACGGAGGTCGTGGCGGCGAGCGCGGGGAATCACGGTCAGGCCGTCGCGTGGGCGGCTCGCGAGATGGGCGCCCGGGCGCGCATCTTCATGCCCCAGGACGCCCCGATGGCGAAGGTCGACGCCACGCGGCACTACGGCGCCGAAGTGGTGCTCGCCGGCACCGCGATCGAGGCCTGCCTCGAGGCTGCGACCGCGTACGTCGCCGAGCACGGCGCGACGCTCGTGCATCCGTTCGAGGACCCGCTCGTGATGGCCGGGCAGGGGACGATCGGCCTCGAGCTCGTGGAGCAGGTGCCGGAGGTGGAGACCGTGCTCATCCCGGTCGGCGGCGGCGGGCTTGCGTCGGGGATCTCGCTCGCGCTGCGGGCCCGGAAGCCCGGCGTCCGCATCGTCGGCGTCCAGGCGGAAGGAACGCTTCCCGGCGGATCGGGCTTCACGATCGCCGACGGCATCGCGGTGAAGAAGCCGGGCGTGCTGACGATGAGCATCCTGGACGACGTGCTCGACGACATGGTCTCGGTCGGCGACGAGGAGATCAGCGAAGCAATCGTGCTGCTGCTCGAGCGCACGAAGCTCGTTGTCGAAGGCGCCGGCGCCGTGTGCGTTGCCGCGCTCCTGTCGGGTAAGGCCGGGGGCGGCGGTTGCGTCGTGCCGGTGCTCTCGGGCGGCAACATCGACGCGACGCTCCTCATCTCCGTCATGCGCCATGGGCTCGCGGTCGCCGGACGCTATCTCGTCGTACGGACGCGCGTGCCCGATCGCCCGGGCGAGCTCGCAAAGCTCCTCTCGCTGCTCGCCCAGGAACGCGTCAACGTCGTCGAGGTCGAGCACCAGCGCGAGACGGCAGGTTTACCGGTCGGCGATACGGGTGTCGAGCTGACGCTCGTGACGCGCGACTCGGCGCACTGCGACGAGATCCTCGCCACGATGCTGCGCCTCGGCTATCCGGCCGAGCGGCTGAGCTAGGTCTACCCGCCGCAGCGGCGGAAGGTCGTCGTCTCGCCGCCGCGGGCCTGCCAGGCGGCGACGCCGCCGTCGAGCACCGGGCGCGCATCGAGCCCGGCAGCGTGCAGCACGCTCGCGGCGATGGCCGCGCGGGGCCCGGTCGAGCAAATGGTGACGATCGGCCGCTCCGCGCACAGCCCGTGCTCCGCCGCCTGCCGCGCGTTGCGGTAGGGAAGGTGGCAGCTGCCGGGGATGAACCCGGCGTCGCGCTCGTCGGCTTCGCGAACGTCGTAGAGCTGGATCTCGTCGGCCGCGAGCCTGCGCTCGAGCTCGTCGATCGTCACCGGCTCGACCCGCTCGGAGCCGCCGCCCTCGCGCCACCCGAGCAGGTCGAACAGCCCGACGGCCGACAACCGCCGCGCCGCGAGCCGCGCCTCGTCTCCACCGCCGGCGTCGATCACGATCGGCCGCTCGGGCAGCACGAACGCGGCCTTCGTGCCGAACGACGAGCCCGACACCGGAACGTTCACGGCTCCCGGCCGGTGGCCTGCCGCAAACGCGTGCGCGTCGCGGACGTCGAGCACGACTGCATCTTCGAGCGCGATGTCGAGATGCTCGAGCTGGCGCTCCGCGCCGTGAAACGGGCCGCGGTTCAACTCGACGATCGACTCCATGTTGGGAGGCCGCGGCGGCTGCACGCCGGTCGCGGCCGCGAGGAACTCGTCGTGCGTGACGGTGAGCGCATCGTTGAATCGCCGCTCGAAGCCGATCGTCGTCGACGGCTTCGAGCTCATCGCCGCGCCGCAAAGCGACCCGGCGACGTGCCCGGGGTAGACCTCGACGCCGTCGCCGAGCCCGACGAGCTTTTGCAGCGAGTGGAAGAGGCCCTCGGCTCCGTCGTGCGCCTCGACCGCGAGATCCGGCCGCGCGACGTCGCCGACGAAGAGCGAGTCGCCGGTCAGCACGAGCCAGGGCTCGTCTGCGCGCGACCGGTCGATCACCGCGAACGCGCAGTGCTCGGGCCGGTGCCCCGGCGTGTGGATCGTCCGGAGGACCACCTCTCCGAGCTCGATCTCGCTGCCGTCCTCGAGCGGCTCGTGCTCGAACGAGGCCTCTGCGGCGGCGTGCACCCGGACCGGGACGTGCTGTTCGAGTGCGAGGCGGCCGTGTCCAGAGACATGATCGGCATGCGTATGCGTCTCGAGCACCGCGACGAGCTCGACGTCGCTGCGCCGGCACTCCTCGAGGTATTGCTCGACCGCGTATGCGGGATCGACGACGACCGCCAACCCCGCCTGTTCATCGCCGATGAGGTACGAGGCACAGCCGAGGTCGTCATCGACGAATTGCTTGAACAGCACGAGCGCGACCGTAGCAACCGGCGCGGCTATATCTCTGGAAGTGAGCCCTCCGTCGCGGCGGCGTGATCCTCGTCGAGCAGCCGCCACACGTACCACCCGATCGCGAGCAGGAAGACGAGCGTCTGCTCGCCGTTCATGACGATGCCGCCGAGGTTCTGATCGCGGATCGGCGAGAGGCCCCAGAGCCGTGGCGTGTGCTCGTAGAAGGCGTAGAAGGGGCGACTCGAGAAGATGAGGGCGAGGCCGAGGAACGCCGAGGCGACGAAGCCCGCACCGAGGTATGCGAGCGCCGGCGGCGGCGAGAGGCGCCGGGATACGAGCGGCCACCAGAAGGCGAACCCGCCCAGAATCAGGAGCGCGTGCTCGATCTGGAGTGCCCAGCCGGTGCGGAGCGCCCACTCGTAGAAGCTCGCGATGTGCGTCCCGTACCAGGCGGCGAGCCACGCGGGGAGCGCGTAGCGTGCCCGCAGGCGGCGCAGGCCGAGGGCATCGAGCCGGTTGCGCATCGACGGCGTGAGGCCGAGGAGGACGAGCGGCGGAGCGAGATCCGCGATCAGTGCGTTCTGCAGGAGGTGGATGAGCAACAGCCGCTTCGCAGCGATCGTCTCGAGCGGAGAGTTCGAGGGACGCGGCGATGAGGAAGAGACCGACGCCGAACACGACGACGCGCCATCGCTCCGGAGGGTCGGCGCGCGCCGCCCAGACGTACGCGCCGGCCGCGAGCGCCGCGAGCACGAGGAAGGCGGGCTCGAAGCTGAAGCTCGTCGCGCTCACGCGTGCGCGAGACCCTGCTGCGCGGGTGCGGGGCCGGAGCAGCAGGAATGCGAACGTCCCGAGCACGATCAGCTGCTCGTTCATCATCACGATGCCTGCGAGCTTCTGGTCGTCGAGCGCGGAGATCCCGTAGGCGCCGCGGTAGAGCGAATAGAGCGGATGGAAGGAGAAGACGAGAACGCCCGTCAGCACCTGTCCTGCGCCGAACATCGCCGCACCGAGCGCGATCCGGCCCGCGTGGGTCAACCGGCGGTGCGACCCGGGATCGATCAGGAGCGTCCAGACGAGCACGCCCGCAAGCATCCAGCACGCGTGCTCGAGGTCATGCAGCCACGGATGGAGGATCGCGTAGATGTAGAGCCTCGGGATATGCCAGACGGCGAGATTCGCGGCCCAGATCGTGAACGCGACCTTCGGCCGCAGGAGAAACGAGAGGATCGCGCGCACGTCGCGGTCGCGTGCGATCGGGCCGAGGATGCGCGACGGGAGCATGAAGACGAGCAGTGGGCCGCGTACGGCGGCGACCATCAGCGCGATACCCAGGTCGCCGATCATCACGTGCTGAAGCATGTGCACCCAGAGCAGATGCCGTTCGCCGATCGAGTGGATCGGCGTCACGAGCCCGCCCAGTACGACGAGGAGGCCGGCCGCAAAAAGCGCCGCTCGCTTGGCGTCGGCGAGCTCGGGCCGGCCGCGGCGCCGCAGGCGCAGCCAGCCGTGGAGAAACAACGCGACCGCGAGCGCTGCAGGCACGACCACCGAGAGCGGCGCACTCCAGGCTGCGTGCGCGACGACCAACGGGCTCCTAGAGCCCGAGCTGCTTCGCGATCACCATGCGCTGCACCTCGTTCGTGCCTTCCCCGATCTCCAGGATCTTCTGGTCCCGGTAGAGCCGCGAGATCGCATACTCCTCCATGAAACCGTAGCCGCCGTGGATCTGCAGGGCCGCATTGGCAGCGCGATTGGAGAGGAGCCCGGTGTAGAGCTTCGCCTCGGCGGCGGCGAGGCCGAAGTCCTTGCCCTGGTCCTTCAGCCACGCGGCGCGATAGACGAGCTGGCGTCCGGCTTCGATCTCCGTCGCCATGTCGGCGAGCGCGAACTGCACCGCCTGGAACTTCGCGATCGGGCGGCCGAACTGCTGCCGCTCTTTCGCGTACGCGAACGCGAGATCGTAGGCGCCCTGCGCGAGCCCAACGCCCATGGCCGCGACCGAGATTCGGCCTCCGTCGAGGATCTCCATGAACTGGCGGAAACCCTGTCCCCGAGGGCCGAGCAGGTTGGCCTCGGGGACGGCGCAGTCCTTGAACGACAGCTCGCGTGTGTCGGAGGCGCGCCAGCCGAGCTTCTTCATCGGCGCAGAGATCTCGTAGCCCGGCGTCCCGTTCGGGACGATCACGTTCGAGATCTCGTCGTCGCCGGTGAGCGCCGTGATCGTCACGCACGCGGTGATCTCGGTGCCGGCGTTCGTGATGAACATCTTCGCGCCGTTGACGATCCACTGCCCGTCCCGGAGCTCTGCGCGCGTGACGGTCGCGCCCGCGTCCGAGCCGGCGCCGGGCTCGGTCAACCCGAAGGCTGCGAGCTTCGCCCCGGAGGCGAGGCCGGGTACCCACTCCTGCTTCTGCTCCTCGGTCCCGTACAGGTAGATCGGCATCGTGCCGAGCGACGTGTGGGCCGCAACCGTGATTGCGACGGACGAGTCGATGCGAGTCAGCTCCTCGATCGCGATCGCGTACGAGACCGTGTCCGCGCCCGCGCCTCCGTACTCCTCCGAGATCGGGATGCCCATCAACCCGAGCTGGGCCATCTCCTGCACGAGCTCGTACGGGAACCGCTCCTCGCGGTCGAGCTCCTCCGCGACGGGTGCAACCCGCGACACGGTGAAGTCCCGCACCGTACGGCGCAGAAGCTCCTGCTCCTCCGTCAGCTCGTAGTTCATGCGAAGCCGGACGCAAGCTCCGCGACGAGCCGTACACCGTAGCCGGTGCCGCCCGGTACGCGGTAGTAGTCGCCGCGCGACCGCTCGAGGAATCCCGGCCCGGCCATGTCGACGTGCGCCCACGGGCCGTCGCCTGCGAACTCCTCGAGGAACTTCGCCGCGAGGACCGGGCTGCCCTGCCGGAGGGTCGAGCTGTTCTTCATGTCGGCATAGGTCGAGTCGACGTAGCGGCGGTAGCGTTGGTGCAGGGGGAACGGCCAGACGAGATCGCCGCTGCGATCTCCCGCGGCGCAGATCCGGTCGCGCCAGTCGTCGTCGTTCGCGAAGAAGCCTGCATAGAGGTCGCCGAGCGCAAGCTCCATTGCGCCCGTGAGGGTCGCGAGGTCGATCACATGCGTCGCGCCCTCGCGCCGCGCGTACCAAAGCGCGTCGGCGAGGACGAGGCGTCCTTCCGCATCGGTGTTGTTGATCTCGATCGTCTTGCCGTTCGCCGCACGAAGGATGTCGCCCGGACGGAACGCGTCGCCGCCCGGAAGGTTTTCTGCGGCAGCAAGGACGGCGATCGCGCGCACGGGAAGCTGCAGGGCGGCGATCGCGGCGATCGCCTGCACCGTTCCGGCTCCGCCTGCCATGTCGCCTTTCATGTCCTCCATCTTCGCGGCGGGCTTGAGCGAGATCCCGCCTGCGTCGAAGGTGATCGCCTTGCCGACGATTCCGAGGTACACGTCGGCGTTCGTCGGCGCCGGCGGCTCGTACCGCAGCACGACGAGGCGCGGCTCGTTGCGGCTACCCCGGCCGACCGCGGTGAGCGCACCCATCTCGAGCTTGTCGAGCTCCCGCAGCCCGAGCACGTCGACCTTCAGGTTGTCGAGCTCGCCGGCGAGCGACTGTGCCTGCTCGCCCAGCGTGTGCGGGGTGAGCTCGTTCGGCGGCATGTTTGCGAGATCGCGCGCCCGATTCGTGTAGTCGGCCAGGACAGCCGCGCGCTCGGCCGCGGCCCGCAGCTCGGGCGACTCGGCGTGGCCGATGACGATCCGGTCGATCGGGCGCGGCAGCTTCTCCTTGTCCTGCGTCTTCCAGCGACCGGGCGTGTAGCCGCCGATGACAGTCCCTTCCACGAGTGCGCGCGCCTGGTCGGCGAGTGGAATCGGGAGGCTCTCGTCGAGGAGCCACCCGATCGTTCCCCCAACGCGAGCGACCGCCTGCGCCGCGGCCGCCCCCGCGGTCCGAAACGCGTCGAGGTCGAGGTCCGCGCGCTTCCCGAGGCCGGCCACGACGACGCGCGGCGTGTCGAGATCGCCGCTCGTGTGCAGGACGAACGCCTCGCCCCGCTCGCCGCGGAGCTCCCCGCTCGCGGCGAGCTGCCGGAGGCGGCCGCCGAGCTTCTGGTCGACGATCCGGGCACCCTCGCCGGAGAGGTCGTCGAGCGGCTGCGCGAGCGGCAGCGCCAGCGCATCGACCCGCGCTTGGCCCGGGAGGACGATGTCGATCGGCACGCCCATAGCGCGGCGATGCTATCTAGACTCGCGCGGAGCCCCGACGCCGAAGGAGCGATGAGATGGCCGAAACCGTGCAGGAGTTCTTCCAGAATCTCGAGTCCCGAGCCGATTCCTCGAAGACGGCGGGTATGACGAACTCCTACGTCTTCGACATCGAGGGCGCCGGGAAATGGAAGGTGGACGTCGACGACGGCAAGGTCACGGTGACCGAGGGTGGGGGCGACGCGGATGCCGTCATCTCGGCCTCCTCGGAGACCTTCGAGAAGATCGTCGCCGGCGAGCAGAACCCGACGAGCGCCTACATGACCGGGAAGCTGAAGATCTCGGGCGACATGGGCGCCGCGATGAAGCTCCAGAAGCTGTTCTAGGAGCGCGCGAGCTCGTTCGAGGCTCAAGACCGGCGTTTTCGGTGCCGATGGAACGAGCATGTTCGGCCGTTGGCTCAGGCGCTCGAAAGCACACCGCTCGGTGCCGGTGAAGACGCTGCGCCGCTGGCAGCACGCCTTCTAGTCGTCGAGCTCAACGAGGAGCGCCCCACCCGCAACGCGGTCGCCTTCGGCAACGTGCACCGCGCGCACCGTCGCGTCGTAGGGCGACACGAGCGGCGTCTCCATCTTCATCGCCTCGAGGACGACGAGCGGCTGCCGCGCCGACACGTGTGCGCCCGCTTCGACCAGCACCTTGATCACCGTGCCGGGCATCGGTGCGGTCACCGCGGCCTGCTCGACTCGAACGCCGTCGACGTGGGCCGCTTCGTCGACGTCGGGCGCCGGGCGGGGCGGAGGCGCCGCCAGGTTGAGGCGCCACGCGCCGCTCCACGCGGGGTCGGGGGCCTGCGACGGCGGCTCCGAGAGCGGCGGGTTCTCGGTCAGGAAGGCGGTCGTCGTACGCCCCGCCCGGACGAGTGGGTGCGCGACGAGCCAGCGCAGGAACGGCAGGTTCGTCGTGACGCCGCCGACCTCGGTCTCGCGGAGCGCCTCGGCGAGCTTGTCGTAGGCCTCGGCCCGCGTCGATCCGTACGCGATCAGCTTCGCGATCATCGGGTCGTACGCCGTGCCGATCTCGTCGCCCTCCTCGACGCCGGCGTCGACGCGGATGCCGGTGGGTAGTCGCAGTCGCTCGAGCGACCCCGCCTGCGGCAGGAAGGTCCGCGGATCCTCTGCATAGAGCCGGACCTCGACTGCGTGACCGAGCAGGTCGAAGCTCTGCGTGAGCTTCTCGCCGCGCGCGATACGCAACTGCTCGCGGACGAGGTCGACGCCGGCGACGAGCTCTGTCACCGGGTGCTCGACCTGGATGCGGGCGTTGAGCTCGAGAAAGAAGAAGTCGCGACCGGCCAGCACGAACTCGGCGGTGCCGGCGCTCTCGTAGCCGATCGCACGGGCGAACGAGATGGCCGCGTCGCACATCCGCGCGCGCAGCTCCGGGTCGAGTGCCGCCGACGGCGACTCTTCGAGCACCTTCTGGTGGCGGCGCTGAATCGAGCACTCGCGCTCGCCGAGCGCGAGAACCGTGCCGTGCGCGTCTGCGAGGAGCTGGATCTCGACGTGCCGCGGGCGTTCGAGGTAGCGCTCGAAGAACACCGTGTCGTCACCGAAGGCGCCCGCCGCCTCGCGCTTCGCGGCCGCGACGGCATCCTCGAGCTCGTCGGGAGAACGCACGATCCGCATGCCGCGGCCGCCCCCGCCGGCGGCTGCCTTGACGAGCAGCGGGTACCCGACCTCGTCAGGGGTGCCCGTGCGCAGCACCGGCACCCCCGCTTGCCCGGCAATCGCCTTCGCGGCGAGCTTGTCGCCGCCCGAGCGCAGGGCGGCGGGCGGAGGGCCGACCCAGGTCAAGCCGGCCTCGAGCACGGCTTCCGCGAACTCGGCGGTCTCGGCGAGGAACCCGTAGCCCGGGTGGACGGCGTCGGCTCCGCTCTCGCGCGCGGCGCGTACGTGCTCCGCAGCCTCGAGATACGACCGGATCTCGACCACCTCGTCGGCGGAGCGCGCGTGCAACGAGCCTCCGTCGTCAGGCGCGACGACCGCGACCGTCGAGATTCCCTCGTCCCGGCACGCCCGGAAGATCCGCAATGCGATCTCGCCGCGGTTTGCCACGAGTAGGCGTTTCATCGACCGCCAGCCTATGCGGCGCGTGCGAAAACGCGGTACCCTGCCGCGTCTTTGTGAGGAGAGCCGCGGTCATAGCTGCGCTTGTCTGCGGCCTTATCGGCGCCGGGTCGGCGGCGGCGCGGACCGAGCTCGTGGTGACGGGCAACGGCTGGGGGCACGGCGTCGGCATGAGCCAGTGGGGCGCGTACGGATATGCGCGGCACGGCTGGAGCTGGCAGCGGATCCTCGGCCACTACTACACGGGCACGCAGGTGGCATCCGCTCCGCTCTCGCGCGTGCGCGTGCTCCTCGGCGTCGCGCAGCCGCGCGCCTCGATCGGCTGCGGCGGCGGCATCCGCGTCAGCGACCGAACCGGGCGGGGCTATGCGCTTCCTGCCGGCGTCTACTCCGTGGGGCCGGCCCTGAAGCTCCCGGTCGGACACAAGCGGGTGACCGTGCACGGCGGACAGCAGCACCGGGAGCGGTTCGCCGTCGAGCCCGTACCGCGCGCGCTTCGCTCGCCGCTCGTCTTCGACTGCCCGAGCGCCCCGCTCACGTGGGACGGCAGTGCGTACCACGGCCTGCTCGTCGTGAGGCGGAGCGGCAAGAGGCTCTCGCTCGTGAACTCGCTGCGGCTCGACGATTACGTCCGCGGCGTCGTCGGCGGGGAGATGCCCCACCGCTGGAACATCGCGGCGCTCGAGGCCCAGGCGGTCGCAGCGCGCTCCTACGCGCTCGCGACGCTGAAGCCGGGCGGCCACTTCGACCTGTACTCGGACACGCGCAGCCAGGTCTACGGCGGAATCGCGTTCGAGACCCCGAAGATCGATCTTGCCGTGTCGCGCACGGCGGGCAAGGTCCTCATGTGGAACGGGCACGTGGCGACGACGTTCTTCTTCTCGACCTCGGGAGGACGCACTGCCGACGTGCGCGAGGTATGGCCGGCGCTCGGCAGCGTTCCGTATCTCCGTTCGGTTGCGGATCCCTACGACGCGGGCTCGCCCCATCATGCGTGGGGGCCGATCACGTTCGACGCACAGCGCATCGCGCAGCGGCTCCAGGTTCCAGCCGGTGAGATCAGCATCGCGAGGGCGACCGACGGACGCGTCGCCACGGTTCGGATCGGCGGAAGAAGCATCGACGCGGACACGTTCCGCAGCACGCTCGGGCTCGCTTCGACGTGGTTCCGCCTCGGCGAGCTCTCGCTCACCGACAATCGCCGCCAGATCCTCTACGGCGGAAAGCTCCTGCTCGAGGCGAAGGCCGTCGGCGTCGGGCGCGCGCGGCTGCAGCGGCGAATCGGTGCCGGCGCCTGGAAGACGCTCAAGCTCGTGAGCGGCTCCGCGCGCGTCACGGTCGAGCCGCAGGGGCAGACGCTGTATCGGCTCTCCGCGGCGGCTGTCACCGGCCCCGTCGTCGGCGTCGATGTCTCGCCACGGCTGCGCGTCACGCCGGCCGGCACGCAGCTGCTCACGGGTGTGGTCGAGCCGCTGTCGCGGGCTCCCGTCACCGTCTCGCGCGAGGTCGCAGGCGGCTGGAAGGTCGTCGCGCATCCGCAGGTCGACCCGAACGGCCGGTTCAGCGCGCCGCTTCGGCTGCGACCGGGCGCCTACCGCGTCACGATCGCAGGCAACAGCCGGTTCGCGGCTGCAACGACACACCTGCACGTGACCGCACGTCTACTCTCGTCCCTGCGATGAATCCCACGTTCAAGCTGGGCGGCGAGCTCGAGGTGCGCAGGCTCGGCTTCGGGGCGATGCGCATCGTCGACGACCGCGACGAGGGCGTGCGCGTCGTGCGGAGAGCAGTGGAGCTCGGTGTGACGCTCATCGACACCGCCGACATCTACGGAGCCGGCCGCAGCGAGGAGATCATCGCCGAGGCCCTCCATCCGTATCCGGATGGTCTCGTCATCGCGACCAAGGGCGGGCTCGGTCACGGCCTGCAAGAGCGGGTGCGCGACGGCAGGCCCGAGTACCTGAGACGTGCGTGCGACGCGAGCCTTCGCCGCCTCAGGCTCGAGCGCATCGACCTCTACCAGCTGCACCGCCACGATCCCGAGGTTCCGATCGAGGAGTCGGTGGGCGCGCTTCGGGAGCTGCGCGAAGAGGGCAAGATCCGGCTGATCGGTCTCTCGAACGTGTCGGTCGAGCAACTGCGCGCCGCGCAGTCGGTGGCGAACATCGTCTCCGTGCAGAACCAGTTCAACCGCGGCCTTCTCACCTCCGAAGACGTGCTGCGCGCGTGCGAGGAGGAGGGCATCGCCTTCATCCCATGGAGCCCGCTCGGCGAGGGCCTGCGCGGGGCCGCGTACGAGCTTCCGTGGCTGCTCGGCCACTCGCCGGTGATCCTCGCGATCCCCGGCACCTCGAAGGTCGCTCACCTCGAGGAGAACATGCGCGCGGTCACATAGACCGCGAAGGAGATCGCGGTGATGAAGAAGCTCGTCGGCCAGGGCTGAGCGAGCGAGAGCAGGATGCCGCCTTCGGTCGCCCCGAGTGCGATCAGAATGCTGAGCGCGAGGGCAAGAGCAGGGCGGGCGGTGAGACGCTGGGCCGCAGCCGCCGGCGTGATCACGAGCGTGAGCACGAGCAAGACGCCCACGACCTGAATCGCCTCGGCCGTCGTGAGCGCGAGCAGCAGGAAGAGCGCGACCGAGAGCGCGCGCAAGGGGACGCCGCGCGCGGCGGCGACCTCGGGATCGACGCTCGAGAAGAGGAGGGGGCGGTAGATGCAGGCGAGCCCGGCGCCGACGACGACGGCGACGATCGTCAACTCGAGCAGCTGCCGTTCGCTGACGCCCACGATGCTTCCGAAGAGCAGGTTCGTCGCCTCGGTCGCGTAGCCGTGGTAGAGCGAGAGCAGGAGCACTCCGACACCGAGACCGAACGCGAGCACGGCGCCGATCGCGCTGTCGCGCTCGCGGCCGCGAAGGGAAAGGACGCCGAGGGCGAGCCCGACGACGAGCGAGCCCCCGATCATCCCGATCACCGGGTCGATGCCGACGACGAGCGCACCCGCGGCACCCGTGAAGCCGAGCTCGGAGATCGCGTGCACGGCGAAGCTCGCGCCGCGCGTGACGACGAAGATCCCGATCGCACCCGACACGACGGCAACGACGGCTCCCGCGAGGAGCGCGGTGTGGACGAAGTGCTGCGCGAGAAGGTCGGTGAACATCAGTGGTCGTGCTCGAGGTGGTGAACGTGCTGGTCGTCGGGCGTGCCGACGACGACGATGCGGTCGCGAACGCGCAGCACGTCGACGTCCGTCCCGTACAGCTCCGACAGCGTCTCCGACGTCAGCACATCTCCGGGCGACCCGATCGCCCAGCTGCCCGGAGCGAGGTAGAGGACCCTGTCGACCATTCCGAGCACGGGGTTGATGTCGTGCGTGACGAAGAGCACCGGCGTCCCGGCCGCGCGCCGGCGCTCGTCGAGGAGGCCGGTGATGACGTTCTGGTAGGCCAGGTCGAGCGAGAGGAGCGGCTCGTCGGCGAGGATGAGCGCCGGATCGGCGACGAGCGCCTGCGCGATGCGCAGACGCTGCTGCTCGCCACCCGAGAGCCGGCCGATCGGACTGTCCGCGTAGCCGTCTGCACCAACGCTCTCGAGCGCGTGGTCGATGCGCGAACGATTCGCTGCGCCGAGCCGGCCGACACCCCAGTGATGGCCGTCGAGGCCGAGCCGCACGAGATCGCGTGCGCGCAGCACGAGGTCGCGGTCGAACGCACGCTGCTGCGGTACGTAGCCGACGCGTTCACGGCCCTCGCGCGGCGTGCGGCCCATCACCTCGACGCGACCGGCGGACGGCTCGAGCAATCCGAGCAGAATCCGGATCAGCGAGGTCTTGCCGGTCCCGTTCGGCCCGAGCACGGCGAGGAACTCGCCCGCCGCGAGCTCGAAGCTGAGCCCTTCCCAAAGCTTCCGGTCGCCGAAGCGCAGTGCGAGCGCATCGACGGAGACGACGGCGCTCATCTCGCGAGTGCGCCCGCGAGACGCCGCGCCTGTCCCAGTTGCCACTGCTGGAAGGTGAGCCGGGGCGGCAGCGTCTCGGTCACGGCGATGACCGGGACGTGTGCCTGCTCTGCCGCCGAGCGGACGCGCGCGGTGATCGGCGACAGCGCCTGGCTGTTGTAGAGGAGCGCTTTGATCCGGCCGCTCGACATCAGCTGCGTCATCGCGTTCACCGCCTGCGGCGAGGGCTCCGTCCCGTCCTCGATCGCGCGCGTGAACTCCGCCGGAGCGAGATTGCGGATGCCTGCGGCGTCGAGGAGGTACCCGGGACCGGCTCGGTGTACGCGACGGCGTCGCCGCCGAACGTCGTGCGAATGTGCGCCACCTCCCGTCGCAGCGGACCGAGGCTCGCGTCGAATCGCGCGAGGCCGGCCCGGTAGGCGCTCGCGTGAGCCGGGTCCGCACGCTCGAGCCGAGCGGCGATCGCCCGCGCGATGCGGGGGAACGCAGGCACGTCGTACCAGAGGTGAGGGTTCGCCTCGCGCCCGTGCACGCCGAGGACGTCGGCGACCGTGAGCACGGATCGCCTGGAGCCGGGCGACGCGTGCTCGAGCTTCGTCATGAACGCGTCGTAGCCGACGCCGTTCTGGATCACGACGCGCGCGACGGCCACCGCGAGCCCGTTCCTCGATCCCGGCTCGAAGAGGTGCGGGTCGGCGTTCGGGTCGGAGAGGATGGACGTGACCTGGACGTGTGTCCCCCCGATCTGCTCCACGATGTCTCCGTACGCGTTCTCGGCCGCGACCACCCGGAGCCCGGAGGCCGAACTCCCGGATCCGCAGGCGGCAAGCAGGCCTGCGCTCGCGGCCGCCAGAACGATAATGGTTCTCATTCCCATCTCTGGCTAGACTAGTCGGAATGGCCGCACGGGCGCAACGGAAAACGGATCTCTCCGAGCTGCTCGCGCGCCGAGGCGTCCGGGTGACGCGCGCGCGGCTGGACGTGCTCTCAGAGCTCGCGCGCGAGCGCGACGACATCACAGCGCAGACGCTCTGGCATCGGCTGCGGAAGCGCGATTCGCAGACCGGTCTCGCGACCGTCTACCGCACGCTCGCACTCCTCGCCGACAAGGGCGTCGTCGACACGCTTTCGCATCACGGCACGGAGCTCTGCTACCGACTCTGCACCGAGACGCACCATCATCATCTCGTCTGCTCGAGCTGCCATCGCGTCGTCGAGGTGGAGCAGTGCGGCCTCGGGGCGTGGCTCGACACCGTCACGTCGCAGCACGGGTTCGTGGCGACCGATCATCGCGTCGAGATCACCGGGCTCTGCGCGGCGTGCCGCTGACGCCGGTTCGAAACGTCGTGAGAGGGATCCTGCTTCTCGTGTTTGGGCTGCTCTTTGCCGCACTCGCGGTCGAGGCGACGAGCAAGCTCTGGGCGAGCTACCAGGACAGCCCGTGGTGGCTCTACGCCTCCTACGGCGGTGCGAGCAGCGTCCTTGCGGCCGCGTGCTTGGTTCTCGGCGTCCGATCGCTCCGACACCGCTGACGGAGTCGCTCAGCCGTCGTGCCACGACGGCGGGCGCTTCTCGAGGAACGCCTGCAGGCCCTCCTGCCCCTCATCGCTCGCGCGGCGCTCGGCGATCCAGCGCGCCGTCTCGGGGCCGTCCGGCCGCTCCCGCACGAGCCGCTTCGCCCAGCGCGCGGCATGCGGGCCGGCCGACAGCAGCTCCGCGACGGCACGCTCGACCGCCGCGTCCAGATCGGCCGCGACTTCGCTGAGGAGACCGATGCGCAACGCCGTGCCTGCGTCGAACCGCTCGCCGGTCACGAAGTACCGGCGGGCGGCGCCCGGTCCGATCTTCGCGAGCGCGAAGGGCGAGATCACGGCCGGAATGATCCCGAGCTTCACCTCCGAGAACGCGAAGACGGTCTTCGGATCGGCGACGGCGATGTCGGCCGCGGCGACGAGCCCGGCGCCTCCTCCGAGCGCATGACCCTGGACGCGGGCGACGACCGGAGCGGGGCAGCGGTCGATCGTCTCGAACATCTGGCGCATTGCGTTCGCGTCTGCCTCGTTCTCGTCGAACGACAGTCCGACCGACGCGCGCATCCACTCCACGTCCGCACCCGCGCAGAAGCTTGCGCCCTCGCCGGCGAGGACGACGGCACGCGCGCGTCCGACGTCGACGAAGGCTTCCGAGAGCTCGCCGATCAACTCCGCATCGAACGAATTGCGGCGATCCGGCCGCGCGAGCGTGATCCGGAGCACCGAGCCGTCCCGCTCGACCTGAAGGGCGCTCACGGCTTGATCTTGATGAAGCTGCACGGCAGAGTCTCACTGCCCGCTCGCGGCACGCCCGTCGGCTTCGCGCCCGAGAATCGCCACGCGATGCGCGAGTACTCGTGCCGGCCGCCCTTGATGCACGCGACCGGTCGCGACAGCCGTACGCTCAGCGCCTTGTAGACGTGAAAGTGCCCGGCAGCGCAGTACGGGGTGCAGTCGTTCTGATGCGCGGTGCCCACGCCCTCTGCGTCGGCCGTACCCCAGTGGCTCCAGGAGATCCCGTCGGCGTAGAAGTTCCCATCGCCGCAGGCGAAGACGACCTGTGCCGGCCGGACCTGCGCGTGATGCGAGCAGCCGATCAGCACAGGCGGCGGGGCGACGAAGCCGAGCACGAACGGCATCCTACGGGCCACGCGATACAGTCGGCCGGTGCTGCGCGGAGCAATCGCCGCTGCGTTGACGCCGCTCGCGGGCGCCGGCGCCGCGATCGACGAAAGCGCATTCGAGCCGTACGTCGCGTTCCTCGCCGAGCATGGGATCGACGGGCTGCTCGCACTCGGGACGACGGGTGAAGGCGTGCTCTTCGACCGCGAGGAGCGGAAGCGCGTGGCCGAGCTTTTCATCGCCTGCCGTGGGCAGCTGCAGGTCGCCGTGCATTGCGGCGCGCAGACGACGGCGGAGACCGTTCTGCTCGCCGAACATGCGGCCGAAGCCGGGGCCGATGCGGTCGCGGTGATCGCGCCGCCGTACTTCGCGTTCGACCCGGAGGAGCTGCTCGCGCATTTCAACGCGGCCGCGGAGGCGTGCGATCCGCTCCCGTTCTATGTCTACGAGTTCGCGGCGCGCAGCGGTTACGCGGTCCCGCTGCCCGTAATCGCGTCGTTGCGCGAGGAGGCCTCGAACTTCGTAGGGCTGAAAGTGTCCGACACTCCATGGGACCGGTTCCAGCCGTACCTCCTGGACGGGCTCGACATCTTCGTCGGTCCCGAGTCGCTCATCCCGCAGGGGCTCGCCGGCGGGGCGGCGGGTGCGGTGTCCGGGCTCGCCGGAAGCTTCCCGGATGCCGTCGTCGCCCTCGTGCGCGAACCGACAGAGGCGAATGGCTCACGCGTCGGTGCCCTGCGTGCCTCGCTGCAGGCACTCCCGTTCCAGGCTGCATCGAAGCTCGTGCTCGGGTTGCGCGGCGTACCGGTGCGAGGGCGCGTTCGCCCGCCGCTGCGCGGCCTTCGCGAAGACGAGATTGCCGAAGTCGAGCGGATCGTGCGCGAATGGCACGGATAGTCGTCGCGGGCTCCGGGGCGATCGGAGCGAGCGTCGCCTACCACCTCGCCCTGCTCGGAGCCGACGACGTCGTCGTCGCCGAGCGCGGCGAGCTGGCGGGCGGCTCGACGGCGCGCGCGATGGGCGGCGTGCGTCAGCAGTTCTCGACGGCGGAAGAGGTCGTGCTTGCGCGCGAGAGCATCGAGTTCCTCGCGGCTCTGGGCCCGGCGTTCTTTCGACAGGTGGGCTACCTCTTCCTCGCGACGACCGACGCCGGCCTCGCCGAGCTCGAAGAACGGCGTGCACTGCAAAACTCGCTCGGCGTACCGGTGGAGCGCGTCGACGCTGCCGTCGTTTCGGGTCTCGCGGTCGACGACGTTCTCGGCGCGACCTGCTGCTGGAGCGACGGCGTGGCCGACCCGCGCGCGGTCGCGCTCGAAGTGCTGCGCCGCGCGCGCGAGCTCGGCGTCGACGTGCGCGAGCACACGCCGGCCGAGAGCGTGGAGGGGGACGTGCTCGTGATCGCGTGCGGCCCATGGTCGACCGAGCTCGCCGCGTCGCTCGGGGTCGAGCTGCCGATCCGTCCGCTCTGCAGGCAGCTGCTCGAAACGTCGGCCCTTCCGGATCTTCCCGACGACCTGCCGATGGTGATCGAGGCGGAAACCGGCTTCCACTTCCGCCGGCGCGGCGACCGGCTCCTGCTTGCCATGAACGATCCCGAGCCGCGCTGGACCTCCGACACCGTCGTCGACGAGTCGCTCTTCGCCGATCGCCTCGAGCGGCTCGGCGTCCGCTACCCGCCGGCCGCGGAGGCCACGATCGACGACGCGTGGGCGGGGCTCTACGACATGACGCCGGACGCCCATCCGATCGTCGGCCGGATCGCCGACGGCGTCTATGCGGCCTGCGGCTTCAGCGGCCACGGCTTCATGCAGTCCCCGGCGGTCGGCCGCGCGGTCGCAGAGCTCATACTCCGCGGCGAGTCGTCAATCGACCTGAGTCCGTACGCGCTGGAGCGCTTCGAGGCGGGAGCGGTGTTCCCCGAGCACCTCGTACTGTAGACCCGGCCATACGAGCACGACGAAGAGGGCGACGACGCAGAGATCGCGCGCAAGCAGCTCCGCGGACTGCGTGGTCGCAAACTGCTGTGCCAGGTCCCAGTAGTTCGCCGGAAACCACAGCTGCGTCAGCACGAGCGCCACGAAGAGCAGGATGCTCGCAGCGACCCCGCGCAGACCGGGGGCGAGCACGGCGAACGGGATCAGCCAGATCATGTATTGCGGAGAGAAGACCTTGCCGAACGCGACGACGGCGGCCACCGATGCCGCCGAGTAGAGCACAAGGCGCTCGACCGAGGCCGGACCGCGTGCAAACACGATCCAGACCGTCGCAAGGGCGACCAGACCGGCGAGCGTCGTCGCGATTGCAGCGGCATGTGCGCCTGAGCCGGTGAGATTCTGTGAGCCGAAGCTCGACGTGAGGTGCAGCGTGCTCCCCGCAGCGTGGTGCACGGCGATGAGAATCGCGCCGCCAAGGCTCTCGAGCTGCAGTGGCCGCGCGAGCTGTGCGTGGAAGCTGTGGGCGACGCCGCCAGGCGAGAGGACTGCGAACGGCAGAAACCACGCGGCGGCCGCGGCGGCCGCGGTCGTCGCCCAGGCGGCGGCGGCACGTGTGCCGTGGGTCCGCACGAGCCAAACGAGCGCAACCGGAACGAGCACGAAGGGCCAGAGCTTGGCCGCGAACGCGGTCCCGATGAGGAGGGCGGAGATCGTCAGGCGCTTGCGTACGAGCGCCGCACACGCGAGGACCGCAAGCGCCGCCGGCCAGAGGTCGAAGCGCGAGAGCACCACCGAGCCGAGCGCAAGGGGCGCCACCCCCGCGAGCATGGCGGCGCGCCTCCCGGCGATCGTCCACACACCGAGGACGAGTCCGACGTCGCAGAGGGCCATCAGGACCTGAAAGACGCGGTTGTAGTCGAGGCGCTCGAGCAGGGCCGGGACCACGAAGGCGGGAAGGGCCGCGGGCGGATACTCCACGGCAAAGTCCCGATACGGGACGCGATGCGCGTTCACGATCGCGTCCCCGTCCTGCTTGTAGACGCCGTAGTCGGTGATCTGCCCGTGTGCGTACCAGCCGACCTGCATCACGCCGAAGACGCCGAAGACGAGCACGACGGCAAGGGCGACACGCGTCATTCGACGTCGAACTCCTCTGCAACGTCCGGCTCCTTGCCGATGAGCCGAGGGATCTCGCCGAGATCCGGGAGCTCGTCGCCGAAGGTGACGAGGCCGAGGCGCTCGTGCGCCTCGTTCGAGATCCAGTAGTCGCCGTCGGGCAGGTCGGGAAGCTGGGGGCGCAACTCCTCGAGCGAGGCGAGCGAGTCGTACAGGCCCCAGATGAGCACGCGCGCGATCAGAAAGGGCCCCGCGGCTCGTAGCTCCCGCGACGCGCGCCGACGGCGACGAACGTCATCCCGTCGGGCCCTGCGATCGGACAGCGGACCGTCTCCGGATCGAAACGGAGCACGGTTCCGCGCTTCACGTCGATCTCGTCGCCGTCGATCCGCCAGCGGCCCGAGCCCGCGATGACGATATTCACCTCCTCTTGCTCCGACGCCTCCTCGTCGTGCTCCCGCCCCTCGGCATTCGGCGGCAGCTCGAACCAGTTCACCCCGAATGCTTCGACGCCGAGCGCGCGCCGCACGAACCGCACCGCGCCGCCCGGGCCGGCGCCCTCGATGTCCCCGATGTCGACGACGCTGTAGCCCATTCACATACGGAAGACGCCGAACGTCGTCTCCGGGATCGGCGCGTTCAGCGCGGCGGCGAGACCGAGCGCGAGGACACGGCGCGTGTCGAGGGGATCGATGATGCCGTCGTCCCACAGGCGCGCGGTCGAGTAGTAGGGATTGCCTTCGCGCTCGTACTTCTCGCGGATCGCGTCCTCGTCGACGTCGCCGACCATCGAGAGCACGGTCGCCGCCTGCTCGCCGCCCATCACGGAGATGCGCGCGTTCGGCCACATCCAGAGCTGGCGCGGCTCGAACGCGCGCCCGCACATCGCGTAGTTCCCCGCGCCGAACGAGCCGCCGATGACGACGGTGAACTTCGGCACGCGGGCATTCGCGACCGCCATCACCAGCTTCGCGCCGTCCCGCGCGATCCCGCCTGCCTCGTACTCCGCGCCGACCATGAACCCCGTGATGTTCTGCAGGAAAACGAGCGGCACGCGGCGCTTGCAGCAGAGCTCGACGAAGTGCGCACCTTTCTGCGCGGACTCGGCGAAGAGCACGCCGTTGTTCGCGAGGATCCCGACGGGGATGCCCTCGACGCGCGCGAACCCCGCCACGAGCGTCTCGCCGTACAGCGCCTTGAACTCGTGGAAGCGCGACCCGTCGACGATCCGCGCGATCAGCTCGCGCGCGTCGGTCTGTTGGCGGAAGTCTTCGGGGATGAGCCCGTAGAGCTCGTTCGGATCGAGTGCCGGCGGTTCGGGCGCGGCGACATCCCAGGGCGGCTCCGGCCTCTTGCGGTGCAGGTTCCGCACGATGCTGCGTGCGAGCGCGAGCGCATGCTCGTCGGACATCGCATAGTGGTCGGCGACGCCCGAGCGGCGGGCATGAACGTCCGCGCCTCCGAGCTCCTCCGCCGTCACGTCCTGCCCGGTGGCCGCCTTCACGAGCGGTGGGCCGCCGATGAAGATCGTGCCGGTGCCGCGCACGATGATCGTCTCGTCGCTCATCGCCGGCACGTACGCACCGCCCGCCGTGCACGAGCCCATCACCGCGGCGATCTGCGGGATGCCGCGCGCCGACATCTCCGCCTGGTTGAAGAAGATCCTCCCGAAGTGCTCGCGGTCCGGGAACACCTCGTCCTGCAGCGGCAGAAAGGCCCCGCCGGAGTCGACGAGGTACACGCACGGAAGCCGGCTCTGTGCGGCAACCTCCTGCGCCCGGAGGTGCTTCTTCACCGTCAGCGGGTAGTACGAGCCGCCCTTGACCGTCGCGTCGTTTGCGACGATCACGCAATGCGTCCCCTCGACCACGCCGATGCCGGTGACGATGCCGGCGCTCGGTGCCTCGCCGTCGTAGAGCTCCCAGGCGGCGAGCGCGTTCAGCTCGAGGAAGGCCGTATCCGGGTCGACGAGACGGTCGATTCGCTCCCGCGCAGTGAGCTTGCCGCGCGAGCGGTGGCGCTCGAGGGCCTTCTGTCCGCCGCCGCCCGCCACCTCGGCGGTGCGCTCGCGCAGCTCGGCGACGAGCGCAGCCATTCGCTCGTGTCGGCGCGAGAACTCGTCGGAGCCGCGCTCGACCTGCGACGTCAGGACGGCCACGCCCGGAGCCTATCCGGCCCTCGGCCTACCGTTCTCGCATGATCGTCGCGCACCTCGATCTCGATGCCTTCTACGCCGCCGTCGAGGAGCTCGAGGACCCGAGGCTCAGGTCGCAGCCCCTCATTGTCGGTGGCGATCCGCGTGGCCGCGGCGTCGTCGCGACGGCGAACTACGTCGCACGCGGCTTCGGAATCCACTCGGCGATGAGCGCCGCCGAGGCGCTCCGGCGTTGTCCGCACGCGGTCTTCGTCCGCCCTCGCCACTCGCTCTACCGTGAGTACTCCCGCCATGTGTGGTCGATCGTGCGCGGCGTGGTTCCGACCGTCGAACAGACCGGCATCGACGAGGGGTACCTCGACCTCGCGGAGGTCGCCGGCGACTTCCTCGAGGCCCGGGTCGTCGCGGAAGCCGTTCAGACTTCCGTGCGAGGGGCGACGAGCCTCACGTGCTCGCTCGGGGTGGCCCCGTGCAAGGTCGTCGCGAAGATCGGCAGTGACGCGCGCAAGCCCGGCGGGCTCGTCGTCGTCGTACCGGGGCAGGAGGCCGGCTTTCTCGCCCCGCTTGCGGTGCGCAAGCTTCCGGGAGTGGGCCCGAAGGCGGAGGAGCGGCTGCGGGCGGCAGGAATCGTGACGGTCGGCGGGCTCGCCGCGCTCTCCGACGGCGAGCTTCGGCGGCTGCTGCCCGGAACGGTCGGCGCGCTCCTGCGCGACCGGGCACGCGGGATCGATCCGCGAGGACTCGACCACGCGACCGAACGCATCTCGATCAGCGTCGAGAACACGTTCGAGCGCGATCTCGTCGAGCGTGAGCTGCTGTACCGCGAGCTACGCGAGATGGCCCGCGAGGTGGCCGGGCATCTACAGAGGAAGGAGCAGGTCGCCCGGACGGTGACGACGAAGCTCCGCTACGCGGACTTCTCGATTCGCAGCCGTTCGACGTCGCTCGAGGTCGGGATCGACGACGGCGAGCAGATCGGCGACCTGGCGTGCCGCCTGCTCGATCGCGGTCTGCACGACCGGCCGGGCGCCTTGAGGCTCGTCGGTGTCGGTGTCTCCGGGCTCGTCGACTACCGGCAGCTGGCGCTCGACGCGGTCTAGACGGCGGCGCGCGTGCCGGCGTCGGCCTCGCGCGAGACCGGGGCGTCCGCGGCCGCGGGCTCCGGCGCGGGCCGGCGTGTCGCGTTCAGGAGCAGGCCGCCGGCGAGCGACGCGACGGCGACGCCGATGCCCCAGCCGAGACCCGAGAGGTGTCCACTCCAGCCGAGCGCGTGGTCGAGCGAGAAGCGGCCCGGCCCCGTCGCGGCGACTGCGACCGCGACGGTCCAGATGAGGAGGTTGAACTCGTAGCCGCCCTTGCCGGCGAAGAAGCCGTTCTTCCAGTGCACCGAGGCGACCGCGACGACCATCACCGACGCCAGTGCGAGGGCTGCGAACGGCGTCAGGAACCCGAGCGCGAACGCGACTCCCACCGTTTCGCAGAGGCCGGCCATGAGCGCCATGGCGAGCGGCGGCCTGAAGCCGAGCTTGCCGAAGAAGCCGGCGGTTGCCTGCGCACCGCCGCCGCCGAACCAGCCGAAGAGCTTCTGCGTTCCGTGCGCCGCCAGCATGAGGCCGGCGACCGCGCGCAGGAAGAGGATCCCGTACCCCATTGGAGGGTCATTCCCAGAGCGAGCGATAGAAAAACTGCCCGATCGGGCACGGGAAGCCCAGCGGTGGCGAAAAGCCTCTATTCTCCAGAAGTGACAAAGAACTGGGCCGACTTTCTCGCGGGCACAGATCAGTGCTCGCATGCCGTCCAGATCTACTCGGACCTGGACGAGCTTGCAGGCTCCGCCGCGGCGTTTCTCGCGAACGGCTTCGACGCCGGCGAGCCGGCCATCGTCGTCGCCACCGCCGAGCACACGAGTCTCTTCCTCGAGAAGCTCGCCCTCGCCGGCTGGGACGAGGCGCGCATCGACCGGGAAGCTTGTCTCCGCCTCGTGGATGCCGCGTCGACGCTCGAGGCGATCATGGACGGAGGCTCGAGCCCGTCGCGGGCAGCCTTCGAGCGAATCATCGGCGGCGCCGTCGACGAGGTGGCGAGGAAGGTTCCCGGACGCGAGGTCCGCGCGTTCGGAGAGATGGTCGACATCCTCGTACAGCGCGGCGCGCCCAAGGCGGCGGCCGAGCTCGAAGAGCTTTGGAACGACCTCGCGCGCACGCGCCGCTTCTCGCTCCTCTGCGGGTACGAGCTCGATCTCTTCGACCGTGAAGCGCAGGTCGGGACACTCCCGGCGGTGTGCGGGGCACATACGCACGTGCTGCCCGCAGCCGATGCGAAGCGGCTTGCACGCTCGGTCGATCTCGCGCTCGAGGAAGTGCTCGGCCCGGCCGAGGCGGGCCAGGTCTATGCAATCGTCGGTGACCAGATTCGCCGCGACCGCGTGCCGTCACCGCAGCTCGTCCTCATGTGGGTCAGCGAGAACATGCCGGCGCTCGCAGACCGCATCCTCGCATCGGCGCGCGCGCGCTATCACGCGGCGCTCGCCGGCTGAGGCGAGTCATGAGCGAGCACGACGAGCCCGACCCCGATCCGCCGGCTCCTCAACCGCAGCCGCCGCCTCCGCCGCCTTCCCGTCCGGTCTCTCCGGCCGCGTAAGAAGAACAGCCCCGGCAAGGGCGGTCCGCTGGAGCAGGGGCGGAGGGACTCGAACCCCCGGCCTACGGTTTTGGAGACCGCCGCTCTACCAACTGAGCTACGCCCCTGTGCGAGCTGGGATTGTAGCCCTCGCTTTCGGGGCATCTTCCCGGCATGACCGATCTCCCGCAGGAGGACATGGACCGCACGCAGCAGGAGCGCGAGCAGGAGACCGACGAGCTGCTCGAGGAGCAGGAAGGCAAAGGCTACGGGGAGGACGAGGGCGACCGCGAGGGAGCGCTGCCCGAGGACTAGGGTTGGCGCGTGCAACGGCGCGCGCTCGGCGTTCTCTTCTGCGTCCTCGCGTCCGCTCTCGTCGCCGTTTCGGTCGCTGCGTTCGTGGGCGCGGGCGGCGAGGCGCGCGGCTGGATCGTCGGACTCGCCGCGCTCGCAATCGCCGCCTGGCTCGGGTCGGTTGGCCTCTCTGCGCTCCGTCGCTGAGGAAAAGTCCCGGGTACCTCGTATTCTCTATCCGTGGCCCGGGCCGACGACACTCAGACTCTTTGGTTGCAGTACCGCAAGTCGGGCGATCAGGGCATCCGCGACCGCCTGATCCTGACCTACGCGCCGCTCGTGAAATACGTGGCCGGCCGGCTCGGAAGCGGCCTGCCCGCGCACGTCGACGAGGGCGACCTCGTCTCCTACGGGCTGCTCGGCCTGATCGGCGCGATCGAGCGGTACGAGCCGGATCGCGACGTCAAGTTCGAGACGTACGCGATCGCGCGCATCAAGGGCGCGATCATCGACGAGCTCCGGGCGATGGACTGGGTGCCGCGGTCGGTGCGCTCACGGGCGCGTGAGATCGAGCGGGCGATCGCCGCGCTCGAGGCGAAGACGGGGCTCGCCCCGACCGACGAGGAGATCGCGAAGAAGGTGGGCATCACGGTCGCAGAGCTGGAGGACAGCCTCACCGACATCGCCCGGTCGTCGATCGCCGCGCTCGACGAGCTCTGGACCGTGTCCGACGGCGGCGACCAGATCGCGCTCATCGACACCGTCGAGGACACCGATGCGCCCGACCCGCAGAGTGCGCTCTCGCAGACGGAGATGAAGGAGGCGATGGCCGATGCGATCGCGCGCCTGCCGGAGCGCGAGAAGCTCGTCGTCACGCTCTACTACTACGAGGAGCTCACCCTCCGCGAGATCGGGGAGGTGCTCGGCGTGACCGAGTCCAGGGTCTCGCAGCTGCACACGAAGGCGATTCTGCGCCTCAAGGCGCGGCTCTCGGGCTCACCAGCCCGCGCCGGGCTCGAGACGTAATTTAGGATTCGCCCTCCAGACAGACATCCAGGAGGGCGAGCCGTCGTGCCAGTAGTCACCGAGCCGGGCAAGATCCGCAACATCGCCGTCGCCGGCCACCGCGGGGTCGGCAAGACCTCGCTCGTCGAGGCGCTGCTCTTCCAGGCCGGGAAGACGACCCGCCTCGGATCGATCGAGCAGGGGACGACGGTCGGCGACTGGGACGACGACGAGCAGAAGCGCCGCATGTCGCTCTCCGGCGCGCAGCTCAACCTCGAGTGGCACGAGCGCAAGATCAATCTCATCGACACGCCCGGTGACGCGGGCTTCCAGGCGGACACGCTGGCCGCGCTGCGCGTCGTCGAAGGCGCTCTCGTCGTCGTGTCGGCCGTGATGGGCGTCGAGGTGAACACCGCCCGCGTGTGGAAGCGCGCCGACGAGTACGAGCTCTCACGCGTCGTCTTCGTGAACATGCTCGACCGCGAGCGCGCCGACTTCTTCCGGGTGCTCGACGCGGTGCGCGCTCAGCTCTCCGACCGCTGCGTCGCGATCCAGCTGCCGATCGGCGCCGAGCATGAGGTCTCGGGCATCGTCGACCTGCTGCACATGTGCGCATACCTCGATCCGTCCGGCGGCAAGGAGGGCGGAGCGCAGCCGATCCCGGACGAGCTCGCCGACCAGGTGCAGGAGTACCGCGAGAAGCTCCTCGACGCCGTCGTCGAGACGAACGAGGATCTGATGGCGCGCTACCTCGACGGCGAAGAGCTCCCGGCGGAAGACGTCGCGCACGCGCTGAAGGACGCGGTGACGCGAGACGAGCTCTATCCCGTCGCCTGCGGAGTCGCCCCGAAGAGCCTCGGCACCACGGCTCTTCTGGACCTCCTCGTCGAGGGCGTCCCGTCGCCCGCCAAGAAGGGAACGACGATCGAGTTCGGCGACGCGAAGCAAGCGGTGTTCGTCTACAAGACGATCGCCGATCCGTTCGCGGGCCGGATCAGCTGCTTTCGCGTCCTGGCAGGGCCGGTCACCGGTGACACGACACTCGTCGACCCGCGTACGCACGCGAAGGAGCGGCTCGGTCAGATCCTGCTGCTGAACGGCAAGGAGAACTCGCCCATCGAATCGTTGTGTGTCGGCGACCTCGGCGCGGTCGCGAAACTGAAGGACGTCGTCACGGGCGACGTGCTCGTCGATCACGAAGTGCCGGTCGAGCCGCCGCACATCGATTTCCCCGAGCCGGTGATGAGCTTTGCGATCACGCCGAAGGCCAAGGGCGACGAGGAGAAGATGGCCGCAGGCCTGCGCCGGCTCTCGGAGGAGGATCCGACGATCTCGCTCCGCCGTGACCCGCAGACGGGCGAGCAGCTCATCTCCGGCCTCACGCAGATGCAGGTCGAGGTGGCGGTCGACCGGCTCCACAGCCGGTTCCACGTCGACGTCGAACTGCACCCGCCGCGGGTGCCGTACAAGGAGACGATCCGCAAGGAGGCGCGGGCGCGGCATCGCTACAAGAAGCAGACGGGCGGCCGCGGGCAGTTCGGCGACTGCGAGATCTTGATCGAGCCGATGCAGAGCGGCGAGGGCGAGCCCGAGTACGAGTTCGTCGACAAGATCGTCGGCGGTGTCATCTCGCAGGGCTTCCGGCCGGCCGTCGACAAGGGCGTGCGCGAGGCGATGGAGCACGGGGAGCTCTCGGGCGCGCCGGTCTACGGAATCCGGGTGACGCTGATCGACGGGATGATGCACACGGTCGACTCGTCGGAGATGGCGTTCAAGATCGCAGGCTCGATGGCGTTCAAGGAGGCTTACCAGAAGGCCGATCCCGTGCTGCTCGAGCCGATCATGGAGGTCGAGGTGACGGTGCCCGACGAGTCCGTCGGTGCGGTGAACGGCGACCTGAACTCGCGGCGTGGGCGCTTGCACGGAATGGAGCCCGCTGCGGGCCTGACGACGATCAAGGCCGAGGTTCCGCTGGCCGAGATCCTTACGTACTCGCAGGCGCTCACGTCGATGACCGGCGGGCGCGGCGACTACCACATGGCTTTCCTGCGCTACGAAGAAGTGCCGACGCACGTCGCGCAGAAGATCATCGAAGAGACGAAGCGAGAACGCGAGGCCGCCAAAGCCTAGAAGGTGCCTGGCACCGCGCTGCGGTGCCAGGCACGAGCCGTTCTAGGACTGTTCGGCCGGCTGCTGCGCAGCAGCGTCGCGATCGCGCAGATGCTCGATCACGTCGGAGACGTCCGCGAGCTCCTGCTCGAGGTCGCGGCGGTAGTTCTCCAGCCGCTCGAGCAGGTCCTGACGGTTCGGAAACGGTCCGCGGAAGTGGATCCGTCCGCGATCGCCGTGGTGATGGTGGCGGTGATGCATGTTCACCTCCTCTCCTCGTACCTTTCGAGAAAGCGTTCGGTGCGGTCCTTCGAGCCGCGCAGCGCATCGACCCACTGGTCGAGGAGCGCGCGGCCGCGGTCGGTGATCGCGTAGCGGCGCTTCGCGGGACCGGGGGAGGTCTCGTCCCATTTCGAGGTCAGGAGCCCCTCCTCCTCGAGCGCGCGCAGCAGGCGGTAGAGGTTTCCCATCTCGACCCGCTGCTCGCCGGTCAGCTCCGGCAGATGCTCGAGCAGCTCGTAGCCGTGCGCGGGGCGCTCGCGCAGCAGCAGGAGGATCGCCGGCTCGGTAAAGCGCTCGACGCGCGCGAAGACGCGCCAGCGGCCGCCGTGATGGTGCCGCGAGCGAGGACCGTGCCTCACCGAGCTCCGGACACTATGTGTAAAACACACATGTAAGGCGACACTAGCTGGCGCGGGGGGCGCTCCGCAAGCCTCCCGGCGAGGCGGGGCTATAGTCGAGCGCATGCGGGTGACGAAGGTCGGTGCGATGCGCATCTGCGCCATCTGCGAGCGCTCTCTCCTCATGGGCGAACGCGCGGTCCGCTTCGCGCCCGAAGAAGGCGCAGAGCTCGTCGACGTGTGCGCGCTGTGCCAGGAGATCGCGGTCGAGCACGGCTGGCTCAAGGAGGGCACGCCGACGACGCCGATCGTCCCGGCCGACCGCAAGCGCCGTAGGCGGGGCTTCGGCGACCTGCTCGGCCTCCGACGCGAGAACGGCGAGACGCTGGCGCCGGCGGAGCCGATCCTGCGCCGGCTCTCGAGCGAGGAGGTCGCGCTGCTCGAGGTCGCCGATCTCTTCAACGGCAGCACCTATCGGCGAACCGTCGGAGGCATCGCCAAGAGCCTCGGCGAGGCGAAGGCGAGCATCATCCCGCTGACCGGCGACGCGGGCGAGATGGCGGTCACCGTCGCCTGGGACCTCTCGTGGTACCAGTACCGAATCAGCCCCGACTCGGCGCAGCCCGTGCGGCTCGAGCGCCGCGGGCACGAGCTCGACGAGCTCGAGGAGACCTTCAAGCTGTGGAACGCCCACGTCGAGGACGAAGGCCGCCTCGTTCCTGAGATCGCGCGCCTCTAGCGTTCGCCGCTCACCTCCCTACACTCCGAGTCAG
Organism: uncultured Actinomycetes bacterium; assembly: GCA_963848665.1. Lineage (GTDB taxonomy): Bacteria > Actinomycetota > Thermoleophilia > Gaiellales > Gaiellaceae > Palsa-739. The sequence continues at coordinate 62,180 of CAWKEF010000007.1, forward strand.
ATGATCTACTGCGTGATTCCGCGTGAGCTCGAGGCCGAGCTCTTCGACAAGATGGTCGAGTACTACAAGGACAATCCGAACGTGACGGTGATCGTCGACCGTCGCGAGGGATCGACCGGCGCGCGGCAGGGCCGAGGCCGAGCTCATCGAGAAACGCAAGATCCGCGACCGGCGGCGGCCGCGCGTGCTGGGCACGTTCCCCGACACAGACGCCCCCGAGTAGCGACTAGATTCGTCTCCGTGGCGACGGAGACCTTCGAAAGCACGAGCCCCGCCGACCGGCGAGGTGCTCGGCGAGCTTTCCGTCCTCGGGCGCCGAAGAGGTCGACCGCGCGGTCGGCGCCGCGAAGGCGGCGTTCGAGCAGTGGCGCCTCGTGCCCGCGCCGAGGCGCGGCGAGATTCTCTATCGCTTCGCGCAGCTCCTCGAGCGCGAGAAGGAGGCGCTCACCGACCTGATGACGCGCGAGATGGGCAAGGTGAAGGCCGAGGCGGGCGGCGACGTTCAGGAAGCGATCGACATGACGTACTACATGGCGGGCGAGGGCCGTCGCCTCTGGGGTCAGACGACCCCGTCCGAGCTGCCCGACAAGTTCAACATGTCCGTCCGCGTGCCGGTCGGCGTCGTCGGCGCGATCACGCCGTGGAACTTCCCGATCGCGATCCCGTCGTGGAAGCTCGCGCCCGCGCTCGTCTGCGGCAACACCGTCGTCCTGAAGCCGGCCGAGGACACGCCGCTGCTGGCCGATCGCTTCGTCGAGCTCTTCGCCGAGGCCGGGCTGCCGGAGGGCGTCGTCAACATCGTGCACGGCTACGGCGAGACGGCAGGCGACGCGCTCGTGCGCCACCCGGACGTCCCGTGATCACGTTCACCGGCTCCCGCGAGACGGGCGTCGCCGTCACGAAGGCCGCCGCCGACCGCGCTGAAGCACGTGCACCTCGAGCTGGGCGGCAAGAACGCGATCATCGTCCTCGACGATGCCGACCTCGACCTCGCGGTCGAGGGCATCGTCTGGTCGGCGTTCGGCACCTCCGGCCAGCGCTGCACCGCGGCCTCGCGCGTCATCGCGCACGAGGAGGTCTACGACGCGCTGCAGAAGCGGCTCGTGGAGCGTGCCGAGGGCATGCGGCTCGGCCCGGGCTGGGAGGACGACACCGACATCGGTCCGGTGATCAACAAGGCGGCGATCGAGAAGATCCACTCGTACACGAAGATCGGCGAGGACGAGGGCGCGCGGCTGCTGACCGGCGGCGAGGTCGCGACCGAAGGCGATCTCGGCAAGGGCTTCTTCTACCGCCCGACGATCTTCGGCGACGTCGAGGCGGGCATGCGCATCGCCCAGGAGGAGATCTTCGGGCCGACGACGGCGCTCATCAAGGTCGGCGAGCTTCGAGGAGGCCGTCCGCGTCGCCGAACGGGATCCGGTACGGTCTCTCGTCCTCGATCTTCACGCGCGACGTGAACAAGGCGTTCCGCGCGATGCGCGACCTGCAGGCCGGCATCACCTACATCAACGCGGGCACGACCGGCGCCGAGGTGCACCTGCCGTTCGGCGGGACGAAGGACACGGGCAACGGGCACCGCGAGGCCGGCCAGGCGGCGCTCGACGTGTTCACCGAATGGAAGTCGATCTACGTCGACTACTCCGGTCGCCTCCAACGCGCGCAGATCGACAACGCCTCCTGACCGAGGTTCACCACCCGTGTTGCAAGCTCGTGTGGTTCGTGCCGGAGGAAGCGCTCGACGCGACGCGCGAGGCGGTCTTCGCAGCGGGCGGCGGGCGAATCGGCGATTACGAGCGCTGCTCGTGGTACACGGCCGGGGACCGGCACGTTCTTCGCGCGCGCCGGAGCTGCGCCCGCGATCGGAGAGGTCGGCACGCGAGGAGCGCGTCGCCGAGCTGCGCGTCGAGACGGTTGTGCCCGCCGACCGCGTCGCAGGAGGTCGTTCGCGCGCTGCGCGCCGCGCATCCGTACGAGGAGCCCGCGTTCGACGCTCTACGAGCTCGTGGAGGTCGACGGATGAAGGCGCGCTTGTCGACGGACGGCGGCGCGCGCGGCAATCCCGGTCCGGCCGCGTACGGGTACGTGCTCGAGGCGGAGGATGGGACCGTGCTCGCCGCGCACGGCGAGAGGATCGGCGTCGCGACGAACAACGTCGCCGAGTACCGCGCGCTCATCGCCGGCCTCGAGAAGGCGGTCGAGCTCGCGCGTCTCCGAGATCGAGGTCGATCTCCGACTCGGAGCTGCTCGTGAAGCAGATGACCGGCGAGTACCGCGTGAAGAACGAGGCGCTGCGCGAGCTCTCGCTCGAGGCCGCGCGGCTTGCACGCCAGATCGGAAACGTCAGCTATACGCGCGGTGCGGCGCGAGCACAACGAGCTCGCCGACCGCCTCGTGAACGAGGCCCTCGACGCTCCCTGACCGCTCGGGCTATACTTGCCCCGCCCGCGGATGTAGCTCAGTTGGCTAGAGCGTCTGCTTGCCATGCAGAAGGTCGTGGGTTCGAGTCCCATCATCCGCTCTCCACGAAGCCCCGGAAACGGGGCTTTTTCGTGCTCGGGCGACTCGACGTTGTCGGAACGCGCACAACAGATCGCGATGCGCGAGCCCTAGGCTCCAACGGCGCCGTCAGCGGTGCGGTCGAGGCGGCCTTCGCGCGGCCGGCAAGCGGAATGACAGGCAGCTCGACGGTGAAGGTCGTGCCAAC
>CAWKEF010000008.1:0-747500 GCA_963848665.1 uncultured Actinomycetes bacterium
CGATCGAGCGGCTCAAGCAGGAACCGGACCTCGCCGAGATCGTCACGACCGACACCGTCCCGTTGCCCTCGGAGAAGCGGCTGCCGAACATGGTGACCCGCTCGGTGGCCCCGCTGTTCGCCGAGGCGATCCACCGGATCCACGACGGCGAGTCGATCTCCAGCCTGTTCAGCGACGAGCAGACCTACGGCTGACCTCCGGCTGCGACCAGCCGGTTCAGGCGCTCGGCGCCGGCGTCGCCGGCGCGGGGCTGATCGAGGCGTACTGCGGCTGGTTGCCGTCGACGACCGGGACGTTGACGGTGGCCTGACCCGCGTTCTGGAACTGCAGGGTGACGGTGGCCGACTGCCCCACGACCAGGTCCGGGCTGTTCAGCACGATCAGCGGCCCGTTGGAGGTCAGCACCACCGCGGCGTTGTTGGCGATGCTCACCGCGTTGGGGAGGGTCACGGTGAACGGTGCCCCGGTCGCCCCGCCCTGCTTGATCGGAGCGCCGCTGACCTGGGTCAGCGAGTCCCGGCTGCTGGTGACCATGCTGGCCGAGAGAACGCCAAGGCCTGGCGCCTTGGCGATGACCATCAGGTTGCGGACGTGGACGACCTGGTCGTACTTGGCGGGGTCCCCGACGTCGAGGTTGGTGCCCTCGGAGGGGGTGTACGGCTTGGTCGTCTGCATGTTCATGCCACAGCCGGCGACAAGCAGCAGGCCGAGGGCAACCACCAGGGATGCGGCGACCGTGAGCGTACGGTGCGCGCCGGCGACGCCGGAACGCGATGCGCGGCTTGCTCGACTCCGGATCAGGGACACGATGGCCGACTCCTGCCTGGTGAGGAGGGCGGTCGTTCGATACCACCCTCCTGGGGACACGTTGCGATGCAGCCTAACGGCACCGGGCGCCTCCCTGCAGGCGACCTGAGCGGACCGTCGGCGGCGCTACCCCACCCACAGCGCACGCACACCTTTAGGGGTTTTGTCAAGACCGGATGCGACTCCGTTATGCCCTCTGGCTAGCGCAAACGCTGCCGAGATCGGCCCTGAGAGCGTGCTAAACTTGGGATCCGCGAAAGGGGTACAAAACAATATGACCTTCACAGTCGGTGAGACGGTGGTCTACCCCAATCATGGGGCCGCCGTCATCGAGGACATCGAAACCCGCCAGATCAAGGGCGAAGACAAGCTCTACCTGGTGCTGCGGATCGTGGGCCAGACCGATCTGATCGTCCGTGTGCCTGCCTGCAACCTCGACCTCGTCGGCGTCCGTGACGTCGTCGACGCCGACGGGCTCGAGCGGGTCTTCAGCGTCCTGCGCGCGCCCCACACCGAGGAGCCGACCAACTGGTCGCGCCGGTACAAGGCCAACCTGGAGAAGCTGCACTCCGGCAACGTCATGAAGGTCGCCGAGGTCGTCCGCGACCTGTGGCGTCGCGAGCGCGAGCGCGGCCTGTCGGCCGGCGAGAAGCGGATGCTGGCCAAGGCGCGCCAGATCCTCGTCTCCGAGCTGGCTCTCGCCGAGCATGTGGAGGAGGACAAGGCGGAGATCCTGCTCGACGAGGTTCTGGCCTCCTGACGCCAAGACGGCCCCGACGATGTCGGGGCCGTTTTCGTTTCTGGCCTGGCCCGATATGAGCCTGGCCCCATGCGTCTGACCCGATGAGCCGGACAGGCATCGGCGTTGACGTCCATCGGCTGGTCGCCGGCCGACCGATGACCCTGGCCTGCCTGGTCTTCGACGACGAGGTCGGCCCGTACGGTCACTCCGACGGCGACGTGGTGGCCCACGCGGCCTGTGACGCGCTGCTCAGCGCCGCCGGGCTCGGAGACCTGGGCAGCAACTACGGGACGTCGGACCCGGAATGGGCCGGCGCACCCGGCGTCGACTTCCTGACCGAGACCGCAGCAAGGGTTCGGGCGGCCGGCTTCGTCATCGAGAACGTCGCGGTCCAGCTGATCGGCAACCGGCCCCGGATCGGCGCCCGCCGGTCGGAGGCCGAGGGGCGGATGTCCGCCGCCGTCGGCGCCCCGGTTGCCTTGTCGGCCACCACCACCGACGGGCTCGGGCTGACCGGCCGTGGGGAGGGGATCGCGGCGATCGCCTCCGCCTCGATCACCGCGGCCGACGCCGGCTGAGCCCGGCCGACCCAGCATGGGCCGGCTAGCGGACCAGCGCGGGCGCCGCGGTGAAGGTGTTGCAGGACCCGACCGCCGACGTGCCGAGACCGGTGACGCCCCAGTACTTCCGCGATGCGGACCGCCCGTGGTTGCCCTCGGCGTTCGGGTCCTTCTGGAAGTTTTCGTCGCCCCCGTCGGCGAAGCCCTTCTCGATGGCCGCCAGGTCCTTCTGCTCGTAGCCGAGCGAGCGGGACACCGAGCGGATGAACATGCCGGACGAAGCAGTCGGCCTGGGTCTCCAGGCGGCGGTTGGACTGGAGGCTGGCCGACGTGGTCGGAGCTTCCTTACGGATCAGGTGCTCCGCCATCAGCAGGCCGGTACGCCCCTGGACCGCGTGGCCGAACTCGTGCGCGAGCACCTCGTCCCCGGCCCACCGGTCGACGCTCATCGGGACCAGGTCACCCCCGAGGGTCCGGCTCCAGTAGACCTGCTGGTCCGCCCCGCAGTAGAAGGCGTTGTGGGGCAGCTTGCCGGCACCGCACGCGTTCGCGACCTCGTCGCCGTAGATGGTCACGGTCGGTCGGAAGATCTGGAAGCCTGCGGCGGTCAGCGGCGGCTGCCACACCCGGACCAGGCACGCCATCAGGGTCTCGAAGTGGGACTTCGAGCAAGCGCGTCGTCCGCCGTGGCCACATCGATCGGGGTCAGCGGGCACTTCACCGGCACCGGCGCGGTCTGGCCGTAGACGGCGTTGGCCGTGGTCCAGGTCTGAGCCTCGGCCAACGACGCGGGTTGCGGGATCGGCGCGGCTTGAGGTCGGCTTCCGGGACCTGGTAGTCCTCGTTCTGGTACTGCACGACCACCGGCCGGCTGGCCACGCCCGCCACCACCAGGCCCGCCAGGGCCAGCAGAGCGAGGCCGATCAGTGCGAAGAGCAGCGGCCGCAGGCGGTTGCGCGACTGCGCCTGGGAGCCAAGCACCGGCGCCTGCACCGGCCAGGCACCGTAGCCGGGCCCGGGCCCGGCCGGTTGCGGCGCGCTGGGCCAGCTCTGCTGCGGAAATCCCCATCCGGGCTGTGACATCGAAACCTTCTGTCCTGGTCAGTGCAGCAGGTCGGGGGAGGCGGTGAAGGTGTTGCACTTGCCGTCGTTGCCGTCGCCGAGCCCCACGGTCACCCAGTAGCGGCGGGTCGCGCTCTTTCCGTGGTTCCCCTCTGCGGCATCAGGGCGGCGCTGGTCGTCACCGAACGAAGCGAACGTGTCCTGGATCAGGGGCACATCACTTTGCTGCAGACCGAGTGACAGCGACACCGAACGCAGGAAGACCCCCGCGAAGCAGTCCGCCTGGGTCTCCGTCCGGCGGCTCAGCAGCAGCGCGTCGGACTTCGACGCCTGCTGCTCCTGCGCCTGCTCACCGAGCAGCAGTCCGCTGCGGCCCTGCACCGCGTGGCCGAACTCGTGGGCCAGGACCTCGTCCCCGGGGTACTTGTTCACGCTCGGCTGCGGCAGATCCGGTCCCAGCGTGTCGCTCCAGTAGACCTGCTGATCGGCACCGCAGTAGAACGCGTTGTGCGACTCGTCACCGCTCCCGCAGGCCGTGGAGATGTTGATGTGGTAGATCGTCACGGTCGGCCGGTAGATCTGGAAACCGGCGGCGGTCAACGGCGGCTGCCAGACCCGGACCAGGCAGCCCATCAGGGTCTCGAAATGGGACTTGAGCTCGGCGTCGCCGGCGGTGGTCACGTCGAACGGTTTGAGCTCGCAGCGTACGGGGGCCGGCGTCGTCTGCTCGTACAGCGGATTAGCCGTCGTCCATCGCCTGGCTTCGTCCAGCGACGTCGGAGACGGGATGGGTGGTGGGTGCAGGTCGGCCTCGGGCACCTGGTAGGTGTCGTTCGCGTACTGGACCTCGGCGGGCTTGGCGGTCAGGCCGGCGACCGCGAGACCGATCAACGCGATCAGCGTGACCGCGATCAGCCCCAGCAGCACCAGGGCGAGGGGGTTGCGGCGGCGCGCCACGGACTGCGGGAGCGGGGCGGCCCGGGGTGCCGGAGCATCGCCGCCCGGTTGGGGCGACCAGGCGGGTTGGGGCGACCAGGCAGGTTGCGGCGACCAGGCGGGCTGGGGTGACCAGCCCGGGGACGGGGCCCCACTGAGGTTGCGACATCTGAGCCCCTTCCGCCGCCGGGCCGCTACCGGACCAGCTGGTCGGGCGCGACGAAGGTGTTGCAGGCCGCGATCGCTTGTTGGCCAGGCCGGTCTGGCCCCAGTAGGTCCGCGATCGGGCCAGCCCGTGGTTGCCGACGATGTCGGGCTCACCGGTCATCGTGTCGTCGCCCACCGCGGCGTACACCGCGTAGATGCCGGGCAGGTCCTGCTGCTGGACGCCGAGGAGACGCGAGACCGCCCGGATGAACATCCCGGAGAGGCAGTCGGCCTGGGTCTCGGCCCGCCGGCTGTAAGTCCAGCTCGGTCGCCTTGTCGCCGGCTCGCTGGCCCAGCGCGTGGAAGGAGATGAAGATCCCCGTCCGGGCCTGCAGCGCGTGACCGAACTCGTGGGCCATCACCACGTCGGCGGTCCACTTGTTCTCCTTGCCGCCGACGAGTAGTCCGGCAGCTGGTTGCTGTAGTAGACCTGCTGGTCGGCGGAGCAGTAGAACGCGTTGACGTCGCTCTGTGCCGCACTTGGTGGTGACCGAGTTGCCGTAGATGGTCACCGTCGGTCGGACGATCTGGAAGCCGGCCGTCGTCACCGGCGGCTGCCAGACGCGGACCAGGCACTCCATCAGGCCCTCGAAGTGCGACTTCAGCTGGTCGTCGTCGCGGTGCGTGACGTTGATCGGCTGGGCGTTGCACCGCACCGGGCGGCGGCACGGACTGGCGTGTAGAAGGCGTTGTTGGTCACCAGCTCCTCGGCCTGCGTCGTAGGTCTGCGGCTGCGGGAGCGGGCGGCGGGTTCGTGTCGGGCGGCGGGCACCTTGTAGTCGTCGTTCTGGTACTGCCGTGGTCGGCGGTGGACGACGAGGCTGGCCACGACCAGGCCGGCGACCGCACCGATGGCGACCACGATCAGGGCGATCAGCACCAGCCGCAGCGGCGAGGCCGCGTCGCGGCGGGCACCGTCGGCGGCGGTGCCGAACTGCGGCACGCCGCCGCCGAAGCCGGGCTGTCCGAAGGCCGGCGGATGAGCCGGAGCCGTACCCGGGGCCGACCGGTAATCGGCGGGCGGCGCCGTAGCCCCCGCCGCCGGCGAACGCGGCGGCCGGTTCGAGCTGCTGCTGGCTCACGGCGCGCCACCATAACGGCGCCTGCTGTGCCCGGCCGCCGCTCCGGCAGCGGTCACGGCGGCGACCCCGGCACGCTGCTGCGCCACAGGCCGGCAACCTGCCTGCGGCAGGTCACAGCGAGAACCCTAATCGGGTACGGCGGTCAGCGGAGGCGTTCCGCCGAACGGACCGGGCCGACGTATCGGCTGCACGCGGCGCGATCATCACGACGCTCGCACCGATCGTTGTCAAAATCATGCCGCATTCTGCTGTCTTGCGTCCCAGTGGCGGGTCAGGAGTGCGAGGCTGTACCCCGTGCTCGGGACCTCCACGGAGACATCCACGCCGACTCGGCGCCGTGCTCGCGTTCGCTGCCTGACCTGCGGCCTGCTGGCGGGGCCGCTCGCCCTGGCCGCGCACGCCGAGGGAACCGCCTCGACGTTCGTCGCCGCCGGGAACCTGGCCAAGGACGGCACCCTGAAGGTCAAGGAGACCATCACCTTCACCGGGACCGCCCCGGCCACGGTGTCCCAGAAGTTCGAGACCCGGCAGGACGTGGTCGGCGACAAGCAGTACGTGACGGAGCTGTCAGCGAGATCAGCGCCACCGCCAAGGGCGCGGCCGTGACCCCGAAGGTCGAGACCGACGGGCGGTTCACCACGGTGACGGTGACCACCGGCGGCAGCGGCGACGTGGTGATCAACTACACCGTGACCGGTGCGGTCGTGACGATCGACGGCGGGACCGCGCTCCGGTGGGCGCTGCTGCAGGGCCTGAGCGCCCCGGTCGCGGAGTTCAACGCGACGGTGCAGATCCCGGCGCAGTTCAGCTACGTCAGGTGCACCGCAGGCAACCCGAACTCCACGACGCCGTGCACGTTCGCGGCCGGCGGCACGGAGGGCTCCCAGATCCCGACGTTCCGGGACGGCCCGCGCGGCGAGGGCCAGAGCGTGGCCGTCGACATCGGCTTCCCCGCCGGCGCGGTGGCCAGCCAACGAGCGGATCGACCACCGCTGGACCGTCGGCCGGGCGTTCTCCGCGAGCCCGCTGCCGCTGGCGCTCGCGCTCGGCCTGCTGGTGCTCGGCGGGATCGCGCTGCTGCTGATGCATCGCCGGTCCGGGCGTCGATGCCCGCGCCGGCGGCGAGGTGAGCCGGGTCGGCGAGTTCGTCCCGACCGGGCCGGGCCAGGCGGAGTTCCGGGTGGTCGACGACATCCGACCGGGCCATGTCGGTACGGTCGCCGACGAGCGGGTCGACCCGATCGACGTCACGGCCACGCTGGTCGACCTCGCGGTCCGGGGGCACCTGCTGATCACCGAGCTGCCCCGCGAAGCCGATTTCGCCCGGACGGACTGGGACCTGACCCGGACCTCGGCGCCGGCCGACGGCGCTGCGGCCGTTCGAGCAGCTGCTGCTCGACGGCGTCGCGCCGGTCGGGTCGAACGTCCGCGTCTCCGAGCTGTCGAGCCGGGTCACGGAGTCGATCGGCGGCGTCCAGGACGCCCTGTACGACGAGATGGTCAGCAACGGCTGGTACGAGCGACGCCCCGACGCCACCCGCAACCGCTGGACCCACTACGGGCTGGTCGCCCTGATCGTCGCCGTCGTGGTGACCGGCGTGCTGGCCGCCTTCACCACCTTCGGGCTGGTCGGCCTGGCTCTGGTCGTCTGGTCGCTGGGCCTGATGTTCGTCGGGCAGGAGATGCCGGCCCGGACCGCCAAGGGGGCGGCGCTGCTCGGCGGGCCTGGCGCGCTGCGCTCCGACCTGATGAGCCACCCGACCGACCAGATGCCGCCCGGCCGCGAGCTGCAGGAGATCTCGCGAGGTGCTGCCGTACACGATCGTGCTCGGCGGCGACCGACCGCTGGCTCGACGCCCTGGTCGACGCCGACACCGACGAGGCGCCCGACTCCGCCGACCTGTCCTGGTACCACGGTCCGCGCGACTGGCACCTGCGCGACCTGCCCGGACTCGCTGCAGCAACTTCGTCACCACCGTCTCGGGGAGCCTGTTCTCCCGCTGAGGCGCCGGCGCTAGGTTTCAGCCGCATGACGCACGCCGTTGGCTGTTCGGTGACCAGCTGGGACCGCACTTCACCGACGACGGACGACCAGCCGGTGCTGCTGATCGAGTCGCGAGCGCGTGCTGGAGCGACGGCCGTTCCACCGGCAGAAGGCGCACCTGGTGCTGTCGGCGATGCGGCACCGGGCGGCCGAGCTCGGTGACCGCGTGCAGCGTATCCTGCGGACCGGCACGCTACCGCGAGGCCTCGCCCAGGTCGACGAGCCGCTGGAGCGTGATCCAGCCGACCTCGTGGTCCGCCGTGCACTTCGTCGACCGGCTGGCCGCCGAACGCGACCTCGAGCGGCTGCCGGCCCGCGGCTACGCCACCTCGCGCGCCGACTTCTCGGCCTGGGCGGCGGGCCGCGGTCGGCGGCGGCTGCTGATGGAGGACTTCTACCGCGACGCCCGGCTGCGGTTCGGGCGTGCTGATGGAGGGCGGCGAGCCGGTCGGCGGCCGCTGGAACTTCGACGCCGAGAACCGGGAGCCGCCGCCGCGACGCCGGCGGCTCGGCGTGGCCGAGCCGTGGTGGCCCGCGGAGGACGACATCGACGCGGAGGTCCGGGCCGACCTCGACGGGATGGCAGCGCGACGGGGTGCGGTTCGTCGGCGAGGACGGGCCGCGCCGCTTCGCCGCGACCCGCGCCGAGGCGCTGGCCGCCCTGGACGACTTCGTCGAGCACCGGCTGCCCGACTTCGGGCGCTACGAGGACGCGATGCTGCGCGAGGACCGGTGGATGGCCCACTCCCTGCTCTCCGCACCGCTCAACCTCGGGCTGCTCGACCCGCTCGAGGTGGTGCACGCCGCCGAGGAGGCGTACGCGGCCGGCCACGCCCCGATCGCCTCGGTCGAGGGCTTCGTCCGGCAGGTGATCGGCTGGCGCGACTACATCTGGAACCTCTACTGGTATCTCGGCGAGGACTACCGGGCGCGCAACGAGCTGGGGGCCGAACGGCGCCGCTGCCGCACTGGCTCGTCGAGCTGGACCCGGGCGGCACCGACGCGGCCTGCCTGAAGAGCGCGCTGACCGCGGTCCGGGAGGACGGCTGGGCCCACCACATCCCGCGGCTGATGGTGCTCGGCAACTACGCCCTGCAGCAGGGCTGGGACCCGGCGGCAGGTCACCGACTGGTTCCACCGCTCGTTCGTCGACGGCTACGACTGGGTGATGGTGCCGAACGTCGTCGGGATGTCCCAGCACGCCGACGGCGGCGTGCTGGCGACCAAGCCGTACGTCGCCGGCGGGAACTACCTCAACACGATGACCGACCACTGCGGTGACTGCGTGTACGACCCCAAGCAGCGGGTGGCGAGCCGGGCCTGCCCGTTCACCGCCGGCTACTGGCTCTTCCTGCACCGGCACCGGGAGCGGTTCGCCCGCAACCACCGGATGGCCCAGCTGGTCCGCGGCCTCGACCGGCTGAAGGACCTGGACCAGCTGCTGGCCGAGCAGCAGCTGACTCACTTCAGGTTGCCGCAGCGGGTACCCGTTCTTGGCGCAGCCGTCGATGATCAGCTTCTTCGTGTCGCCGGGGGCGGCCTTGGGGTCGTTGGAGTCGAGCAGGCTGATCGTCGCGTCCAGCCAGCGCTGCGGCTCGGGATCCAGCTGCCTGGACTTGCTCAGCTGCTTCAGCCCCGCCACGGCGGCCTTGCCGGCCAACGAGCCGCTGGCGACGGTGGCGTCGACCGCCGGGCAGCCGATCTTGTAGGCGTCCTGCGGCTTGACATCGGCGGCGGAGCAGGAGGCCGCCCCGAGGAGGGCGACGCAGGGCGACGACGACGGCGAGGCGGCGCATCCTTCGAGGCTACCCGGCCGCCAGGTCAGCTCGGGGCCGAACACAGCCTGCCGGTGACCTTCTCGGTGAAGGCCCCGGCTGGCGAGGTCCTCGGTGCCGCGGAAGGTCAGCCTGCCGGTCACTCCGGCGTAGCCGCCGGTACCGCTGACCCTGGTCGACTTCGAGATGAACCGCCCGGTCGTGGTGTCGAGTGTCCCCGTCACCTCGGCGGTCAGCGTGCCCAGGTCGGAGGTGAAGACGATCGGGCCGGTGAACGAGGCGACGCCGATCGACGACTCCGGTGATGGTGGAGGTCGCCCCGGTGGTCCCGACAGCGACCCCGTGGACGGAGATGGTCGCAGTCGTCATGCCCTCGCCGAGATCCTGCCCGACGCCGATGGCCTTGATCTTCGTGCACTGGTGTCCGTGCCCGTGCTGGCCGGCGGGTGCGAAGGCAGCAGGCCTGGTCGTGGTGCGGGCCTGGGCGGAGGCCGGAGCCAGCCACGTCAAGCCGACCACAGACACGACGACGGCCAGTGTCCGCAGCGAGCGGCTGGCCAGGAAGAGGTTTCTCCAGTTCATGATACGACCTCGCAGCCGGTCCCGCTAGGGCCGCGGGCGTGTTCTCCGACCGTAGGACCGTGGTCCCGAATCCGTCAACGGCCCGGAACCGGGTCAAGCCGCAGGCCCCTCAGAGGGGCCGTTCGCCCCGCTCGTACGCGTCGATCGCCTGCCGCATCTGGTGGACGGCGGCCTGGATCTCGGCCTCGGTGTGCCGCCGGGGCACCCGGCGGACGACCGGCTGCCAGGAGCCGAGGTAGCAGTAGGCGGTCAGGATGAGCAGGCCGATGGCGAACAGGATCATCACGATGGTGGTGAGCGTCGTGGGGGCCACTGTGATACCCAGGGTTCGTCGACTCGGACCGCTCGGCGGTCAGAGCTCCAGGCCGGGGTAGAGCGGGTGGGTGTCGAGCAGCTCGGCCGACGCGGCCTTGGTGGCCTCGGCGACCCCGTCGGCGCGAGGACGTACTTGGCCTTGCCCGGGCGCCCGGCGGCGGTCGTGGCCGGGGTCGTGTTCTTCAGCACGTCGACGATCAGCTCGGCCACCCGGTCGAACTCGCCGCGCCGAAGCCGCGGGTGGTCAGGGCCGGGCGTGCCGATGCGGACGCCGGAGGTGTACCAGGCGCCGTTCGGGTCGCCGGGACCGCGTTGCGGTTGGTGACGATGCCCGCGTCGAGCAGGGCGGACTCGGCCTGGCGGCCGGTCAGGCCGAAGGCGGAGACGTCGATGAGCACGAGGTGGTTGTCGGTGCCGCCGGTGACCAGCCGGGCGCCGCGGCGCGAGCAGCCCGTCGGCCAGGGTCTGGGCGTTGTCGGCGACCGCCTGCGCGTAGGTCTGGAACGACGGCTGGTCCGGGCCTCGGCGAGGGCGACGGCCTTGGCCGCCATCACGTGTGCCCAGCGGGCCGCCGAGCACCATCGGGCAGCCGCGGTCGACCGAGTCGGCGTACTCCTCGGTGGCCAGCACCATGCCGCCCCGCGGACCGCGCAGCGACTTGTGGGTGGTCGTGGTGACCAGGTGCGCGTACGGCACCGGGTCCTCCTCGCCGGTGAACACCTTGCCGGCGACCAGCCCCGCGAAGTGCGCCATGTCGACCATGCAGCGTCGCGCCGACCTCGTCGGCGATCTCGCGCATCTTGGCGAAGTTGATCCGCCGCGGGTAGGCGGAGTAGCCGGCGATCAGGATCAGCGGCTTGAACTCGTGCGCGGTCGCCCGGAGCGCGTCGTAGTCGATCAGCTGGGTCTCCGGGTCGGTGCCGTAGGAGCGCTGGTGGAACATCTTGCCGGAGATGTTCGGCCGGAAGCCGTGGGTGAGGTGGCCGCCGGCGTCGAGCGACATGCCCAGCGCGCGCTGGTTGCCGAACTTGTGCCGCAGCGCCTCCCACTGCTCCTCGGACAGCTCGTTGATGCTCTTGAGCGCCGAGGCTCGGCCAGCTCGGGCAGCTCGACCCGGTTGGCCAGGATCGCCCAGAAGGCGACCAGGTTGGCGTCGATGCCGGAGTGCGGCTGCGACGTAGGCGTACTCGGCGCCGAACAGCTCGCGGGCGTGCTCGGCGGCGAGCGCCTCGACGGTGTCGATGTTCTGGCAGCCGGCGTAGAAGCGGTGCCCGATCGTGCCCTCGGCGTACTTGTCGCTCAGCCAGGTGCCCATGGTCAGCAGCACGGCCGGGGAGGCGTAGTTCTCCGAGGCGATCAGCTTGAGCGAGGCGCGCTGGTCGGCGAGCTCGGCCCGGGTGGCGTCGGCGATCCGCGGCTCGACCGCCTCGATCACCTCCAGCGCGGCGCGGTAGGCCTCGGACGCGGTCGGCCGAGTGGTCGAGCGGGGCGGTCACGGAGCTTGAGAGGGTGTCGGTCCAATATCGGCAGGACTCGTACCTCGCAGCGGGCGGACTGTCCTCCGGCGCGACGATCTCGTACAGCGCGATCCCGGCGGCGACGCCGGCGTTCAGCGACTCGACCGAGGCGGTGATCGGGATGGAGGCCAGCGTGTCGCAGGCCTCGCGGACCAGCCGGGACAAGCCCGTCGCCCTCGCTGCCGACGACCAGCACCAGCGGGCCGGCGATGCCTCGGGCACGGCCGCGATGTCGGTGTCGGCCTCGCCGTCCAGACCGACCAGGGTGAAGCCGGCGTCGGCGTAGGCGCGCAGCGTGCGGTTGAGGTTGGTGGCCCGGGCGACCGGGAGCCGGGCCGCGGCGCCGGCCGAGGTCTTCCAGGCCGCCGCGGTCATCCCGGCCGACCGTCGCTCCGGGATCAGCACGCCGTGCGCCCCGAAGGCCGCCGCGGACCGCACGACCGCCCCCAGGTTGCGCGGGTCGGTGATCGAGTCGAGGGCGACGATCAGCGGCTCGGTCGGTCGGCGTCGAGCGCGGCGGCCAGCAGGTCGTCGGGGTGGGCGTAGGTGTACTCGGGCAGCTGCAGGGCCACGCCCTGGTGCACGGCGCCGCCGGTCAGCCGGTCGAGCTCGGCCCGGGTCACCTCGAGCAGCGGCGATGCTGCGGTCGGCGGCCAGCTTGAACACCTCGCGCAGCCGGTCGTCGCGCTCCGCACCCTCGGCGACGTAGGCGGACTTGACCGGGATCTCGGCCTCCATCGCCTCGAGCACCGCGTTGCGGCCGACCACCCACTCCGGTCCGGAGCCGGGACGCCCGGTCCGCGGCCCGGAGCCGCGTTCGCGCCGGGGCCGCCGGTCGCTGCGGGCCTTGGCCTGGTGGGCGGCGTGGTACGGACGGTCCTCGGCCTTGGGCGTCGGGCCGCGACCCTCGAGGCCCCGGCGGACCCGCCCGCCCGAGCCGGCCGTGTTGCCCTTGCCCTTGCGGCGGACCGCGCCCTTGCGCTGGCTGTTGCCGGGCATCTGACGCTCTCCTGGCTGGTCGGTGGCACGAGCGTGCCGCAGCGACCATCCGCGGCCCTGCGGGGTGTCGGCGACCTCGACGCCCGAGCCGGCGAGCAGGTCGCGGATGCGCGTCGGCGGCGGCGAAGTCCCGGTCGCGGCCCGGGCCGGCCGCGCGCTGCTCGCAGCAGCTCGGCGACCAGCCCGTCGACCACCCCGGTCGAGCCGGTCGTCGCGGGCCGGCGGCCCGGCCAGGCCGGGTCGTCGGCGGTCGAGGCCGAGCACGCCGAGCATCCCGCGGACCTCGCGCCAGCGCGGCGGCGACCGCGTCGCGGTCGCCGCGGGTCGAGCGCGCCGTTGCCGTCGCGGACGGCGGCGTAGAGCACGGCGACGGCCGCGGGCGTGCCGAGGTCGTCGTTCATCGCGGCGGCGAAGGCGTCCGGGACGACGCGGTCCGGCGACTCGCCGACCGACCGCGGTGGCCCGCGGCGACGAAGGTGTCGATCCGCTCCAGCGCCGCCGTCGCCTCGGCCAGCGAGGTGTCGGAGAACTCGATCGCCGAGCGGTAGTGCGGCGCGGCGAGGTAGAAGCCGGACCGCCCGCGGCGGGTACGCGCCTGGTCGACCTCGCGAGACCAGCGCGCCGTTGCCGAGCGACTTGCTCATCTTCTCCCCGGCCGCGGTGACCCAGCGCGTTGTGCATCCAGTAGCGCGCGAACGCGCTGGCCGGCCGCGGTGGACTGGGCCAGCTCGTTCTCGTGGTGCGGGAAGCGCAGGTCGAGGCCGCCGCCGTGGATGTCGAACTCGGCGCCCAGGTACTTCGCCGCCATCGCCGAGCACTCCAGGTGCCAGCCCGGCCGGCCGCGGCCCCAGGGCGTCGACCAGGAGGCCGTGTCCGGCTCGCTCGGCTTGTGGCCCTTCCACAGCGCGAAGTCGCGGGGGTCGCGCTTGCCGCGCGGGTCGGCGTCGGCCGCCGGCCTCCATGTCGTCGACCGCTGGTGCGACAGCTCGCCGTACGCCGGCCAGGACAGCACGTCGAAGTAGACGTCGCCGGAGCCGTCGGCGGCGGGGTACGCGTGCCCGCGCTCGATCAGCACCTTGATCAGCTCGATCATCTCGGGGATGTGGCCGGTGGCCCGCGGCTCGTAGGTCGGCGGCAGGCAGCCCAGCGCCGTCGTACGCCGCGTGCAGCTCGCGCTCGAAGCGGTAGGCGTGCGCGAACCAGGGGACGCCCGGCCTCGGCGGACTTGGCCAGGATCTTGTCGTCGATGTCGGTGACGTTGGCGACACGGTGACGTCGTAGCCGAGTGCGGTCAGCCAGCGCCGCAGCACGTCGAAGACGACCTCCTTGCGGATGTGGCCGACGTGCGGCGCGGACTGCACGGTCAGCCCGCAGTGGTAGATCGACACCTTGCCCGGCACGACGGGCACGAAGTCGCGGACCGGGGCGTCGCGGTGTCGTAGAGGCGGAACGCCCACGGTCGCGACAGCCGGGTCCGCTCTGCGCGGTCACGGCCCGGCAGCCTACCGGGCGGCCGAGGTCGGCGGCTGCAGCTCCATCAGCCGGCGCATCGCCTCGATGCCGCCCGCAGCGCCTTCTGGTCCCGCTGCGGCAGAGTGGCGAGATCGGCTGGACGTTGGCTGCCCAGCGCGTGCGCATCTCGCCGAGCTGCTGGCTGCCCGCGTCGGTCAGCTCGATCATCCAGGCCCGGGCGTCCGGGGGTCCGCCGTGCGGGCGACCAGACCTCGGACTCGAGCCGCTTGACGTGGTTGGTGATCGTCGGCTGGGAGCAGTTCCCGCCGCCGCCAGGTCGCTGATCCGGGCCGGGCCGTTGTCGAAGAGCCGGGCCAGGATGCGGCTGCGGAGGCAGGCTGAGGTCGGCCGTCGGTCCTGGGCGCCCAGCGCACCACCCGGCCGCGGTCGTGACCAGGTCCTCGCCCGAGCCGTGCAGATCTTCCTCCATGTGCGAATCCTAATCGGATTCGACCGGGTCGGTGGCAATCCGCTCTGCCCGGCTCAGCGGCGGACCGCGGCCACGACGAGCCGGGCCAGCTCGGCGTAGGCCTGGGCGTCGCTGAGCCCGGTGGCGTCGCTGACGCTCGCCGGAGGTGATCCGCCGCATGGTCGCCGTCACCACCTCGGCCACGAAGGGCGCCGGGAACGGGCCGGAACGCTCCGGCGCCGGCGCCGTCCTCGATCAGCTCGCGGACCCGCTGCGGCCGCCGCACTCGGTGTTGCGTACTCGTAGATCTCGCGCGGTCGGGCGGAAGGCGGCGACGTCGTCCCGGAAGGCGCGGCTGGCCGGACGCAGCGCCTCGGCCACCGCCTCCAGGTAGCGGGTCACCCGGCGGGCGGGCGCCCGGGTCCGGGCCATCGCGGCCTCCACCTGGTCGGTGGCCCGCCGGAAGAAGTCCCGGACGGCCAGCGTGGCCAGCTGTTCCTTGCTGGCGGCCAGCGCATACAGCGTGCGTTTCGAGCACGCCAGCTGGGCGGCGAAGTCGTCCATCGTCAGGTGGCTGAACCCCTCGGCCAGCACGAGCTCGACCAGACCGTCC
Source organism: uncultured Actinomycetes bacterium (assembly GCA_963848665.1). Classification (GTDB taxonomy): domain Bacteria; phylum Actinomycetota; class Thermoleophilia; order Gaiellales; family Gaiellaceae; genus Palsa-739. The sequence goes on from CAWKEF010000008.1 coordinate 15,163, forward strand.
CGCAGGTCGGCCTGCCGGCGGGTCAGCGGACGGCCGGGCGCCGAGAGCTCTGGGCGGGTGCGTACTTTGGTTTCCATGGCGGTACGAGCGTACTCTCGACAGTACCGCTGCTGGGAACGGTCTGCCACTATTCACTCCGGAGAGGAGGTGGTCGATGAGCGTCGATCGGGTGCTGCCGACGGAAGAGGGTGCGGAGCTGGTCGGCCTGGTCCGCGAGATCGCCCGGGCCGAGCTGGCCCCGCGCGCCGCCGAGGCCGAGGCGGCGAGGCGTTCCCGCGGGAGGCGTTCCGGCTGCTCGGCGAGGCCGGGCTGCTCGGCCTGCCCTATCCGGAGGCGCTGGGCGGTCCGGCCAGCCGTACGAGGTCTACCTGCAGGCGCTCGAGGAGATCGCGGCCGCCTGGATGAGCGTCGGCGTCGGGGTGTCGGTGCACGCCATGAGCTGCTACGCCCTGGCCATTCGGCACGCCGGACCAGCAGCGGCCGGCTACCTGCCGGAGATGATCGGCGGCGAGCAGCTCGGCGCCTACGCGCTCTCCGAGGCCGCAGGCGGGCTCCGACGTCACCGCGATGACGCACCCGGGCCAAGCCGGCGACGACGACGGCTACGCGCTGAGCGGCGCGAAGGCCTGGATCACCCACGGCGGTCAGGCCGACTTCTACACCACCTTCGCCCGGACGGGCGACGACCGGACGCGCGGCATCTCGCTGCTTCCTCGTCCCGGCGACACGCCCGGGCTGACCTTCGGGGCGCCGGAGCGGAAGATGGGACTGACCGGCTCGACCACCACCTCGATGTATCTCGACGCCGTGCCGTCGTGGACGCCGACCGGCGGATCGGGGCCGAGGGCGCGGCATGCGGATCGCCCTGTCCGCGCTGGACTCCGGCCGGCTCGGGATCGCCGCCTGCGCGACCGGGCTGGCCCAGGCGGCACTGGACCTGCGCGTCGACTACGCCGGCAGCGGCAGCAGTTCGGCCGTGCGATCGCGGAGTTCCAGGGGATGCAGTTCCTGCTCGCCGAGATGGCGGCCGCGGTCGACGCCGGCCCGCGCGACCTACCTGCATGGCGGCCCGGAAGCGCGACGCCGGCCGGCCGTTCACCCGGGAGCGGCCGTGGCCAAGCTGGTCGCCACCGATGCCGCGATGAGGGTGACGACGGACGCGGTGCAGGTGCTCGGCGGCTACGGCTACACGCCGGACTTCCCGGCCGAGCGTTACCTGCGGGAGGCAAGGTCACCCAGATCTTCGAGGGGACCAACCAGATCCAGCGGCTGGTGATCGCCCGGCAGCTGCTCGGCTGAGGATCGACGACGAAGGAGAACCCTGTGCGCCTCAACGCGATCGCACCGTCGCCGCTGGTCACCGGCGGCGCCTCCGGCCTGGGCGCGGCGACCGCCCGACGGCTGGCACGGGCAGCCGGAGCCGCCGGGTCGGTGTCGTCGACCTGCCCGTCGTCGCCCGGCGGCGGCCGTGTCCGCGGAGCTCGGCGACCGCGCTCGTCTTCGCCGCTGCCGACGTGCGCGACGAGGACCAGGTGCAGGCCGCCGTCGACGCCGCCAGCCGCTCGGCGACGCTCCGGGTCGTGGTCAACTGCGCCGGGGTCGCCACCCCCGGCCGGATCGTCGGCAAGCGCGGCGTGCTGCCGCTGGAGGACTTCCGCACCGGTGGTCGAGATCAACCTGGTCGGGACCTTCAACGTGCTCCGGCTGGCCGCGGCCGCCATGGCCGGCAACGAGCCGGTCGACGGCGACCGCGGGGTGGTCGTGATGACCGCCAGCGTCGCCGCCTACGACGGGCAGATCGGCCAGGCCGCCTACGCCGCGCAGCAAGGGCGGCATCGCCGCGCTGACCCTGACCGCCGCGCGGGACCTGGCCGACAAGGCGATCCGGGTGATGACGATCGCCCCGGGGTCGATGGAGACGCCGATGATGGCCGGCCTGCCCGAGCAGACGCAGTCGATCGCTGGAGGCCCTCGTGCCGCACCCTGCCCGGCTCGGCCGGCCCGCGGAGTACGCCCAGCTGGTCGGCACATCATCGCCAACCCGCTGCTCAACGGCGAGAGCATCCGGCTGGACGGCGCGCTGCGGATGCCGCCGCGCTGATCCGTACGGTCGCCATGGTCTGACAGACTGCGGCGCCGGATCGAGTGCTCGTATCGGCCTTGAGCGTCGCCTTTGCTCTGGCGGTTGCGGAGCGCGGCGATGTCGAGGAAGCCGGCCATCTCGGTCTGCCTCCTCGGGCGGCGCCTCGACGGCCGTCCTCCCAGGGGTCGTACGGCTTGTCCGTCGTCGTCGTCGGCGAAGCCCTGGGAGGGGTCGAACGGGTTCGCCAGCGGGCATCGCCTCCATCGCGGACAGGGCGACCTCCTCGTCGGGCAAGCTCGCGCAGCACGGTGCGCATGTAGCTGTCGGCGGCCTCGGTCGATCGGCACCTCCGGCCCGGCCTTCTCGCTGAGGAACCAGCGGTGCTCCAGCACCTCGTGGTAGAGCTCGGCCGGCTCGAGCTTGCCGCGCAGCTCGCGCGGGCACCGACTGCACCACCGGCTCGAACCGGTCGGTCAGCCACTGGTGGGCGACGATCGACTCGTCCGCGCCCTGCTGGTCGGTCCGCGCCCGGTAGTAGTCGAGGTCGTTGAGCAGCCGCCGCGCCTGGTTCTCCTCGGTGTCCAGGCCGGTCAGCCGGATCAGCCGGCGGTGAGTGGTGGCCGGCGTCGACGACCTTGGGCTGGATCCGGATGGTCGAGCCGGCGAAGTCGGTGGTGATGTCCAGCTCGGCGACGTCGAAGCCCAGCGCGTTCAGCCGCCGGACCCGGCTCTCGATCCGGTGCATCTCGGTGCCGTCGAACTCCTCGACGCCGGTCAGCTCGGCCCACAGCTCGCGGTAGCGGTTCTCGATGGTCTCCACCAGCGCCAGCGGGTCGAGCGCCTCGTCCAGCAGGCCGCCGGCCTCGAGGTCGCAGAACTCGCCGAACAGGTTGGTCCGGGCGATCTGCAGGTCGTGCTCGCGCTGCCCGTTGGTCAGCTCGTCGTGCAGCTCGCCCGGTCTCGGCGTCCACCAGGTAGGCGGCGAACGCGCCGGCGTCGCGGCGGAACAGCGTGTTGGACAGCGAGACGTCGCCCCAGAGGAAGCCGATCAGGTGCAGCCGGGCCAGCAGCACGACCATCGCGTCGACCAGCCGGTTGACCGTGTCCTGCCGGACGCCGCGGCTGAACAGCGAGCGGTACGGGCAGCGAGAACTGCAGGTGCCGGGTGATCAGGATCGGGTCGAGCGGGTCGCCGTCCGGGTCGACCCGGGCGGTGACCACGCCGACCGCCTCGACCGAAGGGGTGTCCAGCCGGGTCAGGTCGCGCAGCAGCCGGTACTCGTGCAGGGCCAGGTGCTCCAGCACCTCCTTGACCGCGTAGATCTCCTTGCCCGACCCGGACGAACCGGACGACGTGCCGGGAGATGCCGCGGGGGAGAGCGACCAGGTTCTCCTCGGGCCAGTCCGCCAGCGGGGTCTCCCACGGGAGGCGTGATCAGCCGGGTGTCGGGCTTGGCCGAGAGGAACCTGGGCACTGTCTCCATCCTGTCAGCTCGGGGCGGCCGACCACGGAGCGCGAAAGCCGTCGGCCCCGCGACTGCGCGGAGCGCCGACTGGCTGCTGAGCGCCGAGCTGGGAGCGTGCTGGGTTGCTGACCGAGCGGTGCTGTCAGGAGAGCCGGTCGCCCGTCTGCCTCGGAGAACACGTGCACGTGCTCCGGGTCGATCTTCAGCCGGACCGTCGAGCCGCGCTTCGGCGGGGTCCGCGACGAGATCCGGGCGGTGATCTGCTGCGCGGTGAGCCGCTCGTCCTCGGGCAGCCCGGTGACGCGTGCCGTACAGGAAGGCGTCGGCGCCGAGCTCCTCGACCACGGCGACGTCGATGCCGATGCCCTCGTTGCCCTCGCCGAGGGCGAAGTTCTCCGGCCGGATGCCGAGCATCAGTCGCTTCTCGTCCGGCGCCTTGGCGAGCGTCTCCCGAGGGACCGGAACGACGTAGTCGCCGATGTGGATGCCGTCGGCGGCGACGTCGCCCTCGATCAGGTTCATGGCCGGCGAGCCGATGAAGCCGGCGACGAAGAGGTTCTTGGGCTTGTCGTAGAGGTTCAGCGGGGTGTCGCACTGCTGCAGGATGCCGTCCTTGAGCACGGCGACCCGGTCGCCCATCGTCATGGCCTCGACCTGGTCGTGGGTGACGTAGACGGTGGTGACGCCGAGCCGGGTCTGCAGCGCGGCGATCTGGGTGCGGGTGGAGACCCGGAGCTTGGCGTCGAGGTTGGACAGCGGCTCGTCCATCAAGAACACCTGGGGCGAGCGGACGATCGCGCGGCCCATGGCGACGCGCTGCCGCTGGCCACCGGAGAGGGCCTTCGGCTTGCGGTTGAGGAAGTCCTCCAGGCCGAGCAGGTGGGCGGCTTCCTGGACGCGCTGCTGACGCTCGGTCTTCGGGATGCCGGCCATCTTCAGCGCGAAGCCCATGTTGTCGCCCACGGTCATGTGGGGATACAGAGCGTAGTTCTGGAACACCATCGCGATGTCGCGGTCCTTGGGCGGCAGGTCGGTGACGTCCCGGTCGCCGATCAAGATGCTGCCGGCGTTGACCTCCTCGAGGCCCGCGAGCATGCGGAGCGAGGTGGACTTGCCGCAACCGGAGGGTCCGACCAGGACCATGAACTCGCCGTCGCCGATGTCGAGGTTGAGCTTGTCGACGGAGGGGTGATCTGCACCCGGGTAGACGCGAGTCGCGTCCTTGAAACTGACTGTGGCCACGCCACACTTCCTTTCCACGGGCAGGTACGTGCCCGACGATCCGTAGTGGAAATAACGTGTGCGTCAGGAGTCGCTGACGGACCCTGCGCCGTCGAGGCTCGAGCGACCAGCGCAGACGCGGTCGGTGAGATGTCGTGGCCGTCGTCTGCCCGGGTCAGCGCAGCTGGGCGAGCAGGTTGCGCTGCCGTCGTCGGTGTCGAAGTCGTCCACCACCGCGGTGACCTCGAGCCCGTCAGGGTGACCGGCGCGCCCGTAGTTGGTCAGGAACGCGGTGTCGGCCGCGTCGCGGCCCGGTCGAGACCCGCAGCAGGCTCTGCCGCGGGGCCAGCCGGGTCGCGTCGACGACCTACCAGGCGCCGTCGACGTAGCGCCTCGCAGACGGCGTGGAACTCCATCGGGCTGAGGCCCGGGGCGAAGACCGCGGCCAGCCGGGCCGGCACGTTGAGCGCCCGCAGCAGGGCGATGCACAGGTGGGCGAAGTCACGGCAGACGCCCTGGCGGCCGAGCAGCGTCCGGACGGCGCCGTCGGTGGGCAGGCTGGAGCCGGCCACGTAGGTCAGCTGGTCGGCCACCCAGTCGATCACCGCCTGCAGCAGCGCCGGTGCCCGTCAGCCCGGCGAACTCCTCGCCGCCGTCGGGCCGAGGGAGTCGGACTCGCAGTAGCGGCTGGGCCGGAGGTAGACGATCTGGTCGATGTCGTCGACCGGCGGCGGCGTCGAGCAGCCCGTCGACGACCGCCTGGTAGTCGAGGCTGAGCTGCTCGCCGGTGGCGTCCAGCACGTGCAGCCGGCTGCCGTGGGCGTCGACCAGCTCCGGGGCTCGACCGCGCTCACCGTCGACGCCGGAGCGACAGCGACTCGCTCTGCCAGCGGCAGCGCCCTGGGCCGCGGCGACGCTGAAGATGAGCTTGCGGGACCGGACAGGCCGAGCTCGAGGTGTGACGGTCGAGACGGTGACGTTTCACCTGTCCAGCCTGGTACCAACCCCGGGGCGCCCGGCGCTTGACCGTGCCTCGTCGCCGAGCGGGACACCGTGCCGCGGCCGTTCGTCGTCTGTCGAGGGGTCGGACGCCGTGCGGCGCAGCACTCCACGATGTTGACGGCGAGGCCGCCGCGGGAGGTCTCCTTGTACTTGACCTTCATGTCGGCGCCGGTCTCCATCATGGTCTTGATCACCTTGTCCAGGCTCACCGTGTGCCGGCCGTCGCCGTGCAGGGCCAGCCGGGCCGCGGTGATGGCCTTGACCGAGCCGACGGCGTTGCGCTCGATGCAGGGGATCTGCACCAGCCCGCCGACCGGGTCGCAGGTCAGGCCGAGGTGGTGCTCCATGCCGATCTCGGCGGCGTTCTCCACCTGGTCCGGGGTGCCGCCCAGCGTCTCGGCCAGCGCGCCGGCCGCCATCGACGGCGAATTGCGGTTTAAACCGTACCAAGCCTGAAAGGTCGCGAAAATGGCGTGGTTCACCGGCGTGGTGCTCTACGTTCTATTTGGTGGTCCCTGCTTTTCGCTGTGCTGCCCTTCAGCAGTCCGGCGACGAGCGAGGCCGATCCGGTTTCCGGCTGGCGGGGAACGCCGACCCGCCCCTTCATCAAGCGCACGATCCTGCGCACGACGGTCATCACGACGATTGTGTGGCTTTGCGTATGGCCCTGATCCATAGCGGCTGGATCAGTTTCCACCATGGTTGGTTCGCCATGACGGAGGACCAAGGGTGACACGGCGGCAGGCTCTTGCGGCGGCCGTGTGCAGCGGCTAGGAAAGTCGCCGCATCGGGTTCGTGGGCGCATAGCTCAGCGGGAGAGCACCACCTTGACACGGTGGGGGTCACAGGTTCAATCCCTGTTGCGCCCACCACGAACCGACCGGCAGCCATCCGAAGCCTTTAGCGCTTTCGCGAAGCGAGGCATGCCCTGTCCCCCGGACCCTCCCATTAGCCCCCCTCAGTCTGACCATTTCGACGGCCGGCGCTTCCGCAATCCCGGGACCTCGTCACGGTCGGGTGGGTTGCTGGCGGTGCTGAAATGGCAGATGCGGCGCGACCTGTACGATGGCCGGACAGCATCGTCGATCCTCGCTACAATCCACCTCCGGAGCCCAACTCGCCTAGGGATATCGTTGCGACCTACATCGGCCATTCGACGTTCCTGCTCCGCCTCGGCGGCCTCACGATCCTGACCGACCCGATCTTCAGCCTTCGCTGCTCGCCTGTTTCCTGGGCAGGCCCCAAGCGTGTTCGGCCTCCCGGACTGGCGCTCGCCGATCTTCCGCCCATCGACCTGATCCTGCTGTCTCACAATCACTATGATCATATGGACCTACCGAGCCTTCGCGCCCTTCGCAGCCGAGGGGACACGGTCGTCGTCACGACACTGGGCAATGGGCCACGCCTGAGGCGGCTGGGCTTCACGCGCGTGGAGGCCTTGGATTGGTGGGGCAGTACCCAGATCGGTGACGCAAGGGTAACAGCGACGCCGGCGCGTCATTTCGCCGCCCGCACGCTTTGGGATCGCAATCGAACACTGTGGTCCGGCTTCATGATAGAGGCCGCAGAGCGACGATTGCTCTTCGCGGGCGACTAGGTGCAGGCGGACATTGGGCCGAGATCGGGAAAAGATTGGGGCCACCCGATTTGGCCCTCTTGCCGATCGGAGCTTATGAGCCCCGTTGGATGATGGCCCCCGTGCATATGAACCCGCACGAGGCCGTGCAGGCTCATCAGGCACTTGGGGCACAGCGTTCGATTGGGATGCATTTTGGACGTTTCGGCTCACGGACGAAGCGGTCGATGCCCCCGTTCAGACGCTCTCCGTTGCACTGAAGGCGGCTGCAATAGAGCCGTCCCAATTCTCAACCCTGGGCTTCGGTCAAAGCATGGTTGCAATAAAAGATGACGCCGACTGAGACAAAGCTAATTTCCTAAAGGTATCGTTCCGCAAGAATTTGCTTGCGGAGACGATTTATTGATAAATCGGACGAAAATTTCTAACAGTATATTTTTTAATACATTTCAATTTATTTTCGTCGTTGACCGGCACACGCGGAAGTAGCACTCTCTTCACAACCTAGGAGTGCACCCCATGCGCATCGTCTTGGTCGAAGATGAACCAAATTCAGTCGCGGCCGTCATGCTGGCTCTCAAATCCACGGGGGCGGTCGTCGAACACGTCGAAACAGGGGAAGAAGCCCTGCTTCTCGCGAAACGATACGATTATGACCTAATGATCCTGGATTCTCATGCTTCCAGACATGGAAGGTTATGAGGTCATCCGGCGGCTACGCTGGGCGCGCCTTGATCTCCCAATCCTTGTCTTGTCAGGCCTTACCCGGCCGCAAGCGAAGGTGAAGGGGTTCTCGCTGGGTGCCGATGATTTCCTGGCGAAGCCGTTCGATCAGACTGAGTTGCATGCCCGCGTGCAAGCGCTCGTACGCCGCTCCAAGGGCCTCAGCCATTCCAAGATTGAGATCGGTCCCGTAGTCCTCGATATGGACGGTCACGGTGTCACCGTGAACGACCAGGACGTGCATCTCACCGAGAAGGAATATGCGATTCTCGAGCCGATGTTCCTTCGCAGCGGAACGATTATCGCGAAGGAATCGTTTCTTAACCATCTCTACGGCGGCAACGATGAGCCAGATATCAAGATCATCGACGTTTTCGTTTGCAAGCTGAGGAAAAAACTTCAGGCCGCGGGAGCCTCCAGCGTCATCTCCACCGTCTGGGGAAGAGGCTACATCGTCAAGGAGAATTCCGAAAGAATGCCCGAACGCGGCGAGGTTGTCGCGGCCTAACCGCTCACATTAGCGGCTGCTTTTCAACGACGGAAATGCGTTCTATTTTATCTTCGCGGCCGCCGGACCGGCCGTCGCGGGGATGGGTGGCCGAGTGGTTTAAGGCAGCGGTCTTGAAAACCGCCGTGCGTGCAAGCGTACCGTGGGTTCGAATCCCACCCCATCCGCCAGAGTCTATGTGTCCGACCTTAAGACTTAGGTAACGGATCGTTCCTGAGACATGGCTGACAACCTCGAGTGGAGGCGATTGTCTCATAGAGCAGCAAGCACTCGAAGCTTGGTCGGTGACATTGAGCGGGCAGCAGCATTGGCCGTCACCGAGCCTGAACTCGCCCTTGAAGTCGGCACGCAGAGATCGTCGCAAAAGGGTTTGGTCATCGATCCCCAGTTGTTCCGCGTCGTCCCGGCCACTCCAAAATCTCATAGGGTCGGGTACCGGAAAATGCGTCCATCGGAGTTCGATTTTCTACACGACATCGAAACGAAAACTGCTACCGCCGCGCTCCCGCGGAGAGCCCCCACACGAACTTCGAGTTCGCTTACGAGCACCGCTGGGCAACGCGCGGAGATGCCTGCCGCGATGCGCAAGCCCCACGCCGAAGACCTGTCACAATCGACTATAGATGCGTTCATGCGGGACTGTGGAAAGCCAATGCACAAGTCTCCAGCCACGTTCCTCGCCGGCGAGTGCCGCGCCATTGCAAACGTGCATCGGTGGAAATTCCAGGAAACCCCGGAAATTCCAGTCGCGGCGTTTGCGGATCGTAGTTTGGCTCTGCTAACGAAGAGCGGGATCATCTTGTAGGAAGGCACCAAGTCGAGATTTGCCAAAACGTAACGTCCTCGACATTGTCGCGATGTGCGCCGACGATTACGCTACCTACACACAAGCATAAGCGGGATTTGTGGCCGGTGTTTGAACAGTCGTCGTTTCACGTTCTTCGATATCGGCAGGCGGAACCTCATCCGGACGGAACCAGAAACCGCAACTCTTATTTTGTCGAAGTCGAGATCGGCGGCGTTGTGTACGAGGTAGGGATTGTGCGGGCCAACGGCCGTGCGCAAGTGCCCGAAAAGCTAAAGGGCCATCCGTTAGCCCAAGACATCAAGGGAGCCGCGTTGGAGTTTGTGCTGCAAATTTTCAAGCCAAGCTGACGGCGACTTGGCCTCGCCGCATGGGGGAGCGATTGGCGCGCGGGGTGCCCCGCGTCAACGAACCCCGCTTGGGTGAATGACATTCACGTGTCTTGCCGCCTCTACGCGCCGCATGCCTTCTAGCGGGCTATACCCAAGCTCAATTGCATTTTTTGGACGCGGACGGAAGCCGCGCTGCGTCAAGGGCGAGGCTGCGATACCTGCAGTCTTAGGTTGCAATGACGTTTCGGCACTCGCCGCAGACTTCGGGTCGCGGCAGCGGACAACCATCCAAACATAATTGTTTTCGATCCAGCCCATCTGAGCCTCTGAGGAGGTTCCCCGTATGCACAGGAAACCTCCTCAGGCGGGCGAGTCTAGCATCATTCGATAATGCAGCGACGTATAACATCATGCGGCAATGTAAGGCCGCCGCCGTGGAGCATGCCGGTGTCGCACCGGGCCTCAATGTCCCGAGAAAATCCTGCGTCCTCGCGCTACCCTATGCAACCATGGCGGGAATGCTGCGCTGCGTCAAGAAATTCAGTCGCTCGCGGACTACTGGCGGCCGGCAGGCGATATATCACCGATCGGCCCGGCCCGTCTCGGGGGTCGCGTGTTGCCGCCGACCGGATTGTCACTGCAGAGTTCGGTTGAGGTGTGTAGGGCTTTCAGGCGGGGTGCGGTTAACCTGCCCGAGCTTAGACCGCCCGCCTGGGGTCATTCTGGAGTGGAAGATGGATTTGCAGCTTGCCGGCAAACGCGTCGTTATTACTGGAGGCTCGAAGGGCATCGGCCGAGCGGCTGCGGAGACGCTTGCCGCGGAAGGATGCGAGTTGCTACTCGTCGCGCGTGATCCGGCTGCTCTGAACGAGACTGCAGCCGGGATCCGGGAGCGCTTTCAGGTGGCTGTCTCCACATTTGCGATTGATCTTTCCAGCGATGCGGCGGCACGCGCTGTCGCTGAGACGGCTGGGGACTTCGATATATTGGTGAACAATGCGGGCGCGATACCGCCGGGGACGCTCACTGCCGTGGATGACGCCACTTGGCGCAAGGCCTGGGACCTGAAGGTGTTCGGCTTCATCTCCCTCAGCCGGGCGGTGTATCCCATGTTGGCGAAGCGAGGCGGCGGGGTGATCGTCAATGTGATTGGCTCGGCCGGGGAACAATTTTATCCTGCCTATATCACGGGCTCGGCCGGCAATGCCGCGCTGATGGGTTTTACGCGGGCCTTGGCCGGCGGCAGCCATAAGGATGGCATTCGGGCGGTTGGCATCAATCCTGGGCCAGTTCTAACCAAGCGGCTGGAGATGCTGCAGCGTGCGCGGGCCGAGCGCGAATTCGGGGATGCGGAGCGCTGGCCGGAACTGCTGAAGGGCATGCCCTTCGGTCGCCCAGCTTCCCCCGAGGAAATCGGCGCCGCCGTGGCATTCCTGGCGAGCCCGAGATCGGCCTATACCTCGGGCACGATTTTCACGATTGACGGCGGCGGCCGATAGGGCGGGACTAGATCGTCTCCGTGGATTGCGCCTCTCGGGGGTCTATGCGACTTATTTTGGTAAGGCACCGACAACGCGGGAAGAGACAATTTGGCCGAAGCGATCCTGGAGACGGCCGGTCTGAGCAAGGTCTTTGGCGGCTTCTCGGCGGTCAGTGATGTCAAGTTACGGGGAGTCGGCGACGATTCCGCCGCCTGCCTGCAGGTACGCGACTCCGTCGCGCAGCACGAGGGTGCGGATTGCGATGCACGTGTCGAGGCCCGCCTTCTCGCGGGAACACGTAGCCGACGGCGCCCGCATACACGCCTCGGCGGTAGCCCTCGAGCTCCGAGATGATCTGCATGGCGCGAACCTTGGGAGCGCCGGACACCGTGCCGGCCGGAAAGCAGGCGCGGAGGGAGCGAATGGCGTGACCGCGTCCCTCAGCTCGCCGACCACCTCGGAGACGAGGTGCGTCACGTGTGAGTATCGCTCGGGTGTCATGAAGCGCTCCACTGTGACAGTGCCCGGCACGCACACGCGGGAAGAGGTCGTTGCGCCCCAGATCGACGAGAATCTGTGCCGGGGCCGGTTCTTCGCCGACGCGAGCAGTGCCTCCGCGTCGCCTTCGCCCGGCGCGATCGTCCCGGCGATCGGGTCGACCGCAGCGCCGGGCGACCTTCGCATTTGACGCCGTCGCCGGTGAGCTGCCCACCAGCGCCACGTCGTCGAGCTCGAGCAGAAAGAGATATGGGGACGGATTCACGCGCCGGAGCGCCCGGTAGAGCTCGAACGCGGACGCAGACGTCGGCCGTTCGGCGCGCTGTGCGATCACGATCTGGAAGACGTCGCCCTCCCGGATGTGCTCCTTCGCGCGCTCGACGCGCTGGAGGTGCTCGTTCCGGTCGGGGAAGCGCCGAAGCTCGCCTCGCCGGCCCGTGCCGCGCGGCGTATCGGGCTGAGGGCCGTCGAGCAGTCGCGTCGCCTCGTCCGGGTCGCCGACGAGGACTTCGGCAACGCCGCGCGCGTGGTCGAAGCGCACGAGCAGCTCGGGGACGACGAACCGGCTCTCGTCGAAGCCCGGGCCCGCCTCGGGCAGGCGCACTGTCGGCTCGAGCCGCGCGACGACGTCGTAGCCGAGGTACCCGACGACCGGCTCGCCGAGCGCCTCCGCGTCGTCGAACCCGACGAGCCGCGAGCCGCGACCGACGAACGAGTGCCGCCCGAGCCGCCCGCGCTCGACCGACTCGAGCAGAAAGGCCGCGCGGGCGCCGTCGCGCAGGCGGAGGTACGCCCCGAGGGGGGTCAGGAGGTCGGTGGCGATTTCCCTGTTCATCGAGAAGAGCATGGAAAAGGCTCCTTTCGGAGCCCTCGAGTCGAGCGGAGTGGGGGTGCTAGCGCCGCGTGTGGCTCAGCGCATGCTCCCGCCCCGCTCGGAGCGCCAGACCCACCAGCTGCGGGAGACGGGAGTCATCTCGGCGGAGGGTAGGCGCGCGGCGGGCGCACGTCAACTGTCGACCTCGTGGCCCGCCGCGGCGAGCGCCTCGACCGAGCGGGGAAGGTCGTGCTCGCGGATCAGCAGGTAGTCGGTCTCGAAGGTGGAGAGCACGAAGATCGGCACCTCCGCCTCTGCGAGCGGCACGACGAGCGCCGAGACGACGCCGGTGAGCGAGAAGTCGAGCGGGCCGGCGAGCTTCGAGCGCGCACCAGCCGCGTTCGGCGCTCACGTCGGCGGGCACGTCGTCCGCGCGGCAGACGACGGAGAGCTCGGCATCCGAGCGCGTCACCGACCAGAACGGTCCGCCGCGAACCCAACCGGGCACCGGCTCGTCCGGGTCGCACCGCGCCACCGCATACAGCTCGTCGAGCACGTAGAGCTTCACGACGGCGGGGACGGTATCCCTTTCCGAGTGGGCGGCGTTGCACCAGCGTGAAGCGCTGGCCGCTAGCCGTCGCCGTCGCGGTCCTGGCCACCGGCTGCGGCGCAAGCTCGGGCGCATCGGTCCCCGACGGGCAGGTGCTCGTCAAGCTCAAGGTGATCAAGCAGGGCAAGCAGGTGCTCGCGCTCGTTCCCGTGACGATCGACGGCAAGGGTCGATGGGCATTCGCGCTCGACACCGGCGCGTCGCAGTCGCTCGTCGACTCGCAGGTCGCGAAGCTCCTGAGCGTTCAGGGCACCGGCAAGAAGCAGGAGATCGCCGGCGTCGCCTCGGTGACGAAGGCGCGGTCGATCAGGGTGACCAACTGGCGCATCGGCAACGTGAAGCTTCCATCGACCGTGGTCGTCGAGGCGAATCTTCCGTTCGGCAACGTGCACGGCGGCGTGCAAGGGCTGCTCGGCTCCGACATGCTCAGCCAGTTCAACGTGATCACGATCGATTACGACCACAGCCGCCTTCTGCTGCACCGTCGTCGTTAGGCTGACGGCATGAGCCGCAGCGTGATCGTTTCCGCCGTCCGCACGCCGTTCGGCAAGCTCGGCGGCGGCCTCAAGCACCATTCGGCGACCGACCTCGGTTCGATTGCGATTCGCGCTGGGCTCGAGCGCAGCGGTCTCGAGGGCAGCGAGGTCGAGTACGTGATCATGGGCCAGGTGCTGCAGGCGGGAGCCGGACAGGCGCCGGCACGGCAGGCGGCGATCGGTGCGGGCCTGCCGATCGAGGTGCCCGCGGACACGATCAACAAGGTCTGCGCGTCGTCGATTCGTGCGGTCGAGATCGCGGATTCGATGATTCGCGCCGGCGACGTCGAGGTCGTCGTCACGGGAGGGATGGAGTCGATGTCGAACGCGCCGTACGCATTGTCGCGCGCGCGGTTCGGCTACAAGATGGGCGACGGTGCGCTCGTCGACCTGATGATCTGGGACGGCCTGCGCTCGACCTTCGACGAGCAGCACATGGTTCAACAGGCTGCCGGAGTCGCGCGCGAGCTCGGCATCTCGCGCGAGGAGCAGGACGAGTGGGCGTTTCGCTCGCACGACCGCGCCGCGAAGGCGCAGGACGAAGGCCGCTTCTTGGAGGAGATCGTCCAGGTGGGCGAAGTCGCCGCCGACGAGAGCATCCGCCGCGACACCACGCTCGAGCGGCTGGCAGCGCTCAAGCCCGTGATGGACCTGGAGGGGACGATCACCGCCGGCAACGCGCCGGGTGTCAACGACGGCGCCTCGTGCGTTGTCGTGTGCTCCGAGGAGTTTGCGAGGCGGCGCGGCCTCGAGCCGCTCGCGACGATCGTCGCGCAGGGATACGTCGCGGACGAGTTCGCATGGCTCGCACGCACGCCCGCGAACGCCGGGGCTCAGGCGCTCGCCAAGGCCGGTAAGTCGATCGGCGACGTCGAGCGGGTCGAGGTGAACGAGGCATTCGCGTCGGTCGCGGTGAACTCCATCAAGATGCTCGGCGCCGACCCTGAGACCGCGAACGTGAACGGCGGGGCCGTGGCGCTCGGGCATCCGATCGGCGCGAGCGGCGGCCGCATCCTCGGTACGATGATCCACGAGCTCCGGCGAAACGGCGGCGGGCTCGGGCTCGCCGCGATCTGCTCGGGCGGGGGTCAGGGCGACGCGCTCTTGATCGAGGTCTAGCCAGGGACCTCGTCGCCCGGCCGCCCCGTATTCGGGGCATGAAGACTCTCGCGCTCCTCCTCTTGCTCGCGGCGCTCACGGCACCTGCCGCGCTCGCCGACGGCGTCGCCCAGCCGGCGGCCCAGCTCGGCGCAGGCGTCGTGTCCCCCGACGGGTCGACCCGGTACGTCGCCGCTCCGGCCGGGCCGCGTACGACGCTGCTTGCAATCCAGACCAGGGACGGCTCGATCTTGAACGAGACGGACATCTCGGGCTCGTACGGGATACCGATTCTGGGGTTCAGTCCCCAGAACTTCGAGGGCCTGTCGCACGACGGTGGGACGCTCGTCCTCGGCGACACACAGCAGCTTGCGTACAGCCACTTTCTCGTCTACGACGCACGGACCTTCCGCATGAAGAACTGGGTCGTCCTCAAGGGCACCTTCGGCTTCGACGCTCTCTCACCGGATGCCTCGCGCCTCTACCTCATCCAACGCCCGGCGGCGACGGACTACCAGCATTACGTCGTTCGTGCGTACGACCTGCGCACGAGTCGCCTCTTGCCCGGCCGAATCGCCGACCGGGCTCAGAAGAGCTGGGTCATGCAGGGAAGCGCAATGTCGCGAACGACGAGCCCTGACGGACGCTGGGTCTACACGCTCTACTACAACCCCGGCGGCTACCCGTTCGTGCATGCGCTCGACACGGTACGAGGCGTCGCCCATTGCGTCGGGATTCCCGCAACGACGGGTGAGCAGAACGCGTTGCAGAACGTCGTCTTGACCCTGCACGGCAAACGACTCGCGGTGCACTGGCGAAGCGGTCGCAGCTGGCTGAACGTCGATCTTGCGACCTGGCGGGTCTCGCCCGCCGGCGGCGGCTTCCCCTGGGTCTGGCTCGCGCTCGCTCTCGGGCTCGGGTGCGCCGCGATGTCGGTTCTGCTGGCCCGGAAGCACGCGTTCCCGAAGGGAACCCCGGTGCCTCGAGCGGCGTAATATCGGCGTGATGGTCCGGCGGCTCGCACTCTCTCTCGCACTTCTCGGAGCGCTCGCGATCGTCTCGACGGCCTCGGGCGCCTTTCCCGGCCCCTACGCGGTCCAGGGTGGCAAGGGGACGTTGAGCAAGGACGGCTCGCTCCGGTTCGTCGCGACCGGTAAGGGCGGAACGACGATCGTCGCCGCATATCCGGCGAGCGAAGGCCCCGCGCTCCGCTCCGCAACGGTTCCCGGCTCGTACGGCGTCCCGGTGCTCACGCCCGACGGCCCGGGCGAAGGGCTTTCGCGCGACGGGAGCGCGCTCATCCTCCAGAACATGGGCCTGAAGGAGTCCAGCGAGTTCCTCCTGCTCAATACGAGCGATCTCTCCACGCGTGACCAGATCAGCCTCTCCGGAACCTTCGGCTACGACGCGGCGTCGCCCGACGGGACGCGGCTCTACTTCATCCAGCACTCCTCGGTCCAGGACATCCAGCACTACATCGTCCGGGCATACGACATGCGCGCGCACAAATTGCTCCCGGGCCGCATCGCCGACAAGACGCAGAAGAGCTGGGTCATGCAGGGCTGGGCCGCCAGCCGAGTCACGAGCCCGACCGGCCGCTGGGTCTACACGCTCTACGCGAATCCGGGTGGCACGCCGTTCATCCACGCGCTCGACACCGTCAAGGGCGTCGCGCATTGCGTCGGCATCCCGTGGCCCGCGACCGATCCCGACCAGAACGACATCTTCCAGGCGAAGCTCGACCTCGTCGGGAAGTCGCTCGCCGTGCGGTTCCAGGGCGGCGGTGCCTACCGCTTCGTGAACACGCTCAGCTGGCGTGTGACGAAGAAGCGCTGACGAGGAACTCCTCGAGGAGCCGAGTCACGAGCTCGGGCTCCCGCAGCGTCAGATAGTGGTCGGAGTCGACCTCGACGAGCTGCGCGTCGGGGATCTGTTGCGAGACGTGAACGCCGACGTCGTGTTGCTGCCGCGGATCGTGCGCGGCGACGATCACGAGTGTCGGCACGGACACCGTGCCGAGCCGTCCGTGCACCGGGTCGCGCTCCTCCCATTCGGTGCCGGCCGGGATCCCGCGCACCTCCGGTGTGAAGTGCCACAGCTCGCGCAGTCTGTCGTTCGCACCGAGCGGAGCCCAGACCGCAAAGTCGATCTCCATCGCCCGGTCGAGGTCGCGGCGCTCGATCGCCGCCTCGAACTCTGCGTCCTGCTCGGGCGTATACGGATCGACGGGCATCCCCGTCGCGCCTGCTGCGACGTGGACGAGCGCCCACACGCGCTCGGGATGTGCGAGCACGACGTCGAGGGCGAGACCGCCGCCGAGTGAGAGCCCGACGAGCGCTGCGCGGTCGACCCCGAGCGCGTCGAGCACGCCGATGAGGTCCTCGACCGACGAGAACTTCATGCCCGGCGATTCGGAGCGCCCCCAGAGGCGGAGGTCGTAGCGAATCGTGTGGAACCGCGATGCGAGAGCCTGCGCCTGCGGCTCCCAGAGACGTGAGTCGCCAAGGCCGCCGTGTACGAAGACCACGGCGGGGCCGTCGCCTTCCTGCTCGACCCAGAGCCGAGCGCCGTTCACGTCGACGTGGGGAATGACGCGACGATAGCCTGGCGCGCGATGCGGTTCGAGCATGTACTCGTTGTCGGCGCGGGTCAGATGGGCGGCGGGATCGCGCAGGTCGTCGCCGCCTCGGGCCGACGCGTGTCCTTGCACGATGCCGCCCCCGGCGCCGTCGAGCGCGGTCTCGGGACGATCGAGCGATCGCTCGTGAAGCTCGCCGAGAAGGGAGGCGCCGAGCCGGCCGGGGTGCTCGCGAGGATCCAGCCGGTCGACGATCTCGTGGCAGCCGATCTCCTGATCGAGGCCGTCGTCGAGGACAGCGCGGTGAAGCGGGAGATCTTCCGTCGTGGCGATGAGACGCTGCCGGCGGAGGCGATCCTCGCGTCGAACACCTCGTCCATCCCGATCACATCGCTCGGCGCGGCGACCTCGCGGCCCGAGCGCGTGATCGGCATGCATTTCTTCAACCCCGTGCCGGTGCTGAAGCTCGTCGAGGTGATCCGCGGCCTGGAGACCTCCGACGAGACGGCGCGCGCGATCGTCGAGCTCGCGATCGACCTCGGCAAGACGCCGGCCGAGGCTCGCGACCTGCCGGGATTCGTCTCGAACCGCATCTTGATGCCGTTCATCAACGAGGCGGCGTACGCGCTTCTCGAGGGCGTCGCCGAGGCGGAGGCGATCGACACGATCGCGAAGCTCGGATTCGCCCACCCGATGGGGCCGCTGGCGCTCGCAGACCTGATCGGGCTCGACACCTGCGTCGCGATCATGGAAGTCCTCCACGAAGGGCTCGGGAGCCCGAAATATGCGCCTTGTCCGCTGCTCCGCCAGTACGTCCAGGCCGGACGCCTAGGCCGAAAAAGCGGCCGCGGGTTCTACGAGTACCGTTAGCGGTTTCCAATAGGCACAGCGGGGAATCAAGGAGTCCCCTCCTCCTTCCGATACTTGCCGAGTAGTGAAGGGGGATCCGCAGGTGAAAATCTTGCTCGTCGATGACGAGCCCGCTCTCCGGGAGCTCCTCCGGGCGACCTTCGAGGGGGCTGATGTCAGCGTGGACGAGGCGTCCTCGGGCCAGGAGGCCGAGGAGCGCATTCGCCGCCGCCGACCGGACGTGATCGTCCTCGACCTGCGCATGCCCGGCATGGACGGGACCGAGCTTTGCACGCGCCTGCAGGCCGACCCGAAGACGAAGTCAATCCCGATCGTGCTGCTGACCGGAGCCGAGCCCGAGGAGGCGCGCCGGGCACAACGGGCGGGAGCAACGGCGCTCGTGCGCAAGCCGTTCAGCCCACTCGATCTGCTCTCGATCGTGCAGCGCGTCGCGGGAACGGCGCAGGTGACCCGCCGGCCGCGCCGCGCGAAGCATGGAGACGAGGAGCTGCTGCTGTACGCGCGGGACCTCCGTCATCTGCTCGAGGTCGAGCGAGGGCAGAGGACGCTTCTGCAGGAGTCGTATCTCGCGACCGTGACATCGCTCGCCGGCGCGCTCGAGTCGCGTGACACGCGGACGGGTGCGCATTCGCAACGTGTCCAGCGCTATGCGCTCGCGCTGCTCGAGGCGCTCGAGCCTGGTGTGGTCGAGCGCGATCCGGGTGTCCAGTACGGGTTCCTGCTCCACGACATCGGCAAGATCGCGATTCCCGATCAGATTCTCCAGAAGCCCGGCCCGCTGACGAAGCCGGAGCGGCGCAGGATGCAGACGCACACCGTCATCGGCGAGCAGATGCTCAGCAATGTCGCCGTGCTGCATGGCGAAGGGCTGCGCATCGTGCGGTCGCATCACGAGCGCTGGGACGGCAGGGGCTATCCGGATGCGATCGGCGGCCCCGAGCTGCCCTTCGGCGCGCGTGTGTTCGCGGTGGCGGATGCGCTCGATGCGATGACGAGCGATCGTCCGTACCGCCGCGCCATCCGCTGGTCGGCGGCCCGCGACGAGATCGTCACGCAGGCGGGCAAGCAGTTCGATCCGCAGGTCGTCGACGCGTTTCGTGCGTGCGAGCGAGAGCTGCGCGACGTGCGTCGCGGGCTTTCCGCGGCCTAGGCTTTTCCGGACACCGTCGGGGGCCAGGCCCCGTAACGGGTGCGTCATGGCTTCGTGTCGGCGATCGCCGGCCCTCCGCAAATTCGCTGGCGGTGGGTCCTCCAAGATTTGACGAAGTCGCGAGCCAGCTGTGATCGGGCCTGGCCCCCGACGTCGCTTCGCTGGACAGCGCCTCGCGGGTCCGCGAGCATGTTCGCGTGGACGTGAGCGCCTCCGCGCGGAACACCGCTCGCGAGGCGGTCGGGCGCGTTCGGGCGTTGCCGCTGCCGCTCACGGTCTTCGTCTGGAGTCGGCTGCTGATCTGGGTGACGGTGCTCTACGCCTGGATCTGGTTCGTGCCGCGCCCGCCGCGGCCGCCGAACGCGGGCGATCTCGGTTACGCGACGGAGGTGTGGGCGCGCGCCGACTCGGGCTGGTTCCTCTCGATCGCGCAGCACGGGTACCAGCGGAACGGCGGCGCCGTCTTCTATCCGCTCTACCCGCTGCTCGTCGGCCTGCTCGGCCGCGCGTTCGGCGGCTACTACGTCACCGCCGGCATCGTCGTCTCTCTCGCCTGCTGTCTAGGCGCGTTCTATCTCCTCTACCGCTTGGCTCTCCCGCGGCTCGGCGTCGCGGGCGCCCGGCGAGCGCTCCTCTACCTCGCGCTCTTTCCGATGTCGCTCTTCCTCCAGGCTGTCTACAGCGAGTCGCTCTATCTCCTCTGTGTGCTCGCGGCGTTCTTCTTCGCCGACCGGCGCCAGTGGCTCGGTGCGGGAGTGATGACCGGGCTTGCGCTGCTCACCCGACTCGCGGGCGTCGCGCTTCTCCCACCGATGCTGCTTCTCGCGTGGCGCTCGCCGGAGCGTCGGCGCGCGCTCCTCAGCATGCTCGCCGCACCCGCGCTCGCGAGCCTCTATCCGCTCTGGCTGGAGCTGAAGCTCCGCGCGATCTTCGCCGCGTTCGCAAACGAAGCCGGGTGGGACCGCCATCTCTCACGGGCGGGACCGCTCGGCGGCATCTGGTACAGCCTCGTGAAGGCCTGGCAGGGCGTGAAGCAGATCGCGACGACCGATCCGAACATGCAGGCGGGCGCTCACAATCTCGAATACCTCGCCTACCTCGTGCTCTTTCTCTGGCTCGGCCTCGAGGCTTGGCGTCGGTTCGGCGCGCCGTACGGCCTCTTCGTGCTCGGCAGCCTCGTGATCCCGTTGAGCGCACCGACCCACGGCTACCCGCTCCTCTCGCTGCCGCGGTTCTGCCTGCCGCTCTTCCCGGCGTTCCTCGCCCTCGCCGCCTTCGCCGACACCGAGCGGCGTGACAGGACGATCCTCGTTCTCAGCTCCGTCTTCCTCGGGGCCGCCGCCGTCGCGTGGTCGGTCGGCCAGTGGGTCTCGTAGCTACGCCGTTGGACCCTTGTCGGGCGGCGCCGGCACCTGCTCCCAGCGCACGATCTTGCCGCTGCGCACCGTGAACACCGCGGCGGCTTTCACGCCCGGCGCGTCGCAGCGATGCTTGGGACGGTGGCCGAGCACGAACGTCGCCGTCGCCTTCGCGCCCTTGACGTCCACTGCGACGATGCGACCTGCGCACGGCAGCGAGGCGTTGAATGCGACCGCGAGCGCCCGTGAGTTCAGCCGCACGTCGACGCCCGGCTGAACGACCTCCGCGTTGTGCGCGAAGAGCGCCGCCGCCGCGACATTGTTGTTCGCGTTCAGCGCCTTGCTCCAGGCGCGCGCAACCTGAGCGGGCGATGCCGCCGCCTGCGCCGCGCCCGCCGCCGCCAGTGCGAGCGCGGCTCCAACGAGCACAAGCCGTCTCACGTGCCCGCAATATAGTCCTGTGAGTGGACTTCGAGCCGTCGGCGGAGCAAAAAGAGGTACAAGCGCTCGCGCGTGACTTCGCGCGAGCGGAGATCGAGCCTCATGCAGCCGCCTGGGATCGCGAGCATCGGTTCCCGCGCGAGCTCGTTCCGAAGCTCGCCGCGCTCGGCCTCATGGGTGCGTGCGTCCCCGAGGAGTACGGGGGCGCCGGTGCCGACTTCGTCTCCTACATTCTCGTGCTCGAAGAGCTCTCGCGCGCCGACGCCGGAGTGGGAGTCACGGTCGCGGTGCACACGAGCGCCGTCACCCTCCCGCTGCTCGACTTCGGCACGGAGGAGCAACAGGCGCGCTTCGTCCCGCCGCTCGCACGAGGCGAGCATCTCGGAGCGTTCGCGCTCACTGAGCCCGAAGCCGGTTCAGATGCCGGCTCGCTGAAGACGCGGGCGGAGCCCCAAGGCGACGGCTGGCGCATCACGGGTGCGAAGCAATGGATCACGAACGGGCGCTACGCAGGGACGTTCCTCGTGTTCGCCCGGACCGAGGCCGACTCGCTCGCGGCGCGAGGCATCAGTGCCTTCATCCTCGATGCCGAGCACGTCCGCATCACCCGCGACGAGGAGAAGCTCGGCCTCAACTCGTCGGTGACGAACGATCTCGTGATCGACGGCGCCGTCGTCGGGCGTGACCGTCTCTTGCACGACGAGGGCAAGGGGTTCCGCGTCGCGATGCAGACGCTCGACGGGGGCCGCATCGGCATCGCCGCTCAGGCGCTCGGGATCGCCCAGGCGGCGTACGACGTCGCGCGCGAGTATGCGAAGCAGCGCTACACGTTCGGCAAGCCGATCGCCGAGCATCAGGCAATTCAGATGAAGCTCGCCGACATGTCGACCCAGATCGACGCGGCGCGGCTGCTCGTCTATCGCGCTGCGACGCTGAAGGATCGCGGCGAGCCGGTCACGGAGGCGGGGGCCAAGGCGAAGCTCTTCGCGTCAGAGATGGCCCGACGGCAGACGGGAGAAGCGATCCAGATCCTCGGCGGCTACGGCTACACGAAGGAGTTCCCGGTGGAGCGCTATTACCGGGACGCCAAGATCACCGAGATCTACGAGGGAACGAGCGAGATCCAGCGCCTCGTGATCGCGCGCGCGATCCTCGACATGCAGCAGCACTCGTTCGCCGCCGGCTAGGTCCGGGGCCGCCACTCGTAGAGCGCATCGGGCGTCTTCTCCTCGTTCCCACTGCCGTCCGTGAGACGCAAGACCGTGCAACCGTGGCGCTCGTAGAACGTCCGCGCGCGGACGTTCTGCTGGAAGACCCAGAATTCGAAGCCTTCGGGGCGCTGCTCGGTCACATGCTCGAAGAGCGCGTGCCCGACGCCTTGACCGATCGCATCGGGCTCGACGTAGAGATGGCTCAGGACGTTTCCCGAGAGCACCGCGAAGCCGAGGAGCCGCCCGCGATCGCCGTAGACCCACCCCTCGTCCGCCCGCAGGACGCGGAGAAAGAAGGCGCGGTGCTCCTCCGCCGTATGCAGAGTGGGGAGGAAGTCGAGCAGCCCGAAGGAGCGGCCGTAGAGCCCGGCGACGGCCTCGGCGTCCTCGACTGTGGCGCGTCTGATCATGGACGTACTCTAGAGCCGTGCCACGCGAGAAGAACGAGCCGGTACGTCTGACGCGCATCTACACCCGCGGCGGCGACGCAGGCGAGACGAGCCTGGGCGACGGATCGCGCGCGTCGAAGCTCGACCCGCGCATTCGCGCGTACGGAATGGTGGACGAGCTGAACTCGCACCTCGGGCTCGCGCTCGCGGGCGAGCTGCCCGTCGCTGTGCGCGGACCGCTCGCCCGCGTGCAGAACGAGCTCTTCGACGTGGGCGCCGACCTCTCTGTGCCCTACGACGGTCCCGACGAGCGTCTGCGCACGACGCAGGAGATGATCGACGGCCTGGAGGCAATGTGCGACGAGCACAATGCCGGGCTCCCCGAGCTCAAGAGCTTCGTGCTGCCCGGCGGGACGGAGGCCGCCGCGCGGCTGCACGTCGCACGCACCATCGCCCGCCGCGCTGAGATCGCCGCGCTCGAAGCCGACGTCAATCCGCTCGCTCGCGTCTATCTGAACCGCGTCTCCGACTTGCTCTTCATCCTTGCGCGTGCCGCGAATGCCCTCGCCGGCTGCGGCGAGCCGCTGTGGCGACCAGGCGCCTAGCGGACGAGCGACTTGATCGTCCGCGCGACCTGCGCGGCCGAGGCCGTCCGCGGCAGTAGCGCGCTCACGCCGATGCTGCGGTAGTAGGCCGCCCTCGTCGAGTTCCCGGCGAGGCCGACGATCTGCACCTCGGGAAGAAGGGCGTGGAGCTCGGCGAGCGTGTACGTCGGGATCGTTCCGAGGTCGACGACGACCACGGCGGCCGAGGTGCGGTACTTCGTGTCGAGCATGTCGTAGAGACCCGCGTCGGCGGTGGCACGCACGACGAAGCGCTTGCCGAGTGGCCGACCCAGCAGGCCGAGGTTCTTCGCGCCGTGGACGACTGCGACGCGAAGGGCGCCGTCCTGCCAGACGGGCGACGCCGGCCTCGTCGGCATGAAGTGGATCTTCGCCGTGCGGTTGACGACCTGGCCCGCGCCTTCTGCGTGCATCTGAAGCCGGTACATCCCGGCCCGCGTGACGCGAAGCGGGACCCGCAGAATCGTCACGCCGGCGTGGCGCGTCGGAGTCTTGATCGTCTGGCCGGCGACCGTGGTGCCGTTGGGCGCGATGAAGACGCCCGTGACACGTGCCGGCGTCGTCAGGGCCATCCGTACCGCGATGAACGAGCGGTGCTGGAGCCACAGGCGCCGCACGGTGATGATCCGTAGCGCGAGCTTGGTCGAGACCTGCTGTCCGGCCAGCGCGAAGTAGCTCAGCTCGCGCGAGAGCACGTGGATCGTGCCGTCGGAGTCGCGGAACCAGCCGCTCTGCTGGCCGTCGGGGAGGTTGAGCGTGGGCAGTTGCGGGATGTCGCGCCACGCGGTGCCGTCCTGGGAGCTCAACGGGTGGGCGCCCTGGCTTGCATTGGCGAAGCGGACGTCGATGGCACCATGCAGAACGGTCACCGCGGCGTGGGTGCTTCGCATGAATGCGGTCACGTCGACGACGGTCGCATCGCTCGGCAGCGACGGGAACGCGCTCGCGAGCTTCGGTGCGATGTCGACCACGACCTCGTCGTCGAATGCTCCCGCGGGCCAGGTGACGCTTGTCAGGCCGTCGGAGCTCTGTGCTCCGTCGGCTGCGAATGCCGTTGCGTTCTTCTCCACGGCCGGCGGGTTGCCGTTACCGGTGGCGGTCCAGATCGAGAAGTGCGAGAGCACGTCCGCACTCTGGCCGCCTGCGCTGACCGTGCCGCGGATGACATAGAGGCCCGGCGAGCTCGTGGCAAACGGCCACGTACCGCCCTGCCCGGAGGCGTCGTCGAGCGATGCCGTCGTGCCGTCCGGCCGGGTCACGCGGAGGTTCGTCCACGCGACCGACTCGTTCGCCGTGAGGGTCAGGGTCGCGACCTGCGCCAGGGTCGAGCCGTCGCTCGGCGACGACGCGACGAGGGCGGGCCCGGAGGTTGGGATGACCGTGCCGCCGCCGCCGCCGCCCGAAGGAGCCGGGGCCGCGACTGCGGGAGTCTGGTTCGAGGCCGAGAAGGTGAACGGCGCCGTCGTGTTGCCGGTCGCGTCGTGCAGCGCATTCAGCGCCGGCACGGCGTAGGAGACGACGACGTTGTCGCTGCTCGACACCGCGGGCGAGATCGTGAGCGTGATCAGCTTCCCGCTCATCGAGACGGCGGTGATCGTGCGGTGGGTGCTACCGGTCGTGATCGTGAACGCGCTCGGATCGGGCGTCGCTCCGGCGAGATCTTCGTTGAACACGAGCGTCACGCTGGAGGCGTTCGCCGAGGCCGACGTGATGCTCGGCGCGACCGTGTCCGGAGTGTTGTTCACGACGGCGACGGGGCCGAAGTTCGCGCTCTCGTTCCTCGTCGGTGAGGCATTGTCGCGCAGGCGGTCGCTCGAGCTTCCAGGCTGCGAGTAGCGGACCTTGACGTCCTCCGAGTTGTTCGGCGGTGAGGCAAGGTCGAGGGTGACGGCCGAGCCGGAGACCGAGATGCCGGTCGGTGTGGGCTGAACGACGCCGTTGTAGGTGACCGTGAAGGCGTCGGCAGGCGTGGTCGCCGACGCGTCGAGGGCCTCGCTCATCACGATCGTGAGCTGGGTCCCGGCCGGGTTCGTGGCCGCGCTCGTGAACGTCGGCGCCGTGATGTCGGGGATCTGCACGACGTTCGCCGAGGAGGCGGTGAAGGTGTTGCCGACGTTGTCGGTGACGACGAGCTGGTACGTGTAACACGTGTTGTCGGCCACGGTCGTGTCGTTGCCGCTGCCGTCGAGCGTGACCTGGCTGTACGGCGAGAAGCTGCCGCAGGTCGAGCCCACGAGAGCCGCCGAGGCGCGCATGACCTGCGTGCCCGCAACGCCGGAGTCGCCGTCGCCTGCCGACGAGGTCACCGGGACGGAGTGGCTCGTGAGCGGGCCGTTCGGGTAGCCGATCGAGCCGGTCGGGGCATTGAGATCGGAGCTGACCGTGAACTGGTCGGCTGTCGTGTTGGGAGCGCGTGTCACGTTCAGCGTGTCGTTGACGGCGCTGCCGTTCCATGTGTACGGGGCGGAGGTGAACGGCGAGGCGTTCGCGGTCGAGCCTGCGCCGGCGAGCGCGCCCACGTCGGCGGGCCAGGTCGTCGACGTGACGCCGTTCGCGCCCGCAGCCGTGAGCTCCAGCGTGAACGGGTTGCCGGCGGCGGCCGGGCCGAGCCAGAGCGTCGAGCCGCTGACGTGCGTCCCGGCGGGTGAGCCGGCAATCGTGATCGGCGACGCGTTCGTGAGGCGCGCGATCGAGGCCGACGAGAAGGTGGACGACACGCCCGCGTTGTTCGTCACGACGATCTCGTAGGCGTAGCAGTTGCCGGCGGCGACGCTCGTATCGATGTACGGGCTCGTCGCTCCGAGGACGGGGGTGAAGCCGCCGAGAGCGCCGCACGTCGAGCCGGTGACCGGGGCGGTCGCGCGCTCGAGGACGGTGCCGCCGATGCCGGACTCGCCGTCCGTGCCGCTCGACCAGCTGATCTGGATGTTGCTCAGGCTGGATGCGCCGTCGAGGTAGCTGATCGAGCCGCCCGTCGGGCCGGAGGTGTCGACGAGGACGATCGTCTTGTAGGTGCTGACGTTGCCGACGTTGTCGGTGCCGGTGAGCGTGTACTCGTAGCAACCGTCCGCGGGAACGGTGTCGTTCGGCAGCACGACGGCGTTCGCGCCGGTGTAGCCGGATGCCGGGCAGCTACCGGTCGTCGCCGACTGCGGAGCGGAGCGCGTGAGCACATTCGAGGCGATGCCCGAGCCGGCGTCCGTGAATGCCTGCTCGGTGACGGGGAATGTGGGGCTGCCGGAATACGGGTTGATCGCGAGCATGCCGTTGACGGGTGCTGCCGAGTCCTTCACGACGTCGAAGCTGGTCGCGCTCGACGCGACGCCGGCGTTGTTGTTCGCCGAGACGGTGAATGTGCCGCCACCACTGCTCGAGCCGTCGAAGGTCACGTCCACGTGGTTGCCGGTCTGGGCGGCGGAGAGGAAGCCGCCGAGGGACGAGAACGTGTAACCGGAGTTGCCGGCCTGGATTCCGGTCTCGGGATCGCCCGCGCCGTTCGCGTTCACCGTGAACGCTCCGCTCGCGGACGGGCGGTAGTAGAGCGTGGTTCCGCTCACGAACGTGTTGCCCGCGGACCGGCCCGTGTACGCGATCGTCGGGGCGACCGGCGCCGTCGTGTCGACCTTCACGGTGGTCTGGAGCGTGGCGACGTTGCCGACATGGTCGGTGGCCGTGATCGTGAAGAGGTAGCAGCTGCCGTTCGAGACGTTCCAGGTCGCCCCGGGGACCGTCTGGGAGGCTCCGAAGACGCCGCAGCTGTCGTTGGCCAGCGCCGCCTGCTGGACGGTGACGACCTGGCTCTGCATGCCCGAGCCGCCGTCGCTGTACGGCGTCGTCGAGACCGCGACGGAGGCGCCGCTCGTGAAGTAGCTCGAGCTCCCGACGCCCGTCGCAGCGGTGCCGTTCACGCTCAGGCCGCCGCTACCCGGCGCGGTCGTATCGGGTGTGAGGGTGTACGTAGCATCGGTCGAGTTCGAGCCGGCGTTGTTCGTCGCGTGGACCGTGAATGCGCCGGCGCCCGTGCTGGCTCCGTTGAAGGTGACGTGCATCGAGCCTGCTGCCTGGTTCGTCGAAGCGAAGCCCGAAAGCGGCGAGTACGTGTAGCCCTGGACGCCCGACTGCGCGTCGGTAGAAGCTGCATCGACGTCGAACGTGCCGGCGGGCGACGGCCGGTAGTAGAGCGTTCCGGCGCCGTCGTCGAAGGTGTTCCCGCTCGAGAGGTTGCTGAAGGTAACCGAGGGCTGGCTCGGCGGGGTCGTATCCACCTTGACGTCGAACGACGTCGTGGCGACATTGCCGACCCTGTCCGTGCCGGTGAGCGTGAACCGGTAGCACGTGCCCTGCGCGCCCGAGAAGAGACCGTCGGACGCTGCGGAAGCGGAGCCGAACGAACCGCAGAGTCCGTTGGCCAGCGTGGCCGACGCCACCGTGAGCACGGACGATGCGACGCCGGAGCCGCCGCCGTCGAGCGTGTAGTCCACGTGGCCGACTGCGAAGTTGGTGGTCGTCGAGTAGGCGGCGCCGCCGTTGACGGCGAGGGATCCGCCCGTAGGCGCTGCGTTGTCGAGCACGAACGCGACCTGGTCGTGGGTCGGGTTCCCGCGCAGGTCGACCGCGTCGACGTTCTTCGGGCCGGGTGCGGTCGTGGCACCGCTCGTGAAGGCGTAGGACGAGGTCGCGACGAAGGGGTCGGCCGCGCTGCCGTTCGTCGAGGTGCCGCCTGTGCCGCTGAAGCCGGTCGTGGCGGAGAGATCCGGGAAGGCGATCGTGTCCACGCCGCTCGGGTCGGTAGCCGACTGGTGGAGTGTGAAGCTCCCGCCGCCGTTGGCAGTGCCGTAGTAGAGGACGTACGGCGAGCTTGCCGTCATGAACGCGTGGGAGGCACTCGAGAGCGTGAGCGCGGTCGTCGGGCCGCCGACGTCGCTGCCGTACGTGAACCGCATTTGCTGGTGGACGTCGGCATTGCCGACGTTGTCGACCGAGTAGACCTCGACGACGTACGAGTGCGGGGCCGTGAGATCGCTCTCGCTGAGCGCATAGTCCCAGTTGGTGCCGGCCAGGGCTGCCGTGTTGAACGTCTGCGACGCCTGGTCGAAGGCGGTGCCGCCCCAGTACATGCCGGTCGTGCGGTCCTTGATCGAGACCTTGACCTGTGCGACGCCGGAGCCGCTGGAATCGCTGACGGTTCCGCAGACACCCGACGGAGCGCAGACTCCATTCCAGGTTCCTGGGCCGTACGAGCCGTTGTTCAGCGGGAACGTGGCCGTCGTCGCGGGCGTGGCGCCGTCGACCTCGACGTCGATCGAATCGGAGCTCGTCTCGGGAGACGGGTTCGTGACGCCGTTCGTCGCGCTGATCGACTTGACGCCGGGTGCGGAGGGCGAGTTGAACGTGTAGGTGCTGGACTGGTAGACGCCGGCGTTGAGGGTGCCCGCGTTCGAGCCCGAACCGAGGAGTGCAGGGAAGGTGGTGGAGGAGACGCCGGAATCCGGGTCGCTCGCGTTCGCGCGCAGCTTGAATGAGCCGGACTGCGTCGCGTTGAGCCAGAGCGTCTTGTTCGGTGCGTCGTACCACTGGAATGCAGATCCGGTCACCGGCGACGGGGCGGCGGTCGAGAGGGCAGGCGGACTGTTGTCGACGATGACCGTCGTTGCGGCGGACGTCGTCGCATGGCCGACGTTGTCGGTTGCGACCGCATCGAGGGCGTACTGGTGGCCGTCGGTCAGGCCCGTCGTGTTCCACGTGATCGAGTAGGCGCCGAACAGGAGCGTGCCGCTGCCGAGCGGAATCGACGGGCTGCACGGGCCGCCCGACGCGTCGCAGTAGAAGAAGTCGACCTGGCGAAGACCCGAGCCGGCGTCCGCAGGGCTCGCCGACACGTTGATGCCGGTGCCGACGGTCGATGCGACGGCGGGCGTTCCAAGACCGAAGGCGCCCGGAGCGGAGCCGTCGGCCGAGATCGTGATCTGGTCGCTCGCACTGCCGCCGGCGCCGTTCGTGGCGGTGACCGTCTTCGAGCCCGGCGAGGCGAACGGCGTGACAGTGCCGTCGAAGGTGTAGCCGGACGAGTCGTACGGGCTCGTCGAGTCGGAGTTGGCGCTCGTGCCGAAGGCCGCCGGGAAGCCGACCTGGGCGACACCGGACTGCGGATCGGAAGCCGTCGCGTGGAGCGCGAACGTCCCGGTCTGGTCGGCGTTCAGCCACAGCGTCTTGGTCGACCCGTCATACCACTGGAAGCCCGCGCCGGCGCCTGCGCTCGGGGCCGTCACGCTGATCGCCGGCGACGTCAGGTCGACGGTGAACGAGCGCGTCGCGGAGAACGAGGAGCTCGTCGAAGCGCTGTCGGTGCTCTCGGCGCGCCACCAGTATTGCGTTCCGGTCACGAGATTGAAGGCGCCCGGCACGGCTGCGGAGCCGGTCTGGCCCACGTTCAGGTTCGTCACCGTCGAGTCGAAAGTGCCGAGCGAGGTCGTGCACGAGCTGTCCGTGCAGACCTGGAACGTCAGCTTGCCGAAGTCGAGCGGATCCGGATCGCCGAAGACCGCCGAGAGCGTCGGTGTTGCCGAGGCGACGAACGCGCCGGGGCTCGGCGTCGACAGGGCAGGAGCCGTCGGCGCCGCGTCGGGCGTGAGGTTCGTCGCACTCTGACCGCTGAAGGTCGCGGCGGCGTTGCCGCCGAGATCGGCGATGGACGAGCCCGTGTAGCTCACGAAGACTGCGTCGAGCCGGTGAGCCGCGGCGTGGAGGGTCAGCCGGACGATGTTGCCGCTGACGATCGACACGTTGTCGACGACATCCGCCGATCCGTTGAGTGTCGCCGCGAAGTCGGAGGTCGCGGGGGAGCCGGAGAGGGGCTCGCTGAAGGTGAGGTCGAGCGTCGCGCCGGAGACGGTGGTCGACGTGACGGTCGGTGCCCCTGTGTCGATGACGATGCTCTTCTGGCCACCGAGGCTCGAGGCACCGCCCACCGTCGGAAGCGTCAGCGTCGCGTCGTTCGTCGCCGCGTCGCGGATCGTGCCGCCGTTCAGGCCGAGAGAGGCGACGGTGACGTAGTCGAGATGAGAGGATGCGTCGCCCGGCTGGACGGTGTAATCGAACGTGAGCGTCGGCGTGCCCGATCCCGATGCGTACGCGGCTGTCCGCGCGGGAGCGGTATTGAGGGCGAGGGTCGGCGTCCCGCTCACCGTGACGGCCTCGCTGAACGTCACCCGTACGTGGATCGCGGCGCCGGCTGCGTACGCGCCGTCCGCGTTCGAGGCCGAGACCGAGGAGATCGTGGCGGAGGCGGTATCTACGTCGAGGCTCTTGTTCGCAGAGAGCGAGCCGGATGCGCCCGGAGTCGGAAGCACGAGCGAGGCGTCGTTTGTCGCGGCGTCGCGGATCGTGCCGCCGTTGAGCACGAGGGCAGCCGTCGACGCATAGTCGAGCGTCGCGGAGTTGTCGCCTGCCTGGATCGTGTAGTCGAAGCTCAACGTCGAGGTGCCGGAGCCTCCGACGAAGTCGGCCTTGCGCGAGGGTGTCGTGTTCAGCATCAGCTGCGGCGTTCCGGTGACGTTGACCGGCTTGTTGAACGTGAGCTGCACGTGAATCGTGGTGCCGGCGGGGTACGCGCCGTTTGCGTTCGTTGCCGAGACGTTCGTCACGGCCGGAGCTGTGACGTCAAACCCGAACGTGCGCGTCGTCGTCGACTGGTTGCCCGCGGCGTCGGTTGCACGCGCGGTGATGGTGTAGGTGTGTCCGTCCGCGAGCTGGGCCAGGAGCGTCGACGTCGAGTACGTCCACGCGGCGGTGGTCCCGCCGGCCCCGTTGAAGGTGATCGACGCCGCGCCGAAGGTCGTGCCGTTCCAGTAGTTGCCGCCGCCGTCCTGGATCGCGACCGCGACCCCGGCGACTCCGGAGCCACTCGCATCCGCCGACGAGCCCGCGAGGTTCGCGGGGAGGCTCGACGAGTTGTACGTCGTGCCGTTCGAGGCGGGCGATGTGATCGTCTCGGTCGGATTGGCGGTGTCGATGCGCAGGTTCTTCGCATTCGCGAGCGCGCCGGGCGTGCCGACACCGGTCGCGACCGTCACGGTCGCGTCATTGCCGGCTGCGTCGCGGATCGTGCCGCCGCCGAGGGCATTCGCAGACGAGGCGTCGAGCCGCGTCGCGTCGTCGCCCGGCTGGACGGTGTAGTCGAGGGTGAGCGTCGAGGTTCCGGATCCGGAGGCGTAGCTCGCCGAGCCGCCGCTCGAGAGGGACAACGTCGGCGTTCCGGTTACCGTCACCGGCTCGCCGAAGGCGACCTGCACGTGGATCACGTCTCCGGCCTTGTACGCGCCGTTCGCATTGGCTGCGGAGAGGCCGGACACCGTCGGCGCCGTGGTGTCGATCGTGATCGCCGTGTTGGCGTCGAGGCTGCCGCCTGTGCCGGGCGCCGTCAGCGTGAGCGTCGCATTGTTCGTCGCCGTGTCGCGGATCGTCCCGCCGGCGAGCACGAGCGATCCCGTCCCGTTGTAGGCCAGTGGCGAGGCGTTGTCGCCCGGCTGCACGAGGTAGTTGAAGGTCAGGCTGCTCGCGCCCGAGCCCGAGGCGTACGTGGCGACCCGACCGGTGTTCAGAGCGAGCGTCGGGGTCCCGGTGACGTTGACCGCCTCGGAGAAGCTCACCGTAATCGGGACGGTCTGGCCGGCGCCGTAGGACGCGGTTGCGGGCGTGGCGGTCACGTTCGTGACGGTCGGTGCAGTGGTATCGACGACGATGTTCTTCGAGTCGGCAAGCGCGCCGGGGCTACCGACCCCGACCTCCACGGTCGTGAACGCGTCGTTGGCCGCGACGTCGCGGATCGTGGCGCCGTTCAGTTGAAGTGCGTTCACGGAGGCGGCATCGAGGCGGGTCGATGTGTCACCTGCCTGAACCGTGTAGTCGAACGTGTAGGTCGTCGTGCCCGAGCCGGAGACGTAGGTCGCCGCCCGGGCCGGTGTCGTGTTGAGATCGAGCGTCGGAGTGCCGCCGGCGAGCGTGACCGGCTTGCTGAAGGTGATGCTCACGTGAATCGTCTGTCCGGCCTTGTACGAGCCGTCGGCATTCGAGGAAGAGACGGAGATGACGTCGGGGTGATCGGTGTCGATCACGATGTTCTTCTGGCCGCCGAGGCTCGAGGCCCCTCCGACCGTGGGAAGCGTCAACGTCGCGGCGTTCGTCGCGGCGTCCTTCAGAGTGCCGCCGTTGAGCGTGAGCGAGTTGGTGGTGGCGTAGTCGAGGTCGGCCGACATGTCGCCTGCCTGGATCGTGTAGTCGAACGTGAGCGTCGAGGTGCCGGAGCCCGCCGCGTACGCGGCGGTTCGCGCGGGCGTCGTGTTCAGGCCGAGGATCGGCGTTCCGGTGACCGAGATCGGCTCGTTGAACGTGATCCGGACGTGGATGACCTGGCCCGTTGCGTAGGAGCCGTTGGCATTGGTCGCCGTCACCGAGGTCACGGTCGGCGCCGTCGTGTCGTAGACGAAGGTGCGGGTCGTCGTCGCGGCGTTGCCGGCGGCGTCGGTGGCCTTCGCGGTGATGGTGTAGGTGTGGCCGTCGGCGAGCTGGGCGGGGAGGCCGGCGGTCGAGTAGGTCCAGGCCGCCGTGGTGCCGCCCGTCGCGTTGTAGAAGATCGAGGCCTGGTTGAAGCTCGCGCCGCCCCAGTAGTTGCCGGACCCGTCCTGGATCGCGACCTGCACGCTCGAGACGCCCGAGCCGCCCGTGTCGGCCGAGGATCCTGCGAGGCTCGCGGGGAGGCTCGCGGCGTCGTAGGAGCTGCCGTCGACGCTGGGCGTCGAGACGGCCGCAGTCGGGTTCGTCGTGTCGATACGGAGGATCCTGTTCGCCGAGAGCGAGCCGGCGCCGCCCGGGGTGACCAGCGTCAGGACAGCGTCATTCGTTGCAGCGTCCCGGATGCTGCCGCCGTTCGTGATCAGCGAGGTCGTCGTGGCGTAGTCGAGGGCCGCGACGTTGTCGCCCGGCTGCACGACATAGTCGAACGTGAGCGTCGGCGTGCCGCTCCCCGAGGCATAGTCCGCGGTCTCGCTCGTGTTCAGGTTGAGCTTCGGGGTCCCTGTGACCAGAACCGGCTCGGTGAACGAGACCAGGACATGGATCGTGGCGCCCGCCTTGTACGGCCCGCTCGGGTTCGTCGCGTTGACGTTATTGACGGTCGGGGCGTTGCTGTCGTAGACGAAGGTGCGGGTGGTGGTGCCGGTGTTGCCGGCGGGGTCGGTGGACTTGGCGGTGATGGTGTAGGTGTGGCCGTTGGTGAGCTGGCCGGCGAGGGTGGCGGTGGAGTAGGTCCAGGCGTTGGTGGTGCCGCCGGTTGCGTTGTAGAAGATCGCTGCCTGGTTGAACGTCGCGCCGCCCCAGTAGTTGCCGGCCCCGTCCTGGATCGCGACCTGCACACTCGAGACGGTGCTGGAGCCGCCGGTGTCGGCGGAGGAGCCGGCCAGGCTGGCGGAAGCGAGGCCGCGTTGTAGGAGTTGCCGCTGACAGCCGGCGTTGTCACCGAAGCCGTGGGGTTGTTGGTGTCGACGACGATCGCCTTCTGGCCGCCGATGCTCGAAGCGCCGCCGACGGCGGGGAGGGTGAGCGTCGCGTTGTTGCTCGCGGCGTCCGCGATCGTGCCGCCCGCGAGCAGCAGCGAGTTGGTGGCGCTGTAGTCGAGGTCGGCGCTGTTCTCGCCCGCGCCGACGGTGTAGTTGAAGGTGAGCGTCGCACTGCCGGAGCCGGAGCTGTAGCTCGCGGTGCCGCCCGAGTTGAGCGCGAGCGTCGGCGTGCCCGTCACGGTGACGGCTTCGCTGAAGGTGACGGTGACGGCGATCGCCTGTCCGCCGCTGTAGGCGCCGTTCGGGGTGCTGGAGGAGGCCGAGCTCACGGCCGGCGCGCTCGTGTCGACGACGATCGCTTTCTGGCCGCCGATCGAGTTGGCGCCGCCGACGGCGGGGAGGGTGAGGGTGGCGTTGTTGGTGGCGGCGTCCTTGATCGTGCCGCCGGAGAGGGCGAGCGAGTTGGTGGCGGGGTAGTCGAGGTCGGCGGCGTTCTCGCCGTCCGGCGGTGGTGTAGTTGAAGGTGAGCGACGTTGCTACCGGAGCCGGAGCTGTAGCTGGCGGTGCCGCCGGAGTTGAGCGCGAGCGTCGGCGTGCCGGTGACGGTCACGTTCTCGCTGAAGGTGACCGTGACCGGGATCGACGTCGCCGACGGGTATGCGCCGTCCGCCTTGGTCGAGGTGACGTTGGTGACGGTGGGCGCGGTGGTGTCGTAGACGAAGGTGCGCGTCGCCGTTCCGGTGTTGCCCGCCGGATCCGTGGACTTGGCGGTGATCGTGTAGGTGTGGCCGTTGGTGAGCTGGCCGGCGAGGGTTGCGGTGGAGTAGGTCCAGGCGTTGGTGGTGCCGCCGGTTGCGTTGTAGAAGATCGCTGCCTGGTTGAAGGTGGCGCCGCCCCAGTAGTTGCCGGCCCCGTCCTGGATCGCGACCTGCACACTCGAGACGGTGCTGGAGCCGCCGGTGTCGGCGGAGGAGCCGGCCAGGCTGGCCGGAAGCGATGTTCCGTTGTAGGAGTTGCCGCTGACAGCCGGCGTCGTCACCGAAGCCGTGGGGTTGTTGGTGTCGACGACGATCGCCTTCTGGCCGCCGATGCTCGAGGCGCCGCCGACGGCGGGCAGGGTCAGGGTGGCGTTGTTGGTGGCGGCGTCCTTGATCGTGCCGCCGGAGAGGGCGAGCGAGTTCGTGGCGGAGTAGTCGAGGTCGGCGGTGTTCTCGCCGCCGGCGGTGGTGTAGTTGAAGGTGAGACGTTGCTGCCGGAGCCGGAGCTGTAGCTGGCGGTGCCGCCGGAGTTGAGCGCGAGCGTCGGCGTGCCGGTGACGGTCACGTTCTCGCTGAAGGTGACCGTGACCGGGATCGACGTCGCCGACGGATATGCCCCGTCCGCCTTGGTCGAGCTGACGTTGGTGACGGTGGGCGCGGCGCTGTCGTAGACGAAGGTGCGCGTCGCCGTTCCGGTGTTGCCCGCCGGATCCGTGGACTTGGCGGTGATCGTGTAGGTGTGGCCGTTGGTGAGCTGGCCGGCGAGGGTTGCGGTGGAGTAGGTCCAGGCGTTGGTGGTGCCGCCGGTTGCGTTGTAGAAGATCGCGGCCTGGTTGAAGGTGGCGCCGCCCCAGTAGTTGCCGGCCCCGTCCTGGATCGCGACCTGCACACTCGAGACGGTGCTGGAGCCGCCGGTGTCGGCGGAGGAGCCGGCCAGGCTGGCCGGAAGCGATGTTCCGTTGTAGGAGTTGCCGCTGACAGCCGGCGTCGTCACCGAAGCCGTGGGGTTGTTGGTGTCGACGACGATCGCCTTCTGGCCGCCGATGCTCGAAGCGCCGCCGACCGCGGGCAGGGTCAGGGTCGCGTTATTGGTGGCGGCGTCCTTGATCGTGCCGCCCGAGAGCGCGAGCGAGTTGGTGGCCGAGTAGTCGAGGTCGGCGGTGTTCTCGCCGCCGGCGGTGGTGTAGTTGAAGGTCAAGATGTTGCTGCCCGAGCCGGAGCTGTAGCTGGCAGTGCCGCCCGAGTTGAGCGCCAGCGTCGGCGTACCCGTCACCGTCACGTTCTCGCTGAAGGTGACCGTGACCGGGATCAACGTCCCGGCCGGATACGTGCCGTCTGCCTTCGTGGACGTCACGTTGCTTACCGTCGGAGCCGTCGTGTCATAGACGAAGGTGCGCGTCGTGGTGCCGGTGTTGCCGGCCGCATCGGTCGCCTTCGCGGTGATCGTGTAGGTGTGGCCGCTCGTGAGCTGGCCGACGAGCGTTGCCGTCGAGTAGGTCCACGCGTTGGTGGTGCCGCCGGTTGCGCTGTAGAAGATCGCGGCCTGGTTGAAGGTGGCGCCGCCCCAGTAGTTGCCGGCGCCGTCCTGGATCGCGACCTGCACCGAGCTGACCGTGCTGGAGCCGCCCGTGTCGATCGAGCTCCCCGTGAGGCTCGCGGGCAGGGTAGAGGCGTTAAAGGAGAGCCCGTCGAAGCCGGGTGCGGTCACCGACGGAGCAGGGCTGCTCGTATCCACGACGAGCGCCTTCTGGCCGCCGATCGAGTTGGCGCCGCCGACCGCAGGGAGGGTCAGGGTCGCGTTGTTCGTCGCGGCGTCCTTGATCGTGCCGCCGCGACAGGGCGAGCGAGTTGGTGGCCGGGTAGTCGAGGTCGGCGGTGTTCTCGCCGGCGCCTGCGGTGTAGTTGAAGGTCAGCACGCTGCTGCCCGAGCCGGAGCTGTAGCTGGCGGTGCCGCCGGAGTTGAGCGCCAGCGTCGGCGTGCCGGTGACGGTGACGTTTTCGCTGAAGGTGACCGTGATCGGGATCAGCGTCCCGGCGGGGTAGGCGCCGTCGGCCTTGGTCGAGGAGACGTTGCTGATCGTGGGCGCAGCGGTGTCGTACACAAACGTGCGTGCGGTCGTGCCTGTGTTGCCGGCCGGATCCGTGGACTTCGCCGTGATCGTGTAGGTGTGGCCGTTGGTGAGCTGGCCGACGAGCGTTGCGGTCGAGTAGGTCCAGGCGTTGGTGGTGCCGCCGGTTGCGTTGTAGAAGATCGCTGCCTGGTTGAACGTCGCGCCGCCCCAGTAGTTGCCGGCGCCGTCCTGGATCGCGACCTGCACCGAGCTGACCGTGCTGGAGCCGCCGGTGTCCGCGGAGGAGCCGGCGAGATTCGCAGGCAGGCTCGTCGCGTTGTAGGTGTTGCCGTCGACCGCCGGTGTCGTCACCGAAGCCGTGGGGTTGTTGGTGTCGACGACGATCGCCTTCTGGCCGCCGATGCTCGAGGCGCCACCGACCGCGGGCAGGGTCAGGGTCGCGTTGTTCGTCGCGGCGTCCTTGATCGTGCCGCCTGAGAGCGCCAGCGAGTTGGTGGCCGAGTAGTCGAGATCGGCCGTGTTGTCGCCGGCACCTGAGGTGTAGTTGAAGGTCAGCACGCTGCTGCCCGAGCCGGAGCTGTAGCTGGCAGTGCCGCCGGAGTTCAACGCGATTGTGGGCGTTCCGGTCACATTCACCGTTTTGCTGAACGTGACGGTGATCGGGATCAGCGTTCCCGCAGGATAGGTGCCGTTCGCCTTGGTCGACGTGACGTTGGTGACGGTGGGCGCGGTCGTGTCGTAGACGAAGGTGCGCGTGGTCGTCCCGGTGTTGCCGGCCGCGTCGGTCGACTTCGCGGTGATCGTGTAGGTGTGGCCGTTCGTCAGCTGGCCGACGAGCGTCGCGGTCGAGTATGTCCACGCGTTCGTGGTGCCGCCCGTCGCATTGAAGAAGACCGCGAACTGGTTGAACGTCGCACCGCCCCAGTAGAGGCCCGCGCCGTCCTGGATCGCGATCTGCACGCTCGAGACGGTGCTGGAGCCGCCCGTGTCAGCCGAGGAGCCTGCGAGATTCGCGGGCAGGCTCGTCGCGTTGTAGGTGTTGCCGTCCACGGCGGGCGTCGTCACCGACGCGGTCGGGTTGCTGGTGTCGACGACGATCGCCTTCTGGCCGCCGATCGAGGAAGCGCCGCCGACCGTCGGCAGCGTCAGCGTCGCGTCGTTCGTCGCCGCGTCCTTGATCGTGCCGCCTGAGAGGGCGAGCGAGTTCGTGGCGGGGTAGTCGAGATCGGCGGCGTTCTCGCCGTTCGCGGTGGTGTAGGCGAAGGTGAGCGTCCCGCTACCGGAGCCCGAGCTGTAGCTCGCCGTGCCACCCGAGTTCAGGGCCAGGGTCGGCGTGCCCGTCACCGTCACGCTCTTGCTGAAGGTGATTGTCACCGGAATCGACGTTCCCGAGGGATACGTTCCGTCCGCCTTCGTCGACGTCACGTTCGTGACCGCGGGTGAGGTGGTGTCGTAGACGAAGGTGCGCGTCGCCGTTCCGGTGTTGCCGGCGGGGTCGGTGGCCTTGGCGGTGATGGTGTAGGTGTGGCCGTTGGTGAGCTGGCCGGCGAGGGTTGCGGTGGAGTAGGTCCAGGCGTTGGTGGTGCCGCCGGTCGCGTTGTAGAAGATCGAGGCTTGGTTGAAGGTGGCGCCGCCCCAGTAGTTGCCCGCGCCGTCCTGGATCGCGACCTGCACCGAGCTGACGCTGCTGGAGCCGCCCGTGTCCACCGAGGAGCCCGCGAGGTTCGCCGGCAGGCTGGCTGCGTTGTAGGTGCTCCCGTCGATGGCCGGCGTCGTCACCGAGGGGCTCGGGTTGCTGGTGTCGACGACGATCGCTTTCTGGCCGCCGATCGAGTTGGCGCCGCCGACGGCGGGCAGGGTGAGGGTGGCGTTGTTGGTGGCGGCGTCCTTGATCGTGCCGCCGGAGAGGGCGAGCGAGTTGGTGGCGGGGTAGTCGAGGTCGGCGGCGTTCTCGCCGTTCGGCGGTGGTGTAGTTGAAGGTGAGCGTCGCGCTACCGGAGCCGGAGCTGTAGCTGGCGGTGCCGCCGGAGTTGAGCGCGAGCGTCGGCGTGCCGGTGACGGTCACGTTCTCGCTGAAGGTGACCGTGACCGGGATCGACGTCGCCGACGGATATGCCCCGTCCGCCTTGGTCGAGCTGACGTTGGTGACGGTGGGCGCGGCGCTGTCGTAGACGAAGGTGCGCGTCGCCGTTCCGGTGTTGCCCGCGGGGTCCGTGGACTTGGCGGTGATCGTGTAGGTGTGGCCGTTGGTGAGCTGGCCGGCGAGGGTTGCGGTGGAGTAGGTCCAGGCGTTGGTGGTGCCGCCGGTTGCGTTGTAGAAGATCGCTGCCTGGTTGAAGGTGGCGCCGCCCCAGTAGTTGCCGGCCCCGTCCTGGATCGCGACCTGCACACTCGAGACGGTGCTGGAGCCGCCGGTGTCGGCGGAGGAGCCGGCCAGGCTGGCCGGAAGCGATGTTCCGTTGTAGGAGTTGCCGCTGACAGCCGGCGTTGTCACCGAAGCCGTGGGGTTGTTGGTGTCGACGACGATCGCCTTCTGGCCGCCGATGCTCGAGGCGCCGCCGACGGCGGGCAGGGTCAGGGTCGCGTTATTGGTGGCGGCGTCCTTGATCGTGCCGCCCGAGAGGGCGAGCGAGTTGGTGGCCGAGTAGTCGAGGTCGGCGCGTGTTCTCGCCGTTCGCGGTGGTGTACGCGAAGGTGAGCGTCGCGCTGCCGGAGCCGGAGCTGTAGCTGGCGGTGCCGCCGGAGTTGAGCGCGAGCGTCGGCGTGCCGGTGACGGTCACGTTCTCGCTGAAGGTGACCGTGACCGGGATCGACGTCGCCGACGGATATGCCCCGTCCGCCTTGGTCGAGCTGACGTTGGTGACGGTGGGCGCGGCGGTGTCGTAGACGAAGGTGCGCGTCGCCGTTCCGGTGTTGCCCGCGGGATCGGTGGACTTGGCGGTGATCGTGTAGGTGTGGCCGTTGGTGAGCTGGCCGGCGAGGGTTGCGGTGGAGTAGGTCCAGGCGTTGGTGG
Organism: uncultured Actinomycetes bacterium; assembly: GCA_963848665.1. GTDB lineage: Bacteria > Actinomycetota > Thermoleophilia > Gaiellales > Gaiellaceae > Palsa-739. The sequence continues at coordinate 54,932 of CAWKEF010000008.1, forward strand.
TGCCGCCGGTTGCGTTGTAGAAGATCGCTGCCTGGTTGAAGGTGGCGCCGCCCCAGTAGTTGCCGGCCCCGTCCTGGATCGCGACCTGCACACTCGAGACGGTGCTGGAGCCGCCGGTGTCGGCGGAGGAGCCGGCCAGGCTGGCCGGAAGCGATGTTCCGTTGTAGGAGTTGCCGCTGACAGCCGGCGTTGTCACCGAAGCCGTGGGGTTGTTGGTGTCGACGACGATCGCCTTCTGGCCGCCGATGCTCGAGGCGCCGCCGACCGCGGGCAGGGTCAGGGTCGCGTTATTGGTGGCGGCGTCCTTGATCGTGCCGCCCGAGAGGCGAGCGAGTTGGTGGCCGAGTAGTCGAGGTCGGCGGTGTTCTCGCCGTTCGCAGTCGTGTACGCGAACGTCAGCGTCGCCGTGCCGGAACCGGAGGAGTAGCTGGCCGTGCCGCCGGAGTTGAGCGCCAGCGTCGGCGTGCCGGTGACGGTCACGTTCTCGCTGAAGGTGACCGTGACCGGGATCGACGTCGCCGACGGATATGCCCCGTCCGCCTTGGTCGAGCTGACGTTGGTGACGGTGGGGGCGGTGGTGTCGTAGACGAAGGTGCGGGTGGTGGTGCCGGTGTTGCCCGCGGGATCGGTCGCCTTCGCCGTGATCGTGTAGGTGTGGCCGCTCGTGAGCTGCCCGACGAGGGTGGCGGTCGAGTAGGTCCAGGCGTTGGTGGTGCCGCCGGTTGCGTTGTAGAAGATCGCGGCCTGGTTGAAGGTCGCGCCGCCCCAGTAGTTGCCGGCCCCGTCCTGGATCGCGACCTGCACGCTCGAGACGGTGCTGGAGCCGCCGGTGTCGATCGAGCTGCCTGCAATGTTTGCGGGCAGCGTGGCGGCGTTGTAGGAGAGACCGTCGAAGCCGGGCGCGGTCACCGACGGAGCGGGGCTGCTCGTATCCACGACGAGCGCCTTCTGGCCGCCGATCGAGTTGGCGCCGCCCACGGCGGGGAGGGTGAGGGTGGCGTTGTTCGTTGCGGCGTCCTTGATCGTGCCGCCGGAGAGGGCGAGCGAGTTGGTGGCCGAGTAGTCGAGGTCGGCGGTGTTTTCGCCGCCGGCGGTGGTGTAGTTGAAGGTGAGGACGTTGCTGCCCGAGCCGGAGCTGTAGCTGGCGGTGCCGCCGGAGTTGAGGGCGAGGGTGGGGGTGCCGGTGACGGTGACGTTCTCGCTGAAGGTGACCGTGATCGGGATCAGTGTTCCGGCGGGGTAGGCGCCGTCGGCCTTGGTCGAGCTGACGTTGCTGACGGTGGGGGCGGCGGTGTCGTAGACGAAGGTGCGGGTGGTGGTGCCGGTGTTGCCGGCGGGGTCGGTCGACTTGGCGGTGATCGTGTAGGTGTGGCCGTTGGTGAGCTGGCCGACGAGCGTGGCAGTGGCGTACGTCCAGGCGTTGGTGGTGCCGCCGGTCGCGTTGTAGAAGATCGCTGCCTGGTTGAACGTCGCGCCGCCCCAGTAGTTGCCGGCGCCGTCCTGGATCGCGACCTGCACCGAGCTGACGGTGCTGGAGCCGCCGGTGTCGGCGGAGGAGCCGGCCAGGCTGGCGGGCAGCGAGGCCGCGTTGTAGGAGTTGCCGTTGACAGCAGGCGTCGTCACAGAAGCAGTGGGGTTGTTGGTGTCGACGACGATCGCCTTCTGGCCGCCGATGCTCGAGGCGCCACCGACCGCGGGGAGGGTCAGGGTCGCGTTGTTCGTCGCGGCGTCCTTGATCGTGCCGCCTGAGAGCGCCAGCGAGTTGGTGGCCGGATAGTCAAGATCGGCGCTGTTGTCGCCGGCGCCTGCGGTGTAGTTGAAGGTCAGCACGGTGCTGCCCGAGCCGGAGCTGTAGCTGGCGGTGCCGCCCGAGTTCAACGCCAGTGTCGGCGTACCCGTCACCGTCACGCTCTCGCTGAAGGTGACCGTGATCGGGATCAGCGTCCCGGCCGGATACGTGCTGTCCGCCTTGGTCGACGTGACGTTGGTGACGGTGGGCGCGGTCGTGTCGTAGACGAAGGTGCGCGTGGTGGTGCCGGTGTTGCCGGCGGGATCGGTCGACTTCGCCGTGATCGTGTAGGTGTGGCCGTTGGTGAGCTGGCCGACGAGCGTGGCAGTGGCGTACGTCCAGGCGTTGGTCGTGCCTCCGGTCGCGTTGTAGAAGATCGCGAACTGGTTGAAGGTCGCACCGCCCCAGTAGTTGCCGGCGCCGTCCTGAATCGCGATCTGCACGCTCGAGACGGTGCTGGAGCCGCCCGTGTCAGCCGAGGAGCCTGCGAGATTCGCGGGCAGGCTCGTCGCGTTGTAAGTGTTGCCGTCGACAGCCGGCGTCGTCACCGACGCGGTCGGGTTGCTGGTGTCGACGACGATCGCTTTCTGGCCGCCGATCGAGTTGGCGCCGCCGACGGCGGGGAGGGTCAGGGTGGCGTTGTTGGTGGCGGCGTCCTTGATCGTGCCGCCGGAGAGGGCGAGCGAGTTGGTGGCGGGGTAGTCGAGGTCGGCGGTGTTCTCGCCGTCCGGCGGTGGTGTAGTTGAAGGTGAGGACGTTGCTGCCGGAGCCGGAGCTGTAGCTGGCGGTGCCGCCGGAGTTGAGCGCGAGCGTCGGCGTGCCGGTGACGGTCACGTTCTCGCTGAAGGTGACCGTGACCGGGATCGACGTCGCCGACGGATATGCCCCGTCCGCCTTGGTCGAGCTGACGTTGGTGACGGTGGGCGCGGCGCTGTCGTAGACGAAGGTGCGCGTCGCCGTTCCGGTGTTGCCCGCCGGATCCGTGGACTTGGCGGTGATCGTGTAGGTGTGGCCGTTGGTGAGCTGGCCGGCGAGGGTTGCGGTGGAGTAGGTCCAGGCGTTGGTGGTGCCGCCGGTTGCGTTGTAGAAGATCGCTGCCTGGTTGAAGGTGGCGCCGCCCCAGTAGTTGCCGGCCCCGTCCTGGATCGCGACCTGCACACTCGAGACGGTGCTGGAGCCGCCGGTGTCGGCGGAGGAGCCGGCCAGGCTGGCCGGAAGCGATGTTCCGTTGTAGGAGTTGCCGCTGACAGCCGGCGTTGTCACCGAAGCCGTGGGGTTGTTGGTGTCGACGACGATCGCCTTCTGGCCGCCGATGCTCGAAGCGCCGCCGACCGCGGGCAGGGTCAGGGTCGCGTTGTTGGTGGCGGCGTCCTTGATCGTGCCGCCCGAGAGCGCGAGCGAGTTGGTGGCCGAGTAGTCGAGGTCGGCGGTGTTCTCGCCGCCGGCGGTGGTGTAGTTGAAGGTCAAGATGTTGCTGCCCGAGCCGGAGCTGTAGCTGGCGGTGCCGCCGGAGTTGAGCGCCAGCGTCGGCGTGCCGGTGACGGTCACGTTCTCGCTGAAGGTGACCGTGACCGGGATCAACGTCCCGGAGGGATAGGCACCGTTCGCCTTCGTGGAGGTCACGTTCGTCACCGTCGGCGCAGTCGTGTCGACGACGATGTTCTTCTGGCCGCCGATCGAGCTCGCGCCTCCGACGGCGGGAAGAGTGAGGTTGGCGTTGTTCGTCGCTGCGTCTTTGATCGTGCCGCCTGAGAGGGCGAGCGAGTTGGTGGCGCTGTAGTCGAGGTCGGCCGAGTTGTTGCCGGCGGCGACCGTGTAGTTGAAGGTCAAGACGTTGGTGCCGCTGCCGGAGCTGTAGCTTGCGCTGCCGCCCGAGTTGAGTGCGAGCGTCGGCGTGCCGGTGACGTTGACGGGCTCGCTGAAGGTGACGGTGATCGGGATCAACGTCCCCGAGGGGTAGGCGCCGTCCGCCTTCGTGGAGGTCACGTTCGTCACAGTCGGCGCGGTCGTGTCGTAGACGAACGTGCGCGTGTTCGTGCTCGTGTTCCCGATCGCGTCGGTCGCCTTCACCGTGACGGTGTACGTGTGACCGTCGACGAGCTGACCGACGAGGGTTCCGGTTCCATACGTCCACGCGGCGGTCGACCCGCCGGTGGCGTTGTAGAAGATCGCTGCCTGGTTGAAGGTCGCGCCGCCCCAGTAGTTGCCGGCACCGTCCTGGATCGCGACCTGAACGGTGGAGACGCCCGAGCCGCCCGTATCGGCTGACGTGCCCGCGATGTTCGCCGGCAGGCTCGTCGCGTTGTACGGGAGCCCGTCGGACGCCGGCGTCGTGACCGACTCGGTCGGCGGCGTGACGTCACCTGGCGCGAAGGCGGCAACGACCTCAGTGCTGCGGTTGATGCCCGCCTGCGTCCAGCCGAAGGTGACCAGTCCGGGCGTGGCGACGGGTTCCGTGCTCATGCCGTGCGAGGTCGATGCGGGATTGGCGGGGCTCGTGGTCTCGAGCTCCACCTGGCCCGGGTTCGCCACGAGAGCGTTGGGAATGGGCTGGCCCGTGCCGAAGATGTCGATCACCGTCGAGTTCGGCGTGACGGTCGTGACGTTCGTCGTCGTCGCGGCCGTGTTGCTGAAGCTCGTGTTGAAGGCGTCCGGCGCGCCCTGCTTGATGTTCCAGAGGCTGACGGCGCCGGCCGACGCGTCGAAGGTTCCGGTGTAGGTGACGACCACGTTCGCGGTGCCGACGGGGGGCGCCGCCATGTACCAGAGGCTCGAGCAGTCGTACGAGCCCGTCCCGGTAGCTGACTGGGCGATCTCCGTCAAGGGGACGCCGCCGTACGTGACGCCCGAGGCCTGGCAGCTGTTGTTCGTCGCGAACTCCGCCTCGGCGCCTACGATCAGCATGCGCATCGGCTTGTTCGGAACCGTGGCCGCGAAGGTGAGGGAGGAGACGCCGGGCGCGCTCGCCGTCGCGACCGTCGTGGACGTGTCGACGAGCATCGGGCTCGAAGTGACAGGCGCCGCTACGTTGCCCACGTTGTCGGTGCCGGTCAGCGTGTAGACGTAACACATGCCGTCGGTCGGGACGGTGTCCGGGCTCGTGACGACGGTCGAGCCGCGTATAGCCGCTCGCCGGGCACGAGACCCCGTTGACCGCGGGGGCCAGCGCATTGGAGCGCGTGATGACGTTGGTCGCCATGCCCGAGCCGCCGTCTGTGAAGCTCGTCGTGGTGATCGGGATGTTGCTCAGCGTGTTCGAGGTCGCCGGCACCGAGATCGCGCCGCCGGCCGGGGCGGTCGTGTCGTTCACGAGCGTGACCGGGTTGGGAAGCGTGTTTCCGGCAGAGTCGCGCTCGGTCAGCGAGAGCGCGGGTGCTGCGGCAGCGGATGCAGACCAGGTGAACGCGCTCGAGGTGAAGTTCGGTGCCGTCGTCGGCGTCTCGGCGGCGTGCGTCCAGACTCCGCTCAGCACCGGGTAGTCGACCGAGAACGGCGCCGACTGGCCGTCCGTGAACGGATCGGAGATCGTGATGCTGCCCGCGTTGTTGCCGTTGTAGTAGATCGAGCCGCCGGCGGCAGCCTGGTAGGCGTTGCCGCTCTGGACGGCCATCGTCTCGAGGCCGTTCGTCGGCGCGCCCGTGTCGTTCGTGAGGCCGAACGTCATGCCTTGGCGGCGCGCGGAGACGGACAGCGTGACGAGCTGTGCGGGAACCGCCGTGTTGAGGGCGGCGACGTTCTTGTCGCCGGTGCCGACGGTGATGCCGGCGGTGTTCCCCGACCGCTCGATCACGTACGCGCCTGCGGGCGAGGTCCACGTGCTTGCTGAAGCAGAGGCGCCGAACCCGACGACTTCCTCGTTGGCGATCGTCGTGTTCGCGGACAGCGCGGGGAAGGTCGTGTTCGCCCCGTTTGCGCCCGGGTTGTACGCGGCCGCCGCAGCCTGGGCGAGGGGGCTCGTCGCGCCCGGTGTCGGTGCCGACGAGGCTCGTGTCGACGCCGCGATAGGACATGATCAGGGCCGCAGCCGCGACGCCGCTTGCGCGCGTGAGGGCAACCGTGGACCCCGGATCGGTACTGATCGCTTTCTTCCAGCACGTGGTCTCGCCGAGCGTGACGGTGGCGACGCCCGCCGTCGTGCCGCCGGAGAGGAAGCCGACGTTCCAGCCTGCCGGGCACGCGGGGACGCCGTTGAACGCCTCCGCGAAGTGGAGGAAGAGGAGATCCTGGGCGGCGGCGCTCGCGGGGACGACGACGTTGAGGGCGGTGCCCGCACCGGTGATCGTTGCGACCGTGCCGGCGCCGCCGGTCCTGAGGACTGCAGGGTCGATCGTGTACGGCAGCGCCAGCTTGCGGTCGTTGAGCCGCAGCTCGAGCCACCAGCTCCCACCGGTGCGCACCGTGCTCCAGGAGAGACCGTGGGGGGTGACGTTCTTCTTGTGCGCGTCGAGGATCTGCACCGACGGGATCCACTGGGTTGCGAGCTTTCGTCCGTCGTAGAAGCCGACGACGCCCGCGTGCGTGACGCGAGGCGTGAAGGTGGTGTCGAGCCTCCAGCGCCAGGTCCGCTTCCCCTGGTGGCGGTCGACGACGAGGAAGCTCTCGGCGCCTTGGCCCTGGTTGTCGAAGAGGATCGCTTCGGAGCCGACGGACGACCGGCGCACCGCGCCGTTCTGGTGCCGGTGCCACGACGACGGCGAGGACGTCGCCGGCGCGAGGCGGACGCCTCCATTCGAGTCGGAGACGCTCAGGCCGCGATCGCCGATCGTGACCGTGACGTGAGGGGCCGGCTTCCGGACGAGCGATGCCTGAGGCCGAGCAGCCCCGAGCGCCTTCGTCAGGAAGGCGGGCGTTGCCTTCTGCGAAGCCGCGTGCCTGCTCGGGAGAGCGGCGAGCTCGGAGAGAGCAGCGGCGGCGAGAGCCGCAACCAGGAGCGCCAGGGCAATGGCGAGCGGGTGAAGCCGAAGGATGCGAAGGCGCCCGGCATCAGCCGAGCGCTCTCGAAGCCGCATTTTGGGGAAGCTCGCCATTTCCAAATCACGCGAAGGTCCGCGTGTCTCCTGGTGTTCATGATCGGCTCGCCCGGGGGTGCTCCTAGAGCGCTTTGGGTACGAAACCGGTATGAATGCCCGCCATTTCCCCTTATAGGGTGATGCCTACGGCGTCCGGCGCCGCCCGCACCGGGACGTGGCGCCTGCGTACCGTTTGAGGGCTAACCCTCGACTAGAGCCTTAGCTTCAGGCTCCGGCATTGCCTGGTGCGGCAACAGGAGACTCCTGCCTACACTTCGCGTTCGATGGCGACGACCGAAGATCCGCAAGCCGGTATCGGCGGTACCGAGGAGTGGCGCCGGGAGCGCTACGACGCGACGCCCGAGCGGCAGGGCGAGCTGTTCTCGACGATGTCGGGGATCGAGAACGAGCCGCTCTATTCGGCCGAGACGGCGCCGGTCGATTACGAGCGCGAGCTCGGCTATCCGGGGGTGTTTCCGTTCACCCGGGGCGTCTACCCGTCGATGTACCGGGGCCGGTTGTGGACGATGCGCCAGTTCGCCGGGTTCGGGACGGCGGCGGAGACGAACGAGCGGTTCCGGTATCTGCTGGAGCATGGGCAGACGGGCCTGTCGACGGCGTTCGACATGCCCACGCTGATGGGCTACGACAGCGATCATCCGCGCTCGCTCGGCGAGGTGGGCCGCGAGGGCGTGGCGATCGACTCCCTCGACGACATGGAGACGCTGTTCGGGGGGATCCCGCTCGGCGAGGTCTCGACGTCGATGACGATCAATGCGCCGGCAGCGATGCTGCTCGCGTTCTATGCCTGCGTGGGCGAGAAGCAGGGGGTGGCGTTCGAGGCGCTGCGCGGGACGGTGCAGACGGACATCCTGAAGGAGTACATCGCGCAGAAGGAATGGATCTTTCCGCCGAAGCCGTCGATGCGCCTCGTCGTGGACATGATCGAGTGGTGTGCGCGGGAGATGCCGCAGATGCACCCGGTCTCGATCAGCGGCTACCACATCCGCGAGGCGGGCTCGACGGCTGCCCAGGAGCTGGCCTTCACGCTCGCCGACGGCTTCGCCTATGTCGATGCGTGCGTGGAGCGGGGGATGGACGTCGACGACTTCGCGCCGAGGTTGTCCTTCTTCTTCAACGCACACCTCGATTTCTTCGAGGAGATCGCGAAGTACCGCGCTGCGCGGCGGATCTGGGCGACCCAGCTGCGCGACCGCTACGGAGCGAAGAACCCGCGCTCCTGGCTGATGCGCTTCCACACCCAGACGGCGGGCGTCTCGTTGACGGCGCAGCAGCCGGAGGTCAACCTGATCCGCACGGCGATCGAGGCGCTCGCCGCGGTGCTGGGCGGCACGCAGTCGCTGCACACGAACTCCTTCGACGAGGCGCTCGCCCTTCCGACCGAGAACGCTGTCCGCCTCGCGCTGCGCACCCAGCAGGTGATCGCGCACGAGATCGGCGCGGTGAACACGATCGATCCGCTCGGCGGCTCCTATTACCTCGAGCATCTGACCAACGAGCTCGAGCGGCAGGCCTACGACTACTTCGATCAGATCGAGAAGCTCGGCGGCGTCGTGCCCGCGATCGAGGAGAACTTCATGCAGCGCGAGATCGCCGAGGCCTCGTACCGCTACCAGTCGGAGGTCGAGGCGAAGCAGCGCATCATCGTCGGCGTCAACCGGTACGAGCTCGACGAGGAAGTACCCGTGGACATCCTCCGCATCGACCCGGCGCTCGAGACGAAGCAGATCGAACGCGTCCGGGCGGTCCGCGCGCGCCGCGACTCCGGGGCGGTGGAGCAGGCGCTCGCCGAGCTCAAGCGAGCCGCCGAAGGCGACCGGAACCTGATGGAGCCGATCATGGACGCCGCACGCCTCTACGTGACGATGGGCGAGATGTGCGACGCGCTCCGCGACGTCTGGGGCATCTGGCGCGAAACGCCGGTGTTCTAACCGGACAGCGGGGACACTCCCTCGTAACGGAACCGTCACGGCTCCCGAAGCTGTTCGCGCGACGCGTGCTGTCGGCGCGAGTTTCGCCGTGACGAAGTCGTGCGGAACCCGTAACAGGGGACACTCCCCCGTAACGGCTCCGTCACGGCAAGCGGCGCCGTTCTAGACTGCCCGCGGCATGGCCGGGAAAATCAGAGTCGTCGTTGCGAAGCCTGGCCTCGACGGCCACGACCGCGGAGCGAAGATCATCGCGCGCGCGCTGCGCGACGCCGGCATGGAGGTCATCTACACGGGACTGCACCAGACGCCGGAACAGATCGTCGAGACGGCGATCCAGGAGGACGCGGACGCGGTCGGAATCTCGATTCTCTCAGGCGCGCACATGACGCTCGTTCCCCGCATCCTCGAGCTGCTTCGATCGAACGGCGCCGAGGACGTGCTCGTCGTCGTCGGCGGGACGATCCCGGCCGACGATGCTGACGAGCTGCGCAAGCAGGGCGTCGCCGGCGTCTTCGGCCCCGGCGCGACGACCGGCGAGATCGTCGACTTCCTCAAGGGAGCCGTCCCCGTTTGATCGACGTCTCGACGGACGCCGGTGTCTCCACCGTCACGATCGACCGGCAGGACGCGCTCAACGCGCTGAACGTCGAGACACTGACGGAGCTGCGCGACCGACTGCGCGAGCTCGCGGTCGACAAGGGGGTGCGTGCGGTCGTCCTGACGGGCGCCGGCGAGAAGGCGTTCGTCGCAGGCGCCGACATCAAGTACATGAGCGGCCTCGGCTCCGGCGACGCGAAGGCGTGGGGCGGGCTCGGCCACGAGGCCGGACGGCTGCTCGAGACGATGGCCAAGCCGACGATCGCCGCGATCAACGGCTTTGCGCTCGGCGGCGGCTGCGAGCTCGCGCTCGCCTGCGACCTGCGCTACGCGTCGAGCCGGGCGAAGCTCGGTCAGCCCGAGATCAACCTCGGCATCGTCCCGGGCTGGGGCGGCACGCAGCGGCTCGCGCGCGTGTGCGGAATCGGCGTGGCCAAGGACCTGATCCTCACCGGCCGTACCGTCGACGCGGAGGAGGCGCTCCGCATCGGGCTCGTCAACGGCATCGCGGACCCGGTGCTCGACAAGGCGCTCGAGACCGCGCACGCACTGGCGGCGAAGAGCCCGCTTGCGCTCGCCCTCGCAAAACGGCTCGTCAACATGTCGCCGGGCGCGCTCGAGGCCGAGGCCGACGAGTTCGGGGAGCTCTTCGGCAGCGCGGACGCGATCGAGGGCCTGACGGCGTTCGCCGAGAAGCGCAAGCCGAATTTCACCGGCCGATAGGAAGGAATCGCCGCCCGAGCGCGGTATTCGGGTGACTCATGCGCCTCCGGCTGACAATGGCGGGAGCGCTCGCGGCGGGTCTGGCGGCGGCCGCGCCGGTGAGCGCATCCCTCAATCCCCAGCACGCGGGGCTCCAGGTCGCCCTCCGGGCCCAGGGTCTCTACCTCGGCCCGATCGACGCGCTGATCGGCCCGAGAACGGTCGCCGCAGTGCGCAAGTTCCAGCGCGTGCACGGACTGCACGTGACGGGCATCGCGGACCTCAGCACGCGCCGCGAGCTGGGGCCCCTCGGCACGCCCCTCTTCGGCTCGCGAACGCTCTCGCACGGCGACTTCGGCTGGGACGTGGCGGTGATGCAGTTCCTCCTCGTCAAGCACGGCGTCGGAGTTCCCGTGAACGCCTACATGGACCGGCCGACCGTAGCCGGCGTGCGCCGCTACCAGCGCCTGATGCATCTGCATGCCGACGGCGTCGCGGGTCCCGCCACGTTCGCCGCGCTCGGGCTGCAGACCCGCGTGCCGGTCAAGTCGATCGAGGCGCCGGCGCTCCTCCGGTACGTCGTGAAGCCGGGCGACTCGCTCACCGCGATCGCGCGGAGAAACCGCACGACGCTCTCGAAGCTCGCGCAGATCAACAAGCTGGATCCTGCTCGGCCGCTCCTGATCGGCGTGAAGCTTCGCGTGCCGGCGAGCGTTGCGAGCACGGCGCCGACGGCGGTCTCGGCTTCGGACGCCGGGACGGTTCGCAGCTCGCTCGACTCTTGGGCCGCTCACTACGGCATCGACCCGAAGCTCGCCCGCGCGCTGGCCTGGATGGAGTCCGGCTACAACAACTCGGTCGTCTCGTCGGTGGGCGCGCAAGGCGTCATGCAACTGCTGCCCTCGACGTGGGACTACGTCGAGTCGGTCCTGATCCGGCACCCCGTCGCGCACGACGCGGATGGCAACGTGCATGTGGGCCTCGCGTATCTGAACCATCTGCTGCACGCCTTCAACGGGAACGAGCACCTCGCCCTCTCGGCGTGGTATCAGGGCGAGCGATCTGTGAGGGCGACCGGGCCCTACAAGGTGAGCGACGTGTTCGTCGCCGACGTGCTGGCGCTGCGGCAGCGCATGTAAGGACGCCGATAGGATCGCGCGGCGATGAAGATTGCCGTCTGCGTGAAGCACGTCCCCGAGGGGAACTCGCGGCTCGATCCAGGCTCGAAGCGGCTCGACCGCTCGGGTGAGGGCGCGCTCAACCACTTCGACGCGAACGCGGTGGAGGAGGCGCTTCGGCTGAAGGGCGACTCCGACTCCGAGGTCGTCGTCATCTCGCTCGGGCCGGCCAAGGCGGCCGACTCGCTGCGGAAGGCCCTCGCCATGGGCGCCGACCGCGCAGTGCTCGTGAGCGACGACGCGGCAGCCGGCTCGGACATGGTCGCGACGAGCAAGGTGCTGGCGAAGGCGCTCGAGCGCGAGGACGCCGAACTCGTGCTCTTCGGCCAGCAGGCATCCGACGCCGACGGCGCAGTCCTCTGGGCTGCCGTCGCCGAACGGTTGAAGCGCCCGGTCGTCTCGCAGGTCGCGGAGCTGACCCTGCAGGACGGCGCGCTGCGCCTGAAGCGGCAGACCGAGTTCGGCTACGACGTGATCGAGGCTCCGCTGCCCGCGGTCGTCGCCGTGAGCGACGCGATCAACGAGCCGCGGTATCCGTCCCTGAAGGGGATCATGGGCGCGAAGAAGAAGCCGTTCGACACGCTCTCGCTCGGCGACATCGGCGTCGACGCCGGCGAGGCAGGCGAGGCCGGGTCGAAGACGGAGGTGCTTGCGCTCGGGGAGCCGCCCTCACGCGGCGACGCCCGCAAGATCGAGGACGACGGGAGCGCAGCGCAGCAGATCGCCGACTTCCTCGCGGAGAAGCGACTGATATGAGCACGCTCGTCTTCGTCGAGCACCACGGCAACGAGCTGCAGAAGGGCTCGCTCGGGGTGCTCGCCAAGGCTGCGTCGCTCGGCGACGTCTCCGCGGTGCTCGTCGGCGGCGGCGTGAAGGCGCTCGCCCGGGAAGCCGCGTCCTACGGCGCGTCGAAGGTGCACGTCGCGGAGGACGACTCGCTCGAGCCGCCGCTGCCGCAGGCGCGCGTCGACGTCATCGCGAAGGTGGTCGCCGACGACGGCTACGACACGGTCTTGTTCGCGAACTCCGTGCTCGCCGCCGACGTCGCCGCCGGACTTGCCGCGCGCCTCGACGCAGGGCTCAACTGGGATCTCGTCGACATCACGAGCGAGTTCGTCGGGAAGCGCCCGGCGCTGCAGGACTCCGTGCTCGTCGACGTCGGCTGGAAGTCCACTCCACGCATCGCGCTCTTCCGCGCCGGTTCGTTCGACGCGACGACGAAGGAGACCGGCCAGGCGGAGATCGTGGACGTCTCGGCCGAGTACGAGGAGCATTCGCGCAGCGCCAAGGTCGTCGACCACGAGCAGGAGCAGTCGAGCGGCCCGTCGATCGAGGATGCCGACGTGATCGTCGCCGGCGGCCGCGGCCTCGGCGCACCCGAGAACTTCACGCTCGCCGAGGAGCTCGCGCGCGCGCTCGGCGGCGCGGTCGGCGCCACGCGCGCCGTCGTCGACGCGGGCTGGTACCCGTACGCGGCCCAGATCGGGCAGACCGGCAAGGTGGTGTCGCCCAAGCTCTACGTCGCACTCGGCATCTCCGGCGCGATCCAGCACAAGGTCGGCATGCAGAGCTCGAACGTGATCGTCGCGATCAACAAGGATCCGAACGCGCCGATCTTCGAGTTCAGCGATCTCGGCGTCGTCGGTGACGTGCACGAGATCGTCCCGAAGCTGACCGACCTCGTGAACCAGCGCAAGGGCCAGTGACGGTCAAGGCCTCGGACTATCCGCCGCCCTTCGCGGCGGGCGAGTTCGTCGCCGAGCCCACCGACCCGGCCGACGAGCGGATCGAGGTCGGCGTCCTCATCGTCGGCGCAGGCCCCGCAGGCCTCGCCTGCGCGATCCGCCTGGGGCAGCTCCTGAAGGAGCATCCACAGGTCGCGGAGCGGCTCGGCGAGGTTCCGGTGGCGGTCCTCGAGAAGGGCAAGCAGCCCGGCTCGCACCTGCTCTCGGGCGCGGTGATCAACCCGCGCGCGCTGCGGCGTCTCTTCAAGGATCGCCACCGCCTCGAGGACATGCCCTCGTACGGCCCCGTTCGGGGCGAGTCGGTGTACGTCCTCACGAGACGGAACGCGCTCCGGATCCCGCCGCCTCCGCCGATGCGCAACCACGGCAACTGGGTCTTCTCGCTCTCCGAGCTCGGGCGATGGCTCGGTGAGCGTGCCGAGGAGGGCGGCGCCATGATCCTGCCGGAGACGGCCGCGGAGAAGCTCCTCGTCTCGCACGGCCGCGTCGCCGGCGTGCGCACGGGCGACAAGGGGCGCTCGCGCGAGGGTGAGCCGATGGGCAACTTCGAGCCCGGCGCGGACCTCGTGGCGAAGGTGACGGTGCTTGCCGAAGGCACGCAAGGACATCTCACCGGCGTCGCGCTCGACCGGTTCGGCTTGCGGTCCGAGGAACCGCAAGTCTGGGAGCTCGGTGTCAAGGAAGTCTGGAAGGTTGCGAAGCCGCTGCGGTCGATCGTGCACACGATGGGCTGGCCGCTGCGGACGCGCGCCCGCTACCGCGAGTTCGGCGGCTCGTTCGTCTACCCGATGGGCGACGACATGCTCACGATCGGCATGGTGGTCGGACTCGACTACCGCGATGTCGAGCTCTCGCCGCACGACCTGCTCCAGGAGCTGAAGACGCATCCGAAGATCCGCTCGCTGCTCGAAGGCGGCGAGCGCCTCGCCTGGGGTGCGAAGACGATCCCGAGCGGCGGCTTCTACTCGCTGCCGAGGCAGCTCCACGCGCCCGGTCTGCTCCTGTGCGGCGACGGCGTGGGGATGGTCAACGTCCCGCGCCTCAAGGGGATCCACTACGCGATCGAGTCGGGCCGCCTGGCCGCTGAAGCGGCGTTCGCGTCACTCCGGCGCGGCGCGACACCCGCGACGGCGCTCTCGGCGTACGACGACGCCGTAGGGAAGAGCTTCATCCATGCCGACCTGCACGAGGTCCGCGACATGCGGCAGGTGTTCGGGCGCGGCTTCTTCATCGGCGGTGCGCTTGCGAGCGCGATGACCGTGTCGAAAGGCCGGCTCGACGTCGGGAAGATGCGGGCGGAGCCCGACGCGGAGCAGCCGCTCCTTCGCACGAACCGGGCGGCGCGCTATCCCACGCCGGACGGCAAGCTCACGTTCGACAAGCTCTCGTCGGTCTTCCTCTCGGGGAACAAGACGCGTGACGACCAGCCGAATCACATTCGGATCGAGCGCACGGTTCCAAGCGAGGTCGCGGACATGTGGGTGCACATGTGCCCAGCGCAGGTGTACGAGCTCGGAACCGTTGGTGGCGACGGGACAGCGACGGTGAACGTCGCGCCGTCGAACTGCGTGCAGTGCGGCGCGATCACCGCGAAGGGCGGAAGGTTGACTCCGCCCGAGGGCGGCTCCGGGCCCGAGTACACCCGAACGTAAAGTTCGTCGCCGGTTTACCTGAGACTTACGCGCGCCGTACGGCCGCCTGACCGCACCCGGGGATGTTCTCCACGACAGATTGTCCCGCCACGGAGGTCAGACACATGCGCATCAAGGCTCTCATCATCACGATCGCGGCAGCGCTGCTTTGCGCAGGCGCCGCGTCGGCCGGCAACGGCCAGGGAAAGATCCTCTTCCGCTTCGCCGGCCAGCTGACGGCAACGCCGGCGAACGGCGGCGTCCCGATCACGGTGCAGGGCGGCAACAAGGCCGCATTGCGCGCGATGCTCGGCGCCTCCGTCTCGCAGACGCTCGCGTACGGCGCGAACACCGAGTTCCTGAAGTGGGCCGCCGGCAAGCCCACGGTCGTCCAGGCCGGCGATCTTGCCGCCGGCGACTACGTCACGGTGAACGTCCGCGCGCCCGCGCGGCTCCGACCTCGCTGCCATCGAGCAGCAGCAGGCGGGCATCGTCGGCGATCACGGCACGACGATCAACCGCCCCGACAAGCCGCTGTACCTGTTCCGCGGCACGCTCAGCTCCGTCGGCTCCTCGACCGTGACGGTGCACGTCACGGGCGGTGACCGGCGCGCGCTGCGGCTCCTGATCGGCAACGCGGCCGACCAGACCTTCGCGTACGACGGCGACACCATCTTCCTGCTCTGGCAGGGCAAGGTGCCGACCGTGATCGACGCGTCGAAGCTCGTCGTCGGCGACCGGATCGTCGTCCGCGTCCGGGCCGACCGCGGCGCCTCGCTCGGCCAGGTCGAGTCGACGCCTGCAAACCACATCGGCGACCGCGAGCCCGCGACCGCCAAGTAAAGGGCTCCTCCCAGGTGCCTGGCACCGCTTCGAGCGGTGCCAGGCACTCTTTTCGGCTTTTACACAGGGCTTACCCAGATCGATCGCGAAGGGGACGAAAATATGACCATGACCCGGCGCCGCTACCTCTACCTCGCCACCGCGCTCATCGCGCTGAACAGCTTCTTCTGGCTGGCGTCGAGCGGCTTGGCGCTCCCGAAGGCGATCATCATCGCAGTTCTTCGGCGGCAACATGATCCGCTCCGAGGTGCTCGTCGCGACTCCTACGGGCGGCACGCAGGACTGGCGGATCGACCGCGGCGTGATCACGGCGCTCTCCGGTACGAGCGTGACGCTCCGCGAGCGGGACGGGAACTTCGTCGCGATCCAGATCGACCCCAATGCCCGCGTTCAAGGCCCGATCCGCTTCTCGAGCGTGGCGCAGCTGCGCCGGAAGCTCCGGGTCGTCCTCTACCGCCAGGCGGACCAACCGGCCACGCTCGTGCAGGTAGAGGGCAACGGCGGCTAAATAAGAGAGGACATGGCACGCGCGGCGACCGGCGGCGTCCTTCTCCTCGTCGAAGACGAGGACGCGATCGGCCGTCTCGTGAAGGCCTACCTCGAGCAGCAGGACGGCTGGACCGTGGTCTGGATCCGCTCCGGCGAGGAGGCGGTCGCCGAGCTGCGGCGGCATCCGGTCGGCTCGTCGTGCTCGACATCGGCCTGCCGG
This sequence comes from uncultured Actinomycetes bacterium, assembly GCA_963848665.1. Taxonomy (GTDB): domain Bacteria; phylum Actinomycetota; class Thermoleophilia; order Gaiellales; family Gaiellaceae; genus Palsa-739. The sequence continues at coordinate 71,087 of CAWKEF010000008.1, forward strand.
GGATCGACGGCTTCGAGGTCTGCAGGCAGATGCGCGCGCACTCGAAGGTGCCGATCCTGATGCTGACCGCGCGCGACGAGGAGCCCGACCGCGTCGCCGGCCTCGAGCTCGGCGCCGACGACTACGTCGCGAAGCCGTTCTCGCCGCGCGAGCTCGCCGCGCGCATCAAGGCGATCCTGCGCCGCGTCGAGAACCGCAACGAGGACGAGGTGCTCGCGGCGCGCGACATCGTGCTGCGGCGCGACTCGCGCGACGTCACCGTCTCCGGCGGAGAGATCGAGCTGACGAGCAAGGAGTTCGACCTGCTCGCGTGCTTCCTCGAGCATCCCGGGCATCGTGCTCTCGCGCGAGAAGCTGCTCGACCTCGTGTGGGGCATGACGTATCCGGGCGGCACGCGGACCGTCGACGTGCACGTCGCGCAGCTGCGGCGCAAGCTCGGCGACCCGGAGTCGATCCGCACCGTGCGCGGGAGCCGGCTACAAGCTTCAGGCGGCATGACGAGCCTCCGCTCGCGGCTCTTTCAGGCGATCGTGCTCGTCGTCGTGCTGTGCGTCGGGCTCACCGTCGGCGTCGGGCTCGTGCTCACGCGGCGCGCCGTCGACAAGGCGACGTTGCGCGACGTCTCGCACCAGGCGGATCTGATCGCGACGAGCCAGAACGTGAACTCCGTGATCGTCCCGCTCGGCAAGCTGAGCTCGCTGCAGTCGTACTTCGAGAAGCAGCACCTCGACGCCGCTGCTGCCACTTCGACGCAGCTGCCGCAAAGCGCGAAGGACAAGCTCGCGCAACAACCAACCGGCGGACGGCTCCGTGACGATCAACGGTGTGCGACCTGTACTTCGCCGCGCGAATCGTCAGCGGCCAGCCGTTCGTGCTCCTGCGGCCGAAGAGCGCGACGCGCGCGCGCTGGACGCCGTACGTCTACAGCCTGCTGCTCGCCGCGCTCGCGGCGGCGTGCTCGCAGCGTTCGCCGCGTTCTGCTCGCGCGCCGCATCGCGCGCCCGGTGCATCGCGTCGCGGAGGCGAGCCGGCAGCCTCGCGCGCGGCGAGCATCCCGACCCGGTGCCCGTCGAAGGCGCCGCGGAGCTCGCGCACGCTCGCGACGGCGTTCAACGATCTGGCCTCGCAGCTCGCGCAGAGCGCGCGAGGCGGAGCGGTCGTTCCTGCTCTCGGTCAGCCACGAGCTGAAGACGCCGCTGACTGCGATCCGCGGCTACGCCGAGGCGGTGCAGGACGGCGCGATCGAGCCGCGAGGAGGCGGCGGCGACGGTCGCGGTCGAGGCTGCGCGACTCGAGCGCCTCGTGCACGACCTGCTCGACCTCGCGCGGATGAACCGCACCGACTTCAGCGTCCATCCCGGCGAGATCGATCTCGCCGAGGTCGCCGAAGACGCCGTGCGGCGCTACCAGCCTCAGGCCGACGCGTTCGGCGTCGCGCTCAGCGCCGTGGCCGAGGGCTCGGCGCCGGCGATCGCCGACGCCGATCGCGTCCTGCAGGTCGTGTCGAACCTCGTCGAGAACGCGCTTCGCCTGACGCCGGCCGGCGGCGAGGTGCGCATCGTCACGGAGCCCGGGCGTGCTTCGCGTCGAGGACAACGGCCCGGGGCTCGAGGACTCCGACCGCGACCGCGCGTTCGAGCGCTTCTACCTGCACGAGCGCTACGGCCGCGAGCGCCCGGTCGGCACCGGCCTCGGGCTCGCGATCGTCAAGGAGCTGACCGAGGCGATGGGCGGCACGGTCACGGTCGAGAGCGAGCCCGGACGGCTCACGACGTTCACCATCCGGCTCGGCAGGACCGCGCGCGTAGTCTCTCGCGCGTGATCTCGATCGACGACGTCGAGCGCGCCGCGCGAAACGATTGCGGGGCGCGTCCACCGCACGCCCCTCCTTCGCTCGGCAACGCTCTCCGACCGGCTCGGCGCCGACGCGTACTTCAAGGCGGAGCTCTTCCAGCGCACCGGGCTCGTTCAAGGTGCGCGGCGCGCTCAACCGGATCGCCGAGCTGACGGACGAGGAGCGCGCGCGCGGCGTCATCTCGATCTCGGCAGGCAACCATGCGCAGGCGGTCGCCTGGGCCGCGCGCGAGGCCGGGCTCGACGCGCTGATCGTGATGTGGCAGGGCGCCGACGCCGCTGAAGGTGGAGGCGACGCAGCGGGTACGGCGCGGCGATCGACCAGGAGGCTGCCGGCCCGACCGAGGCGTTCGAGCGACTGCAGGAGCTGGTCGAGCAGACGGGCCGCACGCTCGTCCACCCGTTCAACGACGCGGCCGTGATCGCCGGGCAGGGAACGGTCGCGCTCGAGATGCTCGCAGGAGCGTCCGCAGCTCGACGTCGTCTCGTTCCCTGTCGGCGGCGGCGGGCTCGTCAGCGGGATCGCGACCGCGGTGCAGGCGCGGCGGCCCGCTCGGCGCGGATCGTCGCGGTCGAGCCCGAGGGCTCGCGCGCGCTGCACGAGGGCCTCGCGGCGGGCAGCCCGGTCGCCGTGACGCCGAAGAGCGCCGCCGACGCGCTGAGCGCGCCGTTCGCCGGCGAGCAGTGCGATCGAGATCTGCACGCGTGCTCGGCGTCGAGTCGGTGCTCGTCGGCGAGGACGAACTCGCCGACGCCTTCCGCTGGCTCTACGCGCGCACGAAGCTCGCGTGCGAGCTCGGCGCGGCCGCCTCGACGGCCGCGCTCCTCGCCGGGAACGTGCAGGTCGAGCGCGGGCAAACCGTGGTCGCGGTCGTCTCGGGCGGCAACGTGGCGCCGAAAGAGGCCGCTGCTATCCTGGCTTCATGAAGGCTGACATCCATCCCGAGTACGTCATCTCGACCGTGACGTGCTCCTGCGGGAACACATTCCAGACGCGTTCGACGAAGCCAGAGCTTCACGTCGAGATCTGCTCGAACTGCCACCCGTTCTATACGGGCAAGCAGAAGCTCGTCGACACGGGCGGCCGGGTCGAGCGCTTCCAGAAGCGCCTCGAGCGCGCCGAGCGCGCCAAGCGCGAATCCGGCTCCCGCTAGTCCGGTCATGGCATCGATGGTCGGAGGGCAGGCCGTCCTCGAGGGCGTGATGATGCGCGGCCCCGGAAACTGGGCCGTCGCCGTGCGCACCCCGAACGGCGAGATCGCGCAGGTCTCGAAACCGATCGACTCCGCCATGGCGCGGCACTGGGTCTTCCGCCTGCCGGTCATGCGCGGCGTGATGGCGCTCGGCGAGTCGCTCGCGATCGGCTTCCGCGCGCTCGCGATCTCAGCGAACTACGCGGCGCAGGAGGAGGGTGAGGAGGCGAAGAGGTTCAGACCGAGCTCTCGCGCGGGGCGCTCATCTTCGCGTTCGCGGTCGCGATCGGCTTCGCGGTCATGCTCTTCAAGGTGACGCCCGGCCTCCTCACGGAGCTGCTTCCGATCAAGAGCACCGGCTGGTTCGTGATCGTCGAAGGGCGTCATCCGCGTCACGATCTTCGTCGCCTATCTCTCGCTCATCTCGCTCCTACCCGATCTGCGTCGCGTGTTCCAGTACCACGCCGCCGAGCACAAGGCGATCAACGCGTACGAGGCCGGCGAGGAGCTCGAGCCGGAAGTCGTGCAGCGCTATTCGCTGATCCATCCGCGCTGCGGCACGGCGTTTCTCCTCTGGGTGATGGTGATCGCCGTCTTCGTCTTCGCGTTCTTCGGCCGGCCGCACTGGTACTGGCTGATCGCCGAGCGCATCCTGTTGCTGCCGCTGATCGCCGGGATCGCCTACGAGCTGATCCGCTTCGCGGGCAAGCATGCGGACAACCGCCTGCTGATGACGATCCTCGCGCCCGGGATGTGGCTGCAGCGCCTGACGACCCGCGAGCCGACGCTCGACCAGCTCGAGGTCTCGATCCGCGCCCTGCGCGAGGTGCTGAACCTCGAAGCGCGGCCGAGCTCCGAGGCGCAGCGCGTCGAGATCATGGCCTAGTAGGCTCTTCGGCATGGCAACGGATCGCAGAGCAGACGTGACGTGGCGCGGGAGCCTCACGGACGGCAGCGGCACGATCACGAAGACGACGAGCGGCGCGATCGGAGAGCAGAACGTCAGCTGGGCCGCGCGCTCGGAGGACGCACGCGCCGGCATGACGAGCCCGGAGGAGCTGATCGCGGCGGCTCACGCCGCCTGCTTCTCGATGGCGCTCTCGGCGGGGCTCGCAAAGGCCGGTACTCCGCCCGACGAGCTGCAGACGTCGGCGACCGTGACGTTTCAGCCCGGCGAGGGCATCACGAAGATCGCCTTGACCGTCGAGGGCACGGTGCCGGGCCTCGACGCGGACGGCTTCCGCGAGGCTGCCGAAGGCGCGAAGGCGAACTGTCCCGTGTCGAAGGCGCTCGCCGGCGTCCCCGAGATCACGCTGGACGCCCGGCTACGCTGATCGGCGGCATGGCCGCCGACTTCGACAGCCTGATCGACGAGCTCGAGAACCAGTATCTCGAAGTGCAGCAGCGCATGTCGGACCCGTCCGTCTACAACGACCACCGCGAGGCGGCCGAGGTGGGGCGCAAGCTGAAGGAGCTCGAGGGGCCTTACAAGCGTGCGCAGGAATGGAAGTCCGCGCGCGACGACCTCGCTGCAGCGCGCGGCGACGCGGACTTGAAGGAGCTCGTGCCCGAGCTCGAGGAGCGGACCGCCCGGCTCGAGGAGGAGCTGCGTCTCTCGATGGCGGAGACGGACCCGGCCGACCACAAGGACGTGATCCTGGAGATCCGTTCCGGGGAGGGCGGCGACGAGGCGGCTCTTTGGGCCGCCGACCTGTATCGCATGCTCACCCGCTACGCGGAGCGGCGCGGATTCAAGGTGGAGGAGCTCGAGGCGAGCCCGAACGACGGCGGCGGCTATAAGCAGGTCTCCTTCGCGGTCAAGGGCGACGGTGCGTACTCCGTCTTCAAGTGGGAGGGCGGCGGCCATCGCGTCCAGCGCGTGCCCGCCACGGAGTCGCAGGGCCGCATCCACACGTCCTCGGCGACGGTCGCCGTGATGCCAGAGGCGGAGGAGGTCGAGGTGGCCATCGATCCGAGCGATCTGAAGATCGACGTGTATCGCTCTACCGGCCCCGGCGGCCAGTCCGTGAACACGACCGACTCCGCCGTCCGGATCACACACGTGCCGACGGGCGTCACCGTTGCGATGCAGGACGAGAAGTCGCAGCTCCAGAACAAGGACAAGGCGATGCGCGTCCTGCGCGCACGGCTGTACGAGCGTGAGCGTGCGCTGCAGCGTGCGGAGCTCGACGCGACACGGCGATCCCAGATCGGCTCGGGCGAGCGCGGGACGAAGATCCGCACGTACAACTTCCCGGAGAACCGGCTCACCGATCACCGGATCAAGTTGACGGCGCACCAGCTCGACAAGATCCTCCAGGGCGAGCTCGACGAGTTCACCGAGGCGCTCACAACCGACGATCGCCGCCGCGCACTCGGCGATTGAACACGCGCGAGGCCCTCGCGGACGCCGAAGGGCGGCTCGCGGCTGCGGGCATCGACACGCCGCGTGTCGATGCGGAGCTGCTCGTCGCGCACGTGATCGGCACGACGCGAAGCGGGGTGTACTCCGATCTCGATCGAGAGGTCGACGGAGCGCTCGAGCCGCTGCTCGTCCGTCGCATCGAGCGCGAACCGCTCGCGTACGTGCTCGGGGAGTGGGGTTTCCGCCGGCTGACGCTGCGAACCGACGCGCGCGCTCTCGTTCCGCGCCCCGAGACCGAGATCGTTGTCGAACGAGCGCTCGCACTGCTCGAGGGCGTCTCGTCGCCGCGCGTGCTCGACATCGGCGTCGGCTCCGGGGCGATCGCGCTCGCGCTGAAGGACGAGCGCTCGGACGCCGACGTGGTGGGAGTGGACATCTCGAGCGATGCGCTGTCTCTCGCACGCGAGAACGCGGCGCTCCTCGGGCTCGACGTCGATCTTCGGGAAGGCGGGGTCGAAAGCGCGGCCGCAGGCTGGGATCTCGTCGTCTCGAATCCGCCGTACGTCGACACGCTCGACGGGCTGCAGCCGGAGCTCCAGCACGAGCCGGCGCGCGCTCTCGTCGGCGAAGGCTTCCACGAGCGGATTGCGCGCACCGCGCAGACCCGCTTTCTCGTGCTCGAGGTCGGCGACGGGCAGGCCGACGACGTTGCCCGCGTGCTCTCGGCGGCCGGTTACGGCGCGGTTACGATCACGCGCGATCTCGCAGGGCTTCCGCGCGTGGTCGACGGTGTCCGATGAACGACGCAGCCACGGCAATCCGCGCGGGCCTGCCTGTGATCCTGCCGACCGACACGGTGTACGGGCTCGTGACGTCGGCCCAAAGCGCGGACGCCACCGAGAGGCTCTATAAGCTGAAGGGACGCGCGCTTTCGCAGCCCTCGGCGCTCCTTGCAGCGGACCTCGAGACGCTGCTCGAGTGTCTGCCCGAGTTGCGCGGGCGGGGCAGCGTGATCGCCGGCGCTCTGCTTCCCGGCCCGTACACGCTGGTGCTTCCGAACCCGGCGCGGCGGTACGGCTGGATCACCGGCGGCTCGCCCGAGACGATCGGCGTCCGCGTCACCGACCTGCCCGACGCGGCGCAGCGGGTCCTCTCGCAGGTGGGCTCGGTCGTCGCGACGAGCGCGAACCTTCCCGGGGGTGCGGACCCTCGACGGGTCGAGGACATTCCGCCCGAGCTGCTCGCGGGCGTGGCGGCGGTGATCGACGCGGGTGAGCTCCCGGGAACGCCGTCGACCGTGATCGACTTCAGCGGCCCCGACCCGCGCGTCATCCGCGAGGGCGCGGCCCCATCGGCCGCCGCGCTCGCGCGCGTCGCGGCAGCGCTCGCGTAGGGCGAGCGAGGGCTCTGTCCCGACGTCAGGGGCCAGGCCCCGTCACGGAAAGTTCGCGCCTGCGTCAAATCTCGCGCGCGGCGAATCGCTGGGAAGCGGCAAACCTAGTCACGAAGTCGTGACGTTTCCGTCAGGGTGCCTGGCCCCCGACGTGGAGGAACGCCAGGCCACGCGCGGCGACTGCCCGGCGGCGCCGCGGCGGCCGCAGGCGCCATTACCATCCCTCTTCCTAGGGAGAGGAGAGCGGTCGTGTCCGTAGCCCAGCAGACGTTTCACCAGCTCGTCACCGAAGGCCTCGAAGACGTCGATGCGGACATCGCGGGCTTGCTCGGCAAGGAGCTCGAGCGCCAGCGCGGTCAGATCGAGCTGATCGCCTCCGAGAACTTCACGTGGCCGTCCGTGCTCGAAGCGGTGGGCTCCGTGCCGACGAACAAGTACGCCGAGGGCTACCCGGGCAAGCGCTACTACGGCGGCTGCGAGATCGTCGACGAGATCGAGCAGCTGGCGATCGACCGCGCGAAGGAGCTCTTCGGCGCAGACCACGCGAACGTGCAACCGCATGCAGGCGCCGCCACGAACATGGCCGTCTACATGGCAGCACTGCAGCCGGGAGACACGATCCTCTCGCTGCGGCTCGATCACGGCGGCCACTTGACGCACGGCCTGAAGGTGAACTTCAGCGGCCGGCTGTACACGATCGCCGGCTACGGCGTGTCGCGCGACACGATGACTGTCGACTACGACGAGGTGCTGCGGCAGGCGAAGGAGTGCAAGCCGAAGCTGATCGTCTGCGGCGGCTCGGCGTATCCGCGCACCGTCGAGACGGACAAGTTCCGCGAGATCGCGGACGAGGTGGGCGCGCTCTTGCTCTGCGACATGGCGCATTTCGCCGGCCTCGTCGCCGCGGGACTGCACCCGAACCCGGTCGACCACTGCGACTTCGTCACCTCGACGACGCACAAGACGCTTGCCGGTCCGCGTGCCGGCTTCATCCTCTGCCGCGAGGAGCATGCACAAGCGATCGACCGGGCAGTCTTTCCGGGCATGCAGGGCGGGCCGCTCGAGCACACGATCGCCGCCAAGGCGACCTGCTTCAAGATCGCGATGTCGGAGGCCTTCCGCGAGTACCAGCTGCAGATCCGCGCGAACGCCGACACGCTCGCCGAGACGCTGCAGTCGGGCGGGCTCGAGCTCGTCACCGGCGGCACCGACACGCACCTGATGCAGATCGATCTGCGCAACTCGGAATGGACCGGGAAGGCCGCGGAGGAGCGCCTGCACGAGGTGCGCGTCACGGTCAACCGCAACACGGTCCCGTTCGACGAGCGCCCGCCCACGGTCGCATCGGGCGTTCGCATAGGGACGCCGGCGATGACGATGCGCGGCTTCGACGAGGACGACTTCCGCGCGACCGGGCAGATCATCTGCGACGCACTTACCGAGTCACCCGACATCGGTGCACTGCTCGGACGCGTCGACGCGCTCTGCCGGAAACGGCCGCTGTATCCCGGCTTCAGGGGTTACACGACGTACGTCTCCTGATGATCGAAACGAAGCGCCTCACCGTCGTCACGCACCCTCTCGTCCAGCACAAGCTCGGCTATCTCCGTGAGAAGGACACGCCGACCGTCCATTTCCGCAAGCTCGCGAACGAGATCACGCTTCTCCTGACCTACGAGGCGACGAAGGAGTTCCCGACCGAGGACTTCGAGATCGAGACGCCGCTCGAGCCGATGACCGCGCAGCGTCTCTCCGGCAAGAAGGTCGCCGTGTGTCCCGTCCTGCGTGCCGGCGTCGGCATGCTCGACGGCGTGCTCTCGCTCGTCTCGAGCGCGCGCGTCGGCTTCATCGGCATGTACCGCGACGAGGAGACGCTGCAGCCGGTGCAGTACTACTCGAAGCTGCCGACCGATCTGAGCGACCGGGACGCGATCGTGCTCGACCCGATGCTTGCGACCGGGCACTCGAGCGCCGCTGCGATCGATGCGGTGAAGGAAGCAGGCGCGCAAGCGGTGACGCTCGTCTGCATCGTCGCGGCGCCTCCGGGCATCGACTTCATCCACGAGCATCACCCGGACGTGCACATCGTCTGCGCTGCCGTCGATCGCGGCCTGGACGAGCGGGGCTTCATCGTGCCCGGCCTGGGCGACGCCGGCGACCGGCTCTACGGCACGAAGTAATGATCGTCGCGGTTCTCCGTGGGGGGCCGGGCGCGCACCACGATGTCGTCAACGTCCTCGGCGATCATCTGCAGGTCGTCTGGGGTGCGCTCGTCGCATTCGTCGTCGTCGTCCTGCTGACACCCGCCGTGGGCGGGATGGCGCGGCTGCTGGGCGTCGTCGACGCGCCGGGAGGGCGCCGGCTCAATCGCTCGCCGGTGCCGCGACTCGGCGGCCTCGCCCTCTTCCTCGGCATCTTCGTGCCCGCGCTCGCCTTCCTGCCCCTGGGGCGCGACACACGCGGCCTGCTGCTCGGCGCGGCAGTCGCAGTCACGGTCGGCGCGATCGACGACTTCCGCGGGCTCCGCTGGTTCGAGAAGCTCGCCGGGATGGTGCTCGCCGCTGCGGTGCCGACCTGGTTCGGCGTTTGGGTCGACCGCTTCACGTTCCCGTTCCTCGGCGTCCACTCGCTGCCGGCGTCGGTGGGCGTGCCGCTGACGATCCTCTGGATCGTCGCGATCATGAACATGGTCAACTTCCTCGACGGCCTCGACGGGCTTGCCGCCGGGGTCGCGGCGATCGCAGGGCTGACGTTCGCCGTCATCGCCCTCTCGCTGGCCAAGCCCGATGCGGCGATTCTCTCCGCGATCGTCTTCGGAGCCTGCGTCGGCTTCCTGCGGCACAACTTCTACCCGGCGCGGATCTTCATGGGCGACTCGGGAGCGCTCCTGCTCGGCTTCGTGCTCGCGGCGATCTCCGTCCAGGGCCTCCTGAAAACGGCGGCGACCGTCGCGCTCTTCTTCCCGCTGCTCGTGCTGGCGGTGCCGATCGTCGACACCACCTTCGTCGTGGCGCGGAGGCTCAAGCACCGCGAGCGCGTGTTCGAGGCCGACCAGGCGCACATTCATCACCGGTTCCTCCGACGCGGCTTCTCCGAGCCGCGCGCGGCGGTGACGATCTGGGCGTGGTGCCTGTCGCTCGCTGCCGCCGCGCTCGCGACGCGGTTCATTCCGTTCCGCGCCCACGGCTCGTGGCATCTGTGGCCGACGATCTCGGCGGGGTCGATCGGGCTCGTGGCGGTCGCGTTCTCGATCTACGTCGTCTACGTGCTCGAGATCGTCAAGGTGCGCAATCCCTACCAGCGGCGCCGCGCCGCAGACGACCCGCTGCGCAAGTCGGCCTAACGCCGCCGCGAGAGCGCAACGCCCACGAGACAGAACGCGCCGCCGAGATATGCGAACGACGCCGGCGTCTCGCCGAGCAAGAGCCAGCCGAGCAGGATCGAGATGGGCGGGACGAGGTACGTCGTCGCTGCGAGGCGGCCCGCGTCGGTCCGCGAGAGCGCGAACGCCCAGGTCACGAAGCCGAGAGCGGTCGGGAAGACGCCGAGATAGGCGATCCAGCCGATCGACGTGCCGTGCGCATGGCCGAGCTGGCGCACGAGCTGAGGACCGAACGGCGCGCACGCGGCGGCACCGATCAGACAGCAGAGGAAGATCGTCTGCAACGGCGGGAGCCGTCGCACCACGACTTTCTGCGCGACGACTCCACCGGCGTATGCGGCGGCCGCTGCGAGGCAGAGCAGGACACCAGTGGTCGTGGCCGCGCGACTCGAGCTGGCAATGGCGATGATCGTGACGCCGCCGAAGGAGACGGCGCACCCGATGAAGAGGGAACGCGGAAATCCCTCGCGCAGCACGAGCCCCGCGACGACCGCGATCAGGATCGGGCCGACGTTGACGAGGATCGCCGCCGTGCCGGCGTCGACGCGGCGCTCTGCGGAATTCAGCGCGACGTTGTACGCACCGAACCACAGGAGCCCGCAGAGAAGGAGCGGGGCGCCGACCGCCCGCAGGTCGTCCCGGGTCGGCAGCCGCTCGCGCCGAACGAGCGTGACGACACCGAGCACCGTTGCGGCCACGACCAGGCGCCCGAGCGAGAGCGGGCCCGGCGCGAAGCTCTTGCCCGCCGACCGGATCCCGACGAAGGCCGACGCCCAGAAGACGACGGTGACGAGCGCCGCTCCGAGCGCCGCGAGATCGCGGGGCGGCGCCTCGGCTTCGGCTTCGACGACGAGCGTCATGCGTCCATCCTCCTCTTGAAACGCTTCGGCCCCCACCGAATGTTCCATGGGCGATGCTGCAGATGTGACCGACGTTGCCGCCCTCCTCGGCGAGCCGACCCGCGCGGCGATGCTCGACGCGCTGATGGACGGGGAAGCCCGGCCGGCCGGCGAGCTCGCGCGTGGCGCCGGAGTAGCACCGAGCACCGCCTCGGAGCATCTCGCGCGGCTCGTCGACGGAGGCCTTCTCGTCGTGGAGGCGCTCGGCCGGGAGCGCCGCTATCGGCTCGCTTCCGCGGATGTCGCAGAGGTGCTGGAAGCGCTCTCGCGCCTCGGTTCGGAGGGCCCGGTCCACTCGCTCCGTGCGGTGGGCCGGCGTGACGCCCTCCGGGCGGCTCGGACCTGTTACGACCACCTTGCGGGCCGGTTCGGCGTCGCAATCACGGAGGCCCTCGTGGCGCGCGACGTGCTGAGCCCTCGCGACGGCACGTTCGAGCTCTGCGAGGGAGGCGAGGCGTTTCTCGCCGAGCTCGGTGTCGACGTTTCCGGCGCGCGCGCGCGCAGGCGCGTCTTCGCGCGCTCGTGCCTCGACTGGACCGAGCGGCGGCCTCATCTCGCGGGTGCGCTCGGCGCGGCGCTCGCGGATGCCGCGCACGCGCAGGGCTGGGTCCGCCGGCGGCCGGGCGACCGCGCCCTCCGCATCACTGCGACCGGGGAGGCGGCCCTCGCCGCGCTCGCCCGGACGCCGTCCGCAGACCGCTGAGCGGACCCGCACTCGCCGCACGAGTGCCGATCCAGGTATCCTGGGACCGACACGAAGTAAGACGGAAACCGCATGTTCGCTGGTAATCGGTGTGTTACAAGCTTGCCGGTCTCCTCTGATATTCTCGCCCGGCTGATGCAGGCCGCCTCTCCGCCTTCGTTCGATCCGGCCGGCGCCGGTGGACTTCTGCTGGGCGTGCTCGTCGTGTGCATCGGCCTCGGCCTCCTGCTCGGCTGGCTCGCGGGCGCTGCGGGCATCGGCGTCCTCGTCGGAGCGGTGGTCGGGATCGTGGCCGGAACGTTCGCCGTCTATCGCCGGTACCGGGGAGCGATCTAGATGCCGAGCGCGCTGTTTTCCACGCCGCGGCCGGAGCCGGGGCATCTTCTTCCTGCACTCGGCGGCGGCGCGGTCGTCCTGCTCGCCCTGCCGGTGTTCCTCCTCGCGGGATGGAGCATTGCCGGCTGGGGGCTCGCAGCCGTGCTCTGGGTCGCTGTGCACGCGATCGATCTCGTCTTACGGCGGACGCGGTCGGAGACGGGTAACCTCGCCGCCTCCGGCGTGCAAGCCTTCGGACTCTTCTTCAAGTCGATCGGGCTCCTCGTTGTCCTGATCGCCGCGCTCGCCGCGAGCCCACATCTCGCGGTGGCCGCCGCCTTGACGTACGCGCTCGCCTACAGCTTCGAGCTCGGGCTCTCGCTCGTCACCTACTTCGGGGCCGAACGATGAAGCGCTTCCTCGTGGTCGCGCTGCTCGCACTTGCCGTGCCGCCGGCGGCGCTCGCGCGCGGGAAGTTCGATCCGACCACGGAGTTCGAGCAGCACGAGTGGGTCTCGATCCATCTCGGCTCGTTGAACCTCTCGATCACGAAGGCCGTCGTGTACCTGATGCTCGGCACGCTCTTCACGATCTTGCTCGGGCTCGGCGTCATGCGGGTGAAGAGGCCGGGCCGGCGCCAGACGATCGGCGAGCAGATCTACGAGGTCGCGCAGACGCAGGTGGCCGAACAGGGGTTGCCGTCGAAGGCGATCGGCCGCTGGTTCCCCTACGTCGCAACCCTGATGCTCTTCATCTGGGTCGTGAACCTGCTCGGCTTCATTCCGCTGCCGTTGACCGGCGAGCGCTGGCACGGCGTTCCGACCTGGGGCATCTACGCGGCGACGTCGTCTCTCTCCGTCACGCTCGCGCTCGCGCTCCTGACGTTCGTCTTCACGCACTGGGAGGGGATTCGCTGGAACGGCCCGGTCAGGTACTTCAAGAGCTGGATCCCCGAGGCGCCGAAGCCGCTGCTCGCGCTGATCGTGCCGCTCGAGATCCTCGGTCAGTTCATGCGGCTCATCTCGCTCAGTGTCCGACTCTTCGCCAACATGCTCGCGGGCCACATCCTGATCCTGACGTTCATCGGCCTGCTCTTCATCCTCCAGTCGATCGTGCTCGCGGTCGTGGTAATCCCAGTGGCCGCCGTGTTCTACTTGTTCGAGGTCGTGATCGTCGTCTCGATCCAAGCGTTCATCTTCGCCGCCCTGTCAGCCATCTACATCGGCTCGGCCATCGAGCCGGAACACTAGGAGGAACACCGCATGCACTCCCTTCTCGCCGCCACATCCGGTGATGTGACGAAAGCCGGCAAGGCGATCGGCCTCGCAATGGGTGTCGGGCTCGGCGCCCTCGGTGCCGGTATCGGCATCGGCAACATCTTCGCCTCGATGATCCAGTCGGTCGCTCGCCAGCCCGAGCTCAGGGGCGAGCTGCAGGGCATCCAGTGGCTCGGCTTCGCCTTGACCGAGGCGGTCGTGTTCTACGGCCTGCTCGGTTCGATCCTCGCGTACGTGCTCGTCTAACCCGATGCTTGCAGCGAACGCACTCATCTCGGTCACGCCCGGGCTGATGATCTGGACGATCATCTGCTTCTTCATCACGTTCTTCGTGCTCCGGCGGTACGCGTTCGGCCCCATCCAGAAGATGCTCGACGACCGTCGCGAGCAGATCAGGCGCTCGATCGAGGAGGCGGAGAACGCCCGCGCGGAGGCCCGCAGTCTGCTGGAAGAGCACCGCGAGCTCATGAACCAGGCCCGGTCGGACGCCGAGGGGATCCTGAACGAGGCCCGTCGCACTGCGCAATCTCTCGAGCAACGCATGCGCGAGGAGACCGAGCAGGAGCGGCAGCGGCGCCTGGAGGAGACTCGGCGCGAGATCGCCGCCGAGACGGCGCGCGCGCTCGAGCAGATCCGCTCCGAGGTCGCCGAGCTGACGCTCGAGGCGACGTCGATCGTCGTCGGCAAGACGCTCGACTCCGACCGCGACCGTGAGCTGATCGCCGATGCGATCGGCTCGCTCGACTTCTCCCGCCTGGAGGACAACAGATAGCCGCCGCGCACCGCATCTATGCCGAGGCTTTGTTCGGGGCGGCGAAGGAGAACGACCGGCTCGCGCAGGTCTACGAGGCGCTGTCCGATTTCGCGGTCGCCGTCGAGCAGACGCCCGAGCTCCGCAACGTCCTGCGCAACCCACAGATCGAATCGACGGCGAAGGCGAGGATCCTCGAGGACCTCGCCGGCGACGACGAGCCGCTATTCAAGAACTTCCTGCTCCTCCTCGCGGAGAAGGGCCGCTCGGGGGAGCTGGACGAGATCGCGCAGGAGTTCGAGCGGCTGATGGCGCGCGAGGAGCGCCGCCTCAGCGTCGAGCTCACCACTGCGCGGGAGCTGACGGATGAGGAAGCGAAGGCGATCGTCGCGCAGATCGAGAAGGCGGCGGGACGCACGGTTGAGGCGACGCGTAGCGTCGACCCGGCCCTGCTCGGCGGCATCGTGCTGCAGGCAGGGTCGTACAGGGCCGACGCGAGCGTGCGCGGCAGATTGGAACGACTGCGACAGACACTCGTGAGGAGTTGAGAGAGACTTGAAGCTGCGTCCGGAAGAGATCACATCGATCCTGCGTGAGCGGATCGAGCAGTACGACGTCGAGACGGACCTCGCCGAGGTCGGGACCGTGCTCTCGATCGGCGACGGCATCGCCCGTATCTACGGCCTCGAGAACGCGGTGGCGATGGAGATGCTCGAGCTCGAGCACGGCGTTGTCGGCCTCGCGTTCAACCTCGAGGAGGACGATGTCGGAGCCGCGCTCTTCGGCGAGTGGCAGAACGTCAACGAGGGCGAGACGGTGCGCCGTACCGGCAACGTCGCGAGCGTTCCGGTCGGCGAGGCCCTGCTCGGACGCGTCGTCGATCCGCTCGGCAACCCCCTCGACGGGCGCGGGCCGATCGAGACCGAAGAGCGCCGTCCGCTCGAGTTCAAGGCGCCGGGCGTCATCGAACGGCAGCCGGTGAAGGAGCCGCTGCAGACCGGAATCAAGTCGATCGATTCGATGACGAACATCGGCCGCGGGCAGCGGGAGCTGATCATCGGCGACCGCTCCACCGGCAAGACGGCCATCCTGATCGACACGATCCTCAATCAGAAGGACACGGACGTCTACTGCATCTACGTCGCGATCGGTCAGAAGGGCTCGACCGTCGCGCAGGTGTACGAGCGACTCCGCGAAGAGGGCGCGATGGAGTACACGACCATCATCTCTGCGGCCGCGCACGAAGCGGCGCCGATCAAGTGGATGGCGCCGTTCGCCGGCGCGGCGATGGGCGAGTACTTCCTCTTCAACGGCAAGCACGCGCTCGTCATGTACGACGACCTCTCGAAGCACGCAGATGCGTACCGCCAGCTGTCGCTCCTGCTGCGCCGCCCGCCGGGGCGTGAAGCGTTCCCCGGCGACGTGTTCTATCTGCACTCGCGACTCCTCGAGCGCGCGTGCAAGCTCTCGGACGACAAGGGCGGCGGCTCACTCACCGCGCTGCCGGTGATCGAGACACAGGCGGGCGACATCGCGGCGTACATTCCCACGAACGTCATCTCGATCACCGACGGGCAGATCTTCCTGAACGCCGAGCTCTTCTACTCCGGCGTCCGCCCGGCGGTGAACGTCGGCACCTCGGTGTCGCGGGTGGGATCGGCGGCGCAGACGAAGGCGATGCGGAAAGTCGCCGGCCGCCTCCGTCTCGACCTCGCGCAGTACCGCGAGCTCGAGGCGTTCGCGCAGTTCGGCTCCGACCTCGACAAGGCGACGCAGCAGGCGCTAACGCGCGGCGAGCGGATGGTCGCGACCCTGAACCAGCCGCAATACGACCCGTGGCCGACCGAGGCGCAAGTCGTCGCGATCTATGCGGGCATTCACGGCTACCTCGATGACATCCCAGTGGCGCAGGTGCAGCGCTTCCAGGACGAGCTGCGCGAGCAGCTGCGCAGCGAGGAGTCGCTCTACAAGGAGATCCGCGAGACGGGCGACCTGCCCGACGACCTCGCCGAGAAGCTGAACGCCGAGATCGAGAAGTTCAAGAACGGCTTCAACATCCAGGAAGAGTCGGCGCTCGCCTAGTGGCATCGCTCCAGGACATCCGCCGACGCATCACGTCGGTCAAGAACACACGCAAGATCACGAAGGCGCTCGAGCTCGTCGCGGGTGCCCGGCTGCGCCGCGCGCAGCTGCGGATCGAGGAGATGCGGCCGTACGCCGACCGGATGCAGGAGCTCATGGTCGGCACCGCCCGCGCTGCAGCTTCGGTTCGGAATCTGGCGCTGATGCAGCGCCGAGATGTGCGTCGTGTCGCGCTCCTCGTCATCACCGGCGACCGCGGCCTCGCCGGCCCGTTCAACGGGCAGGTGCTGCGGCGCGCGTTCGAGCTCGAACGAGAGGAGCGCGCCGAGGGCCACGAGATCGCGTGGACGGTGATCGGCCGGAAGGGCGCGTCGACGCTCAGGTTCCGCCGCTACGAACTGACGGCGCAGTGGGCGGGCTTCGTCGACAAGCCGACGTATGCCGACGCGCAGGCGATTGCGCACGAGCTCGCCGAGCTCTACACCGAGGAGAAGGTCGATCGCGTTGTCCTCGTCTACAACCGCTTCGAATCGGCCCTCGTCCAGCGGGTGACGACCACGGACCTGTTGCCGATTCCGGAAGACGTGCTCGAGGGAGAGGAGGAGCTGACGCCGCGCGAGCAGGCGCTGCGCGGCGACTTCATCTACGAGCCCGAGCCCGAGGAGATCCTCCGAGCGGCTCCTGCCTGTCTATCTCGAGACCGAGATCTATCGCGCATTGCTCGAATCGGCGACGTCGTTCCTCGCCGCGCAGATGACCGCGATGCGCAACGCGTCGAAGAACGCTAGCGAGCTCATCGACACGTACACGCTGCAGATGAACAGAGCGAGGCAGGCGCAGATCACGCAGGAGATCCTCGAGATCGTCGCCGGCGCGGACGCATTGACCCAGTAACCTCAGGAGACTTCATGGCCGACAAGAAGAACACCGGCAGCATCGTCGAGATCAAGGGCGTCGTCCTCGATGCCGTCTTCCCGGAACAGCTGCCCGCGATCTATAGCGCGCTGAGCATTCAGACCCAGCACGGCGAACTGATCGCAGAGGTGCAACAGCACCTCGGCGACGACCGCGTGCGCGCGGTCGCAATGGAAACAACCGACGGACTCGCGCGTGGCACCGAGGTTGTCGACACCGGCGCGCCGATCTCGGTACCGGTGGGCGACGAAACACTGGGGCGCATTTGGAACGTGATCGGCGATCCGATCGATGGCAAGGAAGCGTCGACCGGCGAGCGCTGGCCGATCCACCGCGACCCGCCGAAGTTCGGCGAGCTGTCCGCGAAGATCGAGATCTTCGAGACGGGCATCAAGGTCATCGACCTGATCGCGCCGTATGTGCGCGGCGGCAAGATCGGCCTCTTCGGAGGGGCAGGCGTGGGGAAGACAGTGTTGATCACTGAGCTGATCAACAACATCGCCAAGCAGCACGGCGGCGTTTCGGTCTTTACGGGCGTCGGCGAGCGCACTCGCGAGGGCACCGACCTCTTCCTGGAGATGACCGAGTCGGGCGTCATCGACAAGGTCGCGATGGTCTACGGCCAGATGAACGAGCCGCCGGGTGCTCGGCTGCGTGTCGGCCTCTCGGGCCTCACGATGGCCGAGTACTTCCGCGACCAGGGCCAGGACACCTTGCTCTTCATCGACAACATCTTCCGCTTCGTCCAGGCCGGCTCGGAAGTGTCGGCTCTCCTCGGCCGCATGCCGAGCGCGGTGGGCTACCAGCCGACGCTCGCCACCGAGATGGGACAGCTCCAGGAACGGATCACCTCGACGCTCACCGGCTCGGTGACCTCGGTGCAGGCGATCTACGTCCCGGCGGACGACCTTACCGATCCGGCGCCTGCGAACGTGTTCGCGCATCTCGACTCCACGACGACACTGTCGCGCGCCATCGTCGAGAAGGGCATCTACCCTGCAGTCGATCCGCTCGACTCCACCTCGCGCGCGCTCCAGCCGGGCATCGTGTCGGACGAGCACTACCGCTGCGCGACGCGTGTGCAGGAGGTGCTGCAGCGCTACCGCGACCTGCAGGACATCATCGCGATCCTCGGCATCGACGAGCTCTCCGACGAGGACAAGCTCGTCGTGCAGCGCGCCCGCAAGATCGAGCGCTACCTCTCGCAGCCCTTCTTCACGGCCGAGGTGTTCACCGGCACGCCGGGCGAGTACGTGAAGCTCGAGGACACGATCCGCGGCTTCACCG
This sequence comes from uncultured Actinomycetes bacterium, assembly GCA_963848665.1. Lineage (GTDB taxonomy): Bacteria > Actinomycetota > Thermoleophilia > Gaiellales > Gaiellaceae > Palsa-739. The sequence continues at coordinate 89,504 of CAWKEF010000008.1, forward strand.
AGATCCTGGACGGCAAGCACGACGACCTGCCCGAGCAGGCCTTCTACATGGTCGGCGCGATCGAGCAGGCCGTGGAGCGGGCGAAGACGCTCGGCGGCCAGGAGCAGGACGGAGAGCAGGAGAGCGAGGCCGAGACCGAGCCCGATCCCGAGCCGGAACCGGTCGCCGCGTAGCGATGGCCGACCACCCGCTCTTCTCGGTCTCGGTCGTGACGCCCGAGGGTGCCGCGTTCGAGGGCGACGCGGAGATGGTGATCGTTCCCGGTGCCGCGGGCGAGATCGGCGTTCTCGCGCGGCACGCCCCGCTCGTCGCGCTCCTCAAGGCGGGGTCGACGCGCGTCCACACGGGTGACGGCCAGATCCAGGAGTTCGCGACGGGGCCGGGGTTCTTCCAGGTGCTCGAGGATCGCGCGATCGCGCTCGTAGACGACGCGGTGACGGCGGACAAGATCGACGCGGCGGCGGCGCAGCGCCAGCTCGACGAGGCACAGGCCGAGCTCGAGCGGGTCGAGGGCGGCGACTCGACCGCCGACCGCTGGCAGCTCGAGCAGCGCATCCGGCACGCGGAGAACATGCTCAAGGTCTCCGGCGCCGCCGGTTAGCGCCGCGGAGCGAGCGCGTACAGCTTGCCGAGCCCGACGAAGTAGAGCTGCCCGGAGTCGGCGACGGCGGGCGAATACTTTCCGTCCAGCCAGGTCGCGACGTGCCGCCCGTTCGCGGCTCTCAGCACGTACGTGCGCTCGTCGAACGTCGAGAAATAGACGAGCCCGTCGATCACGCTCGCCGAACCGGAGATGCGGCCGCCCGCGTCGAAGCGCCAGCGAACGTCGCCGGTACCGGCGTCGAACGCCCAGAAGCGATGGTCGTACGAGCCGACGAGGACGCGACGGCGCCAGACGGCCGGCGAGGCGTAGACGTAGCCGCCGGTCGCGTGCGCCCAGAGCAGATGGCCCGTCCCCGCGCCGAAGGCATAGACGCCGCCGTCGAGCGAGCCGATGTAGACCCGGCCGTACGCGACGGCCGGTGACGAATAGATCGAGCCGTGCCCGCCGCTGCGCCAGAGCACGCGGCCGGTGTGCGCGGAGAGGGCGACGACGTCTCCTCCGTAGGTGCCGATGAAGAGCCGCTTTCCGCTCCGCGCCACAGAGCCCTTGATCGCCCCGTGCAGCTGCGTCACCCAGCGTGTTCGGCCGCTTGCCGCGTCGAGCGCCCAGACGTGCCCGTCCCAGTCGCCGAGGTAGACGGTGCCGCGCGCGACGAGCGGCGACGATTCGGTCGGGCCGATCCGGCGTCGCCAGCGCACTCTGCCGGTGCGTGCGTCGAAGGCCGCCACCTCTCCGCCGTCGGAGTGCGATCCGCATTCGCCGTTGCCGATGAACGTCTCGTAGACGAGATGGTCGGACAGCGCGGGAGACGCCCAGCCGCAGCGTCCGGACCTGTAGCGCCAGCGCACCCGGCCGGTCGCGGCGTCGAGCGCGTACAGCTGCCCGTCGAAGTTCGTGACATACACCCGCCCGTAGCCGACGACCGGCGGAAACTCGAGCAGCGAGTGTGCGTGAAAGGTCCAGAGGTGACGGAACGGCGGACGCAAAGCAAGCCCGGGTGCGGCCCGGGCGCGCTCCTGGTCGTAGCCGTAGGTGGGCCAGGCGACGCCCGGCTCCGGCGGCGGGCTCGGCGGCGGCGTCGGCAGGAACTCCGTCGTCGTCGAGCCGCGGATCGTCGGAGCGTGATGCCGCCAGAGCTCGAGGTAGGCTACGGCGAGCCCGCCCGCGGCGAGCATCAGGCCGAGGGCGACGGCGGCGAGCCTCACGGCTTGCTCAGCGCCTTCCAGAGGTTCTGCATCATGGTCGAGACGACGGGCCAGAGCGCCGACCCGCCGAAGTTCATGACACCGGCCGAGAAGACCTTTGCCCCGGCTGGCGTCGTGTAGTAAGTCATCTCCGCGCTCTTGCCGGGGCCGAAGATTCCGGGAATGTGCGCGAGGACGTGCGTGCCGGGCGGCGAGCTCGCGGCGCGTGCGTCGACCTCGATGCCGTACACGCCGAAGGTGTCGCCGTTCCGAAGGCCGGTGCCGGCGAAGAGCCAGGGCGCCTGCGCGACGCCGGTCGTGGTGAACGGCCGGTTCCGATACTCGTTGTGGTTCCAGTCGACGTACTGCGCGCCGACGAGCGCGGCCTCGGGCCGTCCGACGTCGCGCCAGCGCCAGCGCCCGTCCATCTCGTCGCCGTGCTTCACGACCTTGTAGAAGACGTCGTTCGCTGAGAGGAACGCCAGGTTGCCCCCGAGGTCGCGGTAGTGCTGGATCAGGTCGTATTCGTGCCCGGTGACGTACTCCTCGTGGCCCGAGACGACGATCAGGTCGTAGGCACGTGCGAGAGCGGCGCCGGAGGCGATCGCGTCGAGGTCGTCGTCGGAGACGAAATCGGCCCGCTTGCGGTTCACGGCGAGCCACCGGATGAAGCCGCGGTCGTAACCGTGGTAGTGCGGAGGCACGCCGCCGTCGATGTACGGGCGCGTCAGGTCGATCGTATGAACGTCCGAGCTCTCGTACCACGAGCCGCCGTCCTCGAAGTTGTACGCCTGCCAGGTGTTGGTCGGCAGCACGACGAGGACGCGATTCGTCCCCAGGTGCCGCGGGCGCACGACGAAGGGCGCGTACCACACGCCACGCCCCGGGGTCGTGACGCTTGCGTAGTAGAGACCGCTGGGCCAGGAGCCGACCCGCAACGAGATCGTCCTCGAGGGGCGGCGCAGCATGCTCACGGCGTCGACGGGAGCTCCCTGCAGTGGGCCCTCGTGACCGGATCCGGCGTGGAACAGGCGGATTCCGAGCACTGGAGCGCTTCCACGCAGGCGCAGGACGGCGAGGGTCCCGGGCGCGTAGCTCCGCTTCGTGAACGCAGCCTGCACGCCGCCGTTCGGAGGGGTCGTCGCGATGCCGGAGGAGGCGTCGCCGTCGAGGTCGGTGGCCGCCGTCGTCACCCGTGCCTGCCGGGGGACTGCGGCGAAGAGGAGAGAGAGAAGCACAAGCAGTGCTGCGATCGAGCCGAGCCTGCGTCCGGTGGTAGCCATGCGCCCACCGTCGATCCGGGCTCCAACGGTTCTCTAACGGCGCGCTAACGGCGCGTCACCCTCCGTGCGGTGCGGCTGTTAGAACCCCCGGGTGATCGAGTTCCGCATCCTCGGCCCGCTCGAAGCGGTCGCCGACGCGAAACCGCTTCCGCTCGGTGGCGCGAAGCAGCGTGCGCTTCTCGCCCTGCTCCTCCTGGATGCGGGGCGGGTGGTCTCGACCGACCGGCTGATCGACGCGCTCTGGTCGGGCGAGCCGCCCGCGAATGCGACCGCGTCGCTGCACAACTTCGTCTCGCAGCTCCGCAAGGTGCTGGGAGCAGAGACCATCGAGAGAAGCCCGCCCGGCTATGTCATGCGCGTCGACGCGGACCAGCTCGATCTCGCGAACGCGCGGCGGCTCGTCGACGAGGCGCGCATCAGCGATCCTCTGCGCCGCGCGCGGCTTCTCGGCGATGCGCTTGCGCTCTGGCGTGGCGAGGCGCTGGCCGAGCTCGCCTACGAGCCGTTCGCCCAGAGCGAGATCGCGCGCCTGGCAGAGCTCCGGCTCACGCTCCAGGAAGAGCGCGCCGAAGCGGAGCTCGCCCTCGGTCGTCACGCCGAGCTCGTCAGCGATCTCGAGGCGCTCGTCCGCGAGCACCCGCTGCGCGAGCGTCTGCGCGGCCAGCTGATGCTCGCGCTGTACCGCTCGGGACGCCAGGCGGACGCACTCGAGGTCTATCGGCTGGGGCGCAAGGCGCTCGTCGATGCGCTAGGGATCGAGCCGAGCCCGCTCCTGCAGCAGCTGCACGGATCGATCCTGCGCCAGGAGGCGCCGCCGCCGGGCGGAGGGACGACACCCGCGCCCGAGCACTTCGCCGAGGTCGCCGCCGCTCTGCTCGCAGGAAAGGTCACGATCGTGGCCGGTGCCGACGTCGAGCCGCTGGCGAGCGAGCTCGCACGCCGCTTCGGTCTCGACGCGGCGCGTCCCGAGCTCCCCCGAGTCTCGCAGGCGATCGCAACGCTGAACGGCGCCGGACCGCTGTACGACACGCTTCACGCACTCGTCGAAGCCGACGGCGTGCCGACGTCGCTGCATCGCTTCCTCGCCGCGCTGCCGGCCGAGCTACGCGCACGCAATGCCGGCAATCCTCTGCTCATCACGACCGGCTACGAGCTCGCGCTCGAACAGGCGCTCGTCGAGGCAGGGGAGGAGTTCGACACCGTCTGCTACGTCGCGAGCGGCACACATCGGGGAAGCTTCTGCCACATCGCGCCCGGCGGCGTTGTGACGCCGATCGAGCGGCCGAACTCCTACACGAGCGAGCTGTCCCTCGCGGAGCGCACAGTCGTCCTCCACCTGCAGGGGCGGATGGATGCCTCGCCCGAGCGCGCCTGGGAGAGCTTCGCCGTGACCGAGGACGACTTCATCCACTACGGCGACGCCGCACGCCGGTTGCCGGTCGCGCTCGCCGCGCGCCTCCGGCGCTCGCACCTGCTCTTGCTCGGCTACACGCTCTCCGACTGGACGCTCCGCGTCGTGCTCGAGCGTCTCTGGGGTGAGGAGCCGCTCGGCTACCGATCCTGGTCGGTGCACGCGGGGCCGCAGCCGCTCGAGCGCGAGTTCTGGCGGCGACGCGACGTCGAGGTGATCGACATGGCGCCGGCGGCGTACATCGTGGAGCTGGAGCACGTCATCCTCGGGAGACGAGCATGAACGGTCTGCCAACGAGCCCGTTCAAGGGTCTTGCCGCATTCGCCGACTCGCCGCTCGACGCGCTCCTCTTCTTCGGCCGCGAGCGCGAGCGTGAGGCGATCGTCGCCAATGTGATCGCGAATCGGCTGACCGTTCTCTTCGGACCGAGCGGCGTCGGCAAGAGCTCCCTGCTGCGGGCAGGTGTCGCACAGCGTCTGCGCGAGCTGGGCGGCGCGGCAGTGATCGTGCACGGAGAGTGGGCGGTCGAGCCCGAGGCCGGCGTGGTTGCAGCAGCGCATGCCGCCGCCCCGGAGCTCGGCCCGACGGCCGGCCTCGTCGACACCGTCGCGGCGGCAGCGCAGCAGAGCGGTGAGGCGTATCTCCTGCTCGACCAGTTCGAGGAGTACTTCTTCCATCACGGCGCCGACGGCGGGCTCGGTGAGGCGCTCCCCGAGCTGTTGCGTCGTCCGGGACTCCGGGTGAACGTGTTGATCGCGTTGCGCGATGACGCGCTCGCCGAGCTCGACGCGTTCGCCGACCGTCTGCCGGGCGTCTTCGCCAACATGCTGCGGCTCGAGCGGCTCGATCGCCGGTCGGCGCGCGAGGCAGTCGTCGGCCCGCTCGAGCGCTACGGCGAGCTCGCGGGCGAGAGCTACGTCGCCGAGCCGGCGCTCGTCGACGCGCTGCTCGACGAGGTCGCCGCAGGGCGTGTCGACCTCGGCGGCGCGAACGATGCGCCGTTCTCGCGCGAGCACGTCGAGGCGCCCTTTCTGCAGCTCGTGTTGGAGCGACTGTGGGCGGAGGAGCGGGCCGCCGGATCTCCGCGGCTTCGACTCGAGACCTTCCGGAGGCTCGGTGGCGCCGAGCCGATCCTCCGCAACCACGTCTTCGGAACGCTGCAGCGGCTCCCGGAGGACGAGCAGGACACTGCCGCAAGACTCGTGCGGCAACTCGTGACGCCCTCGGGTGCGAAGACCTCGCACACGGCGGAGGATCTCGCCGAATACACGGAGTCCGGCCCGGCGCACCTGCAATCCCTGCTCGCAGCGCTGACGGCCGAGCGGATCGTTCGCGTGGTCGAGGGCGCCCCGGGAAGGGCGGCGAGGTACGAGATCTTTCACGATGTTCTCGCCGAGCCGCTCCTTGCGTGGCGTGCAGGCTATGAGCTCGAACGCGAACGTCTCGCCTCACGGCGGCAGCGCCGCCGGTTGCGCTCACTCGTCGCCGCAGCGCTCATCGCGCTCATTGTCGTCGGCGCCATCGCCGTCTTCGCGCTCGTCCAGCGCAGCTCCGCGCGCGCGCAGGCTCGCCGTGCCCATGCCCGGCAGCTGTCTGCCCAGGCGCTCGCCGGCATCGCGTCGAACCCCGCGGCAAGCCTGTCCAGTGCGCTGCAGGCGGCCGAGCTCGCGCCCGGGACCGAGGCGGAGAACGTCCTCCGCACGGCCCTGCTCGCGATGCAGGAGCGGCACGTCGTCCGCGTCGGAGGCGGAGCCGTCGAGGCGATCTTCGCGCCGGTTGGAAACCGGTTGCTCGTTGCAGGCGGCAACGGCGTGCTCGGCATCTACGACGAGAACGGCGCGCACATCGTGAAGCTCCCCCGACAGGGCGCGCTCACCCGGGCAGCTTGGAGCGCGGACGGGGCGCTGTTTGCGACGGGCGACACCGCGGGCACCGTCACGATCCGGCGGGCGAGCGACGGCCACGAGCTCGCTCGGGTTCGCACACCCGCTCCGATCACCGTGCTCGCCTTCACGCGCTCGAGGCTGCTCGCCGCGAGCGGAGGCCACGTCCGGCTCCTGACGGCGACCGGCCGCCCGATTCGCACGGTCCGAGTGCAGGGTGCCGTCGTTGCGGCGGCGTTGAGCCCGGACGGGCATCTGCTCGCCGTCGCCGCGAAACGCGCCGGGCGCGTCCAGACGCGAGTTCTCGACGGGCGCACGGGCCGGCTCCGCATGCGGCTCCCGGAACGCGGAATCGGCTCGCTCGCGTTCAGCGCGAACGGCCGGCTGCTCGTGACCGGCAGCACCGACAAGACCGCCCGCCTCTGGGCCGAGCCGAGCGGACGCCGGCTGCACATCTTGCGAAGCAGCGGCCACGTCGTCGGCGAGAGCTTCTCCCCGAACGGGCGCCTGCTCGTGACCTCGAGCTCCGACGGAAGCGCGACGGGTCTGGGACATTCGGACCGGCAACCGGCTGCTCCTGCTCGTCGGCTCGACCGGGCCGGCCGAGGACGCGTCGTTCAGCCCGGACGGCAAGGAGATCGCGGTCGCTTTCTCCGATCGGCTCGCGCGGGTCTACAGCAGCGACGACGGCCGGCTCCTCGCGACGCTGGCGGGGCACACCGATGCCGTCACGGGTGTGAGGTTCGACGCGGGAGGCGGCACGATCGTGACCGCCTCGAGCGACGGCACCGCACGGCTCTGGAGCGTCGACGCCGGCGACCGTTTGACGGTGGTCGACCGCCAACCCGGCGCCGTCGCCTCTCGCTTCGCCGGCGGGCGTGTCCTCGTGACCGCCGGACGAGAGGCGCGGCTGCTGAGCCTCGGCGGACACGTGCTGCGGAAGCTCCGCCTGTCCGCGCCGATCACCGCCCTCGCGGCCGACGGCGACTCGCTAGCGCTCGCAGACTCCGCGGGCGATCTCGTGCGAGCTGGAAGTACCGGCGGGGAAGGGACCGGCGGCCTCGACGTCCGTGCGTTGGCGTTCGCGCCGGGTGGCACGCTCCTGGCAGGCTCGGGCGACGGCACGATCCGCATCTGGCCCCCACGGAGCTCCTCGCCCGCGATCGTTCGCACCAAGGGCGCGATCGCTTCCATCTCGGCGAGCCAGACTCGCTTCCTGACGAGAACCGCCGACGGCTCGGTGCACATCTACACCCTCGACGGCCGCCTTCTTCGCACGCTCCGCGCGCACGCACGGAACGCGGCCATTGCACCGAGCGGAGCGGTCGTCGCCACAACGAGCGGCCGCGACGCCGAGCTCTGGGACGTGGCGAGCGGCCGGCTCCTGCATCGGCTCACCGGTCATCGCTCGCTCGTCACGGACGCCGAGTTCTCCTCGGACAACCGCTTGCTCGTCACCGCGAGCGACGACCACGACTCCCGCATCTGGGACGTCGGGAGCGGCCGCCTCCTGCACGTGCTGCGCGGGCACTTCTTCGCCGTCCGGACGGCATCGTTCAGTCCGAGCGGCCGCTGGATCGTCACTGCGAGCCAGTTCACGGCCGGGCTCTGGGACGCCGCGAGCGGGAAGCTCGTGTTCTTTCTCCAGGGACACACCCGCCCGCTCACCGGCGCCGTCTTCAGTCCCGATGGGAACTGGATCCTCACCGGGAGCGAAGACGGGACTGCGCGGATCGTGCGCTGCGAGATCTGCCGACCGTTGACCGGCCTCGAGCAGGTCGCGCGCGAGCGGCTCGCGAACATTCGCTAGTGCCGTGGTGCGAAGCCGTAGAGCTTCGCATAGCCGACCAGGTAGAGGTGCTTCTTGTCGGCCACGACCGGCGTGTACCGCCCGTCGGGGAAGCTCCACAGCTCGCGACCCGTGCGCGCGGAGAGGGCATACGTCCGCCCTTTCTCGCCGATCTTCTGGCCGAACGTCGCGAAGTACACGACGCCGCCGATCACCGTCGCCGAGCCCGAGATCGGCCCGCTGGCCTTGAACGTCCAGCGGGTGTCTCCGGTCTCCGCGTCGAACGCGTAGAACGTGTGGCTGTACGAGCCGACGAGCACGAGCCCGCGCCACACGGCGGGAGAGCCGTAGACATAGCCGCCGGTCGAGTGCGACCAGATGCGCTTCCCACTCGTCGCACCGTAGGAGTAGACCTTGCCGTCCGTCGAGCCGATGTAGACGCGCCCGTACGCGGCGGTCGGCGTCGAGTAGAACCGGCCGCCGCCGAGCAGCCTGGGATCGCCGCGTCCGCGCCACAGCTCCCGGCCGTTGCGCGCGTCGAAGGCGTAAAGGTGGCCGTCGTACGAGCCGGCGTACAGCCGGTTCCCGCTCACCGCGATCCCGCCTTTCACCGCGCCGCGCGTCCGCGCCGTCCAGAGGATCCGTCCGCTGCGCTTGTCGAGCGCGTACACCTTGCCGAGCCAGTCGCCGACGTAGAGCCGGTTGCCGACGACGACCGGCGACGTCTCGCTCGCACCGATATGGCGCGTCCAGCGAACCTTGCCCTTGCCCACGGAGAGCGCGACGACCTCCCCGTCCCTCGCCTGCTTCGCCCTGCACGGCAGGCGGTTGAGGAACACCTCGAAGATCGTGCCGTGCTGCAGGTCGTCGACGGCCGGCGAGGCGGCCTGGCAGCGATGCGACTGCCACGCCCACGCGCGGGCACCGGTCTTCGTCGACACCGCCAGCACGCGGCCGGCGCCGTCGGCGAGGTAGAGACGGTCGTAGGCGATCGCAGGCGGAAACTCGAGCAGCGACACGCCGCCCGACGTCCAGACGCGCCGGAACGGCGGCCGCACAGGGACATCGGGCCCGACGTGCGTGCGCTCCGGGTTGTAGCCGAACTCGGGCCAGACGATCTTTGCGCCGGCCGCCGCCCCGACGGGTGGCGGCGCAGTCTCCGTGGGGACGAACTCGCTCGACGAGCCTCGGACGTCGTGGCCCTGGTGAACCCTGTAGACCACGAATGCGATGAGGAGGCCGACCACGACGAGCAGTGCGCCGAGGAAGGCGAGCGCCACCTTCTTCGGCCTCATGCGACGTCGAGCACGTCGAGGAGCGGGAAGCGAGCGCGAGCGTCGAGGCAGTCGGCGGCGTAGATCGCGGCGCCGATGGCCCCGTTGAAGAGCGAGTGGCGCGCAGGCAGCTGCTCGACCTGCGCGAGCGCATGGGTCGCGAACGCGCGCGCCCGCTCGAGCCAGAGCTCGTCGCCGGTGCGCTCGAAGGTCTTCAGCAGGGCATAGCCGTTGCCGGCGGTGCCGTGGCAGATACCCGCGCCCTTCTCCTCGCTCGACAGCGGTCCCGCATCCCAGACGAGCTGCGCGCCGGCGAGCAGGAGCTCCTCGTCGAGGTAGCTGCTCGCGGTGGCGACGATTCCCGGTGCGCCGTGGCACCACTGCAGCCGCGAGAGGTCGGAGCCGACGTTCGGCGGCCAGTTTGCGTGGTCATCCTCGACGGTCGCCAGGCGTGCGAGCAGATCGGCCGCTCCGCTCGGGTCCTGGAGCGCTGCAATGTTGCCGACGTATCCGTGGATCGGGCCGAGATACCGCACGGAGTTGCCGTACAGCTCCTGCGTCCAGAGGCCGTCCTCTCCGCGCTCGTCGCGAAGTGCCCGTTCGCTCTCCTCCACGGCGCCCCGCCACCGTTCCTCGCCGGTCTTCGCGTGCAGCGTGCGTGCGGCGAGCAGCGTGCCCGGAACACCCCACATGAGCTCGTTGGTCTCGTTGCCGATGTTCTCCCGCACGAGCTCGAGCAACTCGGTTGCAAGCTCGTCGGCGCGGTCGAGCAGCCACACGACGAGCACGAGGCCAGCATCGCCCATGAAGATCGACGACCGGGACCGCGTCGGCAGGTCCTGTCCCTGGAAGTCCGGCTCCTCCCGGTACCGCTCCAGTGCCCGCCACGCGACGGCGTCGAGATCGAGCGCCGGCTCTGCGTAACCGCTCGCGCGGAGCCGGGCGAGGCCCCAGGCGATCCCGCCCGCGCCCGTGTACACGGTCTTCATCGGCAGGGTCGCCTCGAAGCTGTCCCAGTCGTTGGCCGGCCAGAAGCTCCGCGGGTCGTAGGCCAGGCAGGCGTCCCCCACGATCGAGCGGATCGCCTCGCGCACGACGCGTTCGTTCCACGACGCGTCAGTCAGCGGCTCGTGCAGCTCCGGCGCATACAGCACCGTCCGGCCTACGCGGTCTGGAGCTGTCCGAGCAGATCGCGATGCGCCGGCAGGTACAGCCTCTCGACGTACTCGACGAGCATCCGGTTCGTGTTGAAGCGGGCACCGAGCCGCGCGATCGAGCTTCGCATCAGCTCGAGCCACACACCGCGTTCGTAGTACGCGGGCAGCACCTGCTGCTCGAGCACCTCGAAGAGCGCCGACGCATCCGACTCGTCCTGCGCTCCGTCGTCGGCCGCGTTCGAGTCGCCGCCGATCGCGAAGCCCGACTCCGGCGTATAGCCCTCTGCCCACCAGCCGTCGAGGATCGAGAAATTGACGACGCCGTTCAAGGCCGCCTTCATGCCCGAGGTGCCGGATGCCTCGAACGGCCGGCGCGGCGTGTTCAGCCAGACGTCGACGCCTTGTACGAGATAACGGGCCAGCGTCAGCTCGTAGTCGGGCAGGAAGACGACGCGGCCGTTCGCGCGCGGGTCGTGCGCGAACTCGACGATCTTTCGGATCAGCGCCTTGCCGCCCTCGTCCGCGGGATGGGCTTTTCCGGCCAGCACGATCTGTACGGGGCGCTCGGGGTCGGCGAGCAGGCGGCCGAGCCGGTCCGGATCGCTCAGGATGAGGTCGGCCCGCTTGTATGTCGCGAACCGCCGCGCGAAGCCGATCGTGAGCGCCTCTGGATCGAATGCCTCCCCGAAGCCTCGAGCACGCATCACGCGTAGCAACTCCTGCTTCGCGGCACTGTGCGCCTGCCAGAGAGCGGCTCCGTCGAGCTCGTAGGCCCGCGCGAAGTCCGGCGTGCCCATGTCCTCCTCGCTCCCGAGCAGCGCATCGAGCCCCTCGTCGATCCACGTGCGCGCGTGCACGCCGTTCGTGACCGAGGCGATCGGCACCTCGGCCGCGGCGCGCTCGGGCCAGAGGCTCTGCCACATCTCACGCGAGACCTCGCCGTGGAGCGTGGACACACCATTCGCGTGCGCCGCCGTGCGGAGCGCGAGCGGGGTGAGGCCGAAAAGGGCGGAGTCTCCCGCATCCGTCCGACCGAGCGTGGCGAATTCGTCCCACGAGAAGCCGCAACACGCGACGAGTGGCGCGAGGTTCCGCTCGACGAGCCCGGCGTCGAATACCTCGTTGCCCGCGGGCACGGGCGTGTGCGTCGTGAAGACGGTCGACGCACGCAGCCGCTCGAGCGCAGCGTCGCGCGGGAGGCTCTCGTCCTCGACGAGCTCGCGCAGCCGCTCGAGCTGGAAGAACGCCGAGTGCCCCTCGTTCATGTGAAAGACGGTGGGTTCGATCCCGAGTCCTCGCAACACGCGTACGCCGCCGATCCCGAGGACGAGCTCTTGTCGCAAGCGGTGCTCGCGGTCGCCGCCGTACAGGGTGTCGGTGATCGTCCGCGCCCAGTCGGGGTTGCCGTCGACATCGGTGTCGAGCAGGTAGAGCGGGATGCGGCCGACCTGCGCGCGCCACACCTGCACCTGCACCGCGACGAATTCGCCGGAGCCGTCGGCGAGCTCGACGGAGGGGCGCAGCGGATCGAGCTGCAGCGGCAGCCGCGCGGGGTCGTTGTCGGGATAGCGCTCGACCTGCCAGCCGGTCTCGTCGAGCTGCTGCCGGAAGTAGCCCTCACGGTAGAAGAGGCCGACGCCGACGAGCGGAACGCCGAGGTCGGACGCCGACTTGAGATGGTCGCCGGCGAGCACGCCGAGCCCGCCCGAATAGATCGGCAGGCTCTCGTCGAGGCCGAACTCGGAAGAGAAGTAGGCGACGTTGAAGCGGTCGTCCTCCTGTCGCCGCTCCCACCACGTGCTGCGCCCGCGCTCGGCTTCGAATGCCGCGAGCACGTCCTGCAGCCGCTCGAGGACCTCCGGCGTGGCGCGGAGGGCGAGCTCCTCGTCGGAGAGCTCGGCGAGGAGGGCCGTCGGGTTGTGCTCGAGCGCCGTGAACCGCTCCCCGTCGAGCTCCTCGAAGAGCGCCCGCGCGCCCGGAAGCCAGGTGAACCAGAGGTTGCCGGCGACCTCGCGCAGCGCGGCGCGGACCGACGCGGGGCTGTCGAATCTGCTCATTGGGCGGGGAGACTAGCGGGACGGGCGCTGCTAGCCTTTCACGAACACCGGACAGCTTTGACAGGCAGCTTGGCGACCGGGTTACCAAACGCCTAAAGAGCCCGAGGGCGCGGTTTCGCGCTCCCGGGAGAGGTGACGGGAGCAGGGATCGACGTGACGGATACGCGCCAGAGAATCGAAGCAATCCTCCGCGAGCGGATCGCAGTCCTCGACGGCTCGTGGGGCGTCCTCATCCAGCGGGAGCTGCGCGGGGAGGAGGCCTACCGGGGCGACCGCTTCCGGGACCATTCGCACGACGTCGCGGGCGACCCCGACCTCCTGAACCTGACCCGCCCCGAGGTCGTGTCTCGGATCCACAACGACTATTTCGATGCCGGCGCCGACATCGCGACGACGAACACGTTCACGGCCACGACAATCGGTCAGGCGGACTACGCGTTCGGCGCCGACATCGTGCACGAGATGAACGTCGACGGTGCCCGCCTCGCGCGTCGCGCCGCCGATGAATGGACTGCGCGGACACCGGAGAAGCCGCGCTTCGTCGCGGGCGCGGTCGGCCCGCTCAACGTGACGCTCTCGCTCTCTCCGAAGGTCGAGGACCCGGCCTACCGCGCGGTCAGCTTCGAGCAGGTGCGCGACGCCTACGCGCATCAGATGCGCGCGCTGCAGGAGGGCGGCGTCGACCTGTTGCTCGTCGAGACCGTGTTCGACTCGCTGAACGCGAAGGCGGCGATCGTTGCTGCACTGGACGTCGCCCCCGACCTGCCGCTGTGGCTCTCGTTCACCGCCATCGACAAGAGCGGCCGCAACCTGTCAGGGCAGACGGTGGAGGCCTTCTGGCTCTCGGTGCAGCATGCAAACCCGCTGATCGTCGGCGTGAACTGCTCGCTCGGGGCGGCCGAGATGCGCCCGTTCGTCGAAGACATGGCGGGGATCGCGACGACCTGGGTTGCGTGCTATCCGAACGCGGGCCTGCCCAACGAGTTCGGCCTGCACGACGAGGAGCCTCACGACACGAGCCGGCTGCTGGGCGAGTTCGCACGCGACGGGCTCGTGAACGTCGTCGGTGGGTGCTGCGGGACGACTCCGGATCACGTGCGCGCGATCGCCGCCGCCGTCGACGGCGTCCGGCCGCGCTCGCTGCCGACGGCGGCGCCGATGACACGCTTCAGCGGTCTCGAGCCGTTCGCGATCACGCCGGATACGAACTTCGTCATGATCGGCGAGCGTACGAACATCACGGGCTCGGCGCGCTTCCGGCGGCTCGTCGAGGCCGGAGAGTGGCAGGAGGCGCTCGAGGTCGCGCTCGAGCAGGTGCGCGGCGGCGCGAATCTCCTCGACGTCAACATGGATGCCGACCTGCTCGAGGGCGAGCAGGCGATGACGACGTTCCTCAACCTCGTCGCGACCGAGCCGGAGGTCGCGCGGCTTCCGATCATGGTCGACAGCTCGCGCTGGACCGTGCTCGAGGCGGGGCTCAAGTGCCTGCAGGGCAAGGGCGTCGTCAACTCGCTCTCGCTGAAGGAAGGGGAGGAGCAGTTCCTCGAGCAGGCGCGGATCGTGCGGCGCTACGGCGCGGGAGTCGTCGTGATGGCCTTCGACGAGCTCGGGCAGGCGGACACCGTCGAGCGCAAGGTCGACATCTGTGCGCGCGCGTACACGTTGCTCGTCGAGGACATCGGCTTCCCGCCGGAGGACATCGTCTTCGATCCGAACGTCCTCGCGGTCGCGACGGGGATCGAGGAGCACAACGAGTTCGCCAAGGCGTTCATCGAGTCGCTGCCGCTGATCAAGGAGCGCTGCCCGGGCGTGAAGACGAGCGGGGGCATCTCGAATCTCAGCTTCTCCTTCCGCGGCAACGACCGCGTGCGCGAGGCGATGCACTCGGCGTTCCTCTTCCATGCGATCCGCGCCGGGCTCGACATGGGCATCGTGAACGCGGGTCAGCTCGTCCTCTACGAGGACATCGAGCCAGATCTGCTCGAACGTGTCGAGGACGTCATCTTCAATCGCCGCGAGGATGCGACCGAGCGGCTCGTCGAGCTTGCAGAGAACGTCCGCGGTGCGGGAACGACACGTGAGCGCGATCTGACCTGGCGCGAGGCGCCCGTCGAGCAGAGGCTGTCCCACGCGCTCGTGCACGGCATCGTCGACTACATCGAGGCCGACGCCGAGGAGGCGAGGAAGCAGTACGAGCGGCCGCTCGACGTCATCGAGGGCCCCCTCATGTCCGGCATGCAGATCGTCGGCGACCTCTTCGGAGCCGGGAAGATGTTCCTCCCGCAGGTCGTGAAGAGCGCGCGCGCGATGAAGCGGGCGGTCGCCTATCTCGAGCCGTACATGGAAGAGGAGAAGTCCGGCAGCCGGATGCAGGGCACGGTCGTGCTCGCGACCGTCAAGGGCGACGTGCACGACATCGGCAAGAACATCGTCGGCGTCGTACTCGGCTGTAACAACTACGAGGTGCACGATCTCGGCGTGATGGTGCCGGCGGACAGGGTGCTCGACACCGCGAAGGAGGTTGGGGCCGACGTGGTCGGGCTGTCGGGCCTCATCACGCCGTCACTCGATCAGATGGTCGATGCAGCGCACGAGATGGAACGGCGAGGCTTGTCGCTGCCGTTGCTGATCGGCGGTGCGACGACCTCCCGCCAGCACACAGCGGTGAAGATCGCCCCCGAGTACTCCCAGCCGGTGGTGCACGTGCTCGACGCCTCCCGCGTCGTCGGCGTCGTCTCGTCGCTCATGGATCCCGCACGGCGCGCGACTCTCGACACGGAGAATCGCGTCGCGCAGGAGCAGATGCGCGAGCAGCATGCCGAACGGCAGAGGAAGCCGCTGCTCCCGATCGCGGAGGCCCGAGAGAACAGGCACGCGGTGGCGTTCAACGACCTCGCGACACCGTCCTTCACCGGCCTGCGCGTCGTCGAGCCGTCGCTCGAGACGCTCCGCGACTACATCGACTGGCAGTTCTTCTTCTACGCCTGGGAGCTGAAGGGCAAGTTCCCGGCGATCCTCGAGCAGCCGGCCGCGCGCGAGCTCTACGACGACGCGATCGCCCAGCTCGACGAGATCGTCAGCGGCCGCCTGCTCACCGCGCGGGGCGTCTACGGCTTCTGGCCGGCGTCGTCCGACGGCGACGATATCGTTGTCCAAGATGACAACGAAACTCGCTTCTGCTTCCTCCGCCAGCAGTCTGCGTACGGCGACTCGCGGCCGAACCGCTGCCTCGCCGATTACGTCGCGCCCGCCGGCGATCACGTCGGCGCCTTCGCGGTCACCGCCGGCATCGGCCTCGACGAGATCACTGCCCGCTTCGAGGCCGAGCACGATGACTACCAGTCGATCATCGCCAAGGCGCTTGCCGACCGGCTCGCGGAGGCCTTCGCCGAGTACCTGCACGAGGTCGCGCGCAGGGACTGGTACGAGCGCGGCGGCAAGCTCTCGACCGAACAATTGATCGCGGAGGGCTTTCGCGGCATCCGCCCGGCGTTCGGCTATCCCGCCTGCCCGGATCACAGCGAGAAGCGGAAGCTCTTCGATCTGCTCGGGGCCGAGGACATCGGCATCTCGCTCACCGAGTCGATGGCGATGATCCCGCCGGCGAGTGTCAGCGGCATCTATCTCGGGCATCCGGAGGTGCGCTACTTCTCCGTCGGTCGCGTCGGCGCCGACCAGGTCGAGGACTACGCGTCGCGCAAGGGGCTCCCGCTCGACGAGGTCGAGCGCTGGCTTCGCCCGAACCTCGCCTACGAGCGGGGCGTCGACCCGGCTCCCGTGTCCGTCTGACGGGGCGCGGCGGGCGCGATGGACGTCAACTACGGCAACAGCGCACCCTTCACGCTCGGCGTCGAGGAGGAGCTCCAGCTCGTCGACGTCGACAGCTTCGAGCTGACCTCGCGCTACGCGGAGGTGTTCGGCGAGGCGGCGCGAAGCGACGAGCGCATCAAGCCCGAGCTGCTCCAGTCGACGGTCGAGGTCGCGACCGAGCCGGCGCGAACGGTCGGCGCAGCGATCGCCGAGGCGCGTGAGCTGCGGCGCCGCGCCAAGGAGGAGGCGGAGGGACGAGGCGTCGCCGTCATCTCGGCCGGCACCCATCCGTTCTCGCGCTACGAGCATCAGGACGTCACCGACAAGCCGCGGTACGCCGAGCTGATGGAAGCCATGCAGTGGGCCGCCGAACGGCAACTGATCTTCGGGCTGCACGTGCACGTCGGGCTCGAGTCGGCCGAGGTCGCGATCGCAGTCGCGAACGCGTTGCGCACGTGGCTCCCGGAGCTGCTCGCGGCTTCTGCGAACTCGCCGTTCTGGCACGGGCGCGAGACGGGGCTCGCCTCCTCCCGCTCGAAGGTGTTCGACTCGATGCCCCGCAGCGGGATCCCGCCCGCGTTCGCGAGCTTCGACGATTTCGAGCGGGTCGTGGAGCGGGGTATGCGCGCGGGCTCATGGGAGGACTACACGTTTCTCTGGTGGGACCTGCGGCCCCATCCGCGGCTCGGCACGATCGAGATCCGCATCTGCGATGCGCAGACGCGCCTCGAGACGACGGCCGTGCTCGTGGCGCTCGTGCAGTCGCTCGCGGCCACGCTCGCGGAGCGCTACGAGCGAGAGGGAGCGCTGCCGATCCAGCCGAGGCCGCTGATCGAGGAGAACAAGTGGCGCGCCGTCCGCTTCGGGCTCGATGCGACGCTCGTCGATCTGGAGCGTGACGAGGAGCGCTCCGCGCGGGATGCGCTCCGCGTGCTTGCGGAGCTTGCCGCGCCCGCGGCGGGGCGGCTCGGCTGCGAGGACGAGCTCGCGCTCCTCGAGGCACTGCTCGAGCGCGGCGACGGGGCGAGCGAGCAGCGCGCGATCTACGAAGTGGGCGGCGGAAACCTCCTCGGCGTGGCCCAGTGGCTGGCAGAACGCACCGTTGACGAGTCTTAACTAAGCCCGCCGGGCACTCCGCTAAGGTGCCCCGAGGCGCCTGGGGGCGCTGCTTTTTATCGCATGCGCACGACGCTGAAGAGAGGCATGGGTCGCGCGGCGACCCTCAACGGCAACGGCCGCGCGGTGCTGCCGCCACCCGTGCTCGAGCCCATGCGGCGGTACCAGCCGCCACCTCCGCCCCCGCGCTCGACCGGCCGCGTGATCGGCAAGGTGTTCGGCTGGATCGTGCTTGCGCTCCTCGTCGTCGGCTCGGGCCTCGCCGGCGGGCTCTATCTCTACGGGCACGAGACGCTGAGCGCGCTCGGCCCCCGTTCGGCGCCGGTGAAGCGGGCGCAGAAGGACCTGCAGGTCGTGCCGCCGCCGTCGCAGGCGGCGACGGCGCTCATCGTCGGCTACGACCAGCGCGCAGGCGCCAGCGGCTTCAAAGGCAAGGACTCGCGTTCCGACACGCTGATCCTCATCCGCGCAGACCCGCAGCAGGACACGCTGTCGGTGCTCTCGTTCCCGCGGGATCTCGACGTGCCGATCTACTGCAACATGACCTCGGCGTACACGACCGACCGGATCAACGCGGCCTGGAGCGATTGCGGGCCGCAGGGCACGCTCGACACGGTCCAGAAGCTGACAGGCATCCCGGTCAACTATCTGATCACGCTCGACTTCCACGGCTTCAAGCTGATCGTGAACAAGCTCCACGGCGTCTACATGAACGTCGACCACCGTTACATCAACACGCAGAGCGGTCCGAGCGGCTACGCGACCATCAACCTCGAGCCGGGCTATCAGAAGCTCGACGGCCAGAAGGCGCTCGACTTCGTGCGCTTTCGCCACACCGACTCCGACCTGTATCGCAACGCGCGCCAGCAGCTCTTCCTCGAGGCGCTCAAGGACCGCCTCGCGAGCAGCCTGTCCCTGTTCCAGCTTCCGCAGCTGATCGGCGCGGTCAAGCACAGCGTTGAGATCGCGGGCGGCGGCGGGAACGGCGCGCCGACAGCGTCCGAGATCGAGTCCTACGTCGGGCTCGGCTACAAGCTCAAGCCCGGACACCTGTTCCGCATCACGATCGACAACCTGCAGGACTGCGGCGCGTTCGGCGCGCAGGTGTGCGCGGCGCCGGCCGACGTCCAGGCTGCGGTCGACAGCTTCCTGCACCCTGACGTCAGCCAGGCCGATCGTGCGAACAACGCCGCCCTCGGCCGTAAGTCGAAGCCGGCGAGAGCGACGGCGCTCAAGCCCGCGCAGATCAGCGCGCTCGTCCTGAACGGCACGACGATCGGCGGCCTCGCGCGCGACACCTCGTACAAGCTCGCCGTCGCGGGCTTCCATACCGTGCAGCTTCCGCCGACCGTCTTTGCCAACACGCCGAGCTCGAACTACACGTCGAACTACGTGTACTACGACTCGGTGCAGCCGGATGCGAAGCAGGCTGCCGAGCAGTTGAAGACGGCGATGGGACCGAGCACCGTCGTCGCAGCGCTGCCGCCGCAGATCGCTCCTCTGGCGCAGCAGGCAGGAAACCCACTCGCGGTCGTCGTCGTCGGAACCGCCTTCGGCGGCGAGCTCGTCAGTCCGGCGGCGCACGTCGCGCCCGTACAGCCGCACGAGCCGCCGAACGTGCGCAACGATCCGGGCGCGACGCTCGCCTCGCTCGAGCAGGCGCGGAAGAGGGTGCCGTTCCGCATCATGCTCCCGCACGTGGTCGAGCGGAGCTCGCGGCTGAGCTCGCTCGAGCCCGTTCGCGTATTCAAGCCCGCGCCGCACACGCACGAGCTGGCGCTGACATACGTGACGGGTGCCGGCAACGTCTACTGGAACGTGATCGAGACGAACTGGGCGGGCGCGCCGATCCTGCGGCACGAGACGGCCACGCCGACGATCGGCGGCCGCAAGTACCACCTGTTCACGACGGGCGGGCACATCCACATGATCGTGCTCTACAAGGGAGGCTCGACGTACTGGGTCGTGAACACGCTGCGCGACGAGCTCTCGAACGAGACGATGGTCGCGATCGCCAAGGGCCTCACCCCGCTGGCCAAGTAACGCTGCCGGCCAAGTAACCTGGGCAGATGGCCAAGATCGGCATGTTCGGAGCCGGGTATGTCGGGCTCGTCACCGGCGCCTGCTTCGCCGATCTCGGGCACGACGTGGTCATCCGCGACGTCCTCCCGGAGCGAGTCGAGCGGCTGAGAGCGGGGGAGATCCCGATCTACGAGCCCGGCCTCGAGCACGTGCTCGAGCGGAACGCCGACCGCCTCCACTTCACGCTCGACATCCAGGAGGCCGTCTCCGGCGCGGAGTTTCTCTACGTCGCCGTCGGCACGCCGCCGACCGAGTCGGGCGACGCCGACCTGCGTGCCGTGTGGTCGGTCGTGGACGAGCTGCCGACCGACCTGGCCGGCAACCCGATCGTCGTCATGAAGAGCACGGTGCCCGTCGGCACGGGAGCGCACGTGCGGGAGCGACTCGATGCGCGAGGGCTCACGGGCGTCGGGTATGTCTCGAACCCCGAGTTCCTCGCCGAAGGAAGCGCGGTGGCCGATTTCATGAGCCCCGACCGTGTCGTCGTCGGCTCGTTCGACGACGCCGATGCCGATCGCGTGGTCGGCCTCTACCGCGGAATCGAGACGGAGGTCGTGCGCACCGACGTCCCGTCGGCCGAGCTCGTCAAGCTCGCGGCGAATGCCTTTCTGTCCACGCGAATCAGCTTCATCAACGAGATCGCGAACGTGTGCGAGCTCGTCGGTGCGGATGTCGTCGACGTCGCGCGCGGCGTCGGCCTCGACCATCGCCTCGGCTCGCATTTCCTGCGCGCGGGGATCGGCTTCGGCGGCTCGTGCTTCCCGAAGGACGTGACCGCGCTCAAGCAGCTCGCAGGGAACTCGGGCTACCAGTTCATGCTGCTTCACGCGGTCTGGGAGGTGAACGAGCTCCAGAAACGCCGGGTGGTGCAGAAGCTGCAGAAGCATCTCGGGCCGTTGCGAGGCAAGACGGTCGCGTTGCTCGGCCTCGCGTTCAAGCCGAACACCGATGACATGCGCGAGGCGCCGAGCCGCGTGATCGCCTACCGGCTGCTCTCCGAAGGCGCGGAAGTGCGTGCGTGGGATCCCGTCGCGCATCCGGACGACCTGCACGGAATCGAGCTGTGCGACTCGGTGCTCGACGCGGTGCGCAACGCCGACGCGGCGGTGATCGTCACGGAGTGGCCCGAGCTCGCGGGGCTCGCCAGCGCCGAGGTGAGAGACGCGATGGCGTATCCGCTGATCATCGACGGCCGCAACCTGCTCGATCCGGAGGCGACGCTCGCGGCGGGCTTCGTCTACGAGGGCGTCGGACGCCCGCGGCATGCGTCGCCGGCAGAGCCGGAACGCGCGCGCGACGCCGAGCTCCAGATCTGATGGAGGCGCTGCTCCTCGCGGGCGGCAAGGCGGAGCGGCTGGGGGACGCCGCCCAGGGTCTTCCGAAGCCGCTGGTGCCGGTCTCCGGCTCGCCGCTCGCCGAGTACGCCGTCGGACGGCTCGTCGCGGCGGGCGTCACGCGGGTCATCGTCGCCTGTCGCGCCGGCCAGGAGGAGATGTTCGTGAGCGCGCTTGACGGTCTCGGCGCGGAGATCGAGGCAGTCGGCGAGCCCGTGCCCTCGGCCGGGGAGGCGGGCTACGGCTTGCTGCAGCCGCGCGCCGCGAAGACGGGACGGTGCTCGCGCTGAACGGCGACGAGCTCCTCGACGTCGACTTCGCAGCGCTCCTCGACGAGCACGAGCGCTCGGACGCCGCGGCAACCATCGTCGTCGCACAGGTGCGCTCGCCGTTCGGTGTCGTCGCGCTGGAGGACGACGGCTGGGTGAGCGGGTTCCGCGAGGCTCCGCTCCTCGACGACTGGGTCAACACCGGGGTGTACGCGCTCGACGCAGAGGCGCTCGAGCGGCTGCCGGAGCGCGGCGACCACGAACAGAGCACGTTCCCGGAGCTCGCCGCGGAACGAAAGCTGCGCGGCTACCGGCATGACGGCGTCTGGCTGACGGTCAACACGCCCAAGGATCTTCGCCGCGCCGCGGAGTTCATCGAGGAGCACCCCGACTGGCGTCCGCGGCGTGCGGTCGCATGAGCGTCGACTCGCCGAACTTCGAAGGGCTCGACCGCTGGGCGACGGACGCGGTTCGGATCGAGAAGCCGTGGGGCTCGGAGCTCATCTGGGCGCACACGGAGCAGTACGTCGGCAAGACGTTGTTCGTGAGCGCCGGCCAGTCGCTCAGCCTGCAGTTTCACAACGTGAAGGACGAGAGCTGGTACGTGCTCTGCGGGCAAGGCGTCGCTCGAGCTCGGCGAGCCGGGCCAGCCGATCCTCAATACGGAGGTGGTCGGCGCCGGCGCGACGTTCCATTTCCCGCCCGGCACGGTGCACCGGGTGACGGCGCTCGAGGACACGACGATCATCGAGGTCTCGACGCCGCACCTAGACGACGTCGTGCGGCTCGAGGACAGTACGGCGCGGGAGGGGGACGAACCAACCTTGACACAAATGTGGTAACCTTCGCCCGTGCACGGGCTGAAGGTCGGGGAGGCGGCAGAGCGGGCAGGCTGGTCGCCGCGCATGCTGCGCTACCTCGAGCGCCTCGGCCTCGTCACGCCCCACCGCACCTCGGCCGGCTACCGCCAGTACGGTCTCCGGGAGCTCAACCAGCTTCGGTCGCTCGCCGAGCTGCGGCGAACGGTTCGACATCGAGATCTCCGACCTCGTCTTCGCGGCGAGGCTCCGGCGCGAGCCGGAGCTCCGGAGGGCCGTCGACGGCTGGTTCGCCGGCGCCGACGACCTCGCGTGGGTCGAGTGGGAACAGCGCAAGCACGAGCGGCTGCTGGCCGCGTAACCGAAAGGATCAATGGCTCAGACGAAGCGTTACGACGTGAAGGACATGGCACTCGCAGCGGAGGGCAAGCGACGGATCGAGTGGGCCGACCGGCAGATGCCGGTCCTCGCCGCCATCCGCGATCGCTTCGAGCAGGAGCAGCCGCTGTCGGGCTACCGCATCGCGGCGTGCCTGCACGTGACGACCGAGACCGCGAACCTCATGCGGACGTTGAAGGCCGGCGGCGCCGACGTGGTGCTGTGCGCCTCGAACCCGCTCTCGACGCAGGACGACGTCGCTGCCTCGCTCGTCGAGGACTTCGACATCTCGGTCTTCGCGATCAAGGGCGAGGATCACGACACGTACTACGCCCACATCGAGGCTGCGGTCGATCACAAGCCGCACTTCACGATGGACGACGGCGCAGACGTGATCGGCGTGCTGCACTCGGCACGGCGTGAGCAGCTCGGCGACATCATCGCCGGCACCGAGGAGACGACGACCGGTGTCATCCGCCTGAAGGCGCTCGAGGCAGAGGGCAAGCTCGGCTTCCCGATCATCGCCGTCAACGAGGCGCTGACGAAGCACATGTTCGACAACCGCTACGGCACGGGGCAGTCGACGATGGACGGCATCATCCGCGCGACGAACGTGTTGATCGCGGGCAAGAAGTTCGTCGTCGCCGGCTACGGCTGGGTCGGACGCGGCGTCGCCTCGCGCGCACGCGGGCTCGGTGCGCACGTGATCATCACCGAGGTCGATCCGATGCGGGCGCTCGAGGCGTCGATGGACGGCTTCGAGGTGCTGACGATGGAGAAGGCCGCCGAGATCGGCGACGTCTTCTGCACGGCCACGGGCGACAAGAGCGTCATCACGGAGGAGCACTTCCGCCTGATGAAGGACGGCGCCATCCTCTCGAACACGGGTCACTTCAACGTCGAGATCGACATCCCGGCGCTGCGCTCGCTTGCGAGCGAGACCCGCACCGCACGCGAGTACGTCGAGGAGTTCACCCTCTCCGACGGCCGGCGCCTCTACCTGATCGCCGACGGCCGGCTCGTCAACCTCGCGGCGGCGGAAGGCCATCCCGCGCTCGTCATGGACATGTCGTTCGCGAACCAGGCGCTCGGCGTCGAGTACGCGGCGCAGCACGCCGGCGAGCTCGAGCACAAGGTGTACCCGGTGCCCGACGTGATCGACAAGGAGATCGCGCGCCTCAAGCTCGCGACGATGGGCGTCGAGATCGACGTGCTCACGGAGGAGCAGGAGCGGTACCTGGCCTCGTGGGACGAGGGGACCTAGCCCCCGAGGAGATCGTTCGGTTGGAGGAGGGCGACCCCCCGAGGGTCGTCCTCCTCGACCAGCGGCGGCTGCCAGACGCGGTCGTCGAGCTCGAGTGCGCCTCCGCCGCCGAGGTCGCGGCGGCGATCGCGACGCTCGCGATTCGCGGCGCGCCCGCGATCGGCGTCGCCGCGGCGTACGGGCTGGCGCTCGCGGCGCTCCGCGGAGAGGATCTCGGCGCGGCCGAGCGGGCGCTTGCGGCGTCGCGGCCCACCGCCGTCAATCTCTTCTGGGCGCTCGACGCGGATGCGCGACGATCCGACGCCGGCGCGCGCCCGGGCGCTCCACGGGGAGGAGGTCGAGCGCTGCAAGCGGATGGCCGCGCACGCGGCCGAGCTCTTCGGCCCGGCACACGCGCCTTGACGCATTGCAACGCAGGCGGGCTCGCGACCGGCGGCTACGGCTCCGCGGTCGGCGCGCTCCGCGCCGCGTGGGAGCGCGGCCTCCTCGAGCGCGTGCTCGTCGACGAGACGCGGCCGCTCCTGCAGGGCGCGCGGCTCACAGCCTGGGAGCTCGAGACCGCGGGGATCCCGCATGCAGTGATCGCAGACGCGGCTGCGGCTTCGATGATGGCTCGCGGCGAGGTCGATCTGATCGTCACCGGCGCCGACCGCATCGCGGCGAACGGCGACACGGCGAACAAGATCGGGACGTATGCACTCGCGCGTCGCCGCCGCGTATCACTCGCTCCCCTTCTATGTCGTCGCCCCGACCTCCACCGTCGACCTCTCGACTCCGACGGGCGCCGACATCCCGATCGAGGAACGCGATCAGAGCGAGGTCACGACGCGCTTCCCCGCACGGAATCCCGCGTTCGACGTGACCCCGGCCGAGCTGATCACGGCGATCGTCACCGAGGAGGGGGTCCGGCGCGCGCCCTACGCGGCTAGCCTCGCAGCATGAAGGCACTGATTCTCGCAGCCGGCTATGCCACGCGCCTCCGGCCGCTCACGGATTCGCTTCCGAAGCAGCTCCTCCCCGTCGGGGGCAAGCCGATCGTCGACTGGATCCTCGACAGGATCCGGGAGGCCGGGATCGACGACGTGCACCTCGTGACGAACGGACGCTTCGCGAAGGATTTCGAGCCCTGGGCGGCCGCGGCCGGAGTCCACGTTCACGACGACGGAACGACGACGAACGAGACCCGGCTCGGCGCTATCGGCGACATCCGCTTCGTGCAGGAGCACGCCGCGCTCGACGACGATCTGCTCGTGATCGCAGGCGACAATCTCTTCGACTACTCGCTCTCGGACTACATCGCCTTCTGGGCCGGGAAGGACGGTGCGAGCGCCGTCGCCGTCTACGACGTCGGCGACCGCGAGCTTGCGAAGCAGTACGGGGTCGTCGAGCTCGGCGAGGACGACCGGATCGTGGACTTCGTCGAGAAGCCGGAGGATCCGCCTTCCACGCTCGCCGCCACCGCGACCTACATCTATGCGCGCGCGACACGCCGCGCTCGTCTCGACGTACCTCGACGACGGCAATCCGCCGGATCAGCCCGGGTACTTCATCGGCTGGCTCCATCGCCGCGAACCGGTCTACGCGTACCGGATCCCGGGCGGCTGGTACGACATCGGGGACGCGGCCCAGCTGCTCGAGGCCGACAACCGGCTGCGGGCGGAGGCGGGGCTCCCCACTCGGAAGGCGTATTCGCTGGGTTAGAGTGCCGCCCGTGGCCAGCACCGAGCTTCGTGCCGAGGACATTCGCTGGGACCTGAACGACCTCTGCGGCTCCGCCGAAGAAGCCAGGACGCAGTGGTCGGCGCTCGTCGACAGGGCGCAGGAGCTCGCGTCCCGCTATCGCGGCACGATCGCGTCGCTCGATGCGACGGCCGTTCGCGCGCTCCTCGACGAGGCCGACGACCTCGAGCAGGACCTCTCGCGACTCCAGGTCTACTCGTACCTGCGCTTGAGCATGGCTGCGACGGAGGTCGAGGCGAACGACCTCGCGACATTCTCGCGCGACCGCGGCGCCGAGATCGAGAACGCGCTCGTCTTCCTCGGGCTCGAGTGGATCGCGCTCGACGACGACAAGGCGGAGGAGATCCTTTCGTCGCCGGAGCTCGAGCCATACGAGCACAAGCTGCGTGTCGAGCGTGAAGAGAAGCCGTACGTCCTGAGCGAGGCGGAGGAGCAGGCGCTGAACGCGCGCCGGCCGACCGTCTCAGCGTGGCAGGCGCTGCACGACCGGCACGTCTCGACGCTCGAGGTGCCGTTCGACGCGGGCGAAGGGGAGCAGCCGCACACGATCAGCCAGCTGCTCTCGTATCTCTACCGCCCGGACCGCGACATCCGGCTGCGCTCGGTCACCGCACTCTATCGAGGGGCTTGCGCCGCGCACGGACGTGCTCGCCGCCGGCGTACGACGCGCTCGTCGGCGACCGGCTCGGCGTCGACCGGCTACGCGGCTACGCGAATCCGATGCAGCCGACGAACATGGCGAACGAGCTCGACGACGAGACCGTCGAGGCGATGATGACGGCGACGGAGGAGGCGTATCCGATCGCGCGCAAGTGGTTCGTCGCGAAGGCGCGGCTGCTCGGTCTCGACAAGCTCGAGCTCGCCGACCAGTACGCGCCGATCGGCGAGGCCCGGCGCGTTCTCGTGGCCGGAGGCGGTCGACATCGTCGACTCGTCGTTCAGACCGATTCTCGCCGCGGCTCGCAGAGATCTTCCGCGCGTGCGTCGACGCGGGTCACGTCGACGTGCTTCCCCGGGCCGGCAAGGCCGCGGGAGCGTATTGCACGTCGGTCTCGAAGTCGATCTTGCCGTACGTGCTCATGAACTACACCGACCGGCTGCGCGACGTGAGCACGCTCGCGCACGAATTCGGGCATGCGACGCACAACGTCATGGCGCTCGAGCGGCAGACGTGGCGGTCGCACCGCACCGGCATCCCGATGGCGGAGGTGCCCTCGACGTTCGCGCAGTCGATCGCCGACGACTACCTGCTCGAGAACGAGTCCGATCCGGGTACGCGCGCGGCGCTCGCCGCCGACAGGCTCGAGAACGCGTTCGCGGCCATCTACCGGCAGACGGTGCTCGCCCGCTTCGAGCAGCGCGCGTACGCATTGCGATCGGAAGGTCTTTCGCTCGCGGCAGAGCGCTTGAGCGAGCTGTGGGTCGAGGAGAACGGCAAGTACTACGGTGACGCGCTCGCGATGCCCGACGGCTACGCGCTCGGCTGGTCGTACATCCCGCACTTCATCCACGTCCGCTTCTACACGTACGCGTACTCGTTCGCCCAGCTCGTCGCCCTGCTGCTTTACCGTCGTTTCCGCGAGGACGCCGAGGCCTTCTCGCCGAAGTATCTCGAGCTGCTCGCGGCCGGCGGATCGGCGTCGCCCGCCGACCTCGTCGCGCCGTTCGGGCTCGACCTCCGTTCGACCGAAACCTGGCGCGAAGCGTTCGCAGAGCTGGACGCGTTGCGCGACGAAGCCGAGACACTGGCGACACAGGCCGCGCAGTAGCGTCGGCCGTGTGCTCGACCTGCTGCTCCCGCGGCGCTGCCTCGTCTGCGAGAGGTCGGGAACGCTTCTCTGCGCCGCGTGTAGCTCACGCCTGCCGCCGCTCGAGCCGCCGCTCTGTGCGCGCTGCGGAGCGCCGACTGCGTGGCCGGTTGCGCGCTGTCGCGAATGCGCCGGCAGGAAGCTCGCGTTCGAGTCGGCGAGGGCGGCCGTCGCCTACGACGCGGACGTGCGCCGAATCGTCCGGAGCTGGAAGGAGCGCGGACTCCGTTCACTCGGCGTCGCCGCGGCGGCAGTGATCGCCACGCGGTTGCCACGGCCGTCGGTCGACGTGGTCACGTTCGTCCCGCCCGACCGGGGGCGGCGGCTCGAGCGCGGCTTCCATCCCGCCGAGCAGCTTGCCCGGGCCCTTTCGGCCGAGTGGGGACTCCCGTGCGAGGCGCTCCTCGAGCGGGCGGGCCGGACGAGCCGTCAGCGCGGCCTCTCGCTCGCCGATCGCCGGCGAAACGTGGCCCACGCCTTCACAGCACGGCCCGTCGGCGGTGCGGTGCTGCTCGTGGACGATGTCTACACGACGGGCGCGACAGCGCATGCGGCTGCGAAAGGGCTGAAGGCGAGGGTCGAGGTCGTGACGTTTGCACGCGCGATCCGGGCGCCGCGACTAGGCTAGGACGGCGGACAACCGATTCGAGCTGAGGAGGCGGGATGCAGCTTCACGTCAAGGGCAAGAACCTCGAGGTGAGCGAATCGATCCGAAACTACGCAGAGCGCAAGCTGGCGAAGCTCGAGAAGCAGGTGCACGAGACGACGCGGGTCGAGCTGGAGCTCGCGGTCGAGCGCAATCCGTCCGTGGCGGAGAACCAGGTCGCAGAAGCGACGGTGCGATTGAAGGGTCACACGCTGCACGTCCGCGGAGTCGACGCGCGACATGAAGGCGTCGATCGACGAGCTGACGGAGAAGCTGCTGCGCCAGATCCGCGAAGAGCGCGACAAGAAGCTGCGCAAGCGCAAGACCGACAAGCACACGCGCGACGGCGACGGCCCCGGCTCCGGCTCCGGTTCGGCGGGGCTGTAGCTCGATGGGTCTCTTCCGGCGCGAGCCGTTGCACGAGCGGCTCGCCCGCGAGGGTGGGTTGAGCGAGCGTCCGCCGCAGGGAGCGCCGCGCCCGCTCTGGCAGGAGCCCGGCGTGACCGGCCTTCACCGGCCGCCGTGCGGCCGACACGGTCGTGACGGCCGAGGCGCCCGACGTCGAGGGCGATGCCGTCCGTTTCGTGTCGCTGCCGGACGGGACGCTCCTCGTCGAGGACGGCGTCGACTCCCCGCTCGACGCGCTCGCGGCCGCCGTCGAGCAGGAGCTGAAGCCGCCGTACCGGGCGCGCGGGGTGCGGCGCGGCGAGACCCTCTGGGCGGTCGAGGCAGCGCGCATCGAGGTGCTTGCGATCCCGGACGGGCCGGATGGCGATGCGATCGACCTCACGCAGACCGCCGACGCCACGACGCTCTCGGTCGACGACGCACGGACGTTCGGCTCGATCCCGGTGCTCGCGCACCGCGGCGCGCGCGAGGGCCGCGAGTTCACGGTGCACGCAGAGCGGCTCGACGGCGACCTGTGGGAGGTGCGCGCCGCCGCGCTCTGAGATGGGGATCTTCCGCCGCCACGACGAGGAGACCGAGAACGAGCGGCTGCTGCGCGAGGCCGGCCTTTCAACGGGGGACACTCCCCCGTCAGGGAACCGTCCCGACTCCCCGACAGATCCGTCAAACGAGGCGGCAGAGGACGAGCAGCGGTCGCGCGAGGCCGACGTCTCCGGGAGCTGGGACACTCCCCCGTCAGAGAACCGCCAGGACTTCGTCACGGCTTCGCCGGACGCGCCGCTCGATCCGTTCGCGGGCACGTACCCGGCCGACTCGGTCTGGTCGGGCTACTCTGACCCGGGCGATGGCCCGGCCGGCGGTGTGGGATCTCGTCACGACCGCCCACGTGCCCGGCCTCGCGGGCGACGCCGTCGAGTTCGCGACGCTCCCCGCCGGCGACGTGATCGTCGACACGGAGACGGGCGACGCCGACCTGTCGCCGCTCGCCGACGAGGTCGAGAAGCAGCTGAAGCCGCCGTACCGCGTGCAGGCTCGCCGCGCGGAAGGCGGCGACGACCTCTGGAGCATCGCCGCACGCACGATCGACGTCGCCGAGCTGCACTTCGACGGCGGCGACGAGATCGAGCTTGTGGAAAACGACGGCACCACCGAGCTGCGCGTCGACGGCGAGCCGTGGCAGGAGATGATCCCGGAGCTGGAGCGGGCCGGCGAGGCGCTCGGCCCGGATTTCGTCGTGCAGGCTGATCGCCTGGACGGAGATCTCTGGGAGATCAGAGCGTCCGTCCTCTGATCGCTACCCTAGGCGCATGGCTCAGCAGCTCGGCTCGTTCGAGAAAGTCCTACGCGTCGGCGAAGGCCGCCGCGGGAAGCGCCTGCAGCAGCAGGCCGCGTTCATCACCTCGCTCGAGCCCGAATACGAGCAGCTGACCGACGAGCAGATCGCGGCCAAGACCGTCGAGTTCAAGGAGCGCATCGAGAACGGCGAGCACCTCGACGACATCCTCTTCGAGGCTTTCGCCGCCGTGCGCGAGGCGTTCAAGCGCACGATGGACGTCCGCCTCTTCGACGTGCAGCTGATGGGCGGGATCGTCCTCCACGAGGGCGACATCGCCGAGATGAAGACCGGCGAGGGAAAGACATTCGTCGCCACGCAGGCGATGTACCTGAACGCGCTCTCCGGCAACGGCGTGCACCTCGTCACGACGAACGACTATCTCGCCCAGCGCGACCAGGCGTGGACCGAGCCCGTCTTCACGATGCTCGGCATGCGCACCGCCTACATCGAGAACATGATGCCGTTTGCCCCGCGCAAGTCGGCCTACGAGGCCGACGTCACCTACGGGACGAACTCCGAGTTCGGCTTCGACTACCTGCGCGACAACATGAGCGTCTCGCTCGAGGGTCTCGTGCAGCGCGGGCACCCGTACGCGATCGTGGACGAGGTCGACTCGATCTTGATCGACGAGGCGCGCACGCCGCTCATCATCTCCGGCGAGCCGGAGCAGGCAGCGCAGATCTACTACGACTTCGCCCGCGTCGCGCCGCAGCTGGTCGGGCACCGCGCCCATCCCGGCGACGCGAAGGGCGCAGCCGAGACTGCGGGCGCCGACTACGAGTTCGACGAGAAGCACAAGACGGTCGCCGTCACCGAGCAGGGCGTCGCGAAGGTGGAACGCGCGCTGCGGATCGAGCACCTCTACGCGCCGCAGAACTCGCAGCTCGTCAACCACCTTCACCAGGCGCTCAAGGCCCAGGCGCTCTACAACCGTGACGTCGACTACGTGATCCAGGACGACGAGGTGAAGATCGTCGACGAGTTCACCGGGCGCGTGATGGAAGGCCGTCGCTGGAGCGAGGGCCTGCACCAGGCGATCGAGGCGAAGGAAGGCGTCCGCATCCAGGAGGAGCACCAGACGCTCGCCACGATCACCCTGCAGAATTACTTCCGCCTCTACGACAAGCTCGCCGGCATGACCGGTACGGCGAAGACGGAGGAGAAGGAGTTCGTCGAGATCTACAACCTGAACGTCGTCGAGATCCCGACGAACGTCGTGGTCGCACGCGACGACAAGCAGGATCTCGTCTTCAAGACGAAGGAAGGCAAGTTCGCTGCAGTAGCGCGCGACATCAAGGAGCGGAACGAAATCGGGCAGCCGGTGCTCGTCGGCACGATCGCAGTCGAGACCTCTGAGTACCTCTCGCAGCTCCTCACCCGCCAGGGGGTCCCGCACAACGTCCTGAACGCGAAGGAGCACGCACGCGAGGCGGAGATCATCAAGGACGCCGGTCGCGCGGGCGCGGTCACGATCGCGACGAACATGGCGGGCCGTGGCGTCGACATCAAGATCGACGATCAGGTGCGCGAGCTCGGCGGGCTCTACGTGCTCGGCACCGAGCGCCACGAGTCGCGGCGCATCGACAACCAGCTTCGCGGCCGCTCGGGCCGCCAGGGCGACCCCGGCGAGACGCGCTTCTACCTGTCGGGCGAGGACGATCTCGTGCGGCTCTTCGCCGGCGAGCGCATCAAGGGGATCATGGAGCGCTTCAAGATCCCGGACGACCAGCCCATGGAGAACAAGATCCTCTCGCGGCAGATCGAGGGCGCGCAGAAGAAGGTGGAGGAGCAGAACTTCGTCATGCGCAAGAACGTCCTCAAGTACGACGACGTGATGAACCGGCACCGCGGCCGTATCTACGAGCAGCGCCGCCAGGTGCTGGAGGGCGAGGACATGTCTGACCAGGTGGGGTCCTGGATCGATGAGATCGTCGAGGCGACGGTCCTGCAGTTCACGCAGGAGGCGTACCCCGAGGAGTGGGATCTCGAGGCGCTCACCAATGCAATGGCGCAGCTGTACAAGACCGAGATCACCGCGCAGGAGCTGCAGGAGGATCTCGCAGACATGACGCGCGAGGCCCTGATCGAGGAGTTCCAGGCCGACGCGCGCGACGAGTACGCCGCGAAGGAGGAGGAGTTCGGCGTCACCGACGAGGGCACGCCCGTCATGCGCGAGCTCGAGCGGTTCGTGATCCTCCAGGTGGTCGACCACCGCTGGCGCGAGCACCTCGAGAACATGGACTATCTGCGCGAAGGCATCGGCTGGCGCGCAACCGCGCAGAAGGATCCGCTCGTCGAGTACACCGCCGAGGGCGAGCGCATGTTCACCGACCTCGGCATCGCCATCCGCGGCGAGGTGGTGCTGCACCTCTTCCATGCGGAGTTCGAGCCCGCGGAGGCGCAGGCGCTGACGCAGACCCAGACGACGAACGGGAATCTCCAGTACGAGCACGAGATCACTGCGGGCTCGCAGGCGATCGCGGCGGCGGGCGCGGGAGACGCCGTGCTCGCGGGCACGCCGTCCCGCAGCGGAGTGCAAACGGTGCAGGCATCACCTCACGAGAAGACGGGGCGGAACGACCCATGCTGGTGCGGCAGCGGCAAGAAGTTCAAGAAGTGTCACGGGGCGTAGGCTCCGGCGGCATCGAACTGCACGATCTCGCGAAGTCATATGGTCAGATCGAGGCTGTGCGCGGCATCGACGTCTCGATCGCGCAGGGCGAGACCGTCGCGCTCCTCGGCCCGAACGGGGCCGGCAAATCGACGACGATCGACCTGTTGCTCGGCCTTGCCCGCCCCGACCGCGGCACCGTCGAGATCTTCGGAGCGGCGCCGCAGGCGGCGGTCTCCCGGGGAGCAGTCGGCGCGATGCTGCAGACCGGAGCGCTCATCCGCGATCTCACGGTCAAGGAGCTGATCACGATGGTGGCCTCGCTCTATCCCGAGCCGCTCGGCGTCGACGAGACGATCGCACTGACGAAGATCGGCGACATCGCGAATCAGCGCACCGAAAAGCTCTCCGGCGGCCAGACGCAGCGCGTGCGCTTCGCGATCGCCCTCGTCACGAACCCCGACCTGCTCGTGCTCGACGAGCCGACGGTTGCGATGGATGTCGAGAGCCGGCACGCATTCTGGGCGACGATGCGCGATTTCGCATCGCGGGGCAAGACGGTGCTCTTTGCAACGCACTATCTCGAAGAGGCTGACGATTTCGCAGACCGGATCGTGCTGATGGCGGCGGGGTCCGTCGTGGCAGACGGACCCCCGACGGAGATCAAGGCGATGGTGGGCACGCGCACCATTCGCGCGACGTTGCCCAGCGCTTCCACCGACGAGCTGATGGCGCTGCCGGGTGTGACGCGTGCCGAGCGGCGCGGTGAAGCAATCGTCCTCGCGTGCAGCGACTCCGACGCAGCGATCCGCGCGCTGCTCGCCCGCTTCCCGGACGCGCGCGATCTCGAGATCAGCGGCGCCGGCCTCGAAGAGGCGTTTCTCGAGCTGACGGCGGTTGCGTGATGAGCTCCGCCGTCTACGTCAGATACGAGCTCCTGCGCACGTTCCGCAACCGCCGGTTCGTCATCCTCTCGCTCGGCTTTCCGCTCGTTCTCTACTTCCTGATCGCTGCGCCCAACCGAAACACGCACAACATCGGCAAGTCCGGCATCAACGCGCCGCTCTACTTCATGGTGAGCATCGCCGCCTTCGGCTGCATGAACGCGGTGGTCTCTGCGGGAGCGCGGATCGCCAACGAGCGCTCGGTCGGCTGGACGCGCCAGCTGCGGCTGACACCGCTCTCGACTCGCATGTACTTCCGCACGAAGGTGCTGAGCGGTTACGCGATGGCCTGCTGCACGCTTGCGCTCCTCTATATCGCCGGCTCGACGCTCGGTGTTCGACTGAGCGTCGTTCACTGGCTGCACATGACCGAGTTCATCCTGATCGGGCTCATCCCGTTCGCAGTGCTCGGGATCCTGCTCGGCCACCTGCTGAACGTCGACTCGATCGGGCCGACGCTCGGCGGGATCACGGCGCTCTTCTCGTTCCTCGGCGGCGTCTGGTTTCCGATCACGAGCGGGGTGATGCACGACCTCGCGCAGGCGCTGCCGTCCTACTGGCTCGTGCAGGCCGCCCACCTCGGGATCGGCGGCTCGGGCTGGGGGACGCGCGGCTGGCTCGTCGACGCGGTCTGGACGGCGGCGCTCGTCGCGCTCGCCGTGCGCGCGTACCGGCGCGACACCGGCCGCGTCTGACGTACCATCGATCGAGCAATGGCCGACGAGCGCGAACTCTCGCTGCAGGAGCAACTCGAGGAGATCGGGACCCAGCTCGACTGGGTCCGTGGTTACCTTTGACCCGGATCGACTGAGGACGCGCACCGCAGAGCTTGAGCAAGAGCTCGGCCAACCGGGCTTCTGGGACGACCAGCAGCATGCCGCCGCGGTCTCGTCCGAGCACGCGCGCCTGCTCCGGCGGCTCGAGCGCTACGACCGGTTGAACCGTGAGTACGCCGACGCGCAGGAGCTGCTCGCGCTCGACGAAGGCCTTGCCGACGATGTCGCGCAGTCGATCGTGCCGCTCCGGAACGAGCTCGAGCGGCTTCAGGAGGATGCACTTTTCTCGGGCGAGTACGACTCCGGCGACGCCGTCGTCTCGATCCAGTCGGACGCGGGCGGCACCGACGCGCAGGACTGGGCGGAGATCCTGCTGCGCATGTACGAGCGCTGGGCCGCAAACCGCGGCTTCAAGACGGAGATCCTCGAGACGAGCCCCGGCGAGGAGTACGGGATCAAGTCGGCGACGTTCACCGTGAAGGGCGACAACGCGTACGGCATCCTCAAGGCAGAACGCGGCAAGCACCGCCTCGTGCGACTGTCGCCGTTCGACTCCGCGCACCGCCGCCACACGAGCTTCGCTCAGGTGATCGTCGCGCCGCTCCTCGACGAAGCGGGCGACATCGTGATCGACGACGACGACATCCGCATCGACACGTTCCGCGCGTCCGGCGCGGGCGGCCAGCACGTGAACAAGACCGACTCCGCCGTTCGCATCACGCACATGCCGTCGAACATCGTCGTATCGGTGCAGAACGAGCGCAGCCAGACGGCGAACAAGGACACCGCGATGAAGATCCTCCGCTCGCGGCTCGCCGAGAAGGCG
Organism: uncultured Actinomycetes bacterium; assembly: GCA_963848665.1. Classification (GTDB taxonomy): domain Bacteria; phylum Actinomycetota; class Thermoleophilia; order Gaiellales; family Gaiellaceae; genus Palsa-739. Next base: position 124,312 of record CAWKEF010000008.1, read on the forward strand.
GTCGAGGAGCGCGAGGCAGAGCTCGCGAAGGAGCGGGGCGGGGTCAACATGGGCTTCGGCGGCAACGCGGTCCGCAGCTACTTCCTGCACCCGTATCAGGTGGTCAAGGACCATCGCACCGACTTTGAAGTGGGAAATGCCCAGGGTGTGCTGGACGGCAACCTCGACGGGTTCATCCGGGCGTATCTCCTGCAAGCGGCAGGAAACGGAAGCTAGGCCGCCGAAGGGTCAGCTAGAGTGGGCCTTCACCGCCAACTGGACCGGCGCGGGCCTCCGTCCGCCGATCGCTTCGCTCATTCCCGGTACAGAACGTTGACAGAGCTTCAGACAGAACCCGCACCGGCAACCGAAACCGCAGTTCGCGGCGCGCCGGCCTCCGGCACGATGATCGTGTTCGAGGGCGTGACGAAGGTATATGAGCCCGATGTCACAGCCCTGAACGAAGTCTCGTTCGTGATCGAGAAGGGCGACTTCGTCTTCGTCGTCGGCGCATCGGGCTCCGGCAAGTCGACGCTCGTGAAGCTGCTGTTGAAGGAGATCGATCCGACGGCAGGCCGCATCCTCGTCGGCGGGCGCGATCTGACGCGGCTCAAGCACAGCAAGGTGCCGCTTCTGCGTCGCAACGTCGGCTGCGTGTTCCAGGACTTCAAGCTGCTGCCGAGCCGCACCGCAGCCGAGAACGTCGCGTATGCGCTCAAGGTGCAGGGCGAGGGCCGCACGTCGATTCGCCGCAAGGTGCCCGAGGTGATGAACATGGTCGGCCTCGCGCACAAGATGGACTCACTTCCCGACGAGCTTTCGGGCGGCGAGCAGCAGCGTGTGTCGATTGCGCGCGCGGTCGTCAACCACCCACCCTTGCTCGTGTGCGACGAGCCGACCGGCAACCTCGACCCCGATACGTCTGTCGGGATCATGCAGCTCCTCTACCGGATCAACCGCGCCGGCACGACGATCCTCATGGTCACCCACGACCGCGAGATGGTCGACAAGATGCGGAAGCGAGTCATTGCGCTCGAAGACGGACGGCTCTCGCGCGACGAGCGCCGCGGCGGGTACACGAGCGAATGAGCGCCCGCACGCGCCTCCTCTTCTCCGAAGCGTGGTCGTCGATCACAGCGAACATCTCGACCACATTCGCCGCGACGACGACCGTGCTCATCGGGATGTTCCTGCTCGGCCTCTTCATCGCGCTCGGAACCTGGGTGCTCTCGTGGAGCGACCATGTGAAGAAGGAGCTGCAGGTGAAGGTCTACTTCGCCGCAGGCGCGACACCGGCGCAGGAAGCAGCGGTCGGCGTGAAGATCCGCCAGGACCAGCATGTGAAGCTCGTGACCTTCGTCTCCAAGGAGAAGGCCGACGCGCAGATGAAGAAGAAGTTCCCCGAGCTCTTCGCCACGCCGCTGCCGTCGAATCCGTTCCCCGACGCGTGGGTGGTGACACCGACCAAGGGCGACTTCACGCCGCAGATCGGCAGGGAGGTCCAGGCAGCCCACTACCCAGGTGTGAACGACGTGCGCTGGGGGTCGAAGACGGCCGCGCGGGTGCTCACGATCGCGGAGGTGATCTGGGTCGCCTTCCTCGTCGCGGTCGTGCTCCTCGTCACGGCCTCGACGCTCCTGATTGCGAACACGATCCGGCTGTCGATCTTCGCCCGGCGGCGGGAGATCGAGGTGATGAAGCTCGTCGGCGCCACGAACTGGTTCGTCCGCGGCCCCTTCATGCTCGAAGGGCTGATCTGCGGGCTCGGCGGCTCGATCCTCGCGGTGATCCTGCTCGTCCTCGGCAAGGAGATCGCGCTGCCCTCGATCCTGCCCCACATCGGCGGAGGATCGGACGTCCACGCGCTTCCGTTCGCGCTCAACGCCCTGGCGCTCCTCGGTGCCGGGCTCCTGCTGGGGGCGGCCGGCTCCGGCCTGACGCTCCGGCGCTTCCTCCAGGTCTAGCCTGGCCCCGGCGCTCGCCGGGCACTATGCTCGCGCGGTCCCCATGCGGCGTCTCCTGATCTCGCTGGCTGCCGGGCTCGCCCTGGCAGTGCCGTTCGCGGTCGGCTATCGCATGTCCCGCGACGACTCGCGCGCGACGACACCGGTTGCGGTCGACCAGGTACGCGAAGCGCTCGCGGCGCAGTACTACCGTCCGATTCCGGAGAAGGTGCTGCAGCTCGGCTCGGTCGACGAGATCATCTCGGCGCTCGACGATCCGTACACCGCCTATCTCGCTCCGGACACGTACCAGCTCGTGCGCCAGGAGACGGCGTCGACGTATTCGGGGATCGGCATCAGCGTGCTGCCGTCGACGCGAGGGTTGATCGTCGCCTCGCTGCTGCGTCCGGGGCCTGCTCAGGAGGCAGGCGTCCGCGTCGGGGACACGATCGTTCGCATCGGCGGCGCGCGTGCGGCGACGTTGAGCATGGCCGAGGGGCTCGCGCGCATCCTCGGCCCGCGCGGCTCGATCGTCCGTCTCGCCCTGCTTCGCCCGGGCCGGGGCGAGCTCCACTTGCGCGTGCGCCGCAACATCGTCCATGCGGCGGCCGTGCACGCCCGACTGCTGTCATACGCCGGCAGGCGCTGGGGTGTGCTGCATCTCTCGGCGTTCCGCCTCGGCGCGGCCGTCGTGCTCGGGCGCGAGCTGCGGTCGCTCGAACGCGACGGTGCACGGGGGTTCGTGCTCGACCTCCGCCAGAATCCCGGCGGCCTGCTCGAGCAGGCGGTCGCCGTGTCGTCGCTCTTCCTCAACCGCAGCATCGTCGCTTCGCTTGCAGGCGCGCATCAGGCACCCGAGGGTCCTGCGCGCTGCGAGTGGCCCCGTGACGCGTGCACCACTCGTCGTCCTCGTCGACCGCTTCAGTGCGAGCTCGTCCGAGATCGTTGCTGCTGCGCTCCGGGACAACGCCCGCGCGGTCATCGTCGGCGAGCGGACGTTCGGGAAGGCCCTCGTACAGTCGATCGACCCGCTCGCGAACGGCGCGGCGCTCGAGTTGACGATTGCGCATTACACGACGCCGTCGGGCGCGGACATCTCCGGCGTGGGTGTCGCGCCGCAGATCCATGCGGTCGACGATCCGCACACGCGGCAGGACGAAGCGCTTGCCGCGGCGCTGCACGTCCTCGCGCGCCCGACCAGCTAGACGCTCGAACCCAACAGCTCGGAGGTACCGGGCGGCTACCGTGAAGCGCCGTGTCCCAGAGGCGCCAAAAGAGACCGAGCCGCAGCGAGCGGCATCGCAGGCGGCTGCCGCCGCCACGCAAGTCGATCGCCGACTTGACCGTTCGGCTGCCCGAGCGCTCGACCGACCCGGACACCGTGATCGCGCACCTCGGCCCGACGAACTCCGGGAAGACGCACGATGCGCTGCGTTTTCTCGTCGAGAGCGGCCGTGGCGTCTACGCCGCGCCGCTCCGCATGCTCGCCCAGGAGGCGCATCGCCGTCTCGCCGCCGAGATCGGCGATGACGGCGTCGGCCTCGTCACCGGCGAGGAGCGGGTGAATCCGGATGCGCCGATCATCTGCTGCACAGCGGAGATGGCGCCGATGCGCGGCGAGACGCTCGTCCTCGATGAGGTGCAGTGGGCCGAGGACGAGGAGCGCGGGTCAGCGTGGACGCGGCTGATGCTCGGCGGCGAGTACCGCAGCATCCTGCTGCTCGGCGCGGTCGAGGCACTGCCGCTCGTGCGGAACGCGTTTCCGCAGGTGGAGGTGCGCTTCTTCGAGCGCAAGGCGCCGCTCGACTGGATTGGCAAGCGCGGCATCGCGGGCCTCGGACCGGGGACGGTTGTCGTCGCCTTCAGCCGACGCGCCGTGATCGGCCTCGCAGGCGAGCTGAACCAGTTTCATCCGGGCAAGGTCGCGGTGCTGTACGGCGCGATGCCGCTCGCCTCGCGGCGGGAGGAGATCGACCGGTTCATCTCCGGGGCTGCGGAGGTGTGCGCGGCGACCGACGTGCTCGGCCACGGTGTCAACCTGCCCTGCGAGACACTCCTCTTCGCGGAGACCGACAAGTTCGACGGGCACGAACGGCGTGAGCTCGAGCCCTGGGAGGTCGCGCAGATCGCCGGCCGCGCCGGCCGCTTCGGCTTCCACGAGCGCGGGCACGTCGGCGCGCTGACCGGTGTCCCGTGGGCCCACCCGGACCCGGAGCTCGTGCAGGCCGCACTGACGCCACACGTCGAGATCGAAGAAGGTCACTTCGGCTACCGGATCGTCGACACGGGGCGGCTGCGGCCGCAGCTCGCCGACCTGAACATCACCCGCGTCGACGAGCTCGAGCCTGCGTTGCACGCGTGGCGGCAGGCTGCGCTCCGCTACTGGAGCATGGAGGGCTGGTTGACGGTCGAGTCGATCCAGCCGCTCCTCGCGCGGCTCGATGCCGTGCGCGAGGCGCTGAGCTATGCGCGGCGCAAGCTCGAGCTCGCGGACGTGTGGAAGCTGATGCAGGCTCCGATCGACGAGGACGGGCTCGAGCTGCTCGGCATGCTCGCGTGCGCGGTGTCGGGCGACACGACGCAGCGGGCCGTGATCAAGTGGATCCTCGATCCGCAGCGGCTGCACGGTGCGAGCCTCACCGAGGCGGAGCAGGCCGCGCGCGAAGCGTCGAACCTCCGCTGGTTCGCGCTGCAGTACCCCGGCGTCGCGGGCGTCACGATCGAGAAGGCCGCGGCGCTCGAGGAAGCAGCGGCCGCCCGGGTCGTGCAGGAGCTGCGCGCCGAGATCGACGACCCGACGATCGGCCGCTGTCGCGTGTGCAACTCGAAGACGGCGCCGTGGGCGAGGCTGTGCGACCGCTGCTTCATGGCGCGCGGGTATCGCCAGCGCTAGCGCAGCACGAGCTGGGTACAGCGAAAGAGCGCCATCGTCCGCCCCTCGGCGTCGCGTACGGTCGCATCCCAGACCTGCGTCGTGCGTCCGCCGTGCACGAGCGTCGCCTCGCAGGTGATCGTGCCCTGTTGCGCGCTGCGGAGGAAGTTCGTCTTCAGCTCGATCGTCGTGAACCCTGTCCCGCCTTCCGGTAGGCCGAGGATGCAGCCGTACCCGCACGCGGTGTCCGCGAGCCCGACGACCGCGGCTGCGTGAAGGTAGCCGTTCGGTGCCAGGTGCCGGTCGCCGAGCTCCATTCGACCCTGGACCAGGCCCTCCGACACCGACTCGATCTCCACGCCGAGGTGGCCCGGGAAGAGGCCCGCGCCGATCTCGTTCAGCTGGGCGAGGGTGAGCTCCACGCGGCCGACCCTACACTTCGGCCCGATGGCGAAGCCCGTGGGAGAGAAGCTGATCGTCGACAACCGGCGTGCGCGGCACGACTACCACCTCACCGACAAGGTGGAGGCCGGCGTCGTGCTGGCCGGCACGGAAGTCAAGGCGCTGCGCGACGGCAAGGCGACGCTGCAGCATGCGTACGCAGAGGTGCGCGAGGGCGAGGCGTGGCTCGTCGGCCTGCACATTCCCGAGTACGGGCAGGGCAACCGCGCGAACCACGAGCCCGATCGTCCTCGAAAGCTCCTCATGCATCGCCGCGAGATCGACCGGCTCTACGGTCAGGTGCGCGAGAAGGGCCTCACCCTCGTTCCGACGCGGCTCTACTTCAAGGACGGGCGCGTGAAGGCGGAGATTGCGGTCGCGCGAGGGAAAGAGCTGCGGGACAAGCGGCGGGACGTCGCGGAGCGGGACGCGAAGCGCCAGATCGACCGGGAGCTCAAATCGCGCCGTTGACGGCTACAATCCGGGTGAACCGAACATACGGGGGCGACCTGGTTTCGACGTGGTCGATTCATCCGGATGAGCTGCAAGCCGAGGTCGCCGGTAGGCCTCGTTAATCCACCGGCACCAATCAAATGCGAATCAATCTGATCTCGCACTCGCTGCCTAAGGCAACTTAGATCCAGCGACGTCCCGCCGGATTTGCCTGTGATCCGGCGCGACGCTAACGAACAGGCTGTGCGCCGAAGAAGAGCCAATCGTCGGAGGCGCAAGATTGAAGGATGGCTGGCTCGTCGGTAGGGCGGTGGCACTCCGGCCGGCGAGCGAGATCTAAGTGCCGCCTACGCTTGTAGATGCTCAGCCGGTGCGGCTGCGGACGCGGGTTCGATTCCCGCCGCCTCCATTTTCTCCCGCTCAGGGCGCTTTTTCGATCGGAACGATTCGGTCGGATCGGCGTCGATCGGAATCGTTGTCCGCAGCTACTCGCCCCAGACCTTGCGGAGCTTTTCCTCGAGGTCGGCGGGCGAGCCCTGGACGTAGATGTTCGCGGTCGTGCTGACGTCGGCGTGGCCGAGCAGCTGCTGCGTCGCGTAGATGTCGCCTGTCGCGAGATAGAACTCCGTCCCTGACGTGTAACGGGCGCCGTGCATCTTCTTGCCGTGCGTCGTGCCCTCGTCGACGACGCCGGCGCGGGTGAGGCAGCGGTACCACCAGCGATGGAGCGCCGGTCCGGAGAGCTGCTTGCGCCGGTCCTCCCAGATCACGGTCCCCTTAGGGCCACGCTTCTGCGGGTAGAGAAGATGCTCGAGCGAGTCGCGCCCAAGCGAGAGTCCGGCAATCTCCTCGCGCAGCTCCTCGGTCGGGATCGGCGTATGGCGGATCTTGCCGCCCTTGCCGTGCACACGAAGGCGACGTCGGCCGAGGTCGAAGTCGCGATAGCGGATCGCGGCGAGCTCGCCCTTGCGAAGGCCCATGAGGAACAGCAGCTTTAGCGCAACGCGGTCGCGAAGTTCGGGCTGACTGGCGACGATGCGGGCGACGTCCTCGGCGGCGAAGAGCTCACGCTCGACGTCGCGGAGGCGCGGCGAGCGGATCGCTACGACGGGGTTGCCCTGGAGCTTGAACTCGGCCTGTGCCCACTTGAAAAACGACATCAGGACCGCGCGCACTTTCTTCCTCGTTCGCGGAGCCGAATCGCCCCAGCGCTCGTCGATGAACTCGCGGATGCGCGTCGTGCCGTGAGGCGGTTCGAAGTCAGCGAGCTGGAGGTCGGCGTGGTCGATCGCAAGCTTGGCAAGGATCGCCTCGTAGTCGCGCAGCGTCTGTGCGGTGGCGCCGTATTCGTTCCGGAACCAGCGGATGAAGTGCGCGACCTCGAGGCCGACCGGCGTCGACCGGTAGGACTTGTCCTTCACGGCTTCTCGCATGATCCGCGCGGCGTCGCCGAGCGTCAAGCGGAGGGTCTGCGGTGCCGCCGATCTGCGCGAACGGAGTTGAGCGCGCGGCGGTGCCTGGACCGGCGTCGTCGCCGGCAGCTCGAGGCTGAGCTGGGCGAGGCCTGGTTGAGGCACGCGCGTGAGAGTAACAGAAATGTTCCTAAAGAGGAAATCGCCCTGAGGGGTAGAATCGGCCCGTAGTGACGAGTGGATTGCTGATCCGCGAGGCGCGGCTTCTCGCAGGCCTTTCCCAGGGTGAGCTCGGCGATCGAGTCGGTAAGGACCGCGCGCAGATCGCACGTTGGGAACGCGGCGCGGTCGAGCCGAGCTTCGAGACGCTGCGCCAACTCGTACGCGCGTGCGGGTTCGAACTGAACGTCTCGATCGGCCCCGCTGACGGCGACGAGGCCGGCGAAAAGATCCTTCGTCGCAAGCTCCGCCTCTCTCCGCAGGAGCGGCTCCAGGACCTTCTGAAGGCTGCCAGGAGATGAGCCGCGGCCGCTCATCTCCGCCGTTCGACCCGCGGGCGCTCCTCCGTGTGCTCGATCGCCACCGCGTGACCTTCGTAGTGATCGGTGGCCTCGCGCGCGTGATCGAGGGAGCCGACGAAGTGACGAGAGGTGTCGACATCACGCCGTCGACGAAGCCGGAGAACCTCCGGCGCCTCGCAGAGGCGCTCGACGAGTTGGGCGCCGGGAAGACCGGGCTCGACACGGAGGAGCCGACGACGGTCATGACGCTACACGGCGAGCTTCGCGTCGTCCCGGTCCCTGCCGGCACACGGGGTTACGACGACTTGAGGCGTGCGGCTATCCGTGAACCTATTGGCCAGGGACTTCGACCTACCGTAGCGTCTAAGGGCGACCTCGCACGGATGCTCTCCGCTCGGGCCCGTGATACGGACATCGAGAAGCTCCGCCAGCTTCGCCGCCTGATTGAGCTCGAGCATGAACTCGGCATCGAGCTCAGTCCGTAGGCTCGTCGCCTCCATTCGAGCTTCGGTACTCGGCGATTAGCTCGATTCTTCCTTGGATCGCGGCGTTGAATTCGTCGAGTTCCTCCGTCGGCACCCAGAGCTCGCGGAACGTGTGGCCGGCTGCGCCCTGCTGCGGTGGCCAGCGCTCGACCACGTTTGCGCGCACCTGGAACCGGAGGACGTAACCGACGTAGCCAGAGGTCGGATCCTTCGTGTTCCAGTCCCGGGCGATCCGCGTCGCGTACTCCTCGGTGAGTACCGGGTAGAAGAGCGGCTGGTGTGCCAGGCGCGGCGGGAAGGCGCACCAGCCGGATTCGGCTATCAGGTCAAGCTCAGCTTGGCCAACCGGACGAAAGAGCGTCAGCGTCGTGGCGGCGTCGAGTGGGGCGTCGTCACTGGCCACAGCTCGATGGTATGCCGGACCGACCGTAAGCTCCGACCATGCAGAACGAGCCGAAAGACGAGTTTGTGCTCCTTTACGATTTCGCGATCGAGGACGAGCTGATTGCTCAAATGCAGAAGGTGAGCCTCGACTCCTCGTCGTCGTTCGGACTGTCGCCGGATCCTCTCGTCGGGTCCGAGGAGTGGTGGGACGAGATCGAGAGCGACCGACGACCGGTGCACTGGGTTGAGGGAGTCATCGACGCGGTCTGGTGGGGGAGCATGGGCGACTACCCGGAGTTCAGCATTCGAGCTGACGACGGAAATGTTTCGACGTGGACGCGCCAGGGCTCTTCGCGTCGGTATGTCGGCGGGATTCGCGCTCGAGTTGGGTACGTCGAGCATCGCTGGAAGGACGTCCGCGAGTCTGAGCGCCTCGGCTTCGAGCCAGAGGACAAGCTCGTCCTGCAGGTTTGGATCGAGGACGTGCCGCTCCGCTCCTCGAGTATCGCCCCTGGCCCCGGCGGTGCTGGCTACCGGCTCGCTGGCGAGCACGGCGACGTCGTCCACTACCTCGGGTTTTCGTCGCACGATGATGCCGTACGCGCGATCTCCACCCTCGAGAGCGACGGGACTGCCCAAAGCCGGCCATACCGCGGGGGCCTAAGTGGTCCCTGGTTCGTCGAGGTGTGGGACGCGAATACCTCCGCCGTCGAAGATCGGCGCCGCGAGCTTGCTGCAGTGGCCGAACGGTTCGGAGGACGGTACGACGGCGGCGAGATCGTCGAGGGACCCGTGTGGGGCTCCGACGGTCTCCGGGCCGACTGAGCGGCAGCCGGCGAGACACAGATGCACTTCCGGGAAGTGCTCCGTCGCAGGGCGTCTGGCGACGCTTGATCGGAACGATTCGAGGTGACCACAGCCAATCGTTCCGATCGCTCTCGCCATGCGACGCGCAAACCCGAGCATCCAAGGATGCATCTGCGTCTCGCTGGCTATCTTCGGTCCCGAGGCTCATGCCGGTCCAGTGTTTGCCGATGACCGTAAGTGGACAAAGTCAACATATTCGACAAAGACCACATCAGGAGCTATAGTGATGAGGACGATGCCGACCAAGGAACTTCTGAACGTTCGCGACACAGCTCGCATGCTGGGCGTGCACGAGAACACCGTCCGCAACTGGGAGGCCCGCGGGCTGCTCCGCGCCGTTCATCTCCCGGGCAGCGGCTTCCGGCGGTTCGCACCGCAGGACGTCGAGCGGCTCCGGGCTGAGATGTTCGAGCAGCTGGCGCCGGCCACCGAGAGCCCCGTTGTGAACCCCGGGCGCAAGCGCAGCGGTCGACTCGTCTTCGGCGACGCAACCGAGTAGCGCAGCACGAAGCCGACCGGGCGCGTCGATAGGCTGGCGCGCCGATGTCGCCGAGACCGGAACGACCGTCCGACGCCGAGTATTACGAGCGCGATCGCGTCGAGCTCTTCAGCCAGGGCGACCTGTTCCGCGACGCGCCGCTCGCGTATCCGTTGCCGGCGGAAGAGCTCGTGGTCGACGACGCGGAGGATGGAGGTAGCCGACGGTTCCTGAGCGGCCCGCTCGAGTTCGGCCCGGCGATGCTGATCACACCAAGCTGCTCGCTTGGCGCCCAGGGCGCGGCTGGCTATGGTCACGCGGTTCGAACACTCGTGCCGTTGATTCCGCTCGCCGAGCTTGTCGATCGCGGGGTCGTCAAGGAAACGGCGCTCGCGGACCTTCGGCGCTTCGATCACCTGATCAACTACATGTACATGCCGCCGCTCGACGTCGACGAGCTCGAGTTCTCGATGCCCGAGAGCGTCGCGCTCCTCTACATGCCAGTGACGCTTCACCACGCGTTCCTCGAAGGCCAGCGCGTCTCGCAGCTCGGCTACCGCGGTGCGCAGCAGCTTCAACGCAAGCTTGTGTGGTTCTACTCAGGGTGGCTCGAGGCCGACCTCGATGCCTTCGACCCGCCGATGGACTGAAGCACCGACGACGGATATGCGGTGCGGCTATGAGGCGTTATCTCGCTGCCAGGGTGTCGACGATCTCGCCGACACGAGGCCGATACTCCCGCCGATCACGCATCCGAACCTCCTTGAGCCGCGGAAGCCGGAGGAGAGGAGAGAGATCCCCATCCTCGACTCTCGTGCTGCCCCACGCGTAGAGGCACTCGAGCTCGACGAGATTCGCAAGCGGTCCGAGCGAAGGGATCCGTCCGCAGTCGCTGATGCCGAGAAACCGCAGCCGCGTGAGCCGACCGAGGCTCTCGATGTCGTATAAGCCGAGACACGTCTCGAAGTCGACCTCATCCAGCGATCGGCTCGCGTGAGCGAGCGCATCGATGTCGTCAAGTTCTCGCGCCAAGGCAACCTGCAATCGCCTTAGCGCGAAATGGTCAACGCCGTAGAGGCTTTCGAGGCGCGGCGCGGCCTTCAGCTTGATGATCTTCAGCGAGGGCTGGACAGCAAGAGGCTGAAGGTCGATCTCGTCGTACTCGAAGACAACGATCTCCTTCAACCCTTCGGGCTCGTGAAGCGTGTCCCTGACTTCGTCCCATCCGGCCGCGAGAGAAGTCAGGTGAGGCAGCGTCGCGAGGTCAACGTGGGTGCCAGGAGCTGCCTGGATTGAGAGTTCCTCCAGCGATCCGCCGAGCCTCGCGAGGGGCGAGAGATCAGTGATCTTCCGATCGAGCACGAGGAGGCGCCTGACGGGCCACTCGCCAACGAATGAGAGGTCGGGCTCCGAGAACCCTCGCGCGTAGTTCAGCCAGACCCCGTCGACGTCCGTGCGCTCCAAGGCGGCTTCCGCCTTTGCTGTCCAGGAGCCCGTGACGACGAGCGTGCGCCCTTCCGGTAGGTCCTCGACCAGGAATCCGCCATCACTCACGACTCACGGATTATCGGCAGCGATCGCATTCGGCGGGAACCTTGCGCGGGTTCGATTCCCGCCGCCTCCACTGCTAGAGCGACTGGTTGCGAAGAGCCGCGGAAACGCGGCTCTTACAGCAAGCAGGCAAGCGTCCCCAATTCATCCACCCGGGTCAAGCTCGCGTCGCGGCAATCACGCTGAAGCCGCTCGAGGTCGGCGTCTCGTCCTTGAGACGGAAGCCTGCGCTCGCCAAGAGTGCGTCGAACTCCGGAAGATCTCGCTCACGCCCTCCGGGCATCACCAGCATGTTCAGGTCGGAGAACTTCGCCTCGGCTCCTTCGTTCGGCGGCCCCAGGACGCGCTCGACAACGAGCAGCGTGCCGTGCGCACCGATCGCGCGGCGGCAGCTGCGGAGAATCGCGGCCGCGTCCTCGTCATCCCAGTCGTGCAGGATCGACTTGAGGAGGTATGCGTCCGCGCCCTGGGGCACCTCGTCAAAGAAGCTGCCGCTGACGACGCGGCAGCGGTCGGCCACGCCGGCGTCCCGCAGGAACTCCTCAGCCCCCTCGAGCACGTGCGGCTGATCGAAGAGGAGGCCCTGAAGCGAGGGATACGCGACGAGCAGCGCGGACAGGAACGTCCCAAGGCCGCCGCCGACGTCGACGAGCATCCCGAAGCGGCCAAAATCGTATGCCTCGAGCAGCGATGCGTTCGTGCGGCGCGTGAGGGCCACCATCGCGGCGTCGAACACGGCACGCTCCTGCGGGTGCTCCGAACGATACGTCCAGACATCGACGCCGTGGAGGCTCCTGAACGCGTTCTCGCCGCTTTTGATGCTCTCGAGCAAGTGCCCCCATGCCTCCCAGTGATGGGGACGCCCCACGAAGGCGGCCCAGCCGGCAAGCGAGTCCGGCCGGTCCGCCCGGAGGCCGTCGCCGAGCGGCGTCAGCGAAAAGCGATCGCCCGCATCCTCGCGGAAGACACCGACCGCGGCGAGCGCTCGGAGCAGTCTTCGCAGCGCTTCCCCGTTCGAGCGCGTCGCCGCCGCGAGCTCGTCTGTTGTCCGAGGCCTTTCCGCGAGCAGCTCTGGGATCCCCAATACGCTGGCAGCGTGAATCGCCTGCGAGATCTGGTAGCCGTTGATCAGGCGCCTCAGCGTGGCCGTCGGCGCCTCGTCCGGGAGCGTCGCCATGGCGCGAGACTCGCAAGTGGCCCCCCGAACGTCAAGGGTGCCTCATGTCCCCCTCACGGCCTTGTCGGGCCAGCTCGACGGCGGCAGCACACGATGCGCTCTCTCACCCTTCGATCGAGGAACACCGACACCAGGGCCGCGGGCTTCGGACGGTCGCTTCTGCAGGATGTCCTGCTTCGGTGCGTGGAGGTCGCTGACGCGACCGGTGTTCGAGTGCTGCTCGTGCACGCGAAGCACCTGCCGAGTTCAGGCTCATGTTCGCTGACGCTCCCGCGCTCTCGCGCTTCGACATCGAAGGCGTCGGGTGCGACAACCCGCCGCCGGCCGAAGCGCTCGAGCGCTTCCCGCGTGCCGAGGTCGACATAGAGAACCCCGAGCTCGCGCTGTGGCGGATCTGAGAGCCGACCGGTACATCGAGGCGCCCGGGCTCGGCCTCGAGCTCTACGACGACGTCGCGGAGCTGCCGATCGTCAGTCCGCACGGACACATCGACGTCCGGCTCTTCGTCGAGCAGGCGGCACGGCTCGAGCCGCCCGGACGGCTCTTCGTCGGCGCCGACCACTACGTCGTTCGCATGCTCTACTCGCAGGGCGTGCCGCTCGAACGAGTCGGGCTCGGCAAGACTGAGGTCGACGACCGTGCCGTATGGCAGTTGCTCGCCGACAACGTGCACCTGTTTGCGCTGACGCCGACCGGGCTCTGGCTGCGCGAGACGCTGGCAACGGTGTTCGGGATCGAGGAGCCCCTCGACTCGGCCTCCGCGGAGGCGCTGTACGCGCGTGTCGAGGAGCAGCTCGCGTCGCCCTCGTTCGCACCGAGCGCGTTGCTCGACCGGTTTCGCGTGGAGTCCCTGTCGACGACAGACGCAGCCGGTGCGTCGCTGGCAGACCACCGCGCGCTCGGCGAGTCTGAGCCGGGCCGGATCCGCCCGACGTTCCGCCCCGACGCGGTCGTGGCGCTCGACGCCGCCGCCTGGCGCGACGCGCTGTCCCAGCTCGAGGCTGCCGCCGATCGGGAGGTTGGCGACTACGCGACGTTCATCACGGTGCTGGCCGAGCGCCGCGCCGAGTTCAAGGCGGTCGGCGGGACGGCAACCGATCACGCGGCGACGAGCGCCGACACTTCGCGCCTCGCCGACCATGAAGCGTCCGTGCTCTTTGCACGCGCGCTGGCCGGCGAGTGCTCGCATCCCGAGGCGCGGCGGTTCGAGGCCCACATGTTGAACGAGTTCGCGCGGATGAGCAGCGATGACGGCCTCGTGATGCAGCTCCACGTCGGCAGCCTGCGAGACCACAACGGGCCGCTCGCGGAGCGGTTCGGGCGCGACATCGGTGCAGACATCCCGGTTGCGACCGACTGGACGCGCGGCCTACAGCCGTTGCTCGAGGCATGCGGCAACGATCCAGGCTTCGCCGTCATTCTCTTCACGCTCGACGAGAGCACGTACAGCCGTGAGCTTGCGCCGCTCGCGGGCCACTATCCCGCGGTGTTGCTCGGCTGCCCCTGGTGGTTCCACGACAGCCCGGCAGGCATCGACCGCTTCCTCGACCGGGTGACGGAGACGGCAGGGCCGTACAACCTCGCCGGGTTCGTCGACGACGCGCGTGCGCTGACGGCGCTCCCGGCGCGGCATGACCTCTGGCGTCGCCGCACGTGCGGCTGGCTCGCGCGGAAGGTCGCGGCGGGCTTCCTCGCCGAGGAGGAGGCGCATCGGCTGGCGTCGGACCTCGCGTACGGACTGGTGCGCCGCGCGTATCGCTTGAGCTAAACGCCGCCGAACGCGCCGAAGCCGCCGTCGATCGGGATGACGGCGCCGGTGACGAACGACGCCGCTGCGCTGCACAGCCAGATGACGGTGCCTGCGACCTCGTCCGGCTCCCCGAAGCGTCCCGCCGGCGTCGCGGCGACGATTCGCTCCCCGCGCGCGGTCAACGCTCCCGACTCGTCGACCAGGAGCACACGATTCTGCTCGCCGATGAAGAAGCCGGGCGCGACGGCGTTCACGCGTACGCCCTGCGGCGCCAGCTCGACTGCGAGCCACCGTGTCAAGTTCTCGACCGCCGCCTTGGCAGCCCCGTACCCGACCACTCGCGTCAGCGCGCGATGGGCCGCGAGCGACGAGACGTTGACGATCGACCCGGTCGTCATCGCGGCGCCGAAGACCTGGCTCGGGAGCACCGTGCCGCTGAAGTTGAGCTTGAGCACCTCGTCGAGCGCGGCCGGCGAGAGCTCGAAGAACGACCGCTCGCCCACCGTCGCGGCGGGGACATTGCCGCCTGCTGCGTTGACCAGTGCGTCGATCCGTCCGAAGCGGTCGAGCACGGTTGCGCGGGCTTGCTCGAGCTGATCCGTCTCGAGCACATCGGCCTCGAGTGCGATTGCGGATTCGCCGAGGCTCCGTGCCAGCGCTTCGAGCGGCTCACGCCGTCGTGCGAGCAGGCCGACCCGAGCGCCCGCTGCGGCGAGGCCGCGGGCAATCGCGCCGCCGAGCGCGCCGGACGCACCGGTCACGACGGCGACCTGATTCTCCAGACCGAAGAGCTCCGACAACGCGGTCGCCATGCCGTTCAGTGTGTCAGGCCCGATAGAAGCACGGGCGTGCAGCTGAGCGTGATCACGGACGAGATCGACGCACGCCTCCGGCCGGCACTCGACGTCTGCGCAGAGCTCGGGATCCGCGCCGTGGAGTTGCGCACGGTCGACGGGATCCAGATCGTCGACCATACTGCCGCCGCACTGCACACGATGCGAGCCGAGCTGGACGCACGTGGTTTCGATCTCTGTGCGGTCGCCTCGCCGTTTCCGAAGTGCGATCGGGGCGACGACCCAGAGGCGCTGGAGCAGGTCCACGGACGTGCGCCCGAGGCTGCATCGGTTCTCTCCCGCCCCTCGTTCGAGCGTTCGCGTACTGGCGCGAGGCCGATCCGAGCGCGGCGCTCGCGGACCTCGGCAATGCGTTGCGCCGTGCGGCCACGCGTGCGAGCGACACCGGCGTGACGCTCGCGCTCGAGAACGAGCACGAGTGCAACGTCGCCACGGCCGGCGAGGCGCGGGCCGCGCTCGCTGCCGCGGATTCGGCCGGCACCCGTTGCCGGCACCCGCGTGCACGGCCGCATCGAGCTCCGCGCGGGCGGGTCCGCCGCGAACGCAGCGCACGCGGCGGTCCGTCTCAAAGCGCGTGCGGCAGTCATCGGCCGGGTCGGCGCAGATGCCGCCGGCAGGCTGGTGGCTGACTCGCTTGCCGCCGACGGCGTCGAGGCGTTGCTGACGTTCGATGCGGATGCGCCTACCGGCTGCGTCGTTGTCGTGGGCGGTACGTCGATCGTCGCCGATCCCGGAGCGAGCGCGCGGCTCGCACCCGACGATCTGCCTGCGACCCTCGACGCGGGCGCCGTCCTGGTCTCCGGTTACACGCTCCTGCAGCTCGGCCCGGAACCTGCCGCGCGAGCCGCGGTCGAGCGCGCACGCACGAGCTGGCTGGCCGTGGATGTCGGCACGGCCCGCCTCGTCGCGGCGTTCGGCGTCGACCGTTTCCTGGAGGCGACGTCGGCCGTCCGTGTGCTGCTGGCCAACGCCGACGAGGCACGCGCCCTCACCGGGCTCGAAGCCGAAGACGCTGCAGTGGCGCTTGCACGGCATTACGACGTCGTCTGCGTCAAGCTCGGGAGCGCCGGCGCGCTGGCTGCGAGGGGCGAAGACGTCGTACGCGCGCCGGTGCAGCCGATCGAGCGGGACGACTCGCTCGGCGCGGGCGATGCGTTCGCCGGCGGGTTCCTCGTTGCCCTCGCGCGTGGAGCGGATCTGCCCTTCGCGCTCCGAGCCGGGTGCGACGCGGCGGCGGTGGTGCTCCGTTCCCGACGTGCACAGTGAGGCAATCCTTGCGACTCCCCTGCGGAGTAAGACCTGCGCGCAGGCTCGAATACGGAGACCAGCTAGACTGTTTGCGAAGGTCTCGGCGAATATCAGTGTCGCCGGCTCCCTCTAGCTAAGAGGATTGCGCCCGGTCGGCAGGATTCGGACCCAGGGGCCGCGCCTCTATCGGTCACAACACCGAGGAGGCACACCGATGAATTCGGACACCCAGCGCGGGATCGGTGAACGGCAGGTCCAGTTTCGCGCCCAGAACGAGCGGATCTATGCGTCCGCAGACTCGCTGCACATGATCGGACAGATCCCCTTCATCTGCGAATGCGCCGATGACGCCTGCACGGAGATCGTGCGAATGCGCGACGACGAATACGACACCATCAGCCAGCACCCGCGCCGGTTTTTCAACATCTCGGGCCATGAGACATCCTCGGTCGATGCCGGGGCCGAGAAGATCGTCGCGGTGATCGGAGAGCTCACGATTGTGGAGAAAATAGGAATCGCCGGAGACCTGGCAACGCACGAACGTGCGCGCGGCGGCGAGTAGACCGCCTAGCCACGCTCCCGATCGGGCTCGGGGAGGAGGAGCTGGTGACTGTCGATCACTGCGTCGGCGATGTCGACGAGCTTCCGGCCGGTCAGGCGTGACTGTGTGCGGAGGCGCTCGAATGCTTCCTGCTCGCCGATCTTCTGTGTGGCCATGAGGATGCCCTTTGCGCGTTCGATCGTGGCGCGACGGGCGAACGCTCCTTCGAGATTGTGGTAGTCGGCGAACCGACGGAGGACGATGTCGAGTGACGCCTGGAGCTCTGCGGCGTCGCCGTCGACGATGTAGGCGAAGACGCCTCGTTTAGCGGCCTCGTTGACCCAGGCGGGGTCTTTCGCGTGTAGCAGCGCGATCACGGGGCAGGCCGCTTCGTGGACGATCTGCTCGATCAGCTCGAGCGCATGCTGGGAGCTCTCGCCGAGGCCGACGAGCGCGACGTCGGGCCGCTCCTTGCGGGTGAGCGCGCCGACCTCGGTGACTTCGACTCCGCGGGCCACCACCTCGTGGCCGAGGCCTGTGACGACGGCGGTGACGACGTCGAGGCGCTCCGGGATCTCGTTCGCGATCAGGACTCGGAGCGTTTCCATCTCCGCCCGCAATGCCCGGTTTTCGTCCCTGGCCGTGCCCGTCACCGCCTTGATCACCGGTGGCGGGTCGCGCGTGGTCTGCGCGTCAGGCCAGCGGGCGTTTACGGATGTACGCACAGACTGTACAAAACCTGTCCAGGTTTTGGAACCCTGAAGACGCCGCACAAACGCGCTACATTCAGCGTGCGCGGCTCGACTCAGCAGATGCGCCGAGCGTCGCGCGGAGCCTCCAACGAGCCAGGCTCTCGAGCTTCATCCGCCCTCAGCAAACGGACGGTGTCGGCGCCGCTCAGCGGCCTCCGCCGCGACTGAGGAGACAGACGTGTCGAAGGATGAGAGAAGCAGCGACTGGCGAGCGCTGGAAATGGCCCGGCGGGGTGTGCTCCGCGAGCTCAACGAGCGGCTCGCTTCGCTTGGACGGCGCGTCGTCGACGAGGATTCCGACGCGTCCGCACAGTTCGTCTGCGAGTGCGGCTACCTGAACTGCACCGAACCGGTCTGGATCCCCCTTGATGCGTACGAGCGCCTGCGCACCGAACCGAGGCGCTATTTGATCGCCGTCAACCACGAGGACCCCGAAACGGAGACCGTGATCACGCTGGGAGCGGACCACGCGATCGTCGAGACGCTTGCCGGCGAGGCCTCGAGGCTCGCGGTGTCGACCGACCCGCGCCGCCGAGCACGCCTCGCCGAGTTGACCGGTGAGCGAAAACGCCCATTGCACCTCGTCGACCGGGACGACGCGCCGTGAGCTCGGCGCTCAACTTCGCGGATCCTTTTCCGTGACGAGGTCAGCGGCGTCCCCTTCCTTGCGCACGACCTGGTAGCCGTCGCTGCGAGAAATCACTATCTCGATCTCAGGCAGCTCATGCCCCGGCGCGACGACGAAACGAGCCGGGTCCTCGCGTACCTCCTCGTAGGCGGCGAGGGTGATCGGTAGCCGCAGGTCGCAACCGATGTTCGAGCATTCGCAAAGGAACTCATAGACGTGGTTGTCGCCTGGACTCGACTGCGGCTCGGCGATGCTCGCGATCCGCTCGTTGATATCGCGGAAGAGGATTTCGTTGTTTGCGAGCCTCTCCTCGCGCGCATCCATGACGAGCACAGTAGCCCGCCTTCGAGCCGGCCGCGGCGGCGGAAGCCGAAGCTCCCGCCGCCGCTCGAGGTCTTACGTGTGATGCGCCACCCGGACGGCCACTGACCGTGCGAAGAGGTTTGCGAACGGCGTCTGGACGTTGAACGAGCCGTTGATGAAAATGCCGTAGAACGAGTCGCTGAACCTGTTGCCCACGATGATCACTCCTGGAGTGGTCGCCGGGTCGGCATTCAGCAGCGCGATTCCGACGGTGTTTCCGCTGTCCGCGTCCGGGTCGACGCCGTTGCCCGCGATCGTGTTGCCGATGAACACGTTTCCGGACACCTTCTCACCGGGAGCGTGCGCATGAATCGAGCCTCCGGCCTCTCCGTTGTCGAGGAGTCGGTTCCCGATCACACGATTGTCGTACGACGCCGTTCCCGGAAATGGTGCGAACATGCCGACGCCGGCACCGCCGTTTCGTTGCGAGAGGTTGCCGATCACCGTGTTGTCGTACACGCCGGCCTTACTCGGGTCGCTCGTCGCGAGGCCGTTGTGCGAAGGCAGCGTGATACCGCAGTCCTCGAGGTTGTCGTGGCTCGAGTTGAAGCCGATCACGTTGTCGTGGGCGGGGCCTGTCTCATCCGTGATCAGGATCCCGCCGACGTTGTTGTGCACGTTGTTCCCGGTCACGCGCGAGAAGCTCGTCCCCATGAGGTGCAGAGCCTCGCCGCAGTCGCCCGGGACATTCCCTGCGTTCGCGCACTGCTGAGGAGACGCCGCACCTGGAGTGCGGTCGTTGTGCACGAGCTCGTTGCCGACGATGCTCACCCTGAGTGTCGACACTGCGAGGATTCCTTCTGCGTTCGCGTTCTCGATCGTGAACCCCTGGACGAGCGTGCCGGCGGCGCCTGCTCCGTTGAGGACGATCCCGTTGTCGTGTCCGGAGGCGTCGACCGCCGCGTTGTGGCCGATGAGCGAGAGGCTCTTCCCGACCACGACCGATTCGGGATACGTCCCGGGAGCGACGGAGATCGTCGAGCCCGGCCTCGCCACTGCGACTGCATGCCCGATCGTCCGACAAGGTTGCGACGACGAGCATGGGTTCGCGTCGCTACCGGACGTCGAGACGAACAGGGCGCCGGCCGCGGCGGCGGGACTCGCGACGGCCAGCATGGCGGCAATGCCCACCGCGAATGCGGCCGTGGCCGCTGCGAGCATCCGTCGCGTTTGCTTGGAATCGCACGACATGTCTACCTCTCCTTTCCGACGAGTTGACTCTGGTCTCATTCGCGGCAACCAACGCGCAAATGACGCAAAACCCTTGGATTCTATCGCTCGCGTTTGGGGTGCGAACACATCCCCACGGACATCGGCCGGTGGTCGCGGAGTGGTGTTTGCCACGGCGGCACTCGTCACGACGGCGCCGGCCGCCAGCGCGTGAGCGCGTCTGCAGCTCGCACTTCGAGCGCCTTTGCCTCCTGGCGTCGCGCAATCTCCTGGGCCAAGCCGAACGCCGTTTCGATCTCCGTTGCGCTTGCTTCCGACACGACGAGCAGCTCGCCTCGGATGCGTTGTAGCGACGACTCCAGGTACCGAGCTCCTGTGCGCTGCGATTCGAGCAGTGCACTCGTCACTGCTTCGAGGCCGTGCGTCGGCTCGTCCACCGCGAGGTACGCCCGCGCAAGCAGGGAGAGGAAGTACGTGTTCAAGAGCGTCTGTTGCGTCTCGTCGAACTGCGCGATCGAGGTCTTCATCGCATCGATCGCCTCGCGATCTCCACGGCGGGCGAGCGACCAGTGCCGTAGGAATGCCGACCACGCCTGCAAGAGCGGGAACCGCTGGACAGTCGCGACGGCCTCGGCCGTCTCCACGAGCTCCGCTCGCAAGGGTTCGTCGCGGAGCTCGTCGCTGACGATTGCCCCGTAGATGCTCGCGTAGCAGCGGCTGAACGGATGGCCCAGCGCGTCGCCCAGCGACAGGGCCGCGTCACGCGCCGCGGCAGCCTGTTCGGCCTCCCCGAGGAAGCACAAGGTCCATGCAAGCCGGCTGAGGCATACGACTTTGGGGTCCTGAGAGAAGAGCGTGATATGCGTTTCGCTGCGCTCGAACGAGTACCGGTGGATCGCCTGATCCAGGTGCAGACGAGCCTTTTGGAAGTCGCCCGTCCAAAACGAGGTGACGCCCAGGAGGTATTCGCCCTCGACGATGAGCACCGGATCCTCGTCACGCCTGCCGGCCTCGAGCAGCGCGGTCCCATGCTCCCTGGCGTCGGCGACATCGAGCCGCAGGAGCGAGTTCAAGGCGAGTCCGCGAAGGACCGGCGGACTGACGTCTCGTCCGAGCTTGACGAAGAGATCTCGGGCCCGGGGATACTCGGGAGAGCCCCAGCCGCGCGCCGCAGCGAGCAGAATGGTGAGCTCGAGCTCGTACTCGTCGCGACGCCGGCCGTCGGGCGCCTGGCGCACGAGGTTGAGCGCGCGCGTCAGCGCTTCGGCAGCCTCGTAGTTGGCGAACACGCGCAGAGCGAGCTCCGCGCCGCGCCGGTAACAGGCGATCGCACGCTCCGGAACGCCGGCTTCGAACCAGTGTCGCGCGAGAGCCAGCACGCGCTCCGGCGTCTCCTCTTGATGCTCTTCGAGCGAATCGCTGTGCAGATCCTCGAGCACCTCGGCCGCAAGTCTGTGCAACCCAACGCGACCTTCGGTGGTGAGCCCGTCGTAGAGCGTGTCTCGAATGAGGACGTGCGAGAAGCGCATACGACCAGGCCCGCCCGGAACCTCCGAAACCACCCGCGCAGCGCTTGCCTCGTCGAGCTCGTTCTGAACCTCACCGCCTGAAAGCTCGCCGACGCGTACGAGCGCGTCGAGGGAGAACTCCCTGCCGAGAACCGCTGCGACGGCCAGCATGCGGTTGCACTCCGGCGAAAGGTGGGTGAGACGGCGAGCGATGACGTGCCGGACGTTGTGGGGGATCGCCGGCCGCAGGTCACCGGCAGAATCGGGCTTGATCCCTTCGAGCGAGAGAAGGCGCACGGTCTCGACGACGAAAAGCGGATTCCCTTCCGTCCCTTCGTGTAGCGCGGCCCCGAGCTCCGCGGAAGCAATCGCCGGCGCGGTCCGCTCGACGTACTCCATGACCTCGGGTCCGCTCAGTCCGTCGAGCGAGATCTGATGCGTCGTCGGCGTTCGCGCGACGTCGACGAGCATTTCCGTCAAGGGTTGCCCGGGGACGGGGTCGACGTCGCGGAGGGCGCCGAGCACGAGCAGGTGGGTCGAGTCGAGCTGGCGGGCGAGGAACCGGAGCAGTACGAGCGACGGCGTATCCGCGGCGTGAAGATCGTCGAGCACGAGCGCGATCGGCCGATTCGCGGATGCGTTGCGGAGAAACTCTGCTGTCGCGTCGAACAGGCGGAACCGCGCTCCGTTCGAGTCCAGCGGCGTCGGCTCGGGGAGCTCTGGGAGAATCTCGCGCAGCTCGGGTAGGACCTGCGCCAGGTCGACGGCGCCTGCTCCGAGCTCCGCGCGCAACGTCTCGGACGACGCCTGCCGCACGTACGCGCGGAGCGACTGCACCCACGGCCAGTAGGCCGGAGCTCCGCCTGACTCCCAGCACCGGCCGCTCAGAATGTGTGCTCCGCGGACGCGCGCCTCGCGTGTCAACTCGTCCGCAAGCCGGCTTTTCCCGATGCCGGGCTCGCCGGAGAGCAGGAATAGGCGCCCGTGTCCCGCTATTGCAGCTTCGAGACCGGCCCGCAGGTCGTTCAGCTCCGCAACACGGCCGACGAAGGCGCCCCTCCACTCGTCCTTCTCCCGTGTCTTCTCCTCCGCCGAGGCGAGGTCGAGTGACCGGTCGTGCGCGAGGATCGCCTTTTCGACCTCGCGCAGGGAGCGACCTGGCTCGATCCCGAGTTCATCCACCAGGACGTGGCGAGCGCTCTGGTAGGCGGCGAGCGCATCGGCTTGCCGGCCCGAGCGGTAGAGGGCGAGCATGAGCTGAGCTCTCATCTGCTCTCTGAGCGGGTGGTCAACGACGAGGGCCTCCAACTCACCCACGAGATCGGCGTGGCGGCCCGCGTCGAGGTCGTGCTCGATCCGCCGCTCCAGGCAGGCGAGCCGCAACTCCTCGAGGCGCGCGATCTCGGCCTGGGCGAAGCGTTCGTAGGCGAAGTCGGCGAGCGGCGGCCCGCGCCAGAGCCGTAGCGCTTCTTTTGGCTGCCCGTCATCGACGAGGCGCTGGAAGCGCGCGAGATCGAGCTCGTGATCCTGTACGCGCAGGAGGTAGCCGGGCGCCCTCGTCTGCACGCGGTCCTTGCCGAGCGTCTTCCGCAGCTGGGAGACGTAGACCTGGAGCGTCTTCTGCGCCCTCCGCGGAGGTTCCTCCTCCCAGAGCGCATCGATCAAGCGCTCGGTAGAGACGACCTCGTTGGCGTGCAAGAGGAGCATCGCCAGCAGCGTTCGGTGCTTGGCGGCTGGGAGGCCCACGACACGCGTTCCCTCGACCACGTCGAGCGGGCCAAGGATCCTGAATTCCATTGCGCCTCCAACCGGCCGTCGAGCGCCAAGCCCTTCGAGCCGGAGTGTAAGGGGGAACCAAGCCACGGCTTTACCGCGCCTTTGCCGTCGTGCGCTCGAGTTGGGCGGCCGGATCGCACTGGGCGAATCGCGCAAATCGAAGGGAGAGAAGCTGATGAACAGGTTGCCAAGGATCTTCCTGCCGGGCATTGCGAGTCTCGTCGCGGCGGGGACGATTGCCGGGGTCGCGTATGCGAGGGGAGGGACGGGAGCCGCGCAACCCGGTTACTCCGTCGTGATGAGCGGTCTCGACAATCCGCGTGGCTTGGCCTTCGGGCCGGCGAACGGATACGGCGACCGCCGCGATGAACGGGGCGGCCTCGCGCTCTACGTTGCCGAGGCTGGGAAGGGCGGCACGCTCAGGTGCGCGACGCTGCGCGGCACGGTGTGCGTCGGACTCACCGGCGCGGTGTCGAGGTATCGGCACGGGCGCCAGGAGCGCGTTGTCGAGGGACTGCCGTCGTACGCGCCGTTCAACGCCGCGAACGCGGGCGCCGTCGGCCCGTCAGACGTCTCGTTCGACGGCGGCCGCGGGTACGTCACGATCGGGCTCGCTGCCAGCCCCGACTTGCGCTCGGCACTCGGCGAGAACTTCGGGTGGATCGCGCAGTTCGATCGTCGCGGACGTATCAGCTACGACGTCGACGTCTCTGCATACGAGAAGCAGTTCAACCCCGATCTTGGCCCGCTTGAGAGCAATCCATACGGCCTGCTCGCGGGCGCAGGGAAGCGCATCGTCGCCGACGCGGCGAGCAACTCACTGCTCCAGGTGTCGCCATCAGGGGCCATCTCGACGCTCGCCGTGTTCCCTTCGCGCTTCTATCCACAGGCTGGGAGCAGGGTGACCGACTCCGTCCCGAACGCAGTCGCGATGGGACGCGACGGCGCGTTCTACGTTGGCGAGCTGACGGGCGTCCCGTTCATTCCCGGCGAGGCCAAGGTCTGGCGTGTCGTGCCGGGCAATGCGCCGGAGGTGTATTGCTCAGGGTTCTCGTTCATCATCGACCTCACCTTCGACAAGCACGGGAACCTCTACGTCCTCGAGAACTCGAGCGGGCCGGGCGGCCCGTTCACCGGCACGCCCGGGCAGCTCCTCCGTGTCGGGAGGGACTGCAGCAGGACCTCCGTGGCGACCGGGCTGCCTGCTCCGACTTCGGTAGTGATCGGCCCCGACGGAGACGCCTATCTCTCGATCTTCGGCACATCGGCGTCGACCGGAGAGGTGGTGCGCGTTGAGCTCGGCGCACGACACCGCCACGACGACAACGAGTGGGGCAACGACTGACGTACGGCGTGCCTCACGTTGCAGGGGAGGGGCCGCGGGACGCGGCCCCTCCGGTCGAGCGGAACGTTCCCCGGTTCGGCTCCGCCGGCGGCCCGGCCGCCGGTCGGACTAGAGCTCGACGCTGCCGGCGACGCACGTGATCGTGCCGCCGGCGACCCAGACTGTGCCGTCGTCGTCTTGGGAGATGTAGACCCGGCCGGAGCGACCGAGGACCGTTCCCTGACTCGCGACGTACGGCGAACTCGCTCGCCCGGTACGCAGGAGCCATTGAGCAAGCGACGCATTGAGGCTTCCGGTCACGGGGTCTTCCGCCGTCGCGCCGTCTTTCGGGGTGAAGGCTCGCACCTCGAATGACGCCGGCGAAGCGTCGGGGTAGGGGCCGACGACGCCGAGGTCGAAGTCGACGTAACCGGGACGAAGCGCGAGCACCGCTTCGGCGTCGGCGAGCAGCGCCGCGACCCAGCCGGGGCCGTTGTCGACCCATTCGGCGTCGATGATCGCGGAGCGCTCGACCGCGAGGACCGAGGCGATGCGCTTCACCATGGACTCCTCCACCTCGCCGCCGCGCACAAGTGGCGGTGCGGCGAAGGCCAGTCCCTCCGGTGTCCGGCGCACAGGGATCAAACCCGCTTCGCACTCCTGGACGATCCCGTCCTGCTGCGACGGCGTTCCGCCTGCAGCGAGCCAGGCGTGGCAGGTTCCGAGCGTGGGGTGGCCGGCGAACGGCAGCTCGGTAGACGGGGTGAAGATGCGCACGCGATAGTCGGCGTCCGGCGTCGTGGGCGGCAGGACGAACGTCGTCTCGGAGAGGTTCATCCAGTTGGCGAAGCGCTGCATCTCCTCGGCGCTGATGCCGTCGGCGTCGAGAACGACCGCGACCGGATTGCCGGCATAGGGCGTCGCGGTGAAGACATCGACCTGGGCGAACGCACGCGACATGGCTCTCCGGCGAGTGTTGCATGCGGCGCGTGATCAACGCGCGCGCACACACGCTTGGGTATCCGTCCGCCGGGGAATGACCAGGCTCGTATGGGCATCGCGGCTCTTGTCATCGTCTCCGTCTCCGTCTTCCTCACAGCTGTGCTCGTCGTCGGCATGTTCATCTGGGGGGCGGTGAAAGACGGACAGGAGGATCGGGCCGTGCAGAGGCGGCTCGGCATTCGCCGTCGGACGAGGCTCGGGCGCTAGCCCCTGGCGTATCCCGGCCCGCGCGGCCGGCGTTAGCCCTGTGAAGCGGGAGACGCACTCTTGAGCGGAGACGGAGAAGGAATCGTGCTCCACCACAGGCCGGCGCGGGTGTTCCCCGCACCTCTCGACGCCGAGGCCGTGACGATCGCTGGACCCCCACTCGTCTCGGAGGGCCGGCGAGGGCTCGCGCTTCAGCTCGCGCTGCCGCTCGTCGGGAGCCTCAGCATCGTCGGCTTCGCGTTCATCTTCCGGAACACGCTCTTCATCCTCGTCGCGGCAGGTGTGGCCGGGCTCTCGGTGCTCGTGACGATCGCGGTCGCGGTGCAGCAGCGCCGGGCCGACCGCAGCCGGCGACGCAGCCGTGCGGCCCGGTACCGCGCCTACCTGGCGGAGGTGGATGCCCAGCTCGGCATGCTCGCGACCCGGCAGCGCGCCCGCCTGGAGTACCTCCATCCCGACGCGGATGCTGCGTGGTTGATCGCCACCGGGCGCGACCGGTTGTGGGAGCGGCGCTCGACCGATGCCGATTTCCTGGAGGTCTCGGTCGGTGCGGGCCAGGTGGAGCTCGCAGCGCCGCTGCGACTCGATTCGGGCGGCGATCCGCTGGCCGAGCACGAGCCCGAGCTGCTTGCCGCGGCGACCGAGCTCGTCGAGCGGCATGGGACGCTCGAGCTCGCTCCGGTCGCCGCGCCGCTCGCACCCGGCGGCACGGTCGCGGTCGTGGGGGACCGCGAGGCGGGCCGAGGGCTCGTGCGGCACGTGCTCTGTGAGCTCGCAACCCTGCACACGCCGGACGATCTTGCGCTGCTCGCCTGGTTCGAGCCCGAAGCCGAGCCCGAGTGGGACTGGCTCAAGTGGCTGCCGCACACGCGCGACTCGGCACTCGAGGGCGAGAACGACATCACGGGTGGGGTCGCGCTCACCGCCGACCCGGACGACCTCGAAGTGCTGCTCGCGCAGCTGCTCGGCCCGCGGCTCGCGCATCTCGAGCGTCGCGCCGCAGACGGCATCGCGGCGCAGGCATTGCGGTTTCGCCAGGCAGTCGTCGTGCTCGACGGATTTCAGCCCGGCGGCACCCTCGATCACCTCCCCACACTGCGCGAGGCGTTCGCACGCGGGCCGGAGCTGAACGTGCTCGTCGTCTCTCTCGTGGATCGTCCCGCCGACGTGCCGTCGAGTGCCGGCGTGCGGCTCGAGCTCGCGCCGGGAGGTTGGCTCACGTACGTCGAAGGCGGCCCCGAAGGGCGGCGAAACCACGGGATACGCGCAGCCACGGCGGATCGCGCCCTGTGCGAGTCGCTCGCGCGCGCGCTTGCCCCGGTGCGGCTCGGCCGGTCGGGCGGCCGCGCCGAACGCGTCGAGAGCGAAGGTCTGCTGGATCTGCTCGCGCTCGAGGGCGACGGAGCCGCGCACCTGCGCACGCCGATCGGGATCGGCGACGACGGGCTGCCGCTCGTGCTCGATCTGACCGAGGCCGCAGAGGGAGGGATGGGTCCACACGGGCTCGTCGTCGGTGCGACCGGGTCCGGGAAGAGCGAGCTGCTGCGCACGTTGGTTGCCGGTCTCGCCTTGCAGCACGAGCCCGACGAGCTGGCGTTCGTCTTCGTCGACTACAAGGGAGGGGCGACATTCGCGGAGCTCGGCGCGGTGCCGCACGTCGCAGGCCTGATCACGAACCTCGAGCGCGACCTCACGCTCGTCGACCGGATGAGAGAGGCCCTCCTCGGCGAGCTCGAGCGCCGGCAGCGGCTGCTGCGGGAGACGGGACCGTTCGACCGGGCACGCGACTACCAGCGCCACCGCGCCGCCCATCCGGAGCTCGACCTCGAGCCGCTGCCGTCGCTCCTCGTCGTCGTAGACGAGTTCGGCGAGCTGCTGACGGCGCGGCCGGACTTCCTCGACTTCTTCGTCTCTGCCGGACGGACCGGACGCAGTCTCGGCGTGCATCTGCTGCTTGCGACCCAGCGCCTCGACGAGGGCCGTATCCGCGGCCTCGAAGGGCATCTTCGCTACCGCATCTGCCTGCGCACGTTCAGCCCGGAGGAATCGCTCGTCGCGCTCGGCACGCGTCACGCGTACGAGCTGCCGCCGCTGCCGGGCCTCGCGTACCTGCGGGTCGACGGCGGCCTCCATCGCTTCAAGACCGCCTACGGCGGCCGTCCGTATCGCCGTCGCCGCGCAGAGACGGCTGCGCCGACGGAGGTCTTGGCCTTCGGGATCAGGCGACCGGGTGCGGAGGCGGCGCGGGAGACTGGCGACGACGACTCCCCGGAGCGGCGCGAGGGCGAGTCGAGCGAGCTCCAGGTCGCGATCGCCGCAGCCGCCGGCGCCGGCGCCGCACCGCCGCGACCCGTCTGGCTGCCGCCGCTCCCGCACGAGCTTGCGCTCGCCGACCTGGTCGACCACGGAGAGCCGCTTCGGCAGCCGGGCGACCGCGGCTGGCTGCATGTGCCGGCAGGGCTCGTCGACCGGCCTCGCAACCAGGCGCAGGAGCCGCTCGAGGTCGACTTCTCCGGCTCGGGTGGGCACCTCGCGATCGTCGGTGCGCCGCGCTCCGGGAAGTCGACCTTGCTGCAGACGATCGTCGTCGGGCTGGCGCTCACTCACGATCCACGGTCGCTGCACGTCTACTGCGTCGACTTCGGCGGCGGCGGCCTGCACGGGCTTGCGGACCTTCCGCACGTCGGCGCCGTGTACGGGCGCGATCACATCGATCGCATCAACCGGCTTCTGCGCGAGCTGCACAGCATCGTCGCCGAGCGGAGCGCGCGTCCGGCCGGCCGCCTCGTCGACGACCCGTACGGCGAGGTGTTCCTCGTCATCGACAACTGGGCGCTGCTCGTCCAGGAGCACGACGAGCTCGAGCGCTCGCTCGTCGAGCTCGTCGCCGGCGGACTGCATTACGGAGTCCACGTGGTGCTCTCCGCGAATCGCTGGAACGACGTGCGTCTGGCCGTCCGCGACAACGTCGGCGGACGGCTCGAGCTCCGGCTGAACGATCCGATCGAGTCGGAGATCGACCGCCAGGCCGCGAAGACGGTCGCGGCGGTCGCCGGCCGCGGCCTGGCCCGCGGCGGCGAGCAGTTCCAGGCTGCGCTTCCCGCGGCCGACCTCGAGCCCGGCGCGCTCGAGCGCATCGTCGATGCGGCGTGCGCACGCTCGGCCGGGCGCGGCGCAGCGCCGCCGATCCCGCTGCTGCCGAAGCTCGTCCGCGAGCAGGACCTCGCCGCGGCGGACGAGGGGCCCGGCGTGGCGATCGGCGTCGACGAGTACCGGCTGCAACCGGCGCGGGTCGACCTGCTCGGCACGGACACGCATCTGCTCGTGCTCGGCGACGGTGAATGCGGCAAGAGCTCGCTGCTGCGTGGCATCTGCCGGCAGCTCTGCGCGAGCCGTCCCACGGGGGAGCTGAGCGTTGCGCTCGTCGACTACCGGCGTCAGCTGCACGATGCCGTTTCCGAGGACCATCTCTACGGATACGCATTCACACCCGACGCGGCCGCCGAACTCGCCGTTCGCGTCGCGACGCAGCTGCGCGCACGCCTTCCCGCAGGTGATCTGTCCGCGAGCCGGCCCTCGACGTGGTCGGGACCGGAGATCGTCTTCGTCGTCGACGACTACGATCTCGTGGCCGGTGCGGCCGGCAATCCGCTCGAGCCGCTGACCGACCTGCTGGCGTACGGCCGTGACGTCGGCTTCCACGTCGTCGTCGCCCGACGCGTCGCCGGCCTCGCGCGCGTCTCGTTCGAGCCGTTCCTGCAGCGCCTGCGCGAGCTTGGCGTCCCCGGTCTCCTGATGAGCGGCGACCCGCAGGAGGGGCCGGTGCTCGCAGACCAGAAGCCCTCGCCGCTGCCGCCTGGCCGCGGCCGGCTCGTGCGCAGACGCCACTCCGCGCTCGTGCAGACCCTCTACACCCCTGCAGATCCCGCCCGCGAACCCATCGCCGTCGCATTCAACGATTCGGAGGTCGTGAGATGAGCAGTGTTCTAGTCACCGTTGTCGGTCCCGCCGGCAGGCGCGATCTCGCGCTCCCCGCCGAAGCGGCCGTCGGAGAGCTGCTACCACGGCTCGCCGACCTGCTGAACGGCGAGAGCAAGCCGGCAGAAGGCGGCTGGACGCTCGCGCCTGCCGCCGGCGTGCCGCTCCCGATCGAGACCTCCCTCGGGGCGAGCGGCGTCCTGGACGGAACCGTGCTCTATCTAGCGCCGCGGCACGGACGGCCAACACCGGCCGTGGACGCCCCTCCGCAGCCCGCAGACGACGGCCTCGGACCAGCCGCGCGGACCGCGGCGCTGCTACCCGACAAGCCGTCGAGACCGCAGCGGCTCGCGGCCGCGGCGCGCGCATTCGTGCGCGGCCCCGCCGCACCGGCCGCCGATGCCGACGACAGCGGCGTCCCCACGCCGGCGGCGCTCACGATCGTAAAGCCGACCGCACGCCGGCAGCTCGCCCGGGAGGCATGGCGCAGCGCCGACTACCTCGAGCAGCTCGACGCGCGCATCGCCGCGCCGCGGCTGCGCCGCTCGGTGACGATTGCCGTCGTCTCCCCGAAGGGCGGCGTCGGCAAGACGACGACGACCGTCCTGCTCGGCACGCTGTTCGCGCTCGTCCGTCGCGACCGCACGGTGGCGGTCGACACGAACCCGGACTTCGGGTCGCTCGGGCGGAGTCTCGCCCCGTCACACGACATCTTCGTGGACGACCTCCTCGATCTGCTCGACCGTCCCGGCCTGACGCTGACGTCGCTCGACGCGCATCTCGCGCGGGCGCCCCACGGGCTGATGGTTCTCCCGGCGCCCACCGATCCCGCACGGATGGAGCGGCTCGACGAGACCGCGTACCGCCGCGTGATCGAGCGGCTCTCCGAGTACGTGGGGGTCGTGCTCCTCGACTGTGGGACCGGGCTGCAGGAGCCCGCTGCGCGCGCGGCCCTCAAGGCCGCCGACCAGGTCGTGCTCGTGACCGACGCCGAGCCGGCGGCAGCGAGCCTCGTCGCCGAGGCGGCGCTCCTCCTCGAGCGCGAGGGACGCCCGATGACGCTCGTCGTCAACAAGCTGCCGACGAAGGGTTCCCGGCTCGATCTCGCGAGCCTCGCGCGACATCTGCCGTCGGCCCGGGCGCTCGTCGTCGTGCCGAGCGAGCCCGTCGCCGCGAGCCGTCTCGCCGCGGGGGACGTGGATTGGCGGGACGCGCCCCGGTCGTGGCAGCGCGCCGCGCGCGAGCTCGCGGCGGCCCTCGTCGCCGACTGGCCTCGTCTCCACCTGACGATCGAGGGCTGACGGCGTTTGGGACGCCGCCCGCGGGGGGAGAGCCGAAATAGGGATTTCAACGCATAAACACGCGCTCACCGAAGGAGGGACGACGTGGCAACGGTAGGCATTCGAGTCACACCAGAGCAGCTCCAGCAGGTCTCCGGCCAGCTCGCCGGCGGCGCTTCGAACATCGACGGGACGCTCGGACAGCTCGCAGCATCGGTCGCACCGCTCGGCTCCGACTGGGCCGGCGTCGCACAGGCGCGCTTCCAGGAGCTCTGGGCACAGTGGCAGCGCAGCGCCCAGCAGCTGAACGAGGCCTTGACCGGCGTCTCGCAGCTGATGCAGCAGGCGGGCGCGAACTACGAGTCGACCGAGCAGGCGATCGCCTCGTCCTTCAACCGCTAGGGCTGATGAGCCAGATACGGGTCGATCCCGGTGCGCTCCAGAACGGGGGCGCCGCGCTCGCCGGCTCGGGCTCGAGCGTCAGGGCGGTGCGCGGCGAGCTCTCTGCCGCTCTCGGTGCGGCCGGTGCACTCGGGGACGCTCGCGCATCCGGCGCCTACGTCACGCTCTGCGGCGCGTGGGCTCAGGCGCTTGCAGCGCTCGACCAGCGCGTCGAGGGGCTTGGCCGTCTGACCGAGACCGCCGGGGGCGCCTACTCGGCGGCCGACGAGTCGGCGATCCCGCAAGGAGGGCCGTGAGCGCGGCCGACACAGCTCTGACGGCACCGCCGCTCGCGACGCCGCACGTTGACGCCGGGCCGGTCCCGCCGGGCGACCCCGAAGCGATCCGCGGCGCTGCGCGACGCTTCGCAGCGGCGGCCGGCGAGCTCGACGCCGAGGCGGGTCGCATCGACTCGATCGCCGGCTCGGTCCGCGCGCACTGGCTCGGGATCGCGGAGCTCGCGTTTGCAATGGCCGCCGGTCAGACGGCGCGTAACTGCCGCGCTGCGTCGTCCGCCTTCCGCGACACGTTCGTCGCGCTCGAGGAGTACGCGACCGAGCTGCAGGGAGCGCAGGATCTCGCACGGCAGGCTGCCGCGCGCGCAGCCGACATCCAGTCGCAGGCCGCAAGTCTGCAGAACGCATATGCCGATGCCCAGACGCAGGCGCGCGCAGAGGCGGCCGCCGGCGGCAAGGCAGACGCGACGCCGCTCCTCGCGCTGCGCAGTCGTGCCGACGCGCTGCAGGGCGATGCCTCGGGCGTCGCGGCGCAGTCCGCGGCCGCCCGGCAGCAGGCGCAGCTTGCGGCCGTCAGGGCCGCGGCGGCCTTCGAGTCGATCGCCCTTCGCGCTGCGGCGCTGACCCCGGCCACGGCCGGCGACCTCGCGCGCGAGGGAGGAGGCTTCCTCTACTCCCACCAGAAGTGGATCCGCTCCGGTCTCGGCGGCGCTTGCACCGGGCGGCGCGCTCGCAAAGACGCTCGCGGGCACGCTCGGCAACAACCGTCTGCTGCTCGACGGACGCTACGTGCGCGTGTACGGCAAGCGCTTCGCCGGCGACGATCTCCTCTCGTGGTTCCTTCGCTCCGGCCGTGTGCTCTCACCGGGCCGGTATCTCGCCGACAACCCGGCGGTCGCCCGATACCTCGATCCGCTCGCGGCAGGCAGCGTGTCGCTTCGAAACGTCTTCGACGTCACCAGTCCCGGCTTCCTCAAGGAGATTCCGCGTGGGGGCGGGGCTCTCGCCGGCGCGCTCACGTTCGGCACCGACGCGTACGACTTCAGCCCCTGGGGCGCGCACGCGAAGCAGGGCATTCTGAGCACAGACTTCGCGGCGACGGCGACGGTGGACGGCGGTCTCCTCGCCGGCACGACGGCAGTGTCCGCGGGGGCGGGCACGCTCGCGGCGGGAGCCATCGGCGCGGAGGCGGGCTCGGTCGTGCCGGGGCTCGGCACGGCGATCGGCTTCGGGGTCGGTCTCGGCATCGGCGTGCTGATGACGACGAGCACCGGGCAGAAGGTGCGGACCGAGCTGATCTCGGGCACGAAGGCCGGCTACGACTTCATCAGGAGCCATCCGTCCGTGCTCGCCCCGACACCGCTCGCTCCGATCGGTCTCGGTCTGACGATCTACGACAACCGCGGGGCGATCGTCTCCGCGGGCTCGACGGTTGTGCACGGGATCGAGGACGCGCCCGGCGCGATCGCGGACGGCGCTGGTGCGGCAAAGCACGAAGTGGGCAAGCTTCTGGGTAAGGTGTTCTGATCATGGCGACGGTCGTCGAGCGCGACGTCGAGCAAGCGTGGCTCCAGCGGCGCCGTGAGGCGACGCGGTGGGTGGTCATCCTGCCTTTGATCTTCGGCGTGTTCGCGCTTGCTGCGCCGACGTTCTCACTCCGCTGGGCGCTCTTCGTCGCCGCAGCCTCGATCGTCGCGGTCGTCGTGCACGGGCTCTTCCGCGCGCGGCGCGGCTACGTCTCGCGGGCGGCGACCGCGCTCTACTCCACGTTCCAGGTCGATCTGATGTGTCTCTTCGCGACCGTGTTCGCGTGGCGCCTGACGCACTCCGCCTGGTGGGTGCTCGGCGTCCTGATCGCGATCGTGGCCGGCGTGGCGGTGATCGGCCTGGTCTGGCGACGCGTCGTCCTGCAGGAGATCTTCGCGCCCCACGGCCGGCTCGGCGCGGTACTCGGTGGGCTTGCGGGCGGCAGCGCAGCAGGCGGCGGAGCCCTTGGCTACACGCTCGGTCGTGGCGCAGGCGGCTGGGCCGTCGCCGCCACGATGCTCGTGATCGCGTGCTACGCCGCGCTTGCGCGGCAGGCGCTCTGGCTCAAGGTCGAGGAGCCCGGCTGGGAGCCCGTGTCTCGGCGTTAGGCGGCGTCGCGGATCTTCGCAAGGCCGTCGATGATGAGATCGAGGCCGAACTCGAACGCACTTCCTTCGCGGTGGGGGCCCTCGGTGAGGTGCTGTCTGCCGTGCTCATGGAGGTACGGGTACTCGGCGACGGGGATCATCCGCTCGAACAACGCGCCGATGTCGGCAACCTGAACGGAGCCGTACGAGTGACCCGCCTGCCAGAGCGAGAAACCGAAGATGTGCGCGTCGAGCACGTGATACGCGTGGTAGGTCGTATCGGCTGAGAAGCCCGCTTCGCGAAGCCGCCCGAGGAGCGAGTCCATGTAGCGCAGCCGTGCGGGCCGGACCCGATCGGCCGACATCAGGAGCGTGCACGCCCAGGCATGCCGCTCGAGTGCGCGATGGACGGAGAGCGCGCTCTCGCGAACCGCGCCCGCCCAGTCTCCCGCCGGCGACGGAACCGCCGTCTCGGCGAGGACGAGGTCGAGGATCCCGTCGAGCAGGTCGTCCTTGTTCGCGACGTGGTTGTAGAGCGACATCGCCTCGAACCCGAGGGTCTGCCCGAGCCTGCGCATCGTCAGGGACTCGATCCCGCCCTCGTCTGCGAGCTCGAGGGCCGCGACGAGGATCCGGTCGCGGCTCAGGGGGAGGCGGGGCTCGGCATGCGTGGCCATTGACAGATCTTACGGTGTATGTTTATCTTACGCCATAAGCTTACAACGTACGAAGGAGTCAGATGCCGGCGACCGCGACGGATCGCACGACGACCATGAAGGCGGTCGTCCGCAGTGCCTACTGCCCGCCCGACGGGCTCGAGGTCGAGGAGGTCAGCCGGCCCGACCTGCCGGCCGACGGTGTACTGGTGCGAGTTCATGCGTCGTCGGTCAACCCGGCGGACTGGTACGGGCTGTCGGGAACGCCGTACGTCGGACGAGTGGCGATGGGGCTGCGCAGGCCGAGGCAACGAGCGCTCGGCACCGACTTCGCGGGCACGGTCGAGGCGGTCGGCGGAGCGGTCACGCAGTTCCGGCCCGGTGACGAGGTCTTCGGCGGGCGGAGCGGCGCGTTCGCCGAGTACGTGTGCGTCCCCGAGCATCGCGCGATCGTGCTGAAGCCGTCCAACCTGACGTTCGAGCAGGCTGCGGCCGTTCCCATCGCGGCGCTGACCGCGCTGCAGGGGCTGCGCGACAAGGGCCAGGTCGAGGCCGGGCAGAAGGTTCTGATCAACGGCGCGTCCGGAGGCGTCGGCACGTTCGCCGTCCAGATCGCGAAGGCGTTCGGGGCCGAGGTGACCGGCGTGTGCAGCACGCGGAACGTCGACCTCGTGCGCTCGATCGGCGCCGACCACGTCATCGACTACCTGCACGAGGACTTCACCCGGAGCGGGCGCCGATACGACGTGATGTTCGACGTCGCCGGGAGCAGATCGTGGTCGGAGTGCAAGCGCGTGCTCGAGCCGAAGGCGATCGTCGTGATGGTCGGAGCGCCGAAGGGCAACCGTGTGCTCGGCCCGCTGAGTCACGTCGCCAAGGTGCGCGTTGCGTCGCTCGGCAGCAGCCAGAAGGCCGTCTTCTTCATCGCGAAGTTCAACAAGCCGGACCTGGTGGTGCTGCAGGAGTTGCTCGCTTCGGGGAAGGTGACGCCGGTCGTCGAGCGGAGCTACGAGCTGGATGACATCGGGGAGGCTCTCCGCTATCTCGGCGAAGGTCACGCGCAGGGAAAGATCGCGGTCACGGTCTGAGCTGCGCCAGGACCAGGTCGAGCGGCCGCGGCACCTGCGAGGGCTCGAGCGCACGGACGAGCAAGCGCGCGTAGCGGATCTTCCGGCGGCCGCCGCTCCCCATGAAGCGCCGAAGCTGCGCCTCCGGTGCGCGGCCTTGCCAGGCCGGCTGCTTTTGCAGCGTGCGGAACGATCCGAGCTCGCCCTGCGCTTCGACGACCCGTTCCACGCCGGCTGGGCCGAGAGCGCGGATCAGCTCGTCCTCGAGATCGTGGACGCACACGTAGAAGCCGAGCGACTCCATGTCGCTGCGCGTGAGCTCCGAGCCGAGCCCGGCGTGCTCCAGGGCCCGCCGGTACTCGCCCTCCTCTGCGAGGTCACAGAGACCCGCAAGCTCGACGTCGAGCCCCTGAGGCCCGAACCGGTTCAAGAACTTCCCGATCGCCTGCGCACCCCCGATCGGCACGACGGAGATCCCCTCGGCCTCCAGGTCCCGGCCGCGACGCTCGGCAAGCGTATGTAGCGCGAGCTGGTCGCTCACACCCTCGACGAGCACGACTGCACGCGTTTCCCGTTCACGCATCGTCGCATCTTCCCAAGCGCAGACTCCGTAGCCTGCGGGTCGTGCTGTCGAATCGCGCCTCACTCCTTGCAGCGGCCGTCCGGCTCTCGTTCTTCACGATCGCCTGGAACGGGGCGGTCGGGATCGCTGCGCTCGTCGTCTCCTTGGTCTACAGCAGCCTCGCTCTCGCCGGCTTCGCCTTGACCGCGCTGCTCGACTCGTCCGCGTCGGTCGTGCTCGTGTGGCGCTTTCGCATGGAGCAGCGCGAAGCGGCCGGGGCGGAGCGGCTGGAGCGGCGCGCGCAAGCGTGCGTCGGCGCTGCGATGCTCGCCATCGCGGTGTACGTGGGCGTGCAGGCGGTCCGCGGTCTCGTCGACCGCTCTCATCCACATGCGTCGGCGTTGGGCGTTGCGCTCGCAGCGATCTCCTTGGTCGTTCTGCCGTGGCTGGGACGGCTCAAGCTTCGCCTCTCCTCACCGCTCGAGAGCCGAGCGCTTCGCGGCGACGGGATCCTGACCGTGGCGTCCGCCGCACTCGCTGCGATCACGCTCGTCGCGCTGATCGTCAACTCCGCCTTCGGTTGGTGGTGGGCAGACCCCGGCGCTGCGCTCGTGATCGCGTGTGCCCTCGCGATCGAAGCCGCGCGCGTGGCGGTGCGTCACCGGTTCGGCTAGAGGCTCGACCGCGACTCGAGGGGCAATCCCTCGATCGAGTACGCATCGCTTCTCGGCATTGTCACCCCCCAGAGGGAGGACTCGCGCTGTCCCGGTGACGATGCTACGAGGGCACCCATGCGGGGGTGCTTCCATGACTCATGCTCTGCGGCGACTTCTGCGGCTCCACGTAGCCGGAACGATCCCCGGTCTGATGACGGGGGCGTTGACGTGCGCGGTCTCGCTCACCGGCGTGCTCTGGCTCAGCGTCGCGCTGCCCAACCTGCCGCTCGTCCGGGGCCTCTCCGGGAACCGCGACGCAGCTGTTCAGATCTCGCTCGAGAGCACGCTGCTCGGTATCGACGACGGCAGCGGCGTCGGGTCCGCCGCCGCCGCGCAGGCTGCTGCTCGCGCGCTCGGACTGAGCGCGCCGAGTCTCGGCTTGCCATCGGCTGCAGCGCTGCAGACATTCGCGGGCTCGCCGTCCGCGCTCGCCGCAGCACCACTCGATGCGCAGCTCCGCGTGCTCGACGCGAGCCAGGTCGTCGCCCCGGTCGCGCAAGCGCCCGCCGCTCCCGAGACGTCGCCGTCGTCTCAGCCCGCGCCTGCAGCGTCGCCCTCTGCGGACCCGCCCGTCGCGGAGCCCGTCGCGCAGCACGAGCGCGCACCGCTTCCGGTCGCGGTGCATCCGCCCGATCCGCCGAGACCTGCGCTGCCGCCTGCTCGTCCGGTCGTATCGACGCCCGCCTCCGCGCCGTCCTCGACTCCGCCCTCGACCCCGCCGTTGCCGGCAACGAAGCCGGCTCCGGCGCCGGTCGAGTCTGCAGGCGGCGCCCATGACTCCGCTCAGAGCGCCGACGCGGGGCCGGAGAGCGACTCCGGCTCTGCCCAGGACGGCGGCGCCACGCCCGCAGACGTCACGCCTCCCGCGATCGCAGCCCATGCGGCGCTCACCGTCGAGGCCGGCGGCCCGAGCGGGGCGACTGTCGCGTATGCAAGCCCGACCGCAATGGATGCCGTGGACGGCCACGTTCCGGTCTCGTGCGCGCCGGCATCGGGCGGCGTCTTCGCGCTCGGAGCGACCACGGTGAGCTGTACGGCGGCAGACGCGGCAGGTAACGCGAGCCATTCGTCCTTCCAGGTCGTCGTGCACGACACGACCGCGCCGCTCCTCGCTGCGCATGCAGGCCTCACGGTCGAGGCAACTTCTGCGAGCGGTGCGATCGTCTCGTACACGAGCCCTGCTGCCTCCGACGCCGTCGACGCGAGCGTCGCAGCCTCGTGCGCGCCGGCGTCGGGCAGTGTCTTCGCTCTCGGAGCTACGACCGTCGCGTGTGCGGCAACCGATGCGGCAGGCAACGCGAGCCATTCCTCGTTCCAGGTCGTCGTGCACGATACGAACGCACCCTCGATCGCAGCGCATGCCGACCTCACCGCCGAGGCCACAGGCGCGACCGGTGCGAACGTCGTCTACACGGCCCCTGCGGCAACGGACGCGGTCGATACGAGCGTCACCGTCTCCTGCGCGCCGGCCTCGGGCAGCCACTTCGCGTTCGGAGCAACGACCATCAACTGCTCCGCCGGCGACATCGCCGGCAACACCGTCCATTCGTTGTTCCAGGTGATCGTGCACGACACGACGGCACCGTCGCTCGCTGCGCACGCCGACCTCACGGCGGAGGCCACCGGCGCGGGCGGCGCTACGGTCGCGTATGCCGCTCCGACTGCGGCCGACGCAGTCGACGCGAGCGTCGCCGTCTCCTGTGCGCCCGCCTCGGGCACGGTCTTTGCGTTGGGAGCAACGACGGTCGATTGCTCGGCCGGCGACGCCGCAGGCAACACGGGCCATGCGTCGTTCCAGGTGGTCGTCCACGATACGACGGCGCCGTCGCTCGCAGCGCATGCCGACCTCTCGGCGGAAGCCACAGGCGGGAACGGCGCGACCGTCTCGTACACGACCCCGGCGGCGACCGACGCCGTCGACGCAAACGTCGCTGTCTCGTGCGCTCCGGCATCGGGCAGCGTGTTCGTGCTCGGCACGACCACCGTCACGTGCACCGGCACCGACGCAGGCGG
Organism: uncultured Actinomycetes bacterium; assembly: GCA_963848665.1. Classification (GTDB taxonomy): domain Bacteria; phylum Actinomycetota; class Thermoleophilia; order Gaiellales; family Gaiellaceae; genus Palsa-739. Next base: position 163,061 of record CAWKEF010000008.1, read on the forward strand.
CAACGCCGGCCACTCGTCGTTCCAGGTCGTCGTCCACGACACGACGGCACCGTCGATCCCGCAGCCCGCCGACGTGGCGGTCATTGGTCCACCCAGCACGTCCGTGTCGTTCACGATCACCGCGGCCGACGCAGTCGACGGCGCGATTGCAGCGGCGTGCAGCCCGGCATCCGGCACGGGCTTCGCGACCGGCAGCACCGCGGTCACCTGCACGGCGACCGACCACGCGGGAAACCACTCGAGCGTCAGCTTCAACGTCGTCGTGCACGGGTCGGCGGACACGCTCGCGAATCTCACCGGGACGATCTCGGGCATGTCGCTCGGTACCTTCGGGCAGGTTCTGCTGGCCGGCGCCGCCACCGTGCAGAACCAGGTGCAGCAGGGGCAGATGGCTGCCGCCGCTCAGACGCTGGACGCCGGGGCCAAGCTCGTGCTCGGCGGGCTCGTGGACAGCGCCCCGCTGCTCACCGTCGCGCAGGCGAGGCAGCTCTTCGATGCCGGCAACGCTGTCCAGCAGGCAATCGGCACGACCGTGGCGGGACGGGCCGCAGCCGAGACCGCGGTCTTCGACCTCCTCGACTCGGTCAACGGCCTCGGCCTCACGAGTGCTCTCGGCAACCAGCTCCGAGGCGCAGCGGTCAACGCGGGCAACTCCATGATCGACGGGAACGCCGCTGCCGCCTGCACCTCCCTGCAGGTCGACCTCGCAGACCTCGCGAGCCAGAACCTGAGCCAGTCGAACCTCGCCGCCTTCGATCCGGTGCTCGCCGCAGCCGAGTCGGCCTTCGGTTGCTGAGCGTGAATGCTCAGTCACGCATCCGGGGGTGGGGTGCGAAGGCATGCCCGCCGATGCTGAACCACCTGCGGAGCTCCTGATGGTCGACCTCTCGAATCTCGCACCTGCTGCTGCGCCCGAGGCCACCCGGGAGCTTGCTGTGCGGCCGCCCCGCCGCCCGCTCAGGCTTCGGCGCGGGAGGCGCCGGCTGGCGGTGATCCGCGCGGCTGTCGCCGTCTTCTTCTTGACCGCCGCGCTGATCGGCGGCGTCGTCTACACGCTGACCCGAAACGTCCAGCGCACGAACGCTCAGCAGGCCGCGACCGAGCTCGCGAGTGGAGCGCGCGTCGCCGCCTCTGCCTTCACTGCGATTCGCGCCAACCTGCGGGCCGAGGCCGGACAGCTCGCGACGTCGCTCGACCTCCAACGCGCAATCGTGGCGGACAACAACACAAAGCTGCGCCGAATCGCACTCACGCACCACGCGGCGATCTTTGCGCGCGGCACCGTGACCGGATCGCTGCCGCCGCAGCCTCGGATCACGTCGACCGCGACGATCTCGGAGGGCGGCCGCGTCATCGCCCGGGTCACGGTGGGCGTCCCGCTCGACGCCAAGGTGCTCGCGCTCGTTCGCGAAGCCACGCCGCTCCCGAGCTCGACGGCGCTGATGCTCGCGCGGCGGGGGCGCGTCGTTGCAGGCGGCCCGATCGGCGGGAGGATCGTCATTCGCGACGGCCGCCTCACGTTCGGGAAAGTCGGATTTCTCGCGCGCGCGGCTCCGCTCGGTATCGCGAACACCACTGTCCTCGCCCTGAAGCCGGTCGCGGCCCTCGACGCGCAAGCCGCGCCGTATCGGCGCCGGCTCATGCTCGCCGCCCTACTCACGCTTGCACTGGCCGGCGTGCTCGCGACGCGGCTCGCGAGGCCCCTCGCACGCATGTTCGGCGAGCTCAGCCACGAGGCACTGACCGATTCGCTCACCGGGATCGCGAACCGCCGCGCGATCGACGACCGCCTCGACGAGGAGCTGGAGCGCGCCTCGCGGCACGGCACGCATCTCGCGCTCGTTCTCGTCGACATCGACGACTTCAAGCAGGTGAACGACGCCTACGGCCATCAGACCGGCGACGAGGTCCTCCGCGCGATCTCCGTCGCGCTCGCCGCCTCCGTCCGCGAGCTCGACCTGGCCGGGCGCTTCGGCGGCGAGGAGTTCGCCCTCGTGCTTCCCGGAACGCAGCTCGACGGCGCCTGCATGGTCGCGGAGATGGTTCGCGAGGCGATCAACGCGTGCTCGGTGCGCTCACCGGACGGCAAGGCTCTGCGCGTGACAGCGAGCTTCGGTGCGGCCGTGTACCCCGCCCACGGAACCGTCGACGCCCTCGTCAGGGCCGCCGACGGTGCGCTCTACGACGCAAAGCGTTCGGGCAAAGACCGCGTCGCAGCCGCAGCGGCTTCTACGTAGCGGCCGGGCTCGTGACCGTCTCGGCGGAGGCCGGCCGCCCGGGAGCACCGGCCAGCTCGACCGCCTCGTCGAGTCCGAGTCTGCGACCGTTTGTGCGCTCGGCGTCGAACGCCGTGTCGCCGAGGCTCGCGCGAACCGGTGAGAGGAAGCGCTCGCCGACCAGCACTTCGAGCGGCGAGAGCGCCGCTCCGGTCGTCTCGCGCAATGCCTCCGCCGCGCCGAGCAGACGGACGGCGTCGACGGGGCGCTCTTCACAGGCCAGCACCGCACTCAGCCCCTGGACGACCTCCGCCGTGACGCGACGGTCGTTGCGCTCCCGCGCGAGCCGGAGCGCGTCGAGGAAGAGCCCGCGTGCCGCGGTCGGATCGCCTCGGAGCAGCCGGACGCGCGCGAGGTTCGCGAGCACGGCCGAGACGATCCACGTGTCCTTGACCGCACGGCCGAGAACGAGGCCCTCCTCGAGGAGCGCTGTCGCCTTGTCGTACTCGCCCCGCAACAGGTCGACGCGGCCGAGGCTCAGCAGCGAGTTGGCGACGAGCCGCCGGTCGCCGAGCGCGCGCCGGAGCTCGAGCCCGCGTTCGTAGAGGCGCACGGCCTCGGCGTAGTCGCCCGCCGTGACCGCGAGCTCGGCGAGCGTGCCGAGCGCTCCGGACTCGGTCAGCGCGTCTCCTGCCGCCTGCGCGAGCTCGAGGCTGCTCTCGGCGAGCCCTTGCGCCTCGCTTTCGCCCGCGGCCATCGCGAGCCAGGCGAGCTGGGCGAGGGCGGCGCCGCGCGCACGGTCGTCGCGCCGTCTCGAGGCTTCGCTCGAATGCCTGTCGAGCCTCAGCGAAGTCGCCTTCGCCGAGCGCCGTGTAGCCGGCGGCGAAATGCGCGCTCGCAAGGGTCGACGGCGCGACCTCGCCGCCCGCCGCGAGCGCCTCGTTCAGCCAGCGGCGGCCTTCGCCCATGAGTCCGCGCGTGCTCCAGAAGCGAACGAGCATGCCGGCGAGCCGCAACGCGATCTCCGCGTTGCCGGCCTCGATCGCCCACGTGAGGGCGGCGCGGATGTTGTCGGCCTCCTCGTCGAGCCGACCGAGCCAGATCGCCTGGTTCGCGCGCGTGAGCTCGGGCTCGGCCGCCTCGACGAGCGCGAGGTACCGCTCGGCATGACGCTGCCGAAGCGGCTCGAGGGCGTCGCTCCGAGACGAGCCGTTCGCGCGCGAACTGCCGGATCGACTCGAGCAGGCCGAAGCGCGGCTCGCCGTCGCCGCCGTCCCACTGGCGGACGAGGCTCTTGTCGACGAGCGAGGCGATCGTGGTCGAGCACCGAGCCGATGCGCGCATCGTCCGCGCACACGGCGTCGGCGATCTCGAGCGAGCAGCCGCCGGAGAAGACGCCGAGCCGGCGCAAGCAGGCTCTGCTCTGCCGGATCGAGCAGGTTGTAGCTCCACTCGATCGCGGCGCGCAGCGTGCGCTGCCGCTCGGGCAGGTCGCCGGCGCCGCCGGTGAGCAGGTCGAGGCTCTCGCCGAGCCGCGCCAGGATCGCCTGCGGCGACAGGAGCTTCACGCGCGCAGCCGCGAGCTCGAGCGCGAGCGGCAGCCCGTCGAGCCGGCGCGCAGATCGCTTCGACCGCGCCGCGGTTGTCGTCGTCGAGCTCGAAGCTCGGCTTCACCGTCCTGCGCCCGCTGGACGAAGAGCTCGACGGCCGACGCGGGCTCGAGCGGCGGCACCGGGAACACGCGCTCCTCGCGGAGGTTGAGCGGCGCCTGGCTCGTCGCGAGCACGGTCAGCGCCCGGTGCGGCGAGCGAGCAGCTCGTGCGACGAACGCGCCGCGGGGAGCACCTGCTCGAAGTTGTCGAGCACGACGAGCGCCGGCTCGTCGATCAGCGTGCGGGCGAGCGACGTCGACGAGCGGCACGTCGGGCGACTCCTCGACGCCGAGCACGCGCGCGATCGCCGAGCCGACGAGCGCAGGGTCGGAGGTGGGGGCGAGGTCGACGAATGCGGCGTGCAGTGACGTCGTCCGCGAGCTCGGCTGCAGCGGCGAGCGCGAGCCGCGTCTTGCCGGTGCCGCCGAGGCCGGTGAGCGTCAGGAGCCGTGCACGTCGGGCCGGCGCGCCAGCTCGACGACAGCGGCGAGCTCGGCACCGCGTCCGATCAGCGGCGTCGGCTGCGCGGCCGGCAGACCGCGGACGAGGCGTGCGCCCGCGCGTCTGCACGGTCGGCGCCCGTGGCGCGACTGGCGACTGCATGGCCGCCGAGCGCCGTGCGAACCGCCTCGATCAGCTCGCGGCAGCTGCCGAACCGCTCTGTCGTTCGATCTTCGCGAGCGCGCGGCCGACCACAGCGTCGAGCGCCTCGGGCAGCTCGGGCCGCAGCTCGCTCACCGCGGCGCGGCATCGTGCAGCTGCGCGTGCATGACCGCAACATCGGTCTCCCGGTCGAACGGCTTCTTGCCCGGTGAGCGACTCGAAGAGCAGGCAGCCGAACGCGTAGATGTCGGCGGGCGGCCCGACCGCCTCGCCGCGGATCTGCTCGGGCGCCGCATAGTCGAGCGTGCCGACGAAGAAGCCGGTGCGCGTGAGGCCTCGCGCGCCGGCGCGCTTCGCGATCCCGAAGTCCGTGAGGTAGACGCGCCCGGCCTCTTCCTCGATCAGCACGTTCGCCGGCTTGACGTCGCGATGCACGAGCTCGTGTCGCGTGCGCGGAGTCGAGCGCGCCGGCCACCTGCTCGAGGATCGCGACCGCGCGCTCCGGCTCGAGCAGGCCCGTCGGTCGATCAGGCCCGCGCCAGGTCGCCGCCCGACACGTAGCGCATCGCGATGTAGACGATGCCGTCGACCTCGCCCGCGTCGTAGATCGGGATGATGCTCGGGTGGTCGAGCGCGCGACCATCTGCGACTCGGCGATGAACCGCTCGCGGAAGTCCCCGTCGCCGCGCGAGCGCGGGCAGCAGCGTCTTCAGCGCCGCCTTGCGGCCGAGGATCGCGTGCTCCGCCTCGTAGACCGTTCCCATGCCGCCCTGGCCGAGCGTGCCGGTGATCCGGTAGCCGGCGAGTGTGAGACCCAGGTCCGAGCGTTTCGGTCACGTACGATTATGCTAAGGCCCCGGATGCCGGATTACGTACTCGAGATCGTCGAAGGGCCCGAGGCCGGTCGCCAGATCCCGCGTCGCGGGGCCGACCGTGCATCGGGCGCGACCCGAGCGCGGCGTTGCGCTGCTGCAGGACGAGCTGCTTTCGCGGCAGCATGTGAGGCTGACGCCCGGAGGCGGACGGCGTCGCGTCGAGGACCTCGACTCCCGAAACGGCACCTTCGTGGACGGCGATCAGATCTTCTCCCCGGCACACCTGGCCCCGGGCGGCCAGCTGCTGCTGGGCGTGACCGTGCTCCAGCTCGGGCTCGCGCCCGAGGCGGCGCGCGGCGCCACGTCGGTGCGCGCGATTCCCGCGAGCCTGACGACGCTCCGGCCGCTTCCCGCCGAAGGCTCGGTCGCAGTGACGGCGGAACGACGGGTGCCGACGCTGGCGACCCCGGAGGCGACGCCGGACTACGTCCCGGCACTCGCTCGTCCGCGCCGGCGAGCAGCGGGCCGGGAGCCGCGGATCTGCTCACGCTGCTCGACGTGCACACGAAGGGCAAGGCGCGCGGAGCACCCATCGGGATCTTCGTCCTGTGCGTGTTCGCCGATCGTGCTCTATCTCGCGCTGCGTTAGTCCGGCTTCGTCGTCAACGCGAAGGGCGGCGCCCGGGGCGGCTAATGGTGCGCCGCGAAATAGATGATCAACGCGGCCGCCGTCGCTGCGACGACGCCCCAGGACATCAGCATCGGGAAGAGCTGACGGCTCGCGATACCGCGTCGCGGGCGGCCGGCTGCCGGAGCCGCATGGGCGCCGAACGGCTCGGCGGGGACGCCGGGCGACGACGACACCGCCGGCGCGGCGACGACAGGCGCGGCGACGGTAGGAGCAGACGGGCGAGCAGAGGGGACAGGAGACGCGACCGTCTCGGCGGAGCGCGGCGCCTCGATCGCGAACACGCTGCGGCCCAGCTTGAGCGAGTCGCCGCCGGCGAGACGGGTCGCCGCGTCGATCTTGCGTCCGTTCACGAACGTGCCGTTCCGCGAGCCGAGATCCTCGATCTCGACGGCGGTCCCGACGAGGCGCACGACGGCGTGCCGGCGCGAGAGCTCCTCGTCGTCGATCGTCAAGCCGGCGTCCTCGCGGCCGATCACGAGCTCGCCGTTCGAGCTCGATGCGCCGGCCGGCGAGCGGGCCTTCCGTCACGACGAGGACGCTCACAGCGCGGCCTCCGCGGCGCCGAGCAGGTCGGCAAAGGCTGCAGCCCCGTCCGGCCGGTCGCCCGGAGCCTTCTCGAGCGCGGCGAGGATCGCGGCCGAGAGCCCTGCTGGAAGCTCGGGGTGCTTCTCGCGCGGATCGGTGGGGGCCTCCTCGAGGTGAGCGAGCCCGACCTCGAAGAACGACTTGTGCGCAAACGGCGCCGCGCCGACGACGCACTCGTACGCGACGCAGCCGAGCGCGTAGAGATCGCTCTGCGGCGTTGCGGGATCGCCTCGGATCAGCTCGGGAGCGAGGTAGTCGAGTGTCCCCATGACCTGGCCGGGTTGGGTCAGCACGGTGTAGGCACGTCCTTTCGCTAGGCCGAAATCGGTGAGCTTCGCAGAGCCGTCCAGCGCAAAGAGCACGTTGCCCGGCTTGACGTCGCGGTGGACGATGCCCGCACCGTGCAGGGCGTGGAGGCCGAGCGCGACGTCCGACATCACGCGCGCGGTGTCGGCCGCGGGCAGCGTGCCGTCGGCCTGGAGCCGGTCGGCGAGGGAGCCGCCCGCCAGGTACGCGACGGCGAGGTACTGGATACCCGTCCGCCTCTCCGGCCTCGAGAATGGGGACGAGGTGCTCGTCCGCGACCTCGGCGGCGGCGCGCGCCTCCTGCCGGAAGCGCTGCTGGAAGACGTAGTCGCCCGCGAGCTCGGGCTTCAAGATCTTCAGCGCAACCTCGGTGTCGTCGCCTGCGCGGCGCGCACCGTAGACGCGGCCCATTCCGCCCTCGCCGAGCACCGACTCGATTCGATATGCCCCGACCGTGTCGCCGAGCCCCAGGTCTCCTGCCATCGCGTGAACCATAAGCGTTTTCACGCCGTCCGACACCCCTCTTGTGTCGCGTTCCCCGCCGTCACCGCCAGCGTTGCGGATCGCGGAGCCTGCGAGCCTCGCCGAGCAGAAGGCGATACATCACCGCCGGGTGGGCGAGGAGAAACGGCTGCAGCTCCTCCCGCGGCAGGACGAGGCAGTGCAGGGCGGTCGTCGCGACGACGTCCGAGATCGACGGCTCGTCGAAGAGGATCGACAGCTCGCCGAACCAGTCGCCGCGCTTGAGCCGCAACGGCTTCGTCGTTGCGAGCCGCGTCGCCGTGCGGTCGGCGACGTGTCCGTCGACGCGCCACTCGGCCTCGCCGTCGACGATGACGTGGAAGCCGCTGCCCGCGAAACCCTGCCGCTCCGCGCGCTCACCCGGCTCGAACCACTGCTCCTCGAATGTCCGTCCCGCCGTCTCGAGCTGCGCCGGCGTCAGATCTGCAAAGAGGGCGAGGCCAGCGAGCTTCGATTCGACATCGATCCGGCTCACGACGTGGCGAGCCTATCGCCGCGCAGCACCGGGTTCAATCGCCCGTTGTGGTTGCCCACGGCCTCCGGCTCGTTCCCCGAACCGGAGGCCGTGGGCCGGCCGTCAGCTGCTGCGCGGCCCCGCGTACGACCAGGAGAACCGCGTCACGTCGGCATTGCGCGGTGCGAGTGCGCCTGGCCGCGTCCCGCGGCGGACGAACAGGATCGGCGCCGGCGCTGCCTTCGCGATCGCCGCGCGGAGCTCACCGAGGCCCTCGTCCCGCCAGCGGTCGGAGAGGCCGATCACGAGCAGGCCCGCGCCGCTGTGTCGCCTGCAGCAAGCCGCCGCTCGACGAGATCGACGAGGACCGGCTCGGTCGTGATGCCGGCGAACTGCTGGACGACGAGCGAGGCCGAGCCGAGCACGCGGCTCGCGTCGCCCTGGCCGTTGCCGTTGCCGCCGCCCTTCGCGCCGAGCAGCTTCAGCGGCGCCTTGCGTCGCCGGCCGCGATCCACGCCGCCAGCTCGAGCGCAGCCCAGTCGTGGTCGCCGCCGCCGAACGGGGTCATGACCGGGTGCTCGGCATCGATCGGCGGCCGTCGTGCGGTCTCGACGAGCACCGCGACGTCGCACGGCGCCTCGGCGAGGACGTGACCGACGGCGCCGCGCGGGACGCCGCCGCCGAGGAGCGGCCGCCGGCCGTCGAGCATGATCAGGTCGACCTCCTGCTCCGACGCGAGCCGAACGTAGTCCTGGCCCGGAAGGATCGAGTTGAATGCGATCGCCCTCGCCGTGATGCCGTGCGCGACGAGCTCGTCCCGGCGTTCGTTCAGCCTCTTCGGTCGACTCCGTCACATCGTCGGCGTCGCGCGTCACGCCGGTGACGAAGCGGTCGGGCACGATCAGCTGGGCGATGATGATCTCGCGCGGCGGGCTCCGACTTCGCGAGCGGCTCCGCGAGTCGCGAGCAGGGCGTCGAGATTCGCTCGGGATCCTGCGGCGCGACGAGGATCGACTTCGTCGGCACCTTCGTCTCGCCGGTCGCGCGCGGCGCCCGGCGCAGCTCTTCCTCGACCGGCTCGGAGAGCTCGCTGCCGCGGGTCGACGAGCTGCAGGATCGGGCCGGCCATGAACGTCGTCACGAGCGCCATCACGACGAGCATCGTGAAGAGCTGGTGCGAGATGACCCCGAGGTCGAGCCCGATGTTCAGCACGATCAGCTCGGTCAGGCCGCGGGTGTTCATGAGCGTCCCGATGGCGACGGAGTCGCGAAGGGAGAAGCGGCCGTAGCGCGCCGCGAGCATCGCGCCGAAGAACTTGCCGACGATCGCGACGGCGATCAGCACCAGGGTCAGCACCCAGAGGATCGGCCGGTTCAGCGCGTTCACCTGCGTCTTCAGGCCCGTGACCACGAAGAACAACGGCAGCAGGACGAGCACGACGAAGTTCTCGAACTTTGCGCTGACGTCCGCGGTGAGGCCCGCGCGCCTCGGCATGATCAGGCCGAGCAGGAACGCGCCGAAGATCGCCGCGATGCCGATCTGCTGCGCGGTGAACGCCGACAGCGAGCACTGCGACGAAGATGATCCCGAGCCAGAACATCGGCACCGTCCCGACCTCGTCGTAGGCCTTCGAGACGCGGCCGAGCAGCGGCCGCCCGATGACGATGAGCAGCAGCCGTGAACGCGGCGGCGAGCACGATCACCTGGATCGCGTGGGTTGCGTTGCCGGTGCCGGCGACGGCCGTCGCGAGCGCCAGGAGGCCCCACGCGGTCACGTCGTCGATCGCCGCGCTCGCCGAGCGCGAGAGCGCCGACCGGCTTCTTGAGCATCCGCCGCTCGATCAGGATCCGCGCGAGCACCGGGAACGCCGTGATCGACATCGCGACGCCCATGAAGAGCGCGAACGGCAGGTAGCGGACGTTCGGCGAGAGCAGCTTGTAGATCGGCAGCGCGATGAGGAATCCGAGCCCCATCGGGAACGCGACGCTCGTGTTCGAGATGAAGGCGGCCTGCCCGACCTTGCCGCGCAAGGCGCGCGGGTCGAGCTCCATGCCGACGAGGAACAGGTAGAACGCGAGCCCGATCTGGGCCGCCCCGGACAAGCAGCGGCACGATGTCCGGCGGGAAGAAGTAGTTCTTGCGCCGCGGGCCAGACGACGCCGAGCAGCGTCGGCCCGAGGAGGATGCCGGCGAGCACCTCGCCCATGACGCGCGGCTGGCCGAGACGGCGACGTGATGGCGCCGACGAGGCGCGCGGCAAGGAGCACGGCGGCGATCGCGATCATCAACCGTCCGAACGTCTGCTCGCTCGTCCGCTTGGGCGGCGGCTTCGCCGAGGAGCCCGGCGCCGGCAGCGGGGCCGTGAACTTCGCGGTCACCGCCGACCCGCCGATCTGTCCGGTGAGGGTCTGTCCTGCGACGGCGAGATTGAGCGCGGCCGTGCCGCCGGTGAGGCAGTGCGCGTTTCCGGTCAAGTGCCCGCTGCGCAGGCGGAGCTTGCCCGAGGGTCCGCCGCTGAGATCGACGAACTGTCCCGACTGGTCGAGCTTGAAGCTCTTGCCGAGACACGCGGACGAGGAGCTGTAGAACCCGGCCACCGACGGCTCGGCATGACGGCCGTGGCCGATCCCGATCGACGTCGCGATCGCCGCGGCGAGAAACGCGCCGACGGCAACGTAACCCGCGACGAGCCGCGCCCCTTTCAGGCTGTCGGTCTTCTCCGCCGGAACCACCGATGCCCCAACAGTTGCCACTACTCCTCCTCTTCGGGTTACGATGCCGGATAGACGACCGTGAAGATACGACTTCTTTTTCGCGATGTCTAGTGCATCTTCGAACCACAACGGTTCCTGGACCTTCGTGACCAATCACGCGGCGGTCCTCGTCTGCATCGCGCGCGATCCCGAGATCCGGCTGCGCGACGTCGCCGAACGGGTCGGGATCACCGAGCGGGCCGCGCAACGGATCGTCGCCGACCTCGCGAACGAGGGCTACCTGACGCGGCAGGCCAACGGCCGCCGCAACACGTACAAGCTCGAGACCGGCCGCGCGATGCGTCACAGGCTCGCCCGCCACCGCGTGATCGGGGACCTGCTCGACCTGATGCTGGACGGGCTGGACCTCGAGGAGCTCGACTCGCAGCGGCACTAGCCGATCGGCGTGATGGCGCCCGCAGGACTATGCGCGCACTGAACTAGAAACCGGCGCGCGACAACGGTAGCCTTGCGCGCATGCCACTCTCATCGCCTCGCGATTCGACCATCGCCGTCGTCGGCGACGGCTTCGGCTCGCTCATCGTCTATGCGACCGCCGTGTACCTCGGCTTCCGTCCCGAGCAGATCACGATCTACGGGATCGAACGACCACCCGGTCAAGACCTACGAGCAGTTCGCCTACAACCTCGGGCAGACCGTGCTCCGCTCGGAGTCGGAATCCCACTTCCTGCCGGCCGACTGGCCGACCTTCGCGGAGCTCGAGAGCTGGTCGCGCCGGAGTCTGGCGCCGCTCGTTCGCTCCGCCCGGCGCCGCTACAACCCGGGGCTGCCGGACATCATGGCCGAAGCGCGGATCGTCGCCCGCCGCCTCGGCTGGGACGACCAGCGCTACCCGGCCAAGGTGGGCTGGCTGCAGCGCGGGGAGCACGAACGGAGACGCGCCGCATTTCGTCCTCTTCGACGAGGAGGCCCGCTACATCGGCCGCGCGAAGCACGTCATGCTCGCCTGCGGCCACGGGCCGCTCTCGTTCCCGCCGGCGCTCGCGAAGGCGCGGCAGGATCCGGCGATGGCCGACCGAATCGTCCAGGCCTACGCGCCGAAGGAGTACGACCCCACCGGCCGCTACATCGTGATCGGCTCGGGGATCGCGTCGGTCAACGAGTGGGCGAACGTGATCGACGTCGGTGCGAAGTGCATCTCGCTCGTCCGCAATCCGACGCCGGACGAGCAGGACCTGAACACGCCGCGCTGCTTCTTCGAGGCGTTCGGCATCGACGCCTTCCAGGCGCTCGACTTCGACCAGCGCATCGAGTTTCTCGGCCGCATCCTCAAGGGAACCTCTCCGACACGGCGCGGCTGGGACTCGAAGATCGCGCAGGGCCGCGCGGAGGGCCGCTTCGAGCAGCTGATCGGTGAGATCGACGAGGTCAAGAAGGGGCCGCTCGGCCTGCGCGTGCACGTCTCGAGCGCAGCAAGGCGAGGATCCCGGCTGGCTCGACGTCACCGGCGTCGTCGCCGGCACCGGCTTCAACAAGTCCGCGCTCTCCGTGCCGCTGCTGCGACGCGTGATCGAGTTCTACAAGGTGCCGATCGAAGGTGGACGGATCAAGCTGCAGTCGAACTGCGGCCTGCCGGGGCTCGACCGTCCCGACTCGCGCTGCGCCGCGATGGGCATCCATGCGAACAGCGTCATCACGCACGGCGACACGATCGCGGGCCTCAAGTACATCGGCCGGCGGTTCGTCGCCGACTGCTTCGAGGCCGAGAAGCCGAAGGCACGCCGGTTGCCGTCGCGGCTCGCGATGCAGCTCGCGCTCGCGAACGAGACCGCCAAAGCGCTCCGCCAGGTGCGCCACGTGGAGCAGCTCGCCTGATGTGCCCGACAGTGCTCGGCCGCGTGCAGACCCGGGTCGCGATTCTCATCGGCCCGGCGATCCTCGCCGACGAATCCTCTCCGCGATCACGCGCAACGAGGGCTGGATCGTCACGATCGGGATCTACCTGCTGATGGGCGTCGCGCTCGACGCCGCCGTCTATCCGTATCTGATCCGCTGGCAGCCGCCGTGGCTCACGGGTGTGCTCGCCGTGGGGGAGTTCGTGCTCCTGTTCGTGCTCGTCAAGGTGCTGAAGCCGGGCCACGCGCCGTACGGGGATCCGCACCACTTCCTCGGAGCGAACGACTGGCGCCCGATCCTGCTCTACTGGGTGAGCTGGATGCTCGCGGTCGCGACGAAGATCGTCGTCCTGCCGCTCATCTCGCTCTCGTGGATCGAGAACGGCGGCGAGTTCCGCACGGTCGGCTGGTCGGTTGCGCCGGAGTACCAGCCGCTTCCGTTGATCGCGGCAATCGACGAACGTCCGTCGGACCGGAGCCTCTTGCGCGAGTTCTCGTCCGTCCATGCAGTGCCGGACGCCCAGCTGGCACGGCCGCTCTCCGGCGCGCATCGCGTCTCGAGCTGACGCTCGTGGCCGACAGCCTGGCACGGCACGCGCTCTTCGCCGACGTGCCCGCCGACGAGCTCGATGCGCTGACCGGAGAGATCGGCGTACGGGAGTTCGGCGAGGGCGAGTGGGTCTTGCGCGCCGGCGAGGCGAACAGCGGGCTGCACGTCATCCTCGAAGGCGAGGCAGGGGTCGTCATCGACGGCGTCGAGCGCACGGTGATCCACTCCGGGATGTTCTTCGGCGAGATCTCGGCTCTCCTCGACGAGCCGATCGCGGCGGACGTGTTCGCGCGGACGCCGTTGCGGTGCGCGGTGATCGACCGGACGGACCTGTTCCCGTTTCTGCTCGCCAACCCGAGTGTGACGCTCCGCCTCCTGCAGGCCGAGGTTCGGCGCCTCGCGGACACGAATCGATGGCGGGCATAAGCCTTCGCGCCATGACGGGCGCGATCGACCTGTCGGTCTCTGCGCTCGAGACGTACCTGCCGATCGCCGAGCACGGCGTCGTCGGCGACCTGCGTACGGTCGCGCTCGTCGGGACCGACGGGACGGTCGACTGGTACTGCTGCCCTCGCTTCGACTCGCCGAGCGTCTTCGCGGCGATCCTCGATCGGCACAAGGGAGGGCACTACCGCATCGCACCGTCCATGCACGACGGGACGGTCAAGCAGCTGTACTTCCCCGACACGAACGTGCTCATCACCCGCTTCCTGACCCCGCAGGGCGTGGGCGAGGTGCAGGACTTCATGCCCGTCCCGTCTGCGGGATCGGACCGGCAGCGGCTGATCCGGCGCGTGCTCTGCGTGCGCGGAACCATGCGCTTCACGATCGAGGTGCAGCCTCGCTTCGACTACGGTCGTGCGTCGCACGAGACGGTCGTGCACGAGAACGGCGTCGTCTTCCGCGGGTCAGACCTCACGCTCGCGCTCTCGTCGACGATCGGGCTGCGCTCTGTCGGCGAACGGCGCGCACGGCGCGTTCACGCTCGAGCCGAACGAGACGGCCACCTTCGTGCTCGAGACCGTGACGGAGACGTACGTGCCGCGCGCGTTCAGCGAGGAGGAGACCCGCAAGGACTTCGAGGACACGGTCGCGTTCTGGCGCCGCTGGATCGCACGGTCGAAGTACCGCGGCCGCTGGCGCGAGATGGTGAATCGCTCGGCACTCGCGCTCAAGCTCCTGACGTATCAGCCGACGGGCGCGATGGTCGCCGCGCCCACGACGAGCCTGCCCGAGCTGCTCGGCGGCGCGCGGAACTGGGACTACCGGTACACGTGGATCCGCGACACGGCGTTCTCGCTCTACGCGCTCCTCCGGCTCGGCTTCGTCGACGAGGCCGCCGGCTTCATGGACTGGCTCACCGATCGCTTCCGGGAGCGCGCCGGTACGGACTCGGGCCCCTTGCAGATCATGTACGGCATCGACGGCGGCTCCGACCTGCCCGAGGAGCTGCTCACGCATCTCGAGGGCTACTGCGGGTCGGCCCCTGTCCGCATCGGCAACGAGGCGGCCGACCAGCTGCAGCTCGACATCTACGGGGAGCTGATCGACTCCGTCTACCTCTACAACAAGTACGGAACGCCGATCTCGCACAGCGCCTGGAGCGACCTCGCCCGGATCGTCGAGTGGGTGTGCGAGAACTGGGACCAGGCGGACGAGGGGATCTGGGAGGTGCGAGGCGGCCGCCAGCACTTCACGTACTCACGGCTCATGTCCTGGGTCGCGGTCGAGCGGGCGATCCGGATCGCGCGCCAGCGTGGCCTGCCCGGAGAGGTGCCGCGCTGGGCGGGCGTCCGCGACACGATCTACCACCAGGTGATGTCGCGGGGCTGGAACGAGGAGCGCGGCGTGTTCGTCCAGCACTACGACACCGACGTACTCGACGCGTCCGTGCTGCTGATGCCGTTGACGAAGTTCGTCGCCCCGACCGATCCGCGCTGGCTCTCGACGCTCGAGGCGATCGGCAAGGAGCTCGTCTCGGACAGCCTCGTCTACCGGTACAACATCGAGGCTGCGCCCGACGGGCTCGAGGGCGACGAAGGCACCTTCTCGATCTGCACCTTCTGGTACGTCGAGGCGCTCGCCCGCGCCGGCCACGTCGACGAGGCTCGGCTCGCGTTCGAGAAGATGCTGACGTACGCGAACCACCTCGGGCTCTATTCCGAGCAGATCGGGCCGACCGGCGAGCTGCTCGGGAACTTCCCGCAGGCGTTCACCCACCTGGCGTTGATCAGCGCCGCCGTCAACCTCGATCGGCAACTCGGCCCCTGATGGGCCAGGTCCCCCGATGACCAAGATCGGGCTGATCTCCGACATCCACGGCAACCTCTTCGCGCTCGACGCCGTCCTCGCCGAGCTCGAGCGCGAGGACGTGGACGGGATCCTCTGCCTCGGCGACGTCGCGGCCGGCCCGCAGCCGGCGGCAGCCCTCGCGCGAGTCCAGGAGCTCGCCTGCCCGGTCGTGCTCGGCAACTGGGACGCCTGGTTTCTCGAGCGGCAGGCCGCCGCCCCGACGGACGAGGTCGGGCTGCTGCTGCACGAGATCAACGCCTTCTGGGCCGACCAGCTCTCGGACGACGACCGGGAGGTGCTGCGCGGCTACCTCCCGCAGTTCGAGCTGCCGCTCGACGCCGGTGAGCGCGCCTTGTGCTTTCACGGCTCGCCCCGCTCGTACGACGACTTCATCTTCGCGACGACCTCCGACGAGGAGCTCGGCCGCATGCTGGGCGACCTGCGCCGGCCGCTCCTGATCGGGGGCCACACCCATCTCCAGCTCGTGCGCCGGTTCGAGCACTCCCTGTTCGTCAACCCCGGCTCGGTCGGGCTGCCATTCAGCGACTGGTGGCCCGACCGCGTCCTGATCGCGCCGCGGGCGGAATACGGCCTGCTCGTCCACGCCCCCGGCGAGCTCCGGGTCGAGCTGCGGCGCACGGCCTACGACGTCGGGTCGTTCCTCCGCCTGGCCCTCGAGAGCGGCATGCCGCACGCGCGCTGGTGGGTGGACTGCTGGACTGACGAAAGTCAAAGTCAGATTTATGCCTGATTCGGCGGCAAACACCACTTTTAAGTCGTACACTCCTAGTGAATGGTCACCTGTCCGAACTGCGGGGAAGAGAACCCCGAGCGGGCCCGGTTCTGCCTGGAATGCGGGACACCGCTCGCCGGGGCCGTTGCGGCGGCGCCGCCGCAGGTGCCGGACGAGGAGCGTAAGCTCGACACGCTCGTCTTCGTCGACCTCGTCGGGTCGACGGCGCTCGCAGAATCGCTCGACCCCGAGGACGTCCTGGGCCTGCTCGAGCTCTACTACGGCCGCCTGCGTGCCGAGCTCGAGCGCTGCGGCGGCACGGTCGAGAAGTACATCGGCGACGCGATCGTCACGCATTTCGGCGTCCCGGTCGCCCACGAGGACGATCCCGAGCGCGCCGTTCGCGCAGCGCTCCTGATCCTCGACACGGTCGCGGCGCTCAACAGCGAGGACCCGATCCGCGAGATCCAGGTACGGATCGGCATCGCGACCGGCGAGGTGATCGCGACGCACGGCAACCGCGCCGAGGAGGGCAAGGGGATCGCCTGGGGCGACGTCCTCAACACCGCGGCCCGCATCGAATCCGCCGCGCCGGTCAACGGGATCCTCGTCGGCGAGGTCACCTACCGGGCGAGCGAGCATGCGATCGAGTACGTCGAGCACGAGCCGATCGCCGCGAAGGGCAAGGCGGAACCGGTGCGTGTCTGGCAGGCGCTCGGCCTGCGTGAGACGACCGCGCGGGGGAGAGTGCGCGACGCGCCGCTCGTCGGCCGCGCCGCCGAGCTCGACCGCATGCTCGCGCTCTGGGAGGCCGTACGGACGACGGGCAAGCCCGGGCTCGTGGCGATCATCGGCGATCCAGGAATCGGGAAGAGCCGCCTGCTCGCCGAGATGGCGCACCGCGTGGCAGACGACGCCGACGTCCTCTGGGGCCGGTGCCTCTCCTACGGCGAGGGCATCACGTACTGGCCGGTCGTCGAGATCCTCGAAGGCGCAGCCGGGATCCTGAAGAGCGACGACGTCGACACGGTCTCGGGCAAGCTCGGTGCCCTCCTCGAGGGACTCGGCAGCGACGATCTCGACCAGCTTCGCACCATGGCGTCGGCGCTCGCGAACCTGATCGGCGTGCCGCGGACGCCGCGGGGAACGTATTCCGCCGAGGAGATCTCGCAGGCCGAGCTCCACTGGGGCATCCGCCGGGTGCTCGAGCTGCTCGCGGCAAAGCGTCCGCTCGTGATCGTCTTCGAGGACCTGCACTGGGCCGAGGAGACGCTCTTCGACCTGCTCGACTTTCTGCGCGACGCCGAGGGCCCGATCTATCTCGTCGGCTCTGCGCGGCGGGAGCTCGAGACGCTGCGGCCCGCGCTGTGCTCGGACGGCCAGAACCGGATCGCCATCGCCCTCGCGGCGCTCGGCGCGGAGGCGAGCGAGGCGCTCCTCGCCGAGCTCCTCGGCGCGCACGCGCTTCCCGCGGGCCGCCATGCCGAGCTCCTGCTCCGCAACGCCGCCGGGAACCCGCTCTTCCTCGAGGAGACCGTCCGCATGCTCGCCGATTCCGGCGCCCTCGAGGAAGGGGGCGACCTCGACGAGCTCACGGTGCCCACGAGCCTCCAGGCGATGATCGGCTCCCGTCTCGACGGGCTGCCCGCCCAGGACAAGCGGGTCGCGCAGCACGCCTCCGTCGTCGGGAGCGTGTTCTGGAGCGGCGCCGTCGCAGACTTGCACGGGGCCGACGTCGCCCCGAGCCTGGACGCGCTCGAGCACCGCGACTTCGTCCGTGCCCACCATGAGACGACGATCTCGGACGAGCGCGAGTGGACGTTCATGCACGCGCTGATCAAGGACGTCGCGTACGGGCGCGTGCCAAAGGGACGGCGGGCCCAGCTGCACGTCCGCTTCGTCGACTGGCTGGCCGGGCGTTCCGGCACGGGAGACGAGCTCGTGGAGATCGTCGCCTACCACCTCGAGCAGTCGTGCAAGCTCGGGCGCGAGATCGGACGCGGCGACGTGCCGCCGCCGATCGAGCGTGCGGTCGATGCGTTGATGCGCGCCGCCGAGAAGGCCGAACGCCGGGAAGGCATCCGCGAGGCCGACCGGTACTACGCACGCGCGCTCGAGCTCGTCGGCGACGAGCAGACCGAGCAGACGCTCGAGCTCAGGCTCGGCCGCGCCGGGACGCTGAACACGCTCGGCGAGTTCCAGAAGGCCACCGAGCTCTTTGCGTGTGTCGCGGACGAGTCGGTCGCGTTCGGCCGCCCGGATCTGCGGGCGAAGGCATTGATCGGCAGCGCGCGCATCGCGACGAAGCAGGGGCGCGCGGCCGATGCGCTCGCCCAGGTGACGGACGCCGAGGCGATCGCGGCCGAGTCGGGCGATCTCGCGCTGCAGGCCCGCGCCGGCTTCCAGGCCGCCTACGTGCGCTGGTGGTTCGAGCAGGCGGGTGAAGCGGCAGTTGCGGATCTCCGAGGGTGTCTCGCAATCGCAGAGTCGCTCGACGACACGGCGCTTCTGATCGAGGTTCGCAACAAGCTCGGGACACTCCTCTACAACGTCGGCGACCTGGCCGGGGCCGACGAGCAGTTCACGGGTCTCATCCTGCTCGCGGGCGAGGCCGGAAGCGTCCGGGACCAGGCCCGTGCGACGTGGCAGCTCGGGCTCGTCAAGTACCACCTCGGCGAGCTCGAGGAGGCTGAGCGGCTCGGGCTGCAGGCTCTCGACTGGCTCGAGCGCACCGGTGACCGCTTCAACCAGCTCCAGAACCTCCGCACGCTCGCGCTCACCGCCCTCGCACGCGCACAGCTCCACATGGCGGAGGAGCGCTTGCGCACCGCGGTTCCGATCGCGCTCGAGATCGGCGGCGCGCTGCTCGTCGACATCTACCGGATCCTGGTCGACGTCCTGATCGCCCAGGACCGGCTCCCCGACGCGCGCGAGCTCGCCGTGTTCGCCTTCCGGAGCGTGCCGGAGGAGGACGCGTACGCGCGGGCCGCGGGGCTCCTGATCGAAGCGAGCCTGCGAACCGCCGAGCGCCGCGGCGACGTCGCGGTGCAGAGCTTCACCAAGGCCCTCCAGCTCCTCGAGGAGCACCAGGGGCTGCCGCTCGACCTCGGCGAGGCCCGGCTTGCCTACGGCCGTGCGCTGCGGAAGCTCGGCAACAAGACACCGGCTCGGGTCGAGCTCGTTCGGGCGCGCGAAGATCTCGCTCGAGCGGGCGCGCGCGGGCTCGTCGATGTGATCGACCGCGAGCTCGCCGAGCTCGCGGAAGGGGCCGGCGTGGCCGGCCCCTTCGCGTCAGCCTGAGCCCGCGCCTTACCGGGGCGCGCTCGTGATGCAGTTGTCGCTGCAGCACTGGGTCGGCGGGCAGAACTCGAACGGCGGCGGCGGGGGCGGCGGCGGCGCGCTGCACGCCGTCTCGCTCGTGCCGGTGCACGGGGTCTGCGTCCCGTCGATCACATGCTGTCCCGAGTCGCAGGTCGTGGCCGGCCCGCAGGAGTTCGTGAAGCTCTGACCCTGCTGCTGGACACGCTGGTCGACGGTGCAACGACCGCTCGTGTCGCACTCCCCGTACTGCTGGTCGTCCTGTAGGGCCGCCGGGCTCGAAGCATGCTGATCCGAGCGCTGGTCGACGTCGTAGACGTTGTTCGGGTTCGAGAACTGCTCCGGGTCCGACCACATCGGGCCGAACTGGCTCTGGGTCAGCGAGCCGACACGGTCAGCCTGCATGTTCTGGTGCTCCTGCTGATCGCCGTCGGCGGTCGAGAGCCCGCTGCTCGACTGGCTGAAGAAGACGCTCTCTCCGCCGCGAGTCGAGCCCTGCTGCTGCGTCGCGGTGACCGCCTTGCCGACGTGAGCGTCGTACTGGTTCTGCTGGTTCACCTGCGCGAAGTTCCGACCCGAGTTCGAGCTCTGGTCGACGCCCGCGTTCGTGTTGATGTCGCCGTCGGCGTTCTGGGTCTGCGTGACCGACGCGCCACCCTTCGCGTCCGCGTGCAGCGCAAGCGACTGATCGATGCGGGCCGCGTTCGCGCCGCTGTCGCTGAACTGCGTCACCGACGCCTCCTGATGGCCGTTCTGCGTCTGCGCCCCGGTCGAGTCGGTGCTCTGGGTCTGCTGCTGGAGCGCCTGGTGGATCTCCACCGCATTTGGGCCGCTCCCGTTCTGCTGCAGGCTGCCGCCGTACTGGTGGGCCGTCTGGGCCGCACCGTTGTGCGCGTTCACCTGCTGGTCGATCAGCAGCCAGTTCCCACCTGTCGTGTTCGTCTGCCTGACGCTGCAGTCCTGGTCGACCATTGCCGCGTCGGACTGCTCCCGGCAGAACGCGACGTTCTGGCCGCCGCTCGAGACCTGGATGATCGTGCAGCCGTTCGGCGGCGAGGATGAGCCACCTGTCGACGGCGTGCAGTAGAAGCGGTTGTCGTCGCCTTCCCTCGACGCGACCTGGAGTACCCGCTTCGCCTTCGTGCACGTCCAGCCCTTGCCCGGGCAGCTCGGTCCCGCGTAGTTGTGCGAGCCGCGCTGCACGACAACGCCTCGTGCACTGATGCCGAGCGAGGCCAGATACTGCACAGCCTCAGCCCGGCTCGAGATCGTGATTGCCCCGCTCCTGTGCGTATACGCGCCTGCGCTCGAAGTGAGCACTGCCGCCGATGCCAGGATCGCGAGGACGAAAAGTCCCCCTCTACCACGCACGTGTGTCTCCTCTCCCTGTACCTGCCCGCAGAAAATGCTCGCCCTCCACCTTGCAGCTATACAGCAATTCGGCGGGCGAACCAACCCCGGGCCGCAGGCTTCACTCGAACGAGGGAGCTGGGCCGGACCGGTCGATCAGTACCGGCGTCCGTCTCGCGGGCCGCGGCTCGACCAGAAGGTCCAGCCGGCCATTCCCGCGACGGCCAGCGTGAAGGCGATGCCGCCGATCCAGTCCCCGCTCGTGAACCGCCAGAGGCCGATTCCGGTCCCGATCGCGCCCATGAGCTCGATCACCTTGCGGGTCATGACCGTTCTCGTCATCGCCCCACCATAGGCGGTCGCCCGGGCGCCTGTCGGCGAAATGTGGATCGGAGGGTGGGCGGGGGCGAGCCCGCCCACCCTCCGAGACGGAGGCTACGCGCCCGCGGGCTGGCCGACCGAGGGTACGCCGAGGCCGGACTCGATGCGCTCGAGCTCGTCATCGGAGCCCTGTCGAACGGGGCCCTTGAACCATTTGCGAGCCGACAGCAGGTACCACCCGCCGAAGAGGAGCAGCGCGCCGCCGACGGTGATCGGCGCGTAGTTGACGACGTTCCAGTTGAACCCGGACTTCCACGGGATCCCCGTGGGCGTGACCGGCATCAGGAACAGGACGCAGATCAACGCGATCCACAGGATTGCGAGCGTGTCGATCCACTTGTAGTGCTTGCCGAGGTTCCACGGCCCACGCTCGAAGCGCTCGCCCGCGCGCAGGCGCAGGATGATCGGGAGCACGAACGCGATGTAGAGGCCGATGACCGCGATCGACGTTCCGACGAGGTAGCCCGTCGCGTTGTTCCAGTACGTCGGGATCATCAGGGCCCACGAGAGCACCCCGATCGCGCACACCGAGTAGACCGGGACGCGGCTGCGGTTCACCTGGCGCCACCAGCGATGCCCGGGGATCGCGCCGTCGCGGGAGAACGCGAACATCATCCGCGAGGCAGACGTCACCGATGCCGTGCCGCAGAAGAACTGCGCGACGACGGCGATCACGAGCAGGAACTCCGCCCATCTCGTGCTCATCGAGGTCTGCCAGATATAGGTGACGATGTTCGTTCCCGCCGCGAGACCGCCCGCCGTGCTCGGGATCGCGAACGTCACCGCGAGCAGGAGCGCGAAGCCGAAGATCACGGAGACGACGACCGACATCACGATTCCCCATGCAGCGGCTCGGGACGCGTTGCGGGTCTCCTCGCTCATGTGGGCGGACGCGTCATAGCCGGTGATCGTGTACTGCGACATCAGCAGCCCCAGGCCGAACACGAACCAGAACACCGGGCTGTGCCAACCGTGGCCCGAGAAGCCGGAGTTGTTGATCGTCTTCGTGAAGACGTAGCTCGCCGACTGATGGTGGTCGGGGACGATGATCAGAATCGCGACGATGATCGCGACGCCGGCCATGTGCCACCACGCGGAGATGGAGTTGATCGCCGCCAGCAGCTTGACGCCGAGCAGGTTCAGCATCAGGTGCAGGAAGATGATCACCGTGAACGTCACGAAGATCGCGTGCCGCGTATTCGGGATCGAGGAGAACCAGAGATTCAGCAGCGAAGTCGTGAAGATCGCCGCGCCGTAGTCGATCGCCGCGGTGACCGCAATCTGCCCGACGAGGTTGAACCACCCGGTGAACCAGCCCCAGGCGGGGCTCCCGAGCTTCGACGCCCAGAAGTAGAGGCCGCCGGCGGTCGGGTAGGTCGAGGCGATCTCGCCCATGGCGAGCGCGACGACGACGCACATGAAGCCGACGAGCAGCCAGCCCCACGTGATCGCGACCGGGCCGCCCCATTGGAACGCGATGTAGTACGACGTCAGGCAGCCCGCGAGGATCGAGATGATCGTGAACGAGATCGCGAAGTTCGAGAACCCGCCCATCTCGCGGTAGAGGACCTGCGCGTAACCGAGCTTGTGGAGCGTGCGCTCGTCGTCCGACGCGTGCACCCCTGGCGCTTCCGAGCTCATCCATCCTCCTTTTCGTGAGAAGACGCACTTGAAGCTAACTCTTCCGATCGGACGGTTTCAACCGTGCGATAGGGTCGCTTCCGTGTTGACACTCGACGAGCTGCGCGCCGACGTCGAGACAGGCGCCGTCGATACGGTCATCGCCGCGTTCACCGACA
The DNA here is from genome assembly GCA_963848665.1 of uncultured Actinomycetes bacterium. GTDB lineage: Bacteria > Actinomycetota > Thermoleophilia > Gaiellales > Gaiellaceae > Palsa-739. Next base: position 185,939 of record CAWKEF010000008.1, read on the forward strand.
TGCAGGGGCGGCTGATGGGCAAGCGCCTCGACGCCGAGTTCTTTCTCGACGAGCTCGACGCGGGCGCGACGGTCGAGGGTTGCAACTACCTGCTCGCCCTCGAGATGGAGATGGATCCGGTGCCTGGCTACGCGCTCGCGAGCTGGGAGCGGGGCTACGGCGACTTCGGCCTGCAGCCGGACCTCGAGACGCTGCGGCGGATTCCCTGGCACGAGGCCACGGCGCTCGTCCTCTGCGACGTGCACTGGCACGACGGCTCGCCCGTCGCTCCATCGCCGCGCCAGGTCTTGAAGGCGCAGCTCGAGCGGGCGAAGGAGCGGGGCTTCGACGTCGCCTTCGGCTCCGAGCTCGAGTTCTTCCTCTTCCGGGAGAGCTACGAGCAGGCACACGCCCAGCACTACCGCGACCTCACCCCCTCGGTGCCCTACATCCTCGACTACCACATCCTCGGAGCGGGCTACGACGAGCCGTTCATGCGCGCGATCCGGACGGCGATGAAAGCGGCGGGCATGAAGGTCGAATCGTCGAAGGGCGAGGCGTGGCCGGGCCAGCACGAGATCAACTTCCGCTACGCCCTCGGGGCGAAGGCCGCCGACGACCACGTCATCTACAAGACCGGTGCGAAAGAGCTTGCGCACCAGTGCGGGATGTCGCTCACCTTCATGGCGAAGCCCGACCACGCCTGGGTCGGCTCGTCGTGTCACATCCACTCGTCGCTCTGGCGCGACGGCGAGTCGGCGTTCGCCGGCGAGACGGATGTCTTCAAGCACTACCTCGCCGGCCAGATCGCGCTCGCGTCCGAGCTTGCGATCTTCTTCGCGCCCACGATCAACTCGTACAAGCGCTTCGCCGCAGGGAGCTGGGCGCCGACCACGCTCGCGTGGGGATACGACAACCGGACGTGCGGCTTTCGAATCGTCGGCCACGGCAAGGCGTTGCGGGCCGAGACGCGCATCCCCGGCGCAGACGCGAACCCGTACCTCGCGTTCGCGGCGCTGCTCGCCGCCGGGCTCCACGGCATCGAGGAGCAGCTCGAGCTCGGGCCCCCTTTCGAGGGCAATGCCTATGAGTCCGACGTCGAGCGCTTCCCGCACTCGTTGCGCGACGCGATCGAGCGGCTCGAGGGCGGCACCGTCGCGCGGCGCGTGCTCGGCGACGAGGTCGTCGATCACTATCTGAACTACGCGCGTACCGAGCAGCGCCTCTTCGACGATACGGTGACGTGTTACGAGCGGGAGCGGATGTTCGAACGTGGCTAGGCCGGTCGTCGGCATAACGACGTACGTCGAGGAGGCGTCCTGGGGACACTGGACGCTCCCCGCGGCGCTGATCCCCTACGACTACGTGAGCGCGGTCGAGCGCGCGGGTGCGCGGGCCCTTCTCGTCCCGCCGAGCGCCGACGGCGTCGAGGAGACGCTCGACGTGCTCGACGGCATCCTCTTCTCCGGCGGCAACGACCTCGATCCGGAGTCGTACGGCGCGACCGCGCATCCGGAGACGACGGCCACGCGGCCGGAGCGCGACCGCGGGGAGCTCGCCCTGCTCGAAGGGGCGCTTGCACGCGACATGCCGGTCCTCGCAGTCTGCCGCGGGTTCCAGGTTCTGAACGTGGCGCGCGGGGGCGACCTCGTGCAGCACCTGCCCGAGGTCGTCGGCAATGAGCAGCACCGCGAGGTGAAAGGCGCGTTCTCCGATCACGGCGTGAAGGTCGACGAAGGCTCCCGGCTCGGCTCGGTGCTCGGCGACCACGCGCCCGTCAAGTCGCACCATCACCAGGGAGTGGGCCGGGTCGGCGAGGGCCTGGTCGAGGTCGCGTGGGCCGACGACGGAACCGTCGAGGGTCTCGAGGACCCGGAACGGCGGTTCGCCGTCGGCGTGCTCTGGCATCCGGAGGCGGGCGACGACCAGAAGCTCTTCGAAGCACTCGTCGCGGAAGCTCGCGCCTACCGGGAGGAGCGGGGCAGCGGGCGTAGGCTCGACGGAGCCCGCCAAGGAGCGGAGGCGCCGGCTCCGCCGGCGTCGGAGCGGGGATGAGCACCGTGCTCAACCCGGCGACCGAGGAGTCGCTCGCCGAGCTCGAGCCGGCCGGCATCGAAGAGACCGACGCCGCCGTGGCGCGGGCGAAGGCCGCGTACCCGGAGTGGCGCGCAGTGGCGCCGGCCGACCGCGCGCGGCTGCTTCGCCGGCTCGCGACGCTCGTCGAGGACCACCACGAGGAGCTCTCGCGGATCGAGTCGCGGAACGTCGGCAAGCCGATCAGCGGCGCACGCGGCGAGGTCGGCATGGTCGCCCAGGTCTTCCACTTCTACGCCGGGGCGGTCGACAAGTTCTACGGCGAGACGATCCCCGTAGCGGGCGGCATCGACATGACCTTCCGCGAGCCGCTCGGCGTCGTCGGGCTGATCACGCCGTGGAACTTCCCGCTGAACATCGCTTCGTGGAAGCTCGGCCCAGCGCTCGCCTGCGGCAACACCGTCGTGCTCAAGCCGGCCGAGCTGACCCCGCTCTCCTCCATGCGCCTCGGGGAGCTCGCACTCGAGGCCGGCATTCCCGAAGGGGTCGTGAACATCGTCGTCGGCAAGGGCTCGGTGGTCGGGCAGCGGCTGATCGAGCATCCCGACCTCGCCAAGATCGGCTTCACGGGCTCGACCGAGGTGGGGCAGCTCGTGATGCAGGGCGCGGCGAGCACCATCAAGCGCGTGACGCTCGAGCTCGGCGGAAAGTCCGCGAACATCGTCTTCGCAGATGCGAATCTCGAGCAGGCGGCGGTCGCTGCGCCGTACGCGGTCTTCGACAACGCGGGGCAGGACTGCTGTGCCCGCTCCCGCATCCTGGTCGAGCAGAGCGCGTACGACCGCTTCGCGGAGCTCCTCGTCGAGGCGACGCGCCGGCTCAAGGTCGGCGATCCCGAGGACGAGGCGACGGAGATGGGGCCGCTGATCTCCGCGCAGCACCGCGAGACGGTCGCGAGCTTCGTCGAGGGCGAGCCGCTCTTCCGGGGCGACACGCCGGACGGCAAGGGCTTCTGGTACCCCGCGACGCTCGTCGAGGCTCGCCCGGGCGACCGGATCGCGCGCGAGGAGGTCTTCGGACCGGTCGCCGCGCTGATCCCGTTCGCCGACGAGGCGGAGGCGGTGCGCATCGCGAACGACTCCGACTATGGGCTCTCCGGCTCGATCTGGACGCGCGACGGCGGGCGGGCACTCCGCGTCGCCCGCGCGGTCGAGACCGGCGTGCTCTCGATCAACTCGAACTCCTCGGTGCGGCCGTCGACGCCCTTCGGCGGCTTCAAGCGGAGCGGTTTCGGGCGCGAGCTCGGCATGCACGCACTCGAGGGGTACAGCGAGGTGAAGAACGTGTTCTACTCCACCTCCTGATGGGACGGCTCGACGGCAAGGTGTGCGTGATCACCGGCGCGGGCGGCGGCATGGGCGCCGACGCGGCGGAAGTCTTCGTCAGCGAAGGCGCGAAGGTATGCGTCGCCGACGTGAACGGCGACGCCGCAGCGAAGGTTGCCGATGCCGTCGGCGGCTTCGCCGTGCAGGTCGACGTGGCCGACGAGGCGTCGGTGCGGGCGATGTACGAGGCCGCGGCGGCCGAGCTCGGCGGGATCGACGTGCTCTACAACAACGCCGGCATCTCGCCCGCGGACGACGACTCGATCCTCGAGACCGGACTGGACGCGTGGGAGCGCGTGCAAGCCGTGAACACGCGCGGCGTCTTCCTCTGCTGCAAGCACGGAATCCCGTACCTGCTCGAACGCGGCGGCGGCTCGGTGATCAACGTCGCCTCGTTCGTCGCGCTCGTCGGCGCGGCGACGTCGCAGATCTCGTACACGGCGTCGAAGGGTGCCGTCCTCGCCCTGAGCAAGGAGCTGGGCGTGCAGTTCGCACGGCAGGGGGTCCGCGTGAACGCACTCTGCCCGGGCCCGGTCGAGACGCCGCTCCTCCTCCGGATCTGGAGCGAGACGCCCGGGGCTGCCGAGCGCCGGCTCGTGCACGTGCCGATGGGGCGGATGGCGAAGCCACGGGAGATCGTGAACGCGGCGCTCTTTCTCGCGAGCGACGAGTCGTCCTACGTGAACGCGGCGACGTTCGTCGTGGACGGCGGCCTGACCGCCGCCTACGTCACGCCTGAGTGAGCTGCAGCTTTTCGGCGCTTCTGCCGATACGTGGGCCATGTCCAAGGTGCTCGCACTCGGCGGCGGGGCGCTCGTCGGCATCGCCTGCTTCCTCCCGCTCCTCTCGCTGACCGTCACGTTCGGCGCCCTGTCGAGCTCGGGCAACGTGCACGCGACCGATCTCACGGCCGGCAAGGTCGCACTCGTGCTCGCGATCGGCTCGCTCCTCCTCGCGGTGATCGACATCCGCGGCGGCGACGGGTCGCTCCGCCGTCCCGCCGCCGCGTGCGCGCTCGTCGCTGCGGCGATCGTCGTCTACAAGAGCTGGACGCTCACGTCGAAGATCAACGGCGCGGGGGTGAGCTTCGCGCACGTCTCGATGGGGATGGGCATGTGGGTTGCGCTCGTCGGCGGCGGGATCGCCGTCGCAAGCGACTTCGTCGGCCGCGAGTAGCCGATCGAGCGGGCCGCGCCGCCCGATCGCCACCCTTCTGCTCTGTTCCTAGGTCTTGCGGATCGTGAAGACGCCTTTCTTCACCGTCGAGTGTGCGGCGACGCACGCGTACGGGTACGCGCCCGGCTTGCCGAAGTCCGCGACGAGCGTGGACTCCTGATGCGCCTTGACGAGTCCCGACTTGAACCTCGTCGAGACGTCGAAGCCGTGCGACACGCTGCCGTTGTTGATGATGTGGAACACGATCCTCGTGTTCCGGTGGCTCACCGACGTGTAGCCGAGCACGCAGCTGCTGTTCGTGATCGTCACGCTGACATTGAGCGACAGGGCGGGACGGGCGAACGCTGGGGCGGCCAGGAGCGCGGCGGCAGCGATGATGAGCGCGGCCACCGTTGCGTGGATACGCATGAAACTCCTCCCAGAGTGGGTGTTCTTGGACCTACCCCGGGTTCATGCCCGCGCGGAGGCGTTCCTACTCGTTGCCGACGACCTGGACGAGCCAGCGGCGGTCGCGCTCGCGGTCCAGCTCGATGAAGAGAACGCGCTGCCAGGTGCCGAGCTGGAGCTCGCCCTCGCGGACCGGCACCGATTCGCCGGCGGTGCCGAGCAGCATCGCCATGCAGTGCGAATGTCCGTTTCCCTGCTCCATGTCCTCGGGGCAGATGTTCTCGGTGCGGCGATCGAAGTCGTCGTGCGCGTAGTAGCTCTCGCTGGGCACCAGGCGGCGCAGCAGTTCGGCGAAGTCGTCGAGGAACCCGGCCTCGAACTCGTTCACGCGGACGCAGCACGTCGTGTGCGGCGAATAGACGCATGCGATTCCGTCCTGGATGCCGCTCTCGCGCACCGCGTTCTGCACGCTCTCCGTGATGTCGGTGACCGTCAGACCGCCCGAGGTACGGAGCTTCGTCTCGCGCTGGAAGACCTTCACAGCGGCATTCTGCTCGATCGAACCCGCCGACCGGCCCGAGAACCGCGTAGCTCAGGAGAATCTGCAGGCCGTTACGCTCCCGGCGGGCCCGTAGCTCAGTTGGTTAGAGCAGGGGACTCATAATCCCTTGGTCCCAGGTTCGAGTCCTGGCGGGCCCATTTGACACCGCACGGCTAGACAAAAACCGCATGGTTGAGCGCAACGGGTGTGACATGAATGCCGCGTTTGCGCACTGCGTGCCCCCACCGGTGCCCCCACGGAAAAGCCATGCCCTCGCGCCGGGCACAGCTGAGGTCAGGCTCGCCCGAGCTAGAGGCTTGATGTGAAACTCCCCCAGGGTTAGATTCGCTTTGTTGTGACTCTGCGTGATCGGCTTCGCAGGTGGTGGAATCCCGCCCAGTGGGAAGACGATCATCCAACCGAGCGCAAACACCGAGCACAGCCCAACAAGAGGGCCGACGCGGAGCACAATCCCGTCACCGATCCAGCCACCTGGCTCGTTCGACAGGCCCGAGATCGCACGGACGGCGCCCTCAAGAAGCCGCGCTAGACCACTCCAAGTCGCTGGACTGACGTCGACGGCAATGATGCCGCCTGCGTTTCACATCAAGCCTCTAGTGCGCTGCGAGCTCGCCGACGAGCGTCGAGTGATCGAGCTCGCGATCGTCGAGCAGCACGTGCGTGTAGGTATCGGCGGTTACCGAAAGCGATCGCTGACCGACGCGTGAGCCGATCAGCGCCCAGGTCTCGCCCTGGCGGTGCCAGAGGCTGATTCGACGATGTCGGAGGTCGTGGGGCGACCAGGTTGGCGTACCCGACGCCTTGCATGCGCGTGCGATCGCCGTTCGCAGCCGCTCCTGGGTAACCCCTGGGAAGACAGGCCGATCGGCTTGACGGTCCTCGCGCGGTGGCAGCGTCGCGACGACAGCGGCGAAGAGGTCAGGCGGCAGAGAAACCCAGCGGCCGCGGCGACCCTTTTCGACTGCTCGGCGGATGCGCCAGCGAGTGTTCGGTTCGTCCAGGTCGCCGCAGTGCAGCCCTCGCTCATCGATCTCGCCTACGCGCATCCCGGTCGCGTCGAGTACGAGCACGGCGAGTGCGTACCGGCGCGGCATGAGCGGCAGGACGGCTTCGATGTGTCCGGCGGACGGCGGGGTCGGCTCTTCGCGCTCCTCGCGCGGTAGCCGCACGTGCACCCGGTCGCGAGCCGGATTGTCCGTCACGCCGGCGAAGTCGAGCACCTGCGCCAGCGCCGTCACGCTCTTGCGGATCGTCTCCCGCCTGCGACCATCTGCGTGCAGGGCGGCCACGAGCGCCGCGACGTCTGCGGCGGTGATTTCGTTGACGCGGTACGAGCCGAGCAGTGGCATGACGCGTGCAAGCTGAACGCGGTGGCCGACTGCCGTTACATCCGTGACGTCGACGCGAGAGGCGCGCCAGCGCTCGGCCACATCGGCGAGCGTCGGCGCGGCGGGTGGCATGGCTTCTAGCCGACGAGTCTCCGGGACGCGCATCGCGGCCAGCTCGCCCGCGACCCAGCCGCGCCGAGCGATTGCCTCCCGCCTCGTCGAGAACGAGCCTGCGTAGCGGTGAGTGCTCTCCCGGCCTCCGAGCCGATACTTGACCAGGTAGCGAGCGTTTCCGTCGGCGGTTTCGCGCCGTTCGACCCAGGCACTAGGCATGACGCGGCCGGACGCGGTCATCGCGGTAGGTGTACGCGGCGACCAGCTCGTGGTATTCCTCCGCACGGATCATCGGTCGCGAATAACCGGGTAGCGCAACGACCGGCAAGGTGCGGAACACGGCGTCGATCGCGCGCCGCTCCAAACCGAGCTGGCGCAGATGCGAGCGGGTCAGCAATGCGCCCCGGCGTCTCGAGCAGGTCAGCGGCCGAAGGTCGATGCGTGCCCTCGGTCGAGTGTCGCGGCCGACTCTCAGGGCGGGGGCGGGCTTCCGGCGGCTCCGAGCGGGGCGCCTCGAGCTGTAGCTGCTCCCGCGGAATACGGCGCATCGCATGAATGTAGCATATCCGTCTCAGTGGCGTCTTACACCCCATCGAGGGTAGAATGGCAGCGTGACGAGCGGGACGCTGATCCGGGAAGCGCGCCTGCGGGCCGGCCTCTCGCAGGTGGAGTTGTCGGAGCGAAGCGGCAAGGACCGGGCGCAGATCGCCCGCTGGGAGCGCGATGTCGTGCAGCCGAGCTTCGAGACGCTGCGCGAGCTGGTGCGCGCTGCGGCTTTGACCTCGAGACCTCGCTGGTGCCATACGAGGCGGATAGCCGCCATGATGCGCGCTTGCAGAAGGCGCTGCAGCGGACGCCGCAGGAGCGGCTGCAGGCGATGCTCAAGGCACGCGGCCGCTGATGGCCGAGCGCTTTGATCCGATTGCGGCGTTGAAGGCGCTTGATCGTCAGCGGGTGGCCTATGTCGTTGTCGGCGGGCTCGGCCGGGTTATCCACGGCAGCGATGAGCTGACGGACGGCCTGGACATCGTGCCTTCGCTGCGTGAGGAGAACCTGGGCCGGCTGGGGTTGGCGCTCGAGGATCTGAACGCGCGCCGTTCGGATGGGAAGCGGCTGGCGTTTGAGCGCGATCTCGACCAGTTGCCGGTGCTCGAGCTCGAGACCGACGCGGGCGAGGTGAAGCTCGTGCCGGAGCCGGCCGGCACGGGCGGCTACGACGACCTGCGCCGGGCGGCGCGGCGCGAGCCGCTAGGCCAGGGCGTCCGCCCCCAGGTCGCCTCGCTGGGCGACCAGGCACGGATGCTCGCGGCCCTCGACCGCGAACAGGACCTCCAAGCGCTGCGGACGCTCCGCCGTCTGATCGAACTCGAGCAAAGCATCAGCCGTGGCATCGAGCTCGGTCTCTGAGCCGTCAAGCCGCGCCCACCAAGCTCCGGCCGTACAGCAACTACCCACCGGAATAGCCAGCGAGACGCAGATGCATCCTTCGATGCTTTGCTCACTCGAGGCGCCCTCGGACACGATCGGGACGACCCCTCATGATCGGGCAAATCGTTTCGATCGGACAGCCACGCGAGCAGTCCGCGGTCGGCTTGTGGCGAATCAGCACAAAGAGTGCATCTGTGTCTCGCTTGTCTTCTCGGACGAGTAGAACGTTTCTTACTGGACCTCGACGCGGTCGATGTGGCAGCCGATGTCATTCCCCCCTCGCACCGCTTCGCTTTTCTGCTCGGGGGAGAGATGCGGGGCACAGCGTGAATGGGCGGGCTGAGGCTGGCCGCGCCCGCGCTGGTCGGGCGCGGCTCGGGCAGGACTCCCCATTGTCTGACTAGAATCAGAGAATGGGTGCGGGGCAGGTCGCTGCGCTGCGGAGCTTCAACCGGTCTGTGACGGAGCGGGTGGGCGCGCTCGAGGTCGAGTACCTGGGGCGGGACCGGCCGCTCGGCGAGTCGCGGCTGCTGTGGGAGCTTTCCTCGGAGCCGCGGGAGATCCGGGAGCTGCGGCGCGGTCTCGGGCTCGATTCGGGCTACGTGAGCCGGCTGCTCCGCTCGCTCGAGGGGCAGGGTCTCGCGATCGTCGACGAGAGCGCCTCCGACGGACGCGTTCGCACGGCGCGCCTCACCTCGCGGGGCCGCCGCGAGCGGGCGGAGCTCGACCGCCTCTCCGACGAGCTCGCCTGGTCGATCCTCGAGCCGCTCGACGAGCGTCAACGCGCGAAGCTCGCGGAGGCGGCCGAGACCGTCGAGCGGCTCCTCGAGGCCTCGCTCGTCACGATCTCGGCCGAGGATCCGTCGAGTCCCGATGCCCGCTCGTGCATCGAGCAGTACTTCGCCGAGCTCGCCGAGCGGTTCGACACGGGCTTCGACCCGGCGTTGAGCATCCCGGCCGATGCCGACGACATGACGCCTCCGAGGGGCCTCCTGCTCGTCGCGCGGCTACGCGAGCAGCCGGTGGGCTGCGGCGCGCTCAAGCACCACCCCGGCGAGCCGTCCGAGCTCAAGCGGATGTGGGTCGACCGGGGAGCGCGCGGCCTCGGCCTCGGCCGGCGCCTCCTCGGAGAGCTCGAGCGGCGTGCGGCGGCGGCGGGCGCCTCGACGGTGCGGCTCGAGACGAACAGGACCCTCGTCGAGGCGATTCGGCTCTACCGGTCGGCCGGGTACAGGGAGGTTCCGCGCTTCAACGACGAGCCGTACGCGCACCACTGGTTCGAGAAGCAGCTCTGCTGATCCGAAGCCGGGCCCCGGCTCCCTATCTTGGGGGAGGCGCCGAGACCCCCCGTCAACGATGACAAGAGGGTGGGTGACTTCGCGAAGCTCAACGCGGACGCGCTCGACCGGGCGCTCGCGATCCGTCGGCGCGACCTCGAGAGCGCGGGCGAGGAGGAGCGGGCACGGGGTGAGTTCGCCCTCGCTGCCATCGAGGGCTACGCGGCGCTCCTGCGGCTTCCGGCGGTGCCTGCCCCGGCGCGCAACCCGGTCCGCTACTGCTTCAAGCTCGTCTTTCCGGACGGCCGTTGGAGCGTCGACGAGAAGCAGCTCCCGGCCGCCCCGCAGGAGGGCGACGTCCTCGACTTCGACGGCTACGGCGGCTGGCGCATCCAGGGCTCCCAGCACGTCGGCGTGAAGCCCGCCGGCAAGGCGCCGCGCGAGTTCTTCGTCTGCGCCCCAGCCGCGTAGGACCGCGTAACGTTCCGGTCAGTCGTCAGACTGATCGACATGTTCCTCTTCTCGAAACCCAGCACGATGATCACGGCCGACGAGGCGCTGCCCGGCCGCGACGAGCCCATGCCCGTTCCCGCAGCGCACGAGGTGCTCGGCACGCCGATCGCGCCGCCGTTCCCCGAAGGGCTCGAGCAGGTAGTTCTCGGCCTCGGCTGCTTCTGGGGCGCGGAGCGCCTCTTCTGGAACGCGCCCGGCGTCTACACGACCGCGGTCGGCTACGCCGGCGGCTTCACCCCGAATCCGACGTACGAGGAGGTCTGCTCGGGGCACACCGGGCACACCGAGGCCGTGCTCGTCGTCTTCGATCCTGACGTCACGAGCTACGACGAGATCCTCCGCCTGTTCTGGGAGGGTCACGACCCGACCCAGGGCATGCGCCAGGGCAACGATCGCGGCACGCAGTACCGGTCGGCGATCTATACGGCCGGCGAATCACAGCGTGCCGCCGCCGAGGCAGCGCGCGAGCGTTTCCAGGCGGAGCTCGGCAAGGCCGGCTACGGCGAGATCACGACCGAGATCGCGGAGGCAGGGCCGTTCTACTACGCCGAGCCGTACCACCAGCAGTACCTCGCGAAGAACCCGAACGGCTACTGCGGGCTCGGCGGCACCGGCGTCGCCTGCCCGGTCGGGCTCAAGACCGCGTAACCCTATTCGGCCGTTCCCCGTTCTTCGGTCATGGCTCTGAAGACCGAAGAACGGGTGCGGTCGGCGATCGCCCAGGTCGGCGAGGGCATCTCGGAGAAGGCGTGGAGCGTCGGTCGCGACAAGAAGGCCGAGCGCAAGAAGCGCCTTGCCTGGGGTGCGCTCCAGGGCGGCATCGCAGCCGTGTTCACGCTTGCGGCCCGTCGCCTCGTCGCGAAGGCGTGGGGCGTGCTCACCGGCGAGCAGCCGCCCTCCAAGAAGATCTAAGCCGTCTCGCCGCCGTCCATCGAGATCACGGCGCCGGTGAAATACGCGCCCTCGTCGCTCGCGAGAAACGCATAGAGCGCAGCGATCTCGTCCGGCCTCGCGTGCCGGCCGAGCGGGATCGACTCGTTCACGCGGGCGAGCATCTCGGGCGTGTACTCCGCTTCCTGCATCGGCGTCAACACATAGCCCGGGCACACGGCGTTGACCCGCACGTGCGGCGCGAGCTCGCGCGCCATCGTGCGCGCGAGCAGGATCACGCCGGCCTTCGACGCGTTGTAGTCGGCGTAGTACTCGTGGCCCGTAAGGCCGTTCGTCGAGGCCGTCATGAGAATGACGCCGCCGCCGCCGTCCGTCATTCTGCGCGCCGCCTGCTGAGCACAGTGAAAGACGCCGGTCAGGTTGACATCGAGCACGCGTCGCCAGTCTGCGCCGTCGATCTCGAGAAACGGCTTGCGGATCGAGATGCCGGCGTTCGCAACGAGTACGTCGATGCCGCCGAGCAGCTCGTCCACCGCGACAAAGGCGGCTGCGACTGCGTCCGCATCGGCGACGTCGCAGCGCAGGGCCTCGATGCCCGGGATGCGGCCGGCGGCCGTTGCGACCTCTTCCTCGCCGACCGCGAGCGCGGCGACGTGGGCGCCCTCCTCGATGAAGCGCCGGCTCGTCGCCTCACCGATACCGCTCGTGCCGCCTGTGACGACGACGCGCTTTCCGGTGAGGCCCTTCATGCGGCGAGCCGCTCGGCGAGATAGCGCAGCGCGATCGGATAGCGGTACTCGATCGAGCTGTGCGTCCCGTCGAAGAGCTCGAAGAAGACGTCCGTGACGCCGATCCGCTCGAGCGCCTGCCGAAAGCCCTCGGCGCCGAGGTCGAGATAGAACTGGTCGCGCTTGCCCGAGTCGATGTAGATCGCACGCAACCCGCGCAGAGCGTCCGAGTGCGTGTCGACCATGCGCACGGGGTCCCACGCGAGCCAACGCTCCCAGACCTCGTCGATCAGCTGCCCCGTCTTCGGGTCGAACGGCAGATCGATCGAGCCGTCCTCGTTCGCCGAGTAGCACGCCGCCATCGCCCAGGTGTTGAGCATCGGGAAGTCGCTCGACCTCGAGAACGCAGGCCGGGAGCGGAAGTCCTGCCAGAAGCTCTCGAACGAGCCGTCGTAGGTGTCGCGCAGGACGCGCGTCGCATCGCGGAAGTCCGGGAGATAGCAGAGCTCGAACAGCGCGTCGCCGGCGTGCGTCGCAAGGCCTCCGAACAGGTCGGGGCGCAGCATCGGGGTCACCATTGCGCCGTACCCGCCGCTCGACTTGCCTGCGATGCCGCGGTTGCGGGCGTCGGCGAGCGTGCGATAGCTCGAGTCGACGAACGGCACTACCTCGTCGCAGAGATAGGTGTGGTAGTTGCCGACGCCGGGGGAGTCGAGAAACTGCGACCCGCCGTAGGACGTCCACGCATCGACGAAGACGACGAGGGCCGGCGGGCAGCCGCCGTCGGAGAAGAGCGCGTCCACCAGCTCGATCACGTTCGGACGGAACGCGGAGCGGTTGCGCCACATGTCGATCTGGCCGGTGTGGCCCTGGATCAGGTAGATCGACGGAAGCCGGACATCGGCGGCGGCCGGCGGGGTGTACACCCAGAGCGGCCGCACATGCGGATCGCCGAGGCGATTGCCGCGCAGCGCGGCGCTCTCGAGGACGTGCTCGTCGAGCCGCCCTACGAGCTCACGCGACCAAGGTTCCACGAGCCGCATTCTTTCTCGTTCCGTCACATCTCGCGGCTAGAGTCGCCGTCGTGGGCCGGGTGGTCGGGATTTTGCTCGCGGTTGCGCTGCTCGCCGCGGGCTGCGGAGTGCGCACGACGAAGCCGTTCACCGCCACCGGAACGATCGGCTGCCTCAGGTCGCACGGCTTCACCGGCGTGACGAGGGACCCGGTCAAGGTCGGGTTCATCGCCGCTTTCGCGGACAACGGTGGAATCCAGGCGCGCTCGTCGACCGGAAACCTCCTCACGATCGCCTTCACGGCCGACTCGGACTCGACCGCCTCGACCGAGCAGGCGTTCCGCTCGCACGCTCCGAAGAGCCTGCGTCCGCACATCACCGACATCATGTCCTCGAACCGGAACGCGGTACTCGTCTGGACGACGACGCCGGGCTCGGACGAGCTCGCGGCCGCCACGGGCTGCCTGCACCCCTAGAGGCTTGATGCAAGCCTCTGGCTAGAATCCCGCGCATGGCCGAGTACGGGACGATGCGGGTGAAGAGCGGCCTCGCCGAGATGCTCAAGGGCGGGGTGATCATGGATGTGGTCAACGCCGACCAGGCGAAGATCGCCGAGGCCGCCGGTGCGGTCGCGGTGATGGCGCTCGAGCGCGTCCCGGCCGACATCCGCGCCGACGGCGGCGTCGCCCGGATGTCCGATCCAGAGGTGATCCGCGAGATCCAGGAGGCCGTGACGATCCCGGTGATGGCGAAATGCCGCATCGGCCACTTCGCCGAGGCGCAGATCCTCGAGGCGCTCGAGATCGACTACATCGACGAGTCGGAGGTGCTGACGCCCGCCGATCTCGCGCACCACGTCGACAAGTGGAAGTTCACGGTGCCGTTCGTCTGCGGTGCGACGAACCTCGGCGAGGCCCTCCGCCGCATCGGCGAAGGCGCGGCGATGATCCGCACGAAGGGCGAGGCGGGCACGGGCGACATCGTCAACGCCGTCACGCACATGCGGGCGGTGTTCGGGCACATTCGCCGTCTGGGCGCGCTCGCCGAGGAAGAGCTCTACACGGAGGCGAAGAACGTCCAGGCGCCGTACGAGCTCGTGAGCTGGGTCGCCGAGCACGGACGCCTGCCGGTCGTCACCTTCACTGCGGGCGGCATCGCGACTCCGGCCGATGCGTCGCTCTGCATGCAGCTCGGCGCCGACGGCGTCTTCGTCGGCTCGGGCATCTTCAAGTCGGGCGATCCCGAGCGCCGCGCGAAGGCGATCGTCGAGGCGACGACGCACTTCAACGACGCGGAGATCCTCGCGCGCGTGTCCGCCGGCCTCGGCGAGCCGATGGTCGGCATCTCGACGCAGTCGCTCGACCCGTCGCAGCTGCTCGAGACGCGCGGCTGGTAGCCGAAGCGCCGTCCGCTCCGGGGAATACGGTTCCCCCGGATGCAGGCGGCCGTTCGTAAACCTGTCTGGACGACGTCGTCGTTCCTGCTCTACGCGGGCGGGCTGACCGTCCTCGGCGCGGTGGTCGGCGCCCTCGCCTACCTCGCGAGCCAGTACGGCAGCGGCGCCTACGTCGCTTGGGCACTCCTGCCGCTCTTCGTGCTGTACGCCGTCGCCTTCGTCTTCCGGTCGCGCGGCGAATGGATCGCGGCCGGCGTCTTCGCCTTCGTCGGGCTCCTCATGTGGATCAATTTTCTCGGCGCGCTCGAGAGCTGGTGGGGCTGGCTCGGGAAGAGCCAGAGCTCGGCATTCGGCGGCTGGCACTGGGGGGCGCTCCTCGTCGCGGCGCTCGCCTTTGCCGCCGCGATCGTCGACCTGCTCCTCTTCCGCTTCCCGCTCCTCGTCCTCGTCGCCGCGCTCGCGGCTTGGTACTTCGTCACCGACGTCCTCTCCGGCGGAGGCAGCTGGACCGCGGTCGTCACGCTCTTCATCGGGCTCGTCTACCTGCTCGTCGGCGTCTCGCTCGACCGGGGGCGGCGAAGGCCGTACGGCTTCTGGCTCCATCTCCTCGCCGGTCTGCTCATCGGGGGCGCGCTCCTCTACTGGTGGCACTCGGGCGACACGGACTACGCGCTCCTCTCCGCGGCCGCGGTCGTCTACGTGGGCATCGGCGTGTCGACGGGCCGCTCGAGCTGGGCCGTGCTCGGCGTCGGGGCGATCCTCGTCGCGTTCGGCCACTTCTCGAACGAGTGGGCGAGCACGAGCTTCTCGTCGGTCTTCACGGGGAACCGCGACTGGGTGCCACCGCTCGTCTTCGGCATCGTGGGCTTCTTCATCGTGCTGCTCGGCCTCCTCGCCGGGCGGCGCGCCGCTCCGTCGGCGCCCGCGCTGCCGCCGGAGTAGACGCCACTACAATCCGCGCCGTGGACAGAACGCTGAGAATCGGCGTGCTCGCCGTGCAGGGCAACTTCCGTGAGCACGCCGCGATGCTGCGCCGCCTCGGCGCGGAGCCGGTCGAGGTGCGCCTGCCGAGCGAGCTCGACGGCCTCGACGGCCTGATCATCCCGGGCGGCGAATCGACGACGATCACGCGCCTGATGGAGCTCTACGGGCTCGACGAGGCACTGCGCGGGTTCGGCGAGCCCATCTTCGGCACCTGTGCCGGCATGATCGTGCTCGATCGGGACCATCTCGGCCTCGCCGACATCAGCACGGCGCGAAACGCCTTCGGCCGGCAGGTCCACTCCTTCGAAGCCGACCTCGACATCGGTCAGGCGGGCGCGCCGCTACGGGCGGTCTTCATTCGCGCGCCCTGGATCGAGGAGGCCGGGCCCGGCGTCGAGATCCTCGCCGAGGTCGACGGTCACCCGGTGCTCGCACGAGACGGCCGCATCCTCGTCGCGGCGTTCCACCCGGAGCTGACCGACGACTCGCGAATCCACGAGCTCTTTCTCGACCAGGTTCGGGAGGGCGAGCATGTCCGGGCATAGCAAGTGGTCGTCGATCAAGCACAAGAAAGGCGCCGCGGACGCGAAGCGGGGCAAGCTGTTCTCGAAGCTCTCGCGCGCGATCATCGTCGCGGCGAAAGAAGGCGGGGGCGACCCCGCCGGCAATCTCGCCCTGCAGAACGCGATCGAGAAGGCGAAGTCGTACTCGATGCCGAAGGACAACATCGATCGAGCGATCGCGAAAGGCTCCGGCGCGGATGCCGACGCGTCGGCGTTCGAGACGGTCGTCTACGAGGGCTACGGGCCGAGCGGCGTCGCCGTGATCGTCGAGGCGCTGACCGACAACCGCAACCGCACGGCGAGCGATGTACGCCACACGTTCGCGAAGAACGACGGCAATCTCGGCGGTTCCGGTGCGGTCTCGTGGCTCTTCGAACGGCGCGGCGTCGTGCTCGTTCCGGCGGACGGCACCGACGAGGATGAGCTGACGCTCGCTGCTGCGGAGGGTGGCGCCGACGACGTCGCGCTCGACGGATCGTCCTACCAGGTGCTGACCGCGCCCGAGAGCCTCGCCGCGGTGCGCGCGGCAATCGAGCGTGCCGGCTTCGCGATCGACTCGTCCGAGCTCACGATGTTGCCGAAGACGACGATCGAAGTCGCGGACGAGAGCGACGCGAAGAAGGTGCTCCGCCTGATGGACCAGCTCGAGGACAACGACGACGTGCAGGACGTCTACGCGAACTTCGACATCCCCGAGCGAGTCCTCGAGGCCGTGGCCGGCTAGAGCCGGCGCTCCGCCGTCACTTCCAGCCGATCGCGCCCTTGTAGACCACGAACGGGAGGACGCCGACCGCGAGCAGGCCGAGGCCGGCCGCGACGAGCCGCGGTGCCCGCGACGCGAGCCGATCGGCGCACCAGCCGAAACAGAGCGCCCAGGCACCGAGCGTCGAGAGCATGTACGTCGGCTTCAGGACGTCGCCGTCCGGCGTGGGATAGCTGACGGTGAAATAGAGATAGCCCGCGATGCCTGCGAGGGGCAGCAGCGCGACGAGCAGCCGTTCGGCGAAACGGCGCCGAAGCGAGCGGGCGAGGAGCGCGAGCCAGCCGACGACGGCGAGGATCGTCGGCACGACCCCGAAGACGCTCTGCACCGAGAGCCAGCCGTTGATCGCCGGCCGGGGCTTCGCCTCGGTGCCCTGATCCCACACGAAGACGCCGTACCAGTCGCCCCAGATGTCCGCATAGGTCTGAGGGCCCGCGAGGTTCACGAGGTTCGGTCGGTAGGGCTTCGTGAACACCTGCGGCAGGCCCGGATCGAGGTAGAAGCTTGCCGGGCGGCGCTCCAGGAGCGGCTTGTCCACGTGCGCGGGATCGAAGATCGGGTTCGCGTAATTGGCGGCGCGGTACACATACCAGGGGGTCGAGATGGCGACGCACGCGGCAAGCGCAATCGCGAGCGCGGTCGCAAGCTGCCGCCGCTCGGCTCGGCGCCAGCGCAATGCGGCGACAAACGCGAGCACGACGACAGCCAGCGTCCAGAGGGAGAACTGCCGGACCATCTCGCCGGCGCCGAGCGCGACGCCCAGACCCAGTGCTGCGCGTCGGCTGAACCGCCGGCGAACGAGCATGCGCGCGGTGAGGTAGAGACAGAGCACCGACACGAAGAGGTCGATCGTCTCGGGGTTGTACATCGACGCCGTGCGCAGCAACACGGGCGAAAATGCGACGTAGCCGAGCGCGGCAGGCACAAGCCAGCGCCGGTCCGGCCAGAGGAGGCGAGCGAGCGCGCCGACGAGCAGGGCGATTCCGATCACAGCGGGGACATTCAGGAACTGCGCGAGCTTGTGCGGCTCGCCCATGCCCGCCTCGCGGCCGATCCACGTCACACCGCCCGCGATCGCGTAGTAGAGCGGGGGCGAGTAGTACTCGGGCGTCTCGTTTGCGTGCGGTAGCCGCAGGTTGTTGATCAGGAAGTCGCCGTACTCGCGGTGGGAGGTGGCGTCGTAGCCGGCCCCCGATGGATACGACGCTGCATTCCAGGCGGCGACCAGGCCGACGAGCGCGATGAGGAAGAGACTGAGGCGCTCCGGAGTCAGCCGTCTGGCCGCAGCGATCCCCACGAAGGGGAGCCTACGGGGCCTGAACGACGACGCGCGAGTTCGGCCGCGCGACCGCGAGCACGAAGTCGATCTTCGCGCCGACGCTCGTGCCGAGCGCGCGCGACAGCGACGTCGGGACGCGGAAGCCGAGGTCGGCAGAGACCATGAGCCGCCGCAGCAAGCGGTCGCCCTTCGTCGTAAGAAGCTCGACCTTCGAGGTCTTGGTGGCCGCCTCGAGGCGTTTCGCGTCGTCGCCCTGGATCGTCGGCACGTTCCGGCCGGCGAGCGCAGCCACGCCCGTGAGCCCGTTCGCAGCCGCGACGACGTCGAGATCGCCCGTGACACGGTCGAGTGTCGCGCCGTCGCTCGTCATCTTCGGGCTGCGAATCCACGAGCCGATGTCCATCCCGCTGAAGCCGCCGGAGAACGAGAGGCCCTCGGCCTGCGCCGCCGAGAGCTCCTTCGTACGGCCGTTCGAGATCACCCAGAGATGCTGCCCGTTCGAGACGAGCGTGGCGGTCGCCGGTTTGCCGTTCGTCATCTGGGTGTAGACGATTCGCGCGAGCGGCGGCTTGCCGGCGCGCAGCGCGAACGGCCCCTTCAGCTCGAACCCGAACGGCTTGCCGCCACCGTGCGGCGTCACCACGAGCTTCAGGTCGAGCACGCCGCTGTGGATCTTCGCAACGTTCTTGCCCGTCGCAGAGACGACGCCGGACGCGCTCGAGCCGCCGCACCCCGAGGCGGCGAGCGCGAGGAGCGCGACGACCGGCAAGCAGCGGATCACGGCGTCGTTGTCGTCGGCGTCGTCGTTGTCGTCCCGGTCGTCGTCGTGCCGGTCGTCGTCGTGCCGGTCGTCGTCGCGTCCGTGGTGGTCGGCGCGGTCGTCGTCGTTCCCGACGTGTCCGTGGGCGTCGTCGTCGTATCGACCGTCCCGGTGTCCGTTGTCGCAGTCGTCGTCGGCGGGGGATTCGGCTTGTTGCTTCGGTGACCGAACGAGTAGTCCGAATTGTCGCCCTCGTCCCCGTGCCCGTCATTCCGGCCCACGGGCACGAGCTGCGTTGCGAGCACCTGCTGCAACCGGTCGATCACCCCCGGCAGCAGAGCCTTGATCTGCTCGTTCGAGAGGTGATGCACACCCCAGCTCTTGATCTCCTCCCGGATGTCGTGCAGCTCGTGTTGGCCCTGCTTCGTGAACTCGACGGGCCCGCCGGTGCTGATCACGAACTGGTAGGCCGTCGCGAAGGTGTCGCAGAGGGTGCAGTTGTCGTTGACCGAGACCGCCACGTTCTGGGGCGACATGTTCGTTGTCGTCGTGCTCTCGTCGAGGACGATCTCGATCGCGATCGCCGTGGTCTGACACGACTCGCACGAGGAATAGGCGGCTGCGCCGTTCTCCTCGTCCACCGTGTCGCCGAGAACATGGCGGACGGCGAAGGCGAACTGGAAGAGGCTCGAGTTGTCCTGCGTATTGATCGCGATCGCGCAATTCGCGCCCTGCGGGCAGGTGCTGTCGTCGGCGCGGGCAGCCACGCCCGGCGCGAACGCAGCGGCGAGCGCAATCAGGAGGACGACGAGACGGTGCTTCACGGCGTGGTCGTTGTCGTCGTCGTCACGGTGGCCGTCGCCGTCGTCGTCGGCGTCGTCAGCGTCTCAGTGGTCGTCGCCGTGGTGAGGGTCTCCGTCGTCGTGGTCGGGACCGACGTCGTCGCTGCTCCGCCCGGGGTCGTCGACGAGGGAGTCGTGCTCGTGCTCGTCGTCGGGATCGTCTCGGTCGTCGTCGTCGTGTCCGTCCTCGTCGTAGAGGTGGGCGTGGTCGAGGACCGCTGCTTCTTCTTGACGGGTGCCGTCGCCGGCGTGACCGCCTTCGGCGAGGGAGCCGCGGGCGGCTTCCCGGTCGGGATCCGCTTGATCTCGCTCACCGCGCCGCCGAGGGTGCCGCGCTCGTTCGGCGAGATCGGCTTGTACACGGAGCGTGGGATCCACGTGTACGCCGCGAACGCCGCCGCCGTCGCGGCTGCGATGACGAGGAGCGCACGCCCGGCCGGGCGGCCCTCCGTCGCCTTCCAGGCTCCGCGTCCGGCCCGCCGCCCCAGCATGAAGAACGTCGCGACGAGGCCGAGCGGGACGAGCAGGAGGACGATCATCTGGATCACGTCGACGACCATCGAGGCTGCCCCCGCATGCCCGAGCTTGTGCGCAGTCGCGACGAACGAGTCGTACGCCGTGGCAAAGACCCGGGGCATGTTCATCACGGTCAGCCCGAGCAGGAATGCGAGCAACGGAACGAGGATGACCACGTAGGCGGTGACAGCGACCCGAGCCCACGGCTTCAGCTCCTCCACGCTGTCCTCGGTCTCCTTCCACGGCAGGAGACTCTTCAGCACCGGCTTGATGCGCATGAACATGTCGGGCACGCCGGTGAGATCGCTCACGATGTAGTAGCCGTCGAGCCGGATGAACGGGAGGAACTGGTGCATGATCTCGAGGTGCTGCAGCGGGATGATCAGGAGCAGCGGCTCGAAGCCCGTCGCGAAGTACGCGCCGGCGGTCAAGAGGATGAAGATCGTGTTGAAGTAGACGCCGCCGAGATCGGTGCGCAGGCGTCCCTTCTTGTCGAGTCGGTACGCGTCGGTGACGTCGGTGTAGACGGCGGGCCAGACGAGGTAGAGGCCGACGCCCATCTTCCCGGGGCGGGCGCCGCCGTAGGCGCAGGCCGTTGCGTGACCGCATTCGTGAAACGCCGCCGACAGGACGATGAGCCCGAGCAGCAAGAGGATGAAGAACGGGTCGTAGAGCGTCGAGCGGACGCTCTGCGCGATTCCGTGGTAGCCGAAGAGCCAGACGTCGAACACGACGAGGCCGGCGAGAACCGCCAGGATCACGGGCGGTAGGAACAGCGGCCGGAAGACCTTGGTGACCGCGTTCACGACGCGCTCGGGGACGACACCGGCGCGGAACTTCAGCGCGAGCAGCGGGTCGATCTTCTTCAGCTCCTGCTCCTCGCCGTCGGCGGCTGCGGCGACGCCGAGCGGCACGAGCTTCCCCTCGACGAGGCCCTCCACCATCTCGGCGTCGAGCCCCCGCTCGAACCGCTCGGTGACGCGCTCGGCGATCTCGCCGTAGCTGCGCTGCCCGTCGATCTCCTCGGCGATGTAGTAGAGGAGCTCGGCCATCTGCACCATCTGGCCGTCCGAGCGGCGCGCGATGTACGGCGGATCCTTGAATCCCGAGCCTTCGTACTGGCCGATCAGCTCGATGCCGGGGGCGAGGCGCGGCGCACTCCCGACCTTCCCGTTCTCGGGCGGCGTGCGAAGGACCTGCGTCTCTGCCGTGTCCGAAATGGTCTCGTCTCCCTCAGGTGTTGGCGGCCGGGGCGGCTTGCGCCGCCCCGGCCCGTGTCTACGAGCTAGTTGCTCTGGTGCAGGTCGCCGATCTGCTGCTCGGCGTTCGCATACGCGACGGAGTTGTCCGAAAGGACGTTGGCCGCCACGGCTGCGTTGATCGGTGCTGCGAGGTTCGCGTTGACGAGCGACATGGCCGCCCGCTCCGGCAGCTCCTCGCCTGCGAGCTCGTTGAGCTCGTCCCGCGTCAGCTTCCGATACTCGTCGGACATGACTAGTTGCCCTGGTTGAGGTTGCCGATGTCCTGCGTCGCGTTCGCATACGCCGTGGAGCCGTCGCTCAGCGCGTTGAGGGCGACTGCGGCGTTGATCGGCGCGGCGACGTTCGCGTTCACGAGCGACATGGCTGCCCGCTCGGGGAGCTCCTCGCCCGCCATCTCGTTCAGCTCTTCGCGCGTCAGCTTGCGATACTCGTCGGACATGTAGATGCCTCCTTAGCCGTTGCTCTGGTCGATGGATCCGATGTGCTGCTCCGCGTTCGCATATGCGACGGAGTTGTCGCTCGCGACGTTCAGCGCCGCGGCGAGATTGATCGGTGCGACGACGTTCGCGCTTACGAGCGACATGGCCGCCCGCTCCGGCAGCTCTTCACCGGCGAGCTCGTTCAGCTCCTCACGCGTGAGCTTCCTGTACTCCTCGCTCATGTCAGTTCCCCTGGTCGATGTTGCCGGATTGCGCAGCCTGCGCCGCCGCGACTGCGTTGTCCGAAAGGACATTCGCCGCCACAGCCGCGTTGACGGGAATCGCGATGTTCGCGTTGATCAACGACATCGCGGCCCGCTCGGGTAGTTCGTCGCCCGCCAGTTGGCTGAGCTCGTCGGCTGTCAGCTTCCGATACTCGTCTGCCATTCGACTCTCCTCTCCTACGCTTCGTCTGCAGGCTCGACCGGCGGCGGAAAGACCGTCACCGGTTCTGTCTGCTCTCTCTCGTCCGTCGTGACACTCACCACGCTCGTGTGGGCATTGGGCCGGCCGAGATTCACGGCGACCGCCGCGTGGGTCCTTCCCTGCAGCTCTCGCCGCAGGCGCGTGATCGCCGCATTCAACATGGATTACAAACGGGAAACCCTCGCTCCCGGTTACGGCCTGCAGGAGATGTCCGACCCCGTGCCTAACGTGTCCGCGTGAAGGTCATCGGCATCGACCCGGGGACGGCGAATTGCGGGTACGGGATCGTCCACGAAAGCGGCGGGCGCCTCAGGGCCATCGGCCACGGCTCGTGGTCGACCCCCGCCGGCGAGCGGCTGGAGCTGCGTCTGAGGACGATCTTCGAGGGGGTGGCGGCACTCGTCGCCGAGCACGCACCCGATGCGGTCGCGCTCGAGGAGTCGTTCGTCGGCGTCGACGCCCGCACCGCGCTCTCCGTCGGACAGGCGCGAGGCGCCGTGCTCGTCGCGGCCGCGCTGCAGGGCGTCGAGTGCACCGAATATGCGCCGGCTCGAGTGAAGCAGGCCGTGTGTGGCTACGGGCGTGCCGAGAAGGCGCAGGTGCAACGGATGGTGAAGGCGATTCTCGGGCTCGACGCGCTGCCGACGCCGAACCACGCGGCCGACGCGCTCGCGGTCGCGATCTGTCACGCGCTTGCGCCGCCGCTCCTGAAGCTGGCGGGCTGAGCAGGTGATCGCGCGCCTGCGGGGCAAGCCTGTCGCATCGACGCCGGAGGGGCTCATCCTCGATGTCGGCGGCGTGGGCTATCTCGTCGCAGCCACGCCGAGCGCGGTGCGCAAGGCCGACGGCGCCGAGGAAGTGAGCGTCGAGACCTACCTGCACGTCCGCGAGGACGTGCTGCAGCTCTACGGCTTCGCCGATCGTTCCGAGCGGGAGCTCTTCATCCAGCTCCTGAGCGTGAACGGCATCGGCCCCAAGGTGGCGCTCGCAATCGTCTCGGGCTCTCCGGCCGAGGAGCTGCGCCGTGCGATCGTGCGCGAGGACGCAGTTCGCTTCCAGGCGATCCCGGGCATCGGCAAGAAGACGGCCGAGAGAATCGTGCTCGAGCTGAAGGAGAAGCTCGCAGTGACCGCGATCGCACCGGTGAGCGGAGCCGACGTCGACGACCACGTCGTCGCGCGTGACGCGCTCGTCGAGCTCGGCTACTCGATCGCCGACGCGGAGCGGGCACTCGCAGAGACCGACGCGGCGGGGACTCCCGAGGAGCGGGTGCGGCAGGCGCTGCGGAGGGCCGCGTGAGCTCGTTCGTTGCGCCGGTACTCGAGGCCGACGAGGAGGAGCTCGAGGTCAGCCTCCGCCCGCGCCGGCTCGCCGACTTCGTCGGGCAGGAGCGCGTGAAGGAGCAGCTCCAGATTGCGCTCACTGCGGCAAAGGCCCGCGGCGAGGCACTCGACCACCTACTGCTTGCGGGCCCGCCGGGCCTCGGCAAGACGAGCCTCGCGTACATCGTCCGCGAGGAGCTCGGGGTCGGCATCCGCACCATCGCCGGACCCGCGGTCGAGAAGAAGGACATCGCTGCGATCCTCACCTCGCTCGAGCCACGCGACGTGCTCTTCGTCGACGAGATCCACCGCATGAGCCGCACCGCCGAGGAGATCCTCTATCCGGCGCTCGAGGACTTCCGGATCGACATCGTCATGGGGGAGGGGGCGGCGGCGCGCACGCTGACGCTCGACCTGCCGCCGTTCACCATGGTGGGCGCGACGACGCGCACGGGCCTCCTGACGACGCCGCTCCGCGACCGCTTCGGATTGACGTTTCGGCTCGACTACTACGACGCGACCGAGCTCTGCCTGATCGTGCACCGTTCGGCCCGGATCCTCGACGTCCAGATCGCGGCCGACGCAGCAGAGGAGATCGCCTGCCGCTCGCGCGGTACGCCCCGCATCGCAAACCGGATCCTGCGGCGCGTGCGTGACGTCGCGCAGGTGCGCCACCAGGGCTCGATCACGAACGACATCGCGCGCGAGGCGCTTCAGCTGCTCGAGATCGACGAGCAGGGCCTCGATCGGGAGGCTCGCGAGCTCCTGCGTTCGATCGCCGAGAAGTTCGACGGCGGCCCGGTCGGCCTCTCCACGCTCGCCGCCTCGCTCGGCGAGGAGCAGGAGACGATCGAGGACGTCTACGAGCCGTACCTGCTCCAGCTCGGCTTCATCCAGCGCACGCCTCGCGGTCGCACGATCACGAAGCTCGGACGCGCGCACATCGGGGCGGCCGCCGTCCCCGAGGCAAAGCTCTTCTGACCCGGCGGTAGAGTCCTCGGCGTTCGAGCGCGATGAGGCTCGCGCCTTACGCGGTGACTGGGAGGAGCCGTGCGTGCAGTCTGCGTGCGGCGGCAACGAGCCACGGCGCCACGAGGAGCGCCATGACGTCGAACCAGACGTAGCCGCTCGCGACGCCGCTCGGCGGATTGCCGTCCGGAATCCCGAGTCCGGGCAGATCGGCCGCCCACCGCCAAGTGCCGATCGACGTCCCATACAGCTCGAGCGCGCCGACGACGAGGAAGACGCCGGCGTAGATCGCGCGCGAGTGCGAGCGCCAGAGGAACACGCAGAGGAGCGGCACGCCGATCGCTCCGGCGACATCGAGGCGCGGCAGCACGGTGAGCCCGGCGAGACCCCAGCCGATCGCTCCGACCGCGGCCGCGGCAACGAGGAATCGTGCGCGCACGACCGCGGCCAGTGCGAGGCCGCTGAGATACACGAGCCCGTGCGCGGGCGGGATGAACGTCGGCAGATTGTGCAGGCGGTAGTGGTAGACGCCCCAGACGAGCGACCCGGTGACCTCGCCTACCGTCGCGAACACGACGACTCCGACCGCCTGCGCCCGCATCGTCGCCGGCAACGGGCGGAGCGCTGCGAGCAGCACGACCCACGTCAGCGCCCCGAGCAGCAGTTGTCCGTGGAAGCCGACCTGCGTATCGACGGCGAGGAGCGCAGCGAGGTACGCCGGGCCTCCGGCTGCGTACCAACGGGGGATCATTTGCGGTACTGGAGCTCGTGCCAGCTCGGCGTCGGCAGCAGCTCGAGGAGCGCCCGACCGCCGCGCGGGTCGCGATAGGAGAACTCCGCGCTCTCCTCGTCGAAACCGACCTCGAGCTTGCCGTCCTTCACGCGGTGGTCGAGCCACGCGCCGCGGAACACGAGCTTCTTCAGCCAGTAGACGAGCGACTCGCCCTCGACGAGGGAGACGTTCTCCCAATGGCGAACGAGGTAGCGGCCGAGCGACGAACGGGGCTCTTCGATTGCGTCCCGTTCGACGAGCTCGACCAGGTCGGCCGTCTCGTCGCCGTCGAGCTCGTTCCCTCCGAGGAGGCCGAGCTTGACGGCGGCTGCAGTGACCCGCTGCTCGAAATCCTCCGCGTTGAAGCTGAAGCGGTAGCCGAGAAACTCGACGACGTACTCGTCGCCGGAGTCGTAGTTGCCGGCTCCGTCCACGGCCCGAAGCGTACCCTTGGGCCGTGCGCCGGCTTCGCATCCCGATCGCCTTCGTCGCCGTCGCCGGCATGGTCGCGGCGACCGCGCTCGCCCTCGGCTGGCCGATCGAGCGGGCCGTGTATCTCGCGCCCGTGATCGTCGTCGGCTTCGCCGCGGTCGCCGGGCTCCTGATCCTGTGGGGCAAGGTGGCCCTGCAGGGTCTTCGCGAGACGAGGCGGCCTCGGCTCGTGATCGCGCTCTGGGTCGCCGGGATCCTCCTACTCGTGCTGCTCAGCGTGCTCGGCGTCGAGCTGCCGCGCGAGGGGTAGCTCGCGCACCGAGCCTGACGGTCACATGAGCACCTTCGGGAGGGCATCGAGCAGACGCTCGACGTCCTGCCGCTCCGTGTAGGGCGCGATCGAGATCCGCAGCAGATCGTGCCGCGGTCCCATCGTCGGGATCTCGATGCGGTGGTCGTCGAAGAGCCGGCGCGACAGGTCGGGGTCCGGCCGCGGCAGCCGCACGCTCGCCATCTGGAGAATCTGAGCGTCCGGCGCGAGCGGCTCGGTGCCGAGGAGCGCGCAGAGCTCGCTCCGCGCTTCGCGGGCGAGGGCAACGCACTCCACACGGACGTCGTGTGCACGATGGAATGCGATCGCGTCGGGCACCGTGAGGTAGGCGGCGGAGTCGCGTGTCCCCTGCTGCTCCGTCCGCGAGATGAACGTCGCCGGCTCGCCGTAGCCCCAGCTCACGATCGGCCCGTCGACCCGATCCTGCCACTCGGGCCGCACATAGAGGAAGCCGGCTCCCTTGGGCGCACACAGCCATTTATGGCAATTGCCGGCGTAGAAGTCTGCGCCGAGCGCGGCGAGATCGAGGTCGACCTGCGCAACCGCGTGCGCGCCGTCGACGATCGTGGCGAGCCCGTCCGCCCGCGCGCGGCCGACGATCTCCTCCACCGGAAGGAGCAGCGCCGTCTCCGAGGTGATGTGCGAGAGGAACAGCGCTCGCGTTCGCTCCGTTCGGTGCTCGAAGAGCGCGCCGACGTCGGCACGCACGTACCGCGCTCCCGCACGCTCGCACGCCCGCTCCCACATGAGATCGCACGCGCCGTACTCGAGACTCGTCGCAAGCACCTCGTCGCCCGGCTGCAGGTCGAGCGCGCGGGCTGCGACGTTCACGCCGGTGGTCGCGTTCGGCACGAAGGTGAGGTCTTCGGCCGGCGCGCCGACGAACGCGCCGAGCTCGGCGCGCGCCTCCCGAAGCAGCTCGGGCAGCCGTCGGATGATGAACTCCACCGGCTCGCGCTCGAGATCGAGCTGCCAGGCCTGGTAGCGCTCGAAGACGGCTTTCGGACAGGCGCCGAACGTGCCGTGGGTCAGATACACGATCTCGGGATCCAGCAGAAAGTGCTCGCGCACGCCGCCGAGTATGTCGTCCGACCGCATCCCTACCGTGAGCGAACCATGCACGAGGGCACCTGGACAGTCCGTCCGTGCCCGCACCGGCTGCAGACCGAGCTTGCCCGGGCGCTCGGGATCAGCGAGCTGACGGCAGGCGTTCTCGTCCGGCGCGGGCTCACCGATCCGGACGAGGCACGCGCATTTCTCGAGGGCGCGGGCGCGCCTCACGACCCCTTCCTGCTCGGCGACATGCGGCTCGCCTGCGAGCAGATTCGCGCAGCCGTCGCCGCGGGCCGCCGCATCTGCGTGCACGGCGACTACGACGTCGACGGTATCGCGGCGACGACGCTCGCGGTGCTGCTGCTGAAGGAGCTCGGCGCGGACGTGGAATGGCATCTGCCGAGCCGGTTCGACGAGGGCTACGGCGTCTCGAGCGTCACGCTCGCCCGGCTCGCCGACGAAGGCTGCGGGCTCGTGCTCACGGTCGACTGCGGAATCACCGCGGTCGCGGAGGTCGCCGAGGCGCGCGCACGCGGGTTGGACGTGATCGTGACCGACCACCACCGGCCGGGGGCGACGCTGCCCGACTGTCCGGTCGTCGCGACGCGGCCGTCCGGCTATCCGTTTCCGGAGCTCTGCGGCACGGGCGTCGTGTACAAGCTCGGCCAGGCGCTCTTCGGCGTCGACTCCGAGATCCCGAAGCGGCACCTCGACCTCGTCGCGCTCGCGACGATCGCCGACGTCGTTCCGCTCGTCGACGAGAACCGCGCGCTCGCGATCTCCGGTTTGCGCGCCCTCGCACGCACCCAGAAGCCCGGGCTCCAAGCGCTCATGCGCGCCGCCGGGGTCGACCCCGCGACGGTCGATGCAGGCGCCTGTGGGTTCCGCCTCGGGCCCCGCATCAATGCGGCCGGGAGGCTGGGACATCCGCGCGCAGCGCTCGAGCTCTTGCTGACCGATGACGCAGACGACGCGCGCCGGCTCGCCAACGAGCTCGAAGAGCTGAACCGTGAGCGTCAGGCGGTGGAAGGCCGCATCTTCCGCGAAGCCGCGCAGCAGATCGAGAGCTGGCCCGACGAGCACCGCCGGCGCCGTGCCTACGTCGTCGCAGGCGAGAGCTGGCACGAAGGCGTGATCGGCATCGTCGCGTCGCGCCTCGTCGAGCGGTTCAACCGGCCGGTCGTCCTCCTCGCCGGCACCGACGGCGAGTGGAAGGGCTCCGGGCGGTCGATCCCGTCGTTCGACCTGCACGGCGCACTCGGCGCGTGCTCAGCGCTCCTCGGCCGGTGGGGCGGCCACCGCGCAGCCGCGGGCTTGTCGATCAAGCCCGAGAACATCCCGGCCTTCGCCGCCGCGTTTGCGGAGCATGCGTCCGGCCTTCTCGTCGACGACGACCTCCGCTCGACGACCGTCGTCGACGCCGTCGTGCCGCGCGGGATGCGGCTCACGCTGGAGCTGTGCACAGAGCTCGGCCGGCTCGCGCCGTTCGGGCTCGGCAACCCCGAGATCACGCTCCTGGCTCCGGGCTGCGAGCTCGGCGAGCTGGCGACCGTCGGCGAAGGCAAGCATCTGCGTTTCCGTGTTCGCCGCGACGGCGCCGACGCGGGTAGCGCGATCGCGTTCGGCTTCGGCGCGCAGCTCGACGACTACCGTGACGAGCGCCGCTTCGACGTCGCCTTCCGGCTGCAGGAGAACCGCTGGAACGGCACCGTGTCACCGCAGCTCGTCGTGCGGCGCATCTTCGGCGCCGTCGTGCGCTTCGACGAGTTGCGCGACTGGCTCGTCGCCGAATACCGCAAGCCGGCTGCGGCGCGCTCGGCCGATGCGGCGGCGATCTTCGCCGAGCTCGAGATCGAAGCAGCCGGGCTCGGGCGCCGGCATCTGCTCGAGTCGGAGCGCTTTCGCGCGCTGCTCGAGCGCGAGCCGCTCGCGCGTGCCGCCTAGTTCGGCTTCCGGCCGACGAAGATCGCCCAGCTGAAGAGCGCGCGCTGATAGCGCAGGTAGGCAGCTCGATTGGCCTCGTGGCGCTCGCGGATAGCGGGAGCATCGGGATCGTCTGCATGCGCGGCGAGCCACTCCTCGAATGCGCGCCAGTGGAGCGACTCGTACGTGTCCCAGTCGTCCTCCGACGACGCGATGAGCGTCACGAGCGCGAGACCGGCTTGCTCCAGCCTGTCTGCGGTCTCGCGGAGGGGCAGATAGCCCTCGTCGTCGATGCCGTCCGGGATGGGCCAGGTCCGCCAGAACGGCTCGCCGACCGCGACGTGCCCACCCGGACGCACAGCCGGAATGAGGGCAGCGAGCGTGCCGTCGAGCCCGTCCCAGACGAACGAGGCTCCGAGACAGAGCGCCGCGTCGAACGCGCCGGCCTCGACGGGGAAGGCCTCTGCGTCGCCCTCCACGATCTCGACACGGTCGCCGAGCTTGGCGTTGGCGACACGCTCGCGCGCAGCGTCGGCGAACTCGGACGACCGCTCGACGCCGACGACGTGGCAGCCGAACGTCGATGCGAGCAAGGTCGCCGGTCCCGCCTTGCCGCAGGCCATGTCCAGCACGCGACTGCCGGGGCCGAGGCGAAGACGCTCGCCGAGCAGGCGGATCTTCTCCTCGCTCGTCGGGTTCTGGAGCTCGTGGTCCTGCTCGCCGACCGCGAAGTACCAAGGCATGCGGCGAAGACTACGCGCGCCGGGACTGCCGACAGCTAGCGACCGAACGAGACTTTCGCCATGCGCCGCGGCGCCGGGCGGACAGTCCGCGCGTGCTCGTCGAGCGAGGCGAGCGCGCGTGCGAGCTTCGCGACCTTGCGCGCGTTCTTTCGGCGGAAGCTGAGCACAGAACGCGACAATTCGACCGGGAAACGGCGGTTCCTCCCGCGGGGATACGCCCGCGGAGGCCCTGAGTACACTGAGAAGCAGTGGCGACGGTCGCGACAGGAGAGAAACACCAGGACCTCCTCGACGGATTGCTCGCGGAGATTGCGGAGTACGGCGGTGGGGTCGACAAGGAGCTCGTGACGCGGGCGTTTCGGTTCGCCGAGGCTGCGCACGAGGGACAGCAACGCCACTCCGGATCGGACTTCATCGAGCACCCGGTGGGCGCAGCGCGCATCTGTGCCGAGCTCCGGCTCGACGAGCAGACACTGGCCGCGGCCCTTCTCCATGACGTCGTTGAGGACACCGCGACGTCGATCGACGACGTGCGCACGGAATTCGGGGAAGAGGTCGCCCGCCTCGTCGAGGGCGTCACGAAGCTGACGCGGATCCAGTTCCAGAGCCGCGAGCAGACCGAGGCCGAGAACTACCGCAAGATGATCGTCGCGATGTCCGAGGACGTCCGCGTGATCCTGATCAAGCTCGCGGACCGGCTGCACAACATGCGCACGATCGAGTACCTCGGGAAACAAAAGCAGATTCAGAAGGCGAAGGAGACGCTCGAGGTGTACGCCCCGCTCGCGCATCGCCTCGGCATCCATGCGCTCAAGTGGGAGCTCGAGGATCTCGCCTTTCAGACGCTCCATCCGCGGAAGTACGAGGAGATAACGACGATGGTCGCCGAGCGGCGCGCCGACCGCGAAGGCCATGTCGCGGAGGCGTCTGCGGTGCTCGCGCGCGAGCTCGAGAAGGTGGATATTCCCGCGGAGATCACGGGGCGCGCGAAGCACTTCTACTCGATCTACGACAAGATGGCGAAGAAGGGCCGCGAGTTCAACGAGATCTACGACCTCACCGCGATGCGCGTCACCGTCGAGCGCAACGCCGAGGAGGGAACCCGCGACTGCTACGGCGCGCTCGGTCTGATCCACTCTCTCTGGAAGCCGATGCCGGGCCGCTTCAAGGACTACATCGCGATGCCGAAGTTCAACGGCTATCGCTCGCTGCACACGACCGTGATCGGGCCCGAGGGAAGGCCGCTCGAGATCCAGGTGCGAACACGCGAGATGCACGAGACCGCCGAGCTCGGAGTCGCCGCGCACTGGTTCTCGTACAAGGTTCGCGGCGGCGCGAAGCCCGGCGAGGAGTGGCTCGACTGGGTCAAGCAGCTGATGGACGTGCACGACGAGGAATCCGACGCGCGCGAGTTCGTCAAGTCCTTCCGGACAGACCTCTTCGACGAGGAGGTGTTCGTCTTCACGCCGAAGGGCGAGGTGAAGACGCTGCCGGCGGGCGCCACGCCCATCGACTTCGCGTACGCGGTGCATACGGACGTCGGGCATCGCACCGTCGGCGCGAAGGTGAACGGCCGCATCGTGCCGCTGCACTACAAGCTGAAGAGCGGCGACCGCGTCGAGGTGCTCACGTCGAAGAGCGGGCGCGGCCCTTCGCGTGACTGGCTCTCGCTCGCCGCGTCGTCACGCGCGCGGAACAAGATCCGGCAGTTCTTCTCGCGCGAGCAGAAGGAGGACCTCGAGGCCAAGGGCCGCGATGCGCTCGAGGGCGCGCTCAGGGCGCAGAGCCTTCCGTACCGCAAGCTCGCCGGCTCCGCGGTGCTCGCCGGGGTGATCCGCGAGTCCGGGTACAAGAAGGCGGAGGACTTCTACATCGCGCTCGGCTCCGGCAAGCTGACCGCCGGCAGCATCGTCAACAAGGTGCTCCAGAAGCTGAAGGTCGAACAGGTCGCCGAGGAAGAGGCCGTCCTTCCCCGCAAGAAGCCGCGCGCGCGCGATGCGATCGCGAGCAACACGTACGGCATCAACGTCGTCGGGGTCGAGGACGTCCTCGTGCGTCTGGCGAAATGCTGCACGCCGGTACCGGGCGACGCGATCGTCGGCTACATCTCGCTCGGCAAGGGCATCACCGTGCATCGGGGCGACTGCCCGAACGTCCGTGCGCTCATGCGCAATCCGGAGCGGTTCACGCCGGTCGAGTGGGACGGTGCGACCTCGGAGAGCTTCCGCGTGCAGATCGCGGTCGACTCCTGGGACCGGCCGCGCCTCCTGGAGGACGTCGCCCGCACCTTCGCGGAGCACGGGGCCAACATCGTCTCCTACGGCGGCGTCGTCGAGGATCAGATGGCGAAGAACTGGTACGTCGCGCAAGTCGGCGACCTGAAGTCGCTCCGCACGCTGCTGACCGCGCTCCGAAATGTCGAGGCGGTCTTCGACGCGTATCGCGTCACGCCGAGCTAGCGCGCGGCGTCACTCGATCGAGTGTCACTCGATCGGCGGAGCGGGGTACCCCGAACGGGGGAGGGGCCGAAAGTGGCCGCTCACAGAGCCACGCCGTTCCCTCGAGCGAGGGATTGGGCGAGGAGGCGGCCGAACCCTGAATCGAGGGATCGACAGGAAGCGTGCGCGGATTACAACGTGATGTGGGGAGGGGGCGCACCAAAAAGCTGCGGCGCCCGGTCGGCGAGGACTCGGCCGGGTGCGCGGCTCAGCTTCAGGGCTCCCAGGACTCGCCGCCGGTATCCCAGCCGACGAGGCAATGGCCGGCGACGAGAGCGGCGACGCGCTCGAGGAACGTGCGGTCTTCCTCGGGCGCGTCGTCGATCGCAAGCTCAGCGACGCGGTCGCCCTGCCACGTGACCGGCACGCGCGTGCGGTGGGTCTCGTTCGGCGCTCCGGCGTGCGGGCCGAGTACGAGCTCGCCGTCCTCCAGGAAGAAGATGCCCGCCCAGGTGTAGCGGGCGCGTTCGTGGAGCGCCGCCACGACCTGCCGGAGGATGTCGTCCGCGTCGCCTCCGCGGTCGAGGATGCGCTCCACCGCTTCGAGCGCAGCGCTAGTGCTCGACATCGCTCCCCTCGAACTCGATCACCTGCGTGCGGTAGTCATCGGGAACCGCGAGCGCCTTGCGCTCCTCGAAGTCGACGTAGACGAGCGTCTGGTGGGCGGTGACGAGCAGCGTGTCGTCCGGCAGCTTGTAGGCGGCGAACTCGAAGGTGATGCTCGTCCGCCCGATCCGCGAGACGCGTGCGTCGATCTCGAGCTCGTCGTCGAACCGTGCGGGCGCGAAGTATTCGACGTCGTTCGCGCGCATGACAAAATCGCCGTCGCTCTCGCGGTGCAGCTGACCGAGCATCCGAAGGTACTCGACGCGTGCCAGGTCGAAGTAGGGGTTGTAGCGGCCGTAGTACACGATCCCTTGCGCGTCGGTATCGGAAAACCCGACGCGAGTGCGAGCGCTGAACTTGAACGGCGGCCGAACCACGCGCGTGATCCTATTCGCCGGGCCTGGCGAAGCCATGTCCCGGTGTCAGACACGAACAAGTCGTGACGTTTTCGTGACGGTTCCGTGACAGGTAGGCGGCTACCGTCGCGGGATGGGCCGCGAGCTTCGCATCATCGACCCGGACGCGATCTATCACGTCATTCCCGTCGGGAGCGCGAAAGGGCCGATCGGCTTCGACGCGCACGACTTCGAGTCGCTCCAGGCGGACATGGCCAGGGCAGCTGTGCGCTACCAATGGGAAGCGTTCGCCTGGTGCGTGATGTCCACGCACTACCACCTGATCGTCAGGACGCCCAAGGACGGCTTCTCGCCAGGGTTTCAGCTGGTGAACGGCAATCACGCACGCCGAACGAACTTCCGCCACGCGCGGACCTCGCACCTCTTCAAGAACCGGCCGTTCGCGCTCCGGGTCGAGAGCGACGCCCACCTCGTCGCGGCGATCCTCTATGCCATCCGGAACCCCATCGCCGCCGGCCTCTGCAGGCACGCCTCGCATTGGCCTTTCAGTAGCTACCGCGCGACCGTCGGACTGGCGGAGGCACCGTCCTGGCTGAACCTCGCTGCCCTCCGCGAGCTGTTCGGCGGTCCCGCCGAGTTCGAGCGGCTCGTCCACGACGGACATGTCCCGGTGTCAGACACCGATTGAGCCGCTAGCCCCGGATAACGCCCAGCACCTCGTCGCGCTTCTGCTCCATCAGTTGCTCCGAGCGGGCTTCCAGGTTCAGGCGGAGCAGGGGTTCCGTGTTGGACGGGCGCACGTTGAAATGCCAGTCGTCGGCGGAGACCGAGATGCCGTCGAGGTGCGACACTTCGCCCTCCGACGCATACCGTTCCTTCAGCTCCTGCAGCTTCAGCGCGACATCCGACACAGGCGTGTTCAGCTCGCCCGTGATGAAGTAGCGCGACCGGAACGGCGCCAGGATCTCCGACAGCTTCCGGCCTTCGCGGGAGATCAGCTCGAGCATGAGCAGAAACGGCACGACGCCCGAGTCCGCCTGCGAGAACTCGCGGAAGTAGTAGTGCCCGGACACCTCGCCGCCGAACGCCGCCTGCTCCTTCCGCATCCGGTGCTTGATGTACGCGTGCCCGACGCGGTTGATCAGCGGCTCGCCCCCCGCGGCGACGATCGTCTCCGGCACCGCCCAGCTCGCACGCACGTCGTAGATGATCTTCGCCCCGGGCTCCTTCGCGAGCACCGCCCGCGCCAGCAGCGCCGTCGCGAAGTCTCCGGGAACGAACTCGCCGCTGTCGTCGACGAAGAAGCAGCGATCCGCGTCGCCGTCGAACGCGACGCCGAGATCGGCGCCCTCCGCGAGGGTCCGCTGGACGATGAACTCCCGGTTCTCCGGCAGCAGCGGGTTCGGCTCGTGGTTCGGGAAGGAGCCGTCGGGCTCGAAGAAGCACCGCTCGGCCGACACGGCCGGCAGCCGCTCGAGCACCGGGGGAAGCATCGCGCCCGCCATCCCGTTCGCCGCATCGATCACGACCTTGAGCGGCCGCAAGGCGTCGACGTCGATGAACGACAGCACGCGGTCGACGTATTCAGGCCAGATGTCATAGAGCGACACGCGGCCCGCACCGCCGGCCACCGCCGAGCCGTCGATCGCGAGCGCCTTGTCGCGCACGTCGAGCAGCCCCGACTCGCCGCCGACGGGCAGCGCGCCGCGCCGCACGATCTTGAGGCCCGTGTACTCCTTCGGATTGTGCGAAGCGGTGACCATGATCCCGCCGTCGAGCTCGAGCTTCCCGACCGCGAAGTAGACCATCTCGGTTCCGACGAGGCCGAGGTCGAGCACGTCGGCTCCTTCGTCGGCTGCGCCGCGCGTGACCGCCTCGGCCATCTTCGGGCTCGACAGCCGGACGTCCCGCCCCACGGCGATTCGCCGGGGCTCGAACTGCTGCACGTACCCGCGCCCGATCGCATACGCACCCGCCTCGTCGAGCTCGGCCGGGTAGATCCCGCGGACGTCGTATGCCTTGAAGACCTTCGGATCGAGCATGGCGTCGATGCTATGGAACGCCGCGCCCAGGTGATGTGTCCTACCGATCGTGAGCTCGGCCGCAGGCCGTAGCAGGCAGTGGGCCGACTACCATTGAGGCATGGAGCGCAAGCTTGCGACGGTCCTTTTCGTCGATCTCGTGTCGTCGACCGAGCTTCTCGCCGACGCCGACCCGGAGGTCGTGCGCCGCCGCGTGAGCCGCTTCTTCGACCAGGTCTCGCACTGCATCATCACGCACGGCGGGACGGTCGAGAAGTTCGCCGGCGATGCGGTGATGGCCGCCTTCGGCGTGCCACTCGCCCACGAGGACGATGCCGAGCGCGCGGTTCGGGCGGCGCTCGCCACCCTCGATCGCGTCCACGAGCTCGGCTTCCAGGCGCGGATCGGCATCGAGTCCGGAGAGGTCGTCGCCGACGATGTCGAGTCGACCTTCGCCACAGGCGAGGCGGTCAACCTCGCCTCACGCCTCCAGGCGGCCGCAGGATCGAACGAGATCCTGATCGGCCCGGGAGCGGCGAGCCTCGTGCGCGGCCGGGTCGAGCTCGAGTCGCTGGGCCCGCTCGAGCTGCGCGGCTGGCGGGAGCCGGTCGCCGCTCACCGTGTCGTGTGCGCGGTCGAGCTGAGCGAGCCGCTCCGAAGCCTCACAGCACCGCTCGTCGGCCGCGAGTCCGAGCTCGAGCTCCTGGAGAACACGTATGAGCGCACCGTGCGCGATCGCCGCGCGGCGCTCTTCACGATCTACGGCGACCCGGGCGTCGGCAAGAGCCGCCTCGCGCGCGAGTTCGTGGCGGGCCTCGAGGGGGCGACGGTGCTGATCGGCCGCTGCCTGCCCTACGGCGAGGGTGTCACGTACTGGCCGCTCGCGGAGATGGTCAAGGCGTCGTCGGGCATCACCGACGACGACCCGCTCGACGAGGCACAGAAGAAGCTGCGCGACTACTGCGAGGACGACGCAGTCGCGGATCTGCTCGGCCTCGCCGTCGGCGTGCTCGAGGCAGTCGAGGGGGAGCGCGCCCAGCAGGACATCGCCTGGGCGGCCCGCGCGTGGGCCGAGCAGCTCGCCGAGGCGCAGCCCCTCGTCCTCGTGTTCGAAGACGTGCACTGGGGCGAAGAGCCGTTGCTCGAGCTCCTCGAGCATCTCGCCTCGTGGGTGCGGGAGGCGCCGCTTCTCCTCGTCTGCCTGGCACGGCCCGAGCTGCTCGACGTCCGCCCGTCCTGGGGTGGGGGGCGCGTCAGGGCGACAACGCTCGAGCTCGAGCCGCTGCAGGCGGAGGAGAGCGCCGAGCTCGTCGAGGCGCTGACGCGAGAGCTCGAGCTCCCGGTCGACACCCTGGCCGTGCTCGCGAAGACGGAGGGCAACCCCCTCTTCGTCGAGGAGACGATCCGCATGCTCGCGGAACGCCCGCGCAGCGGCGCGGAACGCATCCCGGACACCCTGCAGGCCCTCATCGCCGCACGCATCGACCGGCTGCCCGCCGGTCCGCGCATCATCCTTCAGCGCTCGTCGGTGATGGGACGGATCTTCATGCACGGCGCGCTCACGAAGCTGACGCCCGAGCTCACCGACGTCGACGCGGCGCTCGACGAGCTGCTTCTCCGCGATCTCGTGGTGCGCGAGCCTCGCGCGACGATCAGCGGCGAGCAGGCGTACAAGTTCAAGCATGTGATGATCCGGGAGGTCGCGTATTCCGGCCTGTCGAAATCGTCGCGCGCCGACCTGCACCACGCGTATGCCGAATGGCTCGGCGAGCGCGCGCACGACGAGGTGCTCGAGATCCGTGCCTTCCACCTCGACCAGGCTGCCCGGCTTCTGACGGAGCTCGACGGCGTCGCGCCGGACGACCTGCGTGAGGAGGCGGCACAGGCGCTCACGAAGGCCGGCCACCGTGCGCTCTCGCGCGAGGCCTTCCGCAGCGCGCGCAAGCTCCTGCTGCGGGCGGTCGAGCTCGCTCCTTCCCTCGATCGCCGGTATCTCGCCGGACGCGCCGCCTGGCGGCTGACCGACTATCCGGCGGTCGTCGCCGAGATGGGGGAGGTCGCGGCGGACGCCGAGCGCTCGGGCGACACGAAGGTCCAGGGTCGCGCGCTCGCCGCGCTTTCTGAGGCGGTTCTCTACCACCGCGCCGACGCCGTCACCGCCCGCCGCCATGTCGAGAAGGCGATTGCCGTGCTCGAAGGCGAGCCGCCCGAGATCAGGTTCGAGTCGCTGCGCGTGGCCGCGCAGGTCGCGCAGTGGCTCGGCGACTACACGGAGTTCGAGCACTGGGAGAAGAAGGCGCTCACTGCCGCGCGCGAGGCCGATCGGAAGGATCTCGAGGTGATCGCCGTTCGCGGCTTGATCGATGCGAGCGTGATCCGTCTCGAGCTGGCACAGGCTGCGCCGCTTCTGCTGCGTGCGCTCGAGCTCGCCGAGGAGAGCGGCAGTCTCTTCAGCCGCGCCTCCGCCCTCAGCGTCAAGGGTTGGCTCGAGCTCATAAGCGAGCGCCCCGCCGAAGCCGAGGAGGACTACGCGGCGGCACGCGCCCTCTACGCCGAGCTCGGCAACTCGACGCGTGAAGCCGCGACGGTGATGATGCTCGGCCGCGCAGCGTTCGCCCAGGGCGAGTTCGACCGCGCGGAGAAACATCTCGTCGAACTCGGTCCGAATGCTCAAGGGTCTGAACGATCGCGGATCGTTGTGCGAGGCACAGCGCGCGCTCGCGATGGTGCTCGTGGAACTGGGGCGGATCGACGAAGCCGAGCGTCATGCACTCGAGGCGCGGGAGACGGTCGGCCCGGACGACCGGATGTCGAGCTCGTCGACGAAGCTCGCGCTCGGGCTCGTCCGCGCTGCGCAGAAGCGCGACGAGGAGGCCGAGGAGCTGCTCCGTGAAGCCGTCGAGGGGTTCGCGATGTACGACCTGCGTGCCTTCGAGCACTGGTCGCTCCGCCACCTGGCGGAGTTCCTCCGCACCCGCGGGCGCGAGGACGAGGCGGCGGTCTACGAGGAGCGGCGCGCGGCGCTGTCGCCGAGCAGCAGAGTCCCGATGATCTGAGTCGATGCGTCGTCCGGCGACTCGCTGATCACCGTCGCAGGGCGATCGAAGGACTCGAGCGCGGCGCGAAGAGGCTCGACGCGCAGCGTGCCTTCTCCGTAGGGCAAGTGCTTCGTCTCGTTCCGGTTCGCGTACGCGATGTC
Organism: uncultured Actinomycetes bacterium; assembly: GCA_963848665.1. Taxonomy (GTDB): domain Bacteria; phylum Actinomycetota; class Thermoleophilia; order Gaiellales; family Gaiellaceae; genus Palsa-739. The sequence goes on from CAWKEF010000008.1 coordinate 224,249, forward strand.
GCTGAAGTGGATGTGGAACGGCGCGCCGGGCTCGATCACCTTGTCCGTCGCCTCGAGCGCAGCCGCGAAGACCTCGACTGCGGTGTAGGCGCCGTCACTCGTCGCGTGCAGATGCGCGAAGTCGAGCACCGGGCGGACGAAATCGACCTGCGATGCGATCGCCAGCACGTCCTCGAGCGTGCCGAGCTCGCGTACGCGTCCCATCACCTCGATACCGAAGGGGACGAGCCGGTCCTTGGCCTCGAGCCGGTCGCGCAGGTCGCCGAGCTGGTCGACGACGTCGTGGATCGCCTGCTCACGCTCGCGTCCGAGCAGGAAGCCAGGATGAAAGACGATCAGCTCCGCGCCCGCCGCCTTCGCGAGCCCGGCCGTGTGGTCGAGCATGCCGAGCGCCATCTTGAACTTCTTCTCGCGGGCGACGTGCCCCATGAAGGCGGCGAGGGGCGCGTGGACGGACAGCACGATGTCCTCGGCCCGGAACGCCTCGGCGAGTGCGGGCGCAGCGTCGTAGTCGAGCCAGAAGCCGCCCGCGAAGCCGATCTCGCAGGCGCGGTAGCCGCGGGCAGCGAGGAGTGCCGCCGACTCCTCGAACGACGGCGCATCCGGCAGTCCAGAGGGCCCGAGGCGGATCTCTCCCACGGCGGGAGCGTAGTCCGTCCGACGCACTTTCTACGGTTTCTCCATGACCAAGAAGCCTTCCCGGATCGACCTGCTCGAGCTCGACATCGACCTCCGCCTGACCGATCTCTGGCGCGAGGCCGGCGAGATCTCCGAGTGGAGTCTCGAGGTGGTCGCCGCCTTCATGCGCGCCGCCTACGGCAAGGGCTACTGCGACGCGCTCACCGAAGACTCCCCTGGTTCGCTTTGTCACGATCACGGCTACCGCGTGCCCGGTCGCCGCGTGATCGCCGGCGAGCACTAGCGAGCAAGAGCCGCGCCGGGGGTATTCTTGCGGGCGTGAGGCGCAGTCCCGCCCGGCTCGTCATCGCGTTGTCCGTCGCAGCGGCGCTCGCGGTCTTCGTGATCTACACCGCGGTCGCAGGCGCCGGCACGCCGCAGCTCCAGCCGTCGGACCTCGCGGGCCGGCACGGCGACGTGCTGCTCGTCGGCAAGGTGGTGCGGGCGAGCGGCGACGCGCACTCGAGCGCCGGCATGCGGTTCGTGCTTCGCAATGTGACGAAGCATCCCCGGGCCCGCGCCAGCGTGGTCTACCACGGCACCGTCCCCGACCTCTTCGGCGTCGGCCGAGAGGTCGTCGTCACCGGGGCGATGCACAACGGCGTCTTCGTCGCGAGCGACGGCACACTCTCGACGAAGTGCCCGTCGAAGTACGCACCGGCCAAGAAGACGACGTAAATGGCGGCGCTCGGTCGGGCGGCGCTCCTCCTCAGCTTCGGACTCCTCGTCTATGCAGTCGTTGCGGGCTCGTTCGCGGCCTGGCAGCGCCGCCGGCGGCTCGCCGTGTCCGCGCAGAACGCACTGCTCGCATCGTTCGGGACGACCCTCGTCGCCGCGGGCGTGCTCTTTGCAGCGCTCGCGCGCCACGATTTCTCCTTCGCGTACGTCGCGCAGCACATCAACCGAACGCTGCCGCTCGGCTACAAGCTGTCTGCGTTCTGGGGCGGCCAGGAGGGATCGCTTCTGCTGTGGCTCACGATCCTGTCCGGCTACGCCGCGCTCGCCGTCTGGCTCAACCGCCGCAGGCGCGACCTGATCGCGTGGGTCGTGCCGGTGCTCGCAGCTGTCGCGACGTTCTTCGCCTTCATGCTCTGCTTCGTCTCGAGCCCGTTCGCGACCTCACCCGCGCCGGCAGACGGCGCGGGCATGGTGCCGAGCCTGCAGAACCCGTACATGCTCGCGCACCCACCGCTCCTCTACCTCGGGTATGTCGGACTGACGATCCCGTTCGCGTTTGCGATGGGCGCGCTGCTCTCGCGCCGCACCGACGAGCGCTGGATCGTCGCAACGCGGCGCTGGACGCTCTCCGCCTGGATGTTTCTGGGCGTCGGCCAGCTGCTCGGCGCGCACTGGGCCTACGTCGAGATCGGCTGGGGCGGCTACTACGCGTGGGATCCCGTGGAGAACGCAGCGCTCATGCCGTGGCTCGCCGCGACGGCCTTCCTGCACTCGGTCATGATCCAGGAGAAGCGCGGCATGCTGAAGGTATGGAACATGGTGCTCGTCTCGCTCGCGTTCCTCCTCTCGATCTTCGGCACGTTCCTCACGCGTTCGGGCGTGATCCAGTCGATTCACTCGTTCTCGCAGAGCCCGCTCGGCGGCTGGTTCCTCGGCTTCATCGTCGTCGCCACGGTCTTCTCGGTCGGGCTCATCTACCTGCGCCTGCCGCTCCTGCGCGCGAGAACGAAGCTCGAGTCGCTCGTCTCCCGTGAGGCGACGTTCCTCTACAACAACCTGCTGCTCGTCGCGCTCTGCCTGACGATCCTCTGGGGCGTCGTCTACCCGTTGGTGACGAACGCGGTGCGCGGCGAGACGCGCTCGGTCTCGAAGCCCTACTACGACTTCTTCCTCCACAGCTTCGGCTTGCCGTTGATTCTCCTCATGGGCATCGGCCCGCTCGTCGCGTGGCGGCGCGCTTCGCTGAAGGCGCTCGGGAAGACGTTTCTGATCCCGCTCGCGGCGGCGATCGTCACGGGCGGCATCCTCCTCGGCCTCGGGTTCGACTCGTCCTGGCCGGGCCTGCTCGCCTACACGTTCTCCGCCTTCGTCGCCGCGTCGATCGTGCTCGAGTTCGTGCGCGGGAGCCGCGCCACGGGATCGCTCTTTCGCCTCATCGGCAGAAACCGCCGGCGCTACGGGGGCTACATCGTCCATGCCGCCGTCCTGCTCCTCGCCATCGGCATCGCAGGCTCGAGCGCGTACCAGACGGTGCGGGAGAAGGGCCTCCGGCCCGGGCAGTCGCTCGAGCTCGCCGGCTACACGTTGCGCTACGAGACCCTCGAGACGAAGAAGACGGCGAACGCGGTCGAGACGCGGGCGGTCGTGCTGGCGTCCCGCGGCAACTCCACGATCGGCCGTCTGCATCCCGGCAAGAACTTCTATCCGATTGCGCCCGGTGGCGCGCAGACCTCGAACGAAGTGTCGATCTATCACGACCCGCGCAACCTCGGGGATCTGTTCCTGATCGCCGACCAGATCGACAAGAACGGAACCCTTTATCTGAAGGTGCTGGTGAAGCCGCTCGTGAACCTCGTCTGGGCGGCCGGCTTCCTGTTTCTCTTCGGCGCTCTCGTCGCGCTGTGGCCGGACGCGGTCGAGCAGCGGCGACTCTCCGAGCGCTACGCCGCCGCGCCCGCATGACGCTCGCGCTCGCGCTCGGCGCCGGGCTCGCGCTCGCCGCCGTCCTCTTCGTCGCGCGGCCGTTCCTGCGCGAGCCGGCTCCGGCGAGCGACCGGTTGGACGAGCCGAGCGAGCTCGAGCGCAGGAGGCTCGAGCTCGTCGAGGAGCGCGACCGCGCCCTCGCCGCGCTGAAGGAGCTCGAGTTCGACCACCGCACCGGCAAGGTGACCGACGAGGACTATCGGCGGCAGATCGGGCCGCTGCGCCGGAGCGCCGCCGCCGCGTTACGCGCGCTCGAGCCGCGGGCAGAGGCGACGCATGAGCGCATCCGCAGTGGCCGCTGAGGCCTGCCCCAATTGCGGCGCCGACGTACCGGCGGGCGCGCGGTTCTGCCCCGCGTGCGGCGCGAAGGTCGATTCGGGCTCGACCGTGAGAGCCGACATTCCCGCGAGCGAGACTGGGCCTGTTCCGGTCTCGATGCAGCGCAGCGACCCGCATTGGTTCGGCGTCGCGCCGCCGCATCTCCTGCTCGGGACTGCAGCGATCGTCTTCGTCGTCGCGCTCGTGCTCTTTGCGACCGGCCATTGGCCGTATGGGCTCATCCTGCTCGGCGTCGCGTCGCTCCTCGTCGCCGGCTTTCTCGAGGCGGCGCGGCGGCGGCCCGACTCGAACATGACGCGCGCCACCGTCGATGCGCGTGAGCGAGCACGCTCCTCCTGGGAGACGCTGCGCGTGAGGCAGCTCGCCGCCGCCGAGGCGCGACGGAGCCAGAACGCGCTCCTCGTGCTCGAATCCGACCGCCGCGCCGCGCTGCAGGAGCTCGGGGCTGCCGCGTATTCCGGCGATGCCGGAGCCGAGCAGGCAGCCCGCTCGCGACTCGGGGAGATCGAGGCGAATGAGGCCGAGCTTCGCGCTCGGCTCGAGGCCGCCCTGAGCGAGGCGGACGAGAGGATTCGAAAAGCCCGACTTCCGGTACAGGAGACCGTAATGGTGCTTCCCACCGAACCCACCCCGCCTCCCGGCGAGGCAACGCCCCCGCAGCCCGCGATCGTGCCGGAGCCGTATCCGCCGCCCGACGAGGCGACGCCGCCGCAGCCGGCCATCGTCCCGGAGCCCACGCCCACGCCTGCGCCACCCAGAGAAGACTGATCTGCGCAGGGACGGCCGTGGCGACGGCGAAGCTCTCGTCGATGGCGAAGAGCGCCCTGCTTCTGCTCGCGCTGATGTGCGCAATCGCGGCGCCGGCCGCCCTCGCCGGTGACAACTACGGCGACCAGAAGGCGGCCGTCGACGCGAAGCTCGGTCAGCTGCACGCGAAGATCGCGCGCGCGCAGGCGAAGGAATCCCACCTGAGCGCGCAGATCGGGAGCCTGACGACGCAGATCCACTCGCTCGAGCGCAAAGTCGGCGACGTCTCGGCGCAGCTCGCGTCGCTGCAATCCGATCTCGCGCTGCATCAGCGGCGGCTCGACAAGCTGAACGAGCTGTACAAGCTGCAGACCATCCGATTCACGTACCTACGGCATGAGTACAAGCTTGCGCTGAGACGGCTCAATCTGCGACTCGTCGACATCTACAAGGAGAACGAGCCCACGACCGTGGATGTGCTGCTGGCTGCACGCAATTTCAGCGACGTCATCGACGAGCTCGACTACCTCGGTGCAATCGCCGCGCAGGACAAGACCGTTGCGGAGCAGGTCGCGACCGCGAAGCATCAGATCGCAAGGCAGCGCGCACGAACGACGAAGATCCGCCGCGGCGTGCGCCAAGAGGCGAGGGTGATCAGCGCGCGGGTGCAGCAGCAGGCCATCTTGCGAGGCGAGCTTCTTTCGAGCCGAAGCAGCCTCGCGGGAGCGCGCTCGAGCAAGAGCCACGATCTCGTCGCGACGCGCAAGCAGGTGCAGGACGAGATTCAGGAATCGCAGGCACTCGCCGCCTCGAGCGCCCAGCTCGCCGCCCGGCTCCGGCAGGGAGAGTCGCAAGCCGCGGGGGCCGCGGCAGCAGGCACCTCGTCCGAGCCGGCCGCCGCGCCGAGTGGGACCGGCTTTGCCTGGCCGCTCTCAGGGCCGATCACGAGCCCGTTCGGGATGCGCTGGGGCACCCTGCATCCAGGCATCGACATCGGCGTCCCGACGGGGACCCCGATCCACGCCGCGGGTCCGGGCACGGTCGTCTGGTGCGGCTGGATGTCCGGCTACGGAAACCTCGTGATGATCGACCACCACAACGGCCTCGCAACGCTCTACGGGCACCAGTCGCGGATCGCCTCGAGCTGCGGCGAGCAGGTCACGACCGGCGAGCTGATCGGCTACGTCGGCTGCACGGGCTTCTGCACCGGCCCCCACCTGCACTTCGAGGTGCGCCTGAACGGCGACCCGGTCGACCCGCTCGGCTACCTCCCGTAACCGCCCGCGGCGCGGCGCCGTTTACAGCTTGTAATTCGGAAACCCGGGCCCGCGCGGCTCGGCCTGTTTCCTCCAGGTCGTCTCCCGACGACGCCGGCCGCCTCCCCCCGGGGCGGCCGGTGAATTTCAGGCGAAGGTCTGCTCGAGCAGGAAGAGGTTCAGCGCGATGATCACGCCGGCGACGAGAACGGCGGCCACCGTCGTCGCGCGCGCGTTCACGAGCCCGCCCATCACGTCGCGGCGCGAGGTGAAGAGCACGAGAGGCACGAGGGCGAACGGGATGCCGAAGGAGAGGATCACCTGGCTCAGGATCAACGTCCGGGACGGATCCGCACCGAAGCCGATCACGACGAAGGCGGGCAGCATCGTCACGAGCCGCCGGACCGTGATCGGGATCTGACGACGGATGAAGCCCTGCATCACGACCTGGCCCGCGAGGGTCCCAACCGCCGAGCTCGCGAGCCCCGAGGCGAGCAGCGCGATTGCGAAGAGCGCGCTCGCGGCTGAGCCGAGCAGCGGCTCGAGCGTCTTGTGCGCTCCCTCGAGTGACTGCACGTGGTGGTGGCCCGTCTTGAAGAAGGTGCTCGCCGCCATCACGAGCATCGCGACGTTGATCAGTCCGGCGATCACCATGGCGATCGTCACGTCGATGCGCGTGAAGCGCATCAGACGCTTCTTCTGCTCCTCGTTCTCCGTGCGTATGCGGTCCTGCATCAGCGCCGAGTGGAGCCAGATCACATGCGGCATCACGGTCGCCCCGATGATTCCGACGGCGAGCAGGATCGACCCTTTCCCCTGGAACTCCGGGAGGACGGCGTGGCGGCCGACCGCACCGAGATCGGGGTGCGCCTTGAAGAGCTCGACGACGTAGCAAACGCCGATCACGAGCACCATCACGGCGATCACGGCTTCGAGCGGCCGAAAGCCGAAGCGCTGCAGACCGAGGATCGCGAATGCGCAGACGGCGGTGACGCCTGCGGCCGGCAGCAGCGCCATCCCGGTCAGCAGATGGAGGCCGAGGGCTGCTCCGAGAAACTCGGCGAGGTCGGTGGCGATCGCGATCGCCTCGGCCTGGATCCAGAGGCCCAGCACGGTCCGGCGGGTGAAGCGGTCGCGGCACACCTCGGCGAGATTCCGGCCCGTCGCAATACCGAGCTTCGCCGACAGCATCTGGATCAGCATCGCCATCAGGTTCGAGGCGACGATGACCCAGACGAGCGTGTAGCCGTAGCGTGAGCCTCCGGCGATGTTCGTCGCGAAGTTGCCCGGATCGATATAGGCGACGGCCGCGATGAAGGCGGGGCCGATGAAAGGGAGGAGGCGGAACCGCGCCGTGCCCCGGAGAACGCGCTCGCCGTGGTCGAGTGCCTCGGCGCGGTCGATCCTCACAAAAGTTAGCCTAGCCTAAATCGCGTAGGCATGGCCGGTCAGGCCCGCAGAAGATGCAGGTCCGGCAGGTTTCGCCACTTCTCCTCGACGTCGAAGCCGAAGCCGACGAAGAGCTCGTCCGGCACGACGTACCCGACGTAGCGAACCGGCAGATCGTCCACGAGCCGCCGGTACGGCCGGTCGAGGAGCGTGACGGCCGCCACCGAGCGCGGGTTTCGCAGCTCGAACGTGCGCACGAGATAGTTCAGCGTCAACCCGGTGTCGATCACGTCCTCGACGAGGATCACGTCGCGGCCGCGAATGTCGGCGTCGAGATCCTTCAGGACGCGGATCTGCTCGTGACCGCCCATCTGCGCGCTGCCGTAGCCGGCGAGCTCGATGAAGTCGAGGGAATGCAGCATCGGCATCGCACGCGACAGGTCGGTGAGGAAGATCAGGCTCGCCTTCAGGGAGCCGACGAGCAGCGGCTCCTGCCCGGCGTAGTCACGACAGATCTCGGCGCCGAGCTCGCCGACGCGCGCAGCGAGCTCGCCCGCCGAGAGGTAGATCTCTCCGATCCGGCTGTCTATGACGCCAGATCGAGGCGGAAGTGCTGGGCCAGACGTTCGAGGTCCCGCTTGTAGAAGAGCTTGATCTTGACGTCGGGATACTTCGCCCGCAATTTGCGCAGCTTCCGGTTCTTGCGCGTGACGAGCGACTGCTTCATGACCGTGAGCTCGATGTAGAGGTCCTGCTGCGGCAGGTAGAAGTCCGGCGCGAACGCCTCCGTGACGCGGCCGTCCTCTGCCTGCTCGAGCACGAACGTCCGCGGCTCGTACAACCACGGGATCCCGTAGTAGTCGAGCACCTTCGCGCACTCCAACTCCGCCTGGCTGGCGAAGCGCGGCGGCTCGGTGCCCTGATACGCCTGGAAAACAGGGATATCGAGCCCCATCTGCAAACCACGGTACCTACGGGATCGGACGGTCAAACGGACGTGGGACTAGGCTGCGGCCATGGAAGCGGTGGACACGGGCCGTCCCTTCACCGTCGTCCAGCTGTCCGACCTCCATTGCGGACAGCAGTTCTTCCTGCCCAGCCTGCTCGAGCGGGCGATCGCCGAGACGAACGAGCTCGCTCCCGACGTCGTCGTCATCTCGGGCGATCTCACCTCGCACGGCTTCAAGGACGAGTACGCGCTCGCGCAGCGGTACCTCGAGAGCATCGACTGCCGCTCGAAGATCATCATCCCCGGGAATCACGACTCGCGGAACGTCGGCTACGTCCACTTCGAGGAGCTCTTCGGCGACCGCAACTCGGTGCTTCGCCTGGACGGGGTCACGATCGTCGCCGTCGACTCCACCGAGCCGGACCTCGACAACGGGCAGATCGGACGCGGCCGCTACGGCTGGATCGAGGATCAGTTCGCGGACGCGGCCGACCTGCGCATCTTCGTGGTGCACCATCACCTGCTGCCCGTCCCCGGGACCGGCCGCGAGCGGAACATCGTGAACGATGCGGGCGACGCCCTCGAGTGCCTCCAACGGGCCGGCGTCGATCTCGTCCTCTCCGGCCACAAGCACGTGCCCTATGCGTGGCGGCTCGAGGATCTGTTCATCGTCAACGCCGGAACCGTTTCCTCGTCCCGGCTGAGGGGGAACGGAAGACCCTGCTACAACATCGTCGAGGTCTCGGGAACGCATGTCGACGTGTGGCGGAAGTATCCGTTCCACGACCAAGAGCGCATCATCCAGTTCTCCACCGAAACGAAGACGTACGAGAAGTACACCGCTCGGATCGAAGGGGAGGTGACGTCGAACCGGTGAGAGCGATTGCCATTGTCGACGGCGAGCACTATCCGGACGTCGTCCGCGACGCGCTGCGCGAGCTCCCCTACGAGTTCGTCGGAGTGATCTTCATCGGCGGCACGGAGAAGCTGCGCGGCGCGCCCGACTACGGCGTGCCGATCGTCGAGGAGCCCGGCGCGGCGGAGGTGGTCGTCGACCTCTCGGACGAGCCGGTGCTGACGCCCGAGCTGCGGCTCGCGCTGGCCTCGCGCTTCCTCGCGCTCGGGCTGCCGTACGTCGGCGCCGACTTTCGCTTCGACCCGCCCACGTTCCACCCCTTCGAGCCGACCTCGATCGCCGTGATCGGGACCGGGAAGCGGGTGGGGAAGACCGCAGTCACCGGCCATGTCGCGCGCCTCCTGGCGCGTGACCGCCGCGTCGTCGTCGTGTCGATGGGTCGCGGGGGGCCGGCCGCGCCGGAGCTCGTTGCAGCACCGCCCACGATCGAAGACCTGCTCGCGCTGTCGCGTTCGGGCAGGCATGCGGCTTCCGACCATCTCGAGACCGCGGCGCTCGCCGGCGTCCCGACCGTGGGCTGCCGCCGCGCCGGAGGCGGGATGGCGGGTGCGCCCTTCGCCTCGAACGTGCTCGAAGGGGCGCGGCTCGCGGCTTCGCTCGACCCGGACGTCGTGGTCTTCGACGGCAGCGGCGCGGCCATCCCGCCGATCGCGACGTCGGCCCGCATCCTGGTTGCACACGACCTCTCCGGCCTGAACGCGTATCGCGCGCTCATCAGCGACATCGTGCTGAAGCCGGGAACCGATTTCACGTTGCGGCTGCGCGCCACCGAGCCGCTCGAGGGTCGCGTGGCGGTCTTCACGACCGGGCGTGCTCCCACCGATCACCTCGAGGCAGACATCGTCCACGTGTCGCACGACCTCGCCCGGCGCGACGTCCTCCGCGACGAGCTCAGGCGGGTCGACGCGGACACGTATCTCATCGAGCTCAAGGCGGCAGCGATCGATGTCGTCGCCGAGCATGCGCTCGCGCATGGCGCGCGCGTCGTGCTCGCCGACAACGAGGTCGTCGCGCCCGCGCTCGACGAGGCTGTCCTCGAGCTGCTGCCGCTGGAGGCACGAGTGTGACCGAGCCGCGCCGGATCATGCCGCTGCCGCTCGGCGGCGAGCACGGGCTGCCGTACTCGCGGGGACTGATGGCACGCGCGCTCATGGCGGTCGGCGTGGCGCCGGATCGTGCGTACGCCCTCGCGCGCCGGGTGGGCGACGACCTCGGTGGACGCGGAAGCGACGTCGTCGAGCTCGACCGGCTCGAGTCGCTGGCGATCGAGGCGCTCGGCGAGGTCGAGGGCCGCGAGGCGCTGCGGCAGCTTCGCCGCTACCAGGAGCTGCGCGAGCTCGACCTGCCGATCGTGATCCTCGTCGGGGGCGCAACCGGCACCGGCAAGTCGACCGTGGCGACGGAGATCGCGTACCGGCTCGGGATCACGCGCGTCACCTCCACCGACTTCGTGCGGCAGACGATGCGGGCGTTCTTCTCGCACGAGTTCATGCCGTCCATCCACTACTCCAGCTTCGAGGCTGCGGCCGCAATGCCCGATGCCGACGATCCGCTCGTGGCGGGCTTCCTCGAGCAGTCGCGCCAGGTGCTCGTCGGCGTACGCGCGTCGATCGAGCGCGCGCTCCAGGAAGGCTGGTCGATGGTGCTCGAAGGCGTGCACCTCGTGCCGGGCCTCCTGCCCGCGGAGCTCGAGAACGTGCTCGTCAGCGCGTGCGTGCTGCAGATCTCCGACGAGACGGCGCACGCGCAGCATTTCTTCACACGCGAGTCGGGCGCGAACCGGCCGATGGCGAAGTACCTCGACCGGTTCGAGGAGATCCGGCGGCTGCAGGAATACATCGTCGATCGAGCGGGCCGCGCGGGTGTGGCCGTGATCGAGAACACGAATGCCGATCGGGCAACGGCGGCAGTCGCCGAGCTCGTCCTGTCCGCGGCGGAGCGGGCGCGGGAGCGCGTGTGATCGACACCGATACCGAGATCCCGATCCAGCCGGACGCCGAGCAGACTCCCGACTCGCAGGCGCCGTGCTCGTGCCAGTCGTACCTGCGTGCGACCGAGCACGCCGCGCTCCGGGCCGCGCGTTGGCTCGGCCGGGCCGACCAGGAGGCGGCCGAGGAGGCGGCGGCGGACGGGATGCGCATGACGCTCGACCAGCTGGGGATCCAGGGCCGCGTCGTCTTCGGCTCGGTCGCCGAGGAAGGCGGGCTGCTGCCGGGTGCGATGCTCGGTTCCGGCGGGCCCGAGGTCGATCTTGCGCTCGACCCGCTCGAGGGCCGCGGAGTCGTGGCGCGCGGCGGCAACGGCGCAATGTCGATGATCGCCGTCGGCGAGCCCGGACGCCTGCTGGGGCTCCCCGACATGTACATGCGGAAGGTCGCCGTCGGTCCGCGTGCGCGCGGCAGGATCGACCTGCTGCGCCCGGTCGGCGAGAACATCGAGGCGATCGCGGACGCGTTCGGGCGGCGCGTGAACGACGTGACGACGATCGTCCTCGACCGCCCTCGCCATCACGATCTGATCGAGGAGATCCGAAGCGCCGGAGCGCGCATCAAGCTGATCCAGGACGGCGACGTCACCGCATCGATCTCGGCGTCGATCCGCGGCACGAACGACCACCTCGCAATCGGCATCGGTGGAACTCGCCAGGCCGTCCTCTCGGCAGCCGCGCTGCGCTGTCTCGGCGGCGAGCTGCAGGCACAGTTCTGGCCGACGTCGCGCCGGGAGATCGACGAGCTCCGCGAGCTGGGGATCGAGGACTACACGCGCCTCTACCACACGGAAGATCTCGCGCCCGGCGAGGTGATCGTCGCGGCGACCGGCGTCTCGAACGGCGACCTCCTGCGCGGCGTTCGGTTCTACGCGGACAGTGCGCGGACGCACTCGCTCCTCATGTGCACCCGCTGCAACTGGGTCAGGTTCGTCGACGGCATTCACTTCTTCGCGCGCGAGCGGCGCGAGGAAGTCCGCCTCCTCGGCTTCTAGCGAAGCATCCCGGCCGCGCTCTCCAGCTTCATCGCCGGTCGCCGCCGGCCCAAAGGCGCGTGACCTCCGCTACGGCCGCGATCCTGCTGTTCATCGTCAGGCTGTGGTTCATCGCCGTCGTGATGCTTTGCGACCCGTCATAAGGAGCACCGCCGGCTGCATCGCGGCCTCCCTCGGCTTCCAGCGCGTAACTACACTGCCACCATGCCGAGCAAGGAAGAAGTCCTCGAGGCGCTGCGCGGGGTCGAAGATCCCGAGCTCGGGATGGACGTCGTCGATCTCGGGCTCGTCTACGAGGTCGAGCTGGAAGGCTCGAAGGCGAAAGTGCTCTACAGCCTGACGTCGATGGGCTGCCCGGCCGGGCCGCTCATCGCACAGGACATGGATCGGGCCACGCGCGAGGTGCCCGGCGTCGAGGACGTGGAGCTCGAGCTGACCTTCGACCCGCCGTGGACCCCGGACAGGATGTCCGAGGACGCGAAGTTCATCCTCGGGTTCGGCTAAGCACCGAGCGTCCCCTTTCTGGGGGGCACGCCCAACGCGCTTTCCGGCGATGATCAAAGACAACACCGCTTTCCACGACGGCAACCGATCTGCTGCGGAGTCTGGATCGTTGCCGTATCTGCCGCCGAACGAAGGAGCCACCTGTGGCACCGCTCGCTGCCTATCAAACGCTCATGCTCCACCATGCCGCCATCTCGCCTCGTGACCGCGTCCAGACCTCGGACGGACGGGTCGGCGAGGTGATCGGCTTCTATCGCACCGAAGAGGATCTCGTGCTCGTCGGCCTGGAGGGCGGCGAGTGCAAACGCTTCCCCCGCGGCGATCTCCGTCTGCTCGACTGAGCTTCCTGCCGACCTCCTGATGATCGGTCGGCCGCGAAGCTAGCCTCGGCTTCGACCGGCCAGCCTCTCGAGCACGCGCGCAAAGCCGAGACTGCACCGCGTCACCGAGGCGTAGATCAGAACAGTGGCGCAGACGCTGTTCATGAGGTGTGTCACCGCCTGCGGATCATCCTTCGTGCCCCTTCGCTTCATCTATGCCCCAGGCGGTGGTTCACCCAGACGGTTCACGGCACACTGTCCGTTGTGACGGCTGCCGAACTCGAACGGCTCGGTGAGGCGCTCGGTCTCGACGCCGTCGGCGCGACGCCGGCCGTTGCGTACGAGGAGACGGAGCGCCACATCCGGGAGCGCCGCGCCCGGGGGCTCTTCGCGGACATGAAGTTCACGATGGCCCAGCCGGAACGGTCGTGCCATCCCGAGACGCTCGTGCCTGAAGCGCGCACGGTGATCTCCGCGGCGCTCTGCTACTACGCCCCCGAGCCCGAGCGGCCGGAAGGGCACGGTCGCCTCCCGCGCTATACGTGGTACGACGCCTATGCGGAGCTGCGCGACAAGCTCGACCGGCTCGGTCGCAAGCTGGGCGGGGCCTACCGCGTGCTCGTGGACGCGAACCAGCACGTCGACCGCGAGGCGGCGGTCCGGGCCGGCGTCGGCTTCTACGGAAAGAACACGATGCTGATCACGCGCCGCCACGGATCCTGGGTCGTCCTGGGCGCGGTGGTCACGGACGTCGAGATCGAGCCGGCGGAGGCGCTTCGCGCGAGCTGCGGCGACTGTCGGCTCTGCATCGACGCCTGTCCGACGGGCGCGCTCGACGAGCCCGGAACGCTCGATGCGACGCGCTGCCTCTCGTACTGGACGCAGGCGCCTGCCGCGATCCCGGAGGCGTATCGGGAGCACCTGGGCGCGCAGGTGTACGGCTGCGACATCTGCCAGGACGTCTGCCCGTGGAATCGAGGCGTCGAGAAGCGGCGCGCCGGCGCCACGCTCCCGGAAGGAGCCGAGGCGCACGTCTCGCTCCTCGACTGGCTACGTGCCGAGCCGGAAGACCTGGCGGCCCGCTACGACCGGCTGTTCGTGCCGCGAAACGATGTTCGTTGGCTGAAGCGCAACGCACTCGTCGCAGCCGGCAACGTCGGCGGCGAGGCCGAACAGGCTGCCGTCGGGGCGTACCTCGACGACGGAGACGGCGTGCTCCGCGAACACGCTGCATGGGCAGCCGAGCGACTCGAAGTGCGCGCATGATCGACCGCCGAGCGACCGAGCGGTGGCTTGCGCTCATCCGGCTCGGCGGGGCCGCCTTCGCGACCCTCGAGGTTGGGCTCTTCAGCAAGGACTTCCCCTCCGGGTACGAGACCGCGGCGTGGGTGCTCACCGGGATCTTCGCCGTCGTCGCAGGCGCGTTCTATTTCGCCACTCGCTCGGCGCGTGACGATCTCCTTCGCCGCCTCGGATTCGCCGCGCTCGTGTTCGATACGGCCGCGATCGGCGCGTACGCGACGATCTTCTCCTACGAGTACGGCAACCAGACGCGCTGGGCGATGATCTTTGCCGTCGCAGAGGCGGCGCTTCGGTACGGGGTACGCGGCGGCGTGGTGCTGCCGGTGCTCCTGACCGGGTTCTTCGCGTTCAACGAGTGGTGGCGTGCGCGGGAGTTCGGGCCGCCCGGGTTCATGTTCGACCGCGTCACGTTCCCGGCCGGGGTCCTGCTGCTCACGGGGCTCATCGTCGGGAGGCTCGTCGGCCGGCTCGATGTCGAGGCGCGCCACGGACTCGAGCGCGCCGACGAGGCGGAGCGGCTCCGGGATGCGCTCGGCCGCCGCGTGGACGTCCTCGAGGCCGCCAACCGCTGCGCTCGCGCGCTCGGCTCGTCGCTCGAGATCGACCAGGCGTTCGGCGCGTTCATCCGCGAGGTGCGCGGCCTCGTTCCGTTCGAGCGGACCGCAATCGTGCTCGTCGAGGGAGAGGGCGCCCAGACGATCGCGTCGGCGGGCCGGGGCGCCAACGAGGTGTTTCCGCCGGGCACGGCGGGCCCGTTGCGAGGCACCGTCCTCGACCGCGTCATGGCCGGCGAGGTGGTGCTCAGGCGCGAGCTCGCGGACATCGAGTACGCGGAGGATCGCCGGCTGCTCGAGCTCGGGCTGCACAGCGAGCTCGTCGCGCCGCTCCTCATCGGTGCACGCCCGATCGGGATGATCTCGCTCTCACGTGCCGAGCCCGACGCCTTCGGTGGGGAGGAGGTGGAGCTCGTCTCGCTGCTCGGACGCCTCGTCGCGACCGCGGTGCAGAACATCCGCGCGTACGAGGCCGAACGGCAGACCGTCGAGGAGCTGCGACGGCTGTCTGCGCTCCGCGCGGACTTCGTCTCCCTCGTCTCGCACGAGCTGAGAAGCCCGATGGCCGCCGTGATCGGGGCTGCCCGCACGCTGCAGGATCGCTGGCGCTCGTTGAGCCCTGCGCAGCGCGAGGCGTTCCTCGCGCTCATCGCCGACGAGACGGGGCGGCTCGCTTCGTTGATCGGCGACGTCCTCGATACGTCACGGATCGAGGCAGGGACATTCTCCTACAGCTTCAGCGACGTCGATCTTGCGCGGCTCGTCGAGGATGCCGTGGTGACCGCCTCCATGGGTCAGGACGAGGTGCGAGTGCTGACGACCCTCCCGGATCGCCTCCCGCAGGTGCGCGGCGACCGTGAGCGCCTCCGCCAGGTGCTGACGAATCTGATCGACAATGCGATCAAGTACTCGCCGGCCGGCGAGGAGGTGCACCTGAACGTGCAGGCGGAGAACGGCGTCGTCCGTGTCACCGTCGCCGACCGGGGTCCCGGGATCCCGTTCGACCAGCAGCGGCTGATCTTCGAGAAGTTCGGCCGCGCCGACGTGCCCGGCGCATCGAAGCCCGGGACCGGGCTCGGACTTTTCATCGCGCGCTCGATTGCCGAGACGCACGGCGGAACGATCGAGGTGCACTCACGGCCGGACGAAGGCGCGCGGTTCGTGCTGACGCTGCCCGTCCTTGTCGCGAGAGGCTAGGCCTTGACGCGCATGCGGTCGACGCCGAGCTCTTTCGCGAGGTCGCGCGCACGGGCGGCAATCCGGGCGCGCAGCTCCGGCGGCTCGAGCACGATCGCCTCGCCGCGCTTCGAGAGGATCTCGCTCAGGAGCCACTCGTCGCTCCCGACCGGGATCTCGCGCAGGGCGCTCCGATCGGAGAGCTTGCGGGCGCCGCGCTCGATCTCGTAGCGGGCGATCTCCGGCGTGTAGAGCACGCGGGCGCTGCGGGCGCCGCGCAGGCGCGTCGGCCGGAAGCCCTCCCGCGCCTCGAAGGTCTCCTTCAGCAGCTTTGCGCTGCGCATCCGGTCGACTCGGAACGAGCGCTCACCGTCACTCGTGACGTCGTAGGTGTGGACGTACCAGTGCGGGAGCGCGCGCTCGAACGAATACGCCTCGACGATGCGCGTCGAGGGCTGCGCGTCGACTTCCTTCTGGTATTCGATCTCGACGAGGCGCCGCTCGTCGCGACCGCGCGCGAGCGTTGCGATCAGATCCTCTTCCTCGGTTCCGTGCGCCTCCGCGCCGTGCCCGAGCTCGAAGACGCCGAATGTCTCTTCGAGCTTCGCCCGGACCTTGTCGAGCGGGCTGTGCGCGTCGGCGGCGATCATCGGACCGACGTACTCGAGTGCGAGCCGGATCGCGCGGGCCTCGAGCGGCGTCAACCGCGGCGGCATGCGGAAGGTGTCGCCCCAGAGCTCTTTGTCGACGTGCACGGCACCGTCGGTCACCTCCGTGTAGATCGTGTAGCACCCACCGCCGAAGTTGACGAGGTTCAGGAGCGACAGATGCTCCTCGAGCTCTTCGGGAGGAATCGACGGGAAGCGCTCGAGCAGGTCGGCGGCCGGTATCTCCGCGTCCTTTTCGTCCCCGCACGCCGCCAACAGGTACGCGAGGAGCGCCTGGAGGACGGCGAACCGCTCCGGGGCGACCGGGCCGGCGAACCGCTCGATCGGCTCCGCGACGCTGCGCTTCGGCGACTCGCGTGCCGGCTGCGGAGCGTCGCCTTCGTGACCGTCGCGGACCCGGCGCAGCGAGCGGGCAACCTCCCTGCGCAGGTCTTCGGGCTCGAGCGGAACGGCGCGCCCGTCCTGCCGCAGGACCCAGGAGGCGAGCTGGGGCAGCGAGGAGAAGTCCGTGACGAACACGCCGTCCTCGAGGCGGCCGGTCTCGCCGTATGCGCGCTGCACCCACCAGGCGGTGTCGCCGCGCACTTCGATGCGCGCCTCGCCGATCGTGTCGCCGATCTTCCACGGCGGCCGGCCACGGAACTCTTCGATGTTGAAGTCGGTCGGCGTGCGGAAGTCGCGTTCCCGGCGCGTCGCGAACTTGATCTCGCCGCGGATGCGCGAGACGCGGAACGTACGGATGTCTGCACGGTCGAGATCCTGGCCGATCACGTACCACCCGCCGTTGTCCTGCAGGAGCGCGTACGGGTTGAGCGTGCGCTCCGACATCTTGTCGCGCGACGCGGTCCAGTACTCGAACTTGACGGTGCGCTGCTTCGAGATCGCGCCTTCGAGCTTTGCGAGCCGGCCCGGCATCTCGGGCGTGTAGTCGGGGTCGACGACCTCGACGCGTTCCGCCGTGTCGCCCGTCGGCTCGGCGAAGCCCGGACGCCCGAGCGCGAGGTTCTGCAGCGCGAGCCGTAGCGGCTCCGCGTAGGCGAACTTTCCCTCGAGCAGATAGAGCGCCGTCTGCAACGCGGCGAGCTCGTCGTCGTCGAGCTCGAGCTGCGGCAGGAAGTACTGCTCGGACCGCAGCGTGTACAGCTCTTCGCCCGTGAACTCGTCACGCTGCGACTGGAGCGGAACTCCGAGCGAGATCAGCTCCGCGCGATCGGAGTAGAAGCGGCGCGCGAACGCCTCGTCCGACATCTCCGAGTAGCCCTCGACGTTCGACTTCACGTCACGCGCCGTGATTGCGCGGCGCTCCGCCATGAGGAACGCCACGAGCGAGAGCTGGCGGATCAGCTTGTCCGTATCGTGTGACACCCGCGGTCACACTACACGCGGTTCCCTGGGGAAAGCATGGGGGAAAAGCTGTGGAGCGCGGGTGCGTTTAGGCGGCGGCTTTTGCTTCGAGGTGCTGGTGCGACGGGCAGTAGTCGCGTTCAGGCAGCGGGGTGCGCTGGCACGGCTTGCCCTTGCGCGTCGTCGCGCGACAGCGCGCAACGCCGCCGTCGAGCGCACCGGCTTCGATCTGGTCCTCGATGAACTGCGTCGCCGCGCTGATCCCTTCCGTCACGGCCCACGCAACTTCGGCCTGGCACGTGATCGGGAAGTAGCGGCGGATGTCCTGGAAGAGCGCGCGGTCCGGCTTCGCGAAATAGAGCGGGTCCTTCGCAAGCCGTTCCATCGTCTGCTCGCAGGCGGTGAGCACGGCGCGGCGGGAGTCGAGCTGGGATTCGCGGTCGCCGTACGGATCGATCATGTCCTTGATCGTCCGGTAAATGGCCCGCGAATATTGATACATGCAGTGTTGCAACTGGAGGGTCCGCTCTTCGATCACAGTGTCGTCAGCTCCTATGAAGTTCCCGCCAAAGCTTCGTTAACCGCCGGTTAACCACTCGCTCAGGCTCCTCCAGAAGGCGATCCTACACGTTCGCGGCCGTGTTACAAAGTGCCGCAGATCGTTGCCTTTGTTGCGAACGAGCGTTCCCCGGCGCGCTCCTCTCCGGTGCCCGGGCCGGGCGGCTCTTACACATCGAGCCTCTAGTGGGTCACGCGCGTCTGGTAGGCGTCGGGAAAGCCCTTCGCGTGGGCGAGCGAGACGCCTGCGGCCGCGTCGCTCTGGTTTCGGTAGATGCCGGAGAAGACGACGTAGTAACCCGGATGGAGGCTCGAGTACTGGGAGGAGACGAGGACGCCGACCGTCTTGAGGCCGTTTCGCTTCGCCTGGTGCGCGCGGGCGACGGCCCGGGCTCGGCCGCCCGCGGCGGGGAGCGACTCGAGCACGTCCGTGTATCCGCTCTGGCCGGCGGGCCAGGCGGCGAGCGCGTTCGGGTTCGTCCGCGGGGCCGGCACGGTCCCGCCCGGTCGAGGGCGTGCCCGGCGCGGACGGCAGGGGCCCGTTCGTGATCGTCGGCGCGGGGGCGCTCGGAAGGTTGGCGGGCGACGAGGTGACCGGGACCTGCTGGCTCGCGCCGGGGCCGAGCGGCACCGCAGGGCTCGTGGCGGCGAGGGTGGGCGTGTTCTTGTGGCGAGCCGTGTTGGCCGCCACCGCGGCGGTCGTCGCGACCGCGGTCAGCACCGCGAAGAAGAGGACGGGCCAGATCCAATCGCCGGGATACCAGGCCAGGCGGCGTTGCCAGCCCGAGGCGAGCACGCCGATGACGCCCCGGTTCACGGGCAGTCGCGTTCCGCACTCGAGGCAGTACTCCTGGAGCGGCTCATATGCGACGCCGCACTTGGGGCAATAGTCGTGCGGATGCTCCGGCGTCACGGCAGCTCGACCGGCAGCGTCGGCACGTCGGTGACCGCACGTCCGCACTGTGCGCAGAACTTCGAGCCCCAGAAGATCGGGGCGCCGCACTCGCACCTCGCCGCAGGCCGGGTCTTGCCGCGCGAGACCGCTGCAGCGAGCAGCGCGTCGAGCTCCGCCAGCCGCTCTTCGAGCTGGGCGAGCTCGATGCAACGGTCGACGAGCAGATCCTGACGGAACTGGTCGCGGCGGTACATCTCGACCATCAGCCCGCCGAGGTCGCGGAGCCGCTGCTCGCGGGCGGAGAGCAGGGCGCGCCGCTCGCGCCGGAGCTGCCCGGCGGGAGGCAGCGCGCGCCGGACGGCGCGCGCCGTGGGGGGCGGCAGAGGAGCCGCATCGGGCGCAGGCGCGCGGCGAAAGCGCATCGGCGCCGATGCTACTTACCGTTTCGGCTGATCGCCCCGGCGGGGCGGGCGTGCCCGTCCGCTAGCGCTGGATCACGACCAGGCGCTCTTCGGTCATCTCCCGGACGGCCCACGCCGGGCCTTCTTTCGTGTTCCCGGAGGCCTTGATGCCGCCGTACGGCATCTGATCGCTCCGGAAGGTCGGTGCCTCGTTGACGATCACGCCGCCGAACTCGAGTCGATCGGCCGCACGGAGGGCCGAGTCGAGCGACGAGGTGAAGATGCCTGCCTGGAGCCCGAAGCGGGTGCCGTTCGCGCGCTCGATCGCCTCGTCGAGCGAATCGACCGGATTGACGATCACGACCGGGCCGAAGACCTCCTCGCAGCTCACCTTCTGATCGTCGGCGACGTCGGCGATCACGGTCGGCTTGAGGAGATCACCGTCCTCGCCCCCGATGAGCACGCGTGCACCCGAAGCTCGAGCCTCGTCGATCCAGTCGGAGATGCGCCCGCGTGCGTCCGCGTCGATCACGGGCCCCACGTCCGTGTCGTCTGCCCCGGGTCCCCCACGACGAGCGCGTCGACCTTCGGCACGAACGCCTGCACGAAGGCGTCGAAGCTCGATCGCTCGACGTAGATGCGCTGCACGGAGATGCAGCTCTGCCCGGCGAACGCGAAGGCGTTCGCGGCGAGCTTCGTCGCGGCCGCCTCGAGATCGGCGTCCGCAGCGACGATTACGGGTGTCGAGTTTCCGAGCTCGAGCTTGATCCGCTTGCGCGGAGCCCGTTCCTGCAAGTTCCAGCCGACGCTGCCCGATCCCGTGAACGTGATCAGCTTCACCCGCTCGTCCTCCACGAGCACATCGCCGATCTCCGAGGCGGGGCCGACGATCACGTTGAGCCACCCCGCCGGGAGTCCCGCCTCCTGTTCGAGCTCCGCGAGGAGCAGGGCGGAGAGCGGCGTCTGCGACGCGGGCTTCAGGACGACGGGGCAGCCGGCCGCCAGTGCCGGTGCGAGCTTGTGCGCCACGAGGTTGCACGGGAAGTTGAACGGCGAGATCGCACCGACGATCCCGATCGGCTTGCGCATGGTGAAGCCGAGCTTGCCCTCCCCGGCCTGCGCGGACTCCATCGGGATCATCTCGCCCGCGAGCCTCCGCGTCTCGACCGCGGCGAAGGTGTACGTCGACATCGCGCGCGACGCTTCGACCCGCGCGGCCTTGATCGGCTTGCCCGCCTCGTCGGAGACGGTGCGCGCGACCTCCTCGTGGCGCTTGCCGATCAGGCCGGCGACCTTGACGAGGATCTCGGCGCGCTTGTGCGCCGGCAGCGGTTCGGCGAGCGCGCGGTCGGCGGCATCGAGTGCACGTCTCGTCTCGGCGGCGCCGCCCTTCGCGACGCGCCCGACCACGTCACCGGAGTACGGCGAGCGCACCTCGATCCACTCGCCCGTCTCGACCCAGTCCCCGTCGATCAGGAGCCCACGCTGCGTGGCGGTTGCGGCCATGCGGCAAGTGTACGAAAGTGGCGCTGTGATCAAGTCACACCTGGCCGTCGAGCTCCAGGCAGACGGCCGGACGGTGCCGGTGTACGTGCACACGATCGAGCATCCGGACGGCCTCGTGCTGGTCGACACCGGGATGATCGACTCGCGAGCCGACCTCGACGAGGAGTTCGGGCCGCTGCTGCTCCATCCGCTGCCGGACGAGCTCGTGTCACGTGTCTCACGTGTGATCAACACCCATCTGCATTTCGACCACTGCGGCGGCAATCGCCTGTTCGCGGGGACGCCGATCCACGTGCAGGCGCGCGAGCTGGCCGACGGCGTCGCGGGCGACACCTATGTGAACGAGTGGGTCGACTTCCCCGGCGCGACCTACGTCCAGCACGAGGGCGAGGCCGAGGTCGTGCCGGGAATCCGTGTCCTCCCGACGCCGGGCCACACCGCCGGCCACCAATCCGTCCTGGTCGACACTCCAGAGGGCCTCGTCGTCCTCGGCGGAGACGTCGCGTACTCGTTCAAGGACCTCGGGGCGGGGGAGACGGAGGGACAGCGGCGCGTGCTCGAGCTCGGCGCGCTGACGTGGCTCGCGCACGTCGACGAGCCGAAGGTTCCGCGCTAGTCGAACTCGTTCGGAATGCGCTCCGCGAGCGCCTGCAGGATCTTCGTCTGGATCGACGGCATCCGCCGCAGCAACCCCCGAAACGCGGAGGCCGTTAGCACGAGCGCGTGGGTCGGCTGCGTCGTCCTGACGGTGGCCGTCCGCAGCCCCCGGCTGACGAGGGCGATCTCGCCCAGGAAGTCGCCGGACCCGAGCGTGTTCACCTTCTTGCCCCGCCGCACGACCTCGGCGGCGCCTTCGACGATGATCACGAACTCGCGGCCGGTCGCGCCCTCCTTCGTGAGGACGTATCCGGCCGGCACGACGACCTCGTCGGCGGTCTCGGCGAGCTCGCGCAGCTCACGGCGGGAACAGTCTGCGAAAAGGGGAACGCTCCCGATCAGCTCGACCTTCGTGTCCTTCCCCAGCATCAGGGGATTCTCCGGGCCGCAGTCGCTCTCCGTCAAGCCGAGGGCTACGATGTGTGCATGGCCAGAGCAACCGACGCGCTCATCGTCGACGCCGTCCGCAGCCCGATCGGCAAGAAGAACGGGACTCTCGCGCACATCCGCGGGGACGAGCTCTCGGCGCAGGTCGTGAACGGGCTCGTCGGCCGGAACGATGTCGATCCGGCCCAGGTCGAGGATCTGCAGTGGGGCTGCGTGAGCCAGGTCGACGAGCAGGCGTGGAACATCGGCCGTAACGTCGCGCTCACCGCCGGTTGGCCGGTCACGGTGTGCGGCACGACGGTCGATCGCCAATGCGGCTCGTCGATGCAGACGAACTTCAACGCCGCCGCGGCGGTGTGGTCAGGGCAGCTCGATCTCGTGATCTCCGGCGGCGTCGAGATGATGTCGCGCGTCCCGATGGGCTCGAACCGCGGCTCGATGTCGGATCTCGTCACCGAGCGCTTCGACATCGTGATGCAGGGCATCTCGGCCGAGGAGATCGCGAAGGAGTGGAAGCTCTCGCGCGACGAGCTCGATCGGTACTCGTACGAGTCCCACGCCCGCGCTGCCCGTGCGCGGGACGAGGGACGGTTCGACAAGGAGATCATCCCGGTCGAGGTCGACGTTCCTTCCGCCGACGACGGCGGCGGGGCGGCGACGCTCACGCGTACGCGCTTCGCCGTCGACGAGGCCATTCGCGAGACGACGCTCGAGAAGATGGCGCAGCTCCAGCCGGCCTTCATCCCGGACGGCGTCGTCACCGCTGGGAACTCGTCGCAGATCGTGGACGGGTCGGCCGCCGTGCTGATCGCATCCGAGCGGAAGGCGTCGGTGCTCGGCCTCGAGCCGCGCGCCCGCTTTGTCGGCTTCGGCATCGCCGGCGTCGACCCGCACCTGATGCTGCACGGCAATCCCGATGCCTGCGAGCGCGCGCTCGCGAAGGCGGGCCTGAAGTGGGACGACATCGACGTGATCGAGGTGAACGAGGCGTTTGCCTCCGTCGTGCTCCAGTTCCTCGCCGACACCGGCCTCAACGAGCGCTACGAGGCAGGCGACGTGAACCCGAACGGCGGCGGCATCTCGCTCGGGCATCCCCTCGGCGCGACCGGTGCCCGGATCACGGCGACCCTCGTCTCCGAGCTCGAGCGGCGGAATGCGCGCTACGGGATCGCCGCGATGTGCATCGGCTTCGGCCAGGCGATCGCCGGCGTCGTCGAGCGGCTCTAAGGCTTCCGGCCGGCAGCGCCGATAAGGCGCGCATGGATGCGGTGATTCGCGGCACCACCATGCCCGTGCTCGAGGTGCATCTGACTCCCGGCGAATCGGTCGTCGCCGAAACCGGACAGCTCGGCTGGATGGACGATGGGATCGAGCTCGAGACCTCGACGGCGCTGGCCGGTGCCGACGGCCTCCTTGACGCGGCGGTACGAAGCGCAGGCGGCGGCAGCTTCTTCATGACCCGCTACGCCTCGATTGCACAGCCCGGCACCGTTGCCTTTCCCGCGCGGCTGCCCGGAAGGATCTTCCAGATCCCGCTCGGTCCCGGCCGTTCGTATCTCATCCAGCGGCACGGGTTTCTCGCCGGTCTCGAGGGCAGCGAGCTCTCGACCGCATTCCACCCGGGTCACCTCGGGTCGGGGCTCCTCGGCGGCTTCGGCTTCCTGCTGCAGAAGCTCGAGGGCGTCGGGCATGCCTGGGTCGAGCTGGCCGGAGAGATCTCCGAGTACGACCTCGCGGAAGGGCAGACGCTGCGCGTGCATCCCGCACACGTCGGCGTCATCGACGGGTCGGTGCAATACGAGCTGACGACCGTGCCCGGGATCAAGAACAAATTGCTCGGCGGCGACGGCCTCTTCCTGCTGCGGCTCACCGGCCCCGGCAAGGTGTGGCTCCAGTCGCTCTCGCTCCCGATGCTGGCGCACGCGCTCTCGCCGTATCTCCCGCAGGCGAGCACGCCGCAGACGCCGGCGCAGGGTCTCGAGACGGCAGGCATCGCTGCTGCGGTCAAGGGAATAGCCGAACTGATCTAGGGTCGCCGCATGGCCTACTCGGTCCTCGACTAGGCTCCGACGCGTGAAGGTCGGCGTCGTCGGTCTGGGCGCGATGGGCGCCGGCATCGCACAACTCTGCGTCGAGGCGGGCGTCGACACGGTCGGGCGCGAGGTGTCGCTCGAGCTCGCCGAGGGAGCGCGCGATCGTATCGGGCACTTCCTGACGCGCAAGGTAGAGAAGGGCCGGCTCGAGCAGAAGGACCGAGACGACGCGATCGCCCGGCTCTCGCTGACGACCGAGCTCGAGGACTTCGCGGACTGCGAGCTCGTGATCGAGGCGATTGTCGAGGAGCTCGCGCCGAAGCAGACGCTCTTCGCCGATCTCGAGCGTGTCTGCAAGCCGACCGCCGTCCTCGCCACCAACACGTCGGCGTTGTCGGTGACGGAGATCGCGGCCGCGACGACGTCGCCCGAACGGGTCGTCGGCATGCATTTCTTCAATCCGGCTCCGTTGATGCCCCTCGTCGAGATCATCCGCGCGGAGCTCACCTCCGACGAGGCGTTCGAGACCGCCTTCTCCTTCGGGGAACGGCTCGGCAAGCATCCGATTCGCTGCTACGACACGCCGGGCTTTGTCGTCAACCGCGTGCTGATCCCACTCCTGAACGACTGCATCCGGGTGCTCGACGAGGCGCGGGTGAGCCCCGAGGACCTCGACGCCGGCATGAAGCACGGGGCGGGCTGGCCGATGGGCCCGTGCGAGCTCGTGGATCTCGTCGGGATCGACGTCCACGTCCACGCGAGCGACGCGCTCTTCGAGAAGACGCACGAGCCGCGGATGGCCGCACCGCCGCGTCTCGTCGCGATGCGAAACGCCGGGATTCTCGGCCGGAAGAGCGGCCGCGGCTTCTACACGTACTGACTAGGCTGCGAGCGGGACCGGGTGCCGCTCGAGCGCGGTGACCTCGGCTTCCGCAGCCACAGCTGCCGCCGAGTTCTCTTCCAGCAGCGCCTCGAGGACGACCGCGTTCATTGCGGCCGTCGCGGCCGCGGCGAGCAGGCCGGCCGAGCGCTCCGGCGGGACGCCCGCTGCGCGCAGCGCCGCGGCGAGCGCGTCGACGCGCTCGGTGACGTTGCGGATGGTGGAGTCTGTCGCCATCGATCTCAGGTTCGCTCTCGGGTCGGATGTTCCTATCGGACTGATAGCCGCGCCCAGAGATTCTCAAGCATCGTCGAGACCGGCGTCGCAGTTGCCGTCGCGGCGAAGTTGATCGCGCCGGCGTTGAACACCTTCGCGCCGGCTGCGGTCTCGTAGTACGTCATCTCCGCCGACTTGCCGGGGCCGAGCAAATCCGGAATCCGTGCGAGCACGATCGTCCCGGGCGGCGATGCCGGACCGGACGCGTCGATCTCGATCCCGAACCGGCCGAACGTCGATCCGTTCGTGAGGCCGGTTCCCGCGAAGAGCCACGGCGCCTGCGTTGCGCCGGTGACGGTGAACGGGAGCTGCACCGCACCGTGATTCGAACCGACGTACGCACCTCCGGTGAGGGCCGCCTCGGGTCTGCCGACGTTCCGCCACTGCGCCACCTTCGTCATCAGCGGCGGGGCGATTCGCACCTCCCAGAACATGTTGTTCGCCGCGAGAAACGCCAGGTTGCCACCGAGATCGCGGTAGCGGGTGATGACGTCGAGCTCGTGCGCGCTCACGTATTCCTCGTGACCGGGGAAGACGACGAGGTCGTAGGCGCGGGCGAGCGCGTCGCCGCCCCCGAGCGCATCGACGTCCTGGTCGCTCAGGAAGTCGACCTGCTTGTCCGTCTGCTGCAGCCAGGTGAGGAACGTCAGGTCCCAGTCGTTGAAGCGGAACGGCAGGCCGAAGTCGAGGAACGGCCGCGTCAGGTCGACCGAGCGTGTTGCGCCGCTGACATACCAGGAGTCGCCCCAGCCGTCGGCGTTCTCGTCCGTGAAGTTGTAGGCCTGCCACGTCTGCGTTGCGAGAACGACTGCGATGCGATGGGTCCCGAGAGTGCGCGGCTTCACGATGAACGGTGCGTAGCCGATCCGCCCGTCCGGGGCGCTGATGCGCAGGAAGTAGAGGCCGCTGGGCCACGCGCCCGGACGGACGACGCGAATCGCCGCGGGCGCGTCCCGGTGCGCGGTCCAGTCGACGCGTGCCGCCGACGTCATCGCCTGTCCGCTCGTTCGGAGGTCGCGCACAGACGGAAAGGCGCCGCCCCCGTACGCGAATACCTGGAAGGTCAGCGTCTTGGCGTCTGTCGACACCATCACCGCGGCTTCCTGTCCGGGCGCGTAGCTCGGCTCGAGGAAGCCCGCGTCGATCCCCTGCACCCGGACCACCGGGCCGTGCACGCGGGCGCCCGGCTTGGCGATCCCGTACACGCGCCGGCCGCCTGCTCCGCTGACGACGAGCTGCAACAGGTAGGTGCGGGGCGGGGTCGCGCGCGCCGGCGTCCAGACGATCTCTCCCGGGCCCTTGCGAAACGCGCGCGCCGCGATCCGCGCGACCACCGATGTCGCCGGCGCTTCCGGATCCGCGTGCACGGTGTCGGTCTGGATGACCTCGAGCGACACGCGCGCCGGCGCGGCGAGCCGGAAGTAGATGTGCGCCGCGTCGCGGAAGCCGTCCCGGTTCGGGCTGACCGTTGCGAGGAGCGGCCCGTCGCCGAGGAACGGTGTCGATCCGTTCGTGACGCGGAGCCCGAGGAGTCTCGGCACACCGGCGTGCGCCGGCGCCGGCGATGCAGCGGCGAGCGCGACGAGCGGCAAGAAGGCGGCAAGCCGGCGCATCTATCCGGTGGACCTACCCCAACGGGGTGGCCCGTAACAGAACCTTTACGGACCGTTGAATGGCACGCAACGAGGCATGGGGATACTTTGAGATCAGATGCGGCGGCTCTCCGTCATGCTCGGCTTGGCCACGGTGTTCGCCGTGCCTGCGGCTGCGCTCGGAGCCACCGGCATCTCGGGCGACGGCTCGCTCGTCGTGAAGAACGGCTCGGCGCCCTATCCGGGCACGACGCCGGTCGTCGCGCTCACGATCACCGGTTCGGTAATCGGTCAGGTCGGGAGCGGAAAGCTCGTCATCGACGCCGGCCCGAATCCCGGTGCGACGGCCGAGCCTCAGGTGACAGGAGCCGGCCTTCCTTCCGATTCGCGCAAGAGCGACACGGCGCAGGTCTGGCGGAGCATCGCCGGCACCACGGGCTTCAAGTTCCGTGCGATCGGCGGCACGTACACCGTGCTCGTGTACGGCACGGGTGTGAACCTCGTCGCGGTCGGCAGCGGAACGGTGCGGCTCGCCGGGGTTCCTGGAACGCTCAGCGACGGAAGGTACTCGCTGAACGGTGACGACTTCGTCTCGCTGCCCGGCACGCAGACCGACAAGCGCTCGATCGGCTCGAACGGCTAAGGGCCGTCGTGGCCGGCAAGTCGCAGACAGTTCTGGTCGTCGAGGACGAGGCCTCGATCGCGTCGTTCGTCGCGGCGTACCTGAAGAACGCCGGCTACACGGTTCGCACGACTGCGAGCGGGACGGAGGCGTTGAAGCTCGTCGCGTCCGAGAAGCCTGCACTCGTCGTTCTCGATCTGATGCTGCCTGACATCGACGGCGTCGAGGTGTGCAAGCAGATCCGCGCGAGCGGCGATCTCCCCGTGTTGATGCTGACCGCGCGCGACGAAGACGTCGACAAGATCATCGGCCTCGAGGTCGGCGCCGACGACTACATGACGAAGCCGTTCAACCCGCGCGAGCTCGTCGCGCGCGTTCGCGCGATTCTCCGCCGCGCTGCACCCGAGCGTGCAAATCGTGAGAGCGCTGTCATCGTGCACGGAGATCTGTCGATCGACGCCGGACGCCGCGAGGCGCGCGTCGGCGAGCAGGAGATCCAGCTCGCACCCAAGGAGTTCGATCTGCTGTGGGAGCTGCTCGACCACCGGGGTCTCGTGCTCACGCGCGACCAGCTGCTCGAGCGGGTCTGGGGCTACACGTTCGCGGGCGACACGCGGACGGTCGACGTGCACGTGCGCCAGCTGCGCCGCAAGCTGGGCGATGCCTCGCCGATCGTCACGGTCTGGGGTGTCGGCTACAAGGTCAGCCCCGCGCGCGAGCCCGCCAAGGCTTAGCGAGAGGGCTAGGCTCGGCCCATGTTCGGGTCGCTTCGCTTCCGGCTGCCGGCGCTCTTCCTGCTCGGCATCCTCCTCGCCGGTCTCGTCGCGTCGCTCATCTCGATCCGGTTCTTCCAGAGCTACAACCGTGCGCGTGCGATCGACGAGCTGCGCGCCGAGTGGCCCGGCATCGTCGCGCTCTATGCGTCGCAGGCGGGCCATGAGACCGTTCCGTATCAGAACCTCGTTCGCGCCCTCGGCGGGGACAGGATCTTCTGGGTCCCTGCGTTCCGCGGCGTGACGCTGCTGCAGGCGATTCCCGACATTCCCGCGTCGTCGGTGAACATGAAGGAGCTGAGCGCAGGGAAGACGGAGACGATCGGCCTGCACTGGCGCGGAAAGAGCTATCTCGGCGTCGCGCAGCCGGAGTTCGCTGGGCTCCAACCTCTTCGGGGCGATCGTCGTCGCCAAGCCGACGTCGCAGCTGCGCAGCCGCTCGGTGACGCTCGTCGAGCGGCTCGCCCTCGCGTTCGGGGGAGGCATCGTCGTCGCGGGCCTGCTCGGCTTCTATCTCTCTCGCCGGATCACGGAGCCGCTGCTCAAGCTCTCGCGCGCCGCCGATGCAGTCGCGTCCGGCGAGTACGGCGTCGAGGTTCCGAGCTCCGCGAGGGTCGGACGAGATCGCGCATCTCTCGGGGCGGTTCGCAGAGATGGCGACGAAGCTCGCCGAGTCCGAGCAGCTGTCGCGCAACTTCCTGATGTCGGTGTCGCACGAGCTGCGGACGCCGCTGACGGCGATCCGCGGCCACGTGTCGGCCCTGCGGGAGGGGGTGATCGACGACCCGTCGATGCGGGAGGCGTCGCTCGGCGTGATCGGCGAGGAGGCGCTTCGGCTCGAGCGGCTCGTCGGGGACGTCCTCGATCTCGCGAAGCTCGACGCGAACCGGTTCACAGTCCTCCACGAGGAGGTCGACATGGAGCGGCTGTCCGAGCGTGCGTATGCGTCATTCGGCGAGCAGGCGCGGCTGCGCGAGATCGACTACCGCCTGGACGTGCGCGCGACGCCGGTGATCGTCACCGACGGCGACCGCGTCCTGCAGATCATCGTGAACCTGCTTTCGAACGCGTTCCGGTGGACGCCGCAGGGCGGCCGGATCGAGCTCGAGCTCGCGGCGGAGAACGGATCGGTGACGGTCGCGGTCGCGGATACCGGGCCGGGCATTGCGGCGGACGAGCGCGATCGGATCTTCCGCCCGTTCTGGTCGCGGGACGGTGGCGGCACCGGCCTCGGTCTCGCGATCGCGCGCGAGCTTGCCGTCGCGCTCGGCGGGCAGATCCTGCTCGACAGCGGGCCCGGACCGCGGCAGCCGCTTCGTGCTCGTCCTGCCTGCGGAGGAGTCTTACCCGGCGATCCGGTAGACGGCGGCGCCGCCGTCCTCCGCGGAGAGGCGCGCCTCGAGCGACACGAGCCGCTGCTCGACGCCGCGCCACCCGCTCGTCACGAGATCGACGAGGAGCGCGAGATCGTCGACGCGCGCGTGCCGTTCGGAGAGCAGGTCGCCTTCGATTCGCTCGAGGCGGCGGACAAGCTGGTTCATGAGGCCGCGGATCTCGGCGATGTTGCGGCCGACGGGCAGCACTTGTTCGCGGAGGCCGTCCTGCACGGCGTCGCCGACCCGCGAGGGAAGCGTCGCCTCGAGCTCGGCGGCCGTCGCCGCGAGGGCCTCGACCTGGTCGCGCGCCCGCTCGAGCGCAGCATCGAGCGCCGCGGGCTCGACCCGTCCGGAAGCGGCCTGGTCGATCCGGGCCTGTGCCCGCTTGATCGCGTCGGCATCCATCGCCGGCGACGGTACTCCAGGTGCCGGACGGACATGCCCGTCCGGACATGACCCGGTGTCAGACACCGATCGCCCGGTTCCGCATGGTTGAGCGGAGCCCTTGGCCGGTCGGGACATGGCCCGGTGTCAGACACGAACAAGTCGTGACGAAGTCGTGCGGAAGTCGTGACAATTACCGTGGCTCGCGTGGACCTGGCTGAACTGGACTACGAGCTGCCGTCCGAGCTGATCGCGCAGCGGCCGCCTGCCCGGCGCGACGACTCGCGGCTCCTCGTCTACGAGCGCGCGAGCGGCGCGCTCCGGCATCGGCGCTTCTCCGACCTGCCCGACGAGGTGCAGACTCAGCTCGTCGTCGTGAACGACACCCGCGTCGTACCGGCGCGGATCCCGATCTCCTCGCCGCGCGGCGAAGTGCTCCTGCTCGAACGCATCGACGGCGACATCTGGGAAGGCCTCGCACGGCCGACGCGCCGCCTCAAGGCCGGCGTGCGCTACGGCGCAGTCGAGCTCCTCGAGCATCTCGGCGAGGGCCGCTGGCGGCTGCGGCTCGACGGCGAGCCGCACGGCGAGACTCCGCTGCCGCCCTACATCACCGAACCGCTCGCGGATCCGGCGCGCTACCAGACCGTCTATGCGAGCGAAGCCGGCTCGGCCGCCGCACCGACCGCGGGGCTCCACTTCACGCCCGAGCTCCTGAGGCACTTCGACGTCGAGCGGATCACGCTGCACGTCGGCCTCGACACCTTCCGGCCCGTCACCGAGGAACGCCTCGAAGCCCACGTGATCCATGGCGAGCGCTACTCCGTCGGGCGAACCGCGTGGCAGCGCATCCAAGGTGCGGACGACGTGCTCGCCGTCGGCACCACGACGGTGCGCGTGCTCGAAACGCTCGCCCGCGACGCACCGCTCTCGGGCCGGACCGAGCTCTTCATCACACCCGGCTTCGAGTTCCGCCGCGTCGACGCGCTCCTCACGAACTTCCACCTGCCGCGCACGACGCTCCTCGCACTCGTGATGGCGTTCGCCGGCGTGGACGAGACGAGACGCCTCTACCGGCTCGCAATCGACGAGCGCTATCGGTTCTACTCGTTCGGCGATGCGATGCTGATCCTGTGAGCGCATTCGCGATCGCGGCGACGGACGGCGATGCGCGTGCGGGGGTCATCCACACGGCGCACGGCGACGTTCCGACCCCCGCGTTCATGCCGGTAGGCACGAAGGCGACGGTGAAGAGCGTCGACCCGGACGAGCTGAGAGCGCTCGGCGCGGCGATCGTCCTCGGCAATACGTATCACCTGCATCTCCGGCCCGGCGAGGAGCTGATCGAGGAGCTCGGCGGCCTGCACGCGTTCATGGCGTGGGAAGGCCCGATCCTCACCGACTCCGGCGGCTTCCAGATCTTCTCGCTCCGCGACACGCTGCTCGCGAGCGACGACGACGGCGTCACGTTCCGCTCGATCTACGACGGGAACGCCGAGCGCCTGACGCCGGAGCTCGCAACGCAGATCCAGGCCAAGCTCGGCTCCGACATCGCGATGTGCCTCGACATCTGCCCGCCGGCGGACGTCTCTCGTCCCGAGCTCGAGCAAGCGGTGCGCCGAACGACACTGTGGGCGCAGCGCCAGCGCGACCTGCCGCGCGCACGCGGCCAGCTTCGCTTCGCGATCACGCAGGGCGGCCTCGATCGTAAGCTGCGCACGCGCTCGAGCGAGGAGCTCGTGCCACTCGACTTCGACGGCTACGCGATCGGAGGCCTCAGCGTCGGCGAGCACCGTGCGCCGATGTTCGACGCGACGACGCACGCCGCGTCGCTCTTGCCGCCCGACAAGCCCCGCTACTTCATGGGCATCGGCGACCCAGAGGGAGTGATCGAGGTGATCGCCCGCGGGGTCGACATGTTCGACTGCGTGCTCCCGACGCGGACGGCGCGGACCGGTAGCGCGCTCACCTGGGAAGGCCGCCTAAACCTGCGGAACGCGCGGTTCGCCCGGGATCCGAGACCCCTGGACGACCGCTGCGCGTGTCCCGCTTGCGCCCGGCACAGCCGTGCGTACATCCGTCACCTCGTGAACCAACAGGAGATTCTCGGCGTGCGGCTCCTGAGCCTGCATAATCTGCGCTTCCTGATCGACCTCGTCGGCGGGGCGCGGCAGGCGATCGAGCGCGGCGCGTTCGAGAGCTGGCGGGCGGAC
The DNA here is from genome assembly GCA_963848665.1 of uncultured Actinomycetes bacterium. Classification (GTDB taxonomy): domain Bacteria; phylum Actinomycetota; class Thermoleophilia; order Gaiellales; family Gaiellaceae; genus Palsa-739. The sequence continues at coordinate 256,587 of CAWKEF010000008.1, forward strand.
GCTCTTGCACGACTCACACGACTGGAGACTTGATGGGCGGCCCGGGCCTTTTCCTGATCCTCATCGCCTTCGGGTTCCTCTACTTCGTGCTCGTGCGCCCGCAGAAGAAGCGGCAGATCGCCCAGCAGCGGATGCTGAGCGAGCTGCACATCGGCGACGAGGTCGTCACCGCCGGCGGCATCTACGGCGAGATCGTCGGACTCGGCGACGAGGACGTCACCGTCCGGATCGCCCCGGAGCTCGACGTCCGGGTCGCGCGGCGGGCGATCGCCGCCGTCACGCCCCCAGCCGCTCCGGCAGGCGAGCTCGAGGCGCCGGAGGAGCCGGACCGGACCGAGCCCACGCCGGGCACCTGAGCCCCGGCTACCCTTTCCGCGCACGCATGAGCGACCGCCGTAAGTACCTCATCCTGATGGGCGTGATCGTGGCGGCCCTGGCCGGCGCGCTCCTGCTCGCACTCCCCGGCTCGCCGACCTACCGGAAGCCCGTTCTCGGCCTCGATCTCCAGGGAGGCCTCGAGGTTGTGCTGAAGGCGGTGCCGCCGAAGGGCCACACCCTGACGCCGGCCGACCTCGACCGGTCGGTCTCGATCATGCAGAGCCGCATCAACGGGCTCGGCGTCTCGGAGCCGGAGATCCGCAAGCAGGGCTCGAATCAGATCGTGATCCAGCTCGCGGGCGTGCACGATCCGGCGAAGGCGGCCGCCCTCATCGGCAAGACGGCGCAGCTGCAGCTCTTCGACTTCGAGGCCGACCTCGTGACCCCGTCGATCGATCCGAACGGCAACCCGGTGGCGAGCTCCTCGCTCTACGCGCTCCTCAAGGAGGTGCAGAGCCAGTCGACACGCGGCTCTCCGACGGCGTACTACCTCTTCAAGGCCAAGACGAAGACGGTCAAGCCGACGAAGAAGGGCGGAAAGCCGACCACGACGACGACCTACTCGATCAAGGGGACATCCGACACCGTGAAGGCGCTGCTCAAGCCCTTCGGCGGCAAGCAGCCCAAGGGCGACGTCATCCTGAAGGTGCCGGCTCACCGGACGGTGGTCAGCTGCAAGGCGTCGACCGGATGCCTCGGCGCGACGGCCGCGTCGCCGAACGGCACCTATTACTACCTGCTCAAGTACTTCCCGACCGCGACGGGCTCGCAGACGCAGATCCCCGAGATGACGGGCCGCGATCTCGTGCTCTCCGGCACGCGCGCCGACTTCGGTCAGACCGGCGGTCCGATCGTGACGCTGCAGTTCACGGGCCACGGCTCGAGCGAGTTCGGACGGATCACGAAGGACGAGGCGCAGCGCGGCGCGTTCAACTTCCAGCGCAGCGGCAGCCAGGGCGACTACCGCAACTATGCGCAGCACTTCGCGATCGTCCTCGACGGGCAGCTCGAGTCGACGCCGTTCATCGACTTCAAGCAGAACCCCGAGGGCATCCAGGGCTCGAACGCGGAGATCGACCTCGGACAGGGCGGCACGATCGGCGAGGCGAAGGACCTCGCGCTCGTCCTCCAGACCGGCGCGCTGCCCGTGAAATTCGACACGATCGAGCGCACCGACGTCTCGGCGACGCTCGGCAAGAGCTCGCTCACGCAGGCCTGGCACGCCGCGCTGATCGGCCTGCTCGTCGTCGCGCTCTTCCTGCTCGTCCTCTACCGCTTCCTCGGCCTCGTCGCGGTCGTCGGCCTCGCGATCTACGCGCTCTTCTACTACGCGGCGATCCTGCTCTTCCACGTGACGCTGACGCTGCCGGGCTTCGCGGGACTGATCCTGACGATCGGCGTCGCGGCAGATGCGAACGTCGTCGTCTTCGAACGCATCAAGGAAGAGGTGCGCGCCGGGAAGTCCGTGCGCGCGGCGATCGCGGCCGGCTACGGCAAGGGCTTCCACACGATTCTCGACGCGAACGTCGTCACCGCGATCACTGCGCTCGTACTGTTCCTCGTCGCGATCGCGTCGGTGAAGGGCTTCGCGCTCATGCTGCTGATCGGCACCGTGATCTCCCTGCTGACCGCGGTCGCCGCGACGCGCGCGCTGCTGCACCTGCTGAGCGGGTTCCGCTGGTTCGACAACCCGCGCTTCATGGGCGCGCACGGGCAGCAGACGGCGAAGTGGCTGCAGATCGACTTCATGAGGCGCCGCGAACGTGTGGTTCGCGATGTCGGGCGTGATCATCATCGCCGGCGCGGTGTCGCTCGGCGTGCGCGGCCTCAACCTCGGCATCGACTTCAAGGGCGGCGCCCAGATCTCCTTCAACACCCACAAGGCCGAGTCCGACGGGCGAAATCGCGCAGATCGCGAAGAACGCGGGCCAGGCCGACGCAGTCGTGCAGGGTCGCGGCAAGGCGGTGAACGGCGAACTACACCGCGTGGCAGGTACGCACGCGTTCGCTGACGAGCGCGGAGCAGAGCGCGCTCCAGCAGGACCTCGCAACGGAACGCCGGCGCGTACAAGCTCGGCACGACGAACGTCTCGTCGAGCTTCGGCCATCAGATCGCGATCGACGCGATCTGGGGAATCATCGTCTCGATGTTCCTGATCGTGATCTACATCGCGCTCCGGTTCAGCTTCAAGTTCGCGTTGCCGGTGATCCTCGCGATGCTGCACGACATCATCATCACCGTCGGCGTCTACTCGATCGCGTTCAAGGAGGTGTCGGTCGCGACGGTCGCCGCGGTGCTGACCGTGCTCGGCTACTCGATCTACGACACGATCATCATCTTCGACCGCGTGCGCGAGAACATTCCGCTGATGCGCAAGCAGCCGTTCGCGACGATCGTGAACGTCTCGCTGTGGGAGACGATCCGCCGCTCGCTGGCGACGACGTTCATCACGCTGCTGCCGATCATCGCGCTCGAGATCCTCGGCGGCGCGACGCTGAAGGACTTCGCGTTCGCGCTCATCGTCGGCGTCATCTCCGGTGCCTACTCGTCGATCTTCATCGCGGCGCCGCTGCTCACGATCTGGAAGGAGCGCGAGCCGGAGTTCGCGAAGCGGAAGCAGTTCGCCGGCGATCTCGACGGCGTGCCTGCAGTCGACGGACGGCGCCGCGGACGCCGTCGATCCGGGAACGGCTGCGCTCGAGCAGTCCGAGCAGGCGCTCGCCGCCGAGCCGACGCCGGAGCTCGTGGACGTCGATCCAGTCGGACCCGTCGGAGCCCAACGCGCAGGCGCGGCGCGAGAAGCGGCGCCAGCGGCGCCGCACGAGGCCGCATGGCCGAGCGCGGTAGCGTCGTCCGACGCGCTCGGCGAGCTCCTCGCCGAGCTTGCCAGAGCGGATGCGCGGCAGCCAGGCGAAGCTCTCGGAGCAGGCGCGTCGGCGTCCTGCGCGGCTCTCGCCGAGCAGCTGAATCTCGTCTTCCGCGACGAGATCGACGAGCTCGAGCTTCGCGTCGCACAGCTCGAGCATCGGCTGCGCCTGCTCGAGCCGGACGACCCTCTGCCCTAGCCGCCCCGCGAGTAGCGCAAGAACCGCTCGGCGTCGTAGACGATGAACCCGCACACCGCCGCGAGCGGCAGCTCGGCGAAGAGCGCCTCCACGACCGCCTCGAGTGCATCCGCCGCTTCCGATCGAGGTCATGACGTCGAACCAGGCGTCGCAGATGAGCATCGTCCCGGTCGCAGCGGCGAGCGGCACGAGCCATTGCGACGACTTGACCGCACACCACGCGGTGGCGGCGAACGCGCAGAAGAGCGCGCAGTCGAAGACGACCCAGGCGACGTCGTAGTGCTCGGTCACGTGCCGCGAGGGAAGCGGAACGTGAGCCAGAGCGTCCACGGCAGAAGGCCGGCCGCCGTCAGCCCCAGGAGCGGGACGACCCAGCGCGGGGCGAGCGGGCGCGATTCGAATCCTGGGCGTCCATTCCGGGAGCTGACGTTACCCTGCCGCCGTGAGCCCTGCGGATGCCCAGGGCCGAGTCGCTGCTCGGAGGCGCGGCTGCCCTCGTCGGCTGTGATCGGCGTCGTCTCGTCGCTGACGCCCGAGATTCGCCGACCGGTACCAGGTCGTCCGGGGCGTCCTGCCGCCGGGCGTGTCGCACGCGGCCCGCATCGTCGCGCTCGCCTTCGGGATCGCGCTGATCTGGCTCTCGCGCTCGCTCGCGCGCCGGCGCCGGCGCGCCTGGCAGCTCGCGGTCGTCGTCGTCGTCGGCTCGGCGATCGCGCACCTCGCGAAGGGGCTCGACTTCGAGGAGTCGGCGACGACGCTCGTGCTCCTCGCGGCGCTTCTGCGCTGGCGCAGGCGCTTCACCGTTCCGGGCGACACCGAAGCGGCACGGCCGCTGCTCGTCGTCGTTCTCCTCGCCGCAGCCGTCGGAGCCGTGCTCGCTCGGCTTCGCGCTGAGCGATGCCGATCTGCCCGACCGCCTCTTCGACGGCTTCCAGGCGATCGGGCATCGTGCTCGGGTTCGCAGCGCTCTTCCTCTGGCTGCGCCCGCTCTCGCACGCCGTCGAGCAGACTGTCAGCGAGCGCCGCGCCGTGCGCGAGCTCGTCGACGCGTACGGGAGCGACAGCCTGTCGTTCTTCGCGCTGCGCAGGGACAAGAGCTACCACTTCTCGCCGAGCGGCGCGCGTTCCTCGCCTATCGCGTCGTCGCCGGCGCGGCGCTGATCAGCGGCGACCCGGTGGGGGAGGAGAGCGAGTTCGAAGGCCTTCTGCACGAGTTCCAGGGCTTCGCGCACGCGCACGGCTGGCGGCTCGCGGTCGTCGGCGCGCTCGGAGAGAACCTTGCGCGCTACGAGCGCCTCGGCATGCGCGCGATTCCGATCGGCGACGAGGCAGTGCTCGTTCCGGGCGAGTTCTCGCTCGAAGGGCGGGCGATCCGCAAGGTGCGGCAGTCGGTGTCGCGTCTGCAGAAGGCCGGCTACAGCTTCCGCGTCGTCGCCGCGGACGACGTCGATCGCCGACGTCGCGCGCAGCTCGACGAGGTGTCGGAGGCATGGCGCGGCAACCAGGCCGAGCGCGGTTTCTCGATGGCGATGGACGACCTCTACGCGCCCGGCACGACGTTCGCCATCGCCGAGTCCGACGTGGGGGCGGTCGGCGGCTTCCTCCATCTGGCCCCGTCGCCGGCGGGCGGCGGCTGGTCGCTCTCGACGATGCGCCGGCTGCCCGGCACGCCGAACGGCCTCACGGAGTTCCTCGTCGTCGAGACGCTCGCCTGGGCGAAGGCCAACGGCGTCGCGCGAGCTGTCGCTGAACTTCTGCGCGCTCACCGATTTCGTCGCGCCCGGCCGCGCGCTGACGATGCCGCGCCGGCTCGTCCGCCGCGTGCTGCTCGCGGCCGACAGCGTCTTCCAGCTCGAGCGCCTGTACAGCTTCAGCCGCAAGTTCTTCCCGCAATGGCGGCCGCCGGTATCTGTGCGTCGAGAAGCTCTCCGACCTGCCGCTCGTCGGGCTCGCCTACCTCCACGTCGAGCAGCTGCTCGTGCCGCCCGTCCGCTGGACGCGTCGGCGAACGCGTGTCACACTAGAACGGATGCAGCAGCCCGGCGACGCGCAACCTCGGACGCCTCTCGGAGATCGCACAGGTGATGGTGCGGCACGGCTTCGGCTACTTCCTCGAGGCGCACAAGCTCACCGACCTGCTGCCCGGCCGCTCGGCGGAGACGCGGCTCGCGGCCGCCGCAGGAGAGCGGGGCTCGGCGCGCGGCGCGCATCTGCGCGAGCTGCTCGACGAGCTCGGCCCGACGTTCGTGAAGTTCGGCCAGCTGCTCTCGACGCGGCCGGACATCGTGCCGCCCGACATCATCGCCGAGCTGCGCGGCCTGCAGGACGACGTGCGTCCGTTCCCGTTCGAGCAGGCCGAGCGCGTGATCGTCGAGGATCTCGGCAACTCGATCGAGCGGCTCTTCCTCGAGTTCGAGCGCGCAGCCCGTCGCGGCCGCGTCGATCGGCCAGGTGCACCGCGCGGTGCTGCCGAACGGCAAGCAGGTCGCGGTCAAGGTGCAGCGTCCGGGCGCGCCGCGGCAGATCGAGGCCGACCTCGCGCTGCTCTACCAGGCGGCGAGGCTCGTCAAGGAGCGGGTGCGTGCGCTCGACTTCATCGACGCGCGCGGGCTCATCGACGAGTTCGCGCGCCAGATCCGCCAGGAGCTCGACTACCGGCTCGAGGGGCGGAACGCGCAGACCTTCCATCGCAACTTCGCCGGCGAGCCCGCACGTCCGCGTGCCGCGGGTGTACTGGTCGTACACGCGCGCGCGCGTGCTGACGCTCGAGTGGCTGGAGGGAACGCAGGTGGCCGACATCGACACGCTGCCGTTGAGCCTCGAGGAGCGGCGCGACCTCGCGTACCAGATCGCGGAGACGTGGATGACGATGATCTTCCGCCACGGCTTCTTCCACGGCGACCCGCATCCGGCGAACATCCTCGTCCTCGAGGAAGCGGGCGCGATCGGGCTCGTCGACTTCGGGGCCGCCGGCAAGCTCACCGACGACGACATGTCGAAGCTGACGCGGCTCTTCATCGACGCCGCCGCCGAGAACGTCGACGTCCTGCCGAAGCGGCTCGCCGACCTCGGCGTCCGCTATCCGCGCGAGCGCGAGGAGGAGTTCCTCGCGGAGCTGCGCGAGATGTACTACCGCTACTACGGCGCGAGCCTCGCCGAGATCGATCCGATCCAGGTGATCCGCGAGGCGTTCCAGCTCATCTACGCGATGAACCTGCAGCTGCCGACGCGCTACCTCCTGCTCGACCGGGCGATCGCGACGGTCGGCTCCGTCGGCGTCGAGCTCTATCCCGACTTCAACGTCTTCGAGGTCGCGCGGCCGTACGCGCGCGGCCTGATGCTCGAGCGGTTCACGCCGCGGCGCGTCGCGAAGCGCGCGAGCCGCGACGCGATCCGCTACGCGCAGGTCTTCGCCGAGGCGCCGTTCCAGTGGCACGACTTCATGGAGCAGGTGCGCGACGGCCAGATCGAGGTCGGCTTCGTCCACAAGGGGCTCGACGACTTCCTCGATCAGATGCAGCAAGTGTTCAACCGGCTCGTGATCGCGCTCGTCGTCACCGGCGGCCTGATCGGCTCGAGCCTGATCGGGATCTTCGCGAAGAGCGGGCCCCACGTCCTCGGCGTGAACGTCGTCTCGGTGATCGGGTTCGCGCTGTCGACGGCGCTCGGCCTCTGGCTGCTCTGGGGCGTCGTCCGCTCCGGCCGCCTGTAGGCTACGAACATATGTTCGCCTGCCGTCCAATCGACACGGACGAGGCGACGATCCTCCATGCGCGATCTCGACGCGTTCTTCGCCTCGGTCGAGCAGCGCGACGATCCGCGTCTCCGCGGCCGGCCGGTGATCGTCGGCGGCGGCGTCGTGCTGGCCGCGAGCTACGAGGCGAAGGCCTACGGGATCCATTCGGCGATGGGCGGCGGGCGGGCGCGCCGGCTCTGTCCGCACGCGGTCGTCGTCCGGCCGCGGTTCTCCGCGTACTCGGAGGCGAGCAAGGCCGTCTACCGGGTGTTCGACGACACGACGCCGCTCGTCGAGGGGCTGTCGATCGACGAGGCGTTCCTCGACGTGCGCGGGATGGAGCGGCTCGCGGGCACGCCGGCCGAGATCGCGGCACGCCTGAAGCGGAACGTGCTCGAGCGGGTCGGGCCTTCCGATCACGGTCGGCGTGGCGAGAACGAAGTTTCTCGCGAAGGTCGCGAGCGGGGTCGCGAAGCCCGACGGTCTCCTCGTCGTGCCGCCGGATCGCGAGCTCGCGTTCCTGCATCCGCTCGCGGTCGAGCGCCTCTGGGGCGTCGGGCCTGTGACGGCCGCGCAAGCTCCGGTCGCGCGGGATCATCGACCGTCGGGCAGGTCGCGCAGCTCGGGGAGGAATCGCTCGTCTCGCTCCTCGGGCCGGGGGCCGGGCGGCATCTGCACGCGCTCGCCCGAAACCGCGATCCGCGGGCGGTGCGAGTCGGCCGGCGGCGCGGCTCCGTGGGATCGCCAGCACGCGCTCGGGCGCACGCCGAAGACCGCCGAGGCGGTCGACGCAGTGCTCGTCTGCCTCGTCGACCGCGTCACCCGTCGGCTGCGCGACGCGACACCGGGTGGGGCGCACGGTCGTCCTGCGACTGCGCTTCGACGACTTCTCGCGGGCGACGCGGTCGCACACGCTGCCGTTTGCGACTGCGCACACCGAGACGATCCTCGGAACGGCGCGGGGGCTCTACGCGAGCGCGACGCCGCTGATCGAGCGGCAGGGGCTCGACCCTGATCGGCGTCGCCGTCGCGAATCTCGCCGACGACGTCCCCGCGCAGCTCGTGCTGCCGTTCGAACGCCGCGGCGACGATGCTCTCGACGCCGTGCTCGACGAGGTGCGAATCCGCTTCGGCCCGCAAGCGATCACCCGGGCGGTGCTCCTCGGTCGCGATCAGGGCTGGACGATGCCGCTGCTTCCCGACTGACCGTCCGCTTCGGACGGCTGTGTGCGAGAAGTCACACTTCTGCGCGAAAGGACATCTGGCGTGCCCGAGGGCGTGCAATTACCGTCGCGCACATGACCGCACTGCTGCTCGCCGAGCCCGAAGCGACGATGCGCGGCTTCCTCGAGCGGCAGCTCCGGAGCGACGGCTTCGACGTGCTCGCGTTTCCGAGCACCGACGAGCTTCCGCGCGCCGCCGAGCCGGACGTGCTCGTGCTCGGCGATCCGACCGAGCTCGACTATTGCCGCGTCCCGGATTGCCCCGTGATCGTGCTCGGCAGCGCCGATCCCGAGGCGAAGGTGCGTGCGCTCGAGCGTTGCGACGACTATCTTGCGCGCCCGTTCGTCTACGAGGAGCTCGTCGCGCGCATCCGGGCCGTGCTGCGCCGCTGCCCGCCGCGGAGCGAGCGACTCGACCTGGGCGAGCTCGTCGTCGACCGCCGCGCGCGCCGCGTGCTCGCGCGCGGCAACGAGGTCGACCTCTCGCAGAAGGAGTACGCGCTGCTCGTGAAGCTCGCGTCCGATCCCGACCGGGTCTTCACGCGAGAGCATCTGCTGCGTGACGTGTGGGGCTATCCCGGCGTCTCGGCCGACGCGTACCGTCGAGTCGCACGCCTCCCGGCTGCGCGTCAAGCTCGCGGCGGCCGGTCTCGACGGCTGGGTCGTGAACGTGTGGGGCGTGGGGTACAAGCTCCGGCCGGTGCTCGCGCCCTAACGGAGCAACTGTGCGTTCCGCGGTCGCGGCGTCTCGCCGCGGGCAAGCGAGCCTTCGACATGCGCGAGCACCTGCCCGCGCAAGCCTGCTGTCGTCGACCACCGGTAGTTCGTCGGGTAGGGCGCCCAGCTGATCGCCTCGACGATCCACTCGTCCGATCGCGACGCACGCGCGGCCGCGACCGGCAGGTCGACGAGGACGCGCACGAAGAGCCGCGGGATCCAGGCGAGGAGATAGACGATGCCGTCGAGCACATCCGCCGCGGCCTCAGCCTGGAATCCCGGCACGACGCCGAACGGAGCGGGGTCGGGCGTTCCCCGTTCGGGAAACTGAAGCTTGTACGCGTAGATCTCCCAATGCGTCCCGTCCGGGCTGCTCAGGCGACGCGCAGGACGGAACCGGCTCATCCGTTCGCAGACGATAACGGTCGTCGAAGACCACTAATAGGTGTATATCCTCCTAATATGGATACGACCCCCGCCGCCTCCGCCTGCATCTGCACGACGCTGCGGATGGCGAGCCGCGTGATCACACGGCACTACGATCGGGCGCTGACGCCGCTCGGAATCACGACGAGCGCCTACGCCGTCCTCTCGCGGGCGGGCCGCGAGGGGCCGCTGATGCTCGGCGCGCTCGCAGACCGGCTCGCAATGGATCGAACGACTCTCTCCCGTGAGCTCGAGCCGCTCCTCGATGCGGGGCTGCTCAGGACGGAAACCGATCGGCGCGATCGGAGGCGGCGCATCGTCGCGCTGACGCCAAAGGGGGCTGCGCTCGTCAAGCGCGCGCGGCCGCTCTGGGCGGCAGCACAGAAGGAGGTCGCCGTCGAGTTCGGAGTCGCGCGGGCGGAGGAGCTGGTCGCCGAGCTGCACGCACTCGTTGGTGCTGCGTGATCGATCGTGCCATCCACGGGCGGCGGCACTACGCGTGGCTGATCGTCGCCGTCACGTTCGTGACGCTGATCACCACCGCGGGGTTTCGCGCAACGCCCGGCGTGCTGATCGTCCCGCTCCAGAGCGAGTTCGGCTGGTCGCGCGGGACGATCTCGCTCGGCGTCTCGATCGGATTGCTCCTGTTCGGGCTCACGGCGCCGTTCTCGGCCGCGCTCATGGAGCGATTCGGCGTCCGCCGCGTGATGCTCGTCGCCCTCGTGACGATCGCGAGCGGCGCTTCCCTGACGACGCTCATGCGCGCGCCCTGGCAGTTCGACCTCCTCTGGGGCGTCGTCGTGGGAAGCGCGACGGGTGCCGTCTCCGTTCCTCTCGCAGCGACCGTCGCGACCCGCTGGTTCGCGAGCCGGCGGGGGCTCGTGACGGGGATCCTCACAGCGAGCAACGCGAGCGGACAGCTCGTCTTCCTGCCGGCGCTCGCCGTGCTGACGACGAGCTACAGCTGGCGCTACGCCGCACTCGCTGTCGCCGCAGTGGCGATGCTCGTGGTGTTTCCGCTCGTGGCGATCTTCGTCCGCGACCGGCCGCAGGCAGTCGGCCTCGAGCCGTATGGGGCGACGGAGGCGGTGCCGGTTCCGGAACGATCGGCACGTCCGTTCCGCCCTGCGATCGAGGGACTTCTACTCGGCATCCGCTCGAGAACGTTCTGGCTTCTCGTTGCGACGTTCTTCATCTGCGGTCTCTCGACGAACGGCCTGATCGGCACGCATCTCATCCCGGCGGCGGTCGACCACCACATGACCGCGGTCGCCGGCGCCTCCCTCCTCGCGCTGATGGGCGTGTTCGACATCGTCGGTACCACCGTCTCCGGCTGGCTCACCGACCGCATGGATCCGCGCAAGCTGCTCGCGTGGTACTACGCGCTCCGCGGCTTGGCGGTGATCGCGCTGCCGTATGCGTTCGGCTCCTCGGTCGCGCTCGTCGCCTTCGCCGTGTTCTACGGACTCGACTGGGTCGCAACGGTGCCGCCGACGGTTGCGCTGACCGCCGACACGTTCGGGGCCCAGCGCGCAGGCGTCGTGTTCGCGTGGGTCTACGCCTCGCACCAACTGGGCGCGTCGTTCGCGGCGTGGGCGGGCGGGGCGAGCCGCGGCTGGTTCGGCAGCTACACCTTCGCGTTCATCAGCGCGGGCGTGCTCTGCCTGCTTGCGGCGGGCCTCTCCCTCCGGATCCACCGCCCCGCCGCGCACCCCGCGGGGTTGCTCACGCCGGCGCGCGCCTAGAGGATCGCGCCCTCGAGCCGGAGGAGCCGCTCCTTGCTGTGGAGCCCGCCGCCGTAGCCGGTGAGGCTGCCCGACGCGCCGATCACGCGGTGGCACGGCAGCACGATCGGGATCGGGTTGCGGTTCATCACGGTGCCGACCGCGCGCGCGGCGCGAGGGTTTCCGGTCAGCGCCGCGAGTGCGCCGTAGGTCGTCGTGTGCCCGTACTCGACCCGCGCGAGCTCGGCGAGCACGCTGCGGTAGATACGCCGGCACGCCGCGCAGGTCGAGTCTCGAGGTCGAAGCTCGTGCCGCCGGCCCTCGAAGTACTCGTCGAGCTCGAGCTCGGCCGCTCGACCGGCTGCGGGCAGCGGAGGACGCGCGGGCCGAAGCGGCGCGCGAGCTCCTCGAGGTCGTGCTCGGGATCGCGGAGTCGAAGTGATCCTGCAGAGCCCGCGGTCGGTGACGCCGACGAGCAGCGGGCCCGACCGGCGTGTCGTCAGCACGTCGAACGCGACGTCGAGCAGGTCGCCGCGCGCAGCCGCCGCAGCGCGGAAGCGCTCGTCGAGAGTTGCGGGACATCGGTCATCGCTGTCTCCTTTCGCAGCCGGCGAACGCCGGCGGAGGCGGCCTGCCGCGCCGCCTGCTCGCTCGAGCCGAGCGCGGCGCCGATCTCGTCGTAGGTCGAGCTCGTAGCCGTAGCGCAGCACGACGGCGGCCCGCTCTTTCGGCGGCAGGTCGTCGGTCAAGCGGCGCGAGGTCTTCGAACGCCGGCCGCCCGTCTTCGACGGCGGTCTCGGGGACAGCTCGCCGTCCGGCTTCCGCCGGCGCGCGTCATCGAAGACGATCCGCTCGCGATCGTCAAGACCCAGGCGCGCAGGTGGTCGCCGTGCTCGAGCCGCGGGTACGCGCGGAGCGCGCGCAGGAACGTCTCCTGGAACAGCATCGTCTGCCCGGTCGCGGCCGAGCCGGCGGCGGAGAAACGCGAAGCATCTCGCGCTCGTGGGTCTCGTAGAAGCGCTCGAAGGGAGGGATCGCTGCGACGCCATCGCCATGAAACGTACTCGGGCGTGAAGATGTGAGGCGATGCAGGTCGCCGTCGTCGGACATGTGGAGTGGGTCGAGTTCGTCGCGCGTCGAGAGCGTGCCCCGTCCGCGGGCGAGATCGTCGCACGCGCTGCGAGACCTGGGAGGAGGCCGCAGGTGGCGGAGCGGTCGCGGCCGTTCAGCTCGCGAACCTCGCCGGCTCGTGCCACTTCTTCACGCGCTCGGTGACGACGAGCTCGGCCGGCGCTCGAAGACGAGCAGCTCGAAGCGCAAGCGGCGTCACGCTGCACGCCGGCCGCGCCGACGTGCCGCAGCGGCGCGCGTTCACCTACCTCGACGAGCGGCGGCGAGCGGACGATCACGGTGCTCGGGGAGAAGCTGCGGCCCTCGGGAGACGACGGATCGCTGCCGTGGGAGGAGCTCGCCGGCGATGCGACGCGGTCTACTTCGTCGAGCGGCGACGTCGCTGCAGTCCGCGCCGCTCGCCGCGCGCCAGGTGCTCGTCGCGACCTCCCGCGAGCTGCCGACGCTTCGTCGTGCCGAGGAGGAGGTCGACGTGCTCGTCGGGAGCGGGGAGGACGCCGGCGAGCGCTTCGAGCCGGGCGAGCTCGAGCCGCCGCCCCGGATCGTCGTCACGACGTCGGGTGCGCTCGGCGGCTGGGTCCGTCCCGGCGGCCCGTTCCGCGCGGCGCCGATCCCGGGACCGGTCGACGACGCCTACGGCTGCGGCGACTGCTTCGCGGCCGGACTCGACATACGGGCTCGGGGCCGGACGCCCGCTGGACGAGGCGGTCGCGATCGGCGCCCGCTGCGGGGCGGCCGTCCTGACCGGACGCGGCGCCTATGCCGGCCAGCTCGTCGGAGGTGCCGATTTCACCCTTTGAGGGTGGACAAGTGGGGAAGTGTGGTTTATAGTGGGGCAAAGTGGTACGAGACGGGACCGGCCCCAGCATGCTTCTCGGCAACACGAGCACACGATCGACGACAAGAACCGGCTCACCCTGCCGGCCAAGTTTCCGGCATGTCTTCGAGAGACGGAATCGTCGTGACCCGCGGCATGGACGGCTGCCTCTATGCGTACACGCGCGTGGACTGGGAGCGCCTCGTCCAGGACAACCTCGCGACGCTCGACCCGCTGAGCCAGGAGGGCCGCCGGATGCAGCGCTTCTTCTTCTCCGCCGCTTCCGAGGCCGAGCCGGACAAGCAGGGCCGGGTCAGCCTGCCCGCGGCGCTGCTCGAGCACGCGAAGCTCGGCCGCGACGTCGTCGTCGCCGGTGTCAACGACCACCTCGAGATCTGGGACCGCGACGCATGGCGCCGCGAGCTCGCCGAGGTCGAAGGGAGTGCGGAGGATGTTGCCGAACGTCTTGCAGCCAAGCGCGACTGATCACGTCCCGGTTCTCGCCGAGCGAGGTGCGCGAGTCCCTCGGCGTCCAGGCGGGCGAGACGGTGATCGACGCGACCTTCGGCGCCGGAGGTCACGCGGCGCTCCTCGCCGAGGGTCTGCAGGGCCGCGGCAAGCTGATCGCGATCGATCGCGACCCGACCGCGCGCACGTACTTCGAGCGCTTCGAGAAGCGCGCGGGCGTGCAGGCTCGGCTGCTGCGCGGCGACTTCAGCGTCGTGCTGCCGCAGCTCGCAGAGAACGGCGTGCAGGCGGATGCGATCCTGCTCGACCTCGGCGTCTCGTCGATGCAGCTCGACCGGCCCGAGCGCGGCTTCTCATACTCCGTCGACGCGCCGCTCGACATGCGGATGGACACCTCACAGGACCTGACGGCCGCCGACGTCGTGAACAAGTGGCCCGAGGCCGAGCTCGTGACGATTTTCCGGCGCTACGGCGAGGAGCGCTACGCGAAGCAGATCGTGCGTGCGATCGGCCGCACGGCGCAAGGAGCACCCGTTCGAGCGGACGGGAGAGCTCGTCGACACGATCAAGTCCGCCATCCCGGCTCCGGCGCGCTTCGGCGAGGGCCATCCCGCGAAGCGCGTCTTCCAGGCGCTGCGCATCGCCGTCAACGACGAGCTCGGCTCGCTCGAGACTGCGCTCCCTGCGGCGCTCGCGATGCTTCGCCCGGGCGGTCGCCTCGCGGTGATCTCGTTCCACTCTCTCGAGGACCGCATCGTCAAGCAGTTCCTGCGCGAGAAGGAGCGAGGCTGCACGTGCCCGCCGGACTTCCCGGTCTGCGTCTGCGGCCACGAGCCGGAGCTGCGCGCGATCGAGCGCCGCCCGATCAGGCCGAGCGCCGCGGAGGTCGCTGCGAATCCGCGCTCGTCCTCGGCACGCCTGCGCGCCGCGGTGAAGACCTGATGGCCGCACTCGACTGGTTCTCGACCGATGTCGCCGCGCCTCCGGTACGCGCACCGCGAGCTCAGCCGCGCACGGCCGCACGCCGGCGCTCTGAGGGCAGGCGGCTCACCGGAGGGCTCGTCTGGATCTCACTCTTCGCGGTGCTGCTCGCAGGCGTCGTGGCGCTCAACGTCGCCGTGCTCCGCGCCAATATCGCACTCAACAACCTGAACCAGAAGCAGCTGCAGCTCCAGGCACAGAACCAGACGCTCCAGTCACAGGTCTCGAGCGCCGGTTCGTCCCTTCGCATCGAGCAGGTCGCACACCGGCTCGGGCTCACTCCGGCCTCGGCGGCGGACACGCGCTATCTCGACCTGACGCATCGCTAGTGGCCCGCGCGGCGAACTCGCGGATCCGGTTACTGCTGCTCCTGATCCTGCTCGTCTTCGCGGCACTGCTCGCGCGCGCGAGCTGGATCGCGACCGTGCGCGCCTCGTCGCTCTCTCAGATGGCGCAGATCCAGACCAAGGCGACGGTCGTCCTCCCCGCCGGGCGGGGGACGATCTTCGACAGCATGGGCACGCCGCTCGCGCTCGGCGAGCAGGCGACGACGGTGGACGCCGATCCGACGCAGGTGACCCACCCGGTCAGGGAGGCCAGGATCGCGGCGGCGATCCTCGGCCTGAAGCGCAAGGACGTGCTGCACGCACTGACGGAACGCGGGACGCATTTCGCCTACGTCGAGCGGAAGGCGCCGCCGGACCTCGCGGCGAAGCTCGTGAAGAAGAACCTGCCCGGCTTCCGGTTCTACGGCGAGGAGCGCCGCACGTACCCGTTGCGCTCGGTCGCGTCGCAGGTGCTCGGCTATGCGGGCGTCGACAACAACGGTCTCTCCGGCCTGGAGCTCGAGCTCAACGGTCAGCTGAGCGGCACGCCGGGCCTGCAGACGTATGTGCAGGATCCCTTCGGCCATGTGATCAGCATCGAGCACACGGCACAGGCGCGGCCCGGCAAAGCCGCGTTCCTCACGATCGATCAAAAGATCCAGGCGAACGCCGAGCAGATCCTGCGGCAGACGGTCGCGAAATGGCACGCGAAGGACGCGACCGCGATCGTGCTCGACCCGAAGACCGGCGCCGTGCTCGCGATGGCCGAGGCGCCGTCGTACGACGCGAACAAGTTCCCGAGCGTCGCGGCAGCGTTCGAGCGCAACCACGCCGTGAGCGACTTCTTCGAGCCCGGATCCGTGTTCAAGGTGGTGACGGTCGCCGGCGCGCTGTCGCAGCATCTCGTCACGCCGACCACGAAGTTCACGCTTCCGTACTCGATCCGGGTCGCCGACCGCGTCATTCACGACGCCGAGCTTCGCGGCACGGAGACGATGACGGTGGCGCAGATCCTGCAGCGCTCCTCGAACGTCGGCGCCGTGACGATCGCGCGGGACAAGCTCGGCGAGACGAGTCTCAAACGCTGGATCAAGCAGTTCGGCTTCGGTGAGAAGACCGGCATCGACTTTCCCGGCGAGAGTGCGGGGCTCCTCCCCTCGTACTGGTCCGGCTCGACGATCGGCAACGTGCCGATCGGCCAGGGCATCTCGGTCACGGCGATCCAGCTTGCCTCCGTGTACGCGGCGATTGCCAACAACGGCGTGTGGGTGCAGCCGCACCTCGTCGACCACGTGCAGGACGAGAAGCCTCCCGCGCCGCGCACACGCCGCATCCTCTCCGCCGGCGTCGATCACGCGCTGCTGCAGATGCTGAAAGGCGTCGTCTCCGAGACGGGCACGGCGGTCGGCGCCGAGATCCCGGGCTACACCGTGGCCGGCAAGACGGGCACGGCGCAGAAGCCGGGCCCGAACGGCTACGAGGCGGGGAAATACGTCGCCACCTTCGTCGGCATGGTGCCCGCGAGCAATCCGAGCCTTCTCGTGCTCGTCAGCGTGAACGAGCCGCACGGTGCGATCTTCGGCGGCATCGTCGCGGCGCCGGCGTTCGCACAGATCGCGGGCTTCGATCTGCAATACCTCGAAGTGCCTCCGGACGCGAAAGCGGGCTGATGGATCCGCGTCGCGTCGATGCCGGCTTCTCACGCCTCTACGCCGACGTGTTCCAGCTCCGCCCTGCGACGGTCACGCCGCTCCGGCCCGGGCGTCGCGCCGCCCGTCGGCACCTCCGCCTGGTCGTCACCGAGAGCACCGGAGGTCGCCGTACGCCTCGGTAGACTCGCCCGGCGATGATGGATCTGGAGCGCCTCGTCGCCGCGATCGGGGCGGTCGACGTCGTCGGGGGCACTCCGTTCGAGGCGCGGGATCTGGCGTACGACACGCGCGCCGTCGTTCCCGGAGCAGTGTTCTTCTGCGTGCCGGGCGCCCGCGCCGACGGGCACGACTTCGCGGCCGACGCAGTCGAGCGCGGCGCAGTCGCGCTCGTCGTCGAGCGCCCGCTCGAGGTCGCCGTTCCCCAGCTCGTCGTGCCGGATGCGCGGGCCGCGATGGCTCCCGCCGCCGACGCGTTCTTCGATCATCCGACCGCGGAGCTCGAGGTCGCGGGTGTCACCGGAACGAACGGGAAGACGACGACGTCCTTCCTGCTCTACGCGATCCTCGCCGCGGCGGGACGGCGGCCGGGACTCGTCGGCACGATCGAGGCGCGGGTCGGCGGCGAGCGGCGCGGCGTCAGGCGCACGACGCCGGAGGCGATCGATCTGCAGCGGCTCTTCCGCGAGATGCTCGATGCCGGCGACCGCTCCGTGGCGATGGAGGCGTCGTCGCACGCATCGGCGCTGCACCGGCTCGACAGCGTGCGCTTCTCGGTGCTCGTCTTCACGAACCTGAGCCATGAGCATCTCGACTTCCACGCCGACATGGAGGAGTACTTCGAGGCCAAGCGCCGTCTCTTTCTCGCCGGAAGCCCCGCGGCGGTGAACATCGGCGACGAATACGGACGGCGGCTCGCCGCCGAGCTTCCCGACGTGACGACGTTCGGCTGCACCGAGGATGCAGAGGTGGGTCCCGACGCCCTGGCCGGCGTCGAGCTCAAGCTGCGCGGCGGCTTCAACGTCGAGAACGCGCTCGGCGCGCTCGCGGCCGCCCGGCTGCTCGGGATCGACGATCGAGCCATCGCGCGCGGGCTCGAGTCGGTGCGCGGCGTGCCGGGACGCTTCGAGGCGATCGACGAAGGCCAGCCGTTCGAGGTGATCGTCGACTACGCACACAAGCCGCTCGCACTCGAGACGCTGCTGCGTGCGGCGCGCGAGCTCGCATCGGGGCGGGTGATCTGCGTCTTCGGCTGCGGCGGCGACCGCGACCGGGAGAAGCGGCCGCAGATGGGCCGGATCGCGTCCGAGCTCGCCGACGTCGTCATCGTCACGAACGACAATCCGCGCAGTGAAGATCCGCAGGCGATCCTCGATGCGATCGTCGCGGGTGCGGTCGGGCCGGTCGAGGTCGAGCTCGACCGGGCGCGCGCGATTGCTCGGGCAGTCGAGCTGGCGCGGGAAGGCGACGTCGTGCTGATCGCGGGGAAAGGTGCGGAGCAGGGACAGGAGTTCGCCGACCGAACGGTGGGGTTCGACGACCGCGAAGCTGCTCGAGAGGCGCTTCGCTCGCTGGGAGCGCACACCTGATCCCGCTGCCGGTCGACGAGCTCCGCGGCCTCGGCCGGCTCGAGAGCGGTGTGCCCGAGGTGACCGGTGTCGAGATCGACTCCCGGCGTATCTCGGCCGGCGACCTGTTCGTCGCGGTCGCGGGAGGCGAGGTGTTCCTCGACGACGCGCGCGCCCGGGGCGCCGCTGCGACGCTCGTCCCCGACGACGCCTTCACGGCGATGGCCGCGATCGCGCGTGCGGTGCGCGCTCGTGCGGGCGCGCGGGTCGTCGCGATCACCGGTTCGGTGGGGAAGACCTCGACGAAGGACATTCTCGCGGCTCTCCTGGGGCCGCACCTACGGCTCGTCGCCGCCGAGGCGGGGTACAACAACGAGATCGGCCTGCCGCTCACGCTCACGCGGATCGAGCCGGACACGGAGGTCGTCGTCACCGAGATGGGAATGCGCGGGCGCGGACAGATCCGGGCCCTGGCCGACATAGCGCGACCCGACGTGGGCGTGATCACGGCGATCGCGCCGGTGCACCTCGAGCTTCTCGGCAGCCTGGAGAACGTCGCGCGTGCGAAGGCGGAGCTGCTGGAGGCGCTTCCGCCGGGCGGGATTGCGATCGTGCCGGCCGACGCTCCCGTGCTCGAGCCGTTCATCCCGTCGGGCCTCGACGTGCGCCGCTTCGGCGTGCCGGACGTCCAACTGCGGGAGGGCCGGGCGCACGTCCGCTACGGCGGGCGGGACATCGTCTTCTCCTTCGCGGCGCGGCATCAGGCGGCGAACGCCGTGGCGGCGCTCACGGCGTGTGAAGCGCTCGGCGTCCCGCTGCCCGACGGGCCGGTCGAGGTGTCGTTCTCCCGCTGGCGCTCGCAGGAGAGTGAGCTGCCGGGCGGCGGGCTGCTCTTGAACGATGCGTGGAACGCGAACCCGGTGGCCATGCGGGCCGCTCTCGCGTATCTGCGGGAGCGCGCCGGCGGCCGCCGGACCGTTGCCGTGCTCGGCGACATGGCCGAGCTCGGCGATGCCGCGCCGCGTTTTCACGAGGAGATCGGCCGCGAGGCCGGAACGGTCGATCTGGTGATCGGAGTCGGCGAGCTGGCGCGGGGCTACGCGCCTCGGGAATGGGTTGCGACCGCGGCGGAGGCGGTGCCGCTCGTGCGCGAGCTCGTGCGGCCCGGGGACGCGGTGCTCGTGAAGGGCTCGCGCTCCGTTGGGCTCGAGATCGTCGCGGCGGAGCTCGCAGGAGAGGCGGCACCGTGAGCCGAGTCCTGATCGCTGCGCTCGTGGCGCTGATCCTGTCGATCCTCATCGGCCCGCGCTTCATCGCGTTCCTGCGGAACAACGAGTTCGGGCAGCACATCCGCGAAGAGGGCCCCGAGCATCACTCGACGAAGTCGGGCACGCCGACGATGGGCGGGCTGATGATCCTGTTCGCCTCGACGCTCGCGTTCCTCTCGGTCTCGCACTACACGTTGCAGGGGTTGACGGTGCTCTTCGCGACCCTGGCCTGCGGCGCGGTCGGTTTCCTCGACGACTTCATCAAGCTCACGCACAAACGCTCGCTCGGGCTGTCCGGCCGCTGGAAGATGCTGCTGCTCGTCGTGATCGCGGTGATCGTCAGCCTCGTCGCCGACCACCTGCAGATCCAACACAGCGTGTTCTTGCCCATCTTCAACGTGAACATCCCGCTCTCGTACGTGTGGTACCCGTTCATCTTCCTCGTGATCGCGGGAACGGCGAACGGCACGAATCTGGCCGATGGCGTCGACGGGCTCGCCGCCGGAACGGGGATCATCGCCGTCTTCACGTTCACGGCGATCAATGTCGTGTCGTTTCTGCGCTCGAGCTCGAATCCGGCGTTCCGCAACCTGACCGATCTCGATCTCGCGATCTTCGGCGCCGCGCTCGTCGGTGCCGCGATCGGGTTCCTCTGGTACAACGCCCACCCGGCGGAGGTCTTTATGGGCGATACGGGCTCGATGGCGTTCGGCGGCGCACTCGCCGGCCTCGCGATCATGACCCGGCGGCACACCGAGCTCCTGCTGCTCCTGATCGGCGGCATCTTCGTGATCGAGGCGCTGTCGGTGATGATCCAGGTCTTCATGTTCAAGTACTTCGGCCGCCGCGTCTTCCTGATGACCCCGATTCACCACCACTTCGAGATGAAGGCGTGGTCCGAGACGAAGATCATGGTTCGCTTCTGGATCGTCACCGGCATCCTCTGCGCCGCCGGCTTCGCGCTCTACTACCGCTACTACTTCGGGCACCGGTGAGCACGACGGCGGCCGTGCTCGGTGCGGCGGCGGCGCGTGAAGCGCTGGGACGGCTCGGCGGGTTCGACGAGATCGTCATTCTCGAGCCCTCCGTCACCGAGCTCGAGCGCCTCGTCGCCGAGCTCGCCGACCCGCGCCTCGACTACCTGCTGGGCGAGCTGCCGGTGCTGCCCCTCCCGGACGCGTCGGTCGACCTGATCGTCGGCGCCGATCCGGCCGACGCCGAGGTCGCGCGTGTCCTCCGCGCCGAGGGCCGCGCGGAGCCCGCCGCCTAGCTCCCCGTGTGAGGATGCGGCGCCCTCGCGCCGAACTCTCACTCATCTGCGCGCAACCCGGCACTCCCGCGTCACACCCGTCTCCGTACGCTTCGTGCAGGGGCCCTCACGCCCCCCTCGGGGGGAGGCGTTTCTCGTGAGAGGGACAGGGCCAGCGGAGACCGGGCCGGGAGAGACCGGGCCGGGGGGAGAGACCGACGCCGCGGGCACAGGCTCGGCAGTGGCCGCCGAGGCAGCGTGGCTGCCGCGGCGGGCGCTCGTGATCGGTCTCGCCCGGTCGGGGCAGGCGGCGGCGCTGGCGCTCGCGCGGCGCGGCGTGCAGGTGGTCGCGGCCGACCGCTCCCCGACCGTCGAGACAGGAAGGCTCGCCGAAGCGGGCGTCGAAGTTCGTCCCGGATCGGAGGAGGAGTCGCTGTTGGAGGGTGTCGAGCTCGTCGTCAAGAGCCCCGGTGTTCCGGCCGAGTCGCCGCTCGCCGCGGCAGCGCGCGCCCGAGGCGTGCCGATCTGGAGCGAGGTCGAGCTCGGCTACCGGCTCCTGCACGGCAACCCGCTGATCGGCGTCACAGGGACGAACGGCAAGACCACGACGACCGAGCTGCTCGGCTCGATCCTGGGCGCCGCCGGGCGGCGCGTCGAGGTCGCGGGCAACGTCGGCCGGGCGCTCACGGACGTCGCGGAGGCGGTGGAGCCCGGCGTGTCGATCGTCTGCGAGCTCTCGAGCTTCCAGCTCGAGGACGTGCACAGCCTTACCTGCGACGTCGCGGTGCTCCTCAACCTAGAGCCGGACCACCTCGACCGCCACGGAAGCTTCGAGGCCTACCGCGACGCGAAGCTCCGGATCTTCGAGCGCGCACACGCCAACATCGTGCCGCGCGGAAGCGGCCTTTCGGGAATCGAGTTCGCCGCCGACGACCCGCTTCCGGCCGAGCCGCTCATCCCGGGCGCGCACAATCGCGAGAACGCGGCTGCGGCGACCGCCGCGGCGCGCGCGGCCGGGATCGACGACGTCGCGATCGCGGAGGCGCTTCGCACGTTCGCGGGTGTGCCTCACCGCCTCGAGCTCGTGCGCGAGCTGCGCGGTGTCCGCTACGTCAACGACTCGAAGGCTACGAACACCGCCGCGGCACGTCGCGGAATCGCGGCCTACGACGCTCCGCTCCGCCTCATTCTCGGCGGCTCGCGCAAGGGCGAGGAGTTCACCTCGTTCGCACGCGAGTTGCCCGTGAACGTGCGCTCGATCTATCTCGTCGGCGAGGCTGCCGACGATCTCGCGGCCGCACTCGACGGTGCGGGTCGTCCGTACTCGCGTGACGGCGATCTTCAGACCGCACTCGCGCATGCGAGTGCCGACGCCGAGAGCGGCGACGTCGTGCTGCTCTCGCCCGCAACCGCGAGCTATGACCAGTTCGAGAACTTCGAGCAGCGCGGCGACACGTTCCGGCGCCTCGTCGAGGCGCTCTCGTGAGCCCGCGCAGGAAACAACGCTCGCTCGAATGGCAGCTCCTCGTGCTCGTTCCGCTCGCTCTCACGGCGTTCGGGCTCGTGATGGTCTACAGCGCGACCTCCTCCTCGGCCGCGCTCGGCCACGGCAACCCGGTCGGCTATCTCGAGCGCCAGACCGCCTATGCGGCCATGGGCATCGTCCTGATGATCTGCGCTGCGCGGACCGACTTCCGGAAGCTTCGTGCGCTCGCACCCGGCCTCGTCCTCGCAGCGCTCGGGCTGTGCGTCGTCGTGCTCGCGATCGGCGAGCGGATCAACGGTGCCCGCCGCTGGATCGGGTTCGGGCCGGCCGCGTTCCAGCCGTCCGAGCTCGCGAAGCTCGCGATTCTCGTCTGGTGCGCGGCGTACCTCTCTCGCAGGCCGCCGCCGCGCACGTTGAAGGACCTCGGACGGCCGCTCGGCCTGCTCGTCGGCTTCTTCTGCCTGCTCATCCTCGTCGAGCCCGACCTCGGCACCGTGATCACGATCGTCGTCATGGTCGGCGCGATGCTCCTCGTCGCCGGCACGCCGTTGCCGACCCTCGCGAGCGCGTACGGAATCGTCTTCGGCCTGGCGGCGATCGCCTCATGGGCATCGCCGTACCGCCGCGCACGGCTCCTCGTCTTCCTCGACCCCTGGAAGGACCCGACGAACAACGGCCTCCAGAACGTGCAGGCGCTGATCAGCGTCGGCTCGGGCGGCGTCTTCGGCCGCGGTCTCGGCCAGGGTGTCCTCAAGAACCGCTACCTCCCGGAGGCCCACACCGACATGATCTTCGCCGTCATCGGCGAGGAGCTCGGCCTGATCGGGATCTCGCTCGTCATGCTCGCGTACTGCGCGCTCGCCTATGCGGGCCTCCGGCTCGCACTCTCCTGCAAGGATCCCTTCGGCAAGCGGCTCGCCGCCGGCATCACGGCGCTCATCACCGGGCAGGCCGCGATCAACCTCGCCGCCGTGCTCGGGCTCGCCCCGCTCACCGGAATCCCGCTCCCCTTCGTCTCCTACGGTGGGTCGAGCCTCGTGATCGCGCTCCTGTCGGTCGGGATCCTCCTTAACATCGCCCGTGGTCATGGCAGAGCAGAGGCAGCTCCGGTGTCTGATCGCAGCCGGCGGGACGGTGGGACACGTCGCGCCGTCGCTCGCGGTGGCGGAGGCGCTGCGCGCGCGCGGAGTGGAAGTGACGTTCGCCGGGTCGCCGGATCGCGTCGAGGCGCGGCTCGTTCCTGAGCGCGGCTACGAGTTCGACGCGTTCCGCGTGGCGGGTTTCCCGCGGCGACCGGGACCGAAGCTCGTTCGCGCGTTCGGGCTCGCCGCGGCCGCGCCGGTCGCGTGCCTACGCATCCTCGACCGCCGCCGCCCCGACGTCGTTCTCGGCGGAGGGGGCTACGTCGGCGGACCGATGGTGTTCGCTGCGTGGCTGCGGCGGATTCCTGCCGCACTGACGGAGGCGGATGCACACGTCGGGCTCGCGAACCGGCTGGCCGCACCGTTCGTGCAGCGGCTCTTCCTAGCGTATCCGAGCGAGAGCGCGAACGGGAAGGCTCGCGTCGTCGGCCGTCCGATTCCGGTCGCAATGCATGCGGGTTCGCGTGAGGACGCCCGCCGCCGGCTCGAATTACCCGAAGAGGGTCCCGTCGTCCTCGTCTTCGGTGGCAGCCAAGGGGCGCGCACGCTGAACGAGGCGGCGGTGGATGCGTGGGCGGAGGCAGGTCCCGTCGTGCTGCACCTGACCGGCGAGCGCGACTACGAGGAGCTGCGTGGACGCGTGACGCGCGACGGCTACCGCCTCCTTCCGTTCATCGACGACTTCGGCGCAGCGCTCACGGCGGCCGACGTCGTCGTGTCACGCGCAGGAGGCTCGGTGTGGGAGATTGCAGCCGCCGGGCGCCCGGCGGTGCTCGTTCCCTATCCACACGCGACGTCGAATCATCAGGCGAAGAACGCCCGCTACTTCGAACGCGCAGGCGGCGCGCGCGTCGTGGCCGACGAAGAAGCCCACGAGCGTGTGCCGCAGCTCGTCGCCGAGCTCCTTGCAGACCCCGAGCTGCGGCAGCGCATGGGGGAGGCAATGCGCGCCGCGGCCAAGCCCGACGCAGCCGACCAGATCGCCGATGAGCTCGTCGCCCTCGCAGCCGCTCACCGGTAGGCGTCTCTGGATCGCCGGGATCGGCGGCGCCGGCATGAGCGCGTATGCGCTTCTCGCCCGCGCCTGGGGAGCCGAGGTTGCCGGCTGGGACCGCGTCGCGACGCCGTACCTCTCCCACCTCGGCGACATCGCCGTGACGATCGCACCCGAGCCGCCCCCGTCCCCGGAGGGCTGGGAGGTCTACGTCTCGACCGCATATGCGGGCAAGGTCGTGGGACGGCCGCGCGCCGACCTGCTGGCGGAGCTCGTCTTGCTTCGCCGCTCGATCGTCGTCGCCGGCGCGCACGGCAAGACGACGACGAGCGGAATGATCGCGTTCTGTCTCGACAGGCTCGGGCTCGACCCGGCGTTCCTGATCGGCGGGGAGATCCCGCAGCTCGGCGGCAACGCGCGCGCCGGGGGAGGCCTCCTCGTGGTCGAAGGCGACGAGTCCGACCGCTCGGTCGCAGCACTGCGTCCGGAGATCGCCGTGCTGCTGAACGTCGATCTCGACCACCACGCGACGTTCGGGACCCGGGCCGAGGTCGCCGACCTGTTCGAAACATGGCTGGCGACCGTCCCGCACGTCGTCCGGGCGGAGGAGCTCGAGCCCGTGCAGCTCGATCTTGCGGTCGCCGGCGAGCACAACCGCCGCAACGCCGCGGCGGCGATCGCCGCGCTCGAGCTCGCGGGTGTCCCCCGAGCCGACGTCGAAGGCGTGATCGTCGAGTTCACCGGTGCCGCACGACGGCTCGAACGAAGGGGGGAGTCGAGCGGCGTCGAGGTGCTCGACAGCTACGCGCACCACCCGGCCGAGCTTGCGGCCGATCTTGCCGCAGTCCGCAACGGCGGCCGTGTGCTCGCGCTCTTTCAGCCGCATCTGTACTCGCGGACCGTCCATCTCGCACACGACTTCGCGGTTGCGCTCGCAACGGCCGACGCCGCGTGCGTCGCCGACATCTACCCGGCGCGCGAGGAGCCGCTGCCGGGTGTGACCGGACGCCTGATCGTCGATGAGCTCGCGGTCGTGCGACCGGGGATGCGCATCGGCTGGGCGCCCGCGCTCGACGATGCCGCGCACATGGTCGCTTCCTGGGCGCGCGCGGGCGACACGGTGTTGACCCTCGGCGCAGGCGACGTGGACAGCGCGGGACCGCTGCTCCTGGAGCTCCTTCGATGAAGCTCGAGGAAGGCGTCGAGCTCGCGCGGCTCACGACGCTCGGCACCGGCGGCCCCGCCCGGGCATTCGCCCGTCCCGAGTCGGTGGCCGAGGTCGAGGAGCTCCTGCGCCGGGCGGCCGGGCAGGGTCTTCGCGTCGCAACCGTGGGTCTCGGATCGAACCTGCTGGCAGCGGACGAAGGCGTCGACGCGCTCGTGCTGAAGCTCTGTGGAGCGCTCGCCGGCGTCGATTCGGACGGCACGCTCGTGCGCGCGGGCGGCGGTGCCGCGAACGCCGTCGTCCTGCACCACGCCCGCAACGCCGGACTCGGCGGCTTCGAGTTCGCGTGCGCGATCCCCGGCACCGTCGGCGGCGGCGTCTGGATGAACGGGGGTGCCTACGGCGGCGAGTTCTCGCACGTGCTGGAGCACGCACTCGTCGCGACCGCCGACGGCTCCGGCCGGCTCTCCGCGGCGGAGCTCGGGCTCTCGTACCGGCACTCGACCCTCGAGCACGGCCAGGTCGTCGTCGCCGCGGAGCTCCGCCTCCGCCCGCGTGACCGAGGCGAGATCAAGGACGAGGTCCGCGAGCTGAACGCACGGCGCAAGGCCGCACAGCCGACGAATCGCCGCACCTTTGGCAGCGTCTTCAAGAATCCGGAGCACGAGCTCTCGGCCGGACGCATGCTCGAGGCGTGCGGGCTCAAGGGCCACCGGATCGGCGGCGCGCAGATCTCGCCCAAGCACGCGAACTTCATCGAGAACGCCGGCGGAGCGCGGTCGGCCGACGCGATCGCCTTGATGGCAGAGGCTCGGCGGCGTGCGCACGAGCAGTTCGGGGTCGAGCTGACGCACGAGGTCGAGCTGCTCGGCGAGCTCGAGCTGCCGCCGCTCGGGTAGGAGCGTCCGCAGCAGCGGCGAACCTGGCCGGGTGGCCCCCCGGCGTCGATCCACGGAGGCGCGGCCGCTGCGTGCACGCGCGGCCGCCGTTCCGCTGCCGCAAACGGGACGCTCTCTCCCCGCGTGGCTCTCGCACGTCGCCCCGTCGCGCCGCTCGCTCGTCGTCGGAGTGGGCCTCGTTCTCCTCGCAGCGGGGGCCTACACCGTCGCGCGGCAGACCTCGGCGTTTGCGATCTCGAAGCTGGAGATCTCGGGCGCACCCGTCGCCGTCAGGCATCAGGTACGGCACGCCCTCGCGCCGTTCGTGGGCACGAACCTGCTCGCATTCGACGGCGCCTCCGTCGCGCGGCGGGCCGACGCGCTTCCAACCGTCGTCTCCGTGAGCGTCGACCGCGCCTTCCCGCACACGTTGCGCGTGCACGTGGTTGCCGAGCACCCGGTCGCCGTCCTCCACCGCGGCAAGGAGACCTGGCTCGTCTCGGCGCGGGGAAGGGTCGTCGAGCGCGTGCCGCTCCACACGTACCCCGCGCTCGCGCGGATCTGGGTGCCCCGGAAGGCGGCCGTTGTGATCGGCCGCGTCCTGGCACAGGGCGCGGGCGGGACTGCTGCGCGCACCCTCGCGCTCGCGCTCCGCTTCCCGGCGCACATCTCGACCGTTTCCCTCGCGCGCGGCGAGCTCGTCTTCCGGCTCCGCTCGGGACTCGAGCTCCGGCTCGGCGATCCCACCGACGTCCGCCTGAAGCTCGCGATCGCCCGGCACGCCCTTGCGCAGCTCCCCGGGGGTGCCACCTACGTCGACGTCAGTGTTCCGGGACGGCCCGTCGCCGGCTCCGGCAACCCTCAACTCTCAAGTACAGGGTGAGACTATGTACGCTCTACCTCTGATTGACAGCGAGTTTCCGCCCATCTACCCTGCGCCGCGAAGCGCTGTTTCCCGCCCCGATCCTCTACTGAAGCTTCAGGTGTAGCCGAATGAGCATGCGCGACCAGACGGGTAACTATCTCGCGGTGATCAAGGTGGTCGGCGTCGGCGGCGGCGGCACGAACGCCGTCAACCGCATGGTCGATGCCGGCCTCACCGGCGTCGAGTTCATCGCCGTGAACACGGACGCCCAGGCGCTGATGATGAGCGACGCCGACATGAAGATGCACATCGGATCGTCGGGCACCCGAGGCCTCGGCGCCGGCGCCGATCCCGCGGTCGGCCAGGCCGCTGCCCAGGAGAGCCGCGACGAGCTGAAGGAGGCGCTGAAGGGTGCCGACATGGTCTTCGTCACGGCCGGGGAGGGCGGGGGCACGGGCACCGGCGCCGCGCCGGTCGTCGCGGAGCTCGCCCGGGAGATCGGCGCACTCACGGTCGGGGTCGTCACGAAGCCCTTCGTCTTCGAGGGGCGCAAGCGCTCGCAGCAGGCCGAGCTCGGCATCGAGAACCTGCGCGACCGCGTCGACACGCTGATCGTGATCGAGAACGACAGATTGCTCCAGGTGGTCGAGAAGAAGACGTCGGTCGTCGACGCGTTCCGGATGGCGGACGACATCCTCCGTCAGGGCGTCCAAGGCATCACCGATCTCATCACCGTGCCGGGGCTCGTGAACCTCGACTTCGCCGACGTCCGCACGATCATGCGGGACGCGGGCTCGGCGCTCATGGGGATCGGCGAGGCGAGCGGCGAGAGCCGCGCCGCCGAGGCCGCCCGCGCGGCCGTGTCGTCACCCCTGCTCGAGACGTCGATCGAGGGCGCCACCGGGATCCTCCTCAACATCACCGGTCCCGCCGAGATCGGCCTCTTCGAGGTCAACGAGGCGGCCGAGGTCGTGACGAGCGCGGCCGACCAGAACGCCAACGTCATCTTCGGCGCGGTGATCGACGACGCCGTGGGCGACATGGTGCGGGTCACCGTGATCGCGACCGGCTTCGGCAGCCGGGCGACCCGTCGCCGTCGCGCTTCCGGCTCACCCGGGCTCGAGCCCTCGCACCCCTCGGCACCGAGCCCCGGGAGCGCGTTCGACGTTCCGGACGAGGCACTCGACGTGCCCTCGTTCCTTCGTGACGAGTAGAGGTTTGAGCCCCCGGCGTCCGGGGATCACACGGGTGCCCTCAACGGGCTGACCCTCAAGAGTCGGCCCCACGACCCGGTCCGCCGCCCCGGTCCATCCTCGGATGACACCGGGGCGGCCCCGTCTTCAGGGTCGGACACCCGGCTGAGGGCAGACACTAGGATCGTCTCTGTCGATGTCGCAGACGCTCCTTCGCACGCCGCTCCACGATCGGCACGTCGCGCTCGGCGCACGCATGGTTCCGTTCGCCGGCTGGGAGATGCCCGTCCAGTACGAAGGCGTGATCCAGGAGCACCGTGCGGTGCGCACGGACGCCGGGGTCTTCGACGTCTCACACATGGGCGAGCTCGAGGTCGAGGGACCGCAGGCGCGCGCGCTCCTCCAGGGTCTGCTCTCGAACGACCTCGACCGGCTCGAGCGCGGCCACGCCCAGTACACGCTGCTGACGAACGAGACGGGCGGGATCATCGACGACCTGATCGTCTATCGGCTCGAAGAGTGCCGCTTCCTGCTCATCGTGAACGCCTCGAACCGCGACGCCGACTTCCGCTGGGTCAAGGACCGCGAGGTCAGCGGCAGCGACGTGCGCGACATCTCCGACGAGTACGCGCTCCTCGCGGTGCAGGGGCCCAACGCGATCGCGAAGCTCGACCTCCCGCCGGCGCCGGCGTTCACGTTCGCGGAGGCGCAGATCGACGGGACCCACCTGATGGTGAACCGCACGGGCTACACGGGCGAGGATGGCTGCGAGCTTCTCTGCATGGCCGACGACGCGGGCTCGCTCTGGGACGCCGTGCTCGCGCGCGGGATCACGCCGTGTGGACTCGGCGCGCGGGACACGCTTCGGCTCGAGGCGTGCTTTCCATTGCACGGCAACGACATCACGCCGGAGACCGATCCGATCTCGGCCGGGCTCGGCTGGACCTGCGCCCTCGCCAAGGAGTTCACCGGCGTCGACGCGCTGCGCGTGACCAAGGAGCACGGACCGGAGCAAAAGCTCGTCGCGTTCGTGATGCAAGAGAAGGCGATTCCGCGTCAGGGCATGCCGATCGAGGGCGGCGGCGAGGTCACGTCGGGCTCCCACTCGCCGATGCTCGATGTCGGCATCGGCATGGGCTACGTGGCGAGCGCCCAGGCGAAGCCCGAGACGGAGCTGACGATCGACGTGCGTGGCAAACCGCGCCGGGCGCGCGTCGTACGCAAACCGATCTACAAGAGGGAGGACTGAGTGGCAGCGGCGGAGTCGTATCCCGAGGACCTGAAGTACCACCGCGAGCACGACTGGGCCCGCGTCGAAGGCGACGAGGCGGTGCTCGGGATCACCTGGTTCGCCCAGGACGCTCTCGGCGAGCTCGTCCATTTCGAGGCGCCGACGCAGGGCTCGCATGCCACGAAGGACTCGTCCTACGGCGAAATCGAGTCGGTGAAGGCCGTCTCGGACGTGATCGCGCCGCTCTCGGGCGAGGTGCTCGAAGTGAACCAGGCTGCGATCGACGCCCCCGAGACGATCAACGAGGACCCCTACGGCGCAGGCTGGCTCATCCGCATCCGGCTCGCCGATCCGTCGGAGGTCGACTCGCTGCTCGACGCTGCGGGCTACCAGCAGGTCCTGGCCGAGCAGTGACCCACCCGTTTCTCGCGCTCACCGACGACGACCGGGACGAGATGCTGAAGACGATCGGCGTCTCGTCGATCGACGAGCTCTTCCGCGACATCCCCGCGGGCATGCGCCTCGACCGGGAGCTCGACCTCGAGCCGGCCCTCTCGGAGCAGGAGCTGACGGCACACCTCTCCGAGCTCGCCGCACGGAACGTCGACACGACGAGGGAGCTGTCGTTCCTCGGCGCCGGGATCTACGACCACTACGTCCCGGCGGTCGTGGACATGCTGTTTCAGCGCGGCGAGTTCCTCACCGCCTACACGCCGTACCAGCCGGAGATGAGCCAGGGCGTCCTCCAGGCGATCTTCGAGTACCAGACGGCGATCTGCGAGCTCACGGGCATGGACGTCTCGAACGCCTCCGGCTACGACGGGACGACGGTGACCGCGGACGCGTGCTTCATCGCGAAACGCGCGACGGGCCGCACGAAGATCGTCGTCACCGAAGCGACGAACCCACAGGTACGCCAGGTCGTGAAGACGTATGCGCCCGGCTTCGGCCTCGAGATCGTCGAGGTGCCCCACGAGGGCGGGACGACGGATCCCGATGCGGTCCGCCGCGCCGCCGAGGACGCCGCCGCCGTGATCTTCCAGCAGCCGAACGTGTTCGGCTGCCTCGAGCCGGCGCCGGAGCTCGCGGCCGCAGCGAACGACGCGGAGGCACTCGCGATCGCCCACGTCGACCCGTTGTCGCTCGGCGTGCTCGAGGCGCCGGGCCGCTACGGCTGCGCGATCGCGCTCGGCGAGGGCCAGGCCGCAGGCAACTTTCCCGCGTACGGCGGCCCGCACTACGGCTTCCTCGCGTGCCGGTCGGAGTTCATCCGCAGGATGCCGGGCCGGATCGTCGGCGAGACGCTGGACGCCGCGGGCAAGCGCGGCTATGTCCTCACCCTGCAGACGCGGGAGCAGCACATCCGCCGTGAGAAGGCGACGTCGAACATCACGACGAACCAGACGCTCCTGGCGCTCGGAGGGCTCGTCTATCTCACGTGGCTCGGCCCGCAGGGGCTCGGCGACCTGGGGGAGACCTGTCTCTCGCTCGCGGCGTACGCGAAGCAGCAGCTCCGGGAGAAGGCCGGCCTCGAGCTCGTGTTTCCCGAGCAGGCAACATTCAAGGAGTTTGCCGTGCGCGTCGGACGGAACGCGCGCGAGGTCGTCCGGGCGGCGCGGGAGCAGGGCGTGCATCCCGGCTATGCGATCGGCCGCGACTACGCGGGGATGGACGACGTGCTGCTCGTCGCCCTGACGGAGAAGCGCACGCCCGCCGAGATCGACCGTCTGGCAGAGGTGCTCGCACGGGTCGCACGATGACGAGCACTCCATGAAGCTCATCTACGAGAAGTCGCAGGCGGGCCGCCGTTCGTCGGCGATTCCGCGCCACGAGGGTCTCCCGGCCGCCGACGTGCCCGAGTCGCTGCGAAGGAGCGAGCCTCCGCGGCTTCCCGAGGTTCACGAGCTCGAGCTCGTTCGCCACTTCACCGAGCTCTCGCAGCGCAATTTCGGAATCGACACGGGCTTCTATCCGCTCGGCTCGTGCACGATGAAGTACAACCCGCGCGTCAACGAGCGAATCGTGGCGCTTCCCGGTTTCGCGAACCTCCATCCGCTGCAGGAGGAGGAGGGCGTGCAGGGCGCGCTCGAGCTCGAGTGGCGGCTGCAGGAGATCCTGGCCGAGGTCACCGGCCTGCACGCAGTCTCGTTGCAGCCGGCGGCAGGCTCGCAGGGGGAGCTGACCGGCCTGATGCTCGTCCGTGCGTACTTCGAGGAGCGCGGGGAGGCCGGCGAGCGGCGCAAGGTCGTCATCCCGGACACGGCGCACGGCACGAACCCGGCATCCGTGACGATGGCGGGCTACGAGGTGACGCCGGTGAAGACCGACGCGCGCGGGAACATCGACGTCGCCGACCTCCGCGAGAAGGTGGACGAGCACACGGCGGCACTGATGCTGACCAACCCGTCGACGCTCGGGCTCTTCGACGAGTCGATCGAGGAGATCGCGGCGATCTTCCATGACGCAGGCGCCCTCATGTACTACGACGGCGCGAACCTGAACGCCGTGTGCGGCATCTCCCGGCCGGGAGACATGGGCTTCGACATCGTCCACATCAACTTGCACAAGACCTTCTCGCAGCCGCACGGCGGCGGCGGCCCGGGAGGCGGTCCGATCGCGGTGCGCGACATCCTCGAGCCGTACCTGCCCGTGCCGGCCGTCATGCGCAGGGACGACGGCACGTTCGGTCTCGACTTCGACCGGCCGAAGTCGATCGGCAAGGTGCGCGGCTATACGGGGCCGTTCGGCGTCTTCGTGCGTTCCTACGCCTACATCCGCATGTACGGGCCGCGCCTGCGCGAGATGTCGGAGACCGCGGTGCTGAACGCGAACTACATGCTCGCTCGCCTCAAAGGCGCCTACGACCTGCCGTTCGACCGGCTTTGCATGCACGAGTTCGTGCTGTCGGCGCGCGGCTTGAAGCGCGAGCACGGTGCGAGCGCCCTCGACGTCGCGAAGCGCTTGATGGACTACGACTTCCATCCGCCGACCGTGTACTTCCCGCTGATCGTGCCCGAGGCGTTGATGATCGAGCCCACCGAGACGGAGTCGAAGGAGACGCTCGATGCGTTCTGCGACGCGATGCTCGCGATCGCCGAGGAGGCGGCGACGAAGCCGGAGCTCTTGAAGAAGGCTCCGCACCGGCGGCCGGTGCGCCGACTCGACGAGGTGCGGGCCGCGAAGCAGCCGGTCGTGAAGTACGGGTTCGACGAGCATCCCGACCTCGCCGGTGAGCGGCGACCCGTTGCGGCGGAAGCGCCGAAGGGCGTCTGAGTTGAGAGCGCGCCGGTCGATCGCCGCCGTCGTCGCGGTCGCCGTCCTCGGTGCCGTGCTCGTGGACGACATCGTCGCGACGACGCCGGTCCGGCATCACCGCTCGGGGGCAACGCTCCTCTTCGCTGCTGCCCTCGCGACCGCGTTGCTCACCCTGGCGCCTCGCATCCGGTCAGCGGGTGTCGTCCTCGGGGCGGGCATCGCGGCGGGCGGCGCGCTTGCGACCTTCGTCTCCGGGCTCGCGTGGGGCGGCGTCCCCGATCCGCTCGTGCGGGGTGGGGTCGCGTTCAATCTCGCCGACCTCGCGATCGGAGCCGGCGATGCGCTGCTCGTCGTCGCGGCACTGCTGCACGCATGGACGCATCGCGCTCGCCTCGGCGAGCCCGTTTGATGGCCGACGCGACCGACCGCCAGCATCCGAGCCTCACGTTCCTCGTCCTGGCTCTGGCGGGCATTTCGTACTCGCTGCTGCAGTCGCTCGTTGCGCCCGCGCTGCCCGACATCGAGCACGCGCTCCACACCTCGGAGAACTCCGTCAGCTGGGTGCTGACGTCGTACCTCCTGAGCGCCTCGGTCGCGACACCGCTGATCGGCCGGCTCGGCGACATGTACGGCAAGGAACGGCTGCTCATGATCATCCTGGTGCTCCTCGCCGCCGGCACGGTCATCTCGGCGACTGCGTCGTCGCTTTCCGTCATGCTCGTAGGACGGGTGGTGCAGGGTGCGGCCGGAGGCATCTTCCCGCTCGCGTTCGGCATCATCCGCGACGAGTTCCCGCGCGAACGTGTCGCCGGAGCGGTCGGCCTGATGTCGGCTCTGCTCGGCGTCGGCGGCGGCGCGGGAGTCGTGCTGGCCGGCCCGATCGTCGACAACCTCTCGTTTCACTATCTGTTCTGGCTGCCGCTGATCCCCATCGTACTGGTCGCGGTCCTGACGCATTTCTTTGTGCCCGAGTCACCGGTTCGCGTTCCCGGACGCGTGAACTGGACCGGTGCAGCATTGATGTCCGCCGGCCTCGCCGCGGTGCTCGTCGCCGTGAGCGAGACCGCGACGTGGCACTGGCTCTCCTGGAAGACGGTCGCCTCGATCGCCGTCGGCCTCGTCCTGCTCGCACTGTGGGTCCGGAGCGAGTCGCGCTCCCCGGCGCCGCTCGTCGACATGAGGATGATGCGGATCCGCGGCGTCTGGACGACGAACGCGGTCGCGCTGCTGCTCGGGTTCGGCATGTATGCGTCGTTCATCCTGCTGCCGCAATTCGTCGAAACGCCGAAACGGGCCGGTTACGGCTTCGGCTCGTCCGTCACGCAGGCCGGCCTCTTCCTCGTTCCGACGACGATCGCGGTGCTCGTCGTCGGGTCGCAAACGGGAAGGCTCGAGAAGATCTTCGGGTCGAAGCCGCCGCTCCTTGCCGGTGGCCTGCTCGCGATGGGGTCGTTCCTGCTCCTCACCTTCGAGCGCGCCGCAACGTGGGAGATCTATCTCGCGGGGGCCCTGCTCGGGAGCGGCATCGGCCTTGCTTTCGCGGCGATGGCGAACCTGATCATCGAAAACGTCGGCCCGACGCAGACGGGCGTCGCCACGGGGATGAACACGGTGACGCGAACGGTCGGGGGCGGCTTCGGCGGCGCAGTCACCGCGTCGGTCCTCGCCGGGAGCATCGGCGCGAACGGCTTTCCCACGAAACACGCGTACTCGGCCGCATTCCTGCTCTGCGCGGGTGCGCTCGCGGTTGGTGTCGTCGCCGGGCTTCGCATCCCGCAGCGGCGGCCCGAGGAGGCATTCGGGCCGCACCCCGTGGGCGATCCTCCTACCGCTCGCGGCGGAGCGTGAGAATCGCCACGTCGCCCGTCTGCTTCGCCTCGATCAGCGCGAAGCCGCTCGGGTCGGCGCCTTCCGCGAAGAGCCGCTTGCCGCCTCCGAGCGCGATCGGATGAACCATCAGGCGCAGCTCGTCGACGAGGTCGTCGGCGAGCAGCGCCCGGACGAGCGTCGCGCTTCCGGCGACGAGGAGGTCGCCCGCGTACTGCTCCTTCGCCGCGCGCGACTTCCTGCGCGAGGGCGGTGCCGCCGTGCAGCACCGTCGTGTTCTCCCACTCCGGGTTCTCGAGCGTCGCCGAGACGACGAGCTTCGGCATCGTGTTCATCTTCTTCCCGAACTCGTCCCCGTTCATCGCCGGCCACGCCTTGGCGAAGCCCTCGTAGGTGACACGGCCCAGAAGCTGCGCGTCGCTCGCCATCAGCTCGTCGAACTTGAACTTGTCGCCCTCGTCACCGCGCTCGAACTTGAATGCCCAACCGCCGCCGGGCGTTCCCTCTGAGCCGCCTGGATCGCCGATCACCCCGTCGAGCGTGATGAACTCCGTTACGACCAGCTTGCCCATCGTGACCTCCTCGTCTTCGTCGGGTATCCGTCTGAAGACGGTCTCGCGGCCCGAAACTCATCGGGCAGATGCGACCCGCGCCTTCGGCGCCGTCGCCAGCTGCCCGCACGCCGCCTCGATGTCGCGCCCGCGCGTGAGGCGCACCGTCGCGGGAATGTGCGCGCGCTCGAGTGCGAACTTGAATGCGGCGATCCGCGCGCGTGACGACCCGTCGAAGATCCCGGTCGGGTTGTACGGGATCAGATTGACCTTGAAGTCGTCAGGGCCGAGCAGCTCGGCGAGCTCCCGGGCCTGCTCGGGCGAATCGTTCACGTCCGCGAGCATCACGTATTCCACGAAGACGCGGCGGTTGACCGCAGCTGCATGGCGTCTGCACTCCGCGAGCACGTCCCGGAGCGGATACCGATCGTTCACCGGCATGATCTGCGACCGCAGACGGCCGTCGGCGGCGTGAAGTGACAGCGCGAGGCGGATCGGCTCGTCGACCTCGTCGACGAACCGCTTGAGCCCCGGCAGCCAACCGACGGTCGAGATCGTCGTGCGGCGGTGCGTGATCCCGAGCGCAGGCAGGCGCCGGGCTGCGGCCAGGACTTCGTCGAAGTTGAGCATCGGCTCGCCCATCCCCATGAACACGGCGTGGTCGACCGGCTCGAGGCGCCGGAAGTGCAGCGCCTGATCGAGGATCTCCGACGAGGTGAGGTTCCGCCCGAAGGCCATCTGGCCGGTCGCGCAGAACGTGCACGTGAGCGGGCACCCCGATTGCGACGACAGGCAGAGCGAGCGGCGGCGATCGCGGTAGCGCATGAGCACCGACTCGACGGGATGACCGTCCGCCGTGCGGAAGAGCGTCTTCACGGTGCCGTCCCGCGACTCCCGCTCGGTCTCGACCGCGAGCGTCGAGAACGGCACCTGCGCCGTCAGCTCGTCACGCAATGTGCGTGGCAGATTCGTCATCGCGTCGTAGCCCGCCGCGCCGCGCGCTGTCCACTCCCATACCTGCTGCGCGCGGTACGGCGGTTCGCCGAGCTCGCGCAGGGTCGTTTCGAGAAGCGTCAGGTCCACGGAGTTACGGTAGCGTCCCCGTCATGGCCGTCCGCGAGGGGTTTCGATCGACGAGCGGAGGGCTGCGAGACTCGTTTCCGCTGCGTCTGTACACGAAGGCGAAGCGGCTCGGCACGTGGGATCCCGCCGCGATCGACCTCACGCGCGATCGCGAGGACTGGCTTGCGCTCACCGAGCTCGAGCGGGAGTCGATCCTCTCGCTGACGTCCCTCTTCGCCGCGGGCGAGGAGGCGGTGACGCTCGACCTGCTGCCGCTCGTGCTCGCGATCGCGCGCGAAGGCCGGATCGAGGAGGAGCTGTATCTGACGACATTCCTCTTCGAGGAGGGCAAGCACACGGAGCTCTTTGCCCGCTTCATCTCGGAGGTCGCAGGCTCGCCGGCCGCGCTCGAGCGCTACCACGTGCCCTCGTATCGGAAGCTCTTCTACGAGGAGCTGCCGACGGCGATGAACCGGCTGCTCGCCGACTCGTCGCCGGAAGCACTTGCCCGCGCCGCGGTGACCTACAACATGATCGTCGAGGGCGTGCTCGCGGAGACGGGCTACGAGAGCTACCACGGCTCGCTCGCCGCGAACGGGCTCATGCCCGGTCTCTGCGCAGCGCTCGTGCAGATCAAGCGCGACGAGTCGCGGCACATCGCGTACGGGATCTACCTGCTGAGCCGGCTCGTCGCGAGCGACGCAACGATCTGGGAGGTGGTGGAGGAGCGTATGAACGAGCTCTTCCCCTATGCCATCGGTGTCGTCTCCGAGACCTTCGAGGGCAACGAGGGGGGCATCACCCCGTTCGGCCTCGAGCAGTCGACGTTCGTCGACTTCGCGACGGCCCAGTTCGGGAAGCGGTACGACCGGATCGCCCGAGCGCGAGGGAAGACGCTTGCCGAGATCGACGCGCTCGCCGAGGCCGAGGTGGACGCGTGATCGACCTTCGCTCGGACACGCTCACGAAGCCGTCGAGGGCGATGCTCGAGGCGATGGCGGCCGCCGAGGTCGGAGACGAGCAGTATCTCGAGGATCCGACGGTCAACGAGCTGCAGCGACGCATGGCGGAGCTGCTCGGGCACGAGGCTGCGCTCTTCCTGCCGACCGCGACGATGGCGAACCAGGCGGCGCTTCGCGCACTGACGAAGCCCGGCGGCATGCTGCTCGCCGAGGAGCGAACGCACGTGCTCGTCTACGAGTGGGGCGGCCCCGCGATCCACTCGGGCCTCGTGATGAAGGGCGTCAAGGGGGAGGGCGGGCGCATCACGCCCGAGCAGATCGCCGCCGAGGACCGCTACGAGCTCGCCCCGGGCGGAATCGTCGTGCTCGAGAACACGCATCGAAGCTCGGGCGGGCGCATCTGGCCGCTCGACGAGTTCCAGGCGACGGTGGCCGCTGCCCGTGAGCGTGGCGTCGCCGTGCACCTCGACGGCGCGCGCCTCTTCAATGCGGCCGTCGGCGCCGGCCTATCTCCGTCCGACTGGGCGCGCCACGCGGACTCGGTCACCGTCTGCTTCTCGAAAGGTCTCGGCTGCCCGCTCGGCGCCGTCGTGGCGGGCTCCGCGGCTTTCATCGGGCGCGCGTGGGAGGGGAAGTACCTCCTCGGCGGCGCGATGCGGCAGGCCGGCGTGATCGCAGCCGCCGCGCTCTACGCGCTCGACCACAACGTCGAGCGGCTCGCCGACGACCATGCGCGGGCGCGCCGGCTCGCCGAGGGCCTCGGTGTCGAAGTTCGCGACGTCGAGACGAACTTCGTCGCGTTCCCCGATCCGGGCGAGGGCGAAGCACGCCTTGCCGCGCGCGGCGTTCTCGTCAGCGACCTCCGTCCCGGCGTGCTCCGGGCGATGACGCACCTCGACGTCTCGGACGACGACATCGACCGGGCGATCGAGATCATGCCGGAGGCGCTCGGCGCTACTCGTACTGCAGTGCCTGGAGCACGTTGAGCCGTCCGGCGCGCCGCGCCGGGAAGATTGCCGCGAAGAGGCCCGCGATGACTGCGCCGACCACGAAGACGATCAGCGTCAGCCAGGGGATCGTGAACGCCGGGTAGTTGATCGCCTTGCCGACCATGAGCGCGAGCACGATCCCGACGGGGATGCCGAGGGCCGCGCCGAGCAGCGCGGTGATGATGCTCTCGTGCCCGATCATGTTGCGCACCTGCCAGCGCGTCATGCCGATCGCTCGCAGCATTCCGATCTCGCGTGTTCGCTCGAAGACGGTCAGCACGAGCGTGTTCACGATCCCGAAGACGCTGATCAGGATCGAGAGCGAGAGCAGCACGTAGAGGAGCCGGAGCAGGAACGTGATGCCGCCCTCCTCGATCTTGATGAACTGCGCCTTCGTCTGGATCTTCGCGTCGGGGAAGCGGGCGAGCGCCTTCGTGAGCCGCGCCGTGTTGGCGGGAGTGACCCCGCCGCGGACCTTCAGGAACGAGAAGAGGTCCTGCGGATTCGCGTACTCGCGGTCGAAACGTGCCGCCGAGATCGTGACGTCGCCGAACGGTGAGCCGCCCTTCGGTGGATCGAAGATGCCGCGAAGCCGCATGTGGAGCGTTGCGCCGGTCGGCGTCTCCATGTCGACCCGGGAGCCGACCGTGAGGTCGTGGTCCTTCGCATACGCCTTGGCGACGAAGACGCCGTCCCGGCCGAGATGCGCCGGCGTGGCGGGGCTCCCTTCCTTCCACTTCAGGTCGATCACCTTGCCGACGTTCGGCTCGACCCCCGTGACGCTGACGCGGTCGCCGAACACCTTCGCTTCGCCGGCGCGCACGCCGCTCACCACGAGCACACCGGGCACGTGCTCGAGCGCGTGCTCCGACCCGACCGACGTGGGCGTGAACCCGTTCTGCGAGGTGAGGGCGTAGTCGCCGCTGAAGAGCTTGTTCACGGAGTCCTCGAAGGTGGACTTGATCCCGGCCGCGAGGACGGCGACGAGCGTGACGAGCGTGACGCCGATCATCAGGGCCGAGGCCGTCGACGCCGTGCGCGAGGGGTTTCGGATCGAGTTGCCGCGCGCGAGTGAGCCGGGCGCGCCGCCGAAGCGCGCCGCCGGCCAGCCCAGGATGCGCGCCACCGGTGGAACGAGCGTGGGCGCGAGCATCGCCACCCCGACGAACACCGCGAGGGCGCCGATGCCGAGCGAGAGCAGCCGCACCTTCGTGGAGACACCGCCTGCGAAGAGCCCGACGAGCATGAGCCCGATCGCGACGACGATGACGCCGACCGCGATGAACGGCCCGAAGCGGGCAAATCGCGTCGGCGGCAGCACCGAGCCCTCGCGGACCGCCGCGATCGGCTCGACGCGGGTAGCCCGAAGCGCGGGCCTGACTGCGGCGATCAGCGTGACGACCACGCCGACGAGCAGCGCCACGATGATCGTGCGCGGCTTGAACACGGTTCCGACCTGCGGCAGATCGATGCCGAAGGAGACGAAGAGCACGTTCAAGAGCTTCGCGAGCGCAAGCCCGAGGAACAGGCCGGCAACCGACGCGATGATGCCGATGACGAGTGCCTCGAGCACGACCGACCAGTAGACCTGCCGGCGTGTCGCACCGAGTGTGCGGAGCGTCGCGAGCTCCCGCATCCGCTGCGCGATCGTGATTCCGAGCGTGTTCGCGATCACGAACGAGCCGACGAAGAGCGCGATGAAGCCGAACGCGAGCAGGAAGTACTCGAGGAAGCTGAGGAAGCCGTTCGTGTCCTTCGCGGCCTGCTTCGCCTCCTGCGCGCCCGTGCGAACCTGCGCCGTCTTCGGCAGGAGCGGCTTGACCTCCGCCACGAGCTGCTCCGGCTTGACGTCTTGCTTCGAGGCCAGCTCGATCGAGTCGAGCTTCCCTTGCTTGTGGAAGACCCGCTGGGCGGTGGGCAGGTCGAAGATCGCGATCGTCGCTCCGCCGAGCGAGTTCAGACCCCCGAAGCGCACGGTGCCGACGATGTGGAAGTTCTGGACCGGGCCTCGCGTGAGAACGCCGATGGTGTCGCCCGCGGCGAAATGCTTGCCTTTCGCGGTCTTCGTGTCGATCGCGATCTCGTTCGGGCCGTGCGGCCAGCGGCCCGTCGTCAGGACGAGCGGGTTGAAGCGCTGGTCACCCTTTGGATCGACGCTGAAGGCGAGGCTCGGCGCGCCGCCGTTGCTGTTGATCACCTTGCCGTTGCGCCCGACGAGCTTCGCTTCGTCGGAGATACCGCCTTCCGCGATCGCGACGCCGGGAAGCGCGCGCACCTTGCCGAGGAGCGACGCAGGGAGCGAGGGTGGAATGATGTTCTGGTTCTGGTTTCCGCCGATCGCGCTCTTGCCGGTGATGACCGCGTCGGTGTTCTTGTAGACCTGCGTGAAGACCGTCCCGAACGCTGCCTTGATCGTGTCGGTGAGGACGAACGTGCCGCTGATCATCGCGACGCCGAGGACGATCGAGATCGCCGTCAGGAGCGCGCGCAGCTTCCGGCCGAGCAGACCCTTCAGAGCAACGGTGATCACGAATCGAGCGTGCTGATCACTTCGAGCACCTGGGCCTGCGTCGCGCCTTGCAGCTCTTGCACGATCAATCCGTCCGCGAGGAAGAGGATGCGGTCTGCGATCATGGCGGCGCGCGGCTCGTGGGTGACCATCACCGTCGTCTGCCCGTAGTTCGTGACCGACGCGCGCAGGAGCTCGAGGATCTCGCCGCCGGTCTTCGAGTCGAGGTTCCCCGTCGGCTCGTCGGCGAAGAGGATCGTCGGCCGGGTCACGAGCGCGCGCCCGAGAGCGACGCGCTGCTGCTGCCCGCCCGAGAGCTCGGCCGGGCGATGCTTGCGGCGGTCGGAGAGGCCCATCTGATCGAGGAGCGAGTCGAGCCACGGCCGGTCCGGCTCCTCGCCGGCGATCGTCAGCGGCAGCACGACATTGTCCTCGGCCGAGAGCATCGGCAAGAGGTTGAAGAACTGGAAGACGAAGCCGATGTGCTGCCGGCGCAGGCGCGTCAGCTTGCCGTCGCTCAGCGTCGTGATCTCGGTGCCGGCGATCTCGACCGTTCCGCCGGTCGGCTTGTCGAGCCCTGCGAGGATGTGCATGAGCGTGGACTTGCCGGACCCCGACGGGCCCATGACCGCGACGAGCTGACCCGCTGCGACGTCGAGCGAGACTCCGCGGAGCGCATCGACTGCGGTCGCGCCCTCGCCGTAGCGGCGGGTGACGTCCGTCGCCTGCACGACCGTGCCTTGCTGTGCGGGCGCGGGAACGCCCTCTTCGATCACCGCCATGCCGCCAAGGCTAGCGATTTCCGGTGAGGAGGAAACCGACGACGATCAGCGCATACGCGGCGACGAGCAGGACGCCGCTGCGCCCGTTCGAGCGGCCTCGGAAGACGACCGACACGGTCAGCACGACGGCTGCTGCCATCGCTGCAGCCTCCTCCCAGCGAAACGTCAGCGGAAGACTGTGCGAGAACGCGAGCGAGAGCAGCATGATCGCGGGAGTGACGAGCAGCGCGACCTGGGCGCTCGATGAGATTGCGATCTCACTCGCGAGCTTCATCTTTCCGGCGCGGGCGATCACGACGGCGCCCCCGTGCTCCGCTGCGTTGCCGACGATCGCGACGATCACCGCGGCGATGAAGAACTCGCTTGCGCCGACCGCCCGCGCGAACGCGTCGAGCGAGTGCACGAGGATCTCGCTGACGACGGCTGTCAGGGCGGTCGCGATTCCGAGTGCGACGAGCGAGCGTGAGAGTGTCCAGGCGCCCTCGGCCGGCTCATCGCGCACAGCATGCGAGTGGCGGCGCAGGTTGCGGACTGTCACGACCAGATAGAGGGCGAGCAGCACCAAAGCGATCGGGATCGACGCGACGACAGCCGTGTGGCGCTCGGGAGAGCCCGTGTAGCCGAGCACGATTGTCGGCAGCATGATCAGGACCGCCGCGCCGCAAAGCGCGAGCTGAACGAGCAGAGAGCGGCGGTCGATTGCTGCGCGGTCGGGTCCGACCATCTGCGC
Organism: uncultured Actinomycetes bacterium; assembly: GCA_963848665.1. GTDB lineage: Bacteria > Actinomycetota > Thermoleophilia > Gaiellales > Gaiellaceae > Palsa-739. The sequence goes on from CAWKEF010000008.1 coordinate 298,935, forward strand.
GATTCCGTACACGAGCAGCAGGTTCGAGATCACAGAGCCGGCGAGCGAACCGCGAACGACCTGCGGCAACCCGGAGTGGATTGCGAAGAGGGCGATGATCAGCTCCGGCGCGTTGCCGAAGCTCGCATTCAGGAAACCGCCGATGCCTGCGCCGGTGTGCTCGGCTGCGTGCTCGGTCGCCTCGCCGATCAGCCACGCGAGCGGGACAAGCGACGCACACGAGAGCACGAAGAGCAGCACCTTGCTCGCGTCCGTGGCGTAGTACACGAGGATCGTCACGGGCGCGAGGCCGATGAGCGCCCAGAGAATCCTGCGGGCCAAGGCGCGGGTAGCGTATCCCGGGGTGCTGACGGCTGTCTTGTTCGATTGGGGCGACACGCTCATGCGCTGGGCGCCCGAGCCCGACCTCCTGGAGGCGGGGCATGCGGCCGGGTTCGCCGCGATCGGCCGCGATCCCGTCGCGGCTGTCACCGAGCGCTTTCGGGACGCGTACCTGACTGCGTTCTCCAAGCCCGGCCTGATCGAGGAGATCGAGTACCCGGCGGAGGTGCGCCGCCTGCTCGGCGAGTTCGACGTGCAGGTCGACGACGGCGAGCTCACACGCTTCCTCGAGGCCGAGCATGCGGTGTGGGCTCCCGCCTCGCAGCTCGCGGCGACGACGCATGCGCTTCTCGAAGCGTTGCGCGAGCGCGGCCTCGCGCTCGGGCTCGTCTCGAACGCGTTCGATCCGGCCGAGCTCCTCCACCGCGATCTCGAACGGCTGGGCATCGCCGAGCGCGTCGATGTCGCGCTCTTCTCGTCGGAGGTGGGGCGGAGGAAGCCCGATCCCGAGATCTTCCGGCGGGCGCTCGCGGCGCTCGGCGTCGAGCCCGCAGAGACCTTGTTCGTCGGGGACACCCTCGCGACGGACATCGCGGGGGCATCGGCACTCGGCCTGCGCACGTGCCAGGCCCTCTGGTTCCGCGCCGATGAGGATCCCGGAGCGGTCGAGCCGGACTTTCAGGCCTTCACGCAGATGGACGTCCTGACGATCGCGCGTCGGCTCCAGGCGTAGCTACTGAGTGGCGACTCCGTTTTCGCAAGCATCAACTCGGCCACAAGTCAAGTCTTGCCAGACCATGAAAGTCGCGCCCACAATGTGTCTCAGATGAGTGAGCTCGCGGCCCCGCTGACCCTCCGGCCTCAGGACGAGGTCGAATGCCGCCTCTGCGAGGTCCACTGCGACAAGGTCGTCTATCCCTCGGCGTGCATCGAGCGCTCGTGCCCCTTCGTCTACGCCTACGAGGAGCACGGGCACACGTTCATGGGCTGCATGCAGAAGATCTTCGAGGTCGAGATCGACGTGGACATGGTGCGGGCGGCGGAGCGCAGGCGCGAGGGCTTTGGCGCCGTGCGCGCGACGAAGCGGCCGCTGCCGATGTGCCAGTCGGAGATCGACCCGTGCTTCGCTCATCGAGCGGGCGAGCTCGGCTGCGTCAACCCCGAGTTCAACGAGCTGCCGGCGGGATCGCCGACATTTCGGATCTTCGCCCGGCTGCGGTAGGCTCCCGCACCGCACCCAGCGCGAGCATTCCGAGCAGCGGCCCGAGCGCCGAGAGGGCGAACGCGAGCCGCCAGGAGCCGGTGGCGACGGCGGCGAACGCGGGCGGCGCACCGGCGACGAAGATTCCGAGCAGCGTCTGCTGGAAGCCGATCGCCGTACCGACGCGCCCGGGGCCGGCGGTCTCCGCCGCCGCGACGATCGCAAGCCCGTTCCAGGCCATCGAGAGGACTCCCGCGACCACGAGCACCGGGATCAGGACGGCGAGCGGCGCATCGACGAGCGCAGCGACGGCCGCGGTCGCGACGGCGAGCCACACGCCGATCAGCCGGATCGGGGCGATGCGCGCATGGATGCGATCCGACCAGCGTCCGGAGGCGATGCGTGCGCCGATGCCGAGGATGTTGATCCCGGCTAGGAGCGCTGCGCCTGCGTGCGCGGAGACGCCGCGGTGCTCGTGCAGGAACAGGACGATGAAGCCCGTGATCGCGATCTGTGCCGTGAGATAGAAGCCGGCCCCGACGCCGAGCAGCCAGATCCGGGGATCGCGCATCGGCTGCGCGAGATCGACGTGCTCGGATGTCGCGGGCGACTCGCGGATGAAGCCCGCAGCGACGACGGCTCCGGCGATGCACGAGCAGCCGAGCGCGTCGAACGCGAGCCGTGTTCCTCCTGCGGATGCGAGCCAGGGCAACGCGGCCGCAGCGGTCGCGCCGCCGATCGGGATGGCGGTCTGCCGCACGCCGAGCGCGAGGCCGCGCTCGCTCAGCGGAAACCAGCCCATCACGGCGCGGCCGCTCGCCGCGTTCACACTCGCTCCGGACGCACCCGCGACGAACAGCACGGGGACGAGCGCGGCGTAGGAATGCGTGCGTCCTGCGCCGATGATCGCGAGGCCTGCGATCGAGAGCCCGATCGCGATCACGAGCCGCTCGCTCAGCCGGTCGGCGAGCAGTCCCCAGCCGAGGAGCGTGAAGAGCATGCCGAAGCCCACGGCGCCGAGCACGACGCCGGTCTCGCCGAGCGACAGGGCGTAGTGCGAGCGCAATGCGGGTCCGAGCGCGGGCAGCCCGACGGAGATCGCGGAGAAGGAGGCCTGCGCGAGCGTGCCCGCGCCGAGGATCACCCACCGATAGCGCGTGCGTGGATCTCCTTTGCTTTTCGCACCTCGTTCAGATCCGGCCCCTTGTTCTCCGGACCCGCGGTCTCGATCACTGCCGGAAGCCCCTGCAGACGTGCGTTGCCGAGGAAGACGCCGAGCTTCTCGCCGAGCAGGCCTTCGCCGATGTTGGCGTGGCGGTCGCGGTTCGAGCCGAGCTCCGTCGCGGAGTCGTTCACGTGCAAGGCCCGCAGACGGTCGAGGCCGATCGACGAGTCGACCTCATCGAGCACCGCGTCGAGCGCGGCGGCGTCCGTCACATCGACGCCGGAGGCGTAGAGGTGGCACGAGTCGAGGCAGATCCCGAGTCTCGGATGCCGGCCGAGCTGCTCGTAGATCGTCGCGAGCTCGTCGATCGAGCGGCCGATCGTCCCGCCGGTCCCCGCCGAGTTCTCCATCAGGAGCCAGGTGTCGTCGCTGCAGAGCTCGAGGACCTGTTCCATCGCCGGGAGCACCCGTGCGAGCCCGTGCTCGAAGCCGGCGCCCAGGTGCGAGCCGACATGGAAGACGACGCCGTCGGCGCCGATCGCACATGCGACCTCCATCGTGTTGCGCAGCGCAGTGACTGACTTCTCGTAGACGGCGTCGTCCGGTGCAGCGAGGTTGCAGAGATAGAGCGCATGGCACAGCACGCCGTGGAGGCCGGCCTCGCCGCGACGCTCGCGAAAGCGCTCGAGGTTCGCCGGGTCGTGGTTCGTCGGCCGCCACATGCGCGGGCTCTGCGTGAACACCTGCAGCGACTCCGCCCTCACCGCCTCGGCGCGGTCCACCGCCGTGTGGATCCCGCCGGACGAGGAGAGGTGCGCGCCGATATACACCGCCGACTTCTACCGGAGCCAGGCCTCGAGCCGCGCCGCCTCCGCTTCGACCTCACGGCGGGCGACGCGGGGCAGAGGCGCGAACGGCGTGAGTGCGACCTTTCCGCCGGCGTCGGCCTTCCACGAGCCGGCGACGATGCCGTCGACGAGGAACGTCTGCGTCACGTCGCCGTTCTTCGCGATCACGGTCTTCCGCAGCTCGTCGGGAAGGAGACGCCGGCGATCTCTGTGCGCGAGGAGCGTGTTGTCCCACTTCGGCAGGAAGCGGGGAGGCGCGGGAGTGTCGGCGGGAGGGAGCGGTGCGCGAGCCAGGTCGAGTAGCTCGCGCCCGTTGTCGTCGCGGAAGCGTCGCAGCGGCTCCAACGCCTCGAGCGCCGGCGCGACGTCGGAGACGCGGAGACCCGACCATTCGGCGATGTCGGCCCGCGTCGCCGGCCCGAATGCGGCGAGGTAGCGGCGTACGAGCTCGGTGCGGGCAACGAGCACGTCGAGCGGCTCGGGCTCGGGATACGGGTGAAAGACTGCAGCCGGCCGCGTGTGCCACAGCGCCGACGCCGGTGCATGGAGCAGGTGGGCGCGACGCCTGACCGCGTGGAAGATCCGTCGGCGCTCGACGTCGTCGAGGTGGCCGACGCTCTCGAGATAGGCGAGTCCGGCCTTCTGCGTCAGAGGCGCCTTCTCCGCGAGCTCGCGCGCCCCCTCGAGCGCCCGCAGAGCGTGGGCGAGATGCCCGTCGTCGTACCACGTCGGCATGTCGCGAAGCGCCCACCAGAACATCGCGTAGTCGCGAGCCGTCACGAGATGCAGCGTCCCGCGCATAACCGTCGGCTTGAGAACGTCACCCCGAAGGATCGCGCGCTCGAGCGTCTCGCGCTTGAACCCGACGAGGCGTGACCAGAGCCCGATGTACGGCGACGGCGGCCATTGCGCCTGCATGCCCGCCAGACGCTCGATCGCCGGCAGCACGCCGAAGCGCTTGCGCTCGAGCAGCAGCTGCCGCGCGAGTGTCGCGCGGTTCAGCTCCTTCAGGCCGAGGATTCGCTCGCCCACGTTGCTCTCCGGAACTCGACCGAACCGCCGGTGACGATCGCATATGCACCTTCGTCCCGGACCGAGCCCGGGTTGACGAAGAGTGCGCCGTCGACGTATCGCGTCCACTGCATGTGCGTATGGCCGCCGGCGAGCACGTCGACGCCCGACCCGCCGAGCAGGTGCTCTGCCTGCGCGTCCGGCGTCCCCGGCAGCAGCACGTCGTCGTAGGAATGCGGCGAGCCGTGGAAGGCTCGCAGAGTCAGGCCTTCGTCGAGCTCGACGTCGATCGTCGGCTCGAACGCGCGGATCTGCTCGAGGTGGTGGGGATCGAGCTGCGCCAGCGTCCATTCGCGCTTGTCGAGGTGTCCCTGCGTGAGCGGCTCGGGCGAGTCCGACGGGACCTCGAGCAGAAAGGCGTCGGCGTTTCCGAGCACGACGGGCCAGCCGAGCTGCGCGAGCCGGTCGAGCACCTCGCGCGGCTGGTCGCCGCCCTGCACCGCATCGCCGAGGCAGACGACGCGGTCGATGCCGAGGCGCTCGAGCTCTGCGACGACGGCTGCCAGCGCGTCGTCGGAACCGTGGATGTCGGAGACGAGCGCGAGCGGCACCCCGACTACGATAGGCAACCGATGTCCGTCCGCGTTCGCATGGCTCCGAGCCCCACGGGCTTCCTCCATATCGGGAATGTCCGCACCGCGGTGTTCAACTGGCTCTTCGCGCGACACGAAGGCGGCGAGTTCCTCCTCCGTATCGAGAACACGGACACGACGCGAGAGGTCGTGGAGGCCGTCGAGCAGATTCAGGAGTCTCTGCGCTGGCTCGGCCTCGACTTGGACGCGCCGCCGACGTTCCAGCTCGACCGGATGGAGGACTGCCGGCGCGTGGCCGAGCAGCTCGTTGCCGACGGGCATGCCTACGAGGACGAGGGCGCGATTCGGTTCCGGATGCCGAACGAGGGCACGACGGCGTGGGACGACGTCGTGCGTGGGCGAGTGGAGGTGCCGAACGAGACGATCGAGGATCTCGTGCTGGTACGAGGTGACGGCCGACCCACATACAACTTCGCCTCGCCGATGGAAGACGTTTGGGACGAGATAACACACGTGATCCGCGGTGACGATCACATCTCGAACACGCCGAAGCAGATCAACATCATTCGCGCGGTCGGGAGCGCAGTGCCGGTGTACGCGCACGTGCCGAGCGTCTACGGGGACGACGGAAAGAAGCTCTCGAAGCGGCACGGCTCGGTCGCGGTCGAAGACTTCCGCCGTGAGGGGTATCTCCCCGATGCGCTGCTGAACTTCCTGGCACTCCTCGGCTGGGCGCCGGACGGCGAGACGACGATCATGAGCCGAGCCGAGCTGGTCGAGCGGTTCTCGCTCGAGCGCGTGACGCCGAGCCCGGCGCAGTTCGACTACGCGAAGCTCGACTGGCTGAACGGGATGTACATCCGTGCGCTGCCCGAGAAGGAGTTCGCCCACGCGCTCGTGCTTTGGTTGGGCGAGCGGGGCTACGACTGGGATGCGGTGCTCGTGCGGAAGGCTGCCCCGCTCGTGCAGGAGAAGATCGTGCGGCTCGAGGAGTTCCCGGCGTACGCGCGCTTCCTGTTCGAGGACGTGAGCCCGGATCCGGCGGAGATCGACGGCGGTGCGCCGGTTGTCGCGGCGGCACGCGACGCGCTGGCCGATCTCGAGCCGTTCACGGCGGAGTCGATCGAGTCCGCGCTGCGCGCGATGCTCGCGGAGCTCGGACTCAAGCCGCGCCAGGGCTTCCAGCCGATCCGCATCGCGGTCACGGGATCGAACGTCTCGCCAGGGCTCTTCGAGAGCATCGAGCTTCTCGGACGCGAGACGACGCTGGCGCGGCTGGGAGCTCTCGCCGACTGAAGCTAGTGCGGTCGCCGCGTGGGCAGCGGCTTCGGCGGTGCGAGCGGATCGAGCGCGCGCTGGAACTCGCGCCATGCCCGTCGCCGAAATCGTGGCGATGCCGACGGCATGGCGTCGGTCTCTATCGTGTCCCCCCGGCCCACGAGTTTGCTCGTGCGCGCGCCCAGTCTCATTAGCTATGAGTTCAACGTCGGCGAGGCGGGCGTAGGTACGGCCCCCGGCTACACTGCTGCCTCGTGGCGACCGGGGCAGGCAAACGCGTCGTTTTGGTGGTTGACGACGAGCCGGCGATCCGTTTCCTCTGTCGCGTCAATCTCGAGCTCGGCGGGTACGAAGTCGTCGAGGCAGGCTCGCTCGACGAGGCGCGGAGGAAGGTCGCCGAGGGCGTCGACATCGTGCTCCTCGACATGCACGTCGGAAACGACCGTGGCGACGTGCTGCTCGACGAGCTCGCGGAGCGGGCGATCCCGGTCGCGATCGTGACAGGCTCGACTCCGCTCGAGGGGATCGAGGGATCGAAGGCCAATGCGGTGCTCGGGAAGCCGTTCACGATCGAGGAGCTCGAGTCGACCGTGGCACGCCTCGCCGCCCTCCGCGCCTCTCGGCTGTAGGCTCGACCGCATGTCGACGACCGAGGTCAGAAGCGCAGCGGACTACGAGTCGCGCCTCCAGCAGTACTACTTCGAGCGCGCGGAAGAGGCGCGTGCGGTTCGAGTGGGTGAGAAAGAGGTCTCGGAGCAGGCCGCAATCGTCGCCCGGTACGGCGACCTCTTCACTCGTCCACAGATCGACGCGCTCCGGGAGGCCGAGGCCTCGGCGGACGGCGAGGATCGCGAGCGCCTCTACCGGCTGCGCAAGACCTGCGAGGCCGGCGTCATCTCTGCCGAGCTCGCGGAGCAGGAGGATGCGCTCGAGAACGCCCTCCTCGGTGCGACCGTGACCTTCCGCGGTGAGCAGATGCCGCTGCGCGCTGCTCAGGCGAGGCTCGCGGTGCTCGATTCGTACGCCGACCGCGAGGAGCTGGGCGAGCTCGAGCGGACGGCATCGGCGAGCTTCAATCCCGACCGGCGGACATTGCTCGAGGCCCGCGAGGAGCTCGAGATCGACGTCAGCGGCGAGAGCGACCCGGTCGCACGCAACGAAGAGGAGAAGGCGATCTCGCTACGCGAGCTCGAGCGTGTACTGGTCGCAGCTTCCGATGCGACGACCGAGGCGTACGGACGCCTTCGCGACACGTGGTTCGAGAAGCTGCTCGGTCCAGAGCGGGAGGCCCAGCCGTCGAACGCCCACGTCCACTATCTGCGGCGGCTCTCACCGCTCGAGTCGACCTACACGAAGGAAGCCGCGGTGGAGATCTGCCTCGCGACGACCCTCGCTCTCGGCTTCGACATGACGGCGATCCCGAACATCCGGCTCGATCTGGAGGATCGCCCGCAGAAGAATCCGCGTGCGTGCGTGATCCCGTCGAATCCGCCCGACGTCGTGCATCTGATCACCCGCGCGCAGGGTGGCCTCTCCGACTATCAGGCGTTCATGCACGAAGCCGGCCACGCGCTGCACTACGCGGGCGTCGACCCGCGGCTTCCCTTCACGTTCCGGACGATCTCGCGCGATCACGCGCTGACCGAGATCTACTCCTACATCTTCGAGGCCGTCACGCGTGAGCCCGCCTGGCACGCGAAGCACTTCGGGCTCTCGGACGCGCAGGCGGAGGAGAATGCGCAGGCGACACTCTTCCTCGAGGCGCTCCTGTACCGGCGCTACACGGCGAAGCTTCGGTACGAGCTCGGCTTCTGGTCGGCGTTCGACGAGCAGCGCGGGCACTCCGCACGCGACTACTCCGAGGCGTTGACCGGCGCGACGGGGATCCGCTACGACCCGCGCAACTATCTCGCCGACATGGACTCGGGGTTCTATTCGGCGGACTACCTGCGCGCCTGGATCCGCTCGGCCCAGCTCCGGACGTACCTCGTCCGCGAGATCGGCGCCGACTGGTGGCAGAGCGCGGCGACGGGCGAGATCCTTCGCGGGCTCTTCCTCGAGGGCACGCGCCCGACGAGCGAAGAGGTCGCGGGGAGGCTCGGCTTCGAGCCGCTCGACACCGCGCCGCTCGTGGAAGATCTGTCCGCTGCCTAGCGCGTGACGAGGAGCCCGCGGATCTCCTTCGTCAGCCTCGAGATCTCTTCCGTGATCTCCGTGTTCACGTTGATCAGCTTGACGATGTCCTCGTTCTGACTCTTCGCCAGCTCCTCGAGCGCCGTGTGGCGCTTGTCGATCATGTCGCCGTGAAGCTTGTCGCGGTCCGCCTGACGGGTCTGCGCGAGGAGGATCAGCGGCGCCGCATATGCGGCCTGCGTCGAGAAGATGAGGTTCAGCAAGATGAACGGCCGCGGGTCGAAATGGTGCAGCAGCGCCACGGTGTTGAAGATGATCCAGAGCGCGACGACGATCGACTGGCCGACGATGTAGCGCGGCGTCCCGAAGAAGCGTGCAGTCTTCTCTGCGAAGCGGCCGAAGGGATCGTCGCCGAATGGGCTGAGGCTTGCCACCGGAGCGAGGCTAGAACACGTCCCGGACGATCTCTCGGTCGTCGCGGGCGGTAGCCCACCGCTCTGGGGAAAGAGGGAAGGGGACGGCGCGTGAAGCGCCGTCCCCTTCAGCCATCCCTAGCAACCCTCAGGAGAAGCCCTGTTGCTCGTTCGTCGTGACTAGGTGCAGATCTGCGCCAGGACGTTCGTGACCTTGATGATGCCGCCCGGGCCGAGCTTGTAGCCGTACCAGCTGCCGTTCTGCGAGACGATGCAGTAACTCGTCGGGGTGAGTCCACCGTTGGCCGTGATGCCTGCGCCGGCCGGAGGAACGACGGGAGTCGGCGTACTGACGTCGGACGAGCCGATGATCCAGACGCCGGTCGGGAATGCCTGGTCGTAGCTCGTCTTGAGCTCCGCCGCGGTCATGCCCTGGTAGCCGTTGTCGGCGTTGCTCACCGAGAAGTCCGGATCGGATGCGGCGGGTGCGCCCGCGACGTTGTCGGCGTTGTAGGACTCGACATCCGGCAGCACCGCGCGGACGTTGGCCTGTGCGGCCGACTTGTTGGCGCGATCCTTGAAGCTGAGATAGGACGGCACTGCGATCGCGAGCAGGATGCCGAGGATGATGATGACGACCAAGAGCTCGATCAGGGTGAAACCCTGCTCGGAGCCCATGCGCATCTTCAGACGATTGATCATTAGGCGCGCTTCTCCTTGTAGACGGTCGGATGAAAGACTCTGGCAACCTGTGAATCGGCTCCATGGGGTACTGCGAGGTAGCCCCCCATGGGTGCCTCGATCACGTATTCCGGGTGACCGCCGCGCGAAGAGCCCGCGAAATGCTCAGATGCCGGCCTGAGCGGTGCAGCGTTCGCCCGCGCGGGTTGCGACCGCGACGATCGTTCCTTGTGCGCCCGGGATCAGACGATGCCAAGAGAAGGAGCCGCTGGGGGCGTGCGTGGTTGCGGTCGCCGACGCGACGAGCGAGCCGTTCCGGCGGAGCGTCACCTTCCACGGGATGCCGTTGCGATTCTGGTCGACTTCGAACTCGACCTCGGTGCGGCCGCCGTCCTCCGCACTCAGCTTGAGCTTCGCGGTCGAGCTTTGCGTGCAATGACCCGCAGTTCGGACGCCCGGTCCGCCTTTTGCGGAAGCGGTCGGTGAGAGGGCCACGGCTGCGACGCCGGCTGCGAGAAGGGCTGCGAGGCTGAAGAGACGGAATGTGAACATCGTTTTTCCTTTCGTCGGGGACGGTTCCAGACTGTCGGTCGAGTGGTCCCACCGGCAATGGGACGTTGGTCCTGCCCGGGCCCGGGGTGTCCGTGGAGCGGCGATGATGGGCGCGATGCCGGACGCGAGACAGAGCCGCCGAATCGGCTCCGGCCCCCCGACGGCCCGCACGGTGCTCGTGCGCTTCGCGCTCGGGAGCGGTGCTGCGATCGCCGTTGCGGTCGTCGGCGGCTACTTCGCTCTTCGCTCGGTGGCGACCGACGAGGCCAAGCGCGAGACCGGGACGACCGTTCAGCAGGCGGGGCAGCTGGTCGAGGCGTCACTTTCGAACGGCTTGCTCTCGGGCAACGCTGCGGCGGTTGCAGCCGTCGACGACGTCGTCGTCGCGCGTGTGCTCAACAGCTCGATCGTGCGCGTGAAGATCTGGTCTGCGGACGGGCACGTCCTCTACTCGGACGATCCGGCTCAGATCGGCGGCCACTTCAGGCTCGACGCGGGTCAGTTGCGGTTGTTGCGCGCCGGCGGGGCGAAGGTCGAGCTCACGGACCTCCAACGTCCCGAGAACGCGCTCGATCGCGGGCAGGGGCGGTTGATCGAGGCGTACACGCGGATCCGGACACCTTCGGGGACTCCGCTCCTCTTCGAGGTCTACCAGCGTCTCGGCTCGGTCACGGCGAGCGCTCGGAGACTGCTCGGAGCGCTCGCTCCACCGATCATCGGTGCGATTGCGCTGATCGTGCTCGTCCAGGCTCCGCTGCTCCGATCGCTGACGCGCCGGCTCCAGCGCGGACACGAGGAGCGCGAGGCGTTGCTCGGAAATGCGATCGCGGCGTCTGCGGACGAACGCCGTCGCGTGGCCTCGTACCTGCACGACGGTCCGGTGCAGGAGATCGCCGGTCTTGCCTTCTCGCTCGCGCCGCTCGCCGACGGAGCCGCCGCTCGGGGCGCGCGGGCGGAGGCAGACCTGCTGCGCGGGACGATCGAGCGGCTGCGGCGGACGGTTCGCGATCTCCGGTCGCTGCTGATCGAGCTCCATCCGCCGAACCTGGCGGCCGCCGGGCTCGAAGCAGCGATCGCCGACCTCGTCAGCCCGGTGCGGGCCGGCGGCGCCGTCGTCTCGGTCGCGATCGAGGGCGCGGAGCTGCTCGGTCGGGAGCAGGAAGCTCTCGTCTACCGCGTGGCACAGGAGGCGGTGAGGAATGTGATCGCGTACGCGGATGCAGCCTCGCTGCTCGTCGAGCTTCGCGTCGCGGACGGCGTTGCGAGGCTCGTCGTCGCCGACGACGGCCGCGGATTCGACCCCGCGGTGCGGGCGCAGCGCCTGGCGGAAGGCCACCTCGGCCTGTCGCTCGTCGAGGAGCTCGCGCGCCAGTCGGGCGGTAGCCTCGAGATCGTCTCGAGCGACGGTGGAGGCACGCGTGTCGAGCTCGAGGTTCCCTCGACGTGATCCGCGTCGTGGTGGCCGACGACCACGGCGTCGTCCGTGAGGGGTTGGCGAGCGTGATCGATGCGCAGGAGGACATGGAAGTCGTGGCCACGGCGGCGAACGGAGCGGAGGCGGTCGAGCTCTGCCGCTCGTCGCAACCCCACGTCGTGCTCATGGACCTCGAGATGCCGGTCATGAACGGAATCGACGCGACGCGTGCGATTCTCGGCGAGGCGCCCGGCATCGCCGTGCTCGTTCTGACCTCGTTCTCCGATCGCCGCCGGATCACGCGAGCGCTCGACGCCGGCGCGGTGGGTTACCTGCTGAAGGACGCAGCTGCGGACGAGGTGCTGGACGGCATCCGAATCGCGGCGGGAGGGGGCTCGCCGCTCGATCCACGAGCGGCGCGGTCGCTCCTGGAGGCGAAGAGCGCCCCCGATCCGCTGGCCGGGATCTCGCCGCGGGAGCGGGAGGTCTTCGCCCTCCTCATCGACGGTCTGCCCAACAAGCTGATTGCGCGACGGCTCGGAATCAGCGAGAAGACGGTGAAGACGCATTTGACGAGCATCTTCCGCGGGATCGGCGTCACCGACCGTGTCCAGGCAGTTCTCTGGATCGAACAGCACGGTCTGCGGGGGGATCTCTAGTGCGACCAATGTCTCGTTGCACGGCGAACGACCGCTGCGCACACTGATCGGAGTGGTCCGCTCAATCGAACACCGGCTTCTGTTCGGGGTCGCCGTGCTGACGCTCTGCGCTGCGACGCCGGCCGCCGCGATCGCGAAGGGCGGCCCGCCGAGCGAGGTGCGCGTCGCGGGGGTGTGCACGAGCGGCTCGGCGGCGACGCTCCGGCTGAGGCTGCACGAGGGCGGCATCGAGTTGCGGTTCGAGGTCGACCACGTCCGTGCCGGGTCGACGTGGCGTGTGGCGATCGTCCACGAGCGGCGCGTCGCGTGGAAGGGCGCCGTGAGGACGACCCGCCCCGGCTCGTTCGAGGTCAGACGGACCCTCCAGGATCTTCCGGGTACGAACACGCTGGCGGTGCAGGCCTGGGGACCGCGCGGCCTGGTCTGTCGAGCGGTCGCCACCGTGCCCGACTCGGAAGGGCCGGGCTAGTCGGTTCCGCCCTGCTCGCGAATCTCGACGCGCACGATGTGCCGGATGGCGACGAATTTCGGATTGGGCGCCTGGACCTGTACCCAACCGGACGAGTACGGGTCGCCGGCGCCGTGAATGAGGTTCTGGAGCTCGGTCTCGTCGCTCGCGGTTCTGGACTGGTTCTCGATCTTCTCGGCGTGGCCGTCGGCCAGGTGCACGAAGATCGTCATGGCCGGGAGTCTACGGCGTGATCGGCCGCTGCTATTTGCTCGCCGGGGAGCCGGTCGTCGTGCTCGCGCGCTGGGAGGGGAGCGGGTGTCCCCGGAACGTGCTGCTGCTCTTCCCCGACGGACGGAAGACCGTGCGACCGTTTCGCGGGTTACGGCGGCTCAACCTCAGACGCGGATGACTTCACCTCTGCTCGCGCAGCCGCTCGTGCCGCGGCAAGCCGTCGTCCGGGAGGTCGTAGTAGTCGCCCACGTGGGCGGCATACACGTGACCCGCAACGTGCAGAGCGGTGGGAGCGTCCAGCGTGCCGGCCGCGATGCTGATCGTGTCGCGGTCCGGTGCCTCCCAGAAGAGACTCGATCCGCACTCGCAACAGAAGCCCCGGCGCGCAGACGTTGCGCTTTCGGGACTCAGGATCCAACGGAGACCGCGTTCTTCGACGAGCGCGAAATCCTCCCGCCGGGCGGCGGTAGCCGCGAACTGGTGCCCGCTCCAACGCCGGCACTCCTCGCAATGGCACACGAGCACCTCGCGGAGCTGACCTCGCACCTCGTACCGTACGGCACCGCAGAGGCAGCGGCCGGTCGCTCTCGTGTCCGGGGCCATGGCGATCGTCTAGCGCCCGGATGTGACGCGGTCGCTCTTGTGCGCCTGACGGTCGAGCTCTGCGCGCAAGAGCTCCGGCCGCAGCTCGCCGACGAGCGGCAGCTCCCGGCGTCGGGCCGCGACGCGGTCGAGGTCGACGTCGACGACGAGGAGCGCCTCCTCGAGGCGCGGTGCTTCGGCCACCACCTCGCCGAGCGGGTCGACCACGTGTGAGCCACCCCAGAACGTGATGTCGTCGTCGACTCCGACCCGATTCACGAAGACGACATAGCACTGGAGCATGCGCGCGTAGAACCGCGTCAGCTCTCGCCAGTACTGCTCGACTGCGGGCATCACGGTCGAGCTCGCCGCGGGTATGAGGAGTAGCTCGGCGCCGTCCTGCACCGCGAGCGCCGGCAGAAACGGCTGCCAGGCGTCGTTGCAGATCAACACCGCCGTCCTCCCGAGGGCGGTGTCGAACGCGCGCATCGCCTCGCCACGGGAGGACTGCTCGTCTTCCTGCCAGGGCGGATAGTCGACCAGGGAGACCTTGCGGTGCACGTAGAGGGGCCTGCCGCCCTCCACATAGACGGCGCTGTTGTAGCGCCGCTCGCCGTCGCGCTCGTGGAAGCCGACGACCGCGTCGAGGCCGTCCGCGACCGCCGCTGCGATCTCGACCGTGCAGGATGCGTCGTGCTCGACCGCCCCGAAGGCGGAGCCGCTGAGCTGGAGCTCCGGGAAGACGACAAGGTCGGCGGCGCCGGCGCGCGCATCGGCGACCGCCTTCCGGGCGCGTCGCACGTTCGCGTCGAAAGCACCGAGCTCGGAGTCGACCTGGGCTAGTGCGATGCGCACGTGAGCAGATTACGTCGCGGTCGCGGCTAGCGCGCTTCTGGAGCAGTGGCGATGATCACGCCGCAGGCCTTGCAGACGATCGCGTTGATCAGCTGGTCCTGCGTCGAGACCAGATGGAACGTGTCCACGTCGCCGGAGCCCGTGATCACCACTCGACAATCCGGATTGGGGCACTTGCCGGCAGGGATAGGCACCGCAGGGAGTCTACGACGTGAGCGGCCGGATCTAGCGCGACTACCGGGTAGGCTGCGGCATCGTGCCGCTCTTCACGCCGGAGATACGGGTCGCATGATCGACGTGCAGCGGGTCGACTACATCCGGGTCCCGGTGACGGACATGGAAGCGGCGAACCGGTTCTACGGCGAGGTGCTGGGCCTCGAGAGGAACCCGAACTCGCCGGCCGAGGACTGGGTCGAGTACGAGGTGGGCAACGTCACGCTTGCGGTCATGACCCCGCACACCCACGGCTACGAGTTCACGCCGCTGCCGGTGGGCACGCTCGCGCTGCGAGTGCCGGACGTCGCCGACGCGAAGGCGAAGCTGGAGGCGGCCGGCGTTTCGGTCAACGAGCTGTGGGATTCCGGGGTCTGCCGCGGCGCCGGGCTCCGCGATCCGGCCGGCAACCCCATCCTCCTCCACCACCGCTACGCCCCTTACGGGCCGCGCTGACGCCGCGCTCGTCAGGCGTGAACGCGTATCCGTTCACGTTCGAGTAGCGGTCAGCCACCTCGATGGCAGGTCGCGTGGAGATCGGCCATGACAGCGTCTTCATTGGCGGAGTCGATCCGGCTCTGGTTGATCGCAGCCTGGAAGCCGGCGTCGTCTCCGCTCTTCAGGCGCTGAACGGCCGCCTGGTCGTTGACGAGTTCGTCATCCCAACTCGCGAAGAGCGCTCCGATCTGCGCGGAATCCGTCGACGCAGCGGGCACGGCCCGAACTTGCGAAAGGAGTAGCGCGCCGAGAGCAGTGATCTTCGGGAGGACGACGAGCGCCTGAGCCAACGTCCCATCGGAGTGCGGCAGCAAGTCGAATTGCGCCTGCGTTCGCTCGCACGCGGCATTCACCTTCGAAACCCGGGCCGAATGGGCATCCGGTCGCATGAACGCGAGGTATGAACCGCCGGCCACGGCCGACACCACGAACACCACCAACAGCAGCCGGACGCGAACGCTCATGCCCCGTCGTCGGCACCCGCTCCTGACGCGTTAGCGAAAGAGTCGTGGGGCCGGTGTGACCCGCGCAACCCGCCTGGCGGTAGCTCACTCGATCGAGTGGTCCGTATGCGTTTTAAGCAAGGAGCCGCCGATGGGTGCCTCGAGCCTCCACTTCGCGGTTCGTCGCCTCGTGTTTCTGCGGGGCGGCACGTGAGCTTTTCAACCCCGGGCTGGGCTCTCTCGTTGGGGGAAAGACCACTGACTCCAAGGGGAAGATTTCTTGACGCTGCGGCCCCATGCCCTTGCGCTTTTGCACGCTTCCTCTCCCTTTGCATCTTCTAGGAGGAAGTTTTGAGACTACGGTTCCCGCTGGTCCTTATCGCTGCGCTTTCGGCCTTCGCCGTTCCGGCAGCCTCAGCGATCGCGCCTCCCGGCACGTTCGTGAGGCCGACCGCTAGCGCAACGATCTCACAGAATCAGACCCTCTCGGTCGATACGACCGGCGTCGCCGGTGCCGCGGGCGTCGATTTCTATGTCGACAACGCAGGCAATCCCGGCATGTTCATCGGTGGCTACTCAAGCGCCCCGGATTCCCGCTACTCCAGCAGCGGCAGCGTTGACTCCTACCAGGTCGCGATCGGTGGCTGGGCCGACGGCCCGCTCACCTTCGATGCCGTCATCGTTGACAGCACCCTTCACCAGCTCGCGACGATCAGCAGGAGCGTGACCATCCAGAACAGCCAGGTACCGCTCGTTCGCGGTTCGTTCCTGCCGTCGGCGAGTGGGACGAAGAGTGGCACCATCGCGCTGTCGCTCACCCCGAGCGATCAGAACAACGTCATCACGGCGGGCAGCTTCTCGGTGGATAGCGGCAACACCACTCACCCGCTCACGTCTGACGGCAACGGCCATTGGTCGGCTCCGGTCGACACGGTTGCCCTCGGAGTCCCGAACGGCGCCCTTGACATCCGCGTGCATCTCGAAGACGCGGCGGGCAACATGTCAGACACCGATATCTTCTACACGGTCGGCAACCCGCAGGCTCCGGTGATCACGCCGAACACGCTCGTTGCCGACAAGTCGATGTATCGCACCGATGAGACATCGCTCGAGGTCGGAGACATCGTCGAGGCCTACGGCATGCAGGCCACCGGCTATCCGGTACCGACGCTCCATTACCTCTGGAACGTCTGTCGCGGCCAGGTCTGCCACGGAACCACCCCCGGCCCGGACGGCAGCTACACCGTGCAGGCAGCCGATGAGGGCGCAGACCTGATGCTGGTCGCCACCGCATCGAACGGCGTCAACCCGGGGGCATTCACCCTGGTCGATTTCGGCGTTGTCGCAGCGGCCTATGTCGCCCCGGTCAATGACGATGGCGGATTCGGCGATGGGCCACAGAGCGGCGGTTCCTCCGACCCAACTCCGGCACCGGCCCCGGCTCCTCCGGTTGTGACGCCTCCCGTGGTCACTCCTCCGGTTGTCATCCCGCCGGTCGTTGCTCCTCCGGCTGTTACCCCGGCTGAGCAGAAGCTGATCGATGTTGCTCAGCAGACCGTCACGACCGAGAAGACAGCGTTCGTGAAGGCGGAGAAGAAGGTCGCGGCAGCGAAGAAGAAGCTTGCCGTCGCCCTGAAGGCTCTCGCAACCGGTACTGCAACAGCGAGCGAGAAGGCAGCAGTTGTCGCAGCGAAGGCCCTTGTCGCTTCAAAGGCCGCCGCTGAGAAGGCTGTGACGAAGAAGCTCGTCGTTGCGAAGAAGCAGCTCGTCCTCAAGAGGGCCGCTGCACTCAAGCCGTAACGGCTCGAACGACGACAGCAGCATGACTCTGGGGGCCGGAGCGATCCGGCCCCCGGTCTTTCCCGGGAGAGGACCGTGGCCTCCGGTCGCTGTATTCGCAGAGACAGCCTGAGCGCGCTCCGTGCGGGGACATGTTCGTCCCGGCGTCGTGGTCACAGCGATCAGCTGAGGGCGTGTTCGAGAGCAGCGCGGTCCGCAGGCTCGCCATGCGTCGGCAGCACGATCTCCACCGGCTTGTCGAGCAGCGGCCTCAGTCCGGTCGCGACCTGCTCGACCGTGACGCCTTCCGGTAGCCAGCTCGCGGGGATCTCGAGCCCGTTCCCGAGGTCGATCAGCGTATCGCCGGCGATCACTGCGCGAATTCGCTCGCTCCAGAGCACGAGGTCGAGCTGGCCCTCACGGCCGGGAAACGCCTCCATCCCGAACAGCGAGTCGCCGAGCGCATAGCGCGTCGCCGGGACGAGCTGGTCCTCGGGGCGATCGGGCGCCGGCGCCCAAACGGGAAAGCCGAGCGCTGCGGCGTCGCGCTCGTGCCACGTGGAGGTGAGTACCGTGACCACCTCGCGCGATCCGAACAGCGCGCGCACATCGTCTGGAACAGCGATCGGGTCGATGAGGATCAGCTGCGCTCCGTCGTCGATTGCGTACGCCGACACCGGCCCTTCCCACTCGGGATGGGTCGCGGTCCAGTGGTACACGCCTTCGGGAAGCATTGTCCGATGGTAGGCGTCGCTGATGATGCGTGGTCGAGGACGTGCCCCCCGACTGCGCAGTGTTCCGGAATAACCTCTGAGCGGGAACAGACGCTCATGCGAGATCCCCCGCCGATCCCGTGGTGGCGGATCGCCACGGTCGCGTTGCTCGGCGTGGCGCTGGGACTTTCAGTGTCGTCGGGTCACACAGGCGATGCGACAATCGTCGGAGTGCTGCTAATTCCGGGAATCGCCCTCGTCGGGCTGGCGCTCTACTTCCGTTTCAAAGCTGCACGAGGCCGAGGTCAGAGGAGTTAGAACGTCGGCTGCGCGAACGTTCGGGAATGTCCCCTGACGAAATCGGTCAGTTCGGCCGCTCGTGTTCGCGCTCGGTATTGCTGACGTCTGTCTCGATTTCGCCGAGCGCGGCTTTCACCCCGATCGGGTTCACGGCTGATGCCGGGCCGCCGGTCACTCCCCCTCCCGGCTCCACCGACGAAGCTAGCGCCGTCTTTTCCATCGAGCGATTGATGCGTTGAATGGCACGGCTCATCCGACCAAAGATCGACACGCGTGCACCCTAATCCTTATCTGGCGACGAGTTACCCGGCTGCGCCAGTCTGCTCTCGCCTGACGTCGATCCCGTGCGATGTGTCGATCCCGTGCGATGTGGAGCATCACGCAGCGGCCCGACGCTCCCGCAGTAGCGCATGGTTGAGCCGCATCGACCCAACCAAGCGGAGGAGAAAGGCGCATACGGGATTCGAACCCGTGCCGCCGCCGTGAGAGGGCGGTGTCCTAGGCCACTAGACGAATGCGCCCTCGACGGGGGTTAGTGTAGCGCCGCCCCGGGGAGGGAGTCTCCATGTTCGGACGCTGGCGCAAGCGCAACGAGAAGCACCGCGCGGACAAGCAGCAGGGCGACGTGCACGCGCTCGACCGCGAAGGCGATCCGCGCGGCGGCGTGCAGGACGAGACGTACCGGCACGCGGAGTCCGACACCGTCGTCGAGGCCGAGGGGGTGGCGATGAGCGGGCCCGCGGGCGCGCCGCAGGAGGAGCTCACGCCCGACGAACGCCGGGAGCGCGACCGCTCCTAGGCGAGTTGCCTCCGGACGGCGGCGGCCGCCGCCTCTGCGGTCTGGCACGCGGTCTCGGTGTACCACGTGCCGAGGTAGTCGCCCGCAAGGTGGATCGGCCCGAGCGGCCGCGCCAGCGCCGACTGCAGGCGGGCTCGCCCGACGGCGGCGTAGGGGAGGCCGCGGTCCCACCGTTGGATCACGATCTCGGAGACGACGCCTCTGGCCGGCGGATAGAGGCTGCACAGATCCGCGAGGAACCGCTCGCGCACCTGGTCGTCGTCGAGACCGGCGAGCGCGCGGGCGCTCCCTGCCGCGGCGTAGACCATCAGGCTGCCGCCCGGCCCGCGGTCTCCCCGCCGGGAGCGCAGCACGTTCGCGGTGTTGAAGAGCATTCCGAAGGAGCGCATCGGCGTTGCGAGCGCATAGATGTCGTCCCACGGCATGGGGTCCGCCTCGCTCGGTGAGAAACGCGCCGACGACATAGGGGCCGTACCGGATCGCCTCGAGTGCGGCGGCGGTGTCTGACGGCAGGTCCGCCACGATCTCGCGGGTGACGTAGGCCGGCGTTGCGACGATCGCCTGCCGGGCGCGCACGATGTGCTCGGCACCGGCCTCTCGGTAGCGGACGACGACGTGTCCGTCCCCGGCGGCGACCTCGGTCGCCTCGGCGCCGAGGCGGATCCGAGCGTCCGCCGCGAGCGCATCGATCAGCCGGCCCGGGCCGCCCATGATGTTGCGCGAGAGCCCAGCGCTGCGATTCCAGACGAGATGGAAGTAGCCGATGCCGTAGCCGGCCGCGAGCTCCTCCGGCTCACCCGACGAGCGGTTGAGCGTCGCGCGGAAGATCGCGTCGACGTCAGCCGGTAGCGGGCCGATGAAGTCGCTGAACGAGCGGTGGTCGAGGAAGTCGAGCATCCGCTGCTGCCGCTCCGCCGCTGTCTCGCCCGGACGCTCGGCGGCGACGGCGGCATAGCGTCGGACTGCCAGCCGCAGCGCGACCCCGGCACGGATGAGCGCGAGACGCGAGCGGAGCGGCAGCGGCAATCGAAATGGATACGTCTCGACCATCCCGCTCGCGACGACGCGGTCTTTCGAGCGCGACGCCGGCGAGGCGGCCGCCGACCTGCACGGCCTGCACACCGCTCTCGGCGATCAGGCGGCCGGTCGCAGAGCCTGCGCCGCCGAAGACGTGCGCGCCGAAGTTGAGCCAGACGCTCGCCGCGCGACTCGGAGCGGATCCGGCCGCCGGGCCGGCCGGCCGCCTCGAGCACGAGCACGTCGAGGTCGCGCAACCGCCAGGCGGCGGCGAGGCCTGCGAGCCCGGCGCCGACGACGACGACGTCGTGGTCGAGAGCGTTGACCATTTAGTGGTTAAGATTATCCACTTATGTTCCGGAATCGGATGCCGCGCTACGAGATCCTCGACCCCGACGCGATCGCGACGCTCGAGCGCGGCTGGCGCCGCATCCTCACCGACGTCGGCATCGCATTCGATCACCCGGAGGCGATCGACCTGCTCCGGGCGGCCGGCCAGCGCGTCGAGGGCGAGGTCGTCGTTCCTCGACCCGGAGTTCGTGCTCGAGCAGGTCGCGCTCGCGCCGGCGGAGTTCGACCTCCAGGCCCGCAACCCCGAGCACAACGTTCGACTCGGCGGCGACGACATGGTCTTCGCGTCCGTCTACGGCTGCCCCTTCGTGCGCGAGGGCGACGTTCGGCGCGAGGCGACGATGGACGACTTCGAGCGGCTCGTGAAGCTCTCGCACGCGTTCCCGCAGATCGACACGCCGGGGGGCGTCATCTGCGAGCCGGGCGACCGGCCCGCTCGACTCGCGCCACCTCGACATGACCTTTGCGCTGCAGACGCTCTCCGACAAGCCGTACTTCGGCTCGGTCACGTCGGCCGAGAACGCGCGCGACTCGATCCGGATGACGGAGATCCTGCTCGGCGGGCGCGAGCAGATCGAGACGCTCGCCTGCGCTGCTGGCGATCGTCAACGTCAACTCGCCGCTTCGCTACGACGGCCGTATGCTCGCCGCGCTGATCGAATACGCCCGGGCCGGGCAGGCGCCGATCATCACGCCCTTTCTGCTCATGGGCGCGATGGCGCCGGTGTCGATCCCCGCGGCGATCGCGCAGCAGACGGCGGAGGCTTTCGCCGGGATAGCCCTCGACCCAGCTCGTGCGGCCGCGGCTGCCCCGTCGTGCTCGGCTCCTTCCTCTCGAACACGGAC
Source organism: uncultured Actinomycetes bacterium (assembly GCA_963848665.1). Lineage (GTDB taxonomy): Bacteria > Actinomycetota > Thermoleophilia > Gaiellales > Gaiellaceae > Palsa-739. Next base: position 320,282 of record CAWKEF010000008.1, read on the forward strand.
ATGCAATCCGGCTCGCCCGGCTTCGGCGGCCCGGAGTCGGCGACGAGCCTCTACTGCACGGGCCAGCTCGCCCGCCACTACGGCCTGCCCTGGCGGGCCGGGGGCGGCGGACTGACGTCGAGCCAGACGGTCGACGCGCAGGCGGCGTACGACGCGCTGAACACGATGCTGCCCGCCTTCCTCGCGGGTGCGAACCTCGTCATGCACTCCGCCGGATGGCTCGAGTCGGGGCTCGTCTCCTGCTTCGAGAAGTTCATCGTCGACATCGAGCTGCTGCGCGTGCTGCGCGAGGAGTTCACGCCGCTTCGCGTGGACGAGGAGAGCCTTGCGTTCGACGCGCACGTCGAAGTCGGACAGGGCGGGCACTTCCTCGGCTGCGCGCACACGCTCGAACGCTTCCGCACCTGCTTCTACCGGCCCTTGCTCTCGTCGACGGAGAACTTCGAGCGGTGGAAGCGCGAGGGCGGACGCGATGCGACCGCCCGCGCGGGCGAGATCTTCCAACGCACGCTCGATGCCTACGAGGAGCCCGCCCTCGACGATGCGGTCCGCGCCGAGCTCGCGGAGTACGTGACGCGCCGGCGCGCCGAGCTCGGAGACTGAGCGCGGTGCGGGGCGAGCCGGCGCAGGCGCAGCGGAGTAACCAGTCGGTGCGGAAGGCCGCCGCGGTGCTTCGTGCCGCAGCCGAGTCCTCGAGCGACGTCACGGTGAGCGAGCTCGCCCGCCGCGCCGGCCTGCCGCGTGCGACCGCGTTGCGCATGGTCGAGGCACTCGTCGCGGAGCGCTTTCTCCGGCGGCTGCCGGACGACAAAGTGGCGCTCGGATCGGGTCTGCTCGCGATCGCGCGTGCCGCCGATCCCGACGCGGTGTTGCTCGACGCCGCCGAGGCGCCGCTTGAACGCCTCGCGGAACACGTGTCCGAGACGATCACGTTGACCGTCGCCCGGCCCGATGGAACGCTCGCGATCGTCCGACAGCTCGACGGCCCCCACATGCTCGGGCTCACGAACTGGGTCGGCCGGCCGTTTCCGGTCCACGCAAGCTCGAGTGGCAAGCTCGCGCTCGCGCTCGGCGGCGCTGCCGTGCGCGGGCGGCTGCCCGCAACGCTCGAGCGCCATGCACGTCGGACGATCGTCGATCACGCGAAGCTCGACGCCGAGCTCATACGAGTCCGACGGTCACGCTACGCCCAGATCGTCGACGAGCTCGAAGACGGTCTCGCCGCGATCTCGGTTCCGGTCATGCTCGACGATGAGCTCGTCGCGAGCGTCAACGCGAGCGGGCCCAAAGCGCGCTTCGACGACGCCGCCCGAGCGCGGGCGCTTCCCGCGCTGCGCGAGGCAGCGGCCGACGTCGAGCGCCGTCTCGGCTAGCCTCCGTCCCTGTGCCGCCCCGCCTGCCGGCCCTGATCAACGATCCGCCGCCGGCCGACGCCCCGCTGTGGCTCGAGAATGCTCGCCTCTTCGACGGAACCGGGGCACCGGTTCGGGAAGGCGTCTCGGTCCTCGTCGACGGAGGTCGGATCGCCCGGCTCGCGGAGGGCGGCGGCGGCGCGCCGCCGGAGGGAGTGCGCGCAGTCGACCTCGGCGGCCGGATGCTCCTTCCGGGGCTGATCGACGCGCATGCGCACGTCGGCGTCTCCTTCGACAAGCCGGAGCCGGCGCACGGGTCCGAGCCGCTCCTCCCGGGGACGGTGGGGCACGTGCTCGCCGCCGAGCTGCGCGAGGTCCTGCGGATGGGCATCACGACGATGCGCGATGTCGGCTCGATGGGCGACCTCGTGGTCGAGGCGCGGCAGGCGATGCGCTACGGCGCGTTCGACGGACCGCGGCTCCTGACCTGCGGCCGGATCGTGTCGCCGACCGGGCCGGGCGGCCGCTTCTTCGCGGGGATGTACAGAGAGGCGGACGGACCCGACGACGTGCGCCGCGCGGTGCGCGAGCAGCTTCGGTACGGCGCGGACTTCGTCAAGGTGATGACGACCGGCGCGCGCTCGGTCGAGCTGGAGGACCCGGACCCCGCCCAGCTCACGCGGGAGGAGCTCGAGGTCGTCGTCGACGAGGCCCACCGGATGGGTTATCGGGTCTGCGCGCATTGCGAGGGCCTGGCCGGCACCGAGCTCGCGATCGAAGCCGGGATCGACACGATCGAGCACGGCATGTACCTGAACCAGCGGCCCGACCTGCTCGAGCGCATGGCGGCGAACGATCAGGTGCTCGTACCGACGCTCTCCTTTCTCTTGCACGTTGCCGGGCTCGATCCGGTTGCGAGCTTCGCACCGTCCACGTGGACGCCGCTCCTCGTCGAGCTCGGCAAGCACAACGTCGAGCAGTCTCAGCTCACGGTCGTCGCAGCGCGCGATGCCGGCGTGCGACTGGCGGTCGGCCACGACACGGCGCCGCTCCACGCCGGCATGAACGAGCTCCTGCGCATGGTCGAGGCCGGGCTCACGGCGCGCGAGGCTCTGGTCGCCGCCACCTCCGGCGCCGCGTATGCGCTCGGGCTGGCAGGGCACGTCGGGACCGTCGAGCCCGGCAAGCTCGCCGATCTCGTCGTCGTCGACGGCGACCCGCTCACAGAGCCGGAGGTGCTTTGCGACCGCGCGCGAATCTGGCTCGTGCTGCGACTCGGCGCGCCTGTCGCCGGAGTCACTCTGGAGCAGACCCTGTAGGCGGCCCGACATCGAGCGTCTGTCCGATGCCGAGGCGGCGCGCCTTCTCGAGCATCGCGTGGCCGAGCGCGATGTCGCTGAGGCTCAGCCCGCGGTGCCAGAAGAGGATTCGCTCGTCGTCCGACTCCCGGCCGTGCCGCTCGCCGACGACGATCTGGCACAGCTCGGCATGCAACGACTCCTCGTCGAGCCGGCCGGAGTCGACGTGGGCGCGCAGGGCGCCGAAGCTGCCGGCGCGCGCCTGGCCCCAGTCGTCGACGACGACCTTGTCCATCACGTCGGTGAGCGTCAGCTCGACCGCGCTCATCGTCCCGTACGGAATCACGAGGCAGCCGGGTTCGACCCAGCTCGTCAGGAGGTGCGGCTCGGGCCGTTCGAGCCGCGTCGCCTCGACCATGATGTCCGCGCCGCGCAGGCATTCCTCCCAGCTCGCAGCCCGGCGCACCGGCTTGCCGAGGTCCTGCTCGAGCCGGCTCGCGAAGCTCTCGCAGCTCTCGGGGCGGCGCGAGTGGACACGGATCTCCTCGAAGTCGAACAGGCCGTCGAGCAGACGGACATTCCAGTACGCGGTCCCGCGGGCGCCGACGTGCCCGAGCACACGGGGCGACGATTTCGCGAGGTGGCGGGCGCCGAGCGCAGTCACGGCTCCGGTGCGCATCGAGGTCAGCTCGGCGGCGTCGACGATCGCGACGGGCATTCCCGTGCGTGCGTCGAAGAGTGACAACAGACCGAGCTCCGAGGGCAGGCCGCGCGTGTAGTTGTCGAGGTAGTCGCCGACGACCTTGACCCCCGCCAGCTGGAGCGGCGCGAGATAGCCGCGCAGGACGTTGAAATGTCCGCGCAGCGCAGGGTCGGGCTCGAGGTGCACGCGCGGCTCGATGCGGGCCTGACCGAGTCCTTGCGCGCGGAGCCCTTCTTCGACCGCGGCCAGGATCTCGTCGTCCGTGAGCGCGAGCCGCGCAACGTCGGCGCCGCTCAGGAAGGTAAGCTCGACCGGCTGCACGGCGGGAGTAGACCACACGCAGTTCGACTGGACGGTCGGGGCCTCACGGCCGCGGAGGTCGTCCGGGTCGCTCGCGACGGCGCACCCGTCGAGCTCGATCCGAACGCGCGCGCGAGGATGGCGGCCTCACGCGAGGTCGTCGAGGACTACGTGGCGGAGGGGCGCCCCGCGTACGGGCTGACGACCGGGCTCGGCGCGCGCGTCGTGGACCGCCTGCCGGCCGAGGCCCTGGCGGAGTTCTCGCGACACACGGTGCTCGGGCGCGCGAACTCGGTTGGCCCTTCGCTTGCGACCGACGTCCTGCGCGCGGTGCTCGTGATCCGCGTGAATGGTCTCGCTTGGGGCGGCTCGGGCGCGCGGCCCGAGCTCGCCGATGCGCTCCTCGCGCTCCTCGAGCACGGCGTGCACCCCGTCGTGCCGTCGATCGGCTCGACCGGTGCAGGCGACATCTGCGTGCTCGCGCACGTCGGCCTCGTCCTGCTCGGTGAGGGGGAGGCCGAGCACGGCGGGAGGCGGCTTCCCGGCGGCGCAGCGCTCGCCGCGGCCGGTCTCGTGCCGGTCGAGCTCGCGCCGAAGGACGGGCTCGCGCTGATCAGCGCCAATGCCGTCTCGGTCGCCTTCGCGACGCTGGCGCTCGTCGACGCGCGCGAAGTGCTCGAGGCGCTGCAGGTGGCGGCCGCGCTCTCGATGGAAGGCTTTCGAGCGAGCCGAAGCCCGCTCGACGAGCGTGTCGCTGCAGCACGGCCCGCGCCGGGCCAGGAGGCGTGCGCCGCGCGTCTCCGCGAGCTGCTCGCCGGAAGCTCTGCAGGCGCGCGGCGGCTGCAGGATCCACTCTCGATTCGTTGCGTCAGCCAGACGCACGGGAGCCTTGCTGCAGCGCTCGACTTTCTCGACGCCGCGTTGGAGCCGGAGCTGCACGGCGCCGGCGACAACCCGCTCGTGCTGGCCGGCGACCGCGAGATCGTCTCGACCGGCAACTTCTTCGTGCCGGCGCTCGCAGTCGCGGCCGACACGGTCGCACTGGCGCTCGCGCAAGCCGCGAACCTCGCCTCCGCCCGAGTGGCGCGGCTGCTCTCGGCGCCGCTCACCGAGCTGCCGCAGAACCTCGCCCCACCCGGCTCGACCGGCGCGGGGATGGCGCCGCTCCTCAAGGTGTCGGACGCGCTCGCGGCGGAGATCGCGCACGGCGCCGCCCCGGCGTCGCTCGACTCGCGCGCGGGCGCGAGCACGGTCGAGGACGCCTCGACCGGCGCGCCGCTCGCCGCCGCGCGGCTCTCAGGTCTCCTCGAACGACTCCGCCTCCTCGCTTCGCTCGAGCTCGTCATCGCCGCGCAGGCCGTCGACCTCGCCGCGATCGAGACGCTCGGGCGGGGAACCGGCGCCGCCCACGCCGTGGTGCGCGACCTCGTCGGGCCGCTCGAGGCCGACCGGCCGCTCGGCGCGGACGTCGAGTGCGTCGCAGCGGAGCTCGACCGCGTGCTCGCGGCCTCGGCGGCCCCGCACTAGGCATTCTGCAACGACGAGTTGTATATTGGTCCCACGTGTTCGTGAACCGGATGCCGCGGTTCGAGCCGCTGTCCGAGGAGGCGCTCGCGACGATCGATGCCGGGCGCCGAGCGCCTCGCGGCCGAGGTCGGCGTCGAATTCGACCATCCCGACGCGCTCGAGCTCTTCCGCGAGGCAGGGCAGACGGTCGAGGACACGACGGTCCGCTTCGATCCCGGCTTCTTGCGCGCGCAGGCCGCGCACGCCCCGAGCCGAGTTCCGGATGCGGGCGCGCAACCCGAGCGCGAGACCTCGACGATCGGCGGCGACCACATGGTCTTCGCGCCCGCGCAGGGGCCGCCCTTCGTCCGTGTCGACGGCGAGCGGCGCGACGGCACGATGGCCGATCTCGAGCTCGCTGCTGAAGCTGACGCAGCTAACCGACAACCTCGACACGCCGGGCCGCAACATCCTCGAGCCGAACGACGTCGCCGCTCGACATCACGGCATCTCCTCCGCGCGCTCGCGGCGATCCGTCTCACCGACCGCGTCTGGTCGGGCGAGCCGTCCTCGGACTTCGCCGCGGCCGACTGCATCCGCATGGCGGAGATCGTCTTCGGCGGCCGCGAGGCGATCGAGGAGACGCCGGTGCATCTTCGCGAACTGCAACGTCAACTCGCCGCTGCGCTTCGACAGCCGCATGCTCGAGGGGATCCTCAACTACGCCGCCGCTGGACAGGTGGTGATCGTGACGCCGTTCCTCCTGATGGGCGCGATGGCGCCGGTGTCCGTTCCGGCCGCGCTCGTGCAGCAGAACGTCGAGGCGCTCGCGGGGATCGCACTCGTGCAGCTCGTCCGCCCGGGCAACCCGTGCGTGCTCGGCTCGTTCCTGTCGGCGACCGACATGAAGAGCGGCTCCCCGGCATTCGGTGGGCCGGAGTCGGCGCTCGGGCTGTACGCCTCGGGTCAGATCGCGCGCCGGCTCGGGCTGCCGTGGCGCTCCGGCGGCGGCACGCTCACGTCGAGCCCGGCGGTCGACTACCAGGCGGGGTACGAGGCGATGAACACGCTGCAGGCGGCGTTCCTCGCCGGCGCGAACGTGTGCTGGCAGTCGGCGGGCTGGCTCGAGGGCGGGCTCGTGACGTCGTTCGAGAAGTTCGCGGCGGACATGCGAGATGCTCGACCTGCTGCTGCACCAGTTCACGCCGGTCGACGTCGACGACGCGAGCCTCGCCTACGGCGCGCACGTCGAGGTCGGGCAGGGCGGTCACTTCTTCGGCGCGGAGCACACGCTCGAGCGCTTCCGCGACTGCTTCTGGCGGCCGACGGTCGCGTCGACGGAGAACATCGACCGCTGGACGAAGAACGGCTCGATCGAGCACGCGCAGCGCGCGACCGTGCGGTGGAAGGAGCTGCTCGAGACCTACGAGCAGCCTGCCGCTCGACGAGGCGATCGAGGAGGAGCTCGTCGAGTTCGTCGAGCGGCGCGCCGTCGAGCTCGGCGACCCGATCACCGTTTAGGCCTGACCGCAGAAGCGAAGCGCCGCGACCGCCAGCGCCTGCGCGCACGCGACGAGGTCGGCGATCGGGACGGACTCGGTCGCCGTGTGCGCGAGATAGATGTCGCCCGGGCCGAGGCAGATCGCGGGGATTCCCGCCTCGACCGTCAGCGTCGCGCCGTCGTGCCAGTTGTCGAGGCCGCCGAGGCGGCTCGGGCGGCCGACGGCGCGGGCGGCCGCGAGCGCCGCCTCGACGACCGGATCGTCGGCGGGGACCTCGGCCGGCGGGACGCCGCCGACGAGCCAGTCGATCCGCGGCGGGTGCTCGGCGAGCCACGGGTCGGTCGCGGCCGCGCGCTCGATCCAGTCGACGAACTCCTGCTCGACCTTCGAGCCCCAGCCCTCGTCGTCGGCCTGGCCGGGGAGATATTCGATGTGGCAGTCGAGCCGGCAGCTCGCGGGGTGCGAGACGATCCACTCGCCGCCCTGCACGATCGTCGGCACGCAGTCGCGCGGCGGAGCAGGTACGGATGGCGCGGGCGGAGCGCCCACTCCTCGCGCAGGCGGCGGATCGCCTCGAGGACGATCGCCATCTTCTCGATCGCGTTGACGGCGCCGCCCTCGTCGGGATGGCGCGGCGCGAGGCCGGCATGGCCGCCGCGGCCCGTCGACGGTGATCGTCGGCAGGAGGCTGCCGCGGCACGCGACCCAGACGTCGAGGCCGGTCGGCTCGGTCACGATCGCCGCGTCCGCGCGCAGCGTGCGCGCCGTCGACGAGCCCGCCGGCTCCGGTCGACTCCTCCTCGGTGACCGTGTTCACGATCAGGTCGCCGGCGAGGCGCACGCCGAGCCCGGCGAGCAGCTCGGCGGCGAAGACCATGCAGGCGACGCCGCCCTTCATGTCGCACGAACCGCGGCCGTGCACCGCCCGTCCGCGACGACGGCGGCGAACGGATCGTGCGCCCACGCGTCGAGCGGCGCGACGTCGACGACGTCGACGTGGCCGTTGAAGAGCGAGCGTCCGGCCGCCGCCGCTGCCGGCGAAGCGGGCGACGAGCTGCGGCCGACCCTCGAAGGTGAACCCGTCCGGGATCATCGGGTGGCCGGCGACGAGCGCCGCGTCGGGCTCGGAGACCTCGACCGCGGCGCCGGCGGCGCGCAGCCGGTCGGCGAGGTACGCCTGGAGCGCGGCCTCCTCGCGGGGCGGCGCGCCGCGCGACGTGCGTCGTCGTGTCGAAGCGGACGAGCGCCTGGAGGAGCTCGACGAGCTCGTCCTCGCGCGCGGCGATCGCGTCGCAGACGCGCTGTTCGAGGGCGGAGAGCTGCTCGACCTGCAAACCGAGTTGCATCTTGCAGGGGAGCGCGGCCACAATGCAACCGTGAATCCCGGCACCGCAGCGCTCGTCCGCGGGCTCGCCGTCCTCGGCGCGCTCGCCGACGGACCCGGCCGGCGGGCGACGGGCTCGGCGTCGTCGCGCTGACCCGGAGCTGGTGGGCGGCGACAAGAGCCAGCTCTCGCGCACGCTCCAGACGCTCGAGGAGCACGGGTTCGTCGAGCGCGATCCGGAGACGCTCGCCTACCGGCTCGGCTGGCGGCTCTTCGCCCTCGCTGCCCGCGTGGGCGAGCCGCAGCTCTCGCGGCTGCGCCGCCGGTCCTGCGCGCGCTCGTCCAGCGAGCTGGGGGAGAGCGTGCACCTCTCGGTGCGCCAGGGCGACCAGGTGCTGACGCTCCTCTCCGAGTCGCCGCCGGCGACGCTGCACGCGCCGGGCCGGGTCGGCGGCCTGACGCCGCTGGCGCGGACGTCCGCGGGACGCGTCCTCGCGTTCGACCTCGAGCGCCGCGGAGCTCGAAGCGCTCGGGCTCGGCGAGGTCGCGGCGGCGGTCGCCGCCGCCCGCGCGCTCGGGTACGCGATCGTGCGCGAGGAGTTCGAGGCCGGGACTCGTCGCGGCGGCGGCGCCGATCCGCGATGCCGCCGGCCGGGTCGTCGCGGCGCTCAACGTGTCGGCACCGCGCTTCCGCTTCGACGACCGTCTGGAGGAGGCTGCCCCGCGCGTGGTCGAGGCGCCGGCCGGCTCTCGGCGGCGATCGGCGGCCGGTCGGGCGCCGTCGCAGCGTGACGGCGCTCTGGCATCCGTTCGCCGACATGGGCGCGGTCGACGGGAACGAGCTCGTGCTCGTCCGCGGCGAGGGCGTCTTCGTCTGGGACGAGCGGCGGCCGGCGCTATCTCGACGGCGCCTCGAGCCTCTGGTACGCGAACGTCGGCCACGGCCGGCGCGAGATCGCGCGAGGCGGTCGCGGCGCAGCTCGCCGAGCTCGAGACATTCCACGTCTTCGGCGAGTTCGCGAACCGGCCCGCGCTCGAGCTCGCCGAGCGGCTCGCCGGGCTCGCGCCGCAGGCGGGCTCGAAGGTGTTCCTCACGAGCGGCGGCGGCGACTCGATCGAGACGGCCGTCAAGCTCGCGCGTCTGTACCACGACGTGCGCGGCGAGCCCGGCGCGCACGCACTGATCAGCCGCGACGAATGGCGTACCACGGGACGCACGGCATCGGCACGAGCATCCTCGGCATGCCGTGCAAGGAGGGGTTCGGCCCGCTCGTCGAGGAGACCTCGCTCGTGCGCGTGGGACTCGCTCGACGCGCTCGAGGCCGAGATCGACCGCTTCGGCGCCGGAGACGTCGCCGCGTTCGTCTACGAGCCGGTGATCGGCTCCGGCGGCGTCCTACCCCGCCGGCCGGCTACCTCCGGGCGTCGAGGAGCTCTGCCGCCGGCACGGGATCCTGACGATCGCGGACATCGTGATCGGCGGCTTCGGCCGCCTCGGCGAATGGCTCGGCGGTCGAGCGGTTCGGCCTCGAGCCGGACCTGATCGTCTTCGCCAAGGGCGTGACGAGCGGCTACCTCCCGCTCGGCGGCGTGATCGCCGCGCCGTCGTCGCCGAGCCGTTCTGGGACGGCGAGGGCAGGCGGTTCGCGCACGGCGCGACCTACAGCGGCCACGCAACCTGCTGCGCCGCGGCGCTCGCGAACCTCGACCTGCTCGCGCGCGACGGGCTCGTCCATCGTGCGCGCGAGCTCGAGGCCGGGTTCCATGCGCGGCTCCACGAGCTCGACGCGCATCCGCTCGTCGGCGAGGTGCGCGGGGGTGTCGGGCTGATGGCGGCCGTCGCGCTCGACCCGGAGCTGCTCGCGGGACCGCCGCATCCGGACGCCTTCGCGTGCTCGCCCGCGACGCGGGCGTGCTCACGCGCGGCCTTCGAGACGGCTCGCCTCGCTCCGCCGCTGATCGTCGAGGACGAGCACCTCGAGCTCGCCGTGCGGCCCTCGCGACCGCGCTCGATCGTCTGGTAGCCGGGCCCGACGGCCATCACCAACCGGATGATTTGTAAAAGTGCCGGCACCTAGAAGCCCCTCGAGGCCACGGCACCTCGCAAGTACGCGCCTACTGGCTAGAGCGTCTCTAGGAGTCGCGGAGCGCGATCCAGATCGTCTTCAGGTCGGTGTACTTGTCGAGCGCGTGGATCGACTTGTCGCGGCCGAAGCCCGACTGCTTGAAGCCGCCGAACGGCGCGGTGATGTCGCCCTTGTCGAAGCAGTTGACCCAGACGACGCCGGCGCGCAGCTCGCGGGCGATGCGGTGCGCGCGGGAGACGTCGTTCGTCCACACCGCCGCGGCGAGCCCGTAGACCGTGTCGTTCGCGATCCGGATCGCCTCGCGTCTCGTCGTCGAACGAGATCGTCGGCAGCACCGGACCGAAGATCTCCTCCCGCGCGATCCGCATCTCGTTCGACACGGCGTCGAAGATCGTCGGCTCGACGAAGTAGCCGCCGCTCTCCTCGCGCGACGCGGCTGCCGCCGAGGTGGAGCTCGGCGCCCTCCTCCCGCCCCGACTCGATGTAGCCGAGCACGCGGTCGAGCTGCGTCTCGTCGACGATCGCGCCCATCCTCGTCTCCGGGTCGAGCGGGTCGCCCGGGGTGGATCGTCCCTGCGACGCGCACGACGCGCTCGAGGAAGTCGTCCTTCGATCGACTCGTGCACGAGCAGGCGCGAGCCCGGCGTTGCAGACCTCGCCCTGGTTGTAGAAGACGCCCCACGCGACGGCCTGCGCCGCCGCGTCGAGGTCGCCGCAGTCCGGCATCACGATGTGCGGCGACTTGCCGCCGCACTCGAGCGCGAGCCGCTTCATGTTCGACTCGCCGGAGTAGCGGAGGAAGAGCTTGCCGACCTCGGTCGAGCCGGTGAACGCGACGAGGTCGACGTCCATGTGCCGGCCGAGCGCCTGGCCCGCCGTCTCGCCGAACCCGGGGACGCACCTGCAGCACGCCGTCGGGCAACGCCCGCCTCGGACGCGAGCTCGGCGATGCGCAGCGCCGTCAAGCGGCGACTGCTCCGCGGGCTTCAGCACGACGCTGTTGCCGGTCGCGAGCGCAGGCCCGAGCTTCCACGATGCCATCAGCAGCGGGAAGTTCCAGGGCACGACGGCGGCGACGACGCCGAGCGGCTCGCGCACGAGCATCACGACGTCGTCCGGGCCGGTCGGCGCGACCTCGTCGTAGACCTTGTCGATCGCCTCCGCGTAGTAGGCGATCGCACTCCGCCGCGAGCGGCACGTCGACCGCGCGGGTGTCGCGGATGGGCTTGCCCATGTCGAGCGTCTCGAGCAGCGCGAGCTCGTCGCGGTGCTCGCGGATCAGCTCGGCGAAGCGCAGCAGCACGCTCTTGCGCTGCTTCGGCGCGCGGCGCGACCAGACGCCCGACTCGAACGCGGCGCGCGCGCCGCGCGACGGCGCGGTCGACGTCCTCAGCGTCGCACGCGGCGACCTGGCGCGATCGCGCGGCCCGTCGCCGGGCTGACGCAGTCGAAGGTCGTCGCCGTCGACGCGGCGTCGACGTATGCGCCGTCGACGAACGCCTGGGAGCGGATGTAGCGAGTGACGGCGTCTTCGACGGTCTGGGTCATGGTGTGCCTCCTAGCGAGGTCGGGGTCGACGATCACGACGGTACGCGCGCCCTCGCCGCGGCGCAGGCGGCCGAGCGCCTCTTCGACGCCGTCGAGATCGGTCACGTGCGTGACGACGCCGCGCCAGGTCGAGCTCGCCTGCGAGCGCGAGCGCGGCGAGCTCGGGGAGGTCGCGGGCAGCGTCCCCGGAGCCGTAGTACGTGCCGCGCAGCGACTTGTCGGAGAGGAACTCGATGCCCGGCACGGAGACGTCGACGCCCACGCGGGACGAGCCCGACGACGATCGCCTCGCCGCCCGGGCGAATCGCGTCCCAGGCGAGCCGGATCGTCTCCGGGCGGCCGACGACCTCGAACGCGTGGTCGGCGCCGCCGTCCGTCAGCTCGCGCACGGTCGCGCGGCGTCGTCTGTCGACGAGTCGACGGCGTCGCGTCGCGCCGAACGCGCGCGCGAGCTCGAGCTTCTCCGCGCTGCGGTCGACGGCGACGATCGGCGCCTGCGCCCGGCGAGCCGGGCGCCCGCGATCACCTGCAGCCCGACGCCGCCGCAGCCGATCACGCACACCGACTCGCCGCGGCTGCACACGCGCGACGTTGCGCACGGCGCCGATGCCCGTGACGACGCCGCAGCCGAGCAGCGCCGCCTGCCGGAGCGGCAGCTCGCGCGGGATCTTGATCGCGCCTGCGGCCGCGAGCGACGGCGCGCTCGGCGAAGCACGCCGTCATCAGTCCGTGCTGCAGCGTCTCGCCGTTCGCATGCAGCCGGCTCGTGCCGTCCATCAGCATGCCGGCGAAGCCGCTGCGCGCCGGCGGGCTCGCAGAGGTTCGGGCGCCCGGCGCGGCAGGCGCGGCACACGCGGCACGCGGGGACGAAGGAGAACGCAACGTGGTCGCCCGGCTCGAGTGCCGTCGACGCCTGCGCCGACGCTCTCGACGACGCCTGCGCCCTCGTGTCCGAGCACCATCGGCCAGCGCCCTTCGCCGAGCTCGCCGTCGGCGAGCCGCAGGTCGGAGTGGCAGACGCCCGGCCGCGGCGACGCGGACGAGAACCTCGTGCGCCTTCGGCGCGTCGAGCTCGACGTCCTCCACGGCGACCGGGCGACCCGGCTCGCGGAGGACGACGGCCCTCATCCGACCCGCCACTGCTCGAGCGCGTCGAAGTCCGGCAGCGACGCCGAGCCCCGGCGCCGGGCGGCGGCGCGATCGTCCCGTCGGCGAGCGATCGCGATCGGCTCGGGCAGCAGCCAGTCGCGGCGCTCGGCCGTGAGCCCCGGCGGGTCGTACGGCACCTCGACGAACGGGCACGTCGAGACTGCGAGCGCGAGATGCAGGTTCGCGACGAGCCCGTAGCCGTTCGACCACGTGTGCGGCGACCACGTGCGCCCGTGCAGATCGGCGAGCGCCGCCACGCGGCGGCAGCCGCCGATCCCCCCGGTGAGCACGACGTCGGTCTGGATCACGTCGATGCCGCCGCGGACGATCAGGTCTCGCGCCTCGTGGACGCCGCGCACCAACTCTCCGGCGGCGAGGCGCAGGTCGGTGCGCCCGCGCAATGCGCGGTAGCCGTCGACATCGTCGGTGCGCAGCGGCTCCTCGAGCCAGTACACGCCGAGCGGCTCGAGCGCACGTGCGCACTGCGCGGCGGTCGCGACATCCCAGCGCGGCTCGCGGTCGCCCGGCATCCGCCAGCCCTGGTTCGCGTCGACCATGATCTCGAGCTCGCTGCCCTGCTGCGTCGCGCACCGCCTCGACGACAGCGACGTCGTCGCGCCAGTGCGCATGGTGGAAGCGGATCTTCACCGCGCGGATGCCTGCGTCACGCAAGCGCGAGCACCCGCGCGACGCGCTCATCGGGCGTCAGCAGCTCTGCGCGTCGAGGCGTACGCGACGAGCGATTCCGAGCGGCCGCCGAGCAGCTGCCAGCAGGGCGTGTCGAGCGCTTTGCCCACGAGATCCCAGACGGCGACCTCGACGGTCCACGGGCGGCCGTGATGGAGATCGACCGTCTCGCAGATCTCGCGCACGACCTCGGTCCGCAATGGGTCGACGCCGACGAGCAGCCGCTCGAGCAGCTCGCGATCGGGCAGCGCATCACCGCTCGCGCAGCCCTCGACGCCCGTCGTCGCTGCGGACGATCACGACCGTCGCCTCCTGGCTGCGTACGCGGGACCGGGTCCCACGCCACGCGCAGCGGCGGATCGAACGGGAAGACGTAGCGTCGTGTCTCGACCGCGGCGATGCGCATCAGTCGCCGCTGTAGAACGGGTTCCGCAGCGAGTCCCGCTCTGTCACGAGCCGCGCTGCTGCTGCGGGGTCGCGGCCCTCGACGCACATGCCGATCGCCTTGCGGACGGCCGCCCGGTTCGCCAGGCGGATCGCCGTCTCGTCGGTCGCGGTCGGATCGACCCACACCGCGACGAGCACGGCGAGCTCGTCGGTCGCCTCGAGCAGCCCGTCGGCGACTGCGTCGAGGACGCCCTGCCCGATGCCGAGCTGCGCCGCGCCCCACGTGATCGTCTCGTGCGTTTCGTCGCTGCGGTCGCCTTGTTCATCATCAGGGTCGGCGGCCACACGGGCTCGTACTGCGCCTCCTCGGGACCGACGCACACGAGCACCGGCGTGTGCCCGGGGGACGGCTGGGCGAACATGCTGATCGCGGCCGCGAACGTCACGCCGCCGCGCCGGGCGAGCACGACGTTGACGTGGCTGCCGTTCGGCTTCACGCCGCTCCAGCCCTCGCCGATCCGGCCGTCGAGCTCGTCCGGCGTCACGCCGCCGCCCCGTTCGGGGCGAGGTCGAGCACGACGCGCAGGGCCTCGCCGGAGCGCAGCAGCTCGAAGCCGCGATCCGAGCTCGTCGAGGCCGAGCCGATGCGAGATCAGCTTGTCGAGCGGCAGATCTGCCGCGCCGGTAGAGGTCGAGGATCTCACGAAGTCGCGTTCGGGTCGGGAGGAACCGTAGAGGGACCCGAGCACACGCCGCTCCATGCGCGGAATCGAGAGCGCCGGCAGCGGCAGCACGGCGTCCTCGCGCGGGATGCCGATCAACACCGCGGCGCCGCGCGTGCGCGTCGAGAGGAACGCCGTCAGCATCGCATCCGTGCGACCGGTTGCCTCGATCGCGTAGTCGACGCCGCCGCCGGATGCCTCGACCACCGCGGCCGCCGTCTCCTCGGGGGAGCCTGCGCGAGAGCACGCCGCCCGTGGCCCCGAATCGCTCTGAGTCGGCGAGCTTCTGCGGGTTGACGTCCACGGCGAGCACGGGCGCGGCGCCGACGGCCGCCGCCGCCATCACGGCGGAGAGCCCGACGCCGCCGCAGCCGATCACGGCGACGCGGTCGCCGGGCCGTACGCCCGCGGTGCGCCAGACCGCGCCGATGCCCGTCGTGACCGCGCAGCCGACGAGTCCGGCGACGTCGAACGGAACGTCCGCCGGGATCTTCACGCACGAGCGCTCCGGAAGCACGCAGGCCTCGGCGAACGAAGAGATGAACGAGTAGTGGTAGACGGCTTCGCCCTCGCGCGAAAGACGCGTCGTGCCGTCGAGCAGACCCCCGGTGCCCATCGCGGGCCACGCGGTGGAGCAGAGCTGGGGCAGCTCGCGCAGGCACTCGGAGCACTCGGCCGCAGGACGGAGCCCACGAGAGCGCGACATGGTCGCCGGGTACGACCCGCGTCACGCCCGGACCGACCGCCTCGACGACGCCGGCGCCCTCGTGTCCGAGCACGGCCGGGCAGCGGGTCTCGGCGGTTCCGTCGATTGCGTTCTGGTCGGAGTGGCAGACCCCGCTCGCGTGCAGCCGGACGAGCACCTCGCCTGAGCGGGGCTCCGCGAGCTCGAGCTCCGTCAGCGTCATCGATCCGCCCGTCTGCTCGAGGACGGCGGCGCGGATCTTCACGCGCTTGCGGTCTCGCGGGGCTCGACCTGGAGCCGCCGAAGCTCCTCGATCGGGATGTGGCAGCGCATCAGATGGCCGGTCTCGACCTCGATGAGCGGCGGCTCCTCGAGCTCGCAGATCTCGCCCACCTTGCGGTGACAGCGGGTGTGGAAGACGCATCCGCTCGGCGGGTCGGCGGCGCTCGGGATCTCACCCGCGAGCTTGATGCGGTCGCGGCCGCCGCCGTCGACCGTCGGCACGGCGGAGAGGAGCGCCTCCGTGTACGGGTGATGCGGCCCGTCGAAGACGACCGCGGACGGTCCGAGCTCCATCAGCCGTCCGAGGTAGAGCACCGCGATGCGGTCCGAGATGTACCGCACGACACCGAGGTCGTGCGAGATGAAGAGGTACGCGACGCGCCGCCCGGCCTGCAGCTCGACGAGCAGGTTGAGGATCGCCGCCTGCACCGAGACGTCGAGCGCCGAGGTGGGCTCGTCGCACACCACCACCTGCGGCTCGCCCGCGAATGCGCGCGCGATCGCGAGCCGCTGCTTGAGGCCGCCCGAAAGCTGCCCGGGCTTCGCGCTGACGTAGCGCTCCGCGAGGCGTACGGATCCCATCAGCTCGAGCATCCGCGCCTCGGCGGGGGAGCCCGTCAGGCCGGACAGCTTCTTCAACGAGCGCCGCAGGATGCGTTGCACCGAATGGCGCCTGTTCAGCGCCGAGTCCGGATTCTGGAAGACGATCTGCAGCGCTCGGACCTCTCTGCGCGAGCGTCGGGCGAGGCGGCCCTCGAGCGGCTTCCCCTCGAGCGCCACCTGCCCCGACGAGGGGTCCACGATCCCGAGCAGCGTGCGCGCGAGGGTCGTCTTGCCGCTGCCGGACTCGCCGACGAGGCCGAGCGTCTCACCCGGCCAGATCGCGGCGGAGACTCCCACGAGCGCGTGGATGTCGTGGCCGTGCTGGCGGAAGACCTTGCCGAGGTCGTCGAAGCGGAGCAGCGCCTCGCCGCTGCGCTCGACCGGCGGCAATGCGAGGTGCGCCGCTTCGGCGCGCGGCAGCTGCTGCGCCTGCTCGTGGAAATGGCAACGGCTGACGTGACCGTCGCCGATGGGGTACAGAGGCGGCTCCTCCGTGACGCAGATCTCCTGCGCGAGTGCGCACCGGTCGGCAAACACGCAGCCGGGAAGCTCTTCGCCGAGGTTCGGCAGGAAGCCGGGGATCGTGTCGAGGCGGCCGTGATCCTTGCGAACGCCGCCGCGCGGGATGCAGCGAAGCAACCCGACCGTGTACGGATGCCGCGGGTCCTGCAGCACGCTCTCGACGGGGCCTTCCTCGACGAGACGCCCCGCGTAGAGCACGCCGACGCGGTCGCACATCTTCGCGATCACGCCGAGGTTGTGGCTGATGAAGAGCACCGATGTGTGGAGCTCGGTCTGGAGGCCGGCGACGAGGTCGAGCACCTCGGCCTCGACCGTCGCGTCGAGGCCGGTCGTGGGCTCGTCGAGGATGAGCAGCGACGGGTTCTTCGCGAGCGCCATGGCTATGACGACACGCTGCTGCATCCCGCCCGAGAGCTGATGCGGGTAGCGCTGCATCACCGAGGCCGGGTCGGCGATCTGCACGAGCCGAAGCGCGCGCTCTGCGCCCTCGCGCGCCTCCGCCTTCGAGGTGCCGCGCACGGTCAGCACCTCGGCGACCTGCTTGCCGACACGGAGCGACGGATTCAGCGCAGTGCCCGGGTTCTGGTAGACCATCGAGACTGCGTCGGCGCGAAGCGCGAGCAGCTCGGCCCGCGACAGCGACAGGACGTCGTGGCCGTCGATGCGGATCTCGCCTCCGCGCACGTGCCCGTTCCGGGGCAGGTACTGCACGACCGCGAGCGCGGCCGTCGACTTGCCGCAGCCGGATTCGCCGACGAGCCCGTAGGCCTCGCCGCGGCGGACCGAGAGCGACACGCCGCGCAGGACCTGCCGGTCGCGTCCGCGGACGCGATACGCGACCTCGAGGTCGCGCAGCTCGAGGGCGTCGGCGTGTGTCTCGACCGCGCTTGCCTCGATCAGCGCGCTCACCGGTCGAGCACCTGTTGCAGCCCGTCGGCGATGAGGTTCACGCCCACGATCAGGCTCGCGATTGCAAACGCCGGGAAGAGCACCGTCCACCAGTAGGTCCCCGTGTTCAGCAGCTGGTAGTTGTCCGCGATCTGAAGCGACCAGTCGGGTGACGGTGGCTGCACGCCGAAGCCGAGGAAGGTGAGCCCGGCGACCGCGAAGATCGCGTAGCCGAGGCGGACGGTCGCCTCGACGATGATCGGGCCCATCACGTTCGGGAGGATCTCCACGAACATCACATAGGGCGCTCGCTCGCCGCGCAGACGCGCAGCCTGAACGTACTCGAGGTCTCGCTCGCCGAGCACCGCGGCACGCACTGTGCGTGAGACGATCGGACTGAAGACGACTCCGATCACGACGATCAGCGTCACCCGCGAGCTGCCGAGCGAGACGAGGGCGACGACCGCGATCACGATCAGCGGCAACGCCAGCACCGCGTCGACGATGCGGCTGATCACGTCGTCGACGGGGCCGAGGAAATAGCCGCTGACGAGACCCACGGTCGTGCCGCCGGCGATCCCGAGCAGCGTGGCGAGTGGTGCCACCTGCAGCGTCGCCGAGGCGCCCGCGAGCACGCGCGACAGAACGTCGCGGCCGAGCTGATCGGTCCCGAACCAGTGGGCACCGGACAGGCCACCGAGGATGTCCGAGGACTGGTTGAGCGGGTCCTGCGGAGTCAAGCGTGACCCCACGATCGCCCAGAAGACCCAGAAGAGGACGACCGCTGCGCCGACGAGGAACGTCTTCGAGGTCGCGAGCTGCCCGAGCGTCTCGCGCCGCGCGATTCGCGCTTCGCTCGGCGCGAGCGATGGAGCCGGACCGGGGGCCGGGGCGCTGATCGTGCTCACTCCGCGCCTCCGAACCGGATTCGCGGGTTGAGCAGCGAGTAGAGGATGTCCGCGAGGAGCGTTGCCGTCAGGTAGACGATGCCGATGATCAGCACGCCGCTCTGCAGGAGCGTGAAGTCCTTGTTCGTTCCCGCGACGTAGATCCGCTGGCCGATCCCGTTGTAGTTGAAGAGCTTCTCGATCACGAGCAGCCCGCCGATCAGATAGCCGGTCTGCGTCGCAACGACGGCGATCGTCGGCAGGAGCGAGTTGCGCAGGACGTGCCGAAAGAGAACCTGCCGCGAGCTCAGGCCCTTGAGGAAGGCGGTCCGCGTGTAGTCCGCGTCGATCGCCTCGATCACGCCCGCACGGGTGATGCGGGCGATGTAGCCGAAGAGCACCGCGACGAGCGCGAAGCTCGGTAGAAGCAAGAACTTGATCTGCGTGAACACGTTCGCGCCGGGCGGCGCGGCCGCCGAAACGGGCAGCCATCCGAGCACGACGCCGAAGATCACGATCAGCACGATGGCGGTCACGAACTCGGGGATGGAGGTGAGCGAGAGCCCCGTGATCGTGATCACGCGGTCGGTCAGCCGGTTGCGCCGGAGCGCGGCCACGGTGCCGCCGAGGATGCTGAGCGGCACGACGAGCACGAATGCGAGGGCGGCGAGCTTGAGCGAGTTGACGAGCGACGGGCCGAGCAGATTGCGGACCGGGACGTTGTACTCGAGCGATGTGCCGAGGTCCCCACGCGCGAAGTGGCTGATCCACGTCCAGTACTGCGCGACGATGGGCCGGTCGACGCCGTGCTCGTGGTTGTACTTGACGACGTCGGCCGGGCTCGCAAATGGGCCGAGGACGTTCCGGCCGATGTTGCCCGGCAGCAGCTGCGCCGCCGCGAACACGATCACGCTGAGCATGACGAGGGTGATCAGAGCAAGCGTGACGCGTTTGAGCAGGAAACGTGCGATGACCGTCCCTCCGCCGACGACGAGGGCCGGGCCGCCGCGCTCGGTGCGAGGCGACCCGGCCTGACTCCACTACCTAGGAGATCGAGGTGTGACTGAGGAAGACCGTGCCCTGGGCGTCGGCCTTGTAGCCCTTGATCTTCTTCGCTCCCGCGCCGAGGAAGTTGTAGAAGTACGGCACGATCACAGGCGTGTCGTGCAGCAGGATCTCCTGCATCTGCTTCTCGTACTTCCGTTGATCCTTGAGCGCGATCGCACCGAGGAACGACGTCAGCGCCTTGTCGAACTTCTTGTTCGAGTAGTGCGCAGCGTTCCAGATGCCTTTAGTGCGGAAGGCCGCGGTCAGCACGACGTTCGGCACCGCCCGGTGGCCCCAGTCGGTGATGTTCATCGGGGCGTTCAGCCATGGGGTGTTGCCCCAGCCGAGCGGCGGGCCGTCCTGCGTTCCCGCGAAGTACGCGGTGGCCGTGAGGATGTTCAGCGTCATGTCGATGCCGAGCGCCTTCACCGACCGCTGGATGATCTGGGCGAGCTGTGGGATCTCGCCCGTCTTCTCCGTCGTGAGCGTGATCTTGAAGCCCTTGGGGTGGCCCGCCTGATGCATCAGCTGCTTCGCCTTCTTCAGGTCGATGTGCCGCTGCGGGACGCTCCGGTCCGTCGACGGGTACAGCGGGGCGAAGTTCGAGTCGTTCCCCACGTCGGCGAAGTTGTTGAAGAGCGTCTTTACGATCGCCTTGCGGTCGAGCGAGAGAGCGATCGCCTGACGAACACGGTAGTCCTTCAGCGGGTTCTTCGCGTCGACGCGCATCGGCACCTGGCGGTGCGTGGCACCCCGTGCGTTGAAGATCTGCACATTCGGGTTCTTGAAGAGCGCACGGCCCGTCACGAAGTTGATCTGGTTGATCAGGTCGATCTGGCCGCTGAGCAGAGCCGCGATGATCGCCGAGTCGTCCGAGTAATAGGTGACGTCGACGCCGTCGAGCGGGGCACTGCCGCCCCACCAGTTGGGGTTGCGGTCGTACTTTGCGCTGACGCCCGGGTTGTAGGCGACGAGCTTGAAGGCTCCCGTCGTCTGCGGGGTCTTCTCGAACGTGCCGAGCTTGTAGTTCGCCGGCAGCAAGATCCCCTGGTAGGTCGTCGAGCTCGAGAGGTACGGGAAGTTGGCCGTCGGGGCGTCGAGGTGGAACTCGACGGTCAGGTTGTCGACCGCCTTGGTGCCGCCCTTGGAGAGAACCCCCTTGAAGGCCGAGAGGGCCTGCGACCCCGTGTCGGTCGCGGTCAGGCGGTCGTACGTCGCGACGACGTCGTCTGCACCGAAGGCCTGTCCGCTCTGGAACTTGACGCCCGGGCGGAGCTTGAACGTCCAGAGCGACGCGTCGGCATTCGGCTTCCAGCTCACCGCGAGCTCCGGAAGCAGCGTGAGGCTCTGGGTTGCGCGCGTGAGGAACTCACCCGCGATGCCGCCCGTGACGAGTCCGCCGGTGTCCTTGTAGGTGTGGGGATCGAGCCCCGTCACCGGCGGCGGGACGATGCCGAGCCGCAGGCGCCCGCCCGCCGCGCCGGCCGCGACCGCGGCCTCGGCGAGCGGCGCGTGCCCGAACGCCTCGAGGGCGGCGCCGATCATCGACATCGACAGCCCCAGCACGGAAGCGCGCCGGATGAACGTCGAGCGATCCATGTCGCCGTCGACGAACTCGTCGATCAGCGTTCCCTCCAGCGGTCCCGCCTCTTCCCGGCGGAACTGCTCCAGCCGCATCATGCTCTTACGATCCATCCAGCCCTCCTTCAAACCATGGGTTCGGGCATTCGCACCGAACAACTCCGGTTATTCCACGTCCCGCGCGCCGAGGTCAAGAGCTTCCGTGAAGAAGCGCGTCGACTACGACCCCCGGCATTGCTCCACCTGGCGATTCTCCCATCTGCCCATCTCCATTGCAATGCAGGCATATCCCCGTTGCAATCGTAAAGACGAGCAGGCGTCGGATTGTGTTAGTGATCGGCGGTCATGACACCGGCCCGCCGTGCGCTCGTCGTCTCGGCGCTCGGCGCGGGGATCGCCTACACGAATCTCGCCGTCGCGCTGCCCCTCCTCGTCCTCGCCGAGCACGGCAGCGCGTTCCTCGCCGGCGCTCTCCTCGGGGCGAACACGATCGCCTTCTCCCTCGGAGCTCTGCTCGCCTTCGCGTTGCGGCGGTCGGAGGCGGGGATCGCGGCGGGCCTCGCGGCCATCGCGCTCGGCGACCTCTTGCTGATCGTGTCGCCGCCCCGCGCGGCGCTCGCCGTCGGGGCGGTCGCGCACGGAGTGGGCATGGGTCTCTTCTGGGTCGGCGTCCAGGCGTCGCTCGGGAAGCGCTCGGGGGAGGCGGGCTCACAGCGCGTCTTCGTCGGCCAATACGTCCTCTACATCACCGGAAGCGCGACCGGAGCCGGCCTCACCGGTGGAGGCATCGCCGCGCTGCGGGCCCTCGGCGTCGGTCACGTCGTGAGCCTCCGCGTGATCTTCGCGATCGGGGCCGCGGCCGCACTCGCTGCACTCCCCGCCGCCCTCGCCTGGCTCCGGCGTGCACACGGCGAGGAGGTGATGCGCCGCAGGCCGCCGCCGCTCGGAGGCTTCGCGCTCCAGCTGCCCGACCTGCTGCTCGTCGCGGCGATGGGGATGCTGCTCAACCTGGCTCCGGTGATCCTCAGCCACGCCTTCAACTTCACGCCGCTCGGCATCGGCGCGGTGTCGGGAGCGGTGGCGGCTGCCAAGATCGGCGGCAGCGTGACCGCCGGGCGGCTCGCGATCCTCACCGGCAGCCGTCTCGCCGTGGGAACGATGCTCGGCTGCAGTGCGCTCGCAGCCGCGCTCCTCGCCGTCAGCCACCAGGCGTGGCTGTACGTCTCCCTCACCGTCGCGGCCGCCTTCCTCGCGGTCGGCGTGTGGCCGGTCGTCGTGGACGGTGCGCTCGCGCGCGTGTCGCCCGAAGAGCGACACGGCCTCTCGGTCGTCTGGAATGTCCGCGAGTACGTCGCGATCGCAGCGACGACGGCGCTCGGCGGCTACCTGCTCGACGTGTCGGCCCGGCCGACGCTTCTGCTCGCGGTGGCGACGGGGCTCCTCGCCTCCGCCGCCGTCTCGGCGCTCGCGGTGCTCGGCAGGCCGGTCTACGCTCCGCGCGCCGTGTAGGCGAGCACCGCGTGCAGCAGCGTGTCGGCGCCGTTCACGCAGTCTTCCCAGTCGGTGTGCTCGCGGGGGTCGTGGCTGACGCCTGCGGCCGACGGCACGAAGATCATTCCGGCCGGAGTGACTGCGGCGAGCGGCTGCGCGTCGTGGCCCGCGCCCGAGGCGAGCTCCATCGACGTGAAGCCGAGCCCGGCCGCCGCGGCGGCGATTGCGGCGCGCATGCCGTCGTCGAGCGCGGTCGGCTCCCAGCTTCCAACCGTTGTCGGGTCCACGCCGAGCGCGTGCCGGTTCGCCGCCACGTCGGCTTCGGCGAGAAGCGCGCGTTCCAGCTCGTCGAGCCGTGAGCGCTCGAGTGACCTGAACTCGAGCGAGACGTGAACGGCGCTCGGCACGACGTTGAACGAGCCCGGGCGGAAGCGCATGTCTCCGATCGTCGCGACGCAGTCCGGGAAGTCGCGGACGACGAGCGCGTTCGCGGCTGTCGCAAAGCTCGTGGCTGCGAGCCCGGCGTCGCGTCGCGCATCCATCGGCGTCGTACCCGCATGATTCGCGACGCCGCGGAACTCGAGCACGAGCGACCGCGAGCCCACGATGCCGGTGACGATTCCGATCTGCACGCCTGCGCGTTCGAGAAACGGCCCTTGCTCCACGTGGAGCTCGAGATAGCCCGCGAGCGACGCCGGGTCGCGGCGCGCTGCGAAGAGGCTCTCCTCTCGCAGTCCGGCCCGCTCGAGCCCGGCGAGCAGGGCCTCGCGGCCGCCGCGCGGCGACCGCAGCGCTTCCGTAGTGAGTGCACCCGCGAGCGCCTCGCTGCCGATCAGGCCGACGAGCGTGCCCTCCTCGTCGGTGAAGTCGATCGCTTCGAGCTCGACCGGCACGCTCGTGTCGCGAAGTGCGATCAGGACGTGCAACGCGGCGACCACGCCGAGCGCGCCGTCGTAGCGCCCGCCGTTCGGCACCGAGTCGAGATGCGAGCCGAGCAGCAGCGTCGGTCCGTCTGCCGGCAGCAGGGCGGAGTGGTTGCCTGCTGCGTCGACGCGTGTCTCGAGCCCCGCAGCTGCCGCACGCTCGAGGAACCACTGCCGCGCTGCAAGGTGCGCATGGCCGAGGCTCGGCCGGCTGACCCCGCCGTTGCCGGTGGCCCCGATCGCGGCGAGCGCCTCGAAGTCCTCGCGCATGCGGTCGGCGTCGACCCGCATCAGTAGCTGCGCTCGACGAAGCGGCCCCTTCCCGGTGCGCCGACGAATGCGCCGTTCTCGACGATCACCTCGCCGCGGCTGATCGTCGTGACCGGAAACCCGCGGAGCGTGATTCCTTCGTAGCTCGAGAACGGCAGAGCGGAATGCAGGGCGCCGGCGGAGAGCGTGATCTCGCGCTCGGGGTCGAACAGCACGACGTCGGCGTCGTGGCCGGGGCGCAGGTCGCCCTTGCGCGTGAGCCCATGAATGCGGGCCGCCCGCGTGCAGCAGGCGTCCACCCAGCGGCTGCGGTCGATGAGTCCCGCCCCGACGCCGAAGTGGTGGACGAGTGAGAGGCGCGCCTCGATTCCCGACACGCCTGCGGGATGTGACCACTCGTCCGGCACACGTGGGCAGTGGTCGGAGGAGACGATGTCGATCGTGCCCGCCGCGAGCGCGGCCCAAAGCGCGGCACGCTGCTCTGCGCCGCGGATCGGCGGCCTCACGGCGAGTGACTGCGCCCGCCGGTCGTCGTTCTGAAGGGCGGAGTGCTCGAGCACGAGCCCGTGCGAGGTGACCTCGCCGGCCACCTCCTGTCCGCGCGCCTTCGCCTGCGCAACCTCGTCGGCCGATTCCGCGCACGAGAGGTGGAACACGAGCAGCCTCGAGCCGGCGATCTGTGCGAGCGCGATCGCACGGTGCACCGCCTCCGCCTCGCCCTCCGGTGGGCACGCCGCCTCGAGCCAGCGCGGCCCGGTCCGGTTCTCGGCCTCGAGCCGGCGCGTGAGCTCCCCGATCACGTCGTCGTTCTCGGCGTGCAGGACGGCGAGGCCGCCCTCGCCGGCGATCGCGAGCATCGCGCGGAAGATCGCGGCGTCGGGAATGCGGTAGCCCTCGTACGCCATGTAGAGCTTGAAGGACGGCACGCCGCGCGCGAAGACGCCGGGAATCTCGGCAACGCGCGCGGGGTCCGGGTCACGCAGGTTGAGGTGCAGACCGTAGTCGACGACGGCTTCGCCCTTTGCGTCCGAGAGCCGCCGGTCGAGCTCCTCGAGCAACGGTTGCCCCACGGCCGGCTGCGCGAAGTCGACCACGGTTGTCACGCCTCCGAACGCGGCTGCGCGGGTCCCGGTTGCGAACGTGTCTCCCGTCAGGGTCGCGTATGGAGGGAAGGTCGGATCGCGCAGGTGCACGTGCGCGTCGATCGCACCGGGGAGCACGTAAAGCCCTCGTGCATCGAGCTCGCGCGCGCCGTCGAGGCCATCGCCGATCGCGGCGATGCGCTCGCCGGCGATCGCGACGTCGGCGACGACCTCTCGCTCCGACGTGACGACGAGGCCACCTTTGACGACGATGTCGTAGCTCAATCCGCGCGTACTGTATGTCGGTGACCGACTGGGCCCGGCTCGTACGCTCATCGCTGCACGGGCTCGCCGCGTATCACCCGGGGCCGAGCGTCGACGAGCTCCGGGAACGCTACGGCGTCGACGAGGTGGTTCGGCTGAACCGCAACGAGGATCTCTTCGGCCCGTTCCCCGGCGCCCGCGAGGCCGCTGCGGCCGAGCTCGAGCACGTGTGGATGTACCCGGAGGAGTCGTACGGCGAGTTCCGCGAGGCGGTTGCTGCGTGGACCGGTACGACGGCCGACCGGATCGTCCCCGCGCACGGCACGCAGGCGTTGATCGGGACGCTCGCGACGCTGCTCCTCGATCCGGGCGACGCGGTCGTCGTGCCGCAGCCGAGCTATGGGCTCTACGCGCAGGCATGCTCGGCGCGCGGTGCGACCGTCCAGCGCGTGCCCTTGCGCGAGCTCCGCATCGACCTCGGGGCAATCGCGGCTGCGGCACGCGAGACGGACGCGCGCGTCGTCTGGATCTGCGATCCGAACAACCCGACCGGCTCGCTCGCGCGCCCGGACGAGTGGCGCCGGTTTCTCGACGAGCTGCCCGGCGACTGCGTCGTCGTCGCCGACGAGGCGTACGCGGACTACGTCGATCCCCGGCTTCGGCTCGGACGCGAGCGCGACGTCCAGGCGGGCAAGCCCGTCGCCGTCCTCCGCACGATGTCGAAGCTCTTCGGCCTCGCCGGCCTGCGGCTCGGCTACGCGATCGTCGACGCCGAGCTCGCGCACTTCCTCAACGTCGTCCAGGAGCCCTTCAACGTGAACCGCGCCGCTCTCGCCGCGGGCACCGCGTGCCTGCGGCGGCCGGATCTGATCGAGGAGCGGCGGCGTACGGT
Source organism: uncultured Actinomycetes bacterium (assembly GCA_963848665.1). Classification (GTDB taxonomy): domain Bacteria; phylum Actinomycetota; class Thermoleophilia; order Gaiellales; family Gaiellaceae; genus Palsa-739. The sequence continues at coordinate 346,264 of CAWKEF010000008.1, forward strand.
CGCGCACGCGCGCGACGTTCTCTGTGCGCGTCTCGTCGAGGTCGGGGCGGAACCTTTGCCGTCGCAGAGCAACTTCGTGCTCGTGCGCGTCGGCGGCGACGACGCCGCGCTCGCGCACACGCTCGCGGAGGAAGAAGGGGTGCTCGTGCGGACGGGCAGCGAGTACGGGCTCGAAGGCTACGTGCGGATCACGGTCGGCCCCGTGCCGCTGATGGAGCGGACGGCCGCGGCGATCGGCCGGATCAGGACACGGGCCTAGACTGAGCGACATGAGCCGGAAGGTGGCCTTCATCGCACACTGCCTGCTCAACCAGAACGCGAAGGTCGAAGGCGGCGCGAAGCGGCCCGGGATGTGGGAGCCGGTGATCGACCTGCTGCGCGAGCGCGGCTACATGATCCGCCAGATGCCCTGTCCTGAGCTCGCCTTCGGCGGCGCCCGCCGCTTCTGGGGCGTCCGCGAGCAATTCGACACGGCCCTCTACCGCGCCCACTGCCGACGGCTCGCGAAGCTCGTCGCCGCCGTGATGGCACAGCACACCTCCGCCGGCGACGACGTCGTGCTGATCGGGGTCGACTCGAGCCCGACGATGGGCATCGACTTCACGCCGTCGGCGCCGCACTGGTCGGGGCAGCCGAACATCGTCGAGGACGACTCGACACTCGTTCGCGGCGACGGCATCTTCATCGAGGAGCTGCAGGCCGAGCTCGGGGAACGCGGGCTGCCGCTGCCCCGCTCGACCGGCATCCGCCACTGGTTCGCGGACTACGACCCGAACGAGGAGCTGCAGCGGCTCGGAGCGCTGCTCCGCTGAGCGCATACGACCCGCGCGCACGCAGGATCGCCGTCGTCGAGGACTCGCTGCTCGAGCGGCTGCTCGACGAGTTGCGCGAGCAGGGCTACGGCATCATTCAGCTCCCGCCGGCGGGCCTCGATCCGGAGGCGACGCGCGCCTGGCTCGAGCAGGTCGCGGAGCACGTAACCGAGTTCCTCCGCAACGACTACGAGGTGGTGCTCGCCGGCGGCGAGCGCTACGCGGACGCCCTCGCCGCGCTCGGCCTGCCTCAGTACGCCATCCAACCGCCGTCGACGAGCAGGTTGACGCCGGAGACATAGCCCGAGTCGTCGCTCGCGAGGAAGAGCGCCGCCCCCGCCACGTCGTCGGGCCGGCCGAGCCGCGGAAACGGTGTGCGAGCGTGCGAATACGCGAGCGCATCGGGATCCTGCTGCTCCGGGGAGCCGGTGAGGATCTTCCCCGGCGCCACCGCATTGACGAGGATGCCGCGGCGCGCGTAGTCGACCGCGAGCTGGTGCGTCAGGTTCACGAGGCCGCCCTTGCTCACGGCATACGCCACGTGGCCCGGCGGGCCGATCATCCCGTGCTGCGAGGAGATGATGATCACGCGGCCGCGTGCCTCGCCGATCGGCTCCTGCCCGATCATCTCGCCGATCGCGCGCTTACAGCAGAGGAAGACGCCGCGGAGGTTGACCGACATGATCGCGTCCCAGTCGTCCTCGCTCGTCTCGAGCAGTGACTTCGAGTACCGACCGGCGATGCCGGCGTTGCAGACCATCACATCGAGGCGTCCGTACCGCTCGACTGCCGTGCCGACGAGCCGCTCGACATCCTCCGCCCGCGAGACGTCGGCGTCGACGTGAAAGCCGGAGTCGCCGAGGAGCGCCCCGGTCGTCTCGCCGCCCTCGCGGGGCTCGCGCGTCACGTCTCCGACGACGACGCGCGCTCCTTCGCCCACGAAGCGAAGTGCGATTGCGCGGCCGATCCCCGAGCTGCCGCCGGTGACGACGGCAACCCGGTCCGCGAGACGCATTGCCCAATCGTATTCCGGCGGATAGGGTCGCCTCAGTGCGAGTCGCGATCATCGGGGCGGGTTGGATCGCGGGCGAGCACGCTGCGCTCCTCCGCGCACTCGACGGCGTCGAGATCGCGGGCGTGTGCGACGTCGACGAGGCGCGCGCACGCGAGCTCGCGGGCTCGGCGCCGACGTATGCGGACTGGCGGGAGCTGCTCGAGCGCGAGTCGCCCGAGGCCGTCTTCGTCTGCACGCCGCCACTCTTGCATCGTGAGCCTGCGGTGGAGGCGCTCGAGCGCGGGATCCACGTGTATCTCGAGAAGCCGATCGCGCGCGGGCTCGACGATGCGCGCGCGATCGTCGCTGCGGCCACGCGGAGCAACGCCGTCTGCACGGTCGGCTACCAGTGGCGTGCCGTCGAGGTGCTCGACGACCTGCGCGCCGCGCTCGACGGCCAGGAGCTCGGGCTCCTGATCGGGATCGGCACCGGGCCGACGAAGAGCCGGCCCTGGTTCCTGAACCGGGCGCAAGGGGGCGGCAACCTGCTCGAGCGGGCGAGTCACGGGATCGACCTCGAGCGGGCGGTGGGCGGGGAGATCGTCGCGGTGCAGGCCAGCGCAGGTGCGATCCCGCTCGCGCAGAGCGCGGGCGAGCGAGGCGACATCGAGGACACCGCAGCGATCGTGCTTCGGTTCGCGAGCGGTGCCGTCGGCTCGTCCACGATCGCCTGGACGCGTGACGGCCTCCCGGGCAAGTACTCGCTCGACGTGCTCGGAAGCGAGTCCTCCTTGCATCTCGAGCTCGATCCGGACTTCACGCTCCACGGCGTGTCGCGTGGACGCGACATCGACGCCAAGTCGGCGCAGCATCCGCTCGCACGCGAGCGTCGAGCGGTTCGTCGCCGCCGCGCGCGAGGACGACAGGACGAACGTCTTCTGCACCCCTGCCGACGCGGCCGGCACGCTGGCCGTCGTGATCGCGTGCGAAGAGGCGCTTGCGAGCGGCGGAACGGTGTCCGTGCCGATCGTTTAGGAGGGTCTGACGAAATAGTGGCTGTGTCGCGCGGCCGCGCTGGACGCCGCGCTGCCGCGTCCTCGGTCGCCCCGATAGTCACCACTATCGGGGCTCCCTGCGTCCTTGCATCGCGACGCCCATCGCACCCGCGCAACGAGCACCATTCCGTCAAACCCTCCTAGAACGCCGGCAGGACCCTTAGAACGCCAGCAGGACCTTGCCGAACTTGCCGGGCTCAGCGACGTAGGCGAACGCGGCTTCGGCCTCCTCCGCCGGAAAGACACGATCGACGAAGCCGCGGGCGCGCCCGTCGGCGAGCGCGGGCAGCACGTCGTGCCCGAACGCCTGCACCGCCGCCGCCTTCTCCTCCAGGGGTCGGGCGCGGAGATGCGTGCCCAGGATGCGGCCGCGCCGGCCCATCAGCGCGCGCATGGAGAGCGGCGCCTCCTCACCGGCGCCGGTGCCGACGATGACGATGCGCCCCTTCAGCGCGAGCGCCTCGAGGTTGCGCGCCAGGTTCGGCGCTCCGACGAGCTCCACGACGACGTCTGCGCCTCCGGCGGCGCGCGCGCGCTCCACGGCGTCCTCCGGGTCGACCGCGTCCGCTCCGAGCTCCGCGAGTCGCCGTCGCGCATCCTCCGCGCGGGCGCTCGCGATCACACGCGCGCCGCCGAGCACGCCGATCTGAACGGCGGCGATGCCGACGCCGCCGTTGGCGCCGTTCACGAGGAGGACGTCGCCGAGACGGAGGCCCGCCTGCGTGACGACGGCGTCGTGCGCAGTGAGGAACGCCTCCGGGCAGGCGGCGGCCTCCTCGTCGTCCAGCCGGTCGGGGACGGCGACGACGTGGCGTTCGTGCACCGCGACGCGGTCGGCCAGACCTCCGCCGCCGACGAGCCCGAACACCCGGTCGCCGACCTTGTAGCCGAGGACTGCGTCGCCGCACGCGACGACGCGGCCGGTCACCTCGAGGCCGGGAACATCCTGCGGCGCGCCGGGCGGAGCCGGATACCGTCCCGCGCGCTGAGCGAGGTCGGCCGGATTGATCGCGGCAAACGGCGCTGCGACGAGCACTTCGCTGCTGCCGGGTACGGGATCGGGCCGCTCCTCGAGCGTGAGCTCCGGTCCTCTGAGGACGATCGCGCGCACCCGTCAACCGTACGCGACTGCGCATCTAGTCTGCTGGGTGCGACCGACAAGGAGGCCACGATGACGCCGTCAACGCAATCCGAACCCGCCGAGAAGCTCGGCCTGCTCGAGCGCCTCACCCAGGGTCCCGTGATCTGTGCCGAGGGCTACCTCTTCGAATGCGAGCGGCGGGGCTACCTCCAGGCCGGCGCCTTTGTGCCCGAAGTCGTCCTCGACCATCCCGAGGTCGTACGCGAGCTCCATCGTGAGTTCGTCCACGCGGGCTCCGACGTCGTGGAGGCGTTCACGTACTACGGCCATCGCGAGAAGCTCCGCATCATCGGCAAGGAGCACCTGCTCGAGGCGCTGAACGTGCGCGCGCTCGAGCTCGCGAAGGAGGTGGCCGACGAGAGCGGGGCGCTCTTCGCGGGCGATCTCTCGAACACGAATGTGTTCTCGCCGGACGACGACTCGCGCCGCACGGTCCGCGGCATGTTCGAGGAGCAGGCCGCGTGGGCCGCCGCCGCGGGCGCCGACTTCATCATCGCGGAGACGTTCTCACATGTCGAAGAGGCGCTGATCGCGCTCGACGTGATCAAGCAGACGGGGCTGCCGGCGGTGGTGACGCTCGCGCTTCACCGCGAGCCCGTCACCCGTGACGGCCTGTCGCCGGCGGAGGCCTGCAAGCGGCTCGAAGAGGCGGGCGCCGACGTCGTCGGGCTCAACTGCATCCGCGGGCCGCGGACGATGCTGCCGCACATCGAGGCGATCCGGGCGGCGGTCGGCTGCCACGTCGCGGCCCTTCCCGTTCCCTATCGCACACACGACGAGCAGCCGACGTTCCAGTCGCTGCGCGACCCGGAGTTCGACGCGCAACCGTTCCCGACCGCGCTCGACCCCTTCACGTGCAGCCGCTACGAGCTCGCGGAGTTCGGCGCAGCCGCCCTAGCGCTCGGCGTCGGCTACCTCGGCGTCTGCTGCGGCGCCGGACCGCATCACATCCGAAGCCTCGCGGAGGCGGTCGGGCGCACTCCGCCCGCGAGCCGCTACACGGCCGACATGTCGAAGCACGCGTATCTCGGCACCGACCCGAGCCTTCGCCCCGAGAACCAGGAGTACGCGGAGAAGCTCTGACCGTTGCTAGTGCGCGTGGCCCTCGCCGACTTCCTCGAGGTACGTGAGGGAGGTCCGGCAGAGCGAGCCCTGTTCGTCGGCGTTGTAATAGCCCATCCGCCACAACGGCGGCGAGTAGCAGTGGATCGAGGTGGCAGGCGGTCCCCCCGCGTGACGCACGCCGTGGATGTACGCGGCGTCGAACTCGAACGTCTCGCCGGCCAGACGCTCGCAGCTCGCGTGCGCAAGGCCGTCCGTCTTGAAGTGGAAGCGATCCTCGACGAGGGTGCCTTCGCAGACGTAGACCGCGCCGGACGAGAGGTCGTGGTCGTGGTAGCCCGTCTTTTGGTCGTCGAGCCAGCAAATCATCCAGATGTCGACATGCGTGTCGCGGTAGAGCTCGATGTAGATGCGCTCGCCCCGGTCGTGACGGACCTTGGTCTGCCAGAGCTCGGGGGCCTTGCCGATGGCGCGTGCGAGCTCGACGAGCTCGCTTCGCTCGAGGTCGCGATCGCGTGGCAACCGCGAGCTGATGAACTTGAGGATGTCGGTCATGAGAGAAGTGAGGTCGGATTGTCCTGAACGAGGGCCTTCGTCAGAGCTTGACCGAAGTTTCGGACGTGCGAAAGGGTGAGCGCCGAATCGATCACGGGGGCGTCGCTTCCGAAGAGCACCTGCCGCCCACCGAGCGTGGCCAGGCAGAGCTCGATCGCGCGGCGCCCGTACGACGACGTCTCGAGGTAGATCGTCGGGTGGAGCGCCTTCCGGATGTCGAACCCACGCGCCTGCATCCGCTCGAGCTGGAACGGCGCGCCGCCGGCCAGGATCGAGAACACGATGCGGAGGGCCGGCCACCGATCGACGCCGTGTGCGATCCACGCTGCGTACGCCCGCTGCATCTGGGCCGTGTAGTCGATCGCGGCGGCCCACCAGGCCGGAGCGCCGGCCGGGGGCTTGGCGTGGCCCGGGTGCACGAGCACGAAGGTGCCGCGCCGCTCGACCTCGGTGAGAACGGCCGCGACCCGGTCGAGGTCGGCGAGATCGTCGGCGGCGAGCATGGTGCCGGCGAAGCCGTCGAGGGCGCACCCCATCGCGAGGGCGAGCACGCGGCCCCGGCTCGCCGCGACGGCGTCGAGTGCGCCTTCGTGGTAGGCACGCCGCAGCTCGTCGGCCTCGTCGTCATCGAGCCTTTCGATGCCGAGCGTCGGCGGGCACGAGACCAGCGCGACGTCGATGCCTGCGCTGTCGAGGTTGGCGAGACACGCGTCGAGCCCGTATGAGGCAGGATCGAGCTCGAACGAGCTCTCCTCGACCACGAGTGTGTGGTCGGAGAGGTATGGAGGCGTGCTCCGTGCCGCAAGCGCCTCGACCAGTGAGGTGGGCCAAAGGTGCTGGTGCACGTCGTATGTCGTCACCGCCCGCACTCTAGTGTGCGTTCGTGACGGAGTGGAGACCGCGCGCGATCGCCCCCGGGCTCGCGTGGACGGGGTCGATAGCGCTCGTCGCATGGCTGCTCGCGAAGGTCGTGCCGCTGCTCGGCGCGCCGGTGATCGCGATCCTGCTCGGGCTCGCCGTCTCGCTCGTTCGCAAGCCGACGCCGCGCGCGAGGACAGGCATCGCGTTCTCGTCTTCGGTCCTCCTGCAGCTCGCGATCGTCTTGCTCGGCGCGACGCTCTCGCTCGGGCAGATCCTGCGCGTCGGCGCGAGGTCGCTGCCGGTGATGCTCGGCACGCTTGCGGTCGCGCTCGTCGGCGCCGCCGTCGTCGGCCGGTGGCTCGCCGTCTCTCCGCGGCTCCGGGTGCTGATCGGAGTCGGGACCGGCATCTGCGGTGCCTCGGCGATCGCGGCAGTCGCCGGCATCGTCGCGGCGACGGAAACCGAGATCGCGTACGCCATCTCGACGATCTTCGCCTTCAACGTCGTGGCCGTTCTCGCGTTCCCGCCGCTCGGCCGTCTCTTTCACCTCAGCCAGCACGGCTTCGGGCTCTGGGCCGGCACCGCTGTCAACGACACGTCATCGGTCGTGGCCGCTGCGTTCGCGTTCGGCCACGCGGCAGGAGCCCAGGCGGTCGTCGTCAAGCTGACGCGGACGACGTTGATCGTGCCGGTCGTCCTCGGGCTCTCAGCCATGCGTGCACGCACCTCTGCTTCGCGAAGCGGGCCGCTTGTGCCCCGCTTCCTGCCGCTCTTCGTGCTCGCCTCTGCGCTCGACACCGCCGGCGTCGTGGATGCCGATGCGCGGCGAGCACTCGCCGACGCGGCGCTCGCATTGATCACCGTCGCGCTCGCCGGGGTCGGCCTCGCCGCGGACGTGGGCGCGGCACGGCGCACCGGCGTCCGGCCACTCGTGCTCGGCGCCGTGCTCTGGGTCGCCGTCGCCTCCGTCAGCCTCTTGCTGCAGCTCGCGACGGGCCAACTCTGAAAGGGGCGGCTGTGAAGCGGGCCGGCTTTGAAGTACGGTCTGCGCCGATGGGCTGCGCCTTCTACTGGGCCCGGAACGACGGCATCGGCGGCCACGTCTGGTTGAGCGACGGCGACCTGCGCGCACTGACGGACGAGATGCTCGTGCAGGGAATGCCGTGGCCCGTCGAGCGCACGGAGGCCGACGGCGCGATCGCCGTCGACGAGCTCGAGCCCGTGCTCGACGCGGCCGTTCCCGAGCCGAAGCTGCTCGCCGACGCGAAGCTGTGGCTCGATTGGCTCCGGTTCCTCGAGGGCGCCGCGGTCAACGGTGGTCTGCTCGTCCGCCGGTAGCAGACTCCAACTGAGCGGGATGGCCGGCTTCATGCTCGGCGCAGCCGGCATGTTCGCCGTCACGTACTCGACGCAGGCGATCCTGCCGGAGCTCGGCCGGGCGTTTCACGTCAGTCCCGCAGAGGCCGGCTTGACGATCTCGGTCGTCGTGCTCGCACTCGCAGGCGGCGCGTGGATCTGGGGGCCGCTCTCGGACCGGTGGGGGCGGAAGCGGTCGATCGTGCTCGCGAGCGCGCTCCTCGTCGCGCCGACGATCGGTGCGGCGCTCGCGCCGACCTTCGCGGTGCTGCTCGCATTCCGAGCGCTCCAGGGTCTCTGCATGCCGGGCCTGCTGACGGCGGGTGTTCCCTACATCACCGAGGTGTTCGCGCCTCGTATCGGCGGCCGCGCGATGGGCAACTACGTGACGGCGCTGATCGCAGGCGGGTTGATCGGGCGGGTGGGCGTCGCGCTCCTCGCCTCCGTCTTCGGCTGGCGGTGGGGGATCGGTCTGCTCGCGGTCCTGCCGCTCGCGGCCGCTCTCGTGATGCAGCGCTCGCTCGTCGACCTCCCGATCGTCCCCGCCGAGGGGAGCCGCAGGAGCGGCGTCGTCCGCCAGCTTCGCAATCGCCGCCTGTTGCAGACGACGGCGGCGGGAAGCGCGTTCTTCTTCACCTTCGTCGGCACCTTCTCGTACGTCGTCTACCGGCTCGAGCGGCCGCCCTTCTCCTTCGGGCCCGCCGCCGGAAGCGCCGTCTTCGCGCTCTGGCTGCTCGGCATCTTCGGACCGGCGCTCGGAGTGCTCGCCGACCGGATCGGGTGGCGGCGGCTCGCGTTCTCGGCGTTCGCCGTCGCGGCCGCCGGACTCGCGATCACGCTTCCTGCTCGCCTGCCGACGCTCGTCATCGGGCTCGCGCTCGTGACGCTCGCCAACTGGGGTGGCGTCACGGCCGCGCAGATCGGCGTCGCCGAGGCGACCGACGTCGACCGAGGCACTGCAAGCGCCGTCTACTACAGCCTCTACTACTTCACCGGCGCGGTCGGCGGCTACCTGCCCGGTGTCGCCTGGGAGCGGTTCCACTGGGTCGGCGTCGTCGCCACCGGCTGGGTCGCGCTCGTGCTCGCCGCGTTCGCGCTCGCAGTGGGCGCGAGACGCTAGATCGCTTATGGTTGGCGTTCCGTGCCTTCTCGGCAATACGGTCTCCAAGGACGGAACCCATGCCCAGGACCGGACAACCAGCGTTCAGGCTCGTCGGCGCCGTCCAGCGTGCGTTCAGCGTCCTCGATGCGCTCGCCGATGCCGACACCGAGCTCGGCACGAACGAGATCGCACGACGCACCGGCATCAACGCGAGCAGCGTGTCCCGCTTGCTCGCGACGCTCGTCGCGGGCGGTCTCGTCGAGCACGTGCAGGACTCGGGGCGCTATCGCCTCGGGTTGCGGTTGCTCCAGCTCGGCAACGTCGTGCTCGCGCGCCTCGACCTCCGCCAGATCGCGCGCCCCCACCTGCAGGCGCTCGTCGAGGCGACCGGCGAGACGGCGACGCTATCCGCGCCGGGCGAGCGTGACGCGGTGACCGTCGACTTCGTTCAGAGCCCCTCGTCGGTGCAGGGCGTCGCTCGACTGGGCCGCCCGAGCGTTGCGCACGCGACCGCCACCGGCAAGGTGCTGCTCGCCTTCGGGCACCGGCCCCTTGCGCCCGGGCCGCTCAAGGCCTACACGGAGCACACGATCACGCAGCGCGCTGCGCTGAACGCGGAGCTCGAGGCCGTGCGCGAGCGCGGATACGCCTACAACTTCGGCGAGCGCGAGGACGACCTCCACGCGATCGCGGCGCCGATCTGGGGAAGCCGCGCCGAGCTGGCCGCGATCATCGGCGTTCAGGGGCCGGCCGCGAGGTTCGCGGAGGAGGCGATGGAAGCCGCCGTGCGGCCGCTGCTCGACCACACCGAGGAGCTCTCGCTCGAGCTCGGGTGGAGCGGTCTCGAGGAGGAGGCGCTGCGAACATGAGCGCACAAGGGGTCCACACGGCGTTCGACGCCGCGGAACGGGAGCTCGGCTGCGAGTTCATGGAGTGGGAGGGGTGGCTCTGGCCCAACCACTTCGGCGACGCCGCGGCAGAGCACCGCGCCGTCCGCGAGGGCGTCGGCGTCTGGGACGAGTCGCCGCTTCGCAAATGGGACTTCCGCGGCCGCGAGGCTCTGCAGGCAGCGGACCGCATCTTCACGAACGACATGCTCGGCCTCACGAGCGGCCAGATCCGCTACGCCCCGTTCTGCGACGCGGACGGCAAGATGGTCGGCGACGGCACCGTCTTCAAGTTCGACGACGAGCACGCCTGGGTGATCACCGCACTCGACTCGGATCTCGAGCATTTCGAGGAGGTGACGGCCGGTCTCGACGTCGCGATCGCGCCGATCACGTCGGAGCTCCCGCACGTCCAGCTTCAGGGGCCGGGCTCCCGAGACCTGCTCGCCACGGTCTGCGACGCGGACGTGCGGGGCCTCGGGTACTTCCGCTTCCTGCCGGAGCAGGTACGCGTCGGCGAGGTGCAGGCATGGGTGTCGCGCACGGGCTACTCCGGGGAGCTCGGCTACGAGATCTTCTGTGAGCCGGACGACGCGCTCGGGCTGTGGGCCGCGTTGACCGGAGCAGGCGCGGTCCCGTACGGCCTTGCAGCCGTGGAGACGCTCAGGATCGAGTCGGGCCTCATCTTCATCGGGTACGACTACTTCCAGCACGAGACGAACCCGTTCGACATGTCGCTCGACAAGGTGATCCGGCTCGACGGGGGCGACTTCAACGGCAGGCAGGCGCTCGAGCAGACCGTGCAGAGTCCGCCGCGGCGTCTCGTCACGCTCGGCGTCGACGGGGCCGTCGTGCCGGAGTACGGCGCGGCGGTGACGAGCGACGGTGTGGCCGCCGGCACGCTCACGAGCCCATGCGAGAGCCCGACCCTCGGCCGCGTGATCGGGCTCGCGGTGCTCGCGGAGCGCTTCGCCGCGCCGGGCACGCGCGTCGAGGTCGCTGTCGGCGAGACGACCGTTCCCGCGACGGTCGAGCCGCTGCCGGTCTACGACCCGGAGAAGCGCCGGCCGCGCGCATGACGGGCGGGCTGTGATGGGCGAGCACTGGCGGCCGGAGCAGCTTGCTGCGTTCGAGCGCGACGGCTTCGTCGTCGTCGAGGAGGGATTCATCGACGACGAGACGGTCGAGGCGCTGCGCGAGCGGTTCGAGCCGCTCTTCGACGGGCGCTACGACACCGGGATCCGTCCCGACGAGGTGAACTGGGTTGCCGGCCGGGACGCGGAGGACCGCACGCGGCAGATCTGCAACGGGTGGAAGGCCGACCGGCGACTCGCGGCGCAGACGCTCTCGGAGCGGACGGGACGCCTCGCCGCGGCGCTCATCGGCTGGGAGGGCGTGCGCATCGTCCAGGACAACGTGATCTGGAAGCCGCCCGGGGCGAAGTCGCTCGGGATGCATCAGGACGGGAGCTACCTCGACTACCTGGTGCCGTCGCAGATGATCACGTGCTGGATCGCTCTCGACGACACGACTGCCGAGTCGGGCACGATCACCTACGCGGCCGGCTCGCACCGCTGGCCGCGCTCGCCGGAGAATCGCGGCGAGTTCCATGCCCCGGCGGACTGGCTCGCTCCGCTCGAGCGTGCGCGTCCCCCGGACGAGGAGCTGCGGCTCGTGCCGGTCGTCGTCCGTGCGGGCGGCGCGGCCTTCCATCACTTCAACACCTTCCACGGCTCCGGCCCGAACACCGGCGCCGTGCACCGGCGCGCGGTGATCTCGCATCTCGTCCCGGCCGACGCGCGGTTCCATCCGGAGCACGTCGATCCGACGTACTCGCGTTACCGGCGTGTCGACGACACGGCGATGGACGAGTCGTTCTTCCCGATCGTCTGGACGCGGGACGGCTACCGCAGCGGCTGGCTCGTGGACGATCCGCACGTCGCGACGCGCGTGGCCTGAGTCCGCGTCACTCGCCCGGCGTCCACACGAGACAGTGGGCACGCTCCCGGACGGCGCGCTCCGCCTTCCGGTAGCGCCGCCGCGGCAGGCGGGCTCGGTCGGGACCGAAGACGAGCACACCCGTCCTCCGCTCGCCCGCCACCTGCAGCAATGCGTCCACGGGATGCGGGCTGCGGACGCGGAGACGTTCGACCTCGACGCCGAGCGCATGGGCCAGGCGCGACGGCGCGCTGAGCGAATCCTCGACCTCGGGCGCCGCGGCAACGTCCCAGCCGGCGAGCGCTCCCGGCAGAAACGGCGTCTCGACGACGTTCACGACGATCAGGACGGCGCCGGACTCGACTGCAGCATCGACTCCGAAGACCGCTGCCGCCGAGTCGAAGGGAACGTCCAGCGTCGCGAGCATCACCGGCCGGGCGCGCGATCGTTCCGGCACCTGCTTGGCCGAGCGGCTGGGGCTCCGGCTCTGCACCGGCGTCACTCGGGGTGGAGCTGCCAGCGGGAGCCGCTGCGCACGGTGTCGAGCAGCCGGCGGCGCTGGCGTGGACGTACGAGGAATGCCCACGCGAAGAAGAGGACGAGGCCGGAGATGCCGAGCCGAAAGTCGACGAAGACGACGAGCGGCGCGAAGATCGCGACCATCGCCGCCGCGAAGAAGATGGACTGGCGCTGATAGCGGCGCACCGCGGCGGAGAGCGCCCGGTACTCCTCCGGCGGTATCTGCTCGGTGTTCCAGCGGCGCCCGCACGTCTCGCAGACCCACTGCTCGCCGTACGGCAGCGACCGGGACGCGCCGCACTCGCAGGTCACCTGGATCGGGGGCGCCTCCATCGGCCGATTGTACGACCGGCTCTCGCGCGGGAGACGAATTGCCTCCAGGGACAAGAGGGAGGCCTTCCTGGCAATTGAATCGCGTCGCGAGGAGTGTTACCTTCGACACGTTCCGGAGGCCCCGGCAAGGCTCATGCGGCTCGCCCGCGAGGAGGTGCACGGTTGTGGCTGAAGCGGTAATCGAGGAACACCAGCTGCTGAAGACACTGCGCTGGTACGACGGGTTCGTCATCGCGCTCGCGAACCCGGGGTTCCTGCTCGGCTCGCTCGGTTTCTCCGTCGGCGATCTCGGAGGCTGGGGAGCTGCGCTCCTCTGGGGCATCGCGGCGATCGTCGCCGTCTTCATCAACACGCTCTATTCCGAGCTCGCGGCCATGTTCCCCGACAAGTCGGGTGGCCTCGCGCTGTACGCACACGAGGCCTGGCGCAAGTACACGACCCTCGTCGGCCCGATCGCGACCTTCGGGTACTGGATCGGCTGGTCGGTCGTCCTGTCGGTCAACGGCCTCTTCACCGGCCAGATCATCCAGGGCGCGTGGTTCCCGAAGGAGCCGATCGGCAGTCCGTTCGGCGGCGGCTACTTCTCGACCGGCCCGGTCAACTTCGGCCTGCCGCAGTGCATCGCGGTCGGCCTGATCCTCTCCGTCTGGCTCTTCAACGTGTTCGGGATCCGCATCGGCGTCGCCTTCGGGTACGCCGCCGGCCTCCTCCTGATGGTTCCGCTCTTCGTGATGTCGCTGCTTCCGTTCTTCAACGGCAGCTTCCACAGCTCGAACCTCCACTACACGATCAACGGCCACACCGGCATCCCGGGCTGGCAGCTCGCGCTCGTCTGGCTGTGGCTCATGTGCTGGTCGGCTTGGGGCGTCGACGTCTGTGCGACGTTCGCACCGGAGTACAAGGACACGGTCAACGACACGAAGTGGGCTCTCCGTTCCGCGGCCCTCTTCTCGATGACGGTGTACATCCTGTTGCCGATCGCCTTCAACGGCGGCGGGAGTGAGAAGCTCGTCGGCAGCTTCGCCTACGTCGACGCGATGAACAAGATCGTCGGCTCGAAGGGCTTGACCGACTTCTTCGTCGTCTGTCTCGTCGCGGCATTCGTGATCACGATGAACACGGCGACGGCCGACGGCGGACGTGCGCTCTACGGCATCTCGCGTGCCGGGATGACGGTCAAGCAGCTCTCGCACCTGAACCGCTTCCACGTCCCGGGGAACGCGATGACGCTCGACATGGTGATCAACATCCTGTTCGTGCTCTTCGTCGGGAACATCTTCGGCATCCTCGCGGCGAGCAACCTCGGCTACGTCCTCGCTCATGTGTTCGCGCTGTCGGGCTTCGTGCTCCTGCGCAGGGACAGGCCGCTGTGGCCGAGACCGATCAAGCTCGCGTCGTACTGGGTCTGGATCGCGGGGCTGCTGGCTCTCTGGTCCCTGACGCTGACGATCGTCGGCTTCGGCTGGTTCGAGAAGGCAGCCGGCGGCTACGGCGGGACGAAGGAGAAGATCATCGGCGTCTCGGTGCTCGCCGTGTCGATACTGCTCTTCCTGTTCAGACGCATCGTTCAGGACCACGAGCGGCCGCACTGGCGGGAGACGACGCCGACGATGCCGGACGAGCTGCCGACACCCGCGCCGGCGGCGGTCGGGGTACCGGCGTCCTGAAACCTGGAATGCTTGAGAGGGGCGGGACGACCGCCCCTCTCCGCTCCGGCCGGTTTGCCAACGTGATGAAGCAGTCGTAAGAGAAACGTCGCATTCGCCCAAAAGGAGGCCTGCGCACGATGGCGCGTAACCCGAAGCACGACATTCTCTTCGAGCCGATCCAGATCGGGCCGAAGACGATGAAGAACCGCTTCTACCAGATCCCGCACTGCAACGGCTTCGGCTCGGAACGGCCGCTCAGCCAGGCCTACTTCCGCGCAATGAAGGCGGAGGGTGGGTACGCCGCCTGCTGCACCGAGTACTGCTCGATCTCACCCGAGTCGGATGACACCCATCGTGTGTCGGCGCGCATCTGGGACGACGGCGACATCCGCAACCTCTCGATCATGTGCGACTTGCTCCACGAGCACGGCGCGCTGGCCGCGTGTGAGCTCTGGTACGGCGGACCGCACGCTCCCTGCATGGAGACCCGCTGCGTTCCGCGCGGGCCTTCGCAGATCCCGAGCGACTTCGAATATCTGACCTATGCGAAGGAGATGGACAAGGACGACATCCGCGCCGTGCAGCAGATGTACGTCGACGCTGCGAAGCGCGCGCGTACGGCAGGCTTCGACATCGTCTACGTGTACGGCTCGCACTCGTACCTGCCGCAACAGTTCCTGACGCCGTACTACAACCACCGCACCGACGAGTACGGCGGGTCGCTCGAGAATCGCGCGCGCTTCTGGCGCGAGACGATCGAGCAGGTGAAGGAGGCGGTCGGCGACGACTGTGCGATCTGCGTGCGGATCTCGACCGACATGTTCATGGGCGAGGCCGGGACGCAGCTCGAGCGCGACGCGCTGCCGTTCGTCGAGCTCGTCGACCACCTCGTCGACGTCTGGGACGTAAACGTCTCCGGCATCGCGGAGTGGGGCGAGGATGCGACGCCGTCCCGCTTCTACCCGCAGGGACGCGCGCTGCCGTGGCAGGCCGCGGTGAAGGCGGTCTCGAAGAAGCCGGTGCTCGGAGTCGGGCGCTGGACGAATCCCGATGCGATGGTCGACGCCATCAACTCCGGCCAGCTCGACATCATCGCCACCTGCCGCCCGTCGATCTCCGATCCGTTCCTGCCGCAGAAGATCGACGAGGGGCGGCTGGACGACATCCGTGAGTGCATCGGCTGCAACATCTGCATCTCCCGCTGGGAGATCGGCGGCCCGCCGCTGATCTGCACGCAGAACGCGACCGCGGGCGAGGAGTACCGCCGCGGCTGGCACCCGGAGCGCTTCGAGCCCGCAGCGAACGCAGAGAACGACGTGCTCGTGGTCGGTGCAGGACCGTCCGGGATGGAGTGCGCGATGATCCTCGCCAAGCGCGGCATGCGCCGCGTGCACCTCGTCGAGGCGCAGGACGACATGGGCGGGATCATGCGCTGGATTCCGCAGCTGCCCGGGCTCGGCGAGTGGGCGCGGCTCGTCAACTACCGCAAGATCCAGATCGACAAGCTGAAGAACGTCGAGTTCATCCCCGACACGCGCCTCGACGCGGAGGGGGTATCCAAGTACGGCGCGGAGATCGTGATCGTCGCGACCGGGGCGTACTGGGCGACCGACGGCCTGAACGGCGCGACGCACGACACGATTCCCGGCGCCGATGCGAGCCTGCCGCACATCCTCACCCCCGAGCAGATCATGGTCGAGGGCAAGGAGCCGCCGGGCGAGCGGGTCATCATCTTCGACAACGACGGCTACTTCATGGGCGTCTCGCTTGCCGAGAAGCTCGCGCTCGAGGGCAAGCAGGTGACGATCATGACGCCGATGGGCCACATCGCGGCCTACATGCACTTCACGCTCGAAGCGCCGAACATGCATCGCAAGCTGCACAAGCTCGGCGTCGAGGTCGTCACGTACCACATGCCTACGAAGATCGAGGCGGGCGGTGTGACCGCGGCGCACGTGTACGACGAAGCCGGTCACGAGCGCACGTGGGAGACGGACGCAACCGTCCTCGTGTCGCAGCGCCGCTCGAACGAGGCGCTCTTCCGGGAGCTGAAGGACGTCGTCGGCCTCGAGGCGCTCAAGTCGGAAGGCGTCGAGGCGCTGTACCGCATCGGAGACTGCGAGGCGCCGCGGCTGATCGCGGACGCGGTCTTCTCGGGCCACCGGCTGGCCCGCGAGATCGACTCGGACGATCCTTCGACGCCGCTGCCGTTCAAACGGGAGCGGCGCGTTCCCGACGCCGACTCGCTCGAGCAGGATCTCGAGGAGCTGCGTGCGCGGCGCGAGCGGGAGGCGGTGCCGGCCTGAAGATCCTCGTAGCGGTCAAGCAGATCAAGGTCCTCGGCGACGAGGTCGAGTTGACGAGCGACGGCCTCGACGTCGATCCGGACTACCTCGACCGCGCGCTGAACGAATGGGACGCGTGCGCCACCGAGGAGGCGATCCGCATCCGCGAACGGCTCGGCGACGGCGAGGTCGTCGTCGTGACGGTCGGGGACGAGGAGGCAGACGCGGCTCTACGGCGCTGCCTCGCGATGGGGGCCGACCGGGCGATCCGCGTGGACGCGGAGCCGCTCGATCCGGTCTCGACCGCGCGCGCCCTCGCCGGCGTCGTCGCGGCGGAGTCGCCGGAGCTCGTCCTCACGGGCGTGCAGTCGGCCGATTCCGTGCAGGGCTCGACCGGCGTCGCGCTCGCCGAGCTCGCGGGGCTGCCTCGGGTCGCGGTCGTCGCGAAGCTCGACTGGGACGGCTCCGGGCCGGCGGTCGTCGATCGCGAGCTCGAAGGCGGCCTCGTCGACGTCGTCGAGGTCGACACGCCGGCGCTCCTGACGATCCAGACCGGCATCAACGCGCCGCGCTACGCCAATCTGCGCGCGATCAAGCAGGCCGAGCAGCGCGAGATCGCGGTCGTCGCCGCCGAGGCCGGCGAACCGCGCCTACCGTGTACGGCGCATGTTCACGCCGCCGCGGGGCGAGGGCGCGGAGATGCTGGACGGAAACCCGGCGCAGGTGGCGCAGCGGATCGCTGAGCTCGTCGAGGAGCGCCTGACATGAGCGTGCTCGTCGTCGCCGAGCACCTCCAGGGCGCCGTCCGCGACGTGACGTACGAGCTGATCTCGGCCGCGCGCTCGATCGGCGGCCCCGTGACGGTCGCGGTGATCGGCAGCGATCCGGCGTCGCTCGACGTGAACCGTGAGGGCGTCGACGAGATCGTGCACGTCCGCGTCGAGCAGCCCGAGTTCGAGAACGACGTCTACCAGGACGCGCTCGAGGCTCTGCTCGAGGAGCGGCAGCCCGAGGTCGTCCTCCTCGGGTTCACGGTGAACAGCATGGGCTTCGGCGGAGCGGTGGCCGCGAAGCTCGGGCTCGGCTTCGCGAGCGACGTCTTCGCGATCGCCCGCGACGGCGACGCGCTCGTCGCAACGCGCGCGTTCTACGGCTCGAAGGTGCACGGAGAGGTGGAGTTCCCTGCCGGCAAGCCCATCGTGCTCCTGCTCCGCCCGACGGTGTGGCCTCCGGCTCCGGGCGGCGGCTCGGCGGGCGTCTCCGAGCTCGACCTGGCGCCGGTCGCCTCGCGCGCGCGCCACCGGGAGTTCCGCGAGGCCGTCAAGGGCGACGTCGACATCACGACGGCCGACTTTCTCCTCTCGATCGGGCGCGGCATCGGCGAGCAGGAGAACATCGCGATGTTCGAGGAGCTCGCCGAGCAAGCTCGGCGCGACGCTCGCCGTCTCGCGCCCGATCGTCGACGCCGGCTGGATGCCGAACGCACGCCAGGTCGGCCAGTCCGGCAAGACGGTGAAGCCGAAGGTCTATCTCGCCTTCGGCATCTCCGGAGCCGTGCAGCACCTCGCCGGCATGAAGGGAAGCGACACGATCATCGCGGTGAACACGGATCCGGACGCGGCGATCTTCGACGTGGCGCATTTCGGCGCCGTCGCCGACCTGTTCGACGTTGCCGAAGAGCTGGCGAAGCTCGTGTGACCGAGACGCGCCAGACGTTCGCCGGTCTCGCTCACTGGGAGATCGTCTTCTGGTACGTGCTGATCGTCGTCTCGACCTCGATCTTCTTCTGGGGCTGCGCCACGCTCGCCCTGAAGTACCGCGCGCGGACGCTCGTCCCCGTTCGTGTTGCGCGGGCTCGGACGCCGCACCGCCCGCACGGCCGCGATCGTCTTCACGCACCGCTGGATCAAGCGGCGGGATCCGCTCGCCGGCGTCGGGCACGCCTTGATCTTCTACGGCTTCCTCGTGCTCTTCGCCGGCACGACGATCCTCGGGCTCCAAGACGACGTCGCGCGGCCGCTCTTCGGCTTCGACTTCTGGCGCGGCTCCTTCTATCTCGGCTATTCGCTCGTGCTCGACGTGTTCGGGTTCGGGCTTGCGGTCGGGCTCGCGATCATGGCGGTCAACCGGCTGCGGCATCCGAGGCGCCTCGACTACAGGCGTCCCGACCGGGAGGAGGACCGCACGGGCTACGTGGTCGGCGATTGGGTCTTCGTCGGGTTGCTCTTCTTCCTCACGCTCTCGGGCTTCCTGCTCGAGGCATTCCGGATCGCGCAGACGAATCCGCCGTTCGAGACGTGGTCCCCGGTCGGCTGGGCTGTCGGCCGCGGGTTCAGCCGACTCGGCATGACGGCACAGCAGGCGTCGACCGCGCACTTCGCGACCTGGTGGACTCCACGGCATCGTCGCGCTCTCGTTCGTCGCGTCGATTCCGTTCACCAAGGCCGTGCACATGCTGGCGGGACCCGCGAACGTCGGCGTGCGCGACGATCTCGCAGGGAAGCGCCTGCCACTCTTGCCCGCGAACGCGACGCCGGAGCAAGTCGGGTACGGCAAGATCGCCGATCTCACGTGGCAGCATCTGGTCTCGCTCGACGCGTGCACGAAATGTGGGAAGTGCCACGTCGTCTGCCCGGCGAACGCGTCGGGGTATCCGCTCTCGCCACGCGACGTCATCCTCGACCTCCGTCGAGCTCGCCAAGCACTCCGGGACCGAGCGCGCCGATCGGCGAGCGCATCAGGCCCGACACCATCTGGTCGTGCACGCAGTGCATGGCCTGCGTCGAGATCTGCCCCGTCGGCATCGAGCACGTGCCGATCATCAACCAGATCCGCCGGCGGCTCGTCGAAGACGGCGAGCTCGACTCGATGCTGCAGACGACGCTCGAGGCGGTGTACAAGACGGGGAACTCGTTCGGGGAGCCGAAGCGCAAGCGGCCGCGCTGGACGCGGGAGCTCGGCTTCGAGGTGAAGGACATTCGCCGCGAGCCGGCGGAGCTGCTGTGGTTCGTCGGCGACTATGCATCGTTCGACGCGCGCAACCAGCGCGCAACGCAGGCGCTCGCCCGGATCCTGCGCGAGGCCGATACGGACTTCGGCATCCTGTTCGACGCGGAGAGGACGGCAGGCTGCGACGTGCGACGCGCAGGCGAGGAAGGGCTGTGGGCCGCGCTCGCAGAGGAGAACGTCAAGACGATCGGCGGTTGCGACTTCGACCGGATCTTCTCGTCCGACCCGCACACGTTTCACACGCTTCGGAACGAGTACCCGCAGCACGGGGGCTCGTGGAGCGTCGTGCATCACTCCCAGCTGCTGCTCGAGCTGCTAGCGAGCGGGGCGCTCGAGCCGCGGCGAGAGCTCGGGTATCGGGTCACCTACCACGACCCGTGCACGCTCGGCCGCTACAACGGCGTGTACGACGCGCCGCGCCGGGTGCTGGAGGCGATCGGCTGCGACCTCGTCGAGATGCCGCGGAACCGCGACAACTCGTTCTGCTGCGGCGCGGGCGGCGGCCGGATCTGGATGAAGGAGCTGAAGCAGGCGGGCGCGCGGCGGCCGAGCGAGCAGCGGATCGACGAGGCCGTGGCGCTCGGCGCCCTCGACTACTTCGTCGTCTGCTGTCCGAAGGACGTGACCATGTACGAAGACGCGATCAAGACCGCAGGGCATCAGGGTGCCCTCGAGCTGCGCGAGCTGTCCGAGCTCGTGCTCGAGGCGCTCGACCTGCCCGCCGCGCCGGTCGCCGTCGCCGAAGAGGAGGTAGCCCGATGAGCAAGGAGACCGCGTTCCACCCGCGCCTCGCCGCGCTGACCGACGAGTGGATGGACCTCTTCGGCTATGCGGCTCCCTCGGTCGTGACCGACGTGCTCGAGGAGTACCGCGCAGTTCGCGAGACGGCAGGGCTGATGGACTTCACGATGCTGCGCAAGGTCGACCTCGACGGCCCGGGGGCGCTCGAGCTCGTCAACGGGATCGTCGGTCGTGACGTCTCACAGCTCGGGCACGGCCGGATCGCGTACGGGCCGCTCGTCGACGAGGACGGCAAGATGATCGACGACTGCACCGTGATGCATCGCGCGAAGGACAGCATCCGGTTCTGCGGCGCGAACGACCGCGACTTCGAGCTCTTCCGCGAAGCAGCCGAGGGAACCCAGATCGAGGTGCGCGAGGTCACGGACGCCACGCCCCACCTCTGCCTTCAGGGCCCGCTCAGCCGTGAGATCCTGCAAACGGTCGCGAACCAGGACCTCTCGAACGAGGCGTTCCCCTACTACACCTTCCGCGAGGACGTGGAGATCGGCGGTGTCCCCGTCTTCATGACCCGTCTCGGCTACACCGCCGAGCTCGGGTACGAGCTGTGGGTCGAACGGGCGCGAGCGCTCGACCTCTGGGATGCCCTGATCGAGGCGGGCGAGCCGCAGGGCATGAAGGTGATCGGCATGACAGCGCTCGATCTCTTCCGGATCGAGGGCGGCTTCATCATCGGCGGGGTCGAATACGACCCGACCGTATCCCCGTTCGAATGCGGGCTCGGCTGGGCCGTCGATCTCGACAAGGAGAAGGTGCGCGGGCGGGAGGGCCTCGAGCGGGACCGCGCGGGCACGACGCTACGGCTGACGAGCGTCGTGCTCGAGTCGGGCGGCGACGATGCGAGCGGCGCGCCGCTCTCGGTCGGCGGCTTCATTACGCAGGCGGTCGTGTCGCCCTATCTCGACGGCAAGACCCTCGGTCTCGCGAAGGTGCCGAAGGAGCTCGCGCGGACGCCCGGCACGAAGGTGACCGCAACCGTGGGCGGCGCCGAGGTCGCCGGCGAGATCGTGTCGCACCCCGTGTACGAGAAGGAGCGCAAGCGCGCAAAGCAGTCCTAGGAACCGTAGGAGGCCTGCGTGGTGTAGTGAGGCCGACATGACCGTCCGCCTCCTCGCGCTGCTCGCGATCCTCGCTCTACCCGTCGCGACGGCGGCCTCCGACCACGGCACGCCTGCACCGCCGAAACCGCTCCGCGGCGTTCCGCTCTCCGGCGCTACCGGGTTGCGGCTCCTCGTTGCGAACGAGCCGCCGATCCTGCTCGACGTGGACACCGGACGCATCACGCCGGTAAGCGGCCTGCGTGCCCGCGGCAGCCCTGTCCTCTCGGTGCTCTCGGTAGGAAAGGACGCCGTCGTCTGGCTCGAGCGTCGGTCACCCGCGAAGAAGGTGCCGACGGCAGAGATCTACGTCGTGCGCCGCGGAGAGTCGATCGCGACGCCCCTCGGAACCGGCTGGGGGGTTGCGCCCGCAGCCGACGGCCGGGCCGTCTGGGTGACGAGCTTCGAGGACGCGCGACATTGCACGCTTCGCGAAGTTGCGCTCACCGGGCGCATCGCGCGAATGCGGCCGATTCCTTGTTCGACGCGGCTGATCGACTCCGGCAGCGGAGCCCTGCTCGTTCAGGGAAGCTCCGTCGTCGATCCGCTCACGCGACGGACGTTGCTTCGCACCCGCGGCGTCTGGGCCGTCGCCGGACGCTTTGCGCTTACGAGCGCCGGCTGCTGTCACCCGCTCACGCTGACGGACATCCGCACCGGGCACCGGCGGCGATTGGCGTGGCCAAGCCGAATCGGCGGGCTGGGTCAAGCAGCCGTGCAGCCGAACGGGAAGCGGGTCGCTGTCGACTTCGCGGATCCGGCCTACCAGGGCACCGGCACCCAGGTCACAGACGCGTGGGTGCTCGACCCTGCGCTCGGTCGCTTCGAGCACCTCCCGGACATGCCTGCCGACGTCGACCTGAAGTTCACGAGCATGTCCTGGGCCGAGGACGGCCGGCTCGTGTGGCTCGCACAGACCGCAGGCCACACCGTCGTCGCCGAGTGGCGTCCCGGCGACAGACGGATAGCAGTTCGGACCGTTCGCGTTCCCGTTCGCAACAGCGGGAGCGACTCGTTCGTCGTTTGGAGGACGACGGCCTGAGCAGCGAGGGGGTCCCGCAGGGGAACCATGGGTTCCCCTGCGATCTAGCTCCAGGGATAGGGCGAGTGCGAGACCGGGTGCAGGTCGCCGGTCTCGAAGCGCTCGAAGCGAAACGGGTAGAGGAGCGTCGAGTGCTCGCCGACGAGCACCTTCGCCACCTCGCGGCCGACGCCGATCATCTTGTAGCCGTGGTTCGAGTCGAGCACCGCGTAGACGTTCGGCTTCACGTAGTCGAAGACCGGGAAGTTGTCGGCCGTGAACGCTCCGACGCCGCCCGAGCGCGCGTTCTCGTACAGCGCGTCGACAGCCCTCGAAGCGGCTCATCGCATGCGAGAGCGCGGCGCACCACATGTCGGGGAAGTCGGGATCGACGTTCGTCGTCTGCGGATACGGATCGAGCTCGACGTCCTCGCCGACGGTGAGCGGTGAGGCGCCGCCCTGCACGCCGTTCCGGTCACGCTTGTAGTAGATGCCCCAGAGCTCGTCGGTGACGAGCGCGCCGTCGTCGGTGTAGAGCGGCGCATCGGTGTCGAGGTGGATCACCGGCGGCGGACCGCCGTCAGCGGTCGCGAACATGGCCGGATCGACGCGGATCTCGCCTTCCTGGAGATTCCAGTACGTCCACATCGGCTGGTCGCGGACGACATCGCCGGAAGGCGTGCGGATGTCGATCGCCATCGGCAGCCCGAGCATCGCCCAGAAGCGCTTCGCCCAGGGGCCTGGCGCGATCACGAGCTGCTCGCCGACCTCGATCCGGCCCTCGCTCGTCTCGAGAGCGGTGACCGCTCCGTCGGGCGCCGAGCTCGAGCTCGTTCACCTCGACGCCGGAGAGGATCGAGACGCCCTCCGACTCGCATTTGCCGACGAGCCCCCGCACGGAGTCCAGGTTGAACGCGAAGCCGCCCTGATGCTCGTGCAGGCAGACCGTCACGCCCTTGGCGCGCCAGTCCGGAAAGAGCGCCTTCATGTGCTCGTCGACCGCGCGCTCGCCCGTGATCAGCTCCGATCGGTAGCCGATCCGCTGGTGCCGCTCGTGCACCGCAGTCAGATCCGACTCCTGAACGGTGGCGCCGAGTGCCATGTAGCCGACGGGGTTGTAGGCGTAGGCGGCCGGGTCGGACTCCCACACCTCGACACAGGCCTGCATGAGCTCGCTCATCGCGGGCTGGAAGTAGTTGTTGCGCACGACGCCGCAGGCGATGCCGGAGGCTCCGGCGCCGGGGGCGCTCTTGTCGAGCACGACCACGTCGGCGCCCGAGCCGAGCTTCCTCGCCCGGAGCTCCTTCGCGAGGTGGTACGCGGTCGAGAGCCCGTGCATGCCGGCACCGACGACGACGTAGGGGGAGCGGGATGGGAGCGGCACGTCTTGCCTCGCTTATCGCCTGGAGGGCAACGCTATCTCCAAAAGTGCACTCGAAAATGTACCAGAGTTCAGCGGCGAAAGCGCGCCGGATCGAGGGGTGCGAGCCATGGAGGACGCTCGCCGCGCGCGAGCGCGGCGACGGCAACGCCGGTGGCGGGTGCGAGCGTGACGCCGAGCATCCCGTGCCCGGTGGCGACGATGACGCCGGGCGCGCCCGGGACCGGGCCGAGGAGCGGGAGGCTGTCGGGCGTGGCGGGGCGGAACCCCGCCCAGCCTGCCGGCAGCGCGCCGTCGGGAACGAGCTGCTCGGCCAGGTACGGCTGCGTCTCCTCGAGGAGCTGGCGGATGCGGACCTCGCTGACGTCGGTGTCGCGGGAGCCGAGCTCGAAGAAGCCGGCGATACGCAGCGAGTCCGCATACGGGCTCGTCCCGATCTTCGGCTCGCAGAGGTAGAGCGGCATCGCGGGCAGCCCGGCAGGGAGCGGCACCGTGACCGAGTAGCCCTTCGCGCCGACGAGAGGGAGTCGCAGCCCGAACGGCCGGACGAGGGCAGACGTCCCGAGCGCGCTCGCGAGCACGACGACGTCTGCGCGCGCGAGCTCGCCGCCGTCGCCGTCCAGAGCCCACTCGTCGCCGGCGCGGCGGAGTGCGCGGACAGCCACGCCCTCCCGGACGGTGCCTCCGTGTCGGACGACATACGCGGCGAGACCGGCGACGAGGCTCTCGGGCGCGACGTGCCGGTCGATCGTCGTCCGCGTCGCGCAGCCGACCGCGGGGCCGAGCGCGGGCTCGAGCGTGCGCGCCTCGTCGCCCGTCAGCTGCTCGAGCCCGCCGGGGAAGCCGAGCGGCACGAGCTCGTCGAAGACCTTCTCGAACCAGTGCAGGCCCGCGCGGTCGCGCGCGACGACGAGTACGCCCGCCCGGTGCTCTTCGAACTCGACGCCGGACGCGCGCATGCGGTCGAGCTCGTCGAGCGTGCGCGACGTCAGCTCGAGCAACGCTGCGACGCCACGCTTGTACGCAGCGGGCCGGCTGCTGCGCGCGAAGCGGAGGAGCCAGCTGATCCAGGCAGGGTCGAGCGAGGGCCGGATCACGAGCGCGCCGCGCGGATCGAGCGCCGAGCGGAGCCCCATCGTCAGCACGCCCGGCGCCGCGAGCGGCGTCGCGATGCTCGGCGTCACCCAGCCCGTGTTCCCGGCGGAGGCGCCGCCGCCGGCAGTCCCGGCCTCGAGCACCTCGACGGACTCGGCGACATCGAGCAGCGCGAACGCGCACGCCATGCCGATGACGCCGCCGCCGACGACCGCGACGCGCACCTCTAGTGGTCGGGCGGTTCCCAGCCCTCGAGCACGGAGGGCCGCCAGTCCGTGCCGACGGTGCGGGACCCCTCGACCCACGGGCCGAGCTCGGGCTGCGGGAACCTGCAGTGCTTCTCCTTCAGCTGGATCCCGTACGAGTTGCCCGACTGGAGGTGCTTGATCAGCACCTTGCGCGCGAGCTCGTCCTCGCGGCCCGCGGGGATCGAGAAGTAGATCTTCAGGAACGAGTTGGAGTAGCGGTCGAAGACCGCGGGGACGCCGTCCTCGGTCAGGAGCTGGACGTCCTCGAGCCAGTTGATGTCGTCGCCGGGAGTGGCGGCCAGAGGTCGACATCGTCGACGAGCGAGATGTCCTCCTGGTAGGGGAAGCGGCGGCCGGAGAGGTATTCGGCGTCGATCCCGGTCGTCTTGTCGGGCTCGTGGACGCTCAATCCGGAAGCGCCTCCATCTCGCCTGCGAGGAAGTCGACCGGGTACTCGAGATGCTTCTGCAGCATCCGCTGCACCTCCTTGAGCGCACGCTCCTCGGTCACGCCGGGGATGTACTCCGTGCCTGCGAGCGGCACCTTCGCCATCGCCGACGCCTCCATCGTCAGCGCGCAGAGGTCCTCGGGCTCGAGCGAGTGCACGTTCGTCTTCCCGCAGGCGCGGGCGAGCATCTGCACCTCGAGCGTCAGCGTGTGCAGGAAGTTGTAGACGCGCTCCGCCGCCTCCTCGACGACGAGCCGCTTGCGGAGCTCCGGATCCTGCGTCGTGATCCCCACCGGGCAGCGGCCGGTGTGGCAGTGGTAGCAGTGGCCCGCAGGCACGCCGATCGTGCCCTCGTAGTCGGTGACGCCGGGGATCTCCTTGTTGCAGTTCAGCGCCATCAGCGACGAGTGGCCGATTGCGACCGCCTTCGCGCCGAGCGCCAGGCACTTCGCGACGTCGCCGCCGTTCCGGATCCCGCCTGCGACGACGAGGTCGACCTCGTCCGCAAGGCCGACGTCCTCGAGCGCCCGCCGCGCCTCCGGGATCGCCGCCATCAGCGGGATGCCCGTCTCCTCGGCTGCGATGTGCGGGCCCGCGCCGGTCCCGCCCTCGGCGCCGTCCAGGTAGATGATGTCCGGCCCGCACTTGGCCGCCATGCGCACGTCGTCGTAGACACGCGCTGCGCCGAGCTTGAGCTGGATCGGGATCTGGTAGTTCGTCGCCTCGCGGATCTCCTGGATCTTCAGCGAGAGATCGTCCGGCCCGAGCCAGTCCGGATGCCGCGCCGGCGAGCGCTGGTCGATCCCCGCCGGCAGTGAGCGCATCTCCGCGACCTGCTCGGTCACCTTCTGGCCCATCAGATGCCCTCCGAGACCGACCTTGCAGCCTTGGCCGATGAAGAACTCGCACGCATCCGCGAGCATCAGGTGGTGCGGGTTGAACCCGTACCTGCTCTGAATGCACTGGTAGTACCACTTGGTCGAGAGGTCGCGCTCCGGCGGGATCATCCCGCCCTCACCCGAGCAGGTGGCAGTGCCGGCCATCGAGGCGCCCTTCGCGAGCGCCATCTTCGCCTCGAGCGAAAGCGCGCCGAAGCTCATGCCGGTGATGTAGACGGGGATGTCGAGCTCGATCGGATGCTTCGCGAAGCGCGCGCCGAGCACGGTCTTCGTCTCGCACTTCTCGCGGTAGCCCTCGATCACGAAGCGGGTGAGCGTGCCGGGGAGGAACATGAGCTCGTCCCAGTGCGGGATCTTCTTGAACATCGAGAAGCCGCGCATGCGGTAGCGGCCGAGCTCGGCCTTCATGTGGATGTCGTCGATCACCTCCGGCGTGAAGATCCGGCTGTGCCCGAGCACGGTGCGCTGCGAGGGTGCGGTCTCGTCGGCCACTAGAGGACCAGCTTCCTTTCCGACGGCTCGAGGTTGTCGTAGTTGTAGAGCTTCTTCCCGCAGACGAACTTCTGGAATTCCGGCGGCGAGCCCAGCCCGTGGATGCGGAACTTGCGCTCGATCAGCTCGGTGTCCGCGTCGGTCCACTCCCCGGGGACGCAGTCGATGCCGAGGGAGCGCACCTTGCCCCCGACGTAGATCGTGCCGTCGTACATCGAGTCGCCGAGGCCGGGGCCGACGTCGCCGCAGAGGATCAGGCGGCCGCGCTGGAGCATGAAGCCGGTCATCGAGCCGGCGCTTCCGAGCACGATGATCGTCCCACCCTTCTGGTCGATTCCGGTTCGGGCGCCGACCTGGCCCTTGACCACGAGGTCGCCGCCGCGCATGGCCGCGCCGGTGAGCGAGCCCGCGTTCGAGTCGATCGTGACGACGCCCGACATCATGTTTTCGCAGGAGGACCAGCCGACGCGTCCCCGGATGTGGATCTCGGGCCCGTCGATCAGGCCGCAGCCGAAGTAGCCGAGGCTGCCGTCGAAGGTGATCTTGCAGCGTGTGAGGATCCCGACGCCGAGCGAGTGCTTCGCGCCCGGGTTGAGCACGGTCACGTCCTTGACGCCCTGCTCGTAGAGCAGCCAGCGGAGCTCGAGGTTGATCTTCCGGGTCGAGAGGTCCTTCGCGTCGAAGACGGCGCGCTCGCCCTCGATCTCCGCGATCTTCAGGACCTCGTCGTCGACCTCGACGAGCCCGCGCGCGTCGTACTTGATCATCCGCTCGCCGGCTAGCGCGTCCACACCATCACCTCGCCCTCGTACGGATCCCAGGTCTCGATCTCGTGGTCGACGACGGCACGGATCGCGATCTCCTCGGAGGCGAGCGCGACGATGTCGTCGGCCTCGTAGAGCACGAGCGGCTTCGCGGCCATCTCGTCCTTCGCCATGCCGAGCGCGTCGGCCGTGACGCAGATGTAGGTGAAGACGCCGTCGAGCTCGTCGAGGCTCTCGCGCATCGCGTCCTCGAGCGAGTAGCCGTCGCCCATCTTCTCCGCGAGGTAGACGGCGATCACCTCCGAGTCGCACTCGGACTGGAAGCGGTGGCCGCTGCGCTCGAGCCGGTGCTTCCAGTGGAAGTAGTTCGTCAGCTGGCCGTTGTGGACGACCGCGACGTCTCCGAACGGATAGGCCCAGTACGGATGCGCGCCGGAGATGTCGACGTCGGACTCCGTCGCCATCCGGACGTGGCCGATCGCGTGCGTGCCGACGAAGCTCCCGAGGTGGTACTGCTCGGCGACCTGCTCGGCATCCCCGAGGTCCTTGATGATCTCGAGCGAGTGGCCGAGCGACAGAACCTCGGCGTGCGGGACGTCCTCGACGACATCGGTGATCGCCTTCAGCTCGCCGTCGTAGTCGAAGGCGACGCGGTACGCGTAGCCGGTCTCCTTCTCGACCTCGAGGTTCCGCGCGCCGAGCGCCCGCAGGCGCCCCTCGACCTCGGACTTGTGATGCTCGAGCCGCTGCTCGAACTCGAAGTCGCGCGCGTCGTTCGCGTCAGCGAGCTTGTAGCGCATGAGGAACTGCTGCTGCACCGGCCCGTAGAGGGCGTAGCCCGTCGAGTCGGGGCCGCGGTGCTTCATCGATTGCAGCATCCGCGTCATGTCCTGACCGACGGCGTGCCCGCCGCCGTTGTCCTTGTAGATGATCCCGGCGATTCCGCACATCAGGGCAGGATGTCCAGGTACTTCTCGCGTTCCCAGTCCGTGACGACCGCGAGGTACTGCTCCCACTCGTCACGCTTGTAGTGCATGTAGACGTCGTAGAGCCGGCCCGGCAGCGCGCTCCGGACGACCTCGTCCTCCGCGAGCGCCTCGAGCGCCTCGCCGAGGTGCGCGGGGACGCGGGGAATCTCGCCGCCCTCGGCGAGCACGTCGTAGACGTTGCGCTGCTGCGGCGGCCCCGGGTCGAGCTTGCGCTTGACTCCGTCGAGCCCTGTCTTGAGCAGCACCGCCTGCGTCAGGTAGGGGTTGCACGCGGAGTCGACGGCGCGGAACTCGAAGCGGCCGCCGCTCGCGACGCGGACGAGCGTCGTGCGGTTCTGCCAGCCGTAGTCCTTGTAGATCGGCGCCCAGAAGCCGAAGTCCCAGAAGCGCTTGTACGAGTTGACCGTCGACGCCGTGACGCCGCACAGGCCGCGATAGTGGTCGAGGATGCCGCCCATGAACTGCAGCCCGAGCTCGGAGAGCTTTGCCGGACCGTCCGCGTCGTAGAAGACGTTCACGCCGGCCTCGTCGACGAGCGTGAAGTGATGGTGGGCGCCGTTCGCGGAGACCCCGGTGAAGGGCTTCGGCATGAAGCTCGCGATCACGCCGTGCTTGCGGGCGACGGCGGCGCAGATCTGGCGGTACGTCGAGAGATTGTCGGCGGTCCGCACGGCGCGGTCGTAGAGGAAGTTCAGCTCGAGCTGGCCGGGGGAGTCCTCGTGGTCGCCGTAGGTCGGATTGATCCCGAGCTGCTCGCCGTAGTCGACGACGTCGAGGATGATGTCCCGCAGCTCCTCGAACTGGTTGATGTGGTAGCACCACGGCTTCGTGAGGCCGACGGCGTCGTTCGGATCGTCGGTCTTGCGCATCCACATCATCTCGGGCTCGATCCCGCACAGGAACGTGTAGCCGAGCTCCGCCTCGACCTCGTTCACGATCCGCTTCAGGTTCTGGCGGGGGTCGGCCTCGAGGGGGAGACCGGTCTCGGTGTCGTAGCAATCGCAGAAGACGCGGGCGACCCGGTTGTCCCAGGGGAGCTGCGCGAAGGTGTCGAGGTCGGCGATCGCCGCGAGCTCCGACTCCTCGGGTCCGAAGCCGATGTAGTCGTTGCTCCGGTCGACGAAGAGGTCGGCGGTGGCGCCGTAGACGAGCTGATAGCCGTCCTCGGCGACCCGCTCCCACTGGGTCGCGACGACGCCCTTGCCGTTGACGTGGCCGGAGACGGAGACCTGCTGGAAGAAGATGTACTTGATCCCGCGCTCGTCGATCAGCTTGCGGATCTGCCTGATCTTCTCCAGCCGCTGGGGATCGGTGCGCGCCTCCCCGAGCGTCGGCAGCGGATCCGCGATCGGACCTCTCGCCAGCACGCGCTGAACCTGGTTCGGACCTGATTCCACGACTGCCATCTAGCCAGACTCCTTCTCGCGGGACCCGTCGAGCCATTATGGTCGAATTGGCAATAGCGTTGCAAAACGGGACACCGTTGGAGAAAATGGCAACAGCGTTTCCCCAGCGGCTATTTACGGAGGCCCGCGTGTCGTTTCTGCTCTCATGCCCCAACTGCGGCCCGCGGGACGTGAACGAGTTCGCGTACTCGGGCGAGGTGACGTCCCGGCCGAAGGGCTCTGCGAGCGTGCGCGAGCTGACCGACTACGTCTACTTCCGCCGTAACGTCGCAGGCGTGCAGCGCGAGTGGTGGCAGCATCGCTTCGGTTGCGAAGCCTGGTTTCTCGCGGAGCGCGACACGCGCACGAACGAAGTGCTGAGCGTCGAGTTGCCCGCTCCGGCCGGGCCGCCCGCCGGCTGATGCGGCTCCCTCCGCAGACCACCGAACGGCTCGATCGCTCGTCGGAGCTGACATTCACCTTCCGGGGAGCCCCCGTGAAGGCATTCGCGGGCGACACGATCGGCTCGGCGCTCTACGCGTCCGGCGTGCGCACCTTCTCCCGCAGCTTCAAGTACCACCGCCCGCGAGGCCTGCTCTGCGTGTCGGGCGGCTGTGCGAACTGCATGATGACGGTCGACGGCACGCCCAACGTGCGCGTCTGCGTCGAGCCTGTGCGCGCGGGCGCAGCCGTGGAGCCCCAGAACGTGCTCGGCTCGCTCGAGCGCGACCTGCTCTCGATCGTGGACAAGGTCGGACGGCCCTTCACGCCCGTCGGCTTCTACTACCGGACGATGATCCGACCGCGCCGGTTCTGGCCCTACTACGAGAAGTTCCTTCGGAACGTCGCCGGGCTCGGCCGCATCGACAAGCACCGCGGCCGCATGATCCGCTACGACACGGAGCATCGCCGGGTGGACGTGCTCGTCGTCGGCGGCGGCAGCTCTGGCGTCCGCGCGGCCCGCGAAGCCGCCGGTCGCGGGGCGCAGGTCATGCTCGTCGACGAGAACCCGGGGTTGACCTTCGACGGAGAGGGTGTGGAAGTCGTCTCGCCCGGCCGGGCGATCGGCATCTACGAGGGCGGGCTCGTGCCCGTCGAGCACGGCACGACGCTGCTGCGGGTGCGGGCGAAGCGCATCGTCGTCGCGGCGGGCGCAACCGAGCAGCCGCTCGTCTTTCCCGGCAACGATCTCGTCGGCGTCATGCTCCCCGACGGCGTCCGGCGCCTGATCCGCGACTTTGCGTTGAAGCCGGGCGAGCGGGCCGTCGTGCTCGCCGCCGACGACCGAGCGCTCGCCGTCGTCGACGAGCTCGCCCGGGCGGGCGTCGAGGTCGTGGCGAAGGTCGATCTCCGCGAACGGGACGTTGCCGCGGTCGAGGCGAAGGGGACGCGGGGAAGGGTCGGCAGCGTCGTCCTCGACGGCAAGGCGGTCGACTGCGACCTGCTCGTCGCGTCGGGCACGCCGCAGCCCGCGTATTCGCTCCTCGCCCAGGCGGGCGCGAGCATCTCCTACGACGCAGCGCGCGGCATCTTCGTGCCGTCCGAGCTGCCGCCGGGGGTCGAGGCGGTCGGCCGCGTCACCGGCGACCTCGGCCGTCTGTCTCCGACGCGGGCATGCCACGGAGCCGACGGCTTCGTCTGCCTCTGTGAAGACGTGGCGATCAAGGATATGAAGCGCGCGCTCGCCGAAGGCTTCGACTCGATCGAGCTCGCGAAGCGCTACACGACCGTGACGATGGGCCCGTGCCAGGGCCGGCTCTGCCACCTTTCCTCGATCCGCCTCTACGCGCGCGAGCAGGGGACGGACGAGGCGTCGATCGGGCGGACGACGGCGCGGCCGCCGTGGGCGCCGGTCAAGCTCGGGCTGCTGGCCGGCCGCGCGCACGAGCCGGCGAAACGCACCGCGACACATCACCGCCACGAGGAAGCCGGCGCGACGATGATCTGGACCGGTGCGTGGAAGCGCCCGTACTCGTACGGCGATGCTCCCGCAGAGGCACGGAACGTGCACGAAGCCGTGGGAGTGATCGACGTCTCGACCCTCGGCAAGCTGCTCGTCGTCGGCCCGGACGCCTCCGCGTTTCTCGAGCGCCTGTACCCGAACCGCTTCGCCGACCTGAAGGTGGGGCGCGTCCGCTACGGCGTGCTCTCCACCGACGCGGGGCGGATCATGGACGACGGCACGCTCGCGAGGCTCGGCGAAGAGCAGTTCTACGTCACGACCACCTCCACCGGCGCAGAGAGCGTCCTCGGCTGGTTCGAATGGTGGAACGCGGTCTGGCAGATGGACGTCGAGATCGTCAACCTGACGGGCGCGCTCGCGGCGTTCAACGTCGCCGGCCCCCGCGCGCGCGACCTGCTCTCGCGTCTGACGGATGCCGACGTGTCGGCCGAGGCGCTTGCGTACCTCGACGCCCGCGAGATCGATGTCGCCGGCGCCTCCTCGCTCGTCCTGCGGATCGGGTTCGTCGGCGAGCTCGGCTACGAGCTCCACTTCCCGAGCCCGCACGCGGAGCACCTGTGGGACACGCTGCTCGAGCGCGGCGCCGATCTCGGCGTGAAGCCGTTCGGGCTCGAGGCGCAGCGCATCCTCCGGCTCGAGAAGCAGCACATCATCGTCGGCCAGGACACCGACTCGGAGTCGAACGTGCTCGACGCGAACATGCGCTGGATCGCCAAGCTCGACAAGGACGACTTCGTCGGCAAGTGGGCGCTCGAGCACGCGCGCGACCGCGGGCCGCGCGAGCTGCTCGTCGGCTTCGAGATGACGAACGGCGCCGTCCCGGCCGAGGGCGCCCAGGTGGTGCGCGACCTCCGGCCGAGCGGGCGCGTCACGAGCTCGCGCTGGAGCGCCGAGCTCGGGCGGGCGATCGGCCTGGCCTGGCTTCCGCCCGAGCTCGCGCAGGACGACGGCGAGTTCGATGTGCGGGTCGACGGCCGGCTCGAGCGCGCCCGTGTCCGGCTGCGACCCTTCTACGACCCCGACGGCGAACGGCTGCGCGCGTGAGCACGCTCGACTTCCTCTCGCCGAGTGCGGCGCCGACGGCGTCGCCGCTCGCACGCGCGCTCGCGGGTGCCGACGGCATTCGCGATCTCTCGCTGCTCGGGAAGCTCGAGGTGCGGCGTGCCGACGTCGCCGCGCTCGACGTCGATGCCGAGGTGATCAGGATCACGCCGGCGCGCGGGCTCGTCATCTGCCCTGCGGAGCGTCGCGCCGAGCTTCGCAGCACCCTGCCCGGACTCGTCATCGACGTCAGCGCGTCGCTCGCCGGCATCGAGATCGAGGGCGACGCGCTGATGCGCCGCCTGACCGACCTCGATCTCGACGCCCTTCCCGCCGCCGGCAAGGTCGCGGACGTACGCGCGCTCGTGACGCGCGGACAGCACCGGCTTCAGGATCTTCTTCCCGCAGGAGTACGGCGACTCGGTCGTCGAGAACGTGCGCGACGTGCAGGCGGGGCTCGCGTGAAAGACGTCTTCCGCGTCCGGCGCATGTGGCGTCCGCGCGGCGAGCTCAAACGGCGCTACGACGTGGTGATCGTCGGCGGCGGATCACACGGCCTCGCGACCGCGTACTACCTCGTCAAGAACCACGGCATCAAGAACGTCGCGGTGCTGGAGAAGAGCTACATCGGGTCGGGCGCCGCCGGACGCAACACGACCATCATCCGGTCGAACTACCGCACTCCCGAAGGCGCTGCCTTCTACAAGCGCAGCGTCGAGCTGTACGAGGGGCTCGGAGCCGACCTGGACTTCAATCTCCTCTTCTCGCAGCAGGGCCACCTGACACTGGCGCACTCGGAGCGCGCGATGGTGACGATGAACGAGCGCGCGGAGGTCAACCAGCTGCTCGGAATCGACAGCCGCCTGATCGGGACCGACGAGATCGCGAAGCTCTGCCCGGAGCTCGACCTCTCGGACCATCCGACCTGGCCCATCATGGGCGCGCTCTACCACCCGCCGGGCGGGATCATCCGCCACGACGCGGTCGTGCTGGGGCTTCGCGCGCGGTGCGGACCGCGGCGGCGTCGAGATCCACCCGTACACCGAGGTGACGGGCGTCAGGCGGCAGAACGGCCGCGTCACCGGCGTCGAGACGACGCGCGGCGACATCGAATGCGACACGGTCGATCAGTGCGACCGCGGGCTGGTCGACGCTCGTGTGCGACCTCGCCGAGGTGAGGCTGCCGATCACGACCCACATCCTGCAGGCGTTCGTGACCGAGCCCGTCAAGCCGTTTCTCGACGTCGTCATCGTCTCGTCGCAGATGCACGTCTACATCTCGCAGACCGACCGCGGCGAGTTCCTGATCGGCGCCGAGATCGAGCCGTACACCACCTACCGCGGCACCGGCACATTCTCCTTCCTCGAGTACTCGGCGCGGCACGTGCTCGAGCTCTTCCCGCAGCTCGAGCAGGCGAGCGTCCTACGCTCCTGGACGGGTCTCTGCGACCTGAGCCCCGACTACAGCCCGATTCTCGGCAAGACCGAGGTCGACGGGTTCCATCTCTCTGCAGGCTGGGGCACCTACGGCTTCAAGGCGGCGCCGATCGTGGGAACGACGCTCGCGGAGCTCGTCGCCACCGGCCGGACGCCGGACCTGATCGCGCCCTTCGCCCTCGAGCGCTTTCATACCGACACGATGGTCTCCGAGCTCGCAGCCGCGGCGGTGTCCCACTGATGCCGTCCTCCCTCGAGATCGCGCAGGCGGCGCGAGCTTCAGCCGATCGCCGAGATCGCGGCTGCGGCAGGTCTCGAACCGGACGAGATCGATCTCTACGGGCGCTACAAGGGGAAGGTGCACCTGTCGGTGCTCGACCGGCTCTCCGGCCGTCCCGACGCGAAGCTCGTCTGCGTGACGGCGATCACGCCGACAAAGCCGGTGAGGGAAAGACGACGACGTCCGTGTCGCTCACGCAAGGGCTCGGGCACATCGGCCGCAAGCCGGTGCTCTGCCTCCGCGAGGCTTCGCTCGGGCCCGTGTTCGGGATCAAGGGCGGCGCCGCCGGCGCGGGGTACGCACAGGTGGTGCCGATGGAGGATCTGAATCTCCACTTCACGGGCGACATCCACGCGATCGGCGCGGCCAACAATCTGCTCGCGGCGATGCTCGAGGCGCACATCCTGCACGGGAACAAGCTGCAGATCGATCCGCTCTCGATCAGCTGGCGGCGCTGCATGGACATCAACGACCGCTCGCTCCGCGACATCGCGGTCGGCCTCGGCGGCCGCGCGAACGGGTACGTGCGCCAGACGGGCTTCGACATCACCGCCGCGTCGGAGGTGATGGCGATCGTCGCGGTCTCGCGCGATCTCTTCGATCTTCGCGACGGCTCGGCCGTATCACGGTCGGCTCGACGTTCGACGGCAAGCCCGTCAGCGCCGAGCAGCTCAAAGCGGCCGGGGCGATGACCGTCCTCCTGAAGGAGACGATCAAGCCGAACCTCGTCCAGACGCTCGAGGGACAACCGGCTTTCGTCCACTGCGGCCCCTTCGCGAACATCGCGCACGGCAACAACTCGCTCGTCGCAGACCGCGTCGCACTGAAGCTCGGCGACATCGTCGTCACCGAGAGCGGCTTCGGCTCGGACATGGGCATGGAGAAGTTCATGAACATCGTCTGCCGCGTCGGCAAGCTCACACCGAGCGCCGTCGTGCTCGTCGTGACCGCGAAGGCCCTCAAGCACCATGCCGGCGATCCCGACGGAGGCGTCGGCGCGATTCGCGAAGGCGCCGCGAACATGAATCGCCACCTGGGAATCATTCGCGAGTTCGGGCTCAACGCCGTCGTCGCCGTCAACCGCTTCCCGGACGACACTGACGAGGAGATCGAGCTCGTCCGCGAGATCGCGCTCGCAAACGGCGCCTTCGCGGCCGAGCCGAACGAAGCGGTGGTGAAAGGGGGCGAAGGTGCGGCCGCCCTCGCCGAAGCCGTCGTCGCCGCGACGGAGCAACCGTCGAGCTTCGCTCCGCTCTACCCGCTCGACGATCCGATCGAGGCGAAGATCGAGGCGATCGCGAAGCGCGTGTACGGCGCGGACGGCATCTTCCTGCTCAAGACCGCGCGGGAGAAGATCAAGCAGTTCACGAGCG
This sequence comes from uncultured Actinomycetes bacterium, assembly GCA_963848665.1. Taxonomy (GTDB): domain Bacteria; phylum Actinomycetota; class Thermoleophilia; order Gaiellales; family Gaiellaceae; genus Palsa-739. The sequence continues at coordinate 382,536 of CAWKEF010000008.1, forward strand.
CGGGTTCGACGCGCTGCCGATCTGCATGGCGAAGACGCATCTCTCGCTCTCCCACGATGCGTCGCTCACGAATGCGCCCGAGGGCTTCACCGTCACCGTTCGCGACATTCGTGCCTATACCGGAGCCGGCTGGCTCGTCGCGCTCCTCGGAGACATGCAGACGATGCCCGGGTACGGGGCGACGCCGGCTGCGATGAACGTCGACATCGACGCCGACGGACGGACGGTCGGCCTCTTCTAGTAACGCCGGCCGAGCTGGGCGGTGAGCCCGACCAGCACGACCGCGGCGGCGGCCCCGAGCACCGTCCAGCCGAGCCCACCGCCGATCGGAGCGGCCGCGAGCGCCAGCACGAGCGCCGAGGCGGCGAGGCCGCCCAGCACGAGCAGCACCACCGCGCCCCCACGAGCCGCGACGACGGCGCGCTCCGCCTTGATCGCGCGCCGCTCGTCGAAGGACCACGCGGCGAGCTCGCTGCAGAGAAGGAGGGTGGCGGCCACGAGCGGCGCGCCCTCGTCGATGCCGGAGCCCCGCGCAAAGAGCGTGATCGCGTACGCGACCGCGAGGAGCAGCACCGGCCAGAGCATGACGTCGGCCGCGCGACGCGCGAGCGCATAGAGCAGCAGACCGCCGCCGAAGACGCCGCACGCGACGGTGATCCCCGCCAGCGCCTCGTCGCGTGTCAGCACGTAGACGAAGACAGCCGCGTACGTCGCTGCGGCGAGCAGCGCGGTTACGAGACGCGGACGGGACGGGCGTGGCGCCTGAATGCCGTCACCTCCTCCAGCACGACGTCGAGCGGCTCGCCGTCGATCCACTCGACGACGGGAACACCGGCCCGCTCGTACCGGGCGCGCAACGACTCGCGCGACAGTCGCCAGAGCCGGTAGGCGAGCCTGGCGAGCTCGTCGCCCCCCGTGTGCACGAACGGCACGGGCGACACCTCGATCACGATGAGGTCGAAACCGCGTGCACGAAGATCGAGCAGAGCGCCGGCCGACCGCGCATCGAGGAGCGGCGACAGCGCCAGCACGAGCGCCTTCGGCGGCAGTGTGCGCGGCGGGAGGACGTCGATTCCCTTGCGGGCGAAGCTCAGGACGATGTCCATCTGCAGGAGCGAGTCGACGATGCGGTAGAGCTGCCGCGTGCCGGAAGCCGGGAGGAGCCACGACAGATACCCCCCGAAACTCACGACGCCGACGCGATCCTTGCGCTCGAGATAGCGGTGTGCGAGCGAGGCGGCGGCGCGCACCGTCATGTCGAGAGTGCCGCGGCCGCCCCTCCGGACATCGGTGAACGTGTCGAGGAAGAGGACGACGTCCGTGTTCCGCTCGGGATGCTGCTGGTTGACGTGCAACTCACCCTGTCGCGCAGTCACGCGCCAGTTGATGCTGCGGACGCGGTCGCCCGGTGCCCATTCGCGAATGTCCGCGAACTCGATCCCCTCGCCCTTCGTCCGTGCGGTCTGGTTGCCGATGAACGCCTGCGTCTCGAGCGGCGCGAGCATGGTCCGGACGGTCTCCACGCTTGGATAGACGCGCAGCCGCTGCACCGCCCCGACCTGCGTCTCCCAGGAGTGGAAGCCGAGCCGGTCGCGGGCGCGCAGGAGCATGGGGCCGATCCCGAATGCGCCCCAGCGGTCGCACCGGACGTCGAGCTCGAGCGTGCGTGAATCGGCGAGTGCGACACCGCGCGGGTTGCCCGCGGGCACGTGCAACCCGACGGGGAGCGGCAGGAAGACATCCACGCGATCGGCACCGGCCGGAGCCGACAGATCGACGGTCACCCGCACGTCCTCGCCTTCGAGCGCGCGCTCGCGGTCGATCGCGATCGAAGCCGAGATCCGGGGGTCGCGCGCAAGCGCAGCCCCGACGACTGCGGCAAGCGCGAATGGGCAGGCGAGGGCGACGAGCTCGACCCGCCCGAGCACGAGCCCGGCGAGGAGGCCGAACGCCGCGAGCCCGGCATACGTGGCGACGCGGGGCGAGTCGAGGCGGATCATCCCGCCGCGCGGAGCGAATCCTCCGCAGGCGGCGTCGGCACCGAGGCCAGTGCTTCGGCGACGACGTCCTCGCCGCGGATGCGCTGCACCCAGAGCTCGGGACGCAGCGTCAGCCGGTGCGCGAGTGCGGGGATCGCGACGGCCTTCACATCCTCGGGCACGACGAAGTCGCGGCCGTCGAGCGCCGCCTTCGCGCGCGACAGCTTCAGCAGCGCGAGACTTCCACGCGGGCTCGCTCCCACCGCGAGCCGCTTCGACTCGCGCGTCGCCGTCACGAGGTCGACGATGTAGCCGGAGATCGAGTCGGAGAGGTGTACCTGCTCGAGCGCCTCCTGCATCGCGAGGAGCGCCGGACCGTCGAGCACCGGACGAAGCTCCAGCTCGTCCGCGCCGCGCTCGAGCCTTCGGGCGAGGAGCTCGAGCTCGTGCGCGCGGCTTGGATACCCGATCCCGATCCGGATCAGGAAGCGATCGAGCTGCGCCTCGGGCAGCGGATACGTGCCCTCGTACTCGATCGGGTTCTGCGTCGCGAGCACGATGAACGGCGCCTCGAGCGTGCGCGTCTCGCCTTCGGTCGTGACCTGCTGCTCCTGCATCGCCTCGAGCAGCGCCGCCTGCGTCTTCGGCGGGGCGCGGTTGATCTCGTCGGCGAGGAGGAGGTTCGTGAAGATCGGCCCCGGCAGGAAGGTGAACTCGGCGTTCCGCTGGTCGAAGACCGACGAGCCGGTCACGTCGGCAGGCATCAGGTCGGGCGTGAACTGAATGCGCGAGAAGCGCAGCGACGTCGCCTGCGCGAACGAGCGCGCGAGCGAGCGTCTTTGCCAGGCCCGGATAGTCCTCGAGCAGCACGTGCCCGTCGCAGAGCATCGCCATCAGGACCAGCTCGAGCGCGTCGCGCTTGCCGACGATCGCGCGCTCGAGCTCGTCGAGAAGGGCAGCGCCCTGCTCGCGAACCTCGTCGAGCTCCATCAGAGCCGCTCCAGCTCGTCGACGACCGCACGGACACGCCGCAGCGGCAGGCCGGGCGCGTTTCGATCCGCCGGCGCCTCGCGGTCCGGCCGCAGAAGCTCCCACGTCTCGTGCCCGAGCGCGGCACAGGCGCGCTCGGGCTGGAGCTCGAAGTCGATCCCGATCCTGGCGGCAGCCGCCTCGCGGAGCAGAGGCAGGAGGCGCGTGCGCAGATGTCCCGCGCTCGTTCCGCCGAGCGTGATCTCCCGCTCGATGCGCACGAGCTCCGGCGGGCGGGTCGACGACGGGGGCTTGCGCGAGAGTGCGTGCTCGAAACGCGAGTCGCCGCCGTGGAGTGCGTGCGCAGCGACGATGCGCGTCAGCGCGCCGAGCCCGATCGCGGCAAGCGCGAGCACATAGCCCGCGACGATCTGGCCGGTCGACACCGGATGCAGGCCGAGGACGACGACGAGCGCGACCGTTGTCACCGCGAAGAGGATCGTGACCCGGCGCCGCTCCTCCGTCACGCCGTCACAGCCTGCTCGGCCGGCCGGGCGAGCTCGTCGCGGACGGCGACGAGCGCGTCGATCGCCTCGTCCCTCATCTCCGCCTCCGGCTCATGGTGGCTGAACTTTGCCCATTCGAAGAGCGCCGTGAGGCGCCGGATCGCGTCGGAGCTCGTCTCGAGACTCTGGAGCGCGCGCTCGACGTACTCGAACGGCGCCTCGGCGGGATGGCGTGGCAGCCCGGCCCGGCCGAGCGCGTACTCCATGCGCGCATAGGCGGCGACGATCGCGCGGCGAAGGTCAGGATCGTTGCGCAGATCGTCGAGCGACTGGTCGATCGCCGCCGACACCTCCTCGCGGCGTCCGAGCCGCCACGGGCGCGGCATGCGCTTCGTGTTGCGCCGCGCGAAGAGCACGATCGCAGTTCCGAGGATCAGCACGAGGAAGACCGTGATCTCGTCCCAGCGCAGGTTCGGGTCACGCACGTGCGCCGCAGGCGGGGGGATGCGTCCGCGCGCGCCGGGCCGCTGCTGGTGGGCGAGTGCCTGCTCGAACTTCCGCAATCGATCGATGAAGCCCGTGTGCAAGAGGACGTAGGCGAGCACGAGCGAGCCCATGAACGCGAGGAACGTGCTGACCAGATGCCAGCGGCGTCGCCGGAACGGGCCGCGGACGGTGCGCTGGCCGAAGAGCGCGCCGACGGCGACCGCGAGCATCACGATGGCAAAGAGCACGAGCGTCGTCGCGACGTAGTCGAAGAACGTCGCAGTCGGACCGCGCCCGCGGCCGCCGGAGAGCGGCCGTCCATGGCTCGCGATGCCGGCGAGTGCGAGGAGCAGCGTGGCTGCGATGCCGAGCGGCAGCAGCCGGCGCCGGTCGTTCACGGGTCCAGCTCGCGCTCGATCGCGTCGAGCACCTCGTCCGGCGTGCCCGGGCGCTCCTCGACGTCGCCCCAGCGCCACTGCTCCAGATACTCGTCGCTCCCGGTCAGGCCCTGCACCATCGCTCGCTTGTCGATCTCCTGCTGGTACCACTCGGGCAGCTGTCGCTTCGTCTCCGCACCGTCGGCGTCGAACGCCTTGATCACGGACGGGACGTCTTGCCAGTACAGGATCTGGTAGCGGGCCATCTACTTCCGGTTCTGCACGTACGCGTACCCGAAACGGCCCTTGACGCACAGGTTGCCGCGCGTCACGTCGTGATCGTCCGGTGAGGTGACCTTGACAATCGCGTCGTCCTGGACGTGCAGTGTGAGGTTGCAGCCGACGCCGCAATACGGGCACACGGTGTCGACCTCGGACTGCTCGCCCTCGTCCCACGTTCCCTGCTCGCGTAGCTCGAACTCGCTCGTCGGCATGAGCGCTCCGGTAGGGCACACCGCGATGCAGTTGCCGCAGTAGACGCATGCCGAGTCGGGGAGCGTGACGTCGAACTCCGTCGAGATGCGCGCCTCGAAGCCGCGTCCGGCGACGGCGATCGCGAACGTGTTCTGGTGGTCCTCACCGCACGCCTCGACGCACTTGTAACAGAGGATGCACTTGGAGTAGTCGCGCATGTACAGGTCGTTGTCGATCTTCGCGGGCTGCTTCACCGTCGCCGCCGCGCCGAAGCGTTCGGGCTGCGCGCCGTAGTCGGCGCTGAAGCGCTGGGCGTCGGGTGCCGTCGAGAGGTCGACGGAGGAGGCGAGGAGCTCGAGCACCATGCGGCGGCTCGTGCGCACGCGCGGCGAATCGGTGTGCACCGTCATGCCGGCCTCGACCTTCCGCGAGCACGCCGGCGCGAGCACGCGGGCACCTTCGATCTCGACGACGCAGACGCGGCAGACGTTCACCGGCGTGAGCGTGTCGGCGTAGCAGAGCGTCGGCGTCTCGATCTCGAGCCGGCGGCAGGCGTCGAGGATCGTCGAGCCCTCGGCGACGCTCACCGCCTGCCCGTCGATCGTGAGCTCGATCATGATGGAGCCAGCACCCCGAGGTTCATCATCGCGGATGTGACGGCGTTTGCGGCCGTCTGGCCCAGACCGCAGATCGAGGCGTCGCGCATCACGGCCGTCAGGTCGGCGAGCACCTCGAACTCGTTGCCGTTCGCCTTTCCTGCTGCGAGGCGGTGCAGGGCCTCCTCCTGGCGGACGGTGCCGACCCGGCACGGGACGCACTGGCCGCACGACTCGTCGCGGAAGAACTCGGCGATCCGGAGGACGGCGGCGACGAGGTCGGCAGACTCGTCGTAGACGATCACGACGCCCGAGCCGAGCGTCGTGCCCACCGTCCGCGCGTCCTCGAACGTGAGCGGCAGGTCGAGCTGGTCGGGCCGCAGGAACGAGCCCGCGGCGCCGCCTAGGAGCACCGCCTTCGGCGGATGCGCTCCCGCCCGCTCGAGCAGATCGGTCAGATTCGTCCCGAACGGCACTTCGTAGAGGCCGGGCCGCGCGACGTGGCCGGAGAGGCAGAAGAGCCGAGTGCCGGTCGAGCCCTCGGTCCCCGTCAGGGCGTACGCGGCGCCCGTCTCGGCCACGACGTCGAGGACGTTCAGGAGCGTCTCCACGTTGTTCACCACCGTCGGCTTGTCGAAGAGGCCGACTTCGACGGGGAACGGCGGCTTGTTGCGCGGCTCCCCGCGGTAGCCCTCGATCGACTGGAAGAGCGCCGTCTCTTCGCCGCAGACGTACGCCCCCGCGCCGATGCGCAGCTCGATGTCGAACGAGAAGCCGGTGCCCATCACGTCCTCGCCCAGGAGGCCGTGCGAGCGTGCGAGCGCAAACGCATTCTCGAGGCGCGCGTGGGCGACCGGGTACTCCGCCCGCACATAGACGTAGGCGTGCTCGCAGCTCGTCGCGTAGGCCGCGATCGTCATCGCCTCGACGAGCGCGAACGGATCGCTCTCCATGAGGACGCGGTCCTTGAACGTCCCCGGCTCAGACTCGTCCGCGTTGCACACGAGGTAGTGCGGGCGCGCGGGCTGGTGCGCGACCGCCTCCCATTTCAGGCCGGTCGGAAAGGCCGCACCGCCGCGACCGAGCAGCCGCGAGTCGACAACCTCTCGCAGCACACCCTCCGGGCCGAGCTCGAACGCTCGTCGCAGAGCCGCGTAGCCGCCGTGCGCCCGATACGCGTCGAGCGACTCCGGGTCGACGTCAGCGGCGATCCGGCGGAGCAGGCGCAAGCCGGGCTCCCCGCGTTGAGGCAACGGCGGGCCCTCCTCCGGCAACGGCACCTCGCGCGGCTCGGGGCCCGCGATCGTGCGAAGCGACGCGGGTGCGCGCTCGCACAGGCCGAGGCAGGGGGAGGCATGCGCGCCTGCCGGGACCTCCGCCCCTGCGAGCTGGCAGGCGAGGTCGGTGCACACGTGCAGCACCTCCGCGGGCCGCTCCTCGAGCGAGATGAGCGCGTAGAAGCTTGCGACGCCGTACGCATCGGCCGGCGGCACATCGAGCCGGCGCGACGCATAGCCGAGCGCGCCCTCGCTGACCCAGCCGACGCGCCGCTGCGCGGCGCGGAGCGCGGGGAGGAGCAGATGCCTACGCGTGCGGTCGGCGCGCGCGACCCGCCCGTCATCGGCGGCCGCCGCGCCCGCGACGGTGTCGATCGCCTCGCGCTCTGCGTCGCTCGGCTCGGCGCTCGGCAGGCGAAGGTCCACGCTAGACGGCCTCCACGCGGATCGCGGTGGCCTTGAACTCCGCCGTCCCCGACTTCGGGTCGGTCGCGTCGATCGTCAGCACGTTCGTCGCCACCTCGTCCGGGAAGTGAAGGTTCATGAAGGCGAGACCGGGGCGAAGCGTGTCGTCGTAGAGCACCGGCGCCTCGATCGATCCACGCCGGGAGACGACACGCGCACGACCGCCGTCCTCAAGGCCGAAACGCGCGCCGTCCTCCGGCGCAAGCAGTATCGCTGTACCGCCGCGATGCAGTGGGGATGCGTACCCGCCGGACTGCACGCCGGTGTTGTAGGACTCGAGGCGGCGGCCCGTGGTGAGGCGGAGCGGAAAGTCGTCGTCGAGCAGGTCGACCGGCGGCGAGTGCTCGATCGCGTGGAACGGCGCCCGACCCTCGACCACGTCGTCCCACAGACGCGCATGCAGGAATTGCGTGCCGGGATGCTCTTCGTCGGGGCACGGCCACTGAATGCCGCCCAGCGCCTCGAGCCGGTCGTAGCGCATGCCGCGGTGCATGGGCGAGAGCGAGCGCAGCTCGTCCCAGACGTCCTCGGCGCGCGGGCTGCCGAGGTCGTGGCCGAGCCGGCGTGCGAGCTCGTAGACGATCTCGACATCGTCGCGCGCCTCACCCGGCGGGTCGAACGCCTTGCGCACGCGCTGCACGCGCCGCTCGCTCGAGGTGACCGTGCCCTCCGCTTCCCCGAGCGTCGACGACGCGGGTAGGACGACGTCCGCGAGCTGGGCCGTCTTCGTCAGGAAGAGATCCTGGACGACGAGATGGTCGAGGCCTTCGAGGAGTCGGATCGCGCGCTGCTGGTCGGCCTCGCCCTGCGCGGGGTTCTCGCCGATCACGTAGACCGCGGTCAACGTGCCGTGCTCCATCGCCTCGAACATCCCGGTGAGGTGCAGACCGTCCTTCGGTTGGATCGGTGCCTTCCATACGGCTTCGAAGCGCTCGCGGGCAGCCGTATCGGTGAGCGCCTGGAAGCCCGGCAGGCGATTCGGGATCGCGCCCATGTCACCGCCGCCCTGCACGTTGTTCTGCCCGCGCAGCGGCTGAACGCCCGAGCCGTAGCGGCCGACGTGCCCGCCGAGGAGCGCCAGGTTGATGAGCGCGAAGACGTTGTCCACCGCGTTGTGGTGCTCCGTGATCCCGAGCGTCCAGCACATCTGCGCGCGGTCCGCCCGGCCGAGCAGGTGCGCCGCCTCGCGGATCGCGTCGCCCGGAATCCCCGTCACGCGCTCCGCCTCGTCGAGCGTCCACGGCTCGACCGATTCGCGGAATTCGTCGTAGCCGGTCGTTGCTCGCTCGATGAACTCCGTGTTCACGAGCTCCGAGTGGATGAGCTCGCGCGCGATCGCGTTCGCAAGCGGGATGTCGGTCCCCACGTCGAGGCCGAGCCAGAGATCCGCCCACTGCGCCGAGGCCGTCCGCCGCGGGTCGACGACGACGAGCTTCGCGCCGCGCCTGATCCCCTTCAGGACGTGATGGAAGAAGATCGGATGCGCCTCCCGCGCGTTCGAGCCCCAGAGGAAGATCAGGTCCGCGTTTCGGACCTCCTCGTAGGAGCTCGTACCGCCGCCTGCACCGAACACCGCCGCCAGACCGACGACGCTGGGCGCGTGTCAGGTTCGGTTGCAGCTGTCGACGTTGTTGGAGCCGAGGACGACACGGGAGAACTTTTGCGCGGCGTAGTTGAGCTCGTTCGTCGCCTTCGAGCAGCTGAAGAGGCCGGTCATCGACCCCTCGTCCACTGCCTTCCGGAAGCCGGCCGCGGCGCGGTCGAGCGCCTCGTCCCAGCTCGCCTCTCTGAGCTCTCCGCCGTCACGCACGAGTGGCCGTGTCAGCCTGGCGTAGCGCGGTGACATGCGACCGAGTCTAGACCGGGATCCCCGAACCGGCGAGCCACGCGGTCGTTCGGCGGCGGAAGACGTCCTCGTCGGTGTGCGCCCACTCCCGCGCGCGGGCATAGGTTTCCTGCGCGCGCAGGTCGGGCCGGCCGGGAACGAGCGGCTCGAGGAGCACCGGATCCTCGGCGGCGGGCGCGAGGAGCTCGGGCGCGAGCGAGCCGTAGAGATGGAGGAGGTGGTTGCGGGTCGCGGTGTCGAGCTCTGCCGGCCAGACGATGCGGTCGAGGCCCGCGGCGCCGGGGAGGGGGCGGGGCCGTTTCGAGAGGCCGCGCACGCCGAGCTGGTCGAGCGCGTCGAGCGCGATGCGCCTGTACGTCGTCAGCTTGCCCCCGGCGACGCTCACCATGCCGGTCGGCCCGGTCGTGAACACCGTCTCGCGCTTTGCAGCCGCCGTGCCGCCGTCGCCGCCCGGCAGGACGCGGAGGCCACAGAACGTTGCCCGGGGAGGACCGACCGCGTCGACCGCGACGGAGGCTTCCGCAAGCACCTGCGCGACGTCCGTGTCGGACACCGAGACGCTGTCCGGCTCGCCGTCGTGCTCGGAGTCGGTCGTTCCGAGCAGGAGCATGCCCTCCCAGGGAACGGCGAAGGAGACGCGCACCTTGTCGTGCGGGGTCGTGAGCGCCGCGCCCCAGTCCTCGCCGCCGTCGACGACGACGTGCACGCCCTTGCTCAGCCGCATCGACGGCTTCGCGCGCGGGTCTTCGAGGCGTCGCACTCGATCGACCCACGGACCGGCTGCGTTCACGACCGCCTTCGCGCGCACCTGAATCGTGCGCCCGTCCGCCGCGACCTCGGTCGGCGCGAGCCCGACGACCTCGGCGTAGTTGAGGACTGTCGCTCCACGGTCGGCCGCTGCACGGATGTTCGCGAGCGTGAGGCGGCCGTCGTTCGTCCAGGCGTCTTCGTAGAGAGCGCAGGCGCGAAGCTTGTCGTGTCGGAGCGCGGGCACGAGCCGCTCCGCGCGCTCCGCGCCGACGAGCCCGTTGAGCTTCGCCCGGGCGAGCGTCGAGTAGACGATGATGCCGCTCTGCACGAACCAGGGGCGGTAAGGCCCGTCCTCGTAGAGCGGAAAGAGGAACGGCAGCCGCCGGACGAGGTGCGGCGCGACGATGTTCATCAGCACCCGCCGCTCGTTGTGCGCCTCGCGCACGAGGCCGACGTCGCCGAGCCGCAGGTAGCGCAGGCCGCCGTGGATGAGCTTCGACGACGCGCTCGAGGTGGCGCCCGCGAAGTCGCCCTTGTCGACGAGGGCGACGTCGAGCCCGTGCGCCGACGCCGCTTCGGCGATGCCGGCGCCGACGATGCCGCCGCCGATCACGAGCAGGTCGAACTCGCGCGAGGCGAGCCGCTCGAGCGACGTTACGCGGTCGTCCACAACGGATTCGTCCAGGCCCGACATGCCCTGGTGTCAGACACCAGGACACGTCCGAATGGGGCAAGGGGCGGCTTCTCGAGCCGACAGGCGGTGATGAGCCCGGTCGAGTCGCGCTCGAGGATCGTCGAGCTGTTCGGGTAGCCGAGCCGGCCGGCGTTCGCGCGCGCGCCGCGATGGCGCGCACTGACGAGCGTCACGCTCTGCGCCGGCGAGCAATGCACCTCGACCGCGTTGCCGTCGATCTCGACGCGTTCGATCGTCGGGCCCGTCGAGCCGTAGAAGCGGCCTGCGCGCAAGGCGTCGAGCACCGCCTCCTGGGTCCGCTCGGCGGCATGCACCATCGTCCAGGCAAACCCGCTGTCGTACCCGGGATGATGCGAGTCGTCCGTCGCGATCCCCTGGAGCGGCCGGCCGAGCTCGAGCGCCTCGTCCCAGTGGATCGACGCGTCGCCGCGTCCGATCTCGAGCTCGCAGCCGCTGTTCCACACCTCGAGGCCGAGGAGACCCTCGCATTCGATCCACTGCTCGGTGCGCAGGCCGCTCCAGTACGTGTGCGCGAGGTAGGGGAGGCCGCCGTGCTCGCGGATCCAGCTCACGACCTCCTGGAGGGGCGCGAAGGAATCGGGCGGCTCCGGGTCCGCCTCGACGCCGAGCGCGAGCACATGAGCATCGTCTTCCGATCCGCCACACGTCGCGTTCAGCTCGGCCGAGGGGATGACGAGGAGCTTGCGGGTCGACCGCTCCTCCGTCCGGACCCAATGGTCGGTGATCGCGAGAACATCGTAGGCCGCCCATTCGAAATGGCGAACGAGCATGCCCGGGGCGAGCTCGCCGTCGGAGTTGGTCGTGTGCGCGTGCAGCGCACAGCGCAGCCATACGCCGCCGCCCTCGAACGGGATCACGCCGGCGAGCCTATCTCTCTGGTGAACGGCAGGTGACAGGCGGGTGGCCGCCATTGAAACCAGGACCCGGACGTGCTTCGATCACCATTCGTTCACATTTTCCGGACGTGGAGGGTTTGCATGGAGGATTACGAGGCGCAAGAACAGGAGTTCTGGCGCAAGCTGGCGGAGACGGACATGAGCCGCTCGCAGATGCTCAAGCGGAGCATGGCGGCGGCGGCGGGCCTGACGGTTCTCTCGAGCACCGGCGTCGCGGCAGCGGCGCGCGGCGGCAGCGCGGCGGCACCCCCCTTGAAAGGGCGGTCGGTTCCGCTCAAGACGATCGTCGCGAACGCGAAGAAGGAAGGCCACCTCAACACGATCGCGTTGCCCCCGGACTGGGCCAACTACGGCGAGATCCTCTCGACGTTCAAGAGCAAGTACGGCCTCTCCGTCACGGACGACAACCCGGACGGAAGCTCGGCACAGGAGAACCAGGCGATCACGTCGCTCAAGGGCGACTCGCGTGCGCCTGACGTCGTCGACGTCGGTCCCGCATTCGCGGTCGCCGGTGCCGCCGCCGGCCTGTACGGGAAGTACTTCCCGTCGACGTTCTCGACGATCCCCCGCTCGATGAAGGACACCCGCGGGTACTGGTACGGCGACTACTGGGGCGCGATCTCGATCGGCTACAACCAGAACCTGATCAGCAACGGGCCGACGACGTGGAAGGACCTCCTGAAGCCGGAGTACAAGGGCAAGGTCGCACTCAACGGCAGCCCCCTGCAGTCGAACTCGGCGGTGTCGGGCGTCATCGCGGCCTCGCTCGCGAACGGCGGCTCGCTGAAGGACGTCGGCCCCGGCATCGACTTCTTCGCGTCGATGAAGAAGTCGGGGAACTTCATCCCCGTGCAGACGACCTCTGCGACGGTCGCGTCGGGCCAGACGCCGATCTCGATCGACTGGGACTACAACAACCTCGCGTACGTCAAGGAGTTCCCGGCCGCCCGTTGGAAGGTCACCATTCCGGCCGACGGCGTCTACGGAGGTCACTACGCGCAGGCGATCAACGCCACCGCACCGCACCCATGGGCAGCGCGGCTCTGGGAGGAGTTCCTCTACTCCGACCAGGGGCAGATCCTGTTCCTGAAGGGCTTCGCGCATCCGTCCCGGTTCAACGACCTGGCGAAGCGCAAGAAGATCCCGAAGTCACTCCTCGCAGCACTCCCGTCTGCGTCCCTCTACGCGAAGGCGAAGTTCGCGAGCCTCTCGCAGCAGAGCGCGGCGAAGGCGAAGATCGCGTCGGACTGGCCCTCGAAGGTCGGGTCGTAAGCCATAGCGATCGAAGCAGCACCCGAGGCACTCCGGCCGGGCGTCCAGTCCGGCCGGAGGCGCCTCTCCTTGGCCTGGATCGCGACGCTGCCGTTCTTCGCCTATACGCTCCTCTTCCTCTTTCTACCGGCGGCATCCGTCCTGATCGGCGCTTTTCAGGGTGAGACGAGCGGCTACACGTTCGCCAATATCCGCACGCTCTTCCATCACCCGTACATCGACGCGTACGAGACGAGCATCAAGCTGAGTCTCGTCACGGCTGCGATCGGAGGCGTTGCCGGACTCTTCATCGCGTACGCCGCCCTGCGTGAGGGGACGCCGAGGTGGATCCGAAGCGCATTGACGACGTTCTCCGGGGTCGCGGCGAACTTCGGGGGCATCCCCCTTGCGTTCGCGTTCATCGCCACGCTCGGGCCGCTCGGTGTGCTCACGCTCTTCTTCAAGAACCAGCTGCACTTCGACCTCTCCGCGCACGGCTTCGCCATCTACAACCTGAGCGGGATCGGACTCGCCTACATGTACTTCCAGCTGCCGCTCATGATCCTCGTGATCGCGCCGGCGATCGACGGCTTGCGCAAGGAGTGGCGCGAGGCGTCCGCGAACCTGGGCGGCTCCCAGTGGCAGTTCTGGCGGTACATCGGCGTGCCGGTGCTGATGCCCTCGATGCTCGGGGCGATCATCCTGCTCTTCGGGAACGCATTCGCCGCCTATGCGACCGCGTACGGCATCAACTCCGGGGCGAACCTCGTTCCGGTCCTGATCGGCGCCTACTACAGCGGCAACGTGCTGAGCAATCCGCACCTCGCGCAGGCGATGGCGTTCGGGATGTTCGTCGTGCTCGCACTGATGATGGTCGTGTACGTCCCGCTTCAGCGCCGCGCCGCGAGGTGGGCGAAATGAAGCCGCGGCGCTTCATGGCTCCGTCAGCGTTCCTCTGGCTCTTGCTCGGGTTTCTCTACTTCTTCATCCCGCTGCTCACGACGCTTCTCTTCAGCCTGAAGAGCAACCAGACCGGTAAGTGCTGCACGGCAGCGAACTACAGCTGGGTGATTCACAACGGCGAGTTCTGGCACTCGCTCAAGATCTCGTTCCTGCTCGCCCTCGAGACGATCGTGATCAGCCTCGCGCTCTTCGTGCCGACGATCTATTTCGTTCACCTGAAGCTTCCGAAGCTTCGCCCGATCCTCGCATTCCTCGCGCTCGTGCCGTTCGTCGTCCCGCCGATCGTGATGGTCGTCGGGCTCCTGAAGTTCTACAAGGGCGCGCCGAGCTGGTTCTACGCCCAGCCGTGGGGCTTCCTGGCGGGCGCGTACGTGATTCTCGCATTTCCCTACATGTACTTCTCGCTCGACGCGGGGTTCCGGTCGATCGACGTGCACACGCTCACCGAGGCGTCGCAGAGCCTCGGCGCCCGGTGGACGACGACGCTCTTCAAGGTCATCCTCCCGAACATCCGCGCTGCCGCGCTCGCGGGCTCGTTCCTCGCGCTCGCGATCGTGATGGGCGAGTACACGATCGCGAACCTGTCGGCCTTCCACACGTTCCCGATCTTCATCCAGTACGTGAACGAGACGCAGGGCTTCCCGGCCGGCGCGCTCACGCTCATGAGCTTCGGCATTACCTGGGCGGCGATGGGATCGCTCCTGCTCGTGGGACGCAAACGCGGTACCCGTGCCGCCGTCATCGCAGGAACTCGCTGATGGCCTTCTTGGAACTCCAGAACCTTCAGCGCAACTTCGGTCCTGTGCGAGCGCTCGACGGGATCGAGATCGCGCTCGGCGAAGGAGAGTTCCTCTCCCTCCTCGGCCCGTCCGGCTGCGGCAAGACCACCGCTCTCCGGCTCGTGGCGGGCTTCGACCGTCCCGACGGCGGCGCGATCGTCGTCGACGGTAAGAACCTGACGAATGTCCCGCCGAGCAAGCGCGACATGGGCATGGTCTTCCAGGCGTACTCGCTCTTCCCGAACATGACCGCGCGCCAGAACGTCGAGTACGGCCTCAAGATCCGCGGCAAGGACAAGGCGCAGCGCCGCGGCCGCGTGCAGGAGCTGCTCGAGCTCGTCGGCCTGGGTCACGCGGCCGACCGTTATCCGCATCAGCTCTCAGGCGGCATGCAGCAGCGCGTTGCGCTCGCGCGCGCGCTCGCGATCGAGCCGCGCGTGCTGCTCCTGGACGAACCGCTCTCCGCGCTCGATGCGAAGGTGCGCGTGCAGCTGCGCGAGGAGATCCGGCGCATTCAGCTCGAGCTCGGCATCACGACGCTCTACGTGACGCACGACCAGGAGGAGGCGCTGTCGGTCTCCGACCACGTCGCGGTGATGTACGGCGGGCGGATCGAGCAGATGGGCTCGCCGGCGGAGATGTACAGCGCCCCGGCGACGCCGTTCGTCGCGGAATTCATCGGCACGATGAACCGGCTCGAGGGCAAGGTGGTCGACGGCGGAGTCGAGCACGGCGGAACGACCCTGTCGATCGAGGCCGCGCAGAGCCGGCCGCGCGGCGAGCGCGTCCTCGTGCTCGTGCGCCCGGAGACGGTCGTGGTCGATCGTGCGAACGGAAGCCCCGGCAAGAACACGCTCGTCGGCGACGTCGTGACGCAGACGTTCCTCGGGCCGGTCACGCGCCTCAAGATCATCGGCCCGGATGTGGACGTGATCGCCGACGTGCCGACGCAGAAGGCCTTGTCGCTGCCGGTCGGCACCCGCGTCGCGGCGGTGCTGCCGGCGGAGGGAGCGCGCCTCCTCACGCTGAAAGAGGACGTTCCCGAAATAGCCGAAGAGCCCGCTCCGGCCGGTCGGTGAAGATGCCGGCGACGCCGGCGTCGGCGAGCTCGCGCATGCGGCGCTCGTCGTTCACCGTGTAGACGAGCGGCTCGAGCCCGAGCTGCTCGGCGATGCGAATGCCGCGGGCCGTGACCCGGGAGTCCCTGAAGCCTGCCGCCCATGCGTCGCGCGCACCGCGGATCGGAACCGAGACGCCGACGTGCTGCACCGTCCGCAGACCCGGGCGCAGAGCCCGCGCCTCGACGAGTGGGGGCCGCTGGAAGCAGAGGAGCGCGTCGGCATCCGTCAGTAGGCGCACGGTGCGCGCGACGACGTCGTGTCGGCGGTACCGAGAGGGAGTCTTCAGCTCGACCATCACGCCGATGCGTCCGCGCATCAGATCGAGGGCATCCTCGAGCGTCGGGTACTCCCTGCGTGCACGCGGCGCTTCGTGGGTGACGACGAGCTTCCCTTCGGAATCGGCGTGCACGTCGAGCTCGACGTAGTCGGCGCCTAGCTCGATCGCACGCTCGAATGCCGCGAGCGTGTTCTCCGGCAGCTCCGCGGACGCACCGCGGTGAGCTATGACAAGCATCGCTGGATCAGCTCGAGATCGATCCGGTCGACGAGCTCGTCCGCGGCGCGCAGCCGCTCGGGTGCGAGCGTGCCGCGCTTCGCGATCACGCGCAGGCCCGCGGACTTCGCGGAGGCGATGCCCGCCTCCGTGTCCTCGAATACGAGCGCATCCTCGGGATCGCCGAGCAGTCGCAGCGCCTGGGCATAGCCCTCCGGGTCCGGCTTGCCGCGCACGACGTCGTCCGACGAGACGACGGCTCCAAAGCACTCGGAGAGCCCGGCGGCCCGGACGACCGGGTCGATCTCGGCACGCGCGGCCCCGGAGCAGATCGCAAGCGGCACGCGAGCGGCCGCGTAGCGCACCGCCTCGCGGACATGCTCGTGGACCGAGCTCCCACCGGCCACCGCGGCGCGATACCGCCGGATGCGCTCGTCGATCACCGAATCGACGTCCGGATGATCGCGTCCGAGCCAGGTGCGGACGATCTCCGGATCGGACAGGCCGGCGAGCTCGTCGAAGTACTCCTGAGCCGAGAGCGGCTTTCCGTGCTCGGCGAAGAGCTCGATGAAGATCTCGCAGAGGATCGGCTCGTCGTCCGAGAGCGTGCCGTTGAAGTCGAAGATGATCGCGCTCGTCACCCGATCTCCGTTTCCCACACGATTCGGGTGCGGTCGCCGCGAAAGACGTCGCGCGAGATCTCGACCGGCCGGCCGTCGGCCGCAAACGCCGTGCGCTCGACGAGCATCACCGGAGCGCCCGCGGCGATCCCGAGCGCATTCGCTTCGTCCGGCCTTGCGAGCGCGGGCTCGAGCCGCTCCTGCGCGCGTATGGGCACGTCGTCATAGAGCGCACGGATCAGCTCGTAGATGGATCCGTCGAGCGGCTCGTGGATCAGTCCCGGATACGCATCGACTGCGTAGGCGCCACGCTCGAGCGCAACAGGCTCTCCGTTCGCAAGGCGCACGCGCTCGATCGAGTACACGCGTCGACCGAGCCCGCGCTCGTGCGGTGTGGCGGCGCGCTCCAGCGCACCGAGCACGACTGCGCCGGCGGCAAGGCCGAGACCGCGCAGCTGATCGGAGAGTGCGGAGGTACCGGTGAGCTCGAGCTTCGGCTCGGCGACGAACGTGCCGCCGTACCGTCCCTTGCTGCGCTCGAGCAGCCCGTGGCGCTCGAGCTCGCCCAGCGCCTGCCGCAGTGTCATCCGGCTGACGCCGAAGCGTTGCGCGAGCACGCGCTCCGCCGGCAGGCGATCGCCGGGCGTCAGCTGTCCTCGCTCGATCGCGTGCTCGAGGGCCGTTTCGATCTGGGCGTGGGCGGGACCCCGTCCCGGCTTGACAGGGGCTTTCGGGAGCGTCACTATGGTCTAGACTTTAGCATGGTGGTGCTCGGAGACACCCGGTTTCATCCGCTGTGGCTGCGCGACAACTGCCAGTGCCCGCAGTGTCGCCACGAGAGCGGACAGCGGCTGCTCGACACGCGCTCGCTGCCGGACGACCTTGCCGTCGTGTCGGTCGACGGCTACGAGGTGTCGTTCTCCGACGGCCATACGAGCGTCTTCGACCCGGCCTGGCTGCGCGAGCACACCGGCGCTCCGGCGCAGGCGACGCGCCGACTGTGGGATGCCGGGATCCAGGGCGAGCTGCCCGCCGCGCCCTACGCGGAGGTCTCTGCCGGGGGTAATCCGCTTCGGCGCTGGCTCGCCTGGGTCGACGAGCTCGGCTTCGCGATTCTCACCGGCGGGCCGACCGAGCCCGAGACCGTGACCCGCACCGCCGAACTCTTCGCGTTCGTGCGCGAGACGAACTACGGCCGGCTCTTCGACGTGAAGACGGTCGTCAACCCGACGAATCTCGCGTACACCGGTCTCGGCCTCGGCGCGCACACGGACAATCCGTACCGCGACCCGACGCCGACGCTGCAGCTGCTCCACTGCCTTGCGTCGAGCGCGGCGGGCGGGGAGAACACGCTCGTCGACTCGTTCCGCGTCGCAGAGGATCTGCCTTCTGACGACTTCGACCTGCTCGTGCGGACGCCGATTCGTTTCCGTTACGCCGACGCCGAGACGCAGCTCGAAGCGGAGACGCCGGTGATCTCGCTGGACGCACGCGGCGACGTGCAGGCCGTGCACTACAACACGCGGTCCGCACAGCCCTTCCGCCTGCCGGCCGATGCCGTCGGCCGTTACTACGAGGCGTATCAGCGGTTCGGCCGGATGCTCGAGGAACCGAGGTACCGGATCCAGTTCAAGCTCGGCCCGGGGGACCTCTTCATCGTGGACAACCTGCGCGTCCTCCACGGTCGCACCGGCTATGCGGCGAGCGGAGGCGAGCGTCACCTGCAGGGCTGCTATGCCGACCGCGACGGGCTGCGCAGCACGCTGGCGGTGCTGTCGCGTTGAGCGACCTGATCGACGAGATCTTCCGCGTCTTCCGCGAATCCGGCGCCCAGGAGTATCTCGGGGAGCGCGTCTCGATGACCGAGCACATGCTGCAGTCTGCGTATGCCGCCGAGCAGGACGGCGCGCCCGCCCAAATGGTGGCGGCCGCGCTGCTGCACGACTACGGCCACTTCATCCACGAGCTCCCCGCCGACGCCGCCGACCACGGCATCGACACGCAGCACGAGGAGGTTGCGCATGCGTTCTTGTCGGAGCATTTCGGCCCGGAGATCGCCGAGCCCATCCGCATGCACGTTGCTGCGAAGCGGTACTTGTGCGCGACCGACCCGTCCTATCTGAACGAGCTCTCGGCGGCCTCCGTGCATTCGTTGAACCTGCAGGGCGGTCCCTATTCGCCGGCGGAGGTCGCGGAGTTCGAGCGGTCGCCGTACGCGCGGGCCGCCGTGCGGCTTCGCCGCTAGGACGACGTCGGCAAGGTGGAGGGGCTCGAGACGCCGGATCTCGAGCACTACCGCCCGGTGCTCGCGGCGGCGATGCGAGCGTAGACCTGCCCACCGAGGCTCTCGTTCTCGCGCTCAGCGCGGCTGTCGTCCACGCGGTCTGGAATCTGCTGCTTGCGGGGGCGCGCGACTCCCAGGCGTTCGCGGTCGTCGTGCTCCTCGTCGGAGCGGTCGTCGGCGCTCCGGTCGCCGTGGCTGTTCTGGGGCTTCCACGCGGCGGTCTGGCCGTTCCTCATCGCGAGCTCGGCGCTCGAGCTCGCGTACTTCGGACTGCTCGCGCTCGCCTACACGCACGCGGAGCTCTCGGTCGTCTATCCGCTCGCGCGCGGGCTCGCTCCGGTGCTCGTGCTCGTGGGAGCAGTCGCACTCACAGGCGCGGATACGACGCCGAGGCAGGTCGCCGGCGTGCTGCTCGTCGGCGCGGGCATCATGCTCGTCCGCGGCGTTCGCGGCGGACGCGGCGCCTGGCTCGCCGTCGCGATCGCCGGCGTGATCGCGTCGTACACGGTCGTCGACAAGCACGGTGTCGTACATGCGTCGCCGGTCGCCTATCTCGAGCTGATGACCACCTTCACGGGGCTCGCGTACGCGTCGATCTTCGTCGCGTTCCGCGGGGCTCGGCGTGCTCCGGGCCGAGGTGGGGTGGAAGTCGGTCGGCGCCGGCGTCGGCACGTTCGCCGCGTACGCATGCGTGCTGGCGGCGTTACAGCTCGCGTCAGCCGCATCGGTCGCGGCGGTGCGCGAGAGCGGTGTGCTCGTCGCAACGGCACTCGCCGCGATCTTCCTGCACGAGCGCGTGACCCCGTGGCGGGCCGGCGGCGCCGTCCTCGTCGTCGCCGGCGTGCGTCCTCCTGAGCGCGAAGGGATTGACACAATCCCGGCGAACGTGCGATCAATCGAAGTTGGCCCAGCAACCGAGGAGGGCAATCGATGGACGACCTCTCCCGTGACGAGCAGGATCTCGCGCGATTCGGGTACACGCAGGAGCTGAAGCGCAGTCTCGGCGTCTTCAGCTCGTTCGCCGTCGCGTTCAGCTACATCTCGCCGTCGACCGGCATCTTCGCCCTCTTCTTCCTCGGGCTGACGACGGTCGGCGGCGTGTTCATCTGGAGCTGGCCGATCGTGGCGATCGGGCAGCTGCTGCATCGCCCTCGGCTTCGCCGAGCTGTCCAGCCACTATCCGGTCGCGGGCTCGGTCTTCCAGTGGACGAAGTATCTCGCCGGCAAGACGTACTCGTGGTTCGCCGGCTGGATCTACCTGTTCGCCGGCATCCTCACCGTCGCCTCGGTCTGCGCGACGCTTCCGTTCGCGCTCATTCCAGCCTTCAACAACATGGGCTGGAACCTGGCGAACAACCATGCGAACCAGCGATGGATCGCGGTCGATCACGCTCGTGCGCGATCACGGTGATGAACATCTTCGGCGTGCGCCTCGTCGCGATCGTGAACAACACCGGCGTGCTGTTCGAGATCCTCGGCATGGTCGTCTTCGCGTTCATCCTCGCGCTCTTCCACCATCACCAGAGCGCCGGCGTGATCTTCCATACCGGGGGCACCAGCCTGACGACGGGGACATTCCTCGTCGCGATGTTCATGTCGCTCTTCGTGATCTACGGGTTCGACACGGCATCGACGCTCTCCGAGGAGACGAAGGATCCGCGGCGCGAGGCGCCGAAGGCGGTCATCGGCTCGATCCTCGGCGCGTTCGTGATCGGCGGCATCTTCCTGTTCGCGATGCTGCTCGCGATCCCGAACATGAAGACGGCGATCAAGGACGGCTTCGGGCCCGGCGCAGATCATCGACGCGAACTTCGGCAACGCGTTCTCGACGGTGTTCCTCCTCGTCGTGTCGGCGGCGATCTTCGTCTGCTGCCTCGTCGATCCAGACGTCGACGATCCGGCTGTGCTTCGGCATGTCGCGCGACGGCGCGCTGCCCGGCTCGAAGGTGCTCTGCGAAGGTGCACCCGAAGCTGCACACGCCGGTCGGCTCGTGCATCGCGATCGGCGATCCTGGCGTTCATCCCGATGCTGCAGTACGCGGGCGCCGGGATCATCGCGATCGCAGCGACGGGGATGATCTATCTCTCAGTACTTCGTCGCGAACATCGCGCTGCTCAGGGCGCGGCTCAAGGGCTGGCCGAAGGAGAAGGCGCCGTTCTCGCTCGGGCAGTGGGGCGCTGCCGCTCAATCTCCTCGCGCTCGCGTGGGGCGGCGGCATGCTCGATCAACTTCGCGTGGCCGCGTGCCGCGACGAACCCGACGCCGAAGCAGACGCGCCTCGGCGCTCAACTTCCACTGGCACTGGCTGAACGACCGTCCGGTGCTGTGGACGGTGCTCGTCGTGATCCTGCTCGTCGGCGGGGTGTACTACGCGCTCGTCCAGCGCACGAAGCCGGCGCACAGGCAGGCGCCGGAGGGCGAGATGCCGGACGCGACGGCGGTCTGACGGTCTAGCGACGGCGAGCGGCGGCCTCGTGCGACCGTCGCAGCCTCAGTCCGCGCGCTGCACGTCGGCGAGCAGCTGCTCGAACGCCGGGCCGTCGAACTCCGCGACGGCCCGCTCGTACTTCTCCATCGCCCAGCCCCAGAAGTCGAAGTCGAGGTCGGAGATGCCGACCTGGATCGAGCCCCAGAGCGTCCAGCCGTACTTCGACATCAGCCCCCAGAGCCGGGCGCGCGCGACCTTGTTGCGCAGCGGCTGCCGTAGTAGTGCGCCACGAGCTCGTCGAGCTGGGCCGAGCGAGAGGTTCGACTCGCTCCAGATGTTCCCGAGCTCGAAGGACGGCTCGTTGTTGCCCGAGTACTCGTAGTCGATCAGCCGCAGCTCGCCGCCGACGTCGATGAAGTTCTCCGCGAGCAGGTCGTTGTTGCACGGGACGGTCGGCTCCGGCCGCACGCGCATCGCCTGCTCGAGCGCGCGCACCTGCGGCTCGAACTCGAGGTAGCGGTCGGGGAGACGGAACCCGCGCTCCTGCACGACGCCGAGGTAGCCGCGCTGGATCTCGAACATGTCGAAGTCGTGCAGGAACCGTCCGCCGCCGTGCAGGCGCCTGCACGCGTCGGCGACGAGCGCGAGCCGGTCGCCGCGCCGGAGCTTCTCGGCGCTCATCACCTCGCCCTCGAGGAATTCGAGCACGAGCGCATCGTGCTCGGGCAGGGCGGCGACGAACGGGGCGCCGACGCCGGTCTCCGCGGCGCGGCGCGTGTTGTGCGCCTCGTTCTCGCGGTCGATCGCGAGCAGGCCCGAGTCCTTGCCCGAGATGCGGACGACGAAGCGCCCGTCCGGCGTCGTCACCTTGTAGTTCGTGTTCGTGAGGCCGCCGGCGAGCGGCTCGACCGCCGTCGCGCCGCGCAGCTCCGGCACCGCCTCGAGCACGTCCTCGAGTGCCACGCGCTGATCCTATAATTGGACTAGACCGAATGTGGGATACTCGCCGGCGTGCTTCCTGAGCGCGCTCGCGCGGTCGTGATCGGGGGCGGCGTCATCGGCTGCTCCGTCCTCTACCACCTCGCGAAGGAGGGCTGGACGGACTCCCTGCTCGTCGAGCAGTACCAGCTGACGCACGGCTCGACGTGGCACAGCGCCGGGCTCGTCGGGCAGCTCCGCTCGTCGCTCTCGCTCACGCGGATGATGCAGTACTCGGTCGGCCTCTACGCCGAGCTGAAGGAGCTGACGGGCAACGATCCCGGCTGGCATCAGCTCGGCGGCCTGCGGCTCGCGTCGTCGGAGGCGCGGCTCGAGGAGATCCGCCGCCAGGCGTCGTGGGCGAAGACGTTCGGCCTGCCGATGGAGATCGTCTCCGCGCAGGAGGCGCAGGAGCTCTTCCCGCCGATGTCGACCGACGGCGTCGTCGCGGCGGCGTTCATCCCCGACGACGGCTACCTCGACCCGAGCCAGCTGACGTTCTCGCTCGCCGACGCCGCGCGCCGGCTCGGCGCGCAGATCGAGGTGCGCACGACGGTGACCGGCATCGAGACGCGCGACGGCCGCGTCGTCGCGGTCGAGACCGACAAGGGACGCATCGAGTGCGAGGTCGTCGTCGATGCAGCCGGCATGTACGCGCCCGAGGTCGCGCGGCTCGTCGGCGTCGACCTGCCGATCATCCCGTACGGGCACCAGTACCTGATCACCGAGCCGTTCGATCCGCCGCTCGAGCCGCTGCCGACGCTGCGCGATCCCGACAACCTCATCTACTTCCGCACCGAGGTCGGCGGCCTCGTGATGGGCGGCTACGAGCGCAAGCCCGCGCCGTGGGCGCTCGACGGCATTCCCGACGGCTTCGAGGCGAAGCTCCTGCCCGAGGAGTGGGATCGCATGGAGGAGCTCTTCACGAACGCGATCCGCGCGCGTGCCCGCGATGGAGAACGCCGAGGTGAAGAAGTTCTTCAACGGGCCGGAGGCGTTCACGCCCGACGCGGACTTCTTGCTCGGCGAGACCGACATCGCCGGGCTTCTGGGTTGCGGCGGGCGGCTGCGCGCACGGGCTCGCCGGCGCGGGCGGCGTCGGCAAGGTGATGGGCGAGTGGATCGTCGACGGCCGGCCCGAATGGGACGTCTGGCCGCTCGACGTTCGCCGCTTCGGCCGCCAGTACCGAAGTCAGGCGTACACGCTCGCGCGCTCGTACGAGGCGCTCTCGCAGTACTACGACATCAAGTACCCGGGCGAGGAGAAGCAGGCGGGCCGGCCGCTGCGCGTCTCGCCCGCGTACGCGCGGCATCGGGAGCTCGGCGCCTCGTTCGGCGAGAAGGGCGGCTGGGAGCGCGTCAACTGGTACGAGTCGAACGCGGCCGGCGGCGACGAGTCGCTTCGGCCGCGCGGGTGGGCGGGCGAGAACTGGTCGCCTGCGATCGGGGTGGAGGCGCGCGCCGCGCGCGAGGCGGTCGCGCTCTTCGACCAGTCGTCGTTCTCGAAGCTCGAGGTGCTCGGGTCGGGTGCGCTCGCGTTCCTCGAGCGCATGTGTGCGAACCGGATCGACCGGCCCGTCGGGCACGATCGTCTACACGCAGCTGCTCAACGCGCGCGGCGGGATCGAGGCCGACCTCTCCGTGACGCGGCGCGCTGACGATCGTTTCCTGCTCGTCACCGGCACCGCGTTCGGGACGCACGACCGCGCGTGGCTCGAGAAGCACGCCCCGCGCGACGGCTCGGTGTACGTGAACGACGTCACCTCCGCCTACGCGTGCCTCTGCCTGTGGGGCCCGAAGGCGCGCGACGTACTCGATCTCCAGCTTCCCGTACATGACCTCGCGCGAGATCTCGGTCGGCGACATCCCCGTGCATCGCGTCGCGCGTCACGTACGTCGGCGAGCTCGGGTGGGAGCTCTACTGCCCGGCCGAGTACGGGCTGCGGCTCTGGGACACGCTGCACGTCGAAGGCGTGACGCCGGGCGGCTATCGCGCGATCGATGCGCTGCGCCTGGAGAAGGGCTATCGCGCGTGGGCGAGCGACCTCAATTCGGAGACGACGCCGACGAAGCGGGGCTCTCGGTTCGCGGTCAAGCGCGACAAGGGCGACTTCATCGGCCGCGATGCGCTCGGCGGGGAGCCGGCGCAGAGGCTCGTGTGCCTCGTGCTCGAGGATCCGCGCGCGATCGCGCTCGGCTCGGAGCCGGTGCGCACCGCGGAGGGCGCGATCGTCGGCCGCGTGACGAGCGGCGGCTTCGGCTACGCCGTCGGCGCGAGCATCGCGCTCGCGTACGTGCCGCGGCGAGCACGGCGAGCCGGGGACGCAGCTCGCGGTCGACATCTTCGGCGAATGGGTGCCGGCCGAGGTGCGCGCTGAGCCGCTGTACGACCCGAAGGGCGAGCGGGTGCGCGCGTGAAGTACGCGGAGATCATCGCCCAGATCGAAGGGGCGATCGTTGCGGGCGACCTGGGGCCCGGTGACCGTCTTCCGCCTGAGCGTGCGCTCGCCGACGAGCACGGAGTGAGCCGCATGACGGTCCGCCAGGCGCTGCAGTCGCTCGAGTCGCGCGGCCTCCTGCGCCGGGAGATCGGACGCAACGGCGGCTCGTTCGTCGCGCAGCCGAAGGTCGAGCGCGATCTCGGCACGTTCAGCGGGCTGTCCGAGCAGCTTGCGCGGCAGGGCGTCGTCGCCGGAGCACGAGTGCTGTCGGCGCGCGAAGCGGACGGAGCGGTGGCGATCGTGCGCGTGCGGCTCGCCGACGGGGAGCCGTTCGCCGTCGAACGCTCGAGCTTTCCCGCGGATCGCTTCCGTGGACTGCTGGACTGCGATCTCACGGGCTCCCTGTACGAGCTGCTCGGCGACGACGCACCCGTCCGTGCGGTGGAGCGGATCGAGCCGGTGCTCGCGGACGCCGAGGACGCGTCGGCACTCGGCCTGCGGGTCGGCTCTCCGCTGATGCTCGTCGACCGCGTCGCGTACGACGAGGCCGGCGGGATCGTCGAGACCGCGCGCGATGTCTTCCGTGGCGATCGCACGCGGATCATCGCGTGGACGAGCGAGCTCGTGCGCGCGTGACGACCGGGCGTAGGCTTGACGGAGCCCGGCAAGGAGCGAAGGTGCCGGCTTGGCCGGCGCCGGAGCGGGTAGTCGTCATCGGGGGCGGCATTGCGGGAGTCAGCTGTGCGTACCACCTTGCGAAAGCCGGCGTGGAGGACGTCGTCCTCGTCGAGAAGGGCGAGCTGACGAGCGGCTCGACCCACCACGCGGCGGGCCTCGTGACGCAGTTCAACCCGTCGCCGACGATGATGCGGTTTCGCCGGTACAGCGTGGAGCTGTACAACGAGCTCGGCGTCTTCGAGACGGTCGGCTCGCTCCGGATCGCCTCGAGCGCCGAGAGCTGGCTCGAGCTGCAGCGCGCCGTCAGCCGGGTGCACGGGATCGGGCTCGACGCCGACCTCGTCGGCGCAGAGGACGTCGTGCGGCTACTCCCGAGGCATCCCCCGACGACCTGTTCGGCGCCGTCTGGATGCCGGGCGACGGGTACGTCGACCCGCACATCGCAACCTACGCGCTCGCGTCGGCGGCCCGCGAGCTCGGCGCGGAGATCCGCACACACACTCTCGTCACCGGCATCGAGACACGGAACGGCGCCGTGGTCGCCGTCGAGACGGAGCACGGGCGCATTGAGGCGGAGACGGTCGTGAACGCCGCAGGCATGTGGGCGCCCAGGATCGCGGCGATGGTCGGCACGTTCGCGTGCTCGATCCCGGTCGACCACCAGCACATCGCGCTCCATGCGGTCGAGGGGCATGACCTCTCGCGGACGACGCCCTGCTTTCGCGATACCGACAACCTCGTCTACGGCAAGGCGGAGAGCGGGGGCGTCCTCTTCGGCGGCTACGAGCCGAACCCCGTCTCCCGTTGGCACGACGGCGTGCCCTGGGAGCACGGCGCGACCATGCTCCCGGCCGACCCGGCCCGCTTCAAGCAGCTGATGGACGGAGCGGCTCGGCGGTTCCCGTTCCTCGACGAGGCCGGCGTGACGGCGCTCGTCTGCCACCCCGACGCGATGACGCCGGACGGAAACCCGCTGCTCGGGCCGGTGCCGGCTGTGCGCGGGTTCTGGCTCGCGGCCGGCCTGTCGCTAAACGGGTTCGGGGGCGCCGGGGGCCTCGGCAAGGCGCTCGCCGAGCTCGTGACGGAGGGGCACGCCGAGGCCGACGTGCAGGCGTATCGCCCGTGGCGGTTCGGCGGCCCGTATCACGACTCCGCCTTCGCGGCGGCGGCCGCACGCGAGGTCTACAAGTACTACTACCGTCTCCGCTACCCCTACGACGTCTCGGAGGCGGGGCGGCCGAAGCGTCTCGGCCCGCTCAACGGCCGGCTCGAAGAGCTGGGCGCAGTCTTCGGCACGAAGAACGGGTGGGAGCGCGCGGACTACTTCCGGCCGGGGGAGTCCTGGCGGCGTGCGGGGGAGGACCAGCGCGCATTCGGCTGGGCGCGCCCTCCCTGGCACGAGCGCGTTGCGCTCGAGCACCGAGCGATCCGGGAACGCGCGGGAATGCTCGACATGACCTCGTTCGGGAAGCTCGAGACCTCGAGCCTCGAGGTGCTCGAGCGGGTCTGCGGCGCGCGCATCGACCGGCCGGTGGGCTCGATCGTCTACACGCAGCTGCTCGACGAGCGCGGTCGCATCGTCGGCGACGTGACGGTCACGCGTCTCGCGGAGGGTCGTTTCCGGGTCGTGACGGGCGCAGGCGCGGTCGACAGCGATCGAGGCTTTCTCGAGCTGCACGGCGCGCACGTCGACGACGTGACCGACGAGCTGGCGGTGATCGGGATCTGGGGGCCCGGCGTGCGCGGCGTGCTCGAGGACTTCGCTTTCCGTACGGCGCAGGAGGTCCGGGTCGGCGGCGTACGCGTTCTCGCGCAACGGATCACGTACGTCGGCGAATACGGCTACGAGCTGTACGTGGCGCCCGACGACGCGGCGCCGGTCTGGGACTTCCTCGCAGAGACGGTTCGTCCGGAACCGGTCGGCTACCAGGCGCTCGACTCGCTGCGGATCGAGAAGGGCTACCGCTACTTCGGAACCGATATGACCGCCTCGGATACGCCGTTCGACAGCGGCGTCGGCTTCGCGGTCGCGAAGGGCAAGCACCCCGAGCTCGACCGGAACCCGCCGCAGCGGCTCCGCACGCTCCTCGTCGGCGGCGAGGACTATCTCACGCTCTACGGCGGCGAGGCCGTGCACGCCGACGGTGCGGTGATCGGCCGGGTGCGGAGCGCCGCGTACGGCTTCACGGTGGGGCGGAACGTCGCACTCGCGAAGGTGCCGTCCGGCCTCGCGGAGGGGGTCGAGGTGAGCGTCGACGTGCTTGGCGAGCTCGTGCCTGCCGTCGTCGTGCGCGACGTGCTGTACGACCCGGAGAACGCGCGGCTGCGCTAGCGCGCTGCGTAACGCGGATCGTGATGCGCCGCGAGCTGGCGCAGGAGGGTGTGGAGCGTCGAGCGCTGCTCGGGCTCGAGGGGTGCGAGGAACTCGTCCTCGACGCGCCTCGAGATCGCCCGTAGCTCGGCGAGCTTCTCCTTGCCGGCGGGGAGCATCGTGACGAGATGGCGCCTGCGGTCGTCCGGATCGCGCCGCCGCTCGACGAGGCCCTGCTCCTCGAGCTCGTCCAGGAGGCCGACGAGCCAGCTCCGGTCGTAGCCGAGCGAGTCGGCGATCGTCGCCTGGGTCTCGGGCGGGCTCTCCTCGAGGACGGCCAGCACCGAGTAGTGGAAGGGGCTCGCGCCGGCCGCTTCGAAGGCCTCGCGATAGGCCTCCTTCATCTCCATGCCGAGCCGCTTCAGCAAGTGCGTGCTGCTGCACACGAGCTCGTAGGGCGGCTTTGCGCGCGCTTTTTCGGCCAATTTGGGGGCAATTTCAGTGGGTTGTGCGGTCATGGCTGAAGTGTAGCGCGTCCTAGCGTGGTTGTGTGTTATTGTTGTCCTGTTCCACGATCTCGAAGGGAGATAGATGGTCAGCTCCGCAATCGCACTACCCCGCAATCCGAGCCGCTGGATCGCTCTTACCCTGATCGTCGCGGCGCAATTCATGGTCGTGCTCGACATGTCGATCGTCAATGTCGCGCTCGCGACGATCAAGCACGACCTCGGCTTCTCCAGGCGGGCCTGCAGTGGGTGATCACCGCCTACGCGATCGTCTTCGGCGGCTTCCTGCTCCTCGGCGGCCGCGCTTGCCGACCTGCTCGGCCGCCGCCGTATGTTCATCGCCGGCATCGCCCTCTTCACCGTCGGCTCGGCGCTCAGCGGCCTCGCCTGGTCGGCCGGCTCGCTCGTCGCCTTCCGGGGCTTCAGGGTCTCGGCGGCGCGCTCTTCGCGCCTGCGGGCCTCTCGCTTCTGATGACCTTCCGTGAAGGACGCGAGCGGAACACCGCCCTCGGCATCTGGGGCGCTGCCTCCGGCGCCGGGGGCGCCGTCGGCGTCCTGCTCGGCGGCGTGCTCACGTCGTATCTCTCCTGGCCGTGGATCTTCTACATCAACGTGCCCGTCGGGCTCGCCCTCGTCGTGCTCATCGCCCCGGTACCTGTCGGAGGGCCGCGGACTGCAGGCCGCAGCGTCACTTCGACGTCGCCGGTGCGACCTCGGTGACGGCGTCCTTGATGGTGCTCGTGTACGCCCTGACGCGCGCGACCCAGCACGGGTGGGGAAACGTCACGACGATCGCGCTCCTGACTGCGGCCGCCATCCTCGCCGGCGCATTCGTCGCGATCGAGCGGCGCGCCGCATCGCCGCTCCTCCCGTTCGAGGTCTTCCGCGGGACGACGCTCGGCACGGCGACGTCATCACGGTGATCGTCGCGTCGGTCGGCTTCTCGCAGTTCTTCCTGCTGACGCTGTACCTGCAGCAGGTGCTGCATTACTCGGCCGCGCGCACCGGGCTCGCGTTCGTCGCGATCGCGGTGACGGTCGCGGTGACGTCGAACGTCGCGCAACGCTTCGTGACCCGCTTGGGGCCGCGTCGCGTCCTTGCCGTGGGGCTGCTCTTCGCTGCGCTTGCGGAGGGCCTGCTCGTGCGGTTGCCCGTACACGGCCGCTACGTGACCGACCTGCTGCCGTCCTTCATCCTGATCGGCGTCGGCATCGGTGTCTCGTTCGTCTCGGTGACGATCGCCGCGCTCGCGGGTGTCCCGGGACGCGACGCCGGCGTCGCATCGGGTCTTGTGAACACCGCCCGCCAGGTCGGCGGCGCGGTGGGCCTTGCGGCCGTCACCACGCTCGCGACGATCTATGCCGGCCATCGCTCGGTGCACGAGTCGGTTGCGGCCGGCGCCACACACGGCTACCGCGTCGCCTTCGCGACGCTCGGCGTCCTGGCGCTCGCCGGGGTTCTCCTGACCGCGACGATGCGCGTACGCCATCCCGAGAACGTCGCGGTCGAGCGTGCGGCGGACGAGACGCTCGCAGAGGCAGCATGAGCGCCGTCGGCACGATCGACGGCGCGGGGATCCTCGATCACACGATCGACGAGCTCCTGCTGCAGGCGCGCGGCCTCGTGCTCGTGCGACAGATCCTGGCTCGGCGCGGCGCAAGCCGCGCCGAGCTGGACGCCCACACGCAAGAGCTCGAGCGCGTGCGCGCGAGGCTCGCGGAGGCGATCGAGCGCAGCTAGACGGCTAGCCCGGGTCGGACGAAGCGCAGCGCTGCCCGCGTTCCGTCCTTGAAGAGCGCGTAGTCCTCGACGACTCCGTCCCGGGTGAATCCGCACCGGAGGGCGACCCGCTGCGAGGCTGCATTCGCCGGGTGTGTGCAGAGCACGACCTCGGAGTGGCCGCCCTCGATGAGGAGCCACTCCGTGATCAGCGTCAGGGCACGCGTCGCAAATCCACGCCCCCATGCGTCCTCGCGCAGGAAGTATCCGACCTCGGGCGGCCGTGCCCCGCGTCTGCACCAGATTCGACCCACGACGAGCTGCGGCTCGCGGGCGACGATCGCATACATCGGCGCATCCGGGTCCTCGGGCGGCGGTTCCCCGCCCATCGTCCGGCCGAAGTAGCGCGCGAGCTCCTCCGAGCGGAACGCAGCGACGAGATCGGCGGATTCCCACGGGCGAAGCGAGATCGCGTCGTCCATCAGATTCGCGTCCCGCCAGTCGGTCATGCGCCTACTCCGTCCCGAGGCGCGCACCGAACGCGACCAGCACGCTGCCGGTCACGGCGTCCAACGTCCGCCGGACGCGCGATCTGCGCAGGATCTCGCCGAGTCGCGCGACGACCGCTGCGTAGAGAGAGAGCCAGAGGAGCGTCATCGCGCAGAAGACGAGCCCGAGCGACAGCAGGTGCAGGAACGATGCGTGCGGCGGGGCGAACTGGGGGAGGAGGCTCGTGAAGAAGAGCGCCATCTTCGGATTGCCGAGATTGCTCAGCAGGCCGCGCCGGTACGCAGCAGCAGGGCGCACGCGCTGCGAAGAGGCCCGCTCGGACCCGGAGCCCCGCAGGGCGTCGACGAGGGAATGGATGCCGAGCGCAACCAGGTAGGCCGCGCCTGCGACCTTCAAGGCGAGGAACGCAGGCTCCGAGGCAATTAGCAGCGCGGCGAGGCCGACGCTCGTCAGCATCGTCCAGACCGCCTGTCCCGTCGCGACGCCGAGCGCCGTGAACACACCGTTTCGCGCCCCGCCGGCGAGCACGTTCCGGATGGTCAGCGCCGTGTCCTGCCCGGGGGTCACGATGACGACGAGCGCGACTCCGAGGAACGCGAATAGGTGCGTCATCGGTGCATTGTCGCTCACGCGCGGTAGCGTCCGCGCATGATTCTCGCCATCGACCAGGGGACGACCGGTACGACCTGCCTCCTCGTCGACGCCGATCTGACCGTGCGCAGCCGCGGCTATGCGGAGCTGCCGCAGCACTATCCGCGGCCGGGCTGGGTGGAGCACGACCCCGAGGAGATCTGGCAGAGCGTGCTCGCGGCAGCGGGGCAGGCGTTGACCGAAAAACCGAGCGCGATCGCGATCACGAACCAGCGCGAGACGACGCTCCTCTGGAACCGCCGTACCGGCGAGCCGGTGCACAACGCGATCGTCTGGCAGGACCGGCGCACGGCCGAACGCTGCGCCGGGCTCCCTGCCGAGCTGATCCGCGAGCGAACGGGGCTCGTGCCCGACCCGTATTTCTCGGCAACGAAGCTCGAGTGGCTGTTGCGGGGGCGCAATCCGAGCGAGCTCGCGTTCGGCACGGTCGACACATGGCTCGTCTGGAAGCTGACCGGCGGCCGCGTCCACGCGACCGACGAGACGAACGCGTCGCGCACGCTCTTCTGCTCGCTCGACACACTCGACTGGGACGACGAGCTGCTCGAGCTCTTCGGCGTCCCGCGTGAGCTCGTGCCGGAGATCAGGCCGTCGGGGTCGCACTTCGGCGAAGGCGAGCTGCTCGGGCACACCTTGCCGATCGGCGGGATCGCCGGCGACCAGCAGGCTGCGCTCTTTGCCTCCGGCGGAGCGAAGGCGACGTACGGGACCGGCTCGTTCATCCTCGTGGAGACGGAGGAGCCTGCGCGCGACGGTGTCCTACGCACGGCTGCGGCGCGCCTGCCGCACGAGTCGCCGAAGCATGCGCTCGAAGGCGCCGTGTTCGTCACGGGCGCGGCGATCCAATGGCTCCGCGACGAGCTCGGCCTGATCGGCGACGCGGGGGAGAGCGAGCAGATGGCGGCGGCGGTGGACGACAACGGCGGCGTCTACTTCGTCCCGGCGCTCGCCGGCCTCGGCTCACCGCACTGGCGCCCCGACGCCCGCGGCACGATCACCGGGCTCACGCGTGGAACCACCCGCGCACACCTCGTGCGCGCCGCGCTCGAGGCGGCTGCGTACCAGACGAGTGACGTGCTGGACCTGATGCCGAGGCTCGGCTGCCTCCGCGCCGACGGCGGCATGTCGCGCAATCGCTGGCTCATGCAGTTCCAGGCCGACGTCCTCGGCATCCCGGTCGAGACAGCACGCGAGCCCGAGCAGACCGCCCTCGGAGCCGCGCTGCTCGCGCTCGGCAAGCGGGCCGCGTCCCCGGTGGGCGAGCGGTTCGAGCCGGGTGCCCGGCGCGACCGGTCGGGCTGGCGGCGAGCCCTGCTGAAGACCCTGGACCCGTGACGGGGGCGGCGCGCGCCGCCCCCGTCACGCCGCTCGACTACTTACCGAGCCACTTGGCGACCTTGGCCTTGTTGGCCGCGATCCACTTCTGCGCCGCCTGGTCCGGGTTGATGTGCTGGCCGGCGATCATGCCGGCGACCGTGTTCTGATCGGCGTTCGACCAGCTGAAGCGCTTCACGACGCCGACCGCCGGCGAGCCGCTCGTCGCGAATTTCTTGCTCATGAACTTGAGCAGGGTGTAGCTCGGGTACGAGCAGGCGTACTTCTTCGGGTCGCCTCCCTGCTTCTCGTCGTCGAGACAGCCTTTGAACCGCTTCGGGAGCTGGACCTGCGACAGCTTGAAGGTCGCGTTCAGGTACTGCGGGTCGTACCAGTAGAAGAGCACCGGCTTCTTCTGCTTGTACAGCTGCTCCCAGCGAGCCACCTGAGCCGGCTCGGCGCCGACGCTCACGAACTTGAAGTTCAGACCGAGAGCCTTGATCAGCGTCTTGTCCTTCTGCTGGTACGAGGGGTCGCCGCCGAGGAACATGCCCTGCGAGCCCGACTCCGGGCTCTTGAAGAGCGACTCCTTCCCCTTCAGGCCCTTCCACGTCTTGAACTCCGGATGCTGCTGCATCAGGTACGTCGGGATGAACCAGCCGATGATGCCCGTCACGCCGTTGGCTCCTGCCCGCACCACCGTCTTCTGCTTCGTGACGTACTGGTTCCATTGCGGCACGTGGCCCCAGTCCTCGAGGATCGCGTCGGTCTTGCCGTCGGCCATTGCCTGGTAGACGGGGACCTCGGCAACCTTCGTGATGTTGACCTTGCAGCCGAGCGACTGCTCGAGCACGTTCTTCACGACGTAGGTGTTTGCAGTCGAGCCGGCCCACGCCTGCTCGTTCAGCGTCACCGTGCCGCACTTGCTCGCCTTGGCGGCCGCCGTGCCGCCGGTGACCGCAACAGCCGCAACGAGCGCGGCTGCCACGATCGTCCCTCCGACCCGCACCTTCATGCTGCCTCCTTTGTATGTCACGTCAGTTCCCCGTTCCGCCTGCGACTGCGTCCTTGCGTGACGCGGTCGAGCGCGATCCCGAGCGACAGGATCGCGAGCGACGCGAGCACGCCTTGTCCGAACAGACTCTGCTGAAGACCTTGGGCGACGTCGTAGCCGAGTGCGCCCGAGCCGACGAGCCCGCCGATGACGACGACCGCGAGAACCATGATCATCCCCTGGTTGACGCCGAGCATGATCGCGTCGCGCGCGAGGGGGATCTTCACCTTGAGCAGCGTCTGCAACCGCGTCGCCCCGAACGCGCCGGCCGCTTCGACGGAATGCGGTGAGACTTCTCGCACGCCGGCCTCGACGAGGCGAATGACGACCGGCGATGCGTAGAGCACCCCCGCGATGACGCCCGGCACGATCGAGACCGGCATCAGATAGATGAACGGGATGATGTACACGAGCTGTGGCAGCGTCTGCAGCACGTCCAGGATCGGCCGCATCACGCGCCGGGTCAGCGCGCTCTCGGCAGCCCACACGCCGAGCGGAATGCCGACGAGCATCGTCAGCACCGTTGCGACGAGAACCTGCGACAGCGTGTCCATCGCCTGCGTCCATTCGTTCGCGACGCCGATCACGCTGAGCATCACGACGGTCACGACGGCCGGCCTGAGCCCCGAGATCAGGAACGCGAGCAACGCGAGGCCGAACGTCATCGCGGGCCACGGCATCTCGACGAAGAAGCTTCGGAGCGGCTCGAGGCCGTACTTGACGAGGAAGTTCCCGATCGGGTTCGTGATGTGGAAGATGAACGTGGCCGGGTTCTGAACATAGTCGAGCGCGCTCTGCACCTGGCGGAGCACCCACGGCTGCGCGGTCCACCGCGCCCACACGCTGCCGGCTGCGAGTGCGTGTCCGAGCCCCGTGGCGAGGCCCACGCCGACGACACAGACGGCCGTGAAGAGGCGCAGCTGCTTCCTGCGACCTTCGGTGAGGTGACGATGGGTCGGGTCCGTGCGGTTCGCCATCGCCTCGGTTGCCCGGTCGAGCGCGATCGCCATGATCACGATCGCCGCGCCGGCGAGCAGCGCCAGTGCAGGATTCGAGTAGAGCCCGCTCGTGACGACGTCGCCGAGACCCTGCCCACCGATCAGACCGGCGATGACGACCATCGAGAGGGCGAAGAGGATCGTCTGGTTGACGGAGAGGAGCAGGAGGCGGCGTGCGAGCGGCAGCTGCACCTTGAAGAGCGTCTGGAGCCGCGTTGCGCCGAGCGCGGTCGCAGCCTCGACGGTGTTCGTCGGGACGCTGCGAATGCCGAGCGCCGTGATGCGGATTGCAGGCGGCACGGAGTAGATGAGCGTCGTCACGACGGCGGCACCCGGGCCGACGGAGAAGAGCAGCACGATGGGCATGAGGTAGGCGAATGCGGGGACGATCTGCATCGCGTCGAGCACCGGCGAGATCACGCGGCGGAAGCCGTCGGAGCGGCCGGCGAGGACCCCGAGCGGAAGCCCGATCGCGAGTGAGAGCGAGACGGAGGCAAGGGTCAGCGCGAACGTGCGCATGCTCGGCTCCCAGAGACCCATCAACCCGAACGAGACGAAGGCGGCGAGGGTGCCGAGCGCGGCGCGGCGGCCCCCGAAGCGGAGCACCACGAGCACGCCGAGCGCGGTCGTGCCGACCCACGTCAGCTTGAAGAAGAGGCTCGTGAGCCAGCCCACGATGTTGTCGAGGAACGTCGCGAGCCCGTTGAACACGCGGAAGAAGATGCTCGGGTGAGGCACGTTCCGGTTGTTCGACAACCACGTCTGGAAGTTGTCGAGCTGGTGGGCGAGCCCGTTCCACGTGAGCGACGCCGGCCACACGAGCTGGCTGCGCCATCCGAGGAAGGCGATCGCCATCCCCACGAGGACGAGCGCGACGAGACCGGCGCGGCCGCGCCACCACGGGCGTGGCGCCGGAGCCGCGATCCGGCCGGCGGTCTCGACGAACGCCATCAGTCGCGCTCGCCGGCGATGGCGCTCAGCACGGCTTCCTTGTCGACGATGCCGACGACGCGTTCCCCTTCGACGGCGCAGACGGGCCGCTCGCTGCCCGCAATCGCGGGGATGGCGTCGCGCACGGTCGTGCGGACGTCGAGCCGTGGGCCGTCCGCCTCGCCGGCGAGCGGCTCGCGCATGATCCAGCGCAGCGTGAGGACATGGCTTCGCGGGATGTCGCGCACGAAGTTCTGGACGTACTCGTCCGCGGGCGATCCGACGAGGTCCTCCGGCGTGCCGAGCTGGACGATCGCGCCGTCGCGCATGATCGCGATCCGGTCGCCGATTCGGAGTGCCTCGGGCAGGTCGTGCGTGATGAAGACCATCGTCTTTCCGGTCTCGTGCTGAAGCCTGATCACCTCGTCCTGCATGTCGCGGCGGATGAGCGGGTCGAGCGCGCTGAACGGCTCGTCGTAGAGCATGACCTTGGGGTCGACCGCAAATGCGCGCGCGAGGCCCACTCGCTGCTGCATCCCGCCCGAGAGCTGATCGGGGAACGAGTTGGCGACGTCCTCGAGACCGACGAGCCGCAGCACCTCTTCGGCGCGCTGCAGGCGCTCGGCCTTTGCAATCCCCTGGATCTCGAGGCCGAACGCCACGTTGTCGATCACGCGCCGGTGGGCGAGGAGCCCGAAGTGCTGAAAGACCATCGAGGACGTGTGCCGTCTCAGAGTGCGGAGCTCTGCCGGCCCGGCCGCTGTGACGTCGCGCCCGTCGATCTCGATCGAGCCGGCCGTCGGCTCGATCAGCCGGATGAGCGTGCGGACGAGCGTCGACTTGCCGGATCCTGACAGCCCCATCACGACGAACACCTCGCGGGGCCAGACCTCGAACGAGACGTCCCGCACGGCGGCGACACAGTCGTGCTTCTTGCGGAGCTCGGCGCGCGGGAGGTGTGCGTCCGGCGTGCCGATGATCTTGCCGGCGGCCCGGCCGAAGATCTTCCAGACGCCGCGCGCGCGGATGAGGGGCTCCGCGGTGCGATCGACTTCGTGCCCGAACGAGCCGGCCCTTTCGGCGACCGCTGCCACCGCTACACCGTACTCCGACCCTCGGGCGAAACCAAGTTCAAAATGGGCCTCCCGCGTGCCACGCACTGACGCAGTGCTCTGATAGATCTAGAGAATATGACTAAAATATCTCCGATGGAGTCCCTCGCCGACAAGGCCTACCACGAGATCCGCGGACTGATCGTCGCACTCGAGCTCGCGCCGGGGGCCGTGATCGACGAGCGGGAGCTGGTCGAGCGGCTCGGGATCGGCCGAACTCCGGTGCGCGAGGCCCTCCGGAGGCTCGCGCAGGAGCGGCTCGTCGAGGTCTACCCACGCCGCGGGATGTTCGTGACCGGCGTCGACGTGCGGGAGCTCGCGCGCCTGTCCGAGGTGCGGGAGGTGCTCGAGCCCGAGGCCGCTCGGCTCGCCGCTGGCCGCGCGACCGATGCCGATCGCGCGGAGCTCGCCGCCTTGCTCGAGGAGCTCGACGCCGGCGGCAGCGAGCTGATGGCGCTCGACGAGCGGATCCACCGCGCCGTCTACCGAGCCGCGCACAACGACCTCCTCGAGGCGACGCTCGAGCAGTACTACGTGCTCGCGCTGCGCATCTGGTCGATCGCCCTCGATCGCTCCCACGAGCTCGAGGAGGCGGTCGAGGCGCACCGCATGCTGCTCGAGGCGATTCGGGCCGGAGACGGCGATCGTGCCGCCGACGCGATGCGCGCGCATGTGCAGGACTTCGAGCAGGCGATGCACCGGGTGCTGCTCACCGTATGAGCGAGCTGCCCGGAAGAGCGCGCGCCGTCGTGATCGGCGGCGGCATCGTCGGCAACTCGCTCCTCGGCTGGCTCGCCGAGCTCGGCTGGACCGAGCTCGTACAACTCGACAAGGGCCCGTTTCCGAATCCGGGCGGCTCGACCGGGCACGCATCGAACTTCATCTTCCCGGTCGACCACTCGAAGGAGATGACGCAGCTCACGCTCGACTCGATGCGGCAGTACCGGGAAGCCGGCACGCTCCACGAGTGCGGCGGCATCGAGGTCGCCCGCACCGAGGAGCGCCTGGAAGAGCTGCGACGGCGCATGGCATCGGCGAAGTCGTGGGGCGTCGATGACTGCCGCCTCGTCACGCCGGCGGAGATCAAGGAGCTCGTCCCGTTCGTCGACGAGTCGATCCTGCTCGGCGGTTTCTATTCGCCCTCGGTCGCCGTCGTCGACTCGCTGCGCTTCGGGACGCTCAAGCGTGAGCAGGCGCAGGCAAAGGGGGCGCAGGTCTTCGCGAACACCGAGGTGCTCGCGATCGACGTCGAGGACGGCCGCGTCAGCGGCGTGCGGACGTCACGCGGTGACATCGAGACGGACGTCGTCGTGATCGCATGCGGCGTGTGGTCGCCGCGGATCGCGCGCATGGCCGGGGCATCGATCCCGCTCACGCCGGCGGTGCACCAGATGATCGACGTCGGGCCGGTCCCTCGCTTCCTGTCGTCGAAGACAGCGGTCGACTTCCCGATCGTCCGGGACATGGACACGAACATGTACGAGCGGCAGGACGGCCAGGGGCTCGAGGTCGGCTCGTATGCGCACCGGCCGATCCTTCACGACCCCGACGAGATCCCTTCGAACGAGGAAGCGTCCCTCACACCCACCGAGCTGCCGTTCACGCAAGAGGACTTCGAGGTGCAGCTCGAGCACGCCTTGCAGCTCGTGCCGGAGGTGCTCGGCGATGAGTCGGTCGGCATCAAGTACGCGATCAACGGCCTCCTCTCGCTGACGCCGGACGGGTTGCCCCTGCTCGGCGAGACGCCGGAGGTACGCGGACTCTGGTCGGCCGCGGCCGTCTGGGTGAAAGAGGGACCGGGT
The DNA here is from genome assembly GCA_963848665.1 of uncultured Actinomycetes bacterium. Taxonomy (GTDB): domain Bacteria; phylum Actinomycetota; class Thermoleophilia; order Gaiellales; family Gaiellaceae; genus Palsa-739. The sequence goes on from CAWKEF010000008.1 coordinate 420,816, forward strand.
GTCGGACGAGCAGTCGCCGAGTGGATGACGCGCGGCGAGTCCGAGATCGACCTGCAGTCGTCGGACATCGCGCGCTTCTATCCCGAGCAGCGCACGCGGGAGCACGTCGAGGGCCGCGCCTCGGAGGGTTTCAACAAGACGTACGGGATCGTCCATCCCGGCGAGCAGTGGGAGTCGAACCGCCGCGTGCGCGTATCGCCGTTCTACGAGCGGGAGCAGAAGCTCGGCGCGGTCTTCTACGAGGCGGCGGCGTGGGAGCGGCCGCACTGGTACGAGTCGAATGCCGTGCTCGTCGAGGAGTACGGCGTGCAGGGGCGCGAGCACGAGTGGGATGCGCGCTGGTGGTCGCCGATCATCAACGCGGAGCATCTCGCGATGCGCGACCGCGCCGCGATGTTCGACTTGACGGCCTTTTCGATCTTCGACGTCGTCGGCGCCGACGCGCTCGAGAGCGTGCAGAAGGTCGCCGCGCGCCAGATGAACCTCCCGGCCGGGCGCGTCGTCTATACGCCGGTGCTGACGCCGAGCGGCGGCTTCAAGTCCGACCTGACGATCATGAAGATGGCCGACGATCGCTTCCGCGTCGTCACCGGCGGCGCGCACGGCATGGCGGACAAGAAGTGGTTCGCCGACAACCTGACCGGTGACGCGCGGATCGAGGACCTCACCTCAACGTGGTGCACCGTCGGCCTCTGGGGGCCGCGCGCGCGGGACGTGCTCTCGTCGATCACGCCGGACGACGTCTCGAACGAGGCGTTCCCGTTCAGCACCTGGAAGAACGTCGCGGTCGACGGTCTCGAGGTGCTCGCGTCGCGCATCTCCTACGTCGGCGATCTCGGCTGGGAGCTCTACGTGCCCATGGCCGAAGGCAGCCGCTTGTGGGACGCGGTGTGGGAGGCAGGGCAACCGCACGGAATCGTTCCCGCCGGCATCGGCGTGTACGGCACGACAGGGCGTCTCGAGAAGGCGTATCGCGCGTTCGGCTTCGAGCTCGATGCGGACTACACGGTCGTCGAGGCAGACATGGCGTGGTGGAAGGTGAAAAGCGAGGACTTCGTCGGCAAGGAGGCGCATCTCGCTCACCGCGAGGCCGAGCCTGTCGCGAGGCTCTGCACGCTGACGATCGACGATCACACGACCTCGAGCGGCATGAAGCGCTACCCGCTCGGTCGCGAGCCGGTCACTCTGCGCGACGGCACGCCGCTGACCGACGCGCACGGACGGCGTTCGTATGTCACCTCCGCCGGTGCCGGCCCCTCGATCGGCAAGCACCTCGTGATGTCGTATCTGCCGCCCGAGCACGCGAACGAAGGCGAGCAGCTGGCGGTGGAGTACATGACCGAGCTGCTGCCGGCGACGGTGCAGATCGTCGGCTCGTCCCCGCCCTTCGATCCGGAGAACGAGAGAATCCGCTCGTGAGGATCCTCGTCTGCGTCAAGCGCGTACCGATCACGGGCGGACGCATGGTGCTCTCGGCAGACGAGCAATCGCTCGAGACGAAGCACCTCGGCTTCACGATCAGCCCGCATGAGGAGTGCGCCGTCGAAGAGGCGGTGCGGATCGTCGAGGCGGGGGGCGGCGAGGTCGTCGTGCTCACACTCGGCCCGCCCGAGGCGGAGGAGCAGCTCCGCGACTGCATGGCGATCGGCGCGGACCGGGGGATCCTGCTGCAGGTCGGCGCCGAGTGGGACCCGCAGGCGACCGCAGCGGAGATCGCGAAAACCGCGAGGGAGGAAGGCCCGTTCGACCTGCTCCTCTTCGGCAACGAGTCGGCAGACGCGGGCAACTATCAGATTGGGATCCGCGTCGCGTACGCGCTCGGCGTCCCGGTCGTGACGGGGCTGAAGAAGATCGAGCTCGCCGACGGTCGCGCGCGGGTCGAACGCGACGTGGGCGGCTCGCGCGACGTCTACGAGGTACCGCTGCCCGCGGTGCTGACGGTGCTCGAAGGGCTGAACCTGCCGCGCTACCCGTCCGTGCCTGGCCGGCTGCGCGCGAAGTCGAAGCCGCTCGTCGTCGTGGAGCCGGCGCAGCCCGAGCCGAAGCTCGAGAAGCTGCGGCTCGTCGTACCGGAAGGCCAGGGCAAGCAGGCGGAGATCCTCGGCAACGGCTCCGATGCCGCGCCTCGCGTGGTCGAGCTCATGCAGCAGCTGGGCGTCGCGTGAGCAGCGTCATTCTCTTCGTCGAGCCGAACGACGACCTGTCCCTGCAGGCATTGACCCTCGCGCAGCAGCTCGGCGACGTGAAAGCCGTCTCCATCGAAGGCGCCTACCAACCGTCCGCGTGGGCCGCGGCGATCGCCGCGGCCGCCGACGGTGCCGGTGCGATCGTCGCCGCCGGCTCCGACCGAGGCAACGAGCTGCTCGCTCACGTCGCCGCGCGCCTCGACCAGCCGTTCGCGACGAACGTCACCGCCGTCGACGGCGACGGCGTCACGCGCATCCGCTGGGGTGGAAGCCTGCTGGAGCAGGCGCGCCTGCACGGTGCGCCGAAGATCCTGACCGTCGCGCCCCACACGCAGCCCGTCGCCGATGCGGTTCCGGTCGAGTCGTTGACGCCGAGCGACGACGGATCGCCCCGCGTGCTCGAGACGGTCTCCGAGTCGGGCGGGGGCGTCTCGCTGCGCGACGCGAAGGTCGTCGTCAGCGGCGGACGCGGCGTCGGCTCGTCGGAGGCGTTCACGATCATCGAGGAGCTCGCGGGCCTGCTCGGCGGAGCCGTCGGCTGCTCTCGCGTCGTCACGTCGGCAGGCTGGCGTCCTCATACCGACCAGGTGGGACAGACGGGAACGAAGATCTCCGCCGATCTCTATGTCGCGTGCGGCATCAGCGGCGCGACGCAGCACATCGCGGGAGCGAAGGGAGCGAAGAAGATCCTCGCGATCAACAGCGATCCCGAGGCGCCGATCTTCGCGAGCGCAGACTACGCCGTGATCGGAGACCTGCACGAGATCGTGCCGGCCATCAGCGCCGAGCTGAGAAAGGTGCGCGGCACATAGGCGCCCTCGCGCTCGCGCTGCTCGTCGCTGTCGCCGGCAGCAGCGCATGGCTCCGCGCGAGATTCCTCGCGCAGCAGGTGCGGCTGGCAAAGCCGAACGACCGCCCGCCGGACCTGGGCCGGCGGGTGAAGAACGAGGTCGAGATCGTGCTCGGCCAGTCGAAGCTCTTGCAGCGCCTCGTCCCGGGGCTCATGCACGCGTTCATCTTCTGGGGCTTCCTCGTCTTGTTCCCGACGATCGTGATGGCGCTGATCGCAGCCGTCGACCGGGACGCCGAGCTGCCGTGGCTCGGGCATCAGACGTGGTTCGGCTGGATGGTCGACCTCTTCGTCGTGCTGGTGCTGGTCGGCGTCGTCACGGCGGTCGTGATCCGCAAGGTGGTGAGGCCCGCGCGCTTCAAGGGGTCGCATCGCGGTGAGGCGGACTTCATCCTGTTCATGATCGCGGGCGTCGTCACGACGCTTCTCTGCTGGCACGCGGCGGCCCACGCCGCAGGCTTGAACGATCACGCCGGCCCGCTGTCGAACGTCCTTGCGCGCAGCTTTCCGCGTCACGGCCATGCGGAGCGCGTGTTCGTCTGGGCGCATCTCCTGTTCGTCTTCGGCTTCCTGCGGTATCTGCCGTACTCGAAGCACCTGCACATCGCGACCGCTCCGATCAACGTGTGGATGGCGCGCACGCGCCGGCGCGGGCGCCTCGAGCCGCTGCGGTTCGACGTGCCCGAGCCGGAGCTGCGCTTCGGCGCGGCAACGATCGCAGACCTAACGAAGAAAGAGGTCATGGACGGCTTCTCCTGCACCGAGTGCGGCCGCTGCCAGGACGCGTGCCCCGCCTACGCGACCGGCAAGATCCTCTCCCCGAAGCTCCTGATCATGGGCATCCGCGACCAGGTCCTCGCGCAGGACACGGCTCCGATCGTCGGCAACGGCGTGCCGGAGCAGTCGATCTGGGACTGCGTCACGTGCGGCGCGTGCGTGGAGGCGTGCCCGGTGTCGATCGAGCACATCGACCACATCGTCGATCTGCGGCGGAGCCGGGTGATGGTCGACTCGCAGTTCCCCACCGAGGCCGAGCCGATGCTGCGCGACGTCGAGCGCGCGGCGAACCCGTGGGGGAAGCCGCAGACGGAGCGGGCGGCGTGGGCGGAATCGCTCGGGATCCGCGTGCTCGAGCCCGGGGATCCGGCGCCGGAGTACCTCTACTGGGTCGGCTGCGCCGCCTCCTTCGACGAGCGGGCGAAGAAGAGTGCCGAGTCGACGGCGAAGCTCCTGCAACGAGCGGGCGTCGACTTCGCGATCCTCGGCCCGCGCGAGGCGTGCACGGGTGACCCTGCGCGACGGATGGGCAACGAGTACGTCTTCCAGGCGTACGCCGAGCAGAACGTGGCCACGCTCCAGGAGAACCGGATCCAGAAGATCGTCGCGAGCTGCCCACACTGCTTCAACACCCTCGCGAACGAGTACGGAGACTTCGGCGGGACCTACGAGGTGCTCCACCACACCGAGCTGCTCGCCGAGCTCCTCGACGAGGGCCGCCTGCAGCCGACGCCGGGCTCGCAGTCGATCACCTACCACGACAGCTGCTACCTCGCGCGACACAACGACGTGCAAGCGGAGCCGCGGAAGCTCCTGAACGTGATCGGGCAGCCGGTGGAGATGAGGCGGAGCGGCAAGAAGACGTTCTGCTGCGGTGCAGGGGGCGCACACATGTGGATGGAGGAGGAGGGGACGCAGATCAACATCGAGCGTGCGCGAGAGGCGGTCGAGACGGGCGCGGAGACGCTCGCGGTCGCCTGTCCATTCTGCACGGTGATGCTCGACGACGGCGTCCGCGAGACCGGATCGGCGATGCGAGTTGCCGACGTCTCGACGCTGCTCGCAGAATCGCTGGAATGAAGCCCGTCACGCTCGAGCAGCTCGAGACCGATCCCCATCCGGTCCTCGCGCAGCTCCGGCCGGTCGGCTGGGTGCCCGTGCTCAACGGCTGGCTCGTCACGGGACGTGAGCTCGCGCTGGACGTGATGCGCGACGCCGAGACGTTCACCGTCGACGATCCGCGCTTCTCGACCGGCCGCGTCGTCGGCCCGAGCATGCTCAGCCGCGACGGCGCGGAGCACGCCCGGCATCGCGATCCTTTCGCGGCACCGCTTCGCCTCGCTTCCGTCCGGGAGCGGTTCGCACCGCTCGTCGAGACGGAGGTGGACGTGCTGATCGACCGCTTCGAGGCAGACGGACGCGTCGAGCTGCGGCGCGGGCTCGCCGGTCCGCTGGCGGCGCGCGTGGTCGCGCAGCTGCTCGGCCTCGAGGCTGCAGAGACGCAGGCGATGCTCGGCTGGTACGACGCGATCGTCGAGTCGGTCACCGGCGTCGCTGCGGGCCACGAGCCCAGCGCAGCGGGTGCTGCCGCGTTCGAGCGCCTGCAGGCGACGGTCGAGCCGTTGCTCGAGTCGGCAGGCGACCTGACCCCGTCCGAGGTCGTCTCGAACGCCGCGGTCATGATGTTCGGTGGCATCGAGACGACCGAAGGCATGATCGCCAACGTCGTCTGGCACCTGCTGACCCACGGCTTCGAGCCGTCGCCGAACGCGCTCGAGGAGTCGCTGCGGCTCGAGCCCGCTGCGGCGGTGATCGACCGCTACGCGACGCGTGACGTCGACCTCGAAGGTGCGGCGATCCGAAAGGGCGACTTCGTCGAGGTCTCGCTCGCGGGTGCGAACCGCGACCCGGCGACCTTCCCGGATCCCGACCGCTTCGACCCGGAGCGTGAGAACGCGAGGCTGCATCTCGCGTTCGCGCAGGGCCCTCATGTCTGCGTCGGCATGCATCTCGCGCGCCTCGAGGCGTTGACGGCTGCCGAGCGGCTGTTCGCGCGGCTTCCCGGCCTGCGACTCGATCCGGACCGGCCGTCCGCTCCTCGCGGACTCGTCTTCCGGAAGCCGCCGCGCCTGGACGTCGTCTGGCGTTTGCCGATATAACAAATCGGTTATATCGGCCGTGATGCCATGAGACGTCGCGGGCGCAACGTCGCCGAGGACCCCGAGTTCCTCGAGGGAATCGCCGCACAGGTGGTCGAACACCGCCGGCTGCGCAACCTCTCGCAGGCCGAGCTCGCCCGGCTCTGCGGCACGAGCCAACCCGGGGTTGCTCGCCTGGAACGTGGAGCAACCGCGCCCCGCGTCGACACGCTGCTACGCGTTGCCGAGGCGCTCGACTGCGAGCTTCGAATCGAGTTCCGCGCGCGCACCCGACCGAGAGGAGGACGCTGATGGCCGTCCGGGCCGACGTCGAAGAGATCCAGACCACGCGTACGGAGAAGCTGCTCGCCGTCGTGCTCGCCGTGTTCCTGCTGCTCGGCGCGATCTGGACGTACCAGCGTCTGGACGACGTGATCCGGCAGCACGAGCCGGTTGCACGAGCCGCGCTGTTCGGAGGGGGGCCCGCACAGCGTCGGCTCGAGCGTGCACGCGAGCGCTTCGGTCTGGCGCAGCGGCGTGAGCACGTCGCGCTTCAGCAGCTCGAGCTTCGCCGCGAGGCGTATCGCACGGCACTCGAGGCGCACCGGCCGTCCGCGACGCGCCTCGGCGCTCGGTACGACGCGGCGCAGGGGGCATACGCGGCGTCGAAGCGGGCCGCCGCCGAGTCGAGCGGAGCGCTCCGTCGGGCAGAGCCTGCCGCGCAGGCAGAGCAACGCGAAGCCGAGCACCGGCTCCAGGACACGCTGAGCCGTCAGGATCGGGACGTCTTCCTCGTGCGGCTCGGCCTCGTCGGAGCCTCGATCGTCCTCGCGTACGTGCTTCTCGCCGCGATGCGCAGGCGCACGACGCGTTGGTTCCCGCTCGCGAGCTCTGTCGTCGCCGCGGCGACGATCTTCGCGTTCGTCTTCGCGAGCGACTACGTCACGGACTACGTCAATCCATTCGACTGGGGCATCGCGTTCATCGCAGCCCTCGGCGTTGCGAGCACGCTGCTCGCCTACTGGGCGCTGGAGCGCTACATCGGCCGCAGGCTCCCGCAACGGCGAGTGCGCAAGGGGCAATGCCCGTTCTGCGGCTACCCGGCAGGTGGGGGCCCTCACTGCGAAGGCTGCGGGCGCGAGGTGGTCGCGCCGTGCGCGGCGTGCGAAGCGCCCCGGCGGGTGGGCGTCGTGCACTGCGCCGCGTGCGGCCGTTGACCGCGGCGATTTGACGCCGGGCGTCCACGCAGCCAGAATCCCATGGAACGTCCGTTCCACAGTGTGAGATGGCCGACACAACCGGCACCCAGGCGATCGACCGCGCGGCGCAGCTCCTCGTTCGCGTCGTCGAATCCGCGCGCCCGCCCTCGATCGGCGAGCTCGCCGAGCGTGCGGGCCTGCCGAAGAGCACGACCTCGCGGCTCGTCTCCGCCCTCGAGCGGCAGGGCCTCGTGCAGCGGCTCGGCGACCGCGGCCGCCTGACCGCCGGCCCCGTCCTGCTTCGGTATGCGAACCGCGACGCCTCGTCCACGCTCGTCGAGCTGGCAGCGCCGAGCCTCCGCCGCCTGGCCGATGCGAGCGGTGAGACGATCAACCTCGCGGTCCCCGGCGTCGACGGCGTCGAGCATCTCGCGCAGGAGGACACGGCGCACTTCGTGGGCGTCACCGACTGGGTCGGGCGCAAGGTGCCCTTCGAGCACGCCGCGAACGGCAAGTGCTTCCTCGCCTACGCGACGCCGGCGCCGAGGCAGCTCGCGAACGTGCGCGCCCGCGGCTTCGCGACCTCGGTCGACGAGCTCGAGGTCGGGCTGACCGCGCTCGCCGCGCCCGTCTTCGGGCCGCAGGGCGAAGCGCTCGCTGCGCTCTCCATTTCCGGACCTTCCGCTCGACTGACCCCCGACCGCATCGCGCAGCTGGCGCCGCTTCTGATCGACGAGGCGAACACGCTGGCGGAGCGGCTCGGCCACCGCGACCACAGGCGAGGTGCCGCATGACTCCCGAGGAGATCCTCAAAGGCCTCTACGACAACACGCTGATCGGCAATGCGCCGGAGGTGAAGCAGCTCACCGAGCAGGGCGTCGCCGACGGCATGGATCCCGAGTCGCTGCTCTACGACGCGCTGATCCCTTCGCTCGAGGAAGTGGGCGCGCGGTTCGAGCGTGGCGACTTCTTCGTGCCTGAGATGCTGATCGCCGCGCGCGCGATGCAGGGAGCGCTGGACATCCTGCGCCCGCTGCTCGCCGAGACGGGTGCCCAGACCGTCGGCACTTACGTCATGGGGACGGTCAAGGGCGACGTGCACGACATCGGCAAGAACCTCGTCAACATCATGCTCGAAGGTGCGGGCTTCACCGTGCACGACCTCGGAGTCAACGTCGCGCCCGAGGTGTTCATCGACGCGATCAACGAGCACAAGCCGGACATCGTCGGCTTCTCGGCGTTCCTCACGACGACGATGCCGATGTTCAAGGCGAACATCAATGCCCTCGAGAAGGCGGGCATCCGCGACCATGTGATCGTGATGGTGGGCGGGGCACCCGTCACGCAGGAGTACGCGGACAAGGTCGGTGCCGACGGCTACGCCGCCGATGCGTCGACCGCCGTGCGGATGGCCAAGGACCTCATTCAGAAGAAGCGCTCGGCAGTTCCCGCCTGATGGGCCCGCTCGCCCTCGTCGAGGCAGCGGTGAAGAAGCCGATCTTCGGCTGCCAGATGTGCGGTCAGTGCGTGCTGCACTCGACCGGAATGACGTGTCCGATGAACTGCCCGAAGACGCTGCGCAACGGGCCTTGCGGCGGCGTGCGGCCCGACGGAGGCTGCGAGGTGAAGCCGGAGATGCGCTGCGTCTGGCTGAAGGCCGTCGAGCGCGCGCCGAAGACGCCGTGGGCACACGAGATCAACGACCTGCGCCCGCCGGTCGACAACCGTCTCTGGGGAACGTCGTCCTGGCGCAACTTCCTGACGAAGCGCGACCGGCAGACGCCGAAGGGCTGGCGTGTCCCGGTTTGAAGAGGCGGTCGTCGCGGGGCGATTCGTCGTCACGGCCGAGCTCCTCACCGTGAACGCGGGCGGTCTCGATGCCGTGCGTGAGCGCTTCGAGCCTTTCGAGGCCTACGTCGACGCGACGAACGCGACCGACAACACATCGGCGCATGCACACGCATCGCCGCTCGCGGTTGCGATCGCGCTGAAGCAGCTCGGCATGGAGCCCGTCATGCAGCTGACGTGCCGCGACCGCAACCGCCTCGCGCTCGAGGCCGACATCGCGGGCGCGGCACTGCACGGGATCGAGAACATCTGCTGCCTCACGGGCGACGACGTCACCGCGGGCGACGAGCCGGAGGCCCGGCGGGTCTTCGACCTCGACTCGATCCAGCTCCTCGCCCTCGGCTCGTCCATGTCGCAGGGCACGTATCTCTCCGGGCGCCGGCTCGACCCGGCGCCCAAGCTCTTTCTCGGCGCGGTCGAGAATCCCGGGGCGCCTCCCTACGACTATCGCGTCGAACGCGCCTGGAAGAAGGTGCGCGCAGGAGCACGGTTCCTGCAGCTGCAGGTCAGCTTCGAGCCGAAGCGCCTGGCGGCGTTCATGCAGGAAGCGGTCGGGCAGGGGCTTGCGACCGCGTGCGCTCTCATCCCCTCGATCTGCCTCGTGCGCTCGCCGGCCGCTCTTCGCTACATGAACGAGAACGTGCCCGGCATCACGGTCCCGCCCGAGACGATCGAGCGCTGCGAACGCGCGCCCGACCCCGAGCAAGCGTGCTTCGACGTCGCCTGCGAGCTCGCCGAGCACGCACGCTCGCTGCCCGGCGTCGCCGGCCTGCACCTGATCAGCTTTCGCAAGGAGGCCGGCATCGCACGCCTCTGCCGGCGCCTGAGCATTCCGACCCGTGAAGAGAGGGAGATGCGTGGATACCGTCGTCCGGTCGCGGTCTAAGACCGTCGTCATCGGTCCCGAGCAGCCGTTCTGCGTCATCGGCGAGCGGATCAACCCGACCGGGCGCAAGGCGTTCCAGGCCCAGCTCCAGGCGGGTGACCTGTCGCAGCTCGAGACCGACGTCGCCCAGCAGGTCGAGGGCGGCGCCGACATGCTCGACGTGAACGTGGGCGATCCGCTCGCCGACGAGGTCGAGCTGATGGGGCAGGCGATTCCCCTGGTGCAGCGACTGACCGACATTCCGCTCTGCATCGACTCGTCGGTGATCGAGGCGCTCGAGGCGGGCCTCGAGGCATACGAGGGGAAGGCCCTCGTCAACTCGGTCACGGGAGAGGACGAGCGGCTCGACGCGATCCTGCCGATCGTCGCGAAGTACGGCGCCGCAGTGATCGGCCTCGCGAACGCCGAGGACATCCCGATGGAGGCCGAACGCCGCCTCGAGATCGCGAAGAAGATCGTCTCGGTCGCGGGTGACCACGGGATCCCGCCCGAGGACGTGATCATCGACCCGCTCGCGATGCCGATCGGCGCCGAGCCGCGCGCCGTCACCCTTTTTCTCGAGACGCTGCACCTCCTGAGCGACGAGCTCGGCGTCAACACGACGTGCGGCGCCGGCAACACGTCGTTCGGGCTGCCGGGCCGGCACACGCTCGGCGCCGCGTTCCTCGCGGTTGCGCAGAGCCACGGGCTGACGAGCGCGATCATGGACTCCCGCCGGCCGGAGATGGTCGAGGCGGTGCGGGCGACCGACTTCCTCCTCGGCCGCGACGAGTGGGGAGCCACCTGGATCCGGATGTACCGGCAGAGGCAGGCGGCTGCCACGGCGTGAGCGCGCTCGAGGACATTCCGGAGGAGCCGCCGCACCCTGAGCGCGTGCGCCTGCGCTTCCTCCAGTCGGGCGAGGATCGCGCCGTCAAGGAGGCGCGCGTGCTCGCCGGCACGACGATCTTCGACGCCGCGAGCTGGAACGGCGTTGCGATCGACTCCACCTGCGGCGGCCACGGGACGTGCAAGAAGTGCAAGGTGAAGGTGGTCTCGGGTCACGCGCCGATCAGCTCCGTCGATCCGCGCGCCTTCAGCATCGAAGAGCTGAAGAACGGCTGGCGGCTCGCGTGCCGTGCCGAGACGCAGGAGGACCTGACCGTCGAGGTGCCACCGCTGCAGACCCGGCCGAAGGCAGCCCTCGTGGGTGTCGGCCGCCACGTGATCCTGAGACCGGCAGTGCAAAAGCGTTATGTCGAGCTCGACGAGGCGACGCTCGACGACCAGAAGTCGGACCTCGAGCGCCTGCTCGCCGCGATGGACGACGTCGAGCCGCGCGTGTCGCTCGCGATCGTGCGCGAGCTGGGCGGGACGCTGCGGAGCGCCGACTGGAAGGTCACTGCGGTCCTCGCCGACGACGTCCTGATCGACGTCGAGCCGGGCGACACGAGCGGCAGCCGCCACGCGATCGCGTTCGATCTCGGCACGACGACTGTCGTCGCGACGCTGCTCGACCTCGAGACGGGCCAGCCGAAGGCGGTCCGGTCGATCCTGAACGCGCAGCAGCCGTTCGGCGCGGATGTGATCTCGAGGATCTCGGCGATCATGATGGACGACGATGCGCTCGAGCTGCTCCAGCGGCATGCGCACGAGACGTTGCAGCAGTTGACCGACGAGGTGTGCTCGGAGGCGGGAGTCGATCCCGCCGAGGTGTACGAGATCGTCGTCGCAGGCAATCAGACGATGATCCAGATCGCGCTCGGCATCGATCCGGAGCCGCTGTCGATGGCGCCGTTCACCGTCGTCGCGCGACGCATGCCCGAGGCGACCGCCGCCGACTTCGGCGTCGCCGTGCATCGCCGCGCACCCGCCGTCATGTTTCCGGCGCTCGGGGCATACGTCGGTCCCGACATCGTCGCCGGGATCCTCGCGACGGGCATCACGCTCGACCGCCGCGTGCGGCTCTTCATCGACGTCGGCACGAACTCGGAGATCGTGCTCGGCTCGTCCGCCAAGACGCTCGCGACGGCGGCGCCCGCAGGACCGGCGTTCGAGGCAGCGCAGATTCGCTGCGGCATGCGGGCTGCCGACGGCGCGATCGAGGGCGTCAAGATCGTCGACGGCCGGGTCGAGCTCACCGTGATCGGGGACGTCGCGCCGGTCGGGCTCTGCGGCTCCGGGCTCGTCGATGCGGTCGCCGAGCTCGTCGGCGCGGGCATCCTCGACAACTCGGGCCGCTTCGTGCTCGGCTCCTCCGAGCGGCTCGACACGATCGGCGAGGAGAACGTCTTCTATCTCTCCGACGACGTCTTCCTCTCGCAGCGCGACGTGCGCGAGCTCCAGTTCGCGAAAGCATCGATCGCGACCGGGTGGGGGATCCTCTGCCGCGATCTCGGCATCGAGCCCGAGGACATCTCGCAGGTGCTGCTCGGCGGCTCGTTCGGCTCCTACCTCAGCGCTGCGAGCGCGGTGAAGATCGGCCTCGTGCCGAAGCTGCCGCTCGTGCGCATCGTCTCCGCCGGCAACGTCGCCGGCGAGGGCGCGAAGATCGCGGCGCTCTCCGTCACCGAGCGCGCAGCCGCGAACGCGATCCTCGAAGAGGTCGAGTACGTCGAGCTGTCGGGGCGCGCCGACTTCAACGACCTCTTCATCGACCAGCTGAGCTTTCCGGCGTGACGACGGATCTGGCCCCACGCCGCCGGGTCGTCGTCAGCTGCGGCGCACTGGCCCTGCACGTGAAGAAGATCGCGGCTCGCCGCGGCTGGGAACTCGAGCTCAGGCCGGTACCCCCGGAGCTGCACAACCGGCCGGAGCGGATCCGTGCCGCCGTCGACGAGGCCGCGAACGGCGACGAGGTCGTCGTCGCGTACGCACATTGCGGCGCGGATCTCGACGGCTACGCGAAGCTCCCGGGCGCGCATTGCTACGAGGTGTACGGAGCCGAGCACGAGCTCGCCACCTACTTTCTCACCGACTTCCTCGTGCGGAGCTTCGACAACGTCGTCTGGCGCGGGCTCGGGCTCGACCGCTATCCCGAGCTCCGCGACGACTACTTCGGGAACTACGAGCGTGTCGTCTGGCTCGCCCAGGAGCCGAGCGAGGAGCTTCGCACGCAGGCGGAGCACGCGGCCGCAAGGCTCGGCTTGCCCCTCGAAGTGCGAGAGACTGGAGACACCGGGCTCGAGCGGGCCCTGGAACGTCTCCTGGAGGACCGCGTGTGCTGACGAACGACCTGCCCCGCTACGAGCTCCTCGACGAGGCGGCGATGGCCGAGCTCGAGCGCGGCTGGCGCCGCATCGTCAGCGAGCTCGGGATCGAGTTCCTCTACGAGGAGGCCCTGGATTACTTCCGGAAGGCGGGTCAGGACGTCGAGGGCCAGCTCGTCCGGTTCGACCCCGACTGGATCCTCGAGCAGGTCGCGAAGGCGCCCGCCGAGTTCACGCTGCAGGCGCGGAACCCCGAGCGCTCGGTGCCGATCGGCGGCAAGAACATGGTCTTCTCCGCCGTCTACGGCTGCCCGTTCGTGCGCGAAGGGCTCGAGCGCCGTGACGCGACCTACGACGACTTCCAGAATCTCGTGCGGCTCTCGCAGGCGTTTCCACAGCTCGACTCGCCCGGCGGCACGATCTGCGAGCCGAACGACCTGCCGCTCGACTCGCGCCATCTCGACATGGTCTATGCGCTGATGACGCTGAGCGACAAGCCGTTCATGGGCTCCGTCACCTCGGGGCCGAACGCGATCGACACGATCGCGATGGCCGAGATCGTTCTCGGCAAGGACTCGCTCGACGAGACGCCGGCCATCATCTCGCTGATCAACGTCAACTCGCCGCTCCGCTACGACGATCGCATGCTCGCCGCGCTCGTCGAGTACGCAAAGCGAGGACAGGCGACGATCGTGACGCCGTTCCTGCTCATGGGCGCGATGTCGCCCGTCACGGTGCCCGCGACGCTTGCGCAGCAGGTCGGCGAGGCGCTCGCCGGCATTGCACTCGTTCAGACGATCCGGCCGGGCTGCCCGGTCGTCTTCGGCTCCTTCCTCTCGAACACCGACATGCAGTCGGGCTCGCCGAGCTTCGGGACGCCGGAGTCGGCCGTCGGCCTGCTCTGCACGGGCCAGATCGCGCGCCACTACAACCTGCCGTTCCGCGGCGGCGGTGCGCTCACGTCGTCGCAGGTCGTCGACGCCCAGGCGGGCTACGAGTCGATGATGTCGCTCTGGCCGACCTTCCTCGCCGGCACGAACTTCGTCATGCACTCGGCGGGTTGGCTCGAGTCGGCGCTCGTCTCCTGCTACGAGAAGTTCGTCACCGACGTCGAGCTCTTGCGGATGATGTACCACGTGTTCCAGCCGCTCGAGATCAACGAGGAGACGCTCGCGTTCTCGGCGCACCAGGAGGTCGGGCAGGGAGGGCACTTCCTCGGCGCGGCGCACACGCTCGAGCGCTTCCGCGAGTGCTTCTACCGTCCGCTCGTCTCCTCGACGGAGAACTACGAGCGCTGGAATCGGAACGGCGGCAGGGACACCGCCACACGCGCGAACGAGATCTGGAAGAAGACGCTCGAGGAGTACGAGGAGCCGGCGATGGACGCGGGGATGAAGGAGGAGTTGAAGGCGTACGTAGACCGTAGGCGGACGGAACTAGGAGACTGAGATGACAACGGTTGGCGAAGTGATGTCGCAGAACTTGCTGACGGTGGAGTCCACGACGCCGCTCGACCAGGCGGCGACGCGCATGAGCGACCGGGGCGTCGGAGCGATTCTCGTCCTGACCGGCGATTCGGTGTCCGGGATCCTCACGGAGCGCGACGTCCTGCGCGCGGTGGCGACCGGCGGTGTCGCGGGAACGAACGTCGCTGCGTGGATGACGCGCGACCCGGAGACGGTCGAGGTGGGGGAGTCGACCGGGCAGGCAGCCGCGGTGATGATCCACGGCGGCTTCCGCCATCTGCCGGTGACGGAGAACGGGAAGCCGGTGGGCATCGTGTCGATTCGAGATCTCATGCGGGTCGTGGTCGACGACGAAAGCCCGCGTGGCGTCTGAGATGTTCGTGGACGGGCGGTGGACCGCCTCGCTCTCCGGCGAGACGTTCACCGCCGACTCGCCGGCGACAGGCGAGCCGATCGGAGAGGTTCCACAGGGCGACCGCGACGACGCACAGCTCGCGATCGCGGGCGCGAACCGCGCGGCCGAGCGCTGGGCGAGCGCGACTGCATTCGAGCGGGCTGCGGCGATGGTGCGTGTCGCGGAGGCGATCGAGGCGCGACGCGACGAGCTCGCACACATGCTCACACTCGACCAGGGCAAGCCGATCGGCGAGTCGCGTGACGAGGTCGAGGAGCTCGTCCTGTACTGGCGAAACGCCGCCGAGGACGGAAAGCGGCTCGAGGGGCGGCTGCCGAACTCGATGTCGCCCGGCAAGAAGGTCCTGCTCTTCCGGCGCCCTCGCGGCGTGATCGGCGTGATCACGCCCTGGAACTGGCCGTACACGATGCCTGCGGAGCTGATCGCTCCCGCGCTCGCCAGCGGCAACACCGTCGTCTGGACCCCCGCCTCGACGACGGCGATGGCCGGCGTCGCGCTCGCCGAGTGCGTCGTCGAGGCTGACCTCCCGCCCGGCGTCTTCAACTTCGTCACCGGTCCCGGCTCGCGCGTCGGCGACGAGATCGCGCGCCATCCGGGGACGCACGGCGTCGGCTTCATCGGCTCGACCGAGACCGGTAGGAAGGTCGCCGAGGCCGCGGCCGGCAAGGCGGCGGTTCTCGAGCTCGGCGGCAACGGCCCGGTCGTCGTGATGGACGACGCGGACCTGGACGCCGCGGCGGAGGCGACGGTGACCGCGTGCTTCCTCTGCGCCGGGCAGAGCTGCACCGCGGGCGAGCGGCTGCTCGTCCACCGCGACGTGCGCGAGGAGTTCGTCGCGAAGCTCGCGCGGCTCGTGACCGAGCGCGTCGTCCTCGGCGATCCCTTCGACGAGCGGACGACGATGGGGCCGCTGAACAACGCGGGCGTCGCAGAGAAGATGGACGAGCACGTGGCCGACGCGATCGAGCGCGGCGCGGCGCTCGTCAGCGGCGGCGAGCGCGCGGGCGGCTATCCCACGGATCTGTACTGGCAGGCGACGGTGCTCGACAACGTTCCCGATTCGGCGCTCGTCGCCCAGGAGGAGACGTTCGGCCCGGTCGCGCCGATCGTCGCGATCGACTCGCTCGAGCAGGCGATCGAGCTGACGAACGCATCGCCTTACGGGTTGCTCTCGGCGATCTTCACGCGCGACCTCGCACGAGGGCTACGGTTCGCCGAGTCGGTGCGGACAGGCTGGGTGAACGTCAACGAGTCGTCGAACTACTGGGAGAGCCACCTGCCGTTCGGGGGCCGGTCCGGCACCGCAAGCGGCATCGGCCGGGTCGGCGGCGCCGCACCGATGGAGGCGTTCACGGAGCTGCAGACGGTCGTGCTCTCGTGACGTACGACTACGTGATCGTCGGCGGCGGCTCCGCCGGATGCGCGCTCGCGAATCGATTGAGCGCAGACCCGTCGACGCGCGTGCTCGTCCTCGAGGCCGGCCGGATGGATCACCTCTGGGACGTGTTCATCCATATGCCGGCTGCGCTCGCGTTTCCGATCGGGAACAAGCGCTACGACTGGATGTACGAGTCCGAGCCCGAGCCGTACATGCACGGCCGCCGCGTCTACCACGCGCGCGGGAAAGTGCTCGGGGGGTCGAGCTCGATCAACGGCATGATCTTCCAGCGCGGGAATCCGCTCGACTACGAGCGCTGGGACCTCGACGGCTGGGACTACGCGCATTGCCTGCCGTACTTCAAGCGCATGGAGAGCTGCCTTGCCGGCCCCGACGAGTATCGCGGCGGCGACGGGCCGCTCGTGCTCGAGCGCGGCCCCGCGGACTCGCCGCTCTTCGCCGCGTTCTTCGAGGCGGTGCAGCAGGCGGGCTACGAGCTGACGGACGACGTCAACGGCCGGCGGCAGGAAGGCTTCGCGAAGTTCGACCGCAACATCCACCGCGGCCGGCGGTTGAGCGCGGCCCGCGCGTACCTGCACCCGGTGCTCGACCGGAAGAATCTCGAGCTCCGCGTCAAGACGCTCGTCGAACGCGTCGTCTTCGAAGGGACGCGCGCGATCGGCGTGCAGGTGGCCGGTGAGACGATCCGCGCGAACGAGGTCATCCTCTGCGGCGGCGCGATCAACTCGCCGCAGCTTCTCCAGCTCTCCGGCGTCGGGAGTGCAGACGACCTGAGTGCGCTCGGCGTGGACGTCGTGCACGACCTGCCCGGCGTCGGCGAGAATCTGCAGGACCACCTCGAGGTCTACATCCAGTACTCCGCGCGTCGGCCGGTGTCTCGCCAGCCGGCTCTCAAGAAGTGGAAGCGGCCGTTCATCGGCGCGCAATGGCTGCTCCTCCGGAGCGGACCCGGCGCGACGAACCACTTCGAGGCGGGCGGGTTCGTGCGCTCGAACGACGAGGTCGCGTACCCGAATCTCATGTTCCACTTCCTCCCGCTCGCGATCCGCTACGACGGCTCTTCGCCCGCGGGCAAGCACGGCTACCAGGTGCATGTGGGGCCGATGTACTCCGACGTCCGCGGCTCGGTGAAGATCGTGTCGACCGATCCGCGGGTCCATCCTGCGCTGCGCTTCAACTATCTTTCCACGCCGAACGACCGGCGCGAATGGGTGGAGGCGGTTCGCGCGGCGCGGAACATCCTGAACCAGCCAGCGTTCGAGCAGTACAACGGAGGCGAGACGTCGCCGGGGCCCGCCGTCGAGACCGACGAGCAGATTCTCGACTGGGTCGCCCGCGATGCCGAGACGGCGCTCCATCCGTCGTGCACGTGCCGCATGGGAACGGACGAGCAATCGGTGATCGATCCGGACACGATGCGCGTGCGCGGAGTCGACGGGTTGCGCGTCGTCGATGCTTCGGTCTTTCCGACGGTCCCGAACGGGAACATCTACGCGCCCGTGATGATGGTCGCCGAGCGCTCGGCGGATCTCATTCTCGGCAACACCCCGCTGCCCGCGGCGCGGGTCGACTTCTACCGGCATGCTGAACGAGCTCCGAGTCGGTGAGTTCCTGGCGGCGCTCGGGGAGCGCACGCCGGCGCCCGCGAGCGGCGGAGCGACCGCGCTCACCGGCGCGCTCGCGGCCGCGCTGACCGAGCTCGCCGCGCGCTTCGCCGAGGACGAAGATGCAGTGATGCGCGCGAAAGCGCTGGTCATGCGGCTCGTGCAGCTCGCCGACGAGGACGCCGCGGCCTACGCCGCATTCATGGCCGACCGAACCGACGAGACGCGCGCGCGGATCATCGCGGTGCCCGAGGAGATCGCCGCGCTCGGGGATGAGGTCGCGGAGCTCGCGGAGTCCGTGCGAACTCGGCTGCGCTCGAGTGTCGCGGGTGATGCCGAAGCTGCGGTCGAGCTGGCGCGTGCGTCGGCGCGTGTCGCCCGGAGGCTCGCCGAGCTGAATGCGTAGCGCGGACTAGTAGCCGCGGCGGCGGGCGCGCCGGGCAGCGGTGACCTGGATCGTGGCGACGTTCACGGCGCGCGGTTCGCCTTCCACGGTCTCGCGGTCGAACGAGACGTCGGTACCTGCGCAGCGTCCGGGCGGCGGCCCGCCGTTCGAGAAGCCGTCGGCATGCACGATCAGCCGCTCGTCCTCTTCGGTGCGGATGAATCCGTGACCCTTGTCGGCGTTGAACCAGATCATGGTGCCGCGCATGTGACGCCTTTCTGTGGTCAGCGGAGCTGCGGGACAGGGATTCGAACCCCAACTTCCGGTTCCAGAGACCGGCGTCCTACCGTTAGACGATCCCGCAACGTGGAAGCCGATTGTAGCGGTCAGACTTCCAGGCGGTACTCGTGCACGAGCCGCCGCTCGGTCTCCGTGTCGATGTGCGCAACGACCTCGACGTAGGGCTCGAGGCCCGATCCCCTGAGCTTCGCCTTCAGCAGGCCGTCGACCTGGTAGAGGCCGGAGGAGTTGTTCATGCGGATCTCGATCAGGATCGGCCTCGTCTCGCCGTCGGTGATCGTGACGTCCTCGATTGCCGCGGCAGACAGGGAGTGCATCGAGACGCGGCCGCGCTCGAACGGGATGCGTGACCGGCCTTTGCGCCATGTCGAGCGCGTCTGCGACGCGGATGAGCCCGGCCTCGATCGTGAGCGGCTCGTCCGTCGGCGCGGTGGCTGATGATCGCCTGCAGCACCTCCGATACGATCACGGTGCGGTCGGGCTCGTCGTAGATCGGCTCCAGCAGCTGCTGCAGCTTCGGACTGGCGAGGAACAGGCTGAAGTCCTCGTGTCCGTGCCGGTGGATCGACATGCCGATGCAATGCGGAAGCGAGGCGAGCGTCACGACGACCTCGGCGTCGTCGCGCGTCATTCCGTAGTCGCGGACGATCGCCGGCTCCACGTGGTGCTTCGTCAGCTGGCGCAGGAGCTTGAGCGCGATGTTCGTGACGATCTGGATGTGCACCCAGGAGTGGTCGTTGATCTCCATCCGGGCGACGGCGTTCACATTCGAGACGTGCCACCAGGCTTTCAGCTGCTCGTCGTCGTTCACGCGCTCGATCAGCGTGCGTAGCTTGCGGTTGCCGCGGACCGGCACATTGATCCGCATGCGCGCGATCGCTTCGGTCGGAGTGAGCCGAACCTCCTCCGCTCAGCCTCCTCGGCGACGGGCTCGATCGATCCTCGTCAGTCCGGTCTCCTATGTCTGATCGTCATGCCATCGGAGCATAGTCCCGTCGGTCGGTGAACGAACACCCCGTCCAGCTCGTCGTGGAGGACGACCTCAGGCGCAGCCGGCTCACCGTGTTCTTCCGGCTCCTGCTCGCGATCCCGCATTTCATCTGGGTCGTTCCTCTGGTCGATCGCTGGCGTTCTTCGCGGCCATCGCGAACTGGATCGTGACGCTGTTCGCCGGCCGTCTGCCCGCCGGCCTGCACCGCTTCTTCTGCTCGTACGTCCGCTACCTCGCGCATCTGTACGCCTATCTGTGGCTCGTCGCGAACCCCTACCCGGGCTTCGTCGGCGACCGAAGGGGAGTACCCGATCGACGTCCTGCTGCCGGAGCCCGCAGACGCAGTCGCGCTGGAAGATGCTCGCGCGAGTTCTGCTCGCGCTGCCGGCGATCTTCCTCGCGTCGCGCACTCGGCGGCGGTGGCAGCGGCGTCTACGGAGGAACACGCCGTAACAGAAGCGCCAGCTACAGCACGGGGGGCCTGGGCTTCACGATCGCGGTCCTCGGCTGGTTCGCGATCCTCGCGCGGGGCAGGATGCCGAAGGGCCTGCGGGACGCGGGCGCCTACGCGTCGGTTTCAACACGCAGATGCTCGCGTACCTCCTGCTCCTGACCGACCGATATCCGAACGCCGACCCGACGGCCATGCTCGCGCGGCG
Organism: uncultured Actinomycetes bacterium; assembly: GCA_963848665.1. Taxonomy (GTDB): domain Bacteria; phylum Actinomycetota; class Thermoleophilia; order Gaiellales; family Gaiellaceae; genus Palsa-739. The sequence continues at coordinate 441,107 of CAWKEF010000008.1, forward strand.
TCGAGCCGCCACCGCTTCATCCGGTGCACCTCGTCGGCGACGCGCACGACCTGCGGCGCTCGCGCGTGACGGTCTTCTTCCGCCTGCCGCTCGCTCATGCCGCACCTCGTCTGGCTCGTGCTGTGGGCTGATCGCGCGCGATCGTCGCCGTCGATCCTCAGTGGTTCGTCACGCTCTTCTCCGGTACGCCGTCGCACGCCTTCCATCGTTTCCTCACGCGCTTCGTCCGCTACGCGCTCCACGTCTCCGCCTTCGTCTACGCTCGCTGCGAATCCGTTCCCGGGCTTCAGCGGCCAACCCGGGCATCGTACCCGCTCGACCTGGTGCTTCCCGAGCCCGCGCGGCAGAACCGCTGGAAGACCGGGTTCCGCGTGATCCTCGCGATCCCGGCGTTCGTCGTGGACAGCGCGCTCGGCGGCGTGCTCGGCGCTCGCTGCGATCCTCACGTGGTTCGTCGCGCTCGCGACGGGCTCGGCGCCGTGAGGGGCTGCGCAACCTCGCCGCCTACGCGCTGCGCTACGGCGGTCAGCTGAACGCGTACGTCTTCCTCCTCACGGACGCCTACCCGCACGCGAGCCCGCTCGAGGGCGAGCGAGCCGGAGAGACCGAGCCGGTGCCGCAGTCGCCGCCGCTGCATGACGCCGCGCGTCGTGGCGCGCGGCGCGCTGCTCGCTGCGCTCGCCGCGATCTGGGCGGTGTCGGCGTACCTCCTCTGGCAGTCGAAGGTTCCGTCGTCGCTGCGGCTTCCGCACCTCGATCCGCACGCGTACTTCTCTGCGCGGCGAGCTGCACGCGCGCGTCGACGCTTCGACCGCGTCGACGATCTTCTCTTCTCGGGGAACGACGCTCGTCCAGGTCGCTGCGCTCGCCGTCTACGCGCGCTGGGGCGCCCGCTGGGCGCGTGAGTCCGCGGCCGGTCCGGTCGGCACGGGGATGCTGCTCGGAATGCTCGGCTTCGCCCTCGTCTGGGCGGTCGAGCTGCCGTTCGGCGTGCTCGAGCCTCTGGTGGCAGCGGCGCCACCACGTCTCGCACGTCGGCTACTGCGAGGCACCTGTTCGGCGGCTGGCTCGCGCTCGGCGGCGAGTTCGTGCTCCTCTGCGTCGCGCTCGGCGATCGTGATGGGCCTTGCACGCAGGCTGGTGGGCGACTGGTGGTGGCCGCCGCACCCGCGTTCGTCGGCCTCGGCGCTCCTCTTCGCCTTCGTCGGCGCCGTACCTGACTCGACGCACCGCCTGCACGATCCCGGCGCTGCGCGCGATCGGCGACGCAGCTCGAGGCGAAGGAGCACGTCGGGCACGTGCCGATCGACGTCCAGAACGTGTCGGGACGTCACCTCGCTCCCGAACGCCGAGGCGATGGGGATCGGGCCGAGCCGGCGCGTCGTCCTCTGGGACACGCTCGTCGACGGGCGGTTCACCCCGCGCCGAGGCTCGAGGTCGTGATCGCGCACGAGGTCGGCCATCTCGACGCGCGAACCACATCTGGAAGTCGATCGGCTGGTACGCCCTCTTCGCGTTCCCGGGTGCGTTCCTGATCGCGCGCCTGACGCGGCGTCGCGGCGGCATGGGGAAGCCGGCTGCCGTGCCGCTGTCGCTGCTCGTGCTCGTCGTGCTCGGGCTGCTCGCGCTGCCGCTGCAGAACGCGATCTCGCGGCACCTGGAGGCGGAGGCCGACTGGATCGCGCTCCGGACGACGCGCGATCCCGCAGCTGCGAGTGCGCTCTTCCGCAGGTTCGTGCCGACGACGCTCGACGAGCCGAGCCCGTCCACCGTGGGACTACCTCCTGCTCGAGGACCACCCGACGATCATGCAGCGCATCGCGATGGCGCAGGCCTGGCGCGGCTACGCCGACGTCGGCTCGGCCCAGTCCCCGTAGAGCCCCGTGTAGAGGCCCCGCTGGGCGAGCAGCTCGTCGTGCGAGCCCTGCTCGACGATACGGCCGTGCTCGAGCACGACGATCAGGATCGGCGTCGCGGATCGTCGAGAGGCGGTGCGCGATGACGAACGCCGTTCGCTCCGCGAGGAGGCATGCGGAGCGCCTGCTCGATGCGCCGCTCCGTGCCGATGTCGACCGACGACGTCGCCTCGTCGAGGATGAGGATCCGGGATCGGCGAGCAGCGCGCGCGCGAAGGCGACGAGCTGGCGCTGGCCGAGCGAGAGCCGCGAGCCGCGCTCGCCGAGCTCCGTCTCGTAGCCGTCCTCGAGGCGGAGGATGAAGTCGTCGCGCGCCGACCGTGCGCGCGGCGCTGAGCGATCTCCTCGCGTCGATGCGTCGGGCTTGCCGAAGGCGATGTTCTCGGCGACGGTGCCGGCGAAGAGGAAGCCCTCCTGCGGGACGATCCCGAGCTGGCGGCGAAGCGACTCCTGCGTGACGTCGTTCAGGTCGATGCCGTCGATCGTGATCCGCCCGTGCGTCGGCTCGTAGAAGCGGGCGATCAGCTTCGCGATCGTCGACTTGCCGGCGCCCGTGTGGCCGACGAGCGCGACGGTCGTTCCGGCGGGGACGTCGAGGTCGATGCCGTGGAGCACCTCGTCTGCCGCGTGCCGTAGGTGAAGCGGACGTCCTCGAAGCGGACGCTGCCCGCGATGCGCGGCGAGCGGCCGCGCGCCCGGCCGGTCGATCACCTCCGGCTCCTCGTCGAGCACGCCCATGATCTTGTCGAGCGCCGCGGTCGCGGAGAGGAACGTGTTGTAGAGCTGCGACAGCTGCTGCACCGGGTCGAAGAAGTTGTGCACGTAGAGCATGAACGCGAAGAGGACGCCGAGCGACGCTGAGCCGTCGAAGTACGAGGTGGCCGCCGTAGCCGAGCACGACTGCGAGTGGCGAGCGTCGAGAGCAGGTCGACGAACGGGAAGTAGAGGCCGTTCAGGACGACCGTCTGCATGTTCGCGCTGGCGGTAGCGCTGGGCGACCTGCGCGGAAGTTCTCGTGCGCCGGCTGCTCGCGCGTGAACGCCTGCACCATCCGCATGCCCGCGATGTCCTCGGCGAGCGTCGCGGTGACGAGGCCGAGCCGCTCGCGGACCTGCCGCGTAGGCGCGTGCCGAGCGTCGTGCGGAAGAGCGCGGTCGCGACGCCCCATCAGCGGGATCACCGAGCACGTCGCGAGCGCGAGCTGCCAGTCGAGAGAAGAACAGGATGATCGCCGTGCCGAGGAGCGTCAGCGTGTTCTGGACGAGGCTCGTGACGCCGTCGGTGACGAGCTGGTCGATCGCCTCGACGTCGTTCGTCAGGCGGCTGATGAGCACGCCGGCGCGGTTGCGCTCGTAGAAGCCGAGCGAGAGCCGCTGCAGGTGCCGGAAGAGGCGGTCGCGCAGGTCGGCGAGGATCCGCTCGCCGACCCAGCCGGTGAAGTACGTCTCGACGTAGGTCATCGCCCCAATTCGCGAGCCCGGCGCGACGAAGATCGCCACGACGAGCGAAGAGCCGAGCGCCGCCGTGGCCGTTCGACCGCGTCGTCGAGCGCGTACTTCGCGAGGATCGGCGGCGCGAGCGCCGTCGCCGTCGCCGCGAGCAGCGAGACGACCGAGAGGCCCGTGCGCCGCGCGGTACGGTCGCGTCAGCCGCCAGAGCAGCCCGAGCCGGCGGCGTGTCTTGCCCCACGACCAGTCGTCGACCTCGCGCCGCGCTGGTGCATGAGGTGGCCGCCCGGCTGGTGGACCCTCATGCGACGTCCTCGATCTCGGCGCGCGCCTCGACGGCGTCGGCGAACTGGCGCTCGAGCAGGCCGTGCTCGTAGATCTCGCGGTAGACTGGCTCGACTGCGAGGAGCTCGTCGTGGGTGCCGCGGGCGGCGATCCGGCCGTCGTCGAGGACGACGATCTCGTCGGCGAGCGCGATCGTCGAGAGCGCGGTGCGCGATGATCAGCGTCGTCCGGCCGCGCATCGCCTCGCGCAGGCCGATGCGGATCCGCGCCTCCGTCGTCGCGTCGACGGACGCGGTCGCGTCGTCGAGGATGAGGATCCGCGGATCGACGGCGAGCGCGCGCGCGATCGCGATGCGCTGGCGCTGGCCGCCCGAGAGCGTGATGCCGCGCTCGCCGATCACCGTGTCGTAGCCCTTCGGCAGCCGCTCGATGAACTCGTGCGCCTGCGCGAGCGCGCGCCGCCCGCTCGACCTCCTCGTCGCGTCAGCGTCGGCCGCGGCCGAAGAGCGATGTTCTCGCGCACGCGTCGCGGAGAAGAGGAACGGATCCTGCGCGATGACGCCGATCTCGCGGCGGAGCGAGGCGAGCGTCACGTCGCGGACGTCGACGCCGTCGAGCGTCACGCGTCCGCTCGTGACGTCGTAGAAGCGCGGCACGAGCGAGGCGAGCGTCGTCTTGCCCGAGCCGGTGTGGCCGATCAGCGCGACCGTCGTGCCGGGCGCGATGTCGAGATCGAGGTGCTCGAGCACGGGCCGCCCGGCGGGGTACTCGAAGAGACGTCCTCGAAGCGGATCGCGCCGGCCCCGGCCGGCAGCGCGACGGCGTCCGGGCGTGTCGCGCGACCTCCTCCGGCTCGTCGATGATCTGGAAGATGCGCTCGCCCGACGCGGTCGCGCGCTGCGCCTGGCCGATCCACATCCCGAGCGCGCGCAGCGGCATGATCGACCATCCCGAGGTAGAGGTTGAAGGCGACGAACGTCGCCGAGCGAGAGCGTGCCGTGCGCGACCATCCGCGCGCCGAAGAGCAGCACGGCAGCCTGCGCGAGCAGCGGCAGGAACGAGAGGAGCGGCACGTACGATCGCGCGCTGGCGGTTCGCGCGCAACGTCTGCCCGAACAGCGCCTCGTTGCGGCGCGTCGAACTTCGCCTCCTCCGCCGGCTCCTGCGCGAACGCCTTCACGACGTGGACGCCGACGATGTTCTCCTCGGCGACCGTCGCGACGTCGGCGAGCTTCTGCTGCACGTCGCGCAGCGTCGGGTGCGCGATGTGGCTGTAGCGGTACGCGAGCGCGACGAGCAGCGGCGTGCATCGCGAGCACGATCGAACGCGAGCTTCCACTCGACAGAAGAAGAGGACGACGGTCACCGAGACACCGTGAGGACGTTCTGGAAGAAGAAGATCAGGCCGTAGCCGAGGAAGAAGCGCACGCCCTGGAGGTCGACCGTCGCGCGCGACATGAGCTGGCCCGTCTGGTGGCGGTCGTAGAAGCCGAACGAGAGCCGGACGAGGTGCGAGTAGAGGCCGCTGGCGCATGTCCATCTCGACGTCGAGGGCCTGCTGGCCGGAGATGAGGCGGCGGCCGACCATCAGCAGGCGCGCGCGAGCGACCCGAGCCGCGATGATCGCGACGTCGAGAGCCAGAGCCGGTGCGTGTCGTGATGGAGGAGCGCCCCGTCGATCACGTCCTTGCCGGTCACCCACGACGAGCGCGATCTGCGCGGCCTGCGAGCCGACGGCGAGGACGATCGAGACGACGAGCCCGGTCCGGTAGGGCCGCAGGAAGCCGAGCAGCCGGACGAAGGTCGCGCGGTACGGGACAGCGCTCACTGAAGGAATCTAGCTGTCGAGCGTGGGTTTCCCTGCGTCTAGGTCGTCGAGCAGGTCAGGGAACTGCGATGCGCTCGAACTCGCGTCGAACGAGCTCGAGCGCGTCGGCGAGCTTCGCTTTGTTCGCCGGAACATTCGGCCAGCTGCTCGCACCCGACGGATGCGGCAGCGGGACGACCGGCACGCCTCGCGTGGTCGAAGCGCCTGCCGATCGCGGCGGTGAGATCGGCGAGGCCGAGCAGGCGGCGGAGTGCGAGGCCGCCGACGGTGACGATCAGCTTCGGACGCAGCAGCTCGAGCTCCCAGTCGCTCCAGAACCGGCAGAGCTCCTGCTCGCGCGGCGTCGGCGTCCGGTCACCGCGGCCCGACGCGGCGCGTCCCGGATAGCAGCGGGTCACCGACGCGCAGAAGAACGTCCGGTAGAAGGCGTCCTCCTCGAGCTCGAGCCAGCGCCGGAGCGTCTGGCCCGCGCGGCCGCGCCACGGCAGGCGCTCCTGCCCCTCCACGAGCCCCGGTGCCTGTCCGTACATATAGGCGCGCTGGCCGGCGAGCGGCGCGCGCACCGGAAGCGACTCGAGCGCGTAGCCCGCCTCCACACACGCGCGACAGCGCGCGAGGTCGCGCCGCAACGACTCGATCGAGCGATAGCTCGACTTGCGGATGGTCACCCTGGGTACCGTGACTCGCAGATGCGCGAGCTCCTTTCGTTTCCGAATCCGGTCAACGAGACCTCGGCGCGGCTCGTCGCCGGAACCGTTGCGGTGCTTGCCGTCGTCGCGATCGCATTCCAGCAGGGTTGGCTCCTGCCGGTGCTCGCCTACGGGTTCGTCGCGCGTTCACTCACCGGCCCGACGCTCAGCCCACTCGGCCTCCTGGCCACCCGCGTCGTCACACCGCGGCTACGCGTGGCGCACCGATACTCGCCGGGACCTGCGAAGCGGTTTGCCCAGGCGGTCGGCGCAGTCTTCACAGTGGCGGCGACGATCGTCTGGTACGGCGCCGGGCAGCACGTCGCCGCACTCGCGCTCATCGGAGTGCTCGCGGTCTTCGCGTCGCTCGAGGCGGCATTCGGGCTCTGCATCGGCTGTCGCGTCTTCTACGCGGGCATGCGGCTCGGACTCGTGCCCCCGAGCGTCTGCGAGGACTGCGCGCGCATCCTCGCTCTCCGCTAGGCCGCGCGCTTCTCCCAGACGGCCACGAGCTTTCTGCTCTCGCTCGTGAACGGCTCGCGCTTCCAGCCGCTCCACCGCTCGCGCAGCGTCAGCCCGGCGAGGCGTGCCATCAGGTCGAGCTCGGCCGGCCACACGTAGCGAAACGGGATCGAGAGCGCGTCGAGCGTGCCGTTGACGATCCGATAGTGGTGGGAGATCAGGCCCTGCGACGCGACGTCGTACTCGTCGAAGCCGAGCTTCGTGGGGGTGACGGTGAAGGGCCGCACGGTCTCCCCGGCCGGGAGTCGCTGGAGGTCGGGAAGCTCCACCTCGATCACGAAGCATCCGCCCGGCGCGAGATGCGCAGCGACGTTCTGGAAGCAGGCGACCTGCGCGTCCTGCGTCGTCAGGTTCATGATCGTGTTGAAGACGAGGTAGGCGACGGTGAATGCTCCCTCGACGGAGGTCGTTGCGAAATCGCCGATCGTCACACCGATGCTGTCGCCTCCTCGCTTCGCACGCAGCCTGGCGACCATCGCCGTCGAGAGGTCGATGCCGTGCACCCGTACGCCGCGCTCCGAGAGCGGCAGCGCAATCCGGCCGGTGCCAATCCCGAGCTCGAGCGCCGCGCCCTCGCCGGCGAGCGCTGCGAGGAAGTCGACGACGGGATCGACGGCAGCGGGCTCGAACATGTCTGCGCTCGACTCGTCGTACCGCCTCGCCACCTGCTCGCCGAAGTGATCCTCGGGCATCAGGGCGCTCAGAGGTTCTCGAAGTCGATCAAGAGCTCGAGCTGCGTCTCCGCCGCGAACGTCTCGTCCTTGAATCGCTGGTGGTACGCGTCGATCGCGTGGGACGACCGGGCGTAGACCTCCCGTGCCTTGTCCAGACTGTCGGCCTTCAGGTAGTAGACGAGGGACTCGCCGTCGAGGAAGACCGACTCGACGCGGACGCCCTCGTCTCGGAGCGTCGCCATGACCTCGTCACGGCGTGCGTTAAGCTCGGCGGCCCAGTCGCGCACCCGCGGCAGCGATCCCGGCGCCAGGCGCACCCGCACGCAGACGGTCTCCACGGGTCCTGAGTACGGCGGATGGCGCTGCCGCTCGAGTCCGTCCCGAACTTCTCCGAGGGCCGCGACCCGGCGGTGATCGAGGACATCGGCCGCGCCCTGGCGGACCGGGCCGAGCTCCTCGACGTCCACACCGACGTCGATCACAACCGAACGGTGTTCACGCTCGTCGGGGACAAGCACGAGCTCGTGGATGCGCTCGTCGCCGGCATTTCCGTGGCGCGTGACCGCATCGATCTACGGGGCCACGAAGGTGTGCACCCGCGCATCGGCGCGGCAGACGTCGTGCCGATCGTCCCGATCCGGCCCGACGACATGGACCGGGCCCGTGCGGCGGCGCTCGAGCTTGGCCGCCGTGTGGGGACGGAGCTCGGGTTGCCGGTGTTCCTCTACGGGGAGGTGGGCGACGGGCGCGGGCCGGCGTTCTTCCGCCGGGGCGGAACGGCCGAGCTGCAGCGGCGCCTCGATGCGGGCGAGCTCTCGCCCGACCATGGGCCGCCTCGGCTCGACCCGGCGGCGGGCGGGACGATCGTCGGCGCGCGCAGGCCGCTGATCGCGTTCAACGTGAATCTCGTCGGTGCACACGTCGATGCCGCCCGTGCGATCGCGGAGGTCGTGCGCGAGCGCGGCGGCGGCTTCCCGGGCGTGCGCGCGCTCGGCCTCGATCTGCCGAGTTCTGGCCAGGCGCAAGTGAGCATGAACGTCGAGGACTGGGAGGCGGCGGCGCTGCATGACATCGTCGCGACGATCGAGCGTGAGGCAACGGCGCGCGGAGTCGAAGTCGCGGGTGCGGAGCTCGTCGGGCTCATGCCCGCCGGCGCAGCGGCGGCGGCGGCCGGCGCGATTCTGCGCATCGACGGGTTCGACGCGTCGCGATTGCTCGAGCTGCGACTGCTCTAGACTCGACGCGTGGCCGACGTCGCGCACATCGTCTCGGATGTGCGAGCACGCGGCGACGTCGCGCTGCGCGAGTGGGCGATGCGGCTCGACGGAGTCGAGCCCGCGCGCGCGGTTTCGGCTGCCGACGGGCTGCCGACCGACGCCTTGCGCACGCTCGCCGATCGCGTCCGGCGCTGGCACGAGCTGCAGCGGCCCGCCGACGTGCGCCTCGACGTCGAGCCGGGCGTCGAGCTCGAGCGTCGCTGGGTCCCGCTCGAGTCGGTCGGCATCTACGTCCCGCGGGGTCTCGTCTCGACCCTCGTCATGTGCGCAGTGCCGGCGCAGGTCGCAGGTGTCGAGCGCATCGTCGTCGTCACGCCGCCTGTGGGCGCAGGCCTGGTCGCTGCCGCGGCGGAGCTCTTCGGCGTCGACGAGGTGTGGGCAGTGGGAGGGCCGCATGCTGTTGCCGCGCTCGCCTACGGCACGGACACGATCGCAGCTGTCGACAAGATCGTCGGCCCGGGTAACGCGTACGTGAACGAGGCGAAGCTCCTCGTGTCTCGCGACGTCGCGATCGATCTTCCCGCCGGCCCGTCCGAGGTGCTCGTGGTGCTCGGGCGTGGGGGCGACGCCGGCGCGGCCGAACGCGAGGTCGCCGCGCAGGCCGAGCACGGCGAGGGCACCGTCTGCCGGATCATCGACGGCGCCGACCTCGAAGCGGCGCTCGTCGAGGTCGACCGCGCTGCGCCGGAGCATCTCGTGCTCCTCGGCGACGCGGCGTCACTCGCGCCGCGCGTGCGCAACGCGGGCGCGATCTTCGCCGGCGAGTTCTCTCCGGTCGCGGCCGGCGACTATGCGACCGGGGGAAACCACGTCCTCCCGACGGGCCGTCGAGCCCGTTCGACCGGCGGCCTCGGACTCGAGGCGTTCCTGAAGCCGGTCACCGTGCAGCGGCTCACGCGCGAAGGGCTCGAGCTCGTGCGGCCGGTGGTCGAAGCGCTCGCCGAGGCGGAGGGGATGCCGGCGCACGCCGAGGCTGCTCGCCGGCAGGGCTAGACTCGCCCGCGTGGTGGAGAGCACGGCGATCGGCCTCACTGGCGACGATCTGAGCGTCGCCGACGTGTGGGCCGTCGCGGTCGAGCGCGCCCCGGCCACGCTCTCGGACGCCGCCCGGGGAAAGATGCGCGCTGCGCGCGCGCTCGTCGAACGCGCTGCACACGGGACGCAGGAGCACACGTACGGGGTCAACACCGGCTTCGGCCGTTTCGTCAACCGCTCGATCCCCGAGGAGCTGACCGGCGAGCTGCAGCTTCGGCTCCTGCGCTCGCATGCGTGCGGTGTCGGCGAGCCGTACGACGACGACGTCGTGCGCGCCGCGATGCTCCTGCGCGCGAACACGCTTGCCAAGGGGAATTCCGGTGCGCGTATCGAGACGGTCGAGCTTCTGCTCGAATGTCTCGAGCGCGGCGTGCTGCCCGTCGTCCCGAGCCGCGGGTCGGTCGGCGCGTCGGGCGATCTCGCGCCGCTCGCGCATCTCGCGCTCCCGCTCGTCGGCGAGGGGGAGGCGGTGGTCGAAGGCGAGCGGTTGCCGGGCTCGAGGCGCTGACGCGCGTCGGGCTCGAACCGATCGTGCTGGAGGCGAAGGAGGGGCTGTCGCTGATCAACGGCACGCAGTTCATGGCGTCGTTCCTCGCACTCGGCCTCGTCCGCGCGCGCCGGCTCGCGCGCGCCGCCGATCTGCGCATGCGCGCTGTCGCTCGAGGCGCTGCAAGGCTCGCGCACGTCGTTCCTGCCGCAGATCCACGCAGCTGCGCCCGTTGCGCGGCCAGGCGGACTCCGCCGCGAACGTGTGGCTCCTGCTCGAGGGCTCTGCGATCAACGAGTCGCACCGCTGGTGCGACAAGGTGCAGGACGCCTACTCGCTCCGCTGCGCGCCGCAGGTGCACGGCGCATCGCGCGATCTCCTCGACTATGCCGACTACACGGTGTCCGTCGAGCTGAACGCGGCGACCGACAACCCGCTCGTGCTCGTCGACGACGACACTCTCGTCTCGAACGGCAACTTTCACGGCCAGCCGCTCGCGTTCGCGCTCGATGCGCTCGCGATGGCGGTCGCGGAGCTCGCGAACATCTCCGAGCGGCGAATCGAGCGGCTCGTGAACCCGAACCTCTCGGACGGGCTGCCGGCGTTCCTCACGACCGACGGCGGCCTGAACAGCGGCTTCATGATCCCGCAGTACGTCGCCGCGTCACTCGTGTCGGAGAACAAGGTCGTTGTGTCACCCTGCGTCGGTGGATTCGATCCCGACGAGCGCAGGTCAGGAGGATCACGTGTCGATGGGCAATGCCGCAGGGCTGAAGGCGTGGCAGGTGCTCGCGAACTGCGAGCGCGCCCTTGCGATCGAGCTGCTCGCGGGCGCGCAGGCGGTCGAGTTCCTGCGCCGCTCGAGCCGGGCGCCGGGGTGCGTGCGACGCGCGCAGCTGTGCGGGAGCTCTCGCCGCGACTTCGGGACGACCGCTCGCTCTCGTCCGACATCGAGGCGGTGGCGACCGCGATCCGCGACGGCTCGCTCGATCGGCGCGGTCGAGGCCGAAGTCGGCGAGCTGCGATGAGCGTGACCCAGACGCTCGGGGGCACGTGTCGATGCCCTGTGCGGCGACCTGTCGCGGATCCACGCACCGCACGGGAGCGACCTGAACGCCCGGCAGTGGTCGACGCGAGGCGCCGCTCCGCATGCTCCTGAACAATCTCGACGCCGAGGTTGCCGAGAACCCGCAGGAGCTCGTGGTCTACGGCGGCTCGGGCAGGGCGGCGCGCTCGCACGAAGCATTGCGCGCGATCGTCGGCTCGCTGCTCGAGCTGCGCGCCGACGAGACGCTGCTCGTGCAGTCGGGGAAGCCGGTCGGCGTCTTCACGACGCACGAGGGCGCGCCGCGCGTCCTGATCGCGAACTCGCTGCTCGTCCCGAAGTGGGCGACCTGGGACGAGTTCCGGCGGCTCGAGGCCGAGGGTCTGACGATGTTCGGCCAGATGACGGCCGGGTCGTGGATCTACATCGGCACGCAGGGGATCCTGCAGGGCACCTACCAGACGTTCGCGGCGGCCGGCGAGAAGCACTTCGGGTCGCCGGACCTCGCGGGCAAGACGATCTTGACCGCCGGGCTCGGCGGCATGGGGGGTGCGCAGCCGCTCGCGGGCACGATGGCCGGTGCGGCGATCCTCTGCATCGAGGTCGATCCGCACCGGATCGAGCGGCGGCTCGAGACGCGTTATCTCGACGAGGCGACCGAGTCGGTCGACGACGCGCTCTCGCGCGTGCGCAGCGCGGCGTCCGAAGGGCGCGCGCTCTCGGTCGGGCTCCTCGGGAATGCGGCCGAGGTCGTTCCCGCGCTCGCGGCGCGGGGCGAGCACTTCGACTTCGTCACGGACCAGACGGCCGCGCACGATCCGCTCACCGGGTACGTGCCCGTCGGGCTGGGCGTCGACGAGGCGGCCGCGCTCCGCGCGGCGGATCCGGACGAGTACGTGCGCCGCGCTCGCGACTCGATCGTCGCGCACGTCGAGGGGATGCTCGAGTACGTCCGGCGCGGCGCGTATGTTTTCGATTATGGCAACAACCTCCGAGGTGAGGCCCGTGAAGGTGGCGTAGCGGAGGCGTTCTCATACCCGGGCTTTGTCCCGGCCTATATCCGGCCGCTCTTCTGTCGCGGCATCGGGCCGTTTCGCTGGGCGGCGCTGTCCGGGGACCCGGCCGACATCGCGGCGATCGACGCGGAGCTCGAGGGGCTGTTCCCCGACGACCCGTTGCTCCAGCGCTGGCTCGAGCTCGCACCCGAGCGGGTGGCATTCCAGGGGCTGCCCGCGCGGATCTGCTGGCTCGGCTACGGAGACCGCGCGAAGGCCGGGCTCGCGATGAACGAGCTCGTGCGGCAGCGGCGCCGTCAAGGCGCCCGATCGTCATCGGCCGCGACCACCTCGACGCAGGATCGGTCGCCTCGCCGTACCGCGAGACCGAGGCGATGCGCGACGGCTCCGACGCGATCGCGGACTGGCCGATCCTGAATGCGCTCGTCAACGTCGCTGCGGGAGCGACGTGGGTCAGCGTGCACCACGGCGGCGGCGTCGGGATCGGCAACTCGATCCATGCGGGCATGGTCGTCGTCGCCGACGGCACCGACGACGCGGCGGAACGGCTCGAGCGCGTGCTCACGACCGACCCCGGCATGGGCGTGATCCGTCATGCCGACGCGGGCTACGACGACGCGCTCGATGCGGTCGGCGCAGGGCGGGATCTCGATCCCGTCGGCCCCGCGCTAGCGCCGTGGGCGGGCGACGCATGAAGCTGCTCGTGCGGGATCTCGCGCAGCTCGCGACGCCTGCGGGCCGCGAGGCGCCGCTCCGCGGGGCCGCACTCGGCGAGGTCGACGTGCTCGAGGACGCGTACGTCCTCTGCGAGGACGACTCGATCGCGGCCGTCGGGCGCATGCGCGACCTGCCGGCGATCGACGAGGACGTCGTCGAGGTCGACGGCCGCGGGCTGTGCGCGATCCCCGGGCTCGTCGACTGCCATACGCATGCGGCCTTCGGCGGCGACCGCGTCGAGGAGTTCTCGCTCCGTGCCGGCGGAGCGAGCTACGAGGAGCTGCACGCACGCGGGCGGCGGCATCCTCTCGACCGTCCGCGCGACCCGCGCCGCCGGGGAGGATGGCCTTCGCGAGGCGGTCGAGCGTCATCGTGGCTGGATGCGCGCGCACGGCACGACGACGTTCGAGTCGAAGTCCGGGTACGGGCTCGATCGCGACACCGAGCTCGCCTCGCTCCGCGCGGTGCAACGGCGCGGGCGGGGTGGCGACGTGGCTCGGCGCGCACGCCGTTCCGCCCGAGTTCGGCGGAGACGCCGATGCATATCTCGACTTCGCCCTCGCAGAGGTCCTGCCCGGAGGCGGCGAAGCTCGCCGAGGCAGCCGACGTCTTCCTCGAGCGCGGCGCATTCGACGCCGCGCAGGCCCGGCGCTATCTCGAGGCAAGCCGGGCCGCCGGTCTCGCGCTTCGGCTCCACGGCGATCAGTTCACGGAGCAGGGCGCGATCCCGCTCGCCGTCGAGCTCCACGCCCGGTCCGTCGACCACCTCGAGGCCACCGGCGCCGAAGGTGTGCAGACGCTCGCCGCGAGCGACGTCGTCGGCGTCCTCCTGCCCGCGAGCGCGCTCTTCCTCGGCCGCCCGATGCCGCCGGGCCGCGCTCTCGTGGATGCGGGTGCGGCGGTCGCCCTCGCGACCGACTTCAACCCGGGCAGCGCGTTTTGCGAGAGCCTGCCGCTCTGCTGCTCGCTCGCGGCCACGCAGCTGAAGCTCTCCCCGGCAGAGTGCCTCGCCGCCTGCACGGTCAACGCCGCGCACGTGCTCGGGCGGAGCGACCGCCTCGGCCGTCTTGCGCCGGGCTACCGGGCCGACATCGTCCTCCTCGACGCGCCGGACTGGCGCTACCTCGCCTACCACCTCGGCGGCGACCTCGTGGCGCGAACGGTGGTCGCGGGCGAGCTAGGCTAGACGGATGCCGACGCGGAAGCAGAAGCGCCGTGAGCTGAAGTCGAAGCGGCACGACTACGAGTTCGTCTATCTCGACGGCGAAGGGAACGAGCTCGACGAGATCCCGGAGGAGCTCGAGCAGCCGAAGAAGGAGCGCACGAACGGCGCGAAGCCGTCCGGCGCGGCGAAGGGGCAGCAGCCGAAGAAAGGGCAGCAGCTGCCGCGCGGGCGCCGCCAGCCGCCGCAGCCGTCGTGGAATCGCGCGCTGAAGCGCGGTGGGATGCTCGGCGCAGTCGTGCTCGTGCTCTTCTCGTTCGGGGCCAAGGGCCACATCGCGAGCGTCATCCCGCTCGCGCTCCTCTACACGGCGCTCTTCGTGCCGTTCACCTACTACATCGACCGCTTCGCCTACAAGCGCTGGGAAGCGCGGCAGCAGGGCGGCGGGTCGACCCCTACGAAGAAGCGCTAGCGTCCGCGCGCGCGTCGCCGCGGTAATGCCCTTGGCCGGGCCACGGCGACGAGGGTGAGCAAGACGCGCGCGCCGTCCGCGGACGAGACGGAGTGGCGCTCCGCAGGATCGAAGCGGAAGAGCTCGCCCGCACCGGCGTCGGCCGACTCGTCGGCGGCGTCGATCCGCACCCGGCCGCTGACGACGAGCAGCAGCGCGGCCTCGGTCACCTGGTGCTCGCCGAGCTTCTCGCCGGGTCCGAGCTGGATCAGGACGACGCGACTCTCGCCGTCCTCCGAATGGAGCACCGCAGGCGAGCGGGCGCCGTCGGGCGTCTCGATCTCGTTCAGGTTCCAGTGCTGCATCGAGCGCAAGTATGACGCCGTTACACTCGCTCGCGTGGCCATCGTCGTCGATCGCTTTGCGCTGGGACCGTTGCAGACGAACTGCTATGTCGTGCGCGGAGACGCGACCCGCCGCCGAAGCGGCGGTCGTCGATCCGGGCGGAGAGGCGGCCGAGCTCCGGCTTCAGCTCGCCCGCCTCGGGACGACGTGCGCCGCGATCCTGATCACGCACGGACACTTCGACCATCTCGGCGGCGTTGCCGATCTGGCCGACGGCACCGGCGCGCCCGTGTACATGCCCGAGGGCGAGCGGGACCGGCTCGAGCGCTATCCGGAGTTCGCGCCCGTGGGGATGCCCGGGCGTCCGCACACCCCCGACCACGGCCTCGTCGGCGGCGAGACGATCGACGTTGCGGGCCTCTCGTTCGAGTGCGTCTCGATCCCGGGCCACTCGCCGGCACACGTTGCCTTCCACATCGACGGCCACCTGTTCAGCGGGGATCTGCTCTTCGCGGGATCGGTCGGGCGCGTCGACCTTCCCGGCGCCGACTGGGAGACGCTGCTCGCCTCTGTCCGAGTCCTCGCAGACCGCTATCCGCCGGAGACGATCGTCTATCCCGGCCATGGGCCGCAGACGACACTCGGTGCGGAGCTCGAGCGCAACCCGTTCCTCGCGGAGCTGCGCGCGTGACGCGCATCGAGGCGCCGCGCGGCACGCACGACGTTCTCCCATCCGAGCAGCCGCTGTGGCAGAAGGTGACCGGCGAGATGGAGCGCCTCTGCGGCCTGTACGGCTACCGCCGCATCCAGACGCCGGTGTTCGAGGACGTCGAACTCTTCCAGAGGACGTCGGGATCGGGCTCCGACATCGTGCAGAAGGAGATGTACGTCTTCGAGGACCGGAGCGACCGGAAGCTCGCGCTTCGTCCCGAGGCAACGGCGCCGATCTGCCGCGCCTACCTCGAGCACGGCATGAAGCGCGAGCCGCAGCCGGTGAAGCTCTTCACGATCGCGTCGATGTACCGCTACGACAAGCCGCAGCGGGGACGCTACCGCGAGCACTGGCAGCTGTCGCTCGAGAGCATCGGCTCGGACGATCCGGCGACGGACGCTGAAGTCATCCAGTTCTACGACACGCTGCTCCGGAATCTCGGGGTCGCGACGCTACGAGCTCCAGCTCAACTCGATCGGCGACCGCGAATGCCGTCCGGCGTACATCGAGCGGCTCAACGCCTGGCTCGACGACCATGCCGACGTGCTCGACGAGGACGCGCGCCAGAAGCGCGCGACGAGCCCGCTGCGCGTGTTCGACGTGAAGACCGAGCGCGTGCGGGAGGCTCTCGAGGATGCGCCGAAGATCGGCGACTCGCTTTGCGACGCGTGCGCAGAGCACTTCGCGCAGGTGCGTGCCTATCTCGACGCGTACGGCGTCGAGTACACGATCGTCCCGACGCTCGTGCGCGGCCTCGACTACTACAGCCGAACGACCTGGGAGTTCGTCGGGCCCGACGAGTCGACGCAGGGCTCGACGATCAGCGCAGGGGGCCGCTACGACTATCTGATCGAGGAGATCGGCGGTCCGCCGACGCCGGGCGTCGGGTTCGGCGCCGGCATCGAGCGACTGCTGCTCTCGCTGGAGCTCGAGGGCGTCACCGCCGACGAGCAGCAGCTCGATCTCTTCCTCGTGCTCGAAGACTCCGAGCAGCGGGCCGACTTGCTCGCGACGATGAACGCGCTGCGTGCGAAGCGGGCATCGCCGTCGACACCGACTACGCCGGCCGGTCGCTCAAGGGCCAGCTCACGCAGGCGCAGAAGCGCGCGCGTGCGCGTCGCGATCCGCGGCGCCGACGGCTGGACGCTCCGCCGCCGCGGCGAGCAGGACCGGAGCGGCGCGACGCTCGAGGACCTGCTGTGAGCAGCTGGCGCGACACGACCTGCGGTGTGCTCAGCGCCGCCGACGCTGGCCGGCGCGTGACCGTCGCCGGCTGGGCGGACACCCGCCGGGACCATGGCGGCCTCGTCTTCGTCGACCTGCGCGACTTCTCGGGGAAGGTGCAGCTTGTCGATCAACCCGGAGCGTGCGCCCGAGGCGGCGACAGCGCGCACGCGAGATCCGCAACGAGTTCGTGCTCCAGGCCGAGGGAGAGGTGGTCCCGCGCGCGCCGGACGCCGTCAACCCGAACCATCCCGACCGGCGAGATCGAGATCCAGGTCGACACGCTCACGATCGTGTCGCGCTCGGAGCCGCTGCCCTTCCAGATCGGGGAGGAGGGCGTCGACGAGGTGCTGCGGCTTCGCTACCGCTATCTCGACATGCGCGGTGAGCGGTTGCAGCGGAACCTCCGCCTCAACCACACGCTGATCAACGCCATCCGGCGTGAGATGGACGCGCTCGGTTTCGTCGACGTGTGGACGCCGAGCATGACCAAGGGCACGCCGGAGGGCGCGCGCGACTTTCTCGTGCCGGTGCGCCTGCAACCGGGGCGCTTCTACGCGCTCGCACAGTCGCCGCAGCTCTTCAAGCAGCTGACGATGGTCGGCGGGCTCGACCGCTACTACCAGATCGCCACGTGCTGGCGCGACGAGGATCTCCGCGCCGACCGCCAGTTCGAGTTTCGGCAGCTCGACCTCGAGATGTCGTTCGTCGACCGTGAGGACGTGCTCGACGTGATGGAGCGCGCCGTCGTCGCTGCGTTCGCGGCCGTCGGACGCGAGCCGCCGACCCGTCCTTTTCCGCGCATGGGCTACGCCGAGGCGATGGCGAAGTACGGCAGCGACAAGCCCGATCTGCGCTTCGGCCTCGAGATCCACGACGCGACGGCGATCACGCGCGACTCGCAGTTCGGCGTCTTCGCCGGCGCTCCGGTCGTGCGCTACCTGAACGCTCCGCGCGCGTTCTCGCGCGCGGAGCTCTCCCGCCTCGAGGAGATCGCGAAGGAGTGGGGTGCGAAGGGTCTCGCCTATCTCGTCCGCGACGAGTCCGGCGAGACGCGCTCGCCGATCGCGAAGTTCCTCTCCGAGGCGGAGCTCGCCGCGTTCGCGGGCGAGCCCGGCACGACGGTGCTCTTCGCGGCCGGCGACGAGCAGCTCGTCTCGCGCGTCCTCGGTGGCCTGCGAACGCACCTCGGCCGCGAGCTCGACCTCGCCGAGACCGGCGACGAGATCTTCCACTGGGTGGTCGACTTCCCGCTCTTCGAGCGCGACGAGGACACGGGCAACTGGACGTTCCTCCACCATCCGTTCACCGCGCCGACTGCCGGGCGACGAAGACAAGGTCGAGGGAGACCCGGGCGCTGCGCTCAGCCAGCACTACGACCTGATCTGGAACGGCTGGGAGCTCGGCTCCGGCTCGATCCGGATCCACAGCGCAGACGCTGCAGGAGGCGGTCTTCCGGACGATGGGCATCGGCGAGGAGGAGCAGCAGGCGAAGTTCGGCTTCCTGCTCGAGGCGCTCAAGCTGGGCGCGCCGCCGCACGGCGGCTTCGCGATGGGCATCGACCGGTTCGTCGCGCGCATGGCCGGCGAGCCCGACCTCCGCCAGGTGATCGCGTTTCCCGAAGGTCTCGAGCGGCGGCGATCCGCTCACCGGGGCGCCGACGCCGATGCCCGCCGCCGTCCTCGCGAGCTGGGAATCCGGGTCGATCGCCGATCCGGGCTCAAGCGCAGGGCACCGAACGCCGATGAAGAAGTCATACTTGTGGCAGCGCGCGCCGCGCGCTACGCGTACGACAGGGGGGCACGACCGCAGATGGCTACTGAAGGTCCGGGCCGGGCAGGAGCCCCGTCGCTGACGAGCCTGCCGAGCTATCGAGGACATTCCCCGGAGTCGGGGACGGTCTCGACCCCGAGCGGGTTCGCGAGGCCTTCGACGCCTTCCGCCGCCACGCAGCCCAGCTGCAGGCGCAGCTGCGCGTCCTCCAGGCCGCCGGCCGCGTCGGCGGCCGTCGAGCCGACCGGACACGCGGTCCGGATGGACGCGCTGCATCTCATCCGCGCCGCCGCCGAGTTCGCCGACACGATCGAGCGGGACGCGCAGAACGCATCCGCCTCCGCAGCTCGGCAAGACCGAGGAAGAGGTGCGGCGCCGCCAGAACGAGCTGCAGCAGCGCGAGGCGGAGATCGAGCGCTACCGCCTGGAGAGCGAGCGCCAGCGCGCCGAGATGCTGAACGCGGCCCGCAACGAGTCGCGCGAGCTGCTCGCGAAGTCGCATGCCGAGGCCACGACCGAACTCCAGGAAGCGGAGGCAAAGGGCAATCGCCTCCTCGAGCAGTCGCGCCACCAGGCAACCGAGCTCACGAACGCCGCCCGCGCCGAGGTCGAGCAGACGCTCGAGTGGGCGCGCGCGCAGGCAGGCACCGTTCTCGCCCGCGCGCAGCACGGCGCCGAGCAGCTGCTCGCGGCCGCCGGTCTCGGCGAGGACCGCGATCAGCCAGGTCGCGCAGGCGATCATGCAGGCCGCGGAGCGTGTGAGCGAGCACGGCCACCCGCAGCCTCCGGCCGCCGCGCTCGGCGGTCGCGAGACTCCGCCGGTCTCGCCGCCGTCGCC
Organism: uncultured Actinomycetes bacterium; assembly: GCA_963848665.1. Taxonomy (GTDB): domain Bacteria; phylum Actinomycetota; class Thermoleophilia; order Gaiellales; family Gaiellaceae; genus Palsa-739. The sequence continues at coordinate 460,552 of CAWKEF010000008.1, forward strand.
GCCGGTGTCGCCCGCGCCGCCGGAGCCGGAGAGCTCGGAGGAGCAGCCGGCCGGCGACGAGGGGCAGCTCGACTCCGAGTCGTAGGTCGCCGAGGTGCGCCGCGTGTTCGGGCCGAGGACGGCCGTCGAGGCAGTGTTTCTGATTGCGGTGCCCGTCACCGCCCTCGCGATCGGGCTCGACAAGTGGCGGATCATCGGCGCGAGTGCGGTCGGCTACCTGCTCGTCGTACTGCTCGAGGTCGCGCTCGGCCGCCGGCCGGTGGGCGCACAGGTGGCGCCGGAGTCGGTTCCCGCGGTAGAGGCGCCGCTTCCGGTGGAGCTTCCAGTGGAGCCTGAGGCGGGCGGCGGCCGAGCCAGAGCCCGAGCCTGAACCGGAGCCCGAGCCTGAACCGGAGCCCGAGCCTGAACCGGAGCCCGAGCCCGAACCGGCGCCCGAGCCCGAGCCGGCGCGAGAACCTGAACCGGAGCCCGAACCCGAGCCTGAGCCGGAACCCGAGCCGGAGCCGGAGCCCGCCCGCGTGCTGCAGCCCGTGCCCGATCTCGAACCGGAACCGGAGCCCGAGCCGGAGCCGATCGTCGCGGCGACGACCGTCGTGCCGATCGGCATCTCCGCGACCCCGCGCCAGTGGAACGTCTGGGATCTCGAGCGCCTCACGCGCGAGGCCTCCGGCGGCGACGCGTCGCTCGACGAGGAGCGCGGCTTCCTCCTCATGTACCTCCGCGAGTTCGCCGGGCCGGACGGCGAGCTGCCGGTCGACTTCGACGGGCTCGTGCGGGACAGCTTCGGCGAGCTCATCGGCGCGAGGTGACGACCTTCGCCGGCGCACGCGCGGCTGCCCTTGCGGCGATCGCGCTTCTCGGTATCGCGATCGCCCTCGCGCTCACGCACCAGAAGCATCACAAGGCAGCGCTCCCCGCGCCGGCCGGACAGTGGTACACCGCGCTCGCAGCGCCGTACACGCCGTCGAAACCGCAGAAGGGCGCGTGCGGCGTCGTGATCGGCCCGCGGACGGCGGGCGTTGCGCACCCCGTGCTTCCGTGCGGCACCAAGCTCTACATCGAGTTCGACGGCAGGCAGGTGCTGACGCAGGTGATCGACCGCGGCCATACCGCACCCGGACGAACCTTCGACGTCACGCGGTCGCTCGCGAAGCTCCTCGGCCTGCAGGGAGCACAGACGATTCGCTGGCGTTTTGCGTCATAGGCGCTACTGTGCGAGCACTCGACCCTGTGCGTGGGTCCGGGCTTCAATGTAGAACCAACGCCTACATGAAGGGAACCGGCGTCCCAACCGAGGCATTGCCGAAGGCGGGCACGGATCCCACCTGGGAGACCAGGTTCACATAGCTCGGGCTTATCGGCAGGGTGGATCGAGTGTCAGGCACCGCGCAAGCGGTGCCTGACACCGCTTCTCGGGCTACGGTGCGCTTCATGATCGAGAGCTTCGGCGACTCGACGCGCGGTGGCGACTGGGCGGCCGTGCGCCTGCGCGTGGACGGCGACCGAGTGGTCGAGGCCGATGCGCCGGGACTCGCGCGGTCGATTGCCGGGCTGACCCTCATCGAAGCGGCCGCGGTCGGCGGCGAGACGTTGGCGGTCGATGCGCTCGCAAATGCACTCGGGCCCGTCTTCCGCGCGGCGCCTGAGAACGGACGCACTGCTGTTGCAATGAGCGGCGGCGTCGACAGCGCGGTTGCGCTGCTGCGCGCGGGCCGGAACGCCGTCGGGGTCACGCTTCGCCTCTGGCTCGATCCCGACGGACCCGATGCCGGCCGCGCCTGCTGCTCGCCCGAGGCGGTGATCGCCGCGCGCGAGACGTGCCATCGCCTCGGCCTTCCGCATGTCACGCTCGATCTCCGCGAGGAGTTCCGGCGCGCGATCGTGGCGCCGTTCGTCCGGAGCTATGCACGCGGCGACACGCCGAACCCGTGCGTTCGCTGCAACGGCAGCTTCCGCTTCGCCGAGTTGCTCGCATTTGCACGCCGGGCGGGCTGCGACCGCCTTGCAACGGGCCACTACGCACGTGTGGCGGGGCACCGCGGCCGCGTCCTCCTGCATCGTGCGGCCGATGACGCGAAGGATCAGTCGTACATGCTCGCGCGGCTCGACCCGCGACATCTGGACCGCATCTGGTTCCCGCTCGGCGAGCAGGACAAGGACGCAACGCGTACCGAGGCGGCGGCTGCCGGTCTCGCGGTCGCGCACCGGGCCGAGAGCCAGGAAGCCTGTTTCCTCGCCGGCGACGACTATCGCGGCTTCCTTGCTCGGAACGGGCTCGCACCCCGCGCGGGCGACGTCGTCGACGAGCAAGGCCGTACGATCGGCACGCACGACGGCTTCTGGCGGTTCACACCCGGTCAGCGCAAGGGCATCGGCGTCTCGGCGCCGAAGCCGCTGTACGTGCTCGACGCAGACGCAGCGTCGAACGCGGTCGTGGTAGGCCCGCACGAATCGCTCGCGCGAAGTCGCGTGGCAGCTTCGGGCAGGCTGTACGTCGACGTCGGCCGCGCCGCCGCCAAGCTTCGCTATCGCTCCCCCGCCGTGGGGGCGAGTGTCTCCGAGCAGCCGCGTGGGTTCGAGCTCGACCTGGACGAGCCGGCGTACGGCGTTGCGCGGGGCCAGGCAGCTGTTCTCTACGAAGGCGACGCCGTCGTGGGGTGCGGTCTCATCTCGTCGGCCACTTACAACTAGGATCGGAGTCGGAATGCTCGTCGCCGCATTCACGTGGGGTGATCTCTGGCGGCTCGCGCTGGCGGTCTTCCTCCTCGCCGTCGGCCTTTCGTTGGGCTATCTCCTCGTGCGCCTGGGCGGAACCGTCGGCCGCCTCTCCGCGTTCATCTCCGGGGCGGAGCGCGAGATCCTCCCGGTGATCAACAAGGTCGGAGGCAGCGTGGATCGGGTCAACGGGCAGCTGGACAAGGTCGACAAGATCACCGACAGCGCGGTGGACGCGGCTGACAGCGTCGACACCGCCGTTCGCACGATGAGCAGGGCGGTCACGCGCCCGGTGCAGAAGGTCTCCGGCCTCGCCGCGGCGGTCAGCTACGGCGCGTCGGACTTCAAGACGAAGCACGACTGGCGCCATGCGGTGCAGATCGGGAAGGAGGCTGCGGCCCGTCGCGAGCAAGAGCTCGTCGAGGAGCTGCACGACGCAGGCGAGGTGTCTTGAGCGACGAGATCACGCTGGTCCTGCCGGCGCAGGAGGACTTCTATCCGATCGCGCACCTCGTCGTCGGCGGCCTCGCAGCGCGGCTCGAGCTGACCTATGAGCAGCTGGAAGATCTGCAGGTGGCGGTCGATGCGCTGCTCGGCTGCCGTGGCGACGGGGCCGACGTCTCGGTGGTCGTCACGGTCGAGCCCGACACGGTGCGCGCGTCGGTTGGGCCGTTCGCGAAGGACGACCTCGCCGAGCTCGAGCGAGATGCGAGCGAGTTCGGCCTCAGGCGAGTCCTCGAGACAGTCGTCGACCGTGTGCAGGTGGAGGAGCGTGACGGCAGCGCGTGGGTCGCGTTGGCGAAGGCGAGGGCTGCGTAGTGCCCCGCATCGACGACAAGATCCTGCTGCGCAAGTATCACGAGGAAGGCGACCTCCATGCACGCGAGAAACTGATCGAGCAGTACATGTCGCTCGTGCGGTCGCTCGCGCGCCGCTATTCGTATCGCGGCGAGCAGCTCGAGGATCTCGTCCAGATCGGCGCGATCGGTCTGATCAAGGCGATCGACCGCTTCGATCTCGAGCGCGGGGTCGAGCTGACGACGTACGCGACGCCCAACATCATCGGCGAGATCAAGCGCCATTTCCGCGACAAGGGCTGGGCGGTGCGTGTTCCCCGCGGCTTGCAGGAGCTGAACGTGCAGCTTTCCCGCCTGATGGAGCAGCTGACCGTGCAGCTCGGCCGGTCGCCGACGATTCCGGAGCTCGCGAAGGCGTCGGGCTCGACCGAGGAAGAGGTGCTCGAGGCGCTCGAGTCGGGGCGGGCGTATTCGTCGCTCTCGCTCTCGACCGGCGGCGGCGGCGACGGCGACGAGGATCTCGATCCGCTCGAGTCGATCGGCAGCGAGGAGCACCAGTACGAGGTCTCGGAGGACCGCGCGGTGCTCGCGCCGGGCTTCAAGGCGCTCGACGAGCGCGAGCGGATGATCCTCCAGCTCCGCTTCTTCGACGGGTTGACGCAGTCGCAGATCGCGCAGCAGGTCGGCATCTCGCAGATGCACGTCTCCCGCCTGATCCGCCGCGCCCTCGAGAAGATCCGCGACGAGATCGCCTCGGACGAAGAGCCGCAAGCCCGCAGCGCCGGCCGCTAGCGGCGCTCCCGAGAGCCCGCCGCTGTCACACGTCCGCGCACCTCTGACGACGGGGCCTGGCCCTCGACGTTGCCGCTCGCCGTGCGAATTCGCTCGGTTCCCTGCGGCGCAGCTCGTCGGGGCCAGGCCCGATCACAGCAATGTCGCAACTTCGCAAGATCTCTAGCCGAGCGAGGCGAAGCCGAAGTCGAGCAGTCGCTTCGTGTCGGTGTACATGTCCGGCGAGTTCAGGACGACGGAGATGAGCGTGACGCCCCCCCGCGTCGCCGACGCGACGAGACACGGGCCGGCCTTGTGCGTGTACCCGGTCTTGACACCGTTCGCGCCCACGTAGGTGCTGAGCAGCCGGTTGTTGTTCACGTAGATCTTCGAGAACGTCGGCGCGGACCAGCGCACGCGCTCGATCCGGGTGCGAACGATGTGGCGGAAGCGCGCGTTCCGCATCGCAACCCGCGTCAACGCCGCGAGATCCCATGCACTCGAGTAGTTGTCGAGGTCGCGGACGCCGCTCGGGGAGGAGAAGTGCGTGTCGTGGAGCCCGAGCCTCTTCGCCTCTGCGTTCATCGCATGGATGAACGTCCACTTGTCGCCGGCCGCAGCGATCGCGAGCGCCAGCGCGTCATCGTTCCCGGAGTAGAGAAGGAGCGAGTAGAAGAGCTTCCACGCCTGGACGCGCTCGCCCGACCGCAGCCCTTCACGGACGAGCGGAACACGCGGCACCGACTTGTCGACCGTGACGATGTCGTGCGGCTGCAGCTTTCGCATTGCGAGGAGGGCGGTCATGATCTTCGTCGTCGAGGCAACCGGGCGCCGCTCATGCGCCTGCTTCATCCAGAGGACGCGCCCTGTCCTTCCGTCGACGAGCACCGCAGCCGACCCGAGGAGCTGCGGCGAGAACGCATGCGAGAGGAGGGAGCCTCCGGTGAGCAAGCGCTCCGGTGCCGCGGCGACGGAAGGCTTCGCCGCTGCAAAGTGGACGGCCCGCGCCTTGAGCGCGAGCGGCGGCGGGGCGGCGGCCGAGGCGAGCGGCGTCGAGCCTTGCTGTGACCCGAGCCAGGCTCCGCCGAGTCCGGCGAGCAGGATCGCGACCCACACCGGCGTCAAGCGGCGCAGCCGGTACCGATAGCGCTTCCGGCGTGGAGGCGGCACAGGACGATCCTACGACGCAGGGCGGCCGAATCCCTCTCCGTACAATGGCCGCTCGTGCGCACCTCGAACGAGATCCGCGACGGTTTTCTCGCCTTCTTCGAGGAGAAGGAGCACCTGCGCCGTCCGTCGGCTTCCCTCATCCCGCGCGCCGACGACCGCTCGACGCTGCTCGTGACGGCCGGCATGCAGCCGCAGATGCCGTATTTCCTCGGCCGTGAGCAGCCGCCCGCGCCGCGCACGACGCTTTCGCAGAAGTGCTTTCGCACGGTCGACATCGACGATGTCGGCCTCGACACGTTCCACCTGACGTTCTTCGAGATGCTCGGCAACTTCTCGTTCGGCGACTACTTCAAGGAAGGGGCGATCGCGTACGCGACCGAGTTCGTCCAGGAGCGGCTGAAGCTCGACTGGGACCGGATCTGGGTGAGCGTGCACGCCGGCGACCCCGACCTGAAGCTCGGCCCCGACGAGGTCGCAATCGAGCTCTGGCAGGCGATCGGCATGCCGCCCGAGCGGATCGTGCCGCTGCCCTCGTCCGAGAACTTCTGGTCGGTGGGCGGCCCGGGTCCATGCGGTCCGGACTCCGAGATCTACTACGACTGGGGTGCTGAGCGCGGGTGCGGCGAGCCGGACTGCCGGCCGGGCTGCACACGCTGCGAGCGTTTCCTCGAGTTCTGGAACCTCGTCTTCATGGCGTACGAGCTGCGCGCCGACGGCACGCTCGCCGACCTTCCGAAGCAGAACATCGACACGGGTCTCGGCCTCGAGCGGGCTGCCCAGATCGTGCAAGGAGTCGGCTCCGTCTACGACACCGACGGCTACCAGCTGATCATGCGCTGGATCGCGGAGCAGTCGGGCGTCGCCTACGGCGAGACCGCCGACGGCACGAAGGCGCATCGCGTGCTGGCAGACCACGGCCGCGGCATGACGTTCCTCGTTGCCGAGGGGATCACACCGTCGAACGAGGGGCGCGGGTATGTGCTGCGCCGGATCATCCGCCGGGCGGTGCAGCATGGTCTGCGCATCGGCATGGGCGACCAGTTCCTCGCCGGTCTCGGAGACACGGTGATCGAGCAGATGGGCGTGGCCTACCCGGACCTCGTGGAGCACCGCGCGGAGATCCACCAGGTGCTCGCAGCCGAGGAGGAGCGCTTCGCCGAGACCCTCGAGCGCGGCATGAAGGTGTTCGAGGAGGCCGCGGCACGCGGCGAGATCACGGGCGACGACGCCTTCGCGCTGCAGGCGACCTACGGGTTCCCGATCGAGCTCACGCAGGAGCTCGCCCGCGAACGCGGCCTCGGCGTGAACGACGAGGAGTACACGCACCTGATGGACGAGCACCGCGAGATCTCTCGTCAGACGAGCAAGGTGTCGATCGACGTCCGCTTCCCCGACGCACCGCGCACGGAGTTCGTCGGCTACGAGCGCGTCGAGGTTCTCACCGCGATCACGGCCTGCGTAGATCTCGGCGACGGTCTCTTCCAGGCGAAGCTCGATCAGTCGCCGTTCTACCCCGGTGGCGGCGGCCAGGTCGCCGATACGGGCTACATCGAGCGAGAGGACGGTTTGCGTGCCGAACTCGTGGAGGCGCTGCGGCTCGAGTCGGATCAGGAGCTCGTCTTCCGCGGCGAAGGCTTTGCCAAAGGCGATCGCGTGCGGGCCGTCGTCCCGTGGAACATCCGCTATCCCACGATGGCGAACCACACGGCGACGCACCTTCTGCACGAGTGCCTCCGCGAGGTGCTCGGCGACCACGTCAAGCAGGCCGGCTCGGCTGTGCGCCCCGACAAGCTCCGCTTCGACTTCTCGCATCCGCAGGCGCTGACCACGGACGAGCGCGACGAGGTCGAGAAACGCGTGAACGAGCGGGTGTTCGCGAACATGCCCGTGCGGATCTTCGAGACGCCGATCGCCGAGGCGCGCAAGCTCGGCGCGCAAATGCTCTTCACGGAGAAGTACGGCGACATCGTGCGCGTCGTCGACATCGACGGCTGGTCGGTTGAGCTCTGCGGCGGCACGCACGTCCGGTCGACGGCGGAGATCGGCCCATTCGCGCTCTTGAGCGAGGCTTCGGTGGGCTCCGGCGCACGCCGGATCGAGGCGGTCACCGCGGGCGAGGCTTTCGCGTACCTGCGCGAGCAGGCGCGCGAGGCCGCCACGCTGCGGGCGGAGCTCGACCGCGCGCGCAAGGAGTCGAAGCAGCCCGCGGCGAAGAACGACATTGACTTCATGATTCTCGACAACGAGTCAAACGTGATCATTGTCGAGGCGAAGGCGCTCAAGGGTGGGCCGCTGCGCGATCTGTCCGACCGCCTGCGACAGCAGGAGAAGGCGGACGGTGCGATCGTCGGCTCGGTCGAGGACGGTCGCGCCTTCCTCGTCGTCAACTTCGACGAGTCGCTCGTCGAGCGCGGGCTCGATGCGACGAAGCTCGTGCGCGACCTCGGCAAGCACATCGGCGGCGGCGGAGGCGGCAAGCCGACGCTTGCAGAAGCGGGCGGGAAGAACCCCGGCGGAGTGCGCGAAGCGCTCGAAGCCGGGAAGAAGGCCGTCGCGGCGGCACTCGCATGAAGGTGATGGCGCTCGACTTCGGCAACGCGCGCACCGGCGTTGCGGTGTCCGATCCGACCGGCGTGATCGCGCGTCCGCTCTGCGTGGTGGCGCGCGCGGCCTCGGCGGACGGCCTCGCAGAGCTCGAGCGCCTCGTGGCCGCGGAGAGTCCGGAGCAGGTCGTCGTCGGCCATCCGCTGACACTGCGCGGCGAGCGCGGTCAGCAGGCGCGCATCACCGAGCAGTTCGCGGCCGACCTGCGCGCGCGGCTCGAGGTGCCCGTCCTGCTCTTCGACGAGCGGTTCACGACCGACCTCGCCGAGCAGACGCCGTCGGAGACCGCCGAGGATGCGCGGGCGGCCGCACATCTCCTTTCGAGCTACCTCGCGTGGTCGAGCGCCGCCCCGGCGTGATGCCGCCGAAGCCGGGGCCGCCGCCCCGGCAGGTCTCGGCGCGCAGGATCTGGACGCGGCGGCTCGCCGCGATCGGCGGCATCGTGGTCGCAGTCGTCGTCGCCCTCGCAATCGTGAAGATCGCCGGCCGCGGTGGTTCGTCGACGCCGACGACGACGGCTGCGATCGTCCGGGTCAAGCCCTTTCGCATCGTGTTCCCCGAAGGCTTCAACCGCGCGGAAATGGCACACCGCGTCCAGGTGGTCGCAAAGATTGCAGACCACAAGAGCCACAAGCTGGTCCGGCTCTCACGCGCCGCGTATCTCCGGGTGTCGCAGCCTCAGCCGGTCGACGGCTTCGGCCCGAAGAGACGCAGCCTCGAGGGCTTCCTCTTTCCGGCGACGTACGACTTCCTCAAGAACACGACCTCGCGGCAGCTCGTCCAGGACCAGCTCGACGCGTTCCGCCAGAACTGGGGCAAGGTCGACCTGAGCGCTGCGCGGAAGAAGAACTTGACGCCGTACGACGTGCTGATCATCGCATCGCTCGTTGAGAAGGAGGCGCTGGCACCGGACGAGCGGCCGAAGATCGCGCGGGTGATCTACAACAGGCTGCACGCCCATATGAACCTCGGCATCGACGCCACGACGCGCTACGGCCTGCACGTGCCGGGAACGAAGTCGCTGACGCAATCGGAGCTCGCGAGCTCGAACCCGTACAACACGCGCAATCCGAACATCGTCGGGCTGCCGCCGACTCCGATCGCGAACCCGGGGCTCGCATCGATGCAGGCGGCGGCGCATCCCGCGCCCGGCGACTGGCTCTACTTCGTGCGCAAGCGGGACAAGATCCATCACTACTTCACCGCCAATTACAACGACTTCCTCGACCACGAGCGCGCGTACGGCTTCTAGGCTCGTCGCACTGCTCGGCCACCCGGTAGCGCACTCGCTCTCGCCGCGGATGCAGAATGCAGCGTTCGCTGCACGCGGCCTCGACTGGTCGTACGTCGCCTTCGACGTCCCGTCCGAGGGGCTCGAGGCGGCCGTGCACGGGCTCGGCGCGCTCGGGTTCGTCGGAGCGAACGTCACCGCACCGCACAAGGCCGAAGTGGCGCGGATCGTCGGGAGCGATCTGCCGTCGGTGAACACGCTCGTCGGTCTCGTGGGGCATTCGACCGACTCGGCGATCCTGGCCGGCCTTCCTGCCGAGCGGCCCGTCGTGATCGGCGACGGCGGTGCGGCCAAGGCGTTCCTGCACGCACTGCCGCACGCGCGCGTGTTCGCGCGGCGCGGCGACTGGCCGCCCGACGTGAGCGCGGCCGACCTCGTCGTGAACACGACGCCTGTGCGTGACGAGGTGCTCGTCGAGCTCGGGCCGGGACAGACGCTCGTCGACCTTCCGTATCCCAGATCGGCGACGGCGGAGGCGGCAGCCGCTGCGGGCGCGCGGGTGCTCGACGGGCTCGAGGTGCTCGTCGCGCAAGGGGCGGCCTCGTTCGAGCTCTGGACCGGTGAGCCGGCTCCTGTGCCCGTGATGCGGAGGGCACTAGGCTTGCACGTGTGACCCTGGAGCTCGCCTCGGCAGGAGAGTCGCACGGCCCTGCGCTCGTCGCGATCGTCTCGGGCCTCCCCGCAGGGCTCGTGCTCGACAAAGCTGCGATCGACGCCGACCTGAGGCGGCGCCAACAGGGCTACGGCCGCTCACCGCGCCAGCAGATCGAGACCGACGAGGTGGAGGTGCTCGCGGGCCTCCGTCACGGGCGCACGCTCGGCACGCCGCTCGCGCTCGTCGTCCGCAATCGCGATCACAAGAACTGGACCTGGGGGATGAGCCCGTTTCCGCCGGAGGGTGCGCCCGAGGGGAAAGGGACGAAGCCGGTCACGCTGCCGAGGCCCGGGCACGCGGATCTCGCCGGCGTGCAGAAGTACGGGCATGCCGATGTCCGCGATGCGCTCGAGCGCGCATCGGCCCGGCACACGGCCGTGCACGTTGCGGCGGGTGCAGTGGCAAAGGCGATGCTCGAACAGATCGGGGTCAGCGTCGCCGGGATAGCGCTGCCGGAGTTCGGTGCAGACCCCGCGGCAATCGACGCTGCTCGCAAGGATCGCGACACGCTCGGCGGCAACGGTCGAAGTCCGTGCGACCGGCGTCCCGCCCGGCCTCGGCTCGTACGCGCGGAAGGACGACCGACTCGACGCGCGGCTCGCCGCTTCGCTGATGGGCATCCAGGCGGTCAAGGGCGTCGAGATCGGCGACGGCTTCGCGCTCGCGCGGCTGCGCGGCTCGGAGGCGCACGACGAGATCGTTCGCGGCGAACGCGGCGTGCACCGCGAGACGAACCGTGCGGGCGGCATCGAAGGCGGCATGTCGAACGGCGAGGAGATCGTCGTCCGCGCGGCGATGAAGCCGCTGCCGACGTTGATGCAGCCGCTGGCGTCGGTCGACCTCGACGACGGGCGAGCCGCGCAGGCGCTCGTCGAGCGGAGCGACGTGTCGGCGGTCGAGGCGCTGGCGGTCGTCGCCGAGGCCGCGGTGGCGTGGGAGCTCGCGCGTGCCGCGCGCGAGAAGTTCGGCGGCGATGCGCTCGGCGACTTCGTCGCCGCGTGGCGCGCCTACGTCGAGCGGATCGAATGGCAGAGCCCGACCACCGGTGTCTGACACCACGCTATGTCTGCTGTGGGCATGACCGATCGGGAGGAGAGCGGGCGCCCGCGTGGTTTTTTGCAGGCTTCGCGGCTGTGGAAAAAGTGTCACGAAAGTGTCGTGTCTGACACCGGGACATGGCTCCGTTGGCCCTAGGGCTGCTGCAGCGGCACGTCGCGATCGTCGGCTTCATGGGCGCCGGCAAGTCGACGCTCGGCGAGCACGTCGCGCTGCTCTTGAACCGGGCGTTCGTCGATCTCGACGCGGAGATCGAGCGGGGCACGTCGCGTTCGATTCCCGAATGGTTCGCGCTCGGCGAGGAGCAGTTCCGCGAGACGGAGCTCAGCCACCTCTCCGAGCTCCTGCACGCGTTGCCCCCGAAGGTGATCGCGCTCGGCGGCGGCGCCGTGACGCTGCCGCATGCCCGGGCGATCCTCCGAGAGCGCGCACGCACGTCTGGCTCGACGAGACGTCGACACGTGCTGGGAGCGCGCGCGCGGGAGCGACCGTCCGCTCGCGCAGGACGAGGCCGCGTTTCGCCGGCTGTACGAGGAGCGCCGCGCGCTCTACGCCGAGATCGCGGACGAACCGTGCGCGACGCAGACGACGCCGTTCTCGCTGCCGCAGGCGTGCGCGTCGAGCGCGGCGCCGTCCGGCGGCTCGCCGAGCTCGTCCCCGGCGACGGCCCGGTCGCGCTCGTCAGCGACCCGCACGTCGCGGGCATCCACGGCATGGATGCGCAGCTCGCCCTCGGCTCCCGAGCTCGCAGAGACGCACGAGCTGCCGCTCGGGCGAGGAGGCGAAGACGCTCGCTGCGATCGAGCGGCTCTGGCACGACCTCCGCCTCGACCGTGGCGGGACGGTCGTCGCGCTCGGCGGCGGCTGCACGACCGACGCCGCCGGCTTCGCCGCTGCGACCTACCTGCGCGGCATCCACTGGGTGCCGGTGCCGACGAGCCTCGTCGCGCAGGTCGACGCCGCGATCGGCGGCAAGACGGCGATCGACCTGCCGCAGGGGAAGAACCTCGTCGGCGCGTTCCACTGGCCGGCGCGCACCGTGATCGACCCGGCGCTCCTCGAGACGCTCCCTCCGGAGCAGCGCCTCGAAGGGCATGGCCGAGGTCGTGAAGACCGGCGCTCCTCGCCGGGGAGCCGTTCATGGACCTCGCGTGACGACGAGCTCGTCCGCCGCTGCGCCGCCTTCAAAGCCGCCGTCTGCCTCCGCGACCCGGAGGACCGGGGCGACGCGGAAGATGCTCAATCTCGGCCACACGTTCGCGCACGCGCTCGAGGCGGCCGCCGGCTACGAGGGCCTCACCCACGGCCGCGCCGTCGCGCTCGGCCTGCTGGCGGCGCTCCGCCTCTCGGGCCGCGACGTCGGCCTCGTGGAGGAGCTCCTGCGGCCGCAGCCGGTCAGCGTCGACCGGGACCGGGCCTGGGAGGCCATGCAGCGCGACAAGAAGGCGCCGGCGGCGAGCTCCGGCTCGTCCTCCTCGAGGAGGCCGGACCCGTCTGGGACGTTCCCGTGCCCGCCGACGACGTCCGCCGCGCACTCGACAAGCTGATCGCCAAGTAGCATCGCGCGACATGCGCGTGATCGTCCTGAACGGCGTCAACCTCAACATCGCTGGGCCGGCGCGACCCGAAGCTGTACGGCGGCTTGACGATCGCCGAGCTCGAGGGGCGGATCTACGACTGGGGCGCGCAGCTCGAGCTGACCGTGCAGTGCCGGCAGACGAACATGGAGGGCGAGTTCGTCAAGTGGTGCCACGACGCGCACGACAACACGGACGGGATGATCCTGAACCCGGGCGCGTGGACGCATTACGCCTGGTCGATCCACGACGCGCTCGAGCCGCTGACGATCCCGATCGTCGAGGTGCACCTCTCGAACGTCGACGAGCGCGAGGACTGGCGGAAGACCTCCGTCCTCCGCGACGTCGTCTCCGCACGCTTCGTCGGCCAGGGCGCCGACGGCTACCGTCTCGGCCTCGAGTACCTGAAGGAGAACGCATGAACGACCGCCTCGCGCGCCTGCAATCCGGGCTCGAGCAGCCCCTGCTCGTCACGAATCCCGTGAACGTCGTCTACCTCGTCGGCTTCGAGAGCTCGAACTGCGCGCTGCTCGTCGAGCGCGACCGAGTTCGGCTCTTCACCGACTTCCGCTACATCCAGGCGGCGCGTGCGGTCAAGGAGGCAGAGACCGTGCAAACGAAGCGCAACGTGATCGGCGAGCTGGCGGAGACGCTCACGGGCCGCGTCGGCTTCGAGGCGAACGCGGTCTCCTACGCGAGCTGGGAGACCCTGCGCAAGGGGACGCTCGAGCCGGTGCCGACCTACGGCGTCGTCGAGCAGCTCCGGGCCGTGAAGGACGAAGCCGAGCTCGACGCGCTCCGTCGCGCCTGCGCGATCACCGATCGCGTCTTCGAGCGGCTCACGAGCGTGCCCTTCGTCGGCCGTACCGAGCGGGAGGTTGCCTGGGACCTCGCGCAGCTCTTTCACGAGGAAGGCGGGAACGGGCTCGCGTTCGAGTCGATCGTCGGCTCGGGCCCGACGGGCTCGCGCCCGCATGCCCGAGCGGGCGACCGCAAGATCGGCGCGGGCGAGCTCGTCGTGATCGATGCCGGGACGACGGTCGACGGTTACGCATCCGACTACACGCGCACGTTCGCGACGGGTCCGCTCGACGGCGAGGCGAAAGCGGTCTACGAGACGGTGCTGCTCGCGCAACAGGCCGCGCTCGACGGCATCCGGGCGGGCCTCTCCGGTGTCGACGCCGACGCGCTCGCGCGCAGCGTGATCGACGAGAGCCCGTTCGCGGGCGCGATGGGGCACGGCCTCGGTCACGGTCTCGGCCTCGACGTGCACGAGGATCCGCGGCTCTCGACCGAGTCGAGCGACATCCTCGAGCCCGGCAACGTCGTCACCGTCGAGCCGGGGATCTATCTCGAGGACCGCTTCGGCGTGCGGATCGAGGACGACGTCGTCGTCACAGCCGACGGCATCGAGAACCTGACCGGGTTCCGCAAGGACCTGCTCGAAGTCGGATAGCTATATTGGCGCGCCGATATGGCTGACATGGTCGACACGAACAGCTTCAAGAACGGGATGCACATCGAGCTCGACGGCAAGGTGTGGCGGATCCTCGAGTTCCAGCACGTGAAGCCCGGGAAGGGAGGCGCCTTCGTCCGCACGAAGCTCCGGAGCCTCGGCGCGGGTGCGGTCGTCGACCGCACGTTCCGCGCGGGTGAGAAGTTCCCGCGCGTGCACACCGAGGTGAAGAACGTGCAGTACCTCTACGAGGACGGCACCGAGGCGCATTTCATGGATCCGGACACGTACGACCAGTTCGCGGTGCCGACCGCCGAGCTCGAGGACGAGCTGACCTTCATGCAGCCGAACACGACCGTGCAGGTGCTCGCCGTGAACGGCAAGCCGTCGACCGTGCAGCTGCCGGCGTCGGTCGAGCTGAACGTCACCGAGACCGAGCCGGGAGTGAAGGGCGACACGGTCTCGAACGTGACGAAGCCCGCCACGCTCGAGACTGGCGCCATCGTGCAGGTGCCGCTCTTCGTGAACGTGGGCGACCGGCTCAAGGTCGACCCCAAAGAGAAGCGCTACATCAGCCGGGCATAGTGCGGGCTGCCGCGGCGCTCTCGCTCGGCGGCGTTCTCTGTGCCGTGCTCGGCGGCGCGATCTTCCGTGTCTCGCACGGCGGCACCGCGCTGACGCGCGCGATCGCCTACGGCTGCTGGTTCGCGGCGGCGGTAGTCCTCCTCGCGGCGGCCGTCGCCACGCGGAAGCTCGTCTGGCGGCGGACGAACCTGCCGGTGCCGGAGGGCTGGGTGTTCGTCACCGCCGCGGTCGTGCTGACGGTGACCGGCGCCGTCATCGACACGCTCGGATCTGCCTGAGCGCCCGCGAAAGCGCGGTAAGGTCCCGCCGGAGTGCCGACCCTCGCCGACACGACCATCCGCCTGCTCGGCCAGGACCCGCTGGCGGGCGCAATGCCGATGGCCGCGCAGCTCGAGCTCGCGGAGATCCTCGACCGTGCGGGGTTCGCGTACCTCGAGGTCTCGGGCGGCGGCTGCTTCGACTCGGCGGTCAAGCGCGGCCTCGAGAGCCCGTGGGAGCGCATCCGGGCGCTGAAGGCGCGCGTCAAGACGCCGCTCGGGCTTGCACTCCGTGGACGCTTTCTCGTCGGCTCGCGCCCCGTCGACGCCGACTTCGCGCGCCGGTTCGTCGCGTCGGCGGCGCAGAACGGCATCGACGTCTTCCGACTCCACGATCCGTTGAACGACGTCTCGAACCTCCGCGAGGCGGCAGAGGCGATCGCGGCCGCCGATCGCGACTTCGAGGCCGGCCTCGTCTACAGCCCTGGGCCGACTGGTGAGATCGACACGCTGATCGAGCGCGCGAAGGCGCTTCCCGAGCTCGGAGCCGTCCGGGTGCTCCTGCACGACCCGACCGGGTCGCTGCAGCCGCACAAGGCAGAGGAGCTCGTCGGCGCGCTCGCGGAAGCGAGCGGGCTGCCGGTCGGGATCTATGTCCAGGGCGCCGGCGGCAGTGCGCTCGCCGCGACACTCGCCGCTGCGCGCGCAGGCGCACAGCTGATCGCGTGTGCGATCTACCCGCTTGCGCTCACCCTGCACCGTGTCTCGGGCGAAGCTCTCGCAGAGGCGCTCATCGGGATGGACCTCGATCCGGGCGTCGATGTCTCCGCGCTCTGGGACGCGTGCGACATCGTTGACGAGCACATCGGCGACGAGCCGGTGGCACCGCTCGCGCCTCGCATCGCCGTGCGCGCAGCGCAGCACGACGTGCCGGCCGGCCTCGTCGCCGGCGTCGACGCGACCCTGCGCGCTCAAGGCGCCGGCGACCGCCTCGAGGAAGTGCTCGAGGAGCTCGGGCGTATACGCGCCGAAGTCGGCTGGCCTCCACTCGCAGCGCCGATCGGTCAGGTGCTCGCCTCACAGGCGCTGCTCAACGTCCTCTCGGCGAGCCGGTACCTGACGATCGTCGACGAGCTGCGCGCACTCGTGACCGGCTTCTTCGGCGAGCCGCCCGAGCCGATCGACCCCGCCGTCAAGCGCGCCGTCGAGCTGACGAACGACCCGGACACGGAGGAGGACATCGTCGCGCCGCTCAGCGAGCTGCGCGAGCAGGCCGAAGGCGTCGCGGCGAGCGAAGAGGAGCTGCTTCTGATCGGGCTCTTCGGCGAGGACGCCGAGCGGCTGCTGCGCGCGATCCGCGGGCGCGCATCCGCCGAGGACAACGAGGCCGCAGCGGTCGACAAGGCGCGCGCGGAGCGGATCCGCGAGATGGTGCGGATCGTGCAGGAGGCGAACATCGGGGAGCTGACGATCGAAGAGGACGGCATGCGCGTGTCCGTCCGCTCGACGTCCGACGTCGCGGCCGCCCCGTACGACGAGGCGCCCCTCGCGATCCCGGAGCCCGGCGCGGCACCGCTCATGCGGCCCTCCAACGGCTTCGTGGCCGTCGAGTCGCCGATGGTCGGCACGTTCTACCGCGCCCCCGAGCCGGGCTCGCCGCCGTTCGTCGAGGTCGGCGACGTCGTCGCGCCGGGCCAGACGCTCTGCATCCTCGAGGCGATGAAGCTCATGAACGAGGTGAAGTCCGACCTCGAGGCGGTCGTGCGCGCGATCCACGTCGACAACGCCCAGCCGGTCGAGTTCGGCCAGGTTCTGTTCGACCTCGAGCCGCTCGGCGGCCGTCCGCTCGACGCCGCCTGATGTTCGGCAGGGTCCTCGTGGCGAACCGCGGCGAGATCGCCGTGCGCGTGATTCGTGCGCTGCACGAGCTCGGCATCGAGGCCGTGACCGTGTACTCGACGGCGGACGAGGGCTCGCTGCACGTCCGCCTCGCCGACCGTGCGGTGAAGATCGGGCCGCCCCCGGCGGCACAGAGCTATCTCTCGATGCCGGCGATCATCGCCGCCGCGAAGACGACCGGCTGCGAGGCGGTGCATCCGGGCTACGGATTCCTCTCCGAGAACGCGGAGTTCGTGCGCGCGTGCGAGGACAACGAGCTCGTCTTCATCGGGCCGCCCGCCGACGTCATGGAGCGGATGGGCGACAAGGCGCAGGCGAAGGTGGAGATGCGCGCCGCAGGCGTGCCGCTCGTGCCCGGTACCGAGGGCACCGCATCGCTCGCCGAGGCGCGCGTCGCGGCAGACGAGCTCGACTATCCGGTGCTGCTGAAGGCTGCGGCGGGAGGCGGCGGCCGCGGCATGCGACTCGTTACGTCGCCGGACGAGCTCGACGATGCATACGCGCGTGCGTCCTCGGAGGCCGAGGCGGCGTTCTCCGACGGCACCCTCTATGTCGAGAAGGCGATCACGCCGGCCCGCCACGTCGAGATCCAGGTGGTGTGCGACGCACACGGCAACGTGCTTACGTGCGGCGAGCGCGAGTGCTCGATCCAGCGGCGCCACCAGAAGCTGATCGAGGAGTCGCCGTCGCCGGCGCTCGACCCGGAGCTCCGCGAGGCGATGGAGGCGGCGGCCGAGCGTGCCTGCCGGCACATCGGTTACCGCAATGCCGGCACGTTCGAGTTCCTCGTCGGGCCGGATGGGTCGTTCTCGTTCATCGAGCTGAACGCGCGGTTGCAGGTCGAGCATCCCGTGACGGAGCTCGTGACGTCGATGGACCTCGTGCGGACGCAACTGAGAGTCGCTGCCGGTCAGGCGCTGGAGCACGGCGGTCGTGCATCGCGCCACGGGCACGCGATCGAGCTGCGCATCAATGCCGAAGATCCGCGTCACGACTTCCGGCCGTCGCCGGGAAGGCTGACGCGGTTTCGGCCTCCCCTCGGCCCAGGTGTCCGCGTCGATACGTTCGTCGAGGAAGGAGCCACGATCCCGCCCTACTACGACTCGCTGATCGCCAAGGTCATCGTGCGGGACAACAGTCGGGAGCTCGCGATCGAACGGGCGCTGCGCGCACTGAGCGAGCTCGAGGTCGAGGGCGTGCCCACGACGCGCGACGTGCTCTACGAGATCCTCGGCAGCGAGGAATTCCGGAGCGGCGAGTACTCGACATCATTCCTTGACGAGGTGCAGCTGGCGGCGCTCGCATGAAGACGCTTGCGCCGGGGGTGAAGGTGACCGATGCCGCCGTCACGCAGATCGTCGTGCGAGCTGCTGAAGCTGTCGAGGGCGCACACGTCCGCCGGCCGAGGCGCCACCTGGAGGTCGAGATCGGGGAGGGCATCGCGCGCGTCGCGCTCGAGCTGGCGGTCGACGTCGGCCTCGTCCTGCCCGATATCGCCCGCGACGTACAGGCGCGCGTCGCAGAGGCGGTCGGCACCATGTGCGGCGTGACCGTCACCGCAGTCGACGTCTCCGTCGAGGAGCTCCACTGATGCCGCCCGTCAGCCGTCGCGACGCGCGCAAGTCCGCGCTCACGCTCCTTTATCAATGGGACGTCACCGAGCGCGCGCCCGGCTCGCTCTACGAGGGTGAGATCGACGAGTACGCGCAAACGGTGACGACGGCGGTCGTCCGCGATGCGGTCGACCTCGACCGCAGGATCACCGAGGCGGCGGAGGAATCCGGCTGGACGGCGGACCGGCTCGGCGCGGTCGAGCGCAACATCCTCCGGATCGCGATCCACGAGCTCGACGCCGGCGAGATCCCGCCCGCGGCGGTGATCGACGAGGCCGTCACCCTCGCCAAGCAGTATTCGACCCGTGAGGCGGGCCGGCTCGTGAACGGCATCCTCGATCGAATCCACCGGGAGGCAGCAGCGTGAGTACCGAAGAATCGTTGTCGAGGGCGGAGGAGCTGCTGGCGCGGCTCGAGGCGGCGCGCGGCGAGCTCGACCGGCTCGCCGAGACCGAAGGCGGCTCCCCCGACCGCGCGCTCGAGATCCTGAGCGAGCTGTCCGAGCTCGCGAAGGCGGTCGAGGAGGAGCTCGAGCGTGCGAAGCGCTCGGCGGAGGCGGATGCCCAGAAGCCCTGACGATCTGCGCGCTCTCGTCGAGGACCGGCTCGAAGCGCTCGAGCTGTGGCCGCACCTGCACGGCCAGGCCGAATCGGTGCGCTACTCGATCACCGTCGGCGGCAAGCGCGTGCGGCCGGTGATCGTCCTCGCGACCGCCGAGGCGGCGGGAGTCGAGCCGGACGTCGCCCTCCCGGCGGGTTGCGCGCTCGAGCTCGTGCACACGTTCTCGCTCGTCCACGACGATCTGCCGTCGCTCGACAACGACGAGGAGCGGCGCGGGCAGCCCTCGACCTGGAAACAGTTCGGCGAGCCTGTCGGGATCCTCGCCGGCGACGCGCTCCTTGCCGAGGCCTTCCGTCTCGCGACCTCGTACGACACGCCGCACGTGGCGCGCGAGCTCTCGCAGGCGACGCTCGGAATGATCGGCGGCCAGTACCTCGACATCACCGGAACTGCTCCGGACGAGGCGACGCTGCACAACCTGAAGACGGGCGCGCTCTTCACTGCCGCCGTCGGGCTCGGGCTGTGGGTCGCGCGCGTTCCGGTCGGCGGGCAAAGGGCCTGGCGTGCGTTCGCAGACGAGCTCGGCCTGCTGTTCCAGATCGTGGACGACATCCTCGACGGCGACGGCTACGTCGTCACGCACGGCGTCGAGGGCGCCCGCAGCCTCGCCGACGAGGCGGCAGCGCGCGCGCGGACGCGGCTGGCCGACATCGACGCCGACACGAGCGTGCTGCGCGAGATCGTCGACTCGCTCGCGGTGAGGACCGCGTGATCCTGCCGTCCGGCGAGCAGTTCGAGATCAGGCACGGCGCGCAGCGCGCGGTCGTGGTCGAGTTCGGCGGCGGCATCCGCGAGTACGGCGACGTGCTCCTGGGCTTCGGCGTGGACGAGATGTGCTCGTCGGGTCGCGGCCAGGTGCTCGCACCGTGGCCGAACCGCCTTGCGGAGGGGTCGTACGAATGGGAGGACGTCCGGCTGCAGCTGCCGCTGAACGATCTGAAGACCGGCTCGGCGATCCACGGGCTCGTGCGCTGGGCGAGCTGGCAGGCGGTCGAGCGAGAGGAGTCGCGCGTCGTCATGGAGCATCTCCTGCATCCGCAACCGGGCTATCCGTTCCTCGTGCGGCTGCGCGTGGAGTACTCGCTCGCCGCCGAGGGCCTCACGGTGCGGACGACGGCTGCCAACGTCGGCGATCGCGCCTGCCCCTTCGGCGTCGGCCATCACCCCTACATCGCCTGCAACGTCGACGAGCTCTTCGGCGACGAGAAGATCGACGAGGCACGCCCGTTCGACGGCTCGTACACGGTCGGGGGCGTGACGATCTGGGCCGACGAGTCGTGGCCGTATGCGCAGTTCTTCACCGGTGACCTGCCGGACATCCAGCGCCGCGGCTTCGCGGTCGAGCCGATGACGTGCCCACCGAATGCGTTCCGCACGGGCGAAGGCCTGATTCGCCTCGAGCCGGGGGACACGTTCGAGGGGCGGTGGGGAATCAGCCCCTGAAGAAGCGACTCGACGTCATCCTCGTCGAACGCGGCCTGGCCGAGTCGCGCACGCAGGCGCAGGCGCTCGTGATGGCCGGGCAGGTGCCGGGCTACGACAAGCCCGGGCAGCAGGTCGACGAGAACGCGGAGGTCACGGTCGCGCGCGGCCCGGCCTACGTGTCGCGCGGCGGAGAGAAGCTCGCGCACGGCCTCGATGCCCTCGGCGTGGATCCGCGCGGCCTCGACGCGATCGACATCGGCGCGTCGACCGGCGGCTTCGCCGACGTCCTTCTCCAGCGGGGCGCAGCGCGCGTGATCGCGGTCGACGTCGGCTACGGGCAGCTGCATCACCGCCTCCGCGAGGATCCGCGCGTCACCGTGCTCGAGCGGACGAACGCCCGCGCGCTCACGGCGCTGCCGTATGCGCCGCAGCTCGTCGTCTGCGACGTCTCGTTCATCTCCGTCCGCATCGCGCTGCCACCGGTGCTGAAGCTCGCGGCGCCCGGCTGGCAGGCCGTCGTGCTCGTCAAGCCCCAGTTCGAGGCCGGTCGAGGGGACGTGGGGAAGGGCGGCGTCGTCCGCGACCTCGCCGTCCGCGCGCGGGTGGTGCACGAGATCGCCGAGGCTGCACTCGGATGGCGGGCCTCGGTGGTCGACGTCGTAGACTCCGGTCTCCCCGGACCAAAGGGCAACCGGGAGTTCTTCCTTCACGTCACGCAGGCCGACGACCCGACGCTTCCCGATGACCTCGACGAGCGGATCGACGCAGCGGTCGCGGCCGGTTAAGACCGCCGCGGTCGTCACGCACCGTCCGAAAGACGTCGGGCACGCGGTCGAGCGGGTGCGTGCGGTCGCAGCGGAGGCCGGGATCGAGCTCGTCGACGACCCGAGGAGCGCGGAGATCGTCGTCGCCGTCGGCGGAGACGGAACGATCCTGCACTCGCTCGCGGACCTGCTCGGGAGCGACGTGCCCGTGATCGGGGTCAACTTCGGCCGCGTCGGCTTTCTCGCCTCGATCGAGCCCGACACGCTCGAGCGCGATCTGCAACGCGTCTTCGCCGGCGAGTACGCGGTCGTCCCACTGCCGACGCTGCAGCTGGCGCTCGACGGGCAGCGGGAGGTTGCCGTGAACGATGTCGTCGCCACGAGCTCGACGCTCGGGCGCATGGTGGAGCTCTCGTGGGCGGTGGGCGGCGAGGATCTCGGCGTCGTCCCTTGCGACGGGATGATCTGCTCGACGCCGTCGGGGTCGACCGCCTACAACCTCTCGAACGGCGGCCCGGTGCTCGTCCGCGGCCTCGATGCGATGGCCGTCACGTTCATCGCACCGCACTCCCTGCATGCGCGGCCGCTCGTCGTCCCGCGCGGCCTGACGGTCACGGCCACCAATCGCACGGCCGACGTGGCGGTCACCGTGCTTGTCGACGGCCACCGAGTCGGCGAGATGGCGCCGGGCGCCGAGATCGCGATCTACCTCTGCGAGCAGCGGAGCCTGCTCGCGACGCTGCCGGAGACGACATTCTTCGGTCGCTATCGCGAGACATTCTCGTCCTAGACCGTCTCTACGATGGCCTCGTGCTGCGGAGGCTCCGGATCGAGAACCTCGTGCTCATCCGCGAAGCGGAGCTCGAGCTCGCGCCCGGGCTGAACGCGATCACGGGCGAGACGGGAGCGGGGAAGACGATCCTCGCCCAGGCGGTCGGGCTCCTGCTCGGGACGAAAGGGGACGACTCGTTCGTCGGGCCCGCCGGCGGGGAAGCCTACGTCGAGGCAGAGCTCGACCTCCCCGGCGAGCTCGAGGAGCTGGCAGCGCTCCAGCCCGAAGACGAGGACGCGCTCCTCGTCGCGCGGCGCGTGTTCGGCGACGGACGCACGCGCGCCTATGCCTGGGGCCGCGCCGCGGCGCGGGAGGACGTGGCTTCCGCGGTCGAGGGCGTGATCGCGATGTCCGGGCAGTTCGAGCAGCGGCGCCTCGCTCGACCGTCCTACCAGCTCGAGGTGCTCGACCGGTTCTGCGGCGACGACCAGCTGCGACGGCGCGCCGACGCAAGGGTGGCGTGGCGCGAGCTCCAGGCAGCGCGGCGCCGCCACGAGGAGCTGACCGAGAACGCCGCGCTCGCGGAGGCGCGGCTCGACGAGCTGCGCGCGCTCGTCGAGGACACCGACGGGATGGAGCCTTCCACCGAGACCGACCTGCGCGCCGATCGCGAGCGCCTGCGGCACGTCTCCGAGCTCGCCGCTGCCGCCTCGGCCGCAGCGCAGGCGCTCACGCCCGACGAGGAGGAAGGCGCCGCCGGGCTCGTCGCGCTCGCCGAACGCGCCGTCGCGCCCCTGGAGGGGCTCGCGCCGGAGCTCGGGCGGGCCGGCGACGAGCTGCGCGACATCGAGCTTCGGCTGCGCGAGACCGCGTCCGAGCTGCACTCGTTCCTCGCCTCGCTCGAGGCTGAGCCCGGGCGCCTCGAAGGGCTCGAGGCCTCGCTCGACCGGATCGCCGACGCGAAGCGCAGGTTCGACTGCCAGAGCTACGAGGAGCTGCTGGGGCGTGCCGCGGACGCGCGCGCCGAGCTCGCGGCGCTCGAGGAGGGAAGCGATCCCGCGGCGGTTGCGGCGGAGGCGCTGCGCATCGCGGAGGCTCGCTCACGCGCCCTCGTCGAGGAGCTGAGGGCGGAGCGGAACGCCGCGGCGCCCGCGTTCGCGGATGCGGTCGCGTCGGAGCTGCACGATGTCGGCATGGGCGAAGGCGAGTTCGTGTGCGAGCTGCGCGAGCGGGAACCAGGAGCGAGCGGGGGCGACGAGGCAATCTTCCTCGTCCGGCCGAACGCGGGCCTCCCGTTCGGCCCCGTGGCAGAGACCGCATCCGGGGGAGAGCTGTCCCGCATCGCGCTCGCGATCGCCGCGGTCGCCGGCGGCGAGACGCTCGTCTTCGACGAGATCGACGCGGGGATCGGCGGCGAGACCGCCAACGCGGTCGGCCGTGTGCTGCAGCGGCTCGCGGAGCGTGCTCAGGTGATCACGATCACGCACCTGCCGCAGATCGCGGCGCTCGCCAACCGTCATTTCCGCGTCGAGAAGGTGCCCGGCGATCCGACGTACACGCGCATCGAGCAACTCTCGCCGGCCGAGCGAAAGGTCGAGCTCGAGCGCATGCTGGGCGGCCAGGAGTTTCTCGCGACGCGTCCGCTGATCGCGCACCGCGTTTGAGTCGGGCGCGGCCCGGTGAAAAGGCTCGCGATGGAGGCGGGCTCCCGACAGTCTCGCCCGGTCAGACGGTGGCCGCTGCTCTTTCTGTTGCTGCCGTTCGTCGGCCTCCTCTACCCGCCGTGGTACGCCCACGAGAGCCCGGCCCTCGCAGGCATCCCGTTCTTCGTCTGGTACCAGTTCGCGTGGGTGATCGCCGGCGCGCTCTGCACCGGCCTCGCCTACCTGCTGCGGGAGTAGACGATGCTCGCAGCGGTCAACTGGAGTGCACTCAGCATCTTCATCCTCGTCGGGCTCCTCGTCACGATCACGGGGATGGTCGCGGGGCGCTGGCGGCGCGCGCGTCTCGACACGCTCGAGGAGTGGGGGCTCGCGGGGCGCCGCTTCGGGACGGTCGTCACCTGGTTCCTCGTCGGCGGCGACCTCTACACGGCCTACACGTTCGTCGCCATACCCGCGCTCGTGTTCTCGAAGGGCGCGGTCGGACTCTTCGCGATCCCGTACACGATCGTCGTCTATCCGATCGTGCTGCTGACGATGCCGCGGCTCTGGCAGGTGGCCCGCAACCGCGGCTACATCACCGGCGCAGACTTCGTGCGAGACCGGTTCGACAGCGGTTTGCTGGCGCTGCTCATCGCGATCACCGGCATCCTCGCGACGATGCCCTACATCGCGCTGCAGATGTACGGCATCGAGGTCGTGCTCGCTCAGATGGGCCTGCCGGTCGACGCATCGCTCTGGGTGGCGTTCGCGATCCTCGCGCTCTTCACCTACGTGAGCGGCCTGCGCGCGCCGGCGCTGCTCGCGCTCGTCAAGGATCTGATCATCTGGATCACCGTGCTCGTCTGCGTCATCTACATCCCGATCCGGCTCGGCGGCTACGGCTCGATCTTCCACAAGCTTCCGGCAGGCGCGGCCGTCCTGCCGGGGCCCGCCGCCGCGAGCTACGCATCCCTCTTCTTCGGCTCGGCGCTCGCCCTCTTCCTCTATCCGCATGCCCTGACCGCGATCTTCTCCGCCCAGTCGCAACGGGTCGTCAAGCGGAACGCGGCGTTGCTGCCCGCGTACTCGTTCCTGCTCGGGCTGATCGCGTTGCTCGGGTTCATGGCGGTTGCGGCCGGGGTCAAGCCGACCGGCCCTTCGGCGCCAACGGCGCGGTGCCGGCCCTGATCCAGCAAATGTTCCCGGACGGCTTCGCGGGCTTCGCCTTTGCGGCGATCGCCGTCGGGGCGCTCGTGCCTGCCTCGATCATGTCGATCGCAGCGGCCAACCTCTTCAGCCGCAACGTCTGGCACGACTGGATCCATCGGAGTGCAGAGCCTCGCGAGCAGGCGCTCGTCTCGCGGCTCGTGTCGCTCGTCGTCAAGGTGGGGGCGCTGCTCTTCATCCTCTACCTGCCGACGACCGACGTCATCAACTTCCAGCTCGCAGGCGGCGTGTGGATCCTCCAGACCCTTCCCGCGGTCCTGTTCGCGCTCTACACCCGGTGGCTCAACCGCTGGGCCGTGCTCGCCGGCTGGGCGACGGGAATGGCGTGGGGGACGTACATGCTGGCGAAGATCCACTTCGCGGGCTCGACCTACGACCTCGGCGGGCTCGGCGCGCACTGGACGTGGTACATCGGTTTGATCGCCGTGCTCGGGAACATGGCCGTCGTAGCGGCCGGCACGCTCCTCGCCGTCCTGCTCGGCTGGCGCCCCGGCCGAAGCGTCATCGCCGAGGAGGAGTTCGAACGACAGGTCCGGCCGGAGCCGCCGGTGGACGTGCTCGAGCCCGAGGCAGCGTCGGCGTAGGCAGGCCCGGGCCTATTCTCGGCGGGTGCCCCGCTACTCCGCCGAGCGGACGCTCCTCGCCCGCGTGGACGACGTGTGGGCGTTCCTCGCCGAGCCGTACAACCTCCCGGACTGGTGGCCTGGCGTCTCGGGCGTGGAGCCGGATCGCCGCGGCCTCGCACCAGGCGCGCGCTGGCTCGTGCTCGGGCCCGATCGCGCGGGGTACTTCCGCAAGCCGATGGCGGCGGGGACGCTCCTCGTGCGCGAGGTCGAGCCGCGCGAGCGGATCGCCTTCCAGCTCACCGCCGACCGGCTCGACGCCGAGCTGACGCTCCGGGCGCTCGACGAGGCCCGGACGAAGATCGTCCTCCTCGTCGACGGGCCGTGGCTGATCGGCCTCAGGCGCGCGTTTCCCCATCAGGCGCTCGCCCGGCTGCACGCGCTGCTCCAGACGAGCGCGGAGCCGTGACCGGAGCCGCGACGAGGTCCGACCTCTCGCGCTGCTAGCCTGGAATCCCGTGAGCGCACGGGCCCCGAAGTACGTCTTCGTCACCGGGGGAGTCGTATCGGCGCTCGGCAAGGGAATCGTCGCCGCTTCGCTCGGGCGACTGCTGAAAGCGCGAGGCCTGCGGGTCCAGCTCCAGAAGTTCGACCCGTATCTCAACGTCGACCCCGGCACGATGAGCCCCTTCCAGCATGGCGAGGTCTTCGTGACGGAGGACGGTGCCGAGACCGACCTCGACATCGGCCACTACGAACGCTTCGTCGACGAGAACTTCCTCCGCACCGCGAGCCACAGCGCCGGCGCGATCTGGCAGACCGTCCTGCGCAAGGAGCGGAAGGGCGACTTCCTCGGCGCCACCGTGCAGGTGATCCCGCACATCACGAACGAGATCAAGGCGCGCATCCGGCGTGCGGCGGAGGCGGGGCCGACGGACGTCGTCATCTCCGAGATCGGCGGCACGGTCGGCGACATCGAGTCCCTGCCGTTCCTCGAGGCGATGCGCCAGTTCCGGCGCGAGGTCGGTCCCGAGAACGTCATGTACATCCACGTGACGCTCGTCCCCTTCATCGAGGCCGCAGGCGAGCTGAAGACGAAGCCGACGCAGCATTCCGTCAACGAGCTGCGGCGCATCGGTATCCACCCGGACGTGATCGTCTGCCGCTCGCACGAGGAGCTCTCGCGCGAGATTCGGGACAAGATCGCGCTCTTCGCCGACGTCGACCCAGGTGCGGTCGTCGCGAGCCCCGACGTGCCCGACGTCTACCTCATCCCCCAGGTGCTCCAGGAGGAAGGTCTCGACCGGCTCGTCTGCGAGAAGCTCGGGCTCCCCGCCGGTGAGGCGGACCTCGGCGAGTGGGCGGAGCTGACGAAGCGGATCGACAAGCGGCGCGAGCTCGTCGAGATCGCCCTCGTCGGCAAGTACGTGAAGCTCCAGGACGCGTATCTCTCCGTGCACGAAGCGCTCAAGCACGCGGGCCTGCACAACGGCTGCGCGGTGCGCGTTCGCTGGGTCGATGCGGAGAACAGGTCGTACGACGAGACGGCCGACCTGCTCGACACGGTCGACGGCGTGCTCGTCCCGGGCGGCTTCGGCTCACGCGGCTGGGAGGGAAAGATCCTCGCGTGCCAGGTCGCGCGCGAGCGGCGCATCCCGTATCTCGGCATCTGCCTCGGCATGCACGTCGCCGTCTCCGAGTTCGGCCGTCACGTCGTCGGCCTCGACGGGGCCAACTCCACCGAGATGGATCCGGAGACGCCGCACGCCGTGATCGACCTCCTCCCCGAGCAGAAGGGCGTCGAGGATCTCGGCGGCACGATGCGGCTGGGCGCGCAGGCGGTCGAGGTGGCCGAGGGGACGCGTGCACGCGAGCTCTACGGCGACGCGGTCATCTTCGAGCGGCACCGGCACCGGTATGAGGTGAACAACCTCTTCCGAGACCAGCTCGTCGACGCGGGTCTCGTCGTCAGCGGCACGTTCGAGCAGGGGCGTCTCGTGGAGATCATCGAGCTGCCCGATCACCCGTGGTTCGTCGCGAGCCAGTTCCACCCCGAGTTCAAGTCGCGGCCGACCCGGCCGGCGCCGCTCTTCCAGGGCTTCGTCGGGGCGGCTCTCGAGCGGGCGCGCTCGCGGGCGGACGCAGCCGTGGCCGCCGCTACTAGCTGACGAACCCGACCGAGACGAAGAACGTGAGGCCGGCCACCTTCGTCTTCGCGGCCCGATAGAAGAATTCCAGCGTCGAGCCGTCCTTGCGCGTCAGCACGGCCGTCCCGTGCCGGATCCCGCGCACGAGCATCTCGTCGTATTCGAGGGCCGCGCTCGGCTCCTGAGCCACGTCCGATACCTCGAGCGCAAGGAACTCCTCGCGGCTGTAGCCGAGCGCATCGCACGCAAACTGGTTGACCGCGATGTACCGCATGTCCTCGTCGGCGACGAAGACGAGGGCGGGACCGCTCTCGATCGCCTCCCCGAGCAGCGCGGTCTGGATGAGGACTTCTGCGGCAGGCATGAGCGTCAAGATCCTAGGATCAGAACGTGGAAACGCAAAGCCCCGTTCTGTCTTTGTTTCTTGAGCTTGCCGCGATCCCGAGTCCGCCGGGCGAGGAGCGGGCCGTCGCCGACGTCGTCCTCCGCTACCTCCGGGAGATCGGGCTCGAGCCCGACGAGGACGGCTGTGGCCCCTCGATCGGCTCGACGATGGGAAACGTCTACGCCCGGGTCGAGCCGACCGCCGAGGGCACGCCGCTCTTCTTCTGCGCACACCTCGACACGGTGCCGCCCGCAGGGACGCTCGAGCCGGTGGTCGACGACGGGTTCGTTCGCAATGCCGGTGGGACGATCCTCGGCGCCGACAACAAGTCGGCCGTCGTTGCGATGCTCGAAGGCGCAAGGCGGATGCTCGCGGAGAACCGTCCGCATGCGGGTATCGAGCTGCTCTTCACGCCCAAGGAGGAGGTCGGGTTGATCGGTGCGTATGCGTTCGACAACGAACGGCTGCACGCCCAGCTCGGCTATGTCTACGATCAGGCGGCGTCGATCGGCGAGATCATCCTCGGCGCGCCCTGGTCGCAGGCGATGGAGGTGCGCTTCCACGGTCGCGCTGCGCACTCGGGGATGTTCCCGGAGGAGGGCCGCTCTGCGATCCAGGCCGCTGCGAAGGCGATCGCCGATCTCCGGCTCGGGCGAGTCGACGAGGAGACGACCGCGAACGTCGGCATCATCTCCGGCGGCACCGGGGGCAACATCGTCCCCGAGTGGTGCACGTTCCTCGCCGAGGCGCGATCCCAGGACGAGGGGAAGCTGGGCGAGATCGTGCAGGAGATGCTCGATGCGTTCTCGTTTGCCGCGAGCGCGACGGACTGCGAGGTCGAGACCTCGATGCGGAAGAGCTATCGCGGCTACCGCTTCAAGCAGGACGACGAGGTCGTGCAGCTTGCCGCGGCTGCGCTCGAGCGCTGCGGCTACGCACCGACCTACGCCCTCTCCGGCGGCGGTGCGGACGCGAACGTCTTCAACGAGCGCGGCCGCAGCTGCATCAACCTCGCCAACGGCATGACCGACATCCACACGCCCGACGAGCGGATCGCCGTCGACGATCTCGACGCGATGGTCGAAGTGACGCTCGCGCTCGTCGACTCTGCGCTCGCGTGATGGAGCATCGGCGGCTCGGGCCTGTCATCGGGCTCGGCACATGGAATACGTTCGGCTCGGATGCACGGAGCGCACACGAGGTGGTCGGTGCGGCACTCGAGGCGGGCGTGCGTCTCTTCGACTCGTCGCCCATGTATCGCGGTGCCGAACAGTCGCTCGGCCGCGCGCTCTCCGGGCGCCGCGAGGGCACGACCGTCGCGACGAAGATCTGGACGGCGTCGGCAGACGAAGGGCGCGACACAGTACGCAGACCAGGTCGAGTGGTTCGGCCGCGTCGAGATCGAGCAGGTGCACAACCTCGTCGCCTGGCGGGAGCAGCTTGAATGGCTCGAGCGTGAGCGCGAGGAGGGCCGGGTCGACAGGCTCGGCGTGACGCACTACCAGGCGAGCGCCTTCGGCAAGGTCGCGACCGCGCTCCGCACGCGGCGCTTCGACGTCGTGCAGCTGCCGTACAACCCGCATGAGCGCGACGTCGAGGAGGAGCTGCTGCCGCTGGCGGCAGAGTTCGGCGTCGCCGTGATCGTGATGCGGCCGCTCGGCGAAGGCGCGCTTGTGCGGCGGACGCCGACCGAGCGACGAACTCGAGCCGTCTGCGCGCGTTCGGCGTGGAGACGTGGGCGCAGGCGCTACTCAAGTGGGTGCTCTCGGACGAGCGCATCGACGTCGCGATCCCCGCGACGTCCCGCCCCGAGCGGGCGGCGGAGAACGCGCGCGCCGGCGAGCCGCCGTGGTTCGGGCCTGACGAGCGCGCGCTCGTCGCGGAGCTCGCAGGATGAAGCCCGACGAGTCGCGGACGCGTCTACGACGGCAAGCTGATCGACGTGACGCTCGAGCGCTGGGGCGGGAACGAGCGCGAGATCGTCGAGCATCCGGGCGCCGTCGCGATCCTCGCGGTCGACGCGCGACGAGCACATCTGGCTCGTTCGCCAGCTGCGCGAGCCGGCGCGCAAGCGGCTGGTCGAGCTGCCCGCGGGGACACGCGAGGCGGGCGAGGAGCCGCTCGAGACGGCGAAGCGGGAGCTGCGCGAGGAGTGCGGCCTGACCGGCGGCGAGTGGCAGGAGCTCGCGGCGTTCTGGACGACGCCCGGCTTCTGCCGCGAGCGCATGCACCTCTTCCTCGCCGAGGGCGTCGACGCCGGGCAGCGCGGAGCCCGACGACGACGAGGACGTCGAGATCGTGCGCTGGCCGGTCGACGAGCCGTGCGCGGCTGCACGAGATCGAAGACGCCAAGACGCTCGTCGGGCTCCTGCTCTACCTCGCAGCGGCGTTCCGCCCGCTAGAGTCCGCGCGTCTTGCGCATCGGCGTCGCCAAGGAGATCAAGACCGACGAGTACCGCGTCGCGCTGACCCCGGCGGGCGCGCGCGAGCTCGTGCAGCGCGGGCACGAGGTGCTCGTCGAGACGACCGCCGGCGACGGCAGCTCGTTCTCCGACGCCGACTACGAGCGCGCCGGGGCGCAGATCGTCTCGGTCGACGACGTGTGGGCGCGAGTCGGAGCTGCTGCTCAAGGTGAAGGAGCCGATCGCAGCGGAGTACGCGCGCCTGCGCGAGGGGCTCGTGCTCTTCACGTATCTGCACATCGCCGCCGACGAGCCGCTGACGCGCGCGCTCGTCGACAGCGGCATCACGCGCCGTCGCGTACGAGACGGTCGAGACCGACGACCGCCGCCTGCCGCTGCTCGCGCCGATGAGCGAGATCGCCGGACGGCTCGCGGCGCAGGCCGGCGCGTACTTCCTCGAGAAGCCGCTCGGCGGCCGCGGGCTCCTGCTCGGCGGCGTGCCCGGCGTCGCGCCCGGGCGCGTGCGTCGTGCTCGGCGGCGGCATCGTCGGCTACAACGCCGCGATCATCGCGCATCGGGCTCGGCGCGCAGGTGACGATCCTCGAGCGCTCGATCGACCGGATGCGCTACCTCGACGAGATCCTCTCGGGCCGCGTCAGCCTCGTCATGTCGTCGACGCTGCAGATCGAGTCGTCGATCGCCGACGCCGACGTCGTGATCGGCGCCGTGCTCGTCCCGGGCGCGCGCGCACCGAAGCTCGTCACCCGCGAGATGCTCGGCGTGATGAAGAAGGGCGCGGTGATCGTCGACGTCGCGATCGACCAGGGCGGCTGCATCGAGACCGCGCATCCGACGACGCACTCCGATCCCGGTCTACGCGGTCGACGGCATCACGCACTACTGCGTCGCGAACATGCCCGGCGGCGTGCCGGTCACCTCGACGAAGGCGCTGACGAACGCGACGCTGCCGTACGTCGAGGCGATCGCGGACCACGGGCTCGCGCGAGGCGGTCGCCCGCGACGCGGCGCTCGCCCGCGGCGTCAACGTCCTCGACGGGAAGATCACGTACGAGCCGGTCGCCGAGGCGCACGGCCTCGAGTACACGCCGCTCGAGGACGTCCTGCCGCTCGCGCCTGGCCTAGGCTTCGGGCTTCGGCTTCTTGCTCGGCGAGAAGCGCACGACGACCACGTGATGCCCGCCGCGACGCCGACGATGACGAGCCATGTAGAGGACGAAGACGAGGAGTCCGAGGACCGTGCACATGCCGAACCTAGAATAGCCGGATGCCCAAGAGAAACGGAGAGCCTGCGTGATCGTGCTCGATGCCGTCGGCGCCGGCGAGCTGCCGGACGCCGCCGAGTACGGCGACGAGGGCTCGAACACCCTCGGGAACGTCGCGCGGGCCGTCGGCGGCCTCGACCTGCCGAACATGGAGGCGCTCGGGCTCGGCAACGTCGAGCCGCTGCGAGGGCTGCCCGCCGCAGCCCGGCGCGCCGGCGGTCGCGGGCCGGCTGCTCGAGCGCTCGAAGGGCAAGGACACGACGACCGGCCACTGGGAGCTGATGGGCGTCGTCACGGCGCAGGCGTTCCCGACGTACCCGCACGGCTTCCCGCACGACGTGATCGACCCGTTCATGCACCGCACGGCGCGCGGCGTGCTCGGCAACAAGCCCGCGTCCGGCACCGAGATCATCCAGGAGCTCGGCGAGGAGCACCAGCGGACCGGCAAGTGGATCGTCTACACGTCCGCCGACTCGGTCTTCCAGATCGCCGCGCACGAGGAGACGGTCCCGCTCGAGGAGCTGTACGAGGGTGCAGCGTCGCGCGCGAGATCCTGACCGGCAAGCACGCGGTCGGGCGCGTGATCGCGCGGCCGTTCACCGGGACGCCGGGCAACTACGTGCGCACGCCGAACCGCCACGACTACTCGCTCGAGCCGCGGCGGCCGAACTATCTCTCGCTCGTCCGCGACGCCGGCACACGGTGCACGGCGTCGGCAAGATCGGCGACATCTTCGCCGGCTGCGACATCGACGAGTCGCATCCGACGAAGTCGAACATCGACGGCATCCAGCAGACCGAGAAGCTCTTGCAGCGAGCTCGACGAGGGCTTCATCTTCACGAACCTCGTCGAGACGGACATCGCTCTGGGGCCACCGCAACGACCCGGTCAACTTCCACCGCTGCCTGCAGGATTTCGACCGCCGCCTGCCCGGACCTGCTCGAGGCGCTGCGCCCCGGCGACCTGCTCGTCATCACGTCCGACCACGGCTGCGACCCGACGACGCCGTCCACCGACCACTCGCGCGAGCACGCGATGCTGCTCGCGTACGTCGCAGGGCCACAACGCCGCGGGCCAGATCCACGAGGGCGAGTTCGCCGACGTCGGCGCGACGGTGAACGCGTGGCTCGAAGCGGCAAGGCGCCGTCGCGCGGGATCCCGGGGCAGCCGATCCTGGCGCCGTGAGCCTCAACGATCCCGTGTACGTGCGGTCGGAGTACGAGACGCGAGCACGGTCTCGCCGCACGGAAGTCGATCTACGGCGAGCAGACGGGACCGGACGCGCGAGCGATCGTCTTCGACGCGGTCGCCGAGGTCGCACCGACCGACGTGCTCGAGGTCGGATGCGGCGAGGGCGAGCTCGCGCGAGCGACTCACCGGTGAACTCGGGGTCGACGTCGTCGCCGTCGATCAGTCCGCTCGGATGGTCGAGCTGGCGCGCGAACGTGGGGTCGATGCCCACGTCGGCGACGTGCAGAGCCTTCCGTTCGAGGACGGGTCCTTCGACGTGGCCGTCGCGGCTTGGATGCTCTATCACGTGCCCGACGTCGAGCGTGGAGTGCGCGAGCTGCACCGCGTCCTCCGGCCCGGTGGCAGGCTCGTTGCCGCGACGAACTGCTCCGACGCACCTCCGCGAGATGCTCGGCGCTCGTGGGCATCGAGCGGTGGACGCTCCCGTTCTCCGGGGAGAACGGCGGGGAGCGATCCTCGGCCGCGTGTTCGCGCACGTCGACCGGCGGCCGGCCGACGGTACGGTGACGCTTCGCGACGCCGCGGCGATCCGCCGCTACCTCTCGTCGACGGAGCGGTTCCGGCGGTACGTCGATCGCGTCCCCGGAGCTCGACGCCCCGCTCGTCGCGCGGCGGAGCCCGATCGTCTTCGTTGCCGAGCGATGATCCGCCCCGCGGAGCTGATCCAGCGCAAGCGCGA
The DNA here is from genome assembly GCA_963848665.1 of uncultured Actinomycetes bacterium. GTDB lineage: Bacteria > Actinomycetota > Thermoleophilia > Gaiellales > Gaiellaceae > Palsa-739. The sequence goes on from CAWKEF010000008.1 coordinate 494,161, forward strand.
CGGTGAGGAGCTCTCGGGCGAGGAGATCGCCGAGCTCGTGCTCGGCTACTCGCGCGGCGAGGTGCCCGACTACCAGCTGGCCGCGTTCTGCATGGCGGTCTATTTCCAGGGCCTCTCGAGCGCCGAGACGTTCGCGCTGACCGACGCGATGGTCCGGAGCGGCGAGACGATCGACCTCGGCGGCGCGCTCGGCCGCCGCGTCGTCGACAAGCACTCGACCGGAGGCGTCGGCGACAAGACGACGCTCGCGGTCGGGCCGATCGTCGCCGCGTGCGGCGTCCCGTTCGGGAAGATGAGCGGCCGCGGGCTCGGCCACACGGGCGGCACGCTCGACAAGCTCGAGGCGATCCCGGGCTTCCGGGTCGAGCTCTCGACCGACGAGTTCATCGAGCAGGTGCGCGACATCGGGCTCGCGATCGTCGGCCAGACCGCCGACCTCGTGCCCGCCGACAAGAAGCTGTACGGGCTGCGCGACGTCACCGCGACGGTCGACAACGTCTCGCTGATCGCGGCAAGCATCATGTCGAAGAAGATCGCCTCCGGCGCCGACGCGATCGTCCTCGACGTCAAGGTCGGAGACGGCGCATTCATGAAGACGCTGCGGGACGCGCAGGTGCTCGCGGAGGCGATGATCGCGCTCGGCCGCCGGGCGGAGCGCGACGTCGTCTGCGTGCTGACCGACATGGATCAGCCGCTCGGCCGCGCGGTCGGCAACGCGCTCGAGGTGCGCGAGGCGGCGGCGACGTTGCGCGGCGAAGGGCCCGCCGGACTTCACCGAGCTCGTGCTCGACGCGTCGGCGCACCTGCTGGCGCTCTCCGACCTCGGCATCGACCGCGCCGAGGCGCGCGTCCGGCGCCGAGCGCGCGGTCGCCGAAGGCTCTGCCGCGGCGGCGTACGAGCGCTGGGTGCGCAGCGCAGGGCGGCGATCCGGACGAGAGCGCGCTGCCGACGGCGCCGCTCATCCGCGAGGTCTTTGCGCCGCGCGGCGGCTTCGTCCAGCGGCTCGGCGCGCTCGCGGTCGGACTCGCCGCGCTCCACCTCGGCGCGGGTCGCCGGACGAAGGACGACGCGGTCGACCATGCCGTCGGCGTCGTCTGCCGCGCGAAGCGCGGCGATGCGGTGGAGGCGGGGGCGCCGCTCGCCGAGATCCATGCCCGGGACGAGGAGAGCGCGAGCGATGCCGCTGCCGCCGTCCTCGCCGCGTACGAGCTCGGCGACGACGAGCCCCGCGCGCGCGGCATCGTGTTCGACACGATCGGCTAGCGGCCACGTAGGATCTTCATCGATGGCGATGTCCACCTGTGTCTTCCGTGGCAGGCCGGCGTGCGCGGGACGCGCGCCCGCCCTCTCCGCGTAGCCAACACTTCCTTCGCCGCAGCTTCGCGGCGCAGCTCGTCCGTGACGCCGGTGTAGGCGCAGACGACGTCGTCGTCGACCTCGGGGCAGGCACCGGGCGCTTGACCGAGGAGCTCGCCCGAGTCGCCGGCCGGGTCGTCGCCGTCGAGCTCGACCCGCGACTCGCGCGCCGTCTCCGCGGTCGCTGGCGGAACGTCGACGTTGTGGAGGGCGACGCGGTCACGGTCGCGCTTCCGGGCGAGCCGTTCCGAGTGGTCGCGAATCTGCCGTTTCACCGGACGGCGGATCTGCTTCACCGGCTGCTGGACGACCCGACGTCACCGCTCGTTCGCGCAGACCTCGTGGTCGAGTGGGGCGTGGCGTTCAAGCGTGCGGTGCCGTGGCCGAGCAGCCTCAGCGGCGTCGTCTGGGGAGCGTTCTACGAGGTGGCGGTCGCGCGCCGGCTGCCGCGGACGGCGTTCGAGCCGCCGCCGCCGGTCGACGCGGGCGTTCTCGTCTTCACGCGCCGAGCCGAGCCTCTCGTCCCGGCCGAGTCGGTCGCGGGCTATCACCGTTTCGTCGCAAACGGCTTCCGTCGAACCGGCTCCGCCCGGGAACGCGACGCACACGAGTGGGCCGAGCTCTACCGCCGCGCCAGGGGCAAACCGCGCTGAGCCATTTGTGGGAGACTCGACGTATGCGCCGCGCGCTCCTGCTCGCGCTCGTCGCTGCGGGGCTCCTTCTGATTCCCGCCGCGGCGGCGAACACGCCCGACCCGACGACCGTAACCGTCGCCGGGATCGCTCCAGTCGGAGGCCGGCTGTCCCGGTGACTGGGATCCGGCGTGCGCGGCGACGCACCTGAGCTATGACGCTGCCGACGACGTCTGGCAGGGCACGTTCTCGCTCCCTGCAGGTGGCTACGAGTACAAGGCGGCGCTGAACGACTCCTGGACGAGAACTACGGCTTGAACGCCGAGGCCGGACGGCGCGAACGTCCCACTCGAACCTCGCCGCGCCCGCGGACGTCAAGTTCTACTACGACCACAAGACGCATTGGATCACCGACGACAGGCGGTCCGTCGATCCCTGTCGCCGCCGGCAGCTTCCAGTCGGAGCTCGGCTGCCCGGCCGACTGGGATCCGACCTGCCTGCGCTCCTGGCTCGAGGACCCGAGCGGCAGCGGGAAGTACACGTTCGTGACGACGGCGATCCCGCAGGGCTCCTACGAGGCGAAGGTCGCGATCCGCGAGAGCTGGGACGAGAGCTACGGCCAAGGCGGCGACGCCGGCCGGCGCGAACATCCCGTTCACCGTGCCGGTCGACGGGACGAAGGTACGTTCACCTACGACCCGCGTCCCATGTGCTCTCGATCGCCGTCGCTGCACCTCCCGGTGCGCCCGGCTGGCCCGGTACACTCTCGCACTTCGATCTCGCGCGCAAGGACTGCCTCGGCACCGCGCGCAACACGAGCTCGAAGGTCTGGTACACGGTCGCGAACGGCGTCCTCTCCGACGTCTACTACCCGACCGTCGACAACACGAATGTCGAGACGCTTCAGTACGTCGTCACCGACGGCTCGACCTTCACGGATCTCCAGACGCGCGACATGACCTACACGGTCGCGCCGGCCGACGACGACTCGGCGGCATGGCGTGCAAGGTGATCGCAACGGCGAAGAGCGGCAAGTACTCGATCGAGACGGAGTACATCACCGACCCGAGCCGTTCGAGCGTCTTGATGCGGGTCGCAGTTCAAGCCGCGCCGCTCGGGCTACAAACTGTACGTGCGCTTCGATCCGACGCGTGAACGGAAACGGCGGCGGCGGCGCCGGCAACGGCGGCGCCGACTCGGCGACGATCGACAGGCTCGACCGGCCATCCGGTGCTCGTCGCCGTCCGATCCGGTGACGGCGACGAACGCCGCCAACCGCGACTACGCACAGCCGGTATACGCCGCGCTCGACGGCCCGTTCGCGCGAGGCCTCCAGCGGCTTCGCCGGCACTGCGAGCGACGGGCTGGCCGAGCTCGACAGCACGCACGCGCTCGCTCCGGTGTACAAGGACGCCGTCAACGGCAACGTCGTCCAGACCGCGCGCATCGTCCTCGGCCGCGACGGCAAGACGGTGCTTGCACTCGGCTTCGGCGCCTCGCAGGCCGAGCGCGGTCGGCACCGCCGAGGCCTCGCTCGGCACGCGGTACGACAGGTCGCGCTCGACGCTACGAGCAGGAGCTGGGAGCACTACGACGACGCGCTTGCGAGGCCGCATATCGAGAGGCTGCCCGGCATCCACGGGCAGAGCCGCAGGCAGATCGAGAACGAGTACTACCTGAGCGCGAACGTGCTCAAGGCGTCCGAGGACAAGACGTTCCCCGGCGCGCATCGTCGCGAGCCTCGCCTCGCCGTGGGGTCAGGCGATCTCGGCAGGGGATCCGGCGAACACGTACTTCGGCTCCTACCGCGAGGTCTTCGCCCGCGACCTCTACGAGGCCTGGACGGGCCTGCTCGCCGACGGCGATCTCGCGACTGCGCGCGACGCCACACTCTTCCTCTTCGCAGCGGCAGCAGCTCCCGGACGGGTCGATGCCGCGCAACAGCCTCGTCAACGGCAAGACTGCACCGGACTCGTTCGGGTCTCAGCTCGACGAGGCGGCCTACCCGATCCTCATGGCCGACCAGCTCGGGCTCACCGACGCCTCCCTCTACACCGACCACATCCGGCCGGCTGCGGACTTCCTCATCGCGCACGGGCCGGCGTTCGGCGTCGAGCGCTGGGAAGAGCAGAGCGGCTACTCGCCCTCGACGATCGCGGCCGAGATCGCCGGCCTCGTCGCCGCCGCCGACCTCGCACGCGCGAACGGCGACGCAGCCGTCGCTGCGCTCTGGCTCGGCGTCGCCGACGACTGGCAGCGCCAGGTCAAGGGCTGGACGGTGACGACGACCGGACCGCTCGCGTCGCGCTACTTCATCCGTCTCTCGAAGACGGGCGATCCGAACGCCGCGATCTCGTACAACGTCGGCAACGGCGGTCCGACGCTCGACCAGCGGTCGGTGATCGACGCGGGCTTCCTCGAGCTCGTGCGGCTCGGCGAACTGTCGGCCACCGACGCGACATCGTCCGGTCGCTGCAGGTCGTCGACGCGACGATCGAGTCGACGACGCCGAGCGGGCCCGGGCTGGCACCGGTACAACGGCGACGGCTACGGCGACCGCGTCTCGGACGGGCAGGCCGTGGGCGCCGAGCGGCCAGGGCACCGGACATCTCTGGCCCGTGCTCTCGGCGGAGCGCGCCGAGCAGGCTCTCGCCTCCGGGCGACGAGAACGGCGCCGCTGCGCTCCTCTCTGAGCATGGATCGATTCGCGTCGCGGCATCGGCCTGATCCCCGAGCAGGACTGGGAGCTGCCGAACCTCGCTCCGTCGCCTTACGGCACCGACCCGACGGTCGCGTCGATCGGGTTCGTCGACGGCGGCCCCGCCGGCTCGGCTGCGCCGCTCACCTGGTCGGCGGCGTCGTTCGTCCGGCTCGCGGCCGACCTCGCGGCTCGGCGCAACGTCGCTCTGCCCGCGCAGCACGTACGCGCGCTACGTCGCGCACACCCAAGGAGCGACGACGCTCGCCGTCACCGCGCCGGCCGACGGCGCCTCGGTCTCCGGCTCGCCGGTCACCGTCAGCGGGACGACGGCGCCGGGCAACACGATCTACGTCGCCGGCACGAACACCGATCACGAACTCGGCGACCACCGTCGCGTCGACGACCGCGGGCGCCGGACGGCTCGTTCAGCGTCCGATCTTCCGGTCACCGGCGGCACGACCGTGGTCAACGTCGTCGCCGTGAGCCCGTCCGGTGCGACGGCGCACGCGGTGCGCACGGTCGTCTTCGACTTCGTCCCGGGCACAGTCCTGCTCGACGTCGCCGATCCGAGCAACGACGACAACGGGCCGGGCAACTACGCGTACCCGACGTCGGACAACTTCCATCCGGGCGCGTTCGACCTGCAGCGCTTCCAGGTCATCGACAGCGGCACCGACGTCGTCTTCCGCGTGCAGACGCGCGACCTGACGCCGACGTTCGGCAGTCCGCTCGGCGCGCAGCTCGTCGACGTCTACGTGCACGTCCCCGGCGCAGCGTCGACGTCGACCGCGGCCTCGTTCCCACAGCGGAACTACACGATCGCGGCGCCGTTCGCGTGGAGCCGGCTTGATCGAGGTGCAGGGCTTCGGCGCACCGCTACGTCGACGCCACCGGGACCACGCTCGGCACGCCCTCGATCACCGGCGAACCAGGTCTCGCGCTTCATCACGTTCAGCGTCCCGAAGGCCTCGCTCGGGACGCCGGGCCCGGGCTGGGGCTTCACGGTCGTCCTGACCGGCCAGGACGGCTTCAGCCCCGACCAGGCGCGCGGCTTCCAGCCGACGCCGCAGGACTTCCAGTTCGGCGTTTGTGCCGCGACGAGCGCCGACCCGCACTGCACGTTCGACCCGAACACGGTGCCGAAGGCGATGGACGTGATCACGCCGCCGGGCGTCGCGCAGTCGACCGAGCTCGACTACACGCTCGGCGCGGTCGTGCTCCAGGGCGTCAGCGATCCCGTAAACCGACGAAGGAGGACCGATGGCATTCGCACGTGTTGTCTCGTTCGAAGGCGTCGACAAGAACCGGATCGACGAGCTGAAGCGCGAGATCGGCGAGGGCGAGCGGCCGGAGAACATCCCCGCGAGCGAGATCGTCGTGCTGCACGACCCCGAGGGCGAGAAGTCGCTCGCCATCCTCTTCTTCGAGACGGAAGAGGACTATCGGCGCGGCCATGAGACGCTGGACGCGATGCCGACCGGCGACACCCCGGGACGTCGCACGTCGGTGACGAAGTACGACGTCGCGGTTCGCAGAACGGGCTGACGCGCCTCGTCACGCCTCGATTGACGCTCCGCGCCGCCCGGCCCACAGGGCGCACTACCCTGGCTCGATGCCCGAGCTGCCGGAGGTCGAGACCGTTCGCGCCCGGCTCGAACCCGTCCTCACGGGACGGCGCTTCGAGTCGGTCGAGATCGTCGATCCTCGACTCGTGCGCCCGTACGAGCCCGTCGAGGTGGCGGCGGAGCTCGAGGGCGAGCGCGTCGCGGCGGTGGAGCGCCGTGGCAAGTATCTGATTGTCCGCTTCGAATCCGATCGCGTTCTGCTCATTCACCTCCGGATGACGGGGTCGCTTCGCCACAGCAGCACGGGTCTCGGCGAGGACCCACACCGCAGGGCTGTTGTCAGACTAGACGACGGATCGGAGGTCGCCTACCGCGACGTCCGCCGCTTCGGCACCTGGCTCGTGCTCGAGCCCGGCGAGCTCGAGCCCTACCTCGTCGACGCGCCTCGGCGAGGAGCCGCTCGACGCCCTCTTCACAGCTGCGCGGCTCGGCGAGCGGCTCGCCGAAACGGCGCGCGCCGGTCAAGGCTGCGCTCCTCGACCAGCGGACGCTCGCGGGCCTCGGGAACATCTATGTCGACGAGGCGCTGTGGCGCGCGCGCATCCATCCGCTGCGGCCTGCGGAGACGCTCGACCGCGACGAGGTCCGGCGGCTGCACACTGCGATCAGCGGCTGCGCTCGAAGCCGGCATCGCGCGGCAGGGCTCGACGCTCCGCGACTATGCGCTGCCCGACGGCGGCTCAGGCTCGATGCAGCACGAGTTCAAGGTGTACGGCCGCGCCGGCGAGCCGTGCGACCGGTGCGGGACGCCGATCGCGAAGACGCGCGTCGGCGGCCGCGGCACGTGGTTCTGTCCGAAGTGCCAGATTCAGGCCGCGAGCAGCGTCGTCGAGCCGGCCGTCGCGGTCGAGGCGCCAGAGCTCGGTGTAGCCGCCGATCGGCTTGCCGTCAATCAGGATCTGCGGCACGGTCCAGCCGCCGGTGCGGTCGTGCAGCGTCTGGCGGAAGGCCGGGTCGTCGTCGAGGAAGATCTCCTCGTAGGGGAGCCGCTTCGCGTCGAGCAGGACCTTCGCGCGCACGCAATAGCCGCACCAGCGGGTCGTATACATCTGAATCCGGGGCATCACTCGTTCTAACGTAGAAGGGGCTCGATCCGTTCCCCGGCTAGCCTCCGAGAGCCATGGCCCCGCGCTCCTACAAGACCGAGGCGGTCGTGCTCCGCTCGATTCGCTTCGGCGAGGCCGACCGCGTGCTTCACCTCTACACGGCCGAGCGCGGCCGGGTCGGCGCCGTGGCGAAAGGCGTGCGGAAGACGAAGTCGCGCTTCGGCGGCCGGCTCGAGCCGCTCTCGCACGTCGCGCTTCAGCTCCATCAGGGCGCGGGGGAGCTGCAGACCGTCACCGGCGTCGACCTCGTCGCACCATCATCAGGCAGCGCGCGACGACTTCTACCGGCTGAGCGTCGGCCTCATCGGCGCCGAGGCGATGCTCCGGCTCTTCACCGAGCAGGAGCAGAACGAGCGCGCGTTCACGGCGCTCGTCCGCTTCCTCGACGTGCTCGACGACGCGCCGCACGCCGCGGAGCGCCCGACGCTCGATCCGCTCGCGCTCGCGTTCCAGCTCAAGCTGCTCTGGCTCTCCGGCTACCTGCCGCACCTGACGAGCTGCGCCGAGTGCGGTGCGGAAGACGTGACGCTCGTCGGCTACTCGCCGCGCGCCGGCGGCGCCGTCTGCGTGCGCTGCGCAGGCCGGACGGAGGCGCTCGGCGTTGAGCCCCGACGGCGTGGCGGCATCGAGGCGCCTGCTCGGCAGCCCGCTGGCCGACGCCGCGGCGTTGCGGCTCGGCGAGCGCGCGACGCCGCGACGCGCTGCGGGTCATCACGGCGTCGTACGAGTACCACGGCGGCTTCCGGCTGCGCACGCTCTCCGCGTGAAGCGCGACCTCGGCGACGGCTACGAGCTCGACGACGACCGCGGGCGGCTCGATCGCGAGGCCGTGCACGCCTACTCGGCGGTGAGGCGTACTGGGCGAAAGGGCGGACGCGGGAGCGGCAGGACGAGCTGATCGCCGCGAGCGTGCGCGTCGTCGGCCTGTACCGCGGCGGCCGCCAGATCGGCTTCGCCCGCGCGGTCGACTGCGACGCCGCCGGCTTCATCTATCTCGCGGACGTCTATGTGCTCGACGGGCACCGAGGTCGCGGGCTCGGCCTCGAGCTCGTCGCGAGATGGTCGAGCAACGGGCCGCTCGCCGGCCGGCGCTGGGTGCTGCACACGCGCGACATGCACGCGCTCTACGCGAAGGTCGGCTTCGGGCCGAATCCGCGCACGATGGAGCGCGGCTTCACCCCGTGAAGAGCGAGAACTGCAGACCGCCGTGCTCGCAGACCGGTGTCGGCGGCGTGACCGGCACGTCGAGCGGGGCGCCGCCGAAGGCGACCCGCATCGTCACGGCCTTCGGCTCGCACGTGAGCCGGCGGCGGGCTCGCCCGGACCCGGGACATCGGGAGAGAATCGCGCCTCGGCCGTTGCGGAGCCGCCCGGCTGCAGGACGATCCGGGCGGCGGTTCCCGTGCCCGGCTGTGCCGCGGTGACCGTCGTCGGCAGCTCGCGGCCGCCGGCGCCGAGGAGCTGGACGTTCGGCAGGCCCGACACGAAGCACGCGACGGGCGAGTCGTTCTTCACGCTCAACCGGTAGCTGATGTTGCCGGCGCCGGCACTCCCCGGGATTCCTGTGAAGCTGCCGCTCATCGCGTCGCCGGTGCAGGCGGTGGCGTTCGACGACGTGGACGGGGCCGTGGTCGTCACGCGCACGGTCGTCGTCCGTACGACCGTCGCCGTCTGCGTCACCGTCTTCGTGCCGCCGCAACCTGCGGCGGCGACGACGCAGGCGGCGACGGCGAGAGCCGGAAGCGCCCGGCCGCTCATTGCTTCGGAGACTCCCATGGGCGCTCGAGCGCAGCCTCGAGCCACGCGCGACGCCGGAGAGCGGCAGCCGCTCCTGCGCGAGCGAGTCGCGCTCGCGCACGGTCACCGTTTCGTCCTCGAGCGTCTGGTCGTCGATCGTGAAAGCCCACGGCGTCCCGATCTCGTCCTGCCGCCGGTAGCGGCGACCGATCTGTCCGCCGTCGTCGTACTCGACGAGCCAGCGGCGGCGCAGCTCCTCGAGCAGTGCGCGCGACCGTGCCACCATCTCGGCGTTCCTCGGGATCAGCGGCAGGATCGCCGCCTTGACCGGCGCGACCGCCGGGTGCAGGCGCAGGACGGTGCGGTCGCGATCCGCGACGACTTCTTCGTCGTAGGCGTCCGCGAGCATGGCCACGAAGATGCGCTCGATCGACACCGCGGGCTCGATCACGTAGCGGCGTGTAGCGCTCGCCGTCCTGTCCGACCCATTCGAGCTTCGTGCCCGAGTGCTGCGTGTGCTGGGTGAGGTCGAAGTCGCCGCGGTTCGCGACGCCCTCGAGCTCCTGCCAGCCGATCGGATAGAGGTATTCGATGTCGCTCGTGCCGCTCGAGTAGTGCGACCGTTCTTCCGCCGAGTGCTCACGCACGCGCAGCTGCGAGCGGCGCAGCCCGAGGTCGAGATACCACTGCGAGCCGTTGATCGATCCAGTACTCGTACCAGCGCTGCGCCTCGTCGGGCGGGACGAAGTACTCCATCTCCATCTGCTCGAACTCGCGGACGCGGAAGAGGAAGTTGCCGGGCGTGATCTCGTTGCGGAAGGACTTGCCCGCCTGCGCGATCCCGAACGGCGGCTTGCGGCGGGCGAGCTGCGCGACGTTCTTGAAGTTGATGAAGATGCCCTGCGCGGTCTCGGGCCGCAGGTACGCGCTCGAGCTGACGCGTCCTCCATCGCGCCGACCTGCGTCTCGAACATGAGATTGAACTGGCGCGGCCTCGGTGAGGTCGCATTCGCGAGAACTCGCCGGGTCGCTTGCTCGGCCGCCGGCCGCAGTTGCGCGTCCTCGAGCCGGTCGGCGCGGAACCGGAGCTTGCAGGTGCGGCAGTCGATCAGCGGGTCGCTGAACCCGGCGACGTGCCCCGACGCCTCCCAGACGGCCGGGTTGAGGATCACCGCGGAGTCGAGCGCGACCATGTCGTCGCGCTCCTGGACCATCGCGCGGAACCAGAGCGAGCGGATGTTGTTCTTCATCAGCACGCCGTAGTGGCCGTAGTCGTAGGTCGAGCCGAGACCCCCGTAGATCTCCGACGACGGGAAGACGAAGCCGCGCCGCCGGCAGAGCGAGACGATCTTGTCCATGGTGACGTCGGTCATCGCGCCTTACCGTATCGGCCGTGGCGTCGACACCTGCCATCAGCGCGGCACAGCGGGCGGGAATCCGGTTCTCTCTCCGCGAGTACGAGCACGACCCTCGCGCCGCGTCCTACGGCGGCGAGGCTGCCGAGAAGCTCGAGGTCGACCCGGCGCAGCTCTTCAAGACGCTCGTGGTCTCGATCGACGGCGAGCTCGCGGTGGCCTGCGTACCGGTCTCGGCCCAGGTCGACCTCAAGGCGCTCGGCAAGCGCGCGCGGCTCGCCGACAAGGGGCAGGCGCAAGCCACGACGGGGTACGTGAGCGGCGGGACGAGCCCGCTCGGCCAGCGCAAGGCGCTGCCGACCCACATCGACGCGACCGCGCTCGAGCACGCCACGATCCTCGTCAGCGCCGGCCGGCGAGGGTTGCAGATGGAGCTCGATCCGCGCGATCTCGTCCGGCTCACCGGTGCGCGGGTGCACCCGATAGCGTCCGCCGGGTGACGAGCGCACCCGTCGAGCTGCACGTCGTGTCCGATGCGACCGGGGAGACCGCCGCGCGGCTCGTGCAGGCTCTCGAGGCGCAGTTCCCGGATCAGGAGTTCGTCGAGATCCGCCATCCGCGCATCGAATCGGAGGAGGACCTCCACCTCGCCGTGAACCGGATGAAGGGACGGCCCGCTGTCGTCATCTACACGATCGTGCAGCCCGAGCTGCGCGACGCGATGCGCGCGCTCTGCCGCCGTACCAAGCTCCACTACTGCGACCTGCTCGGCCATCCGATCGAGGCTGTCGCGCGCGTGTCGGGCATGGCTGCGCGGATGACGCCAGGCTCACGGCCGCCGCTCAATTCCGCGTACTTCAAGCGGATGGAGGCGATCGAGTTCGCGGTGCGCTTCGACGACGGCGTCGGGCGCGGTCTCGAGGACGCCGACATCGTGCTCGTCGGCGTCTCGCGCACGTCGAAGACGCCGCTCTCGATCTACCTCGGCTATCTCGGCCACAAGGCGGCGAACGTTCCCGTCGTCAAGGGGATCGAGCCGCCGCCAGGAGCTCTTCGAGATCGATCAGCGCAAGATCGTCGGGCTCACGATCGACGCCGAACCGCCTCGCCGAGATTCGGCGTGCACGCGTGCGTGCGATGGGCGCCCGCGAACCGCCAGTACGCGGAGCTGAAGGAGGTCTACGACGAGCTCGAGGTGGCCGAGAAGCTCCACAGGCGGCTCGGTTGCCCGGTGATCGACATCTCCGAGCTCTCGATCGAGGAGACCGCGCATCGCGTGCTGCGCGTCGTCGAGGAGCGCCGAAGGCCTCGGCGTGAGAAACGAGAAGGGCTCGGTGCCCGTCCGCTACTGGATCGTCTGGTGGACGATGATCGTCGTCGCGGACATCGTCTTCTACGTCGTCCTGACGCCGATCTGGATCGGCCTACGGGTCGTCGCGTGGCTCGCGGAGTTTCGAGCGCGGCGCCGGCGGTGAGGCCGGCGCCGCGCTCACGTCGTGCTAGAGGCCGGACTGGACGCAGCCGCGGTCGGCGTTGGAGTATTCGAGCTGCAACCAGTAGTGGTTGCCGTTGATCGTCTGGTTCCATTCCGAGCCGCTCGAGCCGCTGACGGCGCCGAATGTCCAGGCGCACTTGTCTCCGTTCTCGTAGCCGAGGATGTCGTACCATGCGTTGCCCTGCTGATCGGTGATCGTCTCGTTGTGCTCGTGCGAGACGACGTTGAGCGTTGCGTCGGCGTCGTTCCCGTTCGGGTGCTGGCCGACATCGCAGTTGGCGTTGCCGCCCGCGTACGGCTGGTTCGCGTAGAGGATCACGCTCGAGCCGCTGCCGATCCAGCTGTGATACGCGCAGTACTGCGTGTAGGCGCAGCTCGACGAGCTCGTACAGCTCCCGACGTTTCGCGGGGTGAACAGGAAGAACTCGGTGCTCGGGCCCGCGACCCAGCCCTGCCGCGCAACCACCGCTCTGATCTCCGCCTGGATCTGGGCATCGCTGACGCAGACCGGTGTCGCGGTGTCGGTACAGCCGCTCGCCGGCAGCGGATCGGTGTCGACGACCGAGCCACCGAACGTCGAGCTGTACGCGACGTGGCCGCCCGCGTCCGTGTACTGCGTCGCGGTGTAGTACACGTTGCTCGTCTTCCCGGAGTCTGCGGCGACGTCCGTGAAGTACCTGTCGACGAGTGATGTGTACCCGCTCGCGACGGAGTAGCCGGACGGGACCCAGTAGATCGCGTACGTCTTGTTGGTGTGCATGACCGGACCGTTGTGGTACCGGAGCTGGCCGAATCCGTTCGACGCCTTGTACGCACCGTTCAATGTCGGCATGAGGCCGAGGATTCGCGACAGAATCGGGTTCTGGCCCGGTCCGGGCGGCGCTTCGCCCGCTCGAGCGGAGCCGACCACGAGTGCCGCGGACACGGCGACGAATACGAGGCAGACCAACCTTCGCATGAGAGGACCCCTCCTCTTGTTGACTGACGGCGCGTGGATGATGGGTGCGCAGGGGCTCGGTGTCAAGAAAGCCGTGCCACGTCGAGCCGCTGCTCTCCTGCCGGCCCGACGAGATACCCCGCGGCAACGTCCGTCGCGGACCACACCGACTGCAGCTCGGTGCCTGCGTAGTGGGCGCCGGCCGCGTCGTCGAGCGCGAGCCCCGGCGGGAAGCCCTCGTCGTGGACCAGGCGCTCGTAGACCGGTCGCCTACGCTCCTCGCCGTCGTAGTGGGGGCAGGCGCTCCCCGGCAGCAGGCCGAGCCCGTCCCGCAGGCCGGCGAGCTCCGGACCGAATGAATCGGTCACGCCGGCTTCGAACCAGCAGATCATTCCGGCGCTCCAGCCGCTGAGAACGACGCCCGCCTCCCAGGCCTCGCCCAGGATGCGGTCGAAGCCGTGCGTACGCCAGACGGCGAGCAAGTTCGCCGTGTTGCCGCCCGCGACGAAGATCACGTCCTGCGCGAGCGCCAGCTCGCGGAGGTCGGGCGGCGGCCACGGATAGAACGAGAGGTGCGTCACCTCGGCGTCGAGCTCCTCGCCCTCGAAGCCGGGGGACGCAGTGTGGTCGTAGAGCACCTTGCGCCCGCCTGCGAGCTCGAACACGGCGTCGAGCGCGCCGGCGCTCGGATAGCCGCCGAAGGCGACGATTTTCCGCAAGTCCATTCCGGAATCTATGACAAGATCCGCGCCCGTGGCCCGCTTTGTCTACGACTTCGACGAGCCTGCCGACGGCGGCCGCGAGCTGCTCGGCGGCAAGGGCATCGGGCTCGCGGAGATGACGCAGCTCGGCGTTCCCGTGCCCGCCGGCTTCACGATCACGACCGACGCCTGCCGCGCATACCTGCGCGAGGGCGGCCCGCCGGCAGGCCTCGAGGAAGAGATCGCCGAGCACATCTCGAAGCTGGAGGCGAAGACCGGCAAGCGGTTCGGCGACACCGCCGATCCGCTGCTCGTCTCCGTGCGCTCCGGGGCCGCGGTCTCGATGCCCGGGATGATGGACACGATCCTGAACCTCGGTCTGAACGACGACGCACTCTCCGGGCTCGCAGGCGCCACGGGCAATGCGCGCTTTGCGCGCGACTCGTACCGGCGCCTGATCCAGATGTACGGCGAGGTCGTCGACGGCATCGACGGCCACCGGTTCGAGCAGGCGCTCGCCGACCTCAAGCGCGAGCGCGGCGCACAGCAGGACGTCGATCTGTCGGCAGACGATCTCGCGGGCCTGATCGACACGTACAAGGGCCTCTACCGGCAGGAGACGGGCGAGGACTTTCCGCAGGACCCGCGCGAGCAGCTGCGACGCGCGGTGGTGGCGGTCTTCGAGTCCTGGAAGAACCCGCGTGCCGAGATCTACCGGCGCACGTACAACATCCCGGACGACATCGGCACGGCGGTGAACGTCGTGCAGATGGTCTTCGGCAACAAGGGCGAGCGGTCGGCGACCGGCGTCTGCTTCACGCGGAACCCGTCGACGGGCGAGGCCGGGCTCTACGGCGAGTACCTCGTGAACGCGCAGGGCGAGGACGTCGTCTCCGGCGTGCGCACGCCGCAGCCGATCGAGTCGATGCGCAAGCTCCTGCCCGAGGCATTCGACCAGCTGATCGAGACGATGGCGCGGCTCGAGCACCACTACCGCGACATGCAGGACATCGAGTTCACGGTCGAGGACGACACGCTCTACCTGCTCCAGACGCGCTCGGCGAAGCGGACCGCGGCGGCGGCGCTGAAAGCGGCGGTGGACATGACCTCGGAGGGCCTCATCACCCGGGAGGACGCGATCGCGCGGATCGATCCCGGCCAGCTCGACCAGCTGCTGCATCCGATGATCGATCCGAAGGCCGACGTCGAGGTGGTCGCGCACGGCCTGAACGCATCGCCCGGCGCTGCCTGCGGAGAGGTCGTCCTCGATGCCGACACTGCGGCCGAGCGCGGCAAGGCGGGAGAGTCCGTGATCCTCGTCCGCTGGGAGACGACGCCTGACGACATCCACGGCGTGATCCATTCGAAGGGCGTGCTGACCGCCCACGGCGGGATGACCTCGCACGCAGCGGTCGTGGCGCGGGGGATGGGCAAGCCCTGCGTCGCGGGTTGCGAGGAGCTCGAGATCGACATCGACGCGCGCACGCTGCGGATCGGCGAGCACGAATTGCGCGAGGGCGACACGATCACGATCGACGGAGGCACCGGCAGCGTCATCCTCGGCGAGGTGCCGCTCGCACCCCCGCAGATCAACGAGGACTTCGAGACGGTGCTCGGCTGGGCCGACGCGGTTCGCCGCATGCGGGTGCGTGCGAACGCCGACAACGCGCAAGACTCGGCGAAAGCGCGGGAGTTCGGCGCCGAGGGAATCGGCCTGTGCCGCACCGAGCACATGTTCTTCGGCGACGAGCGGCTCCCGGTCGTACAGGAGATGATCCTCGCCTCCGACGAGGAGGGACGCCGCGCGGCGCTCGACCGCCTCCTGCCGTTCCAGCAGTCCGACTTCGAGGAGATCTTCGAGGCCATGGCCGGCCTGCCGGTGACGATCCGGCTGCTCGACCCGCCGCTGCACGAGTTCCTGCCGCCGCTCGAAGAGGCGACCGACGGGCGCATGCGGTCGCGCATCAAGCTTCTCACCGAGGCGAACCCGATGCTCGGCACCCGAGGCTGCCGGCTCGGGATCATGTGGCCCGAGATCTACGAGATGCAGGTGCGCGCGATCGCGCGTGCCGCGACGGCAGTGCAGGAGCGAACGGGCGAGGTACCGCTCGTCGAGATCATGCACCCGCTCGTCGGCTTCCGCGAAGAGCTGCGGCGCCTGCGTGAGCTGACAGAGGCGGTGATGGCCGACGAGGCGCCTGATGTCGAGTACCTCTGCGGCACGATGATCGAGCTTCCGCGCGCGGCGCTTCGCGCCGACGAGATCGCCGAGGTGGCCGACTTCTTCTCGTTCGGCACGAACGACCTCACGCAGACGACCCTCGGGATGTCACGCGACGACGCGGAGGGCAAGTTCCTGACCTTCTATCTCGAGGACGGAGTGATCGAGCGCAACCCCTTCGAGACCCTCGACCAGGACGGCGTCGGCGACCTGATGCGCATCGGCGTCGAGCGAGGTCGCGGCGCCAAGCCCGACATCAAGCTCGGCATCTGCGGCGAGCACGGGGGAGAGCCGGCGTCGGTCGAGTTCTGCAACTCGCTCGGGCTCGACTACGTGAGCTGCTCGCCGTACCGCGTGCCGGTGGCGCGGCTCGCTGCGGCCCAGGCCGAGCTGAAGCAGGGAAACCGCACGGAATACGTCGCCGCCGGGGGCTAGCCGGGTGGCGCGCTACGAGCTGCTGATCGACGGCCGGCGCCGCTGGAAGGCCGATACGGAGGACGGCGTGCGCAAGTGGCTCGCCGAGTACCGCGAGGAGCACGCGGAGGACGATCCGGACGCGGCGCACGTGCAGGTGCGGCGACTGTCGCCCTTCGCGTGGCTCACCGGAGGGAAGCTTCTCGACCGCACGTTCTTTCTCGTCTTCGCGCTCGTGCTCGCGGTCTTCGCCGCGCCTGCGCACGCGGCGGTCGAGCCGGGAAAGCGCGCCACGATCGACGTTGCGGTTGCGACGCTCTGGAAGGCTCCGAACCTCGCGCGCACGATCGACCGTCCGTCTCTTACGAACCCCGTCGATCCCGCGCAGTGGAGCCGGAACCTCTCGACGACGGCGTCGCGCGTGTGGCTCGACTCGCACGTGCAGACACAGGCGCTCTACGGTCAACAGGTCGTCGTGCTCGAGCGGAGCGGGGGCTGGGCGAAGGTGGCGGTCGTCGACGAGCCGGATCCGCAGAACTCGTACGGCTATCCGGGCTGGCTGCCGGTCGCACAGCTCGAGGCGGGCTACGACACGAGCGGTCGCTATCTCGTCGTCACGGCGCCGACTGCGACGCTGCGCGTGGGCGCGCGAACGCTGACTCTGAGCTACGGAACGCAGCTACCACGCGTACGCTCGACGACCGTCCGTACGCCCGACGGCACGGGAACCGCTGTCGGCCCGGGCTGGACCGCACCACTCGCGCCGTCGAACGCATCGATCATCGCGCAGGCGAAGCGGTTCCTCGGCGTGCACTACCAGTGGGGAGGGCTCTCGTCGTGGGGCTTCGACTGCTCCGGCATCATCTGGGACGTCTACCGCGCCCACGGCCTGACGATCCCGCGCGACGCCGACCCGCAGCTCCATCACGGCACGCCGGTCGCACGCAGCGCGCTGCGTCCCGGTGACCTGCTCTTCTTCGGCTCGCCGAGCTACGCGGAGCACGACTCGATCTACCTCGGCGGCGATCGGATGCTCGAGGCGCCCGACTCTGCACACCGCGTGCGCATCGTGCCCGTGCGGTGGACGTACTACATCGGCGCGCGGCGGTATCTCAGCCGCTGAGGCCGCGTACGCGCCAGTACGCGACTGCGACGCTCGCGATCGCCACGACCGCGACGCCCGCGAAGCCGGTGAGCCCGATGCGGCCGTATGCCGCGTGGCCGCGGCCCCAGCGCGCGAAGGCGAGCGTGACGAGGATGCCGCCGATGAGGCCGCCGATGTGGCCGCCGATCGAGATGTTCGCGATCGCGAACGACAGCGCGAGGTTGATCACGATCAGCGTCATGGCGTTCCCGCCGAGCCGGCCGGTCGCCTGCCACTCGAGGATGAGCATCGCTCCGAGGATGCCGAAGATCGCGCCGGACGCTCCCACGGTCGGCGATTGCGGCGTGGCCACGAGGGCGCCTGCGGAGCCCGCGAGGCCGGAGACGAAATAGAGGGCGATGAAGCGAGCCCGGCCGAGATACTGCTCGACGGGAGCTCCGAACCACCAGAGCGCGAGCATGTTGAAGCCGATGTGGATGATGCTCGCGTGCAGGAACGCCGCGGTGATGAGCCGCCACCAGTCGCCGTGGTCGACGAGCGGCCCGTAGAGGATCCAGTCGTAGAACAGGCGGCCCCCCGGATTGTTGAGGCCGTTGCCCTGGACGACCGTGATCAGGTAGACGATCACGTTCGCTGCGATCAGCACCTTCGTGACGAGCGCATCGGTGGCACCGCGCGGGACGCGGGCTGCGACGACGCGAGGGGCATTCACCCGGGCCTTGCGCGTACCGGCGTGGTCCGGGCAGCGGAGCCCGACCGCCGCGGAGGTCATGCACTCGGTGCAGATCGGCCGGCCGCACTCCGAGCACGAGAGGCCGGTCTCGCGGTCCGGGTGCCGGTAGCACGTTGGCATGCCCGTGTTCGCGGTCGACATCCGCACTAGCCTAGCCAGGTGCTCGTACACGTCGCCTTCACGCCGGTCGAGCTCGCCGGTTGGAACGAGCAGGGACCCGCTCCCATCGGGATCGTCGTCGACGTGCTGCGGGCGACCTCGACGATGACGCAGGCGATCGCGGCCGGCTACAGCCGCGTCCTCTGCTGCGCGGAGATCGACGAGGCGCGCGCGCTTGCGCAGACCGAAGGGTCTGCGAAGCTCGCCGGCGAGCGCCGGCTCGAGTCGATCGAAGGCTTCGACTTCGGCAACTCGCCGCGCGAGGTTGCAGGGCCGCCGGCTGCGGAGACGCTGATCCTCTCGACGACGAACGGCACCCGGCTGCTCGTGTCGGCGGCAGCCCGGTTCGAGCACGTCTACGTCGGCTCGCTGCTGAACCTCGACGCAGTCGCGGCGGCAGCGCGCGCACACGATGAGGACGTCGCGGTTCTCTGCGCGGGGGTGCTGGGCGAGCTCGCTCTCGACGATGCGTACTGCGCGGGGCGCATCGCCGAAGCGCTCGGCGGGGACGCGACCGACTCCGCGACCGCCGCGATCAGGCTCGCGCGGAGCTACGCGGACGCACACGAAGGGATCGGCTCGGGCCGAAGCGCCTGGAATCTCCGCAACCACGGACTCGAGGCGGACATCGACTGGTGTGCGCGCGAGAACGCGCTCGATGTCGTGCCGCGCTATCGGGGTGCCGTCGGCCCCGCGGCGGACGTCGGCCGGTAGTTTCAACGCCATGAGAGCCTTCGCCGTGGCCGTGCTCGTCGCAACGCTCGCGGCGGCCGGCTCTGCCGCCTCGGCCCCGAAGCGTCCGTGGCTCTGGCAGTGCGAGCACATCGGCCTGAACCAGGCGAGGGATGCGTGCTACATCCGGCTGCTCCTGCTCGACATCGACCATTCGGGTGATCCCGCGACGGAGCTCCCGAAGATCGACGCACGCGCGAAGGCGACGCCGACCGATCTGTACGCACGCTGCCATCTCCTGATGCATTCGGTCGGACGGCAGTGGGCGCAGGAGCACCACCTGACGCTCGAGGGCCTGCAGCGGGTCGTTCCGAAGTCGAACGATCCAGGCTGCTCGGCCGGGTTCGGGATGGGCCTCGTGATGGCGCTCGGACCGGAGATCATCAGAACCGGCGGCAAGAGCGCGCTGAAGACCTGCGTCGCGCTCCCGACGCGCTGGCGCGAGTACACCTGCGTGCACAGCCTCGGCCATGCGCTGATGCGCGGGTATCACGAGTCGCTCTACCTCGCGGTGCAGGCCTGCAGCCGGCTCGGCACGAGCTATGCGCCCGACTGCGAGCAAGGGGCCTTCCACGACTACTGGATCTCGCTGAGCGGCGGCGACGACACGACCTCGCCGATCCACGCGGTCCGCTCGCCGCGCAAGCTGTGCGCGCAGTACGCGCGCTACGCGGTGCAGTGCTGGTACCGGTACTGGATCGAGCAGGCCCCGGGACCGGTGCTGCAGAGTGCGCACGACCTACTGCGGCTGTGCCACGGCCTCACCGGCACGGAGCGCCGAGGCTGCATCGCCGGCGCGGCGAAGGACGTCTACGACACGCCGGTCGGGCAGATGGGGTTCTGCGGGAAGCTACGCGCTGTCGATGCGCTCGCCTGCGTGCGCGGCGTCGCGAATCAGGAGTACGCAGGGCAGCCGAAGCGCGAGCTCGCGCTGATCGGCGACTGCCGGCGGCTGGCAGCGGGAGCGGTCGCGGGCTGTGCCGCCTGGTTCGGCGAGACGTTCAACGTCACGGAGAACGGCGATTTCCTCCGTCAGGGCTGCCCGCGGCTCGTGGCGTCGTTACGGAAGAGTTGCGAAGTGGGGGCAAAGCGGTGGCGGGAGCCGCTCGTCACGTTCTCCTAACGTCTCGCCTGCATACTGAGCTTGTGACCCACTTTGTGACACAGCTCGTCCCGCTCGTCGTCGCCACCCCGTGGCTGCTCGCGGTCGTCTGGTGCTGGTACCGGCGCCCGCGCGACGGAACGGTTCCGCCGTCGATGGCGGAGCTCGCGCGCCGGCGCTCCTAGGCCCTTCAACTATCCCTTGACAGGGGAACGTGTGTTCGTGTAGAACATACGTTCCCATGATCGCCTGCCTCTCCATCCCGGGCTTCGAGCTGAAAGCGGCTCTGCGCAAGCAGCCGGCCCTCACGCTGCGCCCTGCCGCCCTCTCGCCGGAGCCGGGCGGCGAGCCGCTCATCGGAGCGGTGACGGCGGCTGCGGAGGCCCTCGGGGTCCGGCCGCAGATGCGGCTCGGCGAGGCGCTTGCGACCTGTCCGCAGCTCGTGCTCGTCGAGCCCGACCCGGCCTCGGCCGAGCAGGCGTGGGAAGAGATCGTCTGCTCGCTCGAGGACGCAGGCTTCTCGGTCGATCCGGCCGCGCTCGGGGTCGCGTACTTCGAGACGCGCGGAGTCGAGCGGCTGTACGGCGGCCTCGACTCGGCGCTCCGGCGTGCGCTCGTCGCCGTCGGCGACGGCTGGGACGGTCGCATCGGTGCCGCAGGCCGCCGCTTCGCCGCCCTCGCAGCCGCATCGGTCGCACGGCCCGGCCAGCTCCTCGTCGTGCGCGACGAAGAGGTCGGCCGCTTCCTCGCGCCGCTGCCGCTCAGCCTGCTGCCGCTCGAGCGGCAGCGCTACGAAGAGCTCGAAGCGCTCGGCGTGCGAAAGCTTGGACAGCTTGCCGGGCTCCCGGGTGGCGCCGTGGCCGAACGACTGGGGCCGGACGGCCGGCGCGCCTGGAGCCTGGCGAGAGGCGGAACGTCCGTGCGCGTGCGCGGCCGCCGACCGCCGTCGGAGCTCGTCGAGTCGCTCGAGTTCCCGGAGGCGATCGGCAACGAGCTCACGCTGCGGCGCGCGCTCGGCGCGCTCATCGAGACCGCACTTGCGCGGCCGGAACGTCGCGACCGCTTCGTGCGCAAGGTCGCGCTCGCCGCACGACTCGTCACCGGCGGCTCCTGGCGCCGCACGCTCACGCTGCGCGAGCCGAGCACCGAGGCCGACCGCATCCGCATCGCGCTCGCGCCTCGGCTCGCGGAGCTGCCGGCGCCGCTGCTCGAGCTGCGCCTCGAGCTCGTCGAGCTCACCGAGGCGACGGGCCGCCAGCTCGAGCTGCTCGCCGCAGGAGCGGAGGACCGAAGCCGCCTGAGCGAGGGCCTGCGCCAGGTGCGTGCGAGCACCGGCTCCGGCTCCGTCTGCAACGTCGTGGAGGTCGCACCGTGGTCGCGGATTCCCGAGACGCGCGCGCTCTTCGTACCGCGGGACGACTGAACGAGCCGCGCCCGGCGCGCGTCGAAGCGAACTTCGACGGGACGCCGTGGCAGGTGAATCACCAGCCCGTTGTCCTCGTGCGCGAAGAATGGCGCGTGCTCGACCGCTGGTGGACCGAAGAGCCCGTGACGCGACGGTACTTCGAGGTCGTGCTCGAGACCGGCGAGAACACCGTCGTGTTCAACGACGGCGCGGGAGGGGGGTGGTTCACGCAGCGCGGAGCCTGAGGCTCGCTCATGCAGCGGCGCCGTAGGGGAGCCGGGGCTCCCCTACGGCGACTGACCGTCAGCGCTCGTGGTCGTCGTCGTCGAAATGGAAGAGGTCGAAGAGGTCGCTCAACCGCGGGTTTCCGTCCCGCGGCGGCGCCGGCGCGCCGCCGGTGTCGTAGTCGCCGCCGGTCGGCGTGGATGTGTCGAAGGTGTGGTTCCGTGAAGCGAGCGTCGGCAGGCCCCAGTTGCGCTCGATGAACTTGAGCGTCGAGACATGATCCGCGGCCCGCGACGACGTCACGACCCCGCGCCGCACGTGCGGCGACACGACCCACAACGGCACGCGGATGCCGAGCCCGAACGCGTCGAGCTGCGGCGGTGGCACGTGGTCGAAGAAGCCGCCGTGCTCGTCGTACGTGAGGAAGAGCGCCGACTTGTTCCAGACGGGCGAGTGCCGGAGTGCGGTGATGACCTGCTGCTGATAGCCCATCCCGACCGACACGTCGGCGGGCGGGTGCTCGTCGAGCTGCATCGAGAAGCTCGGGATGATCCAGGACACGTTCGGCAGCGTGCCGCGCCTGCAGTCCTCGTAGTACTCGTCGATCGTCCCGAGCGTCCGCGGATCGTGGGCATACCTGCTCCAGAAGACTGCGACGTTGTCCGTGTCGCCGACCTCCACCCCGTCCGAGCCGATGTAATAGACCTTCCAGCTGACGTGGGCTGCATCGAGCAGGTCGAGGATGATCGGCCACTTGCCGGAGTCGAACACGCCGTAGCCCCAGATGCCGTTCGTCGTGATTCCGCCCGACGTGCCCGACATCAGGTAGAAGCGGTTCGGCCACGTCGGCCCGAGGACGGAGCAGAAGTAGTTGCCGCAGAGAGCGGTGCTGTCCGCGTCGAGGAGGCTGTAGTAGAAGGGCAGCTCCTTCGCGGTGTAATAGCCCATCGAGATGTTGCCGTCGCCGAAGAACGCCTGCGTGCTCCGGTAGAAGCCGTCCATGCGGCCGTTGTTCCACTGCTGATGAACGGCGTCCCACCAATGCGGAGGGTCGTCGGTCCGCAGTGACGTGAACTCGAACGGATAGTGGCGGTTGCCGTCTGCGTCCGGCTGCGAAAACCGCCGCGGCGGGCCGAGGCGTGCGGCTTGGACCTGCCGTGCGTACCCGAAGTAGTGGTCGAACGAGCGATTCTCCTGGCAGGTGATCACGAGGTGCCGGACGGGGCTTCGCTGCCGCCCGAACCGCCGAGCCCGCGCTGCCGCCGGGGCGGTCGCCCAAAGCGAGCCGCCGGCGACTGCGGCCCCTGCGGCCCCGGCCCTCCGCAAGAAGGTCTCCCGGGAGAAGGTGTCTTCCTGTGCCATGCGCCTACCCTCCTGACCGTCGCTCGTAGGGAGGGAGGGGAGCCGCAAGTCCTCTCCCACGGGCGACCCTACGACGTCGCCCGGCGCCGCGTCAATCGAAGCCGCACGTGGAGGGCTCAGTCGAGGTCGTAGGCGTCGTAGTGCGCCGCGTCGACGGCCTCGCCGGCGTCGATCCGGCGCAGGTACTCGGCAAACCGGAAGCTCGGAGCGTGGACGTTCACGAAGCGCGCGCGGCCGGTGCTCGTGAAGGCGTGGACGACACCCGGCGGTACGACGACCGACGTGCCGGGCCCGGCGCGCACCGTGCCGCTCTCGAGCGTGAACTCGAGCGCTCCTTCGAGCACGTGGAAGCAGTCGGCATGGAGTAGGTGCACGTGCGTGTCCGCACCGCTGTACTCACCGTCGACGAAGTACTCGAATACGTCGAGCTCCGGTCGCTCCACCTTCACGAGCGCGAGGCGATGCTCCTTGACGAGGCGATCGCCGTCGCCGGGGCCGGTGACAATGCCGCGCGTTGCCGAAGAGCTGCGGTCGCTGCCGGAGAACGTGTCGTAGTCGGCCGGATCGAGGCGGCGTCGTCCGCTTGCCCAGCCGCCGGGCGCATGCAGGTTCAGGTAGCGCGCCTCGACGCCGCCCGGATTGCGGAAACCGTGCACGAGGAGCGGCGGCGCTGCGACGCACGATCCCGCCGGCAGGCGCACCGTCTCGTCGCCGAGCCGCAACTCGATCTCGCCTGCGACGACGAAGAACGCGTCCGCGTGCGCGGCATGTGTGTGCGCGCGTGCGCCGGTCTCGCCGGCGCCGAGCGACCACTCGAGCGAATCGATCTGCGGCAGCCTGATCTCCTTGTCGCCTTCCACAACGACGGCGGCGGTCGGCGGCAGCACTGCGCGGAGCGCGCGCGCTGCCTCTTCCGGGTCAGCCGCATCGCGTATCGCCCGCACGACGGCAATGCCTGCAGCGCCGGAGGCGACGACGTCGTCGACCGTGTCGGCGTCGATGCCGCCGATCGCGAACCAGGGGACGCGGAGCGTGTCGCGGGCCGCGCGCACGAGCTCGAGCCCGCCCGCCGTCGACTCGGACTTCGTGGGGGTGCCATGGATCGCGCCCACGCCGAAGTAGTCGGGCTCGCCGCACAATTCCGCGGCCGTCGTCGCGGACAGGCCGACCAGGCGATCGGAGCCGACCGCGCGGCGGGCCTCCTCGAGGGGAGCGTCCTCCTGGCCGACATGCACGCCGTCGGCGTGTGCGCGCTCCACGAGGTGCGGACGGTCGTTCAGCACGAAGAGCGCGCCGTGGGCCTCGCACGCGCGGCGAAACGGCTCGGCCGCCCGAACGAGATCGTCGTCGGCGAGCTCCTTGTCGCGGAGCTGCACGATGTCGACGCCGCCGCGGAGCGCGGCCTCGAGCAGCGCCGACGGGTCGGCGCCGTGTGGCCGCGCCTCGAGCACGAGATAGAGCCGCGAGCGGGCGAGGCGAGCGCGTCGTTCGGTGCCGTTCACGGCGGCGGACCCTATCGTCCGCGTCATGGAGCGGTACGACGCGGCGATCGTGGGCGGCGGGATCATCGGGCTCGCGTCCGCGTGGCGCGCGCAAGAGCTCGGCCTGCACGTCTGCGTCATCGAGCGAGGCGAGCCCGGGTGCGGCGCGACGCGGGCCGCAGCCGGCGTGCTCGCACCCGACCCGGAGACGCCGGGCTTCACCACGCTCGCCCGCCGCTCGGCGGAGCTCTGGCCTGCGTTCGCCCGCGAGCTGGGCGACGTCGGCTACACGCGCTGCGGTTCGCTTCTGCTTGCGTTCGACGAGCGGGAGGTGACGGACGGCTTCATCGACGGCGACTCCTGCCGGGCGCTCGAGCCGGGCATCTCGCCCGACTGCGTCGGTGGGCTGCTGCTCGACGAGGACGCGCAGGTCGACCCACGCCGCGTCGCTCGCGCGCTCGCGGAGAAGGTCACCGACCTGCGCACTCACGCGGATGTCGTCGAGGTCACGCCGACGAGCGCAGAGCTTGCCGACGGCTCGCGGATCGAAGCCGACCGCGTCGTCCTCGCCGCGGGCGCCTGGGTCGCGCGGCGCCTCGCGCGCCGGCTCCCGGTGCGGCCGGTCAAGGGCCAGACCCTGCGCCTGCGCGGCCCTCTGCCTGCAACACGGATCATTCGCAGCGAGCACGTCTACGTCGTCCCGCGCGCGAACGGCGAGACGGTGCTCGGCGCAACGGTCGAGGAAGCGGGGTTCGACGACGCCCCGACGGACGAGGCGACGGCGCTCCTCCTGAGGCAGGCGGTTCGGGCAGTGCCTGCGGTTGCCGAGCTCGAGCTCGTCGAGGCCACGGCGAGCCTCCGGCCGGGCACGCCCGACGACGGGCCCGTGATCGGCGAGTGGCAGGGATTCCTCGTCGCCGGCGGCCACTATCGCAACGGAATCCTGCTCGCGCCGGTGACCGCGGACGCCGTCGCGGCGCTTCTCGCCGGCGACGAGCCGCCGCCCGAGGTGCTTGCCTTCGGGCCGGACCGGTTCGGCTGAGAGATCTCGCTCGGGCTTCGACCCTAGTCCTGCCGCAGCCGCAGCCCGAAGCCCGTATTCGGGGTGTGGATGTTCAGGACGACGAGGTCGCCGTCGCCGACGACCTGAAAGCCGTGCTCGACGCCGACCGGGGCCGCGACGAACGTCCCGGGGCCGGCCCGCACGACCTCGCCCTCGATCGTGAACTCGGCCTCGCCCTCGAGGATGTAGAAGGAGTCGGCGTGGTCCGAGTGGCGGTGCGGGTCGACCCCCTCGAAGTCCGGCCGGAACCGCAGCTCGAAGAGCTCGAGCTCGGGCAGCTCGGCGAGGACGTGATGCCGGCGCACCGGCTCGCCCTCGCCCGGGCGGATCACGATCCCGTCCACGCGCGGGAGTGTGCCAGACGAACGTATGTTCGTGTAGAACTCCAGGGTGGCCTATGTCGAGCTCCATGCCCACAGCGCCTACTCGTTCCTCGACGGCGCCTCCCAGCCCGAGGAGCTCGCGGCCCGGGCGGCCGAGCTCGGCTATCCGGCGCTCGCGCTGACCGATCACGACGGGGTCTACGGCTCGCTCGAGTTCGCGCATGCGGCCAAGCACTTCGGTGTCAGGCCGATCACCGGTGCCGAGGTCTCCCTCCATAGCGGCACAGGAGCGGAGAGCGGGGGAACCCATGTCACGCTGCTCGTCGAGACCTCGCAGGGCTATGCGAACCTCTGCCGCCTGCTGACGCAGGCGCACGAGCACACGCGGCCGAAGGAACACCGGGAGCCGCTGCCGCCGAGCCTCGACCTGCACGCGCTCGAGGAGTTGCACGAAGGGCTCGTCTGCCTCTCCGGCTGCGCGCGCGACGGGCTCGGGGTGCGCGACCCGAATGCAGCCGCGCGGCTTGCGCACGCGTTCGGCCGCGAAAGCTTCTTCGTCGAGCTGCAGCGCCCGTACGAGCGCGGCGACACGAGGCGGAATGCCGCGCTTCGCGAGCTCGCGCACACGCTGAAGGTGAAGACGATCGCAACCGGCGACGTGCACGCCCACGACGCGAGCAGGGCGGCGCTGCAGGACGTCCTCGTCGCCGTTCGCTGCCGCACGTCGCTCGACGGCTGCGAGCGGGAGCGCCGCGGCAACCACGAAGCCGTGCTCGCCGCGCCTGCAGACATGCTCGAGCGCTTTCCCGACGACCGCGACGCGGTCGAGCGCACGGCCGAGCTCGCCGAGCGCCTCCGCTTCGATCTGACCGAGGAGCTCGGCTACCGCTATCCCGACTTCTCCGACGGCGACGAGCCCGCGATCGTGCAGCTGCGCCGGGTGTGCGAGTGCGCGTTCGTCGAGCGCTACTCGGGACTGAACGGCCACAAGCACCGCGTCCGCATCCGGCTCGAGGAGGAGCTCACGCTGATCGAGGAGCTCGGGCTCGCCGGCTTCTTCCTGCTGCACTGGGAGGTGCTCGAGCTCGCGCGCGAGGTCGCGAACGAGGTGCGCGGCCCGGGCTCGATGCGGCATGTGCTGCCGCCGGGCCGCGGCCGCGGCTCCTCGGTCGGCTCGCTCGTCTGCTACCTGACCGGCCTCTCGCATGTCGACCCGGTCGCAGGGAAGCTCTCGCTCGGCCGCTTTCTCAACCGCGAGCTCTCGTCGGTGCCCGACATCGATCTCGACTTCCCGCGCGACATCCGCGAGAAGCTGATCGTCCGCGTCACGGAGACATACGGCCATGAGCATGCTGCGCTCGTCGCGACCTTCTCGACGTACCGCTCACGGGGAGCGATCCGCGACGTCGGCAAGGCGCTCGGCCTGCCGTATGCAGACCTCGAGCGGCTCGCACGCCTCTCCGACGGCTGGCACGCGGAGCGCGTCGGCGAGGAGCTCGAGCTGCTGCCGGATGCGGCAGCGAAGCTCGCATCGCCGCGCTGGCGCGCGTTCGGCGAGCTCTGCAGGGAGATCGCAGGCCTGCCGCGTCACATCTCGCAGCATCCGGGCGGCATGGTGATCTCGTCGCGTCCGCTCGTCGAGCTCGTGCCGGTGCAGCCCGCGGCGATGGCCGGAAGACAGATGTGCCAGTGGGACAAGGATTCGTGCGCCGACGCGGGCTTCCTCAAGATCGACCTGCTCGGCCTCGGGATGCTCTCGGCGATCGAAGAGTGCGTCGACCTCATCGCCCGCACGCGCAACGAGAAGATCGATCTCTCACGGGTGCCGCTCGACGATCCCGACGTCTTCGCAGAGATCCAGCGCGCCGACACCGTCGGCTGCTTCCAGATCGAGAGCCGCGCGCAGATGCAGACGATCCTCCGCACGCGACCGGAGAACCTCGAGGACATCACGATCCAGGTCGCGCTCGTCCGTCCGGGGCCGATCCAGGGAAAAGCGGTGCACCCGTACATCGAGCGGCGGCAGAAGCTTCGCGAGGACCCGAGCTTCGAGCCGCCTGCCGACCACGAGCTGCTGCGCGAGCCGCTGCGCGAGACACTCGGGGTCGTCGTCTTCCAGGATCAGGTGCTCGACGTCGCGATCCATCTGGCGGGCTTCACCGTCGGCGAGGCCGAAGGGCTGCGCCGTGCGATGAGCCGAAAGCGCAGCCATGCGGCGCTCGAGGCGTACCGCACGCGCTTCGTCGAGGGCGCAATCGCAAAGGGCGTCGACGAGGTGCTCGCGCACACGGTCTACGACAAGCTCGTCGCGTTCTCGGGGTTCGGCTTTCCGAAATCCCATTCCGCTGCTTTCGGCCTCCTTGCATACCAGTCCGCGTGGCTCCGCCACCATTACGGCGCAGAGTTCCTCGCCTCGCTTCTGAACGCCCAGCCGATGGGCTTCTATCCGCCTGCGACGCTCGTGCGCGATGCGCAGCATCGCGGGGTCGAGACCCTGCCGCCGGACGTGAACGCGAGTGGTGTCGGCTGCCGGATCGAGGACGGCGCCGTTCGCGTCGGCCTGAAGTACGTGCAGGGCGTGGGGGAGGACGACGCGGAGGCGGTCGTCGGCGCACGCGACGCCGACGGGTCGTACGCGTCCATCCGCGCGCTTGCGCAGCGCACGCCGCTCTCGAAGGACGAGCTCTCCGCGCTCATCGAGTCGGGGGCCTGCGACTCGTTCGGCCTTGCGCGCCGTGAGCTCCTGTGGCAGCTCGGGCTCGTACCCCGGCCGACGACCGTGCCTGGGTCGGGCGGTGAAGGCAAGCAGCTCGCGCTGCCGCTCGAGGCGACGGCCGCAACACCGGATCTCCCCGAGCCCTCGACCTGGGAACGAATGCTCGCGGACTACCGCACGACGAGCCTCTCGGTCGGCGTCCATCCACTCGAGCTCATGCGTCCGCACCTGCCGCCGGGGACGCTCTCGACGGAAGAGCTCGCCGAGCAGCCGCACTCGGCGAACGTCGCCGTCGCAGGCATGGTCGTTGCTCGGCAGCGACCCGCAACTGCCAACGGCGTCGTCTTCATGCTGCTCGAAGACGAGTACGCGCAGATCAACCTGATCGTGCCGCCGCAGGTGTACGACCGGTACCGGGCGGTGATCCGCGGCGAGCCGTTGCTGCTCGCGCGCGGGCGCTTCGAGCACGCCGACCGCAATCGCAACGTCCTCGTACGCGAGCTCGTCTCGCTCGGTCCGCTTGCGCGCGACCTCACCGACGGAGCCGATGTCCACGGCTCGTTGCCGGCCGCGCACCACTTCGGCCACCGCTGACTGACATCATCCACGCGTGGAGATCCGCGCCCGCCTGGAGCGCGCGCGCCGCCGCCTCGGCGTGGCAGTTCTCGGTCGCATAACGCAGTCGGCGCTCGCTGCCGGTGCGGCGTGGGAGATCGCGCTGCAGATCCCGAACCACGGACAGCCCTTCTTTGCGCCGATCGCTGCGGTGATCGCCCTCGGCGCCGACCGCGGGCGTCGCGGCCGCCAGGCGATCGAGATGATGATCGGCGTCTCGCTCGGCATCCTGCTCGGGGCGGCGATCGTGGCGATCGCCGGCGCGGGCGCGTGGCAGATCGTCGTCGCGACCGCACTCGCGCTGCTCATGGCGACGGCGGTCGCCGCGCCGCCGGTGATCCGCATCCAGGCGGCGGCGTCGGCCGTCCTCGTCGTGGCACTGCACAGACCGGGAACGAATCTCGCCTTCCAACGACTCGTCGACGCGCTGATCGGTGGCGGGATCGCCATCGTGCTCGCGCGGCTGCTCTTTCCGATCGATCCCCTCGAGCTCGTCCGCGACGAGGCCCGGCAGCTGCGGTTGCGGCTCGCGGAGGGGCTCGACGAGGTCGCCGGGGCGCTCGCCGCGGCGGATCGTGCACGGGCACGCGCCGCTCTCAGACGCCTGGACGCGGTCGACGAGCACCACCTCGATGAGGCGGTCGCGCTCGCGCGGGACATCGTCCGCGCCGCTCCCCGGCGCCGGCCGCTGCGCCGGCGTCTCGACGCGCTCGGCGAGGCGTGGCGGGAGCTCGGAGGCTCCGCCGCCGACGCACAGGCGATCGCGACCGGGTCGCTCCGGCTCCTCGGCGGACCCTCGGCGCCTGCGCCGGAGCTCGTGGAGGCCGTGCGCGCTGCCGCTGCGGCCGTGCGGGCAGTTGAGCCCGAGTCGTCCCGTGCGGCGGCGGAGGCAGCGAGGGCCGCTGCGGCGCGAGCCCGCGAGACCGACCGGTCCCTCGGGGCCAGCGTCATCACGCACGGCGTGATCGACGTCGCGGACCACGCGCTCAGAGCGGCCGCCGCACGTGAGGAGGACTCGCGCCTCGCTGAAGAAGCCCGCAACCAAACGCGGCTTTTGCGCGTTTGGAACCCGTCGAAGCGATGAGCGCCCAAGCCGACAACGCCGGCAGCGTCTACCGCGAAGCTCTGCGGAACAAGCGGCTGCTCGGCGTGGCGGCGATCGCCGCGATCGGCGGCTTCCTCTTCGGCTACGACACGGGCGTCATCGGCGGCGCGATGCTCTTCATGCAGAAGGACCTCGGCCTGAAGTCGCACGGGCAGCAACAGCTGACCGTGGCGATCCTGCTGCTCGGCGCGATCGTGGGCGCCGCGATCGCAGGCTGGGCCGCCGATCGGTTCAGCCGACGTCG
This sequence comes from uncultured Actinomycetes bacterium, assembly GCA_963848665.1. Taxonomy (GTDB): domain Bacteria; phylum Actinomycetota; class Thermoleophilia; order Gaiellales; family Gaiellaceae; genus Palsa-739. The sequence goes on from CAWKEF010000008.1 coordinate 524,812, forward strand.
GGTCAAGATCGTGGCCGGCATCGTCTACGTCACGGGTGGCGTCGGCTGCGCCCTCGCGCAGTCGTACTGGCAGATCCTGGCCGGCCGCTTCTGGCTCGGCCTCGCGGTCGGCACCGCGTCATTCGTCGCACCGATGTACATCGCCGAGATCGTCCCCCCGAGGATTCGCGGCGGCGTCGTCAGCTTCAACCAGCTGATGGTGACGCTCGGGATCCTTGTGGCCTACATCGTCGACTGGGGCTTTGCCGGCTTCTCGAACAACTGGCGGTGGATGTTCGCGCTCGCCGTCGTGCCCGGCGCCGCGCTTGCAATCGGCATGTACTTCATGCCGTTCTCGCCGCGCTGGCTCGTGCAGAGCGGCCGCGAGGACGACGCGCGCGAGGTGCTCGAGCGCTACCGCCAGCCCGACGACGACATCGACGCGGAGATCGACGAGATCAAGGAGGTCAAGGAGGAGGAGTTCCGCCTGCGCGACCTGCTGGCGGGCAACGTACGCCGGCTGCTGCTGGTCGGCGTCGGCCTCGCCGTGTTCCAGCAGATCGTCGGCATCAACACCGTCATCTACTACGCGCCGACGATCCTCAAGTTTGCGGGCCAGCAGAACACCGGTGCGCTGACGCAGAGCGTTTTCATCGGCTGCACGAACGTCGTGTTCACGATCGTCGCGATCGCGCTCCTCGACAAGCTCGGCCGCCGGTTCTTCCTGATCGCCGGTACGTCACTGCTGACCGCGGCGCTCGTCGGCCTGGGCATCTTCTTCCAGGTGGCGAGCCTGCAGAGGAGCGTCGGCTGGCTCGCACTCGCCTGCCTGCTCGTCTACATCGCCGGCTTCGCGATCGGTCTCGGCCCCGTGTTCTGGCTGATGATCTCGGAGATCTTCCCGCTGCAGATGCGCGGCCCCGCGATGGCGGTCTGCACGATGTTCAACTGGGGCTTCAACTTCCTCATCTCGTACACGTTCCTGACGCTCACCGACAAGCTGACGAAAGCCGGGGCGTTCTGGCTGTACGGCTTCTTCGGCCTGTGCGCCATCGCATTCTTTGCGACGCTCGTGCCCGAGACGAAGGACCGGTCGCTCGAGGAGATCCAGGGCGACATCGGCGCCGAGGCGGACGATGCGATGTCGCGTGACCGGCAGGCCGCGCGCGCCTGAGCTAACTCTCTGCGTGCGATCTCGTGGCGTGGCGCCGGCCCATGGGTGAGGGCAGGTGCGGCAGGACGTTGAAGGCGGAGTTCACGAGCGCGAGATGCGTGAACGCCTGCGGGAAGTTGCCGAGCAGCCGTCCCGCAGCAGGGTCGTACTCCTCGGCAAGCAGCCCGACATCGTTGCCGAGCCCGACGAGCCGATTGAAGAGCGCTTGCGCCTCCTCGTGGCGGCCGACGAGCTCGTAGCAGTCGACGAGCCAGAACGAGCACGGCAGGAACACCCCCTCGTCGGCAGGCAGGCCGTCGACGGCGTTCGTCCGGGTGCGATAGCGGAGGACGAAGCCGTCCTCGAGGAGCTCCGCCTCGATCGCGTCGATCGTTCCCCGGACTCGCGCATCGGACGCCGGCAGGAAGCCCACGAGCGGGAGCAGGAGCAGGCTTGCGTCGAGCTCCTTCGATCCGTACGCCTGCACGAACGAGCCGAGCTTCTCGTCGAAGCCACGCTCGCAGACCTCCGCGTGGATCGCGTCGCGCACGCGGGCCCACTCCTCCGCCGGCCCGTCGAGCCCTTGCTCATCGACCGTGCGGACGGCGCGGTCGAACGCCACCCATGCCATCACCTTCGAGTGCACGAAATGTTGCGGCTCGCCCCGGATCTCCCAGATCCCCGCGTCGGGCACCGACCACGTTTGTTCGAGATAGCGGAGGAGGGTCTTCTGCAGCGCCCAGGCGTGCGGCTCCCTGGCGAGGCCGTGTGCGCGCGCCTGATAGAGCGCGTCCATCACCTCGCCGTACACGTCGATCTGGAGCTGCTCGCTCGCTGCATTGCCGATCCTCACCGGTGCCGACCCCTCGTAGCCGGGAAGCCAGGGCAGCTCGAGCTCCGTGAGCCGCCTTTCGCCGGCGACGCCGTACATGATCTGCAGGTCGGCTGGATCGCCTGCGACCGCCCGCAGCAGCCAATGCCGCCACTGCAGCGCTTCGTCGACGTGCTCGGCGTGCAGCAACGCGAGGAGCGTCAGCGTCGCGTCGCGAAGCCAGCAGTACCGGTAGTCCCAGTTTCGGACCCCGCCGATCCGTTCGGGCAGCGACGTCGTCGGCGCCGCGACGATGCCGCCTGTCGGCGCATAGATGAGCGTCTTCAGCACCATGAGCGAACGGTGCAGCAGGTCGCGCCATTCGGGCGTGAGATCGACCTTGCACATCCCGTTCCACTCGCGCCAGAACGACTCGGTCTCGGCAAGCGCCACCTCAGGGTCGATGCGTTCGGGCGGGTCTTCATGCGATCGGTACCAGGTGAGCGCAAACGGCACGCGCTCACCTTCCTCGATCGTGAAGTCGGAGACCGTTCGCATGTCCTCGCCTCGCGTGCGCACCGGCGTGCGGAAGCAGAGGGCATCCGGGCCGGCGACGGCGAGCCGCGCGTCGCCGATATGGCGAACCCACGGGACGACCTTTCCGTAGTCGAAGCGGATCACGAGCTCGGAGTGCATCGCGACGCTGCCGGTGACGCCCTCGACGATTCGCACCACGTCCGGGTTCGTCCCGCGCGGCGGCATGAAGTCGAACACGCGCACAGTCCCCGCATCGGTCTCCCACGTCGTCTCGAGGACCATCGTGTCGTGCAGGTACCGGCGTGCCGGCTCGCCGCCGTCCTTCGGCGCGAGCAGCCAGCGGCCGTGGTCGGGCTCGCCGAGAAGCGCCGCGAAGCAGGCGTCCGAATCGAACCGCGGGAAGCAGAGCCAGTCGATCGATCCGCCACGCTCGACGAGCGCAGCGGACTGCAGGTCTCCGATCAGTGCGTAGTCCTCGATGCGCGCCATCAGCGGTTGTCGATCTCCAATCCGAGCGGGGGCCAGCGCTTCCGCACGGCGCGGTTGAACGCCGCTTCGTACTCCGCCGCCCCTGCTTCGTCAAGCGTTCCCGCGTACCTCCAGCGCATGTCGGCGAGCGCCTCCGTTGCAGCCTCCACGACGTCGACGTAGTCCCCGTAGATCTCCTCCGCCTCGTCACGGTCGGCGCGGTCGTACTTCGCCTTCGCGTCGCGCACCTCCTCGAGGAGCCCGTGGGCCTCATCCTCGGCGAAGACGTCGAGCTGGCGGCCGATCACCTCGGCGAAGCGGTTGCGGCGAAAGATCACGTGAGCTCCTCGTATACATCGAGGTGCGCGCGGGCGCTCGCATCCCAGGTCAGCGACTCGCGCGCCCGCTGCGCGCCCGCGCGGGCACGCTCGAGCGCCTCGGAGTCGGAGAGAAGCGTCCGCACCGCGTCGGCGAGTGCTTCGACATCGCCGGCGGGCACGACTAGCCCTGCCTCGTACGCGCGCACGGGCTCGGCGACGCCGCCGACGTCGTACGCAACCGCCGGGACCCCGGCGCCGAGCGCTCGGAGGAGCGCGCCGCTCTGATCGAGCTCGGGCCGGTACGGGAAGACGGCGATCGTCGCCTCCCCGAGTGCGCGGTCGACGTCGGCCTGCGGCAGATAGCCGAGCCGCCAGTCGACGTCGAGGCCGCTTGCGGCGGCACGGTACGGCTCCATGGGCTCGAGCGGATCGCCGGCAACGACGAGACGCGCACCGCCGATGCGCCGTACCGCTTCGATCGCGTCGCCGAGGCCCTTGTACGGACGGATGACCCCGAACGCGAGCACCGTTCGTCCATCGTCCCGCCGCTCGGGGTCGCTGCGGAAGACGGGGTGGGGGATTACGCGAGCATCGACTCCCAGTGCCGCGAGGGCGTCGCGTCCCCGTTCGCTGTGCACGATCACCCGGTCGAACCGATGCAGGAGGCGTCGCCAGAGATCGGTCTTCCGCGCCGTCCTACGAGGCAGCAGGTCGTGGGCCGTGAAGACGGACGGTCCGCGAGGTCGCCAAAGTCGCTCGTCGAGCTCGGGAACGAGCCACTGCATGTGCAACAGATCCGTTCGCTGCGCGCGGAGGGCGGCGAGACCGAGCGGATGCTCCGCGATCTTGAGCGGGAGCCGCAGGCGGGAGCGTTGAAAGAGGCGCGAGGACACCGGATAGAAGAGCTCGCGCCGCACGTAGCCGTCCACGCGCGGCGAGTCGCCGAAGCGGAAGCGCGATGTGACGAGCGTCACCTCCACGCCCAACCGCGCGAGCGCAGCTGCCAGCTCGTGGTCGTATGCAGGCGTGAACGCCGGAGGATCTGCCAGGACGACCCGCATACGCCCGTAGGCTACGCGGCGTGGCGATTCTCGTTCGCACGTGGAATCTCTTCCACGGCAACACCGCGCCGCCGAGCCGACGCGCGTACCTCCGTGAGATGGTCGAGCTCGTAACGGCAGATGCTCCCGACATCGTCTGCCTCCAGGAGGTCCCGGTCTGGGCGCTCGCACACCTAGAGCGGTGGAGCGGAATGACGGCGACGAGCGCCGTCGCGCGCCGGCCGCGCGTGCGGAGCGCCCGCCTCGGCCGCTGGATCACCGAGCTGCATCACGGACTGCTTCGTTCGGCGCTCACGGGTGAGGCGGCCGCGATCCTCGTCGCGTCAGGGTCGCGCGTGAGCGACGAGCGGGTCATCCGCTTTCGCCAGGGCCACCTCGACCGGATCGCGCACACCGTTCGCCTCGAGAGCGGCATCCACGTGGCGAACCTGCACATCGGTGCCGATCCGGAACAGCTGCGGAAGCTCGGCGACGACTTCGCCGCGTACGACCGCGCGATCGTCGCCGGCGACACGAACCTTCCCGGCGCGGGCCTCGCGGGTTTCTCGCCGCCGCTCGAAGGCAGCATCGACCAGATCTTCGTCCGCGGTCTCGACTCGACGCCGCCCGCAAAGTGGCCGGAGGCGCGCCGCCGCATCGATGGGCGGCTCCTGTCGGATCACGCGCCGGTAGAACTCACCGCGGGATGACCCACGAGGAAGCGCGTGCGCAGTTCCCGGTGCTCGAGCAGCGCGCCTATCTCAATGCGGGCACGAACGGGCCGCTCGCGCGGTCGACGATCGACGCCTTCGTCGCACGCGCCCAGAAAGATCTCGCGGAGGGCCGGTTCGGCAAGGCGTACTTCGACGAGCTGCTCGAGCTGCGTGCGCTCGCGCGCGCAGGCTTCGCGGAGGTGCTCGGCGTCGACCCGGAGGGGATCGCGCTCGTCGAGTCGACGAGCCGCGGCTGCGCGACCGTGCTCGCCGGCCTTGGCCTGACCGCCGAGGACGAGGTGATCACGACCGACCAGGAGCACTTCGGCTTGACCGGCCCCTTGCACGCAACGGGTGCGCGGATCGTCCTCGTCGAGGCCGAGGAAGACGCGCTGCTCCAGGCGATCACCCCGCGAACCCGGCTGATCGCGACCTCGCACGTGCTCTGGACGACCGGACGCCGGCTCGACCTGCACCGCGTCAAGCGGGAGAGTGGGCTGCCGCTCCTCGTCGACGGTGCCCAGTCGGCGGGGGCGATACCGGTCGACGTCGGCGACCTCGACTTCTACACGGTGTCTGCGCAGAAGTGGCTCTGCGCACCGGATCCTTCGGGCGCGCTCTACGTTCGCGACCCCGACGCCGTGCGCGTGAAGACGCCGTCGTATTTTTCCCAGGACTCGTACGAGCTGTCCGGTGCGTTCGTCCCGAAGGAGAGCTCCGCACGCTTCGACGGAGGCTGGGTCGGGTTACCCGCGCTGCACGGCATCGTTGCCGCGCTCGGAACGCACCCCGAGTGGCGCTACGACCGCTCGGCCGAGATGGCGGCGCGCTGCCGCGAGCTGCTCGAGCCGCACGTTGAGGTCGTCACGCCGCCCGGCCATTCCACGCTCGTGTCGTTCCGGCCGCCCGGCGATCCCACCGAGCTCGTCGCTCGACTGCACGACGAGGGCGTGTTCGTGCGCGAGCTGCCGGGTCGCAATCTGGTGCGGGCCTCGTGCGGCTGGTGGACGAACGACGACGACCTGCGGCGGCTCGTCGCGGGCGTCGCGTCCTTCTCAGCTCGGTAGCCCGAGCTCCGGCGCAATCGGCTGCAGCGCAGCCACGACCTGCCGGATGTGGTCGTCGAGCTCGACGCCGAGCTCCTCCGCGCCCTTGTACACGTCCTCGCGGTGCACACCGGACGCGAACGACGGCTGCTTGAGCTTCTTACGCACCGACTTCGGCCCGAGCCCCTCGAGGCCGGTGGGTCGCACGAGCGCGCACGCGTGGACGAAGCCCGACAGCTCGTCGCAGGCGAAGAGCGCCTTCTTCAACGGCGTGTCGCGCGGCAGTCCGAGATGCTCCGCATGCGAGAGAACCGTCTCGACGACCGCCTCGGGGTAACCCTCCTCGCGCAGGATCGGCGCGCCGTCCTGTGGGTGCTTGTCGAGCGTCGGGTGAATCTCGTAGTCGAAGTCGTGGAGCAGCGCAGAGACCCGCCAGAGCTCCTCGTCGCCGTCGAACTGCGACGCGTACGACGCGGTCGACGCCTCGACGGCGAGAGCGTGCCGCAGCAGAGATTCGCTGTGCGTGTACTTCCTCAGCGTCTGCCAGGCCTGTTCGCGAGTCGGCGCCACGAGGCGGCTAGCATAGCCCGCTATGGCCGTGGCTCCAGCACTCGCCGACGCGTTCGTGATCGAGGGCTCGCACCGGCTGGGTGGCACGATCCGCGCCGCGGGAAATAAGAACGGCGCGCTGCCGATCCTCGCCGCGTGCCTCATGGCGGACGGTCCCGTGGAGCTCGCGAACGTGCCGCGCATCCGTGATGTCGACACGATGCTCGAGCTGCTGGCCGACCTCGGCGCCGACGCGGCCTGGACGGGGCCGAACGAGGTGCGGGTCGATGCACGCGGCGCGTCGAAGTCCGCGCCGGACGAACGCCTCTGCCGCAAGATCCGCGCCTCGTTCCTGCTTGCCGGGCCGCTCCTGGCCCGCTTCGGCCACGCGACGATGCCGCCGCCCGGGGGCGACGTGATCGGCCGGAGGCGGCTCGATCCGCACATGCACGCCTTCCGCGAGCTCGGCGCGGAGACGGACCTCGCCGGGCGCCTCTACGAGCTCCATGCACCGAACTTGCGCGGCGCGAAGGTGTTCCTCGACGAGGCGAGCGTGATGGCGACCGAGAACACCGTGATGGCCGCGGTGCTCGCCGAGGGGGAGACCGTGCTCGGCAACGCGGCGTGCGAGCCCCACGTGCAGGATCTGTGCCGCTTCCTCGTCTCGATCGGTGCGCAGATCGAGGGCATCGAGTCGAACGTGCTCCGCATCTCCGGCGTCGAGCAGCTCGGCAGCGGCTCGTGGTCGATCGGCCCGGATCACATCGAGGTCGGCAGCTTCATCGGCATGGCCGCGATCACGGGTGGCGACGTGACGATCGAAGGCGTTCGGCGCGAGGATCTCGTCTCGATCATCCCCGCCTTCGGGAAGCTCGGCGTGCGGGTCCAGATCGGCGAGGACACCGTCCACGTCCCCTCGAAGCAGCAGCTGATCGTCGAGGACGACCTCGGCGGGATGGTGCCGAAGATCGAGGACGGCCCTTGGCCCGCGTTTCCTTCCGACCTGACGTCGATCGCCGTGACGGTTGCGACGCAGGCGTTCGGCACCGTGTTGATGTTCGAGAAGATGTTCGAGAACCGCCTGTTCTTCACCGACAAGCTCGTGTCGATGGGCGCGCGAATCATTCTCTGCGACCCGCATCGCGCCGTTGTCACCGGACCGGCGTCTCTCGTCGGCCAGCGGATGGAGAGCCCCGACATCCGTGCCGGCATGGCGATGCTGCTCGCCGCGCTGTCGGCGGACGGGCAGTCGACGATCGGTGCCGCGCACCAGATCGACAAGGGCTACGAGCGCATCGACGAGCGCCTGCGCTCACTCGGCGCGTCGATCGAGCGTGTCGACGCCTAGAACGACTGGGCGCGCGCGATCGCGCTCGCTACGTCGATGACCCCGTAGCCGAGGTCCGCCGTCCACACACCGTGCCCGGACGCCGTCTCCTTCAAGATCTTCGCGACCTGAGCTGCCGTCAGGTGCGAGTTCGCCGACCACACGAGCGCAGCCGCTCCTGCGACCTCCGGAGCGGCGAACGACGAGCCGCTTCCATACCCGTAGAGGCCCGAGGTCCCGTCGGGAAGGGTGACGCGCGGCCAGGAGAGCGGCGAGGACAGGTTGGAGAGAGCGCCGAAGACGCCGGCTCCGGGAGCTGCGAGCGAGACCCACGAGCCGCTGTTGGAGAACGGCGCCCGCTCACCCGTGCGGGTCGAGGCGGCGACGGCGAGGCCGCTACCGCCTCGGCCGTTGGATCCGGGCGGCTGCAGGAGCGCGGCGGGATACTCGACCGGGTTGCCGTGCGCGTACTCGTTGCCGACCGCTGCCACGAGGAGCGCTCCTCGCTTCACTGCATAGGTGATCGCGCGCCGCTCGACCGTCGACGTCGAGGTGCCGGAAAGGCTCAAGTTGATCACTTTTGCGCCGCGGTCGACCGCGTAGCGGATCGCCGCGGCCTCGTCTGCGGCGGTGAAGGTCCCGTCGGCAGCGCCCGCCTTCACGATCAGAAGCTGTGCGCTCCCACCGAACTCCGCCGCGAGCGACGCGACGAACGTGCCGTGGCCGTTCAGGTCGGTAACGCTCGGTCCGCCCGTGCGCGCATCGTGCGTCAACGGATTGCCGGCGGCGAGCGCAGGCGCCGAGACGTCGGCACCGGTGTCGACGATCGCGATGCGGATGCCCGACGCGCCGCCGAGCACCGTGCTCGTCACCTGGTCTTCGCGAGTCGCCTCGAGCTGCCATTGGTAGCCGGTGAGCGTCGCCGAAGCCCCGATTCCCGCGGAAAGACGCCCGACCGGGTTGGGATCGAGTGAGGCAGACCACGCCGCCAACGCGACGAGGCCCGCGACTGCTCCCGCAGCTGCAGTCCGTGCCAACGTCATCCTGCTTTCGGACTCTAGGTCGACCGCATAGGGGCGCTACTCCCCGCATGGACAGGTGTCAGCATCGTGTCCGCTGCGGCGGCCCTGTAGCCTCCGCTTGCGCATGGCGGCAGCAGGAAGAAGCGGGATTCGCGTCGAGCTGCGCGGCAGCGGCGACGCGAGCGTCGAGACCGGCCTGCCCGTATTCGACCGCCTGCTCGAGCGGCTCGCCCAATATGCGCGCTTCGACCTCGCGCTCGAGGTCGAGCCCGGCGCCGCAGCGGCGGAGGTCGCCGAGGCGGGTAGCGCGCTCGGGCGGGCGCTCGCGGAGCCCTTGCGGGCTCCCGGCGCCCCCGGCTTCGGGTTCGCCTCCATGACCTCCGCCGAGGCACTGGCGAGCGTCACGCTCGAGGTCTCGGACGAGCCGCTCGTCGTATCGAACGTCGACCTCACGGAGGCGCGCATCGGCGGTCTCGGCACCGATGTCGCGCGCCGCTTCCTCGAACGTTTCGTCGAGGGCGCAGGGCTCACGCTGCACGTACGTCTCCTGAACGGCACGGATACGCAGCACGTGCTCGAGGCGATCTTCAAGGCGCTGGGCGTCTCGCTCGCGCAAGCGACGAACGAGGGAGGAAGCAGTGGCCGATAAGACCGTCGTGCGTACAGACTCCGCGCCTGCGCCGTTCCAGGGCGCGCCGTACTCGCAAGCCATCGCGGCGAACGGATTCGTGTTCGTCTCCGGTCAGCTCGCGCTGAAGCCCGGCGACAAGGAGCTCTCCGGCGGCTCGATCGAGGAGCAGACGGAGCAGGTCTTCTCGAATCTTCGCGCGATCCTCGAGGAGGCGGGGTCCGGCCTCGACAAGCTCGTGAAGACGACGGTGTTCCTCCAGAACCTCGATGACTTCCAGGGCATGAACGGCGTCTACTCGACGCACGTCGGCGACCGCCCGCCTGCCCGCTCGACGGTCGAGGTCGCCAAGCTGCCGTCGGGTGCGCTCGTCGAAATCGAGGCGATCGCCCTCCTGTAGCGAGAATGCGCCGATGCGGCGCGAACTCGAGGACTACGTCGACTCGCTCGGCCTCGACGCGTATCTCGTCGGCGGCGCAGTGCGCGACGAGCTGCTCGGCCTCGACACGTCGAGCGACGCGGACTTCCTCGTGCCGGGGGTCGACACCGAGAGCCTGAGGGAGGCGCTCGCACAGTACGGCAAGGTCGAGGATCTCGTCGTTGCCGGTCGTCTCGTCGGCATCCGCCTCTACCCGCGCGACAAGACGATTCGCCGGCTCGTGCCGGCGGGAATCGAGTTCGCACCGCCGCGGAAAGAGGTGAGCACCGGCCCGGGCCGGCACGACTTCGAGATCGTCGCGGACTCGACGCTCCCGGTCGAGGAGGACATGAGGCGGCGCGACTTCACCGTCAACGCAATGGCGCGCCGCCTCGCGACGGGCAAGATCGTCGATCCGCTGAACGGCCGCGACGACCTCGAGCGCCGCGTCCTCCGCACGGTGTCGCCGACGAGCTTCGCGGAGGATCCGCTGCGCCTCGTGCGGGCGCTGCGCTTCGTGTCACAGCTCGGCTTCGACCCGGACGACTCGACGCTCGCGCAGATGCGCGCCGAGGCCCGGTCGGTGCGTCTCGTCTCCGGTGAGCGAATCGGAGGCGGCCTCGCCGCGGACGGCATGGGCGAGCTCTCGAAGCTCCTGCTCGGGCGCGAGCCGGCCCGGGCCCTGCGGCTCGCCCGCGACACCGGAGTGCTCGTCGAGCTGCTGCCGGAGTTCGAGCGTGCGATCGGCTTCGACCAGGAGAGCCGCTATCACTCGCTGACGGTCGACGAGCACACCTTCGAGGTCGTGCAGGCTGCGGCCGCTCAGAACTTCTCGCTCGCGGTCCGGCTCGCCGCGCTCTTCCACGACCTCGGCAAGGCCCACGTCGCGTGGCGCGGAACCGACGGCCGCCTCCACTACTACGCGAAACCCGGCTTCTCGAACAAGAGCCACGAGCAGGTCGGCGCCGAGCTTGCGCAAAGCGCCCTCGGTCGCCTCCGCTACCCGAACGCCCTCCGCGCGCGTGTGCTCAGGATCATCCGCCACCACATGTTCCAGCTCGGCAAGGCCGATGCCCTTCGTGCGCGGCGGTTTCTCGCAAAGCACGGCGACGAGGCCGCCTTCGAGCTCGTGGACCACAAGGAAGCGGATTACCGTGGCAAGCCGGGCCTGCTCGGCGAGCCGCCGCTCGAGGACATCGAGAAGCTGGACGGCTTCCGTCGCCTGCTGAGACGAGAGCGCAAGCAACCACACCGGCTCGCAGACCTCGCCGTCGACGGCAACGACCTGATCAAGCTCGGCTTCGAGCCGGGCCCCGAGCTCGGAGTCGTCCTTCGCGATCTGCTGCACGAGGTGGTCGACGATCCGGAGAAGAACACCCGCGCGGCGCTCCTTCCTCTTGCGCGTGCGAAGCTGGGTGGATGAGCCGCGTCGAGCTTCTGGACTGGGCGCCTCCCGGCCCGTACCGCGTCGCGTTCTCAACGCGTCTCGGCGGGGTCAGCGAAGGAGAGTTCGCCTCGCTCAACCTCGGCATCCTCACGGAGGACGATCCTGCGCGAGTCGTCCTCAACCGCACGAGGTTGTGTAACGCCGTCGACGCCGATCCCGACGGCGCAACGATGGCGTGGCAGCGGCACGGCCGAACGGTGACCCGCGCGGAACCGCGAGGCATCATCACGCCCGGCACGGTGTACGACCACTGCGACGGCCTCTGGAGCGACGAGCCGGGACGCGCGATGCTGCTGCTCACGGCGGACTGCATGCCGATCGCGATCACGCGGTCGGACGGCCGCAGGCCCGCCGTCGAGATCCTCCACGCCGGCTGGCGCGGCCTGCTTGCCGGCATCGTCGCGGCCGGCGCGCGCGCGATCGGCGGCCGAGCTCTCCGTGCGGCGATCGGTCCGAGCATCGGCCCCTGCTGCTACGAGGTGGGAGACGAGGTGGCAGCGCCGTTTCGCCAGGCATTCGGCGACGATGTCGTGCGCGACGGCGGCAAGCTCGACCTGTGGACCTCGGCCGAGCGCGCGCTGCGTGCCGCAGGTGTGGACGAGGTCGACCGCTTCGATCTCTGCACGAGCTGCAACGGCGATCGTTTCTTCTCACACCGGCGCGACCACGGGCGCACGGGACGCCAGGGAGTCATTGCGTACGTCACCTGACGCTCTGCGCGATCGGTACGAGCGGATTCAGGCTGAGGTGGGGCCGTCCGTTACGGTCGTCGTCGCGACGAAGTACGTGCCACTCGAGGAGATGGCGACGCTCGCAGCCGCGGGCGTCCCCGTCGTCGGCGAGAACCGGGCGCAGGATCTTGAAGCGAAGCATGCGCAGTTCGGCGACGCATTCCGCTGGCACTTCATCGGCCACCTGCAGAGCCGGAAGGCGAAGACGGTGAGCGCGATCTGCGAGCTCTGTCATTCGCTCGACTCGGAGTCGGCGGCAGCGAGGCTCACGATCCCGGCGCTCGTGGAGGTCAACCTGAGCGGGGAGGAGACGAAGTCCGGCGTGGCACCGGACCGCCTGCCGGCGTTTCTCGAGCGCTACAGCGAGGTCCGCGGCCTGATGACGATGCCGCCCTTCACGGACGACCCGGAGGCGTCGCGGCCGTACTTCCGCCGCCTCCGCGAGCTGGCCGTGGAGCACGGCCTGCGCGAGCTCTCGATGGGGACGAGCCAGGACTACCGGGTCGCAGTCGAAGAGGGCGCGACCCTCGTGCGAGTCGGATCCGTCCTCTTCACCTGAGTAACATTCGCACATGAGCTTTGCCGATGTCTGGAACAAGACCCTCGTCTACTTCGGCATCGCCGAAGAGGAGGACTGGGACGAGGACGGCTACCTGACGGACGAGGATCTCCAGCGTGCGTACGCGGAGCGTCCAAACGTCCGTCGGCTCGCGCCGCGCCGCCGCCGTGAGGAGTTCGACGACTGGACCGATCCCGAGCCTGCCGCGGCCCGCACGAGCGTGCTTCGCCCGGCGCCCGAGCCGCGACGCCTCCGCGGCGTCGAGAGCGTGCCGAGCGCGAACGTGAAGGTCCACCTCGTCCTGCCGCGCAGCTTCAACGACGCACAGCAGATCGCCGACCGGTTCAAGGAAGGCGTGCCGGTGATCCTCAATCTGCAAGGCTCGGACCAGGAGCTCTCGAAGCGGCTGATCGACTTCGGCAGCGGTCTCACGTATGCGCTCGACGGCGGCATGCAGCGCGTCGCCGACAAGGTGTTTCTCCTGACGCCGCGAAACGTCGAAGTGTCGGCGGAGGAGCGCGCCCGCATGCTCGAACGCGGCGGCTTCTTCAACCAGGCGTAAAGCGACAGGAAACCCACGCCCGGCGGCGAACGGCGCTCCAATGGGCGCCACGGCCAACCTGAGCTTGCTCGCAGACGCGGTGGACAAGGCGAACAGCTTCATCTGGGCCTTCGCCGCCGTCTACACCGTCCTCATCTTCGCCTACATCCTCATGAGCTGGGTGCGGATGCCGTACTCGACGTGGCTCAACCGGATTCAGCGTTTCCTGTTCGACGTCGTCGAGCCGTATCTGAGGCTGTTCCGGCGCATTCTGCCGTCGATGGGCCCGCTCGATCTCTCGCCGCTCGTGGCGACGATCGCGCTGTGGATCCTCGCCGGCGCGCTGATGCGGATTCTCGACCTGTTCCACTAAGAGGGGAGATCGATCAATGGCACTCACTCCAGTCGAGATCAGACACATGACACCGAGCAAGGGATTCAGGGGCTACAACCGGGCGCAGACCGACCGTCTGCTCGAGGACATAGCCGCGAGCTTCGAGGACGTCTGGCGTGAGCGCGCCGACCTCGCCGACAAGGTCGAGCAGCTCGAGGCCGACCTCGTGCGCTTCAAGGAGCTCGAGACGCTCCTGCGCACGACGCTGATGTCGGCGGAGCGCGCGTCGGCGGAGCTGAAGGAGCAGGCCCGTCGCGAGACCGAGCTGATTCTCGGCGAGGCACACGCGGAGGCGCGGAAGCTCCAACGCGACTCGATCGCCGAGAACGAGCGGCTGATCGCCGAGTCCCGCCGGATCAAGGCACAGCTGCGCATGGCGCTCGAGACGATCGACGACGTGCAGGACGCCGAGGATGCCCCCGGCGAGGCAGCAGGCGACGACGGCCAGAACACCTGGCCGGGCGCGCGCGAAGCGGCGTAGAACGAAGAGCCGACATACACTGGGCGAATGACCCGCCCGCGGTTGCGCGTGAGTCCGGACCCGGGCGTCGCGCGCCCGCTCGCCGAGCGCGGCCCCGAATCCGCTACCGACCGCAGCCGAAAGGACAAGCGCCTATGAGCATCGACATGGAGCACTTCAAGACGGAGCTCGAGCAAGAACGCGAGCGCGTCCAGGCGGCACTTCAAGGTCTCCGCGAAAGCCACCCGGGGTCGCTCGACGACGAGGTCGACGAGATCTCCACCGGCGCCGACAGCCACTTCGGCGACACGGCGACGGCGACGCTCGGTCGCGAGACCGACTACACGCTTGGCGAGAACTCGGAGCAGGTGCTGGCGGAGATCAACGCGGCGCTCCAGCGCATCGAGGAGGGGACCTACGGCACGTGCAAGGCCTGCGGGAAGGAGATTGCAACGGAGCGGCTCGAGGCGTACCCGTGGGCATCGCTCTGCATCGACGATGCCCGCAAGGCGGAGCGCGGGTGAACGAGCCCGTGCGCAGGCTCGACGTCCGCGTGGGCTCGTCGACCGACGGGCTCGCGCCCGTGTCGTTCGCGGAGCGTTCGCTCGCCGCGGGGGCCGTGCAGTGGGTCGCTCTGACGTCGATCGCCCTCGCGGCCATCGCGGCGGACCAGCTGACGAAGCACATCGTCGCCGGCCGGCTCGCGCTCGACGACGGGGTTCACGTGATCGGGCCGTTCTGGATCCACCACGTGCAGAACTCCGGGATCGCCTTCGGGTTCTTCTCGCAGGCGACTGCGGTGGTGATCGTGCTCACCGGCATCGTCGTCGCGTGGATCCTGGTCTTCTTCGCGCGCTCGGGGGCACGCCATCCCGTGCTGCCGGTCGCGCTCGGGCTCGTGATCGGCGGCAGCACGTCGAACCTGCTCGATCGCGTGCGCCTCGGCTACGTCACCGACTTCCTCGACCTGCGCTGGTGGCCGTCGTTCAACCTCGCGGACAGCTTCATCGTGATCGGGGTTCTCGTACTGCTCACCACGCTCGTGCTCGCCGAGCGTGAGCCTCGCCGGCCGCGGCGCGCCCGTGACGCGACTGCGCGTCCCCTCTGAGTCTGCGGGCCAGCGGCTCGACCGCTTCCTCTCGCAGCTGCCCGACATCGGGTCGCGGGCGGTGGCGGAACGTCTGCTTGCGACAGGCGGAGTGCTCGTCGACGGACGGGCCCGGCTGAAGAGCCACAAGCTCGAAGGAGGCGAGGAGCTCGAATTCGAGACGCCTGCGGCACCGACCACGTCGCTCGAGCCGCAGGCGATGGATCTCGTTGTCCCGTACGAGGACGAGCACCTTCTCGTCGTCGACAAGCCCGCCGGCCTCGTCGTGCATCCCGCACCGGGGCATGCGCGCGGGACGCTCGTGCACGGACTGCTCGCCTACGACGTCGAAGGCGGGGACGAGCCCGAGCGTCCGGGCATCGTCCACCGGCTCGACCGCGATACGTCCGGCCTGCTCGTCGTCGCGCGCTCGGCCGAGGCGCACCGGCGGCTGCAGGAGCTCGTGCGCTCGCGCGAGATCACCCGGCAGTACGCAGCTCTCGTCGCGGGCAGGCCGCGATCGCGGCGCGGCACGATCGAAGCGCCGATCGGCCGCGACCGGCACGACGCACAGCGCCAGTCGCTCGACACCGACACGCCGCGCGACGCCGTGACGCATTTCGAGGTGGAGGAGCTGCTCCCGAGGCATGCACTTCTGCGGGTGACGCTCGAGACGGGGCGGACGCACCAGATCCGCGTGCACCTCGCGTCGATCGACCTGCCCGTGTCCGGCGATGCCGTGTACGGCCGCCCAGGCGATCTCGGGCTGGAACGCCAGTTTCTCCATGCCGCACGGCTTGCCTTCGAGCATCCGATGACCGGCGAGCTCGTCGACGTCGCCTCGCCGCTGCCGGCCGACCTCGAAACCGCGCTCGCAAGCGCCCGCTAGACTTTCCGCGTCCACATCCCACGACCCGGCGGATACGCCGCGGGCGCGGGTGCCGGCCCTTTCTGGCCGGTGCGCCCCCGAGCCCCGCCGGAGCAGTGCCAATCGAAACCAAAAGGAGTCAGCCATGGCAGTCGCCTCCATGCGCGAGCTGCTGGAGGCCGGAGTGCACTTCGGCCACCAGACGCGACGCTGGAACCCCAAGATGCGCCGCTTCATCTTCACGGAGCGGTCCGGCATCTACATCATCGATTTGACGCAGACGAGCGAGCGTCTCGACGAGGCCGCGCAGTTCGTCCGCAACCTCGCCGAGCGCAACGGGACCGTGCTCTTCGTCGGCACGAAGAAGCAGGCGCAGGACGCGGTCGAGGGCGAGGCGAAGCGCGTGAACATGCCGTACGTCAATCACCGCTGGCTCGGCGGCCTGCTCACGAACTGGCGCACGATGTCCGACCGGATCGAGCGGCTGCACGAGATGCGTCGGCTCCGCGACGAAGGGCAGATGGACCTGCTTCCCGGCGAAGGAGCGCATCTCGATGTCCGGCGAGCTCGAGAAGCTCGAGGCGAACCTCGGCGGCGTCGCCGACATGCGCAAGCAGCCGGACGCAGTCTTCATCATCGACCTGAAGAAGGAGCAGCTCGCCGTGCGCGAGGCGCGGCGGCTCAACCTGCCGGTCGTCGCGCTCGTCGACACGAACTGCGATCCCGACGAGGCCGACTTCGTCGTTCCCGGCAACGACGACGCGATCCGCTCGTGCGCGCTCATCGCGCGCGTGCATCGCCGACGCGATCGACGAGGGCCAGCAGAAGGTGTCGGTGAAGGACTTCCAGAAGCAGGAGAACGGCAACGCGCCCGCAGGGGAGGCGCAAGCGGAGCCGGGAACCGAGGAGGCACCTGCCGGCGAGGCCGAGGCAGAGGCACCGGCAGCCGCCGAACCCGCCGCGGAGGCTCCGGCCGAAGCGCCGGCGGCCGCCGCAGAGCCGACGGCAGAGGAGCAGTGATGGCGGAGATCTCGGCTGCGCTCGTCAAGGAGCTGCGCGACAAGACCGGCGCCGGGATGATGGACTGCAAGCGCGCGCTCCAGGAGACGAACGGCGACATGGACGCGGCGACGTGCTCTTGCGCGAGAAGGGAATGGCGCAGGCGGCGAAGCGTGCCGACCGCGAGACGACCGAAGGCAAGGTCGGCTATCGCCTCGCCGAGGACGGCTCGAAGGGGACGATGGTCGCCGTCGGCTGCGAGACGGAGCCGGTCTCGAACAACGAGGAGTTCCTCGCGTATGCGAAGAAGGTGCTCGAAGCCGTCGAGGCGAACGGTGTCGGTGCGCGAACGCGAGCTCGAGGAGGAGCGCGTCGACGCTCGTCCGGGAAGCTCGGCGAGAACATCGCCGTCGTCGGGCGGCGCGCGCTTCGAGGCGGTCGACGGAGCGAAGATCCACGCGTATACGCATCCGCCCGCGAACAAGTACGGCGCACTGCTGCAGATGCGCGGCGGCGACGACGACCTCGGCCGCAAGATCGCGATGCACATCGTCTCGATGCGCCCGCGCTGGATCGGCCGCGAGGACGTCCCGGCGGACGACGGTCACGCGCGAGCGTGAGATCTATCGCGAACTCGGACGAGGTGCAATCGAAGCCCGAGCAGGCACGCGAGAAGATCGTCGAGGGGATGCTCAACAAGCGGTTCTTCGGAGCGAACGTCCTCGTCGACCAGGACTGGATCCACGACTCTTCGCAAGACCGTCGGCCAGGCGCTGAAGGAAGCCGGCGCCGAAGTGCTCGAGTTCGAGCTCTTCGCGCTCGCCGGATGACCGTTCGAGCACTCAGGAAGCTGTCGCGGAGGCACCGGAGGGCAGTCCGGCTTCCGCCGCGTGCTCCTGAAGCTCTCGGGCGAGGCACTGATGGGGACGCGCGATTACGGCATCGACGTCGCGGTCGTGAGCCGCCTCGCGCGCGAGATCGCCGCGGTGCACGACTCGGGCGTCGACATCGCGATCGTCGTCGGCGGCGGGAACTTCTACCGCGGCCTGGCCGCGGCCGCCGAGGGGATGGAGCGGGCGACGGCCGACTACGCCGGCATGCTCGCGACGCTGCTCAACGCGCTCGCGCTGCAGGACGTGCTCGAGCGGCAGGGCGCGACGACGCGCGTGCAGTCGGCGCTCGTCGTGAGCGAGGTCGCCGAGCCGTACATCCGGCGCAAGGCGATCCGGCATCTCGAGAAGGGCCGCATCGTCATCTTCGCCGCGGGCACGGGCAATCCGTTCTTCACGACCGACACCGCCGCGGCGCTCCGCTCGCTCGAGATCGGCGCCGACGCGATCCTCATGGCGAAGAACGGCGTTCGGGGCGTCTACGACGGCGACCCGCGCGTGGATCCGGCTGCGCAGTTCATCCCGCGCCTCACGCATCTCGAGGCGATCGAGCGCGGCCTGAAGGTGATGGACACGACCGCGCTCTCGCTCTGCATGGACAACAAGCTCACGATCCACGTCTTCGAGCTCGCCGACGGCAACATCGCCCGGGTCGTCGCGGGCGAGGAGGTCGGTACCGTCATCGAGACGCGCTAGGAGGGCACGCAGGACATGGCAACGGTCGACGAGCTGATCACGAACGCGCAGACGCGGATGGGCAAGTCCGTCGAGCACGCGCGCAACGAGTTCAACACCGTGCGCACGGGCCGCGCGTCGGCGTCGCTCCTCGACCGCATCGACGTCGACTACTACGGCACGCCGACGCCGCTGAAGCAGCTCGCGACGATCGGCGTGCCCGAGGCGCGAATGCTGACCGATCCAGCCGTTCGACCCGAGCTCGATCCGAGCGATCGAGAAGGCGATCCAGGAGTCCGACCTCGGCCTGACGCCGTCGAACGACGGCAAGATGATCCGGCTGCCGATCCCGCAGCTCACCGAGGAGCGGCGCAAGGATCTCGTCAAGGTCGTGCGCGGGCTCGCGGAGGAGCACCGGATCGCGGTGCGCGAGATCAGGCGCGACGCGATGAAGCACCTGAAGGAGCTCGTCGACAAGGGCGATGTCGGTGCCGACGACGAGCGGCGCGCCGAGGAGCGCGTCCAGAAGCTCACCGACGATCACACGAAGCAGATCGACGACCTGCTGAAGCACAAAGAAGCCGAGGTCATGGAGGTCTGATGGCCGCGCAGCCCGTGCCGAAGCCCGTGCCGGCAGAGGTTCCGCACGCGGTCGCGATCGTCATGGACGGCAACGGGCGCTGGGCGAGTGCGCACGGCGTCGACGTCGCCGAAGGTCATCGCGCCGGCTCGCGCGCACTGCGGCCCGTCGTCGAGACCGCCATCGACATCGGCGTCGGCTCGCTCGCCGTGTATGCGTTCTCGACCGAGAACTGGACGCGCTCCGGCGACGAGGTCGAGGCGCTGATGGAGATCTTCGGCGAGACGATCGATCGCGAGCTCGTCGATCTCGCGAGGGAAGGCGTGCGCACGCGCTTCGTCGGGCGCCGCGACCGGGCGCCCGACTGGCTGCGGGCGAAGCTCGATGAGCTCGAAGAGGCAACGGCGAAGCAGACGCGGCTCAGCCTCTGGATCGCGTTCGACTACGGTGGCCGGGCCGAGCTCGTCGAGGCGGCGCGGCGCATCGCGGAGAGCGGCGACGACGTCGACGAGGACTCGTTCGGCGCGGTACCTCTACGCCCCCGAGATGCCCGACCCGGACCTCGTGATCCGCACCTCCGGCGAGCTGCGCGTCTCGAACTTCCTGCTCTGGCAGTCTGCGTATGCCGAGTTCGTCATTCGTCGACACCCTCTGGCCGGACTTCGGGCCGGCAGAATTTCGCGCCGCAATCGAGGACTATGCGAGCCGCCGCCGTAGATTCGGCGGACAGATGAGCGACTCTCGTCTCCCGCGTCCTCGTGGCGCTCATCGGCCTGCCGGTCGTGCTCGGCGCGGTCTGGGCCGGCGGCTGGTGGCTCTTCAGCGCTGCGTCGCGGTCGCCGGGATGGTCGCGGTGCACGAGTTCGTCACGATGGCGCGCCCGCTGCGTCCGCTCGCACCGGCGGTGTACGTCGGCAGTCTTGCTGGCGCTCCTCGGCGCGGAGCAGGGCGGCGTCGTCTGGATTCTCGGCGGATTCCTCGCGATGCTTCGTCGTCGCGTTCGTGCTGAACGCGTTCGCGAAGACGCGAGCGCCGGCGAACGTCGCGATCGGCGCGACGGTGCTCGGCGCGGCCTGGATCGGCTTCGGCCTCGGGCACATCGTCCTCCTGCGCGAGCTGCACGGACAAAGGCCGCCTGTCGCCGTTCACGGTGCTGCTCACCGTGTTGGCCGCCGACACGTTCGCGTACTTCGGCGGGCGGCTCGCTCGGCCGGCACAAGCTCGCGCCGACGCTCTCGCCCGGCAAGACGTGGGAGGGCTTCATCGTCGGGTCGCTCGCCGGAATCTTCGTCGCGTTCATCGCGCTGTACAAGGACCGGCACCACTACCTCGCGCATCTGGCAGGCGGTCGTGCTCGGGCTCGTCGTCGTGCTGGCTGCGGCCGCCGGCGACCTCTTCGAGTCGATGCTGAAGCGCGACATGGAGGTGAAGGACACAGGGCGGCTGCTCGGCGGCCACGGCGGCGTCCTCGACCGCATCGACGCGCTGCTCTTCGCGCTCGGCGGCGGCGTTCTACCTCGTGCTCGGCTTCGGATATTCATGGAGCGGTACCCAGGTACACTGAGCCGATGAAGCGCGTCGCACTGCTCGGGGCCACCGGCTCGATCGGGCGCCAGGCGATCGAGATCATCGCGGCGCATCCCGGGCTCGAGCTCTGCGCGGCGGCGTCGCGGCTCGACGCCGCTCGACGACATCGACGCTCCGCTCAAGCAGGTGGGCGGCGACTTCACGGAGCTCCTCGAGCGGGCGCAGCCGGACGTCGTCCTGAACGCCGTCGTCGGCTTCGCCGGCATCCACGCGACGCTCTGGGCGCTCGAGCAGGCGTCGATCTCGCGCTCGCGAACAAGGAGAGCCTCGTCGCGGCCGGCGACCTCGCGCTCGTGGCGCAGGAGCGCGGCGGCGGAGGGATCCTGCCCGTGGACAGCGAGCACTCGGCGATCTTCCAGTGTCTCGAGGGCACGTCACCCGACCAGGTTGCGAGCCTCGTCCTCACGGGCTCGGGCGGTCCGTTCCGCGGCCGCACGCGAGGTGAGCTCACGAACGTGACGCCGGAGCAGGCGCTCGCGCACCCGACGTGGCGCATGGGGCCGAAGATCACCGTCGACTCCGCGACGCTCGCAAACAAGGGGCTCGAGCTGATCGAGGCGCACTTCCTCTTCGGGGTCCCGTACGACCGGATCGAGGTGGTCCTCCAGCCGACGTCGATCGTGCATTCGCTCGTACGGTTCCGCGACGGCGCGGTGCTCGCGCATCTCGGCTACCCGGACATGAGGGCTCCGATCTCGTACGCGCTCACCTATCCCGCGCGCGCCGCGACACCCGTTCGTGCCGCTCGACTTCACCTCATTGACCCTCCAGTTCGAGCCGCCGGATGTCGAGACGTTCCCATGCTCCGGCTCGCGCGTGAGGCAGGCGAGATGGGCGGCACGGCCCCGTGCGTCTTCAACGCCGCGAACGAGGTTGCCGTGGCGGCCTTCCTCGAAGGGCGCCTGCCGTTCCTCGCGATCGCCGAGGTCGTCGGCGACGCGCTCGCACGTGCCGACACCGCCGCGGCGCGCGACCTCGACGATCTCGTCGAGGCAGACCGGGGCGCCCGCGCACTCGCGGACGAGAGGCTGGCAGTCGCATGACCTGGCTCGTCGTCGCCGTCGGCCTCCTGCTGCTCGTCTTCCTGCACGAGATCGGGCACTTCAGCGTCGCCCTTGCAGTCGGCAACCGTCCGCGCGGCTTCTACGTCGGGTTCGGTCCGAAGCTCGCAAGCTTCAAGCGCAACGGCATCGAGTACGGGCTCCGCGCGCTCCCCCTGGGCGGATACGTGCGGCTACCCGGCATGCACCGGCCGGCGGCGCGTGACATCGACGCCTTCATGAGTCCCGCGCTGCACGAGAACGCAGATCTCGCGGCGCCGGTCCAGCGGATCCGTCGTGCGCTCGAGGCCGAGGACTTCGCCGCCGCGCGCTCCGTCTATCCCGAGCTGCGCGATGCCGTCGGCTCCGCCGATCTCACTCCGGCTGCACGCCGCTCTGCGAAGCGCGCCCTGCGGGACGTCGAGGAAGGAACGAGCGACGACGCGTACTGGCGGCAGCCAACCTGGAAGCGCGTTGCGGTCATCGCGGCCGGCCCGGCGATGAACATCCTCGTCGCCTTCCTCATCTTCCTCATCGTCTACGCGACGGGCGCGCCCTCGAACGCTGCGAGCACGAAGGTCGCTGCCGTAGAGCCCAACACGCCGGCCGCAGCGGCGGGACTGCAGCCCGGAGACCGGCTCGTCGCGGTGAACGGTCACACGGCGAACACGTTCGATCGTGCCTCGGCGCTGATCCGCGCGAGTCACGGCCGGCCGATCACGGTCACGATCCAACGGGCGGGGCGGACCCTGAAGCTCGGCCCGAAAGCGACGATCAAGCAGAACGGACGCTGGATCTTCGGCTTCCAGCCGGCTGCCCGGCTCGTCTCCTATCCGATCGGCACGAGCGCCCGCCGCGCAGCAACCGACTGCTGGCGGGTGGTGACCGGCACCGTGCAGGCGTTCGGGGCGCTCTTCCACTCGAAGCAGCGGGGCCAGCTGACGAGCACCGTCGGCATCGTCAGGATCTCCGATCAGGCGCTCAAGGTCGGGTTCAACTACTACCTGCAGATCGTCGGGCTCGTGAGCATGTCGCTCGCCCTGCTGAACCTGCTCCCGTTCCTGCCGCTCGACGGCGGGCACATCCTGTTCTCGCTGATCGAGGCCGTGCGCCGCCGTGCGCTCGCCCGGGAGGTCTACGAGCGCGTCTCGGTCGTCGGCTTCGCGCTCATCATCCTGATCTGGCTGATCGCGCTCCAGAACGACTTGGGCGGCAAGCACCCCGGCTGATATGCCCTAGGGCGTGGATTTCTCCGCCCACGATTCGCTCATCCTGCTCGCGCTGCTCGCGTCGGGTGCGGCCCTTCTCGCGGCCGCGCCGCTCCTGCGCGTGCCGTACCCCATCCTCCTCGTGCTCGGCGGCCTCGCGCTCGGCTTCGTTCCGGGCATCGCGCACCCGGCCCTGAAGCCGAACGTCGTCCTCGTCGCGATCCTGCCGCCGCTCCTGTACTCCGCGGCGTTCTTCACCTCGCTCCGGGATCTGCGGCGGAACGCGCGCCCGCTCTCCCTGCTCGCAATCGGTCTCGTGCTGACGACGGTGATCGCCGTCGCCGTCGTCGCGCACGCGATGATTGCCGGTCTCACGTGGCCGGTCTGCTTCGTGCTCGGGGCGATCGTCGCGCCGACGGATGCAGTGGCGGCGACCGCGATTGCCGGACGGCTCGGCGTGCCGCGACGTGTCGTGGCGATCATCGAGGGGGAGAGCTTGATCAATGACGCGACCGCGCTCGTCGCGTACCGGTTCGCCGTCGCCGCGGTTCTGACGGGAAGCTTCTCGCTGTGGCACGCCGCCTGGCGCTTCGTCGTCGACGTCGCCGGCGGCATCGCCATCGGCCTGGTCGTCGGATTCGTGATCCGGCAGGTGCGGCGCAAGCTCGACCACTCTCCGACCGAGATCGCGATCGCCTTGCTCTCGGGCTACTTCGCATATCTGCCCGCAGAGGCGGCCGGTGTGTCGGCCGTCCTCGCGACGGTCACCGTCGGCGTCTATGTCGGCTGGTACACGCCCGAGCTGACGACGGTGCAGACGCGGCTCCAGGGCGATGCCGTCTGGAACATCCTCACGTACGTGCTCAACGCCCTCCTGTTCGGGCTCGTCGGCCTGCAGCTGCGGCCGATTCTCGACGGGCTCTCCAGCCGCTCGACGGCCTCGCTCGTCGGCGACGGCCTGATCGTGAGTGGAGCCGTCATCGTCACCCGGCTCGTCTGGATCTATCCCGGCACCTACCTGCCCCGCGCCCTCTCACGGCGGATCCGCGCGCACGATCCGTTCCCGCCCTGGCAATACCCGACCTTGATCGGCTGGGCGG
Source organism: uncultured Actinomycetes bacterium (assembly GCA_963848665.1). GTDB lineage: Bacteria > Actinomycetota > Thermoleophilia > Gaiellales > Gaiellaceae > Palsa-739. Next base: position 548,989 of record CAWKEF010000008.1, read on the forward strand.
GACTGCGCGGCGCGGTCTCGCTCGCGGCTGCGCTCGCACTGCCCTTCACGACGAACTCGGGCGCCGCCTTTCCGCAACGCGACCTCGTCATCTATCTCGCGTTCTGCGTCATCCTCGCAACGCTCGTCCTGCAGGGACTGACCCTGCCGCTCCTCATCCGGGTGCTGCACCTCGAGGACGACGGCAGCGCCGAGAAGGAGGAGACCAAGGCCCGGATCCTCGCCGCCGACGCCGCCCTCGCCCGGCTGGACGAGCTCGCCGGGGAGGACTGGGTGCGCGAGGACACCGTCGAGCGCCTGCGCGGGACCTACCGCTTCCGGCAGACGCGTTTCAGAGCGCGCTACGACGACGCGGACGACGGCTCGACGGAGCAGCGGTCGCAGGACTACCAGCGCCTGCGCCGCGAGCTGCTCGACGCCGAGCGGCGGGCGGTGGTCGACCTGCGCCGCCAGGGGCGGATCAACGACGACATCATGAACATCGTGCAACGCGATCTCGACCTGGAAGACGCGCGCCTCGACGTCTAGCGCGTCCGCCTCAACATCTGCTGAGGATCGATCGGGCTAGACTGGATCACGGTGGCCAGCGCGCGTCAGATACAGGTCGGCGGCGTCTCGATCGGCGGCGGAGCGCCCGTCGTCGTGCAGTCGATGACGCTCACGAAGACGCACGACGTCGAGGCGACGACCGGCCAGATCGCGGCGCTCGCGTCGGCCGGCTGCGAGATCGTCCGCGTCGCTGTGCCGAAGCTCGAAGACGCGGAAGCGCTGCCGCGCATCGTCCGGCTGTCCCCGATTCCGGTGATCGCCGACATCCACTTCAACGCCAGCCTCGCCCTGAAGGCGATCGAGGCCGGCGTCGCCGCCGTGCGCATCAATCCCGGCAACATCGGGGGTCCCGACAAGGTCGCCCTCGTCGTGCGCGCCGCGAAGCAGGCGGGCATTCCGATGCGCATCGGGGCCAACTCCGGCTCGCTGCCGAAGCATCTGTACGACCTCGCGCAGCAGGATCAGGCCGACGCGCTCGTCGAAGCCGCGCTCGAGGAGGTGCGGCTGCTCGAGAGCCTCGACTTCCGCGATTTCAAGATCTCGGTGAAGTCGAGCCACGTGCCGACGATGATCCGCGCGTACCGCCGTCTCTCCGAGCGTGTCCCGTATCCGCTCCATCTCGGCGTGACCGAGGCCGGCACGCCGTTCTCGGGCTCGATCAAGTCCGCGGTCGGCATGGGCGCGCTGCTCGTCGACGGCATCGGCGACACGCTTCGCGTCTCGCTGACGGCGGACCCGGTCGAGGAGATCAAGACCGCGTTCGAGATCCTCAAGGCGCTCGGGCTGCGCGAGCGCGGCCCGATCATGATCGCGTGCCCGAGCTGCGGCCGCGACAACGTCGGCGTGCAGACGCTTGCCGAGAGGGTCGAGGAGCGGCTCGCCGCGTATCCGGAGCACTTCGAGGTCGCCGTGCTCGGCTGCGCGGTCAACGGGCCCGGGCGAGGCGGGCGACGCCGACTTCGGCATCGCCGGCGGCCGCGACGTCGGCTTCGTCTATGCCCACGGCCGCGTGCTGAAGAAGGTGAGCTCGGACATCCTGATCGACGAGCTCTTCTTCGAGATCGACAAATGGATCGCCGAGGGGATGCAGCGCCCGAAGCGGCTCAAGATGGCGAAGCCCGCCGCGCTCGCAATGGCGGAGGCGTCGCTGATTCCGCTCGAGTAGCCTGCCCGGACAACGCCGATGATCAACCGGGCCTCCAAGCTCTTCCTGCCGACGCTGCGCGACGATCCCGCGGATGCGGAAGCCGTGTCGCACAAGCTGCTCGTCCGCGGCGGCTTCATCCGCCAGGTCAGCGCAGGCGTGTGGACCTTCCTCCCGCTCGGCTGGCGCGTCCACGAGAAGATCGTCCAGATCATCCGCGAGGAGATGAACGCGATCGGCGGCCAGGAGATGCTGATGCCGGTGCTGACTCCCGCGGAGCTGTGGGAGACGACCGGTCGCATCAAGATCCCCGAGATCTTCCATCTGCAGGACCGCACGGGGCGCGAGTTCATCCTGCCGTTCACGCACGAGGAGACGGTGACGTTCCATGCGCGCGAGATCCAGTCGTACAAGCAGCTGCCGCAGCTCTGGTACCACTTCGGCGTCAAGGATCGTGACGAGCCGCGGCCGCGCGGCGGCCTCCTGCGAGTGCGCGAGTTCATCATGAAGGACGCGTACTCGTTCGATCGCGACGACGACGGGCTGCACAAGAGCTTCGAGGCGAACCGCGGTGCCTACCAGCGCATCTTCGAGCGCTGCGACCTCGAGACCTACGACGTGCAGGCCGAGAGCGGCGTCATGGGCGGAAAGTTCAGCGTCGACTTCCTCGCGCCCGCAGGCTCGGGAGAGAACCTGCTCGTCACCTGCGAGAACGGCGACTACGCGGCGGACGGCGATATCGCGCAGGCGGTTCCGAGCGCCGCCAGGCTTCCGGAGCCGCTCGGAGCGCCCGAGGAGATCGAGACGCCCGGCGTCACGACGATCGACGGCCTGGCCGAGTTCCTCGGCATCGACTCGACGGCGACGTCGAAGGCGATGCCCGTCGTGAAGGAGGACGGCACCGTCGTGCTCGCGCTCGTCCGCGGCGACGACCGCTTGAGCGAGATGAAGCTCTACGACGCACTCCCCGGAGACTCGCGCCCGGCGACCGACGAGGAGATCCGGGCCGCGTTCGGCGCGAGCGGCGGCTCGCTCGGCCCCGTCGGCTTCAAGGGGGAGATCGTGGCCGACGAGACCTTGCGCGAGGGCCAGTTCGTCGCCGGCGCGAACCGCGACGGGCTGGCACCTGCGGGGCGTCGAGGCGGGCCGCGACTACGAGCCGAGGTTCGCCGACCTGCGCGAGCCGCGCGAGGGAGACCGCTGCCCCACGTGCGGCGGTGCGCTCGAGTTCCGAGTCGCGGTCGAGGTGGGGCACATCTTCAACTTCGGCACTTCTACTCGAAGCCGCTCGGCGCGACGTTCCTCGACGAGGACGGGACCGAGAAGCCGCTGCTCGGCGGAAGCTACGGCATCGGCCCCGGACGCGTCATGGCCGCGCTCATCGAGCAGCACCACGACGGGAACGGGATCGTCTGGCCGGCGGCGGTCGCGCCCTACGACGTGCACGTCGTCGCGCTGCCCGGCGCCGAGACGATCGCGCTGGAGGCGGCAGAAGCCCTCTCGGCCGCGGGCCACGACGTGCTGCTCGACGACCGCGACGCGCGGGCCGGCGAGAAGTTCGCGGACGCCGACCTGATCGGCTGCCCGATCCGCATCACCGCGGGGAAGAAGAGCCTCGAGGACGGCAAGGTCGACCGGCGCAACCGCGCCACGGGCGAGGAGGAGCGGTTAGCCGTCGCCGATCTTGGCAAGGGAATCGGGTGATGGCTCGCCGGCGGCGGTTCAGCGAAGACGGCTTCGGGCCGACGATCGAGGCTCTGATGGCCGAATCGGGTGTGACCTACCGCGAGCTTGCGGCCCGGACCGGGCTCTCCGCGGGCTACCTGAACCACCTCGTGCACGGCAACCGGCCGGTGCCCTCGAACGACGTCGTGCGCACGCTCGCCGAGGGACTCGGCGTCGAGGCGGAGCATTTTCGCGAGTTCCGTCTGCGCGTGATCACCGAGCGGCTCGAGGCGATGCCCGACCTGATCGACCGCCTCTACAAGCGTTTGGGCGATTGAGCGGGCCTTAGTAGGATCCCGGCAGGGTCCGAGCGGGAGGTTAAGACAGATGGCCGCGGTCAGCTTCGACGGCGTCACGAAGACGTATCCAGACGGGACGACGGCAGTCAACGATCTCGACCTCGAGATCAACGACGGCGAGTTCATGGTGCTCGTGGGGCCGTCGGGTTGCGGGAAGACGACGGCGCTCCGCATGGTCGCCGGCCTCGAGGACATCTCGCGCGGGGTCCTGAAGATCGGCGACCGCGCGGTCAACCACGTGCCCTCGCGCGACCGCGACATCGCGATGGTCTTCCAGAGCTACGCGCTCTATCCGCATCTCTCCGTGTACGACAACATCGCCTTCGGGCTCAAGATCAAGAAGATCCCGAAGGACGAGATCGAGAAGCGCGTCAACAACGCTGCGAAGATCCTCGGCCTCGAGTCGTTCCTGCAGCGCAAGCCGCGCGCGCTCTCCGGAGGACAGCGTCAGCGTGTCGCGATGGGCCGCGCGATCGTGCGTCAGCCCGCCGTGTTCCTGATGGACGAGCCGCTCTCGAACCTCGACGCAAAGCTGCGCGTGCAGATGCGCGCAGAGATCGCCGGCCTGCAGCGGGACCTGGGCGTGACCACGGTCTACGTGACACACGACCAGGTCGAGGCCATGACGATGGGCGACAAGGTCGCCGTGATGCGCAAGGGCGAGCTGCAGCAGGTCGCGGACCCGCAGACGCTCTACGACCGGCCGGTCAATCTCTTCGTCGGCGGATTCATCGGCAGCCCCGCGATGAACATGGTGGAGGCGACACTCGAGGCGCGCAACGGCGGCTATGTCGCCAACGTCGGCAAGCAGGCGATCGCGATCGACGCCGACACGCTCGCGTCGCGTCCGGGCCTCGCCGGCTTTGCCGGGAAGGAAGTCGTGCTCGGCATCCGCCCGGAAGATCTCGAGGATGCGGCGCTCGCGACGGGCACCCGTCTCAGCAGCGGCTCGACGGAACGACCGAGCTGACCGAGGCACTGGGCTCCGAGATCATGGTGCATTTCGCGATCGAGGCGAAGCATGCGATCACCGACGACGTGCGCGAGCTCGCACAGGACGTCGGCGACGACCGCGCCGTTGAGGAGCGGGCCGACAGCGAGACGGCAACGCTCGTCGGCCGCTTCGGCGCGCGCTCACGGGTTCGGCCGGGCCAGCCGGTCGAGGTCGCGGTCGACGTGCGCTCACTCCATTTCTTCGACCCCGAGACCGGGCTCGGTATCTACGACGGAACTCCAACGAAAGGGGCTTCATGAGCCGTACACGTATCGCGGTCATCTGTCTCGTGGCCGCGACGGCCCTGCTCGCCGCCGGCCTTGCAGGCGCCGGGACGACGTCGCACCATCACGCCGGACAAAATCTCGCCGTGAAGGGGAGTGTCACGTTCGACGGCATCTGGACGGCCTCATCGGGCCAGAAACAGTTCGCGGACGTGATCAAGGCCTTCAACCAGAAGTACCCCAACGTCAAGGTCAACTACAAGCCGGTGGGCAATGACCTGCCGACGGTGCTCGCGACGGCAGTGGCCGGTGGTCATCCGCCAGACATGGCCGACATTGCGCAGCCGGGAACCGTGAACCAGTTCGCCCAACAGGGCAAGCTGAAGCCGATCACGTATGCGAAGTCGGTGATCGGCGCCAACTTCGCGCCCGCGTGGCAGAAGCTCGGCACGTTCAACGGCAAGCTCTACGCGCTCGTCTTCAAAGCAGCCAACAAGTCGCTCGTCTGGTACAACGTGCCCGCGTTCAAGACGGCCGGCGTGAAGCCGCCCAAGACATGGGCGCAGCTGCTGGCGGCGGCGAAGACGATCAAGGCCTCGGGCACGCCCGCGTACTCGATCGGCGGGGCGGACGGCTGGACGCTCACCGACCTCTTCGAGAACATCTACCTCCGCACGTTCGGGCCGGCCAAGTACGAGCAGCTGTCGGCGCACAAGATCAAGTGGACGGACCCGTCCGTCGCGACCGCGCTGAAGACGATGGCACAGGTCGTCGGTGACACCGCCAACGTCGCAGGCGGCAGCTCGGGTGCGCTTCAGTACGGCTTCAACGACTCGGTCACGAATGCGTTCGCTTCGCCGCCGAAGGCCGCGATGGTGTTCGAGGCCGACTTCGTCGGCGGCGTCATCTCCTCGTCGACGAAAGCGAAGCCGAAGACCGGCTTCAACGTCTTCACGTTCCCGACGATCAAGCCGGCAGGCTCGAGTGCAGCGGAGATCGCCGGCGACCTCTTCGTCACGTTCCGCGACACGCCCGCGATCAGGGCGTTCGTGAGCTTCCTCGCCACCGCACCCGCTGCGGAGGCGTGGGCGAAGCAAGGCGGCTTCGGGACCGGCAACCACAACGTGCCGGCGAGCATCTATCCCGATCCGATCACGAAGGCGACCGAGGCGCCGATCCAGACGGCGAAGTCGGTCGTGTTCGACATGTCGGACGAGCAGCCGCCGTCGTTCGGCGGGACGACGGGGCAGGGCGAGTGGGGCCTCTTCCAGACCTTCCTCAAGAGCCCGAAGGACGTGAGCGGCATCCAGAAGAAGCTCGAGGCAGCCGCAGCATCCGCCTACAAGAAGGGCAAGTAAGCGACGTGAGTGCCGGAGGGATAGCGGCGGAGCCGCCCGTGGTGGCGGCGCCGCCTCCCTCCGCCGAGCCGGGCCGGCTCGGCAGGATTCTCGTCAGCGCGCTCTTCCTCGCGCCCGCGCTCGCGATGCTCGCCGTGTGGATGGTCTATCCGGCCGTCTACACGATCATCCGCAGCTTCTTCGGGCAGGCCGGCTTCCTCGGCACGTGGGTCGGCATCGACAACTACAAGCATCTGTTCACCACGTCAACGCTCTTGACGGCGATCAAGAACAACGCGATCTGGGTCGCGGTCGTGCCGGCGCTCGTCACGGCGATCGGGCTCATCTTCGCCGTGCTCACCGAGCGCGTGCGCTGGGCGGTCGCCTTCAAGGCGATGGTCTTCCTGCCGATGGCGATCTCGGCGTTCGCGACCGGCGTGACGTGGCGGATCATGTACCAGCAGGATCCGGGCCTCGGTGCGATCAACGCGCTCGGCAAGACGATCTCCGGGGTCGTCAGCCCGGCCGGGGTCCTCTCGCAGGCCTCGCCGTCGGTTCCCGGGCTCCAACCTTCGGGCGGCGGGCTCGTGCTCAAGAAGCCGCTGCATCCCGGGGGTGTCGCGCTGCTCGGGTTGACCGGGATCGCGCCCACCGACGTCCCGAAGAGCGCGAAGCAGGCGGTCGACCCCAAGCCGAAGCAGGGCGACATCGTCGGCACGGTATGGCGCGACTTCAAGCCGGGAGGCGGCAAGCCCGGCGTCGTCGAGCACGGGGAGCTCGGCCTGCCGGGGGTGACGGTCACGCTGAACGACGCGTCCGGCAAGACGATCCAGTCGGCCAAGACCGCCTCCGACGGGACGTTCGACTTCTCGAAGATCCCGGCGGGCGCCTACACGACCGGCATCGGGTCGAAGACGTTCGCGAAGCCGTTCGGCGGCTTCTCCTGGCTCGGGTCGAAGCTCATCACCCCGTCCCTCATCATCGCGTACATCTGGATCTGGGCGGGCTTCTCGATGGTGGTGATCGGCGCGGGCCTGGCGGCGATGCCCCGCGACGTGCTCGAGGCGGCGAGAACCGACGGCGCAACCGAGCTGCAGGTCTTCCGCAGAGTCACCGTTCCGTTGCTCGCACCCGTGCTGAGCGTCGTCTTCATCACGATGATCATCAACGTCCTCAAGGTCTTCGACATCGTCTTCGCGCTTGCGCCCGAGTCGTCGCAGACCAACGCGAACGTGATCGCGCTCGCGATGTACCGGACGGCTTTCCAGGGTGGCCAGAACTTCGGCGTCGGCTCCGCGATCGCGGTGTTCCTCTTCCTGCTCGTGATCCCGGTCCTCGCACTCAACGTCCGCCGCTTCAAGAGGGACGTGTAGGCACATGGCGGCTGCCGCACCCGCAGTAGAGATTCCCGCCCCGCGAGACAGGGTCTCGGCGAAGATCCTGCGCGCGGTCGCGAGAACGCCGCTGCACATCTTCCTCGTCGTGGTCGCCGCGCTCTGGCTCGTACCGACGGCCGGGCTCTTCCTGACCTCGATCCTGCCCGCCTCCGCCCTCGCATCGAAAGGGTGGTGGCAGATCTTCTCGCACCCGAGCCTCGCCACCTGGAAGAACTACGACGCGCTGTTCCACAACAGCGGCCTTCTCACCGCGCTGAAGACGACGGCGTACATCGCCGTCGGGAACACGCTGCTCGTCGTCGTTCTCGGCGCGATGGCGGGCTACGCCTTCGCCTGGCTCGACTTCCCGGGGCGAGACTGGGCCTTCGTGGGGGTGATCGCGCTGCTCGTCGTTCCAATCCAGATGGCGCTCATCCCCATGTTCCGCCTGTACGACACGCTTCACCTCTACGACACGTGGTACGGGATCGCGCTCTTCCATGTTGCGTTCGGACTTCCGTTCGCGATCTTCCTGCTGCGTAACTTCTTCGTCGGCTTGCCGAAGGACATCCTGGAATCGGCGCGCATCGACGGAGCGAACGAGATCACGATCTTCCTGCGGCTCATCCTGCCGCTCGGCCTACCGGCGATCGCATCGCTCGCGATCTTCCAGTTCCTCTGGACGTGGAACGACCTGCTCGTCGCGCTGACCTTCGGGCAGAACACGACTCCGATCACGGTGTGGATCTCGGGGCAGCTGCGTGAGTTTGGGACGAGCATCGACATCATCGCGCCCGCATCGTTCATCTCGCTCATCGTGCCGCTCTGCGTCTTCTTCGCATTCCAGCGCTACTTCGTGCAAGGACTGCTCGCAGGCTCCGTGAAGTGAGAGTCGCCATCGTCGGCTCCGGGCTCGCCGGCTTCACGGCGTACCAGGCCCTGCGCCGCGGCGGGCTCGCACCGGAAGAGATCGCGGTCTTCGGAACGCACGAGGATCCCGCAGCTGCCTGGAGACCGCGCGCGGCGGCGATTCGCCAGCGCGAGATGCGCTCGGAGAGCGACGGCCACTGCCGCGCGACCTCGTGGCCCGGCCTCGCCGTCCGCGCAGCGCGGCGCCGGCGCTCGCCGAAGCCGCTCGTCGCGTCCGTCCTCGACCGCTACCACCCGCCGGTCGAGGAGTTCCTCGCGCACGTCGAGGAGCTGCGCGAGCGGAGCGGCTGGGAGCGAAGCGTCCGCAGGGCAAACGTGACGCGGGTCCGCGCGGTGGACGGCGGCTTCGAGCTCGACGGCCAGGGCGCCGTCCCGCACGTCCTGCTCGCGCCGGGGCATCCCGGCTTGAACGTCCCCGACGAGCTGCGCGGCGATCCGCGCGTCGTCCACTCGTACGAGCCGCACGACTACGAGTCGACCGTGACCGTGGTCGGCGCGGGCCTCGCCGCAGCGACGGAGTGGCTGAACGCGCTCGAGGCCGGCGCCGAGGTCGTCTCCGTCCGCCGGCGAGAGCCGCTGCGGAGGCCGCTCAACGTGCCCCGCGAGTACTTCTCCGCGCGCGGGCTTGCACCGTTCCACCGCCTGGGTGCCGGGGAGCGCGCGGCGCGCCTGCGCGCACTGCTTGCGCCGTCGTATCCCCCCGGGAAGAAGTTCGACGAGCCGCTCGCCCGCGCAGCAGCCGAAGGGCGGTTTCGCGTCGAGCCGTCCGTGAACGGCAGCCGCCAGGTGATCTCGGCGACGGGCTTCACGCAGGGGTTCGGCGCGGATCCGCTGCTTGCGTCGCTCGTCGAGGAGCATGAGCTCACGACGGCCGGCGGCTGGATCGTGCTCGAGGCCGACTCGACCGTTCCTGCGCTGACGGACTCGACGCGCACGCTCGCGCTTGCGGGCGCGCCCGCGCAGTGGGCGTTCCCCGCAGCCGACACGCTGGCCGGCGCGCGCTACGCGGGCCACGCATTCCTCCGGAGAGTCACGTGTCGTACACGCTGAGGGGACGCCTCGAGTCGCGCCTCGCCGCGCTCGTGCCCGTCGTTGTCGCGGCCTGCGTGCTCGCGCTCGCCGAGCACCGCTGGTGGCCGATCGAGGCCGTCGCGCTGATGCTCGGGATCGGGCTCACGCTCGACGTGCAGGCCTACCACCGGCTGCGCTACCAGCCCGGCTGGGCCGCGCTTCCGTTCGGCCTGCTCGAGTTCGGAGTGCTGCTCGGTTGCATGCGGCTCGCCGGCATCGCTGCGCCCCTCTGGCAGGCGCTCGCGCTCTTTGCGGGCGGCTGGATCGCCGGGCAGGTGCTCGGGCACGCCGGCTTCCCACTACTCCGCCTCGGCTATGGAGAGGAGGGAGGCGAGCTCGGCCGCTTCGGCCTTGTCGCCGCCTTGACCGTCGGCGTCGCGCTCGCAGCAGCCGGCGCAACGGCGTACGCCGAGCTGCCGCCGGTCGTCCATCTCTCCGCCGGCGTGCATCAGGGCCCGCTCGTGATCAACCACCGTGAGGTGCTCGTCGGAGCGCCCGGGGCGGTGGTCCGCGGCGGGATCGTCGTGCGCGCGAACGGCGTCACGATCAAGCACGTCTCGGTCGTGGGCGGCGAAAACGGGATCACCGTCGACGGCTTCCGCAACACGACGCTCGACAACGTGTCGGTCTCGGGCTCCAGGCTCGACGGCATTCATGTGCGCAGCGCCTCGATCCGCATCCACGACTGCTCGGTCGACATGCTCGGCAACGAGTACGGCCAGGGAATCGACATCTCCTACACGATGGGCTACGGCACGAGCGTCATCGACGGCTGCAACGTAGTCGGCGGGATGGAGGGCATCGCGACGCACGTCTCGATGAGCGAGATCATGGACAACAACGTCAGCCGCACGGCGCTGCACGGCATCTCCATGACGGAGATGTCGATGGGCATGATCTCGCACAACGAAGTGCGCGGTGCGCGCGGCATCGGCATCTACTGCAACGACCGCTCGATGTGCATGGTCGAGAAGAACACCGTCGTCGACACGCAAGACGACAGCCATGGCGGAGACGAGTCGCGGCGAGGCTTCGGCATTCTCGCAAGCTTCCAGTCTCAGGCGGACCTCCGGGGGAACGAGCTCCTCGCGAACCCGGTACCGATGGGCTCGGTGACGGAGTCGCTCATCCGCGCGACGCATTAGTGACCGTCGAGAAGGTGAACATCCTCGACGTCGAGCTCGACGAGGCTCTCGACAAAGCAGGCTTCCGTCATGTCGTGACGTCGGTGGGTCGCCGGCTGGGCGCTCGACGGATCGGAGCGAGCGTCTATCAAGCCGAGCCGGGCGTGCCGATCTGGCCGTACCACTACCACCACGGGATCGAGGAGTGGCTCTACGTGATCGCGGGCGCACCGGTGCTTCGCGAACCCGCGGGGGAGCGCACCCTGGCGGCGGGTGAAGTGGTGTGCTTCCCGTCCGGCAGGTTCGGGACCCACACCCTGAAGGGGCCGGGCCGGTTCGTGATCTTCGCGACCGGTCACCACGTCGAGCCGTACATGAGCGTCTACCCCGACTCGGACAAGGTCAGCGGACCGGAGGGCATCCTGCTCCGGTCGAGCGCCGTGAGCTACTGGCACGGGGAGGGCACGGCGGGACCGTCGGAGCCGGTCGAGCGCGAGCCCGAGCCCGAGCGGTCGCCGCCGCAGCCGGCCGTGAACGCACAGGCCGTCCCGGCGGAGTCCGCAGACCCGGACGCAGCGGCGGGTTTCCGGTATCGCGTGGCGCCGCTCGGCCCGCTGCTCGGCGCCGACCGGCTCGACGGGACGGTGCTGGATCTCGATCCCGGCGAGGGGACAGAGCCCTACCGCTACGTCCACGGACGGGAGGAGTGGTTGCTGGTCCTCGCCGGAACACCCAGCCTGCAACACCCGCAGGGCGAGGATCGGCTCGAAGCGGGCGATCTCGTGTGCCTCCCGGAAGGGCCGGCCGGTGCTCATCGGCTGCTCAACCGCAGCGAGTCGATCGTGCGCGCGCTCCTCTTGTCGACGACGGGTCTGCCCGCCACGGTCTGCTACCCGGACACAGGGCAGTGGGTGATCCGAAACGGGCGCGGCCTCGACGACGTCGTGTCCTGTGAGTCTTAGCCGTATGCCGCCGGGCCGCTGCTGTCGCCGGCTGCGACGGTCAGCCGCTGGGTCAGGAACCCCGCAAGCAGGAGGACGGCGCCGACTGCGAGGAACGACAGCGCCCGGGTGATCGAGCTCAGCTGCGAGAGGTCGTACAGGAAGAGCTTCCCGAGGCTGACGGCGAAGAGCGCGAACCCTGCGTACCGGAGTGCTCGCCGCCTGCGGGTCAAGCCGACATAGAGCAGGCTGAGACCGAGCACGCCCCAGAGAGCGCTCACGGCGCTGTGCCCGCGCTGGAAGCTCGTGTGCAGGCTCGCGGTGAAGACGTGAACAGCCAGCTCGAGGATTCCGAGCGACGCCGCGTATACGAGCAAGAGGCCGCCGACCCACAGCGAGACCGCGCGCCAGCGCGCCTCCGCTGCACGCGCAAGGACGACCGTGGCAGCCGCGAGCATGAGCAGTCCGATCATCCCGTGGGCCGGATGGCGATGGGCGATCACGAGCTGCGTCGGCGGCGACTCGTGGAACGCCGCACCGGCCGTCAACGCGAGGTAGCCGAGCGATGCCGGCCGAAGGCGCGGCTCCCGCGCGGCCATCGCGATCGTCGCCAGCGCCCCCGCGCACACCGCCCAGGCCAGCGTGAGCCAGCTCCCGCTGAGAAGCAGGTATGCGGCGGCCGCGCCGAGCGTCAGGGCGGTCGCCCAGAGGAGCGTGCTGAGATCCCGCAGCCTCTCCCGCGTGCAGAGGGATGCGGAGAACGCGCCGACTACGAGCGCCACCGCGAGCAGTGCGAGGCCCCAGTCGTGCGCGCCGTGCAGCGGGCGCAGCGAGAAGACGGCGAAACTGACCGCCGCGGCGATCGCGAGGGTGCCCTCGATCCCGAGCGTCGGACGATCACCGAGGACTTCGTCGAGGAACCCAGCAAGGAGGAGCGCCGAGGCGAGCGTGACGAGTGCGATGAAGTACGGCCAGCCGGCGAGCTGCGTGCCGTCGTAGGCGGCGACCTTCACCGCGGCGACACCGAGCCAGATGAAGGCGACGAGACGCGCGGTGGACGCGCGGCGCTGCACGGCCAGGATGACGGCCGCCATTCCTGCGAGCGACCAGAGCGCGGTCACGACGACATGCCCCTGGTGGAATGCGGCGACGAGGCTCCCGCCGGTTGCGGTGAAGAGCTCGAGCACCGCGAGTGAGATCGCATCGATTGCGAGGAGGACGGCAACCGACGCGGTGACGATGCGCAGCTCGCGCTGGTGCATCCGGAGCCCGTTCACGATCGGCGCGAGAAAGCTGAGGATTCCCCGCTCCTTACGGTCGGTCCACGCGGCCCGGGTCATGCGCATCACGACGAGTGCCGCAACGACAGCCGCTGCGAGTGCAGGTGCTCCGTCAGCCGGATGGCGCGCCGTCTCGAAGAGCGAATCCGGAGGCGCGTCGATCGCGAGCACATGTCCGACGGCGAGCGCAACGTATCCGAGCGCGACGAGCTGGACGCGCGGCTCCCGGACCTTGCGCGCGGCGAACGCGAGCACGGCGCCCTCTGCGGCAAAGACGTAGGCGACGTTCGAGCCGGACAGGAGGTCCGCTACACCGACGGCGCCTGCGGCGGCCGCGATTGCGCCCACGAGCGTCGCGAGCTCGCGCTGTGAGCGTGACCACAGTCCGAGGGCGACGAGGCCGAAGAGCATCCCCGCAACAAGGAGAGCACTCCCTTCCTGAACGTCCCCAGCAGGCCCGAAGAGCTGTGTCGCCGCGAGCCAGGTCAAGCCGATGCTGCCGAGGATGAACATCGTGGGGAGGGGAGCGAGCGCTTCGTCCTTGGTCGCGATCTGCTCGGCGACGGCCGCTGCGAGATAGAGGACACCGAAGACGATCGCAAGCGCGATCGCACCGCCGTCGAGGCGGTCCGCTTTCAGAATCAGGGCAGCGATCTGTGGCGCGCTTGCAACGGCAGCGCCGGTCAAGAGCCGGCGCCAACGCATGCGCACCGCGACGACAGCCGCTGCGGCGGTGACGACCGCTGCGAACGACGTGCCGGTCGCAGTCAAGCCACCCTGCGTTGCAAGGAGGGCGGGCGCAACAATCGCACCGACGAGGCCGAGCGCTGCGATCAGCTCCGCGCGCCAGGCAAGCGACGCGGCGACTCCGGTAGCGGCGATCACGGACGCGGCGACGAGTGCCCACGGCTTCGAGACGAGGTCGTACAGCGCTGTCGCTGCTGCGAGAGTCGCGTAGGCGCCGGCGATGCCGACCCCCACGGCGGCGAGCGACGCATACGTCTCACCGAACTTGCGGCGCAGCGAGAGTCCGGCAACGAAGACGATCAAGGAGGCGAGCGAGCCGCAGACCACGCGCGCACCCGGTCCGATCCAGCCGTTGTTCACGGCGAGGATGAAGAAGAAGACGACGCCGAGCAGCATCACGACGCTGCCGACCCAGGCGAGCGCCTTCGCTCCAAGAAGCTCTGTGAGGTCGATCTCCCTCGATGGGCGCGGCGCCTTCGGCGGTGCGGGGGCACGCACCGCACGGTTCGCGACCGGAAACGGGTCGCGTGCCCGGGCGGGCGCGGGCACCGTCTGTGGCGCCGGAGCGGTGCGCGCTTGGGCGGGTACGGACTCGCGATCGCGCAGCGCGCCTCGGATTGCCTCGACCTCGCGCTGGAGGAGGTGCACCTGATCCTCGACGGCAGCAAGGCGCAGAACGAGTTGGTCGGTACCCATGTCGACGACCTCCGTCGTGTGAGAAGGGGGCGTGGCCGGCTCGCCGCGGAAGATCAGGGCGAGGAAGGCGAGTGAGAGCGGACCGAAGAGCGAGGCGACGAGCCAGAGGCCGCCGCGGGCGTGCTTCTGTGCGCCGGAGGCGGTTCGGCTGACCGACACCGCCCAGGCGATGCCGGCAGGGACGACCCACCAGAATGCGGCGCCCGCGCCGCCGACGAATGCGGCCAGGAGGCCGAGGACGAGGAGCCACAGCCCGCCCGCCGCGAGCCTGCCGAGTGCGCCGGCCGAGCTCATCAGGCTTCTGGCCTCGATAGCATTCTTGCTATACTTATAGCAACATTGCTATGCCTGTCAATCGGGCCAGCGGGGGATCGTCGCCGCGCTCCAGCGCTCCTCGATCCGCCGTGTCTTCCAGATCACGGCGGAGACCGCCCAGGTGAGGACGAAGAGCGCGACCATCCCGTAGCCGAGCGTGTTGAAGTCCAGCCAGGTGCTGCGCGCGGCCACCTGGAGGAGCTCGATGAGGCCGATGCCGAGCGCGACCGTGACGGAGAGCGTCGTCACCGTCAGGTTGTAGTACACCTTTCGCACGGGACTTGCGAACGCCCATCCGTACGCGTGCGCCATGAAGGCGCCGTCTGCGGTGTCCATCAGCGACATTCCGGCCGCGAAGAGCAGCGGGAGCGAGAGGATCGCGAGGAACGGGACCCTGTGGGTCGCCGCCCCCGCCGAGAGCGCGAGCAGGCCGACCTCGGTGGCCGTGTCGAACCCGAGACCGAAGAGGATGCCGAGCGGGTACATGTGCCAGCTCGACGTGATCCGGTCGCCGAGGCGGCGGAGCAGGCCGCGGCTCATCAGGCCGCGATCGAGCAGCCGCTCCTCGAGACGCGTCTCGTCGAGGCCGCCGCGCCGCATGTCCCGGAAGATGCGTCCGATGTCGAGCAGCACGGCGAGGTTGAGCAGTCCGATCGCGAGCAGGAACACTCCCGAGACGCCGGCACCGACGTAGCCGCCCCAGGTCTCGAAGCTCGGGATCTTCGCCTTCACCGTCGAGGCGGCGAGGGCGAGCCCGGTCGCGAGCCCGAAGACGACGGTCGAGTGGCCGAGCGAGAAGAAGAAGCCGACTCCGAGCGGCCGCTTGCCTCGTTGGAGGAACGCGCGCGTCGTGTTGTCGATCGCCGCGATGTGATCGGCGTCGAAGGCGTGGCGGAGCCCGAACGTGTACGCGAGCACTCCGAGCCCTGCGAGGGCGGGGTTGCCGGCCGAGTAATAGGCGAAGAGGCCCCATCCGAGCACGTGGAGGAGCGCGACGGCGCCGGCGAAGCCTGAGAGGCGCAGCCACATCTCAATGCACCTTCGGGAGCGCGTGGGCGGTCATGACGACGCCGGCGACGACGATCACGAGCGCGGAGACGGCCGGCAGGGCGCGGATCACGACGCCGTCGAAGCTCCGGCGCGCGAACGCCTTCTTGGCGAGGATGGCGGTGAGACCGATTCCCGTGATCGCGAGCGCGAGACCGAGCGAGAACGCGACGATGAGGACGAGCCCGAATGCGAGCCGGTGGAGCGAGATCGCGGCCAGGAGAACGACGAGAGCGGACGGACAAGGGAGGAGTCCGCCCGACACGCCGACCGCGAGCAGGCTTCGCCGGGAGATCTCGTGGTCGTGCTCGTGGTGATGGTGGTGCGCGTGGCCGTGCTTGTGATCCGCCGCGTGCTTTGCGCGGCTGCGGAGCACGGCGATCCCGATCCCGACCACCATCAGGCCGGCGGCGAGATCGATCCACGGGTACAGGCGGTCGGGGACGATCCATTGCGAGAGCGCGAGCGTCACGAGGCCGAGCGCGAAGACGCCGATCGTGTGCGTGAGCGTGACGATGCCGCCGAGGAGCGCCGCGTCCTTCGGCGTGCCGCGCTTGCCGATCAGGTAGGCGGTGACGATCGTCTTGCCGTGCCCGGGGGAGAGGGCGTGAGCGGCGCCCCAGAAGAGCGCGGCCGCGAGCGAGGCGAGGATGACGAGCGCGCTCAGGTGCGAGCGCGTGATGAGCCGCGTGAAGCCGGAGTCGGCCACGCGGTCCGGTGCCTCGAGCGCCTTGCCGCGGGTGAGCGCCGGCAGCGGATCCGTCGTCGGTGCCACGGTCGACGCCGCGCTCGAGACGTCGAGCGGGCTCTGCAAGAGGCTCTTCGGATAGGCGCGCAGCTCATCGGAGCGGCTTGCCGTGCGCGCGCCGACGACGATCTCCTTCCAGCCGATGCGATCCGCGTAATTCGTGTCGCGGATTCCGAGCTTGGCGGGGGCATCGACGCGAGGGCCGCGCATGATCACCTCGAGCCGCATCGTGTGCAGGCCGCCGACGCCCGGCGGGAAACCGAGCGCGTGCGCAACCGGATGGAGCACGACGCGGCGTCCGTCGAGCGTGATTCGTAGTCCGCGCGCGAGCCGCTCGGAGTAGGCACCTGCGCTGACGCCTCGCTGCCGCGCCTGGAACGTGGGGATCTCGGCGAGATCGAGCACGTAGCGGACGTAGAGGCGGTGTCCGGCGACCTCGGCCCGGGCGAAGCGGTTGACCGTGAAGTTGCCGAGGGGATGCGCCTGCGCTGCGACGGGAGCAAGCAGGGCCGCCGCGAGCGACACGAGCACGGCGAGGCGCTTCACCGCTGCGCCCCGTTTCGCGCAACGCGCGCCCAGAGGACCGAGAAACGAGGGTTGAGCGCGAGCGCGCGCCGGTACCACGACGCTGCCTCTGCGCGATCCCCGAGACACGAGGCGATCCAGCCGCGGTGGAAGAGCTTGAGCGCGTCCTGCGTGCCGAGCCGGAGGGAACGCACCGAGTACGAACGCGCCTCGCGACACCTGCCGTCGCGGGCGAGCGCCCAGCCGAGGGTGTCGTCGCCGAAGACGCTCGGCCGGTCCGCGTATCCCCGGCGGGCGAGGGTGACAGCATGCGACGGCGCGATGCCGTGGTCGGCGTCGAAGAGCGCGATGTCGAGATCGTTCTTGACGCCGTTCGCAGCGAGCAGCTTCTCGATCACCGCGATCAGCGCGTACTCACGCGACGCGTCGACCGGGTCGCCGGTGGCGCGGTAGAGGTCGCCGAGGAGTCCGACCTGCTGCGGCAGCGGGACCCGGTCGACGGCGCGACGCTCGTAGGCGAGCGCGACCCGCAGGTGGCCGAGCCCGACCTGCACCTGCGCCATGCCGTCGAGCGCGACGTAGTACTCGGGGTCGAGCGTGAGCGCCGTCTG
Organism: uncultured Actinomycetes bacterium; assembly: GCA_963848665.1. GTDB lineage: Bacteria > Actinomycetota > Thermoleophilia > Gaiellales > Gaiellaceae > Palsa-739. The sequence continues at coordinate 566,671 of CAWKEF010000008.1, forward strand.
GAGCTGCGCGAGCGCGCGGTCCGGCTGCCCGTGGCCGAGGTAGAGGAGTCCGAGCTGCGTATGCGTCCACGACGATGCCTCCTGCTCGCCGACGGCGGCCGACGCTGCGAGCGACATCGCCTGCTCGGCCGCCGGCACGCGCCCGGTCAGTTCACGCGCATACGAGACCCGCGAGTACGACGCGACGCTCGGCTTGATCGCCGCCATGCGATCGAAGGAGCGAAATGCGGCGTCGTAGCGGCCGAGCTCGAGCTCGGCATCGCCGATGACGCCGTAGACGCCGGCCGTCGTCGGCGAGAGACGGTGCGCTCGCATGCCGAACGCGAGTGCCGTCCGGAAGCGGTGCCGGGAGAGTGCGAGCGAGCCGAGTCCGGCGGTCGCGACGAGGTCGTTCGGTGCGACGGCGAGCGACTCGCGAAGGATGCCCTGCGCTTTGCCGTAGTACGTCGCGTCGCCGGTCTCGCGCACGCGCTGCTCGTACGCGAGGCCGAGCGTGTCGAGGGCCTTGACGTTGCGGGGATCGACGCGGAGCTCACCCTGCAGACCTGCGATCTCCGCCTCGGTGTTGCCGGCGGCGAAGCCCTTCGCGAGCTCCGCGACGACGGCCGACGGCAGCGCATCGCTCGCGGTCGCGACGGGAGCACCGCGGTGGAACACACCGCCGAGCGAGAGGACGGCGGCGGCGATGGCCGCCGCCGTCCCGACGATGAGGAGCCGTCTCGCCACTAGGGGTGCGTGGGCAAGGTGGGGCTCTTCGTGTTGTCGTAGCCGCTGAACGGAGCCGTCACGTACGGGAACACGTGCAGGTTCGGCACGTCGTTCGCATCGACGCCGTCGCCGAGCGGCAGGCTGTGGCCGATGAGCGCACCGCCGACTGCCCGCTCCGAGATGTCGATGACGTCGTCCTCGAGCCGGCGTCCGTTCGGGTAGCCGGCGAGGTCCCCGCCGAGCACGCCCAGCCGGTTGAGCTTGTCGAACGGTGTGGCCGGGATCGAGAGGTTGAGCCGGAGCTCGTCCGCGAAGGTCGGGCCGGTGTAGTTCAGCGCCGGCGTCTGGAGCCCGGTGCCAAGCACGGCGACGAGGTCCGAGCGACCGGTGTCCTTGAACGGTCCGAACTGCGGATAGAGCTTCTGCAGGACGGTCGCGAGGATCGGGTTCTCGTAGTACTTCTCGAACTGCTTGTCCTTGTCCGGGGTCGTCGAGTTCCAGTAGTCCTTGAGGTTCGTCGGGATGACGACCTCGTTGATGAGCGGGTTGCCGAGGCGCGAGACCTGCACCCACTTCGTCACGGCCTTCTTGTGCGCGACGCTCACCTTCTGGCGGTCGGTCGCGGCCCACACGCCGATCGTGTGGTTCGAGCTGTTGTCGAGCTGGCTGATCGGGATCTGCAACGCGATCGAGTGGACGCCGTAGCCGGCGAGAAAGTCCTTGCCGCCGCCGGTCGCGCCCGTTCCCATGCGGATCGCGACGAGGTCGAAGATCGCCCCGACGTCCGCGAAGAACGGGTCGTCACGCTGCCCCGCGAACACGGTCGTGCCGTCGTCCAGCGAGTGGATGCCCTGGGCCGCGAGCGCCGCGTAGTTCGGCGTCGAGCGGGGACCGATGTTGTCGGGCGGCGTCATGAGACCCGATCCGACGAGCGCCGACTTCTTGCCGACGACCTTCGTCACGACGTATGACTGCTGCGTGTTGCCGAGGAAGAACTGCGAAGGCTGGTTCTTGAACCGGAACTGGTAGGTGATGTCCGGCTTGCCGTCGCCGTTCTTGTCGACGTAGATGTCGTAGCGTGCTGTCGGGCTGAACGTGTAGTAGTTCGGACCCGCTGCGGGATCCTCACCGGGAACCCAGTTGGAGATGATCGTCGCGGTGTCCGGCTTGTCGGGCGACCTGAACGCATACAGGTCGGTGTTGTCCGCGGTCGGATCCTGCGAGATCAGCGGTGCCTCACGGTGGCTCGATGCGCCGGCCGACTGCGGGCCGTTGCCGCGCGTCGCGACGGCGGCTCCGAGCGCAGCGAGAGCAGCGGCCACGAAGAGGCCGAGAACGATCGTTCTCACGAGTGCAACTCCTTTGTCTGCGACGGCCCTGCAACAGGAGTTCGGAACCGTCTGATGTCGCGTCACATTCGCCGGAGGTGCCGGACCGGTTCATGGATGCGGCCGCCTGATCGGCGGCCGCATCGGACGCGATCGTGCGCGGTCTACTTGACGGTGAAGTGGCCGAACATCGTCGATTCGTGCGCCGGGCAATAGAACTTGTACGTGCCCGCCTTCAACTTCAACGTGACCGCCTTCGTGCCGGTGCCCGGGATGGGGCTGAGGTCCTTGGCGAACCCGTGGGGACCGTCGAGCGACCAGCCGTGGATCGAGGACTTGTCGTGGATCACGAACTTGTAGGTGCCGACCTTGAGCGTCTTCACAGCCTTGGTCTTCAGCTTCAGATCGATCGTGAAGCCGGGACCGTCGCTACCGGTGAGCGTCGTCGCCGCCGACCGCTTCGCAGCGGCGCCGGCGACGAGGATCGCGGCAACGACGATCGCGGTGAGCGTGAGAACTCCGTATTTCCGCATTGCTGTGCTCTCCTTCGCGTGAGGACCCGCCGGGAAGGACTACGAAGACGGTCGACGGCCGGATTCGACTACGATCCGCCGCACGGGGCGTGGCGCAGCCTGGTTAGCGCGCCAGTCTGGGGGACTGGAGGTCCCGAGTTCGAATCTCGGCGCCCCGACTGAAAAGCCTCCATTAGCGGGGCTTTTCTTTTGAGGTGACATATGCCGTCTGAGGCCTGGGTACAGACGGGTACAACCGTGTTATGGTCGTGGTGGTTCTCACGCCACGACACATAGGAGGAAGCCCGTAATGACTCCGCGCAAAGCAAGGCTCGTGTCGCGCATCAGGCGCAACTGCCCGAACGCTTCGAAGACATCGCTCGACTCGCTTGAAGGGTTGCAAGTGCTCGCCGTCGTACTACGTGTTCAACCGCCGGCCACGACGGCACGATGGAGAAGGGCAAGCGCGTCAAGGACCGGCAGGTAGCCGAGCGCGCGCTACGCAAGGTGCAAGTGTCGATCGACGAGGGACGCGTCGGCCAGTCGAAGCCGAAGGACAAGACGTTCGCCGCGTGGGCTGCCGAGTACCTCGAGATCATCGAGGCGAACGGCCGCAAGCAAGCAACCGTGCGCGCCTACGAGGGAACGATCAACGGGTACGGCGACCCGACCATCGGAACGGTCCCGTTGCGTCAGATCGGCAACCCGGAGCTCCGGCAAGGTCGTCCAGAAGATCCGCGACAACGGCGGCGGCGACGCAACCGTGTCGAAGCACCTGCGCCACCTGGGCGCGATCTTCCAGGCCGCCGAGGACGATGGGCTGATCCCGCGCGATCCCGGAACCCGGTGCCGCTGTTCAAGAAGGCGCTGAGGCTCAAGGTGACGGGTGGGGTGGAGTCGTTCACGGACGCCGAGCTTGCGCGCCTATGGGCCTCCTCGTGGCGCTCGAGGCCGAGCCGGTCTACGTCGCGCTGTGCAAGGCGTCCGTGGTGACGGGGATGCGGCAGGGCGAGCTGATCGGCGCGAACCTCGAGGACGTCGACCTGTTGAACGGTGTGATCCGCGTCGAGCGTCACTACGACCGCGAGTCCGGGACGCTGACGCTGCCGAAGGACGGCGAGAAGCGCACCGTCTACCTGATCCCGCCGGCCAAGGCGCTGCTCGAGGAGTGGATCGCGCTACAGGGCGACCGCGCACGGCTCCGAGCCGCTCTACCCGGCGCCGAAGGGAGGACGGGTGAACGGTCAGTTCTTGACGCAAGCTCGTCGTGAAGGCGATGGAGAAGGCGAAGCCGCCGATCCCGAAGGTGGGGGAGAGCGGCGCGACCGGAAGCCGTTCCATGCGTTCCGGTCGACGTTCGATCGGCTCTGCCGCGAGCGCGGCCAGAACCCTGAGTTCATCCAGGCGCAGATGGGCCACTCGGATCCGCGGCTGACGCTCGTGCATTACGGCCAGTGGTCGGAAGTCGGCGAAGCAGGCGGAGGCGGGACGCGTCGAGGCGGCTGGCTTCCTGTGTAGTGCGCCGGATTTGTCCCTGCGAATCGGCCCTTTCTACGTTGGAGGGAGCATCGAGGGGAGAACTCTCTGGGGCCACGTCTCGGCCGGATCGGCGTGTAAAACGTACGTTTCCCCCATCCTGAGGTAGGCAAAAACGTCTACATTGACGACTACACCGTGTAGTCACGATTCGAACCAGGAGGCGAGCGTGCCGGGCACCACCGTCAGGATCTGTGAGGACACTCACGAGACGCTGCAGGACCTCAAGCGCCAGACCGGCGAGCCGATGCCGGACATCGTCGCTCGGGCGGTCGACCAGTTCTACCGAAGCCTGCTCATCGCCGAGACGAATTGCGGCTATGCCGCGCTCCGCGACGCCGACACGACCATCGACGAGTTGGGGATGTGCTCGAGGGATCGCTGGGCGACGGCCTCGAATAGTTGGCCGCTCGCGGCGAGATCTGGTTGGCTGAGCTTCGATCCAGTCCGCGGCCACGAGCAAGGCCGCCAGCGTCTCGCTCTCATCGTCTCGACCAATCAGTTCAACAGTGGTCCCGCAAGGCTGGGTCGTTGTCGTCCCGTTCACGACAAGGGAGCGCGAGCGGATGCCGCTGCGCGTGCGGGTCGATCCGCCGGAAGGCGGCCTGCGCGAGACATCATGGGCTCTCTAAGCGAGGCAATTCGATCGATCTCCACCGATCGGCTCGTCGGAGAACAACTTGGGGCACCGTTTCCGCGCGCACACTCGCCAGCATCGAGTACCGGGTCAAGACGCTTCTCGACTTGTAGAGTTTCGCCGTCGGCTCGGTTACGTGCGGAGCGGCGCGACTGGCTCTCCCGTGGCGTGAGAACTCGGGTCCGCGGGCGCGCCCCTTGTTGTACGACTCGACCCGCCCCCGATTGTCTACCGAGTAAGGCACGAGGGTAACCCACCGACCACGGAGTAAGTCGAAGTAACGACAATTCAGACGCTCGACCGCGGCCATGGTGTCGTCGGGCTACGGGCAAAGGTCGACCGGGAGCTTTACGTCCAGGTCGCGGATCTCGCAAGGCGAGCGGAGCGTTCGCTCTCGGCTGAGGTCAGATTGGCGCTTCGGCGCCACGTCGCACAGAAGCAGTTCGAGCGGGAGGCTGCGTGAGCTCGCCAAAGAGGGAGGGCGCCCGGCTGAGCCGGTGACGCCCCCAGAAAGCGCGGCTTCCACAACCGCATCCGAAACGTACCTACGGCGCCGGACTTCGCACCGCACGACGTCAGATTGTCGGAGGACCTTCGACGCCAGGCCGGATGGGTGTGCCAGGTCGACCGCGCGGTCGACCACTACGAAAGGGTCGCTGGCGTAAATCGGAGGCGGCCCGACTTCGCGGCGCTGCTTCGCGACCTCTCGCTCGGGCGTGAATCGTGAGCGGCCGCGAGTTCGTTGCGGTTGACCTCGGCGCGATCAAGATGCGTGACTCGGAGTGGTTGTTCCGCGGCTATGTGCCGGCGGGCGAGCTGACGCTGCTTGTCGGCAACGGCGGTGCCGGGAAGGGGACCTGGGCGGTGAGGATCGCTGCCTCGGTCACGCGCGGCAAGGGCGAGTGCCAGGGCGGCGAAGCCGGATTCGTCCTTTGGGTGTCGGCTGAAGGATTCGCTCGGCGGCGTTCTCAAGCGAAGGCTCGTTGCGGCCGGTGCAGACATCGCCTTCGTGAAACCGTTCACGTTCCAGCGGGAAGGTGTACCAGACGCGCTCTCGCTCCCCGACGACGTGCCGGCGTTGCGGGAAGCCGTCGAGTCGTATGAAGCGCGACTCGTCGTCGTTGACTCGCTCACGTCGCACCTATCCGGCGCGGTCGATTCATATAGGGACCATGACGTGAAGCGGGCGCTTATGCCGCTCGCGCAGATGGCGAACGAGACGGGATGCTCCGTCATCGGCGTTCATCACTTCACTAAGAGCGTCGCCGCGGGCGCGGTCGCGTCGATTCAGGCTTCGGGCGCGTTCTCGAATACGGCGCGGATTGTGTTGGCGTTGGCGGCGACACGGACGAGGACGAGATGTTGCGCGCGTCCTCGAGGTCGGTAAAGTCGAACGTCAGCAAGAAGGGGTTGCGCTGCTCAGCGCGAATAGAGCTCTTGTCGCAGTGGCGGGGCTCTCAGAGACGCTGACGCGTGAGATTCCGGCAGGGGACGCGGAAAAACCCGTTCGATGCAGCTGTTCGGCCGGCCCGCCAAGGGTGCGAAGCGTGTCGACGCGGGCAAACTGATTCTCCGCGAGTTGGAGCAGGGGCCGAAGCCGCTCGACTACCTGAAGACGATCGCCGCGGCGGAGCTCGGAGTGGCCGGCGAGACCGTGTGGCGCGAGGCGAACAAGCTGAAGGCCGAAGGGCGCGTCGACCGGAAGAACAGCGGTCCTGGAACGGCCTGGTTGTGGTTCCTGGTCGAGGGGCTCTTTGATCTTCGTCAACCGTTCCCGCAAACACGCATGAACAAATGACTTCTTCACATACAACAAGTGAAGAAGTCAATGACTTCGTCACGAAGTCAGAGCGTGACTTCGTGACTTCGTCAGTTCCGGTGCGTGAGGAAGTCATGGCGGCGCATGAGGTGGCGGCATGAGCCGCCGGTATATAGGTACTCTCGGAGGTCGTCGAGAGGTACGGCGGCACGCTCTCGCGGTGGCAGGTGTTATGAGCTCGCGCGTCACGGGCGGATACCGCACCGCAAACACGCCGGCGGGAAGGGGCTCCTCTTCCTCGAGGCTGAATCTCTGACCGGTGGGACGACGGGGCGCTTCTAGACGTGCAGACGCTCGCAAAGGGCGGCCGCGTCGTGACGCCCGCCGAAGCCTCTCCGCGCAAAGAGTCTCGGAGGGTGGCGTGATGTTCCACGTTCGCGTCGGCGGCGGAGTCAAGGTCGCGTTCACGTTCGCGCCGAGTCGGAGGGTCGCCATGACGTCGTGCGACCGGCACGGTTCCTCGGCTGGGGGACATACGGTGTCATCGAGACGTCTGGTTTGCCGCATGAAAAGGTGATGCGTCTGCTGTTGCGGGAGCGTTTGACGCGGAACGGTCGTCGCACCCACGCCCAAAGCTCCATGCTCGCTGGGATCGCCGTCACGATCGCGATTCACCTGTCTGACCGCAAGCTCGCCGCGATGGTTGGTCTGTCGCATCCGACGATCGCAGCGGCTCGAAGAAAACTTTCCACCCTTGAAAGGGGCGAACTCGGCATGGTTGACACGCAAGCACGAGGCTCCGTCTCCGCGCGCCGCGAAACTGTAGATATGAGAAACGGCCGCAACCGGTCGACCGCGTACCGTCCAAAGATCCGTTCGGCGGTCTACGCGTCGACCCCGGAGGACGCAGACCCACACTTCATCGGCTGGCGCGAAGACGTGAACGTCGACGAGCTTTTCCAGGCGGGTCGCATCTACGGCATCACCGTCAGACGGACGGCGCAAGCGGCACAGGTCGTCGACTTGGAGTCGGCGCGACGTCGCAAGCGAACGATCGAACTAGCCGCCGCGTAATGGCTGACGATTTCCGCGCCGAGCTAGAGCGGCTGCTAGAGACGAAAGGGCCGGCCGCGCTCGAACACATGGGCAAGATCCTCGAGGGCGGAGGCAAGGTCAAGAAGCGGCAGCAACTGCGCGTACGGCGAGCGACCCAACACCTTCGAAATCGAAGTCGCGGACTCCGAGGAACAGCGGCACATCATGCGCTTCCTCGCAGAGAACGTGCTTGCGAAGCCGCGCGACGAAGGCAAGTCCGCGGCAAAGGCCACTGAGTCCGTGCTCGAGGACATCTGGACTTCGACCGACGAAGAGCTCGCCCAAATCGTCGCAGAGCACGAAGGCGTCGCCAAATCAGTCCAGGAGATCACGGACGAGTACGGCGAGGACCATCACGCACGTAACCGGAGCCCCGGTGGCCGGAGATGACTGACCACGCGACCGCCGCGCGACGCGAACTTGCACGGCGTGAACTCGCCCGCAGACGCTGCGGTATCAGCCTCGCCGAGTTCTACCCGCAGCTATACGCGCAACGGCTGAGACGACAACAGGAGTCCGAGCATGCGAGAAGCCGCGCGGGATCCGCGTATCCCATCAGACGTCCAGAAGCGACAACTCCGTGAAGACCTCCAAGTGCGGCTAGCACGAGACCACGGATTCAAAACAGGACACCTGAGCCTGAACGACTGCGTCGCCATCGCGCTCGAGCACGGCCTCAGCTGGCGCACGAGAGCAGAAGTCATCGCGAAGCCGGCACGCAGCGACGTCCCGCCACGCTTCACCTGGGGCAGCGAAGTCGAATAGGTATCTATCCCGGGATCGTCTGGCGGGTTTGCCGTGGAGGCGCTCGCGCGCACACGCGTAAGGGAGCATCTGAGGCTCTGTTTTGTGCCAGCTCGTGTACCCGGCCATCGTCTAGCTCGCGTAACCATGCGGCATGGCGGGGGACGACATGTCCGCTGCCCTGCTGTTCCGGTGACCATCCTTGCGCGCAGCGCCTCTCGAGCCGGAACGCAAAGGAGGGCCAACCCAAAAGCCGCTACCCGCCGGTACCCCGGCAACGAGGCCCCCGCCACCCCGCTGACACCCCGACACGCGCAGGGTCCTCTGTCAAAGCCAGTTCTCCCATGATTGGGGGGTTTTCGTGGAAGCGTTTTGGCGAGCGGGTCCCCTTCTGGGCGTCGGTGATTTGAAGGGTTGACGGGTTTCCGGTTAGCGGTGGCCGTCAGCAGTCCCCGTATCTGACGAAAGGTTGTTTTGTGAGCGTGAAGCGAACGTTGGTGCGCGCAGTGGCCGCCTGGCTGGCGGGTGGCGATGGCAGCGGGCCGGGCAGAAGCCGTCTCTGCCAGCAACACTGTCGGCGCTCGCGCTGTGGGCCGTCGCGGCCGCGGACAGACTCTCAGGTAGGGCAGCCGTTTCGGTGCGGGTTGCGACGCCTGTGCTTGACGCGGCGCTCGGGCAGGCCGCGGGATGGCGCGACCGGGCGCTGATCGCCGAGGAGCAGCTGCGCGAGGAAAGGCGTCCGGTCACGGAGGCCGAGGCGATTCGCAGCTTCGCCGCCATGTTCAACCGCAACTAACGATAGGAGCAGCGAATGACACGCGCAAAGACCGGCCCTGAGAGCGTCCCTCCGAAGGGGAATAGCCCGGGCCAGCAGATCAGTCCGAAGACTGGTTCCGGCGGGAACGAGACCGCATGGCGCAAAGGGGGCGCCGAACGCGTTGCCGGTGCCTCGAGTACGCAAGCACGGCCGCACGCTGCTGACAGGACGCCGTACACGCCATGAGCGTGGATAGCGACGAAGAGCGGTCGGAGTCGACGATCGGCGAGAAGTTCGCCGTGATGCGCCGAGAGCAGGCCGAGGCGGACGAGAAACGGCAGGCGGAGGCGCTTGCTGACAAGCCGAACACGGTCGGCTTGATCCGCGGGGTCGACTACTAAGCAATGGCCGGGAGCGACGGTTTCTCGGCGCCGTTTGTCGCGGCGGAGCTTTGCCGGCCGTGCCGCGAGTGTTCGCGGCTGTTCGTGACGCGGAGCGACACGCAGTTGCGTTGCGGGGAGTGTGCGGCGGAGGAGTCGGCGAGAAGGGCGGAGGACTGAGGAACAGGCGGCCTGCGTTCGTCGCGTTTGATGTTTCGAAGTGGGCGCCGCGCGAGCGGCCAAAACCTGAAGGAGAATGGTTTGACTGAACCATGGAGTGACTACGGCAAGACGGCGGAAGAGATCGCACGGTCGATCGCTGACACCCCGACTCTCGAAGAGAAGATGAATGCACTTGCCGCGCTCAGAGCAATCGGCTTCGTTCGAACGGCAAGCGGCAGAGGCGCTCGTCCAAACGACCGAGGCGCTGATTGCCGAACGCGAACGCTGCAGCCTCGCAGCGGAAGAAGCGATGCGCCAAAGGGCTCAGGGGAACGCGCTCTACAACGCCGGTCTCGAAGCGCTCGACCAGTGGGAGGATCGACGACGTCCGAAACGTAGCGACGATGCTGAGCACCGTCGACCAAGAACGCTCGGCGTGTTCGTCGAGCGCTGGTACAAAGAAGACCCCGACAGCGTCGAGGAATGGGCGCAAGGAGTAGTCCAGCAGGAGGAACACGCGCGGCAGGTTGAAGCGCGAGTGAACGCCAACCAGGCCGTACTCGATGCCGCAGCGGCGCGCGATTGGACCGTGAACGAGGTGGCCGGAACGATCTTCGCGCGCCACCCCGAGGCAAGGCAGATGGACGAGCGTATGGGGGAGCTTCTCCCGACGGTCCTCGATCGCGAACTGCACGAGGCGAAGCATCCGCACCGAGACGACCCGTTCGTTTTAGCGGAAGCAGCACGGCGGCTCGCGGAAGCGGAGGAGACACGCAGGTTCCAGGAGCAGCTCCTCACGGCGGGGTTCAACGGCGCCGATTACAAGCCGAACCTGCCTCCCGCGAGCATCGACGTGCGCGGACTAGAGACGGCCGCGTACATGACGCCAGACGTTGGCGACGACATGACCCGCGCATCGGTAGCGAGCAAGTCAGCGGTGCAACGGTTCAGGAGAAGAAATCCACGCGGCCGGCGTTTCAGCTGTCGAAGCAGAACGGCGCAGACACGATCACCGGCCGCAACCGCCTATTGGTGCGCCGTTGAAGTGGACACCGCCGAAGCCGCGCTCGCAAGCCGAGCTCGAACGCAACTACTAGGAACGAAGGAGTCAGATTCGATCGCACAGTTCACGTACGACAAGATGACTGGGCTCCCGCGCCCACTTCTCCCGACCGACACACTCCTTGCCGAGCCCACCCGCGGGGGGCAGCAGGCGACCGTGACGAACCATTTCGCAGACAACACGGCCGGCCTGTTCGGTGCCCGGGGTACAACCTGCTCAACTCGTCGTCGGGGTCGGGCGGGAACGCGTCAACGTTCCCTCCCCGGGACGCGGTTGTCGGGAACTCCGGGTACGGCGGCCAGTGGCCGGGCGGCCCCGGCCGGGTCGCAGATCACAGTGGGTGGGCCGGCGAACGTTGATTACGCGTCGCTGATCGAGAACGACCCCGCCTACCAGTCGTTGAAGAATCTGTTGTCGGCGCAAGGGATCTCGGACGCGTCGCATCTCCGTGGCGCGTTGCAGCAAGCGCTGATCGCGTTCGGTGACGTCCCGAACCTCCCGCAAGACATCCTCGACCAGACCGGCCTTGATACGGCGGGGACGAAGAGTTTGGCGCAGAACAACCCGTTCTCGCTTTTGAAGCAGCTCGCGCAGAAGTACCAGGACTCGCAGGACTTGACGAAGAACCAGCTCGCCGCCCGCGGCATCTTGAACTCGGGCGAGACGGGCTACCAGCTTGGGAAGCTGGGCCAGCAGCAGGGCCAGTCCCAGTACGACGCGACGAACAGTCTGCTGGGGAACATCGACACGTTGGAGTCCCAGTACGCGGCTGGCCAGCAGGCGGCGTCGCAGCAGTTGGCTCAGGGGGCTTTGACGGCGAGAACACGGCCGCGTTCAACGGGCTCGCGGCAGGTGGTTCTAGCGGCGGGACGACGTCAGCGACGTATGATCCCGCAACGGGCCTCTACAGGGATGCGAACGGGAACTACTACAACGGTTCCGGGAGCGCGGTCAGCCCCCAGACACAGGCGGGCGGGACGCCGAGCTACTCGAGCGGGGTCGGCTCCTGCGCTCGGACCGACGGTGTACGACTCGACGCGCATCCTGCAGCCAGGGCAGTCGGCTCTCGACTAGCGCGCTCTTTTGGGCCGCCCCCTTGGCGGGCTCTGAAGGTTCATCAAATGACGAAGGAGTAAGCGTGATTGGCTTTTGGTACCCGAAGCATCTTCAGCAACGGAGGCGGCACGGTAACGAGCATCGTCGCCGTGATCGCCACCGGGACAGCCATCACGGCGGGCGTCGTTAGCGGCTCTTTCGATAGTCCAGACGCGAGCGCGCCATCTCTGTTTCTGACGGCCCCGGCCGACGGCGCGACCGTCTCCGGCTCGTCCGTGACTGTTAGTGCGACCTGCGGCGACAACGTCGCCTGCGCCGGAGTCCAGTTCAAGCTGAACGGGGCGAACCTGAACGCTGAGGACACCTCGGCACCGTTCTCAACCACGTGGGACTCGAGCGCATCCGGTAACGGCACCTACACGCTGACGGCCGTAGGCCGCGACGCCGCACTGAACCAAAGAACCTCCAACTCCGAGACGGTCACGGTTACGGGAGGATCCGGTGGCGGGCCGCCGGTAGCGAACGTGTGGATGGACTCGGCCGGCTCCGACGTGGGCGCGAACTGTCCGCGTTCCGCAACCCCGATCGCTGAACAGTCCGCGTCAACGGTCTGCCTGTCTCCGGGTAAGAGCGTTCACGAACGCGAGCGCGGGCGACACGATCGGTGTCGCGTGCGGCGACTACACCGCGTCCGATGCGAACAACATCTCGTCTACCGTCACCGGCACGAAAACCAGTGACGTCACGTTCTCCGGTACTTCGTGCGCGCGCTGGCTCTTCGTCCTTTTGCTGACGAACGCCCCTCACGCCGTCATCGATGGAGGTGGCACGGCGACAGCAACCGACGCGAGCGGCGATCTCGCACCCGGTTGGGACGGAATGAAGATCGCCGGCATCGGCGCTTCTGGCACAACAGCGAACTGCAAGATTCAGAACGTCAACGTCGACTGCCAGGACACGACGCCGTGGGTATTGCGCGCGCCGGGCAACCGTTGCGATGCCCCGCTCGCGCTCCAGCAGTGTCGACGACTTCACGATCAAGAACGTCACTGTCGGGCCAACCTATGACGCCAGCAATTGCGGCGGCCCGAACACCTCGAACGGGTACTAGATCTACAACTTCTCGTTTATCAACGTCCGGTTGCGCGACTCTCGCTATCCGCCGTCGTGTGGCGGCGGCCAGCACACAGAGAACTTCTACTTGGGACATGTCGTCGACGACGAACCCCGCGAACGCAGTCTTCTGATGGATCTGAGATGCTACAAACGGGGCCGCGTCCGGGTCGATCGGATCCACTGGCAGCGCCGACAGGGACAGGCCCGTCGACAGCCTGCTTCACGATGTCCGGCCCCGGAACGATCACCGGTGTGACGATGAAGTAACAGCGTCTTCTGGGGGCCGCGGTCGTACGTTGTCGGCCTCTCGGATGCGAACTTCGCTTCATCGAGCTTCACCCATAACACGTTCTCGCAGGGCGGCTGATCCTTCGAAACGCGACGCCGGCCACTGCCCGTCCGGGTACACCGGCCTGACATTCACGAACAACATTTGGGATGGGCAGACGTGCTCGGTTAGCAACGGCGCCACAGGCGGCACGTTCTCCCATGATCTCTATTTCTTCACCGGTGGTGGAAGCTGTCTGGGCCGACAAGGGCCAGGTCGACGTTGACACGTCGATCACGCCTGTCACGTCCATCTTCTCGAGCTTTGCTTCCAATGACCTACATCTGAAGCTCGGTAGCTCTGCGATCCATGCCGGGTCGACGTCGACGAACGGGACGCTAGATATAGGACGGAAGCCTCCGTCCTTGCGGGGCGGCGCCGTCGATCGGCGCGTACGAGTTCGGCTGCTAAAGCTTGAGCTCAACCCCAATCAGGGGGTGTACGGTCGACCGCCCTCGCCGCGTCTCTCTCTCTCTCTCTCTCTCTCTCTCTCTCGTTATGACATCTAGGAGCAGCTTGCATGGCTTTCGTCACAGACAGCTTTACCGACACGAACGGCACCCTCCTCTCCTCACACACGGGGGAGACGGGCGCAACGCTGGACGAGACATTCCGCGTCGTCTGGGGCGCTCACCATCCAGGTACGAGTCGAACCGGATCTACGGGTCAGAGCCAGCGAACTCGGATTCTTTATTACGCCTCCGGCGCCCCGGCTTCCGCTGACTACGACGTCGAAATGGATCTCGTCTGCGTGGGCACCACGGACACCGGGACGGCCTTCGGTGTCCTAGGTCGCGTCGCGACCGGGGCAGAGACTTCTACTGGGTGAGATTTCTACAACGACACGGCCACCTGGCAGCTCTACTCCGCCGTGGCCGGCTCGTACTCGCTACTGGGTTCCTACGTGGACCCGGGGTTCACGTCCGGCACACGGACGCTCAAGCTCCACATGTCCGGGACAACGATCCAGGTTTACATCGACGGCTCGCTCCAGATCAGCGCCACTGACAGCGCCGTTGCGGCAGCGGGGAAGGCTGGCGTCGGTTTCTACGGCGGCATCGCGAACAACGGCTACCACGGCGACAACTTCTCAGCCTCCGACTACGTCCCGCCCGGCCTTCCTCCGGGATATGCGCAGCAGGCCGTCCCGTTCATGAACAACATGCGCATCTAGGGTGGTCCGTTTCTAACGGCTAGGCCAAAGACCGCTGGCCGCGGAGTAGCGTCGCGCCCAGATGAGGCAACGGAGCACGCACGTCCTGATTGCATGCGCCGCCGCGTGCGTGTTCATGTGCGTGTTCATCGGGAGCGCGTCTGCCGCGTGGCCTGGCGCGAACGGGAAGCAGTTATTCCAGACCTTCGATCATTGCTGTGATCGGGTTTTCTCCGTCAACCCTGATGGAAGCGATTTCCAATTGGTAGCTAACGCGTGCGGCGGACAGAGTCTCCTCGGTAGTTGTCGCCTGACGGGACCCAGTTTGTTGTCAACCTCGGAAGTCTACGCGGCGATCAGCTAGCGGTCATGCCGGTCACACTGGCGGCCAATGCGTCGCCGTGTGCTTACGACTATGCGGTCGGCCCAGTAGGTGAACTCGACGACACGCTCTCCTGCTGCCTAGGGCCGGGTATGTCAGCGGTGTGGGCGCCGGACAGTTCACGGATTCTCTTCACGCGCAGATCCAATGACCCCGCCTTGGAAGGCGTGTGGGTCATGAATAGGGACGGAAACGGGCTGTTTCAAATCGTCGCGCGAACCGATGTCGTTAGCGACAGCGCCCGCTGGTCACCGGACATGACGAAAATCAGCTTCATGGTCGGTGCGACCACCTACTCCATAAAAAACGCCGACGGGTCGGGGTGCTGACCGCGATCGCGAATGGATATCCGGATCCAGGTCGTGATGACGTGTACGTCAGCGCCATCTCGCCCAACGGCGCGCGCAAGGCGTTCGCACAACCTGACGCAAACGATCCAGCCTCAAACGTTTTATGTCCAACCTGGCAGGCGGTGACGTTCAGCAGGTGACTTCGCTTCTGAACGATTGCTTCGCCCCCTGCGTCGCGACGACAGATGACTTCACCTTCCATCCGTTCATCGTGGGCTGGTAGGCGATCCCGTATCACGCTGGGGCAGTATGCGAGCTAATTGCACAGATCCCGGGGCCGCCGAAGCAGATCCAGATAGAAGTACAAGACGCTGGCGCAGGGTATCAGCACGATCACGCACGACGAAGCCAACGCCACCACCGACGTGCCGTCGTTTGCCGCGGGCACGAACGATCCTCTGATAGTCACCTCGACTAAGGCGAACCAGGCGAAGCCTTCAACCGTGACTTTGACGGTCACCGATGGTGCAGGGAACGCGACGACTGCGATCTGCGTTGGCCGGCTGCGCGACATCCCGGCCTCCCGGTTCGCGACAAGCGGAACGGCGAGCGCATCTCGCAGGTGCGGCGGAAGCGGTCATAGCCGAAGGCCACCCGGCTGACCGGTGTTAGGTCAAACAAGAAGTAGGCGCTGCGCTAGATCGTCTCGCAAGCGATGCCGTCATGGTCGCGGTCGAGTCCCTTGTTGTACGAGATCGCTAGACGGTAGAGGCGCGTGCTGCGCTTGAACGTAGTGACGGGCACGCCGCTTGTCTTGTCCATCGCTCCCGCGCGGCCGACTCCATGCGGATACTTTGCGTTCACCTGGGCGCAGTTCTTCCAAGGCGGCGGCACGGCCGTCGCGCTGCCGACGGTCATGCCGAACGCGATTGCGCCTGCCGCGAAGACTGCGCTGACTCTCAACAGTGGCATCATCGCAAGGATGGCGATGAGAAGTGTCGTGAGAATGTCTCTACTCGGGGTTGCGGGAGTTTTGGTGCTCGCGGCAGCCGCAGCTGGTTCCGTGCGCCTTGTCCACGTCGATGTCGGTAAGACCGTCCTTCTAAAGCCTCGGACAAAGAGCGGCGGCTGTGCCCTCAGCGCGAGGCCGGATCGGCGTTGTTCGCCGGGCGCCTATTACCGCAAGCTGACGAGAGCCGTCATCTGCGCGCCAACCTTCCACACCGGGACGATCCGCAACGTGCCGGAGCAGCGAGAAGCACGCAGACGAAACGCGAGTACGGGCATGGCGGCCAAGACCGTACGGCTCGAACGATCGAGATCGACCACATCGTTTCACTGGAGACTTGGCGGATCCAACGACATCGCGAATCTCTATCCGGAGCCGGCGACGTGCCGGGTCACGCAGCGGGCTACCACGTGAAAGACAAGCTCGAGAACAAGCGTTCACGACGCTTGTCTGCTCTGGCAAGATGAAGCTCTCGCCGCCGCGCAACAGCAGATCGCTGCCAACTGGGAGACGCTCTACAAGAAGGTGTACGGCGTCGCCCCGACAGGTTAGCGGGCGCACCCGGAGGCCCCGCCCAAAAGCGGGGCTACCGGCTACGCCGCTATGAACCCCGGAGCTGTCTTCCACCTCCGCATACGCGGACGCGATGTCGGGGATGCTGCAGTTGAGTGAGGAACCCGAACTCGAAGCTTGACCTGTCGCCGTCTTCCTCGATGAACTTGCGGAGATAGTGATCTCGCTGAGCAGCTTGATCGTCGCCGGGTTGTAGCGGCTGAGCACGCTGCCGACCGGTTCTCGCAGGAACTCCGCGTGGGTTCCATCCATGACGAAAGCGTCGGTCGCAGAACGAAGGGCTTTGACCGCGTCATCTTTCGCCGCGATGAGTCTCTCGATCGCCGCGAACGCTTCGGTGATCGTGGCTTCGCTAGCCGCGGCGGCGGTGAGGGGCGAGAGCCGCGGCGCTCATGCCGCTTGCCTCTTCTCAGGCTGAGCGTTGATCCAGCGGCGAATACGCCGGTGCTCCCGGCGTAGGTGGGCGTGGATTGCATCTACCTCATCGAAGCGAGCGGCGGCAGAGAGTCGTTAGCTCCTATTTAGTTCGGCGAGGCACGCGTGAGTTCGGCTTAGACTTCGGCGCACGACTTGCGTCTACCCATGACTCTAACCTCTCCTTTTCGCGCGCACGCCGAGGCCGGCGAGTGGGCGCGGCCTCGGGATACGCGCGTACCTCTGACGATCCGGGCTTCTCCCACTCGAAGCATGCGCCGAGCATCCGCCTATCGAGCGCATTTGTCAACTGCTATTGCGTTACAGGGGAATGGCCGTAGCGATAGCGAAACGGCCCGCATGGCTAAGGCTAGACCTAGAACGAGTGCGCCGGGCCGCAGAGGCGCTTGGCTCGCGCGAGAAAGCCGCTGACGACGCACGGCTGAAACTGCATCAACGCATTCTTGAGGCGGTCGCGGCGGGGGAGTCCAAGTCGGCGGTCGCTCGGGCTGCCGGCGTGTGCCGCCAGTGGATCAGTCACCTACTTGAGCGAGCCGGATAGATGATTGTCGCGGCGTAGACAGCCGAGTGGGTCACAGCGATCGCTTCAGCGGTTACGACGCTCGGCGTGTTGCTCGCTCTGCTCGCCTACCTCGACTCTCGTAGGACAAACCAAGCGGCCCACTACTTCGACCTTATGAACCATCTACAAGCCAGAGATGCGATGTCGATGAGACGCGCCCTATTAGAGCACTGGGACGCCAACCATAAGGTTGTAACGCTCAACGACCAGAAGGATCTCGTCGACGCTGCCAGCTTGACCGCGTCGACGTTCAGCACGGCTGGCAGGGTTGTTGCCGAAGGGTATGTGCCTGTAGAGGCGTTTCTTGCGGAGTACGGCCCACTTGTCTTGCGTATGCACGATCTTCTTGCCGTCTTTCTCGACGAGCGGCGGACCGCACGCGGCGACCCGACCTATCACGAGAGCTTCACGAGGCTCGCCGGCTGGGCTGAATGGCGGAGCTCTTGGAGGGAACAGCCGGCGGGCTGGGGGAGAAAGCTCGATCGTCGGCGGCCATGGAGTCGGCTGGCCGTCTTGCGGGTGGACACGCCGAGGAAGTAGGTTCGGTCTTGCCGTCGGCACCGGACTGGAGGCACGGTTGTTCAGAGTACATGCTCTACCTCGAGGACGGGTCCGGAGGTCGGCGAGGCCGCTTACACGCAGCACATCAAGGCCGGGGAGATCATCTGGGCGGCCGGCACGCAGCAGTTCCGCGTGCTCGACCTCGTGCCTTTCGAGGGCGTCGAGTCGTCGTTCGTCGCGATGCTCAGGGTCGAGGCTGCATGACGTCCGGCGCGGCCATACCGCCGCCGTGGATTGTGAGTAGCGAGACCGCCCGATTGGGTCAAACAAGCGGAAGCAGATGAGGGGTGGCCGCCGTCCGCTATCGCGAAGCGGGTAGACCAATTCGTGGCGCTCGGAGTCAGTGAGGTTCATCTGACGAAATACCCTGATCGACCTTGGACGCTCGACTTCAGCTTTGACTGCTGGGTAGACATCGATCGAGCCCATGCGAATCCCTTCGACCGCGCACTCACCGACGGGATAGCGCGAACTCGTCGCGAAGAGAGGACAGAAGCAGGAAGCAGAGCGCCGCAAGAGGTGATCACAACCTGGGTACAGAAACGGGTACAGAGTGGTGCCCACAACCCCCGAAGAAACCCAAACAACACCTAACGCTTTGTACGCGCCGAACCGCGCAACTATGCGCCTTTGCGCGTAACTGCAACGTTTCGCGCGGGGATAGGTTCGGAATTGGAGGCCCGAGTTCGAATCTCGGCGCCCCGACTGAAATCACCGTGACCGGGTTTTAGGCACAGCGAGATCTCGCGCAGCCCGAAGCGCGTTAGAGCGATGCGGGGGCTTCGGCGGATGGCTGGGGTCCCCGCCTTCGCGGCACGCAGCCGTATCAGGCTGTGACGAGGCGCCGCGGAGTGGCGGCGACGCGGGCTCCGTACGTCTGCGTGACGGGCAACGTGACTGCGAACGACGTGCCGGTATCCGGCTCGCTCGTGACGTCGATCGTGCCGCCATGCGCATCGACGATCGCCTTGACGATCGGCAAGCCGAGCCCGGTGCCCTGGATCTGCTTGGTCCGAGCGGAATGGGTTCGGAAGAAAGGCTCGAACAGCCGCTCGATCTCGGCCTCGGTCATCCCCATGCCCGTGTCGGAGACGGTAAGGGTCGCGCGCTCACCGTCGTGTACGAGCGCCACCTCGATGTGGCCGCCCCCCGGAGTGAACTTGATCGCGTTCGAGATGAGGTTGTCGACCGCCTGTCCAAACCGAACGGTGTCGGCGTCGACCAGGATCGGGTCGCGCGGCGCTGCAAAGGTCAGCTCCAGCGCCTTGTGCGTCGCGCCGGCGTACGCGCTTGTGACCGAGTCACTGACGATCGCGACCAGGTCCGTGTTCACCGTTTGGATGTCGAGGGGCCCGACGCGAAGCTGCGCGAGGAGTAGGAGGTCGTTCACGAGCCGTTCGAGGCGCACCGATCCCCGCTGCACAGTGGTAACGAAGCTTCGCTGCTCTTCGCTGAGCGGATCGTCGGAACTATCGAGCAGCATCTCCAGAAATCCGTGGATCGACGTGAGCGGCGTGCGTAGCTCGTGCGAGACCGTGCTGAGGAATTCGTCCTTGGCGACGTCGGCGAGTTGAAGCTCGGCGTTCTGGTTTCCGATTCGGCGCACCAGACGCGTCGCGAAGGTCGCAAACCAGATGACCGCCGCGAGACCGAGCAGCGAGCTGGCGACCTCGCTCCGGAACACCGCTTGCTCCGCCGATGCAGCGCGAGCCTCCGCCTTGATATAGCCGCTCTGACTGCCCGCCGTGAGTTGAGCGATGGGTCTCAGCACGGACACCTCGGCGCCGTGCAAGAGCCGTTCTACTTGGGCGTCAGTTGCACCGCCGCTGAGAGGCGGGAGAAAGGTGAAGACGCTGATCAGCTCCTCGTTCGCGTCCAGCGCCAATTGGATCTGATTCGCCTCTGGAGGGGACGGCCGCCGAATCCTCCGCAGGGCCGCTCTGAAACGCAACGCAATGTCGCGCACCTCATCCCGGTGTCCCCCGCGCGGAAACGAGAGGGAGTCCCCCATCGCCTCTCGCTCGTGCCAGAACGCCCCGACCGCCTGTTTGCTGGCAAACGTATCGTCGCGCTGGTAGCGCGCGTCCGAATTGGCTCGGACCGACTTCGTGTGGCTTCGAGCCGCGATCCCGAGCGCCCCACACATCAACACCGCGATCATCACTGCCGCCACGCCGATGCGCCGCTTGTAGTGAAGCCCCTTGGACCCCGACGGGACGCCGTCTCGCTCGGAGTTGCCCGAGTCTGAAATCCGTCTCACGAGAAACCATCGGCACGGCAATTGGCGCCGCGCCTACATCGATCTGTGGATCCCGCACCCGCAAGGGGTATTCGAGAGCGTCAAACGTGACCGTGCGCAGGTTCGGGGCCGCATTCGCATCTACTTGATGGGTGGGTCAGCCGGCAGCGTCGAGGCGCGCCCTTGACGCGCCGCTACCTGCCCTATTTCGAAGATTGCGTTAGAACCGTGCCGGGCATGGGTATCTCCTCTTTGCGCGGAATGGCGAGAACCCCCCGGTATCGCTCTTTCGCGAGAGGATCAGGCGCTCGATCGAGGAGCGCCTTTTTCTTGCCCGCGTGCCCGCCGTTGCGCAGGAGAATCAGGACGCATAGGCTTTTCCGGGGGTCCGGATTTGATCTGTTCGAGCTGCGAGACCGATAACCGAGCCGGGGCACGCTTCTGCCGGGTCTGCGGCGCGGGCCTCGCCGCCCAGTGTCCGCAGTGCGGCGCATCGGTCGACGACGAGCAGCGGTTCTGCGATTCGTGTGGTTTCCGGCTCACCGCCGACGGAGCCGCGCCGCCGCCGAGGCGGGAGCCGGTCTCCGAGCGGCGACTCGTGTCCGTTCTCTTTGCCGACCTCGTGGGCTTCACGCCCCTGTCCGAGTCGCGCGATGCGGAGGAAGTTCGAGAGCTGCTCTCGCGCTACTTCGACACGTCGCGGCGGCTCGTGGAGCGCTACGGCGGAGTCGTCGAGAAGTTCGCAGGTGACGCGGTGATGGCGGTGTGGGGCACGCCGACCGCCAACGAGGACGATGCAGAGCGCGCAGTCCGCGCCGGGCTCGATCTCGTCGCGGCCGTCGTCGGGCTTGCGGATGAACGTGGCCTCACCGGTCTTCGCCTGCGCGTCGGGGTCGTCACGGGCGAGGCGGCGGTGACCGTCGGCGCGCTCGGCGAGGGCATGGTGGCCGGCGACATGGTGAACACCGCATCGCGGGTGCAAGCCGCGGCGGAGCCCGGGACTGTGCTCGTGAGCGAGACGACGCGCCGGATGACAGAGGCCGCCATCGGGTACGAGGACGCCGTGCTGCATGCCTTGAAGGGCAAGGCGGAACCACTCCTCCTCTCCCGCGCGCTGCGCGTCATCGCCGCCCGGCGGGGCGAGGGGCGCGCCGCCGGTCTCGATCCGCCGTTCGTCGGGCGCGAGCGTGAGTTCGCCCTCGTCAAGGATCTCTTCCACGCGACCGCGGAGGAGCGGCGCGCGCGGCTCGTCTCCATCGCCGGCGTGGCCGGGATCGGCAAGACGCGACTCTCGTGGGAGTTCGAGAAGTACGTGGACGGGCTCGCCGACGACGTGTTCTGGCATCGCGGGCGCTGCCTCGCCTACGGCGAAGGCGTCGCGTACTGGGCGCTCGCCGAGATGGTGCGGATGAGAGCCCGGATCGTCGAGGACGACCTGCCGGAGGTCGCGCTCGCGAAGCTTCGCGAGTCCCTCGCGGAGATCGTTCGGTCGCCCGAAGAGCGGACGCTGCTGGAACCGAGGCTCGCCCACCTGCTCGGTCTGGCCGACCGGAGTGCCCCGGACAAGGAGGATCTGTTCTCGGCGTGGCGGATCTTCTTCGAGCGGATGGCCGAGGCCGGCCCCATCGTCCTCGTCTTCGAGGATCTGCAGTGGGCGGATGCGGGCCTCCTCGACTTCGTCGAGTACCTGCTCGACTGGTCGCGGTCGCACTCGATCTTCGTCCTGACGCTGGCGCGGCCCGAGATCTCCGAACGCCGCGGCGCGTGGGGTGGAGGACAGCGTGACTTCACCTCGCTCTATCTCGAGGCGTTGCGCCCGGATCAGGTCGACGTGCTGCTCGGCGGGCTCGCCCCGGCGCTTCCCGACGACCTGCGGGGCCAGATCGTCGAGCGCGCGGAGGGCGTGCCGCTCTACGCGGTGGAGACGGTACGGATGCTGCTCGACCAAGGGGCGCTCGAGCGCCGGGACGGCGAGATTCGCACGCTGGGGCCGATCGAGACGCTCGCGATCCCCGAGACGCTGCAGGCGCTCGCAGCGGCTCGGTTGGACGCGCTCGACCTCGGCGAGCGGCGCCTGGTCGAGGACGCGGCCGTCCTCGGAAAGTCCTTCGAGCGCACAGGGCTTGCCGCACTCTCGGGGCTCTCTGCGGAGGAGCTCGAGCCGCTGCTCGAGTCGCTGCTCCAGAAAGAGATCTTCACGCTCCAGGCCGAGCCGCTTTCGCCGGAGCGGAACCAGCTCGCCTTCGTGCAGGATCTCCTGCGACGCGTGAGCTACGACACGCTCTCGCTGCGCGAGCGCAAGAAGCGCCACCTCGCGGCCGCAGCGCATCTGGAGCAGCACGGGGACGAAGAGATCGCTGCGGTCGTCGCCGCGCACTACCTCGACGCCTACCGTGTCGGCCCGGGCGATGCCGACGCGACCGAGCTTCGCGAGCGGGCGCGGTCTGCGCTCACCCGGGCGGCCGAGCGGGCGAGCTCCCTGGCGTCGGCCGGCGAAGCCGCGCGGTACTTCGCGCAGGCCGCCGAGCTCACGGAGGACCCGCTCGAGCAGGCGGAGCTGCTCGAGCTTGCGGGCCGCGCGGCCGCCCAGGACACGAAGCTCGCCGAGTCCCACCTGCTGCTCGAGCAGGCAGCCGCACTGCTCGAGAAGAACGGCATGACACGGGCCGCGGCCCGCGTCAACGCGCGGCGCGCCGAGGTGTTCCGGCTCGCCGACCGGATCGAGGAGGCCCTCGAGCTCGTCGAGTCGTCCTACCAGGCGTTACCGCATGACGAGCCCGACGCAGACGTCGCGCTCGTCGCCGCCCAGCTCGCCCGTCTGGCCTTCTTCCACCTCGAGCCGGAGCGCGCGTTCGAGGCGGTCGAGGTCGCGCTCGAGATGGCCGAGGCCCTGGCCGTGCCGGAGGTCCTCGCGGAGGCGCTGACGACGAAGGCGCTCCTGCTCTGGAGCCGGCCGCACGAGGCGCTGGCGCTCGTCCGCGAGGCCGTGAGCGTCGCCGAGCAGCACGATCTCCCGGCGGCTCTGTTTCGCGCCCGCTTCAACCTTTCGGGCCTCCTGATCGAGCATGACCGCCTCGACGAAGCACGTGACGTGATCGCCACCGGCCTTGCCGCGGCCCGGCAGCGCGGCGACCGCATCTGGGTCGAGAACTTCTCGGGCCAGCTCGCAGACGTACTCGTCCTGCAAGGCGGCTGGCAAGAGGCTACGTCGCTGCTCGACTACGACTACGGCTCGTTCCCCGAAGCAGAGCTACCCGCCTCGATCGGACTTTCAGCGGCCGTTCGGCTCCTCGTCGAGCAGGATCGGCTCGACAGTGCACGGAGCCTCCTCGACGAGCAGTCGGCGATGCGAGCGTCCACCGACCTGCAATCTCGTGCCAGCTACCTCACCGCGGAAGCGCTCGTGCTGCGGCTCGGCGGCGAGCCGCAGGCCGCCGTCGCAGTCGCCGAAGAGGCGCTCGAGCTCTGGCGGGGGATGCGACAGACGCATTACGCGGTCGAGGCATTCGTGGAGGCCGCCGAAGCGTCGCTCGAGCTGCACGACGTGAGCCGTGCGGAGGCGCTCCTCGCCGAACTCGGAGGGGTGCCGCAGATCGAGCAACGCCAGTACCTGCACGCACACCTCGACCGGATCCGCGGTCGCCTGGCCGCGCAGCGCGGCGAGAACGCAGACCTCGAGTTCGAGCTTGCCGCGGAGCGCTTCCGCTCACTCGGGATGACCCACTGGCTTGCAGTGACGCTCGTCGAGGACGCCGACCAGCGGCAGGTGGCCAGAGACGACGAAGCTGCGCGCGCACGAATGGAAGAAGCGCGGGTGCTCTTCGAGCGCATGCACGCGGTGCGCTGGCTCCAGAGGCTCGCCGCGGCCTCGGTCGGCTGATGGGCCCGCTCGGGTCGCCCGTGTAAACGGTGCGTAAAAGAAGCTCGACGTAACCAAGACGCCTCTCGTGGTGCGGCATCCTCGTCAGCGGGGTCTGCGCGCCGGACGCCTACCGGCGCTTCTCTGGGTGCTGACGGCGCTCACGGGGAGAGGGGTCGCGCAGACCCCTTCCGCGTGCGCGTTACTCGAACCACACCAGGGCGGCGAGGATCGCGTAGAAGCCGGCGAGGGCCCAACCTTCGAATGCAACCGCCTGGCCGTCGCCCGTGATCGACCAGATTGCGAGCGCGGCAAGAGCGAATGCTCCGGCGAGCACCGGGTTGATGACGAACGTCAGGCGATGCGTGAAAAAGAGGGAGAGCAGGACGAGCGCGGGAAAGAGAAACACCGCGACCTGCGCCACCGAGTTCTTCACGACCGAGATCGCAAGATCGGCCTCGCCCTTCGCCGCAAGCGCGACTCCCACGACGTTCTCGACTGCGTTGCCTGCGATCCCGACGATCACGAGCCCGGTGAACGCTTTCGAGACGCCGAGCCGATGAACGGCAGGATCGAGCGCGGCAACGAACCAGTCGGAGACGAGCGCCGCGCCGATGCCCGCGACAACGAGTAGCCCGATCGCAGCCGGAAAGGAGAGCGTGGTCGGAGAGGCCTCGACAGATGCCTCGCCGTCGCCGTCGCGCAGGTAGCCCCAGAGCCACGCGGCATAGATCGCGAGCAGCACGACCGCGCCGACGATCGAGATCGCAAGCTCGTGCCGGCTTGCCGGGTCGCCGGCCCGGTCGGACACGCCGAGGATTCCGATCAGAAAGGCCGCGAGCAACAGCAGCACCGCGGTGTCGTTCGGCAGGCGCGCGCTGAAGCGCATCACGCCGTCATCCGCCTGTCGAGCGCCCGCGACGATCGCCAGGCCGAGCACGAGGAGACCGTTCGCGAAAAGCGACCCGAGTATCGACGTCTGCGCGACGACGGTTTCGCCGGCGTGGAGCGCAAAGAGGACGATGAAGAGCTCGGGAAGGTTCCCGAGCGTCGACTGGAGGACGCCGGTGGCCGCAGCGCCGTACCGCGCACCGACCGCTTCGGTCCCGACGCCGACGACCCACGCGAGCCCGGCGAGCGCGACAGCGGCGACGAGAAAGGTGACGAGCGACGCGTGCGTGCCGTAGTGAAGCGCCGCCGTCGCCGCGGTCGCCGCAGCGGTCGCCGTGAGGAGGAGCGTGCGGCGGTTCACCGGCCGGATCGTACGAAGCTTCCAGACGGAGCGCGACGCTTCCAAGGAAGAGAAGCGCCGCGCCCGGATCCTGGATCGGCATTCCGAGCACGCGCCTGAAGTCCGGGTGGGCGCCCCGCTTCCTTTCCGGGACGCCCACCGGTGCACGGACACGCCCGCCTGCGGCCAGACGGGAGCGCCTTCGACGCTACGACTGCGCCGAGAGCTTTGGTACACGACAAAAGAACGGAATCCCCGCGGTGCCGCGCGAACGCGAGCTCAGTCGGCGCCGTCCTTGCGGTGCGCCGCACGCCAGAAGATCCAGCAGAGCACGCCGACGATCACGAGCGGCACGACCGCGGAGGCGAGGATCACGAGGTTCATGATCGTCGTCCCCGAGCCGCCCTCGAGCATTGCCACGGGTCGAGCGTACGCCGAAAGGGAAAGGGCCCGGCCGGTAGACCGGGCCCTCTGCCGAAGGAGTCGGTTGGCACTGGCGAGCGACCCATCGCGGTTGGAGGCTGCGGCACCTCGACAACGCGATTCCGAACTCCCGTTGACAAGAGTATCGGAGCCGGAGGCCCGGGTGGCCTACCCCCGATAGGGGGAGGTTTCAAGCAATAAACGGCGGCCCCAGCCCGGGCGCTGCCTAAGGTGCAGAGATGGCGGCGGTGAGAACTCGGCCGTGAGCAAGCCGGACCTGCGTCTCGTCGATCTCCTCTCGTCGATCGCGGACGATCTCGTCTCGAGGCTCGACGCCGACGCCTGCGCGATCTCCCGCGCGATCGGCGACGTCCTCATCCTCGTGGCGGAGCACGTGCAGGGTGGCGGGACCCTCCAGGGCGGTCAGGGCTACCTCGTACCCGACTTTCCGCTGACCGCCGAGGTGCTGCGAACGCGGGAACCACGCGCACTGACGCTCGCCGACGCCGACGTCGACCCCGCGGAGGCGGAGGTCCTCCGGGAGCTCGGCTTCGGCGCGCTCCTCATGCTCCCGCTCGAGCTGGGCGGCAAGGCGTGGGGCCTCGTCGAGGTCTACCGCGCAGAGAGCGACCGGCCGTTCGGCGACGAGGACATCCGCGCTGCGCTCAGCCTCATCCGGATGCCCTGACGACGTCGGCGGAGCAGCTGTGGACGAGCGCGCAAAGCGGCTCGGCCACCTCCCGGAGCTGTGCGTGCGAGAGATCGATCTCGATCGGGGGCCACTCCTCGAGGCCGAGCGACGCGGCGCCCTCGTCGCTTCCAATTGCAAGCAGCGCGTCGATGTTGAGGACATCCCGGCGGCCACTTTGCCGGCGGGCGATGCCGTCGAGCTCGCGCAGCTCCTCGAGCGGATCGATCCGAACGTTCGAGTCGGAGCCGATGCAGAGCCCGATGCCGCGATGCAGCACGCGTTCGACCGGAAGGAAGCCGTCGCCGAGGTTCGCCTCGGTGGTCGGACAGGCGCAGATCCGCGCGCCGCTCTGTGCGAGCAGGTCGAGCTCGCGCCCGTCTGCGTGCGTCGCGTGTACGACCGTCGTCCGCGGCCCGAGGCAGCCACAATCGGCGAGAAGCTCGATCGGGCGCAGACCGTGCTCGGCAACGCATCCCTCGATCTCCCGCGGCTGCTCGTCGGCGTGCACATGCAGCGGCAAGTCGTTCTCCGCCGCGTAGCGACCGAGCTCGACGAGCCAGTCGCGCGGACAGGCGCGCACGGAATGGGGCGCGACCCCGACGCGGACCCCGGCGGCGCGCAGCTCCTCGAGGCCGTGCAGGTAGTCGCCCACCGAGTCCTGGCGGAAACGATCGATGCCCCCTCGGGCGTAGGCGACATAGAGCAGGACGCAGGTGACTCCTGCCTCGGCGGCAGCCGCCGCCGCCGCGTGCGCCTCAGCCAGGCCGAGGTAGTGGAACTCGCCGACGGCGGTGTAGCCGGCGTCGCGCAGCTCCCGGTAGATCCAGCCATAGCTCTCGCGGACACGTCCGGGTGTCTGACACCGGGCCATGTCCAGCATGGACTCGCGCCACGCCCAGAAGTCAGCGCCCTCCGTGCGCCCGCGCAGCAGCCGTTGAAACGCGTGACAGTGCGCGTCGACGAAGCCGGGCAGTTGCAATCCATCCGCCATGCGCGAGAGGATATGCGCCTTGCTGCGGCGCCTCCTGGTCGTGGGGCTGGCAGGGGCCTCGCTTGCCCTGCCTGCCGTCGCGCGCGCCGGAACGGTCTCGATCTTCTACTACCCCTGGTACGGCACCCCCGCCTTCGACGGCACGTGGGTGCACTGGAACCAGAACAACCACCGGCCGCCGAACAACCTCTACTCGCGCTTCTACCCCGCGCACGGGCCCTACTCGAGCAGCGACCCGCGCGTAATTGCGCAGCAGATGACGGAGATTCGGGCCGCCGGCGTGGACGAGGTCGTCGTCTCCTGGTGGGGCCGCGGCTCGCTCGAGGACGCCCGGCTGCCGCGCGTCGTCCAGGCCGCCCGAGCCCAGGGCCTCCTCGTCGGGCTGCACCTCGAGCCGTATCCGGGACGCTCGCCGGCGACCGTCGCACAGGATCTCGCGTATGCGGCGACGCTCGGCGTTCGCGATGTGTACGTCTACCACGCGCTCGACTTCACGGCCGCGGACTGGTCGGCGGTCACGACGCAGCGGCCCTCCACGATGCGCCTGCTAGCCGATACGCATCTCGTCGGCTTCGCGGCGAGCGCTCATTTCGACGGCGTCTACACCTATGACTTCGACACGTACGGGGGCGGCAAGTTCGCGCGGCTCTGCTCGCAGGCGCACGCGCTGCATCTCGTCTGCGCCCCGAGCGTCGGGCCGGGATACGACGGCCGGCGGGCGGGCGAGGCGTCGGGTACCCGCCCGCGCCGGAACGGCTCGACCTACGACCGGCTCTGGGCCGCAGCACTTGCGGCGACCCCGGACATCGTCTCGGTCACGAGCTACAACGAGTGGGGGGAGGGCACGCAGATCGAGCCCGCCCTGCCGCATCGCGGGTACGCGAGCTACGACGGAGCCTGGGGCCTCGTCGGCGCCGCCGCCGAGACCGCGTACCTCACGCGCACCGCCTACTGGGCGGCGCGGTTGCACGCGCAGCCCTAGACCTGGTGCCCCGGCTCGAGAGGTGGGGCCGGCGCCGTTCCCGCCGTAGACTTGTCGGGGATGGCCACCCGCGCAGTCCCTGCACCGCTCGCGCAGCTGCCGAACGCGCTCACGGTCGGCAGGCTGCTGCTGATTCCCGCCTTCGTCGCGCTCATGGCCCGGGCGGGCGACGCACACAGCTGGCCCGCCGGCTCCGTCTTCGCCGTCGCAGGCGCAACCGACCAGGTGGACGGATTCCTCGCGAGGCGCTGGCACGTCGAGTCGCGCTTCGGCAAGATCGCGGATCCGCTCGCCGACCGGCTGATGATCGACGCGGCGATGATCCTGCTCGTCGCCTACGGCCGCCTTCCGTGGGCCGGCCTCGCCGTGATCGCCGCCCGCGATCTCCTGCTCTTCGTCGGCTGGCGCGTGCTCGCCCCGCGCGGCATCGACCTCGACGTGAACGCCCTCGGCAAGGCTGCGACCTGGCTCCTCTACCTAGCGATCGGCTGCCGGATCGTGACGCACGACCACACGAGCTGGCCGCTCTGGCTCTTCTGGATCGGGCTCGCCGCCGCGGTCGTCGCGGCGATGTTCTACGCGCGCGACGGCTGGAGAGAGCTCCGGCGATGAAAGCCGTCGTCATGGCCGGCGGCGAAGGTACGCGTCTTCGCCCGCTCACATCGAACCAGCCGAAGCCGATGGTCCCGATCGTCGGCAAGCCGTGCATGGAGCACATCGTCGAGCTGCTGAAGGAGCACGGCTTCGAGGACATCGTCGTCACCGTCGCGTTCCTGCCGCAGGCGATCCGCTCGTACTTCGGCGGCGGCGACTCGCTCGGCGTCGACATCTCGTATTCGGTGGAGGAGTCGCCGCTCGGCACCGCCGGCTCGGTACGGCTGGCCGCCGGACGCCTCGACGACACCTTCCTCGTCATCTCGGGCGACGCGCTCTGCGACGTCGACCTGACGAAGCTCGTCGAGTTCCATCGGGAGAAGAGCTCGTCGGTGACGATCGGACTCAAATCGGTCGACAATCCGCTCGAGTTCGGGATCGTCGTCACGGACGAGGACGGCCGCATCGAGCGCTTCCTCGAGAAGCCGTCGTGGGGACAGGTGTTCTCGGACACGATCAACACGGGCATCTACGTGCTCGAGCCCGAGGTGCTGCGGCACGTCCCGACCGATCGGCCGTTCGACTTCTCGAAGGAGCTCTTCCCTCTGCTCCTCGAGATGGGCCGTCCGATGTACGGCTACGTCATGGACGGCTACTGGCAGGACATCGGCAACCTCGATCAGTATCGCCAGGCGAACTTCGATGCGCTCGACGAGCGCGTGCGTCTCAACATCGCCGGGATCCGCATCCGCGGCAACGTGTGGGTCGGCGAGGGCGTCGACTTGCACGACCTCGATGCGATCGAAGGTCCGGCGTTCCTCGGCAACTACTGCCGCATCGCTGCGGAGGCGTCGGTCGGCCCCTACTCCGTGCTCTCGACGAGCGTACTGCTGCGCGAGCGCGCGCGGGTGTCGCGCGCGATCATCGATGCCTCGACGTCCATCGGTCGGTCGACTGCGGTCGGAAGGCGCGATCGTCGGCCGGTCGTGCGACCTGCGCGCGCACGTGCGAGTGCACGAAGGCGTCGCGATCGGCGACGAGGTGACGATCGGCTCCGAGAGCGTGATCATGCCCGGCGTCCGGATCTACCCGTACAAGGAGGTGGAGACCGGCTCGCAGCTCTTCGAAAGCCTGATCTGGGAGTCGCGTGGCACGACCCGGATCTTCCGGATGAGCGGCGTCTCGGGTCTCGTCAACATCGACCTCACCCCGGACGTCGCCGTGCGTCTCGCCTGCGCGCTCGGAACGGCGTTGAAGCGCGGCGACCGCGTCGTCGCGTCGCGCGAAGGCGGTGCCGCCTGCCGAATGATCAAGCGGGTCATGATCTCCGGCGTTGCGTCGACGGGCGTGCACGTCGCCGACCTCCGGGTGATCCCGGCTGCGGTCGCGCGCCACCTCGTCAAGTCGGAAGGGTTCGCCGCCGGCTTCCATGTCGGCATCAGCCCGAACGATCCGGAGGCGATCCGGATCCAGTTCATGCAGGCGCCGGGGATCGAGATGACCGCGGCGATGCAGTCGGAGGTCGAGAAGCATTTCACGCGCGGCGAGCTGCGTCGTGTTCCCGCGGACGAAGTCGGCGGCGCGTCGTATCCGGCGCGTGTGAGCGAGACCTACGCGAGCGCTCTGCTCAGCACGCTGGACGTGGAGGCGATCCGCGCGCGCAACTTCCGCATCGTGGTCGACTACGGCTTCTCGGCAGCTTCGTACGTGCTCCCGCTCGTGCTCGGCCCGCTCGGCGTCGAAGTGGTCGCCGCCCACGCGTTTCCGAGCGACGGGGCGGCGGGGCCGCACGGGCTCGCGGCGTCGATCGGGCAGGCGAAGCGGCTCGTCTCGGCGGTGGGTGCGGACTTCGGGGCCGTCTTCGACAGCGCGGGCGAGCGCATCTACCTGATCGACGAGGAGGCCCGCGAGGTCCCGGTCGAGCTCGCGCTGCTGCTCTATCTCCGCCTGATCGGGTCGAACGGCCACCGCGGGAAGCTCGCCTTCCCCGTGACCGTGACGAGCCAGGTCGACCGCCTCGTCGAGGGCACCGGCTTCGAGATCGTGCGCACGCCCGCCTCGCTCCAGGCGCTCACGCAGGCAGCCGCAGAGGACGGCGTCATCTTCGCCGGCGCGGTCGGAGGCGGCTATGTCTTCCCGGAGTTCCTGCCCGGGTACGACGCCGTCGCGAGCCTCGCGAACCTGCTCCAGCTGCTCGCCCCGGTCGAGAAGCCCCTCTCGGAGCTCGTCGCAGAGCTGCCCACGCCGACGCTCGTCCATCGCCAGATCCCATGCCCCTGGGGGATGAAGGGGCTCGTGATGCGCCTCCTGAACGAGCGGTTCGCCGGCCGGGACGTCGATCTGACGGACGGGATCAAGGTGTTCGAGCAGCGGGGCTGGGCCCAGGCGCTGCCGGATCCCTACGAGCCGTTCATCCATCTCTACGCGGAGGGGGAGACGCCGGAATCCTCGGAAGAGCTCGCAGCCGAGCTCCGCACGCTCATCGAGGACATCGAGCAGGGCGAGGCGGCTCCAGAGAGAACCTAAAGCCCGGGTCTAGACTCCCGAGCGCCAAAGGCTAAAGTTCACCTTGACCCTTCGAAAATGAGGTGTGCGTGGAACCCCTGCCTGACCTTGCGACGCTGTCCGACCCGGACCTGAAAGGGCTGATCGACGAGTACACGAAGGAAGAGCAGGAGGTCTCGTATCGGAGGCGCATCCTGCACGGGAAGATCGACATCCTGCGCGCGGAGCTCGTCGCGCGGCTGCAGAAGACCGAGGGGCGCAGCGTCCTCGACCAGGTCGATGTCGAGTCGCTGACCGAGATCCTCGCCGGGAAGGCAGCTCCTCCGAGCGAATGAGCCACATCTACTGCCCGGAGTGCGGGTTCCAGAACCCGGAAGCCGCGAACTACTGCGCCAAGTGCGGTGCGCTTCTGCATGAGCGCGAATCGGAGAGCGTCGAGCAGACCCAGTCGTTCACGACCGAGGAGCGCGAGGAGCTCCTCGAGACGCTCGGCGACATCGGGATCAACGGCCCCGCGCTCGTCGTTCGCTCCGGCGGCGGCCGCTCCGGCGAGACCTTCGCACCGCAGGGTGAGCGCACGACGATCGGCCGCTCGCCGGATTGCGGGATCTTCCTCGACGACGTGACGGTCTCGCGGAAGCACGCGGTGCTGACGGAGCGGGACGGGCGCTGGCTCGTCGAGGATCAGGGAAGCCTCAACGGCACCTTCGTCAACCGGAAGCGGGTCGAGTCGGCGGCGCTCGACGACGGCGACGAGCTGCAAATCGGCAAATACCGATTGACCTTCCTCAAGCGCTGATGGCGGCGACCGCCCCCGCACGCGAGCGCTTGCTCACGATCGGCACGGTGTGTCGCCGCCTCCAGGCCGAGTTCGCCGACATCTCGATCTCGAAGATCCGCTATCTCGAGGATCAGGGCCTCCTGGCGCCGAAGCGGACGCAGGGCGGCTACCGCCTCTTCTCGGAGGAGGACGTCGACACACTCGAGACGATTCTGCGCCTGCAGCGCGACGAGTTCTTGCCGTTGCGCGTGATCCGCGAGGAGCTTGCGGCCGGAGCGGGGGAGAAGCGCCGCCGCCGCCGTGCCTCGCTCGGTGAGGCCGAGGAGGGGCTCGACCTCGAGGCGCTCTGCGAGCGGGCCGGCATCGAGTCCGGTCGTGCGCGCGAGCTGGAGGACTTCGGGTTGCTCGAGCCGCGCGTCGAGCACGGACAGCGGCTCTACTCGGAGACCGACGTCGACATCGCCGCCGCCTGCGACACGCTCGCGCGCTACGGGATCGCGCCGCGCCACCTCCGCGCCTTTCGCACGGCGGCCGACCGGGAGTCCGGGCTGCTCGAGGCGCTCGTCGCGCCGGCGCTACGGGCACGCACGCCCGAGCGGCGCCGCGCGGGGCTCGAGGACCTGCAGGCAATGGCCGAGTCCGCAAACGAGCTCTCGCAGCTTCTCTTTGCGCGCAACGTCCGTAGACTCGCCGGCCAGTGACCGCGATCGATCTCAAGAGCCGCGTCCGCGAGGTCCAGGACTTTCCGGAGCCGGGCATCGGCTTCAAGGACATCGCGCCGCTCCTCCTCGACCCCGAGGCGCTGAAGCAGACGGTCGGCGCCCTTGCCGCGTGGACGGCCGAACGCAAGCCCGACCTCGTCCTCGGTGCGGAGGCGCGCGGATTCTGGCTTGGGGCGGCGATCGCGCTCGAGGTCGGCTGCGGCTTCGTGCCGGCGCGGCGCCCGGGCAAGCTGCCGCCGGAGACGGTGAGCGCGCGCTACGCGCTCGAGTACGGCATGAACGAGCTCGAGGTCGCGGCCAACGCGATCTCCCAGGGGGCGCGGGTGGTGATCCACGACGACGTGCTCGCGACCGGGGGGACGGTGGCGGCGATCGCAGGTCTCGTCGAGAAGCTCGGCGGCCACGTGGTGGGCATCAACTTCGTGATCGAGCTCTCGTTCCTCGAGGGGCACAAGAAGCTCGCCGGGTACGAGATGCTCTCCCTGATCGAGTACTAAGTTTCTCCGTCCGCCGCGCCGATTAGAACGTCGTCATGTATGACGTCCTGACGTCGCGGTACACGTTCGCGTGTCCCCGGCAGGGAGCGACCAGAGTGTCCCTGTCCGCCTTCCGGACGCTCGAGCCGCTTGCCGGCACCGGCCATCCTGTCGTCTACTGCGTGCGCTTCGCGTGCCCGTGCGGCGACGAGCACGACGGCCTCGTGAGCCACGACGACCTCGACTGGGCGCCGCTCGGCCTCGAAGGCGGCGTCTTCCACAACCTGATGACCTCGCGTGTCGAGCCCGTTTCCGCCGAGCTCACCGAGCTCGCGGCGGCACGGATCCGCGCGGGGGAGTGGCCCTGGAGCTTCTTCTGCTATCCGGAGGAGCGGCCTCGCCCGGTCTACCCGTCGTCCTTCTTCCTGCTTACGCCGGGCGACGGCGCGCTCGGTCTCGCCGTCCGCTGCCCGTCCTGTCAGCGCACCTCGGTGAACCTCGTGTCGCACGAGCACGTCGACGTTCCGTTCCACAACGACCGCGAAGTGGGGGTCGTCGAGCACGTCTTCGCCGACGACGTCCACGCGGCAATCGAGGAATTTCGCTCGGAGCTCTGGTCGGCGAGCTTCGACGCTCGCCGCCTCGGCCTCGAGTAGAGCCCCGAGCCGCACCCACGCGGCCCGCTATTCCGTTTCGATCTCAGACGCGTAATCGCGGAAAGGTGATTGGAATGCGCAGATACGGACTCTACGACGCGACCCGCGGCCTGACGCTGGCGATCGCCGCCGGCGTCGCCGGGTTGCTGCTCTATCTGGCCTCGCAGGTCGGCCAGCAGACGACCGCCCGCTTCTGGGAGGAGATGGGGATCGTCGCTGCGGCTGGGCTCGTGCTCGCGCTCGCGCCCGTGCTCGGAGGCTGGACGTCCGGCCTCGTTCTCCGGCTGTCGCCAGGCACGTTCGTGCTCGGCTTCCTGCCGGTGCTCGTCGTCGTGGGCTGGATCCTCATGGCCTCGCAGCCGGGGAGCGGCTGGCACGAGGGGACGGTCGTCTCGTGGAGCCACGACATCGGCCTGATGGGGGTCATCCACTCGCTCGCCCTCTGGCACGGCGTGCTCGCGTTCGGGTTCGGGCTCACGCTCGGCTCATGCGTCGACTCGGTGCCGACTCCGGTCGAGGTTCCCGTCGCCGAGCCCGTTGGGCCGGCGTTTGCAGGGACCGAGCCGGACCGCGAGGTCGTCGTCGACCGCACCGCATCGGATGCGCCGACGGTGGCCGAGCAGCGGGAGGCTGCACTTCACGCAGAGCCGCACTTGACGACGGTCGGGCCGACCGAGACGGTCGAGACCACCGAGGAATAGGACTGCGTACGGGGGCCGCGTGTCCGCGGCCCCCGTACCCCTGATGCCAGGGATCATGGTGGTCCACGGCCCGGGTCGATAGATCAAGCGGGATGAACGCCGTACCGCACGAGCGCGGGCTCGCACTTCTTGCCGCCCATTGCGCGAACCTCGACCCTGAGTCACGCCGTGCGCGCGAGCGCCTCGACGAACTGCTAGGGGCCGACCTCGCTCAGAAGCTCGTGTTCGCGCTCTCGGCCGGAACTCGGTCCGGCACGAGCTCTCGCACCGACCTAGCGGCCTGTCTCGTCTTCGCCGCGTAGGCGAACGAAGAGCCAGATCCCCGAGAACGCGAGCAGCGCGAAGACGACGGCGAACGCGCCCGACGCGCCGACCGCCACGAGCCCGAAGTACACGTAGGCGGCGAGGAGCACGGCCCAGACGAAGGCCATGACGCCGGGGTCGATGCTGGGCGCGCGGAAGTGCATCGCGCGCGATCGTATCTGGAGACAAAAGAACCGGCGCCCGAAGACGCCGGTCCAAAGGATTCGCCGAGCCGCTTGCGATTTCGTTCACAACACCGTCTGACTTTCCGATCTCAGCCCTTGCGGACTTCCTCGTACGGCCCTGCGGTGCTGCTTCGACCTACTCTCGCTGCGCGCTCGGCGCAATCGGCAATCTAAGGGGTCTCCAATGGACGTGCAAGGGTGGTCGGATCGGAAAAAACCGCACTTTGCGGATTTTGAATAATCAACATTTCCACAGTGCTTTGTGCAACCTGTGGATAACTCGCGTCAGCCGCCGATCACGCTGCGCAGAAGCGCCGAGAGAGGCAGCCCGTTCGCATCGCGGTAGACCGCGCGATACGTGAGCGGCCGCGCGAGCGGCGTGTCGGCGTAGGCGAACGTGCCGTCGGGGGCGAGCGGAACGGTCGCTGCGAGCTCCGGGCCCGCCTCCGTCTCGCGCCAGATCTCGACGGCGCCGGCCGTCGAGCTCGTGCCGGAGAGGGTGCCCGTGAGCGTGAACGTCCCGCCGCTCACGGCGACCGAGACGGCAACGCGCGCGAGCGGGGGAGTGGCAGCGCGGTACCACTCGAGCCCAGCCTGGTCGAGAAGGAGATAGTGGCGCGCGCCCGAGGAATCGACGGCATAGCTCTCGAGATTGCCGTCGAGCTCGACGGTTCCGCCTTGCGTGTCGAGCACGAGCCCTGCGTAGACCGTCCGAGCGCCGCCGAGGTCGACGTAGTCGTCCGCCGCGACCTCGGGGCCCGTGGCGCTTCGAGCCAGCCCGACGAGGAAGGCGTGGTGGTCGAGGATCGTCACGTGCTGCCCCGCGAGATTCTGGGTCAGCACGAGCTGGCTCTCGCCGTAGCGCGGGAAGAGCTCGGTGACGGCGCTCCAGACGCCGCCCGCTTCGGGCGCGAACGCACGCGCGATCCCACCGGGCGAGGCGATTGCGTTCGCGTAGAGGAACTGGCCGGTCCAGGCCTTGCCGTTTCTCGTCCGGGACCACTCGATCGTCGATCCCGAGCAGGCCTCGACCACGCGAATCGCGCCGTTCGGGAGCACGACCGGAGTGACGGCCGGAGGCACGACGCTCGGGGGAAACCCCTTGTGAGTCACGGTCTCGCCGGCAAGGCGGCCGGACGTGCTCTCCCTCACGAGACGAAGAGACGTCTGACGCGTCCGGAGAACGCTTGCGTACGCAATGACCGGGCGGCCGTCGCGGTCGAGCGCGAGGCCTCCGAAGCCGAGCGACCCGGTGCGGGGGCTCGAGGCGACCGTCCGCACGAGCCAGCCCGCGGGCCGTTGCTCGGCGAGCGTCAGCCGGCCGCCTGCGGTCGCCTGGGCCAGCAGGACGGCCCCGGAGGGGCCGACCTCGAGGTCGACGAGCGCCGGTGCGCCCGTCAGTCCTGGGACGGCCTGCTCGGCCCAGGAGCCGTCCGCGGAGCGGGCTGCGAAGACGATCGACCCGGCCGGCGTCGTGAATGCGACGCGCGGCAGTCCGTCCGAGCCGACCGCGAGCTGGGCGTCCGTCACTCCCGGCGATCCCGGGATCAGCTCGGCATGCGCGAGCGACGGCAGCGTGAGGGAGGAGCAGAGCACGACCGCGAGCGCCAGGCGCTTCACGAGTCGGACAGTAGACGTTCCCGAGGCTCTCTTTTGCCAACTTGACATAACGCACGTTCTCGTGCACGCGAATCCAGAGGATCCGCCCCTTGATTTTCCCGGCCGCCGCGTGTTTGGGTTGTATGAAGGCGCGGGAACTAGCTCAGGCAACAGGACAACGACAGGGGGACCAACGTTGACCGTCGAGATCGAGTCCATCCTCATCAACGAGGAGCTCGCAGCGCTGCTCGACGCCGCCGAGGCGAGCGGCCAGCTGCGCCAGCAGGAACTTGCAGAGCTGCTCGAGCCGATGGAGCTCGATCCACTCGAGGCGGAAGCGGTGTACGTCGAGCTCGACCGCAGGGGGATCGAGCTCGTCGTCGAGGAGCCGGAGAAGGAAGCCGCTCCCCCACCTCCGCCCGCCGCCGTCCAGGCGGTCGAGACGACGACCGATGCCCTGCAGCTCTTTCTGCGCGAGGCCGGCAAGCATGCGCTCCTGACCGCCGCCCAGGAGGTCGAGCTCGCGAAGAAGATCGAGAGCGGCAACATGCTGGCGAAGCAGCACATGATCCAGTCGAACCTGCGCCTCGTCGTCTCGATCGCGAAGAACTACCGCAATCAGGGGCTGCCGTTCCTCGATCTGATCCAGGAAGGGACGCTCGGGCTCATCCGGGCCGTCGAGAAGTTCGACTGGCGCCGCGGCTACAAGTTCTCGACGTACGCGACCTGGTGGATCCGACAGGCCGTTGCGCGTGCGCTCGCCGACAAGGCCAGAACGATCCGGATGCCCGTGCACATCGTCGAGCGCATGCAGAAGATGAATCGCGCCGAGCGCACGCTCTGGATGGAGCTCGGTCGCGAGCCTACGCTCGAGGAGATCGCCGACGAGGCCTCGCTCCCCGTCGAGCAGGCACGCGAGGTGAAGGCGGCAGCCCGTGCCTCGGCAAGTCTCGACCAGCCCGTCGGCGAGCAGGAGGACGCGGTGTTCGGCGACTTCGTCGCAGGCGACGAGCCGCTCCCGGAGGAGTGTGTCGAGATCTCGCTGCGCAGTCAGGCGCTCGCAGTGGCGCTGCAGGCGCTACCCGATCGCGAACGGCAGGTGCTCGTGCTCCGCTACGGGCTCGTAGACGAGGAGCCGAAGACGCTCGAGGAGATCGGCAAGCGTCTCGGTCTCACGCGGGAGCGGGTCCGGCAGATCGAGCTCGAGTCTCTGCGCCGCCTTGCGGGCCTCCGCGAGATGCAGATGGTCGCGGCGAACTAGAGGACTATTCGGCGCGGAGATAGAGCTCGAGATCAGGCGCCGCCGTGCGCAGCTCGCGCAATGCGCGTGACTCGAGCTGGCGCACCCGCTCGCGGGTGATGCCGAGACCGGCACCGACCTCTTCGAGCGTCTGCGGCGTCTCGCCGTCGAGACCGAACCGTAGTGCGAGCACGCGGCGCATGCGCGGATTCAGATGCGACAGCGCATGCGCAAGCTCGTTCGCCCGCGAGCGCTCTGCAGTCATCTGGTCGGGGCCGTTCGAGTTGACGTCCTCGATCAGATCGCCGTAGAGGCTCTCGCCGTCGCCGACGGGTGTCTCGAGACTCACCGGCACCTCGACGAGGTCGAGCAGATCCTGGACGCGCTTCTCCTCGAGTCCGCTCTCCTTCGCAAGCTCGGCCTGCGTCGGCTCGCGGTTGAACTTCTGCGCGAGCTGGCGTCGCGTGCGCAGGAGGCGGCGCACCTGCTCGGCGACGTGCACCGGCAGGCGGATCGTCCGTCCCTGGTCGGCGAGCGCGCGTGTGACCGACTGGCGGATCCACCACGTCGCGTACGTCGAAAGCTTGTAGCCCATCTTGTAGTCGAACTTCTCGACCGCGCGAATGAGACCGAGGTTTCCCTCCTGGATCAGGTCGAGGAGCGGCACGCCGGCCTTCGTGTAGTTGCGCGTGATCGACATCACGAGCCGGAGATTCGACTCGATCAGCTTCCGCTTCGCGTCCTCGTCGCCCTCGTCTTTGCGCCGCGCGAGCTCACGCTCCTCGAGGCGGGTCAGCAGCGGGCCGCCTCCGATCGAGCGCACATAGAGCTTCAGCGGATCTTGAGACTGTGCGGCGGCCTCGAGTGCCTCGAGCTCCTCGGCCGCCGGCCCGTCGTCGTCCTCGGCAGCCTCCGCCTCGGGCGCGTCCGGATCGTCGAGCGCGGGAACGAGCTCGAGATGCGGTTCGACGACGTCTTGCGTCGTCGATTCGTCGGAGAGAGGCCGCGGCTCCACGCGAGGGTTATCGGCTCGCACCCCGCAGGGCTTGATAGCCCACAAGGGAGTCGGCGGCGCCCGCCGAAACCTTCGCTAACTTGGGTATCAAGGTCTACGTCGAAACTGACGAGGGAAGTACCTCGTAGACCATTTCGGGATATGTGCGGTATAGCCGGCTATAGCCTCTCCACGCGCAGCGCTGTTGACAGGACGCTCGCGGCTCAATCGCTGCTCGCAGGCATCGCCGAGCGGGGCGCCGATGCTGTCGGCTACGCGTATCGCTCCCCGGAAGACGCCTATCCGATCGTCACGAAGCAGCGCACCGGAGCGTGCGAGCTGCTCGAGCGGATCTCGGTGCCGCAGCCCGCGACCGAGCTCCTCGTCCACGTCCGTGACTACACGAAGGGCCATCCCTCGATCGCGGCCAACAATCATCCGGTCCGCCACGGGCCGGTCGTCGGGATACACAACGGGATCATCCTGAACGACGACGAGCTGCTGGCTCCGCACGACTGCGCGCGCTCCGAAGCGCGGATGACCGTCGACTCGGAAGCGATCTTCGCGCTCGCCGCCCACTCCCGGAACGACGCTCGGGCGCTCGAGGAGCTCGACGGGTCCTTTGCCACGGCGTGGCTCGACGCCCGGGTCGCAGAGACGCTCTTCATCGCGCGCGGCGCCGGCCGACCGCTCTGGCTCGGATCGGGCAAGCACGAGCTCTTCTTCGCCTCCACCCGCGCTGCACTCGAGGTCGTCGAGCATTACGCCGGCGTGAAGCTCCGCAAGCGCGAGGCCCGGACCGGCACGTTCCTCGCCGTGAGCGCGGCGCGGATCGTCCGCGACGAGCGCTTCCGCCCCGACCTGAGCTACCGCGAGGCGGTCGCTCTACCGGCGGTGCGCGCACCGCAGGAGGGCGTCTCCTGCCTCGAGCGCCTCAGGGCGCTCGCCGCCTGACCGCCGCCGTCAGGGCGCACTGAGCCCGAGGATCAACTCGGCAGTCTCGAGCGGGACGTCGAGCTGCGGACTGTGGCCGACGCCGTCCAGCACCACCCAGTCTGCGTGGGACAGCTGCTCCTGAAAGCGCACCGCTGACGACGGCCAGCGAAGCAGCCGGTCGGCGGTGCCCCAGACGATGCGGACGGGGACGGTGATTCGCCGGGCGTCGATGCTCCAGTCCCTGCGCAGCGCATACTCGATCAGCGTGGGCGCGGCCTCGCAACCGGCAACACCGCGGATCAGATGAGCAACGAGCTCGGGCGGAATGTGCTCGAAGTTCTCGGCGATGAGCTGCGTCGCACGTCGCCGGCCTGCGGTGGTCGCAACGATCGAATCGGCCGCCGGCGCCGCGGCACGGGACGCGTCATGGAGCTCGAGCTGTCGCTCGAGCGTCTCGGCGATCGAGGTGTCGCCCTCGGCCCAGCCACCCGCCGGCGCGAGGGCGACGACCGAGTCGGCTCGGCCGCGCGCGGCGAGCTCCAGTGCGAGATGGCCGCCGAGCGAGTTCCCGACGAGATGCGCTTTCTCGAACCCTGCGTCGTCCATCGCCCGCTCGACCGCATCGGCGAGCACGGCGTCGAGCGGGCCGTCGATCGGTGGCCCTCCGGCGTGGCCGGCGAGCGTCGGCGCGAGCACGTCGTGATGACCCTCGAGCGCAGGTAGCACGAGCTCCCACGTCCTCCACGTGTCGAGGAAGCCGTGCAGGCAGAGAAGGGGCGTGCCCGAGCCGCCGCGATGCGACGGTGTCAAGGTCGCGTGCACGAACACGACCGTATCCGCCGTCTGCCAGTATCCGAGACGCGATGCAGAAGCGAATGCTCGGAACACTCGAGGTCTCGGCCCTCGGGCTCGGCTGCATGGGCATGAGCAGCAGCTACGGCGAGCCCGCGGACATCCAGGAGATGATCGCGCTGATCCGCGCGGCGGTCGACCGTGGAGTCACGTTCTTCGACACCGCGCAGGTGTACGGCCCCTTCACGAACGAGGAGCTCGTCGGTGAAGCTCTTGCTCCCATCCGCGACCAGGTCGTGATTGCGACCAAGTTCGGCTTCAACCTGGAGGACAGCCGGCGCGGCGGCCTCGACAGCCATCCCGAGACGATCAAACGGAGCGTGGAAGGCTCGCTCAAGCGACTGAGGACCGAGACGATCGACCTCCTCTACCAGCACCGGGTCGACCCGGAGGTCCCGATCGAAGAGGTCGCCGGGACGGTGAAGGAGCTGATCGCCGCGGGAAAGGTCAGGCAGTTCGGCCTCTCCGAGGCTGGAGTGCAGACGATCCGTCGCGCGCACGCCGTGCAGCCGGTCGCTGCGCTCCAAAGCGAGTATTCGCTGTGGTGGCGCGAGCCCGAAGAGGCGATCCTCCCCACGCTGGCCGAGCTCGGCATCGGCTTCGTGCCGTTCAGCCCGCTGGGCAAGGGTTTCCTCACCGGCAAGATCGACGAGAACACGATGTTCGCGAGCACCGACTTCCGCAACACCGTGCCACGGTTCGACGCGGAGGCGCGGAAAGCCAACCGCGCGTTCGTCGAGCTGCTCGCTCGCGTCGCAGAGCGGAAGGGTGCGACGCCCGCGCAGGTCGCGCTCGCGTGGCTGCTCGCGCAGGAGCCATGGATCGTGCCGATCCCCGGCACGACGAAGCTCGACCGCGTCGAGGAGAACATCGCCGCGGCCGAGCTCGAGCTCACGCTCGACGACCTGCGCGAGATCGACGAGGGCGCCGCGCAGATCACGCCGGAGGGTGCTCGGTACTCCGAGGCCAACGAGCGAATGATCGACCGCTGACTTCGCGAGCTACCGACCGGCGACCGCATGGACAAGGAGTGATGAGATGACGCGATACCTGATCTCGTTCGACGACGGCGCGATGACGTTCCCCGACGGAGGAACTGCCCGACGTGGCCGAGGCTGCGCACGCGGTGGTCCGAGAGGCCGAGGACGCCGGCGTATGGGTGTTCGGCGGCGGGCTGCATTCCCACGAGACGGTGAGCGTCGTAGCCACCGATGGAACGGTCAGTGACGGCCCATTCCCGGTGAGCAAGGCGTACATCGGCGGATTCTCGGTCGTCGACGTGCCCTCGCGCGCGGAGGCGCTCGAGTGGGCCGCCAAGATCGCCGTCGCCTGCCGCTGCGCTCAAGAGGTCCGCGAGTTCGTGCCCGACCCGACCGTCTGAAAGTGCGGTCCGCGATACTTCGTGGGTGGAGCGGCCCGCACCCCTCACCGTCCGCGACGTTGCCGTGGAGCTGCGCTGCTCGGAGGACGAGGTTCGCACACTGATCCGCGCCGGCGAGCTGCAGACGGTCGCGTGCGGGATCCGACCCGGCCTCATTCCGCGCCACCAGCTGGACGACTACCTCCGCAGGAACCGGCGCCGGCTCAACGACTCGGCCCGATCCTCAACGGCGCCGTAGCCTGCGCCGGCGTTCGGAGCGTCAGCCGATTTGCTCGGCCAGCCCGATGAGAATGCCCTCAGGGCCTCGGACGTAGCAGAGCCGATACACGTCTTTGTACTGGACCACTTCGTCGACGAGCTGCGCGCCGTGCTCCTGGAGCCTCGTCAGCGTGTCGTCTAGATCGTCCACGGCGAACATGACGCGGAGGTAGCCGAGCGCGTTTACCGGGGCGTTCCGGTGATCCGCAACCGTAGGCGGCGCGAGAAAGCGCGAGAGTTCGATCCTGCCGTGGCCGTCCGGCATGCGCATCATGGCGGTCTCGACGCGCTGGTCGCGCAGGCCAGTGACGCGCCCGGACCACTCTCCTTCGATCATGGCTCGCCCCTCGAGTTCGAGGCCGAGCTCGGCGAAGAACGAGATAGCGGCATCAAGCGACTCCACAACGATGCCGACGTTGTCCATCCGTAGAAGCGTCACACGGCGATTCTCGCGGATCGCAAAGTTCGCCGCGTCCGCCCGTGTCGGCTGCCCAGCCTGAACTAGAGCAGACGCCCTTCGGTCGAGACGCGCACGCCCTGCTCGTCGAGTCGTTCGCGCACGAGAAACTGGAAGGTCGACCATGCCCCGCGCCGCGCGTCGAGCATTCGATAGACCTGCCACTCCGTCAGAAGCGCGTCGTTCGCCTTGCGCGCCTCGGCCCAGTCCGCGAACTTCGGCAGGCGTCCGAGCGTGTGCGCGAGCTCTGCGCCCTGCTCCACGGCCC
Organism: uncultured Actinomycetes bacterium; assembly: GCA_963848665.1. Lineage (GTDB taxonomy): Bacteria > Actinomycetota > Thermoleophilia > Gaiellales > Gaiellaceae > Palsa-739. The sequence goes on from CAWKEF010000008.1 coordinate 610,141, forward strand.
GCTCGAGCCGCTCCTCCCCCACCGGCACGTCGAACCCGGCTTCCCGCAGCGCATTCGTCAGCGAGCCGAACGTGTGCCAGTAGAGGGACTTCGACGGGAGCTTGCCCTTGTGCTCGTCGATGTCGCGCGCGGTCGGCGGCCGTCCGAGCTCCTCTCCGAGCGCTGTCAGGAGCCCGAGCAGCTCCTCACGCGTCGCAAACCGGCGCGGAACGAGCCCGGCCGCCCGCTTGGCGACGTTCCACGAGCCGTAGTGCTCGATCACGGTCTGCGGATGCACCGAGGTCTCCGCGTCGTTCGCGAACTCCCGCATCGTCGGCGACCGGCCCAGCCGCTCGGCACACGCACGAAGCTCGGCGAGGATCTGATCGTCGGAATAGCGCTTCCGGATCCCGGCCTGAAATGCGGCCAGCTTCTTGGGATCGATCTCGGCCACCGCTCGGAAGCGGCGCTTCTGGGGCATAGCAAGAATGGTAGAGCAGGTTAGAAAAAGCGCAAGTGCAGGCTAGGAGAGCTAGCTGGCCCGGACGAGCTCGGGCTGGACCTGCGGGGCGACCGACGGCAGGTCGCCGACGACCGACTCGAGCGGGAGGATGCGCTCGAGGGCCCCGACGCAGCGCGGGCAGAACTGGGTGCCTGCCTTGTCCTTCACTTCGCTCAGGGCTTCGTTCACCGGCCGCGCGGCGCGGTAGATGCGGGTCGTCAGCATCGAGTCGAGCGCGTCGGCGACGTGGATGATGCGGGCCCCGAGCGGGATCTCCTCGCCGGCGATCCGGTCGGGATAGCCCGTCCCGTCGAAGCGCTCGTGATGGTGGCGGATCGACGGCACTGCGTCCTGCAGGAAGCCGAGGCGATCGATGATGCGGGCTCCCTCCTCCGCGTGGCGCTGCATGAGCGCCCACTCCTCGCCGGTGAGGCTCGCCGGCTTCAGGAGGATCGCATCGGGGATCGCAAGCTTGCCGATGTCGTGGAAGAGCGCGGCATGCCCGAGGAGGTCGAGCTCCGCCTGCGAGAGGCCGAGCTCGCGGCCGATCGCGAGTGAAAGCTGCTGCACGCGCCGCGAGTGACCTGCGGTATACGAGTCGCGGGCATCGACTGTGGCCGAGAGGGACTCCATCGCGGCCGTCGAGCGTTCCCGCAGCAGCTTGTTCGCCTGCTCGAGCGAGACGTTCTGCGACTGGATCGTGTCCGCCGCCTCGCGCAGCTTCGCCGCCGACTTCTGCGTGTGCTTGAGGTACGCCTCTTGCGTCTTGCGCATCAGGAGCAGCGGCACGGCGAACACCGCGAGCCCGTACAGCCCGACGGCCTCGTAGCCGATGCCCATGACCGCGCCGATGAAGCCGTAGACGACGTAGTGCGGCAAGAGCCAGGCGAACCGCTCGTGGAACACGGCCCATGGGCTCTCGTGGCCCTCGACCCCGGAGGCGAAGCTCAGCAGGCCCATGTTGACGAGGAAGTAGACGGAGCCTCCGAGGAGCCCAATTGCGGCCACGATGAGCCTGCCCACGTCGCCCGACCCGGTCCAGATCGTGAAGACGGATGCCGCCGCGAGCGACGACAGGGCCATCGTCCCGATGTTGTAGATGACCGTGTGGAGCGAGTTTCGCCGTGCGCTCCAGTCGACGACCGCGATCGTCACCGCGAGCGGCAGCGCCGCGCGGTAGTCGAACAGAGCGGCGCCCGCGAGGGAGCCGACGACGCTCACCGACAGCGATCCCTCGACCTCGGCGAGCTCGAACGAGAGCGCCTGGCCGGCGCCGACGAGCGCGAGCACGGCGAGGAGCCCCACATAGTCGTGGCTCGAGCCCCAGATGAGGCCCGCGGCGCCGGCACCGATGCCGATCACGCTGACCGACGCGACGACGAGCGCGAGCCGGGTCGAGAGCTGGAAGAACGTCGGGCCGTGGAGGGTCCGCGGCTTCGGGGTCGACCGGCGCTCCTCGGCCAGCTCGATCGGCTCAGCCGCAGGAAGCGTCGCGATGTGCTCGCCGTCTTCGACGACGGCACGCAGCTTCGCACTCCGCTCGGCCGCCATCAGCAGCGGCTCGGTGCTCGCGCCGACGACGCGATTCCTGCCCTGAAGCTTGCCGCGATAGACGGCGAGATCGGCCTGATGGATCAGCTCGTTGGCGTCCATCCCGTCTTTCGGGAACCCGGCCACGCCGAGCGACACCGTGGCACGGATCGGCTCGGCGGCGGTCTCGACCTCGAACTCGCGCTCTGCCACTGCGCGCCTGATGCGCTCCGCAATCTCCATCGCCTGCTCCGGCGGCGTCTCGGGCAGGAGGATCGAGAACTCCTCACCGCCGAAGCGCGCCGGCACGTCGTAATGGCGAAGCTCTCGATGGAAGATCTCCGCGATGCCTTTCAGCACGGCGTCGCCCGCGAGGTGGCCGTAGCTGTTGTTGATGTCGCGCAGCAGGTCGAGGTCGGCCATGATCAGCGACATCGGCCGCTCGAAGCGGGCGGCCCGCGCCAGCTCGGCTGCGAGCGTCGTCGCGAAGTAGCGGGCGTTGTAGAGGCCCGTCTTGGGGTCGACGCGTGCCTCGGCCTGCAGCTGCGGGACGCTGAGCGAGCGGTGCACGACGACGAGCGGCGCGAGCGCCGCGAAGATCAGCCAGGGGTTCCAATTCCAGAAGGCAGCGAGCGAGACGCCGAGAATCGTCAGCACCACGTCGACGGAGACCTGCTCGAGCCCGAAGAGGCCGGTTTCGCGGAAGCTGTGTCCTCGCCCGAGCTTCAGGATGATCGCGACGAGGAGATGGTTCACCGCGACGAACGCAACAGACGCCGCGAGGCCCGCAAACGCAAAGCGTGCGTTCACGTTCGAGATGAAGCTCGTGTGATGGATGAGCAGGTGGGCCGTACCCCACGCCGCAAGTGTGTCGAGCGTGTAGTTCGAGATGTTGAAGCCCTGGATCTGCCATGGAGTTCGTTCCTTCAGCCACTCGGGAATCGTCTGCACGAGGGGAATGAGGACGATGAGCTCCGGCGGAAGCAGGAGCGCTGCCGCGACGAGGAACAGCACAGAGGTGTGGTACTGGGAGTTCCGTGGCGACTTGACCGGGAACGTGTGCGCGAGGGTGGCCGCTGCCGCGAGGATCACGAACGTCACCCAGCCGTGATGCACGCGCGTCGCTCCGACGTAGAACTTCGCGGCGGACGCGATCGTCAGGATGCCCAGGACCAGGAGATAGATCCTCGCCGCGCGTGGCAGGCCCCCGCCGGCCCGTACAGCCGGCTCGTCGTGGTTCGGCGCTTCCTGGAACCCTCCGCTCGGCAGCACTTCGGGCACGGCGCTCATGGCACCGACCGGACGAGCGCGGGGATTCGCGGCCGCAGAGCCATAGCAAGATTGTCGGAGCAAGTCACCCCCGAGACGTCACCCGTTCGGAGGATTCGGCTCGCAGGGCCCGGACGCGGGACGGGCCCCGTTTCCGGGGCCCGCCGTCCGCTTCCAAGGGTAGATCGGCTTGACGTTAGGGGGTCAGTCCGCTCGTGAGGGTCGAGACCGCACTGACTGCCCCACAGAGGCTGAGCGTCGGATCGCAGTTGCCGTCGACAATGCCGAGGCTGGCCAGCGCCGCACTCTCGTCCGTGGTGGTTGCATTGGCTGCATCGCCGATGGCCGGGTCGTTGGCGTTGTCGGCCCATGCCGCATCCGCCCACGCCGCATCGCTCCACGCGACGTCGCTCCAGGCCACCGTGCCGTAGGCCACCGAGGCCCATGCCACATCGGCCCAAGCCACGTCGCTCCAGGCGACGGTCGACCAAGCCGCGTCCGACCACGCAACGTCAGACCAGGCTGCCGCGTCCCACGCCTTGTTGGCGAGAGCCGCCGCCTGCCACGAGGCGCTGTCGAAGACACGGGTGGTGCCGTCGTCGCTCGTGGTCACGAACTTGTTCAGACCGGCGTTCGGGTTCGGCGGGGTCTTCCTGTACGACCGTGCCGCCATGATGTTGACCTCGCCCACTCCGAGGGAGCCCTTCGTGGACCTCGGCTCGGGGGTTGCGGTCACCATGAGCGCACCCTTCACCTGGTCCGGAGTCCAGCTCGGATGCTGGGCGATCAGCTCGGCTGCTGCCGCCGACACGACCGGAGCCGCGAAGGAGGTGCCGCTGAGCTGCATGTAGCCGTGCACGGGGTCGGTCACGTTCGCCGGCTTCAGCTTGGTGAGCGTCGAGCCCACGGGCACTGCGCCGACCATGTACCGGCCCGGTGCCGCCATGTCCGGCTTCGAGAAGCCGTCGGGCGTGTAGCCCCAGGCGGAGAACGGAGCGTTCGTGTCATCGTTCGAGCTGAGGCCCTTACCGATGTCGGTCGCGCCGACCGTGATCACGAACGGGTCGTTTCCGGGCGCGAAGTTCACTCCGCTTGCAGTGCTCCCCGTGCCGTAGTTGCCCGCAGCAGCCACGACGACGACGCCGTTGAGCCACAGCTTCTCCACTGCCTGGTCGAGCGGGTCGAACAGGACGCTCGCCTTGTTGACCGAGTGCAGTGAGAAGTTCGCGACCTTGATGTTGTACTTGGTCTTGTTGGCCAGGATCCAGTCGGCCGCCTTGACGACATCCGCCACGGTTGCCTGGCCCTGGTCGTTCATGACGTCGATCGAGAGCAACTCCGCCTTCGGAGCGACTCCGGCATAGCCGGGGGCCGAACCTGCTGCGATGCTGCCGACGAACGTGCCGTGGCCGTAGCCGTCACCGGGTGAATTCGGCGAGAGGCTCGTCATGTTGACCTGGCCGAGGATCCGGCCGCCGAAGTCCGACCGGCTCGCATCCATGCCCGAGTCGACGACGGCGATGGTGCCCGCGTCGGGGCTATCCCGCAGCCAGTCGACCGGAGCACCGATCGCCCATGGCCAGAGCTGGGAGTTGGAGTCCGAGAGAACCGGAATTCCCGACATCGTCACCGTCTCGTTCGCGACGATCGAGGTGACGTAGGACCTGTCGGCGAGCCTCAGGATCTGACGCCCCGTCAGGTGCGCCTCGAGTCCGCCGATCGAGTTGAACTGCTGCAAGACGTCGGTGGTCGAGGCATCGCCGCCGAACTTCTTGTAGAAGCCGCGTGCGTTGCCCCTCTTCTCGCCCTGGAGGATGACGTCGAACGTCCTCGAGGGATTCTGTGTGATCGCATCGAGCAATTCGGTCGGAACGTAGGCCTGGAGGTCGTAGCCGCCCGAACGGAAGCCGTGTCCGTTACCGGCTGCCGACGTTCCCGCCGCCAAGGCGAAGAGAACGACGAGCGAGGCTACGGCGACGCCGGCCCGCCGGCCGCCGCGTCCCCAAAGCGCGTTCGAACGCTGCTCGCCACGCGAGCCGCGTCCCCAAAGTGCGTTCGAGCGATCACTGCAATTGTTCGCTCTGAAATGCCGCATCTACCCTTTTCCTCTCCTTCGTGTTCCATGCGCGTTGAGCGCACGAAGCCGCAAGTACACGTCAAGCCGCTGGAACGTAGGTCGGGAAACGGGGTGGTACCTCCCCCGGAAGGGTCAGTGGCGGCGCTATTCCCTCGATCGAGGTACCCCCGCTGTCGCGTACGCTCGCCCGGTGCTGACGGCAGCTGAGATCGGCGTCGCACGGCTCGTCGCGAGCCTTTCGCGGCGCGTCGGAGCCGGTGCCGGCATGACGGTGCCCGGCAAGCTGCTCTCGAAGCTCGACCCGGGCGCGATCGACCGGCTCGCAGCACGCCTCCCTGCCGGGATCGCCGTCGTCTCCGCCACGAACGGCAAGACGACGACGTCGGCGATGGCCGCCGAGATCCTCCGCCCGCGCTTCCGCCTCGCGCACAACCATTCCGGCGCGAACCTCGTCTCCGGGGTCGCGTCGACGCTCCTCGCCGCGCGCGACGCCGAGCTTGGACTCCTCGAGGTGGACGAAGGCGCCCTTCCGGAGGTGCTGCGCCGCGTCCGGCCCCGGGCGGTGTGCCTCGGCAACCTCTTTCGCGACCAGCTCGATCGCTACGGAGAGCTCGAGCTGATCGCCGAGCGCTGGCGGACCGCCGTGGCCGGGCTCGACGCCGGAACCGTTCTCGTCCTGAACGGGGACGATCCCCAGGTCGGCTCGCTCGGCGCGGGCATCGTGTACGGCGTCGACGATCCCAACGTCGCCCGAAGCGCACTTCAGCACGCGGCCGATTCCAAGTACTGCATCCGCTGCGGGACCCCGTATCTCTACGCGGCTGCATACGTGGGCCACCTGGGCGACTACCGCTGTCCGAACTGTGGCAACGCCCGGCCCGAGCTCGACGTGGCGGCGCGGTCGATCGAGCTGCAGGGGCTTGAGCGCGCCGCCTTCGACCTCGTCACCCCCGCGGGGACCCGACGCGTCGAGCTGGGCCTGCCCGGTCTCTACAACGTCTACAACGCCCTCGGCGCCGCCGCGCTCACCCAGGCACTCGGCTCGTCTCTCGAGGAGATCGCAGCGGGGCTCGGCCGCTTCAGCGCCGCCTTCGGACGCTTCGAGCGCATCCCCGCCGACGGCAAGCAGCTGCTCCTGCTGTTGATCAAGAACCCCGCGGGCGCGAACGAGGTCGTGCGCACGCTCGTCGACGGCGGCCGGCCGAGCACCGCCGTCATCGCGCTGAACGATGCGATCGCCGACGGCCGCGACGTCTCGTGGATCTGGGACGTCGACTTCGAACCGCTGCTCGGGGGCCTCAAGACGGTCGTCGTGGCGGGCACGCGCGCCGCCGAGCTCGCGCTCCGCTTCAAGTACGGGGGCTTCGACGAGTCGAGGATCGTCGTCGAGCCCGACGTCGGCGCCGCTCTGGACCACGGGCTCGCGCTCACGCCGGACGGCGGCGAGCTCGTGGTGTTGCCGACGTACACCGCGATGCTCGCACTGCAGCGAATCGTGGCGGAGCGCGGACTCGCGAAGCCCTACTGGGAGCGCGCCGCATGAGCACGATTCGGATCGGCCATCTCTATCCGGAGTATCTGAACATCTACGCCGACCGCGGCAACATCGCAGTCTTCGACCGCCGCGCCGGCTGGCGCGGACACGCGATCGACGTGACCGCGATCGGAATGAACGACCCGATCGTGCCGGGCGCGCAGGACCTGTACTACATCGGCGGCGGCCAGGACCGGGAGCAGCTCCTCGTGGCGGAGAACCTCGCCGCCAAGGCGCAGCCGTTGCTCGACGCAGTCGTCGGCGGCGGCGCCGCTCTCCTCGCCGTCTGCGGCGGCTACCAGCTCCTCGGTCGCGGCTACCGCGGCTTCCACGGCCAGGACATGCCCGGCGTCGGCCTGCTGCCGCTCGAGACCGTCGCAGGCGAGCGGCGGATGATCGGCGACGTGCTGCTCGAATGCGAGGTCGAGCCCGGCCTGCGCCGGACGCTCGCAGGCTTCGAGAACCACGCGGGACGCACGCAGCTCGACCCCGGAGCCGACCCGCTCGGACGCGTGGTCGCTGGCTTCGGCAACGACGGCGAGAGCGGCTACGAGGGCTGCCGGCTCGGCCGTGCCGTCGGCACGTATCTGCACGGGCCGCTCCTGCCCCGGAACCCCTGGCTTGCCGACTGGCTGCTCGCGCAGGCGCTCGCCCACCGCTCCGGCGGCGATCCGCCGGAGCTCGCACCGCTTCCGGACGAGCTCGAGGCTCGCGCCCGTGAGGTGTCCGCCGCCCGGGCGCACGCCCGCGGCGGCAAGTCCTAGAAGCAGCCGCTCCTCAGCCGCGCGCGGCCTTCAGCACCTTCTCGACCGCGAGGCGCAGCGCCGGCGGCACGTCGCCGTTGCCGGTGTAGCGACGGTACGCCTTGCGCGGCTTGCGGGCGCGGCCGCGCGCGCTGAGCCCCGACACCGCCTCGAAGTCCGGGACGAGCACGACGGTGCGACGGCGGCCGGCGACCTCGACGATCTGCTGGTTCACGACGCGTTCCGACTCGACGGGACGCTGCCCCTTCGGTGCGTCACGGTCGTGCACGACGACGTACGGAACGCTGCACGCATTGCACACGCGCGCGAAGAGCGGGATGTTGCCCTTGCCGCCGCACTCGAGCACGATCACGCCCTCCTTGTCGGGCTCAACGCCGAGCGCCTCGAAGACGAGCGGGAAGCTCAGCTTCTCGGTGCGGCCCTCGACGAGCAGCGCCGCGCGTGCGAGGAAGAGCTCCGCGCGATCGCTGTCGAACTCCGACAGCACGCGAAACGCCTCGGCCTCGGCGAGCGGCGCGGGCTGGAAGAGCGTCGTCCCCCGGCTCGAATGATGGCGGATGAGGGCGAGCTCCTCCATCCGGTCTACGCTCAGGAAGACGGGTGCATGCGTCGAGTAGAGGATCTGGTTGCCTTGCCGGGCCAGGCTGCGCAGCACGCGGAAGAGGTGCCTCTGGGTGTGCGGGCTCAGGTAGAGCTCCGGCTCCTCGATCAGGAGCACGAAGCGGCGCAGGTTCGACGCGAGCAGGCGCTCCATCCCCTTCACGAGCTGCAGGCCGCCGTCGCCACCCGACCAGTGGTGTGCCGGGTGCGGCGGCTGGAAGAGCTCCATCACGTCCGCCGCCCCCGCGCCCGTCGCGGGTGCGACGAGGGAGCGTGAGCGGAGGTTCGCCGGCAGGAAGAGGACGGGCGGCGCGCCGGCGCGGTTCAGGTTCAACGAGTCGGGCGGCCGTGCATCGAGGAAGATCGTCCGTCCCCGCTCGATTTCGGCCTCGAGGTGGATGCGGCCGTCGACGGTGACGCGCGACACGTCGTCGATCGTCGGCGGCGGGGCCGCCGCCTCGAGCAGCGACCAGATCGCCGTCAGGACCGTCGACTTGCCGCTCGAGGCCTCGCCGACGAGGGCGCACACCGACCGCGGCTCGAGCTCGAGCTCGCTCGCCGCGCGGTATCCGGTGATGGAGATTCGCTTGAGCGGCGGCACGAGAGGTTCAGGGTGCCCACAACGCGCCGAGGTACACCGCGGGATCACCGGACTCCCAGCGCGTGAGGAAGCGCTGGATCGGCGGATGCAGCACGACGTCGTCGAGCTCGCCGCGATCGAACAGTCGATGGCCGCGAACCGCGGCGTCCTTGGACGTCGCCGCCTCGAGGGAGCGGCCGGACAGATCTCCCGCGAAGATGATGTGCACGACGTGCTTCGCGGCGAAGGCGCGCTGCGGCGAGATCGAGTCGACGATCGCGACCGGCCCTTCGACCGGAATCTCTTCCTCGATGCCGACCTCTTCACGAAGCTCGCGGTGCAGCGCATCGGTGAGGCTCTCGCCAGAGTTGACTCCGCCGCCCGGCAGCAGCCAGTAATCGCCGCGATCGGGCTTCTCGTGCTTGCAAAGGAGGATGCGATCCTGCCAGCGCAAGACCGCGGAGACACGGATACGCGGCTCGAGCGGCATCACACCGCCGACGAGCCGAATCCGCGTACCCCGCGCTCGCTCCCAGGCAGCTCGCTCACCTCGACCGGATCGAGCTCCGGCACCTGGAGCACGACGAGCTGCGCGATCCGCATCCCCGGCTCGACGACGAACGCGGCGTTCGCGTCGGTGTTATGCAGGATCACCTTCAGCTCGCCGCGGTACCCGGAGTCGACGAGGCCGGGCGTGTTCACGATCGTGATGCCGTGGCGGGATGCGAGCCCGGACCGGGGTTGGACGAAGCCCGCGTACCCGTCCGGGATCGCGACGGCGAGGCCCGTTCCCACGGTCGCGCGCTCGCCCGGTCCGAGCTCGACGCGCTCGCACGCGGCAAGGTCGAGCCCTGCATCGCCGTCGTAGGCGCGCGCAGGGACGACCGCGTCGTCACGCAACCGTTGGATCGGCAGCTCGGTCACGAGCCGTTGACGAGGTAGGACGCGAAGCGGCGAACCTCGCGCCGCGGCAGTCGCGCGACGACAAGCACGCCTTCGCTCGTATCCTCCCGTTCCATGATCGGCGCGCCGAGCGCGTACAGCTCGTTCAACTTCGCACCTTGCTCGTACGGCAGCAGCAGACGCACCGACTCGAAGCGCTCTGCAAAGCGCTCGGCGATCCGTGCGCGCAGCTCCTCGAGACCCTCGCCCGTGAGCGCGGAGACCTGCACGGCGTCCGGATACCGGTTCGAGAGGCGGCGACGCGATGCCGCGTCGACAGCATCGACCTTGTTGATCACGAGCTCGATCGGCAGCTCGTCCGCGCCGATCTCGTGCAGCACCCCGTTCACGGCGGCGATCTGCTCGATCAGCTTGTCCTCGGGAGCGGATCCGTCGACCACGTGCAGGACGAGATCGGCCACGAGCGTCTCCTCGAGCGTCGCGGCGAAGCCTTCCACGAGCTGATGCGGGAGGCGACGGACGAAACCGACCGTGTCGGTGACGAGGTAGCGGCGGCCGTCGTACTCGAATCCGCGCGTCGTCGGATCGAGCGTCTCGAAGAGACGGTCCCGCACCGAGACGGTGGCATCCGTCAGCGCGTTCAGGAGCGTCGACTTGCCGACGTTCGTATAGCCGGCCAGGGCGACCGTCGGCGTCTGGCTCCGCCGCCGCTCCTTCCGGCGGATGTCGCGCTGCCGGCCGAGCTCTTCGAGCCTCCCTCTGAGGAGCGAGACGCGCCTGCGCGCGAGCCGGCGGTCGGTCTCGAGCTGGGACTCGCCGGGGCCCCGCGTGCCGACTCCGCCGCCGAGGCGCTCGAGGTGCTGCCACATGCCTCGCATCCGCGGAAGGTTGTACTCGAGCTGAGCCAGCTCGACCTGGAGCTTTCCCTCGGCGGTGATCGCATGCTGGGCGAAGATGTCGAGGATCAGCTCGGCGCGGTCGACGACACGAGCCTGCAGCTCGTTCTCGAGCAGCCGCTGCTGCGACGGCGAGAGCTCGTCATCTACGAGCAGCACCTCCGCCCGTGCCTCTCCATACGACTGCTTCAGCTCGTCGAGCTTCCCCTTGCCGACGTAGGTGCGCGGGTCGGGACGCTCGCGATGCTGCACGAGCCGGGCCACGGGCTCCACTCCGGCAGTGCGTGCGAGCTCCTCGAGCTCGGCCAGTTCACCGTCGGGATCGACCCCCTGCGCGAGCACGGCCACGACGAACCCGCGCTCGGGCTCGAGGCCCGGCGTGGGATCAGGCTGTCTCACCGCCATCTGCGGTCATTATGACGCCTGCCATGCCGACTCCCGATCTCGCCTCGAGGACGCTCCAGCTCGTCGACGTGCCCTCCGAAAGCCGTTCCGAAGCCCTGGCGATCGAGCTCGTCCGGGAGCTCGTCCCTGGGCCTGCGGTCTATGACGACGGCGAGGTGCTCCTCTACGGCGACGGGCCGGTCCTCCTCGCCGGGCACGTCGACACGATCCCGGCGCAGGGGAACATCCCGGGCCGGATCGAGGACGGCGCCGTCCACGGCCTCGGCGCGAGCGACATGAAGGCGGGAATCGCCGTGATGATCGAACTGGCCCGCGCGGGTGCGCCCGGGCGCTATCTCTTCTTCACGCGCGAGGAGATCCCCGTCGTCGACAGTCCGCTGCCGGCGCTCTTCGACAGCGGTCTCGTCGACGACGTGGAGCTCGCAGTCGTGCTCGAGCCGACCGATTGCATCCTCCATGCCGGGTGTCTCGGCAACGTCCAGGCGCGCGTCACGTTCAACGGCGTCAGCGCGCACTCGGCTCGGCCTTGGACTGGACTGAATGCGATTCACGAGCTTGTTCGCGGCCTCCAGGACTTCGCCGAGCTCGAGCCGCTCGCGGTGACGCTCGACGGACTGACGTTCCGCGAGGTCGTGAGCGCCGTGCGGGTCGAAGGCGGCATCGCCCCGAACGTCGTGCCCGCGCGCGCGAGCGTCGAGCTCAACTTCCGCTTCGCGCCCGGCCGCACGCGCGACGAGGCCGTTGCGCGATTGCGCGAGCTCGTCCCTGCCGGCGACCTCGAGGTCCTCGAGCAACTCTCCCTCCGCCCCGCCGGCCCTCGCGAATCCGCTCGCGTCCAAGTTGCGCGAGCTCGTGCCCGAGGTGGCACCAAAGCAAGCATGGACGCCCGTCGCGCAGTTCGCGGAACGCGGCATCGACGCGATCAACTACGGCCCGGGTGCCACCGCCTATGCGCACAGGATCGACGAGCAGGTGCCGATTGCGAACCTCGAGCGCGCGTATGCGACGCTCGCCACCTACCTCGGTAGCGTCTAGGTCGATGGCGATCCGCATCGCACCGACGCTCGCCGAGATGGCGACCTACCCCTTCGTGCGCCTCGAAGCGGCGCGGCGCAGGCTCGAGGCGGAGGGCGTCGACGTCATCGACTTCGGCAAGGGCGACCCGAACGAGCCGACCGACCCGATGATTCGCCGGGCGCTCGTCGATGCGCTCCCCGAACGGTCGCCGTATCCGCTCGCCGCCGGGCTTCCGGAGCTGCGCGAAGCGGCGTCCAACTGGTGCGCGCGGCGTTTCGGGACCGCGCTCGACCCCGACACCGAGGTCATCCCGACGTACGGCTCGAAGGAGGCGATCTTCTCGCTCGCGCAGGTGCTCGTGGATCCGCAATCCGAGAAGCGCGTCGTCGCGTTCGGAGAGCCCGCCTACCCGGTGTACGAGCGGGGCGCTCTCTTCGCAGGCGCCGAGGTGCGCACCCTGCCGCTCCTTCGGGAGAACGGCTTCCTGCCGGACCTCGACTCGCTCGACGACGACACCGCGATCCTCTGGGTCAACTATCCGCATAATCCCACCGGCGCGCTTGCGCCGCTCGAGTTCTACGAGCGGCTGACCGAGCTCGCCGAGGTGCACGACTTCGTCATCGCATCCGACGAGGCGTACACGGAGCTCTGGTTCGACGAGCCGCCGGCGTCTGCGCTGCAGGTCGCCGACCGTTCGCGCGTGATCGTGTTTCAGACGCTGAGCAAGCGATCGTCCATGACCGGTTACCGCTCGGGCTTCGTCGCCGCGCCCCCGGCCGTGATCTCGGCGCTCAAGTCCTACCGGCCCAACGCAGGCACCGCGCCGCAGGAGTTCGTGCAGCGAGCGTCCATCGTCGCCTGGAACGACGAGCGGCACGTCGCCGAGACACGCGACCGGTACCGCGTCAAGCGGGACGTGCTCATGCCTGCGCTCGAGCGGAAAGGCTGGGAGATCGTCGCGAGCGATGCAACGATGTACCTCTGGGTCGCGGTGCCGGACGCGGACGACGTCACCGAGCGGCTGCTCGCGCGCGGCGTCCTGATCTCGCCGGGCACGTTCTTCGGGCCGAGCGGCGCCGGCTACGTCCGCTTCGCGCTCGTCCCCACGCTCGGCGAATGCCGTCGCGCGGCTGCGATCCTCGAGGAACTGTGACGACGGAAGAGACGATCGCGGCGCTCGACCGCGGCGAGATCCGCGCCGCCGAGAAGGTCGACGGAGAGTGGCGGGTGAACGAGGAGGCGAAGACGGCGATCCTCGACTACTTCCGCATCCGCAAGCTGGAGCCGATCGAAGTCGGGCCGTACGAGTACGTCGACAAGATCCCGCTGAAGCACAACTACACCGAGCTCGGCGTGCGCGTCGTTCCGCCCGCGACCGCGCGGTACGGCGCGTATCTCGCGCCGGGAGTCGTGATGATGCCGAGCTACGTGAACATCGGTGCATGGGTCGGGCCGAACACGATGGTCGACACGTGGGCGACCGTCGGCTCGTGTGCGCAGATCGGCGCCGACGTCCACCTCGCGGGCGGCGTGGGGATCGGGGGCGTCCTCGAGCCGGTTCAGGCCCGCCCGGTGATCGTCGAGGACGGAGCCTTCATCGGCTCGCGCTGCATCCTCACCGAAGGCGTGCTCGTCGGCGAGCGGGCCGTGCTTGCTCCCAACGTGTCGCTCACCGCGTCCGTGCCGGTCATCGACGTGACCGGCCCTGAGCCGGTGGAGTACCGCGGCTACGTTCCGCCGTACTCCGTCGTCGTGCCCGGCACGCGCCCGAAGGCGTTCCCGGCCGGCACGTTCCAGATCGGCTGCGCGCTCATCATCGGCACGCGCAACGCGCAGACCGACCTGAAGACGTCGCTCAACGACGTGCTGCGCGAGTACGAGATCGGCGCGTAGGCACCGCTTCTACTCGATAGGCTCCGCCGGCCCGATCAGCGTCGCGCGCCCGCCGGCCAGCCGGACGCGCAGGTCGCCGCCCGGAAAATGCACGAGCACCTCTCCCTCCCCGTGCGTCGCTGCGGCGACTGCGACGGCGCTCGAGCCCGACGCGGCCGTCTCGCCGACTCCCCGCTCCCACACGCGCGCCGTCACCTCCCCCGGACCGTCGACGTGCACGAGCTGGACATTCGTGCGGTTGGGAAAGCGGAGGTTGCTCTCGAGCAGGGGGCCGATCTCGGGCAGGTCGGCGGGGTCGCCCAGGACGACCGCGTGCGGGTTGCCGACGTCGACGGGCGTGACCTCGATCCCGTCCAGGACCTCGCGTGGCTCGACGCGTACCTCCCCCATGTCCGACTCGTAGAGACGGTCGCCGGTGCGCCGCACCTCGACGACTCGAGGACCGACGTGCACGCGCACGACGCTCGAGCCGGAGCGGTCCATCAACCATGCGGCCGCGATGCGCGTGCCGTTGCCCGACATCTCCGCAAGCGACCCGTCGGGATTGACGATCGCCACCGTCACGTCGTCACCGTCGATCTCGAGCACCTGCATGACCCCGTCGAGCCCGGGCTCCATCACGTACTCGTCGCTCTCAGCGACGAGGTACACGTTCCCGTGGGCGTGCCAGCGCGACGATGTCATCGGCGATCTCGCCCGGCGGGCGATCGCCGTCGACGATAACGAGGCCCGGCACGCGGCGCATCCACTTGCGCTGATATGCGGCGTAGCGGCGGGTGCGGCCGGCGATGGCGGCGATCGCCTGCTCGCGCGGCAGCCGCGCGACCTCGTCGAGGCCGAGGGCCTTGCGCGCCGTCGCGGAGACGCGGCCCGCGAGCGCGCGCCGCACCTCGTCCTCGACGCCGGCCTCGAACATCCCGCGTGTCCGTTCCTCGATTCGCCGCCCGAGAACCTCCTTCGGCACCTCGAGGCCCACGATCGTCGTCGGATGACGCGTCGCCGCGGACCAGAGCCGGTCCGTGTCGGGCGAGAGCGACGACCCCGTCTCGGCGAGTTCGAGCGCACGCACGACGCGCCGCCGGTCGTTCGGGTGCACGGCGGCCGCCGCGGCCGGGTCGAGCTCGCGCAGCCGGTCGTGCGCGGCTGCCGCGCCTTCGTCGTCATACGACGCTTCCCAGCGCTCGCGGGAACCGTCCTCGGGTGCGGGCGGAAGTTCGAGATCTGCGAGCGCGGCACGCAGATAGAGACCGGTCCCGCCGACGACGATCGGCGTGCGCCCGGCGGCAAGGATCTCGTCGACGGCGGCGTGCGCGAGGGGCGCGTATGCCCCGACCGAGGCCTCGTGGTCGAGCGGCCAGATTCCGACCAGCCGAGCGGGATGCGAGGACTGGTTTGTAAGGATTTCCAGGCCCTTGTAGACCTGCATCGCGTCCGCCGAGACGAGTTCCGAGGGAATCCGCTGGGCCAGAGCCTCGGCAACCCTCGATTTGCCGCTCGCGGTCGGTCCGAAAATGCCGATAACCGTCACCAGTGCATTCTCGCTTGCGTTACACCTGGGTGGTGGTGACCGGATTTGCTCGCAAGAGCCACATGGAACGCTCGCGAAACGAGTCGTTCGTGTTCGTCGTGGCGAGCTCACTGATCGCGCTCGGCACGCTCTTCGCAGTCACCTGGGTCGCGGGCTTCGACCACGTGGCAGCGCGCCTGCGAGCTGTCGACCCGGTGTGGTTCGTGAGCGCCCTCGGTGCACAGGCGCTCGCGTACGTCGGATATGTCTTCGCGTATCGCGAGGTGGCTCGGGTCGAGAGCGACTGCGCCTTCGGGACGCGTGACGTCATCGCAGCGGTGACCGCAGGGTTCGGGCCGTTCGTCGCCCGTGGCGGCTTCGCTGTCGACGTGCACGCATTCAAGCAAGCGGGCCTGACCGACCAGGAAGTGCGCGTACGCGTCCTCGGCCTCGGTGCGCTCGAGTATGCGCTGCTCGCCCCTGCCGCGTGCATCGTCGCGATCCAGCTCCTGGCGGATGGACACTCGCCCTCGCTCGGGCTGACGCTCCCGTGGGCGATCACGGTGCCGCTCGGGTTCGTCGCTGCGATCTGGGCCGTCGAGAAGCGCGAGACCCTGCGCGCGCATTCCGGACGCCGGCGGCATCTCGCGGAGGCGCTCGACTCGATCCACGTCCTCAAATGCCTGTTCGTGCGCCGGCATCTGCTCGGCCCGCTCGGCTCGGCGGTCTACTGGTTCGGCGACATCTTCTGCCTCTGGGCCTGCCTGCAGGCGTTCACTCACGGCACCCCGAGCATCTCGCTGTTGCTCCTCGGCTACGCGACCGGCTACGCGTTGACCCGCCGCACGCTGCCGCTCGGCGGCGCCGGCGCGGTCGATGCGCTGCTTCCGTTCGCGCTCTCGTGGTGCGGCATCTCGCTCGCCGCGGCGGTGCTCGCGGTCTTCACCTACCGCGTGTTCAACCTCTGGCTCCCGATCGTGCCCGCGGCGATCGGGCTCCGTCGCATCCGCGCGACGTCGATGGCCTCGGTCTAGACCGCGACTGCGATCTGCTGCACGCCGCCTAATGTCGTCGAGGTGGCGCGCTCGATCAGGACGTCGACCAAATCTCCGGCCCCGGCGGTGCCGGTGAAGTTGACAGTCGTGTTCCGCCGCGTCCGGCCGCGCAGGACGGAGGCGTCGGTCCGGCTCGGGCCTTCGACGAGCACCTCTTCGACTCGCCCGACGCGTTGCTCGTTTCGCTCCGCGGCCAGGCGTTGCACCTGCTCGACGAGGCGCTCGATCCGGTCTCGCTTGGTTTCGTCGGAGATCTGCTCCGGCATCGCCGCCGCGTCGGTACCTGCTCGCGGCGAGTAGACGAACGTGAACGCGCCGTCGAACCCGACCTCCTCGACCACCTCCATCGTCTCGCGGAAGTCGTCCTCGGTCTCGCCGGGGAAGCCGACGATGATGTCGGTGGTGAGCGCCAGATCGGGAATGCCCGCGCGCAGCTCGTCGACGAGCTTCAGATAGCGCTCCCTCGAGTACGTGCGCCGCATCGCCTTGAGGATGCGAGTGGAGCCCGACTGGAGCGGTAGGTGCGCGTGCTCGCAGACGGCAGCGCACTCCGCCATGGCCTCGATCACGGGTCGGCGGAAGTCCTTCGGGTGCGGGCTCGTGAAGCGGATGCGCTCGATCCCGTCGACTGCGGCGCACGCGCGAAGCAGCTCCCCGAACTCGGTGTGGATGTCGGGCAGGAGGTCACGGCCCCAAGAGTTCACGTTCTGGCCGAGGAGCGTCACCTCGCGGACGCCCTCCTGCGCGAGCCGGCTCACCTCGGCAAGAACGTCGCCGGGACGACGGCTGACTTCGCGCCCACGCACGGCCGGGACGATGCAGTACGAGCAGGTCGAGTTGCAGCCCATCGAGATCTGCACCCATGCCTGAAATCTCCGCTCGCGGTGCATCGGCAGGGTGGCGGCGAATTTGCGGTCCTCCGCGGTTCCCCACACCCCGCGCTCGACACCGAAGCCGCCCGCGCCGAGCCACTCGCCGAGATGCGGAATCGTGCCCGGCCCGAACGCGACGTCGACGTCGGGGTAGAGCGTGAAGAGCCGTTCGCGCTGCGCCTCCGCGTAGCAGCCGCCGACGGCGATGATCATGTCCGGGCGCTCACGCTTCCGTGCCGCCGCCTCCCCCATGTACGCCGCAAATTTCGTGTCCGGCTTTTCCCGGATCGTGCACGTGTTGAAGACGACGACGTCGGCCTCGCCCTGGCTCGGTGCCTCGCCGAGCCCGAGCTCCTCGAGCATGCCCTTGATCCGCTCCGAGTCGTGAGCGTTCATCTGGCAGCCGAACGTCGTGACGTGATAGCGCCTGTTCATGGGAAAGAGGATCGACGGCTACGGTATCGGACGTCTTCACCGCCGCAGGCACCACGCGGGCCCGGCGGGCGAAGGGCCGCCTCCGCGCACCAGGGCCGTGTGGGGGAGCGACCGAGCACGCCGCGTGCCCTCTAGCTCGCTCCAGTCGTGATCCTGACGCACATCGGGATCCGATGCAAGTGCGGCCAACTGCTACGTCGTCGAGGCCCTGTCGGGGCGATGCAGCACGCGCCGTCGAACGCGGGCTGGAAGGCTTCGGTGCCCGGAGCCCTGCTCGAGGCCGACGAGAACGAGCGACGCGGCAACGAGTGCGGACGCTCCCGCGAGGACGGCCAACCGTCCGGGCGACAGACCACGCCGGCCGCCGTGCTGCTCGGCGGTCGCCGGGCTTTTGCCGTCGTCCCTGATCGCGGCGAGCATGGCGCGCTCGATGTCGTCGGCGGCGGAGCTGTAGCCTCGCACGTCCGCCGGAAGCTGTCTCAGCGCCGACCGGTAGCAGCCGACCGCATAGTTGTGTCCGAGCGTGCCGTGCGACCACGCGCTGATCACCTTCTCCCCGCACGATCTCTGCGCCATGGCTACGCCGGAAAAGACCAAGGCAATCCCCGCAAGCGCTCCTGCCAGCAGCACGCACCTACTCCAGATACGAGATCACTCCCTTCACTTCGGAAAGGCGTTCTCCGCAGACCCAGAGAGAGCGTGCCGACTGCGCGGCGTCCTACGAGTCGACTCGAGCGGCGTTTTACGAACGGCTTACGAGCAGCGCGTGAGCCCGTTGCAGCAAACGGAAGGAAAGACCAGCTTCTGTTCTGCGAGGCACTTTCCCGAAAAGCGGATCCCGTCCTTTTGTCCTGTGCCGCGCGCTCCGTGGCGTCGTAGCATCGCGGGTAGCTCCCGTCTGGCCGCAGGCGGGTGTGCTCTCGCAGCGGGCGCCCCGTCGAGGAAGAGGGGCGTCCGCTGTTGGAGACCTGGCTCCTGAAGGGAAACGGTTGGAGGCTCGGCCGCCGCAGCGCCGAGCCCCCACCTCGGAGCCGGTCGCCCACTCGTCGGCAAGCGTTGGTCCCGCGCTCCACTCGGAAGCGTGTGCCAGTTCCGCCGCTCCTGCGCCCGCCGGACGGCTAGTAGCGCATGCAACCGCATCCAATCCGAGCGCCGCTTCGTTGCCTTTGAGGGGGTGTCCGTCGGCCGCAGCGGGACATCCCCCTCTGACCCACCGCCTGCCGGCTAGGGCGAAGCAGCCTGCATCGGCGGATGCGGCTCGTCGAGAACCTCGTCGAGCGGCATCCCGTTTTCGCTCCGGCGGTCGCCGTTCTGGACGGCCGAGTGGTTCCTCGCGACGTCGACAGACCGGCTCTCGCGGATCACCGTCACCTTCACCTGTCCCGGGTACTCGAGCTGGTCCTCGATCTCGCGGGCGATCTCGTGCGAGAGCAGAGCCGCCGACTCGTCGTCGACGTGCGTTGGACTGACGATGACGCGGATCTCGCGGCCCGCCTGCAGGGCGTACACCTTCTCGACGCCGGGCTTCGACGCCGCAAGCTCCTCCAACGACTCGAGCCGCTTGATGTAGTGCTCGAGGCTCTCGCCGCGCGCGCCCGGCCGCGACGCGGAGATCGCGTCCGCAGCGATCACCAGTACCGCTTCGACCGTCTGCGGCTGCACCTCGTAGTGGTGCGCCTCGATCGCATGCACGACATGCTGCGTCTCGCCGTAGCGGCGGGCGAGCTGCGCCGAGATCGCTGCATGCGAGCCCTCGATCTCGTGCGTCATTGCCTTCCCGAGGTCGTGCAGCATCGCGGCACGCTTGGCCGTCTTCACGCTCGCGCCGAGTTCCGTCGCCATGATGCCGGCGAGGTGCACGACCTCGAGCGTGTGGCGGAGGACGTTCTGGCCGTAGCTCGTCCGGTACCGGAGCCGGCCGAGGATCTTCACGAGCTCCTCGTCGAACAGGCCGCAGTTCGCCTCGAACACCGCCTGCTCGCCGGCCTGCTTGACCATCTCCTCGAGCTCGGACTTGGACTGGTAGTAGGTCTCCTCGATCCGCGCCGGATGGATGCGCCCGTCCTCGATCAGCTTCGTGAGGGTCAGACGCGCGGTCTCGCGCCGCAGCCCGTCGAAGGACGAGAGGATCACTGCGTGCGGCGTGTCGTCGATGATGAAGTCGACGCCCGTCAGATGCTCGAGCGCGCGGATGTTGCGGCCTTCGCGACCGATGATGCGACCCTTCATGTCGTCGGAAGGCAGCTCGATGACGGTGACGGTCGTCTCCGAAGCGTGGCTCGCCGCCACGCGCTGCAGCGCATCGGCGACGAGATTGCGGGCGCGGCGCTTCGACTCCGCCCTCGCCTCCTCCTCGAGCATGCGGACACGCCGCGCGAGCTCATGGCGGATCAGCTCCTCGCCGCGCTCCAGCAGGTGCGCCTTCGCCTCCTGCAAGGTCAGGCCGGCGATGCGCTCGAGCTCGGTCTGCTCGGCCGCCTTCGTCTGCTTCAGCTCCTCCTGGAGCTGGCGGAGATGCGTCTCGCGATCGACGAGGCCTTGATCCTTGCGGGCGAGCTCGACGAGCCTCCGCTCGACCTCCTCTTCCTTCGTGAGCACCCGCTCTTCGATCTTCAGCACCGACTCGCGCCGGTCGGCGAGCTCCGCGTCGATCGCCGCGCGGAGCTGGACGGCCTGCTCGCGGGCCTCGATCTGCGTCTCGCGGCGGAGCGCCTCGGCGTCGCGCTCGGCGTCGTCGATCAGCTGGCGGCGAAGCCGTCGCGCCTTGCCGACGCCCGTTGCGCCGAACACCTGCACCGCGAGCAGGGCAAGTGCGACCCCGGCGGCGATTCCGATGGCGACTCCGATCCCGATCAGCACGCGGGCAGCTCCTCGGTTGGGTTGCCCCATCCGGCATCGGACCCGAACCGCAGTTCCCTCGAAGTCGCTCAGTTTCCGTGCGCGCGCACGCGCCCGGCAGAAGCCGGCCTAGCTTGCCGTGATCCTCCGTCGTCTGCCGTTGGAAGGTCTTGTCGTCGTCACTGTTGTCAGTCGATCAGCGATTCGTTCGGAAAAGCGCAGTTTGCAGGCAAAAATGTCGGGTGAAGCGTCCCTTCGATCGTAGCGCGGTCAGACCCCGTCCGCAAATCCGGAGAGCTCCTCCAGCGTTCCGGCGTCGAAACCCTTCCCTGCGAGCCACCGGAGGGCCTTCGCGTCCGCGCCCCGCTCGCCGTAGAGCTTCCGCGCCCGCTCCGGCTCGGGCTCGAGGCCGGCGAGCGCCTCCGCGACGAGTTCCGGTGCGAGCCCCTCCCCTTCGAGGGAGAAGCGGATTGCGGCATCGCCGCAGCCCCGGCCGGCGAGTGCCGCCGCGCGCGCCGACGCAACGCGGGTGTCGTCGAGGAGCCCGGCCCGCTCGAGCGCCTCGAGCGCGTCGCGGCGGGTGTCCGGCCGGGTGCCGCGCCCGGCGAGCCGGGCGTCCAGACGGCTGCGCGAGTAGTCGCGATGGCGGAGGACGCGGAGCGCCGCGCCGAGCGCCTCCGAGCGCCGCAGCTCCCGGCCGAGCGCGCGCGCCGTCTCGCGGTCGAGCGCGCGTCCGACCGCGAGGCCGCTACGCACCACCGCGTCGGCGGGAACGAGCCGCCACGGCGAGCCGTCGAGCGAGACCTCGACGCGGCCGCGCGACCGCTCCCGCAGCGCGGTGACGATCGGCATCGGGAGGGCTACCCGCCGTCGGAAGCCGCGCCCACCTCGGCGAGCGCAGCCGCGGCAGCGGCGGCCTTCGCCGCCTTGCCGCTCGGCTCGCCGTTGCCGACGACCTCCTCGTCGACCGGAAGCAGACGTGCCGAGACGACCTGCTCAGGCCCGAGCTGGAGCTGGATGCCCTGCAGGATCTGCTGGGTGACGTCCGGATGCTCCTTCAGGAACGCGGCCGCGTTCATGCGGCCCTGTCCGAGCCGCTCGTCGCCGAAGCTGAAGTAGGAGCCCGACTTCGTCACGACCTTGCGCTCGATGCCGACGTCGAGCACCGTGCCCTCCCAGGAGAAGCCGGTGCCGTACATGATGTCGAACTCCGCCTGCTTGAACGGCGGCGCGACCTTGTTCTTCACGACCTTGACGCGGATGCGGTTGCCGATCGCCTCGACGCCTTCCTTCAGCGTCTCGATGCGGCGGATGTCGAGCCGGATCGACGCGTAGAACTTGAGCGCGCGGCCGCCCGGCGTCGTCTCCGGGCTGCCGAACATGACGCCGATCTTCTCGCGGAGCTGGTTCGTGAACAGGCAGATCGTGTCGGTGCGGTTGAGCGTGCCCGCGAGCTTGCGCAGCGCCTGCGACATGAGCCGTGCCTGCAGGCCGACGTGCGAGTCGCCCATCTCGCCCTCGATCTCGGCCTTCGGCGTGAGCGCCGCGACCGAGTCGATCGCGACGACGTCGAGGGCGCCCGAGCGGATGAGCAGCTCGGCGATCTCGAGCGCCTGCTCGCCGGTGTCCGGCTGCGAGACGAGGAGGTTGTCGATGTCGACGCCGATGCGCTTCGCGTACGCCGGGTCCATCGCGTGCTCGGCGTCGATGAACGCGCAGATGCCCCCGCGCCGCTGGGCCTCGGCGATCACGTGGTAGACGAGGGTCGTCTTGCCTGAGGACTCCGGCCCGAACACCTCGATGATGCGGCCACGCGGAAGACCGCCGACTCCGAGTGCGAGATCGAGCGCCAACGACCCGGTCGAGATGGAGCCGATCGCGACCGCGGCGCGGTCGTTCATCTTCATGACCGAGCCCTTGCCGAACTGGCGCTCGATCTGCCCGAGGGCTACGTCCAATGCCTCGTGTTTGTCCACCTCAGCCTCCTAAGCCAATCGATTCCAGTACGACGTACTGCGCCCCTCCAGGATGCAGTCGTGACAGATAAGCAGCCGCGTCGGACGGAACAAACGTTCCCATGGGCGGCGGGTCGAGCGCAAGCCGCGGGCGCTCCCGAAAGCGGGCGACCGTGAGGTGCGGCAGCCAGGGCCGGTTCTCCCGGCGGTAGACCCCGAGCGCCTCCAGACGGGCCTGCAGCGCCCCAGCAAGCTCGGTGGCTCCGCCCGAGCGGTCGTCGAGGACGAGCATCGCGACGCTCCGCGTCTCCCGGTAGCCGGACGGGGCGAGACGCAGATCCGCCGAGGCGTCGGCCGCGGCCGCCCGCAGCTCGCCCACGATCGACTCGAGCTCGCGGGCAGGCCTCGCGCCGAGGAAGGCGAGCGTGATGTGCAGATGCTCTCGCGGGACGACGCGCACGCCGGCGAGGTGATCCGCCTGCCAGGCCTCGAGCACATCGAGGACGCCCTCGGGCAGGCGCAGCGCGAGAAAGAGGCGCAGCCGCTCATCGCCCGCCACGCTATCCGGCAAGGTCATACGAAACTGACAGGGCTCTGTGTCAGCAGGCGTCGCACGAGGTGCAGGGCCCCGATCACCGACCGGGCCCGAATGCCGTTGCGGTCGCCGGGGAAGCTGAACTCACGCCCGAGGCCGCCGTCCGGCCCTTCCGCGTGCAGATAGACGAGGCCGACCGGCTTCTCCGCGCTGCCGCCGTCCGGGCCGGCGATGCCGGTGACGCTGACCGCAACGTCGGCGCCGAGCCGCTCGCGCGCACCGCGCGCCATCGCCGCGGCGACCTCGGCCGAGACGGCGCCGTGCGCCGCGATCAGCTCCGCGGGCACCCCGAGCCCGGCTTGCTTCACGTCGTCCGCATACGCGACGAGGCCGCCGAGGACGACGGCGCTCGAGCCCGGCACCGACGTCAGCCGCGCAGCGACGAGCCCGCCCGTGCACGACTCCGCGGTCGCGAGGGAGTAGCCCCGTGCGCGGCAGAGCTCGAGCACATGCTCCTCCACCCCACGCTCGTCACGGCCGTAGAGCCACTGCTCGATCGGCGGCAGCAGCGCGGCCTCCAGGACGTCGGCGCGCGCTTCACTCCCGGGTTGGACGACGAAGTCGACATGAATCTCGAAGTCGCGCGCGCAGATCGTCACCTCGACTCCGTCGCCGTCGCCCCCGGCGCCCGCGAGCGCGCTTGCGACCGCGGACTCGCTCACGCCGAAGAAGCGGAGGACACGGCGCGCCGGCGGCTCCGCCTGCCCGAGCAGCGAGCGGAACTCCTCCGTCTCGAGCGCGTTCGGCCACAGCCGTTGGAGCTCGTACGGCGGGCCGGGCAGGACGACGACGAGCCGTCCGTCGTCCCGCGGGATGAGGAGCCCCGGCGCCGTGCCCGCGAGCCCGATCGAGCGGGCGCCGTCGGGCAGCGTCGCCTGCTTCGCCACGCCGGGGGCGAAATCGGCGTAGTCGCGCTTCAGCCGCTGCGCCGCGGCCCGGGAGATGCCCTCGATCTGCGCCGCGAGGTCGGGATCGACGTGAACGCCCACCCCGAGCGCCTTCGCGACGAGCTCCACCGTGCGGTCGTCGTGCGTCGGGCCGAGCCCGCCGGACGTCAAGACCGCGTCGCCGTCGTCGAGCGCGGCACGGAGCACGGCCTCGAGCTCGACCGGATCGTCGCCGACGATCGCGATCCGCGCCGGATCGAGACCGATGCGCAGGGCTTCGCCTGCGAGGAACGGCCCGTTGAGATCGCTCCGATCGCCACGGACGAGCTCGCTGCCCGTGACGACGATGACCGCGCGCGGCCGGCTCAACCGCCGACGCGTGCAGTCTTCGTCGGCGTGACGAGGAGCTTCAGGTTGCGGCCGGCGGGAAGCGACACGGGCTTGCCGCCGAGCGTGAAGCGAACCCCGCTCGAGCGCTTCACGGAGAGGAAGAAGCGCTTGCCGTTCAGGACGTACTTCGCGCCCGGCCGCAGCGTGCCCTGGAAGAGCACCGCGCCGGCGGACGAGTTGCGCCGGACGACGAGATACGTGCCGTGCTGCCGGCCGAGAAATCGAAAGCGGATCGGCTGCGCCGCGTGCGGCTTGGCGGGAGGCGGCGCAGGCGGTGCAGCATCGCCGCCGCCGAACTTCCACGCGACGATGACGAGTGCCGTCACCACAGCGATGCCGGCAAGCGCGCCGAGCACGACCTTCCGCTCGATCGAGCGGTTCTGATTGACGCGCGCGCGGCGCTGAGGTGCGTCGTCGAGCCCTTCGACGACATGATGGCGTGAGTTGTACTCGTCGACGTAGAGCTGCCCGTCGAGGCCGAGGAACTCCGCATACGAGCGCATGAAGCCCTTGATGTAGGTGACACCCGGGAGGATCTCGAACTCCTCCTCCTCGAGCGCGCGGATGTACTTCGCACGGATCTTCGTCGCGAGCTCGACCTGCGCGTGCTCGAGGCCCTGGCGCAGGCGGGCTTCCCGGAGGCTGTTGCCGATCTCGAACATTCAGCCGCCCATTGTAGAGCGCTTTTTGTCTAGCCCTCGAGGCGCAGCAGGAGCTCGTAGAAACCGACCGCGATCGACGCGGAGAGGGCAACGCAGATCCCGGCGACGGCGAGCAATCGTCCAAGTCGGATGCGTCCTGCCCCGCCCGCCCGCTCGAGCGTCCAGCGGATCCGGCCGCGTGCGCCGCGCACGAAGAGAAGCGCAGCGCAGCCGCAGAGGGCGGCGACCGGGATCGCCCAGGCCGCATCGATCAGGGCGACGCCCGTGCTCTGCCTCGCGAGCACGACGGCCGCCGGAACGACGAGCACCGCCGCAAGGCCGAGCACGACCGCGAGCGAGGCCCGGTGGTTACTGCTTCGCATACGGTCGTCCCACCGCGGCCGGCGGAATCGAGCGCCCGATCACGCCGGCGACCGCGATGAGCGTCAGGACGTAGGGAAGCGCCTGGAAGAGGACGGCGTAGGAGCTCCAGTCCGGGATCGTCCCGAGCCGTTGTGCGAGCGCGCTCGAGAACCCGAAGAGGAGCGCTGCGCCGAAGGCGCCCGCAGGCCGCCAGCGGCCGAAGATGAGCGCTGCGAGGGCGATGAAGCCACGGCCTTCCGTCATGTTCTGGTTGAACGAGTGCACGAAGCCGATCGAGAGGTATGCCCCGCCCGTCGCGGCGAGCATGCCCGACAGGACGACCGCAGCGTAGCGCGTCTTGAAGACCGAGATGCCGACGGCGTCGGCTGCGCGCGGATGCTCGCCGACCGAGCGGAGCCGGAGCCCGAGCGGCGTCCGGAAGACCACGACCGCGGTGACGGCGAGGAGCGCGAACGAGAGCCAGACGAGCAGGTTGAGCTGTCCGAATGCCTGTGCGAGAAAGCCGGATCCATGCGAGATCGTGACGTCGGGAACCCGTTGCGAGCCGCGCAGGGCGGGCGTGCCGGTCGTGCCGTAGATGTCGACGAACAGATAACCGGTCACGCCGAGGGCGAGGAAGTTGATCGCGGTCCCGCCGATGATCTGATCGGTGCGCAGATGAATCGCGAAGAACGCGTAGACGAGGGCGACGAGCCCCCCGAAAGCGATCGCGATCACAAGGCCGAGCGCCCAGCTCCCGGTCACGTCCGAGCCCCAGATCCCGAAGAACGCGCCGGTGAGCATCATCCCCTCGAGCCCGATGTTCACGACGCCGCTGCGCTCGGAGAAGAGGCCTCCGATCGCGGCATACGTGAGCGGCGTCGCGTTGACGAGCATCGAGGCGATGAGCGCCGACCACACGACCGCCGCGCCGAGGTTGCCTCGTCCGGCGTGCGCCGCCAGGAGCCCGAGCGCTGCACCCGCCACACCGGTGGCGACGGTCAGAGCGCCGAATCGGCGCCTCGACGGCTCGCGGAGCGTCCACGCGCCGCAGCCGACGGCGACCGCGCCGCAGAGCAGCGGCACGGCCGGGGTCGAGAGCTCCGCGGGCGGGAGGGCAAGCCAGAACGCGAGCGCACCCGCGACGATCCCGAGCCGAGCGATCACGTCGCGGGCCTCAATCGCCGCCTGCGATTCCACAGCCACAGGATGAGGACGTCCGCGCCGATGAAGAGGACGACGAGGCCCTGGATGATCAGCGTAAGGTTGCCGGCGAGGTCGGGCCGGAAGACGCTTGCGTCGAGATTGCGCGTCGACGTTCCCGTGAGCAGGGCGCCGAAGAGGAGCGCAGAGAAGAAGACGCCGCTCGCCCGGTTGCGGCCGAGCACGGCTACTGCGATCGCGATGAAGCCGATCTGCGACGTCTGGATGTCGGTGACGCCGAGCTGGAACTCCCACCCGAGCACGTCGATCGCGCCGGCCAGCCCCGCGAATGCACCCGCGATCGCCATCGTCGTGACGTACGTGCGCGCGACGCTCATGCCCGCATACCGTGCCGCCTCCGGGTTGAAGCCGACCGCACGCAGCTCGAAGCCGAGCGTCGTGCGATTCAACAGCACGGCGTAGACGGCGAGGCCGGCGAGTGCGAAGAAGAAGCCCACGTCGAGCCCTTGCAGGACCGAGCTTCCCCAGAAGACGTGCAGGTGCGTCGAGGGAGCGACCGGATTCGAGATCGGTACCGACGCGCTGCCCGCATGGCTCTGCAGCGCGCCCCCCTGGCCCACGAGCCAGCTGCCCGTCCAGACCGCGATCCAGTTGAGCATGATCGTCGTGATCACCTCGTGGGCTCCGGTCACCGCCTTCAGGAGACCGGCGACACCGGCGTACGCCGCGCCGGCGAGCGTTGCGGCGGCGATGGCGAAGACGATGTGCAGCGGTCCGTTCATGCCGAGGAACGACGAGCCGATCCAGAGCGCGAAGATCGACCCGACGAGGTACTGGCCCTGGCCGCCGATGTTGAAGAGGCCGCAGCGGAACCCGACGGAGACGGCGAGGCCGCAGAGGACGAGCGCGCTCGTCAGCAGGAGCGTCTGCTGCAGGTTCGTCGCCGCGAAGGAACGGTCGGTGCCGCCGACCCAGGGCAAGAGCCAGTTGAGCCCGCTGCCGTCGAAGATGGCGCGGTATGTCGCCAGCGGGTTGGCGCCCGTCGCGAGGACGACGAGTCCGCCGAGCAGAAGCGCGAAGAGGGCGGTCAGCACCGGGCCGGCCGCACCGCCCGCGCGCTGTGCGAGCGCGAGCCGCCCGGCAACGGTCGGCGCGTCGTCCTGCTCAGTCATCGAACGACGCGGCTACTGCTTCTTGTACGGCTTGCCGTCCGCGGCGGGCGGCACCGTCCGCCCGATGACGCCCGCGACCGCGATCAGCGTGAGCACGTACGGCAGCGCCTGGAAGAGTGTCGCCGCCGAGCCGGAGTACGCCGGCAGCCGGTAGGCGAGCGCGGTCGAGAACCCGAAGAGCAGTGCGGCGCCGAACGCTCCGAACGGACGCCAGTTGCCGAAGATCATCGCGGCGAGCGCGATGAAGCCACGGCCTGCGGTGATGTTGTCGGTGAACGCACCGCCGCCGAAGCCGATCGACAGGTACGCGCCGCCGAGCGCCGCGAGGATTCCCGACACGATGACGGACGCGTAGCGAATCGCATAGACGTTGATGCCCACGGTGTCGGCTGCGCGCGGGTGCTCGCCGCAGGCGCGGATGCGAAGGCCGATCGGCGTCTTGAAGAGCACGAGGTACGAGATCACGACGAGCGCAAAGCTCAGCCACACCATCAGGTTGAGCTTCCCGAACGCCGGTCCGAGGAACTTCACATGGTCGAGTCCGGGGATCTTCAGGTCCGGGATCGTCGAGACTCCCGCGGGCACGTCCTGCCCGTGGTAGAGCTGGAAGAAGAAATAGCCGGTGATCCCGAGCGCAAGGAAGTTCACCGCCGTGCCTCCGACGATCTGGTCGGCGCGCAGCTGGATCGCGAAGAAGGCGTGGACGAGCGCGAGCAGGCCGCCCGCGGCCATCGCGACGATGAGGCCGACCACCCAGCTGCCGCCCTTGTCGGCGCCGTAGACGCCCCAGAACGCACCCATCAGCATCATCCCCTCGAGGCCGATGTTCACGACCCCGCTGCGCTCCGAGAACATGCCGCCGATCGCCCCGAAGACGAGCGGCGTCGAGAAGACGAACATCGATGCGATCAGCGACGCGGTGAAGACGATGTTGAGATTGCCCTCGCTCGATCGCGTCGCGAGAGCGCCGAGGGCGAGCCCGATGAGACCTGCGGCGACCGCACCCCACCCGAGGCGTCGAAGCCCGCGCGTCGCGGTCCATAACCCGAGCATCGCGGCAGCGATGCCGACGACGACCGGCCAGAGCACCGAGCGCTCGGCGATCGGCGGCAGGGCGAGGAGGCAGGCGAGGACTCCGAGCAGGATGCCCGCGACTCCCGACGTGCGCGGATCGCGCAGCCGCACCCAGATCGCACCGTCCGCTCCGGCCGCCCAGGTGCTCACGCCGACGCCTCTCGCACTCTCGGCCGCAGACGACGCCTCGTGTTCCAGATGTAGAGGATCAGCACGTCGGCCCCGACGAAGAGGACGATGAGCCCCTGGATCATGTAGGTGAGGTTGCTCGCCAGATCGGGGGCAATCACGTTCGAAGAGAGGCCGTGCGTCGTGCCGAAGAGCAGGGCGCCGAAGAGAAGCGCGGCCAGTCCGGTACCCGCCGCGGTGTTGCGGCCGAGAAGCGCAACCGCGATGCCGAGGAAGCCGACCGACGACACGGGGATGTCGGAGACGCCGTAGTGGTAGAGGTAGCCGAGCATGTCGAGGCCTCCGGCGAGCCCCGCGAACGCGCCGGAGATCGCCATTGCGCGGATGAGGTTCTTGCGCACGCTGATGCCGCCGTAGGCGGCCGCCTCCGGGTTGAAGCCGACCGCGCGCACCTCGTACCCGAGCGTCGTCCGGTTGAGGACGAGATAGAAGACGACGAGCGCGGCCAGGGCGACGAAGAAGCCGATGTGCAGTCCCTGCAGCTGCTGCACACCCCAGAAGACCGGCAGCTTGGCGCCGTCCGACACGTCGTTCGAGATGGGTACCGTCGGGTTGGCGGCATTCTGGAGCGGTCCGCCGTTGCCGAAGAAGTACGTGCCGATCCAGATCGCGATCCAGTTGAGCATGATCGTCGTGATCACCTCGTGCGCGCCGACCGCCGCTTTCAGGAAGCCGGCGATCCCGGCCCAGATCGCACCGGCGAGCGTCGCACCGCCGATCCCGAGCAGCACGTGCGGCAGCGGCGACATACCCGGGAAGCTGTAGCCGATCCAGTTCGCGACATAGAGCCCGACGAAGTACTGGCCCTGGCCGCCGATGTTGAACATCCCGCAGCGAAATGCGAACGCGACGGCGAGGCCCGTGAGGATGAGCGTCGTCGTCTGGAGGAGCGTCTGCGACAGGTTGTACGACGCAGTGCTCACCGTGCTCGTCGTCGGATGGAAGATCCAGTTGAGGCCGGCGCCGTTGAAGATGTCCCGGTAGGCGAGCAGCGGGTTGTGCCCGGTCGCGAGGACGATGAGGCCGCCGAGCAGGAACGCGATGAGCGCCGTGAGCACCGGCACGATGAACCCGCCCGAGCGCTGGCGCAACGAGATGCGCGCTGCGAGCGTGCCCGTCGCGGCGGCCTCCTCCGGTGTCTCGGGAACCGGGTCGGGCTCGGGCGTGAGCGTCACGCCGCCTGCCTTCGACCGCCGAGCATCTCGAGGCCGATCTCCTCCTCGGAGACGTCTGCACCGTGCTCCCCGACGATCTCGCCCTCGTAGAGCACGAGGATGCGATCGGAGAGCGAGAGAATCTCGTCGAGCTCCAGCGAGACGAGGAGGATCGCGCGCCCCTCCCCGCGCTCCTCGACGAGACGCCGGTGCAGGAACTCGATCGCGCCGACGTCGAGCCCGCGCGTGGGCTGCGCGGCAATCAGCACCTTCGGGTCGCGCGCGATCTCACGTGCCGCGACGACCTTCTGCTGGTTGCCCCCGGAGAGTGTGCCGGCGCGCGTCAACGGTCCCCCGCCGCGAACGTCGAACTCGCGGATCAGGCGGCGTGCCCGCTCGATCAGCTTGTGCGGGAAGAGCCAGCCCCATTTGGCGTCGGGAGGCTCCGCGTAGTCGTGCAGGGCGATGTTCTCCGCGATGCTGAACTCGAGCACAAGGCCGCGCAGCTGCCGGTCCTCGGGAATGTGGCCGAGCCCGGCGTCGAGCATCTGCCTCGCCGTCGCGTGCTCGAGCTTGCGGCCCCCCACCTCGACGGTCCCGCCCGCGCTCTTGCGCAGGCCGGCGATCGCATCGATCAGCTCGGACTGCCCGTTGCCGTCGACGCCCGCGATGCCGACGATCTCTCCGGCGCGCACGGTGAACGAGACGCCGCGCACCTTCTCGATGCCGCGATCGTCGAAGACGTGCAGGTCGGCGACCTCGAGCAGCGGGGCACCCGGCTCCGAGGGCGGCTTCTCGACGCGGAGGAGGACATCGCGCCCGACCATGGCGCGCGCGAGCGACTCCTCGGTCGCGCCTTCGCGCGGAACCGTCTCGATCTTCTTGCCCCGCCGCAGCACGGTGATCCGATCCGCGATCTCGAGCACCTCGTTCAGCTTGTGGCTGATGAAGATGATCGACTTGCCGTCGGCTCTGAGGCTCCGCACGATGCCGAAGAGCTCGGTTGCCTCCTGCGGCGTCAGCACCGCGGTCGGCTCGTCGAGGATGAGGATCTCCGCGCCCCGATAGAGCGCCTTGAGAATCTCGACGCGCTGCTGCTGGCCCACGGTGATGTCGGCGATCAACGACGCGGGATCGACCGCGAGCCCGTACTGCTTCGAGAGCTCCCGAACCCGCTCCTCGGCCCCGCGCTCGTCGAGCAGCACGCCCTCGCGGACCGGCTCGATCCCGAGCACGATGTTCTCGGCGACCGTCATCACCGGGATGAGCATGAAGTGCTGATGCACCATGCCGATCCCGGCACGGATCGCGTCCTTCGCCGAGCCGAAGACCGCGGGCTTGCCCTGCAGGCGGATCTCACCCTCGTCGGGCTTGTAGAGCCCGTAGAGGATGTTCATGAGCGTCGACTTGCCGGCACCGTTCTCGCCGAGCAGGGCATGGACTTCGCCCTTGCGTACGTCGAGCGAGACGTCGTCGTTGGCGACGATGCCCGGGAACCGTTTCGTGATTCCCCGCATCTCGAGGACTACCTCATCGGTCACGCGGCCCCGATCCTATCCCGGTCGAGCAGAGGGGCGGGCATCGAGCCCGCCCCTCCAGGTCACACGATCTCCCGTCGCTCTACTTGATCGCGGTGGGGATCTTCAGCTTGCCGGCGATGATCTTGGTCTTGTAGCTCGTCATGAGCGTGATGTACGCCTTCGGCACGGACGGATTGATCTTGCCGACGCCCACGCCCCCGTTCTTGAGGTTGAAGTTGAGATCGGTACCGCCCTTGAACTTGCCCTGCTGCTCCTGCTGGGCGACGCCGAAGACACCGGTCTCGACGTGCTTGGTTCCGCTCGTGAGGACGCGCTTGCCGAGCTTGTACTGGTCGACGTCGACGCCGATCGCCCAGGCGCCGGCCTCGTCAGCCGCCTTGAAGACGCCGAGGCCGCAGCCGCCCGCGACCTGGAAGACGACCTTCGCGCCCTGCGAGATCTCGTTCGCCGCGACGGTCTTGCACTTGTCGGTCGCAACGAAGTCCTGCGAGTACTGGACGAGCACCTTCGTGCCCGGAACGGCCTTCTGTGCGCAGAACTTGTAGCCGGCGATCCAGATGTCGACCGGCGGAATCTGCAGGCCGCCGACGGCACCGATCGTGTCCCCGCCGCCCTTCTGCGCCATCTTCGCGGCGAGCACGCCGACAAGACAGCCGGACTCGTTCGCGGCATACGTGAGTCCCTCGATGTTCTTGACGCTCTTGCCCTTGAAGTCCGCGCCGTGGACCGAGTCGTCGGTGATCGCGAAGTGCACGTTCGGGAACTGCTTCGCGTAGGTCGCCTCGGTGCTGGCGAGCAGGAAGCCGGCCGCGATCACGAGCTTCGCGCCTTTCCGGATCGCGGTGTTGAAGTTCGGCGAGTAATCGCTCGTCGCATTCGACTGAAGCGGTATCGCGGTGATGCCGAGCTTCCTCTTCGCGGTGTTGAGGCCGGCCAGCTGGCTCTGGTTGAAGCCCTTGTCGGTGAACTTGCCGATGTCGCTGACGAGCGCGACCGTCGTCCCTGCGGACGGCTTCGCGTTGCTCGAGCTTGCGGTGCCGAGCGCCGCAGCGCCGACGCAGATCGTTACGACGGCAATGACCGCCGCCCAGCGTGGAAATCTCAAGATGTGTCCCTCCTGTTGCAAGAAAAGTCGACCGAACGGTCCCCTGCGCTACAGACGCCGATCCTAGTCCGTTGTTAGCCGAGGTTCCAGAGCGTCACGCCCTGAACTTCGCGCCGCCCTGCCTTTCCTGCGGCGACGAGCTCGTCCAGGGTCTCGCGCGAGCGCTTGGCTCGCCAGCCGAGCGCGCCGCCGAGGTCGGCGGCAGAGAGCTCACCGGATGCCGCGAGCACCGCTCGGGCGAGGGCGAGCCGCGCCTCGCGCTCCGGCGGCAGCTCGGAGACGTCGAAGCGACGGGCGAGGATGTCCACCGCGATCGCGCCCCAACCCTGCTTCTGCTCGACCACGCCGGCGTTCGTGAGCACGAGCGCGCGCTGGAGGACGGCGACGGCGGTATCGACCTGCTTCTTGTCCGCGCCGACGAGCGCGCGGAGCTCGGGTCCTGTCGCCGGCCCCTCCGCGAGCGCCGCCTCGGCGACCTCGAGCTGGAGCGGGGTCAGGTCGGCGCGACGAAAGTCGTCCGGGCGACCCGTCCGTCCGGTGAGCGCGTAGACGAGCGGCACGACGCGCGGCGCGATCAGTCCGCTCCAGCGCCCGAAATGCTTGCCGACACACGCGAGGCCATGCTCCGGCAGGGCGTCCTTCCAGGCCCAGCACCGCGCCATCTCCGGCGTGAAGACCTGGCGGCCGCCCTCGTCGCGTTCGGCCCACTCGACCTCCCGCGTCCCGGCGATCACCTCCCAGAGCGACGGGAGGACGAGCTCGGCGCCCGGCAGGAGCGCCGCGATCCCGACGCGGTCGATCCACGCGGCCGCGCCCCGGATCGACCTAATCGGGCGCGGCGTACTGGTGGAGCTGGCTCTCGTCGATGAGGACGCGGCGCGGCTTCGAGCCTTCATATCCGCTGATGATGCCTCGCCGCTCGAGCATGTCGACGAGCCGGCCCGCACGCGTGTAGCCCACACGCAGGCGCCGTTGCAGGAGCGAGACGGAAGCCGTCTGCGTCTGCACGACGATCTCGATCGCCTTGTCGAGGAGCGGGTCCTCGTCAGGGTCGAACTCGCTCTCGACGTCGTCCCCGTCCGGCTCGGCGAACACCTCCGGCAGCTCGAGGTAGCCCTCGTCGAGCTCCTGCTCGCGCTGCTTCGTCTGCTCGACGACGAGTGCGATCTCCTCCTCGGAGACGTACGCGCCCTGCACGCGCTGCAGCCGCGAGGTGCCGAGCGGCTTGAAAAGCATGTCTCCCTGGCCGAGCAGCGACTCTGCGCCGCCCGTGTCGAGAATCACGCGCGAGTCCGTCTGCGACGAGACGGCGAATGCGATGCGCGAGGGGACGTTCGCCTTGATCATGCCGGTGATCACGTCGACGGACGGGCGCTGCGTTGCGAGCACGAGATGGATGCCGACGGCGCGCGACTTCTGCGCGAGGCGGATGACGGCGTCCTCGACGGCCTGCGGGGCGATCATCATCAGGTCGGCGAGCTCGTCGATCACGACGAGGAGATACGGGATCGTCGGCTCGCCGCGCTGGCGGAAGGCGCGATTCGCCTCATTGAGGTTGCGTGCGCGGACGGACGCGAGTCGCTCGTACCGCCGCTCCATCTCCGCCGTACAGTTGGCGAGCACGGCGCTCGCCTCCTTCGGGCTCGACACGACAGGCGTCAGCAGATGCGGAATGCACTCGTAGTGGTTGAGCTCGATCCGCTTCGGATCGATGAGGATCATGCGCACCTCGTCCGGCGTCGCGCGCAGGAGGATCGACGTGAGGAGCGCGTTGATGCAGCCCGATTTGCCGGAGCCCGTCGTGCCCGCGATCAGCACGTGCGGCATGCGCGCGAGATCCGTCCAGACGGCCGCGCCCGAGATGTCCTTGCCGAGCCATACCGAGAGCGGGCTCGCGGTCGCCGGCAGGTCGTCGAAGATGTCGCCGAGCGTCACGAGATTCGGCGAGAGGTTCGGCAGCTCCACGCCGACGGCCTGCTTGCCGGGGATCGGCGCGAGGATGCGAATCTCCGTCGTCGCCAGGGCGTAGCTCAGGTCGTCCTTGAGCGCCGCCACCTTGGAGACCTTCGTCCCCGGAGCGAGCTGAAGCTCGTAGCGCGTGACGCGCGGGCCCGAGATCTGGCCGATGACGGTCGCGTCGATCCCGAAATGCGAGAGCGTCTGCACGAGCAGGTCGGCGACACGGGCCGCCGTCTCGCCCGAGAGGTCCGCCTTCTCCGGGGAGACGCGCAGGACGCTGCGATCGGGCAGCTTGTACTCCGGATGCTCTCTCGTGATGTCGTCGAAGAGCTGCTCCTGTTGTGCGACGAGTGGTGCCTGCTCCATCGTGAGGAGCGGTGACGGCGCGAACGGCACGGGCTCCACGACGTCGGGATACGCGGTCTCGGCGTCGACGAGCGGCTTTCTCGTGCGCGGGCTCGGCGGGGGTTCGTCCCAGGTCTCCTCGACGCGCGTGCGCGGGCGCCGTGCGCGGGCAGCGGCGACGCGAACCTGCCGGTGCGAGCTGCGGAGGATCGCGCCGAGGGACGCGCCGGAGAGCAGGAGGGC
Organism: uncultured Actinomycetes bacterium; assembly: GCA_963848665.1. Classification (GTDB taxonomy): domain Bacteria; phylum Actinomycetota; class Thermoleophilia; order Gaiellales; family Gaiellaceae; genus Palsa-739. Next base: position 645,574 of record CAWKEF010000008.1, read on the forward strand.
ACCGACGAGCAGGAGCAGGACGCCGAGAATCGTCGAGCCCGTGGCGCCGATCGCGACGCCGACTGCACCCCCGAGCATCTGCCCGACGTAACCGCCCTGGTCTCGGCCGAGACTGAGCATGAGACCGAAGGTTGCGACGAGGAGCCCGGCACGAAACGGACGGACGTCGACGAGCGCGCTGCGCGTGACCATGAGGCCGCCGAGCACGACGAACGCAACCGGCACGACCCACGAGGCGCTGCCGATCAGCGCGTCGAGGCCGTCGGCGAGCGCTCCGCCGACATACCCGCCGTTCCACCCCACGTAGATGACGCTGCCGAGAAAGAGCCCGAGCGCGACGAGCCCGAGGCCCCAGAGCTCCGGGTGCTGAAGGCTCTTTGGTCGCTGCTTCGCCGGCCGCCGCTTCTTGACGCGGCTCGGCGTTTTGGGGCGCAGCTTGCTTTTGCGCTTCTGGCGCGGCATGCGGGCCTCTTTCGCCTGCGCGCGCCGCCCTCCTTCTACTGGGGCTCGACGACGACGACCGCCATGCCGTAATACGTGGGCGCCGCGTAGGCCAGGAGCTCTGCCCGGCCGGCGGCCGCGCCCTGGAGCACGAGTAGCTGCCAGAGCGAGTCGGCCTTCGCGTCGCCGACGAGCTCCGCGAGCGGCTCGAAGTCGAGGGGCGTCTCGGCGAGCAGGTCGAGGAAGCGCTCGTCGTACGCCGCGGCCGCCGGATCGAAGCCGTACGGGCCCTCCGGGTCATGGGCGTGACCGTGATCGGCGCTCGCGATCAGCGCAGCGGCCCGTTCGCCCGTGGCGCGGGCAATCGCCGCGCCCGCCCGGACGTGCTCGTCGAGGGGCCGGTCCCGCGCCGGGGCCACAACCACGACCGCAGGCGTCCGGACGAACTCGAGCGGAACCTCGGTGCCCCAGTCGAGCGGCAGCTCGGCCTCGGCCGGATCGTTCCCGCCGTACGAGACGCCGACGACGGGCAGGCCGTCGGCCCGCAGCTCGTCGACGATCGCCTGGGCGAGGCCGCGGTCCGTGGCGTGCCGCCCCACCCTCGCGGCCGTGACGACTGCGAAGTGGCCCTCGACGTGAACGTTGTGCGGCGTGACGACGATCGCGACCTCGGCGTCGCACCGGCGGCCGAGCTCGAGCATCGCCTCGCGCAGCTCGGGTGCCAGGTCGACATCGCCGTGCGGCGCGATCGCCGCGAACCGGATCATGCGAGCGAGGCGATCCGGTCGACCAGCAGGTCGAGGAAGCGCGCTGAGTCGACATCGATTCCCACGTCGGCGTTGTGCGGCCGGTCGGTGACGAGCCAGCGGTCGACGACCGTCCGCCCGTCGCAGTATTCGGAGTCGGTCTCGATCGCGACGTTGCAGCTCAACGTCTCGACGAGGCTGGGATCGATCACGTGCGCGACTGCCATCGCGTCGTGGATGGGCGCGCCGTCGAAGTCATAGCGCCGGCGGTGAAACTCGAGGAAGAAGTCGGCGAGCTCCGCAACCGCGCGGCCCGCGTTTCCCGCGCCGCGAAGCCGCTCGGCGTGCCCCGCGTCGAAGAGGGCCTTGTGCGTGATGTCGAGCCCGACCATCGTCACCGGGATCCCGCTGCCGAAGACGATCGCGGCCGCCTCCGGATCGACGTAGGCGTTGAACTCGGCCGCGGGCGTGACGTTCCCCTCTGCGATCGCACCGCCCATCCACACGATGCGCTCGAGGCGTCCGGCAACGTGCGGATGGCGTTCGATCAGCTGCGCGACGTTCGTCAGCGGCCCGGTCGGCACGAGCACGACGCCCGGCTCGAGCAGGTCTGCGAGCAGGTCGACGGCATCCGCATCGACGGGCTTCGTCGTCGGCTCCGGTAGGTCCGGCCCGTCGAGCCCGCTCTCGCCGTGCACGTTGGCCGCGGTTCGAAGCTCGCGGATGAGCGGCCTGTCGGCGCCCGCGGCGACCGGGATGTCGGTGCGATCTGCGAGCTCGAGCACCTTGAGCGCGTTCCGCGTCGTCTTGTCGAGCGTCTGGTTGCCCGCGACCGTCGTGACACCGCGGAGCTCGACCTCGGTCGAGGCGAGCGCGAGCAGGATCGCCATCGCGTCGTCGTGGCCGGGATCGCAGTCGATGACGATCGGCACGGTCACAAGAGCGCGTCCACCTCCTCGGCGGTGGGCAAGGACGTCTGTGCGCCGAATTTCGATGCGGCGAGCGCGCCGGCGATGCAGGCCCGGCGCAGCGCCTCCTCGCGCGTTCGGTTCTCGAGGAGGGACACGACGAGACACGCGGTGAACGCATCGCCGGCGGCGGTGCCGTCGACCGCTCGGACCGGCGGCGGGGCTGCACGCGCAACCTCCTGGCCGTCCTCCATCAGGATCGCTCCCTCTGCGCCGAGCGTGACCGCGATCACGCCGTCACGGTGCGTCAACGCCTCGAGCTCGAACCGGTTCACGATCGTGATGTCCGCGGCGGGAACGGCGCCGCACGCGGGCGCGGCATTGAGAAAGAAGTCTCCGGGAGCGGTGTTCGCGATGTGCTCCACGGTCTCGAGCGGGATCTCGAGCTGGCAGAGGACGCCGTCGCACTCGCCGAGGTCGACGTCCGCCGGGAGGAGCTCGCTGTTCGCGCCCGGTGCGACGACGATCTCGTTCTCGCCGGCCGCGTCTACCGTGATGAGCGCGACGCCCGTCGTCGCAGACGCCGTCTTCAGGCGGGCGAGATCGACCCCCGCGGCGCGGAGCTCCGCGAGCGCGAGCGTCGCGAACTCGTCGTCTCCGACGCAGCCGATCATTGCCACGGTCGCGCCGAGCCGGGCTGCGGCGACCGCCTGGTTCGCGCCCTTGCCGCCCGGAATCTCCGAGAACGTCGCGCCGGTGACGGTCTCTCCAGGCCGCGGCAGCCGCTCGGTTCGGGCGACGAGGTCGAGGTTGATCGAGCCGACAACGGTCAGGCGGGCGGGCACGTGCGCGAGACTATCCCGCATGGCGGTCATGCTCACAGGCGACACACTCTCGCTCGGCGACCTCGTCTCCGTTGCGCGGAACGGCGCTGAGGTCGAGCTCGGCGGCGAAGTCGCCCGCCGGGTGCTTGCAGGACGGGCGGTCGTCGATGCCGCACTCGCCGGTGACGCCCCCGTCTACGGGCTGACGACCGGGGTGGGAGTGCGCAAGCGCACCCGTGTCGCGCCGGGCGAGCTAGCGGAATTCAACCGCCGCCTCATTCTCGAGCATCGCGTCGGCCAGGGCGACGCCGCACCGGCCGATGTCGTGCGCGCGCAGCTGCTTCTCATCGTCAACAGCTTCGCGCGCGGCACGGCAGGCGTGCGGCTCGAGCTCGTCGAGCGGCTCGTCGCGCAGCTGAACAGCGGGGTCGCTCCGACCGTGAGGATGCTCGGGTCGATCGGCATGGCGGACCTGCCCGCGAACGCCGACCTCGCTCACGGCGTGCTCGACGGGTTCGAGCTCGCCGCGAAGGAGGGCATCGCGCTGCTGAACAACAACGCATACTCGACCGCCCTCGCTGCGCTGGCGCTCGTCGACGCTCTCCGGCTTCTGGCGGTCCTCGACGTCGCAGCGGCTCTCGACCTCGAGGCGCTCGCCGGGAACGTCAGCCCGCTCCGCGACGACACCGAGTTCGCCGCCCTCCTCGAAGGGAGCTACCTCTGGACGGAGGGCGCGGCGCGCAACCTGCAGGACCCGCTCTGCTTTCGCTGCATCACGCAGGTGCGGGCGGCCACTCGGGATGCGTTTGCGTTCGGCCGACGCCGGCTCGAGACCGAGCTGAACGCGTCGCAGGAGAACCCGTTCGTGCTGCTCGACGAGGCTCGGCTGATCTCGGTCGGCAACTTCAACGTGCTCCCGCTCGCCCAGGCGCTCGATCTGGCCCGGATCGCGCTCGCCGCGGTCCTGACGAGCGCCTCGGAGCGCACGGTGAAGCTGCTCCAGGCACCGATCACAGGCCTGCCGGAGGGCCTCGCCGCCGAGCCGGGCCTTGCCGAGAGCGCGCTCTCGGAGTTCGGCGTCCCCGTGCAGGCGCTCGCGGTCGAGGCCAAGCTGCTCGCGCAGCCGGTCTCGATCGAGACGGCGAGCACGAGCCATCACGAGGGGATCGAGGACCGCATCACCCTCGCACCGCTCGCTGCGCGACGGCTCGCGCAGATGGTCGAGCTCGGCGAGCGGCTGGCCGCGATCGGGCTCGTCGTCGCCGCGCAGGCGATCGACCTCCGCGGACGGCCGCAGCTCGGCGCTGCGACGGATGCGCTCTACGCGCGCGTGCGGGAGCTCGTTCCGTTCACCGGCCGCGGCGAGGCACCGCCGCAGGATCTCGAGCCGGTGCGGCAGCTCGTGCGACGAGGCGGAGAACGGCTAGAGAACTGAGAGCACGCGGAGATCCTCGAGCGCCTGCCCGAGGAGGTTGTCGCGGAGGTCGAAGAGGCCGGCCCAGAGCCCGGCGGGGTCGGGCGTCGCCTCGACGACGGCGGTCGCGGTCAGGCCCTCGAGCGCACGGACGAGCATGGCCAGCTCGAGGTACGCCTGCGCGACGCGCTCCGCCGGCGCGTGGACGCCTGCCCGCGCGAGCACCGGTGCCCAGTCGACGAGCTCCGCCGCACCGGGGCCGCCGTACCACGATCGCCCTTCGAGCGCCTCCGCCTCGAGCTCCAGGAGGTAGCGCCGAAGCGGCTCTTCCAGACCCGTGAGCGCCGTCTCGACCCGCTCGGCCGCGCGTCGGAGCGCCGCCTGCCGCTCGCCCGGCGTCGACGGCTGCGCATCGCCGCGCGCCCAGCGCTCGAGCAGACGGCAGAAGGCGAGCGCCGAGATCTCGCAGGCGCGGAGCTGCCCGATCAACCGGGTCGCCGTCGCGGGCTCGGCCGCACACTCGACGAGCACGTCGGCCCAGGTCGGGACCTGTTGTGTGCTCAAACCTCCACCAGCACAGGCAGGATCATCGGCCGGCGCTGCGTGCGGTCGTAGATGAGACCGCCGAGCGCGTCGTGGAGGTGCTCCTGCAGCAGCTTGATCTCGGTGACGTCGTCGGCGAGCAGCTTCTCGAGCTGCTGATGCGCTTCGGCGCGCAGCTCGGCGAGGAGCGAGTCGGCGCCGTCACCGAACCCGCGCGCGATCAGCTCCGGCGCTGCGGTGAGCCCGCCGCGGCCGTTCGAGCCGGTCAGCGTCACGACGACGATCAGGATGCCGTCCTCGGAGAGCCGTCGCCGGTCGCGCAGCGCCACGTCGTGGACGTCGCCCACGCCGAGCCCGTCGACGAACGTCATGCCCGCCGGCACCTGGTCGACGATCTTCGCGCCGTGTTCGGTCAGCTCGACGACGGATCCGTTCTCCGCGAGAATGATCCCCTCTTCGGGGATGCCGCCCTCCCGTGCGAGCTGCGCGTGGGCAGCGAGCATGCGGAACTCGCCGTGCACGGGCATGACTGCCTTCGGTCGCAGCAGACTGATGATCGTGCGAAGCTCCTCTGCGCGGCCGTGACCCGAGACGTGCACCGGTGCGTTGTCCTCGTGCAGCACCTCCGCCCCGGATTTCGCAAGCCGGTTGATCGCGTCGTGCACGCGAAGCTCGTTGCCCGGGATCGGCTTCGCGGAGATGATGACCGTGTCGCCGGGCTCGACGTGCACGCCGGGGTGGTCGTTGTACGCGATCCGCGTCATCGCAGACATCGGCTCCCCCTGGCTGCCCGTGCAGAGGATGAGCTGCTGGTGCCGAGGCAGCTCTGCGAGCTCGTTCGGGCGCAGCACCATGTCGTCGGGGACGTTCATGTAGCCGAGGTTGCGGGCGATGTTCGCGTTCTTGCGCATCGAGCGGCCGACGAACGCGACCTTGCGCCCGCAGTCACCGGCGACGTCGCAGGCCTGCTGCATGCGGTGGACGTTCGAGGCGAACGACGAGATCAGGATCTTGCCCTTCCGCTGCGGGAAGATCTGGCGGAACGCCTCGCCGACGACCCGCTCCGACTGGGTCACGCCGGCGCGCTCCGCGTTCGTCGAGTCGCCGAGCAGGAGGTCGACGCCGCGGTTCCCGATCTCGGCGAGCTTGCCGACGTCGGTCCGCTGGCCGTCGACCGGCGTGTGGTCGATCTTGTAGTCGCCGGTGTGCACGATGCGCCCGCCGGGCGTCTCGAGGACGACCGCGACTGCGTCGGGGATCGAGTGCGCCATCCTGATGAACTCGATGCGGAAGGGGCCGAGATCGAAGGGCTCGTCGTACGGTGAGACCTCCCGCAGGTCGGCTTCGCGCAGCAGGCCGTGCTCGTCGAGCTTCGACTTGACGAGCCCGAGCGTGAGTCGTGTCGCGACGACGACGGGGATCTTCACCTCGCGCATCAGATAGGGCAGCGACCCCACGTGATCCTCGTGACCGTGCGTGAGGACGACGCCGCGGATCATGTGCTCGCGCTCGCGGAGATAGGCGAAGTCGGGCAGGACGAGGTCGACGCCGAGGTGCTCGTCCCGCGGGAAGGCGAGGCCCGCGTCGACGACGACGATCGAGCCGTCGGCCTCGTAGGCGGTCATGTTCTTCCCGACCTCGCCGAGGCCGCCGAGCGGAATGATGCGGCAGACGCCCATCACCGCAAGTGTATGGCCGGGCTAGGCCGAAGCTGCGCTCAGGACGCCGCCGCGCTCGAGGCAGCCGCGGATCAGGTCGAGCTCCTCGTCCGTCGGCTCGACCATCGGCAGGCGATGGCCGCCGACCTCGTGGCCGAGCAGGTTGAGCGCCGCCTTGATCGCGATCGGATTCGTCTGCACCTTCAAGAGGTCGAATGCAGGTGCCATCTCGTCGTTCAGCCGCCGCGCACCGTCGACGTCGCCGTCCTTGTACCTGCGCACCATCTCCTTCGTCTGCAGCCCCCAGACATGGGTATGGACGCACACGCCGCCGATACCGCCGAGGTCGAGGAAGGGGAAGATCAAGTTGTCGTCGCCGGCGTAGAGATCGAGCCCGAAGCCGGGGATCCTTCGCGCCTGGTCGAGGTCGTCGTTCGCCTGTTTCACGGCGCGCACGTTCTCGATCTCGGCGAGCGCGGCGATCGTCTCCGGCTCGATGTTCACGACGACGCGGCTCGGGATGTTGTAGACGACGATCGGCCGGTCGGTGCGCGCCGCGATCTCCTGGAAGTGGCGGACGATCGCCCGCTGCGGCGGCTTGCTGTAGTACGGCGTCACGACGAGGAATGCGTCGACGCCTAGCTCGCCGGCACGCTCGGTCAGCTCCGCGGAGTGCCGGGTGTCGTAGGTGCCTGTGCCCGCGACGACGGTCGCACGCGAGCCGACCGCGTCTCGAGCGGCTGCGAAGAGCTCGAGCTTCTCGTCATCGGAAAGCGTCGGGCTCTCCCCCGTCGTTCCGGCAACGACGATTCCGTCGGAGCCGTGGTCGACGAGGTGGCTCGCGAGCTCGCGGAACTTCTCGAAGTTGATCGAGCCGTCGGCGTTGAACGGCGTCACGATCGCGGTCAAGACTTCGCCGAGCACGCCGGAATTCTACGGCTAACCGCGCCATGCCGGAAGCTCGAGCGCCTGCTCGTACGCTTCCCGCGTGTGCACGGGCTCACCGTGCGACACGATCACGTGCTCGAACGGAAGGTCGAGCAGCGCCCGCAGCGCCGGCAGCGCCCGCACCTCGTGCGAAGGCGACCACCACACGCGCAGCTCGCCGTCCGGCGCCGTGAGGGCGTCGGCGAAGACGATCGCGCGCTGCTCTGGCAGCCAGAGCGGCGTCTCGTTCCGTCCGCGTCCGTCGTAGAGCGCCACGAGGCCGCCGGGGAGCTCGCTGCCGGGCTCGATCGGCTGGAGGTCGGTCTCGGGCGCATCGCCGCCCCAGAAGAGCCACGGGCCGAGCGCGCGTGCGCCGTACCGGTGCGCGAAGAGGTCGACGTCGCGCACGTGATCGGGCTTGAGGACGACGATCACGGACGGAGGGTGCGCGTCGATCCGCTTCCAGATGTCCACCGCGTCGGCCGGCGGTGCGAGCGGATCGAGCAGGAACACCTCGCCGCCCGACTCGGCGCAGGTCGAGGTGACGAGCGGCTCCCAGCCGGACGCCGGCGTCCAGGCAGGATGCTCGATCCGCCAGAGCCAGAGGCCCGGCACGACGTCACGCAGCTCTGCTGCCATGGCCGGGAATTGTGGCATCGGCGTCGATGCGATAGCGTCGATCGCCTCCGGGGGGCCTTTTCGGAACGTCATGCATCTGCGCGGACTCACACTCTTTGCCGCTGCCGTTCTGGCTGCCGCTCCGGCGGCCGCCGCAGCGGGCGGAATCAGCACCCAGCGGGAGCATGCCGCACGCGTCGAGACCCAGATCGCGGCCGTGAACGCACGGCTCGAGCGGGTCGTGAACGACTGGGAAGGCGCGCGGGTGGAGCTCGCCGACGTGAACAGCCGTTTGCGTGCCAACACAGCGCGCCTTCGCATCGCGCGCGCGAACCTGAACGCCGCGCAGATCCGGATCGAGCACCGCCTCGCGCAGCTCTACGTGTCCGGAAATCCCACGGCGGTTGACGTGCTCGCAGGCGCGAAGAGCATCTCCGACCTGATCGACCGCATCGAAGCGGCTCAGGTGCTGTCCGCGCAGGATGCGTCGATCGGCCACCAGGCTGCACGGTTCCAGGACACGATCGCCCGGCGCGAGGCGCTCCTCGTGCGTCAACGCCGCGCGCGGGCCTCGGCGGTCGCACGGCTCGCCGCGAATCGCGCCGCGATCGCACGCGACCTCGCCACGCAGCGCCGGCTGCTCGCCTCGATCCACAAGAGCATTCGCACGCTGGTCGCGCAGCAGGCAGCGCGCGAACGACGCATCGCGAGAGAGGCTCGCGAGCGCATCGCACGCCAGGTCGCGCTCGCCCGCCGCCAGGCCGCTGCGCAGGTCGTCACACCGGCGGCGACGGCAGCACTGCCGGCCCCGCCGGCCGCCCCGTCGCCCGCCGAGCCCGCGCCCGCGCCTGCGCCTGCTCCCGCGGCACCGACGGCGGCGCCGCCCGTGCACGAGAGCGCCGCGTCGATCGCGGCTCGCTACCTCGGCGTCCCGTACGTCTGGGGCGGCTCGAGCCCCAGCGGCTTCGACTGCTCCGGGCTCGTCGCGTACGTCTATGCGCAGCTCGGCGTCTCGTTGCCGCACTACACGGTCGCGCAATGGAACGCGACGCTGCCGATTTCGACGACTTCGCTACAGCCCGGCGACCTCGTCTTCTTCGACGGGCTCGGCCACGTGGGGATCTACATCGGCGGCGGCCAGTTCATCCACGCGCCGCACACAGGCACGGTGGTGCAGATTGCGAGCCTGAGCGGATACTGGATCGAGCACCTCGACGGTGCCCGCCGCGTGCCCTAGAGCGACCGTACTCAATCGAGCGTCTGCGCGACCGCGCGGCGCAGCAAGTCCGGGAAGTACCGGTCGAACTCGACGCGCGCGTCCTCCGGCAGATGATCGCGCTGCCGCACCCACGCGATCGTGTGCGCGAATGTACCGACGCGCATCGCGAGGTCGAAGGTCTCCACGAGTCCACTGCCCCAGGGCTCGAGGTACACATCGCGCAGACGCGCGAACCACGGATCGTCCGGTGCCAGCTCGTTGTCCTCCTCGAGGAACAGAAACGGCACGACGAGCGATGCGAACGGATGCGAGACGCACGAATCGCCCCAGTCGAGGACACGCAGCCTTGCGTCCTGTACGTAGACATTGGCGCCGTGCAGGTCGTCGTGCTGAATGCTCTCTCGTATGCCGTGCGCGGCGAGCTCCCCGCAGAGCTCGCCGAAGCGCGGCTCGAAAGCGCGGAGGCTGCCGGCCTCGTGCTCCTCGATCGGCAGCTCGTGCCGCAGCAGATCCTCGTAGCGCTCGGGCAGCCGCGCAACGCACAGATCGGGAACTCCGTGCGCAAGGTGGTCGTGCGCGTGTGGCGTCTCGCCGCGCTGAAGCTCGCCGTACGGCGGCAGCACCTCGAGCCACGTGTCCGGCGGACCACCGAAGCCGACCGGCTGCCCGGCGTCGGCGAGCAGAAGCCAGGCGCGCTCCTCGTCGTGTGCGAGGACGTCGGCGACGCGACCGGGCCAGCGCGCGGAGAGCTTCGCCGAGAGTCGCACTTCGAAGGCCTGGATCGGACTGCAGGCTTTGAACCACGCCGACCCGTCCGCGAGGGGCACGCGCAGGACGGTCGCCCACGGCTCGTGGCTCGCGATCTCGATTGCGCCCACCGGGTCCACGGACGCGCGGATCCACTCTTCGGCCGCCCCGCGGTCCACGCGGTGATCTTAGGATGCGGCGATGGCGTACGACGAAGAGCTCGCAGCGCGAATCCGCGACATCGTGTCGGGCGAGTCCGGTCTGACGGAGAAGAAGATGTTCGGCGGGCTCGCCTTCCTGATCGGCGGCAACATGGCTGTCGCGGCGAGCAGACAGGGCGGGCTGATGGTGCGCGTCGATCCCGCGCAGTCGGACACGCTCCTCGCGTCGACGAATGCGCGCCTCGTCGAGATGCGCGGGCGCGAGATGCCGGGATGGATGCGGGTCGATCCGTCGGACCTTCGCACCAAGCCGGAGCTCGCGACCTGGGTCGGCCGCGGTGTGGCGTACGCCCGCTCGCTTCCCGCGAAGCGGTAGGTGCCTACGGAGCCATTTGCCCCATGCCGCCGCCCTGCGCCGGGATCGTCAGACCGGGGACCGCGTCCGGCGCAAGCACGACGAGCGCACCGAGCGCGACGAGCACGGCCGCCGTTCCGAAGGTGACGCCACGTCGCCACGGAAGCATCTTCTCCGCGGCGATGAAACCACTGACGAGCGCCATCCAGGTGATGCTCATGACGCCGAGTGCAAAGAGAGAGGCCATGAGCGCCCAGCAGCAGGCCACACACCACGCACCGTGGCGCGCACCCATGGAGAGCCCGCCGCGCAAGCCGTCGTGCCACGAGCCGAGGAGGAAACCGAGGGGGCTTCGGCACTTGGCCAGGCAGACGTCTTTGAGCGACGTGAGCTCATAGGCCGCCGCGACAACAAGCACCCCGCCCGCGAGCCAGCGTCCGCCGTGCTCCCACGCGAGCCGGCCGCCCAGCAGACGGCGGCCGAGATCGGAGACCCCGAACGCGAGCAAGCCGGCCGCGGCCCACGTGAGGAGGTAGCCCGACGCGAACACGAGCGGCGCAAGCTGCGAGCGGCGCTTCGTCATCCGTGAGTAGAGCGCCACCGTCGGCGCGACCGACGGGAACATCATCGCGGCCATCATCACCACCCAGAGCCCGATGAACCAGCCGAGCGTACCGAGTGCACTGCCGGGACCGTTGTCCATACCCCGCATCCGGTCGGCGGTCCACCACCAGCCGGCGCCGGCGATTGCGAGCAGGAGGCCGATCAACGTCAGGCGGGTGCGCGCCGCGGCGAACGCGGGTGCGAGCTCGCTTCGACCGGCGCCGGGACGGGCAAAGGCGATCATCCGCGGCTCAAGCGGCCCACGCGAACTTCGAGGTGGAGAAAGCCGACTTGCCCTCGTACTCGATGCCGAACGCGCTGATTCGCGAACGGCTCGCCTTCGCGATCGTCAGCTCGGAGCCGACGGGATGGAAGATACCGCTGAGCCGCGCGGGCGCGCCCGTGTCGGCACCGAACGGCACGACGTCCTCGATCTCGAAATCGATCGCGTCGCCGATCTTGACGGAGTGCTTGAGCCCCTCCTCTTTGACGTCGATCGTCGCCCGCTCGAGGCCGAGGTTCTCGCCGACGAGCGGGCCGAGCGCTTCCATCGGGCCGCCGAGCCGGCCGCCGAAGACCGCCGCCAGCTTGTCGGCCTGCTCATCGCTTGCAGCCGCGTCGACGAAGACGCCGAGCCGCCAGTCTCCGTCGCTCATCACCTTCGGCGTGTCGGCGATCGCAGCAACTCGCAGGCCACCGACGTCCGTTCCCTCGACCTCTCCCTCGGCGATGCTGAAGACGAGGGTCACCTTGCAGCGGTCATAGGTCGCTCCGAGCGCAAGCGACACCGTGCAAGGGCAGACGAGCTCACACGAGCATGTCTCGAAGTAGGTGCCGCTCAGCTTCCAGGCCATCGTGACTCCTTGCCGACGTGATCGAACCCTAGGATGCCGTGATTCTGCGGGCGCTCCTCCTTCACGTCAACCGGCTGCGGGGAGTGGCGCTCCCGGGTCCCACGGCTCCTAGAGCTTGTCGACGAGGTCGCGGAGCGCGAAGAAGATCGCCTCCGAGAACGTCGGATACGGCTGGATCGTGTCGACGAGGACGTCGACCGGCGTGGCGCTTCGCACCGCGAGCGTCAGCTGCCCGAGCCATTCGGTCGCCTGCGGGCCGACGGCGACCGCGCCCACGAGGACGCGCTCGCGCGGATCGGCGAAAAGCCGCACGAAGCCGTCGCGCTTCGGCCGCTCGTATGTCGCCAGACGCGGCGTGCTCGTCAGCTCCCACCGCGCGGAGACGAGGTCGGCTCCGTCCGTCCGTCCCACCGTTGCCACCTCGGGATCCGTGAAGATCCCGGCCGGGATCGCGCGATAGTCCGCCTTCGCGTCACGGCCGCACATGTCTGCGGCCGCCACGCGGGCCTGGTACTTGCCGACATGGGTGAAGAGCGCAACGCCGGTCACGTCGCCGATCGCCCAGACGTTCTCCGCTGCGCGCAGGCGCTCGTCGACCTCGATGCCGCGTGGGCCGAGGGTCAGACCGATCTGCTCGAGCCCCAGATCGTCCGTGTTCGGCCGCCGTCCCGTTGCAACGAGCAGTCGCTCCGTCTCGAGGGTGGACCCGTCGGAGAGCGTCAGCTTGATCCCCGGTTCCGCGGCTTCGACGGCGACGCCCGTGCGAACGTCGATGCCGTCCTCGCGGAAGACGTCGCCGACGATTGCGCCTGCCTCCTCGTGCACGCGCCCGAGGAGGCGCGGGCCGTGCTCGATCACGGTCACATCCGAGCCCAGGCGCGAGAAGAACTGGGCGAGCTCGGCGCCGACCGGGCCGCCGCCCATCACCGCGAGGCTCTCCGGCACCTCGTGGGTCGAGGTCGCCTCGATGTTCGTCCAGTACTCGACGCCCTCGAGCCCCGCCACCGGCGGGATCGCCGGCCTCGAGCCCGTGGCGACGACGAGCCTGTCGTACTCGAGCTCCTGACCGTCCACCGCGACGACGCCCGGCCGCGCGACCCGCGCGTTGCCGCGCACGAACGCGCAGCGCTGGCCTTCGAGCCACTCGAGCTGGTCTCCGTCGTCCCAGTTGCTCGTGATCTGGTCGCGCCACCACCAGACGCCCTCCTGCTGCGGCCGCTCGGGCGCCATGCCGGGCGCGCGGTCGAGCGAGGACGAGAGCTCCGCCCCGCGCAGCATCGTCTTCGTCGGCATGCACGCGTAGTACGAGCACTCGCCTCCGACGAGCCGGCTCTCGACGAGCACGATCTCGGCGGCGTCGTCGTACCGCCGTAGAGCGCCGACGAAGTGCTCGCCGGTCGAGCCGCCCCCGAGCACGAGAACCTTCACAGCAGCGCGTCCAGGCCGACGGTGAGCCCCGGCGGCAGCTCCGGGAGCTTGGCCAGCGCGAGGAGGACACCGTCCGCAAACGACTCGCGCGCCGTCGTGTCGTGGCGGAGCGTCAGCAGCTGTCCCTCGCCGCCGAAGATCACCTCCTGGTGCGCGACGAGGCCGGGCAGTCGCACGGAATGGATGACGGTTCCGGCCCCGATCAGGTCGGCGGTCGCCCGCGACGTCCCGGACGGCGCGTCTTTCTTCGCCTCGCCGTGCAGCTCGATGATCTCCGCGCGCGGGAAGTACTGCGCCGCCTGCTGGGCGAATCGCATCATCAACACCGCACCGACCGAGAAGTTCGGCGCGACGAACAGGCGTAGGCCGCGCTCGCGCGCGTGCTCGTGCAGCGCTCCCGCATCCCAGCCCGTGGTCCCGACGACGCACGAGACGCCCTGGTCGAGCGCCGCCCGCACATTCGCAGGAGCCGCCTTCGGCGTCGTGAAGTCGACCGCGGCATCGAGGCCCGCCACGTCTGCATCTTCATCGATCTCGATTCCATGCACCTCGTGACCTGCCCGCTCGAGCACGGGGACGAGCGCGCTTCCGACCTTGCCCTCCGCGCCGAAGAAGGCGATCTTCATGCCGCTGCGCGCGCGACGAGCGACGGATTCGCGCGCTCGACCGCGCTCCGGAACTGCTTTTCGTCCGGTCCGACGCCCGACGCCGAGAGCCGCTCCGGCGGCAGCAGGAGAGCCGCCAGCTCCGAGAGCGCGTCGGCGTCGACCGCGTCGATCTCCGCGAAGATCCGTTCGAACGTCAGGAGCTCGGTGTCGGAGATCAGCGACTTCCCGAGCCGGCTCATGCGATTCGACGTCGACTCCATCGAGAGCATGATGCGGCCCTTGAGGCTCTCCTTGGCGCGCTCGAGCTCACCGGCGCGCAGCTTGCCGCCGGCGATCTCCGCGATCTGCTCGACGCAGATCTCGATGCACGCCTGCAGGTTCTCCTCCCGCGTGCCGACGTAGACGCCGATCATGCCGGTGTCCGTGTACTGCGAGGCGAAGCTGTAGACGGAGTACGCCATCCCGCGCTTCTCGCGGATCTCCTGGAAGAGGCGCGACGACGCCGAGCCGCCGAGGATCGAGTCGAGGAGAGACGCCGCGAAGCGGCGGCGATCGGAGCGTGAGATGCCCGGCGCTCCGAGGCATACGTGGTACTGCTCGGTGTCCTTCCGTTGGAAACGGAGACCGGGCGGCGGCTCGGTGACGAGCGGCCGCCGCACCCGCGGCCCGCTCCTCGCCTGCCCGGCGCTCTGACGCTCGAACCGCTGCAGAAGGCCGATCAGCCGGTCGTGCGCGATGTTGCCGGCCGCCGCGACGACGATGTTGCCGCCCGTGTACATCGAGCGGTGATACCCGGAGATCGCGCGCCGGCTGACCGTCGAGATCACCTCGGCGGTCCCGATCACCGGCCGCCCGAGCGCATGCGCACCGAAGACCGCCTCCGAGAAGAGGTCATGGACGAGCTCTTGCGGCGTGTCCTCGTACATCGCGATCTCCTCGAGCACGACCTCCCGCTCCTGGTCGAGCTCGGCGAAGGCGGGCGCGAAGACCATGTCGGTCATGACGCGAACGGCTTCTTCCACATGACGGTCCGGTACACGGGAGAAGACGACCGTGTGCTCGCGGGAGGTCGCAGCGTTGAGCTCTGCACCCATCGCATCGAAGGTCTCGGCTATCTGCTGCGCGCTGAACGAGCGCGAGCCCTTGAACAACAGGTGCTCGATGAAATGCGACACGCCGGCGCGGTCGTCCTTCTCGTCACGCGAGCCGGCGCCGATCCAGAATCCGAGCGACACGGATCGCACGCTCGGCACCTTCTCGGAGATGACCCGCTCCCCCGAGTCGAGCTCCGACAGCACGTATTTCTGCACCCGGCGATCCTACGCGACGAACTGGAGCCCGGTGCCGTTGCGCTTTGCCTCGTAGAGCGCCATGTCGGCAAGGCGGAAGAGCGTCTGCGTATCGCGCGCATGGTCGGGGCACGACGCGACTCCGAAGCTCGCCCGAAAGTCCTCCAGCTGTTCCGTCACACGCCGCACGACCTCGCGCGCGTCGTCCTCGGTCGCCTCCGCGAGCAGCACCGCGAATTCGTCGCCGCCGATCCGGAACGCGTCGTCCCCGCGTCGAAGCGCGGACTGCAACGTGCGCGCGAACCTCTGCAGCGCGTCGTCACCCGCCGGGTGGCCGAGACGGTCGTTCAACGACTTGAAGTCGTCGAGGTCGCAGACCACGAGGCCGAAGGTGCGGTCGTAGCGCAGCGCGCGCGCGACCTCGCCTTCGAGCCGCTCGACGAACGCGCGGCGATTGAGCAGCCGCGTCAGCGGATCGTGATCGGCGAGGAAGCGCAGCTCGCGCAGATGTGCGGAGGTCACGATCGCCGCGGCGGCCTGGTTCGCGAACACGCGGAGCGCCTGCAGCTTGTCGCGCGAAGGCAGAAGCCGGTCGTCCGGCTCGTCCGCCCACAGGACTCCGATCACCTCGCCGAGGCTGTCGTGGAGCGGTACCGCCAGCCAGTGGTGGTCCCAGGCCCACGGGCCCCGTCCGTTCAGCGTCGAGGTGAACGGCGAGCGGTAGCGCAGGATCCGTCGCTTCGCCTCTGCGCTCGGGACGAGATAGCAGCCCTTGACCTCGAAGGCGGGGTCGAACAGCGCCTCGAAGTCGCGAAAGTAGGCGGGCCCGGCGCGCGCGACGGCTTCGACCGACCAGCCGACCGCGGCATGGGGCACGAGGCGTCCCTGGCCGTCGCGCAGCTGGGCGAGCACGTTCCGGAAACCGAGCGCGTCGCGCACGCCTGCGCAGACCGCGCGGAGGATCTCGTCGGCAACGGGCTCCGCGGGCAGGCGCGCCGACACCTCGAGCAGCTGTTCGAGCGCAGCCCTGTGCCGAACCGCCTCGGCCGCCTCCTGCGCCGATTGCACCGCGAGCGCGGCATGGTCGGCGACGGCGACGAGCACGTCGAGGTCCTCGTCTGTCGGCCGCCGCCGGCTCAGCGGCTCGTCGACGGAGAGGATTCCGAGGAGGTGGCCGTCGGTGTGCCGCATCGGGACGAAGAGCGCGTCCTCCGGATCCCATGCATCTGGCTCGGTGCCGCTCGCGCCCGGGGGGACGTAGCTCGAGCTGTCGTCGACGACGTTCCAGTCGAACTCGCCGGCGGGCACGACGTACGCGCCGCGCCGCTCGAAGCGCCGGTCGAGAAGCCGGTGCCAGTCGTCGAGGTCGCGTACCTGGCCGAGGAGCTGTTGCCGGGCGGCTGAGCTGCCGTGCACCGTCGTGACGCAGAAGTCGTCCCACGCCGGACGGTAGAGGTTGACGACGACCGACTCGTAGCCGAGCGACTCCGCGAGCGTGCGTGCGATTGCCGGCAGGAGCTCGAGCAGGTCTCCGCCCGCGCGGACGAGCCTCGTGACCTCCAGGAGGCCGCGGAGCGGCGAAATGGGCGGAAGCGACGGTGTTGCCACAGGAAGAGGGCTCCGGTTGCCCTGCCGGAGGAATCGGCATTTTCCGGGCAGTCGGACCTACCTCTGAAGGGTGAGGAAGGCCGTCCGCTCGGAGAGCGCCGCAGTCGAGATGCGCTGCGCGAAGTTCTCGGGATTGATCTCGATCCAGAAGGGGTGTGCGACACCGCCGGCCGCGGACACCGAGGCCGAGAAGCCGGTCGCCGTGCGCAGATCGGCGTAGAGATCGGCGACCGCGGTAGGGCCCGCGGCGGCACGTTCCGGGGGCGTCCAGGTCCGTCCGTTCCGGGACGCGGAGCAGGTGAACCAGGCCCGGTGCGCGTGCGCGTCGAACGTCGTGTCGTACCAGCACGCCCAGAGGGCGCCGGTCGCCGAATCGACGGCCGCCGCGGGGAAGAACTGCTGGGTCGCGCCCTTGTCGAGCGGGTTCACCTGCGCGAGGAACCGCGGCCGAAGCGCGCGGTCGAGTGCGGCGGCGTACACGTTCGGAGTCCCGTTTGCGCCGACGTCGTCGTACACCACGTCGACACCGTCCCGTGTCGCGAGCACGGTCGGATTCGGGCCGATACAGGACGTCTCTTCGTTCGGAAGCGGCGCGAACGACGACTGTCCGGCACAGGACGACGAAGGATTTGCGCGGAGCCGCGCTGCGGTGCGCGGCGCAGTGAACGTCTTCGCGCCGTCGGTCGAGCGCGCGATCCAGATGCCGTGCGCCGCGTCGATGCCCGCGATGTACACGTCCCCACCCGGCGCGACGGCGAGCGTCGAGAGGTGCGGCTCGTCCGCTGCCTTCGCAACGACGATCGGCGCGGACCACGTTCGCCCCGCGTCGTCGCTCCGACTCGCGACGACGGCCGCGGTCTTTGCACTGATGCCTCGCGTCCACGAGAGATAGAGCCGGCCGCTCTGCACGTCGACGGCAAGAGCCGGCGCGTCGTCGAAGCCGTATCGCCATGTCGGCGGAGCGACGCGCACGACGGGCCCCCAGCGATGTGCGCCGATCGGACGAGAGGTGACGGCGACGTACGCCGTGAGCTGGTCCTTGCAGGCCGGCTCGACGAGGAAGGCGAGGAACTCACGCGCCCTCCCTGCAGCCGGGTGCGGCTCGCCGCGGGCACACATCGGATCGCGCAGCAACGGGCTCGCGTCGCTCCGCCACGTGCGCCCTCCGTTGCGCGAGCTGTAGGCGAGGAGCTGGTTGGAGGCGCCGAAGAGCACGCTCGGCCGGCCCGGGTCGGAGGTAAACATCGCCTCGGTCTCCGCGGCGTTCACCCCGCGCGTCACTTCCACGTTCGGGCCTCCCAGCGGCCGGGAGTTGTGGATCTTGTGCACCGTGAAGTGGTAGACGAGGAAGACTCCCACCGCGATCAGCACTGCGATCACGGCACCTTCCACCGCGAGGCGCCGAGCCCGAGGGAAGAGGGAGGCCAGCAGGCCCCCCTCGCCCTCGTTCTGAATCGAGGTCCTGGCTATCCCCGCCTGCCACCGCCGCCGCGACCACCGCGGCGGTCGTCGCGACGCGGCCGCTCCTCTTCCGGAGGCCTCGGCGGCGCGTCCTTCGCCCGCTCGATGAGCTCCTCCGGCTGGACGAGCCCGCCGTTCTCGTGCTTGGCGATCAGCTTGAGGCCGATGCGTCCGCGGGCCTTGTCGACCTCCTGCACGACGACGTCGACGACATCGCCGCGCGCCATCACGTCCTCGATGTGCCCGACCCGGCCGGGACCGACGTTCGAGACGTGGAGCAGGCCGTCGGTTCCCTTCTTCAGCTCGACGAACGCGCCGAACTGCGTCGTCTTGACGACCTTGCCGGTGTAGGTGTCCCCCACCTCCGGCTCCTTCGTCAGCGACTGGATCGCAGCGATCGCGGCCGAGGCTTTCTCGCCGTCGGTCGCGTAGATGAGGATCGTTCCGTCCTCTTCGATGTCGATCTGCACCTCGTAGTCCGCCTCGAGACCGCGAATCGTCTCGCCGCCCTTCCCGATGACCATGCCGATCTTCTCGGGGTCGATCTTGACCGACGTGATCCGCGGCGCGTTCTGCGAGAGCTCGGAGCGCGACTCCGGAATGACGTCGAGCATGATGTCGAGAATCGAGTTACGGGCACGCTTTGCCTGCTCGAGCGCGCCGTTCATGATCTCCTGGGTGACGCCGGTGATCTTGATGTCCATCTGGAGCGCGGTGATGCCGTCCCGGGTCCCGGCGACCTTGAAGTCCATGTCGCCGAGATGGTCCTCCGCACCCTGGATGTCGGTGAGGATCACGTAGTCGTCGCCTTCCTTGACGAGGCCCATCGCGATGCCGGAGACCGGCGCTTTGATCGGCACGCCGGCGTCCATCAGCGCGAGCGTCGACCCGCAGACGGAGCCCATCGACGACGACCCGTTCGACTCGAGCGTCTCGGACACGATGCGGATCGTGTACGGGAACTCCGTCGCCGGCGGAATCATCGCCTCGAGTGCCCGCTGTGCGAGAGCACCGTGTCCGATGTCGCGCCGCTTCGGGCCGCGCATAAAGCCGGTCTCCCCGACCGAATAGGGCGGGAAGTTGTAGTGGTGCATGTAGCGGCGGTCGGTCTCGAGCGACAGGTCGTCGATCCGCTGCCCCTCCTTCGCGGTGCCGAGCGTGAGCGTCGACAGGACCTGGGTCTGGCCGCGCGTGAAGAGGCCGGAGCCGTGTGCGCGCGGGTTGACGCCGACCTCGACCTCGATCGGCCGAATCTCCTCGGTGCCGCGGCCGTCGGGCCGCCGCTTGTCGACCGCGATCTTCTTGCGGACGAGATCCTTGTAGATCGCCTCGGCGGCCTTCTTGACGTAGCTCTTCGTGAGGCCGTCCTTCACCGCCGGGCCCTCGCCTTCGACGGTCGCCGGCCCGACGGGGAACGGCAGCTCGACACTGTTCACGATCTGGTCGAAGAGCAGGTGGCGCTTCGCGGACTTGAGCTCCTTCGAGTCCTGCTCCGCGTCGGTCAGGGCACGGAGGCCGCTTTCGAACTGCTCGCGCACCGGGCCTTCGACGGCCACGAGGCGCTGCTTCTCGAGCAGCATGTTCAGGCTCGCGCGCACCTGCGTCTGCCGCTGGATGTCCTCTTCGGTCGAGTCCATCGAGATCTCGCCGGCGAGCTGCGTTGCGAGCTCGTCGACGATCGCCCCGGCTTCCCGCAGGCCGACGCTCTGGATGCGCTCCCAGATCGTGTGACCGTGGGACGACTCGATCTCCGCCGTGAGCTCGGTGTCGAGCCACTTCGCCTTGCCGGCCTTGCTGCGCAGCTCCTCCTGCGCCTCGCAGAGCCGCTTGATCTCGGCGTGCGCGATGTCGAGCGCCTCGAGCAGCACGTCCTCGGGAACCTCGTCTGCCCCGGCCTCGACCATCGTCAGGCCGTCCTTCGTGCCGACGACAATCAGGTCGAGCGACGTCTCGCTCCAGTTCTGCTGGAGCGTGGGGTTGACGACGAGCTCACCGTCGATCCGCCCGATCCGCACGGCCCCGACTGGGCCGAAGAACGGAAGCGGCGAGATCATGAGGGCCGCGGAAGCGCCGTTGATGCACAGGATGTCGTGCGGGGTGACGAGGTCCGCGGAGAGCACGGTGCAGATGACCTGCACTTCGTTCCTGAAGCCCTTCGGCCAGAGCGGCCGGATCGGGCGGTCGATCATGCGTGCCGTGAGGGTGGCCCGTTCGCTCGCCCGGCCCTCCCGCTTGAAGAAGCCGCCCGGAATCTTGCCGGCGGCGTACATCCGCTCCTCGACGTCGATCGTCAGCGGGAAGAAGTCGGCCCCTTCACGGGCCTCGGTCCGTCCGACTGCCGTCGCGAGCACCATCGTCTCGCCGCTGCGGACGACGACTGCGCCGTCCGCCTGCTTCGCGAGCTTGCCTGTCTCGAAGGTGATCTCCTGATTCCCGACCTGGACGGAGACCTGAGCCAGACGCTCGGTCGCAATACTCATTCGATTGTCCTCCACTCTGCTTGGTCTTGTGGAGGGCGGGAGTTTGAGTGAGCGCCGTCTCGGCGATGCTCGCTCAAACCTCCGCCCCCCTGGGGGTGGTGTGCCGGAGCTAGCGGCGCAGGCCGAGCTCCTTGATGAGAGCGCGATAGCCCTCGAGGTTGTGCTTCTGCAGGTAGTTCAGGAAGCGGCGGCGGCGGCCGACGAGCTTCAAGAGCCCGCGGCGCGAGTAATGGTCGTGGCGGTGCGTGCGCAGATGCTCCGTCAGCTCGTTGATGCGCTGGGTGAGCATTGCGATCTGCACCTCCGGCGAGCCCGTGTCGGTCTCGCTGCGACCGTGCTTCGAGATCAGGTCCTGCTTGGCTTCCTTCGTGAGGGCCATGGTGCCTCCTGAGTTGTCGTCTCCCGAGTCTCCGCTCGGCGCGCCAGGAAGAAGCGCGCCGGGCCGCGACTGGGTCGCCGGTAGGGTAGCGAACTCCGCATGAATACGGGGTTTGGGCTCGAGGAGGCGGTGCGGGAAGCGCGCGCGAAGACCGGCATACCGGGAGTCGCGGCCGGCCTCCTGCACGGCGGAGAAACGCAGTTTGCCGCCGACGGCGTGCTCGAGCTCGGTCGCGACGAGCCGGTGCGCGCGCAGACGCCGTTTCGCATCGCCTCCATCACGAAGCCGTTCACGGCGACGCTCTGCGCAGCGTCGGTCGGCCTCGACGGGCGCCTCTGCGCGCTGCTGAGCCATACCGCCGGGCTGCGCTGCGAGTCGGCCGAGCCGCTGCCGCGCGAGGCAGCCGGCCTGTGGTCGTACAGCAACGCGGGCTATCGCGAGGCAGGCGGGAGGTGCGGCTCGCCGTTCGACGCCGCGATGGCGGCGCACGTGCTCGAGCCGCTCGGGCTGCGCTCGACCGGCTTCGCCGAGCCCGCAGCGCCTGCCCGCGGACACGTGCAGGAGGGAGAAACGGGTCACCGCGCCGTCCCGTTGGACGTGTACCCGGCGGCACGTTGGCCGTCGGGCGGGCTCTGGTCGACCACCGCCGACCTGCTGCGGTTCGCGGCGCATCATCTCGACGGTGCTCCGGCGGAGCTGCACGAGCCACGCGTCGCTGCGCTCGGTGCGGGCTATGCCCTCGGCTGGTGGGTGCGCGAGCACTCCGACGGGCGCACGACACTCGACCACGAGGGATCCGTCGCTGGCTACCAGTCCCTGCTTCTGCTCGTGCCGGCGGAGTCGCTCGCGCTCGCGGTGCTGACGAACAGCTGGCGCGGCAGTGGGCTCATCCGCCGCGTCGTCGAGTCGCTCGAGCTGCTCCCGCGTCCGGCGGCCGCTGCCGCCGGCGCCGCCGCGAGGATGACGGGCTCGTACGAGCTCGACGGAGCCGAGGCCTCGGTGCAGTCGACCGAGGAGGGCGTCATCGTCGTCGAGGCGGAGACGGACCCCGTCACCGGCACGCGCCGCTCGCTTCGGTATCCCGCGCACCCGCTCGGCGGCGGCGTCTTCGGCTTCGCGCACGGCACGCTGATGAGCCACCGGCTCGACTTCCCGCGACCCGGCCTCGCCCGCATCGGCTGGGTCGTCCTGCCGCGCTCTCCGTCATGAGCGTCAGGGAGATGAGCGTGAGCGCCGGCGTCGCAGCCGGACATCCGGCGACCGCCGCCGCGGGCGCCGAGATCCTCGCCGAGGGGGGGAACGCGGCCGACGCCGCCGTGGCCGCGGCGCTCGCGTCCTGCGTCGCGGAGACCGTGATGACCGGCCTGCTCGGCGGCGGGCACGCGATCTACTTCGACGCGGCTTCGGGAACGGCACGGAACCTCGATTGCTTCTGCGCGGTTCCCGGGCTCGGGGTGCCCGCGCGCGACGCCGAGCTCCTGCACCTGGACGTTCCCTTCGGAGCGGAGCTCGTGCACTACGCGGTGGGGCCCGCGTCGTGCGCGGTCCCGGGCGTGCCCGCGGGCCTCGGAGCGCTCTGGGAGACGCACGGCAGCCTTCCCTGGGCGCGGCTCGTCGAGCCCGCCCTGCAGCTCGCGCGGAGCGGCGTTGCAATGCCGGCTGCGCACATCGCCTGCCTCGCGATGCTCGAGCCGGTGATGACGCTCCGCGAAGGCGCACGCATGTACGCCCCGGCCGGACGGCTCCTTCGGACCGGCGAGCGCCTGGACCAGCCGGGCCTCACCGCAGCGCTCGAGCTGCTCAGGGAGGAGGGCGTCGCGAGCGTCTACACCGGCACGATCGCCTCCGCCTTGCTGGAGCTCGTCGACGACCGCGGCGGGCTCGTGACCGCTGCAGACCTGCGCGCCTACGAAGCGACCTGGAGCCGGCCGGTGGAGGCAGCGTGGCTCGGCCGGCGCTTCCTCACCCGTGACGCGCTCTCGAGCGTGCCGCAGTCGCTCGCACGTCTGCCGCGTCTGCACGGGCGCTCCCCGCAGGCGCGTGTGGTCGCGCTCGTCGAGGCCCTCGACGGCGGTGTCGGCCCCGAGACGCACACGACGAATCTCGTCACGGCCGATCGCGAGGGCAACGCGTGCGTCCTGACGACGAGCCTCGGCCTCGGCTCCGGCGACTGGCTACCGGGGCTCGACCTGCACCTGAACAGCATGCTCGGCGAGGCCGACCTGCTGCTCGGCCCGCACGAGCCGGGCGACCGGATGGCGAGCATGATGTCTCCGTCGGTCGTGCTGGACGACGACGGTCTCGTGCTCGCGATCGGCGCGGCCGGCGGGACTCGCTTGCGGACGGCGCTCGTCACCGTCGCGGCCGGGATCCTCGACGAGGGCCTCGAGCCGCAGGCCGCGGTCGACCGCGGGCGCGTCCATCCTGCCGGGATGGTCGTGAATGCCGAGCCCGGAGTCGACGAGGACGGGCTCGCGGCGCTCGCCGCAGCCGGGCGCACGGTCCGCGCGTGGCCGGAGCGCCATCACTACTTCGGGGGCGTCAGCCTGCTGGGACGAAGCGGAGCGGCAGCCGATCCCCGCCGGAGCGGAGCGACGCGTGCTCCCGCGGCAGCGTGAGCGGGATCCAGCCCACATAGCCGCATTCCGGGCAGCCCGGGTTCCTGTGCACCGTGCCGCCGGCGACCGGCTTCACGTACACCTCGCCGCACTCCAGGCAGCGGACTCGCTCGAAGACGCCGAATGGCCCCATATCCATTAGACGCCTCGCGGCGCGGGAACTTGCGCGAGCTCACCCCTTTTCGGGCCGGACGGCGGCGCGCGTCCGCGCGACGTCGTTCTCGATCGCGGCGACGAGCTCCGCCTCCGAGTCGAATGCGGCCTCGTCCCGCAGCCGCTCCCACAGCTCGACGACCACGCGTCGGCCGTACAGATCGCCGGAGAAGTCGAGGAGGTAGGCCTCGAGCCGCCGCTCGGTGCCGCCGTAGTGGGGATTCGTGCCGATCGAGACCGCGGCCCGGTGGTCGAGCGCCGAGCCCGCGTAGATCCCGAGCGCCGGCACGAGCAGGTGCGGCGGCACGGCGAGGTTCGCCGTCGGGAAGCCGAGCCCCTCGCCGCGCTGGTCGCCGGTGACGACCGTCCCCTCCACCTCCGCCGGCCGGCCGAGCAGCCGCGCCGCGTGTTCGACGTCACCGGCCGCGAGGAGCGCACGGATGTGGCTCGACGACACGTTGTCGACGATCGGGACACGCCGGACGTCGAAGCCGAGGCGGGCGAGCAGGTCCAGGTCACCGCTCCTCGCGTGCCCGAAGCGGAAGCCCTCGCCCGCGGCGACGATCTCCGTCCCGATCGCGCGCAGCACGGTCTCGGCGAACGCCTCCGCCGGCAGCCTGAGCAGCGCCTCGTCGAAGCGCAGCACGAGGACGTCTTCGACGCCGATCGCCTCGAGCAGCTCGAGCCGCCGTTCGAGCGTCGTCAAGAGCTCGACCGGCCGGCCGAGGAGCAGCCTGGGATGCGGATCGAACGTCACGACGGTCGAGCGCAGATGCCCTGCCTGCGCGGCCTCGATCACCCGACGGTGCCCGAGGTGGACGCCGTCGAACGTCCCGATCGCGACCGCCCGGCGCGCGGGCTCGAGCTCCTCCGCCCGGTGCGCGACGATCACGGGCGCACGCCGATCCGCTCGAGCACGACCGACTCCGGCAGCAGCCGCGAGGGCTCGAATGCCTCGGGCGCCACCGCGTCCGCGACGGAGAACGGCCCGACTTCCGTCCGCCGCAGGGTGCGGCAGTGTCCGCCGAGCACCTCCGCGATCGCGCGCACGTATGTGCCGCTGCTGACGCGCAGGTCGAGCGTGACCAGCTCGATCGCATCCGCTTCACCCGTATACGTGATGACGTCGAGCGCGTACACCGTCGAGCGCCGCACGGGCATCTCCACCTCGACACCCCGCCGCGCCAGCCGGTACGCACGCTCGCCGCCGATCTTGACCGCAGACGCTGCGGGGATCGGCAGCTCGACCTCACCGCGGAGGGCCTCGAGCCGGCGCTCGAGCTCCGCCGCAGCGACCGGCCCCGAGCGCTCGCGGCGTTCGCCCTCCGGGTCGCCGGTCGACGTACGGGCCGTCAGGTCGACGTCCGTGAGGTAGCGCTTGTCCAGGCCGACGAGGCACGATGCGATCTTAGTTGTCCGTCCGGACAACAGGAGCAGCAGCCCGGTCGCGAACGGATCGAGGGTGCCGGCGTGCCCCGTGCGGGCGCCGGTCACGCGGCGGATCTGTGCGACGATCGCATGCGACGACGGGCCACAGGGCTTGTCCACGAGCGCGACGCCCGCAGGCTCAAGCGCGCGAGGCGGCACGCTGCGCGACGAATCCTTGGCGGATGAGCTCGGTGATCTCGGCGATCGACGCCTCGCTCTGGAATCCGGCGGCCTGCCGGTGACCGCCGCCGCCGAAAGCGCGCGCGATCGCGGAGACGTCGAGCTCGTCGATCGATGCCCGCAGCGAGATGCGCCGTGCGGCGTCTTCGCGCGGAGGCTCGCGAATGAGCGCCGCCAGCTCGGCGCCTTCGACCGCGCGCAGGTAGTCGATGATCCCCTCGGAGTACGGCTCCGCCGCGCCGACCTCGGCGAAGTCGGTGCGCACTAGGTGCGAGACGACGATCAGTCCGCCTTCGAGCACACGCGCCCGCTCCAACGCGCGCGCGAGCAGCTTCAGCTTGGCGAACTCCACGGACTCGTACACCTGCTGGAACACCGCGTGCACGTCGGCGCCCGCATCGACGAGCTCGGCTGCGAGGCGGAGAGACTTCGGGGTGGTGTTCGTGTACTGGAACCGGCCGGTGTCGGTGACGAGCGCGATGTACAGCGGCTCGGCGATGTCGGGCGTGATCGTGACTCCGAGCTCGCCGAAGACGTCGCGCAGCACCTCGCCGGTCGACGAGGCATCGGCCACGATCAGGTTGACGTCGCCGAAGCGGGTGTTGTCGTGGTGGTGGTCGATGTCGACGACGTACTGTGCGCGGTCGATCGGCGTCGTGTCCGGCCCCATCCGGTCTGCCTTTGCGCAGTCGACCGCGACGAGCGTCCGCTCCTCCATGTCCGCCGGGAGCTCACGCAGCAGGCCCTCGAGGGGCATGAACGCGTATTCGCGCGGCAAGGGCAGCGAGCCGGCGAGGTACATGAGCACGTCCTTGCCGAGCTGCCGCAGCGCGAGCGTCATCGCGAGGAGCGAGCCCAACGCGTCGCCGTCTGGGTTCTCATGGGTGACGACGACGAAGCGGTCGTGCTCGCGCAACGCCGCTACGACCGCCTGCAAGTCATTCGACGTCTGCATCGTCCTCGGGAGCAAGCTCGTCGATCAGCCGGCTCATCCGCACGCCGTGCTCGACGGTCGGATCGTACTCGAAGGTCAGTTGAGGCGTTCGTTTCATCCGGAGCTCGCGGGCGAGCCTCGATTGCAGCACGCCGTGCGCCGCCTCGAGCCCGCGCAGCGTCGCCGTGCGCTTCTTCACCGAGCCGAGGACGCTGACGTACACGGTCGCGTAGCGAAGGTCGGGCGAGGTGACGACTCCGGTGACCGTGACGAGGCCGATCCGAGGGTCCTTGAGCTCGGGCAGCGCCTCGGCCAGCACCTGCCGCACCGACGCGTTCACACGGCGCATCCGTTCCGTCATAGGACATATTCAAGCGAGTGCACGCACTCACCCTCGCAGCCGTCGGCGCGTGGTGCTTTCTCGTGGCGTTCGTCGGCGCGCTGCTCGGGCTCGTTCTCGGCAATATCCGCCTCCCGGTTCTCCTGCTCGTCGGCTCGAGCCCAGCGGCCACCGGCGGCGCGAATATCGCCGTTTCCGGCCTTGCCGCGGCCGCGGGGTCGATCACCCACATCCGCGCCCGGCGCGTCCACTGGCGCGTCGTGGCCTACATGCTGCCGCCGTCGGTCGCCGGCGCGATCGCGGGCGGCTTCGCGGCCGGACACCTGCCGGCGAACGCGCTCCGGATCGTGATCGGAGCTGCGCTTCTCCTCTTCGGCGTCGACCTC
This sequence comes from uncultured Actinomycetes bacterium, assembly GCA_963848665.1. Taxonomy (GTDB): domain Bacteria; phylum Actinomycetota; class Thermoleophilia; order Gaiellales; family Gaiellaceae; genus Palsa-739. The sequence goes on from CAWKEF010000008.1 coordinate 672,884, forward strand.
CTGCGGCCGCGAAGGCGAGCACCGCCTCTCCCGCGGGCGGAGCCGAACCTCCGCGCGGCCGTGCTCGCCGGGGTGGTGATCGGCGTGCTCGGCGGCCTGATCGGGCTGATCCTCGGCACGCTGCGCGTCCCCGCCCTCCTGCGGTGGGTCGGCGAGGAGCCGGCGCGCGCCGTCGGGACGAACCTCGTCGTCGGCATCGCGGTCGGCGCGGCCGGTCTCCTCGGCCATATCCCGGGAGGCGTCGACTGGACGCTCCTGGCCGTCGGAGGCGCAACCTCGGTCCCGGGCGCGCTCCTAGGGTCGCGCCACTCGGGACGCCTTTCCGCGCCGACGCTTCTCCGCGCGATCGGCGGGATCCTCGTCGTCAGCGGCACGCTGACGATCGTTCGCGGGGCCGTCTAGGAGGGTTTGGCGGAACGGTGCTCGTTGCGCGGGTGCGATGGACGTCGCGATGCAAGGACGCAGGGAGCCCCGATAGTGGTGCTATCGGGGCGACTGAGGACGCGGCAGCGCGGCGTCCAGCGCACCCGCGCGACACAGCCACTGTTTCGCCAAACCCTCCTAGTCCTCCGGATCGACGATGAACCGCTCCGCGAGCGCGACCTCCCACTCCTGGCCGCGCAGCCAGCGCTCGGCCTCGTCCAGCAGCCGCTCGAGCTCGTGATGCTCTCGCGCCACGCAGGCGACCGTCAGCCGCGTGCGCTGCCAGACGTCGTGATGGTCGACCTCCGCGACCGACGCACCCACTCGCCGCTGGAGCTGTGCCTTCGCCGAACGTACATGGTGCCGCTTCTCCTTCAGCGAATGCGCCGCCGGAAAGTGCAGCTCGCAGGTGAGCACGCCGACGTAGCCGCTCGCCATCAGACCACGAGCCGGTCGACGATCTCCGCGGCCTCGCGGATCGTCGCGATCTCCCGGGCGGTCGCCGTCGAGAGCAGCGACTCGAGGAGCGCAAGCCGCAGCTCGCGCGCGCGATCGAGAAGCCGACGCCCTTTTGCGGTCGGGTGCAGCACGACCGAGCGCGCGTCCATGCTGTGGCGCTCGCGCCGTACCAGACCTTCGCCCTCCATCGCGGCCACGAGGCGGCTCATCGTCGGAACCTTGACGCGTTCCAGCTGCGCGAGCTCGCTCATCGTCTTCGGCCCGGCGAAGACGAGCACGGAGAGCGCCGACAGCCGCGCTGCGGAGACACCGGTATCGCGATCCTCCCGCGACACGCGTCGAAGGAGATGAATGGCCGCGGAGTGCATCCGGTCCGCCGCCTCGCGTGGCTTACTTGACATACTTAGTTAGTCTAGCTAATAATCTTCGGCGTGTCCACGATCTTCGAAACCATCGCCGCCGGTAACGTCCAGGCGCTTCGGGGCCTGCTGGCCGCCGATCCGTCTGCCGCGGCGAGCCACGACGAGCACGGCCTCTCCGCCCTGATGCGGGCCGCGTACCGCGGGGGTGAGATCTTCGAGGCCGTCCGAGACGCGGAGCCTCCGCTCGAGCCGTTCGATCGCATCGTCGCCGGCAAAAGCGACGGCCTCCCCGCTCCCGATGCGTGGACGGCCGACGGCTTCACGCCGCTCCACATTGCGGCGTTCGTTCGAAACGTCGAGGCCGCCCGCAGCCTGCTCGGAGCGGGTGCCGATCCGAACGTGCTCGCGACCGCCTGCTTCGCGCGCGTGACGCCGCTCGGCACGTGCGGCGTCTCCGGGGCCAACGAGGTGGCCAGGCTCCTGCTCGAGCACGGCGCCGACCCGCACCTCACCGCCGATCATGGCTTCACGCCCCTCGACGCCGCCGTCGTCAACGGGAACACCGAGCTCGCCGACCTTCTACGCTCGTACATGGCAGAACGATGAGCGAGCGCATCCACGCCATGGTCTCGAACTCGCACGGCGACCTCGAGTACGTGCGCACGGCGCTCGCCGAGGATGCGACGCTCGCGAACGCCACGTGGGACTGGGGCGGCGGAGACTGGGAGACGGCTCTCGGCGCCGCCGGTCACATGGGACGTCGCGACATCGCCGAGCTCCTGCTCGCCCACGGCGCCCGGCTCGACCTCTTCGTCGCGGCGATGCTCGGCGAGCTCGCGATCGTCGAGGCGATGCTCGCCGCGTATCCGGAGCTGCGCGAGGCGAAGGGACCGCACGGCATTTCGCTCCTCAGGCACGCCGAAGCCGGCGGCGAGCAGGCCCAGGCGGTCGTCGAGCTCCTCCGCGGCTAAGCAGCCGACGGTGGCTCGTCGAGCGACGTCCGCTCGACTTCACGCGTCTCGAACGCCTCCAGCACGTCGCCGACCTTCACGTCGTCGAAGTTCGCCAGATGGAGGCCGCACTCGAAGCCTTCGGCCACCTCGCGCGCGTCGTCCTGGAAGCGCTTGAGCGAGTCGATCGTCGTCGTGTAGATGACGGTGCTGTCGCGGATGACGCGCACCTGCGCGCCCCGGCGGAGGACGCCGTTCGTGACCATGCAGCCCGCGATCGTTCCCGTGCGCGACGCTTTGAAGGTGTCGCGAACCTCGGCCTCGCCGATCGTCTCCTCGGTCTTGACGGCCGTGAGCATTCCGACGAGCGCCTGCTCGATCTCCTCGGTCAGCTTGTAGATGACGTCGTAGGTGCGGATCGCGACGCCTTCGCGCTCCGCGACCGCGCGCGTCTCCGCGTTGGGGCGAACGTTGAAGCCGACGACCATGCCGCCGGACGCGGCCGCGAGCATGATGTCGTTCTCCGTGATGCCGCCCACACCCTGGTGGATCACGTTCACGCGCACCTCGGGGTGCTGGATCTTGCCGAGCTCGCTGACGATCGCCTCGACGGAGCCCTGCACGTCGCCCTTGATGACAAGGTTGAGGTCGCGAACCTCGCCCGCCTGCAGCTGCTCGAACAGGTTCTCGAGCGAGATGCCGGAAGGCCGCTGCTGGGCGAGCTGCTCGCGTCGCAGGCGCTCGGCCCGCTTCTGCGCGAAGTCGCGCGCGACGCGCTCGTTTTCGACCACGCGCGCGAGCTCGCCCGCCGGCGGTGGACGGTCGAAGCCGAGGATCTCGACCGGGTCGCCCGGCCCTGCCGACGGCAGCTTCTCGCCCTTGTAGTTGTTGAGCGCGCGCACCTTGCCCCAGGCATCGCCGGCGACGATCGCATCGCCGACCTTGAGGGTGCCACGCTGCACGAGCATCGTCGCCACGGTGCCGCGGCCGATGTCGAGGCGCGACTCGATGATCGGCCCCGAAGCCTCGGTGTCGGGGTTCGCGCGCAGGTCGAGCTCGGCGTCGGCGACGAGCAGGATCCGCTCGAGCAGGTCGTCGAGGCCCGTCTGCTGCTTCGCGGAGACGCGCGCGACCTGCGTCGTCCCTCCCCACTCCTCCGGCTGGAGGCCGTCGGCGGAGAGGTCGGCGAGCACGCGATCGGGATTCGCATCCGGAAGGTCGATCTTGTTCACCGCGACGACCATCGGCACGTCCGCTGCGCGCGCATGCGAGATCGACTCGCGCGTCTGCGGCATGACCGAGTCGTCGGCAGCGACGACGAGCACCGCGATATCGGTCACCTTGGCGCCGCGGGCGCGCATTGCGGTGAAGGCTTCGTGGCCCGGCGTGTCGAGGAAGGTCACCTTGCGTCCGTTCACGTCGACCTGGTAGGCGCCGATGTGCTGCGTGATGCCGCCGGCCTCGGTATCGACGACCTTCGCGTTGCGGATCGCGTCGAGCAGCGTGGTCTTGCCGTGATCGACGTGACCCATGATCGTCACGACCGGCGGACGCGCCTGCAGCACGTCCTCGGCGTCGTCGAACGCCTCCGGCTCCTCGTCGTCGTCGGCAGCGTGCTTGATCGTCACCTCGCGCTTGAGCTCGGCTGCGATCAGCTCGACCTCCTCGTCGGAGAGCGACTGCGTCGCGGTTTTCGGCGCGCCGAGGTTGAAGAGGATCTTGATGATGTCGCTCATCGAGACGCCGAGCGCCTGCGAGAAGTCGCGCAGGCTGACGCCCGACTCGACCGAGACCGGGCCCGTCGGCGGAGCCGCCGGAGCGCGCGTGCTGTCGCGGCGCGGTGCGTCGTCGCGGCCGCGGCCGCCCTGGCGCGGGTCGCGCGGGCGCGCGGCCTGGTTGTCGATGACGACGCGGCGCCGGCGGTTGCCCGGGCCGCTGCCGCCACGAGGGCGGAGCGGACGATTTGGTTTTCCGTTTGCCATCAGGACTCCTCAGTGTAAAGACGCGCAAGTATCGGATCGACCCGGACGGTCTGCCTCAGTATCCGCGCGAAGGCCCGCTGTGCGGTTGCGCGCTCGAAGCAGACGAGCCGTTTGCAGGTGTACGCCCCGCGCCCCGCCACCGTGCGCCCCGGGACGAGCTCGCCGTCTCGGGCGCCGAAGCGCATGAGCTCACGCTGCGCGGCGCGCCGGCCACAGCCTGCGCACTGCCGGATCGGTGTCGCGTCAGCTCTCTTCGTGCCTCTCCTCGTGCTCGACGGGGATGCCCGCAGGCACCTCCGGGGGCGGCGCCATCTGCGGGTGCGCCGCATCGAGATCGACCTCTCCCTCGGCCTCGGCGACTGCGACCGCCGACGGGCCGTGCGTTGCGGCAGCGTCGGCCGGCGCGGGCGAGTCGACCTCCGTCACTTCGAGCTCGGGCAGCGAGGGCCCGACCGATTCGGCATCCGGCGGCAACTGGTCGGCGAGTGCCTCGAGCTCCGGCTCGGACTCGGTCACGACGGACTCCTCGTCGTCGGAGTCGTGGAGCGCGAGCTCCTGGTGCGCCGCGACGCCGCAGTACTTCGACCCGGGCAGCGCGGCGTTCGGGCAGCGCTTCCCGTTCGAGAGGATCGCCGAGCAGCGGCCCGAGATGTCCTCGCCCTCGCCGTCGGCGCCGCCGAAGGCGATCTCCGCCTCGGCCTGCGCGAACTCCGTGTCGCTCTGGATGTCGATCTTCCAGCCCGTGAGGCGCGCGGCGAGGCGGGCGTTCATGCCTTCCTTGCCGATCGCAAGCGCGAGCTGGTCGTCGGGGACGACGACCGTCGCTTCCTTGCCGTCGTCGTCGAGATACACCTCGCGCACGCGTGCGGGCGAGAGCGCCTTCGCGACGAAGCGGGCCGGCTCGTTGTTCCACGGAATGATGTCGATCTTCTCGCCGCGCAGCTCGGAGACGACCATGCGCACACGCGAGCCGCGAGGGCCGACGCACGCGCCGACCGGGTCGACGCCCTGCGCGTGCGACTCGACCGCGATCTTCGAGCGGTAGCCCGGCTCGCGTGCGACGCCGCGTATCTCGACGAGGCCGTCGGCGATCTCGGGGACCTCGAGCTCGAACAGCGTCTTGATCAGCTCGGGATCGCGGCGCGAGAGAATCACCTGCGGGCCCTTCGTCCCCGAACGGACCTCCGTGATCACGGCCTTGATGCGTGAGCCCTGCTCGTAGCGCTCGCCGTCGACCTGCTCGGAGCGCGGCAGCAGCGACTCGACCTTGCCCAGATCGACGAGAACGTTGTTGCGGTCACCCGCCTGCTGAACGATGCCCGTCACGACTTCGCCGACGCGGTCGATGTACTCGTCGTACATCATCCGCCGCTCTTCCTCGCGGATCCTCTGGAGGATGACCTGCTTCGCCGTCTGTGCGGCGATCCGGCCGAAACCCTCGGGCGTCACGTCCTCGCGCTTGATCTCGTCCTCCGGGATGTCGGACCAGTCGATGTCGAGATCGTCGTCGGTGATGAGCGTGTGCTGGCGCTCGCCGGTCTCCTCTTCGAGCCGCTCGAGCTCCTCGAGCTTGCGCTCGCGCGCGTCGTCAAGCAGCCGCTCTTCGATGTCGGCGGGCAGCTCGATCGAGAAGACGCGGAAATCGCCTTGGTCGTCCATCTCCACGGTCGCGTGGCGCGAGGCGCCCGGCGTTTTCTTGTAGGCCGCCAGCAGCGCATCCTCGAGTGCCGCGACGAGCGCGCCTTCTTCGATTCCTTTGTCGCGCTCGATCTCGCGAACGGCTTCGATGATCTCTTGGCTCATGTCCTACCTCTCGTCGATCAGGTTGCAGCGCACGATCGTGTCGTACGGAATCTCCCAGTCGGAGTCGTCGACGCTCAGCGTCAGCGCGTCGGCGCCCGCGTCCTTCACTTCGCCTTTGAACTTCGCGCGCCCCTCGAGCGGCTCACGCGTGCGCAGCGAGACGCGACGGCCGAGGACGGCCGCGAAGTGCGCAGGCTTGCGGAGCGGACGCTCGATGCCGGGCGACGACACATCGACGGTGTATTCACGCAGATAGTCGCGCAGCGAGTCCGTCACGCGGACGCAGAGCGCGTGGTCGACGCCGTCGGCGTGGTCGACGTAGACGACGAACCGGTCCGGGCTCGCGAGCTCGACGGCTAGGACTTCGACGCCGGGGAGATCGTGCTCGACGCGCGAGCCGATCTCGTCCTGCAGCTGCTTTTCCTTGTCGTAGGTCTTCGTCGCCATCGCACTCCTCGTGAAACCGGCCGACTGTCAAAAAAAATGGGCCCGCCGGGCCCATCTCGCCTTACCGGTGAAAATGGTAGGCCGATTGTAGCAAGCACTAGGCCGAACGGCCTATCCCGCGGAGGCGTGTCGCGAGGAAGCCTGCCGCCTTGGCGGAGTCGAGCGCGACGTTTCTCGCCCGCCCCGAGCGCGGGCTCGGCGCACCCCGCACACGGTCCGGATCGGCTCCTGCGGCAGCCCGCAGGATGCGCCCCAGCTCGTAGCGGGAGACGGCCTCCTGGGCCGCGAGGTGCAAAGGCCCGGCGTAGCCGGCGGCGGCCAGCTCGAGGAGGGCGGCGGCGAGGTCGTCGACACGCGTCGGGCAGCGGATCTCGTCCGTGTAGAGCGTCACGTCGTCGCGGAGCGCGAGCGCTTCCTGCGGACCTCCGGGCTTGCCGTAGAGGAGCGAGGTGCGGACGATCGCCGCCTGCGGGTGCGCCCGGGCAACGAGCTGCTCCGCCTCGAGCTTCGCGACGCCGTAGTCGGAGACCGGTCGCGGCTCGGCGTCCTCTTTATAGGGCGCCCCTTGCTCGCCGTCGAACACGAGGTCGGTCGAGAGGTGCACGAGGCGAGCACCGGCGCGGTGCGCGGCCGCAGCCACGGCGAGGCTGCCGCGGACGACCGTGTCCGAGAGAGCCGGGCCCGTTTGCACATACGCCGTGTGGACGACGACCTCCGGGCCATGGCGCATGAGGACGCGCTCGACCGCCTCGGCATCCCGCACGTCGAGCTCGAGCGGCTGCCCGTAGGGCGGTCGCGACCGAAATCGGGTCGCGAGCACGTCGTCGCCGCGCTCGACGGCGAGCCGGGCGACCTCGGAGCCGAGATAGCCCGCGCCGCCTGTGACGAGCAGCTTCACAGGACGATCGTCACCGGCCCGTCGTTCACGAGCTCGACGTCCATCGCGGCGCCGAAGACGCCGCGCTCGACCGTTACGCCGAGCGCTTCGACGTCGGCGCAGAACTGCTCGTACAGCGGCTCGGCCTCCCCGGGCGGCGCAGCGTCCGAGAAGCTCGGCCGGTTCCCCTTGTCCGTATCCGCAAGGAGCGTGAACTGGGAGACGACGAGCGCAGCGCCCCCGACATCGAGGAGGCTCCGGTCGAAGCGGCCCTCGTCGTCGGCGAACACGCGCAGGCGGACGATCTTCCCGGCAAGACGCTCGGTCTCGCTGTCACCACGGGCGATGCCGAGCAGGACGCACAGCCCACGCCCGATCTCCCCCACGACCTCGCCGTCGACCCGCACCCGCGCCTGCGAGACGCGCTGAACGACGGCCCGCAACTACTCGAGCTCTTTGATGCGCGCGCGGTACTGCTCCGAAGCAGGCGAGAGCGAGCTCGCGAGCTTGTAGTGCGTGTTCGCCTCGCGCATGCGACCTTGCTTCTCGAGCGTCCGGCCGAGCGCGTAGTGGGCGTAGTCGTTGACGGGCGAGAGCTCGATCAGCTTGCGGAACTCGGCCTCGGCCGCCTCCCAGCGGCGGATGCGGAAGTACGCGATGCCGAGCGCCTCGCGGATCGACTCCTTGTCCGGCTCGCGCCGCTTGGCTTTCTCGAGCGACACGGTCGCCTGCGCTGCCAGGCCTCGCTTCAGCTGCGCGCGGCCCTGTTGAAAGAGGCTGTAGGTGGTTTCGCTCATGACTCCAGATAGACGAAGTTCTCCTTTACCAAATCAACCGCATGCGTCAAGTCCCGCGTCGGGCCGATCTCCACTCCCACGACCTCGAGACCGGCGTCGATCGCACGCTGCAGCGCGCCGGCGAGCTCGGTGGGCGGGCCGGGAAGCCCCGCGAGGAACGGGACGACCTCAGGCCCGAGCAGCATCAGCGGCGCCGCCGTTTTCGGATTCGCGGGGTCGTCGTCGAGGACCCGCTCCACCCGGCCCTGGACGACACGCACCGCATACCGGTGCGGCGGGTCGGGCGCGGGCTCGAACCGATAGGAAAGAGCGCCCGCGCTCCCGCGCGCGGCCGCGACGAAACGACCGATGTCGCCTTCGCAGTAGACCGTGTCGGCAGCCGTGACGAGGAGCGGCGGCTCCGCTCCGGCCGCGAGCGCACGCTCGACCGCGTCGGCCGAACCGAGCACGCCCGGCTGACGTGCATACCGCACGTCGAGCGAGAAACCCGAGCCGTCGCCGACGAGCCCCTCGACCTGCTCGGCGAGATGCCCGGTGACGACGAAGACGCGTTCGCACCCGGCCGCGGCGAGCTCGCGCAGGAGGGTCGCGATCACCGGGCGCCCGTCGATCGGCAGGATCGGCTTCGGCCAGCGCTCGGTGAGCGGGCGCAGGCGGGAGCCCTCCCCGGCGGCGAGCACCACCGCGTGCATCAGCCGGCGAACCCGAAGGAGCGCAGGGAAACGATGCCGCGCAGGCGGTCGCGGATACGTACGCGCCGGCGCATCGTGCGAGTGAGCGTGCGCAGCTCGCGCCGGGCGTCCCGCGCTGCCCCGGCTGCTCCCGCCGGCCGGCCGAAGCGCGCAGCCGTCGCCGCTGCGACGAATGCGTCTGGGTCGACCGAGAGCTCGTGGCGCACGAGCGAGCCGAGCTCGTGCAGCGTCGCGCTGCGCGCGGAGTCGATGCGCTGGTCGACGAGGTAATCCGCGAGCTCCTGCCGGCATGCCGCCGCGATCCGGCGAGGGTCGCGGGTGAGGTAGCGCGTGCGGCGCCTGCCGAGCTTCGCGACGACTACCGCGACCAGGGCGGCGCCGAGCACGACGACGACGAGCAGCAGAAGGCTGCCGTGCGAGCTCGGCGAGGCGGCCCGCGCTCCCGGGCTCCGCGCGAGCGCGCGGAGCTGCGGCGCCTCGCCGTGACGATGCCCGGCCTGGCGCGGATCGTTCGGACCGGCGGGGGCGCGTCGACCGCCTGCCGCCGCAAGGCTCGCCCCCTCGACGGCAGCCGCGTAAGGCGCACTCAACTGTCCTCGCCCGGGACGCGCGGCGGGCGTCGGGTCGAACGGCAGCCAGCCGTAGCCGCGGAACCACACCTCGACCCACGCGTGCGCATCGTGATCGGTGACGTTCCATTGACCGGTTCCCGCGTCGTAGGTCCCGCTCGAGAACCCGACGGCGACGCGCGCGGGCACGCCGAGGTACCGCAGCATCAGAGCCATCGCACCTGCGAAGTGCTGGCAGTAGCCGGCCCGCGTCCGGGTGACGAAATCGACGAGCGGCGCGGTCGCGCCGCTTGCCGGCGGGCGGTTCGTGTACCGGAAGCCACCCGTCCGCCTGAACCACGTCATGAGCGCTGCGGTGGCGGCGTACGGCGTCCGCGCCGTGCCCGCGACGGCCTCGGCAAGCCGATCGAGCGGCGCATACCGTCCGAGCTCCGGCCGGTGGATCCGCCGGACTCCGAACGGCGGCATGGAGATGCCGCGGCCGACATCGAGGAAGGTGCCGGGCTCTGTCAACGCGTTCGGATAACGGGCCTTCGAGCGTGCGAGCTGTGCGGGCGTCGGTTGCAACGCCTCGCTCCATACCGAGTAGCGGAAGCCCCGGGTCAGCCCGAAGGGCAGCTGTGCGATGCCGGGGACGTTCGTGACGAGCGGCGCGTCTCCCGCGTCGTAGCGAAGCGGCACGCTCGCCCCGACGAGATGCGTATCCGCGAGCGCGAGCACCAGAACGTCCTGGTGCAGGAGCGCATGGTTCGGCGGCTCCAGCGCGTCGGCGTGCAGCGGCGCAGCCTCGACCCAGCGATCGCCGACGAAGCTGTCGAGCACGGCAGCACGCCAGTAGAGCGACCTTCGAGGAGCTTTCACCTGCAGCACCGTCGTGACCTTGCGCGGGAAGTGCAGCCCGGCGTACTGCGAGTTCCAGGCGAAGGCGACGCTCACGGGCTGCGGCGCCGCGTGCGAGAAATCCCATTTTTGCCAGGAGACGAGCCCGCCCTTCGCGACCGCAGACGATGTCGACGCAACAAGAGCGACGCAGGCGACCGCCAGTGCGCTCGGCAGCGCGCTCCGCGGCACGTTGCGGCCGGTCAGCCCGCCGAGAACGGCCAGGGCACCGAGCAGGATCAGGCCGCCGACGACGAGGCCGCCCGACGGGCCGCGCAGGGTCGCCGGCCACCCGGCGCCCGCGAGGAGCAGGAGGAGCGCCGGCAGCGGCCGTTTCGCGGCGATCGCGAGCGCCACCGCCAGCGCGAAGCCGAAGGCGGCGGTGAGAAGGACGGCGCGCATCTCGGTGTGCACGCGGGGGTCGAACGGCGTCTTCACGTCGTAGAAGTCCCGGAAGCCGCCGGAAAAGCGCGACCAGAAGGCCCCGGGCAGGTGGCGCGGATGGAGCGGCGACACGTCGTAGGCAAACCAGATCGCCACGGCGCCGGCCGCCACCACCGCGGCGATCCGCGCGGCGAGCGGGCGCACGAGCGCGGGCACGACCGCGAGCCCCGCCACTGCGACGGAGCGGAGCGGCTTGTCGATCGGGCTCTCGAGACGGAGCCACGCCGTCGCGATCACGGCGGCGGGGACGAGTGACGCCAGGAGCGTCCTACGCAACGCGCGCCTCCGATCCGGCGAGCGCAGCGGCCAGATCCTCGCCGGGGCGCACGACCGCAACCGGGATGCCGACGGCCTGGAGCCGAAGGAGCTGCGGCTCGGGGCGCCTCGCCGTCTGCACGTAGACGAGCGAGGTGCTTCGCCGCGTGAGCGCACGCTGCACCAGCCGGTCCGCGAGTGCAACGTCGACGATCGCGGTCACGACGACGAGCTCGAGCGAGCGCGCAGCAATGCCGCCGTCTGCCTGCAGGAGCGCGAATGCCGGGGTGCGGACGTTCGGCTCGGCGCCGGCGAGCACCTCGAGCGCACGCCTCCACTCCGCTTCCGAGGTGACCGGCTGCGACTCGCGCGCAGCCGAATTGACGACGAGCGCGCACCGGCGTCCCCGGCGGAGGTTCGCCTGGAGAATCGAGCCCGCCGCGCGCACGGCGACCTCGAACCCCTCCCCCCTGCCGTTGCGCTCGTCGCCGTCGAGCAACACCGCCACCTCGTCGCGCGGTGCGTCCTCGAGCTCTTTCACCATCAACCGCCCGCGGCGCGCGGTCGAGCGCCAGTGCACCATGCGAAGCGACTCGCCCTGCGTGTACTCGCGAACGCTGTGCAGCTCGTAGCCGGTGGGCCGTCGCAGGAGCAGGCGGCGTCCGTCCTGTGCCTGCACGCCGCTCTCGAAGAACAGGCGGTGGAGGGCGACGAGGCGCGGGTAGACGACGAGTGCCTGCGTCTCGCCCTGCTCGAGCGACGTGCGCGCGAGCCCGAAGGGATCTTCGATCGTGAGGCGCACACGCTCGAACGCGTAGCGGCCGCGCGGCACGGCGCGGAGGTCGTAGCTCCCGGCGAAGCGGCTGCGGCCGACTCGCTGCAGCTCCACGCGTCGTTCGTCGAGCCGTCCCGGCCGTTCGTGTGCGACGAGCGTCGGCGGCGCAAGCGCGCCGGTTGAGGTCAGCTCGAGCTCGACCCGCACGTCGTCTCCCTCGATCACATCCTGCGCCGCGCCGTGGCGCCGAACGTGGGGCGGGCGGGTCGAGAGTCGCACCCAGCCGACGGCGACGGCGACGGCGAGCAGCAGGCCGGCTGCGACCGGGTAGAGCGCACGCGAGCCGAAGACCCACGCCACGATGTAGACGAGAACCCCGAGGCCGAGGGTCGCACGGCCCCGATCGGTCATACGGGAACAGGCGTCTTCTCGAGCGCTTCCGCGACGATGGCCGGGCCGCCGAGCCCGGCGGAGCGCGCTTCCGGCCCGAGGATGAGCCGGTGTGAGAGCACGGACTGGGCGACGGCCTTCACGTCGTCCGGAACGAGATAGTCGCGGCCGTCGGCGAGCGCCCGCGCCTTGGCGACGCGGAGCAGCGCAATGCCCGAGCGCGGACTCGCGCCGAGATACAAGCGTGGATCGGCTCGCGTCGTGCGCAACAGCGCGACGACGTATCGCGACAGGCTCTCCTCGACGTAGACGTCGCGCGCCTCGGCGGCGAGCCGGAGGACGGCGTCGGCGCCGGCGACGGGCTCGAGCGAGTCGAGCGGAGGCACATGGGTCTGCTCGTCGAGCATCTTGGCCTCCTCCGCGAGCGATGGATAGCCGAGCTCGAGCCGCATGGTGAAGCGGTCGAGCTGCGCCTCGGGCAGCGGATAGGTTCCCTCGTACTCGATCGGATTCTGCGTCGCGATCACCATGAAGGGGCGATCGAGCGGATACGAGACGCCGTCGACCGTGACCTGGCTCTCCTGCATGCACTCGAGGAGCGCAGCCTGCGTCTTCGGCGACGCCCGATTCACCTCGTCGACGAGGAGCAGGTTCGCGAAGACGGGCCCGGGCTTGAAGTCGAACGCATTCGCGCGCTGGTCGAAGACGTTCACGCCGGTGACGTCGGACGGAAGCAGGTCGGGCGTGAACTGCAGCCTCGAGAACGAGCAGTCGAGCGAGCGAGCGAGCGCCTTTGCGAGCATCGTCTTGCCGACGCCCGGGAAGTCCTCGATGATCAGATGGCCCTCGGCGACGAGGCAGAGGACGACCCGGCGCAGCGCTTCCTCCGGTGCGTGCACGACGCGTGCGAGGTTCGCCACGATCGCGGCGACGAGGTCCGCGGGGGCCGAATCGGCGGAGACACGAGCGGGCGCCGGCTCAGCCAAGCAAGCGCTCCACCTCGTCGAGGATCGCGGCTGCGATCTCATCCTTCGGCGCCTTCGCGATCGTGCGCTCCCCCATGCCGCCGAGCAGAGTCACCTCGTTGTCCGCCGAGTCGAAGCCGATGTCGGCACGCGCGACGTCGTTGAAGACGAAGAGGTCAGCCTTCTTGCCAGCGAGCTTCTCGCGCGCGCGCTCGAGTCCGCGCTCTCCCTGGTCTGCTGCGAAGCCGACGAGCACCTGTCCCGGCACGCGCCGCTCGCCGAGCGTCGCCAGCACGTCGGTCGTCGGCTCGAGCTGCAGCGCCCAGCCGCTCCGGTCTTTCGGCCGCTTCGTCGCGAGTGCTTCCGCGGGCCGGTAGTCCGCGACCGCTGCCGCCATGATCACCACGTCGGCTGTTACTCCGCGCGCGAGCGCCTCGGATTCGAGCTCGGAGGCGGTCGGAGTCTCCACGAGCTCGACCCCGGGCGGCGGAGCGACGCCGAGATTCGCGGCCAGCAGCGTCACGTGGGCACCGCGACGGCGTGCCTCGGCCGCGAGCGCGACGCCCATGCGCCCGGACGAGCGATTGCCGACGAAGCGGACTGCGTCGATCGGCTCGCGCGTTCCGCCGGCCGAGACGAGGACCTGCTTGCCGCGGAGGGGCCCGGTTCCCGCGAGCAGCGCTTCCGCGGCCCGCACGATCTCCTCGGGCTCGGCCATGCGGCCGACGCCCAGCTCGCCTTCGGCCGTCTCCCCCTCGTCGGGGCCGATGAGCGCGACGCCGCGAGCACGCAGGGTCTCTGCGTTTGCCCGTGTGGCCGGATGCGACCACATGCGCGGATTCATCGCCGGCGCGACGAGCGTCGGACCGCGGTGGGCGAGCGCAGCTTCGGTGAGCACGGTGTCGGCAAGGCCGTGCGCGAGCTTCGCCAGCGTGTTGGCGGTGCAGGGCGCGACGAGGAGCAGGTCGGCGCGCGTCAGGTGGAGATAGACGTCCTCGGCCGCAGGCCGGCGCGCAAGCGCTCGAAAGGTCTCGGCGGTCACGAAGCGCTCGGCCGCCGGCGTGACGAGTGGGACGACCTCGTGGCCCGCTTTGACGAGCCGCCGGCAGACGTCGCACGCCTTGTAGGCGGCAATGCCACCGGAGACCCCGAGGAGAATCCGGGCCATGCCCGGAAGTGTGCCTTAAGACGTTCTAGGTCTTCGAGGTGTAGTCGTACGTCAAAAGTCCCTCCGAGATCTCCTCCATGGCCATCGTGAGGTAGTTCTTGGAGCGGGACTCCACGAGCGGCGGCGGATTGTCGTCGAAGGTGCCCTCGCCGAGCTGGTGGTGGTAGTTGTTGATCTGCCGGGCGCGCTTCGCCGAGATGATGACGAGCGCATAGCGCGAGTCAACGTTCGTGAGCAGATCGTCTACGCGGGGATAGATCATGGCCGCGACATGGTACCGGCAGGAGCGAGCAGGCCGCGGACCCGCTCCGCGAGCTCGTCCTCGGCCCGCTCGAGATCGTCGTTCTCGACGACGTAGTCGAACGCATCCGCCTGCCGGAGCTGCTCACGGGCGAGGGCGATCCGCTCGCCGATCTCCCCCGTGCTCTCGGTCGCCCGCTCGCGGAGGCGGCGCTCGAGCTCCTCGACCGGAGCCGAGATGAAGATCGTCACGGCGCCCTGCTCCTTCGCCTTCACCGCCAGCGCGCCCTCGGTCTCGAGCTCGAGGAGCGGCACGTGGCCCTTCGCCCGGATCCGCTCGAGCTCCGAGCGGAGCGTCCCGTACCGGTGGCCGGAGACGTATTCCACGTGCTCGAGGAACTCGTCGCCCTCGATCGCGGCCAGAAACTCGTCCGGGGTGAGGAACCGGTACTCGCGGCCCTCTTCCTCGCCCGGGCGGCGGTCTCGCGTCGTGGCCGACACGGTCACCTCGAGCTCGGGCACCCGTTGCAGGAGCTTCCTGATCAGCGTCCCCTTGCCGGCGCCGGACGGCCCGGTGACGACGATGAGCGAGGGGCGCCCGCTAGCGATTGAAGAGGTCAATCAGCTCCGTGCGCTGCCGCTCGGACAGACCGCCGACCGTCTTCGACTGGCTGATGCGACACGTGTTCAGGAACCGAGCAGCTTTGACGCGCCCGAACTTCGGCACCGCCATCAGGATGTCGATCACCTTCGCGGTCTCGACGAACTCGGGCGGGGCGCCGAGGATCGTCTGAATCCGGACCCGCCCATCCTTCAGATCCTTCTTCAGCTTTGCGCGCCGGACGCGAACGTCGTTCGCCCGTTTGAGCGCGTCCATCCTCTGGTCGAGCGAGCGAAGGGGAGCGTGTGTGGGCGTCTTGGCGGCGGGCATCGGGGTCGGGCGTTCGATACTACCAACGTGCGACGCACGATCAAGCGACGGCGTTTGCGCCGAACTCGAGCAACCTTCCGGACAGCCGCTCGTCGTCCAGTTGGACAACGGTGAGCGCTTCACGAATACGCTTCGGTGCATCGGGATCCGTGAAGAGCACGGTTCCGAGCGCGACATGTCGCGCACCGCAGGCGAGAAACTCGACGACGTCCTGCGCAGTCGTGATTCCGCCCATGCCGACGATCGGCAGACCCGTCGCAGCATGACACGAGTGGACCGCTGCAAGCGCAATCGGCTTGAGCGACGGACCCGACAGTCCGCCGGTCCCGCGCGCAAGCAGCGGTGCGAGTGTCCGCGGGTCGAGCGCGAGCCCCCGAAGCGTGTTGATGAGCGAGAGGCCGTCGGCACCGGCGTCCGCGACTGCCTTCGCGACCTCCGAGACATCGGGATGCGCCGCCGAGAGCTTTGCGTACAGCGGCAGCGCTGTCGCGGCACGGCACACCGCAACGATCTCCGCTGCGCTCTCTGCGGCCTCGTCGACATTCGGGCAGGAGAGATTGAGCTCGATCGCCTCGACGTCGTGCAGCGCCGCACACGTCTCCGCATAGTCGGCGGCGCAGAACCCTCCGACCGAGATCCAGAGCGGCAGGCCGAGCTCCCGCAGCTGCGGCAGCGTCTCCGCGAGGAAGCGGCGCCGCCCCGGGTTCGCGAGGCCGATCGCATTCAGCATCCCGTACGCCGTCTCGGCGATGCGTGGGGGCCCGTTGCCCTCGCGCGGCAGCGGCGTGATCGTCTTCGTCACGAAGCCGTCGAGCTGACGCGCAACGTCGGGGGCGACGAGCGCATCGAGGCAGCCTGAGGCGTTAAGCAGCAAGGAGCACGGGCCCTTCCACGCACAATCGCTTCAGCTCGCCGCCGATCTCGACCGCACAGCCGTAACAGGCGCCGAAGCCGCACGCCATCGGCGCCTCCCATGCGAGCTGCGCGCCGGGGCAACGGTCCGCCACCGCGTGCAACATCGGCTCCGGGCCGCACGCGAGCACATCGTGACCGGGCGCGATCAGCTCGGTGACGAATACGGGATCGATCGCGAGCTCGGCGCCGGGCAGGAGCGCCGCGGCTTCTGCATGCCCGGCGGTGCGAAAGCCGAGCACTGCCGGCGGGAAGCGAAGCAGCTCCGCGAGATACGGGAGCGGCGCCATGCCGATTCCCCCGCCGACGAGCAACGGACGCTCGACGTCGAGGCGGAAGCCGTTCCCGAGCGGGCCGTAGACGTGGATGCGGTCGCCGGCTTCGAGCTCGCAGAGCGCCTCGGTGCCGGGCCCGATCGGATCGATGAGGAACGCGAGCTCCCCCGGCGGCGCCAGACAGAGAGAGAGCGCTCGTGGCAGGAGCCGGCCGGGGGCCTCGAGCATGAAGAACTGTCCCGGCACGCCGGGATCGAGCTCGCCTCGCTCGACGCGCAACAACACGTAGAGACCGATCGGCTCCGCGCCGGCCACCTGCAGCAGCTCGCGCCTAGGCATGGACCGCCTCGACCGCGATCCGCTCCTGCAGCGAGAGCGCCTCCTCGCTGCGTGCGGCCGCGATCGCATGCACCGCCATTGCAGCGCCGGAGGGCGTGGTGATGCACGGGATGCGCGACGTGAGCGCAGCTTCGCGGATCGCGTAGCCGTCCGAGCGTGCGTTGCCGCCCTCCGGCGTGTTGACGACGAGATCGAAGTGCCGCTTGCGGATCATGTCGACGACCGGCTTGCCTTTCTCGATCTCCGCCACGTCGAGCCCTGCGCCGCGAAGCGCTGCTGCTGTGCCCGCAGTCGCGACGAGCTCGAACCCGAGCCCCGCGAGTGCGGCCGCAACCGGCACGAGCGCCGCCTTGTCGGCGTCGCGCACCGACAGGAACGCGGTTCCGTGCGAAGGCAGCGGGCGCCCTGCGGCACGTTCAGCCTTTGCGAACGCGCTCGGGAAGTCGCGCGCGCTCGCCATCACCTCGCCGGTCGAGCGCATCTCGGGCCCGAGCACCGGGTCGGCGCCCGGGAAGCGCGCAAACGGAAGCACCGCCGCCTTGACGCTGACCTGCGCCGGCGGCCGCTCGGGCGGCAGGCCGAGCGCGGAGATGCGGGCGCCGGCCGCGAGCTTGCAGGCAGCTTCGACGAGATTGACGCCGGTCGCCTTCGAGGCGAAGGGGACCGTCCGAGACGCTCGTGGATTCGCTTCGAGCACATAGAGCTCGTCCTTCGCGATGGCGAGCTGCACGTTCAGCAGGCCGACGACGCCGAGTGCGCGTGCCAGCCGCCGCACGACATGGCAGACCTCGAAATAGGTGGCGGGGTCGAGCGAGGGTGCGGGCAACGTGCAGGCCGAGTCGCCGGAATGAACGCCGGCCTCCTCGACATGCTGCATCACCGCGGCGACATAGCAGAGTGTCCCGTCCGAGAGCGCGTCGACGTCGATCTCGACGGCATCTTCGAGGAAGCGGTCGACGAGCACCCGGCCCTGGACGTCGCGCATCGCGTCGCGCACCTGCTCGTCGGAATAGCAGATGCGCATCGCGCGGCCGCCCAGCACGTACGAGGGGCGAACGAGCACCGGGTAGCCGATGCCCGAGGCGACCTCCGCGGCCTGCTCCGGATTGTCCGCCATCCCCCAGGGCGGTACGCGGATCCCGAGCTCGTCTGTGAGCCGCCCGAAGCGCTCGCGGTCCTCGGCGAGGTCGATCGCGCCGAACGGCGTCCCGAGGATTGGGACGCCCGCCCTCTCGAGCGTCGACGCGAGCTTCAGCGGCGTCTGGCCGCCGAACTGAATCACAACACCCGCCGGCTGCTCGCGCTCGCACACCGCGAGCACCGCCGCCGGATCGAGCGGCTCGAAGTAGAGCCGGTCGCTCGTGTCGTAGTCGGTCGACACGGTCTCCGGATTCGAGTTCACCATCACGGCCTCGTACCCGAGCGCACGGAAGGCCTGGGCGGCGTGGACGCAGCAGTAGTCGAACTCGATCCCCTGGCCGATGCGGTTCGGACCCGAGCCGAGGATGACGACGCGTGGTGCATCGCCGGCCGGCGTTGCCTCGTCGGCCTCGTCCCAGGTCGCATAGAAGTACGACGACTCTGCCGCGACCTCGCCTGCACACGAATCGATGCGGCGATACACGGGCTTGCGCGTCTGCTGCTTCTGCCGCTCGAGCTCGATGCCGGCGAGCTCTCGCTCGAACCACGGATGCAGGTTCTCGGGCTTCCAGTCGAGCTCGGCCTCGAGCCCGCGCTCGGCCTTCACGAACGCCTCGAGGAATGTGCGACCGATGCCCATCGTCTCGCCGACCGACTTCATCTGCGTGCCGAGCCTTCTGTCGGCGCCCGGGAACTTCTCGAAAGCAAAGCGCGGAATCTTCACGACGACGTAGTCGAGGGTCGGCTCGAAGCTCGCCGGCGTCGTCTTTGTCAGATCGTTCGGGATCTCGTCGAGCGTGTAGCCGACGGCGAGCTTTGCCGCGACCTTCGCGATCGGGTAGCCGGTCGCCTTCGAGGCGAGCGCAGAGGAGCGCGAGACGCGCGGGTTCATCTCGATCACGCGGATCTCGCCGCTCCGGCGGTCGCGCGCGAACTGGATGTTCGAGCCGCCGCATTCGACGCCCACCGCACGCATCACGGCCACCGCTGCGTCGCGCAGCTCCTGGTAGGCCTCGTCGGAGAGCGTCATCTGCGGTGCAACGGTGAGCGAGTCGCCCGTGTGCACCCCCATCGGGTCGAGGTTCTCGATCGAGCAGACGATCACGACGTTGTCGATGCGGTCGCGCACCACCTCCAGCTCGAACTCGTCCCAGCCGCGCACCGACTCCTCGACGAGCACCTGTCCGATCGGGCTCTCGCGCAGGCCGCGCTCCACGTGTGCCTGCAGCTCCGCCGCTGTGTCGGCGAAGCCGCCGCCGTGGCCGCCGAGCGTGAACGCGGGCCGCACGACCGCGGGCGCCATGATCCCATGGAGCTCGTCCGCGCTCGTGACGGTCTGCGATCTCGGCACGCGCAGTCCTGCCCCTCGACGCATTCCTTGAAGAGCTGGCGGTCCTCGGCGCGGTCGATGACCGCGAGCGGCGCGCCGATCAGCTCGACGCCGAGCTCGTCGAGCAGGCCGGATTGCGCGAGCTCGCGCGCGAGGTTCAACGCCGTCTGTCCGCCCATCGTCGGGAGCAGTGCGTCCGGCCGTTCGCGGCGCAGCACCGAGGCGACGCCTTCGAAGTCGAGCGGCTCGAGATACGTGCGGTCCGCGAACCCCGGGTCGGTCATGATCGTCGCCGGGTTCGAGTTCACGACGATCGTGCGGAAGCCGTCGTCGCGGAGCACCTTGAGCGCCTGACAGCCCGCGTAGTCGAACTCGCAGGCCTGCCCGATCACGATCGGCCCGGAGCCGATGATCAGGATCGACTCGAGATCGGCTCTACGCGGCAAGCTCGGTCACCCACCCTTCGAGGAGCGGCCAGGCATCGTGCGGTCCGGGCCGGCTTCCGGATGGAACTGGAGCGAGCGGGCGTGCAGGTCCGGATAGGCGAGGCCCTCGACGGTGCCGTCGTAGAGCGAGACATGCGTGACCTCGGGCGCCTCGGCCGCGTCGACGCAGAAGCCGTGATTCTGCGCGGTCACGAGCACCCGCCCGGTGTCGCGGGCGAGCACCGGATGGTTCGCACCGCGATGGCCGAACGGCAGCTTCGACGTCGAGAGGCCGGTCGCGCGGCCGAGCAGCTGATGGCCGAGACAGATCCCGAGCACCGGCACCCGGCCGAGGAGCTCGCGCACGACGGCCGTCTCGGCCTCGAGCGGCTCCGGGTCGCCGGGACCGTTCGAGAGCAGCACTCCGTCGTAGCCCGCGAGCTCATCGGCGTCGACGTCGTGCGGATAGACGGTGACGGACGCCCCCGCGTGCGCGAGGCGGCGCAGGATCGAGCGCTTGCAGCCGTAGTCGACGACGGCGACGCGCGCAGTACCCGCGTCGCTGAAGATGTAAGGCTCCTTCGTCGAGACCGCGGCGGCGAGCGCGCGGCCGCGCATCTCGCCGAGCGAACGTGCGGTTGCGAGCGCCTCGCCCACGGAGGCATCGCCCGAGACGGCGACCGCTCGCATCGAGCCTGCGTCACGGAGTCGCAGCACGATGCTGCGCGTATCGACGCCCGTGAGTGCCACGATGCCGCGCTGCACGAGCCAGTCGGTCCACTCGGGGCCGCGCGCCTCGCGCATCAGGACTGCGCGCGCGTGCACGCGGCCCGACTCGGCGCGCGCCTGGTCGACCCCGTAGTTGCCGACCATCGGGGCCGTGAAGCAGACGAGCTGCTCGGCGAAGCTCGGATCGGTGACGATCTCCTGGTAGCCGGTCATCGCGGTCGTGAACACCGCCTCGCCACACGCGAACCCTTCGGCGCCGACCGATTCACCCTCGAAAACCGCGCCGTCCTCCAGCACCACCATCCCTTTCATTCGTGCACGACCGATCCGTTCGCGATCGTCATCGCGACGCGGCTCTTGAGCGCGCGTCCGAGGAGCCAGGAGTTCGCCGAGCGCGAGCGGAAGCCGTTCTCGGTCACCCGCGTGACGTCCGCCAGGTCGAGGAGCACGACGTTCGCGGGCGCGCCGGCGGCGATGCGCGGCCGCTCGAGCCCGAAGATGCGTGCGGGGCCTGCGGACATGCGCGCGAGCAGCGTCTGCAGCGGTAGAAGTCCCGGCTCGACGAGCTCGCTGTAGAGCACCGCGAACGCGGTCTCGAGTCCCGTGACACCGAAGGGCGCTGCCTCGAACGGCACATCCTTCTCGTGGCGTGCATGCGGCGCGTGATCGGTGGCAATCGCCTCGATCGTGCCGTCGCGTAGTGCATCGAGTAGAGCGACGCGGTCGCGCTCGGCGCGAAGCGGAGGATTCATCTTCACGTTCGGATCGAGCGTGCGCACGGCGTCATCCGTGAGGACGAGGTGGTGCGGCGTGACCTCCCCGCTCGCGCGCACGCCCTGCTCTCGCGCGCGCCGGAGCGCCGCCACCGACTCTGCCGCCGAGAGATGCAGCAGGTGCAGAGGCTGCTCCTCGAACGCCGCCAGCGCCAGGTCGCGCTCGACCATCACCGATTCGGCCACCGACGGATACGCCGTGAAGCCGAACTCAGCAGCGACCGCACCCTCGTGCACGTGACCTCCGCGCGAGAGCGACGGCTCCTCGCAGTGCAGCGCGAGGGGCCGCCCGGTGATCGATGCGTACTGAAGTGCGCGGCGCATCAGCCCGGCCGAGCAGACGGGCACACCGTCGTCGGAGAAGGCCACCGCCCCGGCGTCGGCGAGCTCGCCCATCTCCGTCAGCTCTTTCCCCGCCTGGCCGCGCGTGATCGAGGCCAGAAACCCGACCGGCACGCGAGCCTCGCTCGTCGCCGTCTCGACGAGCGCTCCAAACGTTGCAGC
The DNA here is from genome assembly GCA_963848665.1 of uncultured Actinomycetes bacterium. Classification (GTDB taxonomy): domain Bacteria; phylum Actinomycetota; class Thermoleophilia; order Gaiellales; family Gaiellaceae; genus Palsa-739. The sequence continues at coordinate 694,719 of CAWKEF010000008.1, forward strand.
GGAGTCGACGACCGGCTCGGTATTCGGCATCGCGAGGATGGCGCAGTACCCGCCGGCCGCGGCAGCCGCCGTCCCGCTCGCGATGGTCTCCTCGTCCTCGCGGCCGGGCGTGCGCAGGTGGACATGGGGATCGACGAACGCGGGCGCGAGCACGAGACCGGCGGCGTCCACGACGCGGTGCGCGTTCGTCTCGACCGTCGCCGCAACGGCCGCGATGACACCGTCGTCGATGCGGACGTCGAGCGTCGCGTCGATTCCTTCTGCCGGATCGAGCACGCGCGCGCCGCGCAGGACGAGGTTCGCCTTTGGCTCGTCGCATGCCCAGAGCATCACGCCACCTCCGCCGCCGTGAGTGCACGTACGCCGACCGGGCCGCCGGTGAGGACGTCGTAGAGCGCCGCCATCCGCACGACGAGGCCGAAGCGCACCTGATGCTCGATCAGCGAGTCGGCGGAGTCGGCGACGCGACCGTCGATCTCGACGCCACGGTTCATCGGGCCCGGATGCATCACCTTCTGGCCCGGCCGGATGCGCTCGGGCGTGATGCCCCAGCGGGCCGCGTATTCGCGCAAGGACGGCACGTAGTTCGCTCCGGCCTGCATGCGCTCGCTCTGCATGCGCAGGACATAGATGACATCGGCGTCGCGAACTGCGTCGATGTCGATCGTCTTCTCGACGTCGAGCTCGCGCGGGAGGAGCGCAGGCGGCCCGATCAGCGTGCAGCGGATGCCGACGAGCGCGAAGGCCTGGATCAACGAGCGCGCGACGCGCGAGTGCAGGACGTCGCCGACGATCGCAACGTGCAGGCCGTCGAGCCGGCCGAGGTCCTGCTGCAGCGTGTAGAGGTCGAGGAGCGCCTGCGTCGGGTGTTGATGCTTCCCGTCGCCTGCGTTCACGACATGCGCCTCCGTTGCGTCCGCGACGAACCGGGCCGCGCCGATGTGCGGATGCCGGATGACGATCACGTCGGGGTCGTACGCGCCGAGCGTGACTGCGGTGTCCTTCAGCGACTCGCCCTTGTCGACGGACGACCCGACCGACTTCACGGTGAGCGTGTCCGCGGACAGACGCTTTGCCGCGAGCTCGAAGCTCGACGACGTTCGCGTCGAGGATTCGTAGAAGAGGTTGACGACGAGCCGTCCCTTCAGCGTCGGCAGCTTCTTCACCTCGCGATCGAGCGAGGCGGCGAACGTGCGCGCGGTGCCGAGCAGGCGCTCGACGTCCTCGCGCGTGAGGTCGCCGATCGAGAGCAGGTGACGTCGCGGCGGCGGTCCGGGCGGCCGCAGATCGTCGCGCACCAGGTGGATGGAACTCATTGCGACCCCTCCTCCGGATTCGGTACGAGCAGAATCTGATCGATCTCGTCGACCTCGACGAGCTGCACCTGGATGCGCTCCGAACGCGCCGTCGGCAGGTTCTTGCCGATGTAGTCGGGCCGGATCGGCAGCTCGCGATGGCCACGATCGACGATGACGGCCAGCTGGACGCGTGCCGGCCGCCCGTAGTCGAAGAGCGCCTCGATCGCGGCACGGATCGTGCGGCCGGTGTAGAGCACGTCGTCGACGAGGACGACCGTGCGCCCCTCGAGCGGGAAGTCGAGCTGCGTCTCCCGAACGACCGGCTGCGCGTGCAGCGGTGCCTCGCCGCCGCGGACGCGCACGTCGTCGCGATAGAAGGTGATGTCGACGGCGCCGAGCTCGGGCGCCTCGCCGGCGCGCTCCTCGATCAGGCGCACGAGCCGCTGGGCGATCGGGACGCCGCGCGTCTGGATGCCGACGAGCGCGACCTGGGAGAGATCTGGGTTCGCCTCGATGATCTCGTGGGCGATACGCGACAGCGTTCGCGAGAGCGCGTCGGCGTCGAGGAGCAGCTTCCCGGCTTCCGCCTGGGAGTGGGCGTGCATGGTCGAGCGACTCCTTTCCGGCCTCGCTGGACCGGGTTAAAGGGGTGCGGGTCGGACGGGACGTTATCGTGCCCGCCGGATGGACGACAACCTGCTCGAGCGCTATGCCGATCTGATCGTCTCCGTCGGTGCAAACGTGCAGGAGGACCAGGTGCTCGCCGTCGAGGCGCTCCCCGAGGCGCAGCCCCTCGTCGCGGCGATCGCCCGGCGCGCCTACGAGAAGGGAGCGCGCTACGTCGACGTCCAGTACTTCGACCCGCACGTGAAGCGGATTCGGGCGCAGTTCGCGCGCGAGGAGACGCTCGAATGGGTGCCGCCGTGGTCCGGGCGGCGCCTGCTCGCCCTCGGCGACCTCGATGCCGCCCGCGTCGTGCTCGTTCCACTCGTCCCGCCCGGCCTGCTCGAGGGCGTCGACGCGGCGCGCGCCGGCCGAGACCGGCTGCCGACGGTCCCGGAGGCGTTCAAGCTCGTCGACGATCGCTCCGTTGCGTGGACGCTCTCTCCGTATCCGACGCTGAACTGGGCGCGTGTCGTCTACCCCGATCTCGACGGAGCTGCGGCGCTCGAGCAGCTCTGGCACGACGTCGCACACGTCTGCCGCCTCGACGAGCCAGACCCGGCGGCCGCGTGGCAGACGCGCATCGACCAGATCTGGCACAGCGCGTCGAGGCTCGATGCGCTCGACCTCGACTCGCTCCATTTCGAGGGGCCGGGCACCGATCTCACGGTCGGTCTCCTGCCGAGCTCGCGTTTTGCAAAGGAGGGCGGTTCGTCTCAGACGCGAACGGGCGTGAGGCACGTGCCGAACATTCCGACCGAGGAGGTGTTCACGACACCCGATCCCGAGCGGACGGAGGGCGTCGTCGCCGGCACGAAGCCGCTCGATATCTCCGGGTCGCTCGTCACGGGCCTCCGGATCCGCTTCGAGGGTGGGCGCGCGGTCGCGATCGACGCGGACACGAACGTCGGGGCGCTTCGGCAGCGGTGCTCGCTCGACGACGGTGCCTCGCGGCTCGGAGAGGTGGCGCTCGTTGACGGCGAGAGCCGGATCGGAAAGCTCGGCCGCACGTTCTTCACCACGCTGCTCGACGAGAATGCGGCGAGCCACCTCGCGTTCGGCGATGCGTACTCGGCGCCGATCGCAGACGATTCCGATCTGCCGCGCATCAACGCGAGCGGCGTGCACATCGACTTCATGATCGGCTCCGACGACGTCGCCGTCACCGGCACGACGAGAACCGGCGAGCAGTTGGCGATCCTGCGCGGCGGCGTCTGGCAGTTCTAGGGGGCTACGGCTCGGCGAGCAGGTCGTCCGGCTCCGAGAGGGCCTCGATCGCCTCCTGCGCGGCCTCGAGCGAGCCCTCCGGGACGAGCACGGTCAGCGGATCGTCTTCGCCCTCCGTCCCGATCTGCGCATCGATGCCGGCACTCTGCAGCAGCTCGTGCAGCTCCTCCGCCTCGGCGGTGTCACCCGCCAGGGCCACCTGGACCATTCGCGCCATCGCCCGATGATACGGGCCTCGCGCCGGCCCTGACGAGGACGGGCGGGCCGCGCTCGGGGAACGGCACCTCGATCACGTCGAAGTCGCGGGGGACCACCGTTTCCGGGAAGACCTCGCGCGCCTGCTCGGCGAGCTCCGAGCCGAAGTAGCGCGTCGAGAGGTGGGTCAACGCGAGCAGTCGAACCTCGGCGAGCTTCGCCACCTCCGCGGCTTCTGCCGCGGTCGAATGCAGTGTCTCGCGCGCACGTTCGGCCTCTTCCGCGCCGAACGTCGCCTCGTGCACGAGCAGGTCCGCTTCGTGCGCGGCCTGGACGACGACGGGTGAGGGCGCCGTGTCGCAGGCGAGCACGAGCTTGCGGCCCGGTCGGCCGGGGCCGAGCACCGCGTCGGGCGTGATCACCTGCCCGTCGGGCAGGGTGACGGGCTCGCCGGCCTGAAGGATGCCGCGCTCGGGCCCCGGCGGCACGCCGAGGGCATCCGCAGCTGCAACGTCGAAGCGTCCTGGCCGTTCGCGCTCGACGACCGCGTAGCCGAGCGCCGAGACGCCGTGGTCGAGCGCGAACGTCTCGATCCGGTACTCGCCGCGCTCCAGCCTCTCCCCCGCGCCGAGCTCGATCGTCGTCAACGGATACGGAAGACGCCCGAGAAACGGCCTGAGCCGCGAGAAGAGCTCCTTCAGTCCGGGCGGCCCGTACACGGTGAGCGGAACACCCTCCCGGCCGCGAAGCGCGAAGGTCTTCAGCATCCCCGGCAGGCCGAGGAAGTGATCGGCATGGAAGTGCGTGAGGAATATCTCCTCGAGATCGGGCAGGCCGACGGTCGAGCGCTGCAGCTGCCGCTGCGTCCCCTCCGCGCAGTCGAAGAGCAGCCGCTCGCCGCCCCGTCGCACGAGGACGGCCGGAGGCGCGCGCAGCGCGGACGGCATCGACGCCGACGTGCCGAGGAAGACGAGGTCGAGGTCCACGCGGCGATAGTAGGCTCTTGCGCGTGGCCGACCCGACAGTGCTCGAGGTCTACAGGCGCGAGCTGACGCCGGACCTCTACACCGAGATCCGCGAGCTCTACAAGACGCACTCGATCGCCGAGGACGCGCGCGACCTGCCGGGCCTCATCTCGACGCTGACCGCCGATTGCGTCTACGAGCTCGTTCAGACGGGCCATCGCTGGGAGGGCCACGAGGGCGCGAGACGTTTCTATACCGGCCTCTTGACCGCCTTCCCGGACATCCGCTTCGACCTGACGGACATCGTCATCGGCCCCCAGGGGGTGTGCGAGGAAGCCGACGTGTCGGCAACCCACGCCGCCGACTGGCTCGGGGTCCCGCCCACCGGCGAGCGCCTCGAATGGAAGGTGATCATCTGGTTCCCGTGGGACGAGGAGCGACGCCTCTTCCGCGGCGAGAAGGTGTACACCGCCGGGATCGAGATCCCGGCGCGCTAGCCGGGCAGGACGAGCCGCTCGCCCGGGCTGAGCGTGCCGGAGACGAGGTGGTTCCGCTGCTCGAGCTTCCAGACGCCTTCGCGGACATCGCCGCCGTACGTGCGCGCGGCGATCCCCCAGAGGGTGTCGGCCGGCCTCACGACGTAGGTCCGCTCGGGCCCGGCGCCGTGCGAGCTGCGGGCCACGAGGCCGACGGCGAGCGCGGCCAGCAGGAGGATGAGGAGGAACTTCCCGAACATGTGTTCGCCATACTAGGGCGAACACGCGTTCGTGTCAAGTCGATGTATTCCGGGCGGTTACTTGCGCTTCGGCTTTGCGACCGCGATCTTCTTCGCCGCGACCTTCGTCTTGCCGGGCGTCCAGGAGACGAGCGGCCCGGTGCACGCGTCCCGGCCCTCGGCGAAGAGCGGCGCCGCCCGTGAGTAGGCGAGCTTCGGCTGTGAGACCCCTTCGCCGCCCGCGGTCAGGAGGCCGCTCTGCCACCCGCCGCCGACGTACTTGCCGGTCTCGTCCCGGCCGTTTCGATACTTCTCGTCGGCGAGGAGGAAGAGCTGGACGCCGACGACCGTCGGGTCGCAGGCGAAGTACTTCGTCGCGAGCAGCTCGAGATAAGCCGCCTGGCGCTGCTCGCTCAGCACCTTGACGTTCTCCGGGTTCACGTATTGCGTCATCCGCGTCGTGTCGGTCTGCCAGCCGATCTCGTCGATCACGAACGTGAGGCCGTTCAAGGTCGTCGGCTGCCCGGTCCCGTTGAATGCGTCGTAGGCGGCCTGCTTGACCCGGTCGAGGTTCGGCACGCCGAAGCGGTCCAGATTCGGATAGCCGACGCTCGGCGCGTCGGTCGGGTTGCTCGGGTTCGGATACGGATGGACCGACAGCTCGTCCATGATCGGCGTCGTCCGCCCCGACGCACGGTAGGCCTTGCCGACATCCCGCAGGAACACGAGCGGCTCGTTCGAGTCGCTCCTCGAGGCGCGCGGCGAGAGCCCCATGGCGATGACGTTCGCGAGCGGGTCGGCCGCGTGCAGCACGTCGTAGCAGTTGGCGAGCAGCGCCTCGTACTGCGGCGCGGCGATGTCTCGGCCGCGCGCGTCTCTCTGCGGCGACCAGTACAGGCGCGTGTTCGGCTCGTTCCAGACGATGTAGTCGTGAATCCCCCACTGGCCAACGGTCTGGGCGACCTGCCCGGCCCAGGTGCAGAAGGCGTTCGGGTCGTGGACGGACGCCTTCATCGAGTACAGCGAGAGCAGGACGCGGACGCCCGCAGCCTGCGCGACGGGTGCAGAGCGCTCGAGAAACGGCAGGTCGTCGATCGCCGTCGGATTGCTCGGATCGAAGGCGAGCGTCCAACGGTTCTGCGTGAGGTTGGCGCCCTGGAGCTCGCCGTAGAACCACGTGCCGCCGTCATCGGCGTACTTCGAGGCATCGTCCGCGACGCCCCAGCTGATCGGCGGGACTGTTCCGGTTGCGCCGGCCGCCGGGACCCCGAGCGCCAATGCGACCGCTAGAACAGCAAGAACCTTCATGGTTGCCCCTCTGACATTCGACGACTCGACTCCAGCCCAGATCGGCCACGGGAGGCCGATCCTTTAGACGGCTCCCCTGTTTCCCCTCTGACCCCATCGGGGGATCTGCGTTTTTTCGCCCTCTTCGGCCTGGAGCACGGGCTTCATCTCGCCCTCACGCGATCGCCGCAGCCCCCGATCCAAAGCCGGCGAGGATCTTAACCTCGATCCGCGGCTAGGCCGACCCGACCACCGCGTCGACGAGCCGTGCGGACCCGAACCGGACGGGGTCGTCCGCGGGCAGGCCGGTTTCGGCCTCCGCGGCGGCGACGGCGGCCCGCGCCTCGGCCTCCGAGAGCCGGCGCGTGTTGAGCGCGACGGCAGCGACCTTGGCGGGCCGCACCGGCAGCGCGAGCCGTTCGTGAAGCGCGACGAGCTCTGAGAGCGGCGGGATCGCGTGCGGGCCGCCGCCCGCTCCCTCGATCGCCTCGTGGCCCGCCTCGTGGCAGAGCACGAGCAGGTGCGGCGCGCTCCCGTGGTAGAGCCCGACCGTGACGCCCGAGTAGACGGGATGCAGGATCGCGCCCTGCCCCTCGACCCAGAGGAGCTCGCCGCCGCGCGCGCTACCCTCCACGACGAGCCGTTCGGCCGCGCCTGCGATGAAGTCGGCGACGACCGCGTCGACTGCGATGCCCCAGCCGGCGATCGCGATGCCGGTCTGGCCGGTCGGGACGAAGATCGAGCGCAGGCCGCGCGAGCGTGCCTCACGGTCGAGCTCGAGCGATACGGTCATCTTCCCGATCGCGCAGTCGGACCCGACCGTGAGCACGATCGTGCCGGGAAGGTCGAGGTTCGCACCGGTCGCGGTCGACAGGTCGGCGGGCGGCCGCCGCAGGTCGCGCAGCTCGACCTCGTGCCGCCGCGCGAGCTCCGACAGCTCGGGATCCTCGGAGAGAAAGCGATGCAGCCCGTTCTCGATGTCGAGCCCACGCTCGATGCACGTCTTGAGGATGTCGATCCATTCGGGCGGGAACCGGCCACCCTGCGTCGCGACGCCGACGAGCGCGGTCGTCGGCTCGAAGCGGAGGGCGTCTTCGACGCTTGCGACCACGGGAACGCCGTCGTCGAGGCTGCCGGGGTCGCGCGTCGAGTCGAGAATCGCGGCCACCGCCTCGCGGCGGTAGCGCAGCACGCCGCGCGCGGTCTTGCCGTAGTGCGGGTCGGCGCTGAACCCTTCGGCGAGTAGGAGGTACCGCGTTCCGGTCACGCGGCCGCGACGCCGAGGCCCGGAAGCTCAGCCGGCACCTGCACGCCGTCGACGAACTCGACGCCCGGGAACGGGTCGCGTGCGATCAGGATGTTCCCGTCCAGATCGATGTGGTCGAACAGGCTCGAGATATGCGCCCCTGCTGCGATGCCGATGCCGGACTCGATCATGCAGCCGAGCATGCATCCGAGCCCGAGCGCACGCGCGGCATGCACCATGCGCACGCCTTCGCGGATGCCACCCGACTTCGCGAGCTTCACGTTGATGCCGTGCGCGAAGTGCGCGCACTCCGCCACGTCGGCCAGCGTGTGGCAGTTCTCGTCGACGTAGATCGGTATCGGCGATTCGCGCTTCAGCTCCTCGTTGCCGAGCATCGCCTCGGCGGCGAGTGGCTGCTCGCAGTACTGGACGTCGAGCGGCGCGAGCTGCCGCAGGTTGTCGAGCGCCTCCTCCGGCTTCCACCCCTCGTTCACGTCGACCTGCATCGGCAGCTGCGTCACGCCGCGCACGGCGCGCACGCGCTCGACGTCCTGGCCGTCGCCGGCGCCGAGCTTCAGCTTCAACCGCTTGAAGCGCGGATCGACCTTCTCGGCCCGGCGCGCCATGTCGTCGGGGTCGCCGAGCCAGATCGTCCAGGTGGTCGGCGGGCCCGACGCGGCGCAGCCCGAGGAGCTGGTAGACCGGCCTGCCGAGCAGCTTGCCCTGGAGGTCGTGGAGTGCCATGTCGAAGGCGGCGCGCGCCGCGAGCTCGCGCACAGGCAGCCGTTCCATGATCTCCTCCAGCGCGAACGGGTCGTCGCCGATCGCCTCGGCGTGCTCCTCGATGTACGCGAGCGCCGACTGCGGCGACTCGCCGTAGCGGTCGATCGGTGCGGCCTCACCCAAGCCTCGCACGCCGCTGCACGAGAGCGCGAGCTGGACCACCTCCTCCTCGTCGCGGGCGCTGCGCGAGATGACGAAGGTCTCCGCAAGCTCGAGCGTCACGATCCGTGCCTCTACCTGCACGCGCGTGAGGCTACACTGGCGTTCCCTGCGCCCGTAGCTCAGGGGATAGAGCGCGCGCCTCCGGAGCGCGAGGTCGGAGGTTCGAATCCTCCCGGGCGCACTCGGTCACACGCTTCGCCCGCTCCGCTGGCGCAGGCGCGCCTGCGACGCGCGTGCGCAAGCGCTCCGCTTTCCGCTCGCTCGGGAGCGTCGCGGCGCCGCGAGGCGGTCGCGGCGCATCACCGTGCGCGGTCACGGGAGACCGACGTCCTGTTCGGCGTCGACCGAGTCTCACGACTGGGAGCACTCTTACTCACTCCGTTCCTGCCGATTTCGGAAGCTCCGACTCGCTGGCACCTATCGCTCACGTGAAGGTCGGCCGGATCATCGAAGCTCCTCGAATCAGAAGGCGGGCTGGTTGTCCGATCGCAGTAACGGCGGGCGAAACGATGACCGACTACACCGATCTCGCAAGGCGCTATCTCGTACTCATCGAAGGCGGGCCGCCGTCGAACTACTCGGCCTGGTCGCCCGACCTTCCCGGCTGCGCCGCCACCGGCGAGACCCTCGAGGATGCGGAGCAGGAGATGCGGGGTGCGATCGCGCTCCACCTCGAAGGATTGGCCGAGGACGGCCAAGCGCTCCCGGACCCGTCCGGCCCAGGAGTCTACGTCGAGCGGACGACCCAAACTGCCGCATAGACAGACACACTGTCGCCCGCGGTCAGCGACCTTGACCCACGCGGCGCAGACTCATTGGGTTGCCCGCAACGACCACATGGTTCGGGGTATGACCAGTCGGGAGCATCGACCGGTCGCGGCAGGTTCTCCGGGGTACACTGCGAATATGCCCGTGTTGTCGACCATCGACCCCCTCAGTACAGGTGCCGAGCCTGCCCCGCATCCGCACGCGCCGTGCCGGGACGCAGCCGCACGCGGTCGACGTCGGCCGGCCGCGGCTCGCTGAGCTCCAGTCCGAGGGCCTGACCTGGATCCACCTCGAGCGGCCGACGCACGACGAGGCGCAGCTGCTCGCTCCCGGTTCGGCTGGCACCCGCTCGACATCGAGGACGTCCTGTCGCGCCGCGAGCGACCGAAGGTCGACGTCTACACCGAGGAAGAGGCGGGTGACTACCTCTTCGCAGTCCTCCACTTCCCCGTCTACAACGCCGCCGTCGGCCGGCTCGATGCCGGCGAGCTCGACCTCTTCGTCGGCGCGAACTACCTCGTCACGCTCCCGACCGTCGAGCTGAAGCCGGTCTCCCGGCTCTTCGAGCGCTGCTATGCGAACGAGGAGCTGCGGCACAACCTCTTCTCGCGCGGCTCCGGACGCCTTCTCTACGAGGTGCTCGACGACCTCTACGACTACTGCTTCCCGATCCTCGACAAGATCGGCCTGAAGCTGCGGCAGATCGACGAGGAGATCGACGAGATCACGCCGCGCGCGAAGGAGCGCGTGCGCGACATCCACAAGGTGAAGCAGGAGATCATCTCCTACCGCAAGATCGTCCGGCCGCAGCGGCCGACCTTGCGCCTCCTCGAGCGCGGGGTCGAGCGCTTCCTGCCGGAGGAGCTCGAGCTCTACTTCGACGACATCGTCGACGCCAGCGAGCGGATCTGGGACAACCTCGACAACTACAAAGAGGTGGTCGAGGCGCTCGAGGACACGAACGAGTCGCTGATCAGCCACCAGCAGAACGACATCCTCTACGTCCTCACGATCTTCAGCGTCGTGATGCTGCCGTTGACGTTCATCACCGGCTTCTTCGGGATGAACGTGCACTTCCCCGGGTTCAACAGCGCGACAGGGTTCCTGGCCACGATCGGCCTGATGATCGTCGTCATCGCCGGCATGCTCGGCTTCTTCCGCTGGAAGAAGTGGCTTTGAGCAAGGAGGGACGATGGATCGCCTGTGGGCACCGTGGCGTTTCGAGTACGTGCAGAGCGCGGACGAGCAGGAAGGCTGCGTCTTCTGCCACGCGGCCGAGGGCGACGACGAGAAGTTCCTCGTCGTCCACCGCGGCGAACGCGCCTTCGTCCTGCTGAACAAGTTCCCGTACTCGTCGGGGCATCTCCTCGTGGCGCCGTACCGGCACGGCGCGCACTTCGGCGATCTCGACGAGGCGGAGATCGCCGAGGTCCACCGCCTCGGTGCCAACGGCCTCGACGCGCTGCGCACCGTCTACGAGCCGGAGGGGTTCAACCTAGGCTGGAACGTCGGTCGCATCGCGGGCGCGGGCATCCCCGATCACGGCCATCTGCACGTGGTGCCGCGCTGGGGCGGGGACACGAACTTCATGCCGGTGCTCGCCGACGTCAAGGTGATTCCCGAGCATCTGCTCGCGACGCGCGCGAAGCTCGCGGAGGCCTGGCCTCGCTAGAGCGGGGGAAGCTGGGCGGTCCCCCTGCCATCCCTCTGTACGGGGACCGCCCAGCGGTGGCTCTGGGCACGTATATCGGACTACGAGCGGGATGCTTGAGGGAAAACACTCGTCCGCGCTGCGCACTCACCGAGCGCGACGCGCAAACACGTCTCCCCAGGCATCCGGGCCGGCCGTACGAATGTAGGCGAGTGCCGCGTCCGCCGTGCCCCACCCGACCACATGCTCGACGCCATTGTCCTGCGTCAGCGCGTACTCCCATCCGTCACCGAGCTGCGCGAGACAACGCTCGGCGTTCTCGGGGTACGCGCCTTGGTACTCGAACGAGAGTGCCGGCACGTCACGCGTGAGACCGGTGAGGACGTCGAACTCCAGGCCTTCGACGTCGATCTTCACGAAGGCCGGAGATCCGTGGCGCGCGATCAGGTCGTCGAGCGTCGTCACGGGCACGGTGATCGTGCCCGACCAGCGGTCGTGAGTAGGCGCCAGCTTCTGCCACTCGGGCGAGAGCGTCGAGTGTGCGGGATCGATCCCGAGCTGCATCTCCGCCGAACCGGTCTCCGCCCCGACAGCGGTCTGCTCGACGGTCACCTTGTAGGGATGTCGCGTGCGAAGCAGCGCTGCGAGCTTCGGGTTGGGCTCGACGGCAACGACACGGGCGCCGAGCGCAACGAGCGCGTCCGTGACGCGCCCGACGTTTGCCCCGAGATCGAAGACGAGCGCACCGCGGCTGACGAAGGGACGATACAGCGACCGGCGTGCCTGCTCCTCCCGCCAGATGCCGCGATGAAAGAGCAGCCAGCGCGCGTCCTGCGCGACCCGAAAGATCGGCGTGCTTCTCAGTTGATCCTTGATGCTCACGCGGCCCAGATTACGGGTTACCGTCAGCTCACACCCGAGGAAGGTCGGCCGTTGCAACGAGGATGACGACTCTCACGCTCTACGACTACGCCGCGTCTGCCAACTGCTTCAAGGCACGGCTCCTGCTCGCACAGCTCGGGATCCCGTACGACCGCGTGCCGGTCGACATCTTCGCGGGCGAGACGCTGACCGACGAGTACCACCGAATCAATCCGGCGCGAGCCACGCCGGTGCTTGCGATCGACGGCTCGAGCTATCTCTCCGAGTCGAACGCCATCCTCGTCTACCTGGCCGACGGCACGCCGCTCCTCCCTGCTGAGGCGCTCGCACGCGCAGAAGTGGTGCGCTGGCTGATCATCGAGCAGACCGACGTCATGCCGTCGATCGGGGGGCTTCGCTTCCGCTTGCTCACGGGGCGAATCCGGCCCGACTCCGAGCAGGCCGCCACTCGGCGCCGCCTCGGCGAGGAGACGCTCGCGCTCATCGACGAGCACCTGCGCGAACGCGGCTTTCTCGTCGACGCGTACACGATCGCGGACATCGCGGTCTACGCCTACACCCACGTTGCGCCCGATGCCGGCTTCGACCTCGACCGGTACCCCAGCGTGAGCGCGTGGCTACGGCGGGTGGAGGAGCAAACGGGGTTCATGAACGATCTCGAGCCCTATCCGGAGAACGCTCGTCCAGGCAAGGGCCGCTCGACCTACGACTGAGGGAGGAGCGGACGACGGGATTCGAACCCGCGACACCTGGCTTGGGAAGCCAGTGCTCTACCAACTGAGCTACGTCCGCCTATTGCAAGTCGATTCTACCGCGGCGTAATAATCAGCCCTGACGATCAACGACGAGGGAGAAGGACGCATGGCCAACGAGCTGCACGAGAACGCGAAAGCCCTCGTGGGCGAGGGGAAGGGCATCCTCGCCGCCGACGAGAGCACCGGCACGATCAAGAAGCGGTTCGACTCGATCGGGCTCGAGTCGACCGAGGAGAACCGTCGCGCGTATCGGGACCTGCTCTTCACGACGCCCGGCGCCGAGGAGTACATCAGCGGCGTCATCCTGTACGACGAGACGATCCGCCAGAGCGCGCTCGACGGCACGCCGTTCCCCAAGCTGCTCGCGTCGAAGGGCGTCATCCCGGGAATCAAGGTCGACCTGGGCTCGAAGCCGCTCGCACACGCGGAGGGCGAGACGATCACGGAGGGTCTCGACGGGCTCCGCGAGCGGTTGAAGGAGTACTACGAGCTAGGCGCGCGCTTTGCGAAGTGGCGCGCGACGTACTCGATCACGGACTCGCTGCCGAGCGAGTACTGCACCTGGACGAACGCCCACGCTCTGGCCCGCTACGCGGCGCTCTGCCAGGAGGCGGGCATCGTCCCGATCGTCGAGCCGGAAGTGCTGATGGACGGCACACACACGATCGAGCGCGCGTACCACGTCACCTCGCACGTGCTCAACGCGCTCTACACCGAGCTCTTCGATCAGCGGATCGACCTCGAGGGCAGCCTGCTCAAGCCGAACATGGTGCTCTCCGGCTACGAGGCGTCGAGCCGCGCCGGCGTCGACGACGTTGCCGAGTGGTCGCTGCAGGGCCTTCTACAAGCATGTGCCTGCCGCGGTGCCCGGCATCGTGTTCCTCTCCGGCGGCCAGTCGGACGAAGACGCGACTGCGCACCTGAACGCGATGAACGCACGCGGCCCGCATCCGTGGAAGCTCTCTTTCTCGTACGGCCGCGCGCTCCAGGCGCCGGCGCTGAAGGCATGGGGCGGCAAGCCCGAGAACGTCGAGGCCGGCCAGCGGGCGTACTACCACCGCGCGAAGATGAACAGTGCGGCGCAGACGGGGACGTATGCGCCCGAGCTCGAGCGGGAGGCGGTTCCCGCGTAGAGAGGCCCTAGCTGTATCGAGCCCGGTCAGAGCAGACAGCTTCTCGAGCGAGTGCGTCGCGGTGACGCGGCGCACTGTGCCCGAGCGCGAGCGCATGACGATCGAGTCGGTCTCGATGCCGTTGTGGCTGTACGAGACGCCGCGGAGGAGCGCGCCCGTCGTCACGCCGGTCGCTGCGACGAACACGTCCTCGCCCGAGACGAGATCGTCCGTGTACAGCACGCGATCCGGATCCAGGCCGGCCGCGACGAGCGCCTCCCGCTCTGCGTCGTTCCGCGGCCAGAGCCGACCCTGGATTCCGCCTCCGACGCACTTCAGCGCAGCGGCGGAGATGACTCCCTCGGGCGTGCCGCCGATCCCGTAGAGCATGTCGACTCCGGTGCTCGGCCGCGCAGCCGCGATCGCCGGCGCGACATCGCCGTCGCGAATGAGCCGAACGCGCGCACCCGCCTCGCGCAGCTCCGCGATCAGGGACTCGTGCCGGTCGCGCTCGAGCACGACGACGTCGACCTCGCGAGGGGCCTTTCCGAGCGCCTCCGCGACGGCCTGCACGTTCTCCGTCGGGGTCTTCGTGATGTCAATCGCCGCGAGTGCGCGCGGGCCGACGGCGATCTTCTCCATGTAGAACGCCGCGCCGGGAAAAAGCATCGTGCCGCGCTCGGCGACGGCGATCACCGCGATCGCGTTCGGCTGCCCGAGCGCGGTGAGCCGGGTGCCCTCGAGCGGATCGACTGCGACGTCGACCTCGGGGCCCTCCCCGCTCCCGACCTCCTCGCCGTTGTAGAGCATCGGCGCCTCGTCCTTCTCGCCCTCGCCGATGACGACCACGCCTCGCATGCGCACCGTGTCGAGGACGGCGCGCATCGCGTCGACCGCCGCGCCGTCGGCAGCCTCCTTCTCCCCGCGCCCGATCCACCGCGCGGCGGCCATCGCGCCCGCCTCGGTGACGCGCACGAGCTCGAGCGCAATGTTCCGATCCGGGGCGGGCCTCTCCACGGCCCGGGATCCTACGCTCTCACATCCGCTCAGGCGCCTCGACCCCGATCAGGTCGAGGCTCCGCGCGATGACCGTCTGCGTCGCGCGGCAGAGCGCGAGGCGAAACGCCTGCTGCTCGCTTTCGAGCACGCGGTGCTCGTGGTAGAAGCGGTGGAAGTCGTCTGCAACGCGGATCGCGTACTGCGGAATCGCCTGCGGCCCGCGCTTCTCTGCCGCGTCCGCCGCGACCGACGGGAACTCGGCGAGCCGCTTCACGAGCTCACGCTCTTCCTGCGCGAGCGGGCCGGCCGCCACAGGCGACACGTGGGCGTCGCCGGCGTTGCGCAGGATTCCCGGCGATCCGCGCATGCGCGTACTGCACGTAGTACACCGGATTCTTCTGTGACTTCTCGGCGGCGAGGTCGACGTCGATCTCGATCGTCTGGTCGGGCCCGCTCTTGACGAGGTACCAGCGCGCAGCGTCGACGCCGATCTCGTCCAGGAACTCGTCGAGGAAGACGACGTCGCCTCTGCCGCTTCGACATCTTCTTCTGGCTGCCGCCTTCGGTCAGATGCACGAGCTGGTAGAGCAGCACCTCGATCACGCTTCGGGTCGTAGCCGAGCATGCGCGCGATCGCGGCGTACCAGTTGCGCGTCCCGTGATGATCGGCGCCGAGGACGTAGATCAGCCGGTCGAAGCCTCGCTCGAGCTTGTGGATCGAGATAGGGGACGTCCGCCGCGCGGTAGGTCGAGCGCACCCCATCCGAGCGGATGAGCACGCGATCCTCTTCGTCGCCATATGCTGACGAGCGCGCCCAGATCGCGCCGTCCTTCTCGTAGATGTCGAGGCGCGGCAGCAGCCCGGTCAGCCGACTCCTCGACGACGCTCTGCTTCTCCCACGAGTCGAAGTGGACGCGGAAGCGCTCGAGTGAGGCCTCGATGCGGTGCAGCATCTCCTCGACCGGGTCGCCCGGCAGCCCGCGAGCTCCTTGATGTAGTCGCCGTGATAGCCGTCCTCCGGGCGTCTCCTCCCCGCGCCGCGCGGCCTCGACCGATGCCCGGAAGCGGTCCATCTGACTGCCGGCGTCGTTGTAGTAGTACTCGCGCTCGACCGTGGTGTCCGCCGAACTCGAGCAGGCGCGCGACCGAGTCGCCGTAGGCGCCGTTCCGGGCGTGCGCGACGTGCAGCGGGCCGGTCGGATTCGCCGACACCATCTCGACCTGGACGCTGCTCGGGCGTCTGCCGCCGAGCCGCCCCCGAACTTCTCGCCCGCATCGAGGATCGAGGCGAGCGCGTCGTCGAACCAGGCGTCGGCGAGGAAGAGATTGACGAAGCCCGGGCCTGCGATCTCGGCCCGCTCGACCTCCGGCAGCGCCTGCGCACCCTCGACGAGCTCGGCGGCGAGCTCCCGCGGTGCCTGGCGGCGCGCGCCGGCGAGCCGAAGCGCCGCGTTCGTCGCGTAGTCGCCGTGCTCCGCGTCGCTTGGCCGCTCGAGCTCGACACCTGCACCGACGCGCTCTGCGAGCGCGTTGACGGGATCAGTCGGCAACGGACTCTTGCGGCGGGCGAACAGATCCTCGAGGCGCTGCAGCTCTTCGCTCGTGCCGACGCCGACGATGACGTCGCCCGGCTCGATTCTCGCGTCCGGCTCCGGCGTCGTGTCGAACGTCCCGTCGCGCTTGCGCAACGCGACGATGATCGCGCCGGTCGCGTGGCGCACGCGGATCTCGCGGATCGAGCTGCCTGCGTTTGCGCAGCTTCCGTGCACCTTGATCTCGACCATGTGCAGGTCCGGGCCGGTCGCCGTCGTGACTGCATCGAGGAACGACATCACCTGCGGCTTCAGCACGAGGTTCGCCATGGTGCGGCCGGCGGCCGTGTAGGGCAGCACGACGCGGTCCGCGCCGGCGAGCAGCAGCTTCTTCTCCGCGTCCTCGTTCGGACGCGCGCGCGACGATCTGGATGTCCGGCTCGCGTTGCGGGCCGAGAGCGAGATGTAGAGGTTGTCGGCGTCGTCGTCGGAGGCCACGACGATTCCCACCGCGCGGTCGATGCCGGCGCGCTGCAGATCCTCGTCGATCGTCGCATCGCCGTCGATCAGGAGGTCGTCGTGCTCCTTCGCCGCCGCGATCGCCTCGTCTTTGAAGTCGATCGACGACGTACGAGACGTGCGCGTGCGCGGAACTCCTCGGCCACACGCCGGCCCACGCGGCCGTAGCCGCAGATGATGAAGTGGTCGCGCAGGCGCTCGATCGTTCCGCTCCTTTCGCCGTTCGGCCAGGACGCCGGTGAGGACTCCGCCGGCGATCGTGCTCGACGATAACGGCGCCGGCGTAGGCGATGATCGTCAAGCCCGGCAGAGCACGAGCACGATCGAGACGACCCGCGCGCCGTTCGTGGCCGGGACGGTGTCGAGCCCGGCCAGGCTTGCGGTCACGATCGCGCGATAAAAGGACTGAAACCAGCTTTCGTGCAGCGTTGCGTGAAACGCGACCGTTCCGCCGCCGATCGCGACCGCGATCGCCGCGAGCACGCGGAGCGCTTGAGGTAGGCGGACGCGGGCCTGCACGCCTCTAGTATTCCGGCGTGGACGAGGAACCCGAGGAGGAGGACGTCCTTCCGGAGGTCGAGCCCGGCGAGCGCCGGCTGAACATCCACCTCGAGCCGGCCGACATCGCAGGCGTCTACGCCAACTTCGCGAACATCAGCTTCTCGCGTTACGAGTTCACGCTCACGTTTGCGCGCATCGAGCACGAGGTGGAGGAAGGTGACGTGCCGGGCGCCGTCGTCGCCCGGATCAACGCGTCGCCCCGCTTCCTCGAGGAGCTGATCGCCGCGCTCCAGGACTCGTGGTCGAAGTACCAGACGACCGAGGGCATCCGCAACCTCCCCGAGATTCCCGGCCCCTGAGCCTCGCACCGTCGTACGCCATGCTGTGCGCGGTCCAGTCGGCAGCCGTCCTGGTCCCGCGCCGGCGCCGACCGGGCCCGCGGACGTGTCTGGATCGGCGTCGCGCTGCCCGCGGCCGCGCTTGCGGTCGGGATCCTGGTGCTCCGTGTCTTCGCCGGAGGCCCACACGCGCTCGCGCTCCTCGCCGCGGTCGGGACGCCGATGCTCGCCGCGCTCCGGCCGAAGCGCGCCCCGCTCGCAGTCGTGCTCTGGCTCATCGCGTGGCTCGCGTCCGGGCTTCTCGCGCAGGCCGCGGCCGTGCTCGCTCGTCGCGCTCGCTGCGGTGACGGCGGCCGAGCTCGCAGGAGCGGTCGCGCCCCGCTCCGCTCTCGCGGCCGGGCTCGTCGCTGCTCGCAGTCCTCGACGTCGTGCTCGTCTGGGGCACGCCGCAGGTCGGCCCCGCGGCGACGGCGCTCCATCAAGCGGCGGTCCCGTCGGCCGCAGGCCATCCCATCCCCCGGCTCCAGGACGCCACCTTCGGCTCGGCGACGATGGGCTGGCTCGACTTCGTCGCGGCGGGGCTCCTCGGAGTCGTCGCGCGCGCGCGTCTCGCGGCAGCCGTGGTCACGGGCATCGCGGCAGGTGCGTGGGGACTGCTGCTCCTCGTCACATCCGTCGTCCCTGCGACTGTCCCGACTCTCGCCGGGCTACTCGTGAGAAGCTTGTAGCAATGCGCGTCGCCGTCATCTCCGACATCCACGCGAACCTGCACGCCCTCGAGGCCGTCCTCGCGGAGATCGACGCGGACCCGCCCGACGAGCTTTGGTGCCTCGGCGACCTCGTCGGCTACGGCCCCAAGCCGAACGAGTGCTGCACGATCGTCCAGGAGCGAGCCGCCGTCTGTCTCGGCGGCAACCACGACCTTGCCGTGCGGGGGACGATCGACCTCGTGGAGTTCAGCGGCGACGCGGGAGCTGCCGCCAAATGGACGCGCGAGATTCTCGCCGACGATGCGCTCGCGTACCTGAACACCCTGGAGCCCCAGGGAACAGCGTCCGGCGTCGCGCTCTTCCACGGCAGCGCGCGCGACCCCGTCTGGGAGTACGTGCTCTCGGACTCCGCCGCCTCGGCCACGCTCGGCCTGACCGAGGCGCCGCTCGTCCTCGTCGGGCACAGCCATGTCGCGCTGCAGATCGTGCTGCACGACACCCTGCTTCACGGAGGGCTCGCGCCGAACGGCGCCGAGGCCGACCTCGCGGGCGAACGCTGGCTGCTCAACCCCGGCTCCGTCGGTCAGCCGCGCGACGGCGATCCGCACGCCGCCTACCTGCGGCTCGACCTCGAGGCGCAGCACGCAACGTTTCGCCGCGTCCCCTACGACATCGAGCTCACGCAGGCGGAGATGCGGGAGG
Source organism: uncultured Actinomycetes bacterium (assembly GCA_963848665.1). Classification (GTDB taxonomy): domain Bacteria; phylum Actinomycetota; class Thermoleophilia; order Gaiellales; family Gaiellaceae; genus Palsa-739. Next base: position 713,730 of record CAWKEF010000008.1, read on the forward strand.
TCGGACTGCCGGAGTCGCTCGCCGAGCGCCTCGCTCTCGGCCAGTGACGCGTCGCGGCTAGGCGGTCAGGCGAGCTCGGCGACCGCGGCCGCGGGCGGCTCGGCTGCTTCGTCGCCGTAGAACTGGATGCCCTCGCGGGCGAGCGCCAGCTGCACGTCTTCACGGGCCTTGTAGATGCGCCATTTGACGGTCGCGAGCGTGACCTCGAGCGAGTCGGCGATCTCCGTGTACGAGAGCCCGACGATGTCCCGGAGCAGCAGCGCCATCTTCAGGTCGACGTTCAGCGCCTCGACGGCGCGCCAGACGGCGTCGATCGCCTCGAGCCGCTCGAACGGCGCGTCGAGCACCTCGAGCGGCGGCACGTCGTCGATGTCGACAACGGCGCGCGGCCGGCGCTCGACCGCACGAAGCTCGTCGAGGACCCGGTTCTTCGCCACCTGGAAGAGCCAGGTCGTGAACTTCGACCGGAGCGAGAAGCGCGGCAGGCCCTGGAAGACGCGCAGGAAGATCTCCTGCGTCAAGTCCTCGGCCAGCGACCTGTCGCCGACAAGCCGCAACACGTAGTTGAAGACAGGCACCTGATAAGCGCGCACGATGATCGAGAAGGCGCGCTCATCACCGCGCTGTGCCTTCCGCAGGACGCCGAAGTCAGGCTGGGGCAGCGACAAGGGGCCCCATGATACCCGGGTTATTTGCCGACCAAGAGATTTCGGCCGTCCATTTGTAAGGGCTGCGCAAAACCGAGCAGGGCGAGAACGGTCGGTGCCAGATCGGAGAGCTCGCCATGTTCACTCAGCTTGTGACCGTTTTCGGTGAGAAGCAAGGGCACGGGGTTCGTTGTATGTGCTGTGTGTGGGCTGACGCCGTCGGATTCGAGCATGGACTCGGCGTTTCCGTGGTCGGCCGTCACGAGGCAGACGCCGTCCCGCGCCTGCACGGCCTCGACGACACGGCCGAGGCAGGCGTCGGCCGTCTCGACCGCATTCACCACGGCGGGGATGACTCCTGTATGGCCGACCATGTCGGGGTTCGCGAAGTTGATCACCGCGAATGCGTAGCCTCCGTCGAGCTCCTCCACGAAGCGATCGGTCAGCTCGCGGGCGGACATCGCCGGCTTGTGGTCGTAGCTCGGCACGTCTCGCGGTGAAGGGACGAGCACGCGGGTCTCGCCCGGGAACTCGTCCTCGCGTCCCCCGTTGAAGAAGTAGGTGACGTGCGCGTACTTCTCCGTCTCGGCCATGTGGAGCTGCCGGACGCCGTGCGCTGCGAGCACTTCTGCCAGAACCATGTCGACGGTCTGCTCCGGGAAAGCGATGGGAAAGTCGAAGTCCTCCCGGTACTTCGTCATCGTGGTCAGGTCGGTTTCGGCGTCCCGCAGCTTCTCGCTGAGCTGCCGCGCGCGGTCGGGGCGAAAGTTGAAGAAGATCGCTGCGTCTTTTCCGGGGTCGAGCGAAGGGCGGCTCTCGCGCCAGAGCGGGACGATGAACTCGTCGGTGATCCCCGCGTCATAGCTTTTCTGGACACAAGTGATGGCTGTGTCTGTAGCCATCGCCATCGGTGTACCCCGCTGGAAGATGGCGTCGAGCGCGAGCTGCGTCCGCTCCCAGCGCTTGTCCCTGTCCATTGCGTAGTAGCGCCCCGAGATCGTGGCGATGCGGGCGTCGGGAAGCTCGGCCAGGTCTCGCACCGCCGACGTCGGGGACACGTCCCTCCCGTCCGTGAAGGCATGGATCCACGTGCGCTCGGCCATGCCCTCCCGGCGCGCGAGCTCGAGCAGCGCCTGCACGTGGGCGATGTGGGAATGGACGCCGCCGTGCGAGACCAGGCCGAGGAGGTGCATCTGACCGTCCCGCTCGCGCGCACGCCGAAACGCGGAGACGAGCGCCGCGTTCTCGTAGAAGGTGCCGTCGGCGACGGCGCGGTTCACGCGCTGGAAGTCCTGATCGAGCACGCGCCCCGAGCCGATCGTCAGGTGCCCGACCTCGGAGTTGCCCATCTGCCCCGGCGGGAGCCCGACCGCCTCACCCGACGCGGCGATTCTCGTGTGCGGGTATTCGGCCCAGAGCCGATCGAAGACGGGGGTCGAAGCGAGCTCGACCGCGTTCCCCGGGCCGGGCGGCGCACAGCCCCAGCCGTCGAGAATGACGAGCGCTACGAGTGGGAACGTGCGGCTGCTCGACATATCGCGATGAAGGAGTCGATGTCGAGCGATGCACCGCCGACGAGCGCGCCGTCGACATCCGGCTGCGCCATCAGCTCGGCCGCGTTCTCGGGCTTCACCGACCCGCCGTAGAGCACCGGCCGGTCGAGGAGCGATTTGATGAACGCGTGCATGTCCTTGCGCGAGCTCCGGCGTGGCTGTCTCGCCCGTGCCGATCGCCCACACGGGCTCGTACGCGAGCACGAGCCGATCATGGCGTGCCGCACTCCTCATGGATTGCACCCACCTGTATGCGAACACGGCTCTCGGTGTCGCCCGAGTCGCGCTGCTCCTGGGTCTCGCCGACGCACGCGATCACGCCGAGCCCCGCTGCAAGCGCGGCCTGAGACCGTCGCGCGACCCCCATGTCGGTCTCGCCGAAGTACTCGCGCCGCTCGGAATGGCCGACGAGCGAGCCGCGCACCCCCAACGCGAGCAGCATCGTCGGCGAGATCTCGCCCGTGTACGCGCCTTCGGGCTCCCAGTGGACGTTCTGCGCGTACGTCGTCGAGCCGGCTTGCACGCAGGCCTGCGAGCTCGCGTGTACGGCGGGCAGACGATCGCGTCGACTCCGCCCACCTCCGCCAACGCCGCGGCGAGCGCACGCGGATCGGGCCCGGCGAACATCTTCCAGTTGCCGGCGACGATCACGGGATCGCAGCCACCCCGGGCAGCTCCTTGCCCTCGAGCAGCTCGAGGCTCGCGCCGCCGCCGGTCGACACCCACGAGATCCTGTCAGCGAGGCCGAGCTCGTTCAATGCACGGACGGAGTCGGCACCGCCGACGACCGAGAACGCCTTGTCGTTGGAGGCGACCGCATCGGCGACCGCCTTCGTCCCCTCCGCGAACGGCGGCCACTCGAAGACGCCCATCGGGCCGTTCCAGAAGATCGTCCGCGCACCTGCGATTCGCTCGGCGAACGCGGCCCGCGTGTCGGGGCCGATATCGAGCCCGAGCCATCCGTCCGGCAGCCCGTCCCAGGGATAGACGCCCGCCGCCGCGTCCTCGGCGAATGCCGACGCACCGATGACGTCGCTCGGCAGGTCGACCTCGAAGTCGAGCGGGTTCTCGACGCGGATCTGCTCGGCCATCTTGCCGCCGATCAGCACCGTGTCCGCGCGCCCGCCGAGCTTCTGCAGGACGCCGAGCTTGTCGTCCACCTTCGCGCCCCCCGAGATGAGCACGAACGGACGCTCGACCTCGCCGAGCAGCTTGCCGAGATGCTCGAGCTCGGCGAGCAGCAGCAGCCCCGCATACGCCGGCAGCAGATGCGCGACGCCCTCGGTCGACGCGTGCGCGCGATGCGCCGAGCCGAACGCATCGTTCACGTAGAGGTCGCAGCCGTCCGCGAGCGTGCGGGCGAAGGAGGGGTCGTTTGTCGTCTCGCCGGGGTCGAACCGCGTGTTCTCGAGCACGTGCAGACGTTCGTCCGGGAGGAGCTGACGCAGGCGCTCGGCAACCGGTGCGATGGCGTAGGCGGCACGGTCCTCGTCGGTCTTCGGACGGCCGAGGTGCGAGCAGACGCGCACCTCCTGTGCGCGCTGCTCGAGCAGCAGCGCCAGCGTCGGCAGCGATGCGCGAATCCGCGTGTCGTCCGCGACCTCGCCGTCCTCGAGCGGGACGTTCAGGTCGGAGCGCACGAGCACGGTCTTTCCCGCGACGTCGGCGTCGCGAACGGAACGCGGCAGACGCACGAGCGGACGCCTAGGCGACGGCCGCCGGCATCGTCACGCCGATCTTCGCAACGAGATCGACCAGGCGGCAGCTGTAGCCCCACTCGTTGTCGTACCAGCCGAACACCTTCACGAGGTCGCCGTTCACCATCGTCAGGTCGCTGTCGAAGATCGACGAGTACGACGAGTGGATGATGTCTGTGGAGACGAGCGGCTCGTCCGAGAAGAGGAGGATCCCCTCGAAGTCGCCGGTATCGCCTTCGAGCGGAAGAGCTCGATCACCTGGTCGCGATCCGTTCCCTTCGCGACCTCGACGACGAGATCGACGATCGAGCCCGTCGGGACGGGCGCGCGCATGGACATGCCGTCGACCTTTCCCTTCAGGTCCGGAAGGACGAGCCCGATCGCCCGCGCGGCGCCGGTCGAGGTCGGGATGAGATTGATCGCCGCCGCACGCGCACGCCGCAGGTCGGGATGCGGCAAATCGAGCGTGCGCTGATCGTTCGTGTAGGCGTGGATCGTCGTCATGAAGCCGCGCTCGATCACGTACGCCTCGTGGAGCACCTTCGCAAGCGGCGCGACACAGTTCGTCGTGCACGACGCGTTCGAGATGATGTTGTGCTGCTCCGGGTCGTACTCGCGGTCGTTCACCCCGAGCACGACGGTGAAGTCCGGGTCGGTCGCAGGGGCGGAGATCACCACCTTCTTGGCGCCGGCGTCGAGGTGCTTCTGGGCGGAGGCGCGGTCGGTGAAGATGCCGGTCGACTCGATCGCCACGTCGACGCCGAGCTCGCCCCAGGGCAGCTGAGCGGGATCCCGCTCGCTCACGAACTTGATCTCGTGGTCGCCCGCGCGGATGAAGCCGTCGCCTGCCTCGACCGGGAGGTCGAGCGTCCCGAGCACGGAATCGTGCTTCAGCAGGTGGGCCATCGTCTTCGTGTCGCCGATGTCGTTCGCCGCAACGAGCTCGAAGTCGCCGCCCCGCTCGAGCGAGGCGCGGAAGAAGTTCCGGCCGATGCGCCCGAAGCCGTTGATCCCGACCCTGATCTTCGCCATGAGGTGATTTCCGCCTTCCGTCTGGGTTCGCAGAGCGAATCTACCCAACGGGCGCCGCGGCGACTCAGGTCACGTGGCGAACGGGATGACGAGCGAGCTCGACTCGCCGGTGGGCGCAAGCGCGCCGACCACGATCCGGTACTGACGCCCGGCAGGAGCGGCCAGCCGCAGGCGCAGCGGGACGGTACGGGCGCGATCGATCAGATGCTGCAGCACCGTGTGCGGGTGGCCCGTCGGGAGGTAGTCGATCCGGCTCCCGGGAAGGAGGGTCACCTTGTGGCCGGCGCGGTCGAGGATGCTGACCGAGATGCTCGCGCTCTCATCGAGCGTCACCGACGTCGTCACGGCGCGGACGCGTCCTTCGGCGCGCGCGAGCAGAGGCGGGGCAAAGGCTCCGCCCGGGCGGACCAGGCCGGGTGCACCGGCGTGGCCGGACAGGACGTCCGTCTCGACGCGGCCCGCGTTGTTCGCGCTCTGCGGGTCCATCTGGTCGGCACCGGCGACGGCCGAGCTCGCGAGCGTCGCAGCAGCGGCCGGCGCCTGCATCGTCAGCGTCACGACATCCGACGCTCCGCTCGCGAGGCTGCCGAGCGCACACGTGACATGGCCCGTGCCGGAGCAGGACCCGGCCGATGCAGCCGACGCGAGAAACCGGCCTCCCCCCGTCAGGTCCTCGACGAGGTAGACGGCGGTCGCGGTGGAGGGGCCGTGGTTGGTGACCACGTCCGTATACGTGATGTTCTCGCCGGCGAACACGCTCCGTACCGCCCCGACGGTCGCCAGCGAGATGTCTGCAGTCGGCGGCGGTGCGGGCCCCGGCGACTGAGTGACCACGGTCGTCGTCTGCGCGGGTGTCGGCACCGCAACCGTCGTCGTCACGGCCGGTGTCGCGACCGAGACTGTCGTCGTCACCGGTGGTGTCGGCACCGCGACGGTCGTCGTCGAGACCGACGTCGTCGTTGTCACCACGGTCGTCGTCGGGTGCGGCGCCGGCCAGTGCTGCGGCTCGGGCCAATGATGCTCATCGGGCCGCGGCCAATCCTTGTCCATTGGCGCAGGTGCGGCGGTCGCCGAAAGCGCGACCACGAGCCCTGTTGCGCCCACGAGGAGGAGCAGCAATGGCGCACGCCACGCCCGCAAAGACAGCCCTCTGAAACGACGCCCCCGCCGCCCGATCCCACCCATCGTGTTCCCCCAGCCGCAGAATCCCTACCTCTCTCGTTGTACACAGCGCGCGTGAAAACGCAAGAGCTGCATAAAGCGGCGGGCGGACCGGGAAGCTCCGAGGACGACCCTCCCGGTCCTGAACCACACCCGAGACCGTGGCGTCGGACGGGGTCTGAATCCGGCGCCGGACGAGCGCGGACCCGCCGTTGCCCGAGTATGACGAGGCCTCGATTGAGACGCTAGACGACTTGTAAGTCGTACACAGCTACTCCGCGAGCTGCTGCAGACGCCGCAGGCGCCGGTACGCGGACGCCTTGGTCGTCGGCGGCCGGCAGCGTTTCGCGAGGTCGGCGGTGGATGCCGTCGGATGCCGCAGACGTAGCGACGCGAGCTCGCGCAAGTCGTCCGGCAGCGCATCGAGGTCAAGCTTGCGAACCGCTTCCAACTGTGCGTGCGCCGCCCTGCTCGTGCGCACGAGATTCGCGTGGTCTGCATTCGCGAGGCGGTTCGCGTCCGCGCGGATGGCAGCGAGCACGGAGCTCTCCTCGAGGACGAGCACCGTGTCTGATGCGCCGGCGGCGACGAGCGCGTCTGCGATCGCCTCCGTCCCCTTTGCGTACGCAACCGCATGACGGCCGCGGTCGAGGACATGCAGTTCGGCGCCTTCGCGCGCGGCGACGGCCGCGATGAAGTGCGCTCCTTCGAGCTCTGTCGTCCGGACCTCGAGGTGTGGGTCGCGTGGTCCGCTCAGCGATCCCGCACCGAGGAGCGCGCCGCGAAGATAGGCGCGGCGGCAGCACGTGCGCGGCGAGCACGCGCCGGGGCGGGTGCTCGACCGGCCGATGCGACACGTCCAGCACGCCGGCCCGATGCAGCGTCTCGTAGGCGTGCGGGCCGCCTGCGACATGGAGCTGGTAACGCGTCGCCCGGGCAAAGGCGTGCTGCTGGTAGGTCCGGATCTCCGACGCGACCTCGAAGGCCCGCAGGAGGGCGAACGCGCGGCGCGCGACCGCCGAGCTCGTCAGGTCGAGATGGAGCGCGATCTCGCCGCGGCCGCGGAGGTGCACGCTGCCGGCGACGTGGAAGAGGCCGGAGAGCTCGGCCAGGCGATCGCAGTCCGCCTCCGGCGCGATCTGCGCGAGCTCGTTGCGCAGCTCCTCAGAGAGAGACACCCTCGAGCTCCAGTAGCCGCCGCTTGTAGTCGAGCCCGTACGACCCGTACGAGCCGAGACCGGACGCGCCGACGACGCGGTGGCACGGCACGAAGAGACCGAGCCGGTTGCGCGCGCAGAACGACCCTGCCGCTCGCGCGGCGCCCGGTGCGCCCGCGAGGGCGGCCAGCTCGCCGTAGGTGACCACCTCGCCGCGCGGGACCGCCCGCAGCTCCTGCGCGCAGCGCTCGAGAAAAGGCGTCTCGTACTCGAGATCGAGGTCGATGTCGTCGAACGAATCCGGCCGGCCCTCGAAGTACGCGCGCAGCCGCTCCACGAGCTCGCCGCCGGTTCCGGTCGGCGCGGTTGCCCTCGGGAACGGAAGCTCGTGCCAGACCACCCGGTCCGAGTCCAGCCAGAGCTCCCCCACGCCCCAGCCTTCGACCTCGTAGGCAACCTGCGTCACGGCCACGCCCACAATCCTAGAATCGACTCCATGAGCGCCCACGGCATCTTCCGCGTGCCCGAACCGCAGAACGAGCCGGTGCGGAGCTACGCGCCGGGAACGCCCGAGCGCGAGGAGCTTCGCGTTCGCCTGGCGGAGCTCGAATCGCAGCAGCTCGAGCTCCCGCTCGTGATCGGCGGCGAGGAGGTGCGGACGGGAGACACGTTCGAAGCGGTCGAGCCGCACAACCGCTCGCATGTGCTCGCGACGGTCCACAAGGGCAGTGCGAACGAGGTCGAGCGCGCGATCGAGGCGTCGGCGGCAGCCTGGGAGGACTGGTCGCGAACGCCGTGGGAGGAGCGTGCCGCCGTCTTCCTCCGCGCGTCGGAGCTGCTCGCCGGACCGTGGCGGCAGACGCTGAACGCGGCGACGATGCTCGGCCAGTCGAAGACGGCCCACCAGGCCGAGATCGACTCGGCCTGTGAGCTCGTCGACTTCTGGCGCTTCAACGTCAAGTACATGACGCGCATCTACGAGGAACAGCCCGTGTCCTCGCCCGGCGTGTGGAACCGGCTCGAGTACCGGCCGCTCGAAGGCTTCGTCTTCGCTGTGACGCCTTTCAACTTCACCGCGATCGGCGGGAACCTGCCCACCTCCGTCGCGCTGATGGGAAACACGGTCATCTGGAAGCCGGCGTCGACTGCGGCGTATTCGGCGCACTTCCTGATGAAGCTCTACGAGGAGGCCGGCCTGCCTCCGGGCGTGATCAACCTCGTCTACGGCTCCGGTGCCGAGATCGGCGATCCGGCGCTCGCGAGCCCCGACCTCGCCGGGATCCACTTCACCGGCTCGACCGCGGTCTTCAACGGCATGTGGCGGAGCGTCGCGAAGAACCTCGACACCTACCGCAACTACCCGCGCATCGTCGGCGAGACCGGCGGCAAGGACTTCATCGTCGCGCACCCCTCTGCCGACGTCGAGGCGCTCGCGACGGCAATCGTCCGGGGCTCCTTCGAGTACCAGGGACAGAAGTGCTCGGCAGCCTCGCGCGTCTTCGCGCCGTCGAATCTCTGGCCCGAGCTCAGGGAGCGGCTCGTCGAGCAGGTGCGTGCGCTCAAGATGGGAAACGTCAACGACTTCGGCAACTTCATGGGCGCGGTCATCGACAAGCGGCTCGTTCGCCACGCAGAAGGCTGCGATCGACGAGGCGAACGAGACCGGAAGCAAGGCCAGCGTTCTGGTCGGCGGCGGCTACGACGACTCGGACGGCTGGTTCGTCGAGCCGACCGTGATCGAGACGAGCGATCCCGGCTTCCGGACGATGCGCGAGGAGCTCTTCGGCCCCGTCGTCACCGCCTACGTGTATCCCGAGAAGCAGTACGAGCAGACGCTCGACCTGATCGACGCCGGCGCGCCGTACGGACTGACCGGGGCCGTCTTCTCCCGCGACCGCGCTGCCGTCGACGCCGCCAACGAACGGCTCCGCTACGCGGCCGGGAACTTCTACGTCAACGACAAGCCGACGGGCGCGGTCGTCGGGCAGCAGCCCTTCGGCGGCGGGCGCGCCTCGGGAACGAACGACAAGGCCGGCTCGATGTGGAACCTGATCCGCTGGGTCTCCCCGCGCACGATCAAGGAGCTCTTCGTGCCGCCGACCGACTACCGGTACCCGTACATGGGTCCGGACGTCGACGCCGGCCGGTAGCTAACGAGCTTCTTCGAACTGCGCGAGGAACGTCTCGACGTCTTCGACGAAATCGGCGACGAGGTCGACGTACCAGGCGTGCTCTTCGAGGTCGTCCGCGATGAAGTGCAGCTCCATGTCGGGGACGCTACGCCGCGTTCGTAAGCGATCGGTGATGGGGGTGTAAGAAGTGCGGCGGCGCCTGCTCCCGTCAGCGCCGCCGCGTGCTGGGTCTACGGCTTCCAGCCCGAGACCGCGATGTACCGCGTCGTCCCTCCGTTCGGATGGATGACGAAGATCGGTGCGAGACACGTGGCCGGCAGTTGCAGCCTCGTGTCGATGCGAGCGTTCCCCGCCTGTGAGAGCGGGAAGGAACGCGTAGTCGCGGTCGGACCCGCTTGGGCGTCTGCTCCGCAGAGGAGCGAGGCCGACACGGTCGTGACCGGCCCGGCGGTCCCGGTCGCGGTCAGAACGAGACCCTCGATCCGGATGTCGAGCTCACCGTCCGCCTTGAGGCGGACGCTCGAGTCGCGCAGCACCCAGGGGGCGCCGGCCGCGCTGATCCCGTGGAACGCCGGGTCGGTCGGGACGCTCGGGGCGAGGCCCGAGCGGATGAGCGCTCCCGCGTCTCCGTCCTTTCCATCCTTGCCGCGGTTGCCGTCGTCACGCGAGCTTCCGCTCGCATTGAGCGCGAAGACGAGCGCCGCGACTGCGACGAGCACCAGCACCACTCTCCGTGGTACGAACATCCCTGCTCCTTCCCTCGAACATCGGTACGAGGGTTACGCAGGCTCGACAACCCGCGGATTGCGGCGGCGCTCGAGGGCGACGAGCGCGAGCGCGGCGAGCAGGGCGGGCACGGCCAGGACGACGCCGGCACTTCGGACGCCGAAGGCGCCCGCGATCGCGCCGTCGGTGAGGCTCGCGATCGGCCGCAGGCCGAGGAAGGCGACGCCCCAGAGCGCCATGATCCGGCCGCGCTGCTCGGGCGCCACGTCGAGCTGCAGGCGGCTCGTCGCCGACGTGTTCGACGCGAGGTAGCCGAAACCCGCAAACGCCAGCAAGACGTACCCGAGACCGAGCCAGGGCGAGAGCGCGAAGCCGGTCACCCCTGTGCCGAGAAGGACGAGGGTGATGCGCATGCGCCGCCGCGATCCGGCCGTGCGGCCCGCGAGCGCGAAGGCAGCCGTGACGGCGCCCGCACCGAAAGCGCCGATGATGTAGCCCGAGTCGGTGTCCGGCCTGCCGAACGCATGCGCGAAAGCCGGCGCCTCGGTGTTGATCGGGTCCGACGCGAAACCAACCGCGGTCACGATGAGGAGGAACGCGAGCAGTCGCGGCTCCCGCCAGACGAGTCGCAGGCTCTCACGCAGGCGCGCCTCGCCGCGCCGGGCCAGCTCCCGTGCGGCGGGCCGCACGAGGAGGACGCCGAGGACGAGCACGAGGTACGAGCCGGAGTTGATCGCGAAGGAGGCCGGGATCCCCAGCTTCCGGACCGAGAGCGCCGCGAGCGCCGGCCCGACGGCGCGCGCGAGGTTGTACGTCATCGAATTGAGCGCGACGGCCGACTGCAGCTGGGAGCGCGGCACGAGGTCGGCGATCAGCGCCTGCGACGCGGGCGCCGAGAACGCGCTGACGACGCCGAGGCCGAGGGAGCAGAGCATCACGACCCACACCGGTGCAAGACCTCCGAACGCGAGCGCGGCCAGGAGGCCGCTGAGGCCGGTGGCGGCGAGCTGTGCGATCAGCACGAGCCTGCGGCGGTCGAAGCGGTCGGCGGCGCTTCCCGCCCAGGGCGCGAGAACGAGGACGGGGACGAAGGTGGCGAACTGGAGCACGCCGAGCAGGAACGGCGAATGGGTGTGCCGGTACACGAAGAGCGAGGCAGCGAGGTTCTGGAACCACGTGCCGCTCGCCGACGAGGCGTTGCCGACGAAGTACGGCCCGAAGTTCCGATGGCCGATCAGGCGCAGCGCAGCGCTCGGTCCGACCGCAGGCTGCCCGTCTTCGGCCAACTGCTAGGCGCGGCCGGCTTTGTGCAGCTGGTCGTAGATGCGGCGCGCCGTCTTCGACGGGACGCCGGGCACCCCTTCGAGCTCCTCCGGCGTCGCAGCGAGCATCTGCTCGACCGACCCGAAGTGGTTGAGGAGCGCGCGGCGGCGGGCAGGCCCGATCCCTTCGAGGTCGTCGAAGATCGACCCGAACCCGCGCGACTCGCGCCGCTGGCGATGGAACCCGAGCGCGAATCGGTGCGCCTCGTCGCGGATGCTCTGGAGGAGCTGGAGCCCAGGGTTGTGCCGCGACAGCACGATCGGGTCCGGCTGCCCGGGAACGAAGACCTCCTCGATCCGTTTCGCGAGCGCGATCACCGCGACGCGGGGCAGGTCGAAGGCCTGCATCGCGGCGAGCGCGGCGGAGAGCTGCCCCTTCCCGCCGTCGATCACGACGAGATTCGGCGCCGACGCGAACGACGCGTCGTGCGTCTCGCCCGTTCCGTCGGACAGGCGCGCGAACCGCCGCGAGATGACCTCGGCCATCGCCGCGAAGTCGTCCGGATCGTCGCTCGCCGTCTTGATCCCGAACTTCCGGTAATCCGCCTTCCGCGGCTGGGCGTCCTGAAAGACCACCATCGACCCGACCGGGTCCTGGCCCATCGCGTGCGAGATGTCGTAGCACTCGATGCGGAGCGGCAGGGACTCGAGGTTCAACGCCTCCCGCAGCTCCTCCAGTGCTTCCACGCGTCGCGCTCGCTTCTGCTCGGTCGCGGCCTGCTCCGAGACGAGCGCGTGCTGCGCGTTCTCGTCGGCGAGCTTCTGCAACCGTCGCTTCTCGCCGCGTTCGGCCGCGCGCACCTCGACCCGTGCGCCTCGCTTCTGCGACAGAAACTCCGCCAGCGCCGAGAGGTCGCCGGAGTCGTGCGGGACGATGATCTGCGGCGGGACGCTCGGGGCCGAGCCGTAGTACTCGAGCGCGAAGGACTCGATGACCGTGGTCAGATCCTGGCCTCCGACGTTCTCGAGATGAAAGGAGTGGCGGTCGACCATCCTGCCGCCGCGCAGCGGGAAGATCTGGACGACCGCGCGGTCGCCCTCCGCAGCGAAGCCGATCACGTCGATCGTGCCGACCGACTGCCGTTCGACCGCCTGGCGCTCGACCAGATGCTGCACGGCAAAGAGCCTGTTGCGGTAGCGCGCCGCATCCTCGAAGCGCTCGTCGCGTGCAGCCTCGTTCATCTTTCGCTCGAGCTCGCGCTGGATCGGCCGCACGTCGCCGGAGAGGAACTCGATCACGCTGTCGATGATCGCGCGGTAGTCCTCCTTGGAGACGTAGCCGACGCACGGCGCCAGGCAGCGGTCGATGTGGTAGTCGAGGCAGGGGATCCCCCAGTGCCTGCCCGGCTTCGGCCCTTCGCACGGCCGGTAGGGGAACACGCGGTTCAGCACGTCGAGCGTCTCGCGCACCTTCTTCGCGTTCGCGTACGGGCCGAAATACCAGACGCCCTGCCGGTGCCGTTCCCGCGTGAACATGACGCGCGGATACTCGTCCTCCACCGTGACGGCGATGTACGGGAACGACTTGTCGTCGCGTAGGCGCACGTTGAAGGGCGGCCGGTGGCGCTTCACGAGGTTCTGCTCGAGATGGAGCGCCTCGACCTCGGAGCCGGTGACGATCACCTCGATGTCGGCGACGCGGTCCGGCAGGTACTGGATCTGCGCGCGCCCGTCCTGGTTGCGCTGGAAGTAGGAGCGCACACGCGGGCGAAGCGTCTTCGCCTTGCCGACGTAGAGGACGGCGCCCTTCGCGTCTCGGAACAGGTAGACACCGGGCTTCGCCGGCAGCTGTTTCAGCTGGTCCTCGAGGCGTGCGGGCATGGCCATGGCTACCGTAGCCGAGGTCATGTGGGCGGCTCTTCTGCGGCTTTCACTCGTGTTCGCGGCCTGGCTCGCGCTCGCCGGAGCGGCCCACGCCGCAGGCCCGAGCCTCGTGCTCGGGGCAACGGAGGACGCCGTTCGCTCGCAGACGCTCGGCGTCTCGAAGGCGCAGATGGATCTCCTCGCGCTCGCCGGGTTCCGCGCCGTGCGGATCACGCAGGTCTGGACGCCCGGTGAACGGGAGGTGTCGACGCAGGACGAGACGATCCTCGCGAACGTCGCAGCCGCAGCGAAGCTTTCGAACGTCACCGTCGTCACGAGCGTCCTCAACCAGGGGAGCCGGACGACGCCGCTGACCGATGCCGATCAGTCCGACTTCGCGGCCTATGCGGCCGATCTCGCGCAGCGCAACCCCGCGCTCCGCACCCTGATCGTCGGCAACGAGCCCAACCTGAACCGGTACTGGCTGCCGCAGTTCAATCCCGACGGCACCGACGCCGCAGGGCCGGCGTACGAGTCACTGCTCGCGAAGACGTACGACGCGGTCAAGGCGGCGGCGCCGACGGCCACGGTGCTCGGCGGGGCCGTCTCGCCGCGAGGCGGCGACGTCGGCGGCGGGATCCGCCCGACGCACTCGCCGACGGTCTTCATCCAGGACATGGGCGAGGCCTATCGAGCGAGCGGCCGCACCGACCCGATCATGGACGGCTTCGCCTTCCATCCGTATGAGGACAACTCGAGCGTCGCGCCCGTCACCGGCACTCATCCGAACACGACGACGATCGCGCTCGCCGACTACGACAAGCTCGTGCAGCTGCTCGGCGATGCATTCGGGAGCTACACCCTCCCGATCTGGTACGACGAGTTCGGCGTCGAGTCGCAGATCCCACCCGCCAAGCAGGGCCTGTACGCGAACACCGAGCCCGCGACGACGAAGCCGGTCACCGAGGCAACGCAGGCGGCGTACTACCGCCAGGCGGTGCAGCTCGCGTTCTGCCAGACCAACGTGCACGCCCTCTTCCTCTTTCACGCCGTCGACGAGCGTGACCTCGCCGGCTGGCAGTCGGGCCTCTACTTCGCCGACGACACACCGAAGTCGAGCCTCGTGCCGGTGCGAACCGCGCTGGAGCAATCGCGGCGCGGCGTCGTCGCGCGGTGCGAGGGCCTGCAGCTGACGGTGCACCCCAAGGTCGTGCAGCGGGGCGCTGTCGCACGGCTCACGTGCGACCTCGACTGCTCGTACGTCGCCCAGCTCTACCGGCTGCCCGGCGTGCTCCTCGCCACACGGCGCGGGCGGGCGATCGGCGGGACGGCGAAGGCGCTGCCGCTGCGCGTCCCTGCAAAAGCCGGCGCGTATCGGCTCCGCCTCTCCGTCGCGGCGCCCGTGAACCCGGGGCCTGCCACCCTCCGGCTCGTCTCCCTCCGACCCGGTTAACGTCCCTCCATGGCGCAGCCCACCCGGCACCGCCTCGACGAGCTCTCACCGCGGGCGTTTCAGCATCCGGCCGACCGCGCGGCGACCGCCGCGCTCGGACGAATCCCCGGTCTCGACAAGGCCGTCCGCACGCTGACCGAGTTCCAGTACGAGCGCGCGCTGCGGCAGTCGCTCCTCGCGAACTCGGTGAAGGTCGGACCCCGCCAGCTACCGGAGGTCTGGGACGTCTACGAACGTGCGCTCCGCACGCTCGACATGCCGGGCGAGTACGACCTCTACGTGACGCAGTGGCCGTTGGCGAACGCTGCCGCGTTCGGCTCGGGCAAACCGCTCATCGTGCTGTCGTCCCAGCTCGCGGACCTCCTCGAGGAGGACGAGCTCTGGGCAGTGCTCGGCCACGAGCTCGGGCACATCCTGTGCGACCACGTCGCCTACCAGACCGCGCTGCTCGTGCTCGTCGGCCTCGGCCGTGGTCTCCCGCTCGTGCCGGGCATTCCGCTGCGAGCGCTCCGGACCGTGCTGCTCGAGTGGTCACGCTCCGCGGAGCTCAGCGCGGATCGTGCGGGCGCGCTCGCCTGCCGAGACCCGGTTGCCAGCTGCCGCGCGCTCATGGTCCTCGCCGCAGGGCTGCCGGCGCGCCGGCTCGATCTCGACGCGTTTCTCCAACAAGCGGCCGAGTACCACGAGTGGGATGCGGGCTGGGATCGACTGCTTCGCTTCGCCGCCGAGCGGCAGGCCACGCACCCCTACTCCGTGCGCAGGGTCGTCGCGTTGACGGAATGGGTGCGGTCCGGCGAGTACGACCGGATCCTCGGCGGCTCGTACGTACGCCGCGGCGACTCGGATGTGCGAGCCGACACCGACGCGGCGGTCGGCCATTACCTCGACCGGTTCTGGACGATTCTCAAGGAAGCGGGCCGTGGCACCGAGAGCGCACGTACGCGCGTGTCGGACTGGATGCAGCGTCGTGAATCCGGGAGGGACTAGCATTCCGAGCGTGGACGGCCAGTACGTCGCGTACACCTATTACCGGGTCGATCCTGCCTGGCGCCGGCTTCCGGTCGAAGAACGCCAGGCCGCAAAGGACGCCTTCGCGGACGTCGTCGACGACTTCGCCGACCGCTTCGACCATCTTCGCGCGTACACCACCACCGGCGTGCGGCCCGACACGGACTTCTTCCTCTGGAAGATCACCGACCGTTACGAAGCGCTCGGCGAGCTCGGCGCCGCGCTGAACGGAACGCCGCTCGCCGGCTGGCTGACGACGCCGTACTCCTATCTCGCGACGACGAGGGCGTCGCAGTACACGAATGCGCGACGGGCACGCAAGCTCGTGCCGCAGGGATCGCCGTACCTCGTCGTCTACCCGTTCGTGAAGGTGCGACCGTGGTACGCGCTCTCGGAGGACGACCGTCAGCGCGCGATGGACGAGCACATCCGGATCGGCCGCGAGGAGTTCCCCGGGATCAAGAACCACACGAGCTACTCGTTCGGGATCGACGACCAGGAGTTCATGACCGCATTCGAGTGCGACGAGCCTGCCGACTTCATGCACCTCATGCTGCGGCTCCGCGACAGCGAGGCGTCCGCCTATACGGAACGGGACGTGCCGATCTTCGTCGGCCAGCACGTGACGATCCGCGAGGCGCTTGCCGCGCTCGACGGTGCCTCGTCTCGCGTCGAGCTCTAGGAGCCGTCAGATTCCATACGTGTGCTGGTCGCGCCAGGTGCGCCACATTGCGACGCCGCAGAGCGCGAGCACGCCGATGAACGCGAGAATCTGCAGGCCGTGCGCCCCGCCGTACCAGTCGGCGCCGAGATCCGCGAGCGCGAGGGCTGCGGCACCGTAGAAGACGAGCCGCGCACGGATCGGCCACGCGGAGATCTCCTCCCTCCGCTCCCGCCAGATCAGGTAGACGAAGAACGCGATCGCGAGGATGAAGACGATCCGGGCGATGATCAGGAGCGCGACGACCGTCGCCTGCAGCTGCAGGATCACGATCACCGCCGCGATCGCGGCGATGATCAGGAACCCGCGCAAAGTCGGGTTCATCCGGGAGAAGAACCCTCGCGTCATCCGGTTCCCGTCATGTACGCCCGCACGCCAAGCGCTCCTGCCACCAGGGTAGCTCCGGCGAACCAGGCGAGTCGGGCGCGGCGGTCGGCGGGCGCGTAGAGCCAGGGCGAGAGGACGGCGAGCAGCGAGAGCGTGCCGTAGAGATAGTGGAGGCGCGCCGGCGCGCGGCGGTGATCGGAGAGCAGGAGGAGGCCGAGCCCGACCTGCGCGACCAGGATCGTCTGCGCGAGTGCGATCAGGTGCGTGACGATGCCTCGGGGCTCGCGGCGGCGGTAGTACGAGAGGCCGGCGAGCGCCGCCGCGCCGAACGTCGCAGCGATGACGAGGAATGCAACGATGCGATGTGCCGTTAACACCGACGCGAACGCTACCGGGAGGACACACGTGATCGAGGAAGGCAAGCCTGCACCGAACTTCGAGCTGACGAGCGACAGCGGCGAGACGGTCTCGCTCGCCGGACTGCGCGGCAAGCCGGTCGTTCTCTACTTCTATCCCAAGGACGACACGCCGGGCTGTACGAAGCAGGCGTGCGGTATTCGGGACGCGTACGCAGAGTTCGAGCGTGCGGGCGCAGTGGTGCTCGGCGTCTCGCCCGACGACGAAGGCTCGCACGTCAAGTTCAAGACGAAGTACGAGCTGCCGTTCACGCTGCTCGCGGACACCGACCATTCGGTCGCCGAGGAGTACGGCGTCTGGGGCGACAAGTCGTTCGCCGGCAAGCCGTACCAGGGCATCAGCCGCTCGACCTTCGTGATCGACAGCGAGGGGAACATCAAGAAGGTCTTGCACGACGTGAAGCCGGCGACCCACGCCGAGGAAGTGCTCGCCGCTCTGTCGGACGAATGAAATCCCCCCTTCGAGGGAGTCGGTCGCCACGCAGAACTTAGAGGATCGCCGAAAGGCCCCTCACCTTGCAGCTCCAACTTCGCGATCCGAACTACACCGACCGGCTAGCCGCTTTTCTCCGCAGCGTCGGCCAGCGTCCGTTGGTGAACGGTCCGGGACAGCTCGAGGTGGACGCGCCGGACGACGAGCTCGATGCATATCTCCGTGTGTGGCGCGTCATGCACCCGGACGCAGACGTCGTGCTCAGTCACTGACGCGTGTGCGACGCCCTGCTGCCAATGCGGATGAGAGGACTTGAACCTCCACGAGCTTTCGCCCACACGGACCTGAACCGTGCGCGTCTACCAATTCCGCCACATCCGCGCGGACGGACAGTCTAGCCAGGCGCCCGACCCGTCGAGAACGCGTGTACCGTGATCAGCCTGCGCCGTCTTGCTCTCGTCCTGCCGGCACTCCTGGGGTCGCTCACGCTGCTTGCCGCAGCCGGCGCCGGGACGTCCGCTCGCTCGCCCTCGACATCGGCCGCCGGGCTCGTCGAGGTCGTCGTCACGCTGCCGCAGCCGCCGCTCGCCCAGGCGGTCCTACGCGATCGGAGCCTCGCACGCTCGACGACGAGCGCCCGCCGCCACCTGAACCTGCGCGCGCCGGCGAGCGTCGACTATCTCCGCAGCCTCGCCTCCGCGCAGCGTTCGCTGCAGGCGCGCATCGCCGACGCCGTGCCGGGCGCGAGCGTTCGCTGGCACTACGGCGTCGTCCTCGACGGAATCGCCGTCGTCCTTCCGCGGTCGGAGCTCACGCGCCTCAGCTCGGTCAGCGGCGCGACCGTCTGGCCGAGCGTGACCTACCACGAGCTCCTCGACCGCTCGCCGAAGCTCATCGGCGCTCCGACGGTGTGGGGGCCGACGCTCGCCACCGCAGGCGAGGGCGTCAAGATCGCGATCCTCGACGACGGCCTCGATCAGTCGCACATCTTCTTCAGCCCGACGGGCTTCGCGTATCCCCCCGGCTTCCCCAAGGGCAATACCACCTACACGACCCCGAAGGTGATCGTCGCGAAGACGTTCTCGCCGGCATCGAACCACTGGCGGTACGCGAACACACCGTTCGACCCTCAGTTCTCCGATCATGCGACGAACGTCGCGGGAATCGCGGCGGGCGACTACAACACGCTGGCGAGTATCCCGTCGGGCCATCCGCGCGTCTCGGGCATCGCACCGATGGCATACCTCGGCAACTACAAGGTGCTGACGGTGCCGACGGTCAACTTCGGTCTTGACGGGAACTCACCCGAGATTGCAAAGGGCATCGAAGAAGCCGTGAAGGACGGCATGGACGTGATCAACCTCTCGCTCGGCGAGTCCGAGATCGAACCGTCGCGCGACATCGTCGTCGCCGCGCTCGACAACGCGGCAGACGCCGGCGTGATCCCTGTGGTCGCTGCAGGCAATGAGTTCCTGGACAACGGGAGGGGGTCGGTCGGGTCACCGGCGACGGCGCCGCAGGCGATCAGCGTCGCGGCGTCGAGCGAAGGCGATTCCGGGCCGGCCGACGTGATCGCCGACTTCTCGTCGGGAGGTCCGACGCCGATCTCGCTGCAGATGAAGCCTGACGTGACCGGGCCCGGCGTCGACATCCTGTCGTCGCTTCCGCGCAACACCTGGTCGGACCACGACTGGAGCGGGACGAGCATGGCGTCGCCGCACGTCGCCGGCGCGGCCGCCGTCCTGAAGCAGCGCCATCCGTCGTGGACGGTCGAGCAGATCAAGTCGGCGCTCGAGACGACCGGCGACCCCGTGCATCCGTCGCCGGGCTCTACGACCGAGATCTCCGCTCTGCGGGAGGGCGGCGGCCGCATCGACCTCGTGCGAGCGGACAACCCGCTCGTCTTCACCACTCCGACGGGTCTTTCCTTCGGCCTCGTCAAGCGTGGCACGACGACGAGCCGCACGTTGACCCTCGCCGATGCCGGCGGCGGACCATCGCCGTGGACGGTCTCCGTCGCGCAGCAGACCCCGTTGAGCGGTGTCACCGTCGCGCCCGCCGCTCCGGCTGCCGCTGCTGGAAGCCCGCTCGGGATCACGCTGACCGTCACGGCCGGCGCGGCGGAGGGCGACGCAGTCGGCTTCGTGGAGCTCACGCGCGGCGGCGACGTGCGCCGGATCCCGTATTGGGCTCACGTCGAGGTGCCGAGGCTCGGGCTCGACCCGCACGTGACCGTGACGCATGACGGCGTGTACGGCGGCGACACGAGACGGGGCCATGCGAACGTCTCGAGCTATCGCTATCCGGAGACGCAAACCGGAGTGCCGACCAACCTGTCGGGTCGCGAACAGGTCTTCCGGGTCAGCGTCAAAGGGAAAGCCGCGAATCTCGGTGCCGTCGTCCTCTCGCACGGAACAGGGCGTCCGCGTGTCGCCGCGGCTCGTCGTCGCAGGCGACGAGAACCGGCTCACCGGCGACACGTCGCTCCCGATCAACGGCAACCCGTACGGCAACTTCGGCAAGCTCGAGCCCGTCGTCGGCGCGATCGCTCCCGCGCCCGGCGCCTACGACATCGTCTTCGACACGCCCGCCGGCGCAACCTCCGGCCGGTTCACGTTCCGGGTTTGGCGGAACGACGTGACGCCGCCGAGGATCCGTGTCCTGACGAAGGTCGTGCGGAGCGGCCACCCCATCCGCATCTCCCTCGTCGACCGCGGCGCGGGCGTCGACCCGGCCTCTCTGCAGGTGCGAGTCGACGCGGCGCACCCGCGCTTCACCTTCAAGCAGGGTGTGCTGAGCGTGCCGTCGTCGAGCCTCGCAGGCGGAGCGCACCAGCTCTCCGTCGTCGCCTCCGACTACCAGGAAGCGAAGAACATGGAGAACGTCGGCCCGATCCTCCCGAACACGCGAACGCTGACGACCAAGATCACCGTTCGCTAGTTCCTACCGCCGGTACTCGTCCTCGGTCGTCGGGAGGTTCGCGAGGTCGCGCTCGACGCTCGCGGCGAAGTCGTCGGCGTCGGACGTCGGCTCGATCACACGGAACGAGGCTTTCCGTCTCGCGCGTTCGCGGCGCCGACGGGCATCGGCGCCGACATGGTGCTCGAGCCGAGCTCCGAGCCGTGGCCATTCCGCTCCGGCAAAGACCGCGACCGCGAGCGCGAGCAGCGCGATGTACAGCCAGCTCACGTGACCGATCTTAGCGAAGGAGGGGTAAACCGATTGGCGCCAACGGCCGATAGAACGGACATGAGCGCCCCCTTCGTCATCGCCTACGTGCTCCTCTGGGCCACCCTGATGCGCGCCCTCCTCGTCAAGGCCCGCGTCCTGCCGCCCACCTGTGCCCGCTGCGGGCGCCTCTTCGAGCGCCGGGCGCTCGGCCAGCCCGTCTGCACCTGCCAAGGCTAGAGGCTTGATGCGGAATAGCCGCACGCGCGGCTGGTGTGCCAGACGCGGCGCGTTTCGGCCGCCTCCGGCTTGGACGTAGGACTCGCTATGCCCTGCGCCGGATGCGGCCGAACCGCTTGGTCTGGCCCATCCCCGCACGCACCTCTATTCCACATCAAGCCTCTAGAACCCCGGCAGGCCCCAGACGGCAAACACGACCGCGGCGCCGACCCCGGCGGCGACGACACCGACGCCGCCCACGATTCGCTGCCACCGCTTCCGCGGCCGCACGCGCGCAGCCTGCCGGAGTGCACGGCCGAGTGCGGCCTCCGCCCACCGGAACTCGAGCGCGAGGAGCCCGAGCCCAACGATCACGAGTGGGATCCCCGGCCCGGGAAGAACCATGAGCACCAGGCCGCCGAGCAGCGCCGCGAAGCCGCCGAAGGCGAACAGGATGCGGATCAGGATATGGCGCTGCCGGTGTCGCATCCGGCGCTCGCGCAGCCGGTCGGCAGCGGTCACGCCACAGTCGCGCCGAAGAGCTCTCCGAGCTTCCGCTCGAGATAGCGCAGGTACGGCCCCGGGTCCATGGCGGAGCCGCTCACCCGCTGGAGGAGCTCCTGCGGCGTGAATGCCCGCCCGTGCCGGTGCACGTTCTCGCGCAGCCACTCGCGGAGCGAGCCGAACTCGCCGCGCTCGAACTGCTCGTCGAGATCGCCGAGATCGGTCTCGGCCCGTTCCCAGAGCTGTACCGAGACGACGTTGCCGAGCGCGTAGGTCGGGAAGTACCCCATCGTCATGTCGGACCAGTGCACGTCCTGCAGCACACCGACCACGACGTCGGGCGGCTGAAGCCCGAGGTACTCGCGCATCTTCGCGTTGAAGGCCTCCGGAAGATCCTGCAGCGCGAGCTCACCCGAGAGCATCGCCCGCTCGAGCTCGAAGCGGAGGATGATGTGCAAGCAGTACGTCACCTCGTCCGCGTCGACCCGGCGGTAGGACGGCTGCACCTTGTTCAGTGCACGGTGGAACGTCTCGAGCGGAACGTCGCCGAAGGCATCGGGAAACTCCTGCTGGAGCTTCGGGTAGAAGTACCGCCACGTCGAGAGCCGTCGCCCGACGAGGTTCTCCCACATCCGGCTCTGCGACTCGTGGAACGCGGACGACACGCCCTGCGCGAGCGGGGAGCGTGTGAACGCCGGATCGACCTGGCGCTCGTAGATCCCGTGCCCGAACTCGTGCATGCAGGAGAGGATCCCGTGGAGGGAGTCCTCGTGGAAGTTCGTCGTGAGGCGAATGTCGGTGGGCGAGAACGAGGTGGCGAACGGGTGCACGGTGCGGTCCAGTCGCCATGCCGCGCGGTCCATCCCCCACCGCTCCAGCATGGCCAGCGAGAAGCGGCGCTGCGCATCACGCTGGAACCCTCCGCGCAGGCAGGAGTCGTCCATCGGCTCGGCCTCGGCGACGGTGCGGAGCCACGGCAAGAGCGCGCCCTTGAGCGCGTCGAAGATCACCACGACCTCTTCCGTCTTCATTCCCGGCTCGTAGTCGTCGAGCACGACGTCGTACGGGTCGCCGGTCGGGTCGAAGCACGCGACGTACTCCCGGCGCAGCTCGAGATTCCGCTCCAGGTGGGGCAGCATGAGCGAGTAGTCCTCGTGCTCGCGCGCCCGGAGCCAGCCCTGGTAGCCCTGCGAGCCCGCGCGCGTCATCTCGGCCCGAAGCGCAGGTGGTACCCGGACGGCCTTCTCGTAGTCGCGGCGTGCGATCCGGATGAGGCTCGCCTCGAACGACTCGAAGTCGTGATCCTCCTCGTACGGGCGCAGCTCCTCGAGCAGCTCCCCGAGATCCGGAGAGACGTTCAGCTCGTGCGCGATGCGGTTCAGCGTCGCGCGCTGCTCGGCGCGCGCCTCCGCCCCGCTCGGCGGCATCTTCGTCTCCTCGTCCCAGGACAGGACGCCCGCGGACTTCTCCACGTCATGGATGTCGGCCAGGCGGCGCCTGAGTTCTGCGAAACGATCGGTCAAGAGCTCCCCGGATTGAGTGACGGTGGCCGCCGCCGCGGCGGTCGCCAAAAGGATACAAGACGAGTTTTGCAGGAAGAACGACGTGCTGCAGGGTCAGGCGCTTGCGGTCCGGTGACGAAGCAAGAGCGGCTCGAACACCTCGTGCACGAGGCTTTCGACCGATCCCGGCAGGGCTCCGCTGATCTGCGCGACGTCGCGGAGCGAGATCAGATACCAGCGCCACTCCTCGACCTGCTCGGGAAACTCCGCGGCGTAACGGTCGACGAGCCCGCTGAGCGTCTCCACGTTCATGAACGCCGTGCGTGCGGGCGGGGGCGGCGTGACCGCCGGCCCGGCAGGGCCGGGCTCGGCACGCTGCACCTGCGACTCGGAACCCGCCGGTTCCGGCGCGGGCACTTCGGGCACCAGGACCTCCCGAAGGGCCTGCTGTGCCTCTTCGAATGCGTGCTCTCGGCGGTCGAGGTCGGCCCGGCGGGCTGTCACGGTGCGCTGCGCCTCTGCGACGGCCTTCTCGCGACGCTCGACCGCAGCCGTCCTCGGTGCGAGCTCGGCCCGTGCCTTCTCGATCGCGGAACGCTCCTTCGCGAGGAGCGAAGAGGCACGCCGTGCCTCGTCGCCTTCTTCGCGCACCTGCCTGGCCTGCCGGCGGAGGGCGTCGCCCTCTTCGGCAAGCGCTTTGGCCCGCCGCTCGAGCTCGCCGAGTCTTTCGGCGGCCTTCGCGTCGGCCCGCTCGAGCTTCGTCCGCTCCTTCGCCGAACGTGCCTCGCGCTTCGCCAGCTCCGCCTCCGCGCCGCGAAGCGTGCGCTCGCGGCTCGCGAGGGCAATCTCATGGCGTGCATGCTCAGCCTCGCGAGCTTCGACCTCGCTCGTACGGGCGGCGAGGACGCTCTCGGACTGCTCGCGTTGCTTCTCCCGATCATGAAGAGCGCTCTGGAGGCGAGAGAGCTCGTCTGTGCGCGTCGCCAGCAGCTGCTCGCGCCGGTCGAGCTCCGCTCGTGTCGCCTCCGCGTGCTCCGTCGTCTCGCGGAGAGAAGCTTCGCGCCGCTCGAGCTCGTCCGCCCGTCCCTTCAGCGCCTGCTCTCGACCCTCGAGGGAGATGCGCTCGGCCTGCACGTTCGCGTGCAGCGCCTCGAGCTCCCGAGCTCGTGCGTCGACTGCCGTCTGGCCCGTGCCAAGCCGGTTTTCCCGCTCCTCGAGCTCGTCGGTGCGCGACGCGAGCAGTTGCTCGCGACGGTCCAGCTCCGAGCGTGACGCCTCCACGCGCTTCGTGCGCTCGTCGAGCGAAGCTGCAAGCGCCTCGAGCTCGTCCGTCCGGGCTCCGAGCGCTTGCTCGCGCGCGTCGAGGGCGATCCCCTCGGCCTGCATGCTCGCGTGCCGTGCGTCGAGCTCCCGAGCTCGTGCCTCGATTGCCGTCTGGTCTACTCGAAGCCGGTGTTCCCGCTCTTCCAGCTCGCCGGCACGCGTTGCGGCGGCGGCCTTGTCGGCCTCGAGCTGCAGCTGTCCGGAGTCGAGTGCGGACTGCAGTGCAGCGAGCGCCTCGGTCTTCGACTCGAGCGACTGAACTCCGGCGTCGAGATCCTGGAGGCGTGCGCCGAGCGTTGCTTCCGCACGCGCGATCTCGTGTGCGCGCGCGTCGAGCGTCTCCGCGGCCTCAGTTGTGGCCGCTGCGGCGCTGGTCAGCTCCGCGCGCCGGTTCTCGAGGTCGTGCGCCTCGGCGGCGAGGGCTTGCTCCTTCGCCTCCAGCTCCTGCTCCAGCTCGAGGAGCTCCGCTCGTGCGGCGGCGATCTCGGCACGAGCGTCCGGGCCGATCGACGCGACTGCACGGCCGCTCGAGTCCACGCTGCGCACCGGGCCGACCGGAGCGCTGACGCCGGAGACCGCGGCGATGCGCTCCTGGATCGCCTGGACCTTCGCCTGGTGACGAAGGATCTCCTCCGCCTCGGCGACGGTCGCCGGGTCGTAGCCGGCGGGCGGGTGGCGGAGAGAGGACGGGGGCGGGACGACCTTCAGCTTCCCGCCGGCCGCAGGCTTGGGGCGCGCGCTCACTGCCTCTATTTCGGCTTCGCCGCGGGAAACCCTTAGCTCCGCTGCAGCTTCAGCTCCCCGGGTTGGACTCGAACCAACAACCCTCCGGTTAACAGCCGGATGCTCTGCCAATTGAGCTACCGGGGATTGGCGGCCGGATTGTAGCCGGGGCTCAGGCGAACTCGCGTATCGCCGTCCTCACCTCGGCGAGGCGCTGCTGGAGCTCGAGGAAGTGGTCGGACTGCGCGTCGGAGAGCTGCCGCTGGAGGCGCCGCTCGCGCAGGCGGAGGAGCATCTGCTCTGCGGTCTCCTCGGTGATCTCGTCGGTCTCGCTGATGGCGTAGATCTCGGCCAGGAGCGCCGTGAGCTCGCCGTCGGCGGGCTCTTCCCCGAGCAGATGCGCCCGGGCTCGCTTGTGCAGCTCGTTGTCGAAGTGCTCCGGGCCGAGCTCCTCGAGATAGCGGTTGAGCTTCGGATGCGCCGCGACGC
The DNA here is from genome assembly GCA_963848665.1 of uncultured Actinomycetes bacterium. Lineage (GTDB taxonomy): Bacteria > Actinomycetota > Thermoleophilia > Gaiellales > Gaiellaceae > Palsa-739. The sequence continues at coordinate 739,246 of CAWKEF010000008.1, forward strand.
CGGCCAGTGCGCTGCGCTCGAGGCGCTGCCCCGCGTCGAGGAGGCGGGGCGACACGATGCCGGCCCGGTGCGAGCTGCCGCGCGTCGGTGCGAGCCCTGCCTGCGTCTCCGGCGGCAGGTCGAGCAGGTCGGCGGCGAGCCGCTGCGCGTCGAGCTGCTCCGGGGAGGGCTGGAGCGAGGTCAGAAAGGCGCGGATCGAAGCGAACGCGGAATTGCGATCGACGGACCGCTCGTGCAGCAGCCGCACCCGGTGCACCGGATAGCTGACCGGCGAGTGCAGCCGCTGCTCGAACGCCGCCGGATCGTCGGCGGGGTCCGTGCCCTTCGGCAGCGTGACGATCTGCACGTCGAAATCCTGCGCGACGGCGAGCTCCATCCCGCGCAACGTCGCGTCTTGCCCGGCGGCATCCGAGTCGAAGCAGAGGAAGAGCCGCTTGGTCAGGCGGTTCAGCTCGCGCAGCTGGTTCTGCGTCAGCGCCGTGCCCATCGACGCGACCACCGGCTCGAAGCCCGCCTGCCGAAGCGCGAGCACGTCGGTGTTCCCCTCGACGACGACGGCACGGTCCTGCTTCGCGATCGGCTGTCGTGCGGTGTCGAGCCCGTACAGCAGGTCGCCCTTCTTGAAGAGATCGCTCTCAGGCGAGTTCACGTACTTCGGCGGCAGCGGATCGTCGTCGTGCAGCTTGCGGGCCTGGAAGCCTCGCACCGCGCCGCGCGCGTCGGCGAGCGGGAAGACGAGCCGTCGGGTGAAGTAGTCGTTGCCGCGACGGTTGACGAGCCCTCCGGCGAGCAGGTCTTCCTGCGTGTAGCCCTCCTGCAGCGCCCGGCGCGTCAAGGTCGGGCCGCCCGGTGCGTACCCGAGGCGGAACCGGCGGCAGACGTCTTCGCCGAGCCCGCGCGAGGCGAGATACTCGCGCGCGAACGCACCCTGGTCGCTGTCCCAGAGCATGCGCTCGTAGAAGGCCGTCGCACGTTCCATCAGCTTCGTGAGGCGCTCCTTCCGCTGCCGCGCACGGTCGGCCTCCGGCGAGATCTCCTCGTACTCGATCTGCACGTTGAAGCGCTGCGCGAGCGCCTCGATCGCGCCGACGAAGTCGACCTGCTCGAGCTTCTCGACAAACGCGATCGCGTCGCCGCCCTCGCCGCAGCCGAAGCACTTGTACGTGCCGCGCGCCGGAGAGACGGTGAAGCTGGGCGTCTTCTCCTGATGGAACGGGCAGAGACCCTTGTACGTGCCGCCCGCCTTGCGCAGGCGAACGTAGTCCTCGACGAGCGGCAGGATCTCGGCCGCCGACTTGACGGCCTCGACCGAGCTGTCCTTGATGCGCGCCATCAGTCGAGGTCCGCGGCGTACGCGAGCGCGAAACGGTCGGTCATTCCCGCGAGGTAGTCGGTCGCCTCCTGCAGGCCGTCGCCGCGAGCCACGAGATGCTCGAAGATGCGACGGACCGTGGTGCGGATGCGCGCATGCTCCTCGTCCGACTGCGGACCGAGATAGACGTGCTCGAACATGAACGCGCGTAGAGACAGCATCGCACCGCCGATCTCGTCGCTCTGCGCAATGTTTCCGGCCTGCTCGGACGTCTCGACGAGGTCGTGCACGAGCGTGTCGATGCGTCGTGAACCCGTCTCGCCGAGCACCGCGATCTCGTCGCGCGGAAGGTCGGCCGCGGCGAGCATCCCGGCGCGAATCGCGTCGTCGATGTCGTGATTGATGTACGCGACGCGGTCGACGATGCGGACGATCCGGCCTTCAAGCGTCTCCGGCTCGTTCGGCCCCGTGTGCTTGAGGATCCCGTCGCGCACCTCTTCGGTGAGATTGAGGCCGCGACCGCCTCGCTCGAGCGTCTCCACGACGCGCAGCGAGTGCTCGTTGTGGCGGAAGCCCGCGGCGCCCCGCTCGCGGAGGAGCTCGTCGAGCGCCTCCTCGCCCGCGTGGCCGAACGGCGGATGGCCGAGGTCGTGGCCGAGGCCGATCGCCTCGACAAGATCTTCGTTCAGCCGCAAGGCCCGGGCGACGCCGCGCGCGATGCCGGTTGTCTCGAGCGTGTGGGTGAGGCGCGTACGGAAGTGGTCACCTTCGGGATCGACGAACACCTGCGTCTTGTGGCGAAGCCGGCGGAATGCCTTCGCATGCACGATGCGATCGCGATCGCGCTGGAACGGCGTACGCAGTCGGCACTCGTCCTCCGCATGCACGCGTCCACGGCTCTCGTACGACCGCACGGCGAGCGGCGACAGCCACCGCTCCTCGTGCTCGCGCATGAGGTGTTCGAAGGCGTCAGCAACCCGACCGGCCAGCTCCGGCATCTCGATCCAGACTAGAGGATGATCGGGACGGTTCCCCCGTCCGCGCTCCACGCTGCGCCGGTGACGTAGCTTGCCCGCGGCGAGCAGAGAAAGGCCACGACGGACGCGATCTCGTCCGGCTCGGCCAGGCGCCCGAGCGGCCGTCCGGAACCGACGGCCGCGAGCACCTCGTCGCGTGACTTGCCGCTGCGCGCGGCCTGCTGGTCGGCGAGCCCGCCCTCGCCGAGCCACGCTTCGGTGGCGGTCGGGCCGGGTGTGACGGCGTTGCAGCGGATGCCCGCGCCGGCGTACACGTCGGCGACGAGGCGCGAGAGCGAGAGCACCGCCGCCTTCGTCACCGAGTAGTCGGGCATCGACGCCGACGGCCGCTTCCCCGCGGTCGAGGACACGTTCACGATCACGCCTTGCCGGCGTTCCTTCATCCCGGGCAGCACAGCTCGGATCGCGCGGACGTAGCTCATGACGTTGAGCTGCCACAGCTCGTCCCACTGCGCATCCGTCACCTCTTCAAAGGTGCGCTGGTACGCGACGCCGATGTTGTTGACGAGCACGTCCACCCGGCCGAGCTCGGCTTCGACGTGATCGATCAGCCGCTCCGGCTCGCCCGGAGCGGCGAGGTCGACCTTCACGTGCAGCGTCTCGCCCACGTCGGGCACCCCGCCACTCCGGCCCGTCGTCACGACGCGCGCGCCTTCGTCGGCCAGGAGCTTCGCCGTCGCCAGCCCGATCCCGCCGGTCGAGCCGGTGACGACGCACACCGTGTCACGCAGTCCCAGATCCACGGGTGGTTACCCTAGTCGGAGATGACCACGCTGTTGCTCGTTCGCCACGGCGAGACGGACTGGAATGCCGAGGGCAAGCTGCAAGGTCATACGGATCGGCCGCTGAACGACTACGGACGCCGGCAGGCACAGGCGCTCGCCGACCGTCTGGCCGCGGAGCAGATCGACGCGGTGTACGCGAGCGACCTGTCACGAGCCCGCGAGACCGCGGAGATCCTCGGCGCGAAGCTCGGCCTCGAGGTCGTCGTCGACCCGGACCTGCGGGAGAAGAACTGGGGAAGCTGGGAAGGGCTGACCTCGACCGAACGGCTCCACGTCGACTACGAGGGGGAGACGAGCGAGGAGCATCGCGCGCGCATGCTCCGCGCGGTGGAGCGAATCGTCGAGGACCATCCCGGCGGCACGATCGTCGTCGTGACGCACGGCGGCTCGCTGCGCCGGCTGCAGGCCGCGGTCTCCGGAGTCGCGCTGCCCGTGCTCGAGAACTGCGCTCTCTGGGCCGTGGCCCACGAGGACGGCAGGTTCCGGCCGATAGACTGACCTCGAGCCGGTGGAGGACTACACAGGCAAGTACAAGGGCGAGCAGGTCGAGGTCGCACTCTTCGGCGGCGAATACCAGGAGGGCGTCCTCACTGCGTATTGCTACGTCGACGAGGTGGCGCACATCGAGCTCAACGGGCACATCCTCGTGCCGCTCCAGAACATCGCCTCGCTCCACTGCTCGAGCCGCTGCGACGCGCAGGCGAACGAGGACTGGCCGCCGCGCGGGCTGCTCGACGACGACGGTTCGAACGGCGGCGGGCCCAGCTCGGACGACACGTAGTGCGCACCTTCATCGCCGTCCGCAACGTCGTGAAGGCGTGGCTCCTGCTGATCGGCGTCTGCGGTTTGCTCGCCTTCATCGGCTGGTCGATCGGCGGCCTGCGGCTGCTGTCGATCTTCGTCTTCTGCGCGCTCTTGCTCGTCGGCGGCGCGTATTGGTCGTTCGACCGGATCGTGCTGGGGATGGTGCGCGCACGCGAGCTTCCTGTCGCCGAAGCGCCGCTTCTGCACTCGACCGTGGAGCGCCTCGCGGCGCGGGCCGGCGTGCTGAAGCCGAAGCTGTACATCATCCCGGACGGCATGCCGCTCGCGCTCGCGACCGGGCGCGGGCCGACGTACTCGTCGATCGCCGTCAGCTCAGGGCTCCTGTCCGCCTGTCCTCCCGCCGAGCTCGACGGAGTGCTCGCGCACGAGCTCGCGCACGTGAAGCACCACGACGTCGCGCTTCAGACGGCTGTGGTCGTGCTCGCAGCGTCGATGATCGAGCTGAGCCGCATCGGCGGCTGGCTCGAGCGCGGGCTGCTCTTCGTGCTCGGCCCGGTCGCCGCCGCGTGCGTGCACCTGCTGCTCTCGCCGAAGCGCGAGTTCGAGGCCGACCGCCGCGCCGCGGAGCTGTGCGAGTCGCCGCACGGGCTCGCCGACGCGCTCGGACGGCTCGAACAGGCGAGTGAGCTCATCGACTTCACCGCATCCCCCGCGACCGAGCCGCTCTGGACGTTCAACCCGTTCCTCGAAGCAAGGTCTCGCGGCGCTCTTCGTGACGCATCCGAAGGTCGAGGAGCGCGTCCGTCGCCTGCGTGCACTGGACCTGCCCGAGAAGGCGGCGGCATGAGGATCGCGGCAGAGGAGTTCGCAGCTCGACGCGAGACGCTTGCGGCGCGTCTCGCGGAGCGCGGGCTCTCGGGCTGCGTGCTCTTCGACCAGCAGTACGTCGCGTACTACACCGGCTTCGCGTTCATCCCGACCGAGCGGCCGATCGCTTTCGTGCTCGCGGCGGACGGTCGCGGCGGCATGCTCGTGCCGAGACTCGAGGTCGAGCATGCGCAGGCGAACGCCGCGGTGTCGGAGGTCGCCCAATACGACGAGTATCCCGGCGAGCGGCACCCGATGCGACGCGCTCGTGGAGCTGCTCGACGCGCTCGGCGTCCGCGATCGCCTCGGCTCCGACCACGACGGCTATCCCTGGGCGTTCGGCTACCGAGGGCCGTCGCTCGGCGAGCTCGGCTTCCCGCCGGCGCCGGTCGCGGATCTCGTCGAGGACCAGCTCGCGATCAAGAGCCGGGCCGAGCTCGCGCTGCTGCGCGAGAGCTGCAAGTGGGCGAACCTCGCGCACACGCTCCTGCAGCGGTACACGCGGCCCGGCGTCTCCGAGACCGAGGTCGAGACGCGTGCGTCGACCGAGGCGACGTACGCGATGCTCGACGCGATCGGGCCGATCTACCGCGGGCAGAGCCCGTGGTTCGACGGGTGCGGTCGCCGGCTACCGCGGCCAGATCGGCCGGAACGCTGCGATCCCGCATGCGCTGCCGAACAACATCGTCTTCCAGGCGGGCGACGTGCTCGTCACCGGTGCGACCGCGCCGGTGTGGGGCTACCACTCCGAGCTCGAGCGCACGATGGTGATCGGCCCGCCGAGCGACGAGCAGAAGCGGCTGTTCGACGCACATGCTCGCGCTGCAGGACCTCGCGATCGACGGCGATCCGGCCGGGCGTTCCCTGTGCGCGAGGTCGACCTGACGGTGCGCGCGTACTACGAGGAGCACGGCCTGTGGGAGAACTGGCGCCATCACGTCGGCCATGCGATCGGGCTGCGCTACCACGAGGGGCCGTTCCTCGACCGCGGCGACTCGACGCCGATCGAGCCCGGGATGGTCTTCACCGTCGAGCCGGGGCTGTACGCGCCTGCGGTCGGCGGCTTCCGCCACTCCGACACGGTGGCCGTCACGGATGAGGGCGTCGAGTGGCTGACGTACTACCCGCGCGACCTCGAGTCGCTTACGCTGGCCGCGTGACCGAGCTCTATCCGTTTCTCGCCGTGCGCGACGTGGCCCGTGCGGTCGACTACTACGCGGCGGCCTTCGGCGCAACCGAGGAGGCCGAGCGGCTTGTCGCTCCGGACGGCCGTGAGGTTGCGGTTCTCCGGATCGGCGGCTGTCAGGTCGGTGTCGCGACCGAGGCGCCGGAGCTCGGCACGCCGAGCCCCGAGACGGTGGGCGCGACGACGGTGCGGGTCAGCCTCGAAGTTCCAGACCCCGACGCTGTCGCCGCGGCGGCCGTGGCGGCCGGCGGCAGCGGAGCTGTTCCCGGTCGCGGACCAGCCGTACGGGATGCGCCAGGGCCGTGTCGTCGACCCGTTCGGACACCACTGGCTGATCGGACGCCCGCTCTAGAACGCGCGAAGGCCGCCTCTCGGCGGCCTTCTGCGGAATGAAATCGGCGGCGACCTACTCTCCCGGGAGGTTGCCCTCCGAGTACCATCGGCCCTGGCGAGCTTAACTTCTCTGTTCGGAATGGGAAGAGGTGTTTCCCCGCCGGTATGACCGCCGAACTGTCAAAGGCGCGCGCTATGAACGCTCGCACCCTCAAAACTCCATAGCGACCCTACAATTTTCCAGGTGTTCAAATCAAGACCTCGGGCAATTAGTACGGCTCGGCTGAACGCATTGCTGCGCTTGCACCGGCCGCCTATCAAGGTCGTAGTCTCCGACCGCCCTTACTCCCTCTAGGGGATGGGAGCTCTCATCTCGAGGTGGGCTTCCCGCTTAGATGCTTTCAGCGGTTATCCCATCCAGACGTAGCTAATCAGCAGCGCCGTTGGCACGACGACTGATACACCAGCGGTCCGTTCGTCTCGGTCCTCTCGTACTAGAGACGACTCCTCTCAAAGCTCCAGCGCCCATGGTGGATAGGGACCGAACTGTCTCACGACGTTCTGAACCCAGCTCGCGTACCGCTTTAATGGGCGAACAGCCCAACCCTTGGGACCTGCTTCAGCCCCAGGATGCGACGAGCCGACATCGAGGTGCCAAACCCTTCCGTCGATGTGGACTCTTGGGAAGGATAAGCCTGTTATCCCCGGAGTACCTTTTATCCGTTGAGCGACGGCACGTCCACTAGTTACCGCCGGATCACTAACACCCGCTTTCGCGCCTGCTCGACATGTACGTCTCGCAGTCAAGCTCCCTTATGCGTTTGCACTCTACGCACGATTTCCAACCGTGCTGAGGGAACCTTTGTGCGCCTCCGTTACATTTTAGGAGGCGACCGCCCCAGTCAAACTACCCACCTGACGCTGTTCCCGCCCCGGATTACGGCAGCGGGTTAGAAGCCCAGAACACGAAGGGTGGTATCCCAAGGTTGACTCCACGAGGACTGGCGTCCCCGCTTCAAAGTCTCCCACCTATCCTGGACAACGTACACCAAACTTCAACGTCAAGCTGTAGTAAAGGTTCACGGGGTCTTTCCGTCCAACCACGGGTAATCGGCATCTTCACCGATACTACAATTTCACCGGATCCCTCGTTGAGACAGCGCCCAAGTCGTTACGCCATTCGTGCAGGTCGGAACTTACCGCAAGTGAATTCCCTCCATTTCTGGAGGCCGCAGCACTATCGCCATTTACCTGCGATCGCGATTGCGATTCACGTATTAGGCTCAGTCGCGCGTCGTCATCGTCGCCACGCCGATCGGGACTATCTCATCCACGCCTGATCGATCGAGACGGATCGCGTATGAGCCTCTGAGGATTCTCTCAGCTCGACTTCGATGCTTCGTCCGTCGGTCCATGTCGTCACGGACTAGACCGACTATCGCGACAGCCGTATCGACAGCTCGACGACTGTCTTGCGCCCGGAGCGCGCAAGCGCTCGCGAACTGCGATCGAAATCGTTGCCGTCTGGACCGACGAGCGTCGGAGTAATCTCCTCGAGAACGCGTGACGATGACGATCTCCTCGACTGTTCGAGAACGGCTGATGTACGCTCGAGGTACCGGCCGATGCTTGGCGGCACGCCGATAGCGACCCGCATCGCAGACGCTGTGGAGCACCTCGGGCGGCGATCTCTCGATCTCTGGCTGACGGAAAACCGCTGTGAGCCGGTCAGCCTCCGGACTTGCCAGCCTTGAGTCGTCGCTCGCGGTTGCTGATACGAACCGGTGAAGCATCCTTCGCCGTCGGCGTACCGGAGAGACGCCGACGAGGAACTCGCGACTCACTCAAAGCGCCGGCAGTCTTTCCTGCTGATTGTCCGCACCCGTACACGTTGTCACTCACTGGTAAACGCCCGGTCGGACGTCACAGTCGAGTAGCGCGAGGATTCACACGGGATTATTCCAGCATCA
>CAWKEF010000008.1:752500-824605 GCA_963848665.1 uncultured Actinomycetes bacterium
ACGGTCAGCATCCGCGTCAGCCGCACGACCTCGGCAAAGCTCAGCTTCGCGAGCCATTCGCCGTTGAACCGAACCTCGGTCTTCGACGCGGTCGAGCACGCGGAAGGCCTGGTCGGCGAAGCGCTTGCGCGTTCGCGTCGAGCTCTTCGTCGGGCAGCACGGGGCGCTCGGACGAGCGGCCCGGACGGGTCGCCGATCCTGCGCCGTGTAGTCGCCGACGATCAGAACCACCGTGTGCCCTGCGTCCTGCCATTCGCGCAGCCGGTCGAGCACGACGGCGAAGCCGAGATGGACGTCGGGCGAGGTCGGGTCGACGCCGAGCTTCACCCGCAGCGGCCGTGCCGAGCTCAGCTTCCGCTCGAGCTCGCCTTCCGGGAGGACATGCACGGCGTGCTGCGTGGGCGGGAACGGTTTCACCGCCGCCGAGTCTAGTAATAGGTCAGGCGGTGAACCGATCGGCACGTCGCGAGCGAACGAGAGAGGTGAACCGAGAGCTGGCCCATCTCTCGGACGAGGCATTGGTCGCGCTCGCCGCGCGATCCGAGCAATCTGCGCTCGCCGAGCTCTACGACCGCTTCGGCCGGCCCGCCTACGGCCTCGCGCTGCGCATTCTTCGCGACGAGGCGCTTGCCGAGGACGCCGTGCAGGAGGCGTTCCTTGCGCTCTGGCGCACGGCGGGGCGTTTCGTGCCGGAGCGCGGCAAGGCGAGCACGTGGATTCTGACGCTCGTGCACCGGCGCGCAGTCGACATCGTCCGCCGCGAGGAGCGCCGACGCGCGGATGCGCTCGAGCAGGCACCGGAGCAGGAGTCGCGAGGACGCCGTGGACGAGGAGGCGTGGCTGCGGCTGCAGCGTGAGCGCGTGCAGGATGCGCTCCGCAAGCTGCCCGACCAGCAGCGCGAGGCGATCGAGCTCGCGTACTACGGCGGCTTCACGCAGTCAGAGCTCGCCGAGCGTCTCGGCCAACCGCTCGGCACGATCAAGAGCCGAATGTTCGGGGGGCTCGCGCGCCTGCGGGAGCTCCTCGGTGAACCTGGAATGGAGATGTCATGGACGTCCACGAGCTGACTGCCGCGTACGCGCTCGACGCCCTCGACCCCGAGGAGCGCGAGACCTATGAGGCGCACCTCGCGCAGTGCGCGCCCTGCCGCGAGGAGCTCGCGAGCCTCGGCGAGACGGCAACCGCGCTCGCGTTCGGCGTCACCTCGCCGGCGCCGCCCGAGCGCCTGCGCGCGCCGGATTCTCGCCGCGGCCGCGGCCGAGCGGGAGAACGTCGTGCCACTGCTCATGCGGCGGCCGTGGCTCGTCCGCGCGACCGCGGCCGCGGCGAGCGTCGCCGCGTGCGCCGCTATCGGGCTCGGCGTCTGGGCAGGCACGTTGTCGCACTCACTCGATCGCGCGCGCGCCACGGGCGCGCGCGCTGAAGTCGCGGCCCAGGTCCTCGCCGATCCGAACTCGCAGAAGATCGCCCTGAAAGGCGGCAACGGCATGCTCGCCGTCGACCCGAGCGGTCGAGGCGTGCTCGTCGTGCACCGTCTGCCGGCGGCGCCTCCGGTCGAACCTACGAGGCCTGGGTGATCCCGCCCGGCGGCGCACCGCAGCAAGGCGGGGCTCTTCAGCGAGTGGCGGCTCGATGACGATGGTGCCGCTCGCAGAGGCCGTGCCGAAGGGTGCGGTCGTCGCGGCCACCGTCGAACGCTCCGGCGGAGTCGACAAGCCGACGCAGACGCCGGTCTTCAGCGCGCAGACGTGAGCTCGAGCGGCTCGAGCTCGTCGGCCGCGGCGAACCCGAACACCTGACCGATGAACGAGAGCGTCGCCTCGAGCGAGCGACGAACGTTCTCCTGCTTGCGGAAGCCGTGACCCTCGCCCTCGAACGCGAGGTACGCGTACGGAATGCCTTTGCGTCTCGAGCACCTCGACCATCGCCTCCGCCTGGGCCGGAGCACGACCTTGTCGTCCAGCCCTTGCAGGAGAAGCATCGGCCGCTCGAGCTGGTCTGCGAAGTGCACCGGGGAGCGCGCGCGATACAGGTCGCGTTCCTCGGGATACGGCCCGATCATCGAGTCGAGATAGCGCGACTCGAACTTGTGCGTGTCGAGCGCGAGCGCCTCGGCGTCGGCGACGCCGAAGTAGCTGACTCCCGCAGCGAACGCCGTTGGGTCGAAGACGAGCGCGCAGAAGACGACGTACCCGCCGGCACTGCCGCCCTCGACCCATGTGCGATCAGGGTCTGCCTCGCCTTGCTCGGCGAGGTAGCGCGCGGCCGCAACGCAGTCCTGCCAGTCGATCTCGCCCCAGCGCCCGTTGAGCAGCCGCGGTACTCCCGCCCATAGCCGGTGCTGCCGCGGTAGTTGACGTCGACGACACCGATCCCGCGCTGCGTGAAGAACTGGATGTCAAGCTCGAACTGCGGCGCCGTATGCGCCGTCGGGCCGCCGTGACAGATCACGCGCAGCGGCGGACGCTCGTCATCCGGCCCCTCCGAGTCGGCGCTGGCCGGCGGGTAATAGAACGCGTGCGCCGTCGCGCCGTCGCCCGTCGGGAACTCGATCGCTCGCGGGATCGAGATCGACGCCGGATCGAGGTCGACCTCAAGCGAGCGGCGCAGGATCTCCTCTCGGCCGGTCGCAACGTCGAACGCGACGAGCCACGGGCGGCTCGGTCGGCGACGCGGCACCGAAGACGACGCGGCCGTCACCTGCTCCAAACGCTGTCAAGGACACTCCGTCCAGCCGAGTCCAACGGACTCGAGCGCGCCGCCGGGTGCGAGCGGCCTCCAGCGAGGAGACCGCGTTGCGCGTGACGACGCACACGATGCGCCCATCGTCGAGGAAGGCGTAGCACTGCATGCCGAAGACCCACGCGGGGAACCCGAGCTCCGCACCGTCGAGCGAGGTCAGCGCCTTGCCGTCCTCGCGATAGAGATTCCACCAGCCGGTGCGGTCGGAGCACGAAATGCAGCACGCCGTCCGGCGACCACTGCGGGTCGATCACGGATTCGTCCACCGAGCCGGCGACAAGCGTTGCCTCGTCGAGCGCTCAAGCTCGGCGACCCAGAGCTCCGTGCCGTCCCACGGCATGCGCGGGTGATCCCAGGCGAGCCACGCAAGCCGCGTGCCTCCGGGATCGAGGCGCGGAGCCATGAAGAAGTCGTGGCCGGAGACGAGGACGACGCGGCTCGGCCGAGCCGTCGGCCGGCAGCGAGACGAGTTCGTTCTCCACCTGCCGTCTTCGTGCCGCTCGCGCACGCAGATCACGGTCTTTCCGTCCGGCGTCACGACGCCGTCGGCGTAGCGCAGCGCATGAGGCTCGGCCGGCTCCGGCGTGATCGGCCGCGGCTCCGCACCCGCGCTGTCCACCCGATAGAGACGGCTGTCGGAGAACTCGGAGTAGAAGACGGTGTCGCCGTGGTACCAGACGGCGCCGCCGCCGTACTCGTGGGCGCGCGTCCGCGCGTTCGCCGCCGGAGTCCAGATCCACCACGTCGCCGCCGGGGCGCGCCTCGACGACCGACGCGGCCACCCTCGTCGGCTCGTGCCTCGGCCCAGCGGACGCGGCCGCCGGCTGACGTCGACGCGCTGTAGCGGGGGCTCGAGGCGCGCGCGACGAGATCTGCGCCGAGCGTCGCGGGCCAGGTGCCGTAGGGGCGGATCGTCACGCCGCCTTCTTTACCGTTAACCGAAGCTCCTGTCCAGGGCCTCGCGGCGCTAAAATCGGCTGCTTCCGTGCTGCTCCGCAGAAAACGCTCCGAGTCGGCGGCTCCGCGCCGGCCCAGGCGCCGGATCCGCAAGCTCCGCCTCCTTGCCCTCGTCGGCGTGCTGGGCGTGCTTGCGGTCACGGCGTTCTCCTACGGCGTCATCGTCGCGGTCGGGCAGCAGCTGAACGGGCTCGATCCGTTCAAGCAGGCCACACGGCAGCAGGTCGACGGCTACATCTACGCCGGCGACGGTCACACGATCCTCGCCGTGCTCCGCGGCAGTCAGAGCCGGGTTCTCGTGCACAGCGACCAGATCTCGCCGTGGATCAAGCAGGCGATCGTCGCGACCGAGGACAAGCGGTTCTACGAGCATCGCGGCGTCGACATCCGCGGCATGGCACGCGCGCTCTGGGCCGACATCCGGCACAAGTCGGCAGTGCAGGGCGGCTCGACAATCACGCAGCAGTTCGTCAAGAACCAGCTGACCGGCAGCGCTCCGTCGGTCACGCGGAAGCTCAAGGAGGCGGCACTCGCCTGGCGGCTCGAGCAGGTGTGGAAGAAGGACACGATCCTCACCGCGTACCTCAACACGATCTACTTCGGGAACGGCGCCTACGGGATCGAACGTGCCGCGCGCACGTACTTCGGACACAACGCCCTGAAGCTGACGCTGCCCTCAGGCCGCGCTACTCGCCGGCATCCCCGAGGACCCGAGGCTCTACGACCCGGTCGCGCATCCGCAAACGGCGGAGCGGCGGCGAGCCGTCGTGCTGCGGTTGATGCTGCAGCAGCATGACATCACGAGTCAGCAGTACGTGCGCGCTACTCACGCGCCGATGCCGAAGCCGCAGAACGTGCACCTCTCCGGCGTGATGGGGCAGTCGCCGTACTTCGGTGAGTACGTGAAGTCGCAGCTGCTGAACCAGCCGCAGCTCGGTGCGAAACGGGTGTACGGCGGCGGCTACCGCGTGTACACGACGATCGATCTGCGACTGCAGAAGCTTGCTCGCGACGCCATCGAGAAGTGGCTGCCGAGTCCGGACGGGCCGCAGGCTGCGCTCGTCGCAATCAACCCGACGACCGGCGCCGTTCTCGCGATGTACGGCGGCCGGAGCTTCCACGCGAGCCAGTTCAACCTGGCTGTCCAGGGCGAACGCCAGCCCGGGTCGTCGTTCAAGCCATTCGTGCTCGCCACTGCGCTCAAGGAAGGCATCTCACCGCTCTCGACCTTCGTGTCGAGACCTGTCTCGATCTTCCTCGGCAACAAGTACTGGTACGTGCACAACTACGAGGGCGAATATCTCGGGCCTATCGACCTCGTCAAGGCAACCTCCGCGTCCGACAACTCTGTGTTCGCACAACTGACGAAAGTCGTCGGTCCTTCGAACGTCGCGCGTACGGCGCACCAGATCGGGATTACGAGCAAGCTCGACGGCGTTTTCTCGATCGGTCTCGGCATCGCAGGCCGTCAATCCACTCGAGATGGCGCGCGCATACGGCACGTTCGCGAACGGCGGCTACAACGTCAGCGGGAAGGTCTTCGCAAACGAGCCGCGCGCGATCACGACGATCAAAGATGTGAACGGAGATGTCGTCTACAACAATGCGCCTGTGCGCAAGCGTGTGATGTCGGGTGCCGATGCGGCGCTCGTCACACAGCTCCTGGAAGGCGTTGTCACGAGCGGCACGGGCACCGCGGCTGCGCTACCGAACCGGCAGGTAGCCGGGAAGACCGGCACGACCGAGAACTACGGCGATGCCTGGTTCGTCGGCTACACGCCGCAGCTCGTCACCGCCGTCTGGGTCGGCTATCCGAAAGGCTTGCGCCCGATGCTGACCGAGTTCCACGGCGGGCCGGTGGCAGGAGGAACGTTCCCGGCGGAAATTTGGAAATCGTTCATGGAGCCGGCACTGAACTTGCTCGGCGCACAGCCTGAGGGTTTCCCGGCACCGCCGTACCTGTCTGCGAGCACCAAGCGAGTGACCTATCGCGACGGGCGAATCGAATTGGACAACGGACGCTGCCGTGACGTCTCGCTCCTCGTGTATTTCACAGGTCGCGGCCCTGCGAAGACGGCAAACTGCAAGGTCAACGAAGTCGACGTCCCGAACGTGATCGGTTGGCATCTCAACGCAGCGCGCGTGCGGCTCGCGGCGCAGCCTCTGACGGCGCAAGTGATCTATCAACCTGCAACAGCCGGACAGCGCATCGGCGTTGTTGTACGCCAGATCCCGAAGGGGGGAACGCTGTCGTCATTCAGCCGCGTCACGGTCGTCCTCGCGAAGCCGCAGCACGGCACCGTGCCGAAGATCGTAGGCCTCCGCTGGAAGAAGGCGAGCGCGAAGCTGAAGCGGCTGAAGCTGAAAGTCACCCTCCTCTCGGCGAAAGGCGCGGCGGGACAGGTGGTCTCGCAAGCGCCACGGGCGGGGGTCGCCGCGGCGCCCGGGATGAAGGTGACGGTCACCGTCGGAACGGGCGGCTGAGAAACGGGGACCCTTCGAGGCCGTAACGCCACGCGGCGTCGACCGCCCGCGTGATGCCGATCCGTGGGCCGGTCACGATCGCCGGCGTGCCGGTACGCGGGAGCAGCTGGAACGGCGGTTCGTCGAGGGCGCGTCCGTCGTCGTCGCCGGTGACCCCGATGGCCTGGCACAACTTGCCTGGACCGGAGCAGAGCGCCCGTTCGGCTTTGACCCCGCGACGCTCACGCATGACGTCGAGACCGTGTGTCGGTTCGAGCGCACGGATCAACACGGCCTCGGCGCGTCCGGGCTCGTCGCACACGAAGTTGAGGCACCAGTGGATGCCGTAGGAGCGGTAGACGTACGCGTGGCCCGCTGCTCCGAACATGACCGCGTTCCGCGCCGTTTGCCCCGGAAGCCGTGACTCGCGGGATCCTCCTGGTCGTAGGCTTCGACCTCGACGATGAGGCCGCCGACGCCGTCGACGAGGAGCGTGACACCGATCAGGTCGGGCGCGACGTCGTGAACGGAGCGAGCAAAGAATTGTTGCGGAAGCGGCGAGCCGGCCGGCGCCGTCAAAACAGCTGATCTGCCCCGGGCGGCCGCGCCGTCTTCTCGAGCACGCGCCGCGCCCGCCGGCCGAGGTCGACGAGATCGACGCGGCCTTGCTCGACGGCCGTCGCGAGCCGTTCTGCGAGCTCGAGCGCGTCGTCGAGCACCGGATTCATCTGTCCGGCGTCGTGACCCATGTCCGCGAGGATCGCGCGCTCTGTGCGCGACGCGACGATCGGCTCCGACAGGCCTTCGACCCAGACCCGCGTCCGGCGGCCGTGCCCGCGATCGTCCCCCTCGAGCGGCTCGAGCGCGTAGATGCGGTCCGCGCGCGCCCACTTGCCGAAGCCGAGGAACACCATGCGCGCCGTCGCAAGCGCCATGCCGCGGACGCTACTCGATTGACGGATCGCGCGTACGGACATGTCCCGTGTCCGATCGAGCCATGCCGGTCCCGGCAAATGCCCTGCAAACGGTGTCAGACACCAACATTTCGGTGACGAAGTCGTTACTCGAAGAACGTGTCTTCGTGGGAGTACGGCGGCGCGCACGAGCAGAGGAACCGCAGCTCGCTGTTGCCGTTGTTCTCCAGCGTGTGCCAGGCACCGGCGGGGATGAGGACCGCGTCGCCGGGGCGGATCGTCTTCGTGTCGCCGTCGACCTCCATGCGGCCGGAGCCCTTCAAGACGAAGTAGATCTCCTCCGTCGCTCGGTGATAGTGACGCTGCGTCGCCTCGTCTGGCTCAAGGGTCGCCTCGGCGAGACTCTGCGCAGCCGTGTGGTGCAGCTCACGGATGGTCGAGCCGTCCTTCGTGACGAAGAAGTCGGTGCCTGAGATCGACGCGATCTGGATCTTCACAGCGCCGCGGCGAGTGCCTCGACGACTCGCTCCTGCGCACCGCGCTCGAGCGCCGTGAAGAACGGCAGCGCGAGCGTCCGCGAGCTCGCATCCTCCGACACCGGGCACAGCCCTTCGCGGAAGCCGTACCGCTCACGCATGTAAGGCTGGAGGTGGATCGAGGGCAGGTAGCGGTTGAAGCCGATGCCTTCGCGCTCGAAATGGCCGATCACACGCTCCCGCGCGGCGTTACTCGGCAGCTTCACGACGTAGACGAACCAGGACCGAACGTGATCCGCGTCATCAGGGTGCGGCAACTCGACGCCGTCGACGTCGCCCAGGAGCTCGCCGTACCGCGCCGCAACGTCGCGCCGCAGCGCCAGGATCTCGTCGAGCCTCTCGAGCTGGCCGATCCCGAGCGCGGCGCGCACGTCGTCGAGCCGGTAGTTGAAGCCGAGCCGCACGTGCTCGAGCCACCCGCCCTCGTCGCCGCGCCCCTGGTTACGGAGCGACCGCAGCGCGAGCCACTCCTCCTCGGAGTGCGTCGTGACCATTCCGCCTTCGCCGGTCGTGATCTGCTTGTTCGGATAGAACGCGAACACCGCGCTCGGACCGTGGGAACCGATCGGCGCACCCTTGTACTCGGCGCCGAGCGCTTCGCACGAATCCTGAATCAGCGCCAGACCGTGCTTGTCGGCGATTCGCCGCAACGCATCGAGCTCACACGGGTACCCGAAGATGTCGACAGCCACGATCGCCTTCGTCCGCTCCGTCACGGCTGCCTCGACCGCCGCAGGATCGAGATTCAGCGTCTGCGGGTCAATGTCCGCGAACACCGGCACAGCACCTTCGTAGATGAAGCAGTTCGCACTCGCCGCGAACGAGTACGGCGACGTGATCACCTCGTCACCGACACCGAGCCCGGCCAACACGCAGAGAAGATGCAGCCCCGCTGTTCCTGACGAGACCGCCGCCGCATACGGCGCACCCGTCGCTACAGCGAAGAGCTCCTCGAACCGGTCGATCGTCGGGCCGAGCGACAGTCGCCCGGAACGCAGCACCTCGAGCACGAGCTCCTCCTCGCGCTCGCCCAGGTACGGACTGGAGAGCGGGACCCCCCGCGTCCCTGTCTCCTGCGTCACGCTTGCGTCTTGGCCGCGGGCGCGAATTCGAGCCATTGCGCCCATCGCTCCGTGCGTCCGTGCACGGTGTCGAGGTAGGCCTCCTGGATCTCGAGCGTCACCGGGCCGGGCGGGCCGACAACCTGGTCGTCGACTTCGCGGATCGGCGTCACCTCCGCAGCCGTGCCGCACATGAACACTTCGTCGGCGAGGTAGAGATCGGTGCGAATCAGCGGCTTCTCCACGACGCGGTGTCCAAGATCCTGCGCGATCTGGATGATCGAGTCACGCGTGATGCCGGGGAGGATCGACGCCGAGAGATCCGGCGTGTAGATGACGCCGTTCTTGACGATGAAGATGTTTTCGCCGGAGCCGTCGGCGATGTAGCCGTCCTGGGTGAGCAGGATTGCCTCTTCGTAGCCGGCGTGATTCGCCTCGAGCACCGCGAGCATCGAGTTCAGATACACGCCGGTTGCCTTCGCGACGTGCGGGATCGTGTTCGGCCCGATCCGCTGCCAGCTCGAGATCTTCGCGCGGATGCCGGTGCGCAAGGCTTCCTCGCCGAGGTATGCGCCCCACGGCCACGACATGATCGCGACCTCGACAGGATTGCCACGCGAGGACACGCCGAGCTGACCCGCCCCGAAGAAGGCAATCGGACGCAAGTAGCACTCCGGCAAGCCGTTGGCGCCGAGGAGATCCCACACTGCAGTCTTGAGCTCGTCACGCGAGTACGGGAGCTCCATGTACAGGAGCTGCGCCGAGTTCGCGAGCCGCTCGACGTGCTCGGTGAGCCGGAAGACGGCGGTGCCTCGCGGCGTCTCGTATGCGCGGACGCCTTCGAAGACACCCGAGCCGTAGTGCAACCCGTGCGCGCCCACATGGACGGTCGCGTCTGCCCAGTCGACGAGCTCGCCGTTCATCCAGATCTTCGAGGTCGCTTGCATGCCTGGAATGGTACTCAAGCCTCCGACAGATCTGTGACCTCGGCCCGGGTCACGCGGGCGATGTCGAGCGGGGAGAGACCGACCAGGTGGTTCGTCGACCCGGCTCCGGCCCAGACGAGGGGATGGCGAAGGAGCTCACGCTCGAGCAGCACCTTCGTCGCCTCCGCAGCGGCAAATGGCGCGACGGCGCCCGGCTCGAAACCGGTCGCAGATCGCACCTCGTGATGCGCTGCGACGCGGGCGTAGCGCGCGCCGGCCGCCGCCGCGATCTTCAGTGGATCGGCCCGCCTGTCGCCTGGAAGGAGCGCAAGCACCGGCCGTCCGTCACAGATGAAGACGAGCGACTTGACGATCTGGCCCGCCTCGCACCCGACCGCAACCGCCGCGGCGGCTGCCGTCGGCGTCCCGTCCGCGAACTCCTCGAGGCGCGCATCGACGCCCCGCTCTCGCAGGACTGCAGCGACCCGTTCGACCGGTTCCGGCCACTCCCGCACGTGCCGAGCGTAACCGCCCGGGCGCCTCGCTCGTTGTCAAGCCGGGAGACGAACCGAAGGGAGACGGACCGTGGAGAACGAGGTCAAACGAGCGCGCACTGAAGCGCTCTTTCGAGATGTCAACGAGCGCATTGCGGAGAGCGCTCAACGCTTCGACGCCGACAGCACGCAGTTCGTTTGCGAATGCGCAGATCCGAATTGCACGCACCGCCTCGAAGCGACGCTCGACGAATACGAGGACGTTCGCTCAGACGGAGCGACGTTCATGCTCGCTCCCGGCCACGCGCACAACGACATCGAGCGGGTGCTCCAAGACCGCGGTCGCTTCCATGTCGTCGAGAAGGTGCAGAAGACGGTCCGCGCGACCGTTCTGCGCCTCAACCCACGCGCAGAACCGGCCTAGCGGCTTCAGCTCTCCGGGCCGAGCTCGATGACGCGCGCGTCGTCGAACCCCTCGGCCCGGATGCGTTCCATGAGCTCGGCAGGCGGCATCGAGTCCACGGTCAGAACCATCAGCGCCTTCTCGCCTCGGCGCGTGCGCGACACAGTCATGTTCGCGATGTTGACACCGGCTTCGCCGAAGACGGTTCCCACGCGGCCGATCACGCCCGGCACGTCGTCGTATCGGAAGAGCACGAGGAGCGGCGCCAGTTCGAGGTCGAGCTCGAAGCCGAGCGCACTCACGAGCCACTGCCGGTTGTCGCTGCCGATCAGCGTTCCGGCGACGCGCGTCTGCTCGTCGCCCGTGCGAATCTCAACGCGCAGGAGATTCGTGTAATCACGTGCCGATTGCGAGCGCTCCTCACGCACCTCGATGCCGCGCTCGCGCGCGATCGACGGCGCATTCACGTAGTTGACGGGCCGGTCCGATCGCCCCTGGAACGCGCCGTTCAAGGCCGACACCGTCAGCAACCGGGTGTCATAGTCGGCGAGGCCGCCGTACGTCGTCACCAAGATCTCGTCGGCCTTCCCCCCGGTCAGCTCCATCGCAAGACGCCCGAGCTTCGCGGCGAGCGGAATGTACGGGCCCGAGCGACTCGAGCTCCTCCGCACCGATCACGGGGATGTTGACCGCGTTCGTGACCAACCCGCCGCCGAGCGCTGCGGCGACTTGCTCAGCGACGATCACACCTGCGCGATCCTGCGCCTCGTCGGTCGAAGCCGCGAGGTGCGGCGTGACGACGACGTTGTCAAACTCGAGCAGCGGCCCGGAGTAGGGCTCCTCTGAAAAGACATCGAGAGCCGCCCCCGCCACCTTGCCCGACTTCAGCGCATCGACCAGCGCGGCCTCGTCGATGAGCTCGCCGCGGGCGGCATTGATCAGGCGAACGCCGTCGCGCATCTGCGCAAACGCCGTCGCGCCGACCGACCGTGTCGTTTCGGCATTGAGCGGCAGATGCAGCGTCAGAAACTCCGCGACGGCGTAGATGTCGTCGGGCTTCTCCACACGCTCGACGCCGAGTTCGCGGAACCGCTCAGCCGAGACGAACGGGTCGTAAGCAACGACGCGCATCCCGAGACCGCCGGCGCGCCGGGCCACTTGCTGGCCGATGCGGCCGAAGCCGAGCACGCCGAGCGTCTTGCCGGCCAGCTCAATGCCGCCGTACGCCTTGCGCTCCCAGCGGCCCTGCTTCAGTGCGGCATGCGCCTGCGGGATGTTGCGTGCGAGCGCAACGAGCAGGCCAACGGTGTGCTCCGCCGCCGAGACGACGGTCGACTCAGGCGCGTTCGCAACGATGATTCCGCGCCGTGTCGCTGCCTCGACGTCGACGTTGTCGACGCCGACACCTGCCCGGCCGATCACCTTCAAGTGCGACGCGCGGCCGATCATGTCCGCGGTGAGCTTCGTCGCCGAGCGGATGACGATCGCGTCGTAGCGATCGATGATCTCGGCGAGGTCGCTGTCCGCGTCGACGTCGACGTCGAACAACTTGCGCAGAAGATCCACACCGGCCGGCGCGATCGCCTCGCGGACCAGCACCCGCTGCGTCACGCGACTCTTGTGTGCTCGTACGCCTCGAGCGCCGCGGTGACTGCCGCGCCGCGCTCGATGTCGGCGCCCAGCTCGGAGAGCACGAGCTCGACCGCTCCGAGCATCGTCGTGATGTCGAAGACGTCGAACCAGCCGATGTGGCCGAGTCGGAAGATCTTGCCCTGGAGCTCACCCTGGCCACCCGCGAGCGTCATGCCGAACCGGTCGCGCAGCGCCTTCACGATGTCGCCCGCGTCGATCCCTTCGGGCGAGCGGACGGCGGTCACGACGGCGCTCCGATCCTCGTCGGGAGAGAAGAGCTCGAGCCCCATCGCCTTCACGCCGGCGCGCGCGGCGCGACCGAGCCGCACGTGCCGCTCGAACGCCGCATCGAGGCCCTCCTCCAGCAGCAGGCCGAGCGCAACGTCGAGCGCGGCGACGAGTGAAACGGGCGGCGTGAACGCAGCGTCGAGCTTCGCCTGCGCCTTGCGCGTCCGCTCCCAGTCGAAGTAGAAGCGCGGTGAGCTTCCGGCGGCGCCGTAGGCCGCATCCGACACCGCGCAGAGCCCGAGCCCGGGCGGCGTCATCAGTGCCTTCTGCGAGCCGGACACGACGGCGTCGAGACCCCAGGCATCGGTCTCACAGGGAACCGCGCCGAGGCTCGAGACCGCGTCGACGACAACGAGAGCGCCCGACTCCTTGGCCGCTGCCGCAAGCGCCTGGACGTCGGCCACAACACCGGTCGAGGTCTCGGACTGCACGACCCAGACGGCTTTCGAACCGCGCTCGCGCAGTCGCGCGCGCACATCGTCCGGATCGGGTGTCTCGCCCCAGGCGTAGCGCAGGTGGTCGACATCGGCGCCGTACGCCGTCGTGAGCGACGCCCACCGCTCGCCGAAGTTGCCGGCGGAGACGACGAGGTGCGACTCGCCCGGCGAGACGAGGTTGGCGACCGCGGACTCGAACGCCCCCGTCCCGGAGGCTGTGAAGAGCAACACGTCCTGCTCCGTCCGGCAGACCTCTCGCAGCCGTGCCAGGCACCGCTCGTAGATCGGGCGAAAGTCGGGGCTGCGGTGGTGAACGACCGGCTCGGCAAGGGCTGCGAGCACCTGTGGCGGCACAGGGGTCGGCCCTGGCGTGAACAGGTACTTCTTGCCGGCCATCTCTCCCAGGCTAGCGGTGTGAGCGGAAGACCACGACCTGCTGGAAGGTCGGGCGGTTCGTCCAGCGCATCGTGTCGGGGATGAAGCCCGAGAACCGGATCCGCTCGTTCGTCGCGTCGGCTCGCCATGCTGACGGATCGGAACCCTGCGCAGCCGCCAGCGCGTTCCCCGCAGCATCGAGCGACTGCCAGAGCGACGCGGAGCACGCATTGAGGTCGCCGTTGCCGCAGTACTTCGTCGAGAAGGTGTCCCGGCCGCCGAGCAACCCCTGCAGGTCCTGCTCGACATAGCCGTACCAGCCGGAGCCATACGAGCTGCCACCCGAGTTCGCGTCGTCGCTGATCGGCGCGAGCGTCTTCAACTGGTCGGTCAGCGGGCCGAGTACCGGCTGCATGACGGCGACCGCAAGCCGCGGCCACCACGCATCCATGATCGCCGCACCCGGGTCGTCGATCTTGCCGTCGAGGTTGGCATCGAGGCGACTGCCGTCCCATTTGCCGAGGATGCCGAACATGGCGTTGTCGCGCGGACTCGGCGCTGCTGTACGTGACATCACCTCGAGCACCGCCGGCAGACGCTGACGGAGGTCGATCGTCGCGGCTGCGTTCATCGCGGCTACGACGCCTGCGGGCGTCGTGCGCCCCTTCGGCAGCTCCGCGTTGAGCAGCTCGACGCGATGCACCGATCCATACGACCAGTTGTCGTCGGCGGCGGCAAACGCAGCGCCGGGCTTGTTGTTCCAGTTCACGATCTGCCCGCTTGGCGGATCGACTACATGTACATGGGAGTTCGCCGCGAGCCAGCCGCGCCATTCGTACGAGCCGTTCCCGTTCGTCGGCAGTCCCGGGTTCACGTTGGGATTGCGGAGCGGCAGCCGACCACTCGAGTACATCGCGATGTGCTTCGAGTCCGCGTAGAACCAGTTGAACGTGAGCTCGAAGCCGCTCATCGTCTGGAAGAACTGCTGCGGGTTGTGCACGCCGCCCGTCGCCAGCGCCTGGAACGGAATCGCGCTGAGCAGCTCACGCCCACGCGTGGAACGGTCGAGCGAGATCGCCACCTTCTTGCCGCCCGAGGTCGCGTAGCCGATGACCGGACCGTGCACGGTCGTGCGATAGGTCAGCTCCGTGTCCGGACCGCCTGCCTGGCCCTTGAGCGTGCCCGCGTCGAAGTTCCCCATGTCCAGGCACTGCCCTTGTAGAGGTACTGCGTCGTACCGTTGCCGCAGAGCGTCTCAGCGAACTGGTCGATCACGTCGGAGCTCGCGGAGGTCGCGCTCCAGGCGTAGTCGGGTCCGCGTCCGATCTGTGGATAGAAGCCAAGACCGGGGAAGGCAACCCCACGCACATCGAGCCCGCCTCCGTGGAGGTCTTCCTCCATGAGGATCTCGGGTGAGTAGTAGCCGACCTGTGGACCCGCAACGAAGATCGGGTGCCCGCTCGTCGATCGCTTACCGCTGATGAGCAACGCATTCGACATCAGCTGGCGATGCTGCGCGTACGTCAGCGGCCCGCCGCCTGCGACCACAGGCGTAAAGCTTCCAGCGTCGATCGTGACGTTGCCCGAGCCGACGCCTGTTGGCCCGTTCGCATAGGGGAACGCCTTCGCAACCGTGACGGGCGTGGTGCTGTCCATGTGCTCACGCAGGTCGTTCCACACTGCAAGGCCTTTGGTCGCGCCGAGCCGCTGCTGCAACGCTGAGAGGAACTGCGCGCTCTGCGCCTCGTGTCCGCCGCCTGCGCCGAACACTGCTCCGATCAACGTTCCGATCGCCGTGACATCGTTGCGGGTGTACGGCGTAACGAATCCGCCCTTGCTCTTGAAATACGCATTGATGCCTCGGATGTACGCGTCGACATCCGCGAGCAGCTGCCGCCCCTGCTTGGTCTTGCTCGCAAGCGTTGCCTGCGTTGCGAGGAACGCCTCGGTCTGGGCGCTCGGGACGAACTGGCGGGCAGAGAGCGCAACGGAGAACGCGTCGTAGCCGGGAACATCGAGCGCGGAAATGCGCGCGGGCCCCCGAAGCAGCTGCAGATAGAGGCCGCGATCCTCGGCCGTCACCCAGCCCGCGCCGAATTCCGTGTTCGCGCGTGTTGTCCCGTACACGTGCGGCACGCCGAACGAGTCTCGGTAGATCGTCAGCCCGCTCTTCGGATGTACGACCTGTCTCGTCTTTGCGCCTCCGAGGCCAAGCGTCTCCGGCTTGTAGAAACGCGCAAGATCCTTCGCGGTCACGTTGCCGCGCAACGGCGTCAGCCCGTCGTACATCGCGATCTGACTCGTCAGGTCGGGCGTGTTCGCGCCCTGGCCGGGCGGCAGGATGTTGAGCGCGAGAAGCGCGTGATCGCCGCGCGGTGCGGCACCGGCGCCCGCGACCACGAGCAGTGCCGCCGTGGCGATCGCGACTACGGTCAGCCTCACACGTGCGAGCCTATCGCCCATGAACGCGATCGTGGCCTTCGGCGCAGCGTTGCTCGCCTTTCGCCTCTCCGGGCTGCTTGCGCGGCGCTGGCGGGCGACCCGCCGCCCCGAGCTGGCCGCGTGGGCCTGGGCGCTTGCCGCGTATGCGGTTGCGGCCGCGGCGATTGCCTGGGGTGAAGCTGCGCAATGGGACGGGCGCGCCTTCCGCGTCTACTACGCCAGCGGCGCACTCCTGACGGCGCCGCTCCTCGGCGTCGGGTCGCTCTTGCTGACGGGCGTCCGGCGCGCGGCCGCCGCCGGCCTCCTCTACGCGGGTCTCGCGATCGGAGTAGCGATTGCGATGCCGGTCCACGGTCTCTTTCCGGCACACGGACTTCCGCCCGCGCAGAACCATCTCGAGTTCGTACCGGCACGCCTGCTCGCGATCGTCGCGAACTCGCTCGGAACGATCGCCGTGGTTGGAGTCGCTGTGCGCTCGCTCCGCAAGCGTCCGCTCGGCAACACGCTGATCGTCCTCGGCGTCGCAGCAGCCGCGATCGGGAGCGGGGTCGCCGGCCTCGGGGCAGGCGGCGCCGCCGTCGGCATTGCAGTCGGCGTGGTGCTGCTCTACGCGGGGTTCAATGCGCGCTCGGCGCCGCGACCGTCACCGTGAGGCTCTGCTCCGCGATCCCGCCGTCCTTGCCGACGACCCGCACGGTCAGCGCGTGCTGGCCCGGCGTTTCGCGGCTCGTATCCCAGTCGTAGGCGTACGGTGCCGTGGTCGCCGTATCGCGCGAGAGCCCATCGACGACGAACTCGACGTGATCGACGCTGCCGCTCGTATCGACGAGCCAATGCTGCACGCCTGACACGGTCTGTCCATCCGCGAGCGAATCAGCGACCACCTTCGCCGGCTGGAGCGAGCCGTTCGCGACCTGCACCTGAATGCGCGAGCGGACGATGCGCCCGTCACGCGCTCGTCCCGCAAGCGTGAGGACGTGCGGACCGTCCGTCGCGCGCCGCGTGTCCCACTTGAAGAGATACGGCGCCGAGGTGTCGTGGTCTATCTCTCTGCCGTCGAGGTAGAGCAGCACGCGCGCGGGCGGCACGCCCGTGAAGACCGCCTGCACCGGGATCACGCCCACGACCTGCTGCTTCGGCTTGAGATTCACCGGTGCGAGCGTGAACTGCTCGTTCTTCACCCGCACGACGAAGCGCTGGCGCGTCCACGACTTCGAGCCGTAGGCGCGTACCTCGAGCACGTGCTTGCCGTTTCGGAGCGAGAGCGTGTTCAAGAGCCGCTTGCCACCGGCGTATGCATATGGCGCAACCCGGTCGGTCCAGCGCAGCTTGCCGTCGACAAGGAACGAGACGTGCTTCACCGGGCCGCCGACCGTTGTCCGCCACGGGACGAGTCCTGCAACCACCTGACGGTCCGTAAGCGTGCTCGATTGGATCTGCAGGCCGATGTGCTTATGGCGAAGGAAGCGCTGCGGATACGCAAAGCGCTGCACGAGCCCCATGAAGAGGTTCCACCGCCAGTACTTGCCGGGATCGGTGTGGTTGTCGATGCCGCCGCCCTGTAACGGATCGTTCGGATCCGGCACCTGGTAGTGGCCGATGATGTGGCGGCGATCGATCGGGATGAGCGAGCGACGCGCGATCACCGCCGCGAGCCGGGCCGTCGCGCGGTACTCCGCGAGCGGGAAGCCCGCCGGACTGTTGGTGTAGCCCTCGTTCTCGATCCCAACCGAACGGAGGTTGTAGGCCCAGTTGCCCGCGTGCCACGCGATGTCGTGGAGCGGCACGAGCTGTTGCACGTGCCCCGTCCGGCTCACGACGAAGTTCGCCGACGAGTGCGCCCGCGGGTCGCGGAGCCACGAGACCGTGCCGAGGAACGAGCCTTCGCTGACGTGGATGATGATGAAGCGGATCTGGCTCGCATTGCGCTGCGCCTGGGTGTAGTTCGTGTTCGCCGCGAGATCGTTCTTCGGCGGGGCAGCAGCGGCGCTTGTGCCCCCTGCAAGGGCAAGCGCAGCGAAGAGCACCGGTATGGCTCGATGACGGTAAGGCATAGGAAAAACCCTCGGAACCGGCGCCCTTTGTACCCGAGATCGGCCCGCGCCGTACGCCTGGACACAATCTTCACAAACTCCTCAAGTGACTCCAGCGTCTAACCTCCTCATACGCACGGCATAGCCGCGCCGGACGGTGTCGCTCGCCCAGAGCTCGCCCGTCCGGCCTACGACTGAGCAAGCGGAGACCACTTGGAGGTGGGAATTTGCGGCGATTCATCCTGGCTTGCGCCGGCCTGCTCGCATGTTGCATTTGCAGCATCGGAGGCGGCGCGTCCCAGGCCACTGCGGCAATCACTGCAGCAAAGGCCACACAAGAACGGCAAGCAGCAATCAAATGGCTGGGAAGCCAAGTCTCGGCGTACCAGAAGGCCACCTGGCGCTGGGAGCGGCTGATGGGCGTCCCGCTCACGGCGACCCAGGGCCGGATGCTGGCCGAGATGAGCATCCCAGACGTCGAGCGGACGGTTCGGCTATGGCATCGCTTGGCCGCAGGGGCCCGGCAGAAGGCTCAGAACCCGCCGCACAAGGCGGCGTTCCTCTGCATTCACCACTACGAGGGCAGCTGGCCGTCGAACACCGGCAACGGCTACTACGGCGGCCTGCAGATGAACCTCGGCTTTCAGCGAGCGTACGCGCCCTGGCTGCTGCGCACGAAGGGCACGGCCGATCACTGGACGCCGCTCGAGCAGATGTGGACGGCGGAAAAAGCGGCGAAGACCAGGGGTTTCTACCCGTGGCCGAATACGGCGAGGGCCTGCGGCCTGATTTGACGTCGGTCGTAGCGTCAAGATGACTTGACAATGACATCATCATGATGTCATACTGCCGTCATGCAGATCGACGGCTACGTCCAAGCGCTCCGTGAAGATCTCGCCCGGATAGCGGCGGTCGGCGACGAGTCGACCGCCCGCGCGGCCGAGCTCCTCGCAGGCGCACTCGAGTCCGCCCTCGGCCGCCGCCTCCTCGAGGCGCTCGGCGAGGCCGCGCTCGAGCTGTCCGGCCAGCTCGACGAAGGACGGGTCGAGGTCCGGTTCGCAGGCAGCGACCCGGAGCTCGTGCTCGTCCGCGACGAGGCGGAGCCGGCGATCGAGGCGGCCGACGAGGCGTACACGGCACGGATCTCCCTCCGCCTGCCGGAGAGCCTCAAGGTGCGCCTCGAGGCCGCCGCCGCCCGTGACGGGGTCTCCGTGAACACGTGGCTCGTGCAGGCGCTCGTGCGCCATGCCCACGCCGAGCCGCGTCCATCCTCCGGCGGCAGCCGCCGCCGCCTGACCGGCTACGGCCGGAGCTGAAAGGAGTCGCCATGTACGCCCTGCCTTCGAAAGGCGATGCCCATTGGGTCTACGACGATCCGTCCGGCGTGCCCGACACACCGGCACCCGTGAAGGTGTCCAGGCCGAAGCGCGACAAGGTCGTCGTTCGCTTCCCCGTTCCCGCCCCCGCGACCCCGAAGGCCGCCTGAGATGCCGGAGCATCGCTTCCAGACCCCGGAGCCGGTCGAGGTCGAGATCAAGGTCCCGACCGGCGACATCGATATCGAAACGGTCGACGGCGACGAATCGGTCATCTCGCTCGAAGGTGACGAGAAGCTGATCGAGATGACCGAGGTGCGGCAGGAGGGCCGCCGCATCGTCGTCGAGCTCAAAGGCAAGAAGGCGTTCGGTCTCACCATCTCGATCGGCGATTTCAGCTTCGGTAGCGGCAGCCATTTGCGCGTGCGCGCCCGTGTCCCGCACGGCAGTACTCCTGTCCTCTCGACCGCTGCGGGCGACATGAAAGTGCGTGGCCGTGTGCAGTCGCTCGAGGTGAAGTCTGCGTCGGGCGACCTCGTCGTCAACGGCGAGATCGAGCGCGATGCGGAGATCAAGACGGTGAGCGGCGACGTGCGCCTCGACAAAGTCGGCGGCGAGCTGCGCGTGCAAACCGTGTCAGGCGACGTGAATGTGCAGTGGGTCGGCGGTTCTGTCATCTCGAAGACCGTGTCCGGCGATATGAGGATCGAGTCGGTTCGCGAAGGGCACGTCACGGCACAGAGCGTCTCCGGCGACATCGAGCTCGGCGTAGCAGCAGGCACGAGCCTCGACGTGGATGCGGGTTCCGTCTCGGGCGACCTCGCCTCCGAGGTTCCTCTCGGCAGCGACCCGGGAGCGCTCGAAGGCGACGGCCCTGCGCTCGTCGTCCGCGGCAAGACCGTCAGCGGCGACTTCCGCGTGTTCCGCGGGCTATAGCCGTGCGGCAGCTCCTCGCACGCAAGGACGTCCGGCTCTTGCTTACAGGCCAGACGCTCTCGATGTTCGGCGACTGGATGATGTTCTTCGCGCTGGCCATCTGGGCGAAGGTGCTGACCGGATCGTCGAGCGCGGCCGGCCTCGTCTTCTTCGTGCTCGCCCTCGCCGGCCTCATCGCACCGCTCGGCGGCCTTGTCGTTGACCGCGTGCGCAAGCGCCCACTGATGATCGGCACGCACGTGGCATTGGCCGCCGTGATGTGCCTGCTGCTCTTTGTCCATAACCGGAGCGACGTGTGGATCCTCTATGCCGTCGCAGCGCTGTATGGGCTCGGCGGCGACATCTTCGCCGCGGCGCGATCGTCGATGTTGAAGGCGATGCTTCCCGACGAGCAGCTCGCAGATGCGAACGGCGCCTACCAGTCGATTCGCGAAGGTCTTCGTCTCGTCGCACCGCTCGCAGGCGCAGGCATCTTCGCGGCCTTCGGCGGAGCGGCGGTCGCGCTCGTCGATGCCGGAACGTTCCTGCTGTCCGCCGCAACGCTCGTTGCGCTTCGCTTTACCGAACCCGACCCAGCTCCGAACGACCAGCATTTCCTTCGCGAAGTCTCTGCCGGCGTCTCGCACATCGCCAGGGTTCGTATCCTGCGTGAGCTGACGATCGGCATTGCTGCCGTGCTCGCCGTCGGGGGATTCACTGAGACGATCATGTTCGCCGTGACGAGCAGCGGACTGCACCGTTCCCCGTCGTTCATCGGCGTCGTCGGCAGCGCTCAAGGAGTGGGAGCGATACTCGGCGGCGTGACCGCGGCGCGTCTGATCCGCCGCCTGGGCGAGCTTCGCCTGGCCGGGATCGGCGTCCTCCTCTTCGGCCTTGGCGACTCGATGTGGCTTGTGCCGAGAACCGGTCTCGTGCTTGCCGGCGCCGCAGTCGCAGGCCTGGGGATTGCCTGGGCAGTCGTCGCGCTCGCCACGGCATACCAGGTAAGGAGCCCGGGACACATGCAAGGTCGGGTCGCGGCGGCCGCCAACATGCTCTTCAGCGTGCCGCAGACCATCTCGATCGCCGTCGGCGCGGCTCTCATCACGATCATCGATTACCGGATAGAAATCGTGGCGATGGCAATCGTGTTTCTCGTCTCCGCGGTCTACCTCCTGACCCGCCCACGCGAGGATGCGATCGAGGTCGAAGCCGCTCTCGCCGCTTGAGCGGGCATACGCCGCTCCGGAAGAACCGCGACTTTCTGCTGCTCCAGGCGGGGCAGATCCTCTCCTCGATCGGATCGGAGTCGGCCGGCATTGCCTATCCCCTGCTCGTCCTCGCTCTCACGCACTCGCCGGCGAAAGCCGGCATCGTCGGCTTCGCACGACTCTCACCGTGGGTCGTATTCGGCTTCGTCGCAGGAGTCGTGGTCGACCGCGTTCATCGCAAGCGCCTGATGATCGTGTCGGATGTATTGCATGTCGGGTGCGCAGCGAGCGTCGTGGCGGCGCTTGCGCTCCACGAGCTCACGTTCGCGCAGATCGTGCTCGTCGCATTCGTCGAGGGAGCTGTCCTCGTTGTCTTCAACGTTGCGGAGTTCGGAGCGCTGCGCTCCGTCGTCCCGGCGTCGCAGCTCCCCCACGCCGCGGCGGGTGAGCAGGTGCGCTTCTCGACCACCAACCTTGTCGCACCTCCCCTCGGCGGTGCCCTCTTCGGAGTCGCACGCATGGCGCCGTTTCTCGTCGACACGATAGCCCCGGCCTTTTCGGTCTTATCGCTCGCTGCAATCCGTACGCGTTTTCAAGAAGAGCGGGACCCGGACGAAGCGCCGCTGCGTGCCCAGCTCTCGGAAGGGTTCAGCTGGCTCTGGAGGCACCGCTTCCTGCGCACGAGCGCACTGCTCTTCACCTGGCAGAACCTCGTCTTCGAGGCTGTCGTCCTCACACTCGTCGTGGTCGCGCGGCGGCAAGGTCTCACGTCGGCCCAAATCGGAGGGCTTGTCGCGGTCCTCGGTGGGTGCTCACTCGTAGGCTCGTTCGCGGCGCCGAGATTGCAACGCCTGTTTTCCGTGCGCACGATCATCGTGAGCTCGTTCTGGCTTTCGAGCGCCCTGGTTGCGTTCGTCGTGGTGCCGAACGTGTACGTCCTGCTCGCCGGGGCGCTGCCGATGTTCACCGCCGTGCCGACGCAGACCTCGGTGATCATCGGCTATCGCGTCGCCGTCGTCCCCGACCGCCTGACCGGGCGAGTGAACGGAGCCGCGCGGGCAACGGCGCTGATCGGCGCTTCCCTCGGCCCACTCGCAGCCGGTGTAATGCTCGGATCGATCTCCGCGCGAGCGACCGTCGCCGTGCTCGTCGGGCTCGTTGTCGTGCTCGGGGTCGTCGCAACGACGAGTCGCACACTGCGGAACGCTCCAAGCCTCAGCGACCTCCACGACCTACCTAGCGCTGAAGCTTCTCCCGCAAGAGTCGGTTGACCACCTTCGGATCGGCTTTGCCACGGGTCTCCTTCATCACCTGGCCGACGAGGAACCCGAGCACTCCCTCCTTGCCACCGCGATAGGTGGCCACCTGATCCGGGTTTGCAGCAAGCACGCCGTCGATGACCGGGCCGAGCTCTGACTCGTCGCTTACCGCGGTCTGAGACGTGTACTCGGCTGCGTTGAAACCGGCTGCAGTGCTCGCAGCGGTTGCCGCGACGAGTGCGTCACGCGTGAGACCCGGCGTCTTGAGCACGAGCGCCATCTCGGTGACGTTCACCGCCGACGTGTCCTCCCCGGTGGCGGCAAAGTCGTTCATCACCCAGTTCGCAGCAACGCGCGGATCGACACCGCCGGCAACGAGGCCGGAATAGAGCAGATCTCGCTCGGTCGTCACGAGGGCGTAGGCGACATCGAAGCCCACCGAGGCTTCGAGTCGCCGGATCCGTGCGCCCGGGAGCTCGCCCAGCTCATCGCGCAGCCGCTCGACGAGCTCCGCCGGCGGTTCCACCGGCACGAGATCCGGTTCGGGGAAGTAGCGGTAGTCGTCCGCCTCCTCTTTCGAGCGGTGCACCGTCAGGTGGTCCGTGTCGGGGTCGTAGTCGTAGGTCGACTGCTCGATCTGCTCACCGCGCTCGTACGCAGCGACCTGTTCGCGCACGGCGGCCTCGATGCCGCGGCGGATGAAAGTGAACGAGTTCATGTTCTTGAGCTCCCAGCGAGGTCGGTAGCCCTTCTCCCCGCGCTTGCGCACCGAGACATTGACGTCGGCGCGCAGAGTGCCCTTCTCCATCTCGGCGTCCGAGACCCCGAGCTCGACGATCGTCTGCCGCAGCAGGCGGAGGTAGCGGTCCGCCTCGTCGGCGGAGCGAATGTCGGGCTCGCTCACGATCTCGATCAACGGGGTTCCGCCGCGGTTGAAGTCGACGAGCGAGTAGTCGGCACCGACGCTTCGGCCGGTCGCGCCGCCGGCGTGCACGGTCTTCGCAGCGTCTTCCTCGAGATGCGCGCGGACAATGCCGACGGTCTCCTCGCCGTCTACCGTCGGGATGACGAACGCGCCGGGGCCGCAGAGCGGCGACTCGTATTGGCTGATCTGGTAGCCCTTCGGCAGATCGGGGTAGAAGTAATTCTTCCGCGCGAAGATCGCGTGCGGTGAGATCTCGCAGCCGAGCGCGAGGCCGAGCTTGATCGTCTGCTCGATCGCCCGCCCGTTCGGAACGGGCAACGCACCGGGATGCGCGAGGCACACCGGGCACGTGTGCGTGTTCTCGCCGGCGCCGTATTCGAGCTCGCAGCGGCAGAACATCTTCGTCTTCGTCTTGAGATGCGCGTGCACCTCGAGCCCGATGACGGCCTCCCAGTCAGCCGAGCTCATCGAGCTTCCTTTTCGCTTCCAGCAACGCCTCCTCGATGTCGAGATCCACCTCGACCATCCCGAGCCTGTGCTCGAGCACGCCGTTGGTCTCGATCAGCCAGAGCTCGCGTTCCCCCGCCTCGAGCTGCAGCTTGACCTCGCCCACGAGCACCGCACGAGACCCGTCGAGCACGCGCGGCGATGCACCGAAGACACGCTCGACCGCGGGGATGAAGTCGGCTGCGGGATCCTCGAATCTCATGCGAGCCTCACCGGTACGGGATCGAAGCCGATCGCGAGCTCGAGTGCGTAGCCGACGCGAAAGAGTGTGTTCTCGGAGAACTGCGGACCGATCAACTGGACGCCGACCGGCAAGCCCTCCGAAAGCCCGCACGGCACGTTCAGCCCCGGCAGGCCCGCCATGCACGACGGAATCGTGAGCAGGTCGTTCAGGTACATCGCGAGCGGATTCGCAGATTTTGCGCCCAGCTCGAATGCGACGGTCGGAGACGTCGGCGTGAGTAACACGTCGAAGCGTTCGAACGCCGCCGCGTGCTCGCGGATCAGCACGGTGCGAACCTTCTGCGCCTGTCCGTAGTACGCGTCGTAGTAGCCGGCCGAGAGCGCGTACGTGCCGACGAGGATGCGCCGCTTCGGCTCGTCGCCGAAGCCTTCGTCGCGCGTGCGCTTGTACATCTCGAGGCGATCGCCGCCTTCAGGCGAGCGGTAGCCGAAGCGCACGCCGTCGTAGCGGGCGAGATTCGACGACGCCTCCGCGGGAGCGATCAGGTAATAACAGGGAACGCCGTATTCGAGCGAATGCGGCAGCGAGCACTCCCCCACTTCTGCACCAAGTTCGCGGCAGAGCTCGATCGTGCGCTGCACAGCCTCGCGCACCCCGGGCTCGATCGCCTCATGGTCGGTGAACTCGGTGGGAACGCCGACACGCAGGCCTTTGAGGGAATCGCCCTCCGGGATCTCCACCGCGTTCGGCAGGTCGACCGTCGTGGAATCGCACGGATCGCGTCCGGCAAGGACGGAATAGAGGTACGCGCAGTCTCGAACGTTGCGCGCGACCGGACCAACCTGGTCGAGACTCGACGCAAACGCGACGACGCCGTAGCGGGACACCGTGCCGTACGTCGGCCGCAACCCGACGTTGCCGCAGAGGGCCGCGGGCTGCTTGATCGATCCGCCCGTGTCGGAACCAAGTGCCCACGGTGCGAGCCCGGCCGCGACCGCCGCCGCCGACCCGCCTCCGGATCCTCCGGGAACGCGCGTCGGGTCCCACGGATTCTTGGTCGGGCCGTACGCAGAATTTTCGGTCGACGAGCCCATCGCGAACTCGTCGGTGTTCGTCTTCCCGAGCACGCGCAAGCCGTGCGCCTTGCAGCGCTCCACCACTGTTGCGTCGTAGACCGGCAGGTAGCCCTCGAGGATCTTCGAGCCCGCCGTCGTCGGAATCCCCTTCGTGCCGATCACATCCTTCACCGCGATCGGGATCCCCTCGCCGCCCTCGTCCTCGCAGACGTGGAGGTAGCAGTGCAGCTCGGGGTCGCGCTCGTCGATCGCGGTGCGGTAGGCCGCGTAGAGCTCGGCACCCGACACTTCCTTGTCGCGCAACAGGCGCGCAGCCTCCTCCGCAGTCAGTCGCAGGGTGTCGAGCATCACGACCCTCCGGGGGGAACCTTGAAGTAGTTCCCTTCCCGCTCGGGGGCGTTCGCGAGCGCCTCTTCGACGGAGAGGCACGGGTGCGGCTCGTCCTCGGCCCAGACGTTCACGACGTCGAGCGGGTGCGAGGTCGGAGGCACGTCGGAGAGGTCGAGCTCCGACACCTTCGAGACCGCCTCCAGGATGTCGTTCAGCTGCGCGCCGAGGCGTTCGAGCTCGTCGTCACGAAGCTCGAGACGCGCGAGGTGCGCGACATGAAGGAGTTGATCGCGGTCGATTGCCATATTCGAAAATCCTTCCAGAAATGGAAGAGGCCCCTGCCGGGGCCTCTTCACACAGTGAGTCCGACAGGTTCTCTAGATCGCCATGACGTTCGCGGCCTGTGCGCCCTTGGGGCCTTGCACGACCTCGAACGACACTTTCTGACCTTCGGTCAGCGACTTGTAACCCTCCATGCCGATCGCCGAGAAGTGCACGAAGACGTCGTCTCCGCCTTCGCGCTCAATGAAGCCGAAGCCCTTCTCGTTCGAGAACCATTTGACGGTGCCTTCTGCCAACTGTGTTCCTCCTTGCAAAAACAACGACGGTACAAGCCGCCGACCGATGATGAATCCGCCGGATTGTAACTTAGGATACGCCGGAAACAAGGCCTCGACGCGCACGCGCCGCCGTGACCGTGTTCTTCAGGACCATGGCGATCGTCATCGGACCGACGCCCCCGGGAACGGGCGTCATATGGGCCGCAAGCTCCATCGCGTCCGGGTCGACGTCGCCGAAGAGGCCCTCGTCGGTTCGGTTCATTCCGACGTCGATCACGGTCGCACCGGCCTTGATCATGTCCGCCCCGACGACGTGGAGGTGCCCGACGGCCGCGACCAGAATGTCGGCGTCGAGGGTGTGCCGCTCCAGATCGACCGTGCGGGAGTGGCAGATCGTCACCGTCGCATGCGCCTGCAGCAGGAGCTGCGCCATCGGCTTGCCGACGATGTTCGACCGGCCCACGACGACGGCTCGCGCGCCTTTGGTCTCGATGTCGTACTCGGCGAGCATGCGCATGATCCCAAGCGGCGTGCCCGGTACGAGCCGCGGCCGTCCGAGGGCGAGGCTGCCGGCATTCATCGGGTGCAGCCCGTCGATGTCTTTCGCAGGATCGATCGCCTCGATCACCTTGGCCTCGTCCAAGTGGCCGGGCAGCGGCAGCTGGACGAGAATCCCGTCGACGGCGTCGTCGGCGTTCAGCTCGGCCAGGAGCTGCAAGAGCTCGTCTTCGGGCGTGTCGGCTGGGAGCCTGAGATCGTTCGCGTGGATGCCCACGGCAGTCGCGGCCTTGTGCTTGCCGGTGATGTAGACGTGCGAGGCCGGGTCGTCCCCGACGAGGACGGTCGTGAGCCCGACCTCGCCAAGCTCGTCCACCTCCGCGGCGACCTCTTCGCGCACTTTTGCTGCCAGAGCCTTGCCGTCGATCAGCTGTGCGGGCATTGACGTGAGGTTACGCAAGAATGGCGGCATGGCGGACCGGCTACCTCGCAAGAACGACCCTGCCTCGATCGCCGCTCGGCGCGAGGCGCTGGGGCTGAACGGCGACATCGACCTCTCGCCCTACGCAACGTCTGCGGAGTCGGTGACAGGCACCGCGGTGATCCCGGTGTCGGTCGCGCAGCTGCAGATCTCACTCGGCGAGTACGCGCTGTCCGAAGACGGAGATGTCGTCGAGACAGGCCGCGCCGTCGAGGAGGTGACGGTTCCCCTCGCGCACTCCGAAGGCGGGTTGACCGCCTCGGTGCAGCGCGGTGCCAAGGCGGTCGAGCTCTCCGGCGGCTTCCGCACCTACGTCGTCTTCGATCGCATCACGCGCGCCTCGTGCTTCGTCTGTAAGGACGCAGGCGACGCGTTGACGTTGTCGCACTGGATCGCGGAACGCGTCGACGAGATGCGCGACTGGCTGCGCTCAACCGACATGCCAGAGCTGTCGCGCTATGCCGTGCTGCGCGAGGCGAGGACGCACGTTGTCGGGCCGATGTGCCACGTGCTCTGGCGCTGGACGACGGGCGACGCTGTAGGCCCGAACATGATGACCCGCAACGCCTATGCGTTGAACATGGCCTACGTGCTCCCGAACGCGCCTGTGCCGATCGAGCGCGCGATGCTCGAGGCGAACATGGGCGGCGACAAGAAACCCTCGCACGAGTTCTTCCAGTCCGGGCACGGCAAGACCGTGATCGCCGAGGTGATGCTCACCGACGATGCGATCGGACGCGTCCTCCGGACGACGGCCGCCGACCTCGAAGCGCTGTCATGGGCCGGCACGCACGGCGCGATTGCATCCGGGATGCAGTCCGTCGCGTTCACGCCGGCGTCGGCGATCGCAGCGATCTTCGCGGCGACCGGGCAGGATCTCGGCATGGTCGGCACGAGCTCGATGGCGCACGGCACGGGACGGCGAGTCGACGGCGGGCTGCATGCGTCGATCCGCTTTCCCGGGCTCGAGGTCGGAACGGTCGGCGGTGGCACGAGCCTGCCGACGGCGCACGAGTGGCTCGAGCTGATGGACTGCGCCGGTCCCGGCAAGGTCTACCGCTTCGCACAGATCGTCGCGGCGGCCGCCCTCGCGTTGGAGATCAGCGCCTCCGCCGCGATGGCGACCGCCGGTTCGGAGAACTTCTTCCGCGCACACTTCGAACGCGGCGGTCTTCGCTAGCCGCTCACGAGCCCGGCAGCGCTTGCTTCGACAGGACGCTCCCTTGCGCGTCGAACGTTTCGAGAAATGCGGCCGCACCCTGCGGCAGCGTGACGTCCGACTCGAACAGGTTGCCGACGACCGGCGCCGAGTCGAGCACTGTGCCGTTCGCGTCGACAAACGAGACCTTCGCGACGCCGTCGGCCGCCACGCCTTCCAGGGTCCGCGGGAAGGTCACCGCCTTCACGTCAGCCGACGGGAAGTTGTCGGCGTTGAGATCGCAGAAGACGCCCTTGTAATACGTCTGGTCGACGTGGTCGATCGCGAGACAGAAATCGCCGGCGGCGTTCCGGGCCGCGTAGAACGCGACGCCGTTCAATGTCCCGAGCGACTGCATCGTCGAGCCGACCTGCATGTCCTGCAGGGCCTGATCGAGCTTCGTCTGGCCCGGCAGCACCGACTCGACCGGGACGGTCGTGCCCCCGTTCGAGATCCCGAGCGCGTCGGCAAGCCGCCCGGCGAACGCGACGGTGGGAATCGCAACGACCCCAGCCACGATCGCCGCAACTGCGAGCCGCCGGACAGGCACGGGCGCAACGCGTAGCGGCGCGTCGGTCGGGATGGGGTTCGCAGCCGCGAGCCGTGCAACAACGTCGTTTCTCATCTCGTCACTCCTTTCGGTTCAGGGCGAAAGGATGCAGCCGTCGAGAGCCGGGACGCGAGCCGTGCCTTCGCGCGGTGGTAGCGCACACGACAGGCGACCGGCGAGCAGTCGAGCACCCGAGCGGCGTCGCGGAGGGACAACCCCTCCCACGCGACGAGCCGCAGCACCTCGCGATCCGTGTCGCTCAGCCCGGCAAACGCCGCCGCCAGCGCCGAATCGCCGACCGGCTCAGGATCGTGCACAGCTTCGACGGGAACGTGCGCCGTTCGCGCGCGCCGCCGCCGGTCGTTCGCGAGCGTCTTGCGCGCGACGGCATAGAGCCACGGCAACGCCTGCTTCGGGACGTCGTCGAGCCGCCTCCAGCAGACGAGAAAGACGTCGGCGACGACATCGTCGACGACGTCCACAGGCGCGCGCCGGCGGACGTACGCCCGGATCGCATCCGCGTGCTCAGCGTAGATCTGGTCGAACCGCTGCATCCACCCCGTCTCTGTCGCGACCAGGCCCCGTGTTACATCTAGAACGGCAGCTGAACCTCGCTGACGTCCAGCCCCAGCGACTGCGCGAGCCGCACGCCATGGTCGAGCTCGGTCTTCAGCCGCTCCCGGTCGCGCGCTTCCATCAGCTGGCCGATCATCTCGCGCGCCTTCGGGCGCCACAGAGCGTGGGCGGCAAACTCCGGCAGCATGCGGTTGGCGGCGTCGATCAGCGTCTGCTTGACCGCTTTCGGCGCGTCTTCGAGCAGCACCCGCTCGTACGCCATGCCGGCGCCGTGGTGGATGCCGTCGTCGATCGCGAGCCGGTTGCAGAGATCCTCGAGGATCGTGCCGCGCGAGGAGCGCGCGATCAGACGGAAGCGCGGGATGATGAGCCGCTCGAAGAACACCTGCATGAGGAAGACCTTCTCCTCGAGCGTGTCCGCCTCGAGGAACATGTGGCCGAGCGCATCGAGGTGCGGGTCACGCTCCCCCTCGCCTCCAACCTGGCCGATCAGCTTCAGCCAGGCCTCGGTGTGGCGCGACTCGTCTTGCACCATCGTCGAGTAATAGAGCCTCGCCTCCGGATCGGGCGCAGCGTTCAAGAGCTGCGCCGCCATCTCACACGCGAGCACGTCCGCTTGCAGCTGCTGCATGATCACCGACCGCCAGACGTCCCGGCGGCGGGCCTGCCGCTCCTCCGATCCTTTTCCCTCGGGCACCGGCGGGAGGTCTCCCCACGGCACGTCGCGAACCGCCCATTCCTGATGCTTCGCGAGGTTGTAGAAGCGGAGGACCCCCGCGTATTTGCTGCGCTCGTCGACCGGCTCCTCGACGACCTCTGCCTGCTCAGCGCTCATCGCGCGGGACCTTACCGCGGCGGGCTGATACGAATGGCCCCGTGATCGCGCTGGTCTTCAGCTACGAGGTGAGGGACGTTGCCGGCTTCGAGCGGGCGTACGGCCCCGACGGGGACTGGGCGCAGTTCTTCACGGGTGCGAAGGGGTACATCGGCACCGAGCTCCTGCATGACGTCGAGATACCGACGCGCTATCTCGTGATCGACCGATGGGACTCCGCGGAGGCCTACAACGAGTTCGCCGCAGCCCACCGCGAGGAATACATGCGCCGCGTGGACGACACGCGCTTCTACTACGACCAAGAGCTCCGGTTCGGCACGTTCGAGAACGTGTGGCAGGCAACCTCGTAATCCCACCGCATCACGATCCGGCGTGCTGGGGCTGCGGCAGCGCCCCGGCGGGGATCCAGCTGGCGCAGCCGGCAGCCGAGGGGTTGACGGAATACGACGCCTGGTTCTCGTTCGATGAGCGCCACCAGGCCGGGCCCGGGCTCGTACACGGCGGACTCGTCGCGGCCGCGCTCGACGAGGCGTGCGGCTTGCTCGCCTCCTGGTACCGCTTTCCCGCCGTGACGGCCCGGATCTTCGTCCGCTACCGGCAGCCTGTGCCGATCAACACCGAGCTGCTCGTCCGAGCACGCCTTGTCGGGGAACGTGGACGCCGGCTGCACGTCGACGGTGAGCTGACTGACGGCAACAACGTTCTCGCTGAAGCACGCGCGGCGTTCCTCCACGTTCCACTCGAGCATTTTCTCGCCACGCCCGAGGGACGGGCTGCCGCCGACGCCTGGCGCGCGCTCAAGCCGAACCCCCCGGAAGCCGATAAAAGCTGACAGCAACTCCGGTTCTCTGCGGCTCCGGAAGAAGAGGCGCCCGCATGATCAAGAGAATCGTCGCAGTCGGTGTTTGCATCTTCGCCTTGATGGTGGTGATCAAGGACGGCCGCGTTCTGCGCATGAGCGGCCTCACCGGCTCCTGCACGGTTACCCAGACCTTCGCGGACTCGTCCGAGCTCGCCGCGTGCCGCCCGGGCAAGCTCGAGGGCCGCCCCGACCTGTCGCACCGCGGCTGCCGGAGCGTCGGCCTCACCGCCACGTACGAGTACTGGCGCTGCCCGGCCGGCTTCGACATCAGCGACGCCAGCCGCTAGCCCACCTGCAAAAACCGAATTCGGTAGCGCCACGTAGGCAGGGCAGGGCTGCGTCACGTCCGGCGGCTCCCTGTGTCGCCGGCCGCCACGGAGACACCCCCGCCGGACGTGATCCAGTCCTTTAGCCGAGCGCGGCGAGCGCTTCGAGCAGCCGGTCGTCGGCGTCCGGACGGTGCACGGTGATGCGGATCGCACCCGGTGACGGCCGCACGGCGAGCCCCTTCCCGAGCAACGCCTCGTAGATCTCCTGCGAGCGCTCATGCGGCACGAGCACGAAGTTCGTGCACGACGGGAGCGGCGCGAGGCCGATCGACCTCAGCCCTTCGGCCAGGCGCTCGCGCTCTTCGATCGCCGCCGACACGTCTGGCGGGCCGGCCTCGAGCCCGGCGAGCGCGAGCGCGGCCGAGAGCGTCGACAGCGGCGCAGGCGCCTGGCGCTGGTTCAGCTCCGTCGCAGTCTCTCGATCGGCGAGCGCATACCCGACTCTCGCGGAAGCCAGCCGGAACGCCTTCGAGAATGTCCGCACGACGATCACGTCGTTCGAGCCGAGCAAGTGCAGCGCGGTCTCGCCGCCGTACTCGAAATACGCCTCGTCCACGACCAGCGGCCGAGCTGCGGGAAGGTCGACCATCGCCCCGGTCGGATTGTGCGGGCGGCAGACGAACGTGAGCACCGGGTCCTCGTCGCCGACGTCCGCTCCCGTCACCCACGCGGCGACCCGGTACAGCGGATACGACGGCTCATCGGCGATCGCGACACGGTCGCCCGGCCCCGCGTACGCGCGAGCGCAGAGCATCAGGAGGTCGTCGGCGCCGGAGCCGAGCACGACGTTCTCCGGCTCGAGGCCGTTGTAGTCCGCGATCGCGCGCAAAAGCTCCGGAAAACCGCCGTGCCGGTAGGC
The DNA here is from genome assembly GCA_963848665.1 of uncultured Actinomycetes bacterium. Classification (GTDB taxonomy): domain Bacteria; phylum Actinomycetota; class Thermoleophilia; order Gaiellales; family Gaiellaceae; genus Palsa-739. The sequence continues at coordinate 784,676 of CAWKEF010000008.1, forward strand.
CTGAATCCGCTCGAGGGCGTCGGCGATCGTCTCGGGCCGGGCCGTCGGGGGCGGGTCGGGCTCCGTGTTTCCGTCGAAGCGGAGGACGTCTTCGGGTGCGATGCCCGCCCGCGCCGCGATCTCGGCCGTCGAGAGCGCCCACCCGTACGGCTTGAACTGGGGCGACAGCGGCCGCATCGACCGAGCCTATAGAGGCTGCGCATTGCATAGGTCAAAGCACCCATTTGCCTCGCATTGCAGTAGTGAGATACTCCAGATCGATGCGGGTCGAAGAACACGCCTCCACGGACGAGGTGCGCCAGGGACGGGAGCGGTACGTGCCGCGCGGCGTCGCGACGACCGATCTCGTCGTCTCGCGCGCCTGGGGCGCCCGGATCTGGGACGCAGAGGGGCGCGAGTACATCGACTTCGCCGGCGGCATCGCCTGCCAGAACCTCGGCCACGGGAACGCGGCCGTCGTCCGGGCGGTCCACGAGCAGGTCGACCGCTTCCTCCACCAGTGCTTCATGGTCGGCGCCTACGAGCCGTACATCGCGGTGGCGGAGAAGCTCGATGAGCTCTGGCCGGGCAACGCCGCCACGAAGACGCTCCTCCTGAACTCGGGCGCAGAGGCGATCGAGAACGCCGTCAAGATCTCGCGCGCTGCGACCGGACGCCCCGGCGTCGTCGTCTTCGACCGCGCCTTCCACGGCCGTACGAACTTGACGATGGCGATGACGTCGAAGCTCGTCTACAAGCAGGGCTTCGGCCCGCTCGCAACGGATGTGCATCGAGCGCCGGCGCCGTACCCGTACCGGGGCGTCTCGACGGAGGACGCACTGCGCGGTCTCGAGCTTTTGTTCAAGCAGGATGTCGATCCGAAAGAGGTCGCGTGCATCGTGCTCGAGCCCGTGCAGGGCGAGGGTGGCTTCATCCCGATGCCGCCCCAGTTCATCCACGCACTTCGAGAGCTCTGCGATACGCACGGCATCGTGTATGTGGACGACGAGGTGCAGTCCGGCTGCGGACGCACCGGCACGATGTGGGCGATCGAGCGTTACGACGTCGAGCCCGATCTGCTTGTCTCGGGCAAGACACTCGGCGGCGGCCTCCCGCTCGCGGGCGTCACCGGTCGCGCCGACCTGATGGACGCGCCGCATCCAGGTGGCCTCGGCGGAACGTTCGGTGGCAACCCGGTCGCGTGCGCTGCGGCGCTCGCGGTACTCGAGGAGCTGTCCGCGCCCGGCTTCCGCGAGCGAGCCGAGCAGATCGCAGAGCTCCTCCACACACGCCTCGACGAGATCGCGGCCAGGCATGCGATCGTCGGTGAGGTACGTGGACTCGGCGCGATGCTGGCACTCGAGCTGACCGAGCAGAACGGCGACGTATCGAAGGCGGTCACGACGGCGGCACGCGAAAAGGGACTGGTACTCCTCTCGTGCGGCCTCTACGGGAACGTGATCCGTCTGCTGCCTCCGCTGTCGGCAACGGATGAGGAGCTGGAGCGCGGGCTCGGGATCCTGGAGGAAGCGCTTGGCGACGCAAGCTCCGGCTAGATCAACGGAGCAACGCGGCGCAGCGAGTCCTGCGGTGCGGCTGAGCGGCATTCGCCGGACCTACGGCGACGTCGTGGCGATCGACAAGCTCGACCTCGACATCGCGGAAGGCGAGTTCTTCACGCTGCTCGGTCCGTCCGGGTCCGGCAAGACGACAACGCTCCGCGTGATCGCCGGCTTCGAGCAACCCGACGAGGGTCACGTCGAGCTCGCGGGTCTCGACGTCACGCGTGTCCCACCGTCCGAGCGAGATGTGAACACCGTGTTCCAGGATTACGCGCTCTTCCCGCACATGACGGTGCAGGAGAACGTCGAGTACGGGCTGCGCGTGAAAGGCCTGGGACGGCGCGAGCGGCGCATCAAAGCGCAGGAGGTGCTCGAGCGGGTCCGTCTCCCCCAGGTCGCCTCGCGCAAGCCGCTGCAGCTTTCCGGTGGCCAGCGGCAGCGGGTTGCACTTGCACGCGCGATCATCAACTCGCCGTCGGTGCTGCTCCTCGACGAACCGCTCGGCGCGCTCGATCTGAAGTTGCGCCAGGAGATGCAGGTCTTCCTCAAGGCCCTGCAGCGCGACCTCGGCATCACATTCGTCTACGTCACGCACGACCAGGAAGAGGCGCTCACGATGAGCGACCGCATGGCGGTGTTCAACGAAGGCCGAATCGAGCAGGTCGGAGCGCCGGCCGAGGTATACGAGCATCCGCAGACGGAGTTCGTCGCCGGATTCGTCGGCGTGTCGAACGTCCTCGAGCGCGACGGCCGGCGCATCACGATCCGGCCGGAGAAGATTCACATGCACGACGACGACGGCAGCGGCGGCGAGACCGGCGTGATCCGCGAGGTTGTCTACGCCGGGATGGTCACCCGGTACATCGTCGATCTGGATTCCGGCGGCGAGCTCGTCGTCATCCGGCAGAACCTCGAGACCTCCTCACAACAGGCGCTCGAGGAGCAGGGCAAGCGCGTCCGGCTCGAATGGAGACCGGAGCACACGTACGAAATCCCCAAGGAGGGTCAGTGACTCGCATCAAGAGGGCACACGTGCTCGTGGTGGCGCTCGCCGCCGCGCTGTGCGTGCCGGCGGCAGGCATCAGCTCGAACAGCGGCTTACCGACGTCCATCGGCAAGGGCGAGGGGCAGTTGAACCTCGTTGCGTGGGAGGGCTACACGCAGCCGCAATGGGTCAAGCCGTTTACGAAGGCGACGGGCTGCAAGGTCAACGCGAAATATGCGGGCTCGTCGGACGAGATGGTCACGCTCATGCGCCAGGGCGGCGGGTCGCAGTACGACATGGTCTCCGCCTCGGGCGACGCGAGCCTGCGCCTCATCTACGGCAAGGACGTTCAGCCGGTCAACGTCAATCTCATCCCCGACTTCAAGAACTTCATCCCCGCGCTGAAGTCGCCACCGCACAACACGATCAAGGGCGTTCACTACGGCGTGTCGCTTCAGTGGGGCCCGAATACGCTGCTCTACAACACGAAGAAGGTGAAGCCCGCACCGACGAGCTGGTCGGCCATCTACAGCAAGGCGTACAAGGGCAAGGTCACGGTGCCGGACAACCCGATCCAGATCGCGGACGCGGCGCTCTATCTCTCGAAGACGAACACGTCGCTCGGCATCACCGATCCGTACGAGCTCAACCAGAAGCAGTTCAACGCAGCGATTGCGCTCCTGAAGGCGCAGAAGCCTCTGATCAAGAAGTACTGGGGCCTGGCCTCGGACGAGATCGACCTCTTCAAGAACGGCGACGCCGTGATCGGTGCGTCGTGGCCGTATCAGACCAACACCCTCATCGCGGACAAGGTTCCCGTGAAGGACCTCATCCCGAAGGAAGGTGCTACCGGATGGGCCGACACATGGATGCTGTCCGCACATGCAAAGCATCCGAACTGCGCGTACATGTGGCTGAAGTGGGTCTCCACGCCGAAGGTGCAGGCGGAGCAGGCGATCTACTTCGGTGAGACGCCGGCGAATCCGAAGGCGTGTCCGATCATGAACAAGCTGTCGCCGGGATCCGCCGCGCAGTACCACTGCGGCGCTTCGGCGAAGTACTTCAGCTCGATCAAGTTCTGGAAGACGCCGGTCGCCGCTTGCGGCAACGGCAAGAACGACTGCATGGACTACACCCAGTGGCAGCAAGCTTGGACCCAGCTGAAGGGTTGAACCGAGGGCCGGGCCGCTCGTTGCGAGCGGCCCGGCTCCGTCTCTCGGGGTTCTTCTGGCGCCACCGCTGGGCGAAGGGCCTGCTTCTGCTCGCTCCGCCGCTGCTCGCGTTCGGACTCGTCTACCTCGCGTCGCTCGTCGCTCTCTTCATCTCGTCGTTCTGGACGGTGAACTCGTTCACGACCGACATCGAGCACATCTGGAACCTCGGCAACTTCCGCACGCTCATCGATTCCAGCGCGTACCGCACGATTGCCTTACGAACAATCGGCATTGCGGCCGCGGTGACGTTGACCGACGCAGTCCTCGCGTTCCCGTTCGCGTACTTCATGGCGCGGGTCGCGTCGTCGCGCTCGCGCGCCTTCCTGTTCGTCGCGGTGCTGCTGCCGCTCTGGTCGAGCTACCTCGTGCGCGTCTACATCTGGCGCTTGATCCTGAACCAGGACGGAGTGCTCAACTGGTTTCTGAACAAGCTGGGGCTGCCGAATCAGCACCTCGCATACACGAACTTCGCGGTGTGGCTGATCTTCTCGTATGTGTGGCTCCCGTTCATGATCCTGCCCGTGTACGGCGCGCTCGAGCGGATTCCGCATTCGTTCATCGAGGCCTCGCGGGACCTCGGCGCCGGAGGCTTCGCCACGTTCCGCAGGGTCGTGCTCCCGCTCGCACTCCCGGGCGTCGTTGCGGGATCGATCTTCACGTTCTCGCTGACGCTTGGCGACTATGTGACGCCGCTCCTCGCAGGAGGCTCGTCGTCACAGTTCATCGGCAACGTCGTCTACTCGTCGGTCGGCATCTCGAACAACGTTCCGTTCGCTGCGGCCTTCGCGACGGTGCCGCTCTTCGTGATGGCGATCTACCTCATGATCGCGCGCCGGCTCGGCGCATTCGAGGCGATGTGATGGAACGCCGCGGAACACGCTGGGCGCTCGGCGGCTGGACGGCTCTCGTCGTGCTGTTCCTCTGGGTGCCGCTGGCGCTGATCATGGTGTATGCCTTCAACAAGTCGAACATCCAAAGCTGGCCGATCCCCGGGTTCACCACGCACTGGTTCAGCGTCGCGTGGCACGCCCAGGAGGTACGTGATGCGGTCTGGCTCTCGGTGCGTGCCGCGTTGTTTGCGACGAGTGCCGCTCTCGTTCTCGGCTCGGCAGCCGCGTTCGCGATCGCTCGTTTCAGCTTCTTCGGGCGTGAGGCGGTGTCGTTCCTGCTCCTGCTGCCGATTGCGCTTCCCGGCATCGTCACCGGTATGGCACTGAACTCGTTTTTTACGTTCGCCCACATCAATCCCTCGCTGACCACGATCGTCATCGGGCACGCGACCTTCTGCGTCGTGATCGTCTACAACAACGTCCTGGCGCGGCTGCGCCGTTCGTCGCCGTCGCTGCTCGAGGCGTCCGCTGACCTCGGCGCCGACGGCTGGCACACGTTCAGGTTCGTGATCTGGCCGGTGCTCTCGACGGCCTTGGTGGCGGGCGGGCTGCTGGCCTTCGCCCTGTCCTTCGACGAGGTCGTTGTGACGTTCTTCACGGCAGGTGCTCAGAACACGCTGCCGCTGCTCATTTTCGGCTACATCCGGCTCGGGCAGCAATTGCCCGTCGTGAACGCAATCGCATTCGCGATGATTGTCCTGACGGTGATCCCGGTCGCACTCGCGCAGCGATTGATGCGCGACACCGGCGTTCTCCGGCGAGGCGCTACGGCAGCAGTGATTGCCAAATAAAGGAGAGGAACATGAGCGCGACCAAGACCGAGTACAAGGCATTTATCGGCGGCGAGTGGGCCGACAGCGCCTCGGGCGAGACGATGGATGTGATCAATCCCGCGACGGGTGAGGTCGTGGCGGCGGTTCCGAGCTGCTCGGCAGAGGACGTCGACCGTGCAGTCGCGGCCGCCGTGAAGGCGCTCCCGGAGTGGCTCGACAAGACGCCGAAGGACCGGTCGGAGCTCCTGCACAAGCTCGCTGACGTTCTCGAGGAGAACGCGGAGGAGCTGGCGCAGCTCGAGTCGCTGAATGTGGGGAAGCCGCTGATGGCCTCGCGGGACGAGATGCCGTTCTCGACCGACAACTTGCGGTTCTTCGCGGGTGCGGCGCGCCAGCTGGAAGGGAAGTCGGCGGGCGAGTACATCGAGGGGTACACGTCGATCATCCGGCGCGAGCCGCTGGGGGTCGTCGGCGGTATTTGTCCGTGGAATTACCCGCTGATGATGGCGGTGTGGAAGCTGGGGCCGGCGCTGGCGGCGGGGAACGTGCAGATTCTGAAGCCGTCGGAGCAGACGCCGCTGTCGCTGCTGCGCTTCGTGCAGCTCGCGCAGGAGGTGATCCCGGAGGGTGTGTTGCAGGTCGTGACGGGTGACGGCGTGCCGGTCGGCGAGCGTCTCGTCGCGCATCCCGACGTGCGGCTCGTGTCTTTGACCGGCGATGTCGCGACCGGGAAGGCGATCGCGAAGAACGCCGCGGACACGTTGAAGCGGGTGCATCTCGAGCTCGGTGGCAAGGCGCCGATGGTCGTCTTCGACGACGCCGATCCTGTGGCCGTCGCGGCAGGGATCCGCCTCGGCGGCTACTGGAACTCCGGGCAGGACTGTACCGCGGGCTCGCGCGTGATCGCGGGACCGAAGATCTACGACAAGCTCCTGGAGGAGCTCGTCCCGCAGGTCGAGTCGCTCAAGGTCGGCGACCCGATGGACTCGGACGAGATCGAGATGGGCTCGGTGATCTCGCAGGCGCAGCAGGAGCGCATCCTCGGCTTCCTCGAGCGGGCGAAAGGTGCAACTGTGTTGACGGGCGGCGGCACCAACGGCTCGCGCGGCTTCTTCGTGCAGCCGACGATCGTCACCGACGTGAAGCAAACCGACGAGATCGTGCAGAAGGAAGTGTTCGGCCCGGTCGTGACGGTGCAGCGCTTTGCCGACGACGACGAGGCAATCCGGTGGGCGAACGACGTCCAGTATGGCCTCGCCGCGTCGGTGTGGACGCGCGACGTCGGCCGCGCGATGAACGCCGTGCGCAGGCTCCAGTTCGGCACCGTGTGGGTGAACGACCACCTGCTGCCGATCACCTCAGAGATGCCACACGGCGGCTACAAGCAGTCCGGCTACGGCAAAGACATGTCCATCTACTCGATGGAGGAGTACACGCAGATCAAGCACGCCGCCTTCAAGATCGACTGAACGGGACGCAACCTCGCTACGCGAGGTTGCGGTTGAACCTTTGCGACCTGGTCGCGACGAAGTCGCGACCAGGTCGCGTGCTTTTCGCCCTACCGTGACGCCATGGGCGAGAAGCGACGCCTCCAGATCGCAGGAGGCATCTACCACGTCACGGCGCGCGGAAACGCGCGGGAAAGCGTCTTCACGGACGAGATCGACTTTGCGGTGTTCTTGCGAACGCTCGCGCCGCTCGTCGCACGGTTCGGCTGGCTCTGTCATTCGTTTTGCCTGATGCCGAATCACTACCACCTGCTCTTAGAGACTCCCGAGCCGAATCTCTCGAAGGGAATGCGACTCGTCAATGGGACGTACGCACAGCGCTTCAACGGCCGTCACCGACGTGCCGGTCACGTGTTTCAAGGCCCGTATCGCGCGGAGGTCGTCGAGCGCGATGGCCATCTGCTCGAGGTCTGCCGGTACATCGCTCTCAACCCCGTGCGCGCACACCTCTGTGCTGACCCAGCTGCCTGGCCCTGGAGTAGCTATCGCGCCCTGACCAGTGCGCAGGACGCACCGACATTTCTCACGCTCGACCTCGTCCATTCGCTGTTCGACGGAGCCCACGGCTTTCGCCGCTTCGTCGCTGGCGATCCATAAAACGGCAACGACTGGTCGCGACTAGTCGCGACAGGTCGCCGGACTCCACCGCTTGCAAGCGGGCGTCGTACGGCGTACAACCCATACGCAATCCAAAACGGCGCGTAGGCGTCTAACTCTCCGAGTCTTCGTTCCTCTCACTCCGGAGGTCGTGCGTGTCCGCTGACGAGATCAGCTCTGCGACTCAGGTCGCCGAGCGCTTCCTGGACAACATCGAGACTGTCGTTCACGGGAAACGCGAGGAGATCAAGCTCGTCGTCGCGGCGCTCATGTGCGGTGGCCACGCGCTGCTCGAGGACGTGCCAGGTACCGCGAAGACGGTGCTCGCCCGCGCGATCGCCGGCTCGATCCACGGCGCGCAGGCCTCCCGGATCCAGTGCACGCCGGACCTCCAGCCGACGGACGTCACCGGTCTGTCGATCTTCAACCAGAAGGAGCGCGACTTCGAGTTCCGGCCGGGACCCGTTTTCGCCAACGTCGTCCTCGTCGACGAGATCAACCGCGCCATGCCAAAGACCCAGTCAGCGCTGCTCGAGGCGATGGCAGAACAACAGGTGACAATCGACGGTGAGACCCGGCGACTCGAGGACCCGTTCCTCGTCATGGCGACCCAGAACCCGATCGAGTACGAGGGAACGTTCCCGCTGCCCGAAGCGCAACTCGACCGCTTCTTCGTCAAGACGACGCTGGGCTATCCCGACGCGGACGACGAGGCTCGCATCGTCCAGGAGCAGCTGAGCGGCCACCCGCTCGGACGGCTGCAGCCGGTGATCGGGCTCGAGGAGATCGCGACGCTTCGCAATTCCGTTGCCGATGTCTTCGTCCACGAAGCGGTCGCGAGCTGGATCGTCGACCTCGTTCGCGCGACCCGAGGGCTCGATCTCGTCGCGATCGGCAGCTCGGTGCGAGGCACCCTCGCGCTCAACCGGGCGGCGCGCTCCTGGGCGGTGCTCCACTCGCGCCGGTATGTCACTCCGGAAGACGTCGAGCAGTTGTTCATCCCTGTGCTGATGCACCGCATGCTCTTCAGGCCGAGCTTCCTCGCCGAGATCCGCGACCGCGGCTGGGACTCGGCCGCTCTCGAGGTTCGGTCGCGCTGCCTGGAGCTCGCGCCGAAGCCCGGCTTCGACATCGATCTCGACGTCCCGGCGGCGGCAACGGCCTAAGCGCAACGATGGCGACTGTCTTCCCACTCGTCCCGCGCCGGCGAGTGATCGGACTCGCCTTCGGCGGCGTGCGCAGCGTCCGCCGTGGCGTGGGTTCGGACATTGCGAGCACGCGCGAGTACCAGCCGGGCGACGACGTCGGCTGGATGGACTGGGCCGCGTCCGCGCGACTGTCCGCGGCTCGCGGCGCGGACGAGTTCATCGTGCGGGAACGCTTCGCCGATGAGGCACCGCGCGTTGTCGTTCTTGTCGACCGCCGCGCATCGATGTCAACCACCGCATCACCCATGCGCCCGCTGGACAAGCCGCGCGCGGTTCTCACGGCTCTCGATCTCATCGGCGAGTCCGCGATGGCGGCGCGGAGCCTCACCGGCTATCTCGACTACGCCGAGGCGGAGCCGTATTGGCGGGCTCCGCGCAGCGAGTCGCGCGCTGAGCTCCGTGCGTTCGAGCGCCCATACGGCGCGCCTGACGACACCGTGTCTCGAGGCCTCGAGTTTCTCGCCGAGCACCGACGCGAGCTTCCGACGCAGGCGTTCGTCTTCGTTCTCTCCGATTTTCTCGTGCCTCCTGACTTGCGCGTCTGGCGAAGCGCGCTCGAGCACCGATGGGAGCTCGTGCCGGTCCTGATCCAGGACCCCGTCTGGGAGCGGAGCTTCCCCGACGTGGGCGGAATCAGCATTCCCTATGCGGACCCGGGCACGGGTCGCGTCTACCCGGTCTACGTAACGGAGAAAGACGCGAGGCGTTTGCGCGTGGCGCACGAGGCACGCTGGGACGGACTCGTGCACGACTTCCGTTCGCTCGGTTGCGAGCCAGTCGCCGTACACAGCGCCGATCTCGGGGAGATGCTTGGTGCGTTCTTGCGCTGGGCCGACCTGCGTCAGATGTGGCGCGGAGCGTTCGCTTGACCCGTGCTCTCGTTGCGACCGCTGCAATCGCGCTCGTCCTCGCGAGCCCTGCAGCATCGAGCTTGCCCGTCTTCAAGACTGGCTCGTCTGTCGGCGAGGGAGTCCCATTGAAGGCGTACGCGGCGATCAGCCCGACGGTCCAGCTCTTCGGCGACGCGATCACGGCAACGATCGCGATCGTCGCCGACACAAGGTTGGTCGATCCCGCACGGCTGCACGTGCGTGCAAGGTTCGCGCCGTATGAGGCGGCGAAGGCTCCGAGCGTCGTCCGGGTGCGTTCCGGCCGATTCGTTCAGGTCACCTGGGCGTGGACGCTGCGTTGCCTCACCTCACCGTGTGTGCCGCGCGCGCCGCCGAGCGACGCGAGCCATGTGTTTCGATTCCATCCCGCGCGGATCGAATATCTGGGCCTGAACCGGCAACCCGAGTACCGGATCGCTGCGAGCTGGCCTTCGGTCGAGGTTGTCTCCCAATTGAGTCCCGACTTCGTGGCGAGCCTTCAGGAGACGCGCCGTCTGAACTGGCGCCTTGGCCTGACGCCCGTCGCCGCGCCGACGTATCGGCTCTCCCCGGGAGTCCTCTTCTGGCTCGTCGTCAGCGTCTCAGGCATATTCGGTGTGGCAGCCCTGTGGCTCGCGTGGCGGTGGTTCCTCGTCGTGCGGCCGCGTCGCGCGGACGAGCTGTCCATGGATCCAGGCACAACGCTCGAGCGCGCGCTTGCCGTCCTCCGTTATGCGCACGAGCACGGTGACGAGACGCTGCAGCGGAAGGCGTTCGAGCGCGCCGCAGACGAGCTCGGTATCGAGCGCGCGGACGAGCTCACGCGGATCGCCCGAGAGCTTGCGTGGTCGCAGCGCACGCCGGAAGACGAAGAGGTCGAAGAGTTCGCTGAGCAGGCGCTTGGAGCGCAAGCCGGAGACGAAGGCGAGATGAGACTCCCGACCTTGCACAAGCGGAACGCGGTCCCGCTTGCAGATCTCGGCGAGTTGCACACGCGCGCCCAGCGCACCGGGCTTGTACGCATCGTTCTCGCACTGGCTCTACTCGGGACACTTGCGCTGCTTTTCGACGTCGCCCGGTCGGCAGGAGCCGGAAGGGCGGCGGTATTCCCCGCAGGAACGAACACGGGCGTCGTCGTGCTCGACATGTCGGCGAGCATCTCAGGGCCGATCTACGCGCGTGTCGCAACCACGTTGCGCGGCATCGTCAGCGCAAACCAGTCGATCGGTCTCGTCATGTTCTCCGACACGGCCTACGAGCTGCTGCCGCCGAACTCACCCCCCGGCGCGCTGCTGCAATTCATTCCGTTCTTCAGGCCGCTGCGCTACTACGGTGCGACACCGGTCTTCGCACAGTCGCCATGGGACACCTTCAGGGGCGGGACGAAGATCGGCTCAGGTCTCCAGATGGCGCGCAGAGCCCTGATTCGCTCGAAGGTGAAGCACGGAGCGATTCTGCTCGTGAGCGATCTCGACGACGCGAGCTCCGACGAGGGCTTGCTCACCGCCGACGCATTGCGTCTGCGGGCCGACCACATACCCGTGCGCATCGTGCCCCTGTTTGCGGCGGCCACCGACATCAGCTTCTTCACAGCGCTCTTCGGTCCGAACGCGATCGTGGATCCAAGCGTGTTCACGCACACCGCCAAACGGCATGCTGCATCGATCGCCGCGCCTGAGCCCTGGACACTGCTCTTGCTGGGCGCGCTGCTCGTCGTCCTGCTCGCGGGCAACGAGCGGTGGAACGGCCGGCTGCAGACAGAGAGCGCAGCGGCATGACCGCGCGTCGTTTCCTGAGCCGCCACAAGTCGGCACTCCTCGCGATCCTTTGCGCCGGCGTCGTCGCTGTAGGTGTGCTGCTTGCCGCAGACGTCAGGGCCTGGCGGTCGACGGTCACTCGCGATGATCTCCGCTTCCGCGCGTTGCCCGCGCACCGCCACCTCTGGCGGCCGGCGACAACCCTCCCGGGCGACCCGGCATCGCTCCTGCTCGGCACCGGGAGCACGACTGCCTACCGGCACGCTCTGCAGTACTTCTGGTTCAGCAAGATTGGCAGCAACCCCGAAGTGCAGCAGGACACCCCGACGCTCCGCGCCACTGCCCAGACGAAGCTCCTGAACGTCATCGCGTCGGCGCCGACCGCCCACGAGCGTTCGATCGCGGCGAACCTGCTCGGCGTGCTGGTCGTGACCACGCCGACGATCGGCGGCACCGGCGGAGGGACTGCACAGGTACTGCTCCGTGCCGCGCAATCGTTCCAGCAGGCGATCGCGCTCGACCCGGCGAACACTGACGCGAAGGAGAACCTCGAGCTCGTGCTGCGGATCCAGCGGCCGGGGAAGGGCCGCGTCGGACACGACGCGCGCCGCGGTTACGGCTTCGGCCTCGGGCGCGGTCTCTCGAATCCGGGGGGCGGTTACTGATGCTCGCCTCGCTCCTCGGCGTCTCGTTCCTCACCCCGGTTGACGGACTGTTCGTGCTAGCCGCCGCCCTGCCCTTGGGCGCGCTCTACCTGACCGAGCGACGCGCTGCGCGCATCCGCCGCTCGCTCGCGGTTTCAAGCCCCCGCCGGCGTGCAATCGTTCCGATCGTCATAGCTCTGGTGGCCCTGTCTGCGCTCGTAGCGATAGCGGCGACCCAGCCCGTCTTCATCCGCGAGCAGCTGGTGAGCGAGCGGATCGATGCACAGGCGTTCGTCCTCATCGACACGTCGCTCTCGATGCGCGCGTCGGCAGGACCAGGCACGCCGTCTCGGCTCCAGCGTGCGAAGCGGATGGCAATCCAACTCCAGCACGCGTTGAGCGACGTCCCAATGGGAGTCGCATCAATGACCGACCGCGCACTTCCTCTGCTCATGCCGACGACCGATCGGGCGCTTTTCGAGCGAACCGTCCGCCAGTCGCTGTTCGTGGACGAGCCGCCTCCGAGCCAGCTCTACAAGGGCCGGGCCACCACATTCGCCGCGCTCATCCCACTTGTTGGAGCGCACTTCTATACCGACGGTGTGCCGCGGCGGCTCGTGGTCGTGTACACGGACGGTGAGTCGGCGAAGATCTCCCCATTGTTCAAGCTGACGCTCCGTGGACACGTCGCCGCCTTGTTCGTCCACGTCTGGAAGCCCGGCGAACGAATCTACAACCATGGCAAGCCCGATCCGGGCTACCTCACTGACCCGTCTAGCGCGGAGGCGCTCGCCGATGTCGCGAAGGTCACCGGCGGCCGAACCTTCTCGGAGCAAGACGCGGGCGCGGTCGCACAGGCAGCCCGCGAGTTCGTCGGACGCGCACGGACGCACGAGCGCATCGACGCCTACGCGCGTGTCGCCCTGGCTCCCTGGTTGGTACTCGGTGGCGTCGGGCCACTCGGGTTCCTGCTTTGGCGGCGAAACTTCTAGGAAAGCTTTACGGCGTTCGACAGCGTCGCGAGCAGCCTCGTGTAGCCTGCGATGCAGCTTCCGTGCACGCGCGCGGTCTTCGCTCCGAAACGGATGAAGGTCGTTGCGACGTCGGGAAGCGTCCCCGCGCAATTCGTCATCGGAGGAAGCGCGCCGAGCTTCGCGACGGTTACCGCTCGGTCGAGACTCGCCAGCTGCGCCGCAGTGAGCTTCATGCGGCCGGCGGTCGCGGCGCCCGAGACGCTGACCTTGCCGCTGCTCGAGATCGACACCGTGTACGGCCGGATGTTTCCGCCAAGCCGCCCAAACGCGAAGCCGCGCTGCGGCGAAGCCCCGGCCGCGGGGACGAGCGCGAGCAGCAGCAGGACGGCAGCGAGCAGAGCGTGTCTCCTCATCGGGCGGAAGGGTAGCGGCGAGCCGCTAGCCTGGGCGCGCGTGCGCCGCCTGATCCTTATCGCGTTTGCTTGCACGGCCCTTGCCGGCTGCGGTGGCGGCGGGAAATCGGCAAGCTCGGGTCCGCCCGCCGCTCTGCTCCACCCCGCCACGTTGACGGCGAAGGCGCCGCGGCTCTTCACCGCGACGTTCAAGACGACGAAGGGCACGTTCCGGATCGAGGCCCACCGCGCCTGGGCTCCGAAGGGAGCCGACCGCTTCTACAACCTCGTCAAGTCCGGCTTCTACGACGGAGTGATCTTCTTCCGCGTCGTGCCGCGGTTTGTCGTGCAGTTCGGCATCAGCCCTTACCCGAGCGTCTCGACCGCCTGGCAGAACGCGACGATCCCCGACGACCCCCCGAGGGTGCACAACACGGCAGGCACGGTGACCTTCGCTGCTGCGGGCCCGAACACACGGACGACGCAAGTGTTCATCAACCTCGGGAACAACTCCAACCTCGACCAGAGCGGCTTCGCACCGTTCGGCGCCGTCGTCTCAGGCATGGATGTCGTCGACAAGCTGTACGGGGGCTATGCCGACACGCCGACGCAGCAGCAGGGTGAGATGGCAACGCAGGGAAACGCGTGGCTGAAGAAGAACTACCCGAAGCTCGACTCGATCACAACCGCAAGAGTTGCCAGCGCTCCGAAGTAAGAAGGCGCCTAGCAGATTCGAACTGCTGTAAACGGCTTTGCAGGCCGCTGCCTAACCACTCGGCCAAGGCGCCTTGGCGGCGCCATGGTACCGGCCTAGACGGCGAGAACCCGGTCGAGGAACTCGGCCATGCGCGTGAAGGTCTCGATCCGGTTCGCGAGCTTCTCGACGGTGTGACCTTCGTCTTCGAAGATCAGGAGCTCGCTCGGAATGCCCTTCTGCGTGAGCACCGCGTGGATGTGCTCGGACTCCGACACGGGAACGCGTGGATCGTTCCGGCCGTGCTGGATGAAGAGAGGAGCACGGATCGCGTCGATGTGCGTCATCGGCGACGCCTCCGTGAGAAACCCCCGGTCCCGGTCGAGTGACCCGTACTCGCGCTCGCGCGCAGCACGGCGATACGGCGACGTATTCTCGAGGAAGGTCACGAGGCTCGCAATCCCGACGCATTCGATGCCGGCCGCCCACCGCTCCGGCTGCAGCGCGAGCGCAGCGAGCACCATGTAGCCACCGTACGAGCGGCCGTAGACGACGGCGCGGTCGCCGTCGATGTTCGGACGCGCGGCGAGCCACTCGTGCAGCGACGCAAGGTCTGCCACTGAGTCCAGGCGCTTCTCGATGTCGTCGAGATGCTCGTACCGCTTGCCGTAGCCCGTCGACCCGCGCACGTTCGGCGCGGCGACCGCGTAGCCGCGCGCCACGAGGTACTGCGTCAGCGGTGCGAAGCTCGGAGCAAACCACGGCAGCCACTGGGACTCGGGACCGCCGTGCACCGTCACGACGACCGGGAACGGACCGTCGCCCTGCGGCTCGAAGAGAAACACTGGCACAGACTCTCCGTCGAAGCTGGCGAAACGGTGCACGGTAGGCTGCACGAGCGTTTCGGGGTCAACGTCACGCGGGCTCGTCGTCAGGCGCGTGAGCGTCTCAGCCGCAACGTCATACAGGTAGACGTCGTGCGGCTCGACCGGGCTCGAGAACGAGTACGCGAGCAGCGTGCCGTCCGGCGAGAACACCGGATGCTCGACGACGCCGCGACCCGGTAGCGGGACCCCGCACCGAACAGCATGCGTGCTCGGATCGTGGAGCGTCAGCTTCGAGAATCCGTCCTCGTTCGCGACGACGAGCAGGTTTCGACCTGCCCTGTCGACACGACAGTCGAGATCCCAGTCCGACTCGACAACCAACTCGCCCCCGACCCATACGCCGAACGTATCGCGGCCCTCGTTGGTCGCGAGCACCACGTCGCTGCCGATCCAGTCCACGGAGAAGTACTCGGCCGCCCCGTCGTGTGGAGTCAGATGCTCGATCTCCCCGGTGGCGGCATTGCAGATGTAAATGTCGCCGTCGCCGCTCTGCTCGCCGATTCTCTCGACAGCCACGTGCGCGCCGTCAGGCGAGACCGACTCGACGCTGCAGTTGCCGCCGATCTCGAAGACCCGCTCGGCACCGCTCGCCAAGTCACGTGCCACGACGTCGAAGTCGACACCGTTGCGACGGTTGGTCGAGTAGGCGAGCACCGGTACCGCCGACGTGCGCCGTGCGATGGATGAACCGTGGGTCGACGACGAGAGCTTCGAGCTCCCCGTCGTCGAGAACGTACAGCTGTGTCCGCTCGTTGCCGCCTGCGTCCATCTCAACGAGCACGCGCCCATCCGGCAGAAAGAGGCCCGAGACCGGTTCCTCCGCATCGGTCAGCTGCTCGAGCTCGCCCCCTCGCGCCGGGAGCACATAGAGCTGATGCGTCCCCGGAATGTTCGACGCGACCAGGAGTCGCGTGCCGTCGGGTGAGAACGAAAGCGGCACCGCCTGTCGCATCTCGAGCAGCGAGCGCAAATCGGTCATGCGTCCGCTAACGGTAGTTACGCCGTGACGCCCGAGAACTCGGGAATGATCTCGTCGCCGTAGGCCTGGAGCGTCTCCTCCTGGCCATGGGTCATGAGATAGACGTTGAACTGATCGACCCCGACGTCCTCGAGCTCCTTCAGCTTCGTCTTGATCTCGCTGGTCGAGCCGATGACGCAGAAGCGGTCGCAGATCTCATCCGTGACGAACTCGCCGTGTGCGGCGCCGACGCGCGAGTGGTCGTTGTAGTCGTAGAACTTCCGCGCCTGAACGTAGTCCGTCAGCGCCTTCGGGACGGAGCTGCCGTCGGTGCCGTACCGCTCGATCAGATCCATCACGTGGTTCGAGACCATCGCGGGGAACCAGCGGACCTGGTCGCGCGCATCCGCAAGGTCGTCTGTAACGTGGCTCGGCGCCCCGACGATGCATTTGAGTGCCGCCGGGTCGCGTCCCGCTTCTTCAGCGGCCTTGCGCGCCGTGTCCATGATCCACGTGATGATCTCCGGGTCCGCGAGCTGGATGATCACGCCATCCGCAACGCGGCCCGCGACTGCGAGCGCCTTCGGACCGTAGCCGGCGATCCACATGGGGATCTCGGGCAGCTCGTCGCGCACCCACTTCAACTGGAGATCCTTGTCGTTCCAGTTGACCTCGCGCCCGTTCATGAACTCGCGAACCATCGCGCACGCCCGCTCGAACTCCGCCACTTTCATCGGCTGCCGGCCGATATACCGAACCGCGGAATCGCCGCGGCCGATCCCCATCGCCATCCGCCCGTCCGACAGGTCTTGCAGCGTCGCGTACGCACTGGCGAGCACCGTCGGGTCACGGGTCGCCGGGTTCGTGACGAAGTGACCGAGCTTGATCTTCGACGTCTCGCGCGCCGCAACGGCGAGCAACGGGACTGACTCCTGCCAGAGCACATGCGAGTCGTACGTCCAGGCGTAGCCGAAGCCGTGCTTCTCCGCGACCTGGATCAGCTCGAGCCAACGTGAGTACGGCGGATCCGGGAGGACGGTAACGCCGAAGTCGAGCATCGCGTGCAAGCCTAGCGCGGCGTTGCGAGCGAGGCCAGAGCCGCGAGAAGCCCGAGGGCGACGAATCCGATCCGCCCGTCGCCGGGCAACGAGAACGTCAGGCCGACAAGCGGCGAGCCCGCGACGATCACGAGTGACGCCCAAGCATTGATGAAGCCCACAGCCGCGCCCGGGGCGTCCGGCCGCGCCTGCGCTGCGCCGGTGAAGGCCATGGCGAAGGGAAGGCCTGCAGCAAGACCGACGACCGCCGCGGCGAAAACGAGCGCCCACAGCGGCAGAGGCAGCGCGAGGACGACCGCGCCGAGACCGCCGAGCATGAGGCTCGCCGCGACCCAGCGGCCTACGTCGGCACGCCGAAGCAGCGCACCACCGGCGACGCGGGTGAAGAACCCGAGGAGAAGCGTGAGCGATCCGGCGAGGGACGCCGAGCTCTTCGAATGCCCGTGGTGCTCGAGGAGCGTGACGACCCAGTTGCCGACGACCACGCTGAAGCCGAACGACATCGCGTGGATCGCTCCCAGCCGGTAGAGCCGGCGGTCGCGAAAGAAGCCGCGCTCCAGCCGCTCGCCCGCGTGCCGCAGCGTGCGCACGGACGCCGGCGCAAGCGCGAGCAGCACACCGCACAGTGCGGCGACGGCGATAGCGCTCAGATAGCCGGCTCGCCAGCCGAGCCAGTCCGCAAGCGCGGGGACGACGGCGAGCGCGATTCCCGGCGAGAGCACGGAGCCGCCGCCGTAGATGCCCTGGAGAAGCGGCGAGCCGCCGCGTGACCGGATGTAGTCGCTGCCGCCGACGAGCGCGAACCCGGTGCCGAGGCCGACGATCGCTCGCCCGAGGAACGCAAGCCACGCGTGCGGCGCCGGCAGCGACACGGCGTTCCCGACGATGATCAGCCCGAGCCCGAGCAGCGCGCTGCTCCGCGCTCCCCACCGGTCCGCCGCGCGTCCGCCCGGCACCTGCATGACCATGTGCACGACGAACTGCGCGGTCAAGAAGAGCCCGATTGTCGTCAGGCTGACGTGGTACGTGTGCGCGAGCCGCGTCGCGATCGGGCCGAAGATCGCGATGTTCCAACCGACGGCGATGCCGACGCCGATGCCGCCGATGCGGTCCAACAGCGGGGTCAGACCCCGCAAGCGGGGTCGAGACCCCAAGTCGCTCGAGAACAACGACTGGAATCTCGCGCGGCGTCTTCTCCTGGTAGGAGTCGTAGTGCGGCCAGATGCCGTTCATCTGGCGCCAGAGCCGATCGCGCTCCTCGCCCTCGGCCGTGCGCGCACGCGCGCGAAAGCGGTCGCCCTTGATCTGCACGCCGACCTCCGCAGTCTTCGCGAGGTTGCGATACCAGCCCGGATGCTCGGGCGCTCCGCCTTTCGACGCGACGATGACGACCTTGTCTCCGTCTTCGCCGAAGATGAGCGGCGTCGAGCTTTCCCGGCCGGTGTTGCGCCCGGTCGTCGTGAGGATGAGGATCGGCGCGCCGTTCCACAGGTAGCCGACCTCGCCGTCGGTCTCGACGTACTTCGCGACATGCTCCGGGCCGAAGAGTGAGCGGTCGATCATGACAACCGCTCGAGCGTCTTCGCGGTCAAACGATCAAGCGCTTCAACGGACATCTCGAGATGCTCCTTCCTCGTGTCTTCGAGCTTCGTGTGCGAAAGCCCACGCAGAGACTGCACGAATAGCATCACGGTCGGCACACCGGCTCGCGCAACCTCCGCTGCGTCATGCAGCGGACCGCTCGGCAGACGGTGCGCGGTGCCGCTGACCTCGCGGATCGACTCCTCGGCGAGATCCACGAGGCTGTCGTCGAACAGAATCGGCTCGATCGACCAGATCCGCTCCCACGACACCTCGATATCTTCCTCGGCCGCGAACCGCTCGCTCGCGGCTTTCGCCAGCGACAGCAGCCGCGCGAGCGACTCCGCGTTCAGGTGCCGCTGGTCGAGCAACTGCTCGGCGGTCTCGACCACCGAGGTGACGATGCCCGGCTTGCACACGACTCCGCCCGACGTGCACACCGCGCCGTCGCCGACCTCGGCTGCGATCGGGCGGATCTCGAGCGCGAGCTTCGCGGCTCCGGCGAGCGCGTCGCGCCGCTTGTCCATCGGCGTGGAGCCTGCGTGGGCGGCCTGGCCCTTCCAGGTGATCTGGTGGCGTTCGACACCAAAGGTCCCGAGCACGACTCCGAGCGGAAGGTCGATCGACTCGAGCACAGGCCCTTGCTCGATGTGGAGCTCGAGATACGCGGCTGCGCTCTCGAGCTGCTCCGCGCTTCGAGGGCACGGTCGAGGTCGACACCGTGCTCGCGCAGCGCATCGGGCAGGGCGATCCCGTCCGCGTCACGGCGCTGGCGCAGCTCGTCCTGATCGGCCATCGAGCCGGCGGCCGCCGACGAGCCGAAGAGCGACCGGCCGAAGCGCGCCCCCTCCTCGTCGGCCCAGTTGACGAGCCGAACCGTCAGCGGCGGCTTCCCGTCGGCGGCGATCCGCCGCAGCACCTCGACGCCCGCCATGACGTTGAGGCAGCCGTCGAGCCAGCCGCCGTTCGGCACCGAATCGATGTGGCCGCCGATCAGCAGGGCTTTGTCGGAGTCGCCGGCCAGCGTGAACCACTGATTGCCCGCCTCGTCGACCTCCTCGACTGCCCCGGTCGACGCAACCTTCCCGCGAAGCCAGTCGCGGGCCTGCTCCCACGTGTCGGTCCAGGCCACCCGCTGGGCCCCGTTGTCGTCCCCAGTCAGCTCGCGGAGCTCCTCGAGCTCCGTCACGGTGCGCTTCGGGTCCAGCCCCATAGCGCGAAGTTAACCACTGTGTTAGAACCGATCGATGGCGTCTGTCGCAGCTGAGCGTCCCGTGGTCCGGGCCGCTGGGGTCAGTCGAGCGGGAAAACGGGGCGTGCTCCTGGTCGCCGTCGCGGCGCTCCTCTATGGGCTCTGGGAGGGCTACCGCGCCCTCGGGATCCACTACGGCTGGACGCATCCGTTCCCGGTCGACGGCACGACGATGCCGCACATCCACGAGATGGTCCGCGCGCTCTTCGTGCATCCGAACGCGCAGGAACCGCTCCTGATCGTGACGCTCCTCAAGGCAGCAGCATTCACGGCCCGGGAGGCCGCCCTCGGTTTTGCGATGGGCGCAACGGGTGGCTTTGTCCTCGGCGCGCTGCTCGCCCACTCGCGGATGCTGCAGCGAGGCTTTCTGCCCTATGTCATCGCGTCGCAGACCGTGCCGATCCTCGCGATCGCGCCGATGGTCGTGATCTGGCTCGCGTCGGTGCACGTGACGGCGTGGATCTCCGTCTCGGTCATCGCCGCGTACTTGACGTTCTTCCCGGTCGTGATCGCCACCTTGCGCGGCCTGCACACCGCGGACCATCGGGCGGTCGAGCTGATGCGCTCGTACGCGGCCAACCGGTGGACCGTGCTCTGGAAGCTCCGGTTTCCCGCGGCGCTTCCCTATCTGTTCACCGCGTTGCGCGTGTCAGCGACTGCGAGCATCGTTGGCGCGATCATCGGCGAGCAGCCCTCCTCGATCGCCGGCGGACTCGGAGGCGCGATCCTGAACTTCGCGCAGTACTACAACCTCCAGCCGCAGAATCTCTGGGCCACCAACATCATCGCCGCGCTGCTCGGGATCGCGTTTTTCCTGATCGTCGCGCTCGCGGAGAAGATCGTCGTCCGTCGAGCGCCGGAGCACGTCGCATGAGTGCCGTCTCCATTCACAAGGTGTCGAAGCAATTCAAAGGCGGCACGATCGCGCTCGAGAACATCGACCTCGAGATCGAGCAGGGAGAGTTCGTCTCGCTCATCGGCCCGTCCGGGTGCGGCAAGTCGACGCTGCTCCGGATCATCGGCGACCTGATCGAGCCGTCGAGCGGCGATCTGACCGTGAACGGCAAGCCCGCCCGCCAGGCGCGCCGCGACCACGACTACGGCGTGGTCTTCCAGGACGCAGTGCTCTACGACTGGCGCAATGTCGCGAAGAACATCGCGCTGCCGCTCGAGCTCGCAGGTTGGGACAAGGAGCGGCGGCGCAAACGGATCGACGAGATGCTCGAGCTGGTCGAGCTGCAGGGCTTCGGCGAGCACCACCCGTGGCAGCTGTCGGGAGGCATGCAGCAGCGCGTGGCAATCGCGCGCGCACTCTCGTTCGACCCGGCGCTCCTGCTGATGGACGAGCCGTTCGGCGCGCTCGACGAGATGACCCGCGAGCGGTTGAACGCGGAGCTGCTCCGCATCTGGCAGGCGAGCAGCTCAACCGTCGTCTTCGTCACGCACTCGATCGCCGAGGCGGTCTTCCTCTCGACCCGTGTTGTCGTCATGTCGCCGCGCCCGGGCCGCATCTCCCGGATCATTCCGATCGACCTGGCCCAGCCTCGCACCGCGGCGACACGCGAGGAGCCGCGCTTCTTCGAGCTCGCGACCGAGGTGCGCGAGGCATTGCACATGGGTGGAGACATCGATGTACCGCTGGCCCGAGGTGTCGCATGAGCGGCGGGCGTAGGCTCGACGGAGCCCGCAAAGGAGCGGAGGTGCCGGCGTTGCCGGCGCCGCAGCGGATATGAGCGCCGCGCCGCTCGCCGTGCAGCCGCTGCCGCAGTCGGGCGTCGCCGCGGTCGTCGGCCGGCGCCTGCGGGACTGGTTCCCGTCGCTCGTCGTGCTCGTCGCCGCACTCGGGCTCTGGGAAGGGCTCGTCAAGGGCCTCAGCGTCCAGCGCTTCCTGCTGCCTGCACCGGACGCGATCTGGACGGCCTTCATGAGCAACCAGGGCCAGTTCTGGCACGAAGGCTGGATCACCTTCCAGGAGGCGGTCGGAGGCTTCGCGATCGGTTCGGCCGCCGGAATTCTGCTTGCCGTCGTCGTTGCGCGCTGGGAGCTCCTCGGCAACGGCTTGATGCCGTACGCGATCGCCGCGAACGCGGTCCCGATCATCGCCTTCGCGCCGATCACGAACGCGTGGTTCAGTCCGTTGACGAAAACGTCGCACATGGTGATCGCCGCGGTGCTCTGCTTCTTCCCGGTGTTCGTCAACGTCGTACGCGGGCTCCGGTCCGTGAAGCCGGCGCAGATCGAGCTCATGCGCTCGTACGCGGTCGGGGAGCTCACGGTCTTCCGTCTGGTGCGAGTGCCGACGGCGCTGCCGTTTCTCTTCACCGCACTCCGCGTCGCAAGCGTGCTTGCGATGATCGGCGCGATTGTGAGCGAGTACTACGGCGGCTCGCTCGACACGCTCGGCGCGAACATCCTGCAGGACGCGTCGCTTTTCCAGTTCGAGAAGGCGTGGGCGGAGATCGTCGTCGCCTGCATCCTCGGCATCGGCTTCTATCTCGCGGTCGTGCTCGTCGAGCGCGTCGTCACACGGTGGCAACCGCGGGTGGAGATGGTAGGGGCATGACAATCATGAGTGGACGAAAGGGGCAAAGGGATGGGTCATAAGCGTTGGATTGGGGTGGCGCTCGCACTGTGCGCCATCGCCGTCTCACTGTGGGCGGGTCTTGGGACCGCGAAGGCGCAGCCGAGAGCGGCGAAGCTCGACAAGCTCACCGTGCAGCTCAAGTGGGTGACGCAATCGCAGTTCGCGGGCTATTACGCCGCGGTTGCGAAGGGCTACTACAAAGCGTTCGGGCTCGACGTCACCCTCAAGGTCGGCGGGCCGAGCATCACACCGGAGCAGGTCGTGGCGAGCGGACAGGCGCAGATCGGCGTCGACTGGCTGCCGAGCCTGCTCGCGACCCGCGACACGGGCACGAACCTCGTGAACATCGCCCAGATGTTCGCGCGGGCCGGCATGACCGAGATCACCTGGAAGGACAGCGGCATCAACTCGATCGCGGCGATGAGAGGCCATACGGTCGGCGTGTGGTGCTGCGGCAACCAGTTCGAGCTCTACGCGGCGCTGACGAAGCACGGCATGGATCCGACGAAGCAGAAGGGCGTGAAGATCTTCAACCAGCCCTTCACGATGACGGACTTCCTCGCACGGCGGATCGACGCCGCTGCGGCCATGACCTACAACGAGCTCGCGCAGGTGCTGGAGTCGAAGAATCCGAAGACCGGCAAGCTCTACACGCTCGCCGATCTCAACGTCTTCCCGCTCCAGAAGGAAGGCACCTCGATGCTCGAGGACGGCCTGTTCGCCGACCAGACCTGGGTCAACGGCAACCGCGACGTCGCGATGCGATTCATCGCCGCGTCGGACCGCGGCTGGATCTATTGCCGCGACCACGTCCAGGAGTGCACGAACATCGTCGTCAAGAACGGCACGGCGCTTCCAGCGGGTCATCAGCTCTGGCAGATGAACGAGGTCAACAAGCTGATCTGGCCGAACACCAAGGGGATCGGGATCATGGACCCGGCGGCGTTCAACCGGACCGCGGCGATCGCCCTGAAGTACAAGGTGATCAAGAAGGCGGCGAGCTCGAAGGCGTACGACGCACAGCTGGCCAAAGCAGCGATTCAGTACCTCAAGAACCACGTTCATGGCATCGACGTGTACGGCAAGGGCTACAAGCCGATCACCGTCACGCTCAAGGCGGGCGGCAAGTAGCACGGACGGCGTAGTCTCTCGGGGCCGCCCCTGTGCAGGGCGGCCCCGAGTCTTTCCCGAGGAGGCGAGCAATGTCGGTACTGATTCGCGGCGGGCGCATCGTCACCGCCGCCGACGATTACGTCGCGGATCTCTACATCGAGGACGAGACGATCACGCTGATTGGCGAGTCCCTCGACCTGCAGGCCGACAAGGTGATCGAAGCCGGCGGCAAGTACGTGCTGCCGGGCTGCGTCGATCCGCACACACATCTCGACATGCCCTTCGGGGGCACGGTCACGATCGACGACGTCGAGTCGGGGCAAATCGCCGCTGCCTTCGGCGGGACGACGTGCCACGTCGACTTCATCATTCAAGGGCAGGGGCAGTCGTTCGCCGCGGCCTTCGAGGACTGGCGCGCGAAGGCGACCGGCAAGCAGGTGATCGACATGGGCTACCACATGGCGGTCACCGACCTGAAGGAAGGCGGCTCGCTCGAGGAGCTCGCGACGCTACCCGACCAGGGAATCACCTCGTACAAGCTCTTCATGGCGTACAAGGGCGCGCTGATGGTGGACGACGAGACGCTGTTCCGGACGATGGAAGTGGCGGTGAAGACCGGCGCGCTCGTGATGGTGCACGCCGAGAACGGCGACGTCATCGACGTCCTCGTAAAGGAAGCGCTGGCAGCCGGGAACACGGAGCCGCTGTACCACGCGCTGACGCGGCCGCCGGAGGCCGAGGGCGAGGCGACGAACCGCGCGATCCAGCTTGCCCACCTCGCCGGCGCTCCGCTCTACGTCGTCCACGTGACCTGCCGCGAGGCGGTCGAGCCGATCGCCCGCGCGCGCGACAACGGCTGGGATGTCTGGGGCGAGACGTGCACGCAGTACTTCTTCAACAGCCTCGACGACATCGCAAAGCCGAACTTCGAGGGCGCGAAGTACGTCTACTCGCCGCCTGTGCGCGACGCGTCGAACCACGACGTCTTGTGGAACGCGGTACGCACGGACGTCCTCTCGGCGATCTCGACCGACCATTGCGCGTTTCTCTGGGACGGGCAGAAGACGCTCGGCAAGGACGACTTCTCGAAGATCCCGAACGGCGGCCCGGGGCTCGAGAACCGGCTGCAGATGATCCACGAGTTCGGCGTTCGGGCCGGCCGCATCTCGCTCAACCGGATGGTCGAGCTGCTCGCGACGAACCCGGCGAGGCTCTTCGGCCTGTATCCACGCAAGGGAACGGTCGCTGTCGGCTCCGATGCAGACCTCGTCGTCTTCGACCCGGAGAAGCAGGTGACGATCTCCGCGTCGACCCATCATTCGAAAGCGGATTACAACCTCTACGAGGGCACAACCGTCACCGGCTCGCCTGACGTGGTGCTGCTGCGCGGTCAGGTGCTCGTCGAGAACGACGAGCTCGTTGCAGCACCCGGCGTCGGCCGGTTCGTGAAGCGGGCGCGGTTCGGCGAGGAGCTCAAGCCTTCACGGGCTGCGCAAACCGCTTGAGGCCGAGCCGGGTATTCCGAGCATGAGACTGATCCTGCTCGCGCTCCCTGTTGCCCTGACCGTCCTGATGCTCGTTGCCTGCGGCGGCAAGGGCGGCGGCTACTAGAACTCGTCCGCGCCGACTCTTAGACTCGCCCTGGATCGTGTCATTCCATACAGGGGTGTGAACGCATGACCGAGCACGGGCCGCACCACCATGACGTCGAGGACGAGCTGCGCCACGATCTCGCGTTCGAGCGGGCGACGCTCGACGAGTCGATCAAGCACGACTACTCGACTGCGGAGACCGGGATCGTCCCGCTCGACAGGCGCCGGCCAATGTGGCACTTCGCCGGCCTCTGGACGACGTTCGTCGCTGGGTTTTCCTACATGTTCCTCGGCTTCGAGATTCACGACGGCGGGCACAGCCTCGCCACGACCGCGGCGATCACGCTGATCGGGTATGGCTTTTACGTCGCCTACGCGATGACCGGCTCATATCTCGGTTCACGGACAGGACAGACGCACGCGCTGCTGACGCGCTCGATCTTCGGCCGCGTGGGCTCGTGGATCGTCTCGGCGTTCATCCTCCTCGCGCCCCTCGGCTGGGTCGGGTATCAGGCGAACCTTCTTGCCGTGCTCTGGGACGGCTTCTATAGCTGGGGGAATCTCTTCACGCTGACGCTCCTGCTCGCCGGCGTGATGATCCTGAACAACCTCCTCGGCTTCACGGGCATCAGCGTGTTTGCGCGCTACCTCGTGACGCCGGTCCTGATCCTGTGGTGCATCTACATGGTGCTCAAGGCGGTCATCTCCGACCACGCGAAGCTCGGCGGGACGCCACACGCTTCGTTCTCGCTGCCGTTCTGGGTCGCGGTCGTGGCCGTGATCGGCTTCTCGATGTGGGGCAACGAACCCGACTTCTGGCGCTACGGCAAGCCGAGCTTCAACTGGGCGCTGCCGACGTACCTCTTCGCTGCCCTCTGGTTCACGTTGTTCGTGATGGCGGGTTGGATGATGGCCGCGATCTCCGGAACAACGGACACCGCGAAGGTGTTCCGTTTCACCGTGCACTACTCCCTGTTCGGAGCGTTCTGGCTCGCATGGGTCATCGCAACCATCAGCCAGTTCGCAATCAACGACGGCAACTATTACGAGTCGGTCAATGCAGGGCAGAACCTGATCGGAGGCTGGAAACGCTGGCGGCGCCCGTTTACGTGCCTGCTCGTCGCCGGCGGCGGTGTTATCGCAGCCGACCTCGTCAACTTCCACTTCCTGAACGGCTGGTTCAAGGTCGCGAGCTTCCTCGCGGTGAGCGTCCCGTGCGCAACGGTCATCATGGTCGTCGACCATTTCCTGCTCCCCCGGCTGTTCCGCATCTCCCGGCCGCTCGTGCATGTGCCGCAGTGGGAAGAGACAGGGCTGATCAACTGGCCGGCGACGATAGCGCTGCTCGGCGCGGTGTTCTTCGGGGTCACCGGCACCGCAAGCTGGCCGCACGGCTGGCTCGAGGCGACCGCGCCAAACTCCTGGGGGCCCGTGCCGCTGGAGGCGTGGGTACTTGCAGGCGCTCTCTACATCGCCCTCGTCGCCGTTGCGCGAGCTGTCGCGCCTGTGCGTTCCGCGCTCGGCTTTGCCAAGACGATCTCCGACACGTTGATCTCGAGCGACGCCGTGATCGACATCGCGAGCGTCGCGGAGGGCCGAGCAACGCCGGCGCCTGTCGTGCTACCTGCGCCCGGGAGCTGAGGAGTCTCGAGCGAGACTGGCCTCAATCCGGATAGACCCCGGGATCGACGATGACCGGGCTGAGGATCCGGCGCTCCGTTGCCGGATCCTCACGAGCCATGCGGGCAACGTCGCGGCAGGCGGCGAACTCGACGTCGCCGGTTGCGAGCGCATGCTCGATCAGCGCGCGCAAGACCTCGATCCGGTGCGGGCGGCCCGAGAGGAACGGATGGCACGTCAACAGAAAGAGGCAGCCGTAGCGGCGCATCGCATCGAGCTCGCTGATCCAGAGGTCGAGCACCTTCGCCGGTGACTCGATCGACGAGCGGTGCGGTGGATCCGGCAAGTAGGCGTACTGCTCCCAGTCGTCGAGCGACCAGTGCACCGGGAGCTCGACGATCTCCCCCGCTCCCGTGTCGAGCAGGTACGGCTTGTCGGAGTCCATGAGCGACGAGTCGTACGCGAGGCCGTGTTGCGCGACGATTTGCGGTGTCCGCCAGGCCGGCTCCCAGCTCGGGGCACGGAATCCCTCGACCTCGGCGCCCGCGTGGCGAAGCGTCTCGAGCGCCCGCTCGAAGTCGGCGCGTTCCTCGTCCTCTGTCTGTGCGAACGGCGAGAAATGCGCGTACGAGTGGTGACCGATCTCATGACCGGCGGCGAGGATCGCCTCGACCGAGTGCGGGTGCCGGTCCGCGGTCCAGCCCGGGACGAAGAACGTCGCCGGCAGCGCGTATTCCCGGAGCAGGTCGAGAATCCGCGGGATGCCGACGCGCGGGCCGTAGGCCTGGTGCGACATGACACCGGCGTTTCGGGCGTACAGGCCGCTCTCCGCGAGGATTACGGACTCCGCATCGACATCGAAGGTGAGGCACGCCTGAATGCTCACGTTGAGAGCGCCCGCAAGGAGAGGAGCTCGTACACCACAGTCGCGCCTGCGAGTGCAGTCACCATCCCAGGACCATCGTACGCCGGGGAAACCTCGACGACATCGCAGCCGACGAGCTTCACTCCGCGCAGCGCGCGCACGAACGCGAGCGCCTCGGCGGTCGAGAACCCGCCCACTTCGGGCGTGCCGGTCCCGGGCGCGAACGCGGGGTCGAGGAAATCGATGTCGAACGAGACGAACACAGGCTTGTCACCGGCCTTCGCGCGTACCAGCTCGCCGTACTCCACGGGTCCGAGCTCGCGCAGCTCGTCGGTCGAAAGCACCGTGAAGCCGAGGTCGAGCGCGTCCCGGATGTCTTGTGCGCCGTACAGCGAGCCGCGCATTCCCGCCTGTACCGACGCTCCCGCGTCGAGCAGTCCCTCTTCGACTGCTCGCTTGAACGTCGTGCCGTGGAAGTACTGCTGGCCGAAGTACTGCTCCCAGACGTCGCCGTGTGAGTCGAGCTGCACGAGCGCGAGCGGTCCATGTTTGCGCGCGAGGGCGCGCAACTCTGCGAGTGTGATCGAGTGGTCGCCGCCGAGGGCGATCGCAAACGCACCCGCATCCACAATCGGCGCCAGCGCCTCCTCCACCTGCGCATACGTGCGCTCCGTGTCGCCGGGCGACACGGGCAGGTCGCCGTAGTCGACGATCGAAAGGGCGTCGACAACGTTCACCGCGAGCGCCGGGTTGTAGGGGCGCAGGAGCGAGGACGCGGAGCGGATCGCCTCCGGGCCAAAGCGCGCGCCTGTGCGGTAGCTCGTTGCCGTGTCGAACGGGATGCCGTAGACGACCGCGTCGACGCCGGCGAGCTCCGTGACGTGCGGCGCCCGCATGAACGTCCGGATCCCTGCGAATCGCGGGATCACCTGCGCATCGAGCGGCCGGTACGGGGGCCCCGTCATGCGCGCGAGCCTATCTCCTTTACGCAACCCGAACATCGCGTTGTCTAGGGTCGTGCTGTGGGGTCGCGTGCGAGGAGGGTCGTCACGGTGCTCGTGCTCGCCGCTGCCGTGTCGGGCGGCGCGGCCGCCGCGACGCCGTATGCCACGGGCATCGATGTCTCGCACTACCAGGGCAAGATCCAGTGGCCACGCGTCGCCGCCGCCGGCTACACGTTCGCCTTCGGCAAGGCGACCGAGAGCACGACGTACACGGATCCGACGTACGCGACCAACCGCACCGGCGCCGAGTCCGCCGGCCTGACGTTCGGCGCGTACCACTTCGGACGTCCGGGCGGCTCGGGGGACGCCGGCATCATCGCGAACGCCATCGCGCAAGCCGACTACTTCCTCGACGTCGCACAGCCGCAGCCGGGAGAGCTGCCACCGGTGCTCGATCTCGAGACGAAGGGCGCGCTGGCGGTTGCCGGGCTCCAGAAATGGACCCGAGCGTGGCTCGACGAGGTCGCCGCGCGAACCGGCGTCGAAGCGTTCGTGTACGCATCGCCGAGCTTTTGGCAAACCGCGCTCGGCGACACGGTGGACGTCGCGGATGCGGGCTATCCGCTCTGGATCGCGCACTGGACGACGAACGCGAGTCCGCTTGTTCCCGCCGAGTCTTGGGGCGGGCATAGCTGGACGTTCTGGCAGCACAGCAGTCACGGCAGCGTGGCGGGCATCTCGCCGCAGGTGGACCTCGACCGTTTCCACGGGCCGGATGCATCGGCGGCCGCGATCGGCAGCTATCCGAGTGGGCCGCCGCAGCCGAGCACCGCACCGACCATCGTCGGGACGGCGCAGAGCGCGAAGACCCTTGCAGCGGTTCCAGGGGCGTGGGTCGGCGGCAAGCCCCTGGTCTTCGCGTATCAATGGCAGCGCTGCGACGCCGCCGGCGCCGGCTGCGTGCCGATTGTCGGTGCGACGGCAGAGACGTACTTGCCTGTGACCGACGACGTCGGCCACGCGCTGACAGTTCTGGTGACGGCGCAGAGCACAGGCGGAGCTGCAAGCGCGTCGTCGCCGCCCACGGCGCCGGTCTCGAGCTCGGGATCGACCGTGACGCGCCCCGCTGCGACCTCGACGCCGACCGTTTCCGGGAGCGCACAGGTCGGCCAGACGCTGACACTCGGGGTCGGTACGTGGACCGGGTCGCCGACCGCATTCACGTATCAGTGGCGGCGCTGCACGTCCGTCGGAACGCAGTGCGTCGCAATCGTAGGCGCGGCGACGTCGTCGTACACGCTGACGCCGGACGATATCGGCGCGACGATCTCGCCGGTCGTCACGGCAACCGGCCGCGGCGGCTCGACGTCTGCGCCCGCGCCGACAACAGCGCCTGTCGTCGCCGCCCCCATCCCGCCCGCGGTTCCAGGCTCTGCCGTCGCGGTCGCCGGCGCGGCAGGTGCGGTGTCGGCCGCCAGCGGCAGTGCAATCGTGAGCTGGCAGCCCGGCGCGGTGCCGGTCGGCTCGACGGTGTCGCTCACCGTATCGGGCAAGGGTTTGCTCTTCAGCGTCTCCCCTGCGGTCTCGCAGCTGCCGTGGGCAGTCGACCTCGCGTACACCGCGCCCAGCACCGGTGTGGTCGCCACGTCGACGGACAACAAGGTCTGGCACGTGACACCGCACCTGGCGACGCCGGCGCTTCCCGTGGCCCAGCTCAGCGGTACGTACACCGACGCAGCCGGCCTCACCCACGTTCTTCTCCGCACCACAGGGCGCATCGCCGTCTTCACGCCGGGGTCGTGGGGCGATCCAAGCCTCGTTGCCGCAGGCCCGCCCAAGCCGCTGCTCGTTGGGACGCTGCACACGACACGGCTCCGAAGCGGCGTCCTCCTGGTAACGGGCCGGGTCAGGGTGCCGTCGCAAGCGCTCCTCTTCGTCAACATCGTCGGCCGGACCCCGTCAAGCGCTTGCAGCTGCGGCGCCCAGGCACAGTCCCGGTGAGGGTCAGCGTCTCCGCGCGTCGCCTTGGGCGGGGCACGGCCGCAATGCTGCGCGTCGCAGCCCGCGACCCGTACGGCCGGAGCGCACAGCTCGTCACTCGCTTCCGCGCCCCGTAGACTCGCGCGCGTGAGCCTCGTCGTGCGCCATGCCCGCCTGCTCGACGGGCGGCTCGTCGATCTCCTCGCCGAGGACGGGCGCTGGACGCGCGTCGGCGAGTCGATCCCTGCGGACGGCGCCGACGTGGTAGACGCCGAAGCGCGGCTCGTGACGCCGCCGCTCGTCGATTGCCACCTGCATCTCGATGCCTCGCTCACGGCGGGCAAGCCGCGCTGGAACGAATCCGGCACCCTCATCGAAGGCATCCACGTGTGGGGGGAGCTGAAGCCGAGCCTCACCGAACAGGACGTCTTCGAGCGTGCACGAGAGATCGTGCGCTGGTCGGTCGCACAAGGGACGCTCTTCATCCGCGCGCACGCGGACGTCTCGGGCGAGAACGATGCGATGGTGCGCGGCCTCCTGCGCCTCCGCGACGAGGTCGCAGACCTCTGCACGGTTCAGGTGACCGCATTTCCGCAGGACGGCATCTTCGCGCGGGACGGCGACGAGCAGCGTCTCGAGAAGGCGCTGCAACTCGGCGTCGACTGCGTCGGTGGTATCCCCCACTTCGAGCCGACGTCGGAGCTCGGGCTCAAAGAGGTGCATCGCGTGTTCGAGCTCGCTAAGCAGTACTCACGCCGCATCGACGTTCACTGCGACGAGACGGATGACCCCAGCTCGCGCTTTCTCGAAGTGATGGCCGACGACACGGTCAAGTTCGGCCTCGGCGGACGCGTCACCGCGTCCCACTGCACCGCGATGGGCTCGTACGAGCCGTATTACTCCTCGAAGCTGCACGGCTTCCTGCTACGCGCCGGCATCAACATCGTCGTCAACCCGTTCGCGAACTCGCTCATCCAGGGAAGGCTCGACGTCTATCCAAAGCGGCGAGGCTTTGCACAGTTGAAGGAGCTGCTCGCCGCCGGAGTCAACGTCTCGCTCGGAAACGACGTGATCATGGATCCGTGGTACTCGATGGGTCGCGCCGACATGGTCGAGGCTGCGTCGCTCGCGCTGCACTTCACGTACATGAGCGGCCGGGAGGAGATCCCGGAGATGCTTCGCTGCGCCACCGAGCGCGGTGCCCGCACCTTGGGCGTCGAGGACGAGTACGGCATCGAGGAAGGCAAGCCGGCGGATCTCGTGGTCTACGACGCACCGAGCGCAGTCGAGGTGCTGCGCCTGCATCCGGCGCGGCGCTGGGTGATCCGGCGCGGCAAGGTCGTCGCCGAGACGACGCCCGCCCGCACGACCTTGCTCGGCGAGCCGGTGACGTTCGCCCCGACTCCGGGGTCAGACCCCGCGTAGCGGTCCTGGTGCCAGGCACCGCGAAGCGGTGCCTGGCACCGCTTTTTGGCTCAGCGAGTCTGCGGGAACCCGAGATCGACCTTCGACGTGGCCGGATCCGGCCAGCGCGACGTGACGACCTTGCCGCGCGTGTAGAAGTCGATCCCTTCGGGGCCGTAGATGTGGCGATCGCCGAAGAGCGACGCCTTCCAGCCGCCGAACGAGTAGTACGCGACCGGCACCGGAATCGGGACGTTGATGCCGACCATCCCCGCCTGCACGTTGAACTGGAAATCGCGCGCGACGCCACCGTCACGCGTAAAGATCGCGGTGCCGTTGCCGTACGGGTTGTCGTTCACGAGGCGCACGGCCTCGTCGTACGTGTCGACGCGCGTGACGCCGAGCACCGGCCCGAAGATCTCGTCCTCGTAGGCCTTCATCCCGGGCTTCACGTCGTCGAGCAGCGACGGCTTGAGGAAGAAGCCATCCTCGGGTGCGCCTTCGCGGCCGTCGACGAGCACCTTGGCGCCTTCACCCGGCGCGTTCTCGACGTACGACGCGACGCGGTCGCGATGCTCCTTCGTGACGAGCGGGCCCATCTCGGACGTCGGATCCATCCCGTCGCCCACCTTCACTTGCGGGATCCGCTGCTTGATCGCATCGATCAGGCGGTCGGCGACGTTTCCGACCGCGACGATCTGCGAGATCGCCATGCAGCGCTCGCCTGCAGAGCCATATGCCGCCGATACCGCAGCGTCGGCCGCCATCTCGATGTCGGCGTCGGGAAGCACAATCATGTGGTTCTTCGCGCCCCCCAGTGCCTGGCACCGCTTGCCCTTCGACGTCGCTGTCTCGTACACGTAGCTCGCAATCGGCGTCGAGCCGACAAACGACACCGCAGCGATATCGGGATGCTCGAGCACCGCATCAACCGCGACCTTGTCGCCCATCACGACGTTGAAGACGCCGTCGGGGAGACCGGCTTCCTTCAGCAACTCCGCGGTCCAGAGCGACGGCGAGGGATCCTTCTCCGACGGCTTGAGGACGAACGTGTTACCGGTCGCGATCGCCGGCGCCCACATCCACATCGGCACCATCGCCGGGAAGTTGAACGGGGTGATGCCCGCAACGACGCCGAGCGGCTGCCGGATCGAGTAGACGTCGATGCCCGTCGATGCCTGCTCGGAGTACTCGCTCTTCAGGAGCGTCGGCAGGCCGCAGCAGAACTCGATCACCTCGAGCCCGCGCGTCACCTCGCCGAGCGCGTCCGAGAGCACCTTGCCGTGCTCCGCCGTCAGGATCTTCGCGACTTCCTCGCGGCGCTCGTGCAAGAGCTCGCGGATGTTGAAGAAGAGCTCCGCGCGCTTCGCCAAAGACACCGTCCGCCACGTCTCGAAGGCCTTCTTCGCAGCCTGCACAGCCTGGTCGACCTCGGCCTCGGTGGCCAGATCGACGGCGCCCGTCTGCTTGCCGGTCGCCGGGTTGTAGACCGGGCTCGAGCGGCCCGACTCGCCGGCGACGCTGCGGCCGCCGATCCAGTGGCTGATGCGCTTGACGCCGGTGGATTCGGCGCTCGGTGGGGTTGCGAGCTCGGTCATTTCACGCCTCCTAGATGTCAAAGGCAGCGTACCGTTAGGCTCTGCAGCATGGCGACGATCGAGACGAACCCGGAGCTCGGACAGCAGATCGTGGCGGACGCGAAGCAGTACGTCCTCCACTCGTGGTCGGTGCAGGACGCGCTCAACCCGATCGCCGTGGCCGGCGCCGAGGGCCGCTACTTCTGGGACTACGACGGCAAGCGCTACCTCGACTTCGCCTCGCAGCTCGTCAACGTCTCGATCGGGCACCAGCACCCGCGGCTCGTGGCTGCGATCAAGGAGCAGGCGGACAAGCTCTGCACGATCGGGCCGCCGATGGCGACCGAGCCCCGCTCGACGCTCGCGCGCTTGCTTGCGGAGGTGACGCCCGGCGACATCTCGATGACGTTCTTCACGAACGGCGGCGCGGAGGCGAACGAGAACGCGATCAAGCTCGCGCGCTGGTACACGGGCAAGCACAAGATCATCGCGCGCTACCGCAGCTATCACGGCGCGACGGCCGGCGGCATCACGCTGACCGGCGATCCGCGCCGGTGGGCTGCGGAGCCGGGCATTCCCGGCGTCGTTCGGATGTTCGACCCCTATACATATCGCTGCCCTGCCGGCCATCCCGACCCGTGCCCCGTGTGCACCGGCACGCCGCATCTCGAGGAGATCCTGCAGTACGAGGGAGCGCACACCGTCGCCGCCGTGATCCTCGAGACGGTCACCGGAACGAACGGGATCATCGTTCCGCCCGACGGCTATCTGCAGTCGATCCGCGAGACCTGCGACCGGCACGGGATCCTGCTGATCACAGACGAGGTGATGGCCGGCTTCGGCCGCACGGGCAAGTGGTTCGCCGTCGACAACTGGGACGTCGTGCCCGACATCATCACGATGGCGAAGGGGATCAACTCCGGCTACATCCCGCTTGGCGCAATGTCGATCCGCGAGCCGATCGCCGCCTGGGTGCGCGACAAGCTCTTCGCAGGCGGTCTGACCTACAGCGGTCATCCGCTGGCGTGTGCGGTCGCCGTCGCGTCGATCGAGGCGTTCCGCGAAGAGGGCATCGTCGAGCACGCCGCCGATATGGGCGACATCTTCGGCGCGGCGTTGCGCGGTCTGGCAGACAAGCATCCGTCGATCGGCGATGTGCGGGGCCTCGGCTGCTTCTGGGGGCTCGAGCTCGTCAAGTCGCGCGAGACGCGCGAGCCTCTCGTTCCGTTCAACGGCTCCGGCGAGGCGGCCGCACCGGTAACGCGCCTGGCGAAGGCGGCGCTCGAGCGAGGGCTCTACCTCATGACGCACTGGAACGTGGTCATGATCTGCCCGCCGCTCACGATCACGCGCGAGGAGCTTGACGAGGGCATCGCGATCCTGGACGACGTCCTCTCGATCGCCGACGAGTATTACGCGGACTGACCAAGTCGTACGGCGGTCGATTGTCGCGATCCCACTTAGAAGCGCTCGAGGCCGCGGGCTATGAGCCCCGCTCGGGCGAGCTTCTGGTCGCGCTCGTCTGGCTCGTGCTGGCCGAGCTCCCGATCGCAGCAGACGAGCTGAACGCATCGCGGCGGCGGGCGATGTTCGTCCTCGCAGCCGGCGGGGACCCCCACCGCGAGCTCGACCTGAACACCGTCGCCGCCGAGCGCCTCGCGGCCGAGCTCGACTCGCCAAAGCGCCGCCAGGCGCTCCACGATGCCCTCGGAGGGCTCGAAGCCGAGGGTCTCCCGGCGGTTCAGGACGGTCTCTCGGCGCTCCAGGCCGACGCTGAGCTCGCCTGGCGCTGTCTGGGGCTCGCACTCCTCGCAGACGAGCTCGCCGACGAATAGCGGCCCGCCGGGAGCGTCCCTACACTGGCTCCGCAGACGTCGTCCGACCTGTCGCAGCCGCCGTAGCCATCTCCCGCCCCGATCCCCGGCGCAAGCGCAAGCTTCCGCGCTCCCTTCCCGGCGGCCGCCGCCTTCAGCCGTACTCGCGCGCGGACGCTCCCTTCTTCCGCAGCCCCGGGTTCTTCGTCCGCGTCGGCGGACTCGCAGCGATCGTCGGGATCGCGCTCTGCCTCCTCGCGCTGCGTGCGTGGTCGATCCAGATCCTCCACGGCCCGGCCTACACGGCACTCGCCAACGGCCAGGCCTATCGCACGGTCGACCTGATCGGGCCGCGCGGCCCGATCGTCGACTCGAAGGGCCGGAAGCTCGCCGGCATGACAGGGCACGCGATCGTCGTCGCGGACGTCGCCGCGCTCGGCGCGCTTCGACTCGAAGGGCTGGTAGCCATCCGCCAGCGGTCGCGATGACCTCCGCAAGCTCTCGCAGCTCGCGCATATCTCTGTCTCGACGTTCATCGCGCGTATTCGCCGATCGGTCATTCGCTCGCCGTTCGCGCCGGCCGTCGTGCTCCCGCACCCGTCGGCGGCCCTCGCCGGGTACCTCGACGAGCGAGCGAAGAGCTATCCGGGCTTCAGCGTCACGTATCTCCCCTCGCGGAGCTATCCGCAGGGCGCGATCGGGCAGCACGTTCCTCGGCTTGCTCGGCGAGGTGAGCCCGGCGATGCTCGGCACGAAGCGCTACGCACATGCGCGCGCGGGCGAGACCGTCGGCCTCACCGGTGTCGAAGCGCAGTACGACAAATATTTGAACGGCGGCTTCGCGCGGGCGCGCGTCCGCGTCGATTCGATGGGCCGCGTCGTCGGGCGGCTCCAGCCGGCACCGGCGGCCACGCGCTCCCTACGCTGCAGCTGTCGATCGACGCGCGCATCCAGCGTGCGGCCGACAAGGCCGTTCGCGACGGCATCGCGCTCGCGCGCGCGAACGGCCATTCAGACGCGCAGGCGGGCGCTGCAGTCGTGATGAACCCGCGGAACGGCGCCATCTATGCGCTCTCGAGCTATCCGACCTACAACCAGGTCGAAGCCGCCCAGAACCCGCGGTACCTCGCGAGCCTCTACACGGATCCGTCCAGACCGGTCTTCTGAACCAGGCGACGCCAGGGCGTCTATCCGACCGGCTCGACGTTCAAGCCGATCGTGGCAGAGGCAGCGCTCTCGGAGGGAATCATCACGCCGTCGACGCCGCAGCTTTGCTCGGGCGCGTTCACGATCGGCGGGACGACCTTCCACAACGTCGAGGCCGGCATTTACGAGAGCATGACCTTCCGACCGCGCTCGCGCAGTCGTGCGACACGTGGTTCTACCGGCTCGGCGACAAGTTCTTCCTCCGCGGCAGCCAGGGGATCCAGACGTGGGCCAAGCGGCTCGGGCTCGGTCATCCCACCGGGTTCGACATTCCGGGCGAGTCGTCGGGGCTCGTCCCCACTCCCGCGTGGCTGCAGAAATACCAGCACACGCCGTGGTACGAGGGCCAGACGATCAACCTCGTCGATCGGCCAGGGCTATCTGCAGGTGACTCCGTTGCAGCTCGCGGTTGCGTATTCCGCGCTCGTGAACGGCGGCACCGTCGTCCGGCCGCACGTCGCGCAGGCGATCCTGCGCGGGGAGTCGGTGCAGACGCTGAAGTTCAAGCCGGTGCGCAAGGTGAAGCTCAAGGACGTCTGGGCGATCAAGCAGGGCCTGTACGAGGCTGCGCATTCGCCGGGAGGCACGTCGGCGTCACTCTTCGCGAACTTCCCGATCCCGGTCGCAGGCAAGACGGGGACGGCGGAATCGGGCGTCGGGCGAAGCGATCACTCGTGGTACGCGTCCTGGGCGCCGGCCGGCAATCCGAAGTACGTCGTCGTCGTGCTGATCGCGCACGGCGGCTTCGGTGCGCAGGCGGCGGGGCCTGCGGCGAAGGAGATCTACCAGGCGCTGTTCAGGGTGAAGGGCTCGAAGCCCTAGCTACATCCGGCTGTACGCGTCGTTCGACCAGTTCAGCAGCAAGGTCTGGAACGCGAGCGTCATCTGCGCGGTTGTGGCCGACTGCACGGTGCTGATGAAGGTCTTCGATCTTCGTCTTGACCGCTGTTGCCCGGCGCGTTGATGATGGCGGTGATCGCGCTCACGAGCGTCGACTTCTCAGCCGAGGTCATGGCGCTCGCCGGTGCAGCGTTGATC
This sequence comes from uncultured Actinomycetes bacterium, assembly GCA_963848665.1. GTDB lineage: Bacteria > Actinomycetota > Thermoleophilia > Gaiellales > Gaiellaceae > Palsa-739. The sequence continues at coordinate 822,195 of CAWKEF010000008.1, forward strand.
GCAGCGAGGATTCCGCTGGGAGTCGCACGGATCGTGAACGTCAGGGCCTTGGTGCTCATGTTCCCCGCCGCGTCGAACTGCGTGATGGTCACGGTGTGCAGGCCCACGAGGAGGGCATTGACGTTGATTGTCCCTCCGCTCGCGGAGATCGTCTGCCCTTCATCGATGCGCTCGAGGTACCGATACCATTCGCGTCGGTTGCACTCCACGTGACCGTGATGGGCGCGCCGACGTCGTAGTACGTCGTGTTGTTCGGCGCTGAAAGTCGAGGCAGTGATCGCAGCGGCGGTCCGGTCGAGCCTCACCGTCTTGGTGACGTTCGTGACGTTGCCGCGTCATCCGCGACCGTGATCGAGATGGTGTACAAACCATCGGCCGCGGCGACCGCACCGAGCGTCACGGACGTGGGCGCCGTTGTCGTCCGTCGCCGCTCCCCCGTTGACGCTGACCGGTAGCTGACCACTGACTCCCGTACCCGGCGTTGCCGTGACCGCGAGTGAGACCGTCAGGCTGTTCGTCAGCAACGCGCCTGCCGTTGAGTACGGCCGATACCGGAAGCAGGTTGGCGATCGTGAGCGAGGCGTGGTGACGGCGGACACGTTGCCGGCAGCGTCCGTTAGCGTCGCGGTGACGGTGTGAATCCCGTTCTAGAAGCCGGGACCGTCACGCCCGTACGACGGACTGCCGTCGACAAGGATCGTTGCGACCGCACCCGAGCTCGCCTCCGGCGACGTCGTCGGGGCCGCGTGTTCGTCGGCCACGGGCCGGACACGCCTCCGATCGTCAGTGTGGGAGCGGCCGGAGGGAGCCGTGTCCTTGACGAAGATCTGAGACAGATAGCCTCGGTGTAGGCGTTCGAATCCGTCTCGGTCGCGTTCACCGTCAGCGTTCCGTCTGCAAGGGTGGACACATCGACGAAGACCGTGACGTTTCCGTTAGCCCCGATAGTCGCGGTACCGGTGACCGGCGGGCGTGCCGAACATATCGGTGATGGTGTAGGAACGGTCGCGCCGCCAGCCCGGCGAAGATGACGGCGAAATGCGCGACGCCGGCGATCCAACGAGGGACGCGAGCGTCGTCAGCGGGTCGAGCATCACCGGAGGCACAACCGGCGGCAGGATCTGGCCGGGCGTGATGTCCGGACCGGAGCCGATCGGCAGCACGTTCGTCGTACGGTGGATGTCGCGGTGGTTGTGCTCGGGCCGGGCTGCGGGTCGCGCGGGCCGCCGTGCTGTTCGCCCCACGCGGCGTCCATGTGGAGGACAAGCCCGAGCTCGCCGAACGGCTCGCCGTTCCGCGTCGGATCGCTGCAGTAGAGCCCGCGAGCAGACTGATCGGCGCCGGAGCTCTTCGCGAAGGCGTAGAGCAGATCCTGCAGGTTCGGCTGACGGGTTGCGGCTGATCGTCGGCATTCCGAACGGGTCGAACGGAACGAGGTAGCTGTGAACTCTCCGCCCCAGTCGATCAAACGGTCGCCGGCGGTGTTCGCGAGCAGAACGTCGAGGCCGGCGCCGCCGTAGACGAAGTCCTCCCACGACGGGTTCGTGTCGGGCCGCGTGGTTCAGGCTGTCCTGTCGAGCTCGCCGGGACGTCATCGGCGTTCAGATAGTCGTTGCCCCAGCCGCCAAACATGTGTCGCGCCCGGTCCCACCGACCTGCCAGTCGTTGCCGAGATCGCCGAAGATGCATGTCGTTGCCGTCCGTCGGCACCGCAGTCGGGTAGCCCGGCTGCGGCCGCCCAGTAGCCGTCGAGCGGGCCGTCGTTCGGATCGAAGTTCAAGAGCCAGGCGGCACGCCGCTCGCGGTCTTGGTTGAGCGAGCCGTCTCGCGTTGAGCGATGATCTGGCGGCGGAACGGATCGTTCGGGTCGTACTGCGCCCTGGTAGGTCAACGTCGGCGCTGTAGCCGAGGACGTTGCCAGGGTTGTACGGATGGTTGAAGTCGGTCTCGAGCGCGGCCTCAGATTCAGCTGATCGTCCTGTCGATCGCGTAGTTGTTCGCGTACGCGACGGGCAAGCGCCTCCCCACCCGAGATCGCGTCATCGCCGGCGCCGCCGTGGATCGCGTCGTTGCCGAGACCGCCGTAGATGATGTCGTTCGCGTAGCGCGGCACGAAGGCGCGTTCGGGTCGGGGTGCCGAACGTCGGTCGGGTCGAGGTTGTCCGGCGTGAGCACGGCGACCTACCGAAGCGATTCGGACGTTGGTCAGGGCGTCCTGCTCGCGCCCGGCGTCGAGATCACTCGGCCTCCGACCGGTCACGGTCTTGCCGACGCCGTAGAGCGGCTCGAGATAGCCGATCACGGCTCGACGAGGATGCGGCCGTTGTCGCCGAGCATTCCGTCGTCGCCGCTGCCGCCCGAGATCCAGTCGTCGCCGTAGCCGCCCACGATCTGTCGTTCTGGCCGTCGCC